>NZ_CP186554.1:0-48732 GCF_051027425.1 Paraburkholderia caffeinilytica | reverse complement strand
AGCTACAAAGCTACAAAGCTACAAAGCTACAAAGCTAAAACTATATGCAGTCATAACGTCACAGTACTATAGCGTGATAACGGTATAACTGTATGGTGTTATAGAGTTAAAACGTCTTGAGGTTTTGATGTTGTACATCTATAGTTTCGTAGCGTTATAACTTTATGAGGTTGTGAAATGAAGGCCGTGAAAGGGGTTGATGATCTGGCTGCCCGCCTGACGAGTGCCAACGCGACGCCACTTGTTGCACCGCAGGCAGCAGCGGCACCGACTATGTCGGAGCCGGTCCCCACACCAGCGCCGGCAAAGCGAGAACGGAAGATCGCTTCAAAGAAAGAGCCGGTGGACACGATGCAATTAACCATACGTCCAACGCGGGCACTCAACGCGCGCTATGTCGCAGCAGCTGCGAAAAGAAGTCAGCTGGAGGGGAGGGTCGTGACGGTTCAGGAAATCATGCTCGAAATCTTGGAGAAGGGGGGGCTATGAGCAGCATTGTCTATGTTGGCGGGCAGAAGGGCGGGACCACCAAGACCACCACGTCGCATTTGATGTGCCTTGGCGCGATCCTGAGAAAGCAACCAGCTGCATACGTGCTTACCGATCCGCACAGACGCGTTAAGGCCGATGGCCGCCCATACGGGGTGCTGGACGGAAGGGACGGTAATGTATTGGCGCAGATCATCACTGCGAGCCAGAGTACGAAAAACGGTTGGCTGATTGTGGACGGTGGTGGTAACAGGCCAGCCTTCGACCAGGCAATGGCAGAGCAGGCGCACCTTACAATCCTGCCGTTCCGAGCGTCCGAAGAGGATCTTGAGGCGGTTGCCCGTGACCTCGAGACGATGCCTGACTCAATAGCGCTCCCTTCAGCATGGTCAACTAACAAGCATGCTCAGGAGGCCGCGCAGCGCTTGATTGATGCACTTAAACAGGCATTCCCCGGCCGGGTGATCGACAGGCCAGTATGGTTCGTCAATTCAACGGCCGAATTGTTGGGCGCGTCGCTGGAAAGCCCTTCAACCACCGTACGTAATGCGGCTCGGCACACTTTCGATATTCTGATCTCCAGCTTCAGTTTGCACGCTGCAAAGAGGGCAGAGGATGAAAGCAGTACAGTCGGCGCTGCATGAGCGCCGCGCGGTATCTTTAGCCGCCTGTGCTGTGCGGACTACATGGGACCGTTGGATTTCCCGGCCGCCCCAACCGGGGCGACATTCTTATGCGAATGTGCGTCGATCTTCTCAGGAAGAAACGGCGCGTCTACACTCGATCGCCAAATTTTGAATGTCTGCCTTGACGTGCAGGATGTCTTCAAACTCAGGGCCGCGATGTTCCTCGTCTTGCGGCCACAAAGCGTGGCCTTGGTTGGCGAGACTATCGATACGCGCCAACATCGGCACGCTATCAACGGTCACACCCTTTGCGCGGGCAGCCGTGATTTCATCCTGACATGCACGGAGGTCCTGAAGGATGCGGTTTAAGCTTTCGTGGGTCGGTGATCTGTCGTTTGGCATGCAGGGTGTTGAATTTAACTTTGTGGTGGTGATTTGATGGTAGCAGATACCCTCAAATGTCCCCTTGTGCCGCAACTTGCCGAGCTAGAGCGGGCCGAGGCGTCGCAGATGCCTTATATTGCTGCGAAATGTCGGGTAAGTGGCGCGAGATGCTCCTGGGCCCGGCATACATCGTCCGCACACAAACACAAATGGAGGCTGTGGTGAGATATCTCGGAATTGCATTGTTGTTGTTTGCGTCCAGCCTTTCTCAGGCGCATGCCCAGACTGTCCCTTGGGGCTTGGACGTGACAGGAAACATTGCGAACGTAACTGATGCCAGTACGCACACGTACCATTTCACCAGTGCCGATTTGCTTGCGCTTAGTACCAAGACAATCAAGACATCGACCAACTGGACGCCAGTGAGTGTGTGGCGCGGCCCGACCTTGGAGAGCATTCTGCAGAAAGTTGGCGCGCGTGGGAAGGTTCTGCACGTGTATGCGCTCGATGACTACAAGCACGATGTTCCGCTTTCGGATGCGAAGCAATATGGCGTGATCGTGGCATATGAGCGGGACGGCAAGCCGCTGGAACAGAAGGGATTTGGGCCGCTGATGCTGATTTATCCACGCGATGACCACCAGGAGGACCTGAACCGGGCGTCGATCGAGGCTCGATTTGTATGGCAAATTTATAAGATTGTCGTTGAATGATTTTCCTTCGCCGACTTGGCGTCAGAAGAGTCCTCGGCGTCGCGATTGCTCTCCTGCTTTGCGTATCCGCGGTCTGGATCTATTTCGCGTATTCGCTGCTCCTGTCACCAGCGAGTCTCAAGGCGCTGGCTGGTCCTCAAGAGAATTACTACTGGCCCGTGGCGCAACTGGAAATCGCAGCCAACAAGGCTAAGAACGCCTTTCTCCTGTACGGCGCCGGCAGATCGGATTTTCGGTCGGTGCAGTTGCGCTTTGACGTGTTGCAATCGAAATACGCCGTGTTGGCCACACCGTCCGATGCCACTCAGATATTTAATGGAAATGCGTCCTTTCGAGATGCGATCGCACAAATAGGTGCGGTGATCGAGAGGGTGAAGCCTGCCGTCGAACAGCTGCCGCAAGATCCTGGCAGGGCCGTGGACCTGTCGCTTAGCCTAGGGCAAATAGATGAGCCTCTGGCAGTCATCACGGATCACGTGAGCGAGGCCGAGATAGGCCGGCGCGATACAGTCTATGAAGACTTGATCGGAAAGCGGCACCTTTTTTTCCTGAGCAGCCTGCTACTGTTGACACTCCTGGCGGGAACGGCTGTGCTCGCCCTGATGTTAGGCGTCGATCGAAAGCGGCTAACGCGTCAGCAGAACGCGGCGATCAAGGCAGAACAGGACTCGGTCCGCGCCAAAAATGCATTCCTCGGGATGATCGGGCACGAACTGCGGACACCGCTGCAAAGTATCGTTAGCGTGGCCGATACACTTTTGGATCGGCGATTTGCCGAACGCGACGCGACGTTGATCAAGAGGCTGGCGGTAGCCGCAAGTAGGCTAGAAACACAGATGAAAGATCTTACCGACTTCGCGCGACTGGACGCCGGACGCCTCACGTTGCGGGAGCGGGAATTTCAACCCGCCGACGTTATAGGTTCGATGATTGACGACGTGACGACGTCTGCCAGGAGCAAGGGGTTGGAGGTCGTCGCACTGGTCAACAACGGCGAGGGCTGGTATCTGTCGGACCCCGATCGCATCAGGCAGATAGTTGGAAACCTGCTATCGAATGCGGTTCGGTATACGGATGCCGGTCGAATTCTTGTGCGTCTCGATGTGACGCCGTCCAGGGGTGGGGCCGTCCTTGACATCACTATTGAAGACACCGGACCCGGCATACCTGCGGCATCTGTTAGTCAGCTCTTTCAGCCTTTCACGCAACTGGACCAGTCCAATACGAGGAAGCACGACGGCGCAGGCATTGGCCTCGCGATCGTCAAGGGGTTGATCGATCTGCTCGGCGGATCGATCAACATCGAAACTGAACCGGGGCGAGGAACGAAAGTCTCAGTGTCGCTGCCCGTCAAAGCAGCTGCGGCTGCTACAGAGGCCGATGGAACAGAGCTGCAAGTTACGGCGATCATCGAACGAAAGAGGGTGCTTATCGTTGATGATCAGGAGTCTGCAAGAGAGTCATTTGCGGACGTGCTGTCATCGTTTGGTGCGCATGTGGATGTTGCTACCGACGCAGGCGAGGCTTTGACTGCATTGAGTGAGGTGACGTATGACGCAGTATTGCTGGATGTGCAGATGCCAGGGGAAGACGGAATCGCCGTCGCTCGTAAGGTGCGAGCGACACCGGGACCGAATAGGGATGTTCCTATCATCGGCATCAGTGCGTTTTCCAGGGAGCTGCTGAAAGACAGTGGCGCTGAACTCTTCACACAACACCTGCACAAGCCTGTGCGAAACTCGGTATTAAAGCAGGCGCTACTGGATGCGCTCGCAGCTGACAAGCCGCACTGAATTCAACCGAACGTGATCGATCAATGACTATCCTTGATGAGGTTTCGGCGCTTACGAATGCAGGTTCTCTGCTATCGCGCGATGGTGAGATTGTTGCCTCCTATGACCTAGAGGTATCCGACGTGACCGCAGAAGGCTATCGCGCGCTTTCTGCTGTGCAGGCAATCAAGAATGCAAATGTTGCACCGTTTGAAGTCGACTACTCGCGTCTAACGCGCGTTCATGTCATCAACGGAATGGGTGTCACGCTGGGGGACTCGATTATTGGACTCACGGCGCTAGCGGCGATCAAGAGGCAGCACCCAGGAATTTCCTTCGTTATCTACCGTCCGAGTCGCGCCCCCGCATACGTCAAGCAGCTCTACGAACTGGCGGCGCCGATGCTTGGGGCTGTCGTGGATCTTCCCGTCGATGTCGATTCCCTGCCCGACGATGAACTCAGGATCGATCTGGGTAACCATTTGTTCTGGCCGAATTTCTCGTCGATGCCCATGGTAGATTTTTTCCTCTGGGCGCTCGGGATCCCGCCAGATGACGTAGGCCCGGACCACAAGTCGAATGACTGGCTTAAGCGCGTAAACCTGCCGGCGTTGAGCACGGAATGGACATCGAAGGAATATGCGTTGCTCTGTCCGACCGCCAGTACGCCGGTGCGCAGTATTCCGAATTCGTTTCGGGCCGAGGCTGTGAATCGACTTTGGGAGAAATTTCACCTCCCCGTGCTGGGCTTCGGCGAGGTCGATCACCAGCACTACATGGACATTAGTAGTTTATCGGTGGACACAGCTGCCTTTCTCGCGTGGGTGAAAAATGCACGCTTTCTGGTGACGTCGGACACGGCGGCTGTTCACATTGCAGCGGGCTTCGATGTGCCTACAGTGGCATTTTTCACAACGATCCCGCCCGAGCTGCGCGTGCGCGACTATGCGAGCTGCACGGCTATAGACCTTTCTCTCACAGAGCTTCAGGGAGTACAGGCAAGCGGTCGAGCGGGTGATCTGGAGATAGTGGACCGTGCGTATCAGAAACTGATCGCGAGCAACTGGGCGTTGTAGCTCCGTGGTTAGCTCGAGGTGCCGCTCAGTTCGTTAGAGATTTGCGAAAACAATATGGGCATGTGCACCGGTTTCTCGATCCACTTGCAGCCAAATTGCTTAACCACCCGGGCAATGTCGTCAACACGGGCCTTACCGGTTTGCAACTGCCCGGTCAGCAAGTAAATCGGTGTCGATGGATTATCGGCCCTTCGGATATCGACAATCGCGGCCTCGGCGGTGTCATCGTTGATGAGCCAGTCGATTATGAAAGCGTCGAACGCGTTGCTCTTCAGGCTTTCGCGAAAGCTGGCCAGATCATAGAACGGTGTGGCGTTCAGACCGTGGTCGTTAAGATAGTCACAGACATTGTCGGCCGCCTGTGTATCAGTATCATCGTCGAGAACCGCGATAGCCGGCTTATCGAGGTGCGGGAGGTCGGGGCGTATTTCGACCGACAGCACATTGAATATCCGCCCGGCCGGGGCAATTTCGGCTGGATATACGTTCCACATGTCGCCCGACTGTATCGCTACCAGGTCGGCTGATCTGTCGCCACTCAGTTCCTCACCAATTAGCACTGAGCAGGGCAGTGGACGCGGGCTAACCATCAGCATCCCCTCGCCCGTGGTCGAGTCTTCAAAATCTTCGTTGTTTTCCACCAGAACACTCGGAGTTTCGCCGAAGTGCGTAGCAACTGCCCCGAGTTGCTTCAGATCCCATGGCAATTGGCCTTTCATCTTGCGGCTTGCAGCCGAGAAGCTGAGATTAAGTATCCGGCTTAGCTCGCTCGCCTGAGCGCGTTTGGTAACGCCGTGTCGCTCCATCAAATTGCGAACGCGACTGGCGATGGCCGTTGAGTCGGTCTGAATGTCGTTATCAGGCATATCTAGATACCCCTCCTTTGGTTGCCGACTTTATCCATAACTGACCTGACACGCAAGGTTTTGGAAATATTTTGCAAAACATGACTTGACACGCTCATTGCGGCTAGTAAAGTGACGCGGTAGGTAATCTTCATTCCATTGGATGACGCGCGAGGGCAGGAGTTGACGGCGCGGCACCCGCCTAACCACGAATCACTGAAGAGGCTTGATATGGCAGACGCCGTTGTGGGTAAGAGTGTTGCGAAGCGCCTGTTGTCCTTCATTTGCGCGAAGACACGCGACGTACTGGCGGTTTTCTGCAGTGTCGAAGCGAGCACATCGCGGCGCATGTCACTGCTGGTTGCTTTGCTGTGCGTAGCTGTTTTCCCTGAATTCGCCTATGCGATGGACTACAGCACTGGCACGGGCCTGGTTCGCGATTTCGTTAGCTGGCTGTTCGTCGACGCGGGTCCCTATGTCTTCATGGCGATTCTCGGCATCTGTGTGCTCGGGGTGCCGAAGGGTTGGATTCCGATGAAGGGTGCCGTGATCGCAGTTATCTGCTCATTTGTATTCTTCGCGGTCCCTTCCATCGTCCGCTATGCGGCGTCGGTCGCTTCCTCGCAGATCTGAGGTGAGGCCATGCGTGAAGTACACGAAATCCCGAAAGGAATGGTTCAACCCTGGATGATATGGGGCTGCCTGGCTGAGCTGTTCCTCGGCTCGTTCGTATTGCCCGCGGTTGTTTTTATGTTCCTCAAATGGTGGCCGGTGATGCTCGCCGTGCCCTTTCTGGTCATCGGCTCCTATCTGATTACCGCGAAAGACATGTTCGCGTTCTCGGTCGCGTATCAGAGCTTTGGCGCGACGGCGAAGCCACGTAGCCTCAAATACTGGGGCGGAGCCAAGACCTATGCGCCACGATAAATCTTCACGCTCTCGCCGGCGTGTGTCGCCTGCGTCGCAGCCGACGGACAATTTTCCGGCTCTGTCGATGCCGTCGCGCCGTGTGGGACACACGAACCTTTGGGCAGAGGGTGGCACTGGCAAGACGTTCTTCGTGCCGGCGCTGCTCATGCAGGCGGGCGCCCCTCGCGGCCCGAAGCGATAGGAGGAGCCCGGCACTATGTCTCTCTCCACCTTTCTTGACCGTCATTTCGGCGCGTCGCCATTCGTTCAGCGGAGCGAGTCAGACAAGGATGATGCGGCTGATCTGCACGCCTCGCGCGAACTTCCGTTTGGCCTGAACGCGTACTACAACGACCATACGTTGCGCACGCTCGACAGCGGACTGGTGCAGATTGTTCGTCTCCAGGGCCTCTACGCGGAAATGCTCGATGACACCGGCGTCGATGCGTACAAGCATCAGCGGAACACCGCGCTGGAGTCCATCGCTGACAGCAATGTGGGCATCTACGTGTACGAGATCCGGCGCAAGGCCAACCGGTGGCCCGCCGGCAAGTATTCGAACTGGTTTCCGAATTTCCTTAATGAAAAGCTGAAGGCACGTTTCCAGACGCGCTCGTTGTATCAGCACGAAATCTATATTGCCGTCGTGCGCTACCGGCATTACAGCGGGGTAGTCGGGCGGCTCGATCGCGTATTCAATGCCTTCAATCCATCCGGCACCAACGACAAGCTTGAAACGGAGTCGAGACAGGCGCGTGACCTTGAAGAGAAGGTCAATTCGCTGATGAAATCGCTGGCGCATTACGCGCCTCGTCGGTTGGGCCGCGTCGAAACGGAAATCGGGCCCTGTTGTGAGATGGCGCGCTTTCTGCGCTATCTGCTCACACAGGAAGACGGGCCGGTGCTGGCTGACTCATACAACCTGGCCCAGGCGATCGCGAGCGCGTATCTGCATTTCGGCCGCAACCCGATCCTTGGGAAAGATGTTTTTGAGGTCAACGGGCTCAACCACCGGCGCATCGGCCAGGTGTTGGCCATGTCGCGCTGGCCGGATGGCGCTGTCGCCGGGATGGCAGACCGGTTCCAGCGGTTGCCCGCCGAACTGATCGTCACGCAGAAGTTTTTCCCGATCGACAAGCTTGACGCGAGCATGGCGACGTCGACCAGTGAGGCCCGGCTATCGCATGACCGGACGACTGCCGGTATGTCGGCGGAAATTACGGCACTGCGTATGCGACAGGCTGCCAACAAGGCAGTGCTTGGCACCCACCACATGAGCGTCCTCGTTCATGTGCCGGTAGAAGGGCGCTCGCAGGAGGCGGCACTGAAGGCGCTTGAAGCGCTGGATGATGCCGTTGGTAAAACGGGCGAGTGCTTCAAGAGCTGGGGCGTGAAACCGGTTGTCGAGACGACCGGCATGGAGCGTGCCGTATGGTCGCAGATACCTGGTGCCAGAAAGCGGCACAACGGCCGGGTCGGCAAGGTCGAGACGCTCCAGTTTGCCGCCTTTGCATCGCTGCATAGCTTTCCGCAAGGGCGCTTCGACGGAAACCTGTGGGGTGAATGCCTCATGGTCCTGCCGACTGAAGGTCAGACCGGCTATTACCTGAACTTTCATGAGGAACGCGCCGGGATGGTGCCAGGGCATGGCAATTTCGCGGCGAAAACGGGGGTGGGCAAGACGTTGTTTGTCGCGATGGTTACCAGTCAGGCCGATAAGGTGGAGCCCCGGGTGCACTGGTTTGACCGTGAGAACGGCGCGACGGTGTTCATGCAGGCAATGAACGGTGCCGACATCGTACTCAGCCTGTCACGCTCCCTTGGCAACCCTTGCAAGATGCCCGACACGGAACAGAACCGCGCGATGCTGCGCGAGCTGCTGCAGATGATGGCGACGTGCTACGGCTACAGGCTCACTGTTGACGATATCGAACGCATTGCTACGGCAGTCAATGACAACTTCGATGACAGCAAGACTAAATTCGAGGATCGCCGCCTGCGGAATCTCGCCTGGCGCTTCGGCGCGAAGAATTCGGAACTGTATCGCGCGATTGCAGTGTGGCACGGCGATGGCGCGAATGCAGCGGTTTTCGACAACGAACACGACACGCTCGATGTGACAACGCATCGTCACTACCGCTACGAAATGCGGGAGCTGATGAAAGACAAGGAGGGAAGGCCAGAGCTTCCCATCTTGCTCAACTACCTGACGCACCGTATCGAGCAATCGCTTGACGGGTCGCCCGCGATCATCGTGTGGGACGAAGCCCAGACGTACATTCGCAACCCGTTCTGGCAACAGAAAGTCGAGTTGTATCGCGAGACATTCCGTCGGCGCAACTGCGTGACGCTCTTCATTACGCCCGAGCCGAGCGCTCTCTACCGACCGGTGGCGGCCGTCAAGAATCAGGCAGTGACGAGCTTCTATTTCGCGAATGACAAGGCCGATCGACGGGACTACGTCGATAACCTGGACTTTTCGCAGAGCGAGTTCGAATTCATCGAGCGCGCAGCGCCCACCGACTACAAGGTGCTCATCAAGAAAGGCAGCGGAGTCAGTGTGCGCGCCTCGTTTGATATGTCGGACATGCCTGAGCTCGTGGCCGTCCTGTCGTCGAATGACAAGTCGGTTGAGCTGATGAACCGTGTCCGCGCCGAGTTGGGCACAACGGACCCGAGCCGATGGGTTCCAGTGTTCATGAAACGTGCGCTATCTGAACGGACGCACAACCTTTGAGTTGAGTGGTGAGGTGAACCTGTGATCGGACAGATTGCAATCGGTGTACTCGGTGCGGCTAGCATTTTTCTGTCGCAGGACCGACGCGAACACTGGCGCAAGTGGGCCTGTATCTGTGGGCTTGCAGGGCAACCTTTCTGGTTCTGGATGGCGTGGGAATCGCAGCAGTACGGCGTGCTCGCGCTTTGTTTTGTGTATGCGTGGTCGTGGTCGCGAGGCATCAGGCTGTACTGGATTGGAAAGCCCAGGGGCGCAGCGCGATTGGTGGAATCGACCTTACAACCGGAAGTGGAGGTGCAGAAATGAAAGGGCCATTCGTAGCGGCCATCGCAGTGATGGCCATATCGACGTCAGCGTTCGCAACGGGCGTTCCGGTGGGCGATGTAGGGACCTGGACAGCGCTGGCCGCGCAGGGTGCGCAGCTCAAGCAGGAAATCGATACGCTCAAGCAGCAATACGGCGCGGTAACCGGGTCGTACGGGCGCGGTGGGCAGGGGCTGACCGATGCAATTGACGCGTCGTCCATTGTGCCGGGCAGCTGGCAGGACGTTGTATCGCAGCAGAAGAGCGGCATCTACGGTAGCCGACAGGCGACGTATGAAAAGGTGATGAACACGATGTCACCCGATGACTTCGCAGACAAGGGCGAGGGCGCGAACTACAAGATGAGTACCGACTCGGTTCGCTCGGCGCTGGCCGGCGGAGAGTCACTGTACGACGAGGCGCAAACGCACTTGCGTAACTTCCAGAACCTGTCGCAGCAGGTCGACACAACGCAGAACGTCAAGGATGCAGCCGATCTGCAGAACCGCATGTCGGCTGAGCTGGGGATGGCCCAGTCCGCGCAGACGAAATTGCAGGCCATCAACGCGAATCTGACGGCGAACCAGCTCAACGAGAGTAACCAGGCCACCGCAGAGCGCGAGAAGTTTTTCAGCAACGTATCGAAGTGAGGATCGACATGCGAAGCATCGTATTTTATCTCCTGCTCGCCGGCGCTACGTGTCTGGCTGGCTGTGCACATTCCGGCGCGATATCGAAATCGCCGTGCGCGTGCGATTTTCATCCTATCGGGCAGCAGGCGTGACAGCGCGCCGTGGGCCTGCTGGCTCACGGGTGAAGAAACTGGAGACAGGCATATGACGTGGACAGGCAAACTCAGTTGGTTCCTTCTCGCAGTCGCAGTTGTTGGAAGCGGCGGTTTGATCGTTTACGTCGTGCATACGAGCAGCACGGGAGGCGGCACTGTCGAACCCCCTGCGCAGACTGTGCCGGCGTTTGAGCCGAAGACGGAAGCGTATTACCTCGCGCATCGAGCTGAGATGAAAGCGCGCGAAGACGATTGCACAAACCACGGCATTAGTCCCTTTGCTGACACCCCGGAAGCACGCGACTGCAACGCTGCCGCGGAGGCCTCCAAGCAGATATTTTTTGGCCCGGGGAAGTGACATGGCTGATCCGGTAGATCAATTCATCCAGACATTGTTCGACAGCATCCCGTCGCGAACGGAAGCGTTTCTGTCGACCAATTACCCGGTGCTGGGGCACGCAGTCACGCAACCGGCGCTCTACCTCGCGATGATCTGGGTAGCAGTGAAGGTAATCCGGGTTCATTCCGGGCGGGATCCTGCGGACGTGTGGCCTCTCGTGAGAATGCTGCTCACAATCATGTTCGTGTTCGCTGCACTGAACTGGGGCGGGCTTGCCGGACAGATCTTTCACTCATTTCAGGAGCTGCGCGACGACACGGTAAATGCGTTGATGGGCGGGCAGTCCATGACGCAATACCTGGAGAACGCCTACAACAAGTTTTCCGATGCATCTGGCCAGATGATGAAGCAGTCGATGCTCAAGATCGGCATCGTGCTTCTTGGGCTCGTGTTGCAGATTGTCAATACAGCGATGGTCCTGGTCGCGCTTGTTTTGAAGGTCGGCTCAGACATGGGCTTTGCGGTCACGATGCTGCTGTTCCCACTGTTCGTGCCGACGTTGATGTGGAACAGCACGCGCGGGTTCGGTATGAGCTGGTTTGCGGCGATGGCGAAATTTGCACTGGTCGGCATCCTGCTTGGCGTCATTGTGAAATTCAGCTTCGATATCACTGACCAGTTTGTATCGAAGATGGACCCGAACGCAATGACGGCGAACGACGCCTTTTCTGCAATCATCCTTGCAGGCGCCATCACACTTTTCATGGCCTTTACCATTCGCCCGCTGGCGTCCGCGCTGACATCGAGCGGCGCCGCCGGCAGTGGCATGGCGGACATGATCGGCGGCTTCATGATGTCCCAGATCATGTCGAAGTTTTCCGGTGGTGGGCGAGGCGGCGCCGGCGCAAATCCGGGCGCGGCGACTGCGCTGACCAGTATCAGCAACACCCAAACTGCTCACGGCAACCAGCTTGCCCGGATCGAGCGGGCGCTTTCCTCGGGCGGCGCTACGAGCCCTTCAAGCATGTCGAGCCCATCGGGTGCCGGTCAACCGGGCGGCCCAGGCGGCACAGCGCCGTCGAGCGGCACATCTGATGGAGGTCAATGGTGAGCGCGATTTTCCAGAAAGCATCCAAGGTACGTCAGGCGGCAGCGTCTGACGCACCGCCAGCCGAATCCTATGAGGCGATTCGCTTATCCCGGAATCGCGCATATCTGCTCGCGTTGGTAGCGTGGCCGATCGCTGGCCTCGCACTGGCTTCAATGGCCTATGACAAGGCGAATCAGGAGTATGTGCCACCTGTGGTGCTGACTCTTGACAGAAACAACCACGTCGCAAAAAGCGAGATCGGCACACCTGCGGTGCTCAGCTCGAAGGATGCCGTGATCGAGAGCGAACTTGCCCGTTACGTGACTGAACGCTACACGCTGGATCGCGCGTTTCGCCAGGATCATATTGATTACGTCAGGCTGCATTCAGCTTCGGACGTGGCGGACCGCTTCAATCACGAGATGGACGCGAAGAACAGGGACAACCCGTACTACGCGATCGCAGAGACGACGGTTCGTCGCGTGAAGGATCAGCGCATCCGCATTCTCGACCGTGACGACCACAAGGCCGAAGCAACCTTCACGACTTACAACGACGGCAACGGCGACAACAAGACGGTGTACTGGCATGTGCTGTTCCGCTACGACTTCGTGAAGCAGGCGCTAACGCCGCAGAACCGCTACATCAACGGTACGGGTTTCATGGTGACCGGCTTCGAGCCAAACACAGAGCCGGGTGCGCCGGCCCCATCTGGAGGTTGAGATGCGAACAGTCAGGAGTGCCTTGACGGCAGTAGCGATAGCAGTGGCGTTGTCGGCCGTGGCTCACGCAGTAACAGCTGCTGATCCTGTCCTGCGGGGCACGGAAGGCAATGTGCAGCGCCTGCCGTACATGGCGGACCAGATCTACGACCTGACCGTTGCTGACAGGACTTTGCTGGCGATTGACTTTCCGCGCGACGAACACATCAAGGCCATCGCGCAGAGCACGGCACCGGTCTTTCATGTTCAGCGAACGGGCGACACGCTGCAGGTGACGGCCGACAGGCCGGGCGAAAAGATGGGGCTGAATGTCACGACGACGCGCGGCACTTACCACCTGCAGATAGCGTCGATTGACGATGCATTGCAGGCCGCGCATATCGTGCATTTCGTGACGCCCTCGGCGTACTAACCAGGAGAGGGAACGACATGAAAACGATTCGCCACGGCATGCTGGCATGTTCAGTGGGTATTGCGTGCGCCGTTATGGGTGTGAATGCGCAAGCGGCCAAAAATCCACGCTGCGTGATCACGGACAACCGGGTATGCCAGCTTCAGTTCGATCCGAATCAGGTGTACGAAATCACCGGTGTCTATGGTTATGCGACGACGATCGAGTTTGCGCCTGGGGAAAAGATCCTCAACAAGGCGATCGGCGATTCGATCGGCTGGCAAGTTCTGAAGTTTCGCAATCATCTTGTGCTCAAGCCGGTCGAGCCTGACGCGAGAACCAATCTGACGGTCACGACGAGCAACCACGTCTATTACTTCCGCCTGTCCAGTTCGAAGAATCCGGAACGCGCGACCTATGCGGTGCGCTTCCTGTATCCGGCTGATGGAAACGATGGATGGGGCGACGATTCGGGCGGCGTCTCCGATGCATCCTATTCGCCGCCTCGCATGGTCAACAAGAATTATCAGGTGTCGGGTGACGAAAATTCGTTCGGCCTGCAGCGCGTTTTTGACGACGGGCAGTTCACTTACTTTCTGACCACGATCGGCAAGCCCAAGCCGAGCATTTATGTTGTTGACCGGGATGGCACCGAGGCGCTTGCGCCCATGCGCAGGGAAGGGCCATACCTGGTGATCGAGCAGATGGCTGACCGCTTTACGCTGCGCGATGGCGATCGCACCTTGTGTGTGAGCCGGTCGCAACAGGGTGCGGCGACACAGGCGCAGCGCTCACCCTGGGGAGGCGGAAATTGAATACGCCTGATAACCCGAATGATCTGCCTCGTGACAGCGGGCAGCCAGGGGGCGAGCCGGGCGATGCAGGCGATAGCCCGAACGAGCGCCGGCGCGCAGCTGATGCGCTGCGTCAGACGTCGCTCGCGGCCGATCCGGGGCGCGGCCGGCGGCAGACCTTTTTCACGGTCGCCGGCGCGATTCTGTTCCTGCTGTGTGCCGGTGGGTTCTACGCGATGAAGCATGATGCGCCGACGTCATCGGGTAGTTCCGACAAGCCGAAGATCGACGAAGACACGGCGAAGGCCGCGCCGCTGGATGCTGGTCGGCAGAAACTTCCGGCGTCGATGGCGGCAGCTGCGTCGGCACCAGCGGCAAGCTCGAGCGTGGATCCGGACGAAGCGCGACGGGCTGCGGAGCGTCAACGCCAGGCGGCCGCAGCAGCTGAGCAGGCACGCAGAAAAGCCGAGGCAATGCAAGAGGCGCGGATGAAATCAGGCATCTTTGGTTCTGACACGGGAGGCGATGGCTCAGACGATGCAGGCGCCGCTTCCGCCGATGCACAGCAGGGTGAGGCAGGGCTGGGACGCCGTTCTGGCGGTGACGGTCCGAATGATCCGAATTCGGCCTTTGCGCGCGGCGTTGCGAACGCCGACGATTCGACGGTCAAGGCGCAAAAGATCGACAACCTGCAATGCAAGATGGAGCCGGGGGCCATCCTCGAGGGCCACCTGGTGCCGCGCATTATCTCGGACCTACCAGGTTCAATCACGATCATGCTGGATCGGGATGCTTATGGGGAGCAGGGCAGGATTGCGCTGCTGCCGTGGGGTACGCGCATTACAGGCAAACCGAATTCGTCTGTGCGCAAGGGGCAAGAACGAACCTTCATTGCAAGCGCCGTCGCCTTGCGTCCGGATGGCGTCAAGATCCACGTCGACTCACCGGTTGCCGATCAGCTCGGGTCGGCGGGCATCGACGCCGAAGTGGATAACCACGTTGGCCAGATCCTCGGTATGAGCGCTGCGCTGTCGTTGCTCGGCGCGGGTTCATCGACCTACGGTGTGTCGTCGTCAGACCAGAACAACTCGATGGCGATGTACCGCGCGGGTGTGCAGCAGTCGATGGCGCAGTCTTCGCAGCAGCTGCTCGGCGGCTACGTCAACATCCCGCCGACACTCAAAAACGACCAGGGCACGCGCGTGCGCATTCAGGTCGAACACGAGCTGGACTTCTCCGACTACTGCAAATCGGGCGACGGGGAGGAATGATGACAACGGATATCTCGCACGTTCCATGCGAAGTCGCCGCAGGCGAACTGCGCCGCCAGCTGGACGACGCGGTTGCCGACGCGTTGCAGGCACAGATATTCAGGGACTTTGCCCGGGATGACGGACGGTATCTGATGCTCGCGCAGGCAAAGCTTAAGGCCGTTGCCCGCCAGTGTTTCGATGCGCAGGTGTGCCTCAATCGTCCGTCTGTGCAGCAGGCCGGCGCGGTGGCTCGCGCCGAACGCATCCGGGGGCGCTGACATGTCGATCGTGCCGGCATTCTTCAATCGCACCGAGTCCATCCGTCCGCTCTTTGATGACGTCGATGTCTCGGAGATCGCTGTGAATGGTCCGGGTGTCGTATGGGCCGGCCGAAAGGGCATGCGTTTCATGGAGCGGGTGGATACGCCAGTATTGACCGAAAGCACGTTACGAGACTTTGCCGAACTGGTGGCGCATCACTCTGACCAGGAGACGGATGCGAAGCGCCCGCTTCTCGCGGCCTCGATCCCCTCGGAACTGACGGGGCCGGGGAATCGCGATTTCCGTATTCAGGTTGTTCAACCCCCAGCGGTGCCGCCTGGCACGATCGCGATTGCGATCCGCAAACCGTCAACGCTTGATTTGACGATGCAGTACTACGAGGAGAGCGGCGCTTTCAGGCGAGTCAATGAACCATTGCCCGATGCGGAAGACACTGGCAGGAAGCTGGCGATGCTATACCGCGACGGCAACTGGCCAGCCTTCCTGCGGCTCGCCGTCAAGGCGAAAAAGAACATCGTTGTGAGTGCACCGACTTTTGCTGGCAAGACGGAGTTCATCAACATGCTCCTGAAAGAGATCTCGCCGGCGGAGCGGATCGTGACGATTGAAGACGCGCGCGAACTGCGGCCTCCGCAGGCCAATACGGTGAACCTGCTGTATTCGCGGGGCAATCAGGGCACGGCAAATGTGACGCCAGTTGAACTGATGGAAGCGTCGTTGCGCCTGTCGCCTGATCGCGTGATTCCGGGCGAACTGCGTGGCGCTGAAGCATACGTCGCGCTGGAAATGCTGAATTCCGGGCACGGCGGCTGGATGACGACCCTGCACGCAACTAGCCCCGAGCACATGTTCGAACGACTCGCGCAGATGGTCATGCGCTTCGGCTCGACTTTGCAGCGTGCCGAGATTATCGACTATGCCCGCAGTCTCATCGACGTCGTGGTGCAGATGCATCGCTATGACGATGGGGTGCGGGGAATCAGCAAGGTGCTCTATGTCCCCCATTAAATCGCTCGTCGTGCCTCTGGCGCTGGGTGTGATGCTGCTGTCCGCTCAAGCGTCACAAACGGATTTGCAGGTCGCTTCCCCACCGGTTGCAGCCTCCTTTGTCTCGCTGGCCCAGGAGTGCGCCCCTGATGTTCATCACGCGCTGTTGGGGCGCGTGGCGACAGTCGAGAGCAGCGGCAATCCGTTCGCGATCGGCGTCGTCGGCGGCCATCTTGCACGCCAGCCAAAGAACCTTCCGGAAGCGTTGGCCACCGTCAAGGCGCTCGACGCCGGAGGCTGGAATTACAGCATGGGACTGGTGCAGGTCAACGTACACAATCTGGCGCGTTACGGACAGACCACAGAGAGCATTTTCGAGCCCTGCACGAACCTAAAGACCGGTGCCGCGATTCTTAAAGCGTGCTACGCCCGCGCGAAACCGCAATTTGCGCAGGCTGATGACGCGGTACGTGCGGCGCTCTCCTGCTATTACAGCGGCGATCTGACTAGGGGCGCCGCTTATGCCCAAAAAGTTGCGGCTGCCGTCCCGGCGTCCGGTGTGCAGGGAGCGCAGCCAATCGATGTTGTTCCGGACGTTCGCCCTGCAGGTGGACCCGCACGACGCGCGGCGGCACGGCCAGAGCGCGCCGCAAAGTCTGCGGCCAAAGACGACTGGTTCACGACCTATGGGGACGACGACGAAGACGGTCAGGCCAACGGGCAGGCGAGCGATACGCGCAAGGCAGTAAAGGCGTCTGGAGCCGTCGATGACCAGTAACCAGTTTCGCATGCTTGCTGCCGCCTTGGTGCTGGACGGCTATGCCGTCACGGCGGCCGTGGCGGCGTCGCAATGGTGGCATCACCAGCCAGGGGCCGGCGCGCAATTCGCGGCGCTCATGGTGCCTATGTCCTTTTATCTGATGGCCCGGCTGGTGCGGGAGAGCGGCGGCTGGGTCCTGCTGCCGCCCGTGCTTGCCTTGATGTGGTTGGGTGCGGTGGCTGCGTCGCCGTTCTGTTTGCTGGGTCTGGCCGTGCGCAACACGTGGAGTGCCTGGCGAACCATGAGGGTCGGGCGCAGGGCGCCTATTTTGGAAGGGGGTGGGGTATGGCGATGAAAAATGGAATCAGGCTGATGCTGGTGATGTCGGTGCTCGCTGCTGGCGGTCACGCCGGCATGGCCCGTGCCGATGACGACTACGGATGCCGCATTGTGATCTGTCTGGGTAACCCCTCATCGAATGGCGGGCCGTGGGCGCCGTCTACCTGCGGACCGGCAATGGATCATCTGATGGACGATCTCCGCCACGGCCGCGGCTGGCCGCAGTGTAAAGACTCGGACATGACCGTCCGCCAGAACAACACGCCTTACGATCCGTGCCCTGCTGGCACGACGGCCGCGACGGCTGGCGCCTGGGTGGCCGAAGGGCAACGTAAGGCCGGTGCCCGTCCGTACAGCGGCATGAGCGGTTTCGCACTGGTCGGAACGCCGAAGCCTTCCGTGGCGGATCTCACTAACGGTTACGCGTACTACGGGCCGCAGGCCTGTGTAGGCAGCCAGGTCGGCGCGTATCAGGTGTATGGCGATCCCTCGAGCGATGCGTCAGCGGTGAGCTGGCGAAATGGGCGTGACGGTGGTGGATACGACGGCGATCCAGTCACCGTCACGGTGTATGACCACATCGTCTGGCAGCCGCCGCAATCACCAAATGCGATTGACGTGTACGAAGCCGGCCAGTTCCAGACGCGCATTCACTACTGAGGAAGTTATGTCGGACGCCGATCTCATGCAGGGCTGGACACAAACCGGCCCTTACGAACTGACTCACCTGAGCGGGTGGAAGATCATTGCGGCTGTTATCGGTGGCAAGCCGGGGCAGTTGCTGCGACATGGCGACGATGTGCGAGGGCCGTTTGCCAGTCGTGCTGCTGCAATGCGCGCTCACGCCCGCGACCAGCAGCGCGATGCGGTGCCGCAGCCTGACGATATTGGAAACAAAGAGTACGAAGCATGGTTGAGTGATGAAGCGACGCCGCGTGCCAGCCTGATTGACCGTATCAGGGAGCTGGAATCGCAGGGCGACGATCAGTTGATGCTGCTCAGTGCACTGCACCGGCGCGCAACAGAACTTGCCTTCTCCATTCGTGCGGCCGAATGTGGCGCGGTGACCGAGCCGGACTCTGGCGTTTTCGAAACGGTTTTCCATGTGGTGTTCGAGCTCGCCGAGCATGCCATACGCGGCCTTGATGCCACAGAGCGGGCCGAACGGATTCTTGCCCATATGTCGCCGGATGCTGCCGCTGCGCTGGTGGCGATACGGCGGTATGACCTTCGCGATGTATGCGGGTGGCCAGATGCGACGCGGAACCATTACCTGCGCAACCTCGTGGCGCACGCGATGGAGCCGGTCGCGCCGTCTGGCTACCGTTGTACAGATCTGGCGTACTGGGCGGGACTGATCGACATGTTTCCGGAGAGCGAGTTCGATATCCGCGGCAAGGCGAAGCAATACACCGTCGATGAGGGACATGGCGCGTACGACGAGGGGTATGCATGCGCACGCGCTGGCCTGCCGACCGTGCATCAGCCGAACCCGTACCCACGCTATACCGTGCGGCACGTCAGATGGTGGAACGGCCACGAAGCCGGCTGGCTCGATTATCTGCGCGCCCGTAGTCCCGTCAGATTATCCATCGCATCAAAAACAGATGAGGATAGCGAAGTTGCTCCATAAATACCGGTCGCTGCTGGGAACGGTGGTCATGGCCGGCCTGCTGCTCACTGGGCAGGCAGATGACGCGTGGGCGGCATGCACGGCGCCGGTCGGCCCATCGATCGATACAGGATTCTCTCCGGAGGGTTCCGCCGAGCGACTGGTACTCGATGGCATCTGTTCGGCCCATCAGTCGATCCATGTGGCGGCGTACACCTTCACTTCGTCGGCGATCGTACGGGCGTTGATTGCCGCGCGTGAGCGTGGCATTGACGTGGCGGTGGTGGCCGATGAAAAAAGCAACCTCGTCGAGGACCGCAACGGCCGCGCCCGCGTGGCGCTGAATCTTCTGTCGGCCGCCGGCGTGCGGGTGCGTACGATCGACGTGTATCCAATCCATCACGACAAATTCATGGTGATCGACGGCGAAACAGTGGAGACGGGTAGCTTTAATTACACGACGTCGGCAGCCAGGTACAACAGCGAAAACGCTGTGGTGATGTGGCATGTGCCGGTGGTCGCGCAGGCGTATCAGCAGCACTGGCAAAGCCGGTTTAACCAAGGGCGCCCCTGGTCCGGGCAGGCGTCGAACTGACGGAGGTTTTTATGTTTGAAGACACCGTATTGCGGTTTAGCGACAAGGAGCGTCAGCAACAGCTTGCGGAGCAGGAACAGGCGCTCGCGCAGCGCCGTGCGAGTCTCGAGGCGCGCCAGAAGAATCTCGCATACCGGCAGGACTGGCTTAAAAGGGAGCCTCACGCAGTCGCGCAGGCAGTCGAGCGCGAGGACCAGCAGCGCCGTGAAGACAGGCAACTCGCGACCGATGCCAAAGCGCTCAAGACACGCTTCGGCCTGAAAGACGGTGAGTTGATCGACACGGCCGCGATGCGCGGCGCGCTCGAGCAGGCGTTAGCAGAAAAAGAAGTCGAGCAGGCACAGCGGGCTGAGCAGATCACCGATCGGGCGTCGCTTCTGTCGGGTCTGAACAAGCTGGCGTTGATCGACGCGAGGAAGACCGCCGAGATCCTGCACGCGAACAAGGATCTGAATGTGCAGCGTGAGTGGAGCCGGCAGGAAGTTGCCGAAATGTTCGCGAAAGCGCAGGCGCGCGTCGACGACAAGGGCGCCACGCACACCTACCCCAAGACGCTCGATGGCTGGGCGAAATCGCTGGAAGCCCGCAATCGTGAGCTGGAGCTTGCCGAGATCAAGCTCGATGCGCAGGAGCAGGCATTACGGGCGCAGGTGCGTCGCGCGATTGAGGGGCCGGAGAAGACCGCAGCGCAGCCCGTCGCGGAGCAGGTCGCGCAGAAGACCGCAGAGCGCACGGTCGAAGTAGCGGCGGGCAAGGCTGCGGCAGCGGGCGCGAAAGAGAGCGTCAGTATTGATACGTCGCTGGAGACCTTGAAAGATCCGGCTAAATTTGCGGCGACTGTTGATACGGTCGCGAAGACCTCGGGGGTCAGTGCGGAACAGGCCAAAGCCACACTCGAAATGCTGCGCGAAATGAGGGAAGCCAACGCGGGCAGGGTGTCTGCAGCGGGGACACCTGACAAGGCCGCGATCGAAGCTGCGCGCAATGCGTTCTTCTCGCGCGGCAGTGGGAAGAGTACGGCACCGGTCGAGAACGTAGCAGAGAAGGCCGCGGAGAAACCGGCCACGCAAAAGTCCAATGTTATCGAAATGGGAACCGGCAAGCGAACGCCGTCTGCTGCGGCAGTTGAGAGCAGCGGCCAGACACCGGAGGCGAAGAAATCCGTCGACGGGGTTGCGGGTTTCAAGAAACTTGGTCGAAACAAAACGAAGGATGCCGCCGACCGGGACGCTCCAGCTGCGGACAAGTCGGCGGAGGCGGGCAAAGTGCAAAGGGCGGAAGGTGCCAGCGTCGCGCGTGTCGATGCAGGACCACGTAAGAAATTTGCGGAGCTGAATGCGCATGAAAAGCTTGAACGCCGCGCCGAGTTCTTCGGGAACCTGCGCGAGTCGGCCGGCTTTACGCGCGATGGCAAGCAGGCAGTCTCGGAGCGGGCCAAGGAGGCCGTCAGGCCGGGAAAGCAACGTGAAGGGCACGGGATCGGCTGATCATGCAAAAGCACGAAATCGTGATGATGCAGTGGACGGGCGCGGTGCTCGCGCTCGTTCTTGGCCTTTGCGTGTCCTTCACTTTGGCAGGTTATCCGCCACTGCCGTTTCCTGCGGGGATCATTCACGGCTTCATGGCGGCCGTGCATGATCCTTTGCTTTTCTGGGGCGCGGTGCCGGGTGCGGCGCTCGCAGCGGGGGCCGCATGGGCATGCCACGAATACCTGTTCAATGGTTTCGAAGGCTACCGGTACGCCAGATTCATTCGTGGCACGAAGATGGAAAACCGGCACCAGCTGAGCAGCCGCATCGCGCGACATAACAATCAGTATCGCAAACAGGCCGTGAAACACGGCGATGCGCCGCGCGCGCCAGTCGCCGTTTGTGGCGTCGAGATGCCGACGGATCTCGAAACGCAGAACCTGATCGTCGTGGGTGCACCAGGCTCCGGCAAGAGTCAGGCGATTAATGGATTGATCGCATCGGCACTGCGCCGCGATGACCGCATGGTGGTGGTTGATCCGAACGGCTCGCTCATGTCGCGCTTCTATTTACCAGGCGACATCGTGATCAACCCGTACGATGCCCGGTGCATCGGCTGGTCGCTGTTCAACGAGGTCGATCACGGTTTCGACTTCGAACGGCTCGCACATTCGGCGATTCCACCGCAGAACGGCGATCAGGCCGAAGAGTGGGCGGGCTATGCACGCGCGCTGCTCGCGGACACGATGAACAAGCTCGCCGGCGACGACATGCGCGACATGGTGACGCTCACTGATTTGCTGGTGCGCGAACAGCGCCCAGTGTTGCAAAAGTACCTTGAGGATACGGATTCAGTGGGTTTCTTCGCAAAGGATGCGGATAGGGCGACGGCCAGCATCATCTTTACGCTGAACAAGTACATCCGGCCGCTGCGTCGCATTCCTGATGGCGATTTCTCGATCCGGCGCTGGATGGGCGACGAAAACGGAGGGAACATCTGGATTACGTGGCGTGAGGATCAGCGCACGGCTCTGGGCCCGACGATCCCAGTCTGGCTCGACCTGATCTACGCGATGATTCTGAGTGAGGCGCCGACGTTCGACCGGCGGCTGTGGGTGTTCAAGAACGAACTCGCATCCCTTGGTCGTCTCTACAGTTTCGAGGCTGCAGTATCGAAGGGCCGCAAGCATGGCCTGTGTGTCGTGGGGGACCTACAGGATCTGATTCAGTTGCATCAGCAACTGGGGGATCTACCTGCGAAAGCGACGCTCTCGTGTTTTCGCAGTCTGCTTGCGTTGGGAGGGGCCAACGCACTGACAACTAAAAACGTTGCGGAGATGATCGGCTGGCACGAAGTAGAGCGCCACCCGATCGGCGTGCAGGGCCAGTGGCGTATCAACACACGCGAGCGCAAGCGCGATCCGGAGCTCGTCGTCACGTCGTCGCAACTCTCGAATCTGCCCGACCTGAACGGGTATCTGAAATACGGCAAGGACTGGCCGCTGGCGAAAATCAGGTTCGGTGCGCGCGACTATCCGGTGCGCGTGCCTGCCTACATCGAGGCGCAGCCGAACGAGACCCTGCTGTCGATCGCGATCCCCGCGCCGGTCATTCCAGCGCCTGCGCCAGAGGGTGGCGGCCCAGCAGCAATCATTATCGGTGCCATTAGATCATGACCGGGCGCACGACCAACCTCATGCCGGCATCTGCCCAGCCCACCGTGATTTTTCACGGCACGCCGTCGCAGGTTATCAACATGCCGGACCTGTTTGGCACCAGCATCGCGATCGGTGGGCTGGCCGTCGTCTTTTCATGGGCAGCCTCGAGGTGGACTGTGTCTCCCGTCATAGTTATTGCGCCTGTGTTGGTCTGCCTGGCGCGGCTCGCGCTTGTATTCGTCGAAACGGCGTTCACGGAAATCGTGATCGACATGGAGCGGATTACCTGCCGACAGGGAATTTTGAGCCGAAAGGTCTCGAGCCTCGAGCTGTTCCGCATTCAGGATGTGATCTCGCTTCATCCGTGGTGGCAGCGCGTGTTTAACGTGGGGATGGTCGTCATCCTGACGAGCGATTCGAACAACCCGCGCTGGTGTCTGCCGGGCATGGTCAACGCGGAACAGATGCGTACCGCGCTCAACCGCGCTGCGATCGCGCTGCGCGACTACAAGGGTATTCGGGAAGTAAATATGGGGCGGGTCTGACACGTGGAGGGCACCATGCATGAATATCGATTTGACGATGTAATCGTCGCGGCTAATGCCGATGACCTGCAGGCTTATCTGGCCGATGCGCATGGCGAGAAGGTGCGGCCGCTGTGCATGTGTACGCCGGTAGGTGTCCCGATGTACGTTGCAAAAGTCGGCGAGCACCATGTGATCAAACGCATGCCGAACACGGGAGGCGCACATGCGCCGGACTGCGTGTCATACGAGCCGCCAGCGGAACTGTCCGGGCTAGGCGAGGTGAAAGGTGAGGCTATACAGGAGAACATCGAGGATGGCATCACCACACTCAAGCTGGATTTCAGCCTCTCGAAAACAGGGGGTAGGGCAGCCCCAGCGCCATCAGGCGCCGCGGCCGATACGGTGCGCACAGACGGGGCAAAACTGACGCTGCGCGGCACCTTGCACTATCTGTGGGAAGAAGCTGGCCTGAATCGCTGGTATCCGGCGATGGAGGGCAAGCGCAGTTGGTACGTCGTGCGCAAATTCCTTCTGCAGGCCGCAGCCGGTAAGGTCTCAAAGGGGGAGCCGCTGGGGCGGTCACTGTATGTGCCCGAGTCGTTCTCGTTGGAACAGGCGGCAGGCATTACGCAGCGACGCATTGCGCACATGGCCGAGCTGGCTACCAGCAAGAAAGCCCGCAAATTGATGATTGCGATCGGAGAAGTGAAGGAGATTGCGGAGTCGCGCTATGGCTTCAAGATCGTCACAAAGCACCTTCCAGACTTTCCGTTCATGTTGAGCGAGGACTTGCATCGAAGGCTCCAGAAACGGTTTGTGAACGAACTGGCGCTGTGGGACAGCATTGAGGATTCGCATCTCGTTTCCATTGCTACATTCGGCCTGAGCCCGACCGGCATCGCGTCCATCGAGACGCTTGCCGTCATGGTCGTGTCGTCCAACTGGATTCCCTTCGAGCATGCATACGACAAGCTGATGCTCGATGCACTTACGGTGCACAAACGGCGCTTCGTGAAGGGTCTTCGGTATAACCTGGCGGAGAACAAGCCACTCGCGTGTGCGGTTCTAGCCGACGTATTGCCGAAGCCCGTTGCGCTGTATGTGCAGCCGCCGGGTGTTGAGCAGGAAGACGAGGATGCATTGTCGAGCCTGATCGAGGAAAGCGACATGCCGTCGTGGATCTGGCGTGCGGGGGAAGAGATGCCGGAACTGCCGCCGCCGACGGTAAGCCGTGAAGCGAAGTCATCACCGCACTCGAGAAACAGGTTGGACGAAGCGAATGCGGCTGCAGCGGATGCGGTCACGTCGTCGGCCGCGCAGGAGTCTGCATGGGAATGAGGATCGCTTTGCTCTGGCGTGTTGGGCTAAGCCCCCCACGGATGCGCGAAAGTGCAAAAAGGGTTCCGGCCATGCACTGATAGCGTAGATGCACGCCAGATTATCGAAGAAACGAAGTAGGGGTTTCCGCAGCGCTCGGAGCCCCTATTCTGACGTTTACCCACTTAGTCGGGCGTCATCCGTTCACGTCAGATAAGGAATAGTTGCGGATTCGGCTTAAACCGGAACTCCAGGCCCGTGACCTTTCGGCCGCCTTGCTTGGTTGGCTTCCATTCAATAAGCAGGCCATCCTTGCCGGTCAGCTCGTCGACAGCGACGTCGATTACGCGCCGGCGCATCTGGCCAAAGTCTTTGACGCAACTCGGAGGCGCATCCATCGCATGACAAAAGTCGTCGAAGCTAATACGAACCAGCCCAGTGTCCCGATATTGGGCGAACATTTCCATCAGGCGCCACGAGTAGACGGAGCGCAGCGCGGCGGTATGCTTGAGCTTGTAGGTAGTGAATTCCTTGCGCAGGCCCAATAGGAACGGCGCGACCTCAGGCGAGAAATTGACGTCGACCCACCCTTCGCCTTCGTGATACGTATTTCCGGAGGTCCACCGGTATTTGCGCTCTTTTTCGCCTCGACGTGTCTGCTCTACGGTGCGGATGTACTTGTTGAAGATGGACTCCGCGGCTTCGCGAAGTTGCCCGTAAGCCGTCGCCTGATCCACCGCGAAGGCCGCTGCGTATTCCTGCGCGGACAGTTTTACCCGCCACCCTTCGTTTGGTCCCAGGGCGGCCGCCAGCTTGCGCAGCTCGACCGAGTCGCTCTGGGCGATCGCGGCAGATATCAGCCGCTTCTCGATCAGTTTGAGGCCTTGGGCTGCACGCGTAAGGGCATTGCTCATGTTAACGAACCGCTCGGAGAGAGCGTTATCGGGCATTTCTTGGAGTGTTGCCGGTGCTTTCATTCTGACATTTCCCAACTCAACCTGACACGGTTCGACAATGGCAGACAACCCACATTCTGTCAACATCCGATGCCGTCAGAAATTGGGTTCAGTGGGAAAACGTCAGAATTCGCTAGATATCCCCTGCCAGTGGGAAAACGTCAGAATAGACGCCTGTGGACAACAGTGGGAATTCGCCCGACTAAGTGGGTAAACGTCATTTTTCAGTGGGAAAATGTCAGATGAATACGCCGCAAACCCATTCCTAGCAAGGCTTTCGCGCGTATACAAACCTCTACAAACCTATTTACAAACACTACGTACCACCTTCACCGCAGGTTTGAACATAATTACGCGACATCATTTCAGCCACGCTTCAAAAAGCGCCTACCCTACGGACCTACGGTCCTCCGCCCCGACGCTACGCGTCGGCCTGCGCGTGCTACGCACGCTTCTATCCAGTCCTCAAAGAGGATCGAAGGAACCAAACCCGTTCACCAAGGCTTCTGCGGGGCAGGCACTAAGGGCTACGCCGGCCTACGGCCGCCGAATCCCTAAGTGCGCGATAAAAGATTTACGGGCGCGCCTCCGACGCACCCGTAAATCAACGCGCTCGCGTGCTCGCCTGATTGCCCTGCCAGCACTATCGCCCACGAAGGCCCAAGAAGTCTACAAAGAGGGCGGTAATCCGCTATCGCGACAATATCAAGTGGTACTAGATATTTTTAGCCGGAAACAACAATAAAAAAGCTCGCGCCTGATTAAGCGCTGGCTGTAAAACAACAGCATTCCGAGCCGGCGATGGGGCATTCGCCCAAACATAGGGCTGTGAGTAAATCAATTTGTCCACTCCGAGTTGAGCAATTATCCTGATAATCGAATTAATCACCGATTTCTGGCCCGCCACGACCACGCGATGCCGTGCGCTCACGCGGGGGCTTATGCCGCTCAACCGGCTGGCCAGCCGCTTCGCGCAGCTGAGTCTTGAACTCGTTGCGCCGCTCCTGACGTTCTTCTGACGTCAGGTCGGCGAAACGCCGGGACTCGGTGGCTGGCAACGACCGTTGCGGGTGTCCCGCTGCTGGCGTGTCGATGCCGGCGCGCTGCGCTCGGGCCTGTGCTACCTCATTGACAAGCGCAGCCGCGCGCGCGGAGCCGCTGAGCTCAACGAGCGCGCGCCAAGCGCGATCATCCCGCTCGACCACCTGACGGATCTCGCGGCGCATCGCCGGATCGAGCCGGTTCAGTCCAACACCCGCCCGCTTCAGCGCCGCACGATCCTTCGCCGGAACCGGCTTGCCGGTCCGGTTTGCGGCCGACGCGGCGGAGAGGGCATCGGCATACTGCTCGACTGCACGGCCGAGCGTCTTTTCCGCACGTTGCGGCCGCGGCGCATTGGAGAATTCGGCACGGCGCTGGTTCAGCGTGTGCCGGTAGCCCAGTTCGGGGCGGCGATCGCGCTCCGGCTGCAGCTCATGTTGCGCACTGAACGATTTTTCGTCGGCACGCGACAGGCTGCGCATAATCGCCGCGCCGTCCGCAAACTCGTCGCGTCCGGCCGTCACGATCAATTTCTCTTTGTGCCGCGTCATCGCAACGTAGGCCAGCTCGGCGTGCATGCTCTTCGTGGCCAGCACGTACGCGCGATCGACCGTCACGCCCTGGCTCTTGTGGACCGTGAGCGCGTAGCCGTGATCGAAATGGCCGTACTGCGCTGTATCGACCGCCAGTCGCCGGCCATCATCGAGCCGCACGTGAAGCACGGCGCCCGCCGCTTTCCTGTCCGCCGGCGCGTCGATCCGTTCGACGGTGGCCAGTGTTCCGTTCTTCACCTGCATCACGTACTCGTTCTGCAGGAACATGATCCGCTCGCCGACGGCGATCGTAATGTTCCGTTCCTCGGTCCGCACGGTTTGTTCGGCGCCCAGCTCGCCGGCAGCCCGTCGCAATTCGCGCACGCGCGCATTCAGCGCCTCGCGCTGCTCGTTGGTGTGAGTCAGCAGCAGCTGGGTCTTCCCGGGACTGACCTGGCGATCATCCTGCCATTGCGCGATCAGCTGCTCGCGCGCATCGGCGACGGTCGAGTACAGTTGAACGCCACCGCGCTCCGCATAGGCGGAAACGGCTTTTGGCACATCGTGCCGGGCCAGCGCCGACGTTGCTTCGCGCTGCCAGGCCTCGTCCTGCCGCTTGATCTCGGTCAGGCTTTCGAGCCGGTTTGCGGCGGCCGCCTCACGCGACACGGCGCGGAAAGCATCGCCCGCGTCGACCGCATGCAGCTGCCACGCGTCGCCCACCAGGCGCACACGCGCCCCGGACGTCTGCGCGTGGCCCAGCAGTTTTTCCATCTGCCGCGATCCGACCATGCCGGCCTCGTCGACCACCAGAACGGTTTTTGCGTCCAGCGTCACCGTACCTCGTCCGATGCCCGAAAGCAGACTGTGCAGCGTCCGGCTCGCAATGCCGGCATCGCGCTGCATGTCGTCGGCAGTCTTGCCCTGCAGCGCTGCGCCGATCACGCGCAGGCCGTCCGCCTCGAGCGCTTCGCGTGCGGCCGCGAGCACATAGCTCTTCCCGGTACCCGCTGCGCCATTCACCACCACCAGCTGGCCGCCGCTGGCGAGCGCGACAAACGCGGCATCCTGTCCCGCATTGAACTTCCGGGTTGCGCGCAACATTTCACGCACCGCGGCGTCGCCCGTCGCGCTGTCGCTGGCGCGACTCATTGCGCGAGCACGATCGACCAGCCGCACCTCAATCGCACGCAGATCCGTCGACGTGAACCATTCTCCCGCCCGTCCAGAATCCTTCAGTGCAAGCAGTTCCTTCGAATTCATGAGGCGCGCGTAAACCTGCCGGAACTGATCGGCACCATCGGTATTGCGAAACACGAACTGTTCGACGTCGCGACGTGAAAAGGTAGACTGATTTAACGTCAGCGCGGCGACACCGATCGCCGGGTTGATGAGCAGCCGCTGGCCGTTGCGGTACGCGCGCTGACGGTTCTCCTCCAGTACACCTGCCATCACGCCACGCTCACCCGCGTAGCGCGCAACCCCGATTTTCAGCGACGGCTCCAGATCGATACCTAGGGTCCGGTAACTGCGATGATCGATGCGAGCCTCGATGCCAGCCCGCGCCATGAAGTGATTGGCCGTGATGGCCCATTCTTCCCGCACATCACGGACGAACTGCCGGCTGCTCAGATAGCGGTCTTTCCCTGCGCCGCCTTTTTCAGGTTCCTTCGAATTCCAGCGTTTGAAGTATTGCGCTGGATCGCGTGCGATGCCGTCGGTTACCCGTTCCGTGAACATGATGTGCGCGTGCGGCTGTTCCAGTCCGTCGCTCGCTGCCGGATTGTGGATCGCCCACGTGTACGCGTGCCGCTCGCCGAGTGTGTGTTCAACGAATTCTCGCACGAGCGCGACGCGCTGTTCATCGTCCAGTTCACGCGGAATCGAAACCTCGATCTCCGTGTACGGCCGGCCGTTCGCCCGCTCGTAGGTGTCCGCTGCCTGCCAGAAAATGCTCGCGTCGTGCACGGCCCATGCCGGCATGTTCCCGCTCTCGGTCATCTTCAGGTCGCCACGCTCCTCGAACTTCCCACCGCGAGAAATGTAGGCGTAGTGATCCTCCCGCGCAATGTACTTTGCGTGTTCCCCTGCGGCGGCTTTCCCACCTGCTTTCACGCTTAGATGGTACGTTGGCATTGGCGACTGGGCTTTGGTCTTATCATAAGCTGTTTCTATGCTAGCATAGAAACGCGGAAGCGCGCTTTGACTCACTTTGCTCGCCAGATACTGCCGGGTGGCGCTTCCTTGATAGCTCGTTTTTGTGGTTTTCATAATCCGGAATGGCTTGGCAGAAAGGGGTCGATGGTCGGTCTGCGCTGTCGCTCGATGCAACGTGAATTTGATCCAGGAGAGAAATGATGGCAAAGGCAGAATGGCTCACGGAACACGTCCAGTACATCAAGGGTTTGAAGTCGCCCACCGCTACCCAATCGTTGCTGGTCGAACTGGCCGCGATTCTGAATCCGACCGCGCAGGAGTCCCGCCAGTTAGACAAGCTGGTCCGACTTGAAAAGATTAACCAGAAGGCCGACGCGATGAAGGCCGAAGCAGCCCGCATGCTGAGCGCGCGGCGCGAAGATCAACGCAAGGCCCGCACGCGCGAACTGATCGAACTCGGCGGCATCGTCTCGATGGTTGATTTTCCGGTGGATCGCGGCACGCTGACTGGCGCGTTGCTATGGGCACTCGATCAGTTCAGGACGGACGACGACTTGCAGCACACGCTCAAGAAACGTGGCGATGCTTTCATCGCTGAGCGCGAAAATGAGAAAAAGGTGGAGTCGCAGGCCAGCGCGGAGGTAGCTGCTAAAGCGGCTGCGGTGGAGCAAACCCCCGCGTAGCGTGTGGGTGCCCAGCCGGATCGCCCCTGCGCAGCGCTCCGGGTTGGCGCCTCCCCGACCTGTCGGCGCGGGTCCGCGTGCGCCTCAATCCGGGCGCGCAGGCGCGCGCGATATTGCAGCGGTCTGCGTGGCTTCGGGCTTGCAGAAAAAGAAAAAGCGCGTCGTGGGGAACGACGCGCCGGAGGCATAAAAAGGGATTCTGGAAAATGAGCCGGTATCGATCAGCGCCCCGGCACAGCTTCTTCCGGGGCGCGGTGCTCGGCTCGCTTAGGCGGCTTCTTCCTCCTCCTCATCTTCGTCGTCATCCCATACGACCGGCGTTTCCCGGCTCACCAGCACCTCGGGCAACCAGCGTGCATCAGCCAGCAACCGTTCTGCTGTCTCTGCCGCTGCGTCTTTCTTCAATTTCTCCAGCGGTGCCGCCGCTTCGGGGGAGAGCGCTTGCGCTACTACGTCAACGATGCGTGCTTTCGAAACGTGGTTCAGATAGCTCGTTCGCGTCGGCATCCAGTACTGCGTCATATCGACGTTCAGCAGATTCATCAGCACGTTCACCGGGTGTGCGCCATCCGATTCGCTCACGCCGTTGACGGTCGCGGCCACGCAGAAGGCGAACAGGTTGCTCAGCACGTCTTCGCTCTGCGTCATCAGCCAGGGCAGCACATCGCTGAAACGCTTCGGCAGCAGCGCGGCCCACTTTTCGCGCTCGGCCGAAATCTCCTTCCATGCAGCGCTGGCTTCCATGTCGTCCGCTGTCTGCAACAGGCGGTTGTGTGAGCATGTGGCCCGCACGTCGGCGGCATGCTGGTCGTAGACGCAGACATAGCGGTCATCGAACACAACCGGGATCAGGCGGTGCATCAGTACTGCCAGTGCGGCCACCGGGTTCCGTGCAAGTTCGATCTGGACGGCGGCGGTGCGGTGTGCCGTCAATCGCCTGCTGAGGTCTTTGCCGTGCAGCGGCTTTCCTGCTGGCGCTGGCAGTTCGTCAGCACCCGTCACACCTTCGCGGTTCACGTTGGCCCGGTCTTCGGGTTTGACCAGTCCGCGCTCGATCACGGCTTTGCCGTCATGGTCGAGCGTCACGAATGCACCGGCACGCGCCTTCTGGTCGTCGCTCCAGATTTCGAGGCGTTCAGCAAAGTCGTCCAGCGCCTGGGAAGCGGCGTCCGCTGCGGTTTCCAGTGCGTCGCGGCGGGCGTCGTCTTCGGGTTCGTCCTCGGAAACGTAGTACGCGTTCAGTTCCGCTGCGGCCTGTTCGCTCGCCTTCTTTAGCGCGCGAAGTTCGGTCTTTTCCTTCTTCGTGTACTCGCGCGATGCCGACGGCAACCGGCCAAAGCGGGCCATTTCGCCAAAGTCCCGGCGCACGCGTGTCTCCACCCAAAGCCAGCCCTCGTTGCTCAAGGTCTGCGCGACTGAAACCAGCTTTTCCGCCACCAGGCGATGCAGCAGTTCGGCGTCGGTCACATACCCGGCATTTTGCTCGTCGCTAAAGAGGTCCCGGCGAACGTGGCCGCCTGCCGCCTCATACGCGTCGAGCGTAACGAACGCAACCAGGTTGCTGTCGGACACATCGATCTCGCTGTTCGTGATCGCGGCGCGCAGCTGCGCCGGGTTGCGTTGCCACGCCTGGGCGGCGTCAAACCACAGGCGTTCCTGCAGTTTGTGATCGTCCGTCAGTGCAAGCGTGCGGATCTGTTCCAGCGTCATGTCGTCATCGCGAAAGACGTCGATCAGGCGAGGCGACACGTTCGCAAGTTTCAGGTGCCTTTGCACCTGGATTTCAGACAGCGAGAATAACGCCGCAATGTAGTCCACCGTACGGCCTTCATTGACCAGCAGGCGGAATGCTTCGCAGGCGTCCGCCGGATGCATTGGCTCGCGCTGCTGGTTCTCGATCAGCGACACGGCGACGGCGTCGGCTTCGCTCACGATCTTGACGGGCACCAGATAGCTGTTATCGGCCTTGCCCGAAGCGCGCAGCAGTTCGAGTGCAAGCAGGCGGCGCTGGCCCGCGCATACGCCCAGCTTGCGTTGCTTGCCGCGCGCCTTCATCTCATGGGCGACGAGATTTTGCATGACGCCTGCCGCAGCGATGTTCTCGGCCAGTGCCTCGATGCCGGTAGGCGCTTTGCGGCGCACGTTGTGCAGCGACTTGCATAGCAGACCGAGCGGCACGTACTCGATCTGGGTGTCGTTGCCGAAATGGCTTTCGACAACGGTTTCGATTGCACGATTTTCAACGATTTGATCCACGGTTATCTCCGGTTATGGCCATCGCAACATGCGAGGCACACAACCATTATACGGACAAAATGACCTAATTAAAGCTTATATTGTTGAATATCATTTGAAATTTTTTATTAAACAATAAAAGTGATTTAAAATAAAAATAAAAATATCATTTTGTTAGGATAAAATGTCACTATAATTAAGTTGTGCCTCGCATGTTGCGATGGCCATAACCGGAGATAACCGTGATTGATAATGAAACCAGAATCTCTTCAAACGTTGTTGTTGATGAGTTGCGCCTGAATTTCCTTCCTCACTACCTGGGCGCGCAATACCTCCAGGGCGAGGCGTTCGTGTACGACTGGGCTGCGCGCCTTTCGAGTGCCTACAACGGCGGTTCGTGGGACTTCTTCCAGTTGTCGAACGGCGGCTTCTATATGGCCCCTTCGAACTGCGGACGGGTGCATGTGCGGTGGCATATGAACGGCTACAGCGACATGATGGGCGCGGACGCCTTCGGCATCGTCGTCACGCTGTTTGCCTTGTGCCATCTGGCGGAAAAGTGTCTCGATGACAGCATCATTGAGCACTACCACGAACTGCGCGCCTACGCGACGCAGCACGCAGAGGCTGCGAACATTCTCCGCGCTATCGACTAATCAACCAGCCCCGGCCTGCGGGCTGGGGTTCCCTTACCTTCCCTGAAAATCAGTGAGGAAGAAATGGACATGACGCAAATTCGCCCAACCTGGTTGACCGCACTACTGCCTTTGCTGGCCGTCTACCAGTACGGGGACCGTGAAATCGTGCGTGCTGAACTGTTCCGTATGGCGCTGTCGGCGGATGCGGCGGCGAAGACAGCCGACGCGCTGCACCGCATCGCCAACATGCTCGACCGGGACGGTCATGCGATCGACATGCACCGCGAAGAGCTTCGCGCGATCGCGCGTGCCGCGCTTTCGGAGTTTGATCGCGTACCACCCCGCGCGCCGCTGGTCGCGGTTCACGAAGCGGTCCGCCACACTCGCGAGCGTGCCGCATGACGACAGAACTGAAACGGGGTTGCGATCTGAAGCGCGGCGACGTGCTGCGCACATGGTTCGGCAATCAGACGGTTCTTGAAATGTTGCCGTACTGCGGCCCGTTCGACTTCATCTGCGGTGTGGCGAAGTTGCCGGATGCCGAAATGTCGATCAACCGGAGCGGACTCTACGAAGTGTTGTTCGCCCGATAACCTGAACTGCCCGCGTGCTCACGCGCGGGCTTCGGAGCCTGCCATGCCAACCTTTACAATTGCCGAGATTGAACAGGCGATCAATATATGGCGCAACCGCCAGGCGTCAGGAGAAGACGCGGCGCTGTGCCCGAAAGCGCGTCACCTTGCCGATATCTATGGCGGGATGATTTACGCACACGCAACAGCCATCGACGTGTCTTCGCTGTCTGCCGAGCAGGTGGAAGCTGTGACCACTGCCCTTTATCAACAGGAGTTGCCGCTATGACAGACGAATCGAAATTCCCCCCCGAAGTGCTCGAACAGTTTCGCCGCGAGCAGGAGGAAAGCGACGCCCACTTTACCGCCGCGCCTGCGCGGTTTTTTGAGGCATGGAAACAGGCTGTCATGCTGGCCGGTCCGGTGTATTTCGGAGAAGGCACCAGAGAGGCCGTTGAGAACGCGAAAGACAAATGGGCGCTTGCGCCCAATGGCGCGCTCATTCTCGATGCCTTCGGTGTTCTCAGCAGTGGCGAGCGCACCTTCCTTGCCGCGCTGTATTCGTTCTACAACTCGCACGATAGCGTTCTTCTGTGGGAGAAAGCGGGCATCAGGGGCTTCTCCGACCTGTCGGGGCTGGATCTAGTTCGCCGCAAGTTGATCGCGGAGCTTTTGCTGAACTACGTTGGCTGGTAATGGCTAGGTGTGTCTGTGTCCGAGGCTGACAGGCTCTGGTTCGCCAGCCCGATCGCAAGCATCTGTGCCGGGCAACCCCCTTCCTGCTAAACCAGGACTTGTATTGGCCGGGAGCGCATCGCGCGCGCCTGCGCGCCCGGATCGAGGCGCACGGGGACCCGCGCCGGTAGGCGTGGGGAGAGCGCCGACCCGCAGCGGTAGCGGAGGGGCGATCCGGTGAGGCTCAGTGTAACTGTGGGCGGGGTCGTCAAGCAGCCGTAGGCTGCGTGTTTCCACCGCGGCGAAGCCGTGGGGGCTGGATCGAGGACAGACGCAGCAATGAATCGATCAGGATCAGGAGGGCACCATGTTTCGAGTGCAGGTCTGGGATGACGACGCGAACCGCTACGTCGATGTGGTGCTCAGCTTTGACCAGTGGGGGGCGGTCGGGTTCAGGCACGCGCAGCTTGGCGATACGCCGGCGGAATACGACGATCCAGGGAAGGCATGGCGAGATGCAGTTGACCTGCAGGAACGATTCGGCGACGCGATCGTTACGCTGTTCGACACGTCGACCGGAGAGCGACACTTTGATGAGCGCAACCTGCCGGAGGTTGGCGCTGATGCCATTGAAGCTTCGGCGGCCCCCGTAATCTGGACGGACGACTGGATCATCCAGCGTGTCGTACGTATACGGGCGGCGGCGAGTGCCGGCGGCGATGTGTACGAACAATGGCCGGGGTACACGCACCCGATGACTCGCGATCAGGCAGTCAAGGCGCTCGGGGAATGCGAAGAGCGGTGGCCAGAACATGAGTTCCGCGCGCATCGATTACGGCTGGAGGAAAAGGTCGCTGCGGACGCGATCGACCGGGCGCGAAGATCCGCCCGATCCAGGAAGTACGACTAAGAAAAAAGGCGATAGAAAAATGACGATTGATATTCATACACCCATTCGGGCCGAGTGTTTGCTCCCGGCGGATGAGGGCTGGGAGCGGCCTCGAGGCGCTGAAGTTCAGGAGGTGGTGCGGCGCATCGGTCTGTCGGGCCGGGCTCTTGCCAGGGTACTCGGCTTGAGTGAGCATGGCGGCCGCCAGGTCAGACGCTGGATAAGCGGAGAAACGCCAGTTCCCTACATAGCGTGGGCAATCCTCTGTGATATGGCGGGCCTTGGCGCGATCTGGCGCGGCAAAACTCTTGAATTGGGGTTGAGTGGTATGGCTGAATCAGCGCCCGATGACGAATGACAAGGCGTTACGTTTTGCTGTCACCATGTTACGCGAAAAAAGAGAGCCGGCGCACTGAGACGCGCCGGCTGAACGTCCTGGCTATATTTCGAGGCCGGCCAGAACCTGAGAGGCTTTCAGGATACTCGAACATGCTGTCGATGCGATGCGCTGAACAGGCCCGGAAAGACACCAGTTTTCCGAGATTGAACTGGTCTGCTATTCTTGTTTCGTCTGATGTATCCAATACACCTTGCGGAGGAATCGTGCCGGCCGAATGTTTTTTCACACTTAATCGACAACACATGTCGGCCCTATTTTGTCCCGGTTTCGGTAGCGTCCCAGCATTTTCCGGCAATGGGCGATATGTCAACGATCCGGGGTCGACATCGGTTGCGAAGGACGGGCCGTTGCCAACGGGCACCTATTACATCGTTGCCCGTCAAAGCGGCGGTCGTCATGGTCCTGTGAACGACATAATCGCGGACACCCTGAATGGCACACATCGGGCAGAGTGGTTTTCGCTGTATAGAAACGATGGTGTGATTGATGACTTCACCGTAGTCAATGGTGTGCGGCGTGGCAATTTCCGGCTGCATCCGGTCGGGTACTGGGGGATTAGCGAGGGATGCATCACGCTGCCGCATCCCTTGCAGTTCAATCAATTGCGTGCATACCTCAAGTCGCAGACGCCGGCGAAGATACCAGGCACGCAGATCGATTACTACGGAAGGGTAACCGTTCGATGAAACGGGCGACTATATGCGGCGCGGCCGCCCTGGTTCTGACCTTCCCCGTCTATTTGGGTATAGCGCGCAATGGACGTGTCAACGAATGGTTCCTTGACGGTCGCGGCTGGGCTGCGTTTGAGCCGCTGTTCAGATTCTGTAACGCAATAGGCATTACGGGCGATGGAAATATTCTGATTGCGACGATGTTGTTCATCAGCTTTCTTATAGCCTTGACTCTGGTCGCGATCGCCAGCATTGCGGTGAGGCGCCGGTCTGCCTGAGACCGCTCGGCGGCTCTCATTACTCCGTCGCTACAATTGGCTCACCGTTCTTGACGGTGATCTGATTGAGTGTCGGGTCCGCCGCGTGCACTGCGACGATGTTCAGGCGCCCAGCGGGAAAAACACGGTAGCCAAAGCCGCGGAGAAATTCTTCGATTGCCGCACGATCAGATTTCAGGACTTCGATAAGCATGATCGGGCGGTGCTTCGCAAGCACAGACCGGCCACCACCCAACACCTCGAGCTCCATTCCCTCGACGTCCAGTTTCAGAAGGTCCAAGCGTTCTAAACCAAGGGAATCCAGGCTGACCATCGGAACGGCGTTGCCGGCTGCGGCATCGTAAGCAATGTGCTGCCCGATGAATTCGTTGTCAGGCTTGGGGCGCAGTTCCAGGCTGCCGAAGCTCGCGGGCATGAAATAGTCTGGCTGCGGTACAACCAGCTCGCCGCACTGCCCGCCGAGCGCAGCAAGCTTGACGCGCGCATTCATGCAGTTATTCAACGCCACGTTACCCGCCAGGGCGTAATACAAAACCTCTTGCGCCTCGAATCCCAGGACGTGCCCCCAGCCGTACATATGGCGTGCCCACTCAATCGTATGCACACCGATATTGGCGCCTCCGTCCACCGCGACGACACCGCTGCCGAAATGTTTGTGTCGGCAGTTCAGCAATGCCAGCATCAGGCTTACTTCGCTTTCATCAAAGCCTGACTTGTCGAGTATCTGGAAGCCAACCCCATAGGGGCGGCTCTTGTCGTCGACGTGACGGTCATTGCGATTCACGATCATGCTGCCGTGATTGGATGCGGCAAGAACAAAAGCGATGGGACGGAGCGGAAAGGACATGATCTGTGGCCCTGAAAATGTTGTCGTGTTACGGCACTTTATTCGGCGCCGAAGATTTTGCCGCTAAATTAGCGGTGAAAATGAGATTCCCTATTCCGCATGGGCGCTATTCTGTCATGCGGGCGGGTCGGGATCCATTTGGGAGTCCAAAGAGTAAGAACGGCAATGAAAATATCTGGACAAACCGCGGGCGGGGCGGCGTCTTCATTCAACGCATTTGTGTCTGCATCAGCTGCGGCCCTCCTCAGGTAGGCCGTCAAAATCGAGAGCAATGCGCGCGGTCAATCCGTGTTGTTCACGCTGCGCAGGCTCGGCCGACACGATAACGCCGGCGCGTTCTTTTTCAACCTCGATGCGCGACCGTAGTTCGACCAGCGCGGCCAGGTCGCAATCCGTTTCCGCACGCCAGCAGCGCTCGATGACCAGGCGCAGCTCCTCCACACGCAGGACGAACGAACGCGCGTGCCAGATCTCCTCAATCAGGGTCTGGATGGATTCGTCGCCGCGAGAGTGCTCGGACAGTCCGCGCAGGTCATACCGGGATGGCGGTATGAATGCCGGCAGCGGCCGGGGTTTCGGTGCGTCGGTGACGACACCGGCGCGGAAGAGTTCCGCCTGCAACTCAGTGCGTAGACATCCCAGTGCAACCAGCTGTTCGCCCGTCTCTTCGTACCAGCATCGCTGGATGACCTCGTAAAGTGCCTGAATCTCGCACACGAATCCACGCAGGTGCTGGATCTCGAGGATCAGACGCTGGACTACACCATTGCCGCGGTAGCGGTGCCAGAGGTCGCGCAGCTCGTAGATTGTGGGAGGCTTGCACTCAGGCTTGCGGGACATATCGATGATTGAAAAAAAACACTGTACAAATATACAGTATAATCTCCCCGGAGTTCAATGCGATACCATCAGTTCGCATACCCGTATGTGGAGGTAGCTGTGTGCTATTCGGCCCAGATCGAGGCGGACTACAAAAAGTACGTCAAGATGTTCGGCGCAGTCCTGAGCTTGCGGGAGTTCGCAGAGCTGTACTGGGAACACGGCGGGCGCGACATGAAGGCCCCGCTGGCCATGGAGGTGGCGTTTTCGCAGGCTCAGACCGATGGCGAGCGGCGTGTCCAGGCGCTGATTGCCGGGAACAATGCGCAGCGGAAAACCAGGCTCGAACAGGAGGTTTTTGAGCAGCGTACTCGACTCGCCAAGGCGGAGCGAAGTCTGGAAACGAAGGCGACCAAAGCCGCTGCTGAAAGCAAACGGATCGCCTCCAGCAAGATCGACGCCGCGGTGCGCCGGCTCGCTGACCTGAAGCGCACGACCCTGAAGGATGCCGATTCGCGGATCTATCCTGGCTGGTATGCGCCGGTCATGATCGTTCAGGATGGTCAGCGTGTTGTGGTCCCGATGCGTTATCGCTGCCGGTTGCCGGGCTGGACCGAGGAGATGGAGAAGGAAAAGCCAGGGACCTACAATGCCCGACGGAACAACCTGCAGCGGGTTTGGGGAAAGCTCTTCGGCTACAACCACGGCATCATGATCGTCAATCGTTTCTACGAGCATGTCGATCGCAATGGGGAAAAGCTGGTTTTGCAATTCGATCCGACGCCGGCGCAACAGATGCTGGTCGCGTGCCTATGGTCGCGCACGGCGATACCAGGCGAACCTGATCTTTGGTCTTTTGTGCGTATTTCGGGGATGGCGAACAGGCGTTTCGGCGAAGCCGAACAAGCTGGAGGGCGGTACTGCGTAGTGCATGAATTGTAGCGTGAGTGTTCGGAATCAGGCTACGGTGTCATCGGGTTTGTTCTTTTTGCGCATGGATTCTCCCTTCAATGGCAGCTTGTGTGCCTGATGAACGAGGCGATCGAGAATGGCGTCGGCCAGTGTTGGATCCTGCAGCCACGCATGCCAGTGTTCGAGCGGCAACTGGCTGGTGATGATTGTTGAGCGTGTGCCCACGCGATCGTCGAGCACCTCGAGCAGATCGTTGCGGGCTCCCTGATCGAGATCCTGCAAACCCCAGTCGTCCAGCAAGAGGACGTCCATCTTCGCGAGTTGTGCCAGCCGCCGGGTAAAGCTGCCGTCGCCATGCGCGATCTTCAGTTCCTCGAACAGACGGGCGACGCGCACGTAGAGTACGGAGAATCCCTGCCGGCAAGCCTGTTGGGCAAACGCGCAGGCCACCCACGTTTTACCCGCACCGGTCGGGCCGCTCAGGATGATGTTCTGGGCGTTGCGGATCCAGTCACAGCCGGCAAGCGTTGCGACCATGCGCTGATCGAGCCCGCGGCTCTGACGGTATTCAATGTCTTCAATGCAGGCCTGCGGGTTCTTCAGCTTTGCCGCCTTCATCAGGCGTTCGAGCCGCCGCGTGTCGCGCCACGCGAGTTCGCGGTCGACGACGATACCAAAGCGCTCTTCGAAGGACAGACTCGAACTGGCGGTCAGCGAGACCTGCTCCTCGAAGGCACGGGCCATGCCGTCGAGCTTGAGAGCTTTGAGCTGGGAGAGGGTTTGCTGCATCAACATCGTGACCTCCTGAGGTCAGTGGTAATAGTCGGACCCGCGCACGTTCTCGTGTTCGGGGGATTGCCATGAGGTGAGCTGTAACGGGAGCGCCGACTGCCGGTCCAGGCCTGATTTGAGGATCGACAGTACGGAGCGGCGCGTCGGCGAGCCGATGACGAGCGCCCGCTGGCAGGCAGTCTCCAGCCGCTCCTTGCCATACTTGCGGGCGAGGCTCAGCAGTCCGAGGCAGGCCCGGTAACCCATCTCGGGATGCGGTCGATTGGTCAACAGGTGGTTGACGATCGTCTCGGCGCCGGGACCGATTGATGCGCCCCAGTTCAGAAGGCGACCGGGCGTCCATTCCATGTGGGCGCGATGGGCCACCGGCATGTGCTCAGGCAGCGTGGTGTGCTTGCCCTTGAGACGACTGCGCGCGTGGGCGGCGACGCGTTTGCCGCCATGCAGGACTTCGACACCATGGCGTGTGACGCGCGCATAAACCTCCTGACGAACGAGGCCGTGCGGCACGCTGTAGTAGTGGTGGTCGACCTCGACGTGGTAATCGATGTTGACGCGACACTTCTGGAACGAGGCGATTTCATACCGACGGGCCGGCAACGCGCCTAATGCCGGTTGATCCAGTCGTTCGAACCATTGACGACGGTTGCCTTCGAGCTTGCTGAACGGGCGCTGGTTCAGATCAGCGATGAGCTTGCCGATGGTCCGGTTCAGTTCGGCGAGGCTGAAGAAGCGATGATTGCGCAGCCGGGCGAGAATCCATCGCTCCACGATCTGCACGCCGACTTCGACCTTTGCCTTGTCCTGTGGCTTGCGCGGCCGTGCTGGCAGCATCACGGTTGCGTAGTGATTGACGAAGTCCTGCGCGGTTCTGCCGAGCCCCGGCTCGTATCGATCTGGCTTTGCAATTAGCGCCCGAGGATTGTCCGGGACGAGCATCTCAGGAACGCCGCCATAGAATTCCATCGCGTCGATCAGCCCGCCGATCCACTCCGATGTTGTCTCCGAGCGCGTCGCACAGGCATACGTGTAATTTGATGCGCCGAGTACGGCGACGAAGATATGGGCTTCAAACGCGACGCCGCCGGTGCGATCGAGGATCGGCATGGTCTGCCCGGCGAAGTCGGCGAACAGTTTCTCGCCGGCGCGGTGCTGCTGGCGCATCGAGCGCTTGAGCGTCTGCGCATAGTCCTTGTACCGCCGCCAGAATTGCGTATAGCCGTACGTGCGTTCGCCGGGATGGGCCTCGACGTATTCTTCCCACAGCAGTTGCAGCGTCACGCCCTTGCGGCGCAGTTCGCGATGAATCGCGCTGCAATCCGGTTCGATCCGCTTCGCCACGACGGGCGGTGCTGCCGGCGACAGCACCCGCCGCTCAAGCTCATCCTCGTCCAGCGGCTCGATTGCTGTCCAGTCGAGTCCGGCGGCATTGGCAAGCCGGAGGTACTGCGTGATCGTCGCAAGGCCGACGCCCAGCGCGCCCTGTATTTGTCTGTGAGTGAGATTGCATGCCCACTTCAGGCGGAGTACTTCCTTGATTCTGCGCATGGTTGTCCGGTGAGCCGGCATCGTCGATATCTCCCAAAGGGAGCTACCTTAATGCCAGCGGGTTGGTCCACACGCAGCACCGCCAACCTGAAACCGACGATCCGTTTCGGTCTGCCGAACGCTCATTTCGGCAAGCCGAACAGCCGTTTCGGAACACCTGCGTTCTTGTTCGGCTTCAACCGAAATGACTGTTCGTCATCCAGCAAAAACCTTGTTCGTCATCAACCGAAATCCCTGTTCGGCTTCGCCGAAATACGCAGTCTTTTGCCGCGATCACTGACGAGCCTCCGCCAGAGGTAGCCGCTGCTGGCCACGATCGCTGCATCGTCCCAATCAAGCCCGGGAACGTCGACGCGTGGCTCAGTCCAGATCCGGCGAACCTTGCCGCGCAATATGCGATCCTCGATGATCGCGAGCGACCCTACTACGAGCATCGGCTGGCTGCTTAGGTTCTTGCCTTATAGCGCTTAACGTCTTTGTCCGTTACCCAGCTGGCCGCGACCCTCGCTGCGACGCGCCGGGCTGCGGCCAGCAGATCGTCGTCCACGATCCGCTCTTCAATGGGCGGGTGTTGCATGCCCGCTTCTGCGCCAATCAATTCATCTGTGGGCCGGGTAAAAGAGATACCTGTTGCTATCAGCAACAGGATGAGGTCTTCGTTACGATTCACCACGTCGAACGTTTCAAGGTCTACCGAGGTGTTGCCATTCTCATCCGCGAAGGCACCCAGGCCCGCACGAAGGTTCAGATCTTTGTTGTCCATATTGTTTTTCAGGGTTACGAAAGGTCGATCGCGTGCTTGCGCGCACGATATAGTGCTTGGTTACCAGCGAAACGTTTTCATGGGTGCGACACAGGGCGTATGTGTCCGTCCGTTTCATTGACTTTTCGGCTGTATGAGGCCGATTGGAGGCAGTGAAAAGGGAAACGATGCCGGGATTTGAACCCGGATCTCCGACGCTGTACGATGGAGGTGCTAACCAACTCATCGAACAGCCGCTCTCCGCGAGCGGTATAAGCGCCGGCGCTCGATCCATTGAGCTACACCGTGTAATCGTTAATCTGCTTTGCCGCCCTTGACGATTGCCAGGGGCTTCTTGCGCGTGAGGCGGTCTGCCTGCTCCTTCTGCCGACGCTCGCGCTCAGCGATCTTTTCCTCGGCAAAGGGCTTGGCCGCCTCGATCAGGCCGCTAAAGTCGTACTCGTTCGTGTCGTTGTCGCCCACGCCGGTCTTGCGGTAGATACGCTGGATAAACTTGGCAGCCTCCATCGCCGCAATGCGCTTCTGCACTGTCCTGGGCGAAACGCCGATGGCCTTGGCGATCGTCGCTTTCGATGGATGCGCGTTTTCGCCGGGCTTCCACCAGTAACCCGCCAGATGCAGCAGGATGTTGATATCGAGCGGCGTCAGACCGAGCGCCTGCTGACGTTCGAAAATGATGTTGGGAAACGAGGTCCAGCCAGCCTTTGCGAGCGGCGCGGACCACTTTGCCGCCACGCTCTTGTCGATAGCGGTTGTAGCTAGTGGTTTGGTGGCTGCGGCCATTTCGTTTTCCCCTGCGTCAGATGCGTTGAGTGAAGTATCGCGGCGCCGCCTTCATCTGACAAGCCTTCGGGACAGGACAGGGGGCGTCTGGCAGGACTCCCCCCGCCTTATCTGCTGAGTATTCGCCATTGCGTCTACTCAGGTGTATCTGCTCCGTATAGCATTTACTTTGGGAGGCCTTCGGTGCTTCCCCTGGCAGGGTACTGGCACCTCCCGGTGTAGACGTTCAGGCCGCCCCGGCCAGCATCCACGGCCGCCCCTCCCTATCACGGCCACTGCTGGCGTGCATGTTTCACGCGCAGGATCGTCACCACTTCATCGCTCGTGCGATAGAACACGATGTAGTTGCGATGAACGATCATTTCACGGGTGCCGCGGATGCGCCCGGCGCGGTACAGCGTCGGGCGCTCGCGCAGGCCGTCAACCTTGGTGCGGATCTTCTGCACAAGCGCCACGGCCGCATCGGGGTTGTCGCGACCGATGTAGTCGAGTATGTCAAACAGGTCGTTTTCTGCCTGTACCTTCCATTCAAGACTTCGCACGCTTGCCCTTCCGCATCGCCTCGATGCGTGCGTCGGCCTTCTTCATTACGTCGTCGTGCGCGATCGTCGGACTCGGGTCATCGATCGCCTCCTGTACCTGCTGGCGCACCCACTTGTCGTAAGCGGCGGCGCTCGCATGCGTGGCCTTCATCGCCTCGGCACGATCGGGCCTGCCCTGCCGGTCTAACGCGATTTCATCCGGCCGCCAGGCTTCGAGCGAAAACCGCCCGCTCTGCAATCCGAGTTCGCGGATCACTTCGAGCGCCTTGACCGGGTTGCGGAACGCGCGCGGGCGACGGTTGTTCGAGGTGACCAGCACGGCGGTGCCGGCCGTTCTGGTTTCCAGTTCGACATAGAAGGAATCACCCTCGGCTTTCAGGATGGCCGACAGGACGCCACCAGCGTGAGCGGCGGCCGTAGCCTGGGACACATCTAGCGTTTTCATGTCGCAACCTATAAATAATGTTTCCACGACTAATAATATATCGTGGAATGAATCATTGTCGAGTCCGACGTCTGCTGGTCATACACTCCCGATACGGCCACTTGGCGCCCCCACTGGGCGATGTCTACTCAGTCAGCTGAGTAAAACCGCTCGGCAGCATCCAGCATCTGCCGTCGCTCGGCGCGCGTGTAGATCGAAGTGGTCTGCAGCGACGTATGGCCGAGAATCGCCTGTACGACGTTCGGCGGCATCTGCTTGATTGCCTGGGTGCCGAATGTATGCCGGAACGCGTGCGCGGACGTGGTGGCCAGCTGGGCAAGATCGTCCGTCGAGCATGTGGCCGGGAGCGTGCCCTGCACCGCCAGCCGCTTTATCGCGGTCCGGACCAGGCGTCCCAGTGCGTCGACCGCGTAGGGCATTTCATTGATGTCCGTGTGCCTGCGCTGCGCATCGCGCGTGGCTGGCACGACCAGCGGCGCGATCAACGGGCCGTGCGCGTCGCGGGCGTCGAAGTCGCGGCCGCGATCGCGCCAGTGTGCGCGCAGCGCCGCAACGGTGTCGGGACTGACCGGCACGGTGCGCTGCCGGCGCCGCTTGCCGACCAGGGTGAGCGTCCAGATCCGCGCCGAATCACCGGCCGCACTGCCGGCGGAGGCGTCGGCCGGCTGCAGGTTTTTGCGGGTGGCCTGGGCCGCCTCGCTACGCCGTACACCCGAGTCGCCCATCAGCAGGATCGCCGCGCGGGCGGCCCGCCACTGCCGCGCGTCCGGTGTCGCAGCCGGTACCGATGACGTGTCCGCGCAGGCGTCATCGAGCGCGTGTCGCAGCTGCGCCCAGAGTGTCGCCGGCAGGGCGCGATCGACCTGCACGCGCAGCTCCTGGGTGACGGTCGCAGGATCGTGGACCGCATGCCACGGATTGCCCGCCAGATAGCGCACCTCGACCAGCCACCGGAACGCCGCCCGCAGCACGCGCACCGCGTACGCCTGACTGTCGGCCGAGAGCGTGCCGGTGAACGGCCGCCAGCGGCCGCTGGTGCGCGGCCGCTTCGGGCCGGTGAACGCCGGTGACGGTTGCGCCATAAAATCCTTGTACGCTTCGCAATCCTCAACAGTTGCCGACGATACTGCCACCCCGCGCACGATCACGGCCCACAGCACGAAACGTTCGAGCTCGCGTGTATAGACGCGCAAGGTTGCCGGTCGGTCGCGGTACCGATGCAGGTACGCGTGCAAGGCGGCCAGATCGTGCGGCGCGCTGATGAACGCGAAGGCCCCGGCGCGATTGGTGCCGCGCGCACTGACACCACCGGGGCCGTCGCCGCCGGACAGCTCCGTCGGCACCGCCATCCGTTCGAACGGGGCGAGCCGTGGCGCGGCCGGATCGCCGCCGATGACCACTGTCTCATTAGCCGACACGATGGGCCAGCCGGATCGCGTGTCGACGTCGGCTGCGATCCGCATACCGAGCGTTGCCTCATGCCGGCGCAGCCAGGCCACCAGGATTCGCGCGCGCAGCGGGCCAATGCGCGGCACGGATCGCCACCAGCTGCCGCCGTGCGTGTTGCAGTAGTCGACCAGCGCCTGCAGGGTCATGATGCCCTCCCCTGCCAGCCGCTGCGCGATCAGTGGCCGGAACCAGAAACCGACGGCGTGCAGCGGCGCCGGCATTGCGGCTGCGAGCCGGGAGGCGTCCTCGACCATACGCAATGAGACGGCGGTGAGTTTCGCGCTGCCGTGTTTGCGGATCGATGTCTTGAGGTGATCGGCCAGGACCGGCGAGCCGTGCAGCAGCGCGAGCTGCACCAGCTCGTCACGCATGGTGCGCAGAAAATGCGCCATCGTCTCGGGCGTAGCCGCGTGCGGCGCGATGTCGGGATCGTAGTACAGGCGCGCGATCGTCGCGGGCGGGATCTGCTGGACGAACGCGCGCAGCGCCGTGAAATCGGCACGGGTATAGGTGCGCCGCGGCGGGACGGTCAGCAGCTGGGGCTGGTTTGCCATGGCAGTGTTCCGGGCCTAATCCGGATCCGGGCCGTAGGCCTCGGCCGTGGTGCCGGTTCCGGAGGGCAGCTGCACGGGCTGTACGGTATAGCCACGCTGCCTGAGGAGAGTAATCAGGCCGTCGCGACCAGGCAGGTGTTCGGCCCCGACCAGCACGAATGCGCCGCCGGCATCGAGCAGCGGCGGCAGGGTCCGCATCCAGGCCGCGTTGCGCTCGCGGACCATCACGTTGTAGAACGTCCCGGCGTCCATGCCGGCGGCCGCGAGGGACCGCCGCACAATCCTGTCCACCTTCGTGTAGTCGCCGTTGTTCAGCGCGTCGACCACATCGGCCTGCAGGATCGCGTATCCGTTCGACAGTGCGAAGTGGATGCTGCGGGCGCTGGTGTCCCAAGGCACGCGTTTCTCGAACCCGACGGCGTCCCTGTCCGTCTCGAGATGCCTGAGCGTGACCCCGTAGCGCTGCTGCGCCAGCTGGATGATCGTGTCGCGGGACTCATACCCCACCGAATCGCACCCGTCGGCCGCCAGCTGCGCGGCCGCAACCGGGGTGGGCTGGGCGAGGTGCCACTCGATCATGGTGTTGACCAGCGTGTCGTCGCGGATCGGCAGCTTGCAGCTGAAGTGCTCGCGCAGGGCCTCGATATCGGCGGGTTCGAGCCCCTTGCGCCACGGTGTAGCGGGCACCGTGGCGTCGCCGAATCCCGGGTGCTCGGTGACCACGACCCGGGCCTGTCTGATCACGCGCCGGTCAGGTTGCCGCAGGTGCCGATCAGCGACGTGCATGGAGCCCATCAGGATGTCCTTCTGCCCGTTAGGCGCGGTCACCGACAGCGCCCAGACGCCCGCAGTCGCGGGCTTCGGCTCAGAGGCCGGAGCATCGGCGCCGGCCGGTGGTGCCGCTTGCACGGGACTGGCCGCGAGCCATCCGAGTGCCGCTCCGAGGATCAGGGTGGCCGGGCGCCACGGCTGGGTCTTGTGTGCCGTTTCCCGCGTGCAGAGCTCCTCCCGGACGGTTGTCTTTCCTGCGTGAGGCCTGGCACCGGCCAGCTTCATGAACCACTTGCGCATGCATGTCTCCGGGTGTGGGCAGTCAGTTCGCCGCTTCAAAATCCGTCTGCGTGTGCGCCACGCCAACGGCGTTCCACAACACATCGAAGGCGGGGCGCAACACGGTCAGCGGGTCAACATCGAAATCCTCCAGGTAGACAGGGGGCGCCACGAGTTGCGTGAGGTGTATTGGCAACGGCCTGAAATCCGCGTGATGCCGGTTGCGCATCACGGCGATCGGCGTGCCGGACGCCACGACCCAGCTCAGCATCAGATAGGCCGGCGCGGGGACGCCCAGCGTTGCCAGTGTGTCGGCGATCGCCCGGAATCCATAACGCACGAGCGGCCGCTCGTAGATCTCCGGAAACACCACCGGCTGTTCTTCGTTCTCGCGCTGGCTGTAGCCGCTGCGGAACAGGTCGCCATCGACGAGCTCGACGCATCCGTCCCGGTACAGCTGTGCATAGCCGGTCTGCATCTCATCGGCATTGCGATCGGCCATGCAGACGACGCCATCCAGATTGATGATGGGCCGCTCCAGCGCATGTCCGCTGGGTGACGCTGGTTGCAGTTTCACGGCCGCTGCGCGCAGCGCGTCGACGTCGTGGCCATCGGGACGGGTCATCGCTGAGACCGGCACCACGTGGCACACGAAGGCCGGCAATGCGAGTTCAGGAGCAGGCCCTGTGTGTCGGACAATTCGCTGTAGCGCCTGATCGCGGAACGCCAGCACCTGCTGCGCCAGCGACACGTTGGCCGCAAACGCATTGCGGATACCGTGGATGTCCATGGGTTCCTTGCCGACCGAGGTGCGGGCGTAGAAATGGTTGTCTTTCGTCACGCGATGCGGTGCACCAGGGCTTGGCGCGACCCGCAGCACGATCGCGTGGCCACCGCTGGCCAGCGGCACGGGATGGGGGTGCAGGCCGCCGCTCACGCGCGGCTCGAGCAGGTCGCGCAGCGCATTGGTCAGCGCCAGCAGTTCGGCGTCGAGGTTGGCGAGCCGCAGCGGCACGACCTCTACCGCGGCGCCGCCCTCCTCGCGCATGCCGAAGACGAGGTCGCCACCGAGCGAGTTCGCGAACGCGCACACGTCCTTGGCGAGCTCGAGGCGGGCGTCGCGGTCGGCCGGCCAGTCGCGCTTGTAGTCGAGCGTACGGCTTTCGCGCACGCCGTGGTCAATGAGGGCCTGCAGGTCGGCTTCGGTGACGGCGTCGAGGCGGGCACGGGGGATCAAGGCGGGGCTCCGGGTGGGGTTATAGGGTAAACCCTTATAAAACTGGGCGGGCAGGGCGGTGTAACGCGCATTCGGCAGATTATAGGCATTAAACGCAAGGCTGATAATGGGAGTTATCAGACAAGGGTGCTGCTCCACCCTGCCCGCTCTGCCGTTCTCAGCCGGGCGCAACGCGCGACCCGGTTATCCTCCGTTTCTGTTGACGGGGCTAGTAGGCAACGCCTCGGGGCCAACACTCTCCCGCAGGTGACTGAGACGAACGCCTTCCCGTCGGTAACGCGCGCGTCCGCGCCTGCAGGCCCAGCTCCGTGCGCTCCCCTCCGCGGATCAATCCAGGCTGTGCCCAGCGTGTCTCAAAACTCGCGAGGTTATAACGCTATGACGCTATAGGGTTGTAGCGCTATAACGTTGTAACGGCAAAGCGCTACAAAGCTACAAAGCTACAAAGCTACAAAGCTACAAAGCTACAAAGCTACAAAGCTACAA
>NZ_CP186553.1:0-3705942 GCF_051027425.1 Paraburkholderia caffeinilytica | reverse complement strand
GCGTCTGGTCGAGGAGGGATTTGGCGTGAGCATACCGGCTGTGGTGATACACGTCTATAGCACGGGGCTCACCATTCCCGGTGAAGTGAGTTTACGAAGCATAACTCACCTCGAGCAACTCCCGAAAACCCTCACCTCACCCGTTTCACGCCAGGTTCAGGGCATCCTTACAGGTCGCGGCCTTCCGAAATATCGACCGATTTCTGACCTGCGCGAACGGGAGCAATCTGATCCCGAATCTCCTCACCTTAAAAAATTCTCATGAGTTTTTGCCGTGCGCGCGTTACGAGCAGCTCGCGCTCGCACTGGATCGGCAGCACGATGCGCTTCGCCTCAACTCGGCGGATAGGGTAGGGGAACCGGGAGAAAACGCGCGGCTGCTGCAATCGTCTTCATACGCCGTGCAGAAAGCGCATGCCGGACCGGGCGGGCGCCACGACAAACCTCGCTCGAATGGCACACCGTCATATGGTCTTTGTCGCGTGTATCTGCGCGGCATAGGCCACATGTTCCCCGGAGCAAAGCGTACTCACTCCGGCAGGCAGACACCTCGTTCACGCCAACACGAGATCCGAGTCGCGACAAACTCCCCCGAAAAAGCTCACCTTAATGTCAGCCGAGCGCTTGGAATGACGCGGCCTCCAGACCTGGGGGCATGAAAATACGCCGATAAATACTCCCGAAAAGCCTCACCAATGAGCTCGAAAGGGGCGTGGACAAGCCATAGAAAAACGCCCCCGGAAAACCTCACCTTTGCGCGCCGCACAAAAATTGTCCAATGGTTTCATTGGGTTAGAGAATCCCCGCGAGGCGGGTCATGAGTACGATCCCCCGTATATCCTCACCTTAAACAGCTTCCCAGTGAAATTCGACGTTTCTGGCCATAACCCGAAGGCCCCCGAAAAACCTCACCTTAGCAATTCAGCAGACTCAAAATCGGAACGACTCTGACAGCGTCCGTAGGGCCTTTCCGGCCCATCCCGGCGATTTTGGTCCTGTATTCCCTCACCTTAGCGATCACAAGCGCGCGAAAAGGCTCCCGCAAAATCTCACCTTTGGCCCAAAACAGGCAATTTGCCGAGCCGGCGCTCGCCTCGATTCACGTCTCCCGAATTCGCTCACCTTTCATCAAGGACAACCTCAGACTCCACCAGTGATTTCGGTTGAAATCCAACCCAGCTCCCGCAAACACTCACCTTAAGCACCCGAATGCCCATAATTGAGGCAAAAATGACACCTCGCCCCCGGAAAATCTCACCTTCGGTTCGCGTTTTCTCCTGTCTTGACTCACCAATGGGGTTAACGAGGCCAAAATAAGGTCAAAAATTGGGGTCCACGGTGGTCCCGAAAGCGCTCACCTTCAGGCCTTCAGTGCTCGGAACCTATTTTTGAGCGCTGCCGGGCGATCCCGGACGCTCAGGTCCCGCAAAATCTCACCTTTAGCCAAACCGCGTTTTTGGGGTGGCTCCTGAACCCGCTCACGTTCTGTCCCGGAGCCACTCACCGAGGCCCCCGAACCTCATCACTCAACGCTCCTGCAAGACCTCACCACCATTCCCGTAAAGCTTCACCTTACCGGGCCAGAACCCCCACCTGGTAAGGGATTGCCGTGGCGTTAACGTTTTTAACATGGGTTCAAAGGTGTTTACTTTTACTACTCTCTAGAATTTCCCCGCGTGTCCTTCGGACAAGACCTTTCCACCACCACGACATTCATCACATGCTCGTGAAACAGTGAGCGATCAGAAAGAAACCGATGAAATCTCTTTATTTACAATAGCTTATTGGCTAATCTTAGTTTTGTTTCACGGAAAAACATGCCCTGCTCCGATCTCATGACCTGTCGGTACCTCTAAAACGCACCAACCTGTGAAACAACACCCGCTCCAAACAAATACGTAGCAAATAATACGTAAATTGTTATGATTCATCCAATTCGAGCGACATCGAGGTATACATGAATCTGGATCAGGAACGGCAAGCCATCCGTAACGAGCTTGAATCCTTGAGGGCTAGCGGAGCACGCCGGCAAGAATTGTCACTGCATGCCTGCAAGCGACTTTTTTTCGATTTGGGGATTCGGCCGTCCATGGCAACTGTTCGCGACCTGACCCAAACGGGCAGCGCGAGCGACATCCCAAAGGACATCGACCACTTCTGGGAGCGGATCAGAACGGTATCGCGCGTAAAAATCGGTGCCGGCGCTATCCCAAAAGCATTGGAAGATCGTGCTGGAGAACTGTTGGGGGCCCTTTTTGAGGAAGCCGTTGTCCATGCTCGCTCGACACTCGACAGCGAACGCGAGGAAATTCAGGCCCTGGCCAGCACTGCCGACCAGCGCGTACGAGAAGCGGAAATTCGTCGCGACGCGTCGGAAGAAGCGATCAAGCGCAGTGAACTAAGAGCGGAAACCGCATGGGACCGCGTTCGCGCACTCGAGACTGAGCTATCCAGCGCCACAACACATGGGACGGCTCACCAGGAAGGCTTGCAGGCAACGGTTCGCCGACTCGACGGCGAAAACGAAACGCTGCGTCAACGCCTCGATACAGAACAGGCAACCAACGCAGCGCTCCGCGACCGGATCGATGCGCTCCATGTCGAATTACGCCAAAGCACCGAGCACTATGCGCAACAGATCAAGGACGCTATCGCCGAAGCCGAGCGGCGTGTAAAGCCGATGCTGGTCGAACTCGATTCGCTACGCAACATGGCGGCCACCTATCAGTCGGGGGTGCGTGACGCAAGCCGCAAGGAATTCGAGTTTATCCAGCAAATCGCCGCCGCCAAGGCGCGTGGCGACCGGCTCGACGCGCAACTGCGCGAGCAATCGGACGAAGTGGATGTTTTGACAAAAGAAGTCGCCGCATTGCGTGGCCAGCAGGGTATCGATCCCGCGATCGCGCGTCTGTTGTGTTCGCTGGTCGAAGCAGGCAGGCTTACGGCCGACGAGCTGACAGCGATCGGCACTGCGGCGGACGGCCATGTCACGTTGCCGCTGCGCTGCCCAAAATGTGAGGAAGGTGAGCCCGAGCTATCGCAAGTGGATCACCGCTTCGAGCTGCAGTGTCCGGAATGCGATCACTCGTCAGGCCCCGGTGAATCAAGGCTGGAGGCGGTTAGCCGGTTTTTATCGAGCGGCTCGATGGCGGCGTCGGCGTGATCGGCCGACGCTAACGCCATAGCGGATAAATCGCTAAAGGTGAGGAAATTCGGGACCTCGAGGGTGAGCTTTTTCAGGGCTCTCCGGATCACCCTTTCCTCGTTAAACGCCCGTCCTGTCTAGGCGCGGGCAATGGCGGGGCGGCTGGATCCGGTTCATTAACGATCGGTGAATCCTGCTGGTCCATCCATCTTTGCCAGGCCCGATACAAACGGTTGGCGGACACGGCCTGTACAAACCCCAGCCATTGCCCGACCAGTTCTGCCTCAACCCCGCTCTCGAACAGATCTGCCGCAAAGGTATTGCGCAGGGTTTGCGGACTGGCCCGTGAGGCGCGCGATGCGGCGATTCCGGCCGCATCGATCAACGCGTCGACTGCGCGCAGCATCGTCGCCTTGTGCATGGGGCGTCCGGAAGGCGAAGCGGGAAAGACCAGATTGCCGGCCAGTTCGGAAAGGCGCCGTTCGGCGAGCCAGGCGTCGAGAATGGCGGCCGCGAAGGGCGCGAGCCGGGTACGCCGCGTCAGCATCGGATTCGCGGATTCGATCGTGATCCAGGGCGAACCAATATTCACGCAACTAACCGTAAGCGTGGCTGCCTCGCCCGTCTTGAGTCCGCCGCCAAGAAACACCGCAATCAATGCACGGTCGCGCCGCTCTCTCCAACGCTGCGCCACGGATAAGACCGGCAAGGGCGAAAACAGATGTGCAATGAGCGCGGCGCGTTCGGCATGGCTGAGAAAACCGGTTGGCTCGTTATCGCGTGCATCCCGCCATGCTGCTTCGCCATCCTGAGCAATGAAGCGTGCCGGATTGGTCGACGCGGATTCGATTTCGCGCACATGGTCCAGCACCCGCTCAATAAGCCGCAAATACCGGACGCGTTGCGGCTTTCGAATCGCCAGCCCACCCACGAATTCAGCGATGGCGTGCGTATCCACCGTGACCAGGCTCTTTTGGCGAATGGCAAGCCAGTCGAGGAAAAGCCCCCATTGCGCTTGATAGACTTCAGCGGACGAGCGCCTGAAATGCTGCCTGGCAAGCCATGCGTCGAAAGCGATTTGAGGATCGCGGCGCCAGTCTTCACGCTCCTGATCGAAGAGATCGGTTGACGGTGCTGGGCGTGTGACGGGGTCGGTCAGATGAGGAGGTGACATACGCTATCTTTCCGTTAGTTGCGCATATTGTAGGTGGCAACCGATGAAAGTACAGCGTCTAAATCAGTCGCCCCACGCCCGTGCGTGCTTTAGCGGAATGCTTTCAGACGCAGGTTGCGCGGCGCGGCGTGCCGCTTCTTCATAGGCCGAGACGGCAAACGCAAACACCGCCGGCAACGCGGTAGATGTGCCGAAGTCCACCGCCTCGTCCGTTTCCGGATAAGGCAATTCGGATGGCCGTTGGAACAGGCCGAGCATGATCGCGTCGTGGCGGCTTGCAAACCCGAGATCCGCCAATGCTTCGGCTTCGATTGCATGTAGCAGGCGCCACGAGAGCGGCACCTGCTGGACGATGTAGCGCGCGGCGATGTTGCGCACGATGTGTTCAAGATCGCGCGCCGCGGTTTGATAGCGCAACGCGGCCAGAGCATGCTCGGCTTGTTGGGTCGTCAGGTCGTTCATTATCGGCTCCAGTCGATACCCTGTACTGTACAAATATACAGTGTCTCGCGCAACCTCATCCGAACGAACAATTCAGTCAAAAACCAGCAACGGTGCGCCCGCACCTCAGCCGTGAATCACCACCAGCAGCGCTTTAGCTTCACCCTTCCCTGCGTTGCGGATCGCGTGCGGCTCGTCGGCGACATAGCGCGCGGTGTCCGCAGCCTTGAGCCGCTTCGTCGCGCCGGCCGCCTCGATTTCGATCGAACCCTGCAATACAGTCAGATGTTCACGCGTGCCGGGTTCGTGCGCGTTCGACACCAACGCCCCGCCCGGCTGCAGCGTCAACTCGTACCACTCGAACTTGCCGGCCAACTCGATCGGTCCCCAGACCCGCAACTGATACTTGGCCTCGTGGCCGCTCAACGTCGGGATGTCGTGCGGACCGGAGACGGCAATCGCCTCCGGCGCCTTTTGCGGCGTGAACAGCGAATCGAGACTGACGCCGAGCGCGTTCGTCAGACGCCAGGCGACCGCGATCGTCGGATTGGCCTTGTCGCGCTCGATTTCCGAGAGCATCGATTTCGACACGCCTGCCGCGCGCGACAGATCGTCGAGCGTCATGCGCCGCTCGGCGCGCAGGCGCTGAATCTGCTCGCCGACGCGAGGCGGCGCCGCGATCGCCGGGACCGTGTTCGCGCCTGAAATGGGTGCCGCGTTGGCTGCTGCGCGGCGGATTCCCGAACTTGCCATTTACTGACCTATCGTTTAGAGTTGTTCGACATACCGGATTTTAGTTCGGAAAAACGAAAATATCCGATAAAACTGACAGCCGACTATAACAGGCCGTCTGGTCGTCGACCATGCTGCAAGTGCCGAATATGCCGCCTGCGGGCGCACTACCCTTTCAGGAGTCTGGTTCATGCGTGACCTTTACCTCGCCCATCTGCGCGGCACCCTCGAGCAGATTCGCGCTGACGGTTTTTACAAGAACGAGCGCGTGATCGCCAGCCCGCAGTCGGCTGATGTGCGCCTCGCGAACGGCACGGAAGTGCTGAATTTCTGCGCGAACAACTATCTCGGTCTGGCCAACGACGAACGGCTGATCGAAGCCGCGAAGCAGGGTCTCGATAACGACGGCTTCGGCATGGCGTCGGTGCGCTTCATTTGCGGTACGCAAACCGTGCACAAAGACCTCGAAAAAGCGCTGGCCGCATTTCTGCAAACCGACGACTGCATTCTCTACTCCAGCTGTTTCGATGCGAACGGCGGTCTGTTCGAAACCCTGCTCGACGACAACGACGCCATCATCAGCGACGAGTTGAACCATGCGAGCATCATCGACGGTGTGCGGCTTTCGAAGGCGAAGCGCTTTCGCTACAAGAATAACGATCTCGCCGATCTCGAAGCCAGGCTGAAAGAAGCCGATGCCGCCGGCGCGCGCTTCAAGCTGATCGCGACCGACGGCGTGTTTTCAATGGACGGCATCATCGCCAACCTCGCGGGCATTTGCGATCTGGCCGACCGTTACGGCGCACTGGTGATGGTCGACGATTCGCACGCGGTCGGTTTCGTCGGCGAACATGGGCGCGGCACACCGGAGCATTGCGGCGTGCTGTCGCGCGTCGACATCATTACCGGCACGCTTGGCAAAGCACTGGGCGGCGCCTCGGGCGGCTACGTTGCAGCGCGCCAGGAAGTGATCGATCTGCTGCGTCAACGTTCGCGTCCGTATCTATTCTCGAACACGCTGACGCCGAGCATCGCCGCCGCTTCGCTGAAGGTGCTCGAATTGCTCGCCAGCGACGAAGGTGCGCAACTGCGCGCACGCGTGCGTGAAAACGGCGCACATTTCCGTCGTGCAATGAGCGCGCTCGGCTTCACGCTCGTGCCCGGCGAACACCCGATCATTCCGGTCATGCTTGGCGACGCGCAACTCGCATCGAAGATGGCCGACGCGTTGTTGAAGGAAGGCGTGTACGTGATCGGCTTCTCGTTCCCCGTGGTGCCCAAAGGCCGCGCGCGCATCCGCACGCAAATGAGCGCCGCGCACACGCCGGAACAAATCGATCGAGCCGTCGACGCATTTGCGCGCGTCGGCCGTCAACTCGGCATCATCTGAAGCGGAGGCGCATATGAAAGCATTGGCAAAACTCGAACGCGCACCGGGCCTCACGCTGACGGATGTGAAGAAACCTGAAGTCGGTCACAACGACGTGATGATCCGCATCACGCGCACCGCGATTTGCGGCACCGATATCCACATCTGGAAATGGGACGACTGGGCGCAAAAAACGATTCCGGTACCGATGCATGTCGGTCACGAATACGTTGGTGAAATCGTCGAAATGGGTCAGGAAGTGCGCGGCTTTGCGATCGGCGATCGCGTGTCGGGTGAAGGGCACATCACTTGCGGTTTCTGTCGTAACTGTCGTGCAGGACGCCGGCACTTGTGCCGCAATACAGTGGGCGTCGGCGTGAATCGTGAAGGCGCATTCGCCGAATACCTCGTGATTCCCGCATTCAACGCATTCAAGATCCCGCCTGAAATCTCCGACGATCTCGCCGCGATCTTCGATCCGTTCGGCAACGCCACGCATACGGCGCTGTCGTTCAACCTGGTCGGCGAAGACGTGCTGATCACCGGCGCCGGACCGATCGGCATCATGGCGGTGGCGATTGCGAAACACGTCGGCGCACGCAATGTCGTGATTACCGACGTCAACGACTATCGCCTAGAACTCGCGCGCAAGATGGGCGCAACGCGTGCGGTGAACGTTTCGCGTGAATCGTTGCGCGACGTGATGGCCGATTTGCACATGACCGAAGGTTTCGACGTCGGACTGGAAATGTCAGGTGTACCGAGCGCTTTCACCAGCATGCTCGAAGCGATGAACCACGGCGGTAAGATTGCGCTGCTCGGCATTCCGCCTGCGCAGACCGCGATCGACTGGACTCAGGTGATATTCAAAGGTCTCGAAATCAAGGGCATTTATGGCCGCGAGATGTTCGAGACCTGGTACAAGATGGTCGCGATGTTGCAAAGCGGTTTGGACCTGTCGCCGATTCTCACGCACCACTTCAAGGTCGGCGATTATCAGGAAGCGTTTGCCACCATGCTCTCAGGCGAGAGCGGCAAGGTGATTCTCGACTGGACTGCTGCGTGAGCTAGAAAACTGCACATTCAGCTGCAGTTGCAACCGCAGCCGCTCACACAAAACGCCCGCACCGCGCTCACCCGCCTGCGGGCGTTTTAACGAACTCAGCCTGAATGCGTACATGAATGTCGTCGCCGACAGCCGGATACCACGTCGCCAAACCGAACTTCGCACGGCTGAAATGACCGTCCGCGGAAAAACCGAGCGTGTCTTTTTTCGTGAGCGGATCGGGTGCAAAACCGTTGAAGGTCACGTCGAGCGTCACGGGTTGTGTGACGCCGTGAATCGTCAGATCGCCGGTCAACGTGCCGCGCGATTCCCCGGTGCGCTCAAAGCGAGTACTGGCGAAGCGTATCTCCGGATAACGCGATACGTCGAGCATGCTTGCGCTTTTCACCATCTTGTCGAGTAGCGGCACATTCGTATCGATGCTCGCGGCGTCGATCGTGACGGTCGCGCTACTCTTGTCCAGCCCCCCTTCGTTCCAGTCGAGCTGCCCCTGCTTGCGGTCGAAGCGTATGGTAAAGCGCGAATACTTGAAGTGATCGATGTCGAAGGTAATGCTGCTATGGTCGGGATCGATCTCGTAGCGTCCGACCGGCACACGGGCTTCATTCTGGCTGACCGTATGCGTGAGCACTTGCAGAGGCGTACAGGCCATTGCCGTCAGCAGCGTGGCGCTGAGAAGCGTACGTACAAAGACTGCGCGGACAGTAGAGCGATTCATGAAGTTCGTTCCGGTTGCTCGATTGCCACCACGATATCAGCAAGCGCCCCCAACCTGCCAAAGCGCACAAAAACTTGACGAAGGAGAATGATCGTTCTACCCTTCGCCTATGGCTACTCAAAATCCGGCTGAACTGGTTGCGTCCGGCAGCGCGCGTGAAAGGCTGCTCGACGCCGCGGAAGCGTTGATCTACGCGGGCGGCATTCATGCAACCGGTGTCGACGCGATCGTCAAGCAGTCCGGCACCGCGCGTAAAAGCTTCTACACGCATTTCGGATCGAAAGACGCGCTGGTCGCCGCCGCGCTGGAGCGGCGCGACGAACGCTGGATGAACTGGTTTATCGCGGGCACGCTGCGGCACGGCAAGACTGCGCGCACCCACCTGCTCGGTATGTTCGACGTGCTGCGCGAATGGTTTGCATCGGCGGATTTCCATGGTTGCGCGTTTCTGAATGCCGCCGGCGAAATCGCCTCCGCGGATGATCCGATCCGGATCGTCGCGCGTGAACACAAGGAGCGCCTGCTCGCCTTCGTGCGAACTCAGTGCGATGAATACGCGGCCGAATCGGGCATGGATGCCCGTCGCGCTGTGCGCCTGTCGCGCCAATGGCTGATTCTGCTCGACGGCGCTATCGCCGTGGCGCTGGTGAGCGGCGAGGCTGATGCCGCGCTCGACGCGCGAGCCGCCGCGGAAGCCCTGCTCGATACCGGGTTCGCAGGCGAATCGAAGCAACTCGCAGGTCATTCGACAAGCAGATCTCCACGCAAACGAGCGCCTGCCCGGCGCACCGCAACCTGACTGAGGAGCCACCATGGCCGACCCAATCGAAACCCGCCCGCCTCTCCCGCCGTTCACACGCGAAACCGCCATCCAGAAAGTGCGCGCCGCGGAAGATGGCTGGAATACCCGTGACCCCGAACGCGTGTCGCTCGCGTACACGCCGGATAGCGTCTGGCGCAACCGTGCCGAGTTCACGCATGGACGCGCGGAGATCGTGGGACTGTTGCGCCGCAAATGGGCAAAGGAACTCGACTACCGCCTGATCAAGGAGTTGTGGGCGTTCACGGACAATCGCATCGCCGTGCGCTTTGCCTACGAATGGCACGACGACTCGAACAACTGGTTCCGTTCCTACGGCAACGAGAATTGGGAGTTCGACGAGCACGGGTTGATGGCGCGCCGTCATGCCAGCATCAACGATCTGCCGATTAGCGAGGCCGACCGTCTCTATCATTGGCCGCTCGGCCGACGTCCCGACGATCATCCCGGCCTATCCGACCTCGGCCTTTAGACTTTTTTTGACGTTGAAGGTGGACACCGGCCAGGTGTTCACCGCTCTGCCATCGGTTCTCCGTTATCGTTGCGTCTGCGACGTGGGGCACGTCCCGTGCCCGCGCGCCCGAGTGTGTCCTCCACATCGCCCGTGCGGGTTGAGGTACAGTGCGCGACGGACGACAAGCAAGAATACCTAGAACATAGATGACACCGGCGTTCGATCGGTGGCGGAGAATACATGCATTTTCGTCAGACAAGAAAGCAGGTGCGGCACGCGGTCGTGGCGCTCGTCGCGGGCCTGGCCGCAGCGTCCACGGCGCAGGCGGCCAATTGGTGCGACGGCGGCGTATGGGTCGATGCAATGCTTGGCTCGTATCACATCAATCCGGACCCGAACACGCATTTTGAACAGTTCAATCCGGGCCTTGGCGTCGAATGCTGGCTCAACAATCAATGGGCCTTGACTGCCGGCGGCTTTCGCAATTCGCTGCGGCGGCCTTCGTACTATGGTGGCGGCGTCTGGGCGCCGGAATTCGCGCACTGGGGCATCGTGCGGATCGCTGCGATGGGCGGGATCATCTCCGGCTATAACTATGGCAACTGGGGCCTGGGCCGTAACCACACGATCGGGCCAGTGGTCGCGCCGATCGTGATGGTCGACTACAAACGCGTCGGGGCCAACTTCATTGTGATTCCACCGATCCCCTCGGACAATCTTCCGTTCACGATCGGGTTTCAGGTGAAGGTGAAGTTCTAAGCAGGTGTAGCGGGACAATCATGTTCAGACCGGTTTCAGCGCGAGAGGCTTTGCGCCAGGACTGGCGAAGGTGAGGTTTTTCGGGAGCGCCATTGCCGAAGATTCGAAGCGCGCGATCGATCCAGGTTTCAGCTCCTGGAACTCCTCACCATCCTGGAAACGCTCACCTTGACGCGCGATTCGACGACACTAGGTGCTTTCACGCTCGATCAGACTGAACCCGACATCGATAATGTGATCGCTACCGGCACGGTTTTCAATACGGTCGACAAGCATGGTCGCCGCAAGCGTTCCGATTCTCGTGCCGTCGACTCTCATGGTCGACAACGACGGTGTGGTGTCCTTCGCAAAATTCTGATCACCGTAGCCGATCACGCGCAGTTGTTCCGGCACGGCGATATCCCGGTACTCAGCTTCCATCAACACGCCTAGCGCCAGAATATCCGCGCCGCAAAACACGGCGTCGATATCGGCATGCGTGTCGAGCAGGCCTTTCAACGCTCGCCGCCCGTCACCCAGATTCGCGGGTGACTCGACCGTCACCACGGGGATTGTTTTTCCCTTTCCGAACGCTTCGAGAAATGCTTTGGTACGGGCCTGTGCACGCCGGTCGCTGGGGGTAACGACAGCGGGCCGCCGCACGCCACGCGTCTTCAGGAAGTTCGCCGCTGCTTTGCCAACTTTCTCGTGAGAGAACCCGACCAGCATGTCGATTGGCTCGTGGGTCAGGTCCCAGGTCTCGACCACAGGAATGCCGCACGCGCGCAGCTTCTGCCTCGCGCTCTGCGAATGAGCGACGCCGGTCAGCACGATGCCGGCGGGCCGGCGGCCGATCACAGCATCAAGTAAGGCGTCTTCGCGCGATTCGTCGTATCCGCTTTGCCCAATCAGCAATTGATAGCCCGATGCCGCAAGCTCGGTTGTCAGGGCCCCGACGGTTTCCTGAAACACGCTCCCGGCCATTGCAGGGATCAAGGCGACGATGAGATGGCTGCGAGTCGACGCCAGCGATCCGGCGATGAGGTCGGGTGTATACCCGGTTTGCCGGACGGCCTCCTGGACGCGCTCCAACGTCTCGACCGACACCAGTTCCGGCGTGTTTAGCGCGCGTGAGACGGTCACTTTCGTCACGCCGACGAGCGCCGCGAGATCGCTCAGGGTCACGCGGCCGGAATTCTTGCGGGCGCGCCGGGTGGCATTTCGTTCGACAGGGGCAAGCAGGGAAGTAGGCGTTTTGCTCACGAAGTTGATCACTCAGACCCGAAAAAAGTTGCTGGCGATTATCGCAAAACCATACTACCATGTGCCGTATGTTACCGGTTACATGAACCGGTAACATCGACCAGAAGAAAGACGATCGGCGCGAACCGAGTGCACGCGCCCGGGACTTGAGAGACAGGAGAGCAGCATGTCGCAGGCTGATACGGCGTTGAGCGGGCCGCTGATCCGGCTCAACGCCGCTGACAATGTGCTGATCGCACGAGAATCGCTGTCGATTGGACAGCAACTATGCGTCGGCGAGGCGCCGATCCGTATCCGTGCGCAGGTCACCGCGGGGCACAAAGTCGCTGCCTGCCGCATCCCGCGTGGCGCGCCGATCCGTAAATACGACACGGTCATTGGCCGGGCGGCTCGTGACATCGAGGCGGGCGATCACGTTCACACTCACAACGTCGAACTGATCGATTTCGAGCGCGATCCGGGTTTCTGTCTCGACGTTCGTCTGGTCGAATACGTGGCAGAAGCTAACCGGGCAACCTTTAACGGCATCGTGCGGCCCGACGGGCGAGTCGCGACGCGCAACTTCATTGGGATCCTGGCGTCGGTCAACTGTTCGTCGACTGTGATCAAGAATATCGCCGCCTGGTTTACGCCCGAGCGGCTTGCGCCGTATCCCAATGTCGATGGCGTGGTCGCGTTCGCGCAGACCAGTGGCTGCGGGATGTCTTCACCCAGCGAGCACTTCGACGTCCTGCGCCGGACGCTCGCCGGCTACGCACGTCACCCCAATCTCGGGGGGGTGCTGATCGTCGGGCTGGGCTGCGAGCGCAATCAGGTGGGCGACCTGCTCGATTCACAGGGGCTCCACGCCGGTGCTTCGGTCCACGCGTTGGTGATGCAGGACGAAGGCGGCACCCGGGCAACGATCGAAGCGGGTATCGCCGCCATACAGCGGATACTGCCGTCGGCTAACGACATCGTGCGCCGTCCGGTGCCGGCGAGCCACCTCAAAATCGGTCTGGAATGCGGCGGCTCCGACGGCTTTTCGGGCATCACGGCCAATCCAGCCTTGGGCGCCGCCATGGACCTGCTGGTGCGTCATGGGGGCACCGCCATTCTGTCCGAAACCCCCGAAATTCACGGCGTCGAATACATGTTGACGCGCCGCGCAGTGACGCCGGAAGTCGGCCAGAAACTGCTCGACCGGCTCGCGTGGTGGGAGCGCTATACGCACGGCCACAACGGTCAGTTCAACGGTGTCGTCGGGCCGGGTAATCAGAAGGGTGGCCTCGCCAACATCTTCGAAAAATCGCTCGGATCGGCGATGAAAGGCGGCACGACGCCGCTGCAGGCGGTCTATGAATACGCCGAACCTATTGACCGGGCCGGCTTCGTCTTCATGGATTCGCCCGGCTACGATCCCGTTGCGGTGACCGGGCAGATTGCAAGCGGCGCAAACCTGATCTGCTTCACGACCGGCCGCGGTTCCATGTTCGGCTCGAAGCCCGCGCCCACTCTCAAGCTTGCGACCAACACGCCGATGTTCAAGCGGTTGCGCGACGACATGGACATCAATTGCGGACTTGTCCTGGATGGTGAGCGATCGGTCGAGGAGATGGGGCAGGATATCTTCGAGCACATCCTGCGGGCCGCGTCCGGTGAGCGCACCCGCAGTGAATTGCTCGGGCTGGGCGACCACGAATTTGTGCCCTGGCATATGGGCATCGTGAGCTGAAACGCCACCTCATTCCTACAAAAAAACCGGAGACAAAGATTGAACCAAGCCTCGCAGCAGGAGCCGCGCAGCAAAGTGCGCTGGCTGGTGGCCGGTCTGATGTGGTCGGCCATCGCCATCAACTATATCGACCGCACGGTGCTGTCCGCCGCGGCCCCGCATCTTCAGGCGGAGTTCCATCTTGGCGCAATGGAGATGGGCATCGTGATGTCGGCGTTCTTCTGGTCGTATGCGCTGCTGCAACTGCCTGCAGGCATGCTCGCCGATCGCTTCGGACAGAAGATCGTGCTGGGCCTGTCCGTGTTCTGGTGGTCGCTCGCGACGGCCGTTACCGGACTCGCCACCGGCTTCAAGTCGCTCGTGGCGCTGCGGGTCATGTTGGGCATTGGCGAAGCGGGCGCCTATCCCAGTAACGCGGGCATCGCCTCGCGATGGTTTCCGAAACAGGAACGCGCGACGGTGGCGGGCATCTTCGATAGCGGATCGAAGCTTGGGGGCGCGGTGGCGCTGCCGCTGATCGCCTGGCTGCTCGCAACGTTCGACTGGAAGGTCACCTTCGCGATCACCGGCGCGCTGGGTCTCATCTGGTGCGTCGTGTGGGTGGTGGCGTTCAAGGACTCGCCGGCCGATCACCGGCGCGTGAATGCGGCCGAGCTTGCCCATATCCGCGATGGCGAAGCGGTGTCGCGCTCCAAGGGCGCGAGCGAGGCCGCCGCTGTGCCCTGGCATAGGTTGTTCGCGCACCGGAACATCTGGGCGATGTGCATCGGCTTCTTCATGATCAACTACAACTCGTACTTCTTCATCACCTGGCTGCCGACGTATCTCGTCAAGGAACGCGGCATGAGCCTGATGGAGATGGGCTTCATGGCTTCGCTGCCGCTCGTTCTTTCGATGATCGTCGAGGTCTTCGCGGGCTGGGCATCCGATCGTGTGTACGCCTCTGGAAAACTCTCGCTCACCGCGACCCGCAAACTGTTTCTCGTCATCGGTCTGGTGATGGCGTCAAGCATCGGGCTCGCGGCGTTCGCCACTTCTCCGCTCGTGGCTGTCGCGTTGCTCTGTGTGGCGAAGTCGGGCACGACCGTCGCCGCATCCCAGGTCTGGGCGCTGCCGGGCGATGTTGCGCCGGCGAATATGGTGTCGCGGGTCGCGGGCATCCAGAACACCGTTTCCAACATGGGTGGCGTGGTCGGTCCGATCGTCACCGGCGCGATTGTCGGTGCAACCGGCTCTTTCGTTTTTGCGCTGCTGTTCTCGTCGGCGCTGATTGTGATCGCGATCCTCAATTACCTGTTCCTGCTCGGAAGAGTGGAGCCCATTCAATTCAATCAAGTCCCCACGGAGGCTAGAAATCGTGATGAACGCAACGTCGACGTCAGCGCTTAACCCATTCAAGGCAGCGCTTGCAAACGGTCAACGACAGATCGGCTTCTGGCTTTCGATGGCCGATGCCTACCTGGCCGAAGTCAGCGCGACCGCCGGTTTCGAATGGCTATTGATCGACGGCGAACATGCCCCGAACGACGTGCGCAGCATTCTTGCGCAATTGCAGGCGGTTGCGCCGTATTCCGCCGAAGCCGTGGTGCGACCCGTGAACGACGATCCGGCGCTGCTCAAGCGCTTGCTCGATATTGGCGCACGCAACCTCCTCGTTCCGATGATCGATACCGCGGATCAGGCTCGCGCGTGCGTGGCCGCCGTACGCTATCCACCGCATGGAATTCGCGGCGTGGGCAGTGCGGTGGGACGTGCGTCGCGCTGGAGTTCGCGCACCGATTATCTGGATATCGCGGACAGTGAGATCTGTCTGCTCGTGCAGGCTGAAACGGTCACAGCGCTCGACAATCTCGAGGCGATATGCGCGGTTGACGGCGTGGATGGCGTCTTCATCGGCCCTGCGGATCTGGCTGCTTCGATGGGCCATCGCGGCAAGCCTGGCCATCCGGAAGTGCAGAACGCGATCGAGACAGCGATGCGCACCATCATCGCTTCCGGCAAGGCAGCCGGCACGTTGACCTCGGACCCGGTGCTCGCGCGTCGCTATCTCGAGCTTGGATGCACATTCGTCGCGACCGGCGTGGACATCCTCATGTTTGCGAACGCGGCACGCAAGCTCGCCCGGGAGTTCATCGAGCAGTGAAGCATGGTGAGGAATTCCAGGAGACGGCGCTATCTCGGCCAAAGGTGAGGAATTCCAGGAGACGGCGCTATCTCGGCCAAAGGTGAGGAATTCCAGGAGATGGCGTTATCTCGGCCAATGGTGAGGAATTCCAGGAGATGGCGCTATCCCGGACAAAGGTGAGGAATTCCAGGAGATGGCGTTATCTCTGCCAATGGTGAGGAATTCCAGGAGACGACATCATCTCCGTCAGAGGTGAGTCATTCCAGGGGCCGAACAGCACCTTCGGAGCACGCAATGACACGTTAAGGTGAGGCGTTCCAGGAGAAGACCTGCAAAGGTGAGCGATTCCAGGAGGTGAGAAATTGCCTTGCTAAGCGCGCACCTCAAATAAGGTGAGGATTTCCAGGGAGTCCTCGTCGCGGTCAGTGACGGTGATACCACGAGCGCTCCAAACTTCACCCTGATACGGCCTGGCGCAAGATCGATATCGCCAATCTCCTTACATCCTCTTTCATATACAAACAAAGCGTATGCGCAACGTATTGCGCAACCTGACACCACAAAAGCCGCGTTACCTGCGCCGCACGGCGACGCACACCTCAGCGTTGGCGCGGCATGAACGACTCCACCCCACCATCTTGTAACGATCTCGTAAAACATGATCGCTCGCTGATTGATAAGTTGCGGATAACGCGCGTCGTCGCCACACGAGCAACGACTTTGCGTGACCGTAGATCAATCGAAGGAGAAAGTATGAAGAAGCTATTGGCGATCGCGGCGGCAGCCGCATTGAGTGCAACCTTGAGCGGTTGCTGGTGGGGGCCGCCTCCGGGTTGGGGTGGCGGTGGCCCGGGAGGCGGTGGTGGTGGTGGCGGTCCCGGCGGCGGACCGCACAGCGCGATCGTCGTTCCTGGCAACACAGCTCAGGGTTAAGCCGTAAATCAGGCCGATAACGCGGCTGGAAACGAAACGGGAAACCGGGCCGATAACCCGGCCGCTAGCTAAGCGGGAAACGTAAGCCTCACCACGAACCCGCCATCGGCGGCGTTGTCGGCATGAAAAGCGCCGCCGTTATATCGCACGAGGCGCCGCACGATCGCGAGTCCTAAGCCGCAGTGAGCGTCGCCGCTGCGTGCTTCATCGAGCCGGACGAACGGCTGCAGCGCGCGATCCAGTTGAGTGCTGGGAATACCGCTACCATGATCGCGCACCTCGAGCACGTACTGGCCGTCGCGGCGTGACGTCGAGATTTCCACGGGCGGCTCGCCGTAGGTGAGTGCGTTCTCGATCAGATTGGTCAGGATTCGGTCGAGGTCGACAAGCGGCAAGCCAAATCCATCGCCGGCCTGCAGATCGAGGCGCACGAGCGCTTCGTCCGCGAGACTGTCGCCGTAATGCCGGCGGCAGTGAGCGTCGACGCTCGTGCTTGGCGAGGTATCCGCCGTCTCGCGCGCGAAATCGAGAAACTGCGTGACGATGCGCGACAGCGATTCGGAGTCCCGCAAAAAGCCGCGGCGATTCGCTTCGTCGGGCAGCAAATCCGCGCGCACCTGCATGCGTGTGATCGGCGCACGCAGATCGTGCGCCACGCCGGCCAGCATCACCGCGCGCTCCTGCTCGGCCTGCGCCAGTTCCTGCACCATCTGATTGAAGTCGCCGATCAGTTCCCTCAGTTCGCGCGGGCCGCTCGCCTGCACAACCGGCGCGCGATGGCCGGTGCGGAACTCGCGCGCCGCGAGTGCAAGCCGGTGCAAGGGGCGCTGCAATTGCCATGCGCCGACCAACGCGATGATCACCGCCACCACCAGCATTGTCAGCGATGCACCCCAGAAGCGGCGCGCCGGCAGCGTCGAGTTTTGCAGGGCGAGCCAACCTGGATTGTCCGCGTAATGGACCCAGATCGTGCCGTCCTCGCCGCCGGCTACAACCTGGCTGCCTGCCGGCAACTTCTCGCGCAAGTCGTGTTCGAACGGACCCGAGGTGTTCTCACAAGGCGCGGGACAGCCATAGCGGATCGCGTCTTGCGCATTCACATAAGACACACCGAGCGTTGCCGCGACGCGCGAAGCGCTGAGCGCACCTTCCTGCCTGGCCTGTACCGCGAGAAGCACAGCGCGCTGCGCATGGCCGGCGTCGATCTGGCCGCGGTCACGGTCCACCAGCACGATGCCGATGATGTGCACCAGCACGATCAAGCTCACCGTCATCAACGAGAGCCGGCCGAACAGCGTATTAAAGGGATTTTTCATCGTCGTTGCCGCCGGGCACGAACATGTAGCCGATGCCGCGTATGGTCTGGATCCGGCGCGGGTTGGCCGGGTCGTCTTCGAGCAGACGGCGCAGGCGCCATACCGGCACGTCGATACCGCGTTCGGTCACTTCCGAGTACGGCCCATGCAACAGGTCGACGAGCTTCGAGCGCGACAGCGTCTCCATCGGATGCTCGGCGAGCACTTCGAGCAGCGCGTATTCGCCGCCGGTCAGCTTGAGCGGTTCGTCGTCGCGAAACAGCGTGCGGGTCGCGAAGTCGAGCCGGAAGCGGCCGAAGCGCAGCGCTTCACGCTTCTCGACCGCCGCGGCCGTGGCCACCGAGGGATGCGCGTGTCTGCGCAACACCGCATGAATTCGCGCGAGCAGTTCCTGCGGCATGAACGGCTTGCCGAGGTAGTCGTCGGCGCCGAGCTCCAGACCGATCACGCGGTCCACGCCATCTGCGCGCGCTGTCAGCATGATCACCGGAATCGTGTCGCCGTTCGCGCGCAGTTGCCTGAGCGCGCTGAGTCCGTCGACACCCGGCATCATCAGATCGAGCACGATGATCGAGGGGCGCTCGCGTTCCAGCCGGCGCGCCAGTTGGTTCGCGTCGTGCAACACGGATATCTCGATGCCGCGTTGTTGAAAGAAGGTTCTGAGCAGGTCACGAAGGTCGGCGTCGTCGTCGACCAGTAAAACCTGGATGGGCGTGTCTGACATGGCTGAGCCCTGATCGATGAGGACAATGGACGGACAGCGCGGCCGCGCGCTTGCCGCAGGTCGCAATATAGCGAATCGCGCAAAGGCAGCGGTTTCGGGTTCTTATGCGCGCTTACAGTTTATTACGGAGACTGCCTCCGGTTCTATCCGCCTGCATGAAGCAATCAAGGCCATTCGGCATTACACGGCCCGATTCAGCGCAACACCACGCGTCACGTTACAACTCGTAATCCTTCCCTAAGCCACCGTAAGACGCCGCTCCCTATGCTGGGCCATCCCTTGCCGCTGGCGCGGCGTTGCGCGGTTTCCCCGGAGACGCATGCCAGACGGTCCTTTGTCGAATTGAGTCGAAGGATGCCCAACGCATGCCGAATACCCCTATCGTGCCCGGACTTTCCCGGCGCGCACCGAGATTCACGCATCTTGCCGCTGCCGTCGCCGCCGCCACGTTTTTGCTGGCGGGTTGTGGCGAGCAGGCACCCCATGGACCACCGCAGTCGGTTCCTGAAGTAGGCGTCCAAACGATCACGCCGCACACCGTCGTGTCGAGTACCGAATTGTCCGGGCGGTTGTCGGCGATCCGTGTCGCCGAGGTCAGGCCGCAGGTCGAAGGCATCATCAGGACGCGTCTTTTCACCGAAGGTTCGCAGGTCGCAGCCGGCGCGGTGCTCTATCAGATCGACGCGTCCAGTTACCAGGCGGCCTACGACCAGGCTGTCGGCACGCTCGCCAAAGCCGAAGCGACAGCGAGCGCCGCGCAGACCAAGGCCAGCCGCTACACCGAACTGTCGAAGATCGAAGGCGTGAGCAAGCAGGACTACGACGACGCTATGGCCGCGTGGGTAGAAGCGAAGGCCGACGTGGTCGCCGACCGCGCCGCATTGAAGACCGCCGCAATCAACCTTGGCTACACGAAGGTCGTTGCGCCCATCGCCGGACGGATCGGCAAATCGAGCGTGACCGAAGGCGCGCTCGTCACCGCGGAGCAGACCACCGCGCTCGCGACGGTCCAGGCGACGTCCGAGATGTATCTCGACGTTACGCGTTCTTCCGCCGACTGGCTGCGGCTGCAGAAAGAATTCGCCAGCGGCCAGTTGCAGCAGGCGGGGCCGAACGGCGCGGTCGTTCATCTCGTGCTGGAAGACGGCAGCACGTACGCGCAAGCCGGCAAGTTGCTGTTCTCCGATATCACCGTCGACGCCACCACCGGCTCGGTGACCTTGCGTTGCGTGTTCCCGAATCCGAACGGCGTGCTGTTGCCGGGCATGTTCGTGCGCGCGCGGCTCGAAGAAGGAGTGAACCAGCAGGCGATCACGGTGCCGCAACTTGCGGTCTCGCGTGCATCCGACGGTTCGGCGAGTGTGCTTACGGTCGGCCCCGACAACAAAGTCACGCAGACACCCGTTACGGCCGACACCGCTTCAGGCGCCGACTGGCTCGTGACGAGCGGCCTCAAGGCGGGCGATCGCGTGATCGTTGCCGGATCGCAGAAAGCGCGCGCGGGCGGCGTGGTGAAGCCGGTTGAATCGCCCGTCACATCGGGTGCGCCCGCCACCGCGGACAACACGTCGGCCGCACACAGCTAAAGCGAGACATTCATGGCAGGTTTCTTTATCAACCGACCGATCCTCGCGTGGGTCATCGCTATCGTCATCATGATGATCGGCGGTGCCTCCATCGGGACGCTTCCGGTCGAACAGTATCCGAGTGTGGCGCCGGTTTCCGTGCAGATCACGGCAACCTATCCGGGCGCCTCGGCCGAAACCGTGGCGACCACCGTCACGCAGGTGATCGAGCAGAAACTGAGCGGCATCGACCATCTGCTCTATATGTCGTCCACCAGCAGCTCGGCCGGTGAGGCGCGTATCACGCTGACGTTCCAGCAGGGCACCAATGCCGACATCGCCCAGGTGCAGGTGCAGAACAAAGTGGAGCAGGCCAGTTCGTCGCTGCCGCAAACCGTTCAGGACCAGGGCGTGCAGGTCGCGAAAGCAGCCAATGCGTTTCTGATGATCGTGTCGCTGTCGTCGACTGACGGGAGCATGAATTCCATCGATCTGGGCAATATCATCGCGACGCAGATCGAGGACCCGCTCACGCAGATCGACGGTGTCGGCGACGTGACGCTGTTCGGCGCGCAGCACGCCATGCGCATCTGGCTTGATCCGGTGAAGCTGCAGGCGGTTGGTTTGACGACCAGCGACGTCACCACGGCGATCACGAATCAGAACGTGCAACTTTCGGTCGGCCAGATCGGCGGCTCGCCCTCCACGAAGACGCAGGCGCTCAACGCGACCATTTCGGCGTCGAGCCTGCTCACCACGCCCGCGCAGTTCGGCGCGATCCTGCTGCGCGTGAATAGCGACGGCTCGAAGGTCATGCTCAAGGACGTTGCACGCGTCGAGGTAGGCGGCGACGATTACAGCACGGACTCGCGTCTGAACGGCAAGCCGGCGGCCTCGCTCGCGGTCAAACTGGCGAGCGGCGCAAACGCGATGAGTGTAGCCAAAGCGGTCCGCGCCAAGCTCGATGAACTGAGCGGACAATTGCCGCACAACGTGGTGGTCGACTATCCGTACGACACCACGCCGTTCGTGCGCATCTCGATCGAAGAAGTGGTGAAGACGCTGATCGAAGCGGTGATGCTGGTCTTCGTCGTGATGTACGTGTTCCTGCAAAACCTGCGCGCGACACTGATCCCGACCATCGTCGTGCCGGTCGCCTTGCTCGGCACGTTTGCGGTGATGTCGGTGGTGGGCTTTTCGATCAATGTGCTCTCGATGTTCGGGCTCGTGCTCGCCATCGGGTTGCTGGTGGACGACGCGATCGTGGTGGTGGAGAACGTCGAGCGGCTGATCGCGGAAGAGGGGCTGTCGCCCGTCGAAGCCACGCGCAAGGCGATGAAGCAGATCACCGGCGCGCTGGTCGGCATTACGACTGTGCTGATTGCCGTGTTCATTCCGATGGCGTTTTTCTCGGGCTCCACGGGCGCGATCTACCGGCAGTTCTCGATCACGATCGTCGCGGCCATGCTGCTTTCCGTGTTCCTCGCATTGACGCTGACGCCGGCGTTGTGCGCGACCCTGCTCAGGCGCGCGGACGTCGAGCACCACACGAAGCGTGGCATTCTCGGCTGGTTCAATCGCGTGCTCACGCGTGGCACCGATCGCTACGATTCGACGGTCGCGCGCGTGATCCGCAAGCCGATGCGCTATATGGTGATCTACGTGCTGATTGCGGGCGTCGTGGCGCTGCTCTTCATGAAGCTGCCGTCGTCCTACCTGCCGGACGAGGATCAGGGGATCATCATCACGTCGATTTCCGCACCCGTCGGCACGCCCGCCGCGCAGACGCTGGAAGTCGTGAAAAAGGTCGAGGCGTACTACCTCGGTCAGCCGCAGGTGGACAAGATCATCGCGTTGACGGGCTTCAGCTTCAACGGCTCGGGGCAGAACAACGGCCTCGCCTTCGTCAAGCTCAAGGACTGGAGCACGCGTCGCGGCAGCGAGGGCTCGGCGGCGGCGATCATCCAGCGCGCCAACATGCACTTCGCCGCCATGCACGACGCGCAGATTTTCGCGCTCAATCCACCGGCCATTCAGGAACTCGGCACGCAGAGCGGCCTCGACTTCGAACTGGAAGACCGTGCGGGCCAGGGTCATGACAAGCTGATGGCCGCGCGCCAGCAATTGATGGCGCTCGCCGCGCAGGATAGCGCGCTGTCCGGCATGCGTCCCGGCGGCCTCGACGATACGCCGCAGTTCCATGTCGATATCGATCGCGAAAAGGCGAGTGCGCTCGGACTGTCAATCGCCGACGTGAACGACACCTTGCAGACCGCGTTCGGCTCGAGCTACGTGAACAACTACGTCGACACGGGACGCATTCAGAAGGTCTATGTGCAGGCCGATGCGCCTTACCGGATGATGCCGTCGGACATTGGACGGTGGTACGTGAAGTCCAGTACGACGAGCAGCACGAGCACGTCGAGCAGCAGTTCAACTACCAGCACGAGCACCAGCACTACGACCGGCTACGACGGCCAGATGGTTCCGTTCTCCGCGTTCGCCACCGGTAAATGGACCTTTGGGCCGCCGCAGATCGAGCGCTTCAACCGCACGCTGGCGATGGAAATTACCGCGCAAACCGGCGCGAACGCCAGCACGGGTCAGGCAATGGCTGCCGTCGACGCGCTCGTGAAGAAGCTGCCTGCCGGCTTCGGCATCGACTGGACCGGGCAATCGTACCAGGAGCGCATTGCCGGATCGCAGGCGATCTACCTGTACGCGATTTCGGTGGTGGTGGTGTTCCTCTGTCTGGCGGGGCTGTACGAAAGCTGGTCCATTCCGATCGCGGTGATTCTGGTCGTGCCGCTCGGCGTGCTCGGCGCGGTGCTGGGTGCGCATATCCGCGGGCTGTCCGACGACATCTACTTCAAGGTGGGCCTGCTCGCGACCATCGGACTGTCCACCAAGAACGCGATCCTGATCGTCGAGTTCGCCAAGGACTTGCAGGCGCAGGGCCGCAGCTTGATCGACGCCACGCTGGAAGCCGCGCGGCTGCGTCTGCGGCCGATTCTGATGACGTCGCTTGCCTTTGTGTTCGGCGTACTGCCGCTTGTCATCAGCACAGGCGCGGGCTCGGCGAGCCGGCATGCGATCGGCACTGGCGTGATGGGCGGCATGATCGCCGCGACGCTGCTAGCCATCTTTTTCGTGCCGGTGTTCTTTGTTGTCGTGCGCCGTCTGTTCGGTGAGCACGGCGATGTCAAGCAACAGGAAGGTGTTGAATGATGAGACTCAAATTGGGCGCATGCATGGTGGCGTTTGCCGTTGCCGTGCTGACGGGCTGCACGCTGGACCCGCACTACGAACGGCCCGCGGCCCCGGTTGCGGTGGCTTATCCAAAAGGCGATGCGTACGAAAGCACGAGCGAGGCTGCAGCGGCCGCCGCGGCTTCGGCAACGGCAACGGCTTCGACTTCGGGAGCGACAGCGGCAACGGCTTCGACTTCGGGAACGGCCTCGGGAACGACTTCGGCCACGGCCGGCACGACGACGACCTCACCGCCGCTCGGCGCCGATATGGCCTGGCGCAGCTTCTTTCGCGACGAGCGCCTGCAACGGCTGATCGAAATCGCGCTCGCCAACAACCGCGACCTGCGTGTAGCCGCATTGAACGTGGCCGAATACGAGGCGCAATACCGCGTTACGCGTGCCGCACTCGCACCGTCGATCAGCGCGAGCGGCAGTCTGACCCGCGAGCGTGTTACGGGCGTGACGAGCAGCTCCACCGGCGTGAGCGTCGGCACGACTTCATGGGAGATCGACTTCTTCGGACGCTTGCGCAGCCTCAAGCGCCAGGCGCTGGAAAACTATCTCGCGACGGACGCCTCGCGGCAGAGCACGCAGATCAGCCTGATCGCGACGGTGGCGACCGACTACCTGACCTTGCTGTCCGACGAACGTCTCCTGCAAATAACCGAAGACACGGTCAAGGCGGATCAGTCGACGTACGACGTGACAAAGCGCATTCAGGCGTTGGGTAATTCGTCGATGCTCGACGTGCAGCAGGCGTTAAACACGCTGGCGAGCGCGAAGGCAAGTCTCGCGTCTTACCGGCGCGCCGTGGCGCAGGACCGCAACAACCTGGTCGCCGTGCTGGGCGCACCAATTCCGGACGACCTTCCACCCGCCCGCGAATTCGACGACGAATCGACGCTGGCCGACATCGGTGCGGGCGTGCCGTCACTGCTGCTCACCCGCCGTCCCGACATCGTGCAGGCGGAACATGCGCTGAAGGCGGCGAACGCGAACATCGGCGCCGCGCGCGCTGCATTCTTCCCGAAGATCGAGCTGACGGCTTCAGCCGGCACATCGAGTTCGACATTGTCGAGTTTGTTCAAGGCGGGTACGGGTGCCTGGGCGTTTGCACCAACTGTGTCGATGCCGATCTTCGATTACGGCAGCAACAAGGCGTCGCTCGACGTCGCCAAAATCGAAAAGCAGATCGAGGTGGCCGATTACGAGAGCACGATCCAGACCGCCTTCAAGGAGGTCGCGAATGCGCTGACGGCGCGTGCGACTTACGTCGATCAGGTGGCGGCGGATCGCGACTATGTGGCGTCGTCGCAGCGGTATTACACGCTTGCTCAGGCGCGCTACAAGGCGGGCACGGACAGCTTCCTCACGTTCCTCGACGCGCAGCGCACGCTCTACACCGCGCAGCAGCAACTCACGACAGATAGTCTGTCGCGGCAGTCCAATCTCGTGACCTTGTACAAGGTGTTGGGTGGCGGTTGGGAGGGAAGCTGAAAACCGATAGGTGAGAAGATTCGGGAGCCGGTGTGGTGAAAATAGTGCTACCTGTCTGCGCACTTCAGGTTCAAAGGTGAGGATATTCGGGAGCGTTCGATAAGGTGTTCACACACGAGCGCTTTATCGCATGACGAACCGAATAACAAGCCGAATAACGAACCGAATAACAAACCCTTTGGGAGCACTTGCCTCGCACGATCAAATCGGCGATTGTTAACGTGATGGAAGACCCGGCCGGCATCCACCGGATGCGCGCGGTCTCAATCGAGCGAACATCACGCAATGACACCCACCGCTTTCCGCAACGAAATCAAGGCCGCGCTCGCTCCGCATGCCGAAGCAGAGCGCGCGGTCGCAATGCGCGCCTACATGCGGGACAACTTCGACTTCATCGGTGTGCCGACACCGTTGCGGCGGCAAGCGGTATTGCCGGTGTTCAAGCGCTTGCCGGTGGAAAATGCCGAGCACCTGTTTGCGTGTGCCAACGTCCTTTGGTCCATGAAGCAGCGCGAATATCACTACGTGGCCACAGACCTGTTAGCACGCAAATGGAAGGTGCTGGCGGTTGCGGACATCGCGCATCTGCTCGTGCTGGCCCAGCGCAACGCCTGGTGGGATTCGATCGATCCGCTGGCCGGCGTGGTAGGCGATGTATTGAAAGCCGCGCGAGCACAGACGCCGCAAGCGCAGGCTTCGATGGATGCGGCGCTTCAGCATGAATCGCTATGGGTTCGGCGCATCGCGATGATTCACCAGCTCGGCTGGCGCGATCAGACCGACGAAACGCGTTTGTTCGGTTATGCGTGTTCGCTTGCCGGGGAAAGCGACTTCTTCATTCGCAAAGCGATCGGCTGGGCATTGCGCGACTACGCATGGCACGCGCCTCAGGCGGTGAGCCGCTTTCTATCCGGATCACGAGACATTCTGTCGCCGCTCACCTTGCGTGAGGCGTCGAAGCATCTGCCGCCGCTCGGCTGACACGCCGAGCATTCATCGTCCGCGAATCAGTCCACGCCGTGCGCCCGCAATCGGGCAGCGTTCCGTCTGGACGCGCAGTGCGTTGGTATGGCGACAGCACACAAAATTAATGGGCATTAATTAACGGCGTTAAAACCAAAAACTTTAGCAATATATTTAACGTCTTTTCGCGCGATTCAAATTGTGTAGTCATCGCTTAGTAATATGACTCAGCAATACTCAGCAAAGCTGCAAGCACGACCAGGCTGCAGGCGATATCCAACACTTTGCAAAAAACGCGCTGCCCCGATCGAGGGCCGACGCAAAAGGCCACCCGCGGGGGTTTCACATGACTATCCGTCATCGCATTACGCTATTGGTTGTCTTGATGTTCGTCGCTTTGCTGGCGATCGGCGGCTACGCCGTCTATCAAACGCGCGGCAGCGCAGCCGAAGTTCGCAAAGTGACCGAGGGCGTTGTCCCTAGCGCGCTCGCTTCGGCCGACCTCGTCTCGCAGGTCAAGGACGTGCAACTCGCCACCATGACCCTCGTTTACGCGCCGGACGCCAATATGGTCGCCCAGGCCCAGGACGAACTGAAGAAGAAAAAGGCTTCGTTGCAGCAGGCCCTCGCGCTGCAGGCTAAAGACGCCGCGAGTCACGCGCAGCAAGGTCTCGTTTCCCAGGCCAACGACAGCCTCGAGAACTACTTCTCCGCCATCGCCGAGACGGCGAAAATGAAGGCCGACGGCAAGAACGAACTCGCGCAAGCGTATCTGTTCGCCAACGTGGCACAGTATCGCGACGAACTCGAAGGCATTGTCGAAACCCTCCGCGTCGAGAAGAACCGCCAGAAAGACGAGGCGATCACCACGCTGAACGCCACACTCGCCACCATCACGACGGCCATCGCCGTTGTTACCGGCATCGCGATCATTCTGCTGACTTCGATCGGCTCGCTGCTTTACCGTCAGATCACTCGCCCGCTCAGCCGCATGCAAGCCATGATGAGCGAAATCGCGTCGAGCCAGGATTTCACGCGCCGCGTGCCGGTGGGCCGGCTGGACGAAATCGGCCATTCGATCGTCGCCTTCAACGGCATGATCGAGAAGATTCAGGAAAGCTCGGCGCAACTCAAGCAGAAGACCGCCGACATTCAGGCGATGTTGCAGAACATGCAGCAAGGTATCTTGACGGTGGTCGACGGCGCCGTGATCCACTCGGAGTACTCGGCATATCTGGAAGACATCTTCGAAACGAAAGATATCGCCGGCCGCGGTCTGATGGATCTGGTGTTCTCGGATACCGATCTTGGCTCGGACGTGCTCTCGCAAGTCGATGCGGCGGCGCACGCGTGCCTCGGTGAAGACTGCATCAACTTCGCGTTCAACCAGCATTTGCTGGTCGGCGAAATTTCGAAGCGCATGGCCGATGGCCGCGTGAAGATTCTCGACCTCAGCTGGTCGGCGATCACCGACGAAAACGACGTCATTGTGCGGTTGATGCTGTGCGTGCGCGACGTTACCGAACTGCGCAAGCTCGCGGCGGAAGCCAGCGAACAGCGCCGCCGTCTCGACATGATCGGCGAGATTCTCGCGGTGAGCGAAGAGAAGTTCCATCACTTCATTGAAAGCTCCGCGGGCTTTGTCAGCGAGAACGAGCGCATCATCCGCAAGCATTCGGAAGCGGACCATGCGGCGATCGCCGAACTGTTCCGCAACATGCACACCATCAAGGGCAATGCGCGCACCTATAACCTGGCGCATCTGACCAATGTCGTCCATGAAACCGAGCAGAGCTACCACGAGTTGCGCCAACCGGATGCGGACCGTTCGTGGGATCAGGAACATCTGATGCAGGAACTGACGCGCGTGCGCGAGGCGATCGAGAGCTACGCGAAGATCAACGAACATAGTCTTGGCCGCAAGGGCAAGGCCGGAGCGAATAGCGCCGGCAATGCTAACCGCTACGTGATGGTCGAGAAGGACCAGATTCAGCAGACGCTGAGCCTGCTGGACAAGACGAACGCCGGCGAACTCCACGAATTGCAGTCGATGCGCGATGCGATGCGCCGAACCTTGCGCGCTTTCGGCAGCGAAAGCGTGCGCGACGCGCTGTCCGGCGTGCTGGATTCGCTGCCTTCGCTCGCGCAGGAACTGGGCAAGCCGGCGCCGACCGTGCGTATCGACGACAACGGCTATCGTCTGCGCGGCCAGGCAGGCGGCACGCTGAACAACGTGTTCATGCATCTGCTGCGCAATTCGATGGATCACGGCATCGAAACGGCCGAGGCGCGCAGCGCGCACGGCAAGACGCCGGCCGGCACGATCGATATCGAAGTGGGCGTGGACAAGCGGGCACTGCAGATCACGCTCAGCGACGACGGTCGCGGCCTCGCGCTCGAACGGATCCGCGGCATTGCCGTCGAGCGTGGCTGGATCGGCAGCGACGAACAACTGAGCGACGAAGCCATCGCCGAATTCATTTTCCGGCCGGGTTTCTCGACCGCGGCGACGGTCACGGAAGTGTCGGGCCGCGGCGTCGGCATGGACGCCGTGCGCGACTTCCTCAAGCGCGAAAACGGCCACATCGAACTGCGCTTTACCGACGATCGCAAGGGCGCCTCGTTCCGTCAGTTCCAGACGATCGTCTGCCTGCCGGATAGCGTCGCCGTCGACATGCTCGGTGTCGAAGCGCGTGGCGATGCCGGCGAACTGCAACTTGATGCGATGGCGGATTGAACGTTGGTCGAACGCTGATTGACGCGCTTCGCGACGGACTTCGGAAGGATAGGTTGTGATTCAACAGTATGTATTGGCGGCAATGGCAGGCAGCGCGGTGACCGCGCTGCTGGCGTTTGTCGTGCACAAGTTGCAAAACACGAGGCTGACGGCACGCCTGCGTGCCGAAGCGGACGCCCGGATCAAAGCGTTGTCGGCGGAATACGCGGACCACGGTGAAGCGATCCGCGAACACGAACAGGCCGCGCAGGAGATGGAAGCATTGGCCGCGCAGTTGCGCGACGAGTTGATGCAGCAGTCGGCCAGCATCGAAGAACTGCGTGCAACGCTGAAAGCAGCGACCGACGACAAGGACCAGTGGGCGCAGCAGGCGCAACAGATCGTCGGCGAGGCCGCGCGTCTGAAGAGCCTCGGCGCAACATTCGAGCGCTGGCACGAGCAGATGATTTCGCTGATGACGCAGAACCACGACATGCACGCGAAGAATCAGGAGCTGTCGTCGATTGTCCGGCATGTGGTGATCGTTTCGCTGAACGCGTCGATTGAAGCCGCGCGCGCGGGTCCGGCCGGACGCGGTTTCGCGGTGGTGGCCAGCGAAGTGCGGGCGCTCGCGGCACGTTCCGAGGAGTTGTCGAAGAGTTATCGCGACAGCTTGCATCGCAACGACCTGACCACGACCTCCACGTTCCAGGACATTCAGGCGGGCGGCAAGATGATCGCGGCGTCGCTCTCCAGCGTCGAGTCGCTCGCCAATCAGTTCCACGCGAAGCTGCACCAGGTGTCGATGTGATCACGAGCAACGCGAAGGACAGCTTCGACCGCATTTTTCGCAAGGCGGCGCAGGCGCGTTTGCCGCAGGACGCCGGCGATACGTGCGAGATCGTGTCGCTCGCGGAGGCCGGTACCGGTGCGACGAAGGACACTCAGGTGGTCGTACTGACCATCTCGTCGATCGTGTTCAGACTGCTGCTGATCCTGCACTTCGACGAAAACGACAGCACCCGCGACTACTACCTGAATGAGGGCGATGAGCGGCCGTTTCAGGAAGCTTTTCTGGAAATCTGCAATCTGTGCTGCGGCGCGATGAATCAGGAGTTGCTGCACTATTTTCCGGACCTCGGCATGTCGACGCCTTATGTATTGAGTGCGCGCTGTCTGGGGCATCTGTCCGAACTGAAGCCGGGTTTTCTGTCGTCGTATTCGATCACGCTTAACGGTTCCGTGCAGCTTGCCGCCACGGTATGCGTGTGCGCGCATGCACCGATCGACTTCGTGGCGGATATGGCCGCAATCGAAGAAACCAGCGGCGAGCTGGAGCTGTTTTGAGCTTTGACCATGACGCCGACATTTGCTGTGATCAGGAACGCGAAATGAACATGAACAAACCGGTCTGCAAGGTGTTGGTGCTGGACGACAACCCGCTGCATAAAGAAGCGTTGAAACGCTTCTGCGACGAGAACAATCTGGTCGGCGTGAAAGTCGGCAAGAGCCGCTTGCAGTCGGTGCTGCGCTCGAACATCGATCTGGGTGCGGTTCTGTTCGGTGAAGGTTACGGCGGCTCGGCCGAAGCGAGCGCCGAAATCGCGATCAGGATCAACGCGCTGCGCCCCGAGTTGCCGATCATCATGCGGCGGGATGACGATCCGGGCGTAGAAGGTTTGCCGGAGAGCTTGCGCCGCGTGGTCTGCGCCGCTTATGTCGCGCACGATATGGCGCCGTTGCGCAAGGTGATCGACGAATACCTCTTCAGCCTGGATTACCCGAATGCGCTAGTGCGCGGCATCGCCGACATGACGCAGGCGATTCTCGGCGACGTGTTCAAGGACATGGCCATCACGTGCGACACGCCGTATATCGTGCGCGACCGGATCATCTTCGGCGAGGTGTTCAGCCTGATCCCGCTGGAAAGCGCGTGGTGCCGCGGCTACATGATGATGCAGGCGGAGGAGACGCCGATTCTCGAATTGCTCGACCGCTATCGGATGAGCGACAACGCAGAAGACGGCGAAGCAAACTTCCGCGATCTGAACAGCGTGCTCGGCGAAGTGACGAATCTGATCTGGGGTTCGTTCAAGAACCGTTATGTCGGCGATGCGGACGCCTGGCGGCGCAGCCAGGTGCAGGTGCCGCTGCTGGTGAACCACAAGCATAAGTACATCTCGTTCGGCAGCGGCAATCCGCAGCTGTGTTTCGTGTACTCGCTGACGGACCCGCAGTCGGGCCGGTCGGTCAAGTTGCATCAACGTTTTGTGTTCAGCCTGAGCTGGTCGCCGGAGGACTTCAAGGAAGTCACGGACGACGTCGGCGCAATGGTCGAAGCGGGCGAACTGGATCTGTTCTGAATGTTGTCATAGGAAAAAACATGTCGAAAATTCTGGTGGTGGATGATTCGAGCACGGTGCGCGACGAAGTGGCCGGCTTTCTCAAGAAGAACGGTCTGGACGTCGACACGGCGGTGGACGGCAAGGACGGCCTCGCCAAACTGAAGGCCAGCCCCGGCATCAAGCTGGTAATCAGCGACGTCAACATGCCGAATATGGACGGTCTGACGATGGTCGAGAAGATTCGCGGCGAACTCGCGAACACGACCGTCAACGTCATCATGCTGACGACCGAGAGCAGCCCGGCGATGAAGGAGCGCGGCAAGGCGGCAGGCGTGAAAGGCTGGATCGTCAAGCCGTTCAAGGGCGACGCAGTGCTGGAAACGTTCCGCAAGCTGGCGAGCTAGACGCAGCACGCGCGGCGGGCCGGGCCGGTCAAAGGTGAGGGTTTTCGGGAGCCCGCGCGCCGGTGATTTGCAAAGCATGATTCGCTATAACGGCGGCGGTTGAAACACGCTAGTCTCCCAGTGAATGTGAACGACTGGGATGACACGGGATGGCCGCGAAAACCTCAAAAAACACCGGCGCCGCAACCGCGGATGCCGTCACGTTCACACATGTTCCGGCGCAATGGGCATAGGGCGGCCGCGGATATGTGCCAATTGCTCGCCCTCAGCTGCGCCGAACCCACCGACGTCAGTTTCTCGCTGACAGGCTTTGCCGCACGCGGCGGCCTCACCGACCATCACGTTGACGGCTGGGGCGTGGCGTTCTACGAAGATCGCGCGTGCCGCGTGTTCGTCGACGAAAAGCCGGCGTGTCAGTCGCCGGTAGCGGAGTTTCTGAAGAGCTATCCGATCAAGTCGCGCAATGTCGTCGCGCATATTCGCAAGGCGACTCAAGGCGGCGCGCGAGTGGAAAACTGCCACCCGTTCATGCGTACCTTGCGTGGCCGGCAATGGGTGTTCGCGCATAACGGTGACCTGCAACCGCTCGGTGAACCGGAGCAAGGTCCGTATGCACCGGTCGGCACGACCGATAGCGAGGCGGCGTTCTGCTTCATCATGAATCGCCTTTCCGCGCATTTCGCCACGCATGCGGATACGGATGCGGGCGCGGACGACATCGACGCCGTGTTCGACATTATCGAGCAGGCAACGTACACACTGAACCCGTATGGCATTTTCAACTTCGTGCTTTCGAACGGCACGGCGCAATTCGCGTATTGCTCGACGCGTCTGTCGTATGTGATACGTCACTGGCCATTTTCGAGCGCACGTCTCGTCGACGGCGATCTGACGGTGGATTTCGCCGAGCGTGGCACGCTGGCCGATCGCACCGCGGTGATCGCCACCACACCGCTTACCGATGAAGTATGGACCGCCTGCCAACCAGGCGATCTGCTGATGTTCCGCAGCGGCGCGCTGGTGCGGCGCGCACATGTACCCGTTCCCGCCGAGGTCCTCGCGACCTCGAAATACGCGCCTTCCGAATTGTCCGCCGTTCCGGCGTGATATCGCGCCAATACGCGGCCTTAGAAGCGATCGCGCGACTGTCGCTTTTATATCCATCGAAGAATTAGTTCGTTTGCCGACGCAAATTCCTCTCGTATCGTTTCGCCAGATTTAAACAAATAGAACATTGATACGGGAACTCAAAAAATGAAACGTCTTTCTCTCCTCGCATTGCCTGCTGGTCTTCTGTTTGCTGCCGGCGCTCAGGCGCAAAGCAGCGTCACGCTGTATGGCATCGTCGATGCCGGTATCGCTTATGTGCATAACGCACAAGGCACGAACGGCCAGAATCAGTCGTCGCTCGTGAAGTTCAGCAGCGGCAATCTATCCGGCAGCCGCTGGGGCCTCAAGGGCACCGAAGACCTGGGCGGCGGTCTCGCCGCCGTGTTCCAACTCGAGAACGGCTTCAACGTTGGTACGGGCGCGCTTGGCCAGGGCGGCCGCGAATTCGGCCGCAAGGCGGTGGTCGGGTTGTCGAGCGGTACGTGGGGTACGGTCACGGCGGGACGTCAATACGATCCGGTCGTGGACCTGGTTCAAGGCCTCACGGAAGACAACTACTTCGGCGGTGTATTCGGCACGCCTGGTGACCTGGACAACTACGACAACAGTCTGCGTGTGAGCAACTCGGTCAAGTATGTGAGCCCGCTGTTTGCCGGCTTCCAGGTCGAGGCGCTGTATGGCGTGGGCGGTGTGGCAGGTGCGACCGGCAGCGGCCAGACGTATAGCTTCGGCGCGGCTTATGCGAACGGGCCGTTGTCGCTCGGCGCAGGCTACTTCTACGCCAATGGCGGCAACACCACGACAGCGAATGTGCGGACGTGGACCAGCAGTTCCGATTCGCTGTTTAACACCGTCATCAACGCGGGCTTTGCGAGCGCGAAGTCGATTCAGATCGTGCGTGTCGGCGGACAGTATGTGATCGGCGCGGCAACGTTCGGTGCCGCTTACTCGAACACGCAGTACGCGAGCGACGCGTTCTCCGCGTTCCGCAACACTGCCAAGTTTAACAACGGCTCGGTGTTCTTCAACTATCAGATCACGCCGGCTTTGCGCACGGGCGTGGGCTATAACTACACGTCGTTGACGGGCCCGAGTTCGGCGCATTACAACCAGGTCAACCTCGGTGCGGACTACGCGCTGTCGAAGCGCACCGAACTATACGCACTGGCCGGCTACCAGAAGGCGAGCGGCAACACGCTGAACGCGAGCGGCAAAGTGGTGAGCGCCCAGGCGTCGATTGGCGATTACGGCGTGAATTCAGGGACCAACAGTCAGGAAGTGGCGATCGTGGGTATTCGCCACAAGTTCTGATTGCGTAGCTGAACGGACCGGCCGCCTTGACGGCGGCCGGTTCTCTGAATCTCTGCAGGAAGCGCAAAGGTGAGAATATTCGGGAGCCGCAGGCAATCGGCGACACGTGAGCCCACCGGCGTCATTCCGCCTCACCATCCATCAATTCCGACGACGACTCCCGCAAGCACTCGCTGAACAGATCCGCCGCCGGCGCGGACGTATCCGCGCGCCACACCAGCACCACTTCACCCAACGGTTCGAGCGGCGCGAGCGGCAGTACGCGCATGCGTCCACGGCTTACGTGATGCCGCGCGATCGAGAGCGGCAGGATCGACACGAAGTCTCCCCCAATCAGCAACGACAGATTCAATGTCAGCGAACTCGATTCGACCGCGCCGCGATCGAGCGGGATGCCTTGTCCGGCGAGCGTCTCGGCCAGTGTCGCGAAAGCGGGTGAACCCCGCAGCGGCGTAATCCAGCGCGCCGAGCGCAGATCGTTCCAGCTCACCGGCATATCCACCTTGCCGAGCGGATGGCTCGCGCCCACGACGAACACGAACGGCTCGCGATGCAACGTCTGCTGGCGCAGCATGCCCTGATTGCCGGCGAGCCGGTTACGGCCTAAGGCGAGATCGAGCTCGCCTTCGTCGAGCATCTTGATCAGCTTGTCGAGTGTCGCTTCCACGAACGAGAGCGTTGCCGACGGCGCGCGCCGCATGAACAGTTCGACCGCATGCGCGATCAGCGGCTGCGGAATCGTCACGACTGCGCCGAAGCGCACGTGACCCGCCGTACCGGTGGTCAGCGCGCTGACGTCGCGGCGCGCCAGTTCGATGTGTCGCAGGACTTCCCGGCCACGTGCGGCCATCACCTTGCCGATGCTGGTCAACTCGACCGCGTTGCCGACTCGTCGGGCGACCGGTACGCCGAGCGCTTCCTCGATTTCACCAATCTGTTTCGAAATGGCCGGCTGTGTGACGTGGAAGGCGGCCGCAACCCGCGTCACCTGACCGAGCTCCGCGAGACTCGCGAGTATGCGCAGATGCGGCAGCTTCAGGCCGCTGCGGAAGAAGCGGTCGATTGCGTCGTTTTCGGTGGTTGCCATCTGTGTTTACCGGGTAGATATAACTGAATGGTAATGACTTTTGCCAAAACAGTGATTTGCGGTTTGGCGATCAACCCGGCTAATCTCCAATATCGGCAGGACGGTAGAGCGTGAAGCGGGTGGGTCGAGCATAGCAGCCTGGCCTTGATCGCATGACTCCGGGTATAACCGGAGTCGCTTCATGCGCCGCAGCGCCGCGACCACAGCGCGCATTCAAGCGCGCGGAAGGAGACAAGCATGAGCACCCCTCTATACGGCGGCGTTGAGCGGCCCGCTGTGCCTAATAAACCCGCGGAACCCACGGAATCCGCGGAACGCATGGCGCTGTATCGCAAGCTCGCCTGGCGCATCGTGCCGTTTCTGTTTCTCGCGTTCATCGTCGCGTATATCGATCGTGTGAACGTGAGCTTCGCCAAGTTGCAGATGCTCACCGATCTCTCGTTGAGCGAGACCGTGTACGGCGCGGGCGCCGGTATCTTCTTTCTCGGCTATTTCATCTTCGAGGTGCCGAGCAACCTCATCCTGCATCGCGTCGGCGCACGTGTCTGGATCGCGCGGATCATGGTCACGTGGTCGATCGTCTCGTGTCTGACGATGTTCGCGAGCGGCGCGACCTCGTTCTACGTATTGCGCTTTCTGCTTGGCGTCGCCGAAGCGGGCTTTTTCCCCGGCATCGTGCTGTATCTGTCGACGTGGTTTCCGTCGACCCGGCGCTCGCAGATCATCGCGCTGTTCATGGCGGCGATTCCGGTGTCGGGTGCGATCGGCGGTCCGGTGTCGGGCTGGATCATGCAGCAACTGGCCGGCGTGCAGGGGCTCGCCGGCTGGAAGTGGCTGTTCCTGATCGAGGGGATCGCTTCGCTGGTGGTCGGCATCGCTGCATTTTTCGTCCTGCACGACCGTATCGAATCGGTGAGCTGGCTGAACAAGGAGGAAAAGGCGCTGCTTGCGCGCGACCTCGAAGCCGATGCGCAAACACGTGCCCATCAAACGGTGCGCGGCGCGTTCACCAATCCGAAAGTGTGGCTGCTTGGGCTGCTGTACTTCTGCATCGCCATGGGCAACTACGGACTCGTCTTCTGGCTGCCGACCATGATCCGCGCGAGCGGTGTGGTGAGCGTGGCGAATATCGGTTTGCTGTCGGCGGTGCCGTCGCTGATCAGCGCGGTCGCGATGATCCTGATCGCGCGTCACGCCGACAAGCACGACGAGCGGCGCAAGCACGTGGCCGTGTGCGCGGTGCTGGGTGCCGCCGGCATGCTGGCTTCGGTGCTGCTCGGCCAACACGTGTGGCTCTCGATGGCGGCGCTGGTGGTCGCGGCGATCGGCATCAATTCGATTGCACCGGTGTTCTGGGGCATTCCGACCGCGCTGATGGGGGGCGTGGGCGCGGCGGCGGCCATCGCGGTGATTAATTGCACCGGCAATCTGGCGGGCTTCGTGAGCCCGTACGTAATCGGTTTTCTGAAGGACACGACCGGCACCTTGCTGCCCGGCATGATCGTGCTTGCCTGCGCGCTGGTGCTGGCCGCCGTGATCGTGCTGGCGATGCCGGCCGCACGCAAAGCATCATGAGGAGAGAGGAATGACGCAGCAGGTCTGTATGGTCACCGGCGCGGCTACCGGCATTGGCGCGGCCACGGCGTTGCGCTTTGCCGGCGCCGGTTGGGCGGTGGCGATCGGTAACTTCGACGACAGCACGCGCGAAGCGGCGTTGGCCGTCGAAGCGCAATGCAAACAACTCGGCGCCGAGACGATGGTATTCGACGTCGATGTCGGTTCCGACGCCGCGTGCGTGAAAGCGGTCAACGCGGTGGCCTCGAAGTGGCAGCGCATCGACGCGCTGATCAACTGCGCCGGCACGACGCGCTTCATCCCGCACGGCGATCTGGCCGCTGTCGACGACATGGAGTTCGAGCGCGTGTATCGCGTGAACCTGATCGGCATGTTTCAGATGACGCGCGCCGCCGTGCCCGTGTTGCGCGATTCGTCGACCGCTTCGCATAGCACGGCGGTGATCAATATCTCGTCGCTGGCCGCGTTGAACGGCACGGGCTCTTCCATTGCCTATGCCGCTTCGAAGGGCGCGGTCAATACGCTGACCTTCTCGCTTGCCCGCAGTCTCGCGCCGCATATCCGCGTGAACGCGCTGGCGCCCGGCATGGTGGACGACGGCTTGCCGCGTCGCGTGCTGGGCGAGGAGGCGTACGCGAAGATCGTCGACAGCATGACGAATGTCGCGCCGCTCAAGCGTGTGTCGCAGCCCGGCGAGATCGCCGACCTTGCGTGGTTCATTGTTGCGCATGCGCCTTCGATGACCGGCCAGGTGATCGCCGCCGAGAACGGCATGCTGCTGAACGGCTGAACGGCTGAACGGCTGAACGGCTGAACGCACCGCACACGGACATGTACAGGAAAAAACCATGAGCAATCTTCACAAACACCGCTCGCGCACCGTCACCGAAGGCATCACGCGCACGCCGCATCGCGCATTCCTGCGGGCGACCGGCATGGACGACGCGGCGATCGACAAGCCCTTCGTTGCGATTGTCGATACGTTCGGCGAAAACACGCCATGCTCGATGTCGCTTGCCGCCGTTTCCGACAACGTGCGTCTCGGCGTCGCGGCGGGCGGCGGTGTGCCGATTCGCGGCTCGGCGATCTCGGTGTCGGACGGCACCTCGATGAATCATTCGGGCATGCGTTTCAGTCTCGTGTCGCGCGAGATCATCGCGGACAGCGTCGAAGTGTTCGTGCGCGCGCATTGCTATGACGCGTTCGTCGGCGTGGCCGGTTGCGACAAAACGCTGCCCGGCATTCTGATGGGCATGGTGCGGGTGAACGTGCCGGGCGTGTTTCTGTTCGGTGGCGCGATGTTGCCGGGCATCGCGCCGGACGGCACGCAAGCCACCATCCTCACCGCGATCGAAGCGGTGGGGGCGGCGCAACGCGGCGACATGTCGCTCGAAACCTTGCGCGGTATCGAGAAGCGTTGCACGCCGGGTGCGGGATCTTGCCCCGGACAATTCACCGCGAACACGATGGCGATGGTCGCCGAAACGCTCGGTCTCGCGCCGCTCGGCTCGGCAATGGTGCCCGCGGTATACAGCGAGCGCATTGCAATCGCACGCCGTGCGGGCGAAACGGTCATGAACACGCTGAAAAACGGTGGACCGTTGCCGCGTGATCTGGTCACGCGCAAGAGCCTGGAAAATGCGTGCGCCGCAGTGGCTGCCACCGGCGGCTCGACCAACGCGGCGCTGCACATTCCCGCGATCGCGCACGAGGCGGGCATCCGCTTTACGTTGGACGATGTATCGGAGGTGCTGGCCCGCACACCGTTGATCGGCGATCTGCAGCCGGGCGGCAAGTATCTCGCATTGGATCTGTATCACGTTGGCGGCGTGCCCGCGGTACTGAATGCGCTGCTCGCGGGCGGCTTCCTGCATGGCGATACGTTGACGCAAACCGGCGAAACGCTCGAAACCGCGTTGAAGGCGTTCGCGGGTCCGGATGGCCGCGTCGTCCGTCCGCATAACGAACCGTTGAGCGAGAACGCCGGGTTGGTGGTGTTGCGCGGCAATCTCGCACCGGACGGCGCGTGTCTGAAAACCGCGGGCCTGAAATCGCTGGTTTTCAGCGGCACTGCGCGCGTGTTCGAAACTGAAGAGGCGTGCATGTCGGTCGTGTCGAAGCGCACCTATCAGGAAGGCGACGTGCTCGTGATCCGCAACGAAGGACCGAAAGGCGGCCCCGGCATGCGCGAAATGCTCAGCGTGACGGCGGCGATCTACGGCCAGGGCATGGGAGAAAAAGTCGCGTTACTGACGGACGGACGCTTCTCCGGCGCGACGCGCGGTATGTGCATCGGCTACGTCGGACCGGAAGCGGCAGCGGGTGGCCCGATTCGTTTGCTCAGAGACGGTGACCGGATTCACATCGACGCACACAAAGGCACGCTCGACGTCGAATTGAGCGACGCGGAACTCGCGCGGCGCAGCAAGGAGCTTGTGCCGTTCACGAGAGGTCGCCTGGGTGGCGTACTGGAGAAATACGAAGCGCTGGTGCGGCCGGCGAATCTCGGCGCGGTGACGCACTCGGGCGCCGTGGAGTGGCCGTATGAGGCGTCGATCGGCGAGGATGAGGCATGAGCGCCGCCATCGTGCCGGATGCGCCGCGCGTCGGTTTTTGCGGCATCGGCAAGATGGGCGAGCCGATGGCCTGGCGCTTGCTCGCGGCTGGGCATGCGCTGCGGGTGTGGAATCGATCGTCGGCGAAACTGGCGGCGCTGGCAGCAGAGGGCGGTGTTGTCAGCGATTCGCCCAGGCAACTGGCCGAGACGAGCGATGTCGTGATGCTGTGTCTCGGCGATGGCCACGCCGTCGAAGAAGTCGTTTTCGGTGAACGGGGGCTTGCGCATGCGGCCACCGCTCCGCGCTTTCTGGTCGACCATTCGACGATTGCCCCCGCTGAAACCCAGCGCCTCGCCCGGCGTTGGCATGAACTGACCGGCGGCGCGTGGATCGATGCACCCGTGTCCGGCGGCACGGCAGGCGCCGTGACGGGCACGCTTGCGATCATGTGCGGCGGTCACGCGAACGACATCGCTGCAGTCGAACCGCTGCTGCGCGCCTATGCTGCGCGTGTCACCCGCATGGGCGCCACTGGCGCGGGACAGGCGACCAAGCTCGCGAATCAGGCGATTGTCGTGACGACCATCGCGGGTATCGCAGAGGCCTGCGTGCTGGCGCAGCGCGCAGGCATCGAGGCCGCAGCGATACCGGCCGCCTTGCGAGGCGGCTGGGCCGATTCGGTGCTGCTGCAAACCTTGATGCCGCGAATGCTGACGCCGCCGGCCAGTCCATCGGGCACGATCCGGACGATGCTGAAGGACCTCGACGCGGTGGCGGAATTGGCGCGCGAGGCTAACGCACCGCTGCGCGCCGTCGGCGAGGTGCGCAAACTTTTGCGCGAAGCTGTCGAACAGGGACTCGGCGATGAAGACATCTCGCAGATCGTCCAGGTCCTGCTCGATCAGCGCATGGCGCATCAGCCGGAAATCAACAACGAGCATTAAGCAGGAGACCACCATGTCCAGTCTTGAATCCGCCAGCCTCGCGCAAGAAGCTCCGGCGCGGCTCACGCGCTCGCAGTGGCGCATGATCATTCTCGCGAGTCTTGGCGGCGCGCTCGAGTTTTACGATTTCGTCGTCTACGGCATCTTCGCGCAGTTTATTGGCCGGGCGTTTTTTCCGATGCGCGATCCGATTGTCGGCTTGATGTTGTCGTTTGCCGTGTTCGCGGTCGGCTATCTCGCGCGTCCGGTTGGCGGCATCGTGCTCAGCTATTTCGGCGACAGGTACGGACGTAGGCGCGTGTTCATCGTGTCGGTGATCGTCGTCTCGATGTGTACGATCGGGATGGGTATCGTGCCGACTTACGCGACGTGGGGCATCAGCGCCACGCTGCTGATGATCCTGCTGCGTCTCATGCAAGGCTTCTGTCTTGGCGGGGAGTTGCCCGGCTCGATTACCTACGTGGTCGAATCGGTGCCGCGGCGCGCGGGGCTCGTGTGCGGCATCGTGTTCTTCTGCGTGAACTCCGGTGTGCTGCTAGCAGCGGCCGTCAATCTCTCGGTGCACAGCGTTCTGAGCGGCGACGATGTCGCGGCGTACGGCTGGCGCATTGCGTTTCTGTTCGGCGGTGCAATCGGCCTGTTGAGTTTCTGGCTGCGCCGCAAGCTCGAAGAAACGCCTGCTTTCGCAGAGATGAAGCATCTCGCCGCGAAGCATCCGCTGGCAGAACTGTTGCGCGAGCACTGGCGTCCCGTGTTGCTCGGCATCGGCACGACAGCGGTAGTCGCGGCATTCAACGGCTTGCTGTTCGCGCACATGCCGGCTTATCTCGACCGTGTGCTGCACTACGACCCGCGCCGCGTGGCGATCGGGCAGAACGTCGGTCTCGCGGTGGTGTCGGTGGGCATTCTGCTGTCCGGCTGGCTCGGCGACAAACTGCCGAGGCGCTTTGTGTTGCGCTTCGGCTCGCTGCTCCTGATGGTGCTGAGCTATCCGTTCTACCTGGCCGCAAGCCGCCATACGACCGATGTCGTGCTGCTGCTCGCACTGGCCGGTGTGGCCGCGTGCCTCGCCAACGGCACGTTCGCCTGCATCATCGCCGACATGTTTCCGACGCGTGTGCGTTTCAGTGGCGTCGCGTTGACGTTCAATGTCAGCTTCACCGTATTTAGCGGCACAGCGCCGTTGATCGCCACGTGGCTGATTTCGTCGACGGGTAATGTCGCCGCGCCTGCGTATTTCATGGCGGCGTGCGCGGCGCTTTCGCTGGTCGCGAGCTTTGGATTGAAAGCGGTGAGCGGCAAGATCGATTCACGCGCTGCAGGCTGATGCCGCTCAACGGATGGTGCCGTTGTTCGGCACCATTGTCTTTGCGCCGAGTTGGGCAATCCCGAAAGCACATCGCTTACCGGCGCTCGCACCGCCTCTTACCTGGGTATGCAGATTACTTGACCCGCTCCAAAGGTGAGGGTTTGCGGGAGTAGCCTGTTTCCGGACACTGGTGCCCCGCCCAGCATGCCTTTGCGGCCTGCCCCCACACTCTTGAGGTGAGCTTTTTCGGGAACAGCCCGACGGGCACTTCGCGCCGAACCCCAATCGCTCCGTGCCAAAGGTGAGACTTTTCGGGAGCTGATCCGCGCAACGCGCCGTGACGTCACGAGCCGTCCCATATCACGTTCTGTGTTGAAAGAGTTGGGAAGAAATTGCCAACCTTGGGGGCTGTTCCCCGTTTTGAGAACACCTGCATACAGGGAAGATGGCGACGCGGACGACAAGCGGTCAGCGGATTAGCTATTCCCGCAAGCCATCGCCTGTCTCTGAAAACCGATCGTCTCCTGGAATCAGTTGGATGAGTCAGCACATTCTCTTTGTGGGCGCCGACGCCGGCTTAACGGCCGTTGTGGGCGAATCTTTACGCGGGCAGGGCTGCGGTGTATCCGCACGTCCGCATTGCGCCGGACTGAAGCACGTGGTCGAGACGGAACGGCCGGCGTTGCTGGTGCTCGACATCTCAGCGCCACACGGCGACGGCCTTGCGATATTGCGCGACTTGCGCATGAGCGGCAATGACGTACCGGTGATTTTGCTGTCGGCGAGCAACAAGGCGATCGATCGTGTGATTGGTCTCGAGCTCGGCGCCGACGATTTCATGAGCAAGCCCGCCGATCCAGCCGAACTGCTCGCCCGCATTCGCGTGTTGCTGCGCCGGCGCGGTGCGCTTGCGCCAGGCGCGCCGGAAACGCGGCCGCCGTATCGCTTCGGGCGTTGCGAGCTGAACTTCTCAGCGCGCGAATTGCGCCGCGATAACGAGCACTTCGCGCTGCGCAGTTCCGAGTTCGCGTTGCTGAAAATCTTCGTCAATCACGCAATGACCGTGCTCACGCGTGTGCAACTCAACGAGCAATTACGCGGCAATAGCGTGCTGCATCAAGGGCGCAGCCTCGACGTTTCGATCTGGCGGCTGCGACGTCTGATCGAGATCGACCCTTCCGAGCCACGTTACGTTCAGACGGTGTGGGGACGCGGCTATGTGTTCGTGCCGCACGGCGAGATTGGGGCGGCCGAGCGCGGCGCAATGGTCGCGTCCGGCGTGTGAGTCTCGGCGGATCAGCCGAAAGGTGAGGTTTTACGGGAGCAGGGCGCCCGCGAGTCAGGCCTGTTTTGCGATCTCGCGAATATCGGCTACCGGCGTTTGCCCGAATGCATCGCTGAACGCGTAATCGAGCAACTGGGTCGCGCATTGTTCGGGCGTCGACAGCTGGCCGTTGCGTTTGAGGTCTTCGAATTTTTCGCGCATTGGGAACTGCTCGGTGCCGCTGCCGCGAATTTCCGCCTGCATATTCGTATCGATGACGCCAGGCGCCAGGCTGCAAATACGCAGCGCGCGATTCGCGTCGAGGGCAACGGCGCGTGCGTGATGATCGAGCGCGGCCTTGGTCGCGCAGTAGATGCTCCAGCCGGGATACGCGTTGCGCGCCGCGCCGCTCGAGATATGCACGATGCGCCGGTCGGTCGCGTCGACGCTGGCTGCGGCGAGTGCGCTTGCCAGCATCAGCGGCGTGGCCACGTTCAGACTGACGGCGGTCGCGATGTCCGTGGCGTTCTGGCCTTCGATCGGTCCGATTGGCTGAACCATGCCCGCGTTGTTGATCAGCAGTACGCTTTGCGCGCCGCTGACGAAGCGGCGCAGTGCATCGGTTGCGACCCATTGGGCGACGCGCGAGGGATCGGCAAGTTCGAGCTCGATTTCTTCGAGCAGCGCCGGGAAGCGCGCTTTAAGCGTGGCGTGACGCGAGCGGGACAAACCCAGTACCGCGACGCCGCGCGCCAGCAGTTGTTCAGCAAGAGATGCGCCGAGGCCGCGAGTGTGGCCGGTCACGATCGCGCGGATCGGAGAAGAAGTGGACATGTCGTTCCTTGTGATCGTTGCGTGAGAAGACCGTCATTTTCTCACGCTATATTCGATGCTTGCAGCGGTGCGGTGCTTCAGGCTGCGTTTCGGCGGTGTTCTGGCTGCGCTCATGCTGCGTGCTTATCCTGTTGCCGCTGTCTTCCTATCCTCTTCTTCGTGTCGCCTTCATGCGGCCGTCAGGTAGAGCGAAAGCGCTCGCGATATTGCATCGGCGTGACGCCGATCCGTTTCGTGAAGACAATGCGCATCCGGTCGGCCGTGCCGAAACCGCAGTCGTAGGCAATCGTCTTAAGCGCCGCGCCGCTGCTCTCCAGCAACTTGCGCGCCGCATCCACGCGTGCACGTTCGACGAATTCGTGCGGCGTCACCCTGGTTTCCTGCACGAACACGCGAGCGAAATTCCGGGCGCTCATTCCCGCGACATCCGCCAGCTGTTTGACTGTGAAGCTTTCGCGAATCCGCTCCATCACGTGTGCCTGCACTTTGGCGACCGGCGAAGTTTCGTCGGCCGATGCGGTCAGGTAGGGGCTGAACTGCGATTGGCCGCCTTGCCGCTGTGCAAAGACCACTAATCGCTTGGCCACCGCAAGCGCCGTTTGCGGCCCATGATCTTCGGCGACCAGCGCAAGCGACAGATCGATACCCGCCGTCACGCCCGCGGACGTAACCAGGTTGCCGTCGCGCAGATAGATCCGGTCGAAATCGACACGTGCTTGCGGAAATTGCTCGGCGAGTTGCGCCGCGTGCTGCCAGTGCGTGGTGACATTGCGCGCATCGAGCAGCCCGGCATGGCCGAGCGCGAACGCGCCGGTGCAGATCGAGCCATAACGTTCGCATTGCGTGGCGACTTGCGACAACCATTCCAGCAAACGTGGGTCGGGCGCGGCATCGTTGGGCAGTGCGGGGCCGCCCGCCATCAGCGCAAGGTCGAACGGGCGGCGCGCTTTTTCGAAAGTGGTGTCGGCGGTCAGCGTCATGCCGTTGGACGCACGCAGCGACCCCGGTTCCGCGCTGAGCAGCGTGACCTCATAGCGATCCTGCGGCGTGATGAACCGATTGGCTTCGGAGAACACATCGACCGGACCGGCGACGTCGAGCGCCTGCACACCAGGAAAAATCGCGATCGCGACGGTAGGCATCGAATGATTTCCTTTGACGATGGATGGAATCCGCAGGCCGCGGCAGTCAACGTAGTGCGTTTGGCAGTGTTCGACGGTGCACGGCGATTGCCCGGGACAGTGCGCTGACCAATACTGAACCTCATCGGATGCGTGGCCTGAAAGCTCGGAAAACGCATCGCGGACCAGCATACCAAACGCGCTATCGACTCACAAAGACCGCGCGTCCGGTTCATTCAAGTCTTTCACGGAGCACTTAACATGACCACGATTGCAGGCATCCAGATTCCCGACAGCATGATGGCGCGCGAAGCGACGCAACTCGTGCGCGATACCGAAACCGAACTGTTGTATCACCATTCGCGCCGGGTGTTCCTGTTCGGTTCTCTGGCCGGCGCACGCAAGCAACTCAAATACGATGCGGAACTGCTGTACATCGGCGCGATGTTTCACGACATGGGACTCGTTGCGCCGTATAGCAGCGAGCATGATCGATTCGAAGTGGATGGCGCGAACGCGGCGCGGGATTTTCTGCGGCGCCACGGCATCGGCGAAGACGATATCGAGCAGGTGTGGAATTCGATCGCGCTGCATACGACGCCTGGCATTCCGCAGTATATGAAGCCGGTGGTCGCTCTGGTCACGGCGGGCGTCGAAATGGACGTGCTCGGCCTCGCTTACGATGAGTTCAGCGAACAGCAACGGCATGAGGTCACGCATGCGCATCCGCGCGGCGCGCATTTCAAGGAAGGCATCATCGATGCATTCGCACACGGCACGATTCATAAACCGGAGACGACGTTCGGCAATGTAAAAGCGGACGTGCTGGCGCTGAAAGACCCGCATTACCATCGTGAGAATTTTTGCACGATGATTCTGGGCTCGGCGTGGCGGGATTAGTCGGCGCGTCGCGGCGAAAGTGACAGCCGCATAGAAGAAAAATCACCGGCAAAAATCTTATCCAAGGTGTCATTTCCAGTAATTGCTAGCGACTAAACCCCTGAAACACCTGGACGATCGTGCATGGCGGCCCGCCCCAGGTGTTGCATCCTCGGACCTGGTATATGCAATGGATCGACCGCTGCAAGCCAGTCTGAGTACCTGAACGTCGCTTATGTAGCTCTTCCTGAAACCGGGCTACTCACGTAAGACTGGAGATGACATGAAATCGATCCGAGCCGTACTGATGTGCGGACTGCTGCCGCTCGCGCTTGCGGCGGGTTCCGTACAAGCACAGGGAATAGGGCGTGCGGGCACCTATCTGATGCCGCCCGAGTACAGCATGATGATGGACAAGCTGACACCTGAACAGCGTACGCAGGCCATCGCCATCCAGCAAAAAATGATGCAGATGGACATGGAGTATCAGGACACGATGGCGCAGATGGAGATGAAGCACGCGCACGAAATGATGCAAATGCAAAATCAACTGCTTGATATTTTCAAAGGCCACTGAATCTCGCCGTGGTTCGACCGGTCGCGTCTCGACTAGCATCAGACGCGACCGGGTCATCCCCTCCCATGTAACGCGGCGATTTCCTGCAAATCGAGATCCCGCTCCAGCTCGGTCAGCAGTTCATCATGAATCAAGCCTGACCGGTGCATTCGCAACAACTCGCTGCGACCGGCCGCTATGGCGGCGAGCACAACGTCGTAATGCGCGGTGCGAACATCGGTGGGATATTCCGTCAGGTCCTGGTAGGTTTCGGTCATCCGCGCCCGATAGCTGTATTGCTCCAGCAGGCGCGGATGGATCACCTGGCCCTGTGCGTCGTGCACGAGCGGTTGGATCGCGGCGAACTGCGCCGCTTCGACCCTCGCCCACGCCTGAGGCTCAGTCAGATGCCGCTCGTTATGCTCCTTCACGCTATCTAGTTTGACCCAGCGAATCAACGCGCCAATCGTGGTTCCCTGGCCGAGCACGGTCACGAGAATTACCGCGAACGACGCGACCAGAATCAGATCGCGCCCCGGCATCGCCTCGGGTAACGAGAGCGCGATCGCCAGCGTCACCACGCCACGCATGCCGGCCCAGCTCGTCACCGTCGACGAGCGCCAGTCGAGCGCAACGTTTGTGCGCCGCATGACCTTGCACACCAGTCCCTTCAACCATTCGACGGCGAACACCCACACGAAGCGCGACAGCACGACGACTGCGATCACTGCGCCGACGGCGGGTGCAAACGCGTTCAGCGTGTCGCCGACGCCGCCCAGCCGCACGATCACGCCGCGCAGCGACAGGCCGATCAGAATGAACACCAGCGCTTCCATCAGGAAGATCAGGACCTGCCAGAAAGCCGTGCCACGCATGCGCACCGCGGCTGAGAAGACTTCATGCTGATGCCAGCCGAGCACCATCCCGCAACTGACAGTCGCGATGACGCCCGAGACGTCCAGCACATCACCTGCGATGTAGCTGATCCACGGGGAGAGTGCGGATGCGGTGATGATGAGATAGGTGTTGTCGAGGCTGCGCAGCAGTTTGACGACCACGAAACCAATCGCGATGCCCACTGCCACACCGCCCAGGCCGAGCATCGCAAACTGCCCGAGCGCGTGTTGAGCGCTGAACGTGCCGGTCAGCGCGGCGGCGACGGCGAAGCGAACCAGGACGATGCCGGCGGCGTCGTTAAGCAGGCTTTCGCCTTCGAGGAGCACCATCAACCGACGCGGCAGCGCGACGCGTTCGAGCACGGCTTTTGCTGCGATGGCGTCAGGCGGCGAGACGATCGCGCCCAGCGCGAAGCACGCGCTCCACGGTAAGGCCGGCACGACGCAATGGACGACCACGCCGACCGCAAAGGTGGTAAAGGCCACGGCGCCGATCGCGAGCAGCAGTATGCCGCCGATGTTGCGCTTGAATTCGTCCCACACGGAGAAGTACGCGCCGTCCATCAGGAGTGGCGGCAGGAAGACGATCAGGACCAGTTCGGGATCGAGATTGACGGGCGGCAGTCCAGGCACGAAGGCCATCGCTGCTCCGCCTACCAGGAGCGCTGCGGCCGGTGGGAGTTGCAGCCGCTTGGCGAGCAGTTGGAGACCTATCATCGCGGCGAGCGATAGCAGGACAAGTTTGAAGGCCATGACGGAGGACATGCTGGAGCCTCGATGGGTGGCAAAGAGTGGAGGGTTTCCTTTTATCACACGAAGGTGTTTCTGCCTGCGGCTGAGCGGGTGGGGGATACCCGCTTCCTGTTATCGCTGACTGCAAGCGGTGATGCCTGATAGGTGCCTGTGTGATCTCCTACAGGTTGTTGTGAATGCCGCTGAAAGCATCTCTTGTGCGAATCCAAGGTATTCGTAATTTTAAGAGTTGTCGGATAGCCGGTGTGGAAAGCTCCTTATAGGGTGCTTGGGCTGCAAACAAGTACAACCAATAAGGATGACTATGAAAAACAAGGGAGTTACTGGGAGTTCAGCGAGCGTGGCGGCTCGTCTGCTGGGTGCATTCATGCTGCTTCCGGTCACCGGGTGCAAGGGGTAGAAAGCCGTCCGACCTAGTTACACGTTACTTTGGATATCGAAGCCGGCACTTGCATAAGGAATCAGACTTGCATCTGCGCGGTAAGCTTAAAAAATCATGGATATGATTGACTTTATACACAAGCAGCGCGAATTCATGCCGCTTTGGGAGCGTGCGACCGAGGGTGTCCGGATGCTTCGCGACAGGCCGTCAACGGAGCTGCTTTATTTCGACACTATCGATCTTCAGACTCAAAAGTTCTTCGAACTTGTTCAAGAACTGCTCTCCCTTAAGGGTACGACTGATTTCGCCACTCTGGTCTTGAAGCCTGACCCATTCGACTATTTTAATTTCCATTTTGGCAAATATCCGGGCTTCCTACATCGGGCAGAAAATACAGATGACGAATTCTTTGAATTTCTGTTGGAGGACCCAGGCGGCAGTCTTGCCGATTCCTTGGGAACCAATTCTGAACACTATGTTGTGATGCCTGTGCCGGGTGAGTGGATCGCCTTTGGTGATCGGTCGTGGGGCACCGGGGTGCTGTACGGGCCGCCGGATATCATGGAATGCGCAAGAAGTTTCTACCCATTCTTCATCGTACCTCCGAAAGGCTTCCGGATTGAACCGTAGTCAATGACTTCAGGTTTTCTGACTAGATATAGCTGAAGCAGGTTTCCGTCTACTCGACGAACGCGCTATTCCCGTTCGCGAACCCGTTGGGACCAGTGTCATGGGCTGCAATCGGCGTAGTTGAATCACGCCGATTGTATTGCGGACGACGATGCAGCACGCACGAATTTATTTACATCAATAGCTTGGCGCAGTTGTGGGGCTGTTATCCACAGGCTTGCCAACAAATTCTGTGGAGAACTTTAGAGGATCGGGCCGGAGCGCATAGGCGAGGCAGTGAGTGATTTATGAGGAGCGTCAGGGACGCCAGAGATGGTTTGAGGTATTCCACGACGATGATCCTGCGCCACACCTCTCGCACTATCATCTGGGACGATGGCACTTCGTTATGCCACGCGTCTCTCTTTTTGGGAGCTGCGACGGCCGTCTCTTTTTTCAGTACTCCCGCCTGTTTTTAATTTTCTCGTTTTAGGACACGTCCTATTGAGCGAATGCTGTATCTCTCAGCATCCTTGTCGAACCGTGATCTGTCACGATTTGCAACAGGGAGACTCAACAATGAAAAACCAGAATACGGACGATATGTACCGTCCCGGCGACATCGCAGATCACTGCGTCAAAGTGATCCAGACCACGGTAGACGCTGCCCGTCTGGGTATCCAGACCACTCCTGAGGGACTTCCGGTCGGGTGCTCGAAGTGCGGTACCACGCCGATACGCGACTAGCCACGGAGTTTCATACTCATGTTCAAAGCAGTCCAGTCTCGCACGTTGGCCATATCCAGTTCGGCTCTACCGGTTTGGGGAGGCCAACCGATTCTTACCGCCCAGCGCCTGTCTGGTTTCGACAAACTCGGCAAGCTGTTCAAATACACGGTCGACGTGATGACCGTGGATGAACCGACACTTGGTCTGGGGCAAGCGAAAGAACTTGTTTCCGCAGGTAAATTAGTCGGCACGGTATTGGATATATCGATCGAGTTCGAAGGTAAAGGCACTTTCGTACCCGGAGCGCGAGGCGCGGCTGGTGACGTCAATGTAGGTGCAGACAGGCGTGCGATTATTGGGTTGATAACGAAGGTGCGCTGTACGGGCGCGGATGACCGGCGTGCGTACTACCGCTTTACAGTACGTCCGTGGTTGTGGCTTGCCACACTGAACTGCGAGAACCGGATTTTCCAGAACCAGAACGTCGCGGAAATTACGGATTCGGTCCTGAAGGAAAAACGCTACGGCTATCCGTTTGAGTTGCGACTGGCGGGACCAGCCTTCGACGGCGTGTACCCGAAGCGTGACTATGTCCGGCAGATGTGGGAGAGCGACTTTGAATTCCTTCGCAGGCTGTGGTGCGAATGGGGGCTGTACTTTTTCATGGAAGGTTCGACCCTGGTGCTGTGCGATTCGCCTGGGGCGCATAAACGTCACGGTGAAGCATACGAAACCATCCGCTATTACGCGCCGGACGGCAAACAGATTGACGAGGAGCATATTTTCAGGCTTGACGTCTCGCGCGAACTGACGGCAGGTGCAGTGAGCCTGATCGATTACGACTATACCCGGTCGCGTGCGAACCTAGGTGTGGTGGAGCGCGATGAGGGTGACGCGTCGTTGGCGAACGCCGAGCACTATGGCTGGGGTGACTATTCGCAGCCGCTGGCCGGAGCGTCGGGGCTTTCCGGCGAGCCCAACATCTATGCGCAGGAGGCTCGGGATCTAGCGCGGGTGCGCGTCGATGCGCTGCGCTGCCGCAGGCTGCGGGCCCGAGGCACGGGGAATCTGCGGGGGCTGACGACGGGTCGGACCTTCCACCTTGAGGGTTACCCATTGGAAAAGGCCAATACCGAGTACCTGGTGGCTTCGACCACGATTGACATCCGTAATGTCGATGAGACGAGCCGGCTATCTGGTAGCAAAGTGCAATACCAGTGCGTGACGAAATTTGTGCTGCAGCCGGCCAATACGTTTTTCAAGAACCGCCCAAAGACAAAGAAGCCGCGCTGTGGAGCGGAGACCGCGGTTGTCGTAGGACCACAGGACAGACCCATATGGGTCGACGGCTACGCACGCGTCAAGGTTCAGTTCGTATGGGATCGGAGAGGTAAGCGGGACCTGAGTTCCAGCTGCTGGGTGCGGGTTTCTTCACCCTGGCAGGGTAACGGATTCGGATTTGTGGCATTGCCGAGAGTTGGGCAGGAGGTCACCGTCAGTTACCACGAAGGCGACCCGGACAAGCCTTATATCTCCGGCCGGATGGTGAACCAGCTCAACCAGCCGCCATGGGATCTGCCTAAGAACGAGGCCCTCACGGGGCTCCTCAGCCGTGATCTGGACGGCGGCAAGTCCAATAGCTTGGTGGCTGACGATACACCGGGGAAACTTCAGGTACAGGTGACAAGCGATCATGCGCAGTCGCGGCTGGTGCTGGGATACAACACGCGCATCGTGAGTGGTGCTGGTCGCCAGGAAGCGCGCGGTGAGGGGGCTGAACTCGCCACGGATGCATGGGCGGTATTCCGCGCAAACCGGGGCATGCTGGTCACGACCGAGACGCGCGCAGGTGCAGCACAGCCCGTGAAGGACATGGGCGAGACGGTGCAGCGGCTCACGCAGGCGGGCGACCAGCACGAAGCGCTGGCGCGGCTCGCCCAGCAGCACAAGGCGCAAGGGGCGGAGGCAAGCCAGCAGGACGCAACGCAAACTATCAGGATGCAGAACGATGCAGTCAGGGGCGGTGCGAAAACTACCGACAACCCGTCGCCGGAAATGACACGGCCGGATGTAGTGCTCGCGAGCGCGGCGGGCATCGCAACGACTGCGACCAACAGCACGCACATGGCGAGTGTGGACGATCACGCAATCACGGCGGGCCGCGACTACAGCGTGTCGGCGGGGCGTTCGTGTCACGTGTCGGTGCGCGGCGCGATATCGCTGTTTGCGTACCGGCAGGGGATGACGTTCATGGCGGCGAAGGGCCGTGTGGACATCCAGGCGCAGAGCGATCAGATGGCGCTGGCCGCACTGAAAGACCTCACCATCAGCAGCACGGACGGCCGGGTGGTGATTACTGCGGCAAGGGAAGTTTGGATCGGCGCTGGCGGTTCATATATCCAGATCAACGGCAGCGGGATCGTCAACGGCTCGCCGGGACCGATTCTGGAAAAGACGCCGTCGTGGGACGTGCCTGCTGCGTCGTCCCAACGAGTTCCTTTGCCCGTGATGCCGGTTACGCCATTGGCACAGAACCCGGAAGAGTTGTACGCACAGACATTTGACGTCAGCACAGTCGTCGCTAACCAGGGGGATGGGTTGGCGCTTTTTAACCAGCCATATCGGATCTGTCTCCCGGATGGCACGCTCAAGCAGCAGGGCATGTTGAGCGATGGTGCGACGTTGATTGTCAACACGTTGGAGCCAGTGAAGGCGAGGTGCGAAATCGGAGCCGGAGTTTGGGGGGTGATCGAAGACGCTTACGACCAACATCAGCTTGATGACGATTCCGAGCAAGTTTGATATCGACCATCCCTCTAAAGTGACTCGTCAAGGTTAATAGATGCCACGTCCGCTTCACACAACCCGTCAGGCGCGTTCCAAAGCTCCGCCAGCTCCTTATGTGGAAGTAACAGTCGTATTCAGGGATGTCCTGCAAAAGCCTATTGAAGGGCTATCGGTGCAGGTCAAGGCTGGCACGGGTGCGCCGCCAGCACCCGAGTGGAAGCTTGGAGAGGATAGCGACGATCCCGCAAACACGGCGCGCTCTTCGGCACCCGGGGCAGCGTCGACTCCCAGTGCGCTGTCGCAAATGGTCGACAACAAGGCAGAAGCCACGACGGACGCGAATGGATACGCCGTAACTATCCGGAACGCCGTACGTAACCAGCCGATTGATATTCTGGTAAAGAACCAGCGCGGAGAATACAAGTGGAAGGCGACTGTGACGCCGAGCAAGGACATCAGTGCATTTACGATTGTCAGTCCCGAATATCACCTTGAAGCGACGACGAAACTGACGCCGAAGGAAGAGCTGGAACAGAACGTCGATCTACCCGTCGTGCGCGACGGCGAGATTATGACCATAGAGCGTCTCGTGAACGAGTTCGGACCTTATATCGGTTGGTCACAGAAGGTCACCGAGCAGGGCAAGGTCAAAAAAGATACACCGACGCGCAAGAAGGAAGTGACGGAAGATGAACAAACCCATAAGAAGAAGACAAAAATCACTATCGAACACCAATACAAGGTGGTTGATGATGGGAAACCACGTACGGTTGTCTTGAATGTGCTTGGTTCCCGTCTGAATTACCCGTCGCCCAGTACATTTTCTGAGGAACAGTACAAGGCCATGGCAATGCAACTGAATGTTGAGGTTGCTGCTATCAAGGCAATTGTTATGCAAGAATGTTCTGGAATTCCATTTGAAATAAATGGGCTGCCAAAAATTAGGTATGAGCGCCATCGTTTTTATAAGTTGCTGCAATTAAGGTATGAAAGCCAGGCGGCAGCGGCAGTGCAGGCGGCCCATAAGAAGGGAGTGAAGAAGAAAATTGAGCCATTTAAAAATCCCTACCCGCAGTTTCCTGATCTGTGTTTCTTGACATCTGGGGGTTATGGTCCAGAGGGCTTGCACCAATATGAAAAGCTTGCGCAGGCGGCAGAGCTTGATTTTGATTTGGCTATACAAGCTTGTTCTTGGGGAGGGTTCCAGATCCTCGCCCACGAGTATGCAGCTTGCGGATGTGTGACGTCATTCGAATTTGCAAACAAATTCATGTCCGGATCGAACGGACAGATGAATATCTTTGCTCTCTTTATGAAGAACGTGAAGCCTCACGGTATCGAGGCTCTCCGATCCCACGATTGGAAGGGAGTAGCTTCAGCATATAACGGCGGTAACTGGGAAGATAATAATCCTGACTACGCTAAAAATCTGAGAAATTTTTATGAAAAATTTAAATAAGGTTGTCGCGTTGGTCTTGTGTTTGTTTTTCGCGCAATTTGCATGGGGTTCGGAGGGAATTATTTTTGATAATCAGGCGCTTGTCGTAGTAAATGCTAATGGTGTGCTAACGGGGTACTATGATGCTGAGGATGATAAGAGGTCGTGCTCTTTTCTGTTTGTGCAAGTCGGAAATGAAGTTAAACAGCATGCACAATCTCCCTATTCGGAAGTAAGAATACTTACCTTTGTTTCAAGGGTAAGTGATTTTACGTTTGCCGGTCGTGATAGGTCATTCGATATCGACGGGGTTTTGTATAAAAGGGATGCGACGTGGCTCATTCGCACTGACGTAGGGCAGGCGGGGTGCGAGAACGCACTGGGTGCGTTTGTGTCTTATCCGCGCGATAAGGTCGGGGGGGAGATATTTGCCGTGCAGAAGAGAATCCCTGCAACAGGTATTCGTCTTGCCAATCGCAAGTCTTTTTTCTACGACCTTCGGGCCGGCGAATTTGTTGCGAGAAAAGGGTATCTGAGCAAGCGGGACGGAGTCATCGTGCTTCAGACTCGCGATCAGTTCTCCTATGTACGCTTCGCAGACCCGCGGGTGAATGTCGCGAATCCAGGCCGAGTCACAACCGGCTGGGTCCGCACTGCTGATCTTGTAAACCCGTTCCCGCCACCCAACACGCACTAGCCAAGGAGCAATCCATGATCGACCTCATCCGTCTGGGTGACACCACGGACCATGGCGGCGAAGTCATCACCGCTTCCGAAGCCATGCGTTACGGCGGGCGGCGCGTGGCCCGCAAGGGCGACCTCGTAAGGTGCCAAAAGCATCCCGATGTGCAACCCAACGTGATCCTCGAAGGCGATAGCAAGATCACGGATCACGGTGTGCCTGTCGCGCGGAAGAGCCATCAGGCTGCCTGCGGTTGTCACTTGATTTCGAGTCTTCTTTAATGTGGGGAATGATGCAGCCCGATCCCGTTTCGCGTTCCTGCTTCACGTGTCCTGAAGTCTATGTGCTAGTCAACGAGAAAGCTGTGGCAGAGCCAAGACTTTTTCACTGGCTGATCACAGACGAGTTCGGCGACGAGAATGCGGTCCGCTGCTTCCTGTCGTACGCCGATGCGGCACTTGCTGCCGGTATCGCGCGTGCAACCCAAGGTCTGGTGGTTGCTCCTGCGAAGGCGGCGCAATTTGGTATCGAAGCCTTCCGCGTGGGTGACGAATACTTCGCTTCGCTGCATATGGGCTGGGGTGCACACCAGGGCCGGTTGCTCGTCAGCGAGGATGGAGTGTTTGTGACCTTTGGCATGCCGCTGCGCCAGCCTGTCAGCAGCCCTGCACCGAGCTTCGAGGTCGATGATCGGGCACTTGCAATGGTAGGTGGGCTATACGAGAGTGCAGGGATGTTCGCGTGGCGTGAGATGTTCACGAAGATGGAGTGGAATGGAGCAGGGATTCGACATGCTCTGAGCGGGATTGAAATCGAGCAATGGGGCGTGGTGAAGCAGGACCAGTATGCATTCTTCAATTCCGAGTCCGGTGAGTGGCATTTCCTGCCGCTTGACGGTCCCGAGTACGAAACGCCGGAACTGCCCGCTAACTAAAAATTGCGCCATGTGATTTTCACGTCGCGTCGGGCAGCATCAGCCCGCATGTCTAACATGGAGGTCAGCTCTTCTGTTTGGGGACGCCAGCTCTTCTGCGCTGCAACGCTTGGGGAAACGCGGGGGACAGAATTTTTCCCGCGACGTCACCGTTCTTTGTGCCTACAAAGTAGAAAAACAGAAGCAACCCAACACCGCAAGCACACATCCCATCCCACCACCCAAAGCAAACCCCCCGCTCAAACCTTCAACACCGCCCCCGCCACCTCCTCCCTCGATTGCACCTGCAAAACCGCATCGCGCTTATCCAGCAGATGCTGTCGAAGAATCGCGCTCAGCTTCTTTCCATCGCGCGCCTCGAGCGCCTTCAACATTTCATCGTGATCATGAATCGCGCTATCCCACTTGGGGATCTGAAAATTCGACCGGAACCGCAACGCCTGCAGGCGTCGATTAACAGCGACATAAGTCTGCCGCAGCGCTGAATTCCTCGCGGCCTCATTGATCTTGTCGTGAATCGACTGATTGCGACTGTAGTACCCGGCCAGGTCATTCTGCGTCCGGCAAGCAAGCATCGCGTAGTGCAGCGCCTTGATCTCCGCAAGCTCGGCAGCCGTCATCCGCTCCGCCGCCAGTTCGCCAGAGAAAGCTTCAAGACCGCTCATCAATTCGAAGGTCTCGCGCAACTCCGCTTCGGACATCTTCGACACCGACGCGCCACGGTTCGGCGAAATCTCGATCAGCCCTTCGGCGGCCAATACCTTCAGCGCTTCCCGCAACGGCGTGCGCGAAATCCCGAGCGTCTCGCATAACTCGCGCTCGTTCAGTTTCTTGCCCGGCTCGAGCACCCCCTCGACGATAAAGCGGCGAATGTGCTCTACCACCGTGTCGTGCAAGCGCTGACGCTCAACCTTCGGCATCAGCGGAGTAGCGGCCACACCCGCATCGAAATCCGAATTTTGCATACAAAAGCCCTCAACATCACGTTAGTTCGGATTTTATCGGAAGCTCACAGATTAGTTAAGGGCGCGGGTAAACACCGGTCTCGACGAACAATTTTCGTCTTGGGGACGTCACAGTTCCTCTGATATAGTTTTTTGAATGCAAAATTCAATCGGAGGAGCCCAATGCTCAAGCTAGACTTTCACCCCGCTGGCCGTCACTTCCTGCAGATCCCGGGTCCGAGCCCGGTGCCCGATCGCATTCTCCGTGCGATGAGCTACCCGACCATCGACCACCGCGGCCCGGAGTTCGGCGAACTCGGTCTGAAGGTGCTCGAAGGCATCAAGAAAATCTTCAAGACGCAGCAACCGGTGGTGATCTATCCGGCCTCCGGCACCGGCGCATGGGAAGCGGCGCTGTCGAACACGCTGAGCCCCGGCGACAACGTGCTGATGTTCGAAACCGGCCACTTCGCGACGCTGTGGAAAAAGATGGCGGAAAGCCTTGGGCTGAAGCCGGAGTTTCTCGGCCTGCCTGGCATCGAGGGCTGGCGGTGCGGGGTTCAACCGCACATGATCGAGGAGCGCCTGCGCGCCGACACGCAGCACGCGATCAAGGCGGTATGCGTTGTGCACAACGAAACCTCCACGGGCGTGACTTCGGATATCGCCGCCGTGCGCCGCGCGATCGACGCCGCCGGCCACCCGGCGCTGCTGCTGGTCGACACGATCTCGGGCCTCGCCTGCGCTGACTATCGTCACGACGAATGGGGCGTCGACGTCACCGTGTCGGGCTCGCAAAAAGGGTTGATGCTGCCGCCGGGTATCAGCTTCAACGCAATCTCGCCGAAGGCGTTCGCCGCCAGCAAGCAGGCCAAACTGCCGCGCAGCTTCTGGGACTGGACCGACATCGTCGAGATGAACAAGACCGGCTACTGGCCGTACACGCCGAACACGAACCTGCTGTACGGGCTCAATGAGGCGCTTGAGATGATTCTCGGCGAAGGGCTCGACAACGTGTTCGCCCGTCACGAGCGTCTTGCCGAAGCCACCCGCCGTGCAGTTCGCGCGTGGGGTCTGGAAATCCAGTGCGCGGATCCCGCTGTGTATAGCCCGGTGCTGACCGGCGTGATGATGCCCGAGGGTATCGACGCCGACGCGGTGCGCAAGCTCATCTACGAACGCTTCGACATGTCGCTCGGCACCGGCCTCGGCAAGATGAAAGGCCGCATGTTCCGCATCGGCCACCTCGGCGACTGCAACGACCTGATGTTGCTGGCGACGCTCGCCGGTTGCGAAATGGGGCTGCGTCTTGCGGGCGTGCCGCTCAAGGAAAGTGGCTTGCCTGCCGCTATGGAGTGGTTGAGTCAACCGACGCAAGCCTCAGGGATGAAAGCGGCGGCCTGAGCGCTTCGGTGTGTGGCGCGTTAGCGCGTACCGGCAACCGCAACCGCCGACGCTATGACGTACACCGGTACCCCACACATCTGTACGTCAGCGCATCCACGCAACGACGCGCACCGAAGCGCAACGACGTGCAATGACGCGCAACAGCGCATCTCGCAGCAAGGGAAGGCGGGGAGCACTTCCCTCACGAAGCCGAGCATAGAACGCGGCTCATGAACAACATGCGATGGACCCACAGCGCATGCCGCTGACGGGCGACGACGCAGCACGCCATTCCAGGCGCGCCGTCGATAGACTGCAATGGAGAGAGACGATGAAGCGGTTTCGTGTGAGCAGTGCGACCAGTATCGTTCTAGTGATGCTATGCATCATGTACTTCATCACTTACCTCGACCGCGTCAATGTCAGTACCGCGGCCGCCGGATTCGGCAAGGAATTCGGACTCTCGCATACGGAAGTAGGGCTGGTGTTTTCCGCCTTCGCCTATCCGTATCTGATTTTTCAGATCATCGGCGGCTGGGTCAGCGATCGCTTCGGCGCGAAACGCACGCTGATCTTCTGCGGCGCGATCTGGGGCGCGGCGACGTTGCTGACCGGTCTCGCCGGTGGGCTGGTTTCGTTGCTGGCGGCGCGCGTGTTGCTCGGTTTCGGCGAAGGCGCCACGTTTCCCGCCGCCACATCCGCGATGGCGCGCTGGGTCGCGAAAGAAAAGCGCGGCTTCGCGCAGGGCATTACGCACGCGGCATCGCGTATCGGTAATGCGGTGGCGCCTGGTTTGATCGTGCTCGTGATGGCGACCTGGGGCTGGCGCGAATCGTTCTATATCTGCGGCGTGTTCAGCTTGCTGTGGGTAGCGGTGTGGGCGTTCACGTTCACCGAACATCCGAAAGATCACCCGCGCATCACAACCGAAGAACTCGAAGTCTTGCCCACGCCGAAGCCGAAAGTAGCCGGTGTGCCGTGGGGAAAACTGTTTCGCCGCATGTGGCCGGTCACGATCGTGTACTTCTGCTACGGCTGGACGTTGTGGCTGTTCCTCAGCTGGATTCCGCAGTACTTCCTGCACAGCTATCACCTGCAATTGCAGAAGTCGGCGATCTTCGCATCAGTCGTGTTCTTTGCCGGTGTGATCGGCGACACGCTCGGCGGAATCGTCACCGACTGGATCTTCACGCGTACCCGCAGCCTGAAGCGTGCGCGCAGCTGGATGGTGTCGGTATGCATGCTGTTCTGCCTGCTCTCGCTCATCCCGCTCATGTTCACGCATAGCCTGTATCTGTCGATGGCATGTCTCGCGTCAGGCTTCTTCTTCGCCGAAATGACGATCGGCCCGATGTGGGCGATCCCGATGGATATCGCGCCGGAATACTCGGGCACGGCCAGCGGCATGATGAATACCGGCTCGGCATTGGCGGCGATCATCTCGCCGGTGGTCGGCGGATTTCTGATCGACTACTTCGGCAGCTGGGAGTTGCCGTTCGTCGGCAGCATGCTGTTGATGGCGATCGGCGTGGTGCTCGCGTTCCGCATGCAGCCGGAGAGCAAGTTCGCGCTCAACGCAGCCGATGAAGCGCACGCCACGACCGGCGTGGGCGCGTAAACGGATTACATCGTCGCGGAATACAACGTCCGGAATGCGCTGTTTCCGGACACACCGTTTCGGAATGCACGGTTTCCTCTCTTCGCCTTTAAAGCAATGACAACATCACTGAGTCAGCGTCTCGCCGACGCGCGCCGCAATCATCTGACGCTCGAGGCGTTGCCGCCTGAGCAAACGCCCGCCGACAGCACCGCCGCCTACGCGATCCAGCACGAGATCCTGCGTATCCTGGAGGCGCCGCTCGGCGGCTGGAAGATCGGTGCGAAGTCTGAGAGCGGCCCGATCCAGGGCGCACCGTTGCCGGCAAACGATCTGCATGCCGACGGCGCACGCTTGCCGCGTCAAGCCTTCGCGCCGCTCGGCCTCGAACTGGAGATCGCATTCCGTTTCGGCCGTCGCTTCGAACCGTCGACCACGCCCTATAGCGAAGCCGACGTGCACGCTGGCATCGGCTCGATGGGTGCGACCATCGAAATCGTGGCGAGCCGTTATGCAGAGTGGCCCACGGTCGACAAGCTTGCACAACTCGCGGATTTGCAGAATCACGGTGCGCTGATCGTCGGCGAATTTACGCCGTATCGCGAGGATTTTCCGTTCGTGGCGCCATCCTTGCAATTCAGTTTCGAGGGGCAGGACGTGGTCAAGGCAACGCCCGCTAATCCGGCCGGCGATCCGCGGCGTCTGCTGACATGGCTCGTCAATCACGCCACGTCGCGTGGCATTGCGGTCACGCCGGAGATGGTCGTCACCACCGGCTCGTACACCGGAATGTTTTTTCCGCAGAGCGTGGGCACGGCGAGTGGGCGCATCGAAGGTCTCGCACCGATCAGTCTGACGCTGTACTAGCCCGTTTTCTTATAGGCCGGCGATATGTCGAACTCCACTTCCGCTTTACTCGTCAAGCCGATCCATCTGGTGCCTTCGGCCGCGCGTCTTACGACACCGCTCGCGCAGCACCTGCGCAAGTCATTGCGTGGCGACGTGCTGTTCGATGCGGCGAGCCGCGGCCGCTATGCAACCGATGCGTCGATCTATCAGATCACGCCGATCGGCGTGGTGGTGCCGCGCGATCAGGACGATCTGCGCATCGCATTGGAAATTGCCCGCAGCGAAAAGGTGCCGTTGCTCGCGCGCGGCGCGGGCACGAGCCAATGCGGCCAGACCGTCGGCGAGGCACTGGTGATCGACACCAGCAAGTGGCTGAACAACATCGTCGCGTTCGATGCCGACGCGCGTACGGTAACGGTCGAGCCGGGCGTCGTGCTGGACCATCTGAATGCATGGTTGAAGCCGCATGGCCTGTGGTTTCCGGTCGATGTCTCGACGGCGGCGCAGTGTACGATCGGCGGAATGGCCGGCAACAACTCGTGTGGCTCGCGCTCGATCGAATACGGCAACATGGTGCACAACGTCGACGCGATCGACGCCATTCTTGCCGACGGCAGCGAAGCAAGATTCGCCTCATTGCGCGAGGCGCCGCAAGGCGCGCGCTTGCAGCAGATCGTCGAAGGCGTGAAGCAGATTGCCCAACGTGAACGCGATGAAATCGTGGCGCGCGTGCCGAAAGTCTTGCGTCGTGTCGCGGGCTACAACATCGACATGTTCGATTGCCAGAACCCGCGCGCCTACACCGACGACGGTATCGCGAATCTCGCGCATCTGCTGGTCGGTTCGGAAGGCACGCTGGCGTTCAGCCGCCAACTGACATTGAAGCTCGCACCGCTGCCCACGCATAAAACGCTTGGCGTGGTCAACTTCCCGACTTTCTGGCAGTCGATGGATCTCACGCAGCACATCGTCAAGCTGAAGCCGGTCGCCGTGGAACTGGTCGACCGCACCATGATCGATCTGGCGATGAGCAATCCGGCGTTCCGGCCGGTGATCGAGAAGGCGCTCGTCGGCGAGCCGCAAGCGATCCTGCTGGTGGAATTCGCGGGCGATGACCGTGACGAGCAACTCGCTTCGCTCAAACAGCTCACAGAGTTGATGGCCGATCTGGGTTTGCCCGATTCGGTCGTCGAGATGCCGGCCGCGAACGAACAGAAGGCGCTGTGGGAGGTCCGCAAAGCCGGGCTGAACATCATGATGAGCATGAAGGGCGACGGCAAGCCGGTGTCCTTCATCGAAGATTGCGCGGTGCCGCTCGAACATCTGGCGGAATACACGAGCCGTTTGACCGAAGTGTTTCATCGCCATGGCACTGAAGGCACCTGGTATGCGCATGCGAGTGTCGGCACGCTGCACGTGCGGCCGATTCTGGATATGCGGCGCGACGGCGCGATGAAAATGCGCGCCATCGCCGAAGAAGCGGCGGCCTTGGTGCGCGAATACAAGGGCGCGTATTCCGGCGAACACGGCGACGGTTTGTGCCGGGGCGAATGGGTCGCGTGGCAATACGGGCCGCGTCTGAATCAGGCGTTCGCGGAGATCAAGACGTTGTTCGATCCGGACAACCGCTTCAATCCCGACAAGATCGTGCGTCCGCCGAAAATGGACGACGCGCGCAATTTTCGTTTTGCGCCGGGCTACGAAGCGCGTCGGATCGAGACCGCGCTCGACTGGTCCGCGTGGAATGTCGAACGCGATCCGCTGACGGGGCAGGAGACGCAACCGGGCAGCGGCAACGATCTGTCGGGCGGTCTCGCGAAGGCCGTCGAAATGTGCAACAACAACGGCCATTGCCGCAAGTTCGACGCGGGCACCATGTGCCCGAGCTATCGCGTGACGAAGGATGAGCAACACGTGACGCGAGGACGCGCGAACACGTTGCGCCTGGCCGTCTCCGGGCAACTCGGCGAAGCAGGACTCGCGAGCGACGACGTCAAGGACACACTCGACCTGTGCGTCTCGTGCAAGGGTTGCAAGCGCGATTGCCCGACGGGCGTCGACATGGCGAAGTTCAAGATCGAGGCGCGGGCGGCGCGCGTCAAACGGCACGGACTGCGTCTGCGGGACAGGTTGGTGGCGTTCATGCCGCGCTATGCGGCAACGGCGAGCCGTGTGCCGGGTTTGATTGCATTGGCGGACAACGTGCCGCTGTTGTCGGCGTGGTTCAAGCGGTCGATGGGTTTCGCACCCGAACGCGCGTTGCCGCGCTTCAAGAAATCGTTTCTGTCTAACGCGGTGACCGCCAGGCCAGCCCAAGGTGGCGCGCTGAAAGAAGTGCTGTTATTCGTCGATACGTTCAACAACAACCTGGAGCCTGAAAACGCGCGCGCCGCGCAACGGGTGCTGGAGGCTGCCGGTTACACGGTGCACTTCAATACGCGTCAGGGCGAGCGCCCGGTGTGTTGTGGCCGCACCTTCCTCGCGGCCGGATTGGTCGATGAAGCGAAGCAGGAAGCGCGGCGCATGCTCGATCTGTTCAAGCCGTTTGTGGAGCGTGGCGTGCCGATCGTCGGGTTGGAGCCGTCGTGTTTGCTGTCGTTGCGCGACGAGTTTTTGCACTACGGTTTCGGCGAGGAAGCGCAGCGGCTTTCAAAGCAGGCATTTCTATTCGAAGAATTCCTGGTGCGCGAGGAAAAGGCCGGGCGTTTGCAGCTTGCGTTGAAGCCGTTGGCAAAGGAGCAGGCGCTCGTTCATGGCCACTGCCATCAAAAAGCCTTCGACGCGTTCACGCCGGTGCAAACCGTGTTGAACTGGATTCCTGAACTGAAGGTGTCGACGGTGGAATCGTCGTGCTGTGGGATGGCGGGCAGCTTTGGTTACGAAGCTGAGCATTACGCTACATCGCAGGCCATGGCGGAACTGTCGCTGCTGCCGGCAGTACGCAAGATCGACGGCAACACGGTGATGGTCGCGGATGGCACGAGTTGCCGGCATCAGATCTATGACGGCGCGGGTGTCGACGCAATCCATGTGGCGCGTGTGCTGGCGATGGCGTTGCAGTGAGAGCGGTCGGGTTGAGCCCGGGCAGGTCAGCTTGAGGTAGGGCCGCCCGGCTTAAGGCTAGCGATGAAGTCCAGAGTTGGACCTGACCAGGTCAGCCCGATTCAGTGCGCTCAACCCGCCACTATTTGCCACTACGCAGCGCTGACCACTTGCCGATACGCCGTAGGCGTCACCCCGACGCTTTCACGGAAGCGATGGCTGAAATGGCTGGCGTTCGCGTAGCCGCATTGTTCGGCGACTTGCGCGAGCGGCAGTGTCGTGGTGCGCAGCAGCGTGCGTGCGCGTTCGAGCCGTTGTTGCGCGATCCAAGCAGCGGGCGGTAGTCCGAACGACGTGCGGAACATGCGCGCCAGATGAAATTCCGACAACGCCGCTACACCGGCAAGCTCGCCGAGCGTGAGCGTTTGCGCCAGATGGCTCTCGATATAGTCGCGCAAGCGCCGCCGCGTTGCGACCGACAATCCGCCCTTGAGCGACGCATCCGTGCGGCGCACGCCTTGTGCGCGCAGCAGCAGACTCAACACCTCGTGCGCGGTTTCGTTGGTGCGCAGCACGCCATCGGGGTCTTGCCAGTCTTCATTCGCGAGCGACTGACACAGGCTCGCGATGCGGGCGTCTTCGAAATAGGTGCGATCGGCCAGCGTCAATTCGCGCGGTTCGCGATCGAGTTCCTGCACGGCGCGTTGCGTGAAATGTTCGGGCAGGAAGTAAAGATGCATGAAATGCATGTGGCCGCGCACCCACCAGCGCGACTCATGCTCGCCGGGCAGCGCACAGAGCCGCGACGGTGCGCCGTAGCGCCCGGGCATCTTCTGACGCTCGGTGCGATAGCCGCCATCCAGATAGCACGACAGCGTGTGATGGCCGGGCCGATCATAGACGGTCTCGGCCTCCTCGGTGTCGCGGGTCCAGACGGCGATGGCGAGCCGGTCGCCGAGCCACGCGAACCGTTCGAGACTCGCGTTGGCGCTCTGCAACGTGTGACAGACCGACTGAAGGCCGAACGGCGTTTCGGTGGATTCGATCACGGGGGCGGGCGGTCTGGCGTTCACGGAACGAGCGGGATGCATCCGATGGCAGGGTGAGCCCCAGTATACGGCGAGTGATCGCCGACGGCGCGCCGGTCCGAAAAAGTGCGCAATCCTGGACAAGTGCGGCCGCCGCCGCGGCAGCATAGTTGAGTTTCCGCTTTTTGCTGCTACAGGCTTCGTCATGAATCTTTCGCTCTATGCCGCCACCGTCCTGATCTGGGGCACCACGTGGATCGCGATCAAATGGCAATTGGGTGCGGTGCCGCCGCCCGTATCGATTGCGTGGCGCTTCTGGATTGCGGCGCTGATCCTGTTCGCGCTGCTGCGCATCATGCGCCGGCCGATCTGGCCGCCGCGCGCCGCATGGCGCTTCCTGGCCGCACAGGGCTTCGCGCTCTTTTGTCTTAACTTTCTATGCTTCTACTACGCTGAACAGGTGGTGCCGAGCGGTCTCGTGGCGGTGGTATTTTCCACCGCGCCGCTGTTGAATTCGATCAACGGCCGGCTCTTCATGGGGCGTCCGTTGCAACCGTCGGCGATTGCCGGTGCGGCGTTGGGGCTCGTCGGCATCGTGTGCCTGTTCGTCCAGCAGATGGCGGGACACCTGGGCGATCACGCGGTGTGGCTGGGACTCGCGATCGCGTTCCTGGGCACCTTATGTTTTTCCGCTGGCAATCTGCTATCGAGCCGAATGCAATCGATGGGTTTGCACCCGTTCGCCACCAATAGCTGGGCGATGCTGATCGGCGCCGGCATCTTGACGGCGGGCAGCGCGCTGGCCGGCTTTTCGTTTTCCATCGAGCCTGACGCACGTTATCTTGGCGCGCTCGCTTACCTGGCCGTATTCGGCTCGGTAATCGGTTTTACCGCGTACCTGATGCTGGTCGGGCGCATCGGACCGGAGCGGGCCGCGTATTGCACCGTGCTGTTTCCGATTGTGGCGCTGGCGGTGTCGACGGTATTCGAAGGCTACCGATGGTCCGCATTGGCCGTGGTCGGGCTCCTGCTGGTGGTGGCCGGTAATCTGGTGGCGTTCGACGTCACGCGGCGTATCTTTGTGCGGCGGATGAAAACTTCCTGAGGACGCGGCAGTGCATTAGTCAGCTACCGCCTACTCCGGCCGCTTTTCTAGGCTATAGAACAGATCAGGAAACAGCGATACCCGACACGACTACGCCAGCACCGTTGACACTAAAGGTGAGCCTTTCCGGGAGAAAAGAAGTGAACCGAATACCCCACTGGTGAGCTTTTCCGGGACTGAGAAAAGCGCAAAGCCAGCAACTACGGGGGGCACCGAACACCTGCCGCGCAAAGAAGCAGCCCTATGGTTCAGGAACAACGCGTCGGCGCGCGCAGCGCCGCCGGAAGAATGACGGCCTTGTCACCAGGGCTGAATGTGCGGGAACACAGATTCCAGATGGACCGCTACCGTGACTGTGCGGGGGACCCGCTTAAGAGTTAGCGGTGTGAGCTGCTTTCTTTTGCCTACTTTTCTTTGCAGCAGGCAAAGAAAAGTAGGTGCCTGCCCCGCACAGGGGCGACACTAATAAACCAATAACAAAACAAGGAAAGGCCAACACCGTAGGCACCCAGCCAAGCGCCGCGCAGGCAAAACAAATCAAAAAACCACCGTAAGCAAACAACCAACAAGCCCCCGGCTAAGCAACACCCTGCCCCCCACCCCACACCGGCGCAAAAGCCGCAACCACAGCCAGCACAGCCGCGCCGGCATACATCACCAACCCCATCCCAGCAACAAACCACAACGCCGTCGACACATGCGGCGCCAGAATCGTCGCCGCCCCCGCCATCGCGACACCAACGAGACCACCCGCCTGCCGCAGCGCATTCAACAATCCTGAGGCCACGCCAGCCAACTCACCGGGCACCTGTTCCAGCACGGTCGAAATCATCGGCGGCACCGACAACGCCGTACCACCGCCGAACATCACCATCGCCGCATACGTGACGACCCACGGCGCGCGCCACTCCAGACTCATTGCCATAGCCGGTACCGCAATGGCGGCCAGCACGAGTCCCGTTGTCATGAACTGCGTCGCCGTGAACCGCCCGTGCAACTTCCCAGCCAGCACGTTGCCGAGCGACAGACTACCGGCGAGCGGCAACAGCGTAAGACCGATCTGCCGCGCGTCGAAACCGAACTCGCCGTGCAGATACAGGCTCAACTCAAACAACAATCCGAAGTAACCGACGTAGACGAGCGTGCCCATCGCATTCATCGTCACGAACATGCGGTTGCTGAACCACTCGACCGGCACCATCGGATGATGCGCGCGCCGTTCGACGGCGACGAGCGTGAGCGTCGCCAGGACGGCGAGCAGTGCTGCGCCCCACACCTCGCGGGCAGCGATCCCGCGCGACGGCAATTCGATTGCCGCATAGCAGAGCGCTCCGAGCGCGACAATGCTCGCCAGTTGCCCGCTCCAGTCGAAACGGCGGCCGACGCTGCGCGTGGAATGACGCACGACGACCCACGCGCCGGCGAACGCAAGCAGCCCGGTCGGCACGTTGATCAGAAACGCGCTGCGCCAGCCGAACCCCTGCACGAGGAGGCCGCCCAGCACCGGCCCGATTGCCGCCGCGACCGAGGCAATCCCGGCCCATGCCGCGATGGCGCGGCCGCGCTCGACAGGGTCGTCGAACGTGCTGCGCACGATGGCAAGCGACGCCGGCAGGAACAGCGCCGCGCCGCTGCCTTGCACGAAACGCGCGACCACCAGCGCGCCGACATTCGGCGCCAGCCCGCAAGCCGCGGAGGCGGCGACGAACAACGCGAGTCCCCACAGGTACACCGCCTTCGCGCCGAACCGGTCGGACGCAACGCCGCCCGCGAGGATCAGTGCGGCGAAGCTCAGCGTGTATGCATCGACGATCCACGCGAGACCGCCCACGGACGCGCCCAGGCTGGTGTGCATCGCCGGCAGCGCGACGTTGACGATGGTGGTGTCGAGCACGGCCATGAACATGCCGCTCGCCACCAGCGCCAACGTCAGGCGCGGACGTTTAGCTTGCCGCGCCGTGTCGGCAAGCGCGGCAGGCAGCGGTTGTTCAGCGGTGCATTCGGTCATCGCACGTTCCTTGGACTAACTTTGCAATTGGGTCGATCGACGAAGTCTAGTCACATGTGCAAATGCAATAAAGCAGTGAATGTGCATGTGTATCATGCAAAAGTGCATCACGGACAACGCAGCCAATGATCAACTGGGACAACGCACGATTTTTTCTCGCCGTGGCGCGCACGGGGACGCTGCGCGGCGCGGCGGCGCAACTCAATGTCGATCAGGCGACGGTCGGCCGGCGGATCTCCGCGCTCGAAGAAACGCTTTCTACGACGCTGTTTCTGCGCACCCCCGCCTTGTTCGTGCTGACGCCAGCCGGCGAAGCGTTGCTCGGGGCGGCCGAGACGATGGAGCAGGCAGCCCTGTCGATCGAACGGCGGATTGCCGGGCTCGACGATCAACTGGCCGGCACGATTCGCGTCGCCACTACCGATTCGCTCGGCAAGCGTTTCGTGATGCCGGCCATTGCCAAAGTACGGCGCGCGCATCCGGGCATCGAGATCGTCTGCGTGACGTCCGCGCAGATCACCAATCTGACGCGGCGCGAAGCCGACGTGGCGATCCGCACGCTGCGGCCCGATGCGCCGGACCTGATCGCGCGCAGGCTCGGGCAACTGGAGGTCGGTATTTACGCGTCGCGCGAATACATTGCAGCACGCGGCGAGCCGCGCGAAGGCGAGGCGTTCGAGGGTCACGATCTGGTGATGTATCAACAGCCGGCCTCGCCATCAATGTGGGCGCCGTTATGTGGCGAACCGACTTCGCGCGGGCGCCTCGTGTTCCAGACGCAATCCACGGCGATGCTGTTCGAGGCGGCTCTTGCCGGCTTCGGTCTCGCCGAGTTACCGTGTTTTCGCGCCGATTACGAACCGGAACTGGTGCGTGTCATGCCGCATCTTGGAGAGCCATTCGATGTCTGGGTGGTCGCGCATGCCGATCTGTACAAGACCGCGCGGATTCAGGTGCTGATTGCGGCGGTGGCAGAGGAGTTCGCTCAGGCGCGTTGAGAGGTGCTAATGCATCTCCGTGCGTGTTGGCACGTCGATGCACTTAGTGCGCTGTCGTATCGCCTTCGTGAATCCGCTGCGCGTCGAGCACCGGCCACGGCGGTGGATCGGCCAGCGGCGACACAGCCTTAACCATTCCTGGTGCGTTGTCGAATACTTCGGCGAGCCAGTCGACAAAGGCACGCACGCGCGGCGAAATCTGCCGGCTTTTCACATACGTCACGGAGAGGGCGATCGGTGTCGGCTTGCACTTCGGCAGGATTTCGACCAACTGTCCCGATGCAAGATACGGTGCAGCGGCGGCGCGCCCAGGCTGAATCATCCCCAGCCCTTCGAGCCCGCACGCGAGGTACGTGTGTTCGTCGTTCACCTGAATGAAGCCGTCCACTTTTACCTTGCTCGCCCGCGCCGCCACGTTGAAGTCGAAGTCCACGCGCCGGCCGGTTTGCGTTGACAGCCAGTTCACCGCGACGTGATCCGAGAGATCGTCCAGGTGACGCGGCTCACCGAATCGCGCGAGATACGTGGGGCTCGCGCAGGTGACGCGTTCGAGCAACCCGAGGCGGCGTACGAGCAGCCGGGAGTCGGGTAGCTCGCCCAACTCGATGCTGCAATCCACGCTCTCGCCGGCCAGATCGAGCGTGCGATGACTCACGCCGAACGCGAGCTCGACATGCGGATGCAGCGCGCGAAACGAGGCCAGGGCGGGCACCACGATCGACGCGGCGATCATGCCCGGCATCGCCACACGCAAGCGGCCGCGCAGATTCTCCGGGCTGTTGAACAGGCCCGACTCGACTTCGTCGATTGCGGCGAGAATCTGCGCGCAGCGCTCGTAGTAGGCGGCGCCTTCCGCGGTTAGCGTGACCTTGCGTGTCGTGCGCACCAGCAATTGCACGCCGAGCAGGGATTCGAGCGACTGCACGGTGGTCGTCGCGGTGGCGCGAGGAATCTCGAGCGACTCGGCGGCGCGCGTGAAACTGCTGGCATCGACGATCTTCACGAAGATCCGCATAGCCTGCACTCGATCTATCACGATGCTTCTCCGGTAAGGCGCGCCGGGTGGCGGATCAGCCACGCAGCGAGCAGGGGCGCGAGCGCGAACGTCGCGAACAGCCAGAGCGCGGTGTGTTGCGCGCCCGGCAGCGGCGCGAGCGCCGTAAGACCGGCGCCGTTTGCGACGAGCCCCGCGAGCGCCGAGCCGAACGCCATCGCGAACAATTGAATGGTGGTGATCGACAGCGAGGCGAGGTTTTCTTCGCCCGGCTGCGCGGCGGTGAAGACGCGCGTGAGCAGATGCGGCCAGCCGATCCCGACACCCAGTCCAACGCTTGCGAGCGCCGTGCACAATGCGACCGCGCCAGGCCAGCCGTCGAACAAACCGGCTATCGGCATCAGCCATGCGAGTACTGCGAGTCCGAGTGCCGCGACCACCGGCCCGGCCCGGCTCAAGCGCTGCGCGGCGGTGGCGGAACGGCCGGCGCTGAACATCGAGCCGGCCGACCAGCCGGCCGCCATCAAGGCGGTCAGATAACCGGCGGCCAGCGGCGAACGTCCGTGAATTGTCTGCAGGAAATACGGCACGAAGATTTCGCTGGTCACGCCGATACCGAGCAGGCTCATGCAGGCGTAGAGGCTGCCGATCCGCGTGCGAATCGAGAACGATCCGCTTGGTAACAGGCGCGTGTGAGTGTTGCTGCGTTCGAGTCTTGCGAGCAGCCATACGAAGCCGAGACCGGCGATGACACCGAGCGCGTTCCAGCGCATGTCTTCGGTTAATGCGGCGAGCGAGATCACCAGTACCGAGGCGCCGAGCAGGCTGACCTTGAGCAAGGGGATCGGCTGAGCCGCTTCGCCGTGGGCGCGCTTGCCGTCGACCTCGCGATTTATGATCACGGCGAGCAGCAGCACGACCGGCAGCAGCACCCAGAACGCCAGCCGCCAATCGCCGAGCTGCGCGAAGATGCCGCCGACCGCGGGCCCGCATAACGTCGCCACGCCCCACATGCCCGACACCAGCCCCATCGCACGAGGCCACAGGCGTTCTTCGAACACCACGCGAATCAGCGCGTAACTAAGGGCGAGCAGAATGCCACCGCCGAGCCCTTGCAGGGTGCGGCCGGCGAGCATCCATAGCATCGACGGCGCGCTCGCGCACACCACGGTGCCCAGTGCGAACACCGCCAGCGCGCCGAAGTAGGCGGAACGCGCGCCGAGCATCGCGAGCAGGCGCACCGACAACACCGAGCCGAGAATCGACGCGACGACGAACAGCGTGGTGTTCCACGCGTACAGTTCGAGCCCGCCAATGTCATGCACCACCGATGGCAGGATCGTCGTTGCCACATACACGTTGGTGGCATGCAGTGCGACGCCGCCCGCGAGGCCCAACGCCCGCCAGCCGTTGCTGCCGCTGAGCAGATCGCTCCAGGCCGGGACATCCGATTGCAGATTTTTCATGTCGTGGACAGCCGTGCGAGGCTGGCTTATTATGCAAGTATTGGCTTGGATAATAATGTGCTCCGATGAGATATGCAAATGAAAGCTTGGAAAATTCACCGGTGCTCGCGCAGGCCGCGTCGGCTGCTGCGCCGGTGGATCGCATCCTGAATCTGTTGAAGACTCAGGGGCTTTTGTCGACGGCGTCGATTGCGGGCGAACTCGGCATTACGGTCGAAGCCGCGCGGCAGCAGATCCAGAAGCTGCTGACAGGCGGCTTGATCGAAGGGCGCCAGGCGTCGCAGGCCGGGCCGGGGCGGCCGAGTCAAAGCTGGGGTTTGACGGAAGCAGGTAACGCACGCTTTCCGGACACGCATCCGCAATTGACCGTGCAATTGCTCGGCTCGATCCGCCATCTATTCGGCGAAGAGGGGCTCGACAAATTGATCGACCAGCGTGCGATGGAAACGCGCGCGAACTATCTCGCGGTGCTCAAGCCGATCAAGGGGCTCAAGGCGCGGCTGGCCAGACTCGTGGAGCTGCGTAGCGCGGAAGGTTATATGGCCGAGTTGCAGAAAGACGGGCGCGACTGGCTGCTGCTTGAGAACCACTGTCCGATCTGCGCGGCGGCGCGCACCTGCCAGGGCTTTTGCCGCACGGAGTTGCAGTTGTTCGCGGAGATCGTCGGCGAGGACGGCTCGATTGAGCGGGAGGAGCACGTGCTCGCCGGGGCGCGGCGGTGTGCTTATCGTGTGAGGCTTAAGAGCAAATAGTGGCGCATTGCCGCGTATGTTTATGTGCTTCGACGTGCGCGCGGCAATTCTGATGTATCGATGGACGCTTTAAGGTAGATCATGTGGATCGCGCTGAGTCCGATCACGAATAGACGCCAGCGCACGATCGGTATATAACAACGTGAAAGGATGGCCTCGTTCACTGATGCATCAATTGAGAGACGTTTCATCATGACGCAAGACGTAACGCCTAAGCCGCCCACGGGCGACCGGCCCGACCTGGAACACCTCGATGCCGCGCTCAGTCACGTGGATCAGCAGGTTTCGTCCGGCAGCATTGCTTCGGGTGCCGCAAAGGGCATTCTGTATAGCCTGATCGAAACCCTCGGCGCGTTCGTCGGCGATCCCGATCTGCCTGAGCACGCGCGTTCGGGTTACGAGGGTTTGCTGGAAGCCGCTCGCGAATTGCGCGCGAAGCTCGACCGCTAAAGGCGGTGGCGCGCCGCCTGCGGGCGGTGTGGCTCGCATCGCAATCGCCGCCGTATTTCGGCGGCGCGGTGCTCTGTGATAAAAAGGCGCATTGTTTCCACCCATGCGCCTTTTTATGCTTTCCTCGTCTGCGCTCGCGTTGCTGGCTGTCGGCATCATCGTGGTGCTGATCACGCCAGGTCCGACCAACACGCTGCTTGCGGCCGCGGGTTTGCGTCAGGGCGTGCGGCTTTCCCTGCCGCTGATCGCCGCCGAACTGGCCGGCTATCTCGTGTCGATTTCAGTGTGGGGACATTTTCTCGCGCAGGCCGCGCACGCGTTGCCGTGGTTGCCTTCGCTATTGCGCGTGGCGGCTGGCGTGTACATCGCATATCTCGCCGTCGATATGTGGCGCGCGGCGGTGGCCTTGCCCGACTCGACGCAGCGGGTGAGCGGCATGCGTACGCTATTCGTCGCGACGCTGCTCAATCCGAAAGGCTTGTTGTTCGCCGGTACGATCTTTCCTGCCATCGCGTTCACACATATGCCCGCATACGCGATGGCGATGCTGATATTCGCCTGCCTGCTGGTGCCGATCGCGCTTGCGTGGATCGCGTTCGGCGCGGCGCTCGGCAGCGGCAAACTCACCTGGCTGAATCCGGTGAAGATGCAGCGCGGCGCGTCGATTGTGCTGGGCGTGTTTTCCCTGTCGCTCGCATGGGCGGCGCTGCATTAAGAACGCATGTCGTGCCGAGTAGCGCTTACGCTTCCAGATTGTTGTCCACGCTCAGCGCCTCAAGCCATGCATGTCGTGCCGAGTAGCGCTCACGCTTCCAGACTGTTGTCCACACTCAATGCCTCAAGCCATTCCGGCGGAGCGGACGTGATGTCCAACTGCGGTGTGCCATGCCAGTCCGCGCAGCGCTGCAATGCGCGGCGCAGATCGCCCGCAAGCCTCGCGCTGAGCCGCACGCCGGGCTCGATATGCAGTGATTTCAGTTCGAATACACCGTTGGTCCGATGCGCTTTCGCATCCACGCGGCCGACCAGGCGCCCCCGGCTCAAAAGCGGCAGCACGAAGTAGCCGTATTTGCGCTTCGCCGCGGGTGTATAGCATTCGATCGCGTAGTCGAAGTCGAAGAGCGCGGCGGCGCGCTTGCGGTCCCACACTACCGGGTCGAACGGCGACAGCACCGTGGTGACGGTTGAGGCGAGCTTGCCGGTTGCCGCGTCGTCGATCATCGGCGCGAATTCATGATGGACGAAGGTGTCCTGCTTCCAGCCTTCCACTTGCACCGGGATCAACTCACCCCGATCGGCGAGCGCACGCAGTTCGTCGCGATAGGGACGGCGCGGCAGCCGGTAGTAGTCGGCAACCCAATCCGCGCGTACGATGCCGAGCGCGCGGCAGGTACGGCGCAATGCTTCCTCGGTGACGGTTTCCCGCGGCGGCAGGTCGCGCGCGTCGTCCCAGTCCGGTAACACGCGTTCGGTCAGATCGTAGACGCGATGAAAATTGCGCCGCTCGGCCACCATCAATTGCCCGATTGCGAACAGCACTTCCAGATGGCGCTTCTCCGGCTTCCAGTCCCACCAGCCGTTGCTCTTGCCCGCTTCACGGGCGAAATCCGCTGAACGAACAGGGCCCGTCGCACGGATATGCGCGAGCAGTTTGTCGATGTCCTTGCGATACTTCTTGTGCCATTCAGCCGCGTATTTCCAGCCCATATCGCTCGGGTCGAGCATGCGGTGGCGCAGCAGGCCGTAGTCTTCGATCGGGACGAAACAGGCTTCATGCGACCAGTATTCGAACAGCTTGCCTTCGGCGAGATGCTCGTCGAGCCATTGCTGCGGATAGGCGCCGAGCCGGCTGAACAGCACGAGATAGGGACTGCGCGCGACGACGTGGATCGTGTCGATCTGCAATTGCGCCATGCGGCGGATCGCGTCGAGCACGTCGGCTTTGACGGCCTTGCGGCGCGGCGGAGTCAGCAAACCTTGCGCGGCCAGATGCAGGGTGCGCGCGGCGGATAACGGCAGGGTCTTCACGCGGGCGTCGGTCACGGGCTTTGATCAATGAGTGACTGCGATGGGAGCGGACGCGAGGTCCGGCCTAGGTCAGCAGTCGCTACTGTAGCGTGAATACGGCAGACGAATCGGCGTGGAAGGCAACCGGAGCGTGGCGCTGTGGGAGGTACGGCGGTGGGCACAATGACAGCGGCTCGGCGGCTCGGCGGCTCGGCGGCTCAGCGGCTCAGCGGCTCAGCAACCCCGCAACCCCGCAACCCCGCAACCCCGCAACCCCGCAACCCCGCAACCCCGCAACCCCGCAACCCCGCAACCCCGCAACCCCGCAACCCCGCAACCCCGCAACCCCGCAACATGGCCGAACGCAAATTACCAGTCGCGCCTGTGGTGCTTATCCCAGCCGCGGTGGCGGCCATGGTCATGGCGCTCGCGATACCCGCGGTAGTAATCGCCGCGATATCCGTAGCCATACGCGGGTTGCACAGGCGCATAAACCACTGGCGGCGGCATATAAACCACGGGCGGCGGGGCATATATGGGGCCGGGTGTGTTGACGAACACGCCGACATCGACCCGGGCCGAGGCGGTGGTCGATGCGCAGGCGGCGGCAAGGCCGAAGGCGGCGAAAACGATCGCGCGTTGGATCATGCTTGTCTCCTGTGTCGACCAGAGTTAGCGCTTTAGCGCTTACTCTGGTCCCATGCAAAGCTGTCGACCCAGAGTTCGCGCTTCAGCTCTTACTCCGGTCCCGTGCAAGATTGCGCTCGAAAGAGCCAGCTATTCGCTGTCGAATAGCTAACGGTTATATTACGAGACAGAAAGCAAGACAGGTGCAACCAGTTGAAGGCGTGTGTAACAGCCGGTTACCTGGGGGACGGGGCAGGATGGAACTGTGCGTCGGATTGTGACGCGGAAGCCGGAAGCTAATGGCCGGACGAAGACCGCCGCCCGCCGCCCGGTCGTGACGCGAGCGGAGCAAGGCGGGCGCGTGAAGGATATGTTCGAGCGAGGTGCTCAGGCGCCCAAAGCCACCGCTTCGCCAGTCGATACCGCCAGCAACTGGTGGATCTGCGCGACCACCGCCGCGCCTTCTCCGACCGCTGCAGCGACGCGTTTCGTCGACCCGGCGCGCGCGTCGCCGATCGCATACACACCCTCGACAGTCGTCGCGAGATCGCAGACAGAGGCTCCGTCCACGCTGGTACCGGTCAGCACGAAGCCTTTGTCGTCCAGTTGCACGCCGCAGGTGCGCAGCCAGTCGGTATTCGGATCAGCGCCGGTGAACAGGAACAGATGCCGCGTATCGAAGCTCTGGGTGCCGTCCGGCAGCGGCCTCTTCAACGAGACCGACGCCAGCCCGATTTCGTCCGCCTCGAGCCGGCCGACCTCCGAGTGCGGGTGCACGAACACATTCGGCAGCGAACGGATCCGGTCGATCAGATAGCGCGACATGGTGGCTTCAAAGCCGCTGCGGCGGATCAGTACGTGAACCTTGGCCGCGTGCGTCGCCAGATAGACGATCGCCTGGCCCGCCGAATTGCCGCCGCCCACCAGCACGATCTCCTGACGCTTGCACAGCTTGGCCTCGACCGGCGACGCCCAGTAATAAACGCCGCGCCCATCGAAGCGGTCGAGCCCTTCGAGCGCCGGGCGCCGATAGACCGCGCCGCTCGCGATCACGATAGTGCGGGCAGTGATCTTGCCGCCGCACTTGAGCTCCAGCCGATACGGCGACTCCGCGCAATGCAGCGCCTTCACATGGACCGGAATCGCGACGTGCGCGCCGAATTTCTGCGCCTGCACGAACGCGCGGCCCGCCAGCGCCTGACCGGAGATGCCGGTCGGAAAGCCGAGATAGTTTTCGATCCGTGAACTGGCGCCCGCCTGGCCGCCTGGCGCACGGCTGTCGAGCACGATCACCGAGAGACCCTCGGACGCCGCGTACACGGCCGTGGCGAGGCCTGCCGGCCCCGCGCCGACGATCGCGACGTCGTAGACGTGCGAATCGTCGAGATCGGGCAGCAAGCCGAGGCAGGTGGCGAGTTCCGGCATGCTCGGGTGACGCAGCACCGAGCCGTCCGGGCAGATCACCAGCGGCATGTCTTCTTTCTGCGCGGCGAATTGCTCGATCAGACGCAGCGCGTCTTCATCGCGTTCGTCGATCACCGAGTGGGGATGGCCGTTGCGTGACAGAAAGCCTTGCAACATCACGAGTCTGGCGTCGCTGCTGTTGCCGATCAGGATCGGACCGCCCGCGCCCTTTTCGATCAGCGACACGCGCCGCAGGATCAGCGCGCGCATGATGCGCTCGCCCAGTTCGGCTTCGGCGACAATCAAGGCGCGCAGCTTGACCGGCGGAATCAGCAAAGCGTCGACCGAATTCACGGCCATGCCGTTGACCAGTGCCGGACGTCCGGACAACTGGCCGACTTCGGCGAGAAAATGCCCGGCGCCATGCTCGGCAATCACGACTTCGCGTCCGATGCCATCGCGCTGATAAACCTTTACGCGCCCATTCAAGATCACGAACATGCCCGGGCCGGTGTGGCCGGTCTCGAACAGCAGCTCACCGGCTTCCCAATGGCCCACTTCGCCGAACCGGCGCAGACGGTCGATCTCTGCACACGTGAGTTCGGGGAACATCTGATGCATGCGCGTCGCGAGCGACGAAAACGGCGCGTCGGCGACGACGGCTTGTTGCCCTTCTGCTTCTTGAGTCGACAGCATTGAACCGCTCCTTCTGTGTTCATCCTGATTGATCGACACGGGGGGCGAAGCGGCGCGGGCGCGCGAGGGCGCCGATAGGAATGCGCTGCTGCGCTACACGGCCTTCGGCGCGATATCGTCGACCGCCACGTCGGGCGGCGGCATGCCGGGCAGGGCGTCCACCGTCTTGCCCGAGTCGCGCCAGGCTTCCATGCCGCCGCGCAACGGCAGCACGTCGGCGAAGCCGGCTTCGTTCATCTGCTTGGCCATCCATGCCGCGGATATTTCGTTCGGGCATGAACAGTAGATCACCACCTTCTGATCGTGCGGGTACGTCGCGACGATCTCGTCGAGTTGCCGTTCGTCGGCGAATTGTGAACCCGGAATCACGAACGGGTCGAGCGCGCGCTTTTCCTGCGAGCGGATATCGAACAGTACCGGGGTTTTGCCGGCCGCCACCAGTGCCGCCAGCTCCTCGACTTCCATCCGCTGGGTCGCGAGCTTGGAAATCAGCTGGCGCCGGCGAATCCAGCGATAGGCCGCATACAGCAGCAGCAACGCGACGACCACCAGCGCGGCCGTGCGCCCGAGGCGTCCGGCCATGGCGAACAGCATGTCGATCTGGCGGGCGAACAGCGCGCCGATGATCAGGCCCGTACCCGACCACAAGGCGGCGCCGACGCCGTCGTAAGTCAGGAACGTGCGGTAGCGCGTGCCCATTGCGCCGGCCATTGGAATCGACACGATCGACAGGCCCGGCACGAACTTCGCCACCGCCAGCACGCGCACGCCCCAGCGGCCGAAAAAGCGTTCGGTCTTTTTTACACAGGTATCGCGCGATAGCGAAAGACGGCAGATCGTTTTCAGCGTATTGCCGCCGTACAGACGGCCGGCGAGATACCAGGCGCTGTCGCCGATCAGTGTGGCGAAGATCGACAACACAAGGACCGGCATCAGTTGCGTGCCCACTGACCCGGGATGCATGGCCGCCATCGCCCCGAACAGCACGAGCGACGGCATCGCCGGCACCGGCAGCCCGAGCGAGGCGGCCAGCACGTTGGCGAAAACCAGCGCCGGTCCATATTGCTCGACGAGATCATGTAGCATCGGCTTACATCCGCGGCCCTTTCGAGTGCGGCGCAGGTAGGGAAAGCAACGGGGTATGTAAGGATTATGGACGCATTTTCAAGACGTGCAAATGTCCGGAAAAGCGGACCATTATTCGCGTGTTAAAAGCGCGGCGGTGGCTTGCCTGGCGGGTTAAAGGCGCGGAATAGAGGCGCAAATGGAACAAAGCGAACCGGATTGAAGCTGTCACGGCAAGCAGGCGATAAAGAACCGCCTACGGATGCTCGTAGGCGGTTTTGCGGTACGCAAACCAAAGCTGGCGATACAGAAACGGCGCACGGCATTCGCGCTTAAGCGCAATACCGTGCGGGGCAGCTTTATTGACGATGATTGTGCTGTTCGCCCGGCAATTCCGCGCCATGCGCGCGAATCGCCGCGATCAGTTCGGCCGGCGTGATTTCGTAGCGCACTTCGCGGTGAATGCCTGGCTTGCGCTCATCGACCTCGATCAGAAGAATGCCTTTGCCGTCTTCTGTCGATTCGAGGCGCAGCGAGCGGAGTTCGCGCGCCGTTGCGTCGTCGTATTCGGTGAGCAGGGCCATTGACCCGGAGGACCCGGTAGTGCGCATCGAGGTTGTCCTTGTTCCGTTGTTGATCGAACCATTGTACGGGCGTACCGCCAGGCTGGCGCGCCGCCTGTCGTGCCGCGTCACAACCAGTTTAACGCGACTCCCCGCAACGACGGATGCATTTTTCGTGCCCCGTGGCGGTGCAATCCTTCTCCCCGGCTGTCATGGTGCTGACGCGCGCATCGGTTAAGGCCGGGCGCGACGAGAAAAACAACTGGAAAAAAATAGCCCGTCCTTGAAGGGACGGGCTGCTAAACGCCGTTGTTACTTGGGTCAGCCTGCCCTTGCAACTCATTGGGCGCTGACGTTTCCATCCTGCTGCGTCAATTCCGGGCTGTCGAGGTGGGAGTAACGCCGATCTATCAGATCAATGTCAATTCTTCCTGCTCGTCCTCATGCGCGATTCCTTGCGCGGCGTCGCGCCTGAGGCCGGGCGCCGGCGTGTGTGCCGCATGCAGCGCTGCCCCGCGCGTGGGTATCTGCGGCGGCGGCACGTGCGTTGCATCGGCGACGGTGAAAAGGCGCACCACTTCGTCCAGCACGTCGGCCTGTTCCGCGAGACGTTGCGCCGTGGCTGCCGCCTGCTCGACCAGCGCGGCGTTCTGCTGCGTGGCGCCGTCGAGATGCGAGACCGCCTGGTTGACCTGGCGAATCCCTTCCGCCTGCTCGCTGCTCGCATTGGCCACGTCGACGATGATCGACGACACGCGGCTCACCGCTTCGTCGATCACGCGCATCTGTGAGGTGGTGCGTGCAACCAGTTCGGTGCCGAGCGCTACTTCGGTCGCACTCGCCTCGACTACCGACTTGATTTCCTTCGACGACGCCGCGCACCGTTGCGCCAGCATCCGCACTTCACCCGCGACGACCGCGAACGAGCGGCCCGCTTCGCCCGCGCGCGCCGCTTCGACGGCGGCATTCAGCGCGAGGATGTTGGTCTGGAAAGCGATGCCGTCGATGACGCCGGTGATGTCCGCGATGCGCTTCGACGCCGCCGTGATGCCGGCCATGGTCTGCTCGACCTGACCCGCGATCTTGCCGCCGACGGCCGCCGCCGCTTGCGCGTCTTTCGCCAGATCGAGCGCACGTACGCTGGCATCGGCATTGGCCTGCACGGTGGTCGTCAATTCTTCCATGGTGGCGGCGGTTTCTTCGAGCGACGCCGCTTGCAGTTCGGTGCGGCGCGCGAGGTCGACATTGCCGCTGGAGATTTCGCGCGCGTTGTCGAGCATGCCGGTGATCTGCGCGCGCACGTCGTAGACAATTGCCGCGAGATTCGCTTTCAGTTGATTCAGCGCTTGCAGCACATCGCCGAGATCGTCGTGTCGCGCGATCGTCAGATCGGCGGTCAGATCGCCCGCGGCGAGGCGGGTCGCAAAGCCGGACATGTCGCGAATCGGTTCGGCGAGTTGCCGCGTCAGCACCCGCCAGGAGACGAGGCTGAAGGCGGTGGTGACGCCGAACGCAATCCAGAACGGCAGGGGTGGTGTGCCCTTCCATGCGGCGAGGCCGGTTAGCAGCAAAGCCAACGGCGTGATCGCATAGCCGATTGCCGCACGCGTCGCGACCGGCATACGCATCAGCGCTTGCAAACGGCCGAGCATGCCGGTGCGCACCACGACGCCGCGATGCAGCTTGAACGCCCGCGATTCCCCGGTACGGATCCGCTCATACAACGCAGCGGCTGCGCGCACCGCGTCGCGCTCCGGTTTCACGCGCACGCTCAGATAGCCGACCACCGCGCCTTTGTCGACGACCGGCGTCACGTTCGCACGCACCCAGTAATGGTCACCGTTCTTGCGGCGATTCTTGACGAGCGCGGTCCACGGGCGACCGTCGCGGATGGTGGTCCACATGTCGGCGAAGGCTTCACGCGGCATGTCCGGATGACGGATCAGGTTGTGCGGCTGGCCGATCAGCTCGTCGCGCGTGTAGCCCGAGACAGCGATGAAGGCCGGGTTGCAATACTGAATGCGGCCAGTCAGATCGGTCGCGGAAACAAGCATTTGCGACGAAGGGAATTCGTACTCGTGCCCGCTGACGGGCTGGTTATTGCGCATGGCTTTCCTTGCAAGTGCGGACGCGCGTCCGTGCGTTCCTTACAGCTATGCAAGGCATAACGGCATTAACCCCGCACTCTTTAGGGTTTCCCAGTAAACCACTCAGGTTTATGACGCGCCGGGCCGTTAATGCAGGGTTATTTGATGTGTGCCGGGTAGCCATGAAAACGGGTGCCGGATGCGTTTCGCTACACCTTCAAAAGCGTTACACTGCGCCGGTACAGGCCTGCAGACGTATCTCGTCGCCTCGACACCGCAGCGGTCTGCCTGCATGAATCACGCTATTCAAGCGAGCTGATGCAGAAGATCCTCGACCGTACTCAGGAGTCACTGGCGCTCGCATTCGCTTCGCTCGTGCAAAGCGCGAAACGTCAACAGCGGGTGTACCTGGCGACGATCGCTTCCCTGATGCTGATCGTAGTCGTCTTCGCGCTGCTGCTCGGCGTTCTTGCCGCGGCCAAGCAACTCGACTACCGGCGTACCTTCGCCTCGCAGAACGCCACCGATATCTCATTGCTCCTGCACCGCGAAGAGTCGTTTCTGCGGCGTGCGGAGTTGACGCTCGACTACTATCACGACACCGGCAACGTGCTGCACGTGCCCAGCGGTGTCGAAGAATCGATCCGGCTCACCGGCGCCGCGCGCGGCACGGTCGACAAAGTCGACGCGCAGTTCGACCTGCTGGTGGGCGCCGCAACGCGCACCGCGTGGGGGCCGGAATTCGGCGTCAAACTATGGCGTATCTATGAAGCGGCCCAGTCCACCCTGGTGACGCAGCAGTCATTCGAGCTGCGGCAGCGCGCCGTGCTGCTCGGTCTGAACGAAGACTATGCGGCGATTTTGCCGTCACTGGACCAGCCGGTCGCACACGCGGCGGCTGACGCAAACGCGGCGACCACACCGAACGCATCGCCGTTGCAACCGGCGACCGTAAGCACCTTGCGCGAGACCCTTGAACACGAACTGCTGACGCAGACCGGCAAGCGCGTGCCGGGCAAGGGTGAGCGTATCTGGCTCGGCCCGTATCGCGACCCGCTGCAAGGCATTCCGGTGATCTCGGCGGTGAGCGCCTACTATGCCGGCGATACGCCGACCGCGCTGATCGTGGCGAGCATCCCTCTCGACGCGCTTTCCGCGCATCTCGCACGGCCCACAGGCGAGGGAACGATGTTGCTCATGACGCCGGACCGGCGCGTGATCGTGTCGTCGCCGTCCGTCGACGCGCAAACCGGGAAAATGCTGCAAGACCTCGTCGCTCATACGCCGCCTGACGCATACCGCTACACGCGCGACGGCATGATTCTGAGCGAGCCGCTGATGCCGGAGTTCGGCTCGCTGGTCGGTTATATGTCGTGGCGCGCGTTGATCGCCGCGCTCGGCTGGCAGTTGGCGGCGCTCGTCGGCCTCACGCTGCTGATCCTGCTGGCGATCGCGCTGATAGCCCGTTTCTGGGGGCTGCGCCTGTTGCACAACACCTTCGTGGAGACTTCGCGCGCGCTGGAAAGCGAAACCATCAATCACATCCTGGTCAGCGCGACGCCGATCGGTTTGTGCATCGTCCGGCAAAGCGATTATTCGATCCTGACCGCCAACGCGCTGGCCGACGAGTTGCTGCATATCGAACAGGGCAGCCGTCATCTGCCGCCGCACATTGTCGGAGAGTTCCGCGCTCAGGCGCCGGATAAGCCTTCCGTCACGGCTTTTGCGAAGATCGCCGCTTTTGTCGCGCCGGCACAGCCTGCGCGGGCGGAAATACAGCAGCCGTCGCAAGCAGCACCACAGCCGGACGAAAGCGATGCGGCGCACTTGCAGTTTCTGCAGTTCACCTACGCACCCGCGCGTTACGCCGACGAGGACGTATTGTTCTGCGCGATTCTCGACGTGACCGCGCAGCATGCGCTCGAACAGCACCTGCGTCTCGCCCAGCAGACTTCAGAGACCATGATGCGGGCGCGTTCGAATTTCTTCGCGTCGATGAGCCACGAAATCCGCACGCCGTTGAACGCACTGCTCGGCAACCTCGAACTGTTCGCGCGCACCCCGGGGCTCGAAGCTCACGCGCCACGGCTCGTCACGCTGGGCGTTGCGGCCGATGCGCTGCGCCGGATCGTCAACGACATTCTCGATTTTTCGAAGATCGATGCCGGCGAAATGAAGCTCGTGACCGAATCGTTCCGGCCGATCGACGACTTCGAAAATATCGCGCTCTCCTACGCGCCGATGACGGCGGACCGCGCGATCCGCTTTTATTCACATCTCTCGCCGACGCTCGATCAGGTTCTGTGTGGCGACCGCACGCGTATTGCGCAGATCGTCAACAACCTGTTGAGCAATGCGTTCAAATTCACTTCGTGCGGCAAGATCACGCTGAATGGGGAGGTGCAGGACGATCTGCAAGGTCGGCCGATTCTGACCTTCCGGGTTTGCGACTCCGGGATCGGCATCGACCAGACGCTGGTCGCGCGCATTTTCAAACCGTTCGAACAGGGCGAGGCAAGCACCTCGAGCCGCTATGGCGGCACCGGGCTCGGCCTGTCGATCTGTGCGCGGCTGTGTGAACTGATGGGTGGGCATATTTCGGTCGAAAGCGTGCTTGGCGTGGGAAGCGCGTTTAGTGTCTCGATACCGCTTGCACCGCCGCCCGAAGCATTGCGTGTGCCGACTGCCGAACCGGTGCGTCGTGGCGCTACGCTGGTGCTGTGTCAGGAGCGCGAGTCGGGGCAGATGCTCGAGCGCTGGTTTCATCGCGCGGGTTGGACGGTGCATACGGAGACGTCGGCGCGCAGCGCAGAGGCATGGTTGCGAGCGAACCGGCCGGATGTGATGGTGGTGACCGGCGAATACAGCCTTGATGCCATTGCGGCGTTGCGCGCGGTGCAGCCTGTCGGCGCGGTGTGGATCACGCGTACCGGACCGCATCGTCCGGTTGTGCGTGGCGACGGTGTGCTCGAGGCCAGTGAATTTAGCCGCACGGCGATTCTGTCGGCGCTCGACATGTCGACAGAGGGCGCGGACGGTGCCGGCAGTGTTGCCGCGTTGCCCGGCGACTCCGCCGTGATGCCGCAGCCGGCGTTCGATCCGGCGCTGCACGGGTTGACGGTTCTGGTTGCAGAAGACAATCCGTTGATTCAGACCTTGATCGTCGAGCAACTCGACGCGCTCGGCTGTCTGCCGACGGTCGCCGGCGACGGGCGGCAAGCGCTGGCGGCATACGAACAGGGACACTTCGAGGTTGTGCTGACCGATATCCACATGCCCGTCATGGATGGATATGCGTTGCTGGCGGCGTTGCGCAAAGCGCATGCGGACGTGCCGGTGCTGGCCTTTAGCGCGGTCACCGACAATCAGCAGCAGGACGGCTGGTGCGAACGCGGTTTTACCGGCTATGTCGCGAAGCCGGCGTCGCTGGGCGAGCTGGAGGCGGCGTTGCTCGCGGTGACGTCGGCGGGGCCGCAGCCGGCAGCGTCATCCGCGCCAGGTGAACAGCCGCCGGCGGCTGCGGCAACCTCGGCTGTTGCCGGCGCAGTCGCTGATTCGCCCGCTACGCTCAGCGCGGACGACAAAATGCGCTATACGGCCATGCTCAAGGAGCACTTGCAAAACGATCTGCCGCGGCTTGTGGCGATTGTCGAGCAGGAAGACCGGGAGGCATTAGGCGGCTGGGCGCATAGCGCCGGCGGCGGGTTTCTCGTCGTGCAGGAGCGGCAATTCGCGCAGCAATGCCGTGAGTTGCAGCGGCTATGCGAGAGCAGCGAGAGTTGGACGACCGAGATGGACGAACGCGCGATCTCGCTGCACGAGGCGGTATGCGATCACTTCGGGCTGGATGAAGCGTCGATGCATTGACGCGCGTGGCGGTTACCGGCGCCGCCGTCGCTGTTGCTGTTGCTTCAGCCGCACGGGATCAAGAGGGCCGTTTCGCGATGAAGTCGATTTCGACCAGCGCATCGCGAGCGAGCGCGGTCACGCCGATGCAGGTTCTCGCCGGCAGCCTGTCGGCGGGAAAGTAGGCGCGGTAGGTCTCGTTCATCACTGCGTAGTCGCGCTTGAACTCCGTCAGAAAGATGCGTACGGCGACCACGTGTTGCAGTCCCAGGCCGACGCCTTCCAATACGAGCACGAGGTTGTCCATCACGCGTTGCGTCTGTGCGACGACGCCCTCCGGCAGCGGTGCGCTGTCGTCGGTGGGCGAGGTCGGCATCTGGCCGGTGAGGAACACCCAGCCGTCGGTTTCGGTGGCATGGGAGAACGGGCCGACCGGCGTAGGCGCGGACGGGATCATCCAGAAGGCGGGGTTTGAGTTCATGGGGCAGCGTGCAATGAAGGGACAAAGGCGGTTCGTTTCGCCTTAACGATCGGCTCGACGAATTGCTCGAAATGCGGCAGCCAGATGGGTATGGCGGCGTCCACTGCGAACATGCCATTGAAACACTGCGGGGGTCAAGCGAACCGGATGTTCCGGACGCGCCGCCGTTTTAGCGCGCCCGGTTTGGCATCGGCTTCGCCTGTAAGGCGGAATTAAACCAGCCCGGTCATGTAATACACCGAGATCACGAAGAAAACGGCCAGTGTCTTGATCACCGTCACCGCGAAGATATCGCGGTACGACTGGCGGTGCGTCAATCCCGTCACCGCCAGCAGCGTGATCACCGCGCCGTTGTGCGGCAGCGTGTCCATCCCGCCGCTCGCCATCGCGACGACCCGGTGCAGCACTTCCATCGGAATATGCGCGGCTTCGGCACCCTTGATGAACGTGTCGGACATGGCCGCGAGCGCGATGCTCATACCACCCGATGCCGAACCCGTGATACCCGCCAGCGAGCTCACCGAAACCGCGGCATTGACGAGCGGATTCGGAATGCTCTTCAGCGCATCGCTGACCACCAGGAAGCCCGGCAACGCTGCGATCACGCCACCGAAGCCATACTCCGAAGCCGTATTCAACGAAGCCAGCAGTGCGCCCGCCACCGCGGCCTTGGTGCCGATTGCAAAGCGTTCGCGCACGCGGCCGAATGCTGTCAGCACAACCATCACGATACCGAGCAGCAGCGCGCCTTCAACAGCCCAGATCGCGACGACGCTTTTGATCGTCGTTGTAACGGGCGCGTGAATGCCCGGCAGGATGTCCGGTGCGACGGTGTACGTCGCGCCATACCAGTTCGGAATCCAGCGGGTCAGCAGGAAGTTCGCCACGCCGACCAGCACCAGCGGGGCGACCGCAAGCAGCGGATGCGGCAGTTGCTTCGACTCGACGCGCTCCGGCTCGTTGACGAGATCGGTGCCATAGCCTTCGCCGGTCGCCATGGCGGCGCGGCGGCGCCATTCCAGATACGTGAGGCCGACCACGATGATGAACAGCGAGCCGATTACGCCGAGCGTGGGCGCGGCCCAGGACGTCGTCTTGAAGAAGGTGGTCGGGATGATGTTCTGGATCTGCGGCGTGCCCGGCAACGAATCCATGGTGAACGAGAACGCGCCGAGCGCGATCGCGCCAGGCATCAGGCGTTTCGGAATATTGCTCTGACGGTACAGCTCGGCCGCGAACGGATACACCGCGAACACCACCACGAACAGCGATACGCCGCCATAGGTGAGCAGCGCGCACACCGCGACGATCACCGCATTGGCGCGCGAGCGGCCAATGTAGCGAATGGCCGCGGCCACGATCGACTCCGAAAAGCCGGAGAGTTCGATGACCTTGCCGAACACCGCGCCCAGCAGAAACACGGGGAAGTAGAGCTTCACGAAGCCGACCATCTTCTCCATGAAGATGCCGGAGAAAACAGGCGCAACGGCGCCCGGATCGGTCAGCAGCACCGCGCCGAGGGCGGCGATCGGCGCAAACAGAATGACGCTGTAGCCGCGATACGCGGCAAACATCAGAAACGCCAGGGCGGCGAGGACGATAACAAAGGACATTGAGTCTCCGAAGCTTGGTTGTTCTACGTGTACGCCGTCCCAATGAATGCAACGGCCCGGCGCCCGCAAATGCAGATTCCATGCCACGCGCGCCGCAGTGGCATGGCCATTGATTTCACAGGCAGAAGTGCGAAACGTGATGCGGCCGATTGTACCCAAACGTCTCCAAAACGGGACGTAAATCCTCTGAATACAGGTCGAATTGAGGTTAAACCCTTATATAGAAAGCTTCTTGCCGATCTCGTCGATGAGATAAGCTTGTCTACGAAATGAGACATGCATAAATAAAACGATAGCCGGAGACAGCGACATCATGATGAACGACTGGGCAGGCCTTCCTGCCACTTACAGCGATGTGCTTCGCCGGGCGATGGATTCGCTTTTCCGCACGTTCGAAAACTTCAGCGAAGGCACGTTCATCGTCGACGCCGAAGCGCGCGTCGTCTGGATCAACAAGCGCTACGCGGCGCGCTTCGGCTTTTCGGACCCGGAGCAGGCGATTGGCCGGGATTGCGAGGCGGTGATCCCCAACAGCCTGATGCGCGAGGTCGTGAACACCGGCAAACCGATTCTGCTCGACATCCTCGAAACGGACCGCGAGCCGCTTGTCGTGACGCGGCTGCCGCTGAAAGACGATGCGGGTGAAACGGTCGGCGCGGTAGGTTTCGCGTTGTTCGACGAGCTGAAGGCGCTCACGCCGCTTTTTTCCCACTACTCGCGCGTGCAGGAGGAGCTGATCGCGACGCGTCAGTCGCTCGCGCAGGCAAGGCGGGCGAAGTACACGTTCGGCAGTTTTGTCGGCACGAGCGCGGCGAGTCTCGAAGTGAAGCGCCAGGCGCGCCGTGCGGCGCAACTCGAGTCGCCGGTGCTGTTGCTCGGCGAAACCGGCACGGGCAAGGAACTGCTGGCGCATGCCATTCACGGCGGATCGGCGCGAGCGAATCAGCCGCTCGTGACCGTCAACGTCGCGGCGATTCCGGACACCTTGCTCGAAGTCGAATTCTTCGGCGCAGCACCCGGCGCCTATACCGGCGCGGACCGGAAAGGCCGTGTCGGCAAATTCGAACTCGCGAACGGCGGCACCCTGTTTCTCGACGAAATCGGCGACATGCCGCTGCCTTTGCAGGGCAAGCTGTTACGCGTGCTGCAGGACAAGGAGTTCGAGCCGCTTGGCTCGAACCGGATCGTGCGCGCCGACGTGCGGATCATCGCCGCGACCTCGGCCGATTTGCCGGCGCTGGTCGCGGCGGGACGTTTCCGCGCGGACCTGTTCTATCGGCTGAACGTGTTGACGATCCAGGCGCCGGCGTTGCGCGAGCGTTCGTCCGATATTGAGGCGCTTGCTTACGCCATGCTCGAGGACCTGTCGGCGCAGGCGCGCGGTGTCAATCACTTCGAATTGCAGGACGACGCATTGCGGCTGCTGTGTTCGTATGGATGGCCCGGCAATGTGCGCGAGCTGCGCAACACGCTGGAGCGGGCGGTGATGCTCTCGGACAGCGAGCGGATCGATGCTCGTGCGCTGGCGCCGTTCATCGGTCCGGCACAGGGCGGCGGCCATCGTTCACATGTATCCAGTACCGTTTCTGAAGCGCGCGCTCCAGAAACGGCTGCAGAGGCGCCTGAAGCGATGTCGTGGAGCGACGCCATGGCTGCGTTCGAAAAGCGCTACCTGAGCGACGCCTTGCGCGCCAACGGCGGCCGCGTGATCGAGACGGCGATGCAGATCGGCATGGGCCGCGCGACGCTCTACAAGAAGATCGCGGCATACGGTATCGAAGTCTGACGAAGTCCGGCGACATCCAGTGACGCAGTGTAATTGCCGCGTGGCACAATCGCGTGATCGAAAAACAAGATGTGATCGGGGTTTCAAATGAAACGCAATTTCTCCTCTTTCGCGCGCCGTGCCTGTGCCTCGCTGGCGCTTCCTGCAATCGCAGTGTTGAGCGGTTGCAGCAGCAGCGCACCGCTGTTTCTGTCGGATGGCCGCCCGACCACGCTGGTTCAATGCCGGGAAGGCTCCGACTCCTGCTCGCAGCAGGCAAGCGCGGCTTGCGGCGGCGCCTTCGACGTCGTGCGCCAGTCCAGCGACAACGGCACGTTCAGTCTGATATACGCCTGCCGGGCGAAATGACGTTACGCCGGCCAACGGCTGGCGTAACGGATTGACTATTTTTCTTCCTCTATTTCGCTGCCCGGCTATGACGGTGGCGTTTCTCCCTCGACGCGGGTTCCGTTTGAACGTGCCAAACCCGGCCCTGATGTCGCGCAATGCGCATATGACCGTCATAAATATCTGTCTGTAATGTGCATTGTTGAAACGGCTACGATGCGCATTGGATATTTATCCGGCTGCTCCCTGACTATTGCTTATACCCGTTTGCGCCGATAACAAAACGCGCCGGTTTCTCCACTAGGCTGAGTCGGTGCGGCACCTAACGGAACGCGAAGAATCTTCGCAGTATCCTTAAATGGCCGGCTCAAAGATAAAACATATACGCAGGTTTTTCCGGGTTGCGACGATCTGGATTAGCGGCTTAAGAAAGATGTCCCGCTTGCGTGGCTGGATGATGTAATTACGGCACGCTTTATGCTGTTTTAACGGACTCAATGAGTAATTCCGGGGAAAACAATGAATCATCATCAACTCGAAAAAGATATCGAGCATCTTGAACATGTAATCTCGCATATCTCCGCTGAAGACCGCATCCCACTGTCCTATTGGCGTAATCGCATTGCTTCCGTGTCTGGAGCGGGACTGGTGCCGGCCCAGGCCAGCCGCGTCAAACGGCTCAATGCAGCCCTCTCGGCATTGGAGAGCCGGCAGAAAGCGTAACCGTCCGCGGGGGCGGATGGTGACGTGTACCGTCTGTTCGGGTAACGTTTTCTGCAAGAATAAGGGAACGTAACGCCTAAGGACCCAGGAGGATCATGCATCCAGCAGGACTATCGGCGACCCGCCTGACGGCGCTTACGAATGCCATGCAAGGCTATGTGGAACGCGGCGAGGTGGCGGGCGTCGTTTCGCTGGTCTGGCGGCGCGGCGAAATCGGCTATTTCGAGCCGCTCGGCTTGCGCGACGAAGCCGCGCAATTGCCCATGGAGCGCGAGACGCTGTTTCGCATCGCGTCGATGACCAAACCGGTTACGAGTGCGGCGATCCTGATGCTGATTGAAGAGGACCGGCTCGCGCTCGACACGCCGATCTCCTCGTGGCTGCCGGAGCTGGCCGCTCCGGTCGTGTTGCGCGACCCCACCGGCCCGCTCGACGAAACCGATCCGGTCAGAGTGCCGCTTACCGTACTCGATCTGCTCACCCATCGCGCCGGCTTTGCTTATCACTTCACCGCTGCCGGTCCTCTGGCCGAGGCTTACGCGGCGGCCTTCAACGGTATCGAAGCACGTGGCGACGCCAGCGCATGGCTGCGGCGGATAGCGGGCTTGCCGTTGATGTTTCAGCCCGGTTCGCGCTGGCACTACGGCATCGCGACCGATGTCCTCGGTGTGTTGATCGAACGCATAAGCGGCATGCGGCTCGGCGACTTCTTCCGGACGCGGATCTTCGAACCGCTCGGCATGCGCGACACGGCGTTCTGGGTGCCCGCCGCGCAACTCACGCGCTTGGCGACGGCTTATGGCATCGAGCCGGGCACCGGGCGGCGTGTGGTCGAAGATCATCCGTCGGCGAGCCGCTGGGCGAATCCCGAGCGGTTCCAGAGCGGCGGTGGCGGTCTTGTTTCGACGGCACAGGACTATCTGCAGTTCACTCAACTGCTGCTAGGGCGTGGGCGTGTCGGTTCGACACGCCTGCTGTCGCATCGCTCGGTCGATCTGATGCGCTCGAATTTTCTGACCCGCGACCAGCGCCGCGTGCCTGCGTTCGGTCATGTGCTGTGGGCGGGCCAGGGCTTTGGCCTCGGCTTGTCCGTCGTCGACGATCCGGCGCAGCAGTTGCCGCTCGGTTATCGCTCGATGGGATCGTTCGGCTGGCCGGGTGCGTATGGCACAAGCTGGTTCGCCGATCCGGTGGAAGACCTGATCGGTCTTATGCTGATTCAGCGGCGTGCTGTCGAACCGTTCCCAATGTCGCTCGATTTCGAACGGCGCGTGTACGATGCAATTGACGATTGAGTGCGCTGGCCGCGGCAGTTGAGCGGGTCGCCTTGAACGGCGGTTGGTCCCGGAGCGCTTTGCGCGGGCCGCCTTGGGTAGGCCGCCTTGTGCGGGTAGTCCTGCGCGGGCCGCCCTACGCGGGTCGCCCTATCCGGCACTTTTTTCGTCTGATAGTGTGCCCAAAGGCGACTTCCTCCGGGGCGCCCGCACTGCAGTTCGTCAAATCGATCGGAGTACCTGTCATGGCCTCGTACAAACAGTTGACTGCCCAGCTCGAGAAGCTCCACAAGGAAGTCGCGGCGGCGCGCGAAAAAGAAATCGCACAGGCGATTGCCGAGATCAAGCAGAAGGTCGCCGAATACGATCTCACGGCGGAAGAGCTGGGTTTCACAAGCAAACGTACCGCGGGACGCAAAACGGCTTCGGTAGCCAAGTACCGCAACCCGAAAACCGGCGAGACCTGGAGTGGCCGTGGCCGCTCGCCTGGCTGGCTCGCGGGCAAGAATCGTGAGCGCTTTCTGATCGAAATCTGAAGCCGTTTCATGCATGGCGCTTGCGCTCGCATCGCGCCGGGTTTTTCCGAAGTGAAGTTGCGCCGGGTTTTTCTCGCACCACTGAGCGGGTCCCGAAAACACTCACCTTTCGCGTGAGCCTGCAAAGCGAGCCGTGGATTTCTCCAGCCGCTTCGAGCTAGGATTCGTTGTTTCGGTGAGCCTGGTTTTGTCGGATGACGCACCTTGCTGCGCGATCGCCGCTGCCGTCTCTCATGGCTGCACAAGCTTCCTCGAAATCCGCACCAGCCTTTGCTGGCGGGCGTTCCCAGGCTATCCGAAGAATCGCATGATTCGCCGAACGGTTCTCCCGCTGCTTTTCCACAGACCTTTGCCTGACCGCTGGACTTCGCGCCGCTGGTGCGTGAGCGGCTGTCGGCGTGTTCACCTTTCGCCGCGATTCGGGCTTCGCAATCGCGAGTCCCGAAAACTCTCACCTTTGCGCTTGTCCGTGTCCGCGTGCGCGATGCGATGCGCCACCTGATCGTTACCGAAGGCGCCCCGGGGCAAACCCGGAGATGAGTTCACCTCATACCCCGGATCAAAACTCATCGATACATGGTCGCGAAGAGCGGACAGCACAATCGGTCATCCACTCACCCCGACGGAAAGACCATGAGCGTATCGACGGACAAACAACTCTTTATCGGCGAAGGATTCGAAGGCCCAGGCGTCAACCTCGCGCACATCAACGTACTCGTCGGCCCGCGCAACGGGCCGGCGGGGCAGGCCTTCGCCACCGCATTGGCGACGCCTTCCGCGGGACATGCGCCGTTCGTCGTGATCGCACGGCCGGGCGTGCCGACCAAGCCGCTGACGCTGTACGTGAACAAGGCGCAGATCGGCAGCGACTTCCATGGCAACGCGACGTGGGGCGCCTCGCAAGCCGGCATCGCGAAGGCGGTGGCCGAGTCGCTGGAGAACGGCACGCTGCCGCCGGAAGCGGAAAACGATTGGGTGGTGGTGTCGGCGAACTGGGTCAATCCGGGCACCGACGATCTCGACGCTGTCTTCGAGAACAACTACCGCGCGTGCAGGAACGCGATCCTCGCGGCGATGAAGGGCCTGCCGCATCGCGACGAAGTGTTTGCCGCGGCGCGCGACGTATCGAATCCGTTCTACACCCCGAAACAACGCTAATCACACGCGACGCGGTTCGCGCGCCATGGGGCCGGCGCAACCGCTCGCATAACCGGCTGCGGCCAGGAAGGAGACACGCACGATGGAATACATTCGCCTCGGCCAATCGGGTCTGAAGGTCTCACGTCTGTGCCTCGGCACGATGAACATGGGCACGCCGCAATGGAAGCCGTGGATTTTCGATGAAGCGCAAAGCGAGCCGATTGTGCGCCACGCGCTGGAAGCCGGCGTCAATTTCATCGACCTTGCCGATTTCTATTCGACCGGCGTGAACGAAGAAGTGGTGGGCCGTATTCTGAAACGCATCGCGCGCCGCGAGGAAATTGTCGTGACGACCAAGGTCGGTTACGACATGGGCACGTATCAGAACGCCGGCGGCCATTCGCGCAAACACATCATGGATGGCATCGACGCATCGCTCGCCCGCCTGGGTATGGATTACGTCGACATCTACATGCTGCATTTCTTCGACGTGAACACGCCGGTCGAAGAAACGATGGGTGCGCTCAACGACATCGTGTGCGCGGGCAAGGCGCGCTACATCGGCGTATCGACAATGTACACGTGGCAGTTTGCCAGGATCATGCAGGTCTGCGAGCGCAATGGCTGGCACAAGCCGATCAACATGCAGTTGCAACTCAACCTTGCCTATCGGGAGGAAGAGCGCGAGATGATTCCGTATTGCCAGGATCAGGGCGTCGGCGTTTCGGTGTTCAGTCCTTTGGCGCGGGGTCTATTGACCTGCGACCCGAATTCGACGCGCAACCAGACCGATTTCTTCACCGCACAAATGTACGGCGATACGGCGTCGCGCGAGATTGCGGCTTCGGTGGCGCGTGTGGCGGCGCGGCGTGGCGTGTCGGCCGCGCAGATTGCGCAGGCCTGGGTGCTGAATCACGGCGGTGTGGCGAGCATGCTGGTTGGCGCGGATACGCCGGCGCAGTTCGATAGCGCGTTGGCGGCACTGGGCACGAAGCTCAGTGCGGACGAGCTCTTCGAACTCGAACGCAACTACACACCGTGCGATCTGATCAACGACTACACCGCGGGCAAACGCATCTCACGCGAAGGGCGGCTTGCGCAAGGTGTGTTCGTCGAAAATCTGGAGAAGGCAGCATGAACGAGTTTCTCCGAACCGGACACTACATTGGCGGCGAGTGGTACGAAAGCGCGAGCACATATCCCGTTCTGAATCCCGCGACCGGCGAGGTGATCGCGCAAGTTGCGAACGGCGGCGCGGCGGAGACGACGCAAGCCGTTGCGGCAGCCGAGCGCGCGTTTCCCGCGTGGCGCAAGTTGACGGCGAAGGAGCGTGGTGCGCGCGTCAAACGCTGGGGCGAATTGATGCTCGAGAACCGCGACGCGCTCGCCGAACTGCTGACGCTCGAGCAAGGCAAACCGCTTGCCGAAGCGCGCGGTGAAGTCGGCTACGCGGCGAGCTTCTTCGAATGGTTCGCCGAGGAAGCCAAACGCAGTTACGGCGACGTGATTCCGAGTCCGAATCCGAACGCGAAGATCATCGTGACGCGCGAACCGGTCGGCGTGGTCGCGGCGATCACACCTTGGAACTTCCCGCTCGCGATGATCACCCGCAAGGCCGGCCCGGCGCTCGCGGCGGGTTGCACGATGGTGCTCAAGCCGTCGGAGGAGACGCCGTTGTCGGCGTTCGCATTGGCGGTGCTGGCAGAAAAGGCCGGCATTCCGCCCGGCGTGTTCAACATCGTGTCCGGCGACGCAGTGGCGATTGGCGAAGTGCTGACCGGATCGGAAGTGGTGCGCAAGCTCTCATTCACCGGATCGACGCGCGTCGGCAAGCTGCTCGCGAAGCAGTCGGCGGATACGCTGAAAAAGCTGTCGCTCGAACTCGGCGGCAACGCGCCGTTCATTGTGTTCGACGACGCGGATATCGACGCCGCCGTGCAAGGCGCGATGGCCTCGAAGTTCCGCAACACGGGCCAAACCTGTGTGTGCGTGAATCGTTTCTACGTGCAGGACGGCGTCTACGATGCGTTCACGCTGGCACTGACCCAAGCCGTGCGGCAGATGCGGATCGGCAATGCATTGCAGGGCGAAGTCGAGCAAGGGCCGCTGATTAATCAGGCGGCGCTGAAGAAGGTGGAAACGCATGTCGCCGACGCACTGAAAAAAGGTGCGAAGATTCTCACCGGCGGCAAACCGCACGCGCTCGGTGGTACGTTCTATGAACCGACCGTGCTGGTCGATGCGTCGAAGTCGATGATGATCGCCTCGGAGGAAACCTTCGGCCCGGTGGCTGCGTGCTTCCGCTTCAAGTCCGAAGACGAAGCGATTGCCGCCGCCAACGACACACCGTTCGGCCTCTCCGCGTATTTCTATACGCGCGATCTGGCGCGTGCATGGCGCGTCGCGGAAGCGTTGGAAAGCGGCATGGTCGGCATCAATGAGGGGATTCTCTCGACCGAAGTCGCGCCGTTCGGCGGCGTCAAACAATCGGGCCTTGGCCGCGAAGGCTCGAAGTATGGACTCGATGAATACACCGAACTGAAGTACATGATGATGGGCGGCCTCGGACGCTAGCGCATTCTCATGGAACGTCCATGCGCGCGCCTTGGGTGTCACGTGCAGAGAGAAGCGATGTGACACACAAGGCGCACGAAGCAGCGCTGCGTATCTGGAGCGGGTCGCGCACCCGGTTACGCAAGCGCCGCCCACACAACGAAGGAGACAGCGTGAGCAATCAGGATATCCAGGCCGCCACTCTCGGCCTCGCCCCCACTTTGCCGTCTGCCGCGGCGGCGGCCGTGCGCGGCCCCATTTCTCTCGACGACGTGCCGTTGAACGCGTTCCACGTCAAGATCGCCGGGCTCACGTTCGGCGCGCATTTCACGGAAGGGTTCGCGCTCGGCACGATCGGCTATGCACTCGCCTCGCTGAACCGCCAGATGCCGCTCGACGCCTTCTGGATGGGCATGATCGGCAGTTCCGCGTTGATGGGGATATTTATCGGCAGCCTCGTCTTTGGCTGGCTGTCGGATCGCATGGGACGGCAGAAGATCTTCCTGCTGAGCTTTCTCATCATCACAGCGGCCGCGTTTGCGCAGTTTTATGTATCGTCGCCATTCGAATTGTGTTTGCTGCGTGTGTTGATCGGCTTTGGCATGGGCGGGGATTTTGCCGTGGGGCATGCGATTCTCGCCGAGTTCTCGCCGCGCAAACATCGCGGCACCTTGCTCGGTTCGTTTAGCGTGGTGTGGACGATCGGGTACGTGGTGGCGAACGTGCTCGGCATGCAGTACGCGGACGCTTCGTCGGATGCCTGGCGTTGGCTGCTGGCTTCGGCCGGCGTTCCGGCGTTGATCGTGCTGATCTTGCGCATGGGCACGCCCGAATCGCCGCGCTGGCTGCACGGCAAAGGGCGTATTGCCGAGGCCAAAGCGATCGTGCTCAAGCACTTCGGTCCCAACGTGACGCTCGAAGGGGGCGAGGCGGACCATGCGCGCGCTCATGGCGGGTTCATGCGGCTGTTCAAGCCGGATCTGATCCGCAGGACGATTTTTAATTGCGCGTTTTTCGTCTGCCTGGTGATTCCGTACTTCGCCATCTATACGTTCCTGCCGACGATTCTCAAGGCCATTCATCTGAACGACGGCTCGGGGACCGATTTCCTGCTGAACGGCTTCCTCGTGCTTGGCGCGCTGATCGGCATCTGGCTTACGATCAAGTTATCGCGCCGCGCGTTTCTGATCGGCTCGTTCGCGGTGACGTGCGTGTCGCTGATTGCGCTGAGCGTGCTGCCTGAATCGGCGACACTCGGAATGATCGTCGCGTTCGCGATCTTCACGCTGACAATGTCGGCCTTTTCGAACCTTGTGGGCGTGTTTCCACCGGAATGCTTCCCGACCGAGGTACGCGCGTGTGGCGTTGGGTTGGCGATTGCGTGTAGCCGACTGGGGTCGGCGGTGGGGACGTTTCTATTGCCGCTCGGCATCGTTCATCTTGGTTTTCACGTGACAATGATGGTGCTGGCTGGTGTTTTGTTGACTGGCATGGTGGTGTCGATTGCATGGGCACCGGAAACCAAGCATTTGACGTTGAATGAGGCCAGCGGCGCCTGATTAGATCGAGCGACGCGGAAAACCCGCCGTATCGGCAACGATGCGGCGGGTTTTTCATTTCCCGCCTCCCGTCCTCATGACGTGTATCATTCGTTCCCTGCGCTGTTCTGCGCTGGCGATTCCCGTATTGTCGAACGCTCGTTCGTGACCTGGTTCCGACGCGGTCGAGTTGCCATTGTGACGAGGGTCTCCGACCCAACTCCCGCAGCTCGACGCCGCCGCGCCTGACGTGGCAGCCCAGAGGCCACAAGCCGCTGAAGACCGCCCGAACCCCTATCTGTGACCGCCCGACCCGATGTCAGTCTCCGAACTTAAACGCCGCCGCACGTTCGCGGTCATTTCCCACCCGGACGCGGGTAAGACCACGCTCACTGAAAAGCTGCTGCTGTTCTCGGGCGCGATCCAGATCGCCGGTACCGTTAAGGGCCGCAAGAGCAACCGCTACGCGACCTCCGACTGGATGGAGATCGAAAAGCAGCGGGGCATTTCGGTGGCCAGCTCGGTCATGCAGTTCGAGTACGGCGACGCCGTGATCAATCTGCTCGACACCCCGGGCCACGAAGACTTCTCCGAAGACACCTATCGCGTGCTGACCGCGGTCGATGCCGCCGTGATGGTGATCGACGGCGCCAACGGTGTCGAAGCACAAACGCTGAAGCTGCTCGAAGTCTGCCGAAGCCGCAAGACGCCGATCGTCACCTTCATCAACAAGCTCGACCGCGAAGTGCGCGAGCCGCTGGAACTGCTCGACGAAATCGAACAGCATCTGGGCGTTGCCGCTGTGCCGTTCACCTGGCCGATCGGTATGGGCAAGGAATTCCAAGGTGTCTACGACATTCAGCGCGATCAGGTGCGTCTGTTCCGCGCCGGCCAGGACAAGGCGGGTGGCGAGGTCGAAACGCTGCAAGCGCTGAGCGACGAAGAAGGCGAGCGCCGTTTCGGCCATAGCTGGATCAAGGCAAAGGAAGAAATCGACCTGATCACCGGAGCGTCGCCTGACTTCGATCGCGAGCAGTTCCTCGCCGGTCAGCAATCGCCGGTGCTGTTCGGCTCGGCGATCAATAACTTCGGCGTGAAGGAGATTCTCGACGCGCTGGTCGATCTCGCACCGCCGCCGTCGATGCGGATGACCGTGCAACGTCCGGTGATGCCGGACGAGCCGAAGTTCACCGGCGTCGTCTTCAAGGTGCAGGCGAACATGGACCTGGCGCACCGCGACCGCGTGGCGTTCATTCGCGTGTGCTCGGGGCATTTCGAGCGCGGCATGGCCGTGAAGGTGACGCGCACGAACAAGACGTTCCGCGCGAATAACGTGGTGACGTTCCTGTCGCAGCGCCGCGAGACGGTGAGCGAGGCGTATCCGGGCGACATCATCGGTATCCCGAATCACGGCACGCTGAGCCTCGGCGATACGCTGACCGAAGGCGAGCTGTTGCAGTTCGTCGGCTTGCCGTTCTTCGCGCCGGAAATTTTTCAGACGGTCGAAGTGGTCGATCCGATGCGCGCCAAGCAACTCGGCGAAGCGCTCAAGCAACTCGGCGAGGAAGGCGCGATTCAGGTGTTCCGTCCTGAAGTCGGTGGCCTGATGATTCTTGGCGCCGTCGGTCAATTGCAGTTCGAGGTGGTGTCGCATCGTCTGTCGACGGAATACAAGGTCGACGTGCGGATGGCGCCGGCGCGTTATCGCATGTCGCGCTGGGTAACCTGTGACGACGCGGCTGAATTACGCCGGTTCACCGATTCATACGCGGCGCGGATTGCGCTAGATGCATCGGATGCGCCGACTTATCTGGCGTCGCACGTATCGGAAATCGAAGTTGCGCAGAAGGCGTGGCCGAAGATTGTCTTTAACGAATTGCGCGAGCATTCGGGCGCGCCGTTCAAGAAGGCGATGTAAGCAGGTTCCACGCGTCAGCACGCCAAAGACTGACCGATCATGTAGAAAGGTCCCGTTGCGATATGTGACGGGGCCTTTTTTACGTGTGCGCAGTCCATCCGCATCCTTGCGATTGACATTCGACAAATTGGCAAGCGCAACGCTTCCTCACCCCATCTTCAAAACTTCTTCCCGCATCCAGCTAGCAAACGCCTGCACATGCTCGAGCGCGGCGTGGCGTTGCGCCACGTCCAGCCAGTAGCCGAAGGGGCCGGCTACTTCGACGTCGGAAAACCGCGCAAGACTCCCGTCGGCGAGTTCCTCGACAATCATGTTCTGGTCGACCACCGCCAACCCCGCGCCCTTGCGTGCCGCGCGGATCGCTTGCTCCAAAGTCGAGAACTCAATGCCGTTGTCCGCGTAGCGTGCGGGCAGTTCCGCCTTTGCCAGCCAGTTCGGCCAAAGGTCCAGGCGGGCGTCGTTATGCAGCACGTGCAGCGCGGGCAAATGCTCGAGCAGCATGCCAAGTGATTCGCTGAGCAGATGAGGTGCGCCGACCAGTACGTGGCGCTCGGTCATCAACAATTCGGAATGGGCACCCGCGAGCGCGTCTCGCCCGAAGCGGATGATGCAATGGCAGTCTTCCGTGGGCGACGTGCGAACCGATAGTTCGACATCGGGCAATTCGTCTCCCAGCGAACCGAGCCGCGGCGAGAACCACTGCGTCGCAAAGGTAGGCGGAACGGCGACGACGAGCCGCCGCCGCCCTTTTGCCGCGGTGATCTGACGGAAGCCACGCTCGATCGTGTCGAAGGCCTCGGAGAGGCAGGGCAGGAATTGCAGCCCGGCCGGCGTCAAACGGATACCCTTGTGATCGCGCTCGAACAGCTTCGCGCCGAGCGATTCCTCGAGCAGCTTGATCTGCCGGCTCACCGCGCCCTGGGTGACGCATAGCGCCGTGGCGGCGCGATTGAAGCTCATATGGCGGGCGGTTTCTTCGAAGAAGCGCAACGCGATCAGCGATGGCAAGCGCCGCATAAATCACCTTCTGTGTCTTTGATCATCCGCGCGGGCCGGCTGCTGTCGAACCGGCGCCGCCGCGGAATCCATGTTGGTGCCGCGCGTTGTCTCCCACGCGCTCTGCAAGCCGTTAATCAGCCCGCAAATTTCCTTGCCGATGTACCGTTCGGCATCCCGAGGATTGTCGCATTTCGGCTTGATATTTTGCTTGGACACGCTGAAAAAATTCTGGCGCGCGTTGGTGCGGATCAAGATGAATTTCGCGCACGTTACGCCGCCCAATCATTCATAAACGGCGCGCAGGCGCGCAACTTCGCCTATCCTGACGAAGACGCGCGCCGCACTGACGATGCGCTTTCCTCACTTTGCGGAGCGCCCATGACCGTTCGCAATCTCGATGCCTTGTTTCGGCCCAAATCCGTCGCTGTGATCGGCGCTTCCGAGCGCCCCGGCAGCACGGGGGCGATGGTGTGGGCGCGCGTGCTCGAAGGCGGCTTCGAGGGTCCTGTCTGGCCGGTCAATCCTAAATACGACACGCTCGGCGGCCATGCGGTGATCGGCGATGCGGGCGATCTGCCGCAAGCGCCGACCGTTGCGCTGATCTGTACGCCGCCCGATACCTGGCCTGGCATCATCCATAAACTGGGTGGCTTGGGCACGCGTGCGGCGATTATCGTCGGCGAGGCGCGTAGCGATGACGATCGTCTGCAGCTCCGGCATGCGCTCTCGGCAGCGCGGCCGCATCTGCTGCGCATCGTCGGGCCGGGCAGTCTCGGGGTGGTGTCGCCGGCGCTGCATGCGCATTTTGGCGCGCCGTCGTGCACGGTGAAGGCAGGCGGCGTGGCGTGGGTGTCGCAGTCGAATGCGCTGACCAATGCGGTGCTCGGTTGGGCGCATGCGCGCGGCCTTGGCTTTTCGCACGCGGTGGCGCTGGGTGGCGAAGCCGACGTGGATGCCGGCGATGTGCTCGACTATCTGGCGAGCGATCCCGGCACCCGCGCGATCCTTCTGGAACTGGATACGGTGCGTGCGGCGCGCAAGTTCATGTCGGCGGCTCGCGCGGCGGCGCGCAACAAGCCGGTGCTGGCGTTACGCTCAGGCCGCGCCGATCCGGCCGACGCGCTGTACACCGCCGCGTTTCGTCGCGCGGGCATGGTGCGCGTCGATGCGCTCGACGACCTGCTCGATGAAATCGAAACGCTCGGTGTGGGCCGCGTGGCGGCGGGCGCAACGGCGACGCTGATCACCAGTGACAATGGCCTCGCCACACTCGCCTGCGACGCCTTCGCCGCTGCCGGCGACACGCTCGCGCCGTGGCCTGCCGAAGCGGATGCGGCGCTAAACGAAGCGTTGCCGCACGCGGTGGCCGGCAATCCGCTAAGACTCGGCGACGATGCCCGTCCCGAGCATTTCGGCACCGCGCTCAAGCTGCTCGCCGAGCATCGCAGCACGGGTACGGCCTTCGTGGTTCACGCGTCGACGCATGGCGCGCCGGTCGGCGAGGTTGCGCAGGCGCTGATCGCGAATCAACGCTTCGCGTATCGTGGACTGCTCGCGTGCTTCTTCGGCGGCGTGGATGCGGCGACGCGCGACGCGCTGCATGCGCAAGGCATTCCGGTTCATACGACGCCGCAGCGGCTGGCGCGCGCGTTTGCGCGTCTGGTCGATTATCGAATGGGCCGCGAGTTGCTGATGCAAACGCCGGAGGGCTTGCCGGCGCAGATTCCGGAAGCGATCGACGCCGCTCAGGCGCAAGTCTGTGCCGCACTCTCCGCAGGTGAGCACCAACTAACCGGCGAAGCAGCGGCGCGGTTTCTTGAGCGATTTGGGCTGCGTGTCGAACCGCAAACGGGTGACCTGAAAGTGGGCGCGGCGCCTCAAAAACCCGTCGTCGACATTGCCGTCGACCTTCACGACGACGACAACTTCGGCCCGGTCTTCCGCTTCACCGCGCCGTCTGCGGATGGCGTGTCCGACCCGCTGCGCGTCTACGGCCTGCCGCCGCTCAATCCGATGCTGGCGCGCGACATCGTCACGCGCTCGCGCTATGCGCGGCTGATTGCGCCGGAACCGGCATTGGCTGCCTTGACGGCGCTGTCGCAAGCTGTCTGCGACGTCAAGGAACTCGTTGGCCTCACATTGACGCTGCGCGTGTTCAGCGATCATGTCGTGGTGGTCGAGCCGACCCTGAGCATTGCACCCAAGCGCAGCCGGCTCGCCATCGTGCCCTATCCGCGCCGCTTCGAAGAGACGCTCGACTGGCAGGGCCTGCGTGTGACGATTCGGCCGATCCGTCCGGAAGACGAAGCCGCGCATCACGATTTCGTCGAAGCGATGACGCCGGAAGATTTACGGCTGAGATTTTTCGGCGCGGTCGGCAATTTCGATCACTCGCAACTCGCGCGCATGACGCAAATCGACTACGACCGCGAAATGGCGCTGATTGCAACGGTGACGAGCGAAGACGGCTTTACGCGCACCCTCGGTGTGGTGCGCGCAGTGGCCGATCCGGACAACGAGACGGCGGAGTTTGCCGCTGCGGTGCGTTCCGACCAGAAAGGCCGGCGTCTTGGGCAATTGCTGATGGAACGCATCATCAAGTACGCGCGGGCGTGCGGCACGCATTGGCTGGTCGGCGAGGCGTTGCGGGAGAACACGCCGATGATCGCGCTGGCCAAGTCGTGCGGCTTCACCATCACGCCCACGGAAGATCCGGGCGTGGTGGGTTTCAGAATGGCGCTGGATGAACCGGCGCAAGGTTAAGTTGGCGGGGACGGGGCTTGCCGAAGCTAACAGATACAAGCCCGCCCGCTGTGACGCCCGTCCGCGGCGATTCGCGGACCTGGGCGTTAAGGACTGACCCTCAAGCCGGCAGCTTCGCCGCCGCTTCATCGACCTGCGTGCGGGTCACAGCCAACTCTTCCAGCAACGCTTCAGCGTAGACAGCGCCGGTCTCGCGCTCCAGACGCGCGATGGTCGCCGCGCAACGGTTCGCGTCCTTCAGTGTCGCGATGAACGACTTCACCGATTCACCCGCCTTGAAGGCATCGAACAGCGGAACGCGAATGTCGTCCGGCAGCGGACGCGCCGTCCATTGATACGGCTTGCCGTTGAACGTGAACTGCGGCGGCAGCACGCGCTCTTTTTTCGCGGCCGGAATCAGACCGAAGGTGCGTGCGGCGTCGCCGATCTGCTCGGCCGAAAACAGTTCGTCCGGGCTGATGTCGAATTGCTGGATGAAGGTTTCGATGCTTTGCATCGCCGCGGCGCGGTCGTCGCGGCGCTTCTGTGCATGAGCGACGATGTCGCGCAGTTCGTCAGCTTCTTCAGGGGTGATCGTGAAGCTCGACTGCTTCTGCTGGAGTTCGGAAAAACGCAGGAATTCGGAATCGGTCAGAAGTTTCGCCATTGCTTTTCGATGAGCGCGCATGAGAGGACCCATGCGGCGTGATTTTTGAGAGGGTCGCCATTCTAAACCATGTGCGCTAGACCGCTCTTTCTCGAAACATCGACAAAGCCTGCACCGTCTCCCGCAAGAGCGCCGTCGCCGTCTCCAATGTCGGCGCGACGTATTCGTCGATGCGCCGCAAGTACGGGCAGGTAAGCGCCGCAATCGCCTGGCCGGACGGCCCCTGGATCGGGAAGGTGACATCGGTCACGCCGAACGTCTGCTGACTGTCTTTCTGCGAAAAGCCCGCCGCGCGAATCCGCTCGCAGGATTGTTCCAGCGCATCGCGATCGATCGTGACTTCGCCCTTCACCTTGGTGTGTTCGGCGAGCATCTGTTCGCGCTGCTCGTTGCTTTGGAACGCGAGCATCACGCGGCCCGAACCCGTATCGATCAGCCCGACCCGCGACCCGAGCCGGACCGACATCCCCCACGTGCCCGGTCCATCCACCTGCGCGATCACCAGCAGATTGCCACGGTCGTACACCGCCAGATGGCATGACTGCTCGGCGGCATCGGCAAAGCGGTGCATCAGCGGCAGCGCTTCGGAGATCAGGCGGTTCATCGGCGGATGGCGATGCGCGAGCGCATACAGCTTGAGACTCAGCGAATACCGGTCGCCTGCCGCCGAGCGCACCACGTATTGCCGCGCGACCAGCCGCTCCAGCATCCGGTACATCTCGCTCGCATTGCGTCCCAGCAGTTTGGTGATTTCGGCGCGCGTCAGCCCCTCTTTCTGCTCGGCGAGCAGTTCGAGGATGTCGAGGCCCTTGTCCAGCGCGGGGGCGCGGTAACGGTCGGCGTCGTCTTTGTCTTCTGCATCCATCGTGAGCGAGGTTCCGTGTGCTTTTCTCATTATGTGGCGAGTGAGTGTACGTGGATGACGATTCTCGTGCGAGGCGGCGCCGGTCCAGGGGAAACACTGACGCATGGTGCAGTGCACATCGCTTGACTTCGAAAAGTCCGTATATGAATAATACGTTCATTGGTGAATGAACGCACACCAATACTTCATAAGAAAGCGCAGGACGAAGTGCTCGCCATGCATGGCCGGTTCACGCAGTTCAACAACGCATAAGGAGACAACCCATGACGTTCGCAAAAGGGCCGCACGCGGCTCGCCGTATGTTCCGGAGTTCGCTGTTGGCCCTCGCGGCGGCAGCGTGTGCCGCCGGCCTCGCTGTCAGCGGTGCCGCGCAAGCCGCCGACGCCGGCAAGATCGGTCTCGATCTGCCGCTGCTCACATCGCCGTTCTGGCAGTCGTACAACAACTATCTGCCCAAATACGCGAAGGACATGGGTCTGGATATCCTCGCGCCGGTCAATTCGAACGGCGACCCCGTTCAGCAGATTACCGACATGAACAACCTGCTGAACCTCAGTGCGAAAGGCATCGTGGTCGGCCCGCTGGATTCGGCGGCGATCAGCCGCGCGCTCGATGCGGCCGCGGCGAAGAACGTGCCGGTGGTGGCCGTCGACGTTGCGCCGACGCAAGGCAAGGTGGCGATGGTGGTGCGCGCAGACAACCGCGCGTATGGCGAGAAGGCGTGCAAGTACATCGGCGAGCATGTGAAGTCGGGCAAGGTTGTGCAGATCATGGGCGACCTGGCCTCCGTGAATGGGCGTGACCGCTCCGAAGCGTTCCGCTCGTGCATGAAGGGCTATCCGGGGTTGACGGTGCTGGAGATTCCGGCGGGCTGGAAGGGCGATGTCGCGGCCACCGGGCTCGATAGTCTGCTTACTGCCAATCCCGACGTGAAGGGCATCTACATGCAGGCGGGCGGCGTGTATCTGTCGCCGACGCTGCAAACCCTGCGCCGCAAACAGATGCTGTTCCCTGCCGGCAATGCGAAGCATGTCGTGATCGTCAGTAACGACGGCATTCCGCAAGAGTTCGACGCGATCCGTCGCGGCGATATCGACGCAACCGTCTCGCAGCCCGCCGACTCATACGCGAAATACGGCCTGTTCTATATCAAGGCGGCACTCGCCGGACAAACCTTCAAACCCGGTCCGACCGATCACGGCAGCAACATCATTCAGCTCGCGCCGGGCGTTCTTGAAGACCAACTGCCCGCACCGCTTGTAACGAAGGCGAATGTCGACGACAAAGCGTTGTGGGGAAACACGGTTAAATGAGCGAGCCGACGCCCTCCGTGCCGGTCGTCGAAGCGCTTGAGGTCACCAAGCGCTTCGGCTCCACGGCCGCGCTGAAAGACGTGAGCATCCGCGTGATGCCCGGCGAGTCGCATGCGCTCGTCGGGCGCAACGGCGCGGGAAAATCGACGCTGGTGTCGATCCTCACCGGCCTGCGCAAGCCCGATACCGGCGAGGTGCGTTTCAGCGGCGCGGCCGCGCCGTCGATCGCGGATCGCGACGCGTGGCGCGAGCGCGTCGCTTGCGTTTATCAGCATTCCACGATCATCCGCGATCTCTCCGTCGCGGAGAATCTGTTCATCAACCGGCAGCCGTCACGCGGCGGCGTGATCGATTGGCGCGCCATGCGCCGCGACGCGCGTGCGTTGCTCGATCACTGGAAGATCGACGTACGCGAAGATGCGCGCGCCGGCGATCTGAGCGTGGAGGCGCGGCAACTCGTGGAGATTGCACGGGCGCTGTCGTACGGCGCGCGTTTCATCATCCTCGACGAACCGACCGCGCAGCTCGACGGTGACGAGATCAAGCGTCTGTTCCGCCGCATCAGCGAGTTGCAGCGCGAAGGCGTGACGTTCCTGTTTATTTCTCATCACCTGCAGGAAGTCTACGAAATCTGCCAGGCGGTGACGGTGTTGCGCGACGCGCGGCATATCGTCAGCGCGCCGGTTTCCGCGTTGCCGCGCGAGCAACTGATCGAGGCGATGACCGGCGAGCGCGGCGGCCTCGCCGTCGCCGATGCGGCGGCGCGCGCTGCGTTGCCGGCGGATACCGTCATCGCGCTGGAAGTCGAGGATCTGGCGGGTTCCGATTACGAAGGCGTGTCGTTCACGGTGAAGCGCGGCGAAGTAGTTGGACTGACCGGCGCGACGAGTAGCGGCCGCACGAGCGTGGCTGAAGCGATTGCCGGTTTGCGCGCGGCGAAGCGCGGCGCGATCAGCGTGGATGGCGTGAAGCTGCCCCCGGGCGACGTGCCGGCTGCGCTGGCGCACGGCATCGGCTGCGTGCCGAAAGATCGCCATCACGAAGGGCTGGTGCTGACGCAATCCGTTGCCGAAAACGCCTCGATGACAATCACGCGTCTGCTCGGCAAATTCGGCATTGCGCCACCGGCGAAGAAAAATGCCTTCGGCCAGAAGATGATCGACGCGCTCGGCATCGTCGCGCAAGGTCCCGAGCACATTGTTTCGGGACTGTCGGGCGGCAATCAGCAGAAGGTCGTGATGGCGCGCGCACTCGCCACCGATCCCAATGTGCTCGTACTGATCGACCCTACGGCAGGCGTCGACGTGAAATCGAAAGAAGCGTTGCTGTCAGTCGTGGATCGCGTGCGCGAAGACGGTAAAGCCGTGCTGGTCGTGTCCGGCGAACTCGACGATCTGCGCACCTGTGACCGCGTGCTGGTCATGTTCCGTGGCCGTGTCGCGGCCGAATTTCCCGCAGGTTGGCAGGACCACGACCTGATTGCATCCGTTGAAGGAGTCAGTCTCCATGAAGAATAGTGTGCCCAGCCCTGCATTCAGCACCGCGCAAGGTCAGGCGCAGCAGCCGCAGTCCGCTGCGCCGGCGGCGCGCGGCAAACGCGCTCGCGGTGAGCTCGCGCGGCTGCGTGATCTGGCTCTGCTGCCCGCACTCGCATTGCTGCTGGTGATCGGCGCGTTTGTCAGCCCGAGCTTTCTGACGAAGGCGAATCTGATCAGCGTGCTGGGCGCCTCCGCGGCATTGGCGTTGGTCGTGCTCGCCGAATCGCTGATCGTGTTGACCGGCAAGTTCGACCTGTCGCTCGAATCGACCGTGGGCATTGCGCCCGCCGTTGGCGCGATGCTGGTGATGCCGGCGGCATCCGCGGGCTTCGGCTTGCAATGGCCGGCGGCCGTAGGCCTGCTTGCGATCGTCGTGGTCGGCGCGGTGATCGGCTTCGTCAATGGTTTCCTGGTGGTGCGTCTGCGGCTGAACGCGTTCATCGTCACGCTGGCGATGCTGATCGTGTTGCGCGGCATGCTGGTCGGTGCGACTAAAGGCGGCACGCTGTTCGATATGCCGCCGTCGTTCTTCGCGCTCGCCACCACCATCGTGCTCGGCTTGCCGTTGTCCGTGTGGCTCGCGGCGGTTGCATTCGCGATCGCTGCGTTCGTGCTGCGCTATCACCGCCTGGGCCGCGCGTTATACGCGATCGGCGGTAATCCGGAAGCCGCGCGCGCGGCGGGGATTCGTGTCGAGCGCATTACGTGGGGCGTATTCGTGCTCGGCAGCATACTGGCCTCGGTGGGCGGGCTGATCGTGACTGGCTACGTCGGCGCGATCAACGCGAACCAGGGCAACGGCATGATTTTCACGGTGTTCGCGGCGGCGGTGATCGGCGGCATTTCGCTCGACGGCGGCAAGGGCACGATGCTCGGCGCGCTCTCCGGCGTGCTGCTGCTCGGCGTCGTGCAGAACCTGCTGACGCTTGCGCAGGTGCCGTCGTTCTGGATTCAGGCGATCTATGGCGCGATCATCCTCGGCTCGCTGATGGTGGCACGGCTCGCCAGCGGCGAAGGCCAGAACTAATGCGTACCCATCACGGAGAACTCATTTGACCAGCCGTCAATTGCAAACGGTGCAAACCGATCCACGCCTGATCCTGCTCAGTCCCGCCGACAACTGCCTGATCGCGGCGGCGCGTCTCGATGCCGGCACGCAAGTCGAGATCGAAGGCGAACGCGTAACGCTCGCGAAAACCATCGACCTCGGCCACAAGATAGCGCGCCATGATCTCGCGAAAGACGACAAGGTGCTGCGTTACGGTGCGGTGATCGGGCACGTGACCGAAGCGGTGGCGCGTGGTGCGCATCTGCATACGCATAACCTCGAAAGCGACTACCTGCCCACTTATACGCACGACGCGGGCCACGAGTTCGTCCATCACTGAGTTGAGCACAATGACGTGGCCTCGCGCCGCGCTGGAATGATCATGACCGACACTTCCGTAGCATCCGCCGTCATGCAGCAGCCCATGCTGCAAGGCTATCTGCGCAGCGATGGCCGCAAGGGCATTCGCAATGTGGTTGCAGTGGCGTATCTGGTCGAGTGCGCGCATCACGTCGCGCGCGAGATCGTCACGCAGTTTCGCGAACCCCTTGATGCGTTCGACGATCCTTTGGCCGAGCGTGAGCCTCCGGTGCATCTGATCGGCTTTCCCGGCTGCTATCCGAATGGCTACGCCGAAAAGATGCTCGAGCGGCTGACCACGCATCCGAACGTGGGCGCGGTGCTGTTCGTGTCGCTCGGGTGCGAGAGCATGAACAAGCATTATCTCGTCGACGTGGTGCGTGCGAGCGGCCGTCCCGTCGAAGTGCTGACGATTCAGGAAAAAGGCGGCACGCGCAGCACGATTCAATACGGCGTCGACTGGATTCGCGACGCACGCAAGCAGCTTGCCGCGCAGCAGAAAGTACCGATGGCGCTGAGTGAACTGGTGATCGGTACGATTTGCGGCGGCTCGGACGGAACCAGCGGCATCACCGCGAATCCGGCCGTGGGCCGCGCGTTCGATCATCTGATCGACGCGGGCGCGACCTGCATCTTCGAAGAAACCGGCGAGCTGGTGGGCTGCGAATTTCACATGAAAACGCGCGCCGCAAGGCCGGAACTCGGAGACGCAATTGTCGCGTGCGTAGCGAAGGCGGCGCGCTACTACTCGATTCTTGGGCATGGCAGTTTTGCCGTCGGCAATGCGGACGGCGGCCTCACCACGCAGGAAGAGAAATCGTTAGGTGCGTATGCAAAAAGCGGCGCGTCGCCGATTGTCGGCATTATCAAACCCGGCGATGTTCCGCCGACCGGCGGCCTTTATCTGCTCGATGTCGTGCCAGATGGCGAACCGCGCTTCGGCTTTCCGAACATCAGCGACAACGCGGAAATCGGCGAACTGATCGCGTGCGGCGCGCATGTGATTCTGTTCACGACCGGACGCGGATCCGTGGTCGGCTCGGCGATTTCGCCGGTCATCAAGGTGTGCGCGAATCCCGCGACATATCGCAATCTCGCCGGCGATATGGACGTTGATGCAGGGCGCATTCTCGAAGGCCGTGGCACGCTCGACGAAGTCGGCCGCGAAGTGTTCGAGCAAACGGTCGCGGTGTCGCTCGGGGCGGCGTCGAAATCTGAAACGCTCGGTCATCAGGAGTTCATCCTGACGTACAAGACTTTTGAACCGGTGGGCCCGGCGTGTTTGCCGTCGGGTATTGCATCGCCGCATCGGGTAGTGGCGATCGAGTCGCATTGATGGCGCTATGCGCAATTCCCGGTGGCAGGCAATCCGTTAGCGCTGCGGGCAAATCTTGCCCCAGCGTGGTAAAAATACAAATGGGATCGGAGTAAGGGCTATGCATGGGATCGGAGTAATCGCGCTAAAGCGCGAACTCTGATCGACAGCTAAAGCGCCAACTCTGGTCGACAGCTTTGCATGGGATCGGAGTAAGTGCTAAAGCACTAACTCCGATCGACAGCTATGCATGGGACCAGAGTAAGCGCTAAAGCGCTAACTCTGGTCGACAAGGAGACGTGGTCCATGGCGGCAAAGATCGGTTCGAAGATCGAACAGCGGCGCAGCATCGGCCGCCGCGCATTGAAGGTATCCGGATTGGGGCTCGGTACGGCACCGCTGGGCGGCCTGTATCGCGATCTGTCCGACGAAGAGGCGCACGCGACCATCGCCGCTGCGTGGGACGCCGGCGTGCGTTTTTTCGACACCGCGCCGCACTACGGTCACACGAAAGCTGAACACCGTCTGGGCGACGCGTTGCGCGGCTACCCGCGCAGTGAATACGTGCTGTCCACCAAAGTCGGACGCCGCTTCGTACCGCGCACCACACCCTACGACGGCAGCGAAGGCTGGCAAGACCCGCTGCCGTTCCAGGCGATCTACGACTACACGCACGACGGCATTCTGCGTTCGTTCGAAGACAGCCAGCAACGTCTCGGCATCGTCGATATCGACATTCTGCTGGTGCACGATATCGGCGTTGTAACGCATGGTGACAAGAACGCCCATTACTGGCGGCAACTTACCGAAGGTGGCGGCTTTCGTGCGCTCGACGATCTGCGCTCGTCGGGCGCGGTCAAGGCGGTCGGGCTCGGCGTTAATGAAGGTGCGGCAATACTCGACGTGATGGCAGAATTCGATATCGATTGCGCGTTGCTTGCCGGCCGTTATACGCTCCTCGAACAGACCACTCTCGACGACCTTTTGCCGGCATGCGAAACGCGTGGCGTCAGTATCCTGTTAGGGGGCGCGTTCAATTCGGGCATTCTGGCGCGCGGCGTCGAAGGCGATCTGAAGTTTAATTATGGCGACGCGCCCGCGGAAATCATCGAGCGCGTCGCGCGGCTGGAAGCGGTGTGCCGGGTACATGGCGTGCCGCTTGCCGCCGCAGCCTTGCAGTTTCCGTATGCGCATCCGGCGGTCGCAACCGTGTTGACCGGCGCGCGCAGTGCCAATGAATTGCGCGAGAACGCCGCGTCGTTCGAGCAGCCGATCCCCGCGGATCTGTGGTCCGCGTTGCGTGACAAAGGTTTGCTCGACAGCCGCGCGCCCGCGCCGGAGGATTGATTTGACGATGCATATCGACGCCCACCAGCACTACTGGGACCCCGCTCGCGGCGACTACGAGTGGCTTACGCCGGAACTGAAAATCCTGTACCGGCCATTCGGTCCCGCCGATCTCAAACCCTTGCGTGAAGCAGCGGGCATCGAGCGGACGGTGGTGGTGCAGGCGGCGCCGACCATCGACGAAACACGTTATTTGCTGGACATCGCGCGCAAAGAGCCGTCGATTGCGGGCGTGGTGGGCTGGGTGCCGTTGCTGTTGCCGAATGCGCCCGCCGTTATCGACGCTTTCGCGCATGAGCCCAAATTCAAGGGCGTACGGCCGATGTTGCAGGATCTGCCCGACGACACATGGATTGCGAATCCGGACCTCGCACCCGCGATCGAGGCGCTGATTGCGCACGACCTCGCGTTCGACGCGTTGATTTACGCGCGGCACGTCGAGCCTTTCGAAACGTTCGCGACGCGTTTCCCCGCGCTGCGCATCGTCGTCGATCATGGCGCGAAGCCGCAGATCCGCTACGGTCGCGCGGGTTGGCAATCATGGGCCGACGCAATCACGCGGCTCGCAAAGTTACCGCAAGTGCATTGCAAGCTGTCGGGACTCATCACAGAAGCGTCGCCTGGCTGGAACGAGGAAACGCTGCAACCGTATGTCGAGCATCTGCTGGAGTCATTCGGCCCGGCACGTTTGATGTGGGGCAGCGACTGGCCGGTTCTCGATCTGAACGGCGACTATCTGCTCTGGCACTCGGTGGCGAACACCTTGCTCGCATCTTTGACCGACAACGAGCGTGAAGCGGTTTTCGGCGGCAACGCCACGGCGTTTTATCGACTTTGATGTGACGAACACGCGTTACGAAGACAAGAGAAGCCCATTCAACTGGAGTCGTAGATGACACAAAGACTGGCCGGCAAGACGGCCCTGATCACCGCGGCAGGACAAGGCATTGGCCTTGCCACGGCGGAACTGTTCGCGCGCGAAGGCGCGCGCGTGATCGCCACCGATATCCGCATCGACGGACTCGCCGGCAAGCCGGTCGAAGCGCGCAAGCTCGACGTGCGCGATAACGCGGCGATCAAGGCGCTGGCCGCCGAACTCGGCCCGATCGACGTGCTGTTCAACTGCGCCGGCTTCGTGCACGCCGGCAATATTCTCGAATGCAGCGAAGAAGATTGGGACTTCGCCTTCGATCTCAACGCGAAGGCCATGTACCGCATGATCCGCGCGTTTTTGCCCGCCATGCTGGAGAAGGGGGGCGGGTCGATCATCAACATGTCGTCGGCGGCGTCGAGCGTGAAGGGCGTGCCGAACCGCTTTGCCTATAGTGCGTCGAAAGCTGCGGTGATCGGGTTGACCAAGTCCGTTGCCGCGGACTTCATCACGCGTGGTGTACGCTGTAACGCGATCTGCCCGGGCACGGTGCATTCGCCTTCGCTCGAACAGCGGATCGTCGAGCAGGCCAAGGCGCAAGGCGCGACGCTCGAGGCCGTGCAGGCGGCCTTTGTCGCGCGTCAGCCGATGGGCCGCATCGGCAAGCCGGAAGAGATCGCCGCGTTGGCGCTGTATCTCGCGTCTGACGAGTCGTCGTTTACCACCGGTCACGCGCATGTGATCGACGGTGGCTGGTCGAACTGACGCGCACTGAACAACGCTGAAACACGCACCGAATATCACTGAACATCACTGAACGTAAAGGGACGTGCAACGATGAAACTGCTTCGTTATGGGCCGAAAGGCCAGGAAAAACCAGGTTTGCTCGACGCGCAAGGCAAGATTCGCGATCTGTCGAAGGTGGTGGGCGATATCGACGGCGCCGCGCTGAGCGACGAAAGTCTCGCCAAACTGCGCGCGCTCGATCCGGCTTCGCTGCCGTTGGTCGAAGGCAATCCGCGTGTGGGACCGTGCGTCGGCAAGATCGGCAAGTTCATTTGCATCGGGCTCAACTATGCGGACCATGCGGCTGAATCGAATCTGCCGGTGCCGGCGGAACCGGTGATTTTCAACAAGTGGACGAGCGCCATCAGCGGCCCGAACGACGACGTCGAAATTCCGCGCGGCTCGAAGAAGACCGACTGGGAAGTCGAACTCGGCGTGGTGATCGGCAAGCCCGCGAAATATATCGACGAAGCCAACGCGCTCGACTACGTCGCCGGTTACTGCGTGATCAACGACGTGTCGGAACGCGAATGGCAGATCGAACGCGGCGGCACATGGGACAAGGGCAAGGGCTTCGACACGTTCGGCCCGATCGGCCCGTGGGTCGTCACGCGCGATGAAGTCACCGATCCGCAGAACCTGAGCCTGTGGCTCGAAGTGGACGGCCACCGCTATCAGAACGGCAGCACGAAGACCATGGTGTTCGGCGTCGCGAAGCTGGTGTCGTATGTGTCGCAGTGCATGAGCCTGCAACCGGGCGATGTGATTTCGACCGGCACGCCGCCGGGCGTCGGCATGGGTGTGAAGCCGAATCCGGTGTTCCTGAAACCGGGTCAGACGATACGTCTCGGTATCGAAGGTCTCGGCGAGCAGAAGCAGACAACTTACGCGGCGGAGTGATTCGCTCGCCGCCGAGTTGAAGTGTGCTGTCGATAAAAAGGCCGTTCCTGCATTGAGCAGGAACGGCCTTTTTTATGGATCCGCACGCGGGTGTCCCGTCGCGTTCATGCGTGTTGAGTTGAAACGGCCTCGCAAACCGTGCAGCCGATTGATCGACGTTCACCCCGCCGGTTCGTGCTCGCCGTTCTCGCTGATGCGATTGATCGTGCCTTGTGCAACAGCGACGAGCTTTTCGCGGCCGCCGTCCATCACATACACGTTGCATTGGCAGGTCGCCTGAAGCCGGCCCGCGTAGACGACTTTTGCCCGCGCGATCAGCGTGCCGTTCACCACCGGCCGCAGATAGTTGATCTTGTACTCGCCGGTCACGACCCTCGGACCCAGCGACAGCGCGCCGGCGAACGTCAGCGCATTGTCGGCAAGGTAACTGATGACGCCACCGTGCACGAAGCCATGTTGTTGCCGCAGCTCGTCGCGGATCGGCAGACATAGCGTCAGTTCGTCAGTGCCTGTGTGCATCAGCTCGGCGCCTAGCAGCATGCTGAACGGCTGGGCATGCAGTGCGCCGCGCGCCCGGTCGAGGAGGTCGGTCATCGTGAATCCTTCGGGTGTGGCCCGCAGTGGCATCTGCACGGGCGTGCGTTGTGCAGTCCCTACCCACTCTAGGAAGCGCCAACGCACGGCGTCAAGGTGAATCGGAAATATCTGCGCGCCATTGTTGTGCGGAATGGCTCGAATAGGGGAGTTGGCCGATGAAAAGGGGACATAAGACGATTTTTGGCGACATTGATCTCAAGCAAAGTTCGGCCTTGCCGTTAACCCTGACGTAGGTCCCGTCATTCTTTGCTTTCAGGTGTTCACGATGTTCAGCAAGATCAAGGTCGCATCCGGCCTGTTGTGTGTTCTGGCCGCATTCTGCGTTTTCCAGCTTGTCACGGTGGGCTTGGGGTTCTGGTCCCTCACGCGCACGCACGACGATGTTGGCGATCTGTCGAGCATCGCCCTGAAGCAGGTGGACGCGGTCAATGAAACGACCCAGCGTCTGATGGATGCGCGCATCAACCTGTCACGCGCCGGTACGCGCATGGTGCGCGGCGGTGCTGAGCCGACCGACATCGTGCAGCACGCTCGCGAACAGCTGACCGCCGCCGATCAATCGTTCGGCGCGTTCATGAGCGTGCCGAAGACCAGCGACGAAAATAGCGCGCGCGCCGCCGCGCTCGCCGAGCGCTACAAAAAGCTGCACGACGCGCTCTCGGAGTTGGTGCAGTTTCTCGACTCGAACAATATCCAGGCCTTTCTCGACCAGCCGACCCAGTCGTTCCAGGACGCCTATCTCGCCGAGTCGCGCAACTTCGTGCAATTCGGCGACGCCGCGAGCCGTGCGTCGCTCGATTCGATCGATGCCCGCATGGCCATGTTCCGTGGCGTCAGCATTGCGATCCTGCTGGTCCTGGTGGTGGGCACCTTCGGGGTGTACGCCGCGCTGCGCCGGGGCGTGGTAGCGCCGCTGGAAGAAGCCGGCCGTCACTTCGACCGCATTGCGCAGGGGCGCCTCGACCAGCCGATCGCCGCGCGCGGCACGAATGAAATCGGACGCCTGTTCTCGGGGCTCGCGAAAATGCAGGCCAGCGTGGCGCGCACCGTGCAAACCGTGCGCGAATCCGCCGATTCGATTCACCTCGGCGCCAATGAAATCGCCACCGGCAACGCCGATTTGTCGGCTCGCACCGAAAACCAGGCGGCGTCGCTCGAAGAAACCGCGTCGAGCATGGAAGAATTGACCGCCACGGTGCGCCAGAACGCCGATCACGCCCGTGAAGCCAATGCGCTCGCCGAATCGGCTCTCGAGGCGACGTCGCGCGGCAGCGAGGTGGTCAACGAGGTGGTCGACAAGATGCACGGCATCGCGCAAAGCTCGGACAAGATCGCCGAGATCATTTCGGTGATCGACGGTATCGCGTTCCAGACCAATATCCTTGCGCTGAACGCGGCCGTCGAAGCGGCGCGCGCGGGCGAGCAGGGCCGCGGCTTTGCCGTGGTGGCGGGCGAGGTGCGTGGCCTGGCCCAGCGCAGCGCGCAGTCGGCGAAGGAAATCAAGACGCTGATCAGCGAGTCGGTTGCGGAGATTCAGGGCGGTTCATCGCTGGTTGAGCATGCCGGCGAAGCGATGAGAAACGTCTCCACGTCGATCTCGCGGGTCACGCAGATGATGGCGGAAATCAGCGCGTCGTCGCTCGAGCAGAGCACGGGTATCGAGCAGGTCAACCAGGCGGTGGTGCAGATGGACGAGATGACGCAGCAGAACGCGGCGCTCGTCGAGGAAGCAGCCGCAGCGGCAGCTTCACTGCATCAGCAGACGCAACAATTGAAGGAAGCCGTTTCCGTATTCGAAATTTCTGAAACTGTGTTGCGGATGCAACAAATGGACGAGATGCGCGGGCAAACGGCGGAGTTTGCGCTGCCGGGAATGCGGGCAATTTGAAACGCACGGACGCCCCAAAAGAGGGCATCTACAAAAGAAAATGGCCCGCCGAAGCGGGCCATTTTGCATCAGACGCAAGCGCCTAAGCGTGCCTCAAAGTACCTGAAGGTACTTAGGCCGGCTGGATGTTCGCAGCTTGCTTGCCCTTCGGGCCTTGCTTGACTTCGAACGTCACTTTCTGGTTTTCCTGCAGGGACTTGAAGCCGCTGCCTTGAACTTCCGAAAAGTGTGCAAACAGGTCTTCGCCGCCGTCGTCCGGGGTGATGAAGCCAAAGCCCTTTGCATCGTTAAACCACTTCACAGTACCTGTTGCCATTTTTAATCCAGTAAATGTTGTGTGTTGCATTCGCGACCGCTATTTCTCAACACGAGATCGAGCGCGAAGTACGAGTTGTATCACGTCTTTATGATGGACGCCAATCAACAAGTATTCGGGTATTCCCCTGATTGGGCCCTTTTGGGGCTCGGAAGCATTTTGCAGGGACGTCCGAGCCGGTAGGGTAAACTGGTTGTATTACTCTTCCAGGAAAAACATTGACACATTATTTGCAAGAAGAACTCACCTCGTTCTGGAGTCGTTTGACCCCCTATCTCGCGATATTGGAGTCGAAATCCCCTCAAGAAGGCGCCCCGGATCCGGTCGGCCGTATCACGGTCGATACCGAAGATCACCAGGCTTTCGCCCTTCACACTACCGATAAAAAGCCGCACGGCGACGCATCGGATACCCCCACCGGACAAAGCGCGACCTACACGCGATTCAAGACTGCCGACGCCGATTGGGGACCCTGGCAACGCGAAGTGTATTGATTGACCGCCCAGTCGGCTTTTAACGCCGAGTCTGGCAAGACGGCGGCCGGCGCTTAGCCCGGCAACGCGTCATAGGCGGTCGCGAGATGATAGGGCGTGGTCGACGGCATGTCGGCGCGCGCCACTTCACCGGCCGCCGTTTTGCATTCGAACCAGCCTTGCGGACGCAGAAAGCGTTGCTGGAAAAGCGCGATTTGCCGCGGCAGCGCGGCAAGCGCAGTCGGGTCGCTATGGCTCGCCAGTGCGCGCAGATATTCCGTCTGAGCCCAGATCCGCTGGGTGGCGTCCTTGATTCCGCCGGTTTCGTCGAGCGAGGCGCACACGCCGCCCGTTTGCGGATCCACGCCATATTGCTGCGCGAAGCTGAACGCGCGCGTCAGCGATTCGTCGAGACCCGTGGCTTCGAACAACGCACCCGCCTGCTTGACCAGCCAGAACCACTCGAACTGGTGCCCCGGTTCCAGACGGTTGTCGTCCGCGCCAATCGGCAACTCGGCGATGCAGCCGGTCGGCGCGTGCACGAAGTGATGCGCGACAGCGCCGGCAAGGCGGCGCAGCGCGGCGTCGAAGGCGTTGTCGCGCGTGGCTTGACGGGCGGCCAGCCAGGCTTCCGTCAGGTGCATCAGGGGATTCTGGATCGGCGTGCCGGTCACGCTGGCGAAGTCCGCCGTGAGCGCGGCGTTGAACAGATCGCCGCCGGCCGCGAAGTGCGACTGAATCAGTGCCGACGTGCGATGCACGACGTCCAGCGCGTCGCGGTTGCCGGAACGGCCGGCATATTCCGCACAGGCGAATATCACGAACGCATGCGTGTACAGATCTTTGGTGGTGTCGAGCGGTGCGCCTTGCGCATCCACGCTATAGAACCATCCGCCGTGGCGGGTGTCCTGAAAGGTGTGCAGCAGCGAATCGAACAGTACCTGGGCATGCGCTGCATCGCCTGCTTGCGAGAACACGAACAATTGTCGCGCGCATGCCATGGCCCGGTAGCGCTCCGCAGGCATCGGCGCGGGGCCCTCGGCGCTGACCGCTTCGTACGGCAGCTTCAATGCGGTGTTGAAACCGGGCCCGCGCCACAGCGGCAGCACCACGCGAGTGAAATGGTTACGCAGTGTGGCGGCGAGCGTGATCGTCGAAGCGGGAGAAGGGGTCATGCTCGGCATAGTTCGGTTGGTCAAACGGGTCATTCGAAGCGCTGCGGAATCTGGCGCTCGTCGCGGCGCGGTTGTTGTCGATCGTGGTGTGCAGGCGATCGCGGATGCTGATGGGCCCGCAACGGGACGGTTCGGAAACAGCATGACGACCGTCCTGGCAACCCGCGCGGCGGCGTGCGGCCAAGCTTAAAGCAAACGGCTGCCGTTGGCACTCCATCACAGGTGCGGAACACCCTTCAAATAATTTCAGATAAGGAGGAAAAACAATGTTGGGGAACCTCGAACTCATTTCCCGTCTGATGCTGGCCGCGGCGCTCGGCAGCGTCATCGGCTTCGAGCGCGAACGGCTTTCGTGGGCTGCGGGGTTACGCACGCACATGCTGGTCTGCGTCGGGTCGGCGCTCATCATGATTGTCTCGGCCTATGGTTTTGCCGAAGTGTTGACAGGCGACCACGTTGTGCTCGATCCGTCGCGGATGGCCGCGCAGGTGGTCTCCGGCATCGGCTTTCTCGGCGCGGGCTCGATTCTGCTGCGTGGTGAAATCGTGCGCGGGCTGACGACGGCGGCCAGCCTCTGGTCGGTCGCGGCGATCGGGCTGGCGGTCGGCGGTGGGCTGTACACGGCGTCGATCGCCGCGACCATCATCATTCTGATCATCCTCGCCGGGATCAAGCCGCTCGAGCGCCGTTTCATCACCGTGAAGCAACGGCGTCAACTGACGATGATCGTCGAGCGCGGCGCCATGACGTTTCATTCGCTGCACGACGAACTCGGCGCCGCGAGCCCGCGCGTCAAGCAATTCGTGATGCAGCAAAGCGACGACGCGCCGGAGTGCGATGAAGTGGTGATCACGTTGCATCGCGTGTCGAATACCGAATATGAGGCGATCTGCGCACGCCTGCGTCAGTTGCACGGCGTCAGGCAGTTCCGGCAGGACGAGGCGTCGTCTTAAAAACGGAAAAACGTCGCCGAATGGCTTCGGCAGGGGCGGGCGGCCATGCGACAATGCGGTCTCGAAAAATTCCAATGGCATTGACGAGCGGTGCTCGGCGCCCGCTTTCCGGCGACGACCGCTTTTTTCTCTATGGCAGATTCCGCAGCATCCACGCAGTCCCGGTCTCAGCGCAGCGCTTCGAAGAAGCGGCGCCAGGCCACCGTCTCGACCGAAACTGAAAACAAGCTGGCGCGCGCCGCGCGCTCGGCACAACGTCTCGCGCAATTGAGCGATGCCTCACGCGACGACAGCACGCTCGACCTGTTCCCCGACGACCCCACTCGCGCCACGCTGGAAGCGATGAATATCGACATCCGGCAAGGCACGCTGCATGGCTTTGAATTACCCGATGTCGTGCTGGCAGCAGTTGGCGCGATCGACCCTGACGGCGTGTCTCCGGACGCGAAGGCGGCGCGGCGCATGCCTCGCGCCGCGAAATCCGACGAACCGGCGCCGATGAATGCGCAATTGAGCGGGTTGGAAACGGAGGCCGTGGAGGCGAAGGTACCGCGTGTTGACGAGCTGGCGTTCGACGATGCGAAGGCGGCAGCAGAGGCACCGACTGACGAGAAGCCGGCGGCATCGGCACGTGACGCGGCCACGCCCCTCACGTCCGCGATGGCCGCGGCTACCGTGGCGCGCAGCGTGACCGCGCTGCGCCAGGCGGCTGAGCCGGCCGTAACGACGACCGATACAGCGGCTGAATCGACTTCGGGTGGCGCCAGGCCGCCTGTGCCGCCGCAGCGCTTTGCGGCGACCTTTGCCAAGGCGGCGACGGCCTCGCGGGAAGCGGCCGGCGCTGAGGCTACGAATGCGGGAGCGGGGGGCGCTTTGGCCTCGTCATTGTCTTCGTCGGAATCCGCGTCTGAGTCCGAATCCGGTGCGGTGGACGCTACGCCCGAGCCGGCCGTCAAGGTGCCGGGCAATGCATCTGCATCCGCGCCGGGATTCGCATCCGGGCAGGCCAAGGTCGCGTTCGCTGCGCCCTCGTTCCGGGAAGCCCAACGCGCCGAAGCTGCCGCGGCAGCGCTGCGTGCCGCGCCCGAACTCGACCGTGCACGCGCGACGGCCTTTGCCGACACCGTCGACGCCCTCTATGGCGTAATCGCCGACCAACGCCTCGCCGCGACCGACCATTCACGGCGCATGAAATGGATGCTGTCGATCGTGGTGGGCGCGTTGCTGGTGACGGTCGCGATCGGCATCACGCAGACAGTGCTTCTGATGCGCCTGACGCGTGAAACCACCGCCCAGCAGCACCGTATCGAACAGTTGATGCAGAACCAGCAGGCCGCGATGACCAGCTTGCTCGACACTCACATGGCGATGGCCAACGCAGCCGCTGCTGCTTCTGGCGTAGCTGCAACCGCGGCGGCGCAGCCAGCCGCGGCCACACCCGCACCCGCTCATAGCAAGCGCGGCGCGCGAGCACAGCACGCGTACAAGCCGAAAGTAGCCAACTCGCATTGATCTTCAGCGACCACCGCGCCGGCGTCAGCCGGCCGTGGCGGCTCGCTTCGTTCGCGCAAACGGCTCGCGCATACTTCCGCTTCGTCCTCACCGCGCTTTCGTTCCCGCTTCCCAGGATAGGTGCCGTAAGGCATCGTCCGCCTGCGGATCCGTCGCAAGCCAAATCTTACGTTTTACACTCTTGTTGCTGTTGCGAAGCCGGACCGGATACGCCAGCGCATCTTCTGACGGGAGCCACTATGCCGACTAGCGAGCACAAATATTCGATCGAGGAACTGCTAGCCGCGCTTCTGCGCGATCAGCGCATACACGAGGGGTACTGGGCGTTGAATGTGGAGTTTACGGCGACGGGAGCCTCGGTTAAGCCGCAAGACAATCCCAACCGGACGCTGCCGGGGCTGATCGTGTCAGTCAACAGCGCGACGCTGGTGCGCGCGGAGAGCACCGCGGCAGGCGCCGTTGATGCTGCTGTGGTCAACCCAGCCAAAAGTACGACAAGCGCGAAACCCACGCGCAGCAGGAAGCCGCAGTCCACCACGCTTCAGTAGACGTGCACTCTGACCCCGGAATATGAAAAACGGGGACGTTGTCATGGTGCGACGCACCATGGTCAAAAACCCTGTGGCAATACACCACACCCGAGAAATTGCTGCGTTGCACTAGCTTTTGCCTAGGGAAAACCCTATAATTATTCTTAAGGGAAAACCCTAGCTAATGCAGTAACCAACCGGGAGTCGCCATGAGCTTCATTTTTGCATTGTTCCAAAAGGTCAGCGACCTCTTTGCGTCGCCCCATCTGCCGCTGGATTCGGATTACTCGTACGAAGCGCGTAGCCGTGAAGCAGACCGCATGCGCCGTGCGCAAGCTACGTTGTTCGGCATCAAGCTGAGCGACTAAAAAGCAAAGTTGTATGACCTGAGCGCGGACCACCGCGCATAGGCGCCCATCTCAAGCGCGCCTCGCATCATTAAAGCCACTGCCCGCGAAACGCGTGCCGTGGCTTTTGTTTTTGATGGTTGCCGCGCATTTTCAAATTTTTTCAAATCAGCCTTTCGGGATATTTCCTGGCCGAAATGAATGTAACGGCGCCTGACAAGGTGCCGCGCTGCCATCCGGTTGATCCACCGCGCATGCGCTTTAGACGGGCGGCGAACACCAAAAACGCGACTCTTCATCCGTCCCTTTCTATGAAATGTGCGCTTACAAGTGCTCACTTCTCCATGCGGTTTGCCCCGCTAAAGTTCGTCTCAAGCGTACGGCGTCTGGTCCGAATCCGAAATCGCGGTTCGATGCCGACTGAACACGGGCGCTGGCTTGATACAAAAACTTTGTATGGGAGGTCACTATGAAAACCTTTAGCAAAACATCACGTTCGATTATTGCAACCTTGCTGGCAGGCGGCGCGTTGCTCGCAGCCGGCAGTGCTTTCGCCCAGGAACGGGTGATCGTCGAGAATGGTCCGGGACCGGTGGTTTACGGCCAGCCGCACATGATGCCGGTGGGCGTGTCGATCAATATCGGCTGGCATGGCGATCGTTACTGGGACGGTCATCGTTACTGGGCTCATGACGACTGGATGCACCGTCATCCGCACGACTACGATCCGCATCACCACGACGATCGTCGCCCGCCGCCCCCGCGTTATTAATGCGCGCATGACGGCGTCGCCTGACGCGGCGTGAAGTCTGCAAAGCCGGTCCTTCCTCGCGGAAGACCGGCTTTGTCACGTTCGGGCTTGAAAAAGTGCACGCTGCGCTATGCTTGAACGCTTTCATCGACGGCAGCAGGAGAGCAGCGTGGACAAGGCAGTCATAGGCGTAGTGGGCACGGGGTTGATGGGCGTCGGCATCGCGACGCAAAGCGCACTGCACGGGCACCGGACGATCGTTCACGACGTCGACCCGGCGCGTCTCGCGAGCGTTGCGCCGAAGGCGGAAGCGGTGCTCGACGAACTGATCGACGCCGGACGCATCGACCAGGCTGCCAAACAGGCGGCGCTCGCGCGCATCGAGACGCATGCGGCGCTCGACGTCATGGCGTCGGCGCAATTCGTGATCGAGGCGATTCCCGAGATACTCGAACTGAAGCATCGCCTGTATGCGTCGCTGGCCGGCTTGATGGCGGACGATGCCATCCTCGCGAGCAACACCAGCGGTTTTCCGCCTGATCAACTGGTTGCGCCGTTGCGCGCGAAGGAGCGTTTCCTGATCGCGCATTTCTGGAATCCGCCGCACATGATCCCGCTCGTCGAAGTCGTGCCGGGTACCGCGACTGCGCCGGAAATCACTGAGCAGACCGCTGCGTTGATGAGCGCGATCGGCATGGAGCCGGTCGTGCTGGCGAAGGCGATTCCGGGTTTTGTCGGCAACCGGTTGCAGTTCGCGGTGCTGCGCGAGGCGTTGAACATCGTGCGCTCCGGCGCTGCGACGCCGGATGTGGTCGATCGTGTCATGAAGGCGTCGCTCGGACGCCGCTGGGGGATTGTCGGTCCATTCGAAGGCGCGGACATGGGCGGTCTCGACACCTTCCTCGACATCTCGACGCATTTGATGCCTGAGCTCGCCAAAGACGAAGACGTGCTCGATCTGCTGCGTGCACAGGTGGACGCGGGGCGCGTCGGTGTGCGCAGCGGCGCTGGGTTCTATGACTGGGACGATGTCCATTTGGCGCAGGTTAAAGCCGGCCGCAAGCGGGTGATTGGCCGCGGTTAAACCGTCGTTGCAGGGCGGCCGGGCATTTTCCTTGAGTGTCGCCGCCGCTGGATTTTGCCGATCAGACTTGCTCGTGCTGTCCGCAGCAGCCCCCGCCACTCTGCGGTATAAATACCCTCCCGCTCCCCCGCAAACCCCAACACAATCCATGTCCCACTACTTCTACGACCCCGCTGCCGGTCATGGCCTCCCGCATGACCCGTTCAAGGCCATCGTCGCCCCGCGCCTGATCGGCTGGATTTCCTCCCGCGATACCGAAGGCACGCTGAACCTCGCGCCCTACAGCTTCTTCGGCGCGTTCGCGAGTTTTCCGCCGATCATCGGTTTCTGCAGCGAAGGCCGCAAAGACAGCGTCGCCAATATCGAAGCCACCGGCGAGTTCGTCTGGAACCTCGCCACCAGGCCGCTCGCTGAGCAAATGAATCGTTCTTCCGCGCCGGTCGCGCCAAACGTCGACGAATTCGAGCTCGCCGGCCTCACGCCCGCGCCGGGCCGCAATGTCGCGGTACCGCACGTCGCCGAATCGCCGGCCTCGCTCGAATGCAAGCTGCTGCAAGTGGTTCGGTTGCATACCCTCGACGGCCAGCCGATGGACAACTACCTGTCGCTCGGGCAAGTCGTCGGCGTTCACATCAACGAGGCCTATCTGAAAGATGGCTTGTTCGATACGCACGCCGCGCAGCCGATCATGCGCGCCGGCTATCGTGCCGACTACGCGGAAATCGGCGAAATGTTCCAGATGTTCCGGCCGACCGCATAACAACCTCATCAGCCGAAGTGTTTGAAGCAGGACGCGCTGCACGATGCGCGGCGCGTCCTCTGCATGACCGCCTTCACGCGACGCAAAGCCGCTCCGCAAACTGGCCCGCTTGATGCTTGCAATCGACGCTCCAACGCGTCGTTTTCAACTGCCGGCTCACTCAAGAGGAGCGCGATCATGTCCACCGAATTCGCCACGCAGTTCAGCCATGTCCGTCCGCAAGACACGTCCTACGTGGATCAGGGCCTACGCGACTTTTTTCTCTACCGGGATTTAGGCATCGCGCAGGCAACCGGCGGCAAGGTGCTCGCGCAACTCGTCAAGGCAAATCACGCACCAGAGCAAGGCACCGGTTGGCACCGTCATGAGGCCGATTTCCACATTGTGATCATGCTGAAGGGTTGGGCGCGTTTCATGTACGGCGACAAGGAGACGCTCGTCGCCGCCGGCGATTGCGTGCATCAGGCGCCGGGCATCGTCCACTATCTGTTCGATTATTCTGAAGATATGGAGTACATCGAAATCGTGTCGCCCGCGGACTTCAAGTCGATTGAAGTCGACGGTCCGTGCGAAGTGCCGGCGGTACAGCCGTGGAAAAGCGTCACGGCTTGATCGCGAGTCGAGTAGAGCCGCCGCGGCGGCAACGCCTTCATCCGAAGCAGCGTTTCACTGCGTTGCGGGTGGCCGTCGTCGCGTTGGCCGTGAGGCCTGTTGTGGCTTGACGGCGGAGCCGGCGCTCGCGCTCGCACCGTTCGGCGAGGCAGTCGAGCCCACCTCGACATCGACCACCGCCACCGCAGCCGGCGCTGCCGCCATCACGTCAGAAGCCGCAACTACCGACACCGGCTGAATCGTACGCGCCCGTGAACTCACCAACACCGCGCGCGGTTCGTTGTCGTAAATCACGGCCCGCACACGCGGATAAATCTGCCGCTCCCATCGATGCCCGTTGAACACGCCATAGTGCCCCACACCGGTCTGCACGTGATGCGTCTTCAGATACGGCCGCAATTTGTCGCACATGTCCTGTGCGGCTAGCGTCTGCCCAACCGCGCAGATATCGTCCTTTTCGCCTTCGACGGTGAGCAACGCAGTACGCCGAATCTTCGAAGGCTCCACAAGCCGCCCCTCCACCTCGAGTTCATGCAGCGGCAGCGCATGCCGCTGAAAAACCGTATCGACGGTCTCCAGATAGAAATCGGCCGTCAGGTCCATCGTCGCGAAGTATTCTTCGTAGAAGGTGCGGATCGTGTCGGCCTTTGCCGGATCGCCTTTGGCGCGCTCGTAATGCATGGTCTCGAACGAGTCGAGATGGCGGCCGAGATTCATCGACATGAATGCGGTGAGCTGCACAAAGCCCGGATACACACGCCGGTGCGCGCCCGCAAAACCGAACGGCACCGCGCTGATCAGGTTCTGTTCGAACCACTCGAGCGGCTTGCTTTTGGCCAGTTCGTTGACGCGCGTCGGGTTGATGCGGGTGTCGAGCGGGCCCGCCATCAGCGTCATGCTGGCGGGCTGCGCGGGGTTGTCGTCGGCGGCCATGAGCGCGACCGCGGCCAACGCGGCGACAGTCGGCTGACATACCGCCAGCAGATGCGAACCCGGTCCGATCGCCTCGGTGAAGTCGATCACGTGCCGTACGTATTCGCTGAAGCCGAAACGGCCCTGATTCAGCGGTACGTCGCGCGGATTGTGCCAATCGGTAATGTAGACGTCGTGCTCGGCGAGCATCGTACGAACGGTGCCGCGCAGCAGCGTCGCGAAGTGGCCGGACATCGGCGCGATCACCAGCACGCGCGGCTGCGGATGCGAAAGCGTGGCGTCCTTACGGAAATGCAACAGCGAACAGAATGGCGTGTGCGCTACCACTTCCTCGACGATCTTCACCGCGTTGCCTTCCGTCACCACGCTATCGATGCCGAACGGCGGCCTGACAGGCGTGAGTCCGGCGAGTGTCAAAAGCTCGCAGGCCGCGCGTATCGAGCGGCCATGCGATGTGTCGCCAAACGCGGGCCAGGCGTCGAGCGAATGGTTCACCAGCGCAGCGCCGTGCCGCATCGGCAGCATCATGTCGGCGAAAGCCTGGTATGTGGGATATGCGAACAGGTTCATAACCTTCGCACGAGTGCAGGAAAGGAAGGAACCCGAATAGAGGCAAGTCATGTGCCAATCATGCAGTCGTACTGGCGCAGCCGTCCCGCTGCGTTGGCATAGCATTTGCGCGAGTCATGGGAGCGGGCCGAAATTGCCGCGCTTTGGTGCGCCCACGCACGACAACGTGCACGCGCATCGTCAGGCGTCGGACGAACGCCTCACCCGGAGGAGAATCGTATGGCAAATACCACGCTCACCATCAGCAGCAAGAATTATTCGTCGTGGTCGCTGCGCGGCTGGCTGCTGACCAGGTTCAGCGGCCTGCCTTTCGACGAGATCGTGATGCCGATTGACGATCCCGCCGCGCGCGCCGAATTGCTGTTGCTCTCGCCGTCGATTCTGGTGCCGTGTCTCTTTCACGACGGCATCAAGATCTGGGACACCCTGGCGATTGCCGAATATCTGAACGAATTGAAACCGGAAGCGGTACTGCTGCCGAAAGACACCCGCGCGCGAGCGCACTGCCGCTCGATTTGCGGCGAGATGCATTCGGGTTTTGGTTCGCTTCGCTCGGCGCTGCCGATGAACCTGAAAGCGCATTTTCCGGGCTTCAAGGTGTGGGCGCGGGCGCAGTCGGATATCGACCGCATCGTGACGATCTGGAGCGATTGCCTGAAGCAGTACGGCGGCCCGTTCCTGTTCGGCGAGCGCAGTGCGGCGGATGCGATGTACGCGCCGGTGGTGACGCGTTTCGTCACCTACGACGTGAAGCTCGATCCGGAGATTGTCGAATATGGGCAGCGCATCATGGCGCTGCCCGAAATGCAGCAGTGGATTGCGGACGCGCAACAGGAAGTGGAGGAAATCGACGAACTGGACGTGGAGTTTTGATGAAGGCGTGGCGTGGCCGTTAGCGTGGCCATTGACGATGGCGGCGCGGCAAGAGGCGCCGCGCCGTTATAAAGGCAACACCTCAATCCCGCCCGGCTTCCAGCTTGAACACACTGACCACCTGCGCGAGCCGCGCAGCCTGAGCGCGCAACTCGGCCGCCGCGAGTTCCGCTTCGCCGACGAGCGTCGCATTCTGCTGGGTCGCCTCGCCAATCTGCGTGACAGCAAGATTGACCTGCTCGATGCCGCCCGATTGCTCGCGCGACGCAACGCTGATTTCCGCCATGATCGCGCGTACCTGACCGACCTGTTGAACGATGCCCTGCATCGTCGAGCTCGCTTCCTCCGCGATCCGGAAACCGCTTTGAACGGTCGCCGTGGAGGCGGCGATCAACCCGTCGATCTCCTTCACCGAAGCCGCGCTGCGCTGCGCCAGCGCGCGCACTTCCGACGCCACCACCGCAAAGCCCCGGCCGTGTTCGCCCGCGCGCGCCGCTTCCACGGCGGCGTTCAACGCGAGGATATTGGTCTGGAACGCGATGCCTTCGATCACGCTGGTGATCTCGGCGATCTTCTGCGACGAGCGGCTGATCTCACCCATCGTCGAGACCACACGTTCGACGGCACGGCCGCCTTCGACTGCCGCATCGGCGGCGTTCGTGACGAGCGTGTTGGCCTGCGCGGCATGGTCGGCGTTCTGTTGCACGGTCGAGGTGATCTGTTCCATGCTGGCCGCCGTTTCTTCCAGGCTGCTAGCCTGCGTTGCAATACGTGCAGCGATATTGCCGCTGCCGGAGGCGATCTTTTCGGTGCCTTCCGACATATCCGTCGACGCATTGCGCACTTGCGAGACGATACGCGCGAGACCTTCGCCGATGCCGTCGATCGACTGCATCAGCCGGCCGATTTCGTCGGCACGCGCATTCGCACCCGTGGCTACGCGCACGCTCAGATCGCCCGAGGCGAAGCGCTCGGACGCCTTCGCGGCTTCATCGAGCGGACGGCTCACGAGACGGCGCACGGCGATCAGGAACACGATTGCGAACGCGCCGACCAGCGCGAAACCGATCAGCAGGAACTGATCACGCGTGGCGATGACGTCTGCCATCACCTCGTCGCGCGGCGCAACGCCGCCTACCAGCCATTGCCATTCCGGCACGGTGACGAACGACACGAATTTGTCGTGCGCGTTGTGCTCTCCGAGCGTCGCATCGGCCGAACTGAATTCGAGCTGGCCTTCTTTCATGTCGAGCATCTGCTGATACGGTGCATTCGCGTTGTCCGCGCTTTGCCCGGCGGCAGCCGGATGCACGATGAACTTGCCGCGATCCGCGCCTTTCGAGGCGTTGATCACGAAGTAGTAGCCGCTATCGCCGATTTTCAGCTTGCTGATACCGTCTTCGACCGACTGGATTTCCTTGTCCACGTTCACGCCAACGAACAGCGCGCCGATCACGCGGCCGCTGGCATCGGTAATCGGCCGATACTGGGTAATCAAACGTTTGCCAAAGAGCGCGGCAAGTCCCGTATAGGATTTGTTCGCCATGATCAGTGCATACGCCGGCCCCTTGCGGTCGAGCAGCGTGCCGATCGCGCGCGAACCGTCCTGTTTCTTCAGCGAGGTCGTTACGCGGACGAAATCGTCGCCGCTGCGGGCGAACACGGTGGCTACCGCGCCGCTGCGTTCGAGAAACTGGTCGGGAATCGAGAAGTCCATATTCAGGACTTTGTCGCCGGCCTTGAAGGTCGGGGTGGCGACGCCGTTGATGTCGACTTTCTGGGTGTCGTCGAGCGTATAGCTGGTGGGCAGGAAGCTCGCGAACAGCGACATCGAACGATCGACTTCTGACGACAGCGCCTTGTCGAACAGCTTGATCATCGCGGCGATCGAACGGTCTTTATCGGCGATACGTTCGAGTACCTGATCGCTGGCCTGCTTGCCTGCGGTGCGCGTGAGCGCCCACGTAAAGGCCGCGAAAATCAACGCGACCAGCGCGCACGACAGCACCGCGAGCCGGGCGCCAACACTGGCGCGGCGCAAAGAGAGAAATTCCATGGGCGTTCGGAGTAAAGGAAGACATGTGACGTGTAAACCATGCGAACGCATGGTTTACACCTATGTCAGGATTACGGCCGATTTGCCCGTTTCTTTAGTATTTTCGAAAGCTTTACGTAATACACGGGTGTATATAACCCGTCACCGCGTCAATGCGTGAACGGATCACCGCGCCGACGCGCTGCGCCAGGTGCGCAGCAGAAGCGCGTTGGTGACAACGCTCACGCTAGAAAACGCCATCGCCGCGCCGGCCAGCATCGGGTTCAGCAAGCCGAAGGCGGCAAGCGGAATGCCGATCAGGTTGTAGACGAAGGCCCAGAACAGGTTCTGCTGGATCTTGCGCCAGGTTCTGCGCGAAATGTCGATGGCGTCGGCTACCAGCGCGGGGTCGCCGCGCATCAGCGTGATGCCGGCCGCCTGCATCGCGACGTCGGTGCCGGTTGCCATTGCAATGCCGATGTCGGCGGCAGCGAGCGCGGGGGCGTCGTTGATGCCGTCGCCCACCATCGCAACGATGCCGGCACTGCGGATCTTCAGGTCGCGGATCACGTGGGCCTTGTCCTCAGGCAGAACTTCGGCGTGGAATTCGGCGATGCCGAGTGCCTGGGCGACGCTCGCCGCACTACCGTGGTTGTCGCCAGTGACGAGCACGCTTTTGATGCCCAACTGGGTGAGCCGGTCGACGGCGGCGCGAGCGGTCGGCTTGACGGTGTCGCCGAAGGCAATCAGTGCGAGCGCGGCGGGCGCAAGCGGCGCGCGCTGCATCAGCCAGGAGACGGTGTTGCCGGCGGTCTCGAGTTGCTTTGCGCGCTCGACGAGTTGCGGCGGCAACTGGATGCCGAGTTCGCTGAGCCAGCGCGTGCTGCCGAGCGCCAGGGTGCGGCCGTCGATGTCGGCTTCCACGCCGCGGCCGGGCACCGCGCGGGCGGCACTGGCCGTGAGTGTCGGAACTTGCGACTCCGCCGCTTCATACGCCTTCACCACTGCCCGCGCCAGCGGATGATCGCTTTGCCGCTGCACGGCCGCGGCGAGCGCCAGCGCCTCGTTGCGCCCAATCCCGCCGATGGCCTCGAACGCCGTCACCGACGGTTGCCCGAGCGTCAGCGTGCCGGTTTTATCGAACGCGACGATAGTCACGCGATGCGCGGTTTCCAACGCCTCGGCGTCCTTGATCAGCACGCCATGCCGCGCGGCGACGCCGGTGCCGGCCATGATGGCCGCGGGCGTCGCCAGTCCGAGCGCGCACGGGCAGGCGATCACCAGCACGGCAACGGCGTTCAGAATCGCGGTTTCGCCGCCCGCGCCGGCAATCAGCCAACCCGCCAGCGTGAGCGCCGCAATCGCCAGAATCGCCGGCACGAAGATCTCGCTGACGCGGTCGACCAGTCGTTGGATCGGCGCCTTCTCGGCCTGCGCGCTTTCCACGAGGCGGATGATGCGTGCGAGCGTCGTTTCCGCTCCGATCGCGGTGGTCGTCACAGCAATCGCGCCCTCGCCGTTGATCGAGCCGGCGGTGACCCGATCGGCTGCCTGTTTCGGTACCGGCAGGCTTTCGCCGGTAATCAGCGATTCGTCGATATGGGTGCGGCCTTCGAGCACCGCGCCGTCGACCGGCACGCGTTCGCCGGGGCGCACGATCACCACCGAGCCCACCCGCACTTGCGCGAGCGGCACTTCGCGTTCGTCCGCGCCGACGCGGATTCGCGCGCGATCGGGGCGCAGCGCGTTGAGCGCGCGGATCGCATCCGTGGTCTGGCGCTTGGCGCGCGCTTCGAGCCATTTGCCGAAGCGCACCAGCGTAATCACCACCGCCGACGCTTCGAAATACAGATGCGTCATGTCGCCTGGATGAGTGGCCAGTTCGTAGACGCTGATTCCATAAGCCGCCGACGTACCGAGCGCCACCAGCAAGTCCATGTTCCCGGCGCCGGCCCGCACCGCACGATAGGCGGCTCGATAGAAGCGCGCGCCGAACACGAACTGCACGATCGACGCGAGGGTGAATTGCAGCCAGGAGGGCAGCATCGTGTGCAAGCCGAACCATTCGCCGGCCATCGGCAGGACGAGCGGCAGCGTCAGCACGGCGGAGACGAGCACGGCCGCCAGTTCGCGGCGCGTCTGGTTGTGTTTGCTTTCTGCGGCGGAGGTCAGGGTGGCCGTGTCGGCGGCGGACGCCGGTGCGTCTGGCGGTGCGATAAGCGTCGCCTCGTAGCCCGCTTTCTTGACCGCTGCGATCAACGCGCCGGTGTCGGCGCCTGCGTCCGAGGCCGCGTCGCCCAGATTGACGGTTGCCGTTTCGGTCGCCAGGTTCACCGATACGCCCGCGACGCCCGGCACCTTCGCGAGCGCCTTCTCGACGCGCATCGCGCACGAGGCGCAAGTCATCCCGCCGATGTCGAGTTCGGTGGTTCTGGAGGGCGTAGCGTCCGCGGGACGCAGTGGCGTGGCAAGTTCGGTCATGGCAGGTCAGGCTCGTAGCAGCATTGGGCCGCATCATGAACCGAGTATCGACCTTCCCATGATGGGAAGGTCAAGGATGTTTTTCAAGCGCACTGCATGGCTGATGAGCCGAAAGCTCAGAATGCCGGCGGCGCGTCCAGCATCGCCTGGCCGACGGCCTTCTGCTCCTCGCTGGTGCGCGCCAGCAGGGCTTCGGCCGCGCCGCGCCGGTCGGCGGCTTCCTTGTTCTGGCTGAGCTTCCATTTGCCGACCAGTCGCGTGACCTCGATCTCGAGGCCGACGATCGCCCCCAGCATCTGCGAGATATAGTCAGCCGGCGCGTCGCCCATCTTCCACGGCACCGGCTCGCCGGCTTCCATCTTGCGGGTGAGCCGTGCGACCAAACCGCGCACGAAAGACTCGTCGTCGCGCACGACGATCCGGCCATGCGCGTGCACCACCATATAGTTGTAAGTCGGCACCTGACGATGCGTTTCGTGCTTGCTCGGATACCAGGTCGGCGAGATGTAGGCGGCCGGGCCCTGGAAAATAACGAGGGTTTCCGGATTCGCGGCGACTTCCTGCCAGACCGGGTTGGCCCGGGCGACGTGGGCACGGAGGATGGCGCGGGCCGGGGCGGGCTGCGCATTGCCCGCTGCGGGGACTACTTCCAGGTCGAATGGCACATGATTCGCGTCGAGCCCGTTCGGCCCATGGGTAATCAGCGCGCCGAACGGCTGCTCTGAGATCAGGCGATGGAGAACCTCTGGACGGTTCTCTTCAAAATGAGCGGGCATATACATAAAGCGCTCCGGATACAAAAGGGCGGCAAAAGGGCGGCAAGTGATCGGAAAGGGCGGGCAGCCGCACAAGAACCGGCGCGGGAGTGATAGAAATTGTCACTCGACCTGTAAATGATGTCTGTGTGCGCATCACGAGGCGCTATTCCTGCCTTTGCGCTTGCCTGGCGAACAAGGATACGATACAACCCGATGTTGTCGGCATCGCGAGCCACGGATTGGTTGCGCTCGGCTTTGGGTGGCCACGCAAGCAGGTTCCGCTGCGCACCGACGTTTCCCTTAGGACCGCACGTTCCGCCACCTGAACGAATGATAAAAAATCGCCAAGAACTGTTTTCGCTTCACTGGACCTGCGCATCGCTCGCAGGCCTCGCATTTCTGGCTGGTTGTGCGTCGGCGCCGTCCACGACGCAAAAAACCACCGGCTGGATCAAGGACGAAGTCGCCGATTCGTATGTTTTCGGCTATCCGTTGGTGCTGATGGGCGTCGCGCGCGATGCAGCAGTCGGCACCGATCCGGGCCAGGCGCCGGTCAATACGCTGCGCCACGCGCAGGCCTTGCCGCCGATCGGCGCCGCCTATCCGCTGCAGCCAAGTCTCGACACGCTCGACTCGACCGGCTGGCTGGATGTCGGCAGTGAGCCCGTGATCGTGTCGCTGCCCGACTCGCGCGGACGCTATGTCGACGCCCGCGTGCTCGACATGTGGACCAACGTGGTGTGGTCGACCAGTTCACAGTTCGCCACCCGCGCCGCTGGCATCAAGGCGCAAACGATTGCCTTCGTCGGACCGGGCTGGCAGGGCGATCTACCCAAGGGCGTAACGCGCGTCGACGTGCCGACCCGCAACGCATGGGTCAGCGTGCGCATCCAGTCGAACGGCACCCGCGACCTGACGGCGGTGCGCAAGCTGCAGCGCGCCATCCGCATCGCGCCGCTGAGCGTCTATGCCGGCGACACGCGCTCGGTGTCGATTACGCCGCCGCGCAGCAATGCCGCCGACTCCGCCGCTGCGGCCGCTTCCGGCACGCCGGCCGCGCAAGTCGCCGCACTCGACGCGAACGGTTTCTTCAGCCGGCTCGCGCAGGCCTTGCCGGACAACCCGCCGACGCCGGCCGATCCGCATGCGCTGAAAATCCTCTCGGATTTCGGCGTGACGCCTGGTAATCCGGTGACGCTGCCGAGCGCGCCCGAGGCAGTTGCCGCGGGCCTCGCGGACGGTCACGAGCGCGTTGTCACGCCGCCGTCCAATCTGCTGAGCGGCAACGGCTGGAGCTGGTTCGGCGATGGCGTGGGCAACTACGGTCCTGACTACGCGATGCGCGCTTACGCCGCGGCGACCCAACCGGGCATCGGCACGAAGGACGACGAAGTGCGCGCGGTCGTCACGCAGGATAGCGACGGTCATGCGCTCAACGGCGCAAACCGCTACGTGATTCATTTCGCACCGGACCAGTTGCCGCCGGTGCGCGGCTTCTGGTCGATCACCGCTTACACGAAGGAAGGCGCGCTAGGGGAAAGCGCGCCGGCGCGTCTGGCGGTCGGCGATCGCAACGGCGCGCGCCGCAATCGCGACGGCTCGCTCGACGTAACGGTGTCGTCGACGCGCGGCAAGAGCGGCAACTGGTTGCCGGCGCCGCGTGCCGATCTGCAACTGATGCTGCGTCTGTACGCGCCGAAGCCGCAAGCGACCGACGGCAGCTGGCAACCGCCGGCGGTCGTGCGTCAATGAATGAAGTTAGCCAATCAAGTGCGATTGCGAAGTCGCGTTAGTGAAATGCGTCACTGCTGTGACAGCAACGCATGAGTGACGCATAAATCAGCCCATGTCCGCCGCTTCGTGCCGGCGGACATGCGGCGTTGTAACGCGCAACAATGTGTAAGCCACGACTTACATTTCTATGCCGCGTAAGATTCACCACTTATACTGCCGCTTGCGGGATTTTCGTTTTCGCGGCGGGCTTGCCGCCGCATTACCCAAGACCGAGCATGGCAAGCCTTAATAAAGCATCACTCGCATCTTCCATGCAGACCGTGCGCGACGTCGCGCAGTCACGCCGTACCCGGCGTGTCATCGCCGGTCTGCTGATCTTCCTCGTATTGTTCGGTCTGCTGGGCTTTTTCGCGGCGCCGCCGTTGATTCGCCACATTGCCGAGCAGCAACTCAGCAAACAACTCGACCGGCCCGCCACGATCGGCCGCATTGCGCTCAATCCGTACACGCTCAAGCTCGAAGCCGATCGCGTGCATATCGGCGAGCGTGGCGGCGCGGGCGACTTCGTCGATATCTCGCGGCTCATCGTGCAGCCGTCGTGGAGCTCGCTGTTTCGCGCGGCGCCGATCATCGACGAAGTGCAACTCGATTCACCGCGTTTCCATATCGTTCGCTATGATGCGCAGCGCTTCAATTTCACCGACCTGATCGAGAAGTTCTCGAAGCAGCCGGCCACGCCGAATAGCAAGCCGACGCTCTTTTCGGTGTCGAACATTCGCCTCGAAAACGGCCAGATCACCTTCGACGACAAGCTGCTCGGTGTCACGCACGTGATCGATCAATGGAAGCTCGGCGTTCCGTTTATCGCTACGCTGCCTTCGAAAACCGATATCTTCGTCGAGCCGTTGCTGCGTGCGCGCATTGACGGCAGTCCGCTCGCTATCGACGGTAAGAGCAAGCCGTTTGCAGCGTCGCGCGAATCGGAAGTATCGCTGCGCTTCGACGGGCTCGATGTGCCGCGTCTCATGTCCTACGTGCCGACCAAGCTGCCCGTGATTGTGCAGAGCGGCAAGCTGTCCACCGATCTCAAGCTCAACTTCGTAGTCTCCAACGACGCACCTTCGCTGCGCGTGGCCGGCACCGTCGATTTGAACGACGTGGACGTGCGCGATCAGAGCAAGGCGCCGTTCTTCGCGGCGCAGGCCGTGCATGTGGCTGCCGCGACGCTCGAGCCGTTGAAGAGCCTGTATCACTTCGACGATATCCGTATCGACGCGCCTAGCGCCAATCTTGCGCGCGACAAGGAAGGTGTGTTGAGTGTCGAGCGGATGTTTGCGCCTGCGGCACCTGCTGCCGGCGCTTCTGCTCCAGTACCTGCGTCCGCATCTGGTGCGGCGCCGGCATCCGCGGCCACGACCGCCAGTCATGCTGCGAGCGCACCCGTCGCGGCATCTGGTGCAACTGCCACGGACAAAACCGCACAGCCGCTGGACCTGTCGATCAAGCGTTTCGTGCTCAACGACGGCACCGTGAATGTTCACGACGAAGCGGCCTCGCGGCCGGTCGATCTCGGCCTGCAAAAACTGGCCGTCACGCTGACCGATTTCTCGACGCTCGCTACCGCGCCCGCGCACTACACGCTCAATACCGGTTTCAAGGACGCCGCGGGTTCGCTCGGCGTGGCCGGTGCGTTCGGCCTTGTCGCGAAGACCGCCAGCGCCAAGCTCGATCTGAAGTCGCTGCCATTGCCGGTGCTGCAGCCCTACCTCGACTCGGCAACCGCGGCGCAGGTCATTGACGGCGCGCTGTCCGCTAACGCGAACGTCGGTGCGAACTGGTCGAAGTCGCCGGCCGCTGTCATGGTCACCGACACGCAGCTCGACCTGCAATCGCTCAAACTCGCGACGCGCGGCAGCAAGACGCCCGTCGTCTCGCTCGCGCAGGGCCAGGTGACGATCAAGCAGGTGGACGTCGCGGGACGCACCGCGGACATCACCGGCGTCGACACGACCGGTCTCGCGGTCAACGCGCAGCGTCTGAAAGACGGTAGCATCGACCTGGCCGCGCTCGCCGGTCCGCATCAGGCCGAACAGCAGCGCACGGCGATCCACGCGGCGAAGAAGGCAGAGGCGGAAGGGCCTGCGTGGCACTACAAGATCGGTGAGCTCAGCCTGAAAGACGCCACCGCCAATTTCACCGACAACACCACGCCGCGTCCGGTGAAGTTGAGCGTGACACCGCTGCAACTCAAAGTGCAGCAGATCAGCGACGACCTGAGTAAGCCGCTGCCGGTCGATCTGCAAGCGACACTTAATCAGAAGGGCACCCTCGGCGTAAAAGGCGACGTCACGGCGACACCGCTCAAGGTGGCCGTCAAGGTGAATGCGAACCGGCTGGACGCGGCGGCGTTCGAACCGTACTTCGGCAGCAAACTGAATGCGCTGATCGCGAGCGCGTTACTCAACGCGAACGGCGATCTTGCGCTGAGTCAGGCGAAGGCGCTGAAAGCGACGTACCGTGGCGACGTGGCGCTAGTCGACGTACGGATGCTCGACAAAGCGACGTCTGACCCGTTCGCGGGTTGGGGTTCGCTCGCACTGACCAACCTGAAAGCTGACTACGACGAACACGGTACGGTGGTCGACGCGGGCCGCGTCACGTTCACGAAGTTCTATGGCCGTGTGCTGCTCGATGCGCAAGGCAAGCTGAATCTCAATGACGTGGTCGCGCATGAAAGCGGCGCCGCGCAATCGCTGACGCGCGACAAGAGCGGCGGCCACGAGCCGATACCGTTGACGCCGCAGGCTGCGTCGGCGCCCGAAGTGGCTTCCGCGCCGATACCCGCGTCGTCGGCCACACCGGCGACTGTGACGGCCGCCACGCCGCCGCAGAGCCCCGTCAAACTGCACTTCGGCCAACTGGTGTTGCAACAGGGCCGCGTGACGTACACCGATAACTTCATCAAGCCGAATTTCACGGCGAATCTGGTCGCCATTCAAGGCACGGTCGGCGCGTTCGGCACGCAATCGACCACGCCTGCGCCGGTGGATATCGCCGCGAAGCTGGCGGCCAATGGTCCGCTATCGATTCGCGGCACGGTCAATCCGCTGATCGCGAAGCCGGCGCTCGATCTGACCGCCAGCGCGCACGATATCGAGCTCACCAACCTCACGCCGTATTCGGCGAAATACGCCGGGTATCCGATCACCAAGGGCAAGCTGAACGTCGATCTGCACTACAAGCTCGATAACGATCAGTTGAACGCGAACAATCACATTTTCATCGATCAGCTCACGTTCGGCGATCACGTCGAAAACGACACGGCGACCAAGTTGCCGGTGCGTCTCGCGATCTCGCTGCTGAAAAACTCGCGCGGTGAAATCGACGTGAATCTGCCGGTGTCGGGTTCGTTGTCAAATCCTGAATTCAGTATCGGCGGGCTGATCTGGCATGCGGTGCTCAATCTGCTGCAGAAGGCCGTCACCGCGCCGTTCTCGCTGATCGCCAATGCATTTGGCGGCGGTGGCGAGGAATTGGGCTATGTCGAGTTCGATCCGGGTTCGGCGAAACTCTCGGATGCCGCCGACAAGAAACTCGACACGATTGTGAAGGCGCTGGCCGACAAGACGTCGGTTCGCATCGATCTGATCGGCCGCGTCGATCCGGCGGTCGACGGTCCTGGCCTGCGCGAGCAATACGTCGATCGCCTGGTCAAGCAGCAGAAGATCAAGGACGTGGTGGGCAATGGCGAGAGCGTCGATCTGTCGACGGTGACCGTGGATCCGAAGGAATACGATAAGTACTTGACCAAGGCCTACAAGGCGGGTGATTTCAAGAAGCCGCGTAATTTTGTCGGCTTGACGAAGAGCCTGCCGGACGACGAGATGAAGAGCGCGCTGGCCGCGAATGCCCCGATCGACGACGCCAGCTTGCGTCAACTTGCGCAGCAACGGGCGCAAGCCGTGCAGCAGTATTTCGAAGGCAAGATCGACAGCAGCCGCGTGTTTATCGTCGCGCCGAAGCTGAATGCGGATGGCATCCAGGACAAGGGTGCGACGACGCGAGTGGACTTCGGCTTGAAATGATGCGTTGTGGACGCACGCCGCCACGCGTGTTTCAGCGTGCGCGGCGTGCGCTTAAGCGGCGCGCGTCGGTTTTTTCTTCAACGCAGTCTGCTCGATCACACGCGCGAGCGTGTCGAATGCCGGACCGATCTTCTCGTTCGCCACGCAGGCGTATCCCAACAACAGTCCCCGTCGTGCGGGCGTTTCGCTGCTGTAGTAGGCAGCGAGCGGCCGTACGATTACACCGGCATCGTAAGCCGCGGCCGTGACCGCGCGATCGTCGGCATGGTCGGGCAAGCCGAGCACCAGATGCAGGCCGGCCTCGTCGCCCATTACCGGGAGTTCATCGCCGAAACGCGCGGTGATCGCGTCGATCAGAATCTGCCGGCGCTCGCCGTAGAGCGCTCGCATACGGCGAACATGCGACGTGAGATGGCCGTCCATGATGAAATCGGTCATCACGGCCTGCTGCATTAACTGCCCCTCGCGATACAACTCGGCCACACCCGTGCGGAACGTATCGACCAGATGCTCCGGCGCGATCATGTAGCCGATCCGCAAACCCGGGAACAGCATCTTGCCCAGACTACCTACGTAGATCACCTGGCCGGCGTCGTCGAGACCTTGCAGCGATGCCAGCGGACGGCTGCCGTAGCGGAACTCGCTGTCGTAGTCGTCCTCAATGATCCAGACGTTATGCTGGCGCGCGTATTCGAGCAGCGTGCGGCGGCGCGCGAGACTCATCACCATGCCGAGGGGATATTGATGCGATGGCGTGACGAGTGCGAGGCGCGGTGGTTGTTGCAAATCCTGTTCGCGTGGGTTGAGACCTTCGTCATCAACCGGAACGGGTACCAGCGTAATCCCTGAGGATTGCAGCACGCTGCGCGCCCCCCAATAGCACGGCTCTTCCACCCACGCGCGATCGCCGACGTCGGTCAATAAACGCACGGCCAGATCGATCGACTGATGAATGCCCGTCGTGATGATGATCTGATCGGGCGTGCAATTCACCGAGCGCGCGACCCGCAGGTAATCGGACAATGCGCGCCTTAACGGCCGATAGCCGCCGCCGGGCGCATAGGTCAGCAGATCGGGATTGGCTTCCTTCCACAATCTTGCCTGCAAGCGGCTCCATGTGCGCGCGGGAAATTCAGCGACGTCGGGTACGCCCGGCATGAACGCGCCCCATTGCTTCGCTGACACGCCGGCCTGATCGATCAACCTCCGTCCGCGCGCGGAGAGGTCGCCGAGATCGCGCTTTGGCGGTGTCACGGCCTCCGCGGCCGGATTGCCGCCTGCATCGACGCTCGCCATCAACGGCTTCTTGCGCGTATTCACCGCAGCGCTGTCCGGCCGCGTGTCGGCGACATAGGTGCCGCTGCCGGTGGTCGAGATCACATAGCCTTCGGCGGTCAACTGATCGTAGACGTGCAGCACCGTATTGCGCGCGATGCCGAGGTCTTCGGCGAGCGTGCGCGAGCTCGGCAGCTTGGTGCCGGGTGGCAACTGGCCGGTCAGGATGGCCTGCTGCATCAGCCGTAGCGTCTGTCTGTAGACCGGTTCGGCGGCGGCGCGGTCGAGCCGTGCGGCAAGCCAATCCGACAGGATCACGGTGTCCAAGTGGTTCTATCCGGAATAATGAAATGGTTCCATATTGTAGAACCGTAAGGGACTATAGTGAGCCACGTAATTAATGCTACCCCGCTGTTTTGCAGGGGAAGTCAGCCGGACCGCAGAGGAGATGAAGCGATGAAAACCGATGACGTGATCGTCAGCTTTCGAGGTGTGCGCAAGACGTACGACGGCGAAACGCTGGTCGTCAAGCAACTCGATCTGGATATTTACCAGGGCGAATTTCTGACGCTCCTCGGACCTTCGGGATCAGGGAAAACCACATGTCTGATGATGCTGGCGGGCTTTGAATTTCCCACCGGCGGCGAGATCTGGCTCGATGGCACGCTGCTCAATACCGTGCCGCCGCATAAGCGCAACATCGGCATGGTGTTTCAGAACTACGCGCTGTTTCCGCATCTGACGGTCGAGCAGAACGTGGCGTATCCGCTTACCGTGCGCAAACTCTCTGCCGAGGAACGCGCGCATCGCACCCATAACGCACTGAAGATGGTGCGCATGGAGAGCTTCGCGAAGCGGTATCCGGCGCAACTTTCCGGTGGTCAGCAGCAACGTATCGCGTTGGCGCGGGCACTCGTGTTCGAGCCGAAGCTCGTGCTGATGGACGAGCCGCTCGGCGCGCTCGACAAACAGTTGCGCGAACACATGCAGTACGAACTTAAATCATTGCACGAGAAGCTCGGCGTGACCTTTGTGTACGTTACGCATGATCAGGGTGAAGCGCTCACCATGTCCGATCGCGTTGCCGTGTTCGATAAGGGCATCGTGCAGCAACTCGATACCGTGGACCGTCTGTACGAATCGCCGTGCAACGAGTTCGTCGCGAACTTCATCGGCGATAGCAACAAGCTGCGCGGGACGATCGCGAACGTCGACGGCGACTACTGCGAATTTCATCTGACTGACGGCACGCGGCTCACAGGACGTAATATCGGCGGCGCACGGGCGGGTACGCCGGCGATCGCTTGCATTCGGCCCGAGCGCATGAAGCTTGCCAATGGCGCGTCACGGCCTGGCGCCAATGCGCTGAGCGGCGAAGCGCGCGGGCTGATTTATTTCGGCGACCACGTGCGCATGCGCTGTGGCCTGCCGGAACAGGACGAGTGCTTCGTCAAGGTGCCGCTCGGCACCGATGCACTCGGTACCTTTGCGCCTGGTGCACCGGTCGCGCTGGAGTTTGCGCCCGAGCATCTGCGGGTATTTGCAGGGGCGTGAGGTTGCGTGAGGCGTGAGCAGGTCAATGCAGGAAAACAGGCAGTCCACGTAAGCAGCACATAACAAGTCGCACTGTATCTAGCTGAAAGTTGAAAGCACACCACCAAAGGAGAGCAACACACCATGAGCAAGATCGGGAAATCGCGCTGCGCCATCGCTGTCGGTGCTGTGGCGCTCGCGCTGGGCGCAGCGCAGGTTAATGCAGCTGAACTGACGGTTGTTAATTTTGGCGGCGCGAATGGCGACGCGCAGAAAGTCGCGTTCAACCAGCCGTTCGAATCGCAGACCAGCAACAAGGTGACCGCCGTCGAATACAACGGTGAGCAAGCCAAAATTAAAGCGATGGTCGAAGCGAAGCACGTGAATTGGGACGTGGTGGAAGTCGAATCGGGCGACATCGGCCGCGGCTGTGACGAAGGGTTATTCGAGAAACTCGACTGGTCGAAAATCGCCAAGAAGTCGGATCTGATTCCGGAAGCACCGCAAACCTGCGGCGTCGGCTTTTTCGTGTGGTCGACGGCACTCGCTTATAACGCAGACAAACTCAAAACCGCGCCGACCGGCTGGGCCGATTTCTGGGACGTGAAGAAATTCCCGGGCAAGCGCGCGATGCGCAAGGGCGCGCGTTACAACCTCGAATTCGCACTGATGGCCGACGGCGTGCCGCCGAAGGACGTCTACAAGGTGCTCGCCACCAAGGAAGGCCAGGACCGCGCGTTCAAGAAGCTCGACGAACTGAAGCCGAATATCCAGTGGTGGGAAGCGGGTGCGCAGCCGCCGCAATTCCTCGTGGCGGGCGACGTGGTGATGTCTACCGCGTACAACGGCCGTATCGATGCCGCGCAGCGGGAAGGCAAGAACCTCAAGGTCGTGTGGAACGGCAGTATCTACGATCTCGACTACTGGGCGATTCCGAAGGGCACGCCGAACAAGGCGCTGGCCGAGAAGTACATCGCCTATTCGCTGTCGTCGAAGCCTCAGCAGGACTACGCGCATAACATCGCGTACGGTCCGGTGAGCGTAGCAGCCATCAAGTCACTCGATGCGAAGACGCTCGCGAATCTGCCGAATTCGCCGGCCAATGGTAAGAACGCGGTGCTGCAGAATCTGTCGTTCTGGACAGATCATGGCGATGAACTGGAGCAACGTTTTTCGTCGTGGGCTTCGAAGTAATTAGGCGGGTGTGAGAGGGTGCGGCTTTTCCTGTTGGTGAAGCCGCATCGTATCGATGCTATGAAATGCAAGCGCATGTGTGTTCGCGATGTGGGCGGATGCATGGGATCGGAGTAAGCGCTAAAGCGCCAACTCCGAATCGACAGCTTTGCATGGGATCGGAGTAAGCGCTAAAGCGCTAACTCCGAATCGACAGGGGACGGGTGTGACTACGATGACGATCGCCGCTGATTCGACGCCTGAGTCGAGCGCTCGGCTCAAGCGGGAACTGAAGGCCGCGGAAGCGAAGAAGCGCGCGATGGCGCTATTGCTGATTGCGCCACTCGCGATTTTCCTACTGCTGATTTTTGTCGTGCCGATTGGTGCGCTGCTGACGCGCGCCGCGCAAAATCCGGAAGTGGTCAATGCGTTGCCACATACGCTGAATGCGTTGAGCGCCTGGGATCGCAAGACGCCGCCTCCGGATGCTGCTTATGCTGCATTGGCCGTGGACCTCGCCGCGGTCGCCGATAGCGACGGTATGGGTGCGTTGGCACGCCGCCTGAACGTTGAAATTCCCGGCTACCGCTCACTGGTAGCGAAGTCGGCGCGTGCGATGCCGTTCGTCGACGACGACAGCAAGCCACTGAACCTCACGCCTGCCCAGATCCACGCGAAGTTCGTCGAACTCGACGAGCGCTGGAATGACATCACGTATTGGCAGGCGATTGCCAAGAATTCTGGTGCGTATTCGCCGTTTTACCTGTTGGCTTCGTTGGACCATAAGCAGGACGCGTTCGGCCACATTATTCCGACCGACCCCGACCAGCAGATCTATCTCGCCGTATTCAGCCGCACGTTTGTGATCGGCGCAGCCGTGACATTTTTTGCGCTGCTGCTCGGCTATCCACTCGCTTACTGGATTTCCACGCTCTCCGACCGTCGCGCGAATCTGGTGATGATTCTCGTACTGATTCCGTTCTGGACATCGATTCTCGTGCGCGTCGCGGCGTGGATCGTGATTTTGCAGAGCGAAGGGCTGGTGAACAAAGCATTGATTGCGAGCGGGCTCCTGCATGATCCGTTGTCGCTGCTGTTCAATCGCACCGGCGTGTACATTTCGATGACACACATTCTGCTGCCGTTCATGATCCTGCCGCTGTACAGCGTGATGAAGTCGATCCCGCCGACGTATCAACGTGCCGCGATTTCGCTCGGCAGCCATCCGTTTGCCGCGTTCTGGCGCGTGTATGTGCCACAGACTTATCCGGGCATCGGCGCGGGCGCATTGCTCGTGTTCATTCTGGCGATTGGTTACTACATCACACCGGCATTGCTTGGCGGACCTGGCGATCAGATGGTCAGTTATTACGTCGCGTACTTTACCAACGTGACGATCAACTGGGGCATGGCGTGTGCGCTAGGCGGTCTTCTGCTTGCCGCGACGCTCGTGTTGTATGTCATCTACGGGCGCTTCACGCGTTCGTCACTGAGCCTTGGCTGATTGCCTGACCGGAGCTTACTCGCGATGAAACTTGCCAAGCCTTTGTTTGCACCGCACACGTCGGTGGTCGAGCGCGTGTGGTATTTCGCGCTGCGTGCGCTTGCCGTGCTAACGCTGTTGTATCTGATTTTGCCGGTGCTGGCGATCGTGCCGCTGTCGTTTTCGTCGAGCACGTTTCTGGTCTATCCGATTCCGGGCTGGTCGCTGCGCTGGTATCAAAACCTGGTTGCATCCGATGAATGGCGCATGGCGGCGAAGAACAGCTTTATCGTGGCGCCGTCGGCGACTGTGGTTGCCACCGTACTCGGCACTTTGGCCGCGATCGGCCTGACCAAAGCGAACTTCCGCGGCAAGGCGCTGCTGATGGCGATTCTGATTTCGCCGATGATCGTGCCGGTGGTGGTGGTCGGCGTCGGCATGTATCTGTTCTTTGCGCCGCTCGGATTGGCGAATACCTATATCGGGCTGATTCTCGCGCATGCTTCGCTTGGTGTGCCGTTCGTGGTGACGACAGTGGTGGCGACGTTGCAAGGCTTCAACTACAACCTGGTGCGTGCGAGTTTGTCGCTGGGCGCGAACCCGGTGAAGACGTTTTTCCGCATCACCTTGCCGGTAATTGCGCCGGGTGTGATTTCAGGTGCGCTGTTCGCGTTCGCGACGTCGTTTGACGAAGTGGTCGTGACACTGTTCCTCGCCGGCGCGGATCAGACGACGCTGCCACGACAAATGTTCACCGGCATCCGCGAAAACATCAGCCCGACGATTGCCGCTCTGGCGACGATTCTGATCGTGTTTTCCACTTGCCTGCTGTTAGCACTCGAATGGCTGCGGGGACGGAATGCGGCTCGGGCAGTGAAGAGTTAAATCTGAACGGTAGGGCATCTGTTGTGAAAAACGAATGTCGGCGCCGCAAGTTTCCGACGACATTCTAGGAATGTTCCCATTCCCTGCGTGTATGCGTCTCTTCATACTCCGAACGTTCTCAAAGAAGATGCGTTCGACGCAGAAAATCAATGAAATTCCAACTGACGGTACTCGCGTTTGCGCTGGCTTTGTCGGGCTGCGCAGACCACACCGCGCGTGAACGGCTGGGTATCGAAGATGCTACCGTACTGGCAAAGGGCATCGGCGCCTCGCAGGACGACGCAGCAGGTGCGGTCAATCGGCAATGGATAGACACCTACGCACCGATTGTGAGCGACAAGACCGTGAGCACCTACAAGAGCCGCATCCAGGAAAAACTGGGGCTTTCTTCGTTGGCTGCATTGATCGAATTTGCTTCATTGCATCGGCTGATCGACTGAGTTTGCGGGCTATGAATAAAATGAGCCTGCCTGGTTCTTCCTCGGGCGTGCGTCGTCGCGCGCAGCGTTACGCTCACAGTTTCTCCCACAACGCGGGACTCGCTTCGATCCGCTTCGCGACGGCATTGGGTTGTCTCTGCGCATTTGTACTGCTGTGCACGCTGTCGATACGCGCCAACGCGGCACCGTTAATCGAAGGCATGCCGCGCGCCACGCTGCACGTCGACGATTCACGTCTGGCCACAGCACTGTCTGCACGCGACGCAATGGGGCAAACCGCGCATCCCGCCACCAACGTTCGTTCGAGCGGCGAAGCTGTTGCCAGCGCCCCTTTTGTGCTCGTCCCAAGTGGCGGCGGCCATTCCGCGGGTCAAGCGGTAGCGGGTGCACATGATGCCGCGATCGAGCGGCAAACGTGGCTATTGGCGCTTGCAGCTCCGGCAGTCGTTGCGCTTGCTGGCGCATGCCTGTCCCACGCTGCACTGAGGCGCGCCGCTGAGAAGCAGCAATACGTAGAGGGAGAGTGGAAACGCCGTTGCGATGCAGCCGAAGCGCGTGAGCAAGCCGCACGCGTCGCGGCATCAGCCCAGGCGAGTGCCGCTGCGAAGCAGGATCGACCTTGGCCGCCTGGCATGATGCGGCTCTATGCGGAAGCTCCATTGACCGCCGTAGCAGGGCTGCTTGAATCGCTTGAGACGGCGAGCACCCCGTCCGCCCAACGTGCGCAGATGCAGGTGATCCAGTCCGCGGTACGCACGTGGTCCCAAACGCTTCGCGACTTACTGGACGCTTCACCACTGGAGGCGCGCGCCTTTGTGCTCGACGAGAGCGTGACGAATCTGCGCGAGCTCGTCGACGGCGTCATTGCGCTGGTGTCTCCGAGTGCCGCTCAGCGAGGCTTGCGCTTGAATTCCAGCATTGACCAAACGGTCGCCGAGTGGATTCTTGCTGATAGCGCCAGGCTCGGTCAGATTTTCTTCCATCTGCTAAGCCGCACGGTTCAACTCAGCACGCGTGGAGAGATTGCGCTGGTTGTGCGGGCAGAGCCGCTGAATTCTGGCTCACAGCGTATTTTTATCAGCGTGGCGAATGTCGGTGCGGAAGAAGCGCCTACCACTCAACTGCAACTTTTCGGACCGAGTGCCGATGATCCGCTTGGAGATAAGTGGTTTGGTGACGCCGATGCTTGCTTGCCGCTCTGTCAGATACTCACGCAGCGCATGCAAGGGGAGCTTTCCGTTGCCAGCGGCTCGGGTTTCGGCAGCCGTGCGAGCTTCAGTGCACCAGTCACCGTCGACCAATGGCGGTCAGCCGCAGGACCGGCTAATCATGCGCAGGCACCTTTGTTCGCCGAGGTCGCACAGTCACAGGAAGCTGCCGAGAGTGCCTTGCGCGAACCCTTTGAACGTCGCTATCTCGATGCACTGTCCGAGGAAGGTATCAATATCCACACGTTTCTGGGCGGCTGGCGTCATTCGATGGACGACGACCTGAAGCGCCTGAGCGACGTGAGTCACAACCGCGACCGTGACGGGCAGAGCACCTTGTTGCACAGATTGAGCGGAGCCGTGGGCCTCGTTGGCGCGCATAGTCTGATGGACGCGTTGCAGCGCGCGAGCGCCACGTCACAGGAACTCGAAACCGGTGCGATTGACGTGCTCGCGGGGCGGGCCCGGACCCTGATCACGCAATTGGACGCAGAGATCGCCCCATACGGGAGCACCACAAGATGACCCACCCGCTGGCCCTGATCGAAGGTGATCTGGCGTTTCCGAAGCCGCGACCGTTCGACGGCTTGCCGCCGCCTTTCGGCTCGCGACGAGGCGCGGCACGAAACATGGAGCAGCGCGAACCGCCGTTCGCAGCACAAACCGCAGCGCAACAGGCGATTCAGGACGCGGTACAACGCAAGTCCCAACCGGAGCGGACGGGTCTGCTTCCTCCGGGCGTGAAGCACGTTCTGTTCTGGAAGGCGCCGCCGCAACGCCCGAATCCCTATCGCTTCGATGCCGAGTTGGCTGAAGCGAAGCGCTACCTCGAGATGGGCAATCGCCAGCAGCGCTCGTCACGCTCTGATCACGTGCTCGCTGCGTCGATTTTCGCTGGCTGTAGCATCGCGCTCACGTGGTTGTTGGTCACATGCTCGATGAAGGACGCGGAGAAGGCGAAATCAGTGTTCGTGTCGCAGCCGATTCTGTCGGCTGTGACTCCGCGCAGCGATCATCCGAAGTCGGCCGCAACAACGGTGGTTGCGGATACACAGACAGCGGCCAGGGTCGAAAAGAGGCCGCCGCAATCCGCTTCTGGAACTGCGAGGATGGTACCGGCGAAGGCCGCTCCGACCTCTCAAGCGGCGCCTAAGCACATCACCCAAATCGTGCCAAGGCAGGCCACGCAAATGGCACCCCACACGGACGGCAGGCTTAAGCGGCCAGCAAACGCCGTGAAACGAACCAGAATGGCGCGCTTGAACGGCGCCCAGGTCAACGAACGCGTCGCCTTGAGCCGCGCCGTTGGTCCGGCAACGCGGCCTTCCGCATCGAACCAGCCGGAATGGACCGCACGTCCGTCGGCCGACGGCGACACCTTCGATAAGGCGGCATTGCTCAAATGGGCTGCGCAACAGCGACGCGGCACTGTCACCATGCGCGCCACGGTCCCGGCATCGGGTGACACCGACTGGAACGCCCGTATAACCCAGCGCCGGATCACTGACAACCCCGAAGCCTTCCGCGCAGGCTCAGGCACGCCGCAGAAATAAAAAAAGCCCGGCCAACGGCCGGGCTTCTAAAGTCGGCTGCGTCCTCCACAGGACGCAGCCCCTGCAAAACAGCTCGCAGTTACTGCATGCGTAAGCGAATACCTTAAGCAGCCAGCAGCGAACGCAGCACGAACGGCAGAATCCCGCCGTGCTTGTAGTAGTCGACTTCGATCGGCGTATCGATGCGCAGCAGAACCTGCACGCGCTTCTCCTTACCGTCCTTGCCGCGAATCACCAGCGTCACTTCCTGTTGCGGCTTGAAGTCGTTGCCCAGGCCTTCGACGTCGAACGTTTCTTCGCCGGTAATACCGAGCGATTGCACGCTGTCCGAGCCCTTGAACTGCAGCGGCAGAACGCCCATGCCGACCAGGTTCGAACGGTGAATCCGCTCGAAGCTGCGTGCGACCACAGCCTTCACGCCCAGCAGTTGCGTACCCTTCGCAGCCCAGTCACGCGACGAGCCCGTGCCGTACTCTTCGCCCGCGAACACAACAGTCGGCGTGCCGGCGTCGATGTACTTCATCGCTGCGTCATAGATCGACTCCTGTTCGCCGCTCGGCTGATGAATCGTCAGGCCGCCTTCCACGCGCGTGCCGTCTGCCTTCGCCGGGATCATCAGGTTCTTGATCCGGACGTTGGCGAACGTGCCGCGCATCATCACGTCGTGGTTACCGCGGCGCGAGCCGTAGCTGTTGAAGTCGGCCTTCTGCACGCCGTTCGCCTTCAGCCACTTGCCTGCCGGCGAGTCTTCCTTGATCGAGCCAGCCGGGCTGATGTGGTCGGTCGTGACCGAGTCACCGAAAATGCCCAGTGCGCGCGCGTTCTTGACGGCAGGGATGCTGTCAGCCGGCGTCATCGAGAAGTCATTGCCGAAGAACGGCGGCTCAGCGATGTAGGTCGACTTCGGCCAGTCGTAGACTTGACCTTCTTCGCCTTCGATCTTGCTCCACAGGTCGCCCTTCTTGGTGAGCTGCGAGTAGTTCTTGCGGAACGCATCTGCGTCCAGTGCGAACTTGAGCAGCGCGTCGACTTCTTCGCTGGTCGGCCAGATGTCGCCCAGGTAGATGTCCTTGCCGCCCTTGCCCTTGCCGACCGGTTCGGTCATCAGGTCGCGCGTGATGTTGCCGGCGATCGCGTAAGCGACGACCAGCGGCGGCGAGGCCAGGAAGTTGGCGCGGATGTTCGGGTGAATACGCGCTTCGAAGTTACGGTTGCCCGACAGAACCGCTGCCGCGACGATGTCGTTCTTCGTGATCGCTTCGTTCAGTTCCGGCGTCAGGTCGCCCGCGTTACCGATACAGGTCGTGCAACCGTAAGCGGCCAGCGTGAAGCCGAGCTTGTCGAGGTACTTCAGCAGGTCGGTCTTCGTCAGGTATTCCGTGACGATGCGCGATCCCGGAGCCAGCGAGGTCTTGATGTGCGGAGCGACCGTCAGACCGGCTTCAACCGCCTTCTTCGCCAGCAGACCGGCGGCCAGCAGCACGCTCGGGTTCGACGTGTTCGTGCACGACGTGATGGCGGCGATCAGGATGTCGCCGTTCTTCACGTCGACGCCGTTGCTCGTCGTGTATTGCGCGTCCAGATCGGCTTCCTTCTTCGCAAAGCCGTTTTCTGCCACCGGCTTCGAGAACAGGCTGCTGAAGGTCGACTTCACATGACCGATTTCGATACGGTCTTGCGGGCGCTTCGGACCTGCCAGCGACGGCGTCACCGTGCCGAGATCCAGCGTGACGACCTTGGTGTAGTCGATCTGGCCAGCCTTCGGAATACCGAACAGACCCTGCGCCTTGAAGTAGTTTTCGAAGGCGGAGATTTCTGCGTCGGTGCGGCCCGTGCCCTTGAAGTAGTCGATGGTTTTTTCGTCGACCGGGAAGAAGCCCATGGTTGCGCCGTATTCCGGCGCCATGTTGCCGATCGTTGCGCGATCCGGCAGCGACAGCGACTTCGTGCCTTCGCCGAAGAACTCGACGAACTTGCCGACAACCTTTTCCTTACGCAGCAGTTCGGTGACGGTCAGGACCAGGTCGGTCGCCGTCAGGCCTTCGCGCAGCTTGCCCTTCAGTTCGACGCCCACCACGTCCGGCGTCAGGAAGTACACCGGCTGGCCGAGCATGCCGGCTTCAGCTTCGATACCGCCCACGCCCCAGCCCACCACACCGATACCGTTGATCATGGTGGTGTGGCTGTCCGTGCCGACCAGCGAATCCGGGTAGTACACGGTGTCCGCGCCTTCGGCCTTCTTGTGCACGCCGCGTGCGAGGTATTCCAGGTTCACCTGGTGAACGATACCCACGCCCGGCGGCACGACCTTGAACGTGTCGAATGCCTGCATGCCCCACTTCATGAACTGGTAGCGCTCGTTGTTGCGCTGGAATTCCAGTTTCATGTTCAGATCGAGCGCGTTCTTCTCACGGAAGTGATCGATCTGCACCGAGTGGTCGACCACCAGATCGACCGGGACCAGCGGTTCGATCGACTTCGGGTTCTTGCCGACACGCTGCGCGACACCGCGCATTGCAGCGATGTCGGCGAGCAGCGGCACGCCGGTAAAGTCTTGCAGCACGACGCGCGACACGACGAACGGGATTTCGTCGACGCGTGCAGCGTTCGGCTTCCAGTTCGCGAGTTGCTCGATGTGTTCTTCGGCGATCTTCTTGCCGTCGTAGTTACGCAGCACCGATTCCAGCACGATACGGATCGAAACCGGCAGGCGGTCGATCTTGATGTTCAGTGCCTTGCCGAGTTGCGGCAGGGAGTAGAACTTGCCTTTGCCGGAACCGCTGTCGAATTCCTTGAGCGTTTTGTGGAGGTTGTGGGCCATGGTGTTTTCCTTGGTTTGATCGCGGAACTACAGTACTTAACTTGACTAGATGACGTACAGATCGACGTATTCATTGACCGGCATGGCTTCGAGCCTTGCCTGATCCAGCGACACGTCGAGGATCGCCAGTTGTTGCTTGACCGGAAAGCGGCGCGCGAGGTTGGTCTTGAACTTCTCGACCAGCAACGGAATCCCGTCTTCGCGACGACGCTTATGACCGATCGGGTATTCGACTACAACTTCGTCGAATGTCGACCCATCGTTGAATTCGACCGTCAGTGCATTGGCGATCGAACGCTTCTCCGGATCGTGGTAATCCTTCGTGAACTGCGCGTCTTCGACACATTCCATCCTGGCGCGCAGCACATCGATACGCGCGTCCTGCGCGATCGAATCTTCATAATCCGCGGCCGTCAGGCGGCCATGGATCAACGGCACGGCGATCATGTACTGAATGCAATGATCGCGGTCGGCCGGATTGTTCAGGGGGCCTTTCTTGTCGATGATACGGATTGCGGCTTCGTGTGTGCGAACTGTGATCTTCTTGATGTCTTCCACTCGCTTGCCTGCGGCGTTGAGTTGCGCATGCAGCGTCATGGCGGCTTCCACCGCCGTCTGCGCGTGGAATTCTGCCGGAAACGAAATTTTGAAGAGCACGTTTTCCATCACGTACGAGCCGTACGGGCGCTGGAACCTGAACGCGTTGCCCTTGAACAGGACATCGTAGAAGCCCCACGTCTTCGCGGTCAGCACCGACGGATAGCCCATCTCGCCGGTCTTCGCGATCAGCGCGAGCCGTACGGCGCGCGACGTCGCATCGCCCGCGGCCCATGATTTGCGCGAGCCGGTATTCGGTGCATGGCGGTAAGTGCGCAACGCATGTCCATCGACAAACGTCTGCGAGACCGCGTTGATCAACTCGTCGCGCGTCAAACCGATCAGTTGGCCGACCACCGCGGTGGAAGCCAGCTTCACCAGCAGCACATGATCGAGCCCAACCTTGTTGAACGAGTTTTCGAGCGCGATACAGCCTTGAATTTCGTGCGCCTTGATCATGCCGATCAAAACGTCTTTCATCGTCAGCGGCTGTTTGCCCGCCGCGACGGCACTGCGCGAGAGCCAGTCGGCCGTGGCCAGAATCCCGCCGAGGTTATCCGACGGATGACCCCATTCAGCAGCCAGCCAGGTGTCGTTGAAGTCCAGCCAGCGGATCATTGCGCCGATATTGAAGGCGGCCTGAACCGGGTCCAGCTGGAACGACGTGCCCGGCACCTTCGCGCCGTTGGGGACGATCGTGCCGGGCACGATCGGTCCCATCAGCTTGGTGCAGGCCGGGTAGGTCAGTGCCTCGAGTCCGCAGCCGAGCGTATCGATCAGGCAGTTACGCGCGGTATCCAGCGCGAGCGTGCTGTCGATCGGGAATTCCAGTACGTAATCGACGATATCGACCAGGACGGAGTCCGGGTCGGGTCGCACGTTGGAAATCGGAGCGGACATCGGGGCGCTTTCCTGATGTAACGGATCAGTTGGTCTTGTTGATCGCGTTCGATTGCGTCGGAGCCGGTGCGCCTTGCACCATCTCTGCCGTCTTGCACTCGTCGGCCAGACGCGAGCTGTCCTTATCCGAGAACAACATCGCCTTCGTCGGGATCACGACGAGATCCATACCCGTTGCTGCGTCGTGGAAGCGGTCTGCGCCCGTGGTGGTCGCTTCGCGCGGCAGGTTGTAGTTTTTGTTCGCCCAGTGAACCGTAACGATCTGGTCACGCTTCATGTCGCCCTTCAGGTCGAAGGCCAGACCTTCGTTGCACGACCACTTTACCGAACCGTCCGGAACCGGATCGACCTTCGCTTCCTTGGCCGGATTGGCCTTGCGCTTGATCAGGCGTTTCGGTTGCGGGCGCTTCGCCACAGCCTTGGCAGCCGGCTTCGTGGCGGTGGTCGCCGTTTGTGCGGCGGCGTCAGTCGCGACGGTCAGCATCGTCGTGGACAGGGCGCCAATCACGGCGGCGATCATCAGCTTTTTCATGGTGGAGAACCTTTCTATCTAATTTCAGTTGAACAGTACGCGGGCTACCGGTCCTGGCAACCGCGAGGGTTTAACTGCACGCGCTTTGAAAGCGCACAGCGACCGCTATTTTCTCCTATTTAGCGGCACGTACTTCAAATTCTCAGGACCGGTGTAATTCGCGCTCGGGCGAATGATCTTGTTGTCGATCCGCTGCTCGATAATGTGCGCACTCCAGCCTGCCGTGCGGGAGATCACGAACAGCGGCGTGAACATCGCCGTCGGCACACCCATCATGTGGTACGAAACCGCGCTGAACCAGTCGAGATTTGGAAACATCTTTTTCGCATCTGCCATCACTGTTTCAAGTCGCTCGGCAATATTGAACAGTTTGGTGTTGCCCGCATCCTTCGACAGCTTCTTCGCGATTTCCTTGATGACCTTGTTGCGCGGGTCGGAGATCGTGTACACCGGGTGGCCGAAACCGATCACCACTTCCTTGTTCTCGACGCGCTTCCTGATATCGGCTTCGGCCTCGTCGGGCGTCTGGTAGCGCGACTGGATTTCGAACGCGACTTCGTTCGCGCCGCCGTGCTTCGGGCCGCGCAGCGCGCCGATTGCACCGGTAATCGCCGAGTAGATATCCGAGCCCGTGCCCGCGATCACACGGCCGGTGAAGGTCGACGCGTTGAATTCATGCTCGGCATACAGGTTCAGCGACACATGCATCGCATCGACCCATGCCTTCGACGGCTCCACGCCGTGCAGCAGATGCAGGAAGTGGCCGCCGATCGAATCGTCGTCGGTTTCGACCTCGATGCGCTTGCCGTTGTGCGAGTAGTGGTACCAGTACAGCAGCATTGAACCGAGCGAGGCCATCAGTTTGTCGGCAATGTCGCGTGCGCCCGGCAGGTTGTGGTCGTCTTTCTCCGGCAGCACGGTGCCCAGCACCGAGACGCCGGTGCGCATCACATCCATCGGATGAGCGGCGGCCGGAATCCATTCGAGCGCGGCCTTGACGTTTGCGGGCAGGCCGCGCAACGCCTTGAGCTTGGTCTTGTAAGCAGTTAGTTCAGCTTGCGTCGGCAACTTTTCGTGGACCAGCAGATACGCGATCTCTTCGAATTCGCAGGCACCGGCGATGTCGAGAATGTCGTAGCCGCGGTAGTGCAGATCGTTGCCGGTCTTGCCGACCGTGCACAGCGCGGTGTTGCCAGCCGTCACGCCGGACAGGGCGACAGATTTCTTCGGTTTGAAGCCGCTTTTAGGCTCGTTCTCGCCTTGTGCACCGGCGGTTTGCGTCGTCTCGCTCATCTCCCGCAATCTCCTTTGTGCCTGCTCACTGCTTCTGGTTGAACCGTGCATCCGGCGCCTGCTTCCTGCCACACCAGGCGATGCCGGGACTCGCTGACACGGGTCAACATGAGAGCGCCGTTCAGCGCTGCTATGCGGGCCACTGCGTTGCCTATCGTGCTCATGACGCGGCTTGCCCGTTAGTGCCCACTTTCGTGAAGAGCGGTGCGGCGTCTTGCGGGATGGTCCGGCCAGTGGATTGCGCGCGACGCAGCACCGACCAGTAGTAGCGATAGCTCGCCCGATCGTGCAGCGTGTCGTGATAGCGCGTCGGTCCCCACTGAGCGGACTGCGCGGCCAGCAGAATTTCGGTCGCGGTGGCGATTTCCTCGTCGCGCGGAGCAAATGCAGCGACGATCGCTTCGACCTGCGCCGGGTGAATACTCCACATGCGTGTGTAGCCGAACTCGTTGCGCGCGCGGGCTGCGTCGCTCGCGACCACGCTCATGTCGCGCACTTCCGTGCTGACGTTATGCGAAGGCACCTTGCCGTGCGCGTGACAGGCCGCCGAGATCTCGAGCTTCGCGCGCCGCACCAGCGGATGATCGAACTGGCCCGGCGAGCGCATGGCGGTATCGGGGATCGCGCCGTCGTGCGCGGAGACGAAGTCCATCAGGCCGAAGCTCAGCGCCTCGACGCCCGGCAGCGCGGCCAGATCGAACACGCGCGTCAACGCGCCATGCGTTTCCACCAGCAGTTGCACGGGCACCGGCTGTGCAATGCCGAGTTCACGCCGCGTCGCCTCGATGAACGCGACCATTTCGGCGGCATCGGGAACGTTGCGGATCTTCGGCAGGGTGATGTAAGCGGGCGGGCGCTTTGCGGCGCGCAGAATGAGACGGACGTCGTCACGCCAGTGCGGGTGGTCGAAGTCGTGAATCCGCACGCCGACGCGGCCGAAACGGTCATGCTCGCTGCCCAGCAGCGACGCGACCAGCTCCGCATGTTCGGCTTCGCGGCCGACCTGCGCGCCGTCTTCACAATCGAGCGTGATGTCGAACACCGGGCCGAGTTGCTGCTGCAATGCCAGTGATTTCAGCATCAGCTTCTCGCTGCCGGCGTAGTGATCGCAGGCAGGCAGCACAGCGGGCGGCACTTCACCGTCAAACAGCACTTCGGCGGGTGTGAGGGCGCGCATCTTCGGCGTCAGGATTCTGGGTGGTCGGGTGGGTAAATCGGATTCGGACGCGTTCTGCCAGGCGATCAGCCAGCCATGCGGCAAAGCGCGTTCGAATCAGAGGCGAATACTGGCACGACAAATTGCGCAGTGAACCGCAATTTCGTGGGACGTACCTGCATTCGCACGTAAAAAACCGGAACCCGCGGCGATAAAGCCTGGGAGTTCCGGTTTGTCTGCATCAGGCGCTTAGCCGAGCAGGTGTTGAACGCCTTCGCGCTCTTCGAGCAGCTCGTTCAGCGTGCCGTCCATCTTTTCGCGCGAGAACGCGTCGATTGCCAGACCTTCAACGCGCTTGTACTCGCCGTTTTCGCAGGTAACCGGCACACCGTAGATGATGTCTTCCGGAATGCCATACGAACCGTCCGACGGAATGCCCATCGTGACCCACTTGCCGTTCGTGCCCAGCACCCAGTCACGCACGTGGTCGATTGCAGCGTTAGCCGCCGACGCTGCGGACGACAGGCCGCGCGCTTCGATAATCGCCGCGCCGCGCTTGCCGACGGTCGGGATGAACGTGTTGCGGTTCCATTCTTCGTCGTTGATCAGCTTGGTCAGGTCTTGACCTTCAGCCGTTGCAACGCGGAAGTCCGGGTACATGGTCGGCGAGTGGTTGCCCCACACAGCCAGCTTTTCGATCGAAGCGACCGGCTTGCCCGACTTGGCAGCCAGTTGCGACAGTGCGCGGTTGTGGTCCAGACGCAGCATGGCGGTGAAGTTCTTCTTCGGCAGATCCGGCGCCGACTTCATGGCGATGTAGGCGTTCGTGTTAGCCGGGTTGCCGACCACCAGCACCTTCACGTCGCGGCTCGCGACTTCGTTCAGCGCCTTGCCCTGAACCGTGAAGATTTCGGCGTTTGCCGACAGCAGGTCCTTACGCTCCATGCCTTTCGAACGCGGGCGGGCGCCGACCAGCAGGGCCACGTCTGCATCCTTGAATGCAACCTTCGGGTCGTCAGTGATCACGACACCCGACAGCAGCGGGAATGCGCAATCATCCAGTTCCATCACGACGCCTTTGACGGCGCCTTGCGCTTGCGGCAGGTCGAGCAGTTGCAGGATAACCGGCTGATCCTTGCCGAGCAGGTCGCCATTGGCGATGCGGAACAGCAGGGAGTAAGCGATTTGACCTGCGGCGCCGGTGACGGCAACGCGCTTTGCGGGCTTAGCCATTGAGAAATCTCCAGGACGATGCGTTAGACGCTAGGGAAAACGCCATTCTATATGCGCGTTCAGCGAAGCGTTGTGAAACACGGCGGAATTCACTGTTCGCGTACGGCCTCGTAATGTGCCGAGGCTGTGCGGCGCGCTGCGGCAAGACCGCCATGCCGGAACCTGTGCTGCTGAGAAGCGGGAAGCGGGGCAGGTTGGCGCCGGTAGCCGCTGCACGGTGCGGGCTCCTGCAAACAGCGCGTTTCGGCAAGCGTCTGACCAACGAATGGCGGCGAATCGAAACCTGGACTGCGTGGGAACAGCATGGTGCAGCGTGGCTGCCGGTGCGTTACGGCGCTGCATTGCATCGTGCAAAACAGTCGCCGGAAAACCCGCAAACCCTTGCTCGACACGGAGTGTAGGAGTCGTCAGACACAAAGTCAACATTATCTTATGTCTTATATAAGACATATCTGTTGCGGGGAAAACCCTAGACGCGGCCCGGCCCTTTATGATGAAATGCGCGGATGACTTCGAACCAGGCGAACACCGCGAATCCGAACGGCCAGGGGGCCACGGGCGAGGGTGTATCCGCTGCCACGCCCGCTACGTCGCCCACTTTCAGCCCCTTGTATCAGCAGATCAAGGGCTTGATTACGCAGAGCCTCGAAAGCGGCGAATGGAAACCTGGCGAGATCATTCCTAGTGAAGTCGAATTGGCGGCCAGATTCAAGGTCAGTCAGGGAACAGTGCGCAAAGCGATCGACGAGCTTGCTGCCGACAACCTGCTGGTGCGCCGCCAGGGCAAGGGTACTTTTGTTGCAACGCACAATGAAGACCGCGCCCAGTTTCGCTTCCTCAGATTACTGGCCGATGACGGCGCGGAACATCCGCACGTCAGCCGCCTGCTTGAATGCCGGCGTTTGCGCGCTTCGGCGGACATCGCCCGGCAACTCGACCTCAAACCCGCCGATCCGGTGGTGTTGATCAAGCGTCTGCTGCAGTTCGACGGCGAAGTCACCGTACTCGATGAAATCTGGTTGCCCGGCGCGGTGTTTCGCGGGCTCACGCTCGAGCGGCTGTCGGAGTATAAAGGTCCCCTCTACGCGATGTTCGAGACGGAATTCGGCACACGCATGATCCGCGCAACGGAGAAGATTCGCGCGGTCGCGGCTGATCCAGGGGTCGCCGATCTGCTGCATGTGCCGGCGGGTTTTCCGCTGCTTTCGGTCGAACGCGTCTCCTATACATATGGAGACCGGCCGGTTGAAGTGCGCCGTGGTTGGTATGTCACAACCGGGTATTACTATCAGAACGATCTGAGCTGAGTCAGGATGAGAAAGGCGCGGCGCCCCACGCGCGCGCCTGTTTGAAGGTGCCTTTATCGCGCACGCTGTAACGGACCGGGAGTGGTTTTCGCTGCAGCGCGATATAAAAAGGCGCTAAAATTGCGGATTAGTGTGACTACATAGTAGGGGTCTAGCATGGCTGAAGCCGTAAAAAAACCGAGGCCGGAATTCCGGAACATCGGTATCGGGCAGATTTTGACGGCATACCGTCTCCCGCTAGCGGGGCGAGTGTCGATCTTGCACCGCTTGAGCGGTGGTCTGCTTTTTGTTTTTCTTCCGTTCCTGCTGTACCTCTTTGATCAGAGCCTGACTTCCGAACTCAGCTTCGAAGTCTTCAAGGGCTTCCTCTCCAACATCATCGTCAAACTCATCACGCTCGTTCTCGCGTGGGCCTTCCTGTTCCACTTCTGCGCCGGTGTCCGTCACCTGTTCATGGACACGAGCCACGGCCTCACGACTAAAGAGAAGGGCAAGCAAACCTCCATCGTGGTGCTGGTCGTTTCGTCGCTTCTGACGATTGCTTTTGCGCTCAAACTCTTCGGAGCATTCTAAAAAAATGGCAGCTAATAACCGAATCGGTCCGAAGCGTCTCGTCGTCGGCGCACATTACGGCCTGCGCGACTGGCTCGCCCAGCGCATTACCGCCTGCATCATGGCCGTGTACACGGTGATCCTGCTCGCGTGGTTCTTCGGCGCGCGCGATTTCTCGTATGACGGCTGGGCCTCGATCTTTGCAACGCAATGGATGAAGCTCGCCACGTTTGTCACGCTGCTGTCGCTGTTCTATCACGCGTGGGTTGGTATCCGCGACATCTGGATGGACTATGTGAAGCCCGTTGGCACGCGCCTGTTTCTTCAGGCGCTGACGATCGTCTGGCTGCTCGCATGTGCGGGCTACGCTGCGCAGATTCTCTGGAGAGTGTAAAAGAATGGCTGCAATCAAGAATTCTCTGCCGCGTCGCAAGTTTGACGTGGTTATCGTCGGCGCAGGCGGCTCGGGGATGCGCGCTTCGCTGCAACTCGCGCGCGCCGGTCTGTCGGTTTGCGTGCTGTCCAAGGTGTTCCCGACGCGTTCGCACACGGTCGCGGCCCAAGGCGGCATCGGCGCCTCGCTCGGCAACATGAGCGAAGACAATTGGCACTATCACTTCTACGACACGATCAAGGGTTCCGACTGGCTCGGCGACCAGGACGCGATCGAGTTCATGTGCCGTGAAGCACCGAACGCCGTGTACGAGCTCGAACACTTCGGCATGCCGTTCGACCGTAACGCTGACGGCACGATTTACCAACGCCCGTTCGGCGGCCACACCGCCAACTACGGCGAAAAGCCGGTGCAACGCGCTTGCGCGGCCGCTGACCGTACCGGTCACGCGCTGCTGCACACGCTGTACCAGCAAAACGTGGCTGCCAAGACGCAGTTCTTCGTCGAATGGATGGCGCTGGATCTGATCCGCGACGCCGACGGCGACGTGCTCGGCGTGACCGCGCTGGAAATGGAAACCGGCGACGTTTATATCCTCGAAGGCAAGACCACGCTGTTTGCTACGGGCGGCGCGGGCCGGATCTTCGCAGCATCCACGAACGCGTTCATCAACACCGGCGACGGCCTGGGCATGGCTGCGCGTTCGGGTATCGCACTGCAAGACATGGAATTCTGGCAATTCCACCCCACCGGCGTGGCCGGCGCGGGCGTGCTGATTACCGAAGGCGTGCGTGGCGAAGGCGGTATTCTGCGTAACTCGAACGGCGAGCGTTTCATGGAACGCTACGCACCGACGCTGAAGGATCTGGCGCCGCGCGACTTCGTTTCGCGTTCGATGGACCAGGAAATCAAGGAAGGCCGCGGCGTGGGTCCGAACAAGGATCACGTGCTGCTCGACCTGTCGCACATCGGCGCTGAGACGATCATGAAGCGTCTGCCGTCGATCCGCGAAATCGCCATGAAGTTCGCGAACGTCGATTGCATTAAAGAGCCGATTCCGGTTGTGCCGACCATCCACTATCAAATGGGTGGCATCCCGACGAACATCAACGGCCAGGTCGTTGGCACGTCGCGGGATCATAAGGAAGTCGTCAACGGTTTCTACGCAGTGGGCGAATGCTCGTGCGTGTCGGTGCACGGTGCAAACCGTCTCGGCACGAACTCGCTGCTCGACCTGGTGGTGTTCGGCCGCGCGGCCGGCAACCACATCGTCAAGCACGTGAAGGACATCAAGGAACACAAGCCGCTGCCGGCCGACGCAGGCGACTTCTCGCTGGCGCGTCTGAACAAGCTGGACAAGTCCACGTCGGGCGAATACTCGCAAACCGTTGCGGCCGATATCCGCTCCACGATGCAGGCGCACGCCGGCGTGTTCCGTACGTCGAAGCTGCTGGCCGAAGGCGTCGAGCGGATTCGCGAAGTGGCTGACCGTGTCGACAACATCTACCTGAAAGACAAGTCGAAGGTGTTCAACACGGCACGTATCGAAGCGCTGGAAGTGGAGAACCTGATCGAAGTGGCACGCGCCACGATGATTTCCGCCGAAGCCCGCAAGGAAAGCCGCGGCGCGCACGCGCAAAACGACTTCGAACATCGCGACGACGAAAACTGGCTGCGCCATACGCTGTGGTTCAGCGAAGGCGATCGCCTCGACTACAAGCCGGTTCAGATGCAACCGCTGACCGTCGAATCGGTACCGCCGAAAGCGCGAACCTTCTAAGGCACAAGTCAAAGGAATTCAGAAATGGCCAAGCGTACATTTGAAATTTACCGCTACGATCCGGATAAAGATGCAGCGCCGCGCATGCAAACGTACGAGATCGAAATCGACTCGCACGAACGCATGCTGCTCGACGCGCTGTTGAAGCTGAAGGCGATGGACGAAACCTTGTCGTTCCGCCGTTCGTGCCGCGAAGGCGTGTGCGGTTCGGACGCGATGAACATCAACGGCAAGAATGGTCTGGCCTGCTTGCAGAACATGAACGACTTGCCGCAGAAGATCGTGCTGCGTCCGCTGCCGGGTCTGCCCGTCGTGCGCGACCTGATCTGCGACTTCACGCAGTTCTTCAACCAGTATCATTCGATCAAGCCTTACCTGATCAACGATACGCCGCCGCCGGAAAAGGAACGTCTGCAGTCGCCGGAAGAACGCGACGAGCTCGACGGCCTGTACGAATGTATTCTGTGTGCCAGCTGCTCGACCTCGTGCCCGAGCTTCTGGTGGAATCCGGACAAGTTCGTCGGCCCGGCTGGCCTGTTGCAAGCCTACCGTTTCATCGCGGATAGCCGCGACGAAGCGACGGGTGAACGCCTCGACAACCTGGAAGATCCGTACCGTCTGTTCCGTTGCCATACGATCATGAATTGCGTCGACGTCTGCCCGAAGGGCTTGAACCCGACCAAGGCGATTGGCAAGATCAAGGAATTGATGGTTCGCCGCGCAGTTTGATATGAAGAGCCCCACGCTCCCTATCGTTCGCTGCCCCCCGAGGGGGCGGTCAGTACGCTTGGGGGCGGCCCGGCGCGTACTGACATGAACGAAACATCGCATCAGTCCGACCCTCTCCGCCGCGCGCGCCTTCGCTGGCGTGCGCGGCGGGGCCTGCTGGAAAACGATCTGATCTTTGAGCGTTTTTTCAGCCGATATGAGCATGACCTCAGCGATGCCGATGTAGGCGCTCTCACGCGCCTGCTCGAGCTGAGCGATAACGACCTGATGGACTTGCTGCTGGTCCGCAAGGAACCGGAAGGCGATCTTGCCGACCCGGATGTAATCCGGGTGCTGGAGCTGTTGCGCAACGCTTGAGCGCCGCTTGTTCGCCGCGTGTCCGTTGTTCCAGGCGTGCAAATTATCGAAACCCTGTTTCCATACTTCGATTGAGGATGTGCTATGACCCCGTCAGATGTTAAAGCCACGCTATCGTTCAGCGACAATTCGCCGAGCGTTGAAATGCCGATTTACAAGGGCACTCTCGGCCCGGACGTGATCGACATCCGCAAACTGTACGGCCAGACCGGCAAGTTCACGTACGATCCGGGCTTTATGTCGACGGCGGCGTGCAATTCGGCGATCACCTACATCGACGGCGACAAGGGCGAGCTGCTGTACCGCGGCTACCCGATCGACAACCTCGCGGAAAACGCCGACTTCCTCGAAACCTGCTACCTGCTGCTGAAGGGCGAACTGCCGAACGCGCAGCAGAATGCGGAGTTTGTGAACACCGTCACGAAGCACACGATGGTGCACGAGCAGATGCACTTCTTCTTCCGCGGTTTCCGCCGTGACGCGCACCCGATGGCGATTCTGGTCGCCGCAGTCGGCGCGCTGTCGGCGTTCTATCACGACTCGCTCGACATCAACAATCCGCGTCACCGTGAAGTGTCGGCTATTCGCATGATCGCGAAGCTGCCTACGCTCGTCGCGATGGCGTACAAGTACAGCATCGGCCAGCCGTTTGCGTACCCGAAGAACGACCTGTCGTACAGCGCGAACTTCATGCACATGATGTTCTCGAACCCGTGCGAAGAGTACAAGGTCAACGACGTGCTGGTGCGCGCGCTGGACCGTATCCTGATCCTGCACGCTGACCACGAACAGAATGCGTCGACGTCGACGGTTCGTCTGGCGGGTTCGTCGGGCGCTAACCCGTTCGCGTGTATCGCCGCTGGTATCGCTTGTCTGTGGGGCCCGGCGCACGGTGGTGCGAACGAAGCCGCACTGAACATGCTGGAAGAAATCGGCTCGGTCGACAACATTCCTGAGTTCATCAAGCAGGTGAAGGACAAGAACTCGGGCGTGAAGCTGATGGGCTTCGGTCACCGCGTCTACAAGAACTACGACCCGCGTGCGAAGCTGATGCGCGAAACCTGCCACGAAGTGCTGGAAGAGCTGGGCCTGCACGACGACCCGCTGTTCAAGCTGGCCATGGCGCTGGAAAAGATCGCACTGGAAGACGAATACTTCGTGTCGCGCAAGCTGTACCCGAACGTCGACTTCTACTCGGGCATCGTTCAGCGCGCGCTGGGCATCCCGACGTCGATGTTCACGTGTATCTTCGCGATGGCGCGTACGGTGGGCTGGATTGCACAGTGGAACGAAATGATCGCCGATCCGGAACAGAAGATTGGCCGTCCGCGTCAGTTGTTCATCGGCGATACGCAACGTGAAGCGAAGCCGATTGCACAACGCTGATTGGGTTGAGTCTGCGTAGTTTGTGGTGGTTCGCTCGCCGCGGATCAACGCAGAATTAACGTAGGATCAGGCTGATGAAAACGCCCCAACGGGTTTACCGTTGGGGCGTTTTGTTTGGCTGCGGTAGCTAGCTCTTCATTGGGAAGCGCGAGGCCATACTGCTTTACGGTGCGAAACTGAACTCCCATTGCTGGTAACTTTGTGCCACTGCAAATGCTGTTTGATCTGCTTTGAATCCGGCCAGCTTGATCGGTTTGCGCGACGATGCGCTACGTACCCCCATCACGCCGCCATCTGGCGCAGGAATCGGGACAAAGCCCTTCCCTGTGATGGGATCTGGATAGAGCCTGCGCAGATAGCGGCGAATCACAGGATAGCGTGGGTCATGCAGCAGATCGTCGAGTTTCTCCGGATAGGGCTTGGTGCCGATTGGCGTACTTTGCCAGTACTGCCGGATTGCCTCCCGATACAGATTGCCGGTGTATAGCAGTTCCGCTTCACGGGAACGCTGATTCGATCTTGACGCATCCTCCAGCAGCTTGCCAAGACCTAGCGTGATGAACAGCACCATCAGTAGCGCCCAGAAATACGCGATACCCCGTTGGCGTGCGAAACTTGGGAAGCCGGTCACCACGAGTTGTACTCTGTGCCGTCGAGCGCTTTGCCCCGCGCACCACTTTTCACGTCGACGACAGTTTTGTCGTCTTCATCGGTACCTTGCACCGGCACCCAACTGTCGGAGCGGTTGGTCATCGGATCCACCGGCAACGCACGCAGATAGTGTCGTTCGGTCAGTGCAAGGAGATTTTCCGGGTATTCGCCCATGTCGCCGTAATACTCGTCCAGCACCCGACGCAAGGCCGATAGATTTGCTTTCAGCGCGGCTTCTTTTGCGCGGTCGGTCTGATGAACGTAGCGCGGCGCGACGATCGAGAGCAGCGTTGCCACGATTGCCAGCACCACCAGCAATTCAATCAGCGTGAATCCACGATTCTGCTTTTGCGGGGTCATCTACTTTTCACCATTCTCGATAGGGGATACCGTTCGTACCCCTCCGATCACTCAACGAAGATACGTCGTACACATCGGTGCCATCTTGGGAGGCGCCCGCTTCGCTGGAGTAGCTACGCTTACCCCAGCTATCTTGAGCGGATCCAGACAGCGCCGGATTCATCGGGTCGCGTGGCACGCGGCGCAGGAAGTAAATCTTCTTACCTTTCGGGTCGCGCTGATCCACGACGCCGGTCACCAGTTCGTCCAGTGATACTGGATAACCCGTTGAATCGAGCGAACGTGCAATCCGGCCTTCGTCGCCCGCTTGTTTGTAGGCATCGATCGCGGTCCGGATTTCTCGTAACGCCTGCTTTAGTTCACGTTCCTTCTCACGCCGCTCGTGCAATTTGACGAATGGTGTCGCAACCGATGCAATGATCGCCACTAACGCGACCGTGACGATCATTTCAATTAGCGTAAATCCGGAATCCGGAGGCTTCTGCTTCATCTCACTGGGAAACGACGATCTGTTTGGGGAGGGTCACCGTGCTAATCATTTGCGCGTGGTTTTCTTTCTCTACCTTCAGGTTCTGCAATGACAGATTGACTGGTCCATTCGACGGGTGATCCGCGCGAAGCGTGATCATTGCGAGGGAGCCATCGGCTGGTTCACTGTCGACGTGATTACCGGTACCTTGTCGCCGATCAGTACGCTGGCTTTCTCCCGATTCAATACGCGAATACGCGGGTTGGCCAGGATCGTGAGAATAGAGCGGATGTCGACATCCTTCAACTCCAGCGTAACTGGCGTCTGCAACGACTGGTTCAGGGCAGGCAGCACCATTGCAGCTCGTGTGTATTGCGCGTCGATCTGCTGCAACATCTGGCGTGCCGGCGCATGGCTGGAATTCTCCGACAGGATGACGACGGCGCGCCGCACCGGTGTTGACGCGACGCTGGGCTATGACCCGGAAGGGCGACTGGTGCGGCTGTCCTACAGCAATGTGGCGACAAACCTGCTGTACGACGGTCAGAGTCTGGTGGCGGACTACGATGCTGCGGGGGCGATGAAGCATCGCTATGTGTTTGGCCCCGGTGTGGATGCACCGCTGGTGCAGTACGATGGTGCGGACACGAACGCGAAGATGTATCTGTACGCGGACCAGCAGGGCAGCATTGTTGCGTCGGCGAATAGCGCGGGCGCGACGCTTGACAGTGTGAAGTACGGACCGTTCGGGGAGACTACGGGGTCGACGCCTCGCTCGAACTTCCTGTACACGGGACAGTATTATGTGGCGGGGCTGCAGCTGTACTATTACAAGGCGCGGATGTACGCGCCGCACCTGGGGCGGTTTCTGCAGACGGATCCGGTGGGGACGGCTGATGATCTGAATCTGTATGCGTACGTCGGGAATAATCCGATCAACTTCAGTGATCCGTTGGGGCTGGCGGCAGAGAGTTGCCCCAAGGAAAAGGCGGCCGAAGAGCAGCGTGCGTTGAGGGCTGCGCAGGAGAAGGTGCGCGCAGCGGTCGGCCAGTCGACGCCTGCCACGATGCAGCAGGCAGGCAAGATTAGTGTGCCGACAACCGCTTTGAATGGGGCGCTGGCGGGGGCGACCAGTCCGGTTGGCCGCAGCGGAAGTCCAATGACAGTGCCACGAGGAACAAACATTCCGACGACTATTGACGGTATCGGCTATTCAGGACACGCGATCGACCAAATGCAGGGGCGAGGCGTTCCACCATCGGCTGTGCAAAACACAATTCAGAGCGGAGTTGTCTATCCGACAGGAGCTGGGACAACCGGGATCTACGATTCAGTGAATAATGTTCGGGTTATCACGAACTCGGCAACGGGGCTTGTAATTACCGTCATCCCTGGAGCGCCAAAATGAGTCAAACAATGGACCCTCTTGAAACCAAGGTGCGGGCAGTATTGCTTTATGACTGGGATCCAATCGGAATAAAAGACATCCCCGAGGCCCACGACGAATACGACATGTACGCACCGGCTATATGCAAGATGCTTCGCGCGGGTCAGTCGAGCGTCGAGCTCTGTACTCATCTACGCTGGATCGAGTTGGAACGGATAGGGCTTGATGGCGATGAGCAGCATACTAGTCGGGTTGCGGCCAAATTGGCGAGTCTGCGGGCAGAACTTGAATAGTTTGCTGCTAGAGAATCGAGCGGGTCGAACCACGTTCACGCTGGATATTCGACTATGGAGTCTTCAACTCCAAGGTCACATGCATAGACGAAGGGCTGCTGACGCGGCCCTTCGTCTTTTAAGCTGGGGCTGTACTACTACAAGGCGCGGATGTACATGCCAATGTTGCGCGGTTCTAGCAGGCGGGTCCGGTTATAGATACGACAACCACCATCACCTGTACCGGGTGACCTCGCGGCAAGGATGCTGCCGAGGGCGCCCATCTTATGGTTCGGTTCTTCTCTTGCGCAACCGGTCCAACGACGGCGAACGTGCTTCAAGTGCAGGCATGGCTTCGGTCTGCGGCGCATGTCCATAGGTTTCGAAGAAGCGCCGATAAGCACTCGGCGTCATGCCGCGTGCCGACATGAACTGTCGATTGAAATTGGCAAGGTTGGTAAAGCCAGCCTTCGTAGCGATGACAGCAATCGGCCACGCTGTGTCGGTGAGTTGCCGGGCCGCATAGCTAATGCGTAACCGGCTTAGATGACGTCCAACGCTCTCACCCACATGCCTCACGAAGTAACGATGCAGCGAACGTTCCGACAGGTTGGCCGCCGCGCAAAGCGCAGCGATTCGCAGCGGCTCGCTAAAGCGCCGGTCCAGCAGATCGAGCACGCGATTTAGCCGTTCCGCTTCGGATCCCGGCTCGCGTGAAGCACGGACACCGCCATCGGGCGCGCGCATCGCGTTGATATGAGCGGACGGTGACGCAAGCGGCTCGGCGTGGTCTCCGGCTAACTGAACGAGTATTTCCAGCACGGCGGCGAGCCGAACACGTGGCGCCGCATCCAGAAGCAAATCGACTTTGGCGCGCATTGCAGCGCTTGCGTCTGCACTGAACCGCAGCCCCGGCGCGCCGCGCCTCAACAACGTCCGCAACGAAGCAAACTCCGGGCAACAATCCGCCATCCGCCGCGCCCAATCACCACTGAACCACACCACGATCGCCACCTGCGGTTCGCGTGCATCGATCGGTTCCGTCGACGCCCACGTGTGCGGCATGTCCGGCGGCACCAGCACGAGATCGTCGCCGCTGTAATCGGCGATATGGTCGCCGACGAAGCGCCGGCCACGGCTATTCATCGTCAGCGTGAGTTCATATTCAGGGTGGTGGTGCCATTCGAACGGAATCTGCGCGAGCTGCCGGTGGTAGACGCGGATCGAGCAGCCGTCCGGGATGGTGACGCGTTCGTATTGTGGTTTCACGGTACGCAACCTGGCCGCTGGAAGGAAAAGCGGCGAATGGCAGAATTGTATCGATAATTGGCCGAAAAGGATGCGTGATGGGCACGAAAGCTACCTAATCTGGATGCACTGAAGTCCCACACAAAACCGATGCAAAGGAGACAAGCCATGCCGCTCGTGATCGACAATCTTCCCGAGGCGATCCGTACTACGAAACGCTTGCTGCGCACCGCATTGCCGAACTATGCGCAAGTGTTCCGCGAAGTCGAAGGCGCGATCCGGCAGCAGGTCGACGTCATCCATCGCGACCGTGAGGAAGGGCGCGAAGCCATTCCCGTGTTCGACTACACGAGCATCGTTTCCGGCGACGTCGACCCAGCTACGATCGCCCGGATCAAGACGCGCGGCGCATGCGTGGTGCGTGGGGTGTTCAGCCGTCAGCAAGCCGGCAGGTGGAACGATGAAATCGCGCAATACGTCGAGCGCAATCACCTGGACGATAAGCTCGCGCACCGCGCGGAGGACAAGTACTTCGGCAATCTCTCGTCGAGTAAGCCGCAGATCTATGGCGTGTACTGGTCGAAACCGCAAACGGAAGCACGGCAGTCCGAACAGCTAACCAACACGCGCGTGTTCCTCAATCGTTTGTGGACGTCGGAGAGCGAAGGCAAGCAGCACTTCGATCCCGAGCGCGTGCCGGTGTACGCGGACCGGATCCGCCGTCGGCCGCCTGGTTCGGAGTCGCTGGGTTTGTCGCCGCACGTCGACGGAGGGTCGGTCGAGCGCTGGCTCGATCCGAATTTCCAGCAGGTGTATCGGCACGTGCTGTCGGGCAACTGGCGCGCGTACGATCCGTTCGACGCCGCCTTTCGCCCCGATGTGCAGGAGATCCCGTCGCCAGCCGTATGCTCGATGTTCCGCACTTTCCAGGGGTGGACTGCGCTGACGCCGCAAGGACCCGGCGACGGAACGCTGCAACTGATCCCAATCGCCAACGCAATGGCCTACGTCATCCTTCGTGCGCTGCAGGACGACGTTCCCGACGACGAACTCTGCGGCGCGCAACCGGCGCGTGCGTTGTCGATCAAACCTGAATGGCACGGCCTGCTGCTCGAAGCGGTCACGCCGATCCCACACATGCAAGCGGGCGACGCGGTGTTCTGGCACAGCGACGTCGTGCATTCCGTGGAAGACGCGCATAAAGGCAGCGGCTATAGCAACGTGATGTACATCTCATCGGCGCCGTGGTGCGCGAAAAACGAGGCTTATCTGAAGCGCCAGCTGCCGAGTTTCCTGCGTGGCGAGAGTCCGCCGGATTTTCCCGCCGATCACTTCGAAACGGACTTCATCGGCCGTGCGCAGGAAAGCGATTTGACGCCGCAGGGGCGGGCCCAACTGGGGTTCGACCTTTGAGCGCTGAGCCTCGGATGTGCATGGCTGCGCGGGTTCGCGCATGAAGCGCCACGCCGCGCCAACCCATGAACACGCGGGGCGTGACATCGCGCACGCCACGCAATCCCTTGCCGGGTAACGTCCATACAGGTATCGCCACTACCACCCAACTCACTGTTTTTTATCGGTTTTCTCCCTGATTGAGGGGCCCAAAGCGGGGTTCTGCGTGGCATAATCGACCGACACAGTCAGCCCGCAGTCATTACTACCCCGCATACCATGGCACAGACTCTCTACGATAAATTGTGGAACACACACGTGGTCCACACGGAAGAAGACGGTACGACGATTCTCTATATCGACCGTCACCTGCTGCACGAAGTCACCAGCCCTCAGGCGTTCGAAGGCCTGAAGCTGGCTGAGCGTCCGGTGTGGCGCATCAGCGCGAATCTGGCGGTGTCGGACCACAACGTCCCCACCACGGATCGCAGCCACGGCATTGCCGATCCGGTCTCCAAGCTGCAAGTCGATACGCTCGACACGAACTGCGACGCCTACGGCATCACGCAGTTCAAGATGAACGACCTGCGTCAGGGCATCGTGCACATCATCGGGCCGGAGCAGGGCGCTACGCTGCCGGGCATGACCATCGTCTGCGGCGACTCGCACACGTCCACGCACGGCGCGTTCGGCGCGCTGGCGCACGGCATCGGCACGTCGGAAGTCGAGCACGTGCTGGCCACGCAAACGCTCTTGCAGAAGAAGAGCAAGAACATGCTGGTGAAGGTTGAAGGCCCGTTGCCGCGCGGCTGTACCGCGAAAGACATCGTGCTTGCGATCATCGGCAAGATCGGCACGGCGGGCGGCACGGGCTATGCGATCGAATTCGGCGGTTCGACGATTCGCGCGTTGTCCATGGAAGGCCGCATGACGGTCTGCAATATGGCGATCGAAGCGGGCGCGCGCGCCGGCATGGTCGCTGTGGACGACACCACCATCGAATACCTGAAGGGCCGTCCGTTCTCGCCGACAGGCGTCGAGTGGGATCACGCGGTCGAGTACTGGAAGCAGTTCAAGTCGGACGACGGTGCGCAATTCGATCGCGTGGTCGAACTGAACGCAGCGGAAATCGTGCCGCAAGTCACGTGGGGCACGTCGCCGGAAATGGTCACCGCCGTGGACGGCCGCGTGCCGGATCCGGAACGCGAAAAGGACCCGGTCAAGCGTGACGCAATGGAGCGGGCATTGAAATACATGGCGCTCGAACCGAATGCGCCGATCGAATCCATCAAGCCGGATAAAATCTTCATTGGGTCGTGCACCAACGCGCGCATTGAAGACATTCGCGCTGCGGCATACGTCGTGAAGAAGCTCGGTCGCCGCGTCGCATCGAACATCCGTCTGGCCATGGTGGTGCCGGGTTCGGGTCTGGTGAAGGCGCAAGCGGAACGCGAAGGCCTCGACAAGGTCTTTACGGATGCCGGTTTCGAATGGCGTGAGCCCGGTTGCTCGATGTGCCTCGCAATGAACGCCGACCGGCTGGATCCGGGCGAACGTTGCGCGTCCACGTCGAATCGTAATTTCGAAGGTCGTCAGGGCGCCGGTGGCCGTACCCACCTCGTGAGCCCCGCGATGGCTGCCGCTGCGGCTATCGAAGGGCATTTTGTCGATATTCGCAAGCTTGGATAAACGCATGATGAAGAACATGAATCGCACCACTCTATTGCGTCGCTTCGCACTCGGTACCCTGGCTGGGCTATTGCTAGGTCTGGCCGGCTGCAACACGGTGCACGGATTCGGCGAGGACATGTCGCACCTCGGCAATTCGATCAGCAACCACGCTGATAAATAAGCGGTTTTTGATTTTTGCCGGCAATGTAGCGGGTGGCTTTCCGGCCACCACGCGCATCGCCCGGTCTTGAAACAGGCGCAAGCGTCATGGATAAATTCATCGTACACACCGGCGTCGTGGCGCCGCTCGATCGCGAAAACGTCGACACGGACGCGATCATTCCGAAGCAATTCCTGAAGTCGATCAAACGCACGGGCTTTGGTCCGAACGCGTTCGACGAATGGCGTTATCTCGACCACGGCGAGCCGGGTCAAGACAACTCGAAGCGTCCGCTGAATCCGGATTTCGTGCTGAATCAGTCGCGTTATCAGGGCGCGTCGGTGCTGCTGGCGCGCAAGAACTTCGGTTGTGGCAGCTCGCGTGAGCACGCGCCGTGGGCGCTGCAGCAATACGGTTTCCGCGCGATCATTGCGCCGAGCTTCGCCGATATTTTCTACAACAACTGCTTCAAGAACGGCCTGCTGCCGATCGTGCTGACCGAACAGCAAGTCGACCACCTGTTCAACGAAACCTACGCGTTCAACGGCTTCCAGTTGACCATCGACCTGGACGCGCAAGTCGTACGCACGTCGGACGGCGCCGCCGCATATCCGTTCGAAGTCGCGGGCTTCCGCAAGTACTGCCTGCTGAACGGCTTCGACGATATCGGCCTCACGCTGCGTCACGCGGACAAGATTCGCCAGTTCGAAGCTGAGCGGATCGCGAAGCAGCCGTGGCTGGCTCACCGGATCGTCGGCTAAGCCCGCTCGCTGATTCCAGCTCAACAGTCTCGAAGAAAATCATCAAGGAATTCGCATGAAGATCGCAGTCTTGCCGGGCGACGGCATCGGTCCCGAAATCGTCAAGGAGGCCGTCAAGGTCCTGAACGTGCTCGGCGAAAAGTTCGAACTCGAAGAAGCGCCGGTTGGCGGCGCGGGCTACGAAGCGAAGGGCCATCCGCTGCCCGATTCGACGCTGGCGCTGGCGAAAGAAGCCGATGCGATCCTGTTCGGCGCCGTCGGCGACTGGAAGTACGACTCGCTCGAACGCGCGCTGCGCCCGGAACAGGCCATTCTCGGCCTGCGCAAGCACCTGCAACTGTTCGCGAATTTCCGTCCGGCGATCTGCTATCCGCAACTCACGGGCGCTTCGTCGTTGAAGGAAGAGATCGTTTCAGGTCTCGACATCCTGATCGTGCGCGAACTGAACGGCGACATCTACTTCGGCGCGCCGCGCGGTGTGCGTTCGTCGCCGGATGGGCTGTTCGAAGGTGCGAAGGAAGGCTTCGACACGATGCGTTATTCGGAACCCGAAGTGCGCCGCATTGCGCACGTCGCGTTTCAGGCGGCGCAAAAACGCCAGAAGAAGCTGACGAGCGTGGACAAGGCCAATGTGCTCGAAACCTCGCAGTTCTGGCGCGACGTGATGATCGACGTGTCGAAGGAATACGCGGACGTCGAGTTGTCGCATATGTACGTGGACAACGCGGCGATGCAGTTGGTGAAGGCGCCTAAGGCGTTCGACGTGGTTGTGACCGGCAACATGTTCGGCGACATTCTGTCGGATGAAGCCGCGATGCTGACGGGCTCGATCGGCATGCTGCCGTCGGCCTCGCTCGACAAGAACAACAAGGGCTTGTACGAGCCGTCGCACGGTTCCGCGCCGGATATCGCCGGTAAGGGCGTGGCGAATCCGCTGGCCACGATTCTGTCTGCCGCAATGATGCTGCGTTATTCGCTCAACAAGGCGGAGCAGGCGGATCGTATCGAAAGCGCGGTGAAGAAGGTGCTGGAACAGGGCTTCCGCACGGGCGACATTCTGACGCCGGGTTGCAAGCAGGTCGGCACCGTGGCGATGGGCGACGCAGTGGTTGCCGCGCTGTAACGGCCTTTGGAGCAGTGGGTAGTCAGGTCGCTAAACAGTCTCAAAGCGGCCTTTAAAACGCGAATTGGCCTCGAAACAGGCCGATTCGCGCGTAATACGGACGATAGCGGCGTTGGATGACGTCGCCAGATTCCGGTTTTCGTGTATATTGTAGCGATGGCGCAGATCTCCCAAATCTCCTCGGTTTCCAAATTGCACGGCAAAACAGCCCGTGTGGTTGAGTTCGCCATTACCACCATCAAAACGATTACCCCGAAAACGATCACGAAACGCTGATCGTCCGTCGTGCCCGCTCATCTTCCCCGCGCGGTCACTGCGGGCAAAGATGCGGGGAAGTTTCCATTCGAAGGGTATGAAGTCATGAACGTAGGTCTCGTAGGTTGGCGCGGTATGGTCGGCAGCGTCCTGATGCAACGTATGCAGCAGGAAGGCGATTTCGACTTGATCGAACCGGTGTTTTTCAGCACCAGCAACACGGGCGGCAACGCGCCGTCGTTCGCCAAAAACGAGACCAAGCTCAAAGACGCGACAAGCATCGACGACCTGAAGAAGTGCGACGCGATCATCTCCTGCCAGGGCGGCGATTACACGAATGAAGTGTTCCCGAAGCTGCGCGCAGCGGGCTGGAACGGCTACTGGATCGACGCGGCTTCGTCGCTGCGCATGAAAGATGACGCGGTCATCATTCTCGATCCGGTCAACCTCGACGTGATCAAGAACGCGCTGGTCAAGGGCCAGAAGAATTTCATCGGCGGGAACTGCACGGTCAGCCTGATGCTGATGGCGCTGGGCGGCCTGTTCCGCGAAAACCTCGTCGACTGGATGACGGCCATGACGTATCAGGCCGCTTCGGGCGCGGGCGCGCAAAACATGCGCGAACTGCTGTCGCAAATGGGCACGTTGCACGGCGCAGTGAAGGACGAACTCGCCAATCCGGCTTCGGCGATTCTCGACATCGACCGCCGCGTGCTGAGCGCCATGAACAGTGACAGCATGCCGACCGACAACTTCGGCGTGCCGCTCGCCGGCTCGCTGATTCCGTGGATCGACAAGGATCTCGGCAACGGCATGTCGAAGGAAGAGTGGAAGGGCGGCGCGGAAACCAACAAGATCCTCGGCAAGCCGGCCATGGGCACGCCGGGTTCGATCCCGGTAGATGGTCTGTGCGTGCGGATCGGCGCAATGCGCTGCCACTCGCAGGCGCTGACCATCAAGCTGAACAAGGACGTGCCGCTGGACGAAGTGAACAGCATCCTCGCGTCGGCCAACGACTGGGTCAAGGTTGTGCCGAACGAACGCGAAGCTTCGATGCGCGATCTGTCCCCGGCCGTGGTGACGGGCACGCTGACCGTGCCGGTCGGCCGTGTGCGCAAACTGGCGATGGGCGGCGAATATCTGTCGGCCTTCACGGTCGGCGATCAGTTGCTGTGGGGCGCGGCAGAACCGCTGCGTCGCATGCTTCGCATTGTGCTCGACAAGTAAAGTAAACTACGCGCTTACGACGCGTAGAAAACTCAAAAAGCGTCGCGCTTGCGCGGCGCTTTTTTCATTGTGTGCTCCGATTATCTTGTCTCTTTCCAACCGCAAAAAAGGGCTGCGTGCTGATGCGCCAGGAGTCCCGATGAACCTTCGATTCACTTCCCTTCGGGCTATGTTTATACATCAAGGTTTGGGCCGGTTGACGGCCGCAGCGGCTTTGGCGTTCGCGCTGGCGGGCGCCGGTGTGGGTAGCGCAGTGGCGGCGCCGGGCGATGCCGCGAGCGCGCCGGAGGGCGCCTCCGTTTCTTACGCCGCCGGGAGTCAATATACGGTGCGGCCCGGGCAGTCGTTGAACGACGTGGCGATTGCCGTCACGCAATCGCACGACCGGGGAACGCTCGCACGTGCTTCGCGCGCACTGTTCGATGCGAATCCGAATGCCTTCATGAGTCATGATCCGAGCCGGATGCGCATAGGCGCGCTGTTGACGATCCCGGCGCTGGATGCGTCCGGTGCGCTGGCGGCGTCTGCACCGGTTGCGGGGTCTGCATCTGCCGCATCGTCGGGCGCTACGGCTGCGGCTGCTTCGGCGCCGAATGCGACGGCGGCCGGGGCTGCGGTCGGTGCCGCGAGCGGCGTGGCGCAGGTCAATGCCGCTGCGGCGAGCGTGGCAAGCGCAGCGGCTCGCGCTGTCGCGCCGGCTACGCCTGCGGTGTCAGGGACGGCCAGTTCGCCGGCTGAGGCAAGCCCGGCAACGCCGGGTAGCACAACGGCGGCCGGCGCGGTCCCGGCGGCGCCCGTAGCGGGCTCACAGGCGGCGGGCGCGCTGCCAGCCAGCGGTACACATGTCTGGTCGGGTGCGATCCAGCCCTCGGCCAGCGAACCTGCGGAAGGCGCGTCGGCGTCTGTTACGGCAAGCGCTTCAGTGGCGGCCGCTGCACAGTCGGCATCGCAGCCGCGTGCGCAGGTGTCCAGCTTGCAGCAATTGCTTGCGCTGAAAAACCGCGTGCTGATGGAGTTGCAGAAACATGGTATCGGCGGTGCGCCGGCCGCGACGGTCACGCCTTCGACGCGCGGTGCGCAGCCGGCTGCCGGCGTTTCGTCTGCGGCGGCCGTTTCCGGTCATGGCGGCGCGGCGATTTCCACATCGAACGATGCTGGCATCTCACAGACGAATTTGAACGTGGCGGCGGCGATCGGTGCGGCATTGGTCGTGCTGCTGGCGGCTTTGCGTCTGCGTCGGCGTAAGCGCGTCGGGGTTGCGGCGACTGGAGGCTCGCTGGCAGCGGACGCAGCGGCGGCTTCCGCGCGAGCCGCTGGGACGCCACCGGATGCCGTATCGACGTCCGAACAGATTCCGGCGGGCGAAGCATCGGATGCTAGCGAGGACGCGGCAGTAGCGCTGGCGGCGGCTGAACGCGAGACTGAGGAGCGAGAAGCGGCAGCTCGGGAAACGGTAGCTCGGGAAGCCGCAGCGCGAGAAGTGGCGGAACGCGTGGCAGCAGAGCGCGAAGCGGAAATTCGCGCGGCGGCCGCGCGGGAAACGGCGGCGCGTGAGGCAGCAGAACGAGAAAATGCAGAGCGCGCGGCGACCGAACGTCTGGCGGCGGAACGTGCAGAAGCGGAGCGCGTTGCGGTAGAAAACGCAGAAGCCGAACGCGCAGCTGCGCTGCATGCCGCTGCGGAGCGCGCAGCAGCCGAAAGCGCGAAGGCGGACCAAGCCGCGGCTGAGCGCGCCGCAGAAGAACACGCAGCAGCACAACGCGCTGCAGCAGAACACGAAGCCGCCGCTCACCAACCGCACGCAGGCTTGCCCACACAAGACCACGATGCGTTCCAACACGCATCGCAGGAAATCCACCCGACGCCCGCGCCGCTCGAAGCAGCGCAACCGAGCCCGGACACCGAATCGATCGGCCAAAGCGTTCCCACGTCCGAACCGCTTCCCACAGCCCATCACGAAAATCTCGACGAAGCGACCACGGCCGCGAGCCTTGCCGCCGCCGCGGAACTCGGTGCTGAAGCTTTGCCGCTGACGCCGCTTGAACCGGTCAGCGAAACTTTCCAGCAAGAGGTGCCGCCGCACCGTCTGCAATGGGAGGACGAACCGGCATCGAGCGCGCCGGCCGTGCCGTTGGCAGAGTCGACGAATGAGCCTGCTGCCGAGCCGCAGCATCATCTCGACACCCCGCCACCAGTCATCGATTTCGCGCAACAGCAGGTCGAGCCGTCTCCGACTTCGCCGTTCGGGCAAGCGCACGCCGACACGCCGGCGCATCCGGTGCCCGAGACACCCGCGCCGTTCATCCCGACCGGGTTTCCGCGCGACGCAGTCGATGCATTCAGTAGTCTCGACATGTCATTGCCGCCGCGCGTCGAATCGACCGACGCAGCGGTGAGCACGCCCGCGCCGCAGGCAGCACAGCCGGTTGCGTCCCCGGAAACCACGGCGCAGCAAGCCGTGACGCCGCACGATCCGGACGACGCCCCGCACATCGCCGATGAAATTGCTGCCGGCACCGCGGGCCATGCAGCCGTTGCCGGCCTGGGCGCCGCGGGCTTCGGCGCGCTGAAGCTGGATTTCGACCTCGAGTTGCCGCCGAGCCCGGCTCAGCCGTTGCCGGCCTTCACGCAGGCCGATCTCGTTCGCATCGCCCGCAACAAACTCGATCTGGCCGCCGAATATATCGACCTCGGCGATCTGTCGGGCGCGCGCACGCTCATTAACGAAGTGATCGAAGCGAACGATCCGGGCACGCGCGCCGATGCCCGCGCGCTGCTCTCGACGCTCGCGCCGTTGTCGTGAAGCGTATTGCACTAGGCGTTCAGTACGACGGCTCGGCATTCTGCGGCTGGCAGTCGCAGCCGCATGGCAAGACCGTGCAGGACGAGCTCGAACGGGCGTTGCGCGAGTTCGCGCAAACGCCCGTGCAAACTGTTGTGGCGGGCCGCACGGACACGGGCGTACACGGCCTCGGCCAGGTCGTGCATTTCGACACTGAACTCGACCGCACGGACTTTTCATGGATCCGCGGCACTAACGCCTTTCTGCCGAAGACGATCGCCGTGCAGTGGGCCAAGCCGATGCCCGACGAATTCCACGCGCGGTTTTCTGCGTTCGAGCGGACCTACTACTACGTCCTGTACGTCCATCCGTTCCGTTCGCCGATGCAGGATACGCGGGCCGGCTGGGTTCATACGCCGCTCGACGTCGATGCTATGCGGACGGCAACGGCCCACCTGATCGGCGAACACGATTTTTCGGCGTTCCGTTCGTCGCAATGCCAGGCGAAAACGCCGGTCAAACATCTGTATCAGATCGACATTCGGCAACAGGGCAACTTCGTTCATTTCCGTTTTCGGGCGAACGCGTTCCTGCACCATATGGTGCGCAACCTGATGGGCTGTCTCGTCGATATCGGCCGGGGACGCCATCCGGCCGAATGGATGGCTGAGGTGCTCGCCAGCCGCGATCGCGACTGTGCCGCGCCGACTTTCATGCCTGACGGCCTGTATCTGGCGCAGGTGGGCTATCCTGAGCAATTCGCCGTGCCCGCGCCGCAGATTGGCAGCGTGCCGTGGAGCACCGTATGGACCGAGCAAGCGCAAACATGAAATCAACCGAAAATCTGGCCGCCGAAGCTAACGCCGGCGCACAACAGCAAGCCGCACCGCATCGCACGCGCATCAAGTTGTGCGGACTGTCGAAACCGGAAGACGTGTCGCTGGCGATCGACCTCGGCGCCGATGCGATCGGCCTCGTGTTCTATCCGCCGAGCCCGCGTTCGGTGAGCGTCGCGCAGGCGGTCGAGCTGGTGCATGATGTGCCGCCGTTCGTGTCGGTAGTCGGCTTGTTCGTGAACGCAACGCCGGACTGGATTCGCGAAGTCGCCAGCAATGTCGGACTTACGCTGCTGCAGTTCCACGGCGACGAGACCGCGGAGCAGTGCGAATCCCTCGCCAGCTTTGCGGGTTTGCCTTGGTTGCGCGCCTTGCGAGTCGGAGCGGATACTCAACCGGCAGATTTGGTAAAATCAGCGCTTAACTATTCAGCAGCCAGCGGCCTTCTGTTCGACACCCATGTCGAAGGCTATGGCGGCGGCGGGAAGGTTTTCGATTGGTCACTTATTCCAGCAGAGCTCGCGCGTCGGGCCGTTTTGAGTGGTGGGTTGAACGCGCAAAACGTCAGTGATGCGATCCATCGCGTGCGCCCGTACGCGGTCGATGTCTCGAGCGGCATCGAAGTGCCGGGCGCCAGGGGCGTGAAAGATCACGCCCGGATGGCGGCGTTCGTACGCGCAGTGCGCGCGGCAGACGCCGAATGATTCAGGCGGCGGGGTTTCATCTTATGAAAACCGTGCGCCACACTGAGAAGAGTGATCACCATGTATAACTTGCCTGACGAAAGAGGCCATTTCGGCCAGTATGGCGGCGTGTTCGTCGCCGAAACGCTGGTTCACGCACTCAACGAGCTGCGTGCCGCGTACGAGAAATATCAGAAAGACCCCGAATTCGTCGCCGAATATGAGCGCGAATTGAAGTACTTTGTGGGTCGTCCGTCCCCGATTTATCACGCACAGCGCTGGAGCGAAATGCTCGGCGGCGCGCAGGTCTTCCTCAAGCGTGAAGACCTGAATCACACTGGCGCGCACAAGATCAATAACGTGATCGGCCAGGCGCTGCTCGCGAAACGCATGGGTAAGCCGCGCGTGATCGCGGAAACCGGCGCGGGCCAGCACGGCGTGGCGACCGCGACCATCGCGGCGCGCTTCGGCATGGAATGCGTGGTCTACATGGGCGAGGAAGACGTGCGCCGCCAGGCTGCCAACGTCTACCGGATGAAGCTGCTCGGTGCGACCGTCGTGCCCGTGTCGTCCGGCTCGCGCACGCTGAAGGACGCGCTCAATGAAGCGATGCGCGACTGGGTCACCAACGTTGAAAACACGTTCTACATCATCGGCACGGTGGCGGGACCGCATCCGTATCCGATGATGGTGCGCGATTTCCAGCGCGTGATCGGCGACGAGTGCAAGGTGCAGATGCCCGAACTGGTGGGGCGCCAGCCGGATGCCGTGATTGCGTGCGTTGGCGGCGGTTCGAATGCGATGGGCATCTTTTACCCGTACATTGACGACACTTCGGTGCAACTGATCGGCGTGGAACCGGCGGGCGACGGGATCGAAACCGGCCGGCATGCGGCCTCGCTGCTCGGCGGCACGCCGGGCGTGCTGCACGGCAATCGCACGTATCTTCTGCAAGACGAAAACGGTCAGATCCTGGAAACCCATTCGATCTCGGCCGGTCTGGACTACCCGGGCGTGGGTCCTGAGCATGCGTGGCTAAAAGACAGCAAGCGCGCGCAATATGTCAGCATCACCGACGAAGAAGCGCTCAAAGCATTCCACGATTGCTGTCGCATCGAAGGCATTATTCCGGCACTGGAATCCAGCCATGCGCTGGCCTATGCCGCGAAACTCGCGCCGACGTTGCCGAAGGACAAGGTCCTTCTGGTCAATCTGTCGGGTCGCGGCGACAAGGACATGCATACGGTCGCTGAGCGATCGGGCATTCAGTTCTGAGCGCCGCGACGATGCGCGACGAGTTCGACGAGCCGCAACCGGCGCTTGAAACCACCCCGGCCGCCGAAGTCGTGGCGGTCGAGGCACCCGCACTGCTTTTGCCGCAGGTGCCCGCCGGTATCTGGCTGTTGAACCGTGATTTTCTGACCGATGTGGCGAACATTCCCGACGGGTCGATCGACCTGATCCTGTGCGATCCGCCTTATGGGCTCGGCAAGGATTATGGCAACGACTCCGACATGCGTTCCGGCGAGGATTTCCTTACCTGGACGCGTGGCTGGCTTGAGCTGGCTATTCCGAAACTCAAGCCGTCGGGTTCGCTGTATATCTTCTGCACGTGGCAGTACGCACCGGAAATCTTCAGTTTCCTGAAGACAAAACTCACGATGATCAATGAAATCATCTGGGACCGGCGCGTGCCGAGCATGGGCGGAACCGTGCGCCGTTTCACCTCGGTGCATGACAACATCGGCTTTTTCGCGGTGTCGAAAGATTATTTTTTCGATCTCGATCCCGTCCGCATCCCGTACGATGCCGTCACGAAGAAGGCGCGTTCGCGTAAATTGTTCGAAGGCAGCAAGTGGCTGGAGCTTGGCTATAATCCGAAGGATGTCTGGTCGGTATCGCGGCTGCATCGGCAACACGCCGAACGCGTCGATCATCCGACCCAGAAGCCCCTGGAAATTGTCGAGCGGATGGTGCTGGCAAGTTGTCCGAAGGGCGGGCGCGTGCTCGACCCGTTCATGGGCAGCGGCACCACCGCAGTCGCTTGCGCCCGGCAGCAGCGCGAATTCGTCGGCTATGAGATCAATGAAAGTTACTGCGCGATAGCGCGCGAACGCGTTAGCGCGGCCGCGTCGGCGCCCACTGCTGCTCGCAAAACCCGCAAGAATGCGGCCAAACCCGAGCAGCAAACCGAGGCGCAATAAGCGCGCAGTAGCTTAAAAATCCGAGAATATTCCATGTCCCGTATCAAGAACACGTTTGCTGCGTTGTCCGCCCAGGGTAAGAAAGGCCTGATTCCGTTCATGACGGCCGGCGACCCGGATCCGGCGCGCACGGTCGAATTCATGCACGCGCTCGCCGCCGGCGGCGCCGATGTGATCGAACTCGGCGTACCGTTTTCCGACCCGATGGCCGACGGCCCGGTGATCCAGCAATCGTCCGAACGCGCGTTGGCGCATGGCGTGTCGTTGCGCCACGTGCTGGCCGATGTGAAGCGCTTCCGCGAAACCGACGACAAGACGCCGGTGGTGCTGATGGGCTACGCCAATCCGATCGAGCGCATGGGCACCGAAGCGTTTGCCAAGGCGGCGAAAGAAGCCGGTGTGGACGGTGTACTGGTTGTCGACTATCCGCCCGAAGAATGCGCTAACTTCGCTGAACAGATGCGATCTTCTGGCATCGATCCGATTTTTTTGCTCGCGCCCACTTCCACGGATGAGCGCATCGCAGAAGTCGGCAAGATCGCCAGCGGCTACGTCTATTATGTGTCGTTGAAAGGTGTGACCGGCGCAGCAAATCTGGACGTTTCCAGCATCGCGAGTAAAATCCCGGCCATCAAGTCGCGCGTACCCCTGCCGGTGGGCGTCGGTTTCGGCATCCGTGACGCGCAAACGGCGCGTTCGGTGGCGGAAGTTTCCGATGCCGTCGTGATCGGCAGCCGTATCGTGCAATTGCTCGAACAAGCGGCCCCCGAAGCCGCCGCTGAGACGCTCACGCGTTTTATCGCCGAAGTGCGCGAGGCGATCGATAGCGTCGCGACTGCCCGATAACAGTTATTTTTTGTCTCCTGTAGTGTGAGCGGCGGGTTCGTCCCGCCGTTTGCGCAACCGGTTGACCCAGAAGGATTCAATATGAGCTGGCTCGATAAGCTGCTGCCGCCGAAAATCAAACAAACCGACCCGAAGAACCGTAAAGGGATTCCGGAAGGCCTGTGGATCAAGTGCCCGTCTTGCGAAGCCGTGCTGTATCGCAATGACGTCGAGGCCAATCTGCATGTTTGCCCGAAGTGCGACCATCACATGCGCATCGGCGCGCGTGAGCGGCTCGACGGCCTGCTCGACCCGGAAGGCCGCTACGAAATCGGCCAGGAAATCGTTCCGGTCGACGCGCTCAAGTTCAAGGACAGCCGCAAGTACCCGGACCGTCTGAAAGAGGCGATGGACGACACCGACGAAACTGACGCGATGGTCGTGATGGGCGGCGCCATCCACACGCTGCCGGTGGTGGTTGCGTGCTTCGAGTTCTCGTTCATGGGCGGCTCGATGGGTTCGGTAGTCGGCGAACGTTTCGTGCGCGGCGCGCAGAACGCGCTCGAACAGAAAGTGCCGTTTATCTGCTTCACCGCTTCGGGCGGCGCACGGATGCAGGAAAGCCTGCTTTCGCTGATGCAAATGGCGAAAACCACCGCCATGCTGACCCGGCTCGCCGAAGCCAAGCTGCCGTTCATTTCCGTGCTGACCGATCCGACCATGGGTGGCGTGTCGGCGAGCTTCGCGTTCCTGGGCGACGTGGTGATCGCCGAACCGAAGGCGCTGATCGGTTTTGCCGGCCCGCGCGTGATCGAACAAACCGTGCGCGAAAAGCTGCCGGAAGGTTTCCAGCGCGCCGAATTCCTGCTGACCAAGGGCGCGGTCGACATGATCGTCGACCGTCGCAAGCTGCGTGAAGAGATCGCGCAATTGATGGCGCTCCTGAGCCATCAGCCGGCAGACGCAGTCGCGTAAGCCGCAACGCGGTCCGATTCAGCGCCGTGCCTGTTCAGGCATGGCCGCCGTCAAGAAAAAAGCAGTAAAAAACCAGCGCGCCGCGAGAGTCATCAAGCGGCGCGCTGTCATTTCCGGGATAATCACGATCTCGCAACGCAGCACAGATTCACTCGATGACCACATTCCCCACCCTCGACGCGTGGCTCACGCACCTTGAATCCGCGCATCCGGTCGGCATCGACATGGGATTGGGGCGCATCACGCAGGTACGTGACGCGATGCAGTTGTCGTTCGCGTGCCCGATCATCACGGTCGGCGGCACCAACGGCAAGGGTTCGACCTGCGCGATCCTCGAATCGATTTTGCTGCGCGCGGGCTTTACGGTTGGCTGCCATACGTCGCCGCATCTGCTGTCGTTCAACGAGCGGGCGCGCGTGAACGGCGAAATGGCGAGCGACGCGGACCTGCTGCCGCATTTCGAAGCCGTCGAAGCCGCGCGCCTGAGCCTTGCCGAACCGGTTACGCTGACCTATTTCGAATTCACGACGCTGGCGATCATGAGCCTGTTCGCCTCGCGAGGACTGGACGCTGTGATCTTCGAGGTCGGCCTGGGCGGCCGCCTCGACGCCGTCAATGTTCTCGACACGGACTGCGCGATCATCACCAGCATCGATATCGATCACACCGATTATCTCGGCGATACGCGCGAGAAAATTGCCTTCGAAAAAGCCGGCATTTTCCGTCCGGGTAAGCCGGCGATCTGCGCCGATCCGGTGCCGCCGCAAACATTGATCGATCATGCCGAAAAGATCGGCGCCGAACTGTGGCTGTTCGGCCGCGATTTCCGTTACGAAGGGCAGGCAGGCAGCGAGCGCCAGCAATGGAGCTACGTGGGTCCAACAATGCGCCGTTCTTCGCTCGCTTATCCGGCATTGCGCGGCGCGAATCAGTTGATCAACACGTCGGCGGCACTGGCCGGTCTTGAAGCGCTGCGCGACCGGTTGCCGGTCTCGGCGCAAGACATCCGGCTCGGCCTCGCTAACGTCGAACTGCCCGGGCGCTTTCAGGTGCTGCCCGGCAAGCCAGCCATTGTGCTCGACGTCGGTCACAATCCGCATGCCGCGGCGGTGTTGACGCAAAACCTTGGCAATATGGGCTTTTTCCCGTACACCTACGCCGTGTTCGGTGCGATGCGCGACAAGGATATTGCCGGCGTTTTGTCCCACCTGAAGGGTGAAATCGACCACTGGTGCGTGACCGGTCTGCCGACCCCGCGTGCGGCTTCGGCGGAGGAACTCGAAGCGGCCTTGCGCGAGCAGGGCGTGAGTGATGACAACGACAGCAGCGTGACGCGCTACGCAACACCGGCAGAGGCTTTCCAAGACGCGCTAAAACGAGCGTCAGAGAATGATAGAATCGTGGTTTTCGGCAGTTTCTATACGGTAGCAGGCGTAATGGCCTATCGTAAATCGCAGCAACACTGAACGGGCGACAGGCTCGAACCAAGCGATTCATGGGAATTTTCTCGTTCGGCAAGAAAGACGACGCGCCCACCCGGCGCGGCGCAAACACCAGTTCCACCCGGGCCGCCCGTGGCGAACGCGTGGAGCGGCGAACCCGCCGCACGGAGCGCACCGTGGATGCCGATGCGATGCTGCTCGACCCTACGCTGCCTGAAAAGCAGCGTGCGCGGCGCAGACTCGTCGGCGCGGTCGCGCTGGTCGTCGCGGCGGTGGTGATCCTGCCCATGGTGCTGGATTCGCATCCAAAGCCGGTCACGGACGACATCTCCATCGACATTCCAAGCCGCCCCGCGCCGAAGGTCGCCAAGACCGACGAAGACACGCAGGCCGGTGTGGCACCGGATAATCCAGCGCCTGACACGGCAGCCGCGTCCAGCCTGGCGCCGACAACGGCCGCCACGCAAGGCCAGTCCGGCGCCGCCAAACAGCAGAGCGCGGCTACGACGAGCGCGGCGCCCGCAGCCAGGCCGGCAGTGAAGCCGCAAGCGCCCGCCGCCGTTGCCGCCAATACGGCGCCTGCAGCGCAAACGCCAGCTAAACCAGCCAAACCGACCGCCACGCAAAGCACGGCGAACACGCCGGCCCCGAGCGAAGACAGCGCGAACACCGCAGCAGCGGGCGCGGACGCCAATTCCGGCACGCCGGCATCGCCGCCGGGCAGCCGTTTTGCCGTCCAGCTCGGCGCATTTGCGAACGATGCCAACGCGCGTAATTGGGCAACCAAGTTGAAAGCGGCCGGCGTGCCCGCATATACCGAACACCGGAAGCAGGCTGACGGCTCGACGCTCACGCTATTGCGCGCCGGCCCGTTCGCCGACCGTGCAGCGGCTAGCGCCGCGATTGCGAAGGTTCGTGAGACCGGCTTGACGTCGGGCGCGAACAGCGGCGCTGCACAGTAAGCGAGCGATGTTCACTGCCTTCGACTACGCTGTAATGGCGGTGATCGGTTTGTCGGCCTTGCGCGGCACATGGCGCGGGTTTTTGTCCGAGGTGTTCGGGCTGATCGGCTGGATCGCGGCGTTTTTCATTGCGTGCCGCTTTGTCGGGTATGTCGTGCCGTTTATCCCTGCCACGTGGCCGGGGGGCGCGCTGACCCAGTGGCTTCTGGCGTTCGCGCTGGTGGTGATCGGCGTGGTGCTGGTGGCGAGCGTACTGAACGCGTTGCTGAGCCGCATTGTGCAGGCAACCGGCTTGAGCGGCGTGGACCGCTCGCTCGGTTTGATGTTCGGCCTCGTGCGCGGGGTCATTCTGGTGCTGATTCTGGTCGCCCTTGCTGGCTTGACCGAACTGCCCCAACAGGAATTCTGGCGCAACGCCTTGCTTCGGCCCTATGCGGTCGAGGGCGTGCACGTAATGAAACCGCTGCTTCCCGAGACGCTCGCCGCCTACGTCCGCGTGTGACGATCAGGTGAACGGTTAGAGAAGCGCAGCAGGACTCCGGCGCAATCCGGTGCCTCTACGTAGTCGCGTACCCTCGCGCAGCATCGCAGGCACCGGCCGCCGTTACGAATTTCGTACCTTTGAAGGACATGCCATGTGCGGCATCGTAGGCGTAGTTTCCCATTCTCCGGTCAATCAGCTGATCTATGACAGCCTGCTGCTTCTGCAGCACCGCGGTCAGGACGCCGCCGGCATCGCGACAGCGAACGGCAGCAACTTCCACATGCACAAGGCCAACGGCATGGTGCGCGACGTGTTCCGCACGCGCAACATGCGTAGCCTGCCAGGCACCACCGGTATCGGCCAGGTCCGTTACCCGACGGCCGGGTCTGCATCGAGCGAAGAAGAAGCCCAGCCGTTCTACGTGAACGCGCCGTTCGGCATTATCCTCGCGCACAACGGCAATCTGACCAATTGGCAGCAATTGAAAGATGAGATGTTCCGCATCGATCGCCGCCACATCAATACCAACTCCGACACCGAAGTGATGCTCAACGTGCTCGCGCACGAATTGCAGCTGTCCAGTTCGAGCCTGCAACTCGATCCGGCGGCGCTGTTCAAGGCGGTCTCGGGCGTGCATCGCCGGGTGCGGGGTTCGTACGCGATCGTGTCGCTGATTGCCGGCTACGGCTTGCTCGGCTTCCGTGACCCGTTCGGCATTCGCCCGCTGTGCCTCGGCAAGCAGGAAACGCCGGAAGGCGTCGAGTGGATCCTGGCGTCGGAATCGGTTGCGATCGAAGGTATCGGTTTCGAATTTGTGCGTGACATCGCGCCGGGCGAAGCGATTTTCATCGACCTCGAGGGCAATTTGCACTCGCAGCAATGCGCGACGAATCCGAGCCTGAACCCGTGCATTTTCGAACTCGTGTACCTCGCGCGTCCGGACTCGGTGCTCGACGGCGTGCCGGTCTACAACGTGCGTCTGCGCATGGGCGATTACCTTGCCGAGAAGATCAAGCGCGAATTGCCCGACGTTCCAATCGACGTCGTGATGCCGATTCCCGATTCGTCCCGCCCGGCCGCGATGCAGGTCGCGAAGAAACTGGGTGTGGAGTATCGCGAGGGCTTCTTCAAGAACCGTTACGTGGGCCGCACCTTTATCATGCCGGGCCAGGCGATGCGCAAGAAGTCCGTGCGCCAGAAGCTGAACGCCATGGGCATCGAGTTCAAGGGCAAGAACGTGCTGATCGTCGACGATTCGATCGTGCGCGGCACCACTTCGCACGAAATCGTGCAGATGGCACGCGATGCGGGCGCGAACAAGGTGATCTTCGCGTCGGCGGCGCCGCCGGTGAAGTACCCGAACGTCTACGGTATCGACATGCCTACGCGCGGTGAACTGGTCGCACATGGCCGCACGGACGATGAAGTCGCGCGCATGATCGGCGCGGACTATCTCGTTTATCAGGACGTTGACGCCCTGAAGCAGGCCGTGCGCGATATCAACCCGGCGCTGAAGGAATTCGAAGCCTCGTGCTTCGACGGCAACTACGTCACCGGCGATGTCACCACGGAATACCTCGACCGCATCGAAACCGCGCGTCTCGCACCGTCCTCGCAATCGGACCGCGACGCCGCGAGCGAAGCGGCCGAGGGCGGCCCGTCGCGTTCGCAACTGCATCTGCAATTGTCGGTGGGTTGAGCAAGGCCCGCGTGCGGTGGGCCATGTCAGTGGCCCGCTGCACGCTACGCCGCGAGCGTGTTAGCATGATGGCTTGCGTCGATTTGATCTCAGCTTGCGGACGCGGGGCAACCCAAAACAGCTAAAGCGAATGGTGGAAAAGCCGCAGTCATCCGCCTCCGCTCCAGCTTTCCCCGCACATGAAGCCCGCTTATGCCGACGCAAAAGCGGGCTTTTTTGTTGCTGCCGTTTGACGTTGTCGGGCTCGTTTAACGTGAGCCGCAAACGCCGAACCCAGTCATGGAACATTGGAAACCAGAACCAACATGGACGACTCCCTGAACTTCGATACGCTGGCAATCCGCTCGGGCACAGCGCGCAGCGACTTCAACGAACATTCGGAAGCGATTTTCCTGACCTCGAGCTTCGTCTTCGCGAGTGCCGCGGACGCCGCCGAAAAATTCAAGAATTCCGAAGACAACTACACCTACTCGCGCTTCACGAACCCGACCGTCTCGATGTTCCAGGACCGTCTGGCCGCGCTCGAAGGCGGTGAAGCGTGCATGGCCACGGCTTCGGGAATGGCCGCGATCATGTCGGTGGTGATGTCGACATTGCAGGCCGGCGACCATCTGGTTAGCTCGCAGGCGCTGTTCGGCTCGACGCTCGGCATGTTCTCGCAGATCTTCAGCAAGTTCGGCATCACGACCACGTTTGTCGATCCGACCGATCTGGACGCGTGGAAAAACGCCGTGCGTCCGGAGACGAAGATGTTCTTCCTCGAAACGCCCTCGAATCCGCTGACTGAAGTCGCCGATATCGAAGCGATCAGCAAGATCGCGAAGGCGGCCAATGCGATCTTCGTGGTCGACAACTGTTTCTGCAGCCCGGCGTTGCAGCAACCGTTGAAGCTCGGCGCGGACGTGGTGATGCATTCGGCCACCAAGTTCCTCGATGGCCAGGGGCGCGTGCTCGGCGGCGCGCTGGTCGGCTCGAAGCAGTTCATCATGGAAAAGGTGTTCCCGTTCGTGCGTAGCGCCGGGCCGACCTTGTCCGCGTTCAACGCGTGGGTGCTGTTGAAGGGCATGGAAACGCTGTCGCTGCGCGTCGAAAAGCAGTCGGAGAATGCGCTCGAAATCGCGCGCTGGCTGGAAACGCATCCGGCCGTGAACCGCGTGTTCTACCCAGGCCTCGAATCGCATCCGCAGCACGCGCTGGCGATGCGTCAGCAGAAGGCGGGCGGCGCGATCCTGTCGTTCGAATTGAAGGGCGATACGCCTGAGCAGATGCGCGCGAATGCCTGGCGCGTGATCGATAGCACGAAGATCTGCTCGATCACCGGCAACCTCGGCGATACGCGCACGACCATCACGCATCCGGCCACGACCACGCACGGTCGCGTGACGCCTGAGGCGCGTGCAGCGGCAGGTATCAGCGAAGGCTTGATCCGGCTTGCAGTGGGTCTGGAAAACGCCGGCGATATCCGCGGCGATCTGGAGCGCGGGTTGGCGGGTTAATTACGCCTGGCAGGTGCCGCAGGAAGCAGGAAACGCGGGCTGCCTCTTCAGGCGGCTCGCGGATTGCACAAACTCAATGGCGCAACGCGCGCCATTGCCCGGGCGCCAGCCCGAAGCGCCGCGTGAATGCGTGCGTGTAGGCGCTTTGATCGCCGAAGCCGATTTCCAGTGCGATATCGCTGAGCGAAAGGCGTGGATCGGATAGCAGGCCAAGAGACGTATCGAGCCGCAGACGCTGTAAGTAGCGATGCGGCGTTTCGCCGAAGGCGTCGATAAAAAGCTGATGAAAGCGCCGCATGCCGAAGCCGCAGTGCACGGCAAGGTCGGCGATACGCAGCGGCTCCGACAGGTGCGCGCGCAGCCAGCGGTCGATGCGCGCGAAGTCGAGGCCGGCGCCAGACGCCTGCGCGTCGGCCATGGTGCCGGTATCGGCCACTAACGCAGCGCCTAATCGTGCGGCTGCATCCCATTGAAAACGCCGTGTGTCCAGATCGTCGCCTTGCGCGCCGCCGGTGGCGTGCGCCGCAATCCGATGCACGAGTTGTGTGAGCGAGGCATCCACAGTCACGGCCCGCGCGCGGTCGAACAGGCGTTCCGGCACGGCCAGCGAGGCGGCCGGCAGATCCAGCACCAATTGCCGGTTTTCGCCGATGCCCGCGTAATCGTGCCGCGCCCCGGCCGGGATGAGCCAGGCGGAGCCGGCGTCGATCTGATGCGCGACGCCGTCTACCGCCATCACCATCGCGCCGTCGAGTCCGAGCACGACCTGATGAAAGTCGTGAACGTCCGACGCTTCGATCGCGCCATAACGGCGCAACGAAACGCCAGGAGCGGTAACGGCAGCGTGACTCATCGGCAATGCGCCTGATTACAAAACAGTGAGAACTTAGACGTCGAGCAGTTCGACTTCGAATACGAGCGTCGCATTCGGCGGAATCACGCCGCCTGCGCCACGCACGCCGTAGCCGAGTTGCGGCGGAATCGTCAGCTTGCGCGTGCCGCCGACCTTCATGCCTTGCACACCTTCGTCCCAACCCTTGATGACCATGCCGCCGCCCAGCACGAACGCGAACGGGTCGTTGCGGTCCTTGCTCGAGTCGAACTTCTGGCCGTCGGTCAGCCAACCGGTGTAGTGCACGCTGACGGTCTTGCCGGCAACCGCTTCGGCGCCGCTGCCTTCAACGATGTCTTCGTATTTCAGGCCGGATTCGGTAGTAACTGTCGACATGTGTCGCTCCTCAGGTCAAAAACGTAAAAACCGACATTGTAGGCGTGTTGGCGCCGCATCGCCCAGGATTGCCGCGTGGCATGCGGTTTGCGCCCACGTTAGCCGACCGGCCAGGCTGATTGCGCTGGGCGGCTTGCCTATAATGGGACTTCTTTTAACATTTCATGCACCGCCTGAGAGGGTTCGATCGTGACAACGTCATCCACCGGGGCCGCCGGCGCAAGGCCGGCTCTTTCCGGCATCGCCGTATCCGAACGCACCGCACACCTGCGCGCGGAGACCGCGCTGTTCATGCGGGACCACGCGCTGTCGCTGGTGTCGCACGACCTGCGTGGTCCGTTGAACGCCATCCATAGCTGGGCGTATGTGCTCGAGCGCAAGCTCGATGCGAACGATCCCAATTCGCAGCGGGCCGTCACGGGGATTCGCAACGGCGTAGACCAGCAGGTGAAGTTGCTGGAAACGATCGTCGACGCCGTGCGTGCAGAAACCAAATCGCTGGCGCTCGCCTGCGCGCCGTTTCCGCTGCATCCGCTACTCGATGAAACCGTCGAAGAAGTCCGCTCCGGACTGGCTCGCGCGCGTGGCGTCGAGGTCACGCTCGAGTCGCAACTCGCTACCGGGCAGCTCAACGGCGACCGTGAGCGTCTGGCCGCCGCGCTGTGGGTGATGCTCACGTTTGCGGTCGAAGCGAGCACGGAGGGCGCCGCAGTCACGCTGGCAGCACGCGCGGACGCCACCCGGTGGTACGCCACCGTCACCTTCAGGCAGAGCGCCGCTGCACTCGACGACCCTTCGGTGCCTCACTTGCTCGAAGCCTTTGCCCGCAAACAGGCGCTCGAACCGCGCGAAGCCAAGCGGATTGCGTGGGTGTTCGCGCTGTGCAAGCGCGTTGCCGAAGCGCACGGCGGCAGTTTCGAGCAAAGCGACGCGGCTGACAGCGAAACGGCTACGCTCGCGTTGCACGTGCCGCTGAGCGCTACGGCAGCAACGTGAGCGCCGGTTGTCGCGCGTTCCTATGCGCGATTAACTTTCGTCAAGCTTTCACCCTCTATACTGACAACTTTTGTTGCCGGAGCCCTTCGCTTTGATCCAGGTTGTCGCCCTCATTGGTGCGTTGTTTCTCGTTGCCCTCAACGGTTTTTTTGTCGCCGCCGAATTCGGTCTGGTGAAGCTGCGGCAGACCCGCGTGCAGAGCCTTGCCGCCAAACACGGCATGCGCGGGCGTTTGCTCGCGAAGGTGCACGGGCGGCTCGACGCCTATCTGTCCGCCTGTCAGCTTGGCATTACGCTGGCGTCGCTCGGGCTTGGCTGGATCGGTGAGCCGGCGTTCGCGGAACTGCTCACGCCGGTCTTCAGCCTGCTTGGCGTGGAATCGGAGAAGCTGATTCACGGCATCTCGCTGTTCTTCGCGTTCTCGTGCATTTCGTTCCTGCACATCGTGGTGGGTGAGCTGGCGCCGAAATCGCTGGCGATTCGTGAGTCGGAGAAGGTTTCGCTGTGGGCCGCCACGCCGCTGTACGGCTTCTACTGGGCGATGTATCCGGCAATCTGGGTGCTCAACACGAGCGCCAACGCGGTGTTGAAGCTCGCGGGCCTCAACGGGGACCACGGCCACGATTCGCATTACTCGACCGACGAACTCAAGTTGATTCTGCGTGGCCGCCGCGCCAACGTCGCGACTGAGCTCGGTTCGGCGGACGGCGCATACAGCCAGGACGAATGGAACACGATTGCGCACTCGCTGGATTTTTCGCGCATGACCGTGTCGGATCTGATGCGGCCGTCTTATGAAATGGTCGGTATGCGGCGCGATTTGCCGTTGCGCGAAAACATGCAGGTCGTGGCGCAGCACCGCTTCAGCCGCTATCCGTTGTTCGAAGACGGGTCCGGCGAGCGCGTGGCCGGCATGATCCATTTGAAGGATCTGCTGCTGGCGCGGCACGCGGGCAGTACGCTCGACGACCTCTCCAAATATGCGCGGCCCGTGCAATATGTGAAGCCGGACATGCCGGCACTCGAACTGTTTCGCCGCTTCCGCAAGGGCGCGCCGCACTTCGCGCTGGTTGGTCACAAGAACGCGAAGCCGATCGGCTTTCTGACGCTGGACAATCTGCTCGGCGCGCTGGTTGGGCAGATTCACGACGAATTCCGCCAGGGCGACGCCGACTGGACGCGTATGGACGACGGCACGCTGATGGGCAAGGGCAGTTTGCCGGTGGTGTCGCTGGAACGCGCGTTGGGAATCGACATCGACGAGGGCAAGGCCGAGTCGGTCGGCGGTCTCGTGATCCAGGCGCTCAACGATCTGCCTGCCGAAGGGCAGCGCGTTGAATTTGATCGCTTCGACGTGGTGGTCAAGAAGATGAAGGGGCCGCGGATCGTGCTCGTGCGCGTGTATCCGAAGCTCTTCGACGATGAAGGCGGTTGAACGGCTTCTGTGCTGAGTCCGTCGCAAGTCCACTGAAACATGGCTCGCGTAAAATCGTCGCCCATACCACTGGGGGCGAGATGGGATATTTGCTGGTGCTGTGCGTCGGTTTGCTGGCCGGCACGTTGAGCGGCGTAATCGGCACGGGTTCGTCGATGATGCTGATGCCCGTTCTCGTGATGCTGTTCGGTCCGCAGCAGGCGGTGCCGATCATGGCGATCGCCGCGATCATGGGCAACTTCGGCAAGATCATTGCGTGGTGGCGCGAGATCGACTGGCGGGCTTGCGGCGCTTATTGTGTGACCGCCGTTCCGGGCGCCGCGCTGGGCGTGCGGACGCTTCTTGCGTTGCCGCCCCATGCGGTCGAACTTGCGTTGGGGCTGTTTTTTGTCGCGATGGTGCCCACGCGGCGCTGGCTGGCGCGGCGGGCGATCAAATTTTCCCTTTGGCAGCTTTCGCTGATCGGCGGCGTGGTGGGTTTTCTCACCGGCATCGTCGTCTCTACCGGGCCGATTACGGTCCCCGTGTTTATGTCGTATGGCCTCGTTAAAGGCGCGTTTCTCGCGACCGAAGCCGCTGGTTCACTGGCTGTCTACGGCACCAAAGTCGCGGTTTTCAATCATTTCGGCGCATTGCCATTGCATGTGGTGATCGACGGCTTGATCACCGGCTCGGCACTCATGATCGGGTCGTTTTCCGCGCGGCTGATTGTGGTCCGGATGAGCCCTGCGGCTTTCAAACTTGTCGTCGACGGGTTGATGTTGTCTTCAGGCGTTTCGTTGCTGTGGGCGGCAGGGCGATAGGCGGCTGTTGCGAGAATCAACTGCGTGGCACGCCGTCCTCTACCAACACGGCGATCGGCAGCGCGCCTAACGCATCGCGGAGATATAACAAGCCACTTTCATCGACCTTGGGCGCCGCCGGACTCAACCAGTCGAATAGCGCGCGATCGGTCAGATCGGCAGGCATTGCGATTGCCGTATCGCCCCATCTGGCCGGATCGATCATCGGTAAATCGCCGTTTTCACCGAGCAGTCCGGCAGCGAGCCGGCTGGCTATCACAACAGCCCATGCATTCCCGTGCCGCCGTGCAAACGCGATTACATTCGACGCATGCGCGCCGCGCACCTCAAGCGGCTGATACGCACTCTGACTCAGCAACTCCGGTAAATGCGCGCGCAACGCCAGCACGCGCTGCACCACCGCGAGCTTCACGCGTCCATCGCGCCAGTTCGGCAAAAACTCCGACGGCGGCGTTTGGGCGAGCCACGACTCACGTTTGGCAAAATCGACAGGCCGGCGATTGTCCGGGTCGACCAGACTGAAGTCCCACAACTCCGTGCCCTGATAAAGATCGGGAATCCCAGGCGACGCCAGCCGTAACACCGTCTGCTGCAAACTATTGAGGGCGCCCGCACGCCCAATCCGTGCCACGAATGCGGACAACTCGTGCAGGAAGCCCTCGCGCCGCTGCGGCGCGAGGATATCGAACAGGAAATCGCGGCAGGCGGCTTCATACGCTTCGTCGGGTGCAAGCCAGTTGGTTTGCAGCTTCGCTTCCCGCAGCGCCTTCAACTGCCATTGCGCGACGCGCCCGGCCAGCTCCTTGACACCCGCTTCGTCGTCCGGCTTTAAATCCGGCGGCCAGCAGCCCACCAGGGTTTGATACAGCATTGCTTCGGCGGCGGGGCCCGGCGCCCAGTCGTAGCTTGTGTCTTTGCTCACACTGCTGATCGGCCTGCCATCGAGCGCACGCCGATGCGGCGCGTTCAATGTCGACCACGCGCGCAATCTCGCGCTCCATTCATCCGCGATTTCGCTCAACACGGCGAGCCGCGCGCGCACGTCTTCGCCACGCTTGTGGTCATGCGTCGCCGTGGCCAGCATCGCGTGAGGAAAGCGCCGCGACCGTTCCAGGTTCGCCGCATGAAACTGCTCGACCGGCAAAGCAAACTCACTCGGGTCCGAGCCGACCTCGTTGCGCGACAGCAGACGTCCATAGCGATAGCACGCGGTATCTTCAATCGCCTTCGCGGCGACCGGCGCTGTCAATTGCGAGAACAGCGTCTGCGCGGTGCGTCGCGAGGAACCTGTATGGCTCGGTGGCGCACCGTTCGAACCCTGTTGCTGCGGTGGCAGATTGCCGCGGGTATTCGGTACTTCTTCGGCACTCCCGCCAAGCCACGCGTTCACTCGATCGAGCACCACGTAATCGGCGCGCGAAAGCGTCTCTCTGGCGCCTGCGAGCGCCTGTTCGAAATACACGTTATCGGCGGCTCCGCGCAGCCCGTTCTGCGGATAGATCCGATACACAGGAAAATGCACAACCAGTTCACTCAGCACACGCCGCAGCGTGGTGAAGGTGAAATCGCGCGTTGTCAGCGAATCGCGGGCAATGCGATGCAACGCGCGCGCCGCGCGGTCCAGTTCCGCCGAGAGATTCTCCGCGAGGATCTTGCGCCGCGCGGCCAAGGCTTCGTCGGCGAAACGCGGACTGCGGCCGGTGAGTTCGGCCCACGTCTGCGCGAGCGGCTCGGCGCCGGCCGGATCGTGCAGCAGCGCGCCCACGTCGTTCATGAAATCGTAGCCGGTCGTGCCGTCCACGGGCCAGTCGTCGCGCAGCGGCTCGTCGCGGCCGAGAATTTTTTCGACGACGACATACGGCGCGGTGTCGCGCAATTCGGTAAGACGCTGCCGCAGACGTTGACAGTATTCACGCGGCTCAGCCAGGCCGTCCACGTGGTCGATCCGCAAACCGTCCACCACGCCTTCCTGATACAGACGAAAAACCAGCGCATGCACGGCCTCGAACACTTCGGGCCGTTCCACCCGCGTGCCGGCCAGCGTCGAGATGTCGAAGAAACGCCGCCAGTTCACTTCGTCAGAAGCCGTGCGCCACCACGCGAGACGGAAGTGCTGCCGCTCGATCAGCCGATGCAAACGGTCGCGCGTCACCGGATCTTCGGGTGAATAGGCTTCCAGCACCAGGTCGATCGCCGAGGCGCCGTTTTGTGCGACGAACTCGCGCAGTATGTCGCGGCCTTCGGCGGCGCGCGGGTGATCGGTGGGCTGCGTCGTCAGGCCCTGGAAGCGTTCGGCCAGTGCGCTGAGATCGGCGCGCTCGGCGCTTTGCAGAATCGACGCATAGTCGATTGGGCACACCGGAAACATATGCGGCCCATAGCCGATGTAAAAGCGCCCACTGTCGGCCGCAAAATGCAGCGCAATCCGGCCTGCCGCAAGTTCGTCGCCATACGGCGCGCCGAGTGTCGGCGCCAGCACCTTGCCGCGCAAGGCCGGATCGGGCGAATGCCAGTCGACGTCGAAATGACGCGCGTACGTACTGTGCCGGCCCCATTCGAGGATGTCGAGCCACCACGCGTTGCTCGAGCCGCCGACGCCCATATGGTTCGGCACCACGTCGACGATCAGCCCCATGTTGTGCGCGTGCAGTTTATCGACGAGGCGTTTCAGGCCCGCCTCGCCGCCGCATTCGGCGTTGACCTGGGTGTAGTCGACGGTGTCGTAGCCGTGCATCGAGCCCGGCTCGGCGGTAGTGATGGGCGAGGCGTACACGTGGCTGATGCCGAGCGCGGCGAAGTAGTCGACATGCTTTGCGGCATCGTCGAAGGTAAAGCCTCGATGGAACTGGAGGCGAAGCGTGGAGCGCGGGACGGTCATGGCGTATCAGGCTCCGAAGAAGTGTTAGCAGGAGAAGCGGGAACGGCTGCGCCACGGCGCACGCGGTCGACGGCCAGCAGGCGGTCGCTGAAAGTGTCGTCCCTGAACAGTTCGTCGATCGGCAAGGTGACACGGCGGCGCCAGTTCGGATGCTCGTCGATCGAGCCGGGCAGATTCGGCTGCTCGACCAGTGCGAGCAGATCTTCGAGCGGGAAGGTGACGAGCGGCCCGGGCGTCGCGGCGACGAAGGCGAGCGCTTCATCCACCGGCGCCTCGTCGGGCGGCGGCGCGGCCACCTCCGATGCGGCGACGCCGGCTTGCTGGAACGCTTGCCATAACAGCGCGCGATCGGCGGCGCGCTCTTCTTGCGCTACTTCTTCCGCGTCGCGGCCATCGGCGCGCGCCAACGTCTGACCGATCCGGTTGCGCCACGTGATGTCGCTGCCGCGCCACCATCCTGCCACGGTCGGCAGATCGTGGGTCGTGGTGGTGCCGACAGCGTTGCGGTCCCACGCCTGCGGTGGCTTGAAACCCCTGCCGCCTTCCGCGCCTTCGAACCACAGCACGCGAATGCCGGCGATGCCGTGCTCGTCGAGCCGCTCGCGAAAACCGGACGGCACGGTGCCGAGATCTTCGCCGATCACAACCGCGCGATGCCGCCACGATTCGAGCGCGATCAGCCGCAGCAGATCTTCGAGCGGATAGCGCAGATAGGCGCCGTTACGCGCGCTCTCGCCCTCGGGCACGAGCCACAGGCGCCGCAAGCCGAGAATGTGATCGATGCGGATGCCGCCCGCATGCGCGAACGCGGCGCGCAGCATGTCGATGAATGCGGAGAAGCCCTGCGTGCGCATTGCGCGTGGCGAGAACGTGGTCAACCCCCACGCCTGTCCGGCCTGGTTGAACAGATCGGGCGGCGCGCCCACTGACACGCCTTGCAGCATGTCGTCGCGGTACGACCATGCATGGCTGCCGGCGCTATCGCATCCAACGGCTAAGTCTGCGATCAGGCCGACGGCCATCCCCGCATCGCTCGCGGCATGCTGTGCGTGTGACAAACCTTTGGCGGCGAGCCATTGCAGAAACAGATGAAAATCGACTTCGTGCCGATGCGCTTCGGCAAAGGCTTCGACTTCCGGGCTGCGCGGATCGCGCAACGCCTCGGGCCAGTTGCGCCAATGGCCGTTGCCGCCCTCTTGTGCCAACTGCACGGCCTGCAGCGCTTCGAAACGCGCGTGATCTTCGAGCGCGCGGCCGGCACGTTCGCAGAAGCCATGAAATTCGAGCGCGCGCGGCGTGTCGTGCGCGCGTTCCTGCGTGCAGAAGTTTTCGTACAGCGCACGCAAAACCTTCAGCTTCAGCACGACCGCGTTCGGCCAGTCGATGAGTGACAGGTTTTCGAGTGTCGACCATGCGTCAACAGCCTGCGCGGCCTCGAGCGCGGCACGCGCGGCGTCGGCACCGAACACCGCGGCGGGATCGATGTGCGTGACATTCAGCCACAAGCGCGACGAGGGCGAATACGGACTGAAGCGATTCGGCTCGGCACTGAACATCGCATGTGTCGGACTCACGGCGAGCGCATGCGCGCCGCGCTTCGCGCTCTCAATCGCCATTTGCGCGAGAGCCGTATAGTCGCCGATGCCGCCATCGCCCGTGCGGCGCAAGCCGTATAACTGCGCGGCAATGCCCCACAGCGGCGGCGTTTGTGCCGTGGCGCCGTCGTGCAGCGTACGCCATGCATCCGCGACGGTATAGCAGCGCGACGGCGCCACGGCCAAGGTCATGCGTTGCTCGTTGATGACCAGCGTGTGATAGCCGGGTTCGTCGATCGGCGTGAGCAGCGCTTCTTCGCCTTTGGGCGCCGTGAAGCGGCCGTCGATGATCGAGCCGCTCTCGAGTTCGATCCGATAGTGACTGCCGGACTTGATCGCTGCGGCAGGCAACGCGATCCCGCGTTCGATTTCCGCGGTCATCAGCGGCGGGAGTTTGCGGCCGGACAGTTCGGCTTCGAGCGCCGCGGCGCTGTGGCGGATTTGCGTGGCATTGCCGCATGGCAGGCCCATTCGGTCGAGCAGCACGGCGAGCGTGTTCTCCGGCACATGCTGCGTCGTATGGTGCGCATCCCGCCACTCGACTTCGAAGCCGGCGCGCGTGGCAAGGGTCACGATCGTATCGTTGGAACGGCGGGTAGCACTCACGCGTGGCGCTCCTGTTGGCCCGCGATGCGAGCATCGTGGCCGATGGCATAGTCGCTGACGTCGCCAGTCAGCCACGCGACGAACGCGTATGACGGCAACACCCTGGCGTCGACCTGCTCGCGCACGCGCGGCGGCGTTTCGAAAATCACTTTGCCGGCAGGCAGATCGGGGAACGCCACGTTCTCCTTCGAGAGATTCAACGCAATCGACAAGGTTTCGCCGTCGCCGAGTTTCCAGCGGGCGACCAGCGCATTGGCGTCCTTGCCGTTTGCGGCGGTGAGCACGGTCGAGCCGCACGCTTTGGCATGTTTCAGGCGCGGCGTGATCAGCTTCGCGCGCACGGCGAGCGCGGATTTATAGAAGTGCATCCAGTCGAGACGGTCTTTTGCGTTGTCGTCCGCGGCGGGGCCTTGAACGGGCTCGGGCGGCGACGATGCCGCAAAGGTCTTCACATCGTTCGGATCGGGAATCTGCGCGCGGCGCTTTTCGTCGCTGAACGCGGAAAAGCGGGCGAATTCGCGGCGCCGCCCCTCGCGCACCGCGTCGGCGAGATCGCCGGTGTAAGCGGTGAAAAACAGAAACGGCTGGGTTGAGCCATATTCCTCCTCCATGAACAGCAGGGGGATTTGCGGTGACAACAGCAGCACACCGGTAGCGGCGCGCAACGCATCGTCCGACGTCAGCTTGCGCAGGCGCTCGCCGAAAGCACGGTTGCCGATCTGATCGTGATTCTGCAAGAACATCACGAACGAGGTAGGCGGCAGATGCCGGCTCGCTTCGCCGCGCGGCGCCCCGTCATGAATCGGCGACGGCTCACCCTGATACGCAAAGCCTTCCGATAGCACGCGTGCAAGGCGGCGGATCGGCTGGTCTTCGTACGCGTGGTAATAGCCTTCCGTCTCACCCGTCAGCAGAACATGCAGCGTGTTGTGCGCGTCGTCGTTCCACTGCGCGTCGAAATGCGTGTCCAGCAGGCTCGCGCTGTTGTGCTCGTTTTCCAGCACCAGATGCACATGCCGCCCGTGCTGCACTTTCGCGCGGATATGGTCGGACAATTCGCGCAGCCATGCATGATTGTCGATGGCGTGAACCGCGTCGAAACGCAAGCCGTCAATGCGATATTCGTTGATCCAGTAGACGGCGTTGTCGATGAAAAAGTCGCTCACTTCGCTGCGGTTGAAATCGATCGCAGGGCCCCAGGGCGTGTGCGTGCCTTCGCGGAAAAACGAGCGGGCGTATTCGTGCAGGTAGTTGCCGTCCGGGCCGAAATGATTGTAGACCACGTCGAGAAACACCATCAGCCCGAGACCGTGCGCGGTGTCGATCAGCGCTTTCAGTTCCTCGGGGCGGCCGTAGGTGGAATCGGGTGCATACGGCAGCACGCCGTCATAACCCCAATTACGCTGGCCGGGAAAGTCGTTCAGCGGCATCAATTCGATGGCCGTCACGCCGAGCGCGGCAAGCGCGGGCAAACGTTTCTGCACGCCCGCATAGCCGCCCATTGCGCCGACGTGCAACTCGTACAACACCGTTTCTTCCCACGGCCGGCCGTGCCAGTTCGTATGTTCCCAGCGGTATGCACGCGGGTCGATCACTTCGCTCGGGCCGTGCACGTCTTGCGGCTGGAAGCGTGACGCAGGATCGGGCACCGCGTGCTTTTCATCGAGCCGGAAGCGATACAGCGTGCCCGCGCCGCTGTCGACGGTTGTTTCGAACCAGCCGTTGCCGGCGGCCGTCATATCGTGCGCGCCCTGGGCCGGTCCATTTTCGATTTCCACCTGTACCGTCTTGCACGAAGGCGCCCAGAAACGGAAGCGGGTGCGCGGCTTCGCGCCCGTAGCGCCCAGCAACTGCGCGCTGAACGGCAGGCAATGCGCGTGATGATGCGCGTGAGGATCAATCGGACTTTCGGACATGATTCATCACCATTCGGTTTTGCTTCGCGCCTACGTGGTCGGCGACGTATCGCTGCCCGGCGGATGCGCTCCCGGATCGGGCGGCAGCGCGGTCAACAGCCGCGGTCCGTGCTGCGCGCCGGCCTTCCAGCCCGCCTGCCAATCCGCTTCGCCGACGGGCTGCGCCGCCAGCATCGCGAGGCTATGCGCGGCCACTTCGACCTCTGAAGCCGCCAGCCGGTGCGGCGCGCTTTCCGGCTCTGCAGTATCCAGCAGCACATGCCATTCCAGGTGCGGTGCGGGTGGCGAAAAACGCAGCGTTTCATCCGACGCGTTGAGCATCATCAACAATACTTCTGTTTCGCCGTTCAAGCCCGGACCCGCGCGCCGCAGCGTGAACGCGCGGCCTTCGGGGTCCTGCCAGGCTTCGATGGTGAGCGGATCGCCGTGTTCATCGAACCAGCCGACATCGAACAACCCCGGCAGCACCTCGCGGTCGCCGAACAGAAAGCGCGTTTCACGCAGCAGCGGATGCTGTTTGCGCAGCGCAATCACGCGCGCGACGAACGCGGTCATCTGGCGGCCGTCGAGCGATTCTGCGTGCTCCCAGTCGAGCCATGATAATTCGTTGTCCTGGCAGTACGCATTGTTGTTACCGTTCTGCGTGCGCAGCGATTCGTCGCCTGCCAGCAACATGGGCGTGCCGAGCGCCATCAGCAGCGTGGCGATCAGCGAACGGGCCACCCGCTTGCGGGTTTCGAGGATGACCGGATCGTCGGTCGGGCCCTCTATGCCCCAATTGCGGCTGCAGTTTTCATTGTGGCCGTCGTTGTTGTCTTCGCTATTGGCCTCGTTGTGCTTGTGCTCGTATGCGGTGACATCGGCGAGTGTAAAACCGTCATGCGACGTGACAAAGTTGACCGATGCCCACGGTTTCCTGAAACGCCGGTTGAACAGATCCGCGGAACCGGTCAGGCGCGCGGCAAGATCGGGGCGCAGGCCCGCGTCGCCGCGCCAGAAGCGGCGCACCGAGTCGCGGAAACGGTCGTTCCATTCGCCGAAGCCCGGCGGATGATTGCCGAGCTGATAACCGCCTGGGCCGATGTCCCATGGTTCGGAAATCAGTTTGCGCTGCGACAGGATCGGGTCCTGGCGCAAGGCGTCGAAGAATCCGGAGCCGGGATCGAAACCATGCTGCTCGCGAGCGAGCGTCACGCCGAGATCGAAACGGAAGCCGTCGATATTGAACTTGGTCGACCAGTAACGCAGTGAATCCATCACCATCTGCAATACGCGCGGATGCGCCAGGTTCACAGTATTGCCGCAGCCGGTGTCGTTGATATGGTGGCGTTCGTCGCCGGGAATCAGGCGGTAGTAGCTCGCGTTGTCGAGGCCACGCCACGAGACGGTCGGTCCCATCTCGTTGCTTTCGCAGGTGTGGTTGTAAACCACGTCGAGAATCACTTCGATGCCGGCCGCATGCAACTGCCGCACGGCAATGCGCATTTCATCGAGCCGGTGTGAACTCAGATACGACGGCTCCGGGGCAAAAAATGCCGCGGTGTTGTAACCCCAGTAGTTGCGCAGGCCGCGCTCCACCAGAAAACGGTCGTTCAGAAACGCATGCACGGGCAGCAATTCGACCGCGGTCACGCCGAGCTTCAGCAAATGGTCGATGAACTCCGGCGAGGCCAGCGCGGCGAACGTGCCGCGTTCGTGCTGGCGCAAATCGGGGCGCAACATCGACGCGCCGCGCACATGCGCTTCATAGATGATAGTTTCGCCCCACGGCACATTCGGGCGCTGGTCGTGCGACCAGTCGAAGGCTTCGTCGATCACCACGCACTTCGGCATGGCGGGCGCCGAGTCGCGCCGGTCGATGGACAGGTCGGCACGATTCGAATGCACGCGATAGCTGAACAGCGCATCTGACCAGCGGAACTGCCCGACCAGTTTGCGGGCATACGGATCGAGCAACAACTTGTGCGGATTGAAGCGATGCCCATGCTGCGGCTGATACGGCCCATGCGCGCGAAAACCGTACGCGGTGCCGGGGTGCGCGTTGGGCAAGTAGCCGTGCCAGACTTCATCGGTGCATTCGGGCAGCGTGAAGCGCCTGATCTCTTTGCGACCGGTGGGATCGAACAGGCAGAGTTCGATTTTCTGCGCATTCGCCGAGAACACCGCAAAGTTGACGCCCAGGCCATCCCAACTGGCACCGAGCGGATAGGGCGAGCCGGGCAGAAGCCGGTCGGGCATTGCGTGCGACATGATTCCCTTTCCTTGTTCTGTTTTATGAACGCTATCGTGGGACTTCATGCAACGAGCGCACGGCTTGGCCGCCGCGCGCTCGCCTTACAACACATCCATCAATCGGCGCGCAAAACGATCGTCGCCAAAGGCGGCAGCGTTAGCGCGGCGGAATGCGGCCAACCGTGGCTCGAGATGTTGTCGGTATGAATCAGCCCGCCGTTGCCCATATTCGAGCCGCCGTACACGCCGGCATCCGTATTCAGCACTTCTGCCCAGCGGCCGCTGCGCGGCATGCCGATCCGATAGCCGACTCGCGGCACGGGCGTCATATTGCACACGACGACGAGTTCGCGGCCCTCGCCGTCGGTGCGGCGCCAGGCGTACACGCTGTTGCCGTTGTCGTCGCCGACTAACCATTGGAAGCCGCCCGGCTCGCTGTCGAGCCGATAGAGCGCAGGTTCCTCGTTGTACAGATGGTTCAGATCGCGCAGGAGCTTCTGCACGCCGTGATGATTGGGATCGTCGAGCAGATGCCAATGCGGCGAGGTGTCGTGATCGAATTCCGCCATCTGGCCGAATTCGCCGCCCATGAACAGCAGTTTTTTGCCCGGATGTGTCCACATGAAACCGAAGTACGCGCGCAGGTTGGCGAACTTCTGCCACCGGTCGCCGGGCATCTTGCCGAGCAGCGAACCTTTGCCATGCACCACCTCGTCGTGCGAAAGCGGCAGCACGAAGCGCTCGGAATACGCGTATACCATCCCGAATGTCATCATGTGATGATGGTATTGGCGGTAGACCGGATCCTCTTCCATGTAGTGCAGCGTGTCGTGCATCCAGCCCATGTTCCACTTGAACTGGAAGCCGAGGCCGCCGTCTTCGAGGCGTGCGGTCACGCCGGGCCATGCGGTCGATTCCTCGGCGATCGTGATTGCGCCAGGCACGCCCGGCACGTAGCCGACTTCATGATTCAACCGTTTCAGAAACGCGATCGATTCGAGATTCTCCCGGCCGCCGTAGATGTTCGGCACCCACTCGCCGGCGGCGCGCGAATAGTCGCGATACAGCATCGAGGCGACCGCATCCACGCGCAGGCCGTCGACGTGATAACGCTTCAACCACGCGAGGCCCGATGCCACCAGGAACGCGCTCACCTCGTTGCGGCCGAGGTTGTAGATCATCGTGTTCCAGTCCTGGTGATAGCCTTCGCGCGGATCGGCGTGCTCGTAGAGCGGCGTGCCGTCGAAGTCGATCAGGCCATGCGCGTCGTTCGGAAAGTGCGCGGGCACCCAGTCGAGAATCACGCCGATGCCGGCTTCGTGCGCCTTGTCGACGAATAGGGCGAACTGCTCGGGTTTGCCGAAGCGCGCCGACGGCGCGAATTGCCCGAGCGGCTGATAGCCCCACGAACCGCCGAACGGATGCTCGGCAATCGGCATGAATTCCACGTGCGTAAAGCCCATGCTTTTCACGTAGGGAATCAGCCGCTCGGCGAGTTCTTCCCACGTGAGGCCGCGCTGACCTTCTTCGGCGACACGCAGCCACGATTCGGCATGCACTTCGTAGATCGAGATCGGCGAGCGCGCAGTTTGTCTGGCGGCGCGCGATTGAATCCAATCCTGATCGGTCCACACGAACTGCTCGATTTCGTCGACGTGCGCGACCACCGACGCGGTGCCCGGCGGCTTTTCCGTTTGCATTGCGCACGGATCGGCCTTGAGCGGCAGCGGATGGCCGTCGCGGGCCAGCAACTCGTATTTGTAGCGTGTGCCCGGGCCGACGCGCGGTACGAACAATTCCCACACGCCCGCCTGATGACGCAGCCGCATCGGATGACGGCGGCCGTCCCACGAATTGAAATCGCCGACTACCGAAACGCGCCGTGCGTTCGGCGCCCATACGGCAAAGCGTACGCCCGGTACGCCGTTCACCTCCATCGGGCGCGAGCCGAGGCATTCGAGTACCGCATATGGGTCGCCGCCGGCGAGACGCCCCAACGGTTCGTCGCCGAGAACGGGGCCGAACGAGTACGTGTCCTCGATTTCCTGCACCGTACCGTGCCAGTCGATGCGCAAGCGATAGGGCGCCGCTGACGTGACGCGGCCGGCAAACAGCCCGGGCCTGAGTTGTTCGAGTTCGCCGAGCGTCGAGCCATCCGCGCGGGAAATGACGGTGACATGCGAGGCGTTCGGCAACAGCGCACGCACCACCGGACCCGCGTTCGTTCGATGCAGACCGAGCTGCGAAAAAGGATCGGGGTGACGCGCTTCAACGAGCGCGTCGATATCGAGCGGTTGGAGGCCTGCGGCCGGGTCTTGCTCACTCATAATCGCCCTCGGCCGGATTAGGCGGTGCGGCGGCGCCTGGCGCCTGGGTTGATGAATCGTGGCTCGGCGGCGTGCCGGTGTCGCCCAGCAAACGGCTGGTGAGCGCGGCGAGGCCACGCACCGGCAAACTGAGCCACGTCGGGCGGTTAGCCGCTTCGTAACGGATTTCGTAGGCGGCTTTCTCGATCAGGAACAGATCCAGCAGGGCCTGCTCGGCCTCGGGGGCAACCAGTGGCATTGGTGAGGCAGCAACGGCGGCGCGGTACTCGGTCAGGAACGTTTCGGTGGCGTGCGCGCGGAAACGGTCGAACAACACGCGCTTGCGATCGGCGGTTTGCTGCGGCGCGCTTTCCATCGTGGATTGCGCCGCCGCGCTCGCATACGACAACGACCGCATCAAACCGGCCACGTCGCGCAACGGGCTCGATTTCTGACGGCGTTCCTCGAGCGTGCGCGCGGGCTCGCCTTCGAAATCGATCAGATACGCGTCGCCTTGCGCGACCAGCACCTGGCCCAGATGGAAGTCGCCGTGAATGCGCGTACGCAGTGCGGCCGCTTCTTCCGATACCAGTTTGCTGACGGTATCGACCAGTGCGGCGCGGCGGTCGATCAGGCTTTGCGCCAATGCCTTGGTGTCCGGATCGCTCATCTGCTCGATACGTGGCGCGAGCAGATCGAGCGCGCTGGCGAGCATGGACTGCGTACCGTCGACCCACGCCTTCACCTGGTCGGCATTCGCGGGCTCGGGCGCGAACGCAGGGTCGTCGGAGGGCGATGCGAGCGCCACGTGCAATTCGCCCAGCCGCCTGCCGATGATGCCGGCCAACTCGCTGTAGCCTTCCACGAGAATCGCCTCGTTGTCGCGATCGGGCGATGGCGCTTCCGAATCGACGGCAATGGCGAGCTCGTCCACCGAGCGGCGCAGATAGTCGAGCGACCAGTTCCATGCGTCGCCCTGATTGTCGATATAGCCTTGCAGGATAGCGAGCGTATGCGGCACGCCTTCGGGATCGACGCGCACCACTTCGCCGTATAGCGGTGCGGTGTTCGCGTAGCCGAGCTGGGTCAGATAGCGGCTGATTTCCGCTTCCGGATGAATGCCGTTCACCAGACGCCGCACCAGTTTCAGCACTGCGGCATCGGCGATGATCAACGAGCTGTTGCTTTGCTCGGCTGCGAGCCAGCGGATCTCGGGCCGCTCACCGAGATCGTCGAGTTCGACGAAACGGTCGCTTGGAATGAACTTGATCTCGCTCTTCTGCACAGTCGGTACGACCGCGCGTTCGCGCAGCTTGCGCAGCACACCGTGGGCGAAGATCGGCAGTGAGAATGCGTCCGTCAGATGGCCGACGTTGCGGCCGCGGCGCACGCGCGCGAGCGCCAGTTGCATGAACAGCGGCGTAGTGGTCTCGCCGCCCCACGTGATCGCGATCGGCACGACGTAGCGTTCCGTGTGATCGCCCACGTCGGCTTCGATTTCGGTGAAGGCGAAGCCGCCGTTGGGAATCGTGGTCAACGCGGCGAGGCGTACCGCATGCATCTTCTGATCCTTCGATGCAAACCAGCGGCGCCGGCTCAGCCATGACGGCAGCACTTCGGATTCGAGCAGGCGCACGTTCTCCGGTGTCGGGCCGACCTGGCCTTCGCGGATCACGATCGTGACGAACTCCGGCAGCGGTTCGGAATGCGCTTGCGCCCACGTCGGACGCTGCCCGCTATCGCACAGCATGAACCACAGGAAACCGTACGGCGGGAAGGTCAGCAGATAAGTGAGCTGGCCGATTGCCGGGAATACGGAGTCGGCAGTCATTTCGATCGGCACCGCGCCGTTGAACTCGGACAGATCGAGTTCGACCGCCTGCGGTGCGCGCGACAGATTCGCCACGCACAGGATCGGCGGCTCGTCCGGCATTTCGCGCAGGTACGCGAGGATCTTGCGGTTTTCCGGCTTCAGGAAACGGATGGTGCCGCGTCCGAAGGTTTGTTTCGCACGACGCGTGGAGAGCATGCGCCGGGTCCAGTTCAGCAGCGAATGCGGATCGCGGCTTTGCGCTTCGACGTTGACGGCGTCGAAGCCATACAACGAACCCATCACCGGCGGCAGCACCAGTTGTTCGGGATCGGCGCGCGAGAACCCGCCGTTGCGATCCGACGACCATTGCATCGGTGTGCGCACGCCGTCGCGATCGCCGAGGTGGATGTTGTCGCCCATGCCGAGTTCGTCGCCGTAATAGATCACGGGCGTGCCGGGCATCGACAGCAGCAGCGAATTGATCAGTTCGATGCGGCGGCGGTCGCGTTCCATCAGTGGCGCGAGGCGGCGGCGAATGCCGAGATTCAGCCGGGCGCGGCGATCGCTCGCGTAGGTGTTCCACAGATAATCGCGCTCGGAATCCGTGACCATTTCGAGCGTCAGTTCATCGTGATTGCGCAGGAAAATCGCCCACTGGTTCGTTTCGGCGAGGTCCGGCGTTTGCCGCATGATGTCGGTGATCGGGAAGCGATCTTCGCTCGCGATCGACATATAGATGCGCGGCATCAGCGGGAAGTGGAACGCCATGTGGCATTCGTCTTCGTCGCCGAAATATTCCTTCACGTCTTCCGGCCACTGGTTCGCTTCGGCGAGCAGCATGCGGTTGGGATACTCGGCGTCGATGGTCGCGCGGATCTTCTTCAGCACCGCGTGCGTTTCCGGCAGATTCTCGTTGTTGGTGCCTTCACGTTCGACCAGATACGGCACCGCGTCGAGCCGCAGCCCGTCGATGCCCATGTCGAGCCAGAAGCGCATCACCTGCAGCACTTCCTTCAGTACGGCCGGATTGTCGAAGTTCAGATCGGGCTGATGCGAATAGAAGCGGTGCCAGTAGTAAGCGCCCGCGACCGGATCATGGGTCCAGTTCGACGGCTCCGAATCGATAAAGATGATCCGCGTTTCCGTGTACTTCTGATCGGTATCGGACCACACATAGTAGTTGCGATGATTCGAGCCGGGCTTGGCGCGGCGGGCGCGCTGAAACCACGGATGCTGGTCCGACGTATGGTTGATCACCAGCTCCGTAATCACGCGGATGCCGCGTGCGTGCGCTTCCTGAATGAAGCGTCTCACGTCGGCAAGCTGGCCGTAATCGGGATGCACGTTGCGATAATCGGCGATGTCGTAGCCGTCGTCGCGACGCGGCGAGGGATAGAACGGCAGCAGCCAGATCGCATTCACACCGAGCTCGGCGATGTAATCGAGCTTCGCGATCAGACCGGGAAAATCGCCTACGCCGTCGTTATTCGCGTCGAAGAACGACTTGATGTGCACCTGATAAATGATCGCGTCTTTGTACCAGAGCGGATCGTCGCTCAAGGCTGCTGGTTTGCCGCGCCGATGCGAGCGTGCTTTGACCGCGCTGCCGGTGGCCGCGCCCGTAGGGGCCTGCGACGTGCTTTGGGCTGGATCGTCACGCTTCATGTCGCACCTTCCGTAGGGGTTGGGTCGCCAGCGTCGTCTGCGTGATAGCCGCTGTCGGCATCATCCGGGTGGTCGGCGGGCAAGCCGCCGAGCGGCGCGATGCGCCAGATCGAAAACGGTTGGCCCGAACCGAGCCGAATGTGCTGCCAGCGGCCGTGCCATTCGAAGCGCGCACCGGTCATCTGATCGGTTACTTCCAGCGCGCCATGGTCGTGCAGATTCCAGTGGTTGAAAGTGTCCCACGACAATTCGATATCCGCGCCCTGTTCGTTGAACGGATCGAGATTGATCGCCACCAGGATCACGTTGTCGCGTGCTTCGGTCGCTTTTTCGAAGAACAGGATGTGGTCGTTGTGCGCAGTGAGGAAGGTGAGGCCGAGATGTGTTTGCAGCGCCGGGTTGGCGCGGCGAATCCGGTTCAACGCAGTGATCTCGCCGACGATGTTGCCGGGCCGGTTCCAGTCCCACGCGCGCAGTTGATACTTTTCGGAGTCGAGATATTCCTCGCTGTTCGGCAGCGCGGCGGCCTCGCACAATTCGAATCCGCTATACACGCCCCACAAACCGGCGAACGTGGAGGCCAACGCGGCCCGGATCAGAAAGCCCGAGCGCCCTGACGACTGCAAATGCCGCGGATTGATGTCCGGCGTATTGACGAAGAAATTCGGCCGGTAAAAATCACGCGCGCTGGTTTGCGTGAGTTCGCTCATGTACTCGATGAAATCGCGCTTCGACTCGCGCCACGTGAAATACGTGTACGACTGCGAGAAGCCGATCTTGCCGAGCCGGTTCATCATGCGCGGCCGCGTGAAGGCTTCGGCGAGGAAGATCGTGTCGGGATAGCGCGCACGCACGTCGCCGATCACCCATTCCCAGAACGGCAGCGGCTTGGTGTGTGGATTGTCCACACGGAAAATGTGCACACCCGCTTCGATCCAGAACAGGAATACGTCGCGCAACGCGAGCCACAAATCGGGTTTGGCGTCGTGCGCATAGAAGTCGGGATTGACGATGTCCTGATACTTCTTCGGCGGGTTTTCGGCGTAACGCAGCGTGCCGTCGGGCCGCCAGGCGAACCACGTCGGATGCTCCTTCAGCCACGGGTGATCCGGCGAGCACTGGATCGCGAAGTCGAGTGCGATTTCGAGGCCGTGCGCGTGCGCGGCGGCCAGCATCTGCTTGAAGTCGTCGAGTGTGCCGAGTTCGGGATGCACGGCGGTGTGGCCGCCTTCGACCCCGCCGATTGCATACGGACTGCCTACGTCCCCAGGTTCGGCGTTCAGCGTGTTGTTGCGGCCTTTGCGGTTCGCTATGCCGATTGGGTGAATCGGCGGGAAGTACAGCACATCGAAACCCATCTCGCGGATGCGCGGCAGTTTCGTGACGACGTCGGCGAAAGTGCCGTGACGCGATTCGTCGTCGCTCATCGAACGCGGGAAGATTTCGTACCAGCTTGCGAAGCTCGCAGCGGTCCGGTCGGCGTCGATCTTGTAGACGATCGGATCGCGGCTCAGGAACGGGCGGTGGCGCGCGGCGACCATCGCCTTCGCGGTGGCGGGCTCCAGCAGCAGCGCGAGTTTGGCCTCGGGGTTGGCCTTGGTGAAGAGCTTGACGATATGGTTGAGCGGTGCGGTCACCGCGCCTTCTGTGGTTTCGACTTCGGCGAGCACGAGGGCGAACAGATGCGCGGCTTCGTCGAGTTCGAGTTCGACGGTTTGTCCCGCTTTCAGCTTCTTCTGGATATGCTCGACTAGCGAAGCAAAGTCGTCGCGCCATGCGATGACCGTGAATTCGTGACGGCCGAGGCGCTCCAGCGGAATGCGCGCTTTCCAGATATCGAGGCCGGCCGGCTGTGCGGGGCTCATCGGTGCTTCGTGCCAGGCGGTTTCGTCGGCGGCGCGCCAGATTACGGCGGCGGCGATCTTGTCGTGACCTTCGGCGAAGATCGCGGCGGTGATTTCGGCGCGTTCGCCTACCGTGCGCTTGGCGGGGAAGCGCCCGTTATCGACCGAGGGCGTCACGCTCTCGATCGCCACGCGCGGCGCGCTGATCGCGTCGAGCACGGTCTTGTGGCCGCTGCGCTTGCTGTTCGCCTTGTCGAGCGGCGGCGCGAGACAGATCGGTTTATCGGCGACCGCACGGAACAGGCGCACTGCGCCGGGGGCGAGTGTGAACGGCGCCAATGCGGCGGGCTCGATATTTCCCGGAGCGCCTGGAGCGCCCGGAGCGTCGAGCGAAACGAAGCGGGTGAAGTTGCCCGGTATGCCTGTGAGGAAGCGGGCTGGGTCGATGCGGAGCGGTGCACCGAGTTCGGGATTGATGGCGATCAGGACCGCTTCATCGGCGTTGCGCAGGTCGGGTGTGGCGGCGCGCAGCAGGACCGCTGCGGGCGCGCCAGGACCGCTGAGCGGGCGCAATTCGCCGTTGGCGTGCAGCGTCTTGGTGGTGCGTACCACCTCGTTCGCGTGGCTGATCCGTTCCGAGAGATCGAATCGTTTCGCCTGGCAGGCGAGGGCGAACTGCGCGGCGTCGCCGCGGGTCTGCGACATCGGCTCGGCGATGCCGTATTCGAAGCCCATCGGCATCATCCAGCCGGTGCCGGTCGAGGCCGACGCGAACAGTGCGCGCTGGTAAGCACGCTCGACTATAGCGGCGTCGTGCGCGTCGCCGAGATCGGCGGCGAGGCGGGTGCCGTAAGGCGCCTCGGGAAAAGCGATGGGGGCGGCGATGCGGGCGAGCACGGCGTGTTCTTCCGCCATCCAGCTGGCGCGGAAGTCCCACCAGCGTATCGACGAGAACACGCTGTCGAAGCCCGCGCCTTCGAGGCCGGGCAGATCGCTACGCGCGAGACCGGGCGTAGCGGCGAGAAAACGCACTTCAGGATGCTTCGCGCGGACCGCGTCGCCGAGTTGCCGCCAGACCGCGGCCGGCACGCGATGCGGTGAATCGAAGCGGAAGCCGCCGACCCCCGCGTCGGCCAGCGCGAGCAGTTGCTGTGTCCACCAGCCGGCTAGCGCGGCGCTGCTGTTGGCGTCGTTGAAATTGGCATACGCGACGTTGTCCTCGCGATGCACATGGCGCGGATCGAGCCGCGCCTCGTCAGATTCGAATGAGTGGAACCAGCCGGCATGTTCGGCGTACAGCGCGCCATCGGCGGCCATCCGGTCGATCACCAGATCGACCAGCAAGGTCATGCCGTTCTTGCGGGCGGCGAGCGCGAGCGTACGGATCGCCTCCGTGGCCGGTTGCCGGGTCTCGAACACGGGATGCAGCCGGCCGTGGTTGCCGACCACCTGTCCGTGACCCGCCCGCCCCGGCTCGAAGATGCCGCCGATCAGCGCATGATCGAAACCCAGTCCGGCTGCGTGAGCGAACTGTGCGGGCCATGCATCGAGCGGCCCGACGAGAAGTGAATGAAAAAAGTAGATCCGTGGCGCGTACCCGTTTGGAGATTCCATCGGTCTTTTCCAGATTCGTCCTGCTGCGGTGTGGATGCAATTGACATGCGATCACAGCGCTCATTGGGCTTCCAGAGCCGGATACCGCGCGATGCGTGAAGCGAGGGCGCGTACTGGTCAATGTAGTGCAAAGATCGTCACGCCGCTGGCCAGTAGCGGGTGCTTTGACGCCAGGCATCGATTGCACGAGGTCGGCCAGAACTACTCGCAAGACGCAGCAAACGTTGTGCCAGTGTGCTCTGGATCGAAGCGAAGGGGTGGGGAAGCGCGCCCGAGGGGTGGCGCGACGGCCTGCCGGAAGCGGCGCGGGGCGCTGTGGCGGACGGTGCGCGTGTAAAACGTGCGGTCGTCGTCCGGGTTTTACACGACGTGCCGCGAGGCGGGCGCCGGGGCCGCAAAAGGCGAAGCGGCGGCCGGCGGGGCAAACGTTGTGAGAGAAAAAATTTTCAGTGAAAAACGGCGGATCAGGAGCCGACCAGGCCCGCTGCGATGTTCACGCACAAGCCGAGCACGGCGACGTTGAAATAGAACGACAGAATCGATTGCGCCAGCGCCGCGCGGCGAATCGTGCGGGAGCGCAGCACCACGTCCGAGGTTTGCGAGGCCACGGCAATGGTGAACGAGAAGTACATGAAGTCCCAGTAGTTCGGTTCGAGCTTGCGGTCGGGAAACAGCAGGGCGGTCTCCGTTGTATCGGGATCGTAGTAAAGCCGCGCGTAGTGCATGGTGAAAATGGTCGGGATCAGGAACCATGCACCGAACATCGTCAGGCCGGTCAGCAGGTAGTGCCAGGCAGTCGAGCTGCCGGCCGTGCCCTTCGCCGAGGCCAGTTCGAGCACGATCGCGGCAATGCTGGCGACCGTCGCGACACAGATCACCAGCAGCACGACGCCCGCATTTTCATCGTCGCGCCGTGCGAATTCCCGGACGCGGCCTTCGTCGGCGGCGGCCATATGCACCCAGATCAGCACGAGATAGCTCCACACGGCTGCGTCCCAACCGGCCAGCACGCGCACCATGGGACGCGTATGTTCAGGTACGGCCAGCGCGGCCACGAGGCCGATGGCGAGGCCGATCAGCATGCGGGGTCGATTGCGGAGAACCTGCGGATAATATTTTGTGAGCATGAGGTCAAGAGTTGAGGCCTGTCTGTGTCGCGGATTCTACTCGCGCTTCGGGCACCGTTTGTCGAATGGGTGAATCACAGGCTATAGTCTTTCGCAACGGCCTTGCGCGCCGCTTTCAGTTGAAAGGCGATTGGCAGGTGGCACGTTTTAGCCACACGCGCCGCGCAGTGAAGTTGTTTCACAAGGCTGTCATCGGCACAACATAATGCGGCTCGCGTTGGCATCGCGCGGCCATACAAGATCGCTTAAGCGGCGCCAGACCAGATTTTGGGGTAGAGAACGACGCAACGCGTGAACGGCATCACGCCACGGCCGCGTTGCTCGTTGAGAATGACTCACGATCGACTCACCATCTGGAGCCCCCATGACAGATGTTCCTGAGAAAGAAGATGCGCACCACGAAGTGACGCACTCGACCAGGTTTTCGTCACCAGTTTCGTCCTCGCGGCTTTCTTCGCCGAGGTCCTCGCAGTCACCTTCGTTGCACGTCTCGCGTTCATTTCCGTTCTCGGCCTCGCGCAGAACATGGGTGCTGGGCGCATGCGCCACGGCTGTCGCGCTCGCGTTTGCCGGCGCGGGCCGCTCGCTCTCGTGGATTGCCCCGGCGTTCGCTGATACGCCCGCAGGCGGCGGACTCGATGCCTTCCTTGCACTCTCGCAGCGTCTCACCGGCCACACGGGCTTTGACGCCGTGCTCGGCAAGCGGGTCTATGAGGCTCTCGCCAGATCCGACAGTCAGTTCTCCCAGAACGTCGCCGCACTCAACACGTGGCTGCAAGGCCATGGCGGCGTGCCGTCCGATACCGTCACGCAGGCCTTGCAGGTGGACCAGCCGGCGCTCGCGAAATCCGTGAGCGCGATCATGCGGGCGTGGTATCTCGGTCTCGTGGGCGACATGCCGCATGTGGACGTGGTTGCTTATGAAAAGGCGCTGATGTTCGAGCCCGTCAAGGACGTGCTGACGATTCCATCTTATTGCCGCGACGTGCCGTTCTACTGGACGCAGAAACCGGTGGTCGCCTGAACGAACGACGTGCCTCTCGCGCGTGCCTTGTCGCCGTATCGTCTGATTGAGTAGTTCGACGAAACGCCGGTACGCGAAATCAGCAAGCAACGATAAGCCAGAAGAGGGCAGCAATGGCAAACTCAAATTCCGCCGACATCGTCGTGGTCGGGTCGGGCGTGGCAGGCGGACTGGTCGCGCATCAGATGGCGCTGGCCGGCGCGTCGGTGATTCTGCTCGAAGCCGGGCCGCGCATTCCACGCTGGCAGATCGTCGAGAACTTCCGCAACTCGCCGGCCAAGTCCGACTTCGCAACACCCTATCCGTCCACGCCGTACGCGCCGCATCCCGAGTACGCACCCGCTAACAATTACCTGATCCAGAAGGGCGACTATCCCTACAACTCGCAGTATGTGCGGCTGGTCGGCGGCACGACGTGGCACTGGGCCGCCGCGGCGTGGCGGCTGTTGCCGTCGGACTTCCAGTTGCACAAGCTGTATGGCGTGGGACGCGATTGGCCTTATCCCTATGAAACGCTGGAGCCCTGGTATTCAGCGGCGGAAATGCAATTGGGCGTTTCCGGTCCGGACAGCACGATCGATCTCGGTTCGCCGCGCTCCAAACCGTACCCGATGAGCGCGTTGCCGCTGTCGTACATGGATCAGCGCTTTAGCGACGTGCTCAACGCGCAAGGCTTCAAGGTCGTGCCCGAACCGGTGGCGCGTAACAGCCGTCCGTACGATGCGCGGCCCACCTGCTGCGGCAACAACAACTGCATGCCGATCTGCCCGATTGCCGCGATGTACAACGGCGTGGTGCATGCGGAAAAGGCCGAGCAGGCCGGCGCAAAACTGATTCCCCAGGCGGTCGTGTACCGTGTCGAAGCGGACAACAAAGGGCTCATCACCGCAGTCCATTACAAGGATCCGAACGGCAACAGCACACGCGTAACCGGCAAGCTGTTCGTGCTCGCCGCGAACGGTATCGAAACGCCGAAGCTGATGCTGATGTCGACCACCGACAAATTCCCGCATGGCATCGGCAACAGTTCCGACCAGGTGGGCCGTAACCTGATGGATCATCCGGGCACGGGTGTCACCTTCCTCGCGAACGAACCGCTGTGGCCTGGACGCGGGCCGATGGAGATGACCTCGATCGTCAACTTCCGCGACGGCGCATTCCGCTCCGATTACGCGGCGAAAAAGCTGCATCTGTCGAATGGCGTGCCGACCATGAGCGTGACCGCCGACCTGTTGAAGAAAGGCCTCACCGGCGCCGAACTCGACCGCCAGATTCGCGACCGCGCGGCACGCACGTTGAACATCAACAGTTTTCACGAGCATCTCGCGGAGCCGCAGAACCGCGTGGTGCCCTCGGCGGATCACAAGGATGCGCTCGGCATTCCGCAGCCCGAGATCTACTACTCGATCAACGACTACGTGAAGAAGAGCGCGGCGAACACGCATGAACTGTATGCGCAGATCGCCTCGCTGTTCGGCGGCGCCGAGGTCTCGTTCGACGATACGTTCGCGCCGAACAATCACATCATGGGTACCACGATCATGGGCAGCGATCCTGGGGATTCGGTCGTCGATGCGGACTGCCGCACACACGATCACTCGAATCTGTTTATCGCCAGCAGCGGTGTGATGCCGACTGCCGCCTCCGTGAATTGCACGCTGACGATCGCGGCCTTGTCGCTGAAACTGGCCGACAAGCTCAAGCGTGAAATCTGAGCCCTGAACGGAGAGCCACAATGACGAAGAACACCTCTCGCGTGCAGCCGGCCGATGCGCTTGTTCAGGGCGCGCGTCGCCGCCACTTCCGGGTGGCGACGCTGGCGGCCGCCTTTTCGCTGTTTGCACTGTATGTCGCCTGGCACGAAGCGCACGGGCCAACTGTGCGACACAACGACGAGCTGCCGATCACGCAGGCTCACGCGGACGACGCCTCGCAACCGGCCGTCGCGGTGGTCACGCCGGCGCCGGAGGCCAGCAGCGATCTCGTGAAACGCGGTGAATACCTCGCGCGTGCCGGCGATTGTGTCGCGTGTCACACGGCTGACAAGGCACGCCCGTTCGCGGGCGGCCTGCCGATCAATACGCCGTTCGGCACGATCGTGACACCGAACATCACGCCTGACCCGGACACCGGCATCGGCCAATGGAGCGACGCCGATTTTCTGCGCGCGATGCACGAAGGTATCGGCAAGGGCGGCGAGCGGCTTTATCCCGCTTTCCCGTACGCGGAGTACACCAAGGTCACCGATCGAGACGTGCTGGCAATTCGCGCGTATCTGAACACGCTGACGCCGATCCATTACGCGCCGCCGAGCAATAACCTGAAGTTCCCCTTCAACCAGCGTTGGCTGATGGTGTTCTGGAATCTGTTCAATTTCGATGAAGGCCGCTTCGTCCCCGATCCGAAACAGAGTGCCGAGTGGAATCGCGGCGCGTATCTGGTCCAGGGTCTCGCGCATTGCGAGGAATGCCATACGCCGCGCAATTTCACACAGGGATTGAAGACCAGTTCACGCTTTTCCGGCGCGATACAGGCCGGCTGGCACGCGTACAACATCACGCCGGACAAGAACAGCGGCGTGGGTAACTGGAGCGATGACGAACTGGCGGCGTATCTGTCGACCGGGGCGGCGCCGGGCCGTGCCAACGCGGCGGGTCCGATGGCCGAAGTCGTAGCAGACAGCACGCAGTATCTGACGCACGAGGACGTCGGCTCGATCGTTACGTATTTGCGCTCGGTGCCGCCGATCAGTGGCGGTGAATCGCGTCCGCGCGACCAGTGGGGCAATCCGGCCGTCGACGACGTCACTGCGTTGCGTGGCACCACGATCAATGCAGTAAATGGTGCGCAACTGTTCATCGCCAATTGTGCGACGTGCCATAACTGGACCGGTCAGGGTGTGGGCGCCAGTGCGCCGGGCGCGTATCCGTCGCTGATTCATAACTCGGCGGTCGGCGCGAGCGACGCCAATAATCTCGCGATGGTGATCCTGCACGGCGTCAGTCGTACGACGAAACAGGCTGACGTGTTGATGCCCGCGTTCGGCACCCAGCTCACCGACGATCAGGTGGCCGCCATCACCAATTACGTGACCAAACAGTTCGGTAATCCGCAGTCCACCGTAACGGTGGATCAGGTCGCCAAGCTGCGCACACAGCAATAGTGACGGTGCGGAGGGCGCGTTTTCCGGCAAATCCTGCCGGCGACGCGCCGTTTTCGCGTCGTTTCTACGCTATTCGAGCGACACGGGACGACAGGATAAGATAGGCAGCGCGCATACGCACTTGCGGATGCCGAACTATCATGAGCGAATGGCTTCCGTACTCGTCAACTCCGTCCAGCATCATGCGGCCAATAGGAGCGGCCGCGACTTTGTCGTCGGCGATTTGCATGGCTGTGTCGACGCATTGCGCTATCTGCTGCGCGATATCGCGTTCGACCCGGCGCACGACCGGCTCTTTTCGGTCGGCGATCTGGTAGATCGCGGCGAACATTCCGAGCAGGCTTTGGCCCTGCTCGACAAGCCGTGGTTTCACGCGGTGCTCGGCAATCACGAAGACACCTTGTGCGCCGTCGCCGATGGGCGCTTGCGGCGCCAGTGGTGGTATGGAATTGGCGGGATATGGGCGGCAAATTTGTCGGACGAACGGTTGCAACACTATGCCGAACGTCTGCGGCCGCTGCCGCTCGTGCGTGTGGTCGGCAGCGGCAAGGAGCGCTTTAACATTCTGCATGCCGAATTCTTCGGCACGGACGCCGAACTCGATGCCGGTAATTTTTCTGCCGAAGCGCGGCAACAATTGCTGTGGGGGCGCGATCTGGCCTTGGGCAATGGCGATCCGGAGCGGCAGAAGGGTCTTTCGCTGACCTATTGCGGTCACACGCCGATGCGCGAAATCCAGCAGATCGGCTCGCAGATTTTCATCGACACGGGCGCGTTCGGGCCTGGCGGCAAGCTGACGATCGTGGAGCCTCAGGCGCTGCGGCGCTGGTCGATCTCGGTTGAGGCGGCGCGGGAGAGCGGGGCGGCGGCGTTGGCGCTGCCTTGATGATTGCGATTGCCTAGCCGACCTGGTTGAGCTCGAACACCACATCGATGCTCGTGCCATTCCAGTTGTATTCCAGGTACGCCGCGTGATGGCAGTCGCGCAGTAGCGTGGTCCTGAACGCGGCGAGGCACTCGCCTTCGTCATCCCGCACCGACGGATACACGATGCCCGGCGCACCGGCCTCGCGCACGGCACGGCCGAGCGATTGTCCGGCGACATAGTCGTCGGGCGACAACACCGCGAGATCGAGCGATACATCGGCGCGAATATCGACCACGTTGCCTTGCGCCACGACCGTGTAGAGCCGCATCTGTTGCCGCATGGGCGGCTCGGCGGTCGCCTCCAGAAACTTCCCCGTGTGATAGCGCGTTTCAGCGATCGCAGTGGCACGAGAGCGGGCGCAATAGAACACGCCATACGTGCCGTCGGAGAAGCGGCTGCCGAGCGGATTCAGGTGCGTCAACGCGGCCATGATCGGCCCATAGCCCGGACCAAAACGGCGCTCTTCGCGCGGGATGAGATCGAGTTCGCCGACTTCGGTGCGCAGGCGATCATTGGTCATTGCTTCGAGCGCGTACAGGGCGTCGAAATCTTCCGGCGATGCAACCCGGTCGAACAGATTGACGGCCGGAAAACGCGTTGGAATCACGCGATACGCGGGCGACCAGTCGAGCGGCGCGCTGCGCCAGCGGTGCTGCCAATGCGGTTCTGTCACGCCCAGCCGCCTCGCATCGCGTCGAGATACTGGCGTACGGCCACGAGGTCGCTGATGTTGCCGGCCAGCATGCGGTCCAGCGCGCGGCGGCCGCCGAACGGCGGCGCGCTGTTGGGACGCTTGATCCAGGTGTCGGCGGCGTTGGGTTGCGGCAGCAGGATTTGCAGCGCCTTATAGATGCCGAGCAGCAGCGACAGGCGTTCCAGCGTGTCGCGCCCCAGACGTGCCGTTCCCGGTGCGGATTTCCATTTGAAGTAGGTGGAGCGGCCCGGGGAGCCGAGCAACACGATCTGCTCTTCGGCGCTCAAGTCCCAGTCTCGCGCGATGTTGAAGAACGCGCGCAGACCCGCCGCCGACATCTCCGTAAGCGTGGGTTCCGGAACCGGCCGACGGATCGGCGGTTCGGGCTGAGTGGCGCGGGCAGCGTGAGCCATGATGGGGTGAGTCCTTATATGTACTTGTTGTTGATATTAGTCTAAAAATGGATTTTTGCAAGGGAATATAATCCCGGCTCGTTATAAAGCCGAAGATGAGGAGAAGCAGGAGATGTGGGTTCGAGCAGTCGCAACAGCAGTTGCAGTGTGGTGTGTGTCCGGTGTGGCAATGGCTGCTGGTTATACGGAAGTGTGGAATCCGCCCGAGTCGGCTGGGCATACGGCGAAGCACGCCGGGAAAACGGCGGGTGCCGCCAAGGTCAAGTCTGGCGCCGGTGTGAAGGCGGTTTCGAAGCACGCGGCGAACAGTCAGCATGGGGCGCAGCGGGTCGCGTCGGCGTCGAAGAGTGGCGCCAGGCCGGTAGCGCACGGCAGCGTGAAGAAGGTCGCGGCCGGGAACGTTACCCATCGGGGCGTAGTCAAGGGTACGGGCAAGCCTAAGTCGAAGGCCGCCGTGATGGCGCAGGGTAAAAAGCCGGGCGCACGGGTTGCGCAGGCGAAACCGGGTCAAGGCAGGATCATGCGCGCCAACCTGGTTCAAGGCCATACGGCGCATGCCCACGTGGTCAAGGTGGCGGCGAAAACCGGCGCAGCCAGGCCTGCCGTGGTCCACACGAATGCGCCTGCCAAAGCTGCAAACGTGACGGCGAGTCCCGCGGCTGCAGCCGTAAATCCTGCTACCGCCGGTAGCGGCTCGTTGCCCCCGATTCTCCACTGAGATCCGGCTCAGGCGGCTTTGCGTGATGCTGAGCCGCCTCACGCAGCCTTTCGCGGACGGCCACCTTTCTTGCCGTTCTCGCGGGCAGCCGCCGACTTCGCTTCGGATTTCACGCTGCCGCCGCTGCGGCCGATCTCGCGCATCCATGCGATGAATCCGTCGAATACCTCAACTGCCGTCCAGCCCATTCGTCACCAACCGCAACGTCTCCAACGATCGCTTATCCCTCACCCGCGCATGCAAGGTCACGCGTGATTCCGGCAGCGGCGGCAAGCCCAGCCGCGCGCCGACATCGACCAACCCTCGCGGCGCGACTCTGCGCGCCAGCGGCGACACCGCCAGGCCGGCCGCAACCGCGGCGCCGACCGCTGCTACGCCTCCACCGACGAACACCTCCTGCCAGGCAAGCCCCGCGTCATTGAGCGTTTGCAGCGCGACGTCGCGCACATTGCATGGCGGACTCAGCAGCGCGAGCGCCAACGGCTCGCCGACGCGCGGCAGCCAGTCCGGTGTGGCCAGCCAGCCCAGCGGCTCGCTGAACAGCACCTGTGCGTCGTCACGCGGTGGTTCATCGGCGCCATAGCGAACGATCACTGCGTCGAGGCGCCGTTCGTCGAACTGCGCGAGCAGTGCCGCGGACATGCCCAGATGCAATTCGACCACCAGCCCCGGATCGTGCGCGTTGAGTCGCGCAAGCAACTGCGGCAAGTTCGTTCCCGCGACATGTTCGCTCAGCCCCAGCGTGAGCCGCCGACGTTCCACCGACAGCGAGCCCAGCGCCCGCTCGTGCGCGTTCAGCAGATCGCGGGCCGCGCCGAGGAACGCGTTGCCGTCCGCGGAAAGGCGCACGACGCGTGGCGTACGCTCCAGCAATTGCTTGCCGAGGTGCGCCTCCAGCCGCTTGAGCTTGAGACTGACGGCGGATTGCGTGGTGTCGAGCGCGTCGGCGGCCCGCGTGAAACTGTGCAGATCGGCGACCAGCACGAAGGCGCGCACCGCATCGAGATCGAGGACTTTCATTTCAGATGAATATAGATGAAATAGCCAGTGATGGCTGTTTATTATGACTGAGCGCGCCTAAGCTGTGTTTACCCAATCACTGCAACCAAGGAGTTTCATCATGCCGCTCACACGAATCGCATTGCGCGCCGGCAAGCCGGTGGAATACCGGAAGGCGCTGACGGAAAGCATTCAGCGTTCACTGGTGGAGACCTGCAATGTGCCGAAAGACGACATCTTCATGCTTATCACCGAGCACGAAGCCGGCAATTTTGTGTATGACAAGCAGTATCTGAACATCGAACGTAGCGACGATCTCGTGGTGATTCAGATCACGTTTAACAACACGCGCACGCTCGAACAAAAGAAGGCGCTGTACAAGCGCATGGCGGATGAACTGGCGGAGTCGCCGGGGCTGCGACGAGAGGATGTGTTCATCAATCTCGTCGAGGTGCTGAAGGAGAACTGGTCGTTTGGAAATGGGATCGCACAGTACGCGGTTTGAGTGGCGGATGGACGCGTTGATCCGAGCTCATTTGAGGCGAGGGAGTGAATGCGCGGGGCTGCACCGGTGGCCGCCGGTGCCTGCGACGTGGCACGTGCGCGGTCGTTAACGGGGCGCTGTGGGGGCGTTGCGTCGCTATAATGGTTCGCTGTCCTTTTCTAACTCACCGAGCCGTCTGCCGCCATGACATCCGATCGCGTCGATCCGTCCCATGAAGCCCTTGAGATTGGTGGCTCCGTCTGGTTTCAGGCGGGCGCGCAAACGCTCGGCGGCGCGGCGCGGATCGCGCTGCTGGCGGCGATCGGCGAGACCGGTTCGATCACCAGTGCGGCGAAAGCCGTCGGCATGAGCTACAAAGGTGCGTGGGACGCCGTCGACGCGATGAACAACCTCGCCGGCGAGCCACTCGTCGTGCGCCTGACCGGCGGCAAAGGCGGGGGCGGCACGACGCTCACGCCGCGCGCGGTGAAGCTGATCGATACGTTTCGGGCGGTCGAGCGCGAGCATCGGCGGTTTCTCGAACGTGCGGGCGCGGCGATCGAAGGCTTTGCGACGGATTGGGATCTGATCGGCCGCATCGGCATGAGAACGAGCGCGCGCAATCAGCTTTATGGAACGGTGTCGGCGATCACGCGCGGAACGGTCAACGACGAAGTGTCGCTGGCGCTGCCGGGCGGCCATACGATCGTCGCGGTGCTCACGCATGAAAGTACCGAGACGCTGGGGCTTGTGACGGGCGAGGCGGCGTTCGCGTTGATCAAGGCGTCGTGGGTGGTGCTGGTCGTGGAGAACGAAAACGGTGCGCCGTTGAAACTGTCCGCGCGCAATCAGCTACGCGGCACCGTGCAGAGCGTGAAGCGCGGGGCGGTCAACGCGGAGGTGTCGTTGGTGCTGGACGGCGGCGCGGTGATTACCGCAGTCGTCACGAATGAAAGCGTCGATACGCTTGGGCTGGTGGAAGGCGGGACTGCGGTCGCGGTATTCAAGGCGTCGAGCGTGATTCTCGGCGTGAAGGATTGAGGGTTGAGGGGTTTGGCTCCAGGCTCTTGGGTTCGGAGTTCGGAGTTCGGAGTCCAGAGTCCCATAGATCCCTGACAGCTCCGATGGCGCCCGCTTAAACTCAAGACTCGCTGCGCGCATAGCCCGCAAACGCCTGATTCTCGCGCACGCAACCATCGCTGACCTGCACGACCTGATCGCCGAACGCGGCGACATCGTCGGGATCGTGCGTGATCAACACCATCGGAATATCGAGCCGCGTTTGCAGGTCCGATAGCTCGCTCCGCATACGCTGACGCAGTGCGCTATCGAGCGCGGAAAACGGTTCGTCGAGCAACAGCAACTGGGGTTGCGCAACCAGCGCTCGCGCCAGCGCCACGCGCTGTTTCTGTCCACCCGAAAGCTGCGCCGGATGATTCCCCGCCACGCTTTTCAACTCGAGCGCATCGAGCCAGTAGTCGACTTGCGGATGCGAGATCCGCGCGCGCGGATTGAGCCAACCCTGCCGCAACCCGAAGCCGATGTTCTGCCGCACGTTCAGATGCGGAAACAGCGCGTAGTCCTGAAACAGATACGCAATCTTGCGCGCCTGCGGTTTCCGATCGATGCCGCGCGCGCTGTCGAATAGCGCGTTGCCATGCAGCGTGATCGCGCCTTCGTCGGGACGCAGCAGGCCGGCGATGGCCTGTAGCGTCAAACTCTTTCCCGCACCGGACGGCCCGAACAGCACCAGGCGCTGCGTGGTCGCCTTGAATGAGACGTCGAGCGTGAAATGACGCTCGGCGCTCTCGAAAGTCTTGCGGATGTCGACGGCGAGCGGCATATCAGCGGGACGCCAGAAGCGTGTGCTGCGGCACCAGACGGCCCGCGAGCAACAGAATCACGACGCACGTCACCGAAGTCACGAGCACGAGGAAATTGGCGGTGCTGTCGTCGCCGGCTTGCACGGCTGAATAGACCGCGACCGAAAGCGTCTGGGTGCGCCCCGGCAAGTTGCCCGCGATCATCAGCGTTGCGCCGAATTCGCCAAGCGCCCGCGCAAACGCCAGCAGGCCGCCGGCGAGAATGCCGCGCGCGGCGAGCGGCAGCGTCACGCGAAAGAAGATCGCCGTCTCGCTGACGCCGAGCGTGCGTGCGGCTCGCTCGAGTTGCGGATCGACGGCTTCGAAGGCGGCGCGCGCCGATTTCAGCACGAGCGGAAACGCCACCACCGTCGACGCGATCACCGCACCCTGCCAGGTGAACACCAGCTGGATATCGAAGCGGTCGAGCCAGCCGCCGATCACGCCGCGCCGGCCGAGCAACACGAGCAGGTAGTAGCCGAGCACGGTGGGCGGCATCACGAGCGGCAACATGAGCAGCGAATCGATCACGTCGCGCGCGCCTGAGCGCCAGCGCGACAAACCGAAACCGGCCGCGACGCCGAATACCAGATTGAGCGCGGTGGCCCAGCCCGCCACTTTCAGCGAGAGCAGGAGCGGGATCCAGGCCTGTTGCATGAGCGTGCGGTACCTGAATTAATGCGCGGGCTTGAAGCCGTACTTCGCGAGCACGGCCTGGCCGGCCGGCGAAAGCACGAAGGCCATGAAGGCCTGCGCGTCGGCCGCGTGGCGGCTGCCTTCGACTTGCGCGATCGGATAGGTGATCGGCGTTTGCGTCGGCACGTTCATCGCGACCTTGACCTTGTCCGGCATGACCGCGGCGTCGGTACTGAACACGAAGCCGGCGTCGACTTCGCCACGCGACACGTAGTCGAGGCTCTGGCGTACGTTCGATGCCAGCACGGCCTTCGCATTGACCGCGTCCCACACGCCCGCGGCCTGCAGCGCGCCTTGCGCATAGCGGCCAATCGGTACCGAAGCCGGATCGCCGTAGGCCACACGCTTCACATTCGCCGACGTCAGATCGTTCAGCGAGGCCGGCGCGAAATGGCTGTCAGTCGGCACGATCAACACCAGTGAATTGGCGGCGAAGTCCTTGCGCGTGGCCGGAACGATGACTTTTTCCGCGGCGGCTTTGTCCATTGCTTTCTGATCCGCGGAGGCGAATACGTCGGCGGGTGCGCCTTTGGCGATTTGCTGCATCAGCACGTCGGACGCGCCGAAGTTCAGCAGCACTTTGGTACCGGGATGCTGCTGTTCGAAGACCTCGCTAACCGCTTTGAAGGCGTTGGTCAGGCTGGCGGCGGCGGAGACTACCAGTTCGTCGGCACGTGCGTTGGCGCTGACGGCAACGGAGATGGCGCTGGCAATGAACAGCGCGTGTTTCGCAAGGCGGCGGGACAGAGTCATGGAGGCTGGGATGTCCGGTGTGGGCCGGAGTGGCGGGTTAAAACGCTATCGTAATATATGAAAGGTTATAGCGGTACCCATGACTGTTATTCAGTTGCGCGCATAAAGCGCGCATGAGCCGGCGGGCTGGGTTTCAGCCGGACGGGCAGCAATCAGCCGGGTGTGCTTCAGATATCCGACGAAGGCGGTGGCGTCAGCGTGTTGAGCGTCTGCGACAGCGGCGCCGTGGCGGGGCGCACGTCACGCACGGCCCGCCACTTGGCACGGATGAACGGCCGGTCGTGACCGGACACCTTCAACGCGATATGCGTGACCCAGCGCTGTGTCGGCACGTGCACGCCGTGCATCAGTATCGCGAGGACCATCAGACTTGCGGTGACGGGCAACGCCGACAACCGGCCCGGCTCGAGATTCCACGCCATGCGCACGAAGAACAGCGCCGCCAGCGCGCCGACCAGGCAGCCGGTGACGGCCTCAGAAGGCGAGTGAGCGCTCAGCACGACGCGCGATAAGCCGACCGCGATGCCTGCAGCCAGACCCAGTAAAACGCCAAGCAGACGAATCGACGGACGCGCCGGCAGCAGCATCAGGAACAGCGCGACCGGATAGACGGCGGTAGACAGCATGGCGTGACCGCTGACGCCGGTGAAATCCAGTTCGCGCACGCCGACGCCCCAGCCGAGAAAGGCCAGTTTGGTCACGGTCACAATGCCGATGGCCGCGCCGAGCAGCAGCAACCAGCCGGCAGCCATGCGCCACGTGTAGCCGAGCGCCAGCCAAAGCGCGATAGCGATCGCAAGCGGCAGCGTCATGCCGGCGCCGCCGAGGCTGGTGATCGAGTACCACAGATGGACGGGTAAATCGGGCATGGCAAAAGAGCGACCAAGGCCGCGTAGAATCGGGTTGGTAATGGGTTAACGCGCGAACGGCATGAAACGCCGACGCAGCCGGGGCGTGTATCGAAATTATTTACCCGCCAGTATAGACGGGTGCTACGAGCCCGATTCGCCAGGCGCCAAGCTTTTTGTGACGGGGCGTGGGCTGGCGAACAAGCTTTGCAACGGTTTGACGTTGGTATGGCTGCAAGGTTCGCCCGGCGGAAAATTCGGTGTCCGGCAGCGGCTCGGGTCTCCAGCATCGCATGAGGATTGGTGTTATTGTGCATTGCACAACAAAGCGTCGTTCTATCGAACGACACCTGTCCCTTTTTGCGAGGTTACCCGCCGATGGCAAAAAGTCTATCGAAAATCTGGCTGCGCGGTCTTAAGCGGCTGCTCGCCATTCAAACCGAGCAGGCGCACACCACCAGGCGCGCTGCCACGCGACCGGCACGAACTGCCACCAGCAAGCCTTCGGCCAAGGTCCGTCCTGCCAAACCGGTGGCTGCGCTGCGCGCATCCGCGAAACGCGAAGCGCCGCGCGTGGCGCCACGGGAGTCGCGGGTTCGTCCGCGTGCTTCGGCATGGGCAAGCGGTTCGTGGACGCGCTCGTTCCATTCGGCGCCTGTCGCGCCCGGGCGGCTCGTCAATCACCTTCAGTACGGTTTGTATATCCCGTCCGGTCATGCGGGCGAGTCGATGCCTCTGGTGGTGATGCTGCACGGCTGTACACAGTCGATTGATGAATTCGCCGAAGGCACGCGGATGAACGTGCTCGCGGACCGGTTCGGCTTTGCCGTGGTTTATCCGGAACAGTCGAAGCACGTGCACTCGCATCGCTGCTGGCACTGGTACGACGCCAGCGACAGCGCCGGCGGCGCCGAGGCGCGTGCGGTCGTCTCGCTGGTGGACTCGCTGGTTGCCCAGCATGGCTTCGACAGCGAGCGTGTGTATGTCACGGGAATCTCCGCCGGTGCCGGCCTGACGGCGCTTCTGGCTGTCAACTATCCGGAGCATTTCGCCGCGGTCGCGTTGCATTCCGGCCCGGCTTTCGGGGAAGCTCGCTCCGGCATTGCGGCGATGGACGTGATGCGACGCGGCGCGCGACGCGAACCGGCCGAGTTAGTCGACGAACTCGTTAACGTGGCGGAATACCCCGGCATGCCGGCCATCATCCTTCATGGCGACGCCGACCATGTGGTCGCGCCGGTCAATGCGGACCAATTGGCGGAGCAGTTTCTCCGCCTGAACCGGATCGTCGACGAGAAAGGCGCGCGTAAATCCGGTGAAGTCAAGGAGGAGCGCAAAGGTGGCGTGGTGATGCGCGACTATCTGCGTGGCGGCCGACGCGTGGTGCGGCTGTGCCGTGTGCAAGGACTCGCGCACGCCTGGAGCGGCGGCGACGACGCCGTACCGTTCCATTCCGCCAAAGGACCGGACGCAAGCGCTCTGGTGTGGGAATTTTTCAGGCACCAGCGCCGTGTTGGGGCCGGCAGTGCCGCTGAAAGCACCGTCACAGAAGCCTCGGCGGCCGTACGGTGACGTTGGGGCAACACTTCGAAATGAGTGTTGGCACAATCCTAGGGTTTTCCCTATAATACGGGTTATCCCTTAGGTGTAAATGCCTAAACTCATTGTCGAGGTCGACCATGTATCTGCTTAGCCGCCTGTTTCTGTTCCTGACCAAATCGCCCGATCAACTCGCGAAAGAACGCGCTGACGCTTTCCTCGCAGAAGCAACGGATCTGTACGATCTGGAATTCCGTATGCGTAAGTTGGATCGCGAAGCGACCACCCGCCAACCGGCGTGGATGAGCCAGCACTAAGCTGCGCAAGTTTGAAGCATCGGCGCGTAGTGAAGAACGCCGATGTTTGGGGCGCGGCGCCCAAGCTCCCACAAGTTGCTGGAAGCAATGCCGACCTGCACATCCATCAGTTAGTCTCTTTCAGACGCTCTTGATCGAATCGGTGTGAGCACACGCTTACTTGCCGAAACGCGCCAGCGTGCGCTGCCGTGCTTTGGCATGGCCGACGATCGGCGCTGGATAATCCTTGCCCAATATCACGCCGAATTCCGTGAGCCGCGCTGTGCCCGCGAGCCACGGCATGAGATCGGCGCGGATCGCCGTACGGTACGACGAGGCGCGCCACCTTTGGCGCGCAAGGTTTCGTCCAACTCCCCCAACGCAGCAAGAATGAACTCAACGCGGCGGTCCTGCACTTGCGTGTCCGGATGCTGAACTGCGCGTTTACTCACAAAGCGACGGTCGAAGTCGCGTGACGGCAGATGATGGGCCGAACCGGTGACGCACATTGCGTGCCGCGTCCGCGAATGCCTGTTGCGCCGCCGAATGGCACAACGCCCGCGCCTGGTTTGCAGGATGCGGGCGTTGTTCATGACGGCGCGGTTGTGCCGCGCGTCAACGATCCATTGGCAATTCGTTCAAGCCGCCAAGACCTTACGCGACTTGCAGGCGCACCGCGACGTTGTTGCGCGTGGCGTTCGAGTACGGGCAAACATGATGCGCTGCGTCGACCAGTTCCTTGGCTGCATCGGCAGCGAGGCCCGGCAACGAGATCCGCAGATCGATGTCGAGCGCGAAGCCGCCGTTGTCGTTCGGGCCGATCCCCACTTCTGCCGTGACTTGCGTGTCAGCCGGCAAAGCTTGCTTGCGCTGGCCGGCGACGAACTTCATCGCGCTCAGAAAACATGCCGAGTAGCCGGCGGCAAAGAGTTGTTCCGGGTTCGTGCCCGCTGCGCCATTGCCGCCCAGTTCACGCGGGGCCGCCAACTTCACGTCCAACGCATTGTCCGACGATACTGCACGGCCGTCACGGCCACCGGTGCTGGTTGCGCTTGCTTTGTAGAGGATGTTCATTTTGCTGCTCCTTAGTCTGGATTGTCAGGGTCTGCAGGTTTGCCGCACCTTGCTTGCCCGCCTCTTTGGCGGCGCGCTATCGAAGCGGCACGTGATAAAGATAGTACACAAATCATTTGTGTGCAAATGAATTTTTGCATCACGCCGATAGCGTGCCTTTGGAGCAAGGCGGCTAGTGGTCCATGTAATCGTTCAGCGTAGTGCGCAGACGTGTCAAATCGTCACGTAGACGAAGCAGGAATTCCGGCGTCTGCTGGGTCGCGCAGAAGATTTCCGCCGGCACTTCGCGTGCCTGACGCTTCAGCGCGGTGCCTGCTTTGGTGAGCCGGATATAGACGAGCCGCTCATCTTCGACGCCGCGTACCCGTTCCAGGTAGCCCTGCGTCTCGAGGCGCTTGAGCAGCGGCGTGACCGTTGCCGAGTCGAGATTCAGCCGCGCGGCCATGTCCTTTACCGTGACGTCGTCGGCTTCCCAGAGCACCAGCATCGCCAGATATTGCGGATAGGTGAGTTCGAGCTTGTCGAGCAACGGCTTGTAAGCTTTCGTCATCGCAAGCGAGGTCGAATAGAGTGCGAAGCAGAGTTGCTCGTCGAGCGTGAAGGGCAAAGCGGGGCGCTGGGTCATGATGCATCTCGTCTAAAAAGAGCGTGCAAATCGATTGCACGCAAACCATTGTGCCGCAAGTCGAGGCGAATTGCCGGGTGCGGATGGTGATTTGACGAAGCGACGGAAGCGGAAGGTGCCCTGAAACCGATGTGCCGAGGGCGTTAGGGCGGGGAGCGTCTAGATCCCAAAGACTGGCGCGTGGGCCGCCGGGGCGGGACTGCGGCGGGAGGGCGCCCAGGCGAAAGCGGGCGGACAGTGCGCTGGATGACTGAAACCACTCAGGCGCCGAAAAAGCGTCCGCGCCTGACCGCAGGCCGCGCCTAGCCGACGCTCAAGCCGCCGGCGTGGTCGGCAGGTCCGGTGCCTCGGGCGTTTGCACGCCGAAGCAGCCTCGATAGGTCGCGTAGAACGAGCAATACAGCATGGTCGTGACGATCATCGTGGCGGGCATCAGGATCGCGAACGCGAAGTCGCCCGCGCCCAGCGCCTGCATCAGCGCGGACAAGCCGAACGAGACCGTGGTCGCCACCGCGAACCACAATGCGCCGAACACGATGAACGCGCCGCGATTGCGCCAGCAACTGACGATACTGAAGAACATCGCCTTGACGGGCGGCACGTCGTGCCACGCGATGAGAATCGGCGAGAACCAGAAAATCATTGCTACCGGGATGTAGAGCGCGAATGCGGCGATTACCGCGAGCGGGATATTGCTGTTGGCGATCGCGTCCTGATCCATTGTGGCGGCGCCAAGCATGACTTTGAGCAGCATGCCGCCGTCGGCGAGCGCCGAGCCGGCCAGTACCAGCGCCATTGCGACGACATACAGCACGCCCAGTACCAGCAGACGTTTGGCGACCACGGGGCCGTACGAATGAAAGCCATCCACCAGAATGGTCGGGAACACCGGCTTGCCCGCGATGGTGTTGCGGCACGCCGCCATGAAGCCGACCGCGACACCCGGAATGAAGGCGAGCGGCAGCACGCCGCCGATTACCGGAATCTGCGACATCAGCGTCATGACCAGCAGATAGGTGAAAAACAGCGTCAGAAACGCGAGCGGGTTCTTGCGGAACAGCCAGATACCCTGCCGGAACCAGACATAGCCGGTTTTCGCGGGGACTTCGATCAGTTGCATGAGGTATGAATGCCTGGAAGTGCAACGCCGGACAGGCGTTCGCGCAGAATGCGTTCGAAATGGCCGGGGTCGTGCGGTTTGAGCAACTCGGCCGCGCGCGGCAAATGAAAATCATACAGGCGCGAGACCCAAAAGCGGTAAGCGCCCGCACGCAGCATGTCGCCCCAATGGCGGTTTTCTTCGACGGTGAACGGGCGCACGGTCTGGTACGCGCGCAGCATGGCTTCGGTGCGCGCGTCGTCCAGCTTGCCGGTGGCGAGGTCGACGCACCAGTCGTTGACCGTTACCGCGACGTCGAACAGCCATTTGTCGCAGCCGGCGAAATAGAAGTCGAAGAAGCCGCCCAGGCGCACCTCGTGACCGGTGTCCGGCGCGGCATGCGCGAACAGCGCGTTGTCGCGGAACAGGTCGGCGTGGCAGGGGCCTTCGGGCAGCGCCGCGTAATCCGCCGACGCGAAGAAAGCCTCCTGATGCGCCAGTTCGGACGACAGCAGGTCGCGTTGCGCGCCTTCCAGGAACGGCAGGATGGTCGGTACGGTTTCCTTCCACCACGGCAGGCTGCGCAGATTCGGCTGATAGCGTGTGTAATCGCGCCCCGCCAGATGCATGCGCGCGAGCATGTGCCCGACCTCGATGCAGTGTTCGACCTGCGGCGCCAACTCCGGCGCGCCTTCGAGCTTGGTCACGATAGCGGCGGGCTTGCCGTGCAGCGTGCCGAACAGCGCGCCGTCTTCGCGCGGCATGGGATCCGGCACGGGCACGCGGTGCGCGGCCAGATGCTGCATCAGATCGAGATAGAACGGCAGTTGCCCGGCCGTCAGCTTTTCGAAAATCGTGAGGACGTATTCGCCGCGCGTCGTCGTCAGAAAGAAGTTGCTGTTTTCAATACCGGACGGGATGCCGCGAAACTCGACGACGTCGCCGAGATCGTAATGACGCATCCATTCTGCTAGTTGGGGTTCGGTGACAGCGGTGAAGACAGCCATGCGGGAAACGTCGGATCAGGTTAGTCGGGCTGGCGCGATGCGGCCAGTGCGAGGTGCGGCAAATACGTTTCAGGCAGCGCGATCAGGGTCAATCCGGGCAGCAGATCGCGGCCACTGGTTCTAGCCACCCGTCCCGGGCATCGGTCAGGGCCGCAAAACGCCGCGGCAATTCAACGCGGTATCGCCGAGCTGCAGGCGAGGCTGAAAGTTGGCCAGCAGGATGAAAGCCCGAGGTGACACCCGCGGGCCGTACGGATTCGGGGGGCGGCTCACGCCGTGCCGCCGCCCGGCACGCATCAATAAGTCAGATTCACCGACGGCAAACGCGTGCTTGCACGACCGTTGTCGCGCACGGTAGGCGACGTGTCGAGCGGCGCGCTCATCTGATAGCGTGTGCCGAGATTCGAATGCACGTTGATTTCAACGGGCTTGCCTTTATCGCGGTATTCGGTGATTTCGGTGCCGTTAGCGCTGCGTTCATAGAAGCTCGGCGTGCGCGGGACGTTGATTTCGACCTTCGAGCTGACCTCGGCGGCCGGACGATTGATCTTCTCCAGGTCGGGCAGGCCGGCCCGTTCATTGGCGGACTGGGGCGCGCCGGCGGGCGGAGTGTCATCGACAGGCTGGGCAGCCATCGCGGCGTTGCCAAAGGCGAAGGCCAGTGCAACGGCGACGGGAAGGAGCGGCTTCATGGTGATTCTCCAATATGGTGCCCCGATTCTAGCAAATCCAGCCTTGCCTACGGGCGCGATCGCCTTATTTTGCGCCGCTTTCGCGCGACGTGCGCGCAATCTTGCGACCGCTGTTGCGGCAGTTATGGTAGGCGCCGCGAGGTCATTTGGTGATCACGGGTTCCGTGGTAATGTCATCTCATCAATAGAGGTGAATGAAGATGAACAACGATACCAATCAACGCGCGGTGCAGACTCCCGCCAACAGCTTCCCAACCGAATCCTTCGACGACGCGACCGACGCCGTCACGCGTCTATCGGCGATTTACGAAGCGAATACCTCGTTCCTGCGCGATGCCTTCGCGCGCTATCGCCGCAACGAACTGTTCGAAAGCCGGGTGCGTGCCTGCTATCCGTTCGTCCGCGTGCGCACCGAAGTCAACACGCATATCGACTCGCGCCGCTCTTATGGTTTCGTCGCGGGTCCGGGCGTGTTCGAGACTACCGTCACGCGGCCGGATCTGTTCGGCAATTACTATCGCGAACAGTTGCGTCTGCTGGCCAAAAACCATCATGTGCAGATCGAGGTTGGCGTGTCCGATCAGCCGATTCCGATTCACTTCGCGTTCGCTGAAGGCATCCACCTCGAAGGCGATCTGGATCGCGAGCGCCTGTTCCTGATGCGCGACGTGTTCGACACGCCCGACCTCGCGCTGCTCGACGACCGCATCGTCAACGGCACGTACGAGCCGCCGCCGGGCGAGCCGCATCCGCTCGCGCTGTTCACGGCGGCGCGGGTGGATTTTTCGCTGCATCGGCTGAAGCATTACACCGCGACTTCGCCCACGCATTGCCAGAACTACGTGCTGTACACGAACTACCAGTTCTATATCGACGAGTTCGTCAAACTCGGCCGCACGATGATGGCCCATACCGACGACGAAGAGCTGCGCGCCTATCGCAGCGAATACACGTCGTTCGTCGAACCGGGCGACGTGATCACGTACAACGAGAATCTCGGCGAGCAGGCGCAGGAAGGCACGGCGCCGCCGCGTTTGCCGCAGATGCCCGCGTACCACCTGAAGCGTGCCGACGGCAGCGGCATCACCATGGTCAACATCGGCGTCGGGCCGTCGAACGCGAAGACGATCACCGACCACATTGCCGTGCTGCGTCCGCATGCGTGGATCATGCTCGGCCATTGCGCGGGTTTGCGTAACACGCAGCGTTTGGGCGACTACGTGCTGGCGCACGGCTATGTGCGCGAAGATCACGTACTCGACGACGATTTGCCGCTGTGGGTGCCGATTCCTGCACTTGCCGAAGTGCAGGTGGCGTTGGAGCGCGCAGTCGCGCAAGTCACGCAACTGGATGGCGTGGAGTTGAAGCGCGTGATGCGCACGGGTACGGTGGCGAGTGTGGATAACCGCAACTGGGAACTGCGCGATCATCGCGAACCGGTGCAGCGGCTGTCGCAAAGCCGCGCGGTCGCGCTCGATATGGAAAGCGCGACGATCGCCGCCAACGGGTTTCGTTTCCGCGTGCCTTACGGCACCTTACTTTGCGTGTCGGATAAACCGCTGCATGGCGAGTTGAAGCTGCCCGGCATGGCGGATCAGTTTTATCGCGCGCAGGTCGATCAGCATCTGCAAATCGGCGTGAAGGCGATGGAGTTGTTGCGGATGAATGGGCTGCATCGTCTGCATAGCCGCAAGTTGCGCAGCTTTGCGGAAGTGGCGTTTCAGTAAAACGATTCTTCGGGCAAGGCGTGCGCCGGTTCCGCTCGCCTTGCCCGCAGTTCGATAAACCCGATGCCTGATGGGAATTGACAGTCCACAGCATCGGCGATCCGCGCAAAGCTCGTGTAAAGCGTGACGGCTAGAGCTGCCCAAACCCCGTCAACCCGATCAAACTCCCGGCCGCCAGCAACCACAGCGGATGAATGCGCGTTTTCAACGCCAGCACCGCGGTAAACGCGCAGATTGCCCACGCAATCGCCGTCGGGTTCGACGCCTCGGCGATCAGCGCCGCGCTCGCCGCGACGATGCCTGCCGTCACCGGCACCAAGCCCATTTGCGCGTAACGCCGCCACGGACGGTCCTTGAACCGTTCCCACGCATGCAGCGCGAGAATCGTCACAAGCGAAGACGGTCCGAACTTCGCCACTGAAGTCACCAGCATCCCGGCCCAACCCGCCACGTGCCAGCCGACCAGCGTGACGATCATCAGATTCGGCCCCGGCGCCGCTTGCGCGAGTGCGAACAATGCGCTGAATTCGCTGGCCGGCATCCAGTGATGCACGTCCACCACCTGACGCTGCATCTCCGGAAGAATCGTGTTGCCGCCGCCAAACGCCAGCAGCGAAAGCTGACTGAAAATGATGGCAAGAGAAATGAGCGTGTCGTTCATCGTGCGGCCCTCGACGCGATGTAGATGCTGAGCGGTGTAAGCACCAGCATCGTAGGCAGAAGCGGCAGTCGCATGATGGCGATCGCGATGAAGCCGAGCGCCGCGATGAGCGCGGCGATCGGTTTATCCCGCAGCGGTAGCAGAATTTTCACGGCCATCGAGATCAACAGACCGGACGCGGCCGCCGCGAGACCGGCAAACAGATGGCGAACATGCGGGTCGTTTTGTGTGTGTTCGTACAGCACGCCAAGGCCGATTACCATCAGCGAAGGTCCGGCGATCAACCCGAGCAGACCCGCCAACGCACCGGGAACGCCGCGAAAGCGCATCCCGATCGCCACGGAAAGATTGATCACATTGCCGCCCGGCAAGAATTGGCACAGACCGAGCAAGTCGGTGAATTCCGCACCGGTCAGCCAGCGCCGTTGCTCGACCAGAGCACGCCGCGCCAGCGGCAGTGCGCCGCCGAACGAGATCAGCCCGAGGCCGAGAAAGCCGCCGAAGATTTCCCGCAGTGTGGGCTTGGGCGCGAGGGCAGCGGCCTCGGTCGAGGTGAGTTCGTGATCCATGTCGTTAAGCATCCAGTTCAAGCCCAGCAGGTTAGCGCCGAACCGGCGGTGAGCAAAACGATTTTTGAGCGTGCCTTTGTGATCTAGAATCACAAGCATGGCTCGCAATCTTCCTCCCTTTCCGGCGCTCCGTGCCTTCGAAGCTGCCGCGCGGCATGAAAGCTTCACCGCCGCCGCGAACGAATTGCATGTGACGCACGGTGCAATTAGCCGGCAAGTCGCGGCTTTTGAAACATGGCTCGGCGTGCAGGTATTTCATCGCCGCGGCAAGCGCGTGCGTCTGACCGACGACGGCCGCCGCTATCTGGGCACCGTCCAGGCCGCGTTCGACAGCATCGCGCTTGCTACGGACCAACTGCGCGATACGGGCGTCGTCCACGTCTTAAGGGTGAATGCGTTGCCGACCTTCGCGATGAAATGGCTGTTGCCGCGGCTTCATCAGTTTCAGCGCAAGGTGCCGAATGTGGAATTGCGCCTGTCGACTTCAAATGCGCCGGTCGAAACCCTGGACAGCTTCGACGTCGCCGTGCGGCGCGGGCCGGCGCATTGGCCGAACTGCGTGAGCGGTCATTTCCTTGGTGAAAGCGAGCTTCCGGTGTGCAGTCCCGCGCTCCTGCAACGCTCGCCGGTCAACGTTGCCGACGATCTCGCGAAGCACGTGCTGCTGCACTCGGACACGCGGCCCGACGCGTGGAGCAACTGGTTATCGGCAGCGGGCGTAACGGCGAAATGCCGGAAGAAGCAGTCGTTCGATCACTTCTATCTGGCTTTGCAGGCGGCGGTGGATGGTCTCGGCGTAGCGCTCGGTCCGCTGCCCTTGCTGTCCGATGAGCTGGCATCGGGGCGGCTCGTCGTGCCGTTGGCCGGCCCGCGTATCGATGCACGCGGCTATTGGTGGGTGGCGAGGCGGGAGGTCGCGCAGGCGCCGCTCGTGGCGCTGTTCTGCGAATGGCTGCAAGCGCAAGGGGATCAGACCGATGTCGCGGAAGCGAGCGACCTGGAGGCCGCCCGCTAGCATTTGCGCGCGTTGCTCAAAGCGTCTGCAACATCGCCCGCTTGCTTGATGTGCTTACTTCGCGCACGAGGCGCGAAGATCCGGCATTACAGATAGAACATCCGGTCTTCATCCGACTTGGCCGGATGCGGCTCGGCTTCTTCGCGGTCTTCGTAGAACTTCAGCACCGCTTCGAGCACCTGATCAGGATCGTCGATCACCTGCATCAAATCCATATCCGTCGGATTGATCAGGCCCATCGGCGTGAGCGAGTTTTTGAACCACGCAAGCAGGCCTTCCCAGAACTCTGCGCCCACCAGAATGATCGGCACGTGGCGCGACTTCTTGGTCTGGATCAGCGTAAGGACTTCGGCGAGTTCGTCCAGCGTGCCGAAGCCGCCCGGCATGACGATCACCGCATCCGAGTTCTTCACGAACGTGACCTTGCGCGTGAAGAAATGGCGGAAGCGCAGCGAGATGTCCTGCCATTGATTGCCCGATTGCTCGTGCGGCAGTTCGATGTTCAGGCCGACCGAAGGAGCTTTGCCCGCATGGGCGCCCTTGTTGGCCGCTTCCATAATGCCCGGGCCGCCGCCGGAGATCACCGCGAAGCCGGCGTCCGACAGCTTGCGCGCGATTTGCGTGGCGAGTTTGTAGTAAGGCGAGTTCGGTTTCAGGCGCGCTGAACCATAGATGCTGACAGCCGGACGAATCTCCGAGAGGTACTCGGTCGCCTCGATAAACTCTGCCATAATCGTGAACATCTGCCACGATGCGCGGGCCTTCTTAGCCGTAGCGCGCTCTTGATCTGCGAGTGATCGCAGACTCGGAATCACTTTTCTCTTAGTCATAATGCCTGAAGAACGAAGCCTTGAAGGTAAGACCCTGCTATTGGTAGACGGTTCGAGTTATCTGTACCGGGCCTACCATGCGATGCCTGATCTGCGCGGACCCGAGGGCGGGCCGACGGGTGCGCTCTATGGAATGATCAACATGCTGCGGCGCATGCGCAAGGAAGTCACAGCAGAGTATAGCGCGTGCGTGTTCGACGCCAAGGGCAAAACATTCCGCGACGACTGGTATGCCGACTATAAGGCGAACCGCCCGTCCATGCCGGACGATCTCTCGCGCCAGATCGAGCCGATTCACGTCGCCGTGCGCGCGCTCGGCTGGCCGCTGCTGATGATCGAAGGCGTCGAAGCCGACGACGTGATCGGCACGCTCAGCACCGCAGCGGAAAAGCGCGGCATGAAGGTGATCGTGTCGACTGGGGACAAGGATCTGGCGCAGCTCGTGTCGGATCATGTCACCCTCATCAATACGATGACCAACGAAACGCTCGACCGCGAAGGCGTGATCGCCAAATTCGGCGTGCCGCCGGAGCGCATCATCGACTACCTGTCGTTGATCGGCGATACCGTCGACAACGTGCCGGGCGTCGAGAAATGCGGCCCGAAAACCGCGGTCAAATGGCTCGCGCAGTACGAGACGCTGGATGGCATCGTCGCACATGCGGGCGAGATCAAAGGTGCGGTAGGAGACAATCTGCGCCGCGCGCTCGATTTTCTGCCGATGGCGAGGAAACTCGTCACGGTCGAGCGCAATTGCGATCTGACCGGCCATATCGTGTCGATCGAAGAAAGTCTGCCGAGCCGGCCGGAGTCGCGCGAAGAACTGCGCGACGTGTTCACGCGATACGGCTTCAAGACGTGGCTGCGCGAGGTGGAAACCGCTGAGGCGGAGGAAGGTCCCGGGACCGACGTGCCGCCGGCGCTCACCGTGGATGTCGAACGTCACTACGACACCGTGCAGACGTGGGAACAATTCGATGCATGGCTCGAGAAAATCAACGCCGCCGAGTTGACCGCATTCGATTCGGAAACCACCTCGCTCGATCCGATGACGGCGCAAATCGTGGGCTTGTCGTTCTCGGTTGAACCGGGCTATGCCGCATATGTGCCGGTCGCGCATCGCGGCCCGGACGCACCCGTGCAACTGCCGCGCGACGAAGTTCTCGCGAAGCTCAAACCATGGCTGGAAAGCGCCGAGCACAAGAAGGTCGGCCAGCACATGAAGTACGACGAGCAGGTGCTGGCGAACTACGGCATCGAAATGCGCGGCGTCGAACACGACACGATGCTGGAATCGTACGTGCTCGAATCGCATCGTACGCACGACATGGACAGCCTCGCGCTGCGCCATCTCGGCATCAAGACGATCAAGTACGAAGAGGTGGCGGGCAAGGGTGCGTCGCAGATCGGCTTCGATGAAGTCGCGCTGGAAACGGCCGCCGAATACGCTGCGGAAGATGCCGACATTACCTTGCGTCTGCATCAGGCTTTGTACCCGCAAGTGGCCGCGGAGAAAACGCTCGACTACGTGTATCGCGACATCGAAGTGCCGACCTCGCGTGTCTTGCGCAAGATGGAGCGCACCGGCGTGCTGATCGACGCCGAGAAGCTGCGCACGCAAAGCAGCGAAATCGCCGCGCGTCTGATTCAACTGGAAAGCGAAGCGTATGTGCTGGCCGGCGGCGAATTCAATCTGGGTTCGCCCAAGCAGATCGGCCAGATTTTCTTTGAGAAGCTCGAATTGCCGGTGGTCAAGAAGACGCCGAGCGGCGCACCGTCCACCGACGAAGAAGTGCTGCAAAAGCTCGCCGAAGACTATCCGTTGCCGAAGATTCTGCTTGAACACCGTGGCTTGTCGAAGCTGAAATCGACCTACACGGACAAGCTGCCGCGCATGGTCAACGCCGAAACAGGCCGCGTGCATACGAACTATGCGCAGGCAGTGGCGGTGACGGGGCGGCTGGCGTCGAACGATCCGAACTTGCAGAACATCCCCGTGCGCACTGGCGAGGGCCGCCGCATCCGCGAGGCGTTTATCGCGCCGCCGGGCCACAAGCTCGTCTCCGCCGATTACTCGCAGATCGAATTGCGCATCATGGCGCACATTTCCGGCGACGAATCCCTGCTGCGCGCGTTCTCGCAAGGTGAAGACATTCACCGCGCCACCGCAGCCGAAATTTTCAGCGTGACGCCGCTCGAAGTGTCGAGCGATCAGCGGCGTGTCGCGAAGGTCATCAACTTCGGCCTGATCTACGGCATGAGCGCGTTCGGGCTTGCCGCGAATCTCGGCATTACACGCGACGCAGCCAAGCTGTATATCGACCGCTACTTCGCCCGTTATCCGGGTGTCGCGCGTTATATGGACGAAACGCGCTTGAGCGCGAAGGCCAAGGGTTACGTGGAAACGGTGTTCGGCCGCCGCTTGTGGCTGCCGGAGATCAACGGCGGTAACGGTCCGCGCCGTCAGGCAGCCGAGCGCGCAGCCATTAACGCGCCGATGCAAGGCACGGCCGCCGACCTGATCAAGCTGTCGATGATCGCGGTGCAGAAGTGGATCGAAGACTCGAAGGTCGGTACGCGCATGATCATGCAGGTGCACGACGAACTGATTCTCGAAGTGCCGGACACGGAATTGTCCGAGGTACGTAAGCGCTTGCCGGAACTCATGTGCGGTGTCGCCGCGCTGAAAGTGCCGCTGGTCGCCGAAGTGGGCGCCGGGATGAACTGGGAAGAAGCGCATTGACGTGCATGTGACGGAGCGCATGATCGGCGATAACGTCGTGCGCATGTCACATATGCGTATTGATGGCTTGTGACAACCCGTGCCGCTCACGGACAATCGATAGAACAGACGGCGCGCCGCATGTTTCATGCGCGCCGTCGCGACGCATAACCCATCGGCAAATACGGAGAGTTCAATGCATCGATTTATCGTGGTTGGCGGGGGCGCGGGGGGACTGGAGTTGGCGACACGTTTAGGCGATCGCTATGCACCCCACAAGAACAAAGGCGGCGTGCGTGCGCAAGTGACGCTCGTCGACCGTAATCCAACCCATATCTGGAAGCCGCTGCTGCATGAAGTGGCAGCCGGCAGCATGGACCCGTTCACCCAGGAACTCGAATATGCGGCGCAAGCGCGCTGGCACGGCTTTGAGTTTCAGCAGGGCGAGTTGACCGGTCTGGACCGTGCGAACAAGCGTCTCACGCTCGGCACGGTGCTCGACGACGATGGCGCCGAACTGCTGCCCACGCGCGAGCTCGAATACGACACCCTGATTATCGCGATCGGCAGCACCACGGCGTTCTTCGGCGTGAAGGGCGCGCCGGAGTTTTCTCTCGCGCTCGATACGGTCAGTCAGGCGGAGCGCTTCCGCAAACGCCTGATCGCGGCCTGCATGCGCGCGGAGCATCAGGTGCATGAACCCGTCGAAACGGGATCGGGCACGTCGCCTTCTTCGGAGCCGCGCATCCAGGTGGCGATCGTCGGCGGCGGCGCGACGGGCGTCGAACTCTCGGCTGAATTGCGCAATACCGCGCAGGTGTTGTCGGCGTACGGCTTGCATAAGCTCGATCCGCGGCACGATGTCGGCATCGTGCTGATCGAGGCGGGACCGCGCATTTTGCCGGCCTTGCAGGAGCGCGTGTCGACGGCCACCGCCGAATTGCTTACCAAGCTCGGCGTCAAGCTGATGACCGGCGAGACCGTAGCCGAGGTTGCGCCCGGCATGATCCGCACGGCCAGCGGTAAGACCGTGCGTGCCGATCTGACGGTGTGGGCGGCGGGCATCAAGGCACCCGCCGTCCTGAGTCAGCTGGATGGCTTGCCGGTCAACCGTCTGGGGCAACTCATCGTGCGCCGTACGCTGCAAACCGAAATCGACGACAACGTCTTTGCGCTCGGCGATTGCGCGGCTTGCCCATGGCCGGGCAACGAGCGCAACGTGCCGCCGCGTGCGCAAGCGGCTCACCAGCAGGCGAGCTTCCTGATGAAGGCGCTCGCGGCCCGGCTCGACAACAAGCCGCTGCCTGAATTTACCTACCGCGACTTCGGCTCGCTGGTGTCGCTCGGGCACTTCAGCGCGGTCGGCAATCTGATGGGCGGCGTGATCGGCGGCAATATGCTGATCGAAGGCCTGTTCGCGCGCTTCATGTACATGTCGCTGTACCGGCTGCATATCGCGGCGCTGCACGGCTACGCGCGGATGGTGCTCGATACCTTCGCGCACTGGCTGCGGCGCACCACGCTGCCGCGGGTCAAGTTGCACTGAAGAAGGCCGGCCGCGCCTGAGAAGGTTGCAGGTGCAACAGGACACAGACGAAGCGTATCCTGTTGCATCCAACCTTCACCCGAGGAGCGCCGCATGCTGAAACCCGACATCGACAGCCTGGTCCCGCACGTTCCCTTCAATCGCCGTACTTTCATCAAAGCCGCGCTCGGCACCGGTTTCGCCGCGGCCGTTCTGCCCGTGTCGGCACAAACCATCTATACCGATAGCGACGGCCTCGAAGCCGGTGAGATCGGCGTGCGTTCGGGCGACACGCTCGTGCCGGCGTATCGCGCGCAGCCGAAGGGCAAGACGCATCTGCCGGTAATCATCGTGATCCATGAGGCGTTCGGCGTGCACGAGCATATTGCCGACGTGTGCCGGCGTTTTGCCAAGCTCGGTTATCTGGCGATCGCGCCGGACCTGTTCGTCCGTGAGGGCGATCCGTCGACGCTGCCGACCATCCAGCAGATCAGCAGTCAAATTCTGAGTAAAGTGCCGGACGAGCAGGCGCTGGACGATCTCGACGCCACGGTCGCGTGGGCGGGCGAGCACGGCGGCGATCTGAACCGGCTCGGCGTGAACGGCTTTTGCTGGGGAGGACGTATCGCGTGGCTGTATGCCGAGCACAATCCGCGACTGAAGGCGGCCGCGGCATGGTATGGCCGGGTCGGCGGCGATCACAGCGCAACGAACCCGGCGAACCCGCTCGATCGTGTGGCTGATCTGCACGCACCGGTGCTGGGTCTATACGGCCGCCAGGACCAAAGCATCCCGCAAGACACGCTCGAGCAGATGAAGCAGGCCATCGCGCAGGGTCCGCAGGCGGGGCGCGGCTCGCAATTCGTTGTGTATGACGATGCAGGCCATGCGTTTTTCGCGGACTATCGGCCGAGCTATAAAAAAGCAGACGCTGAAGACGGCTGGCGCCGGGTGCTGGTGTGGTTCAAGCAGCACGGTGTTGCTTGATGAGCACAAGGACACGTGTTCGCGTGGCCTGGCGCGTTCAACACGGCCGCTAACGCATCGTAAGGATGTGCCGATGTGTTCGGCGTATCTAATAAGTGAAAAAGGCCGTAACCGCTGAGCAGCGGCCACGGCCTTTTTTATTAATCGGCTCGTTTGATCGGCCGATTAAGGATTCGGGCCCGTAGCAACCGGCCGCTTCGGGTCAGAGCTCCATTCGCTCCAAGATCCCGCATACAGCGCTGCGCCATGCATGCCGGCGATCTCCATGGCGAGCGCGTTCACACATGCCGTCACGCCCGAGCCGCATTGCAGCACGACGTGTTCCGGCGACGTGTCGCCCAGCAACGCATGGAATTCCTCACGCAGCGTGTGTGCCGGTTTGTAGCGGCCGTCGGCGGTGAGGTTGTCCTTGAAGAACCGGTTGAGCGCGCCAGGAATATGGCCGCCCACGCGATCCAGCGTTTCGTTCTCGCCACGATAACGATCGTTCGCGCGCGCATCGACCACGACGCGTTCTTTCGTGCCGAGATTACGCTCGACGGTCTGCGCATCGACGGTGACAGAAAGCGGTGCGGCCGCTTTGAAGTCGCCGGTGTTCTGCGCCGGGACGTCTTGCGTCAGCGGGTGACCGGCGGCCTGCCAGGCTTGCAGTCCACCGTCGAGCAGCGCAACCGCGTCGTGGCCGAGCCAGCGCAGCAGCCACCAGGCGCGCGCGGCGTACATGCCACCCTGCGCGTCATAGGCGACGACCTGCTGACCCTGCTTGAGCCCGCGAGATTCCAGCGTCTCCACCAGCCGCGCACGATCTGGCAGTGGATGGCGGCCATTGCTGCCGTTTTTCGGTCCTGACAGATCGCGATCGAGGTTCAGATAGTGCGCACCCGGCAAATGCCCGGCCAGATAGGCTTTCTCGCCTGCTCCGGTGTCGGCCAGATCGAAACGGCAATCGACGACGAACACGCTGCCCGGCGCGGCGGCCAGCCGTTCCGCGAGGTTGGTTGCGGAGATGAGAGTGGTGTAGTGAGTGTGGGGCATGACGTCTCCTCAAGCTGGCGATTGCGGCGTTTGCCGGCGGTTTGGCGCCGTTAGCAAATGACCGAACGATACTGATAGTCTAAACAAAAAAAGACGGGCCGAAGCCCGTCTTCCATGTTTTGATGCAGTTCGCGCAAGGGTCGGCTCAAATGCCGATGCATGCGGAGCATGCGCAGGCCGCGCGCGAATCAGATCGCGCCGAGCTCACGCCGCAAGAACTCGTGGAAGTGCTGCATGCCGTCTTCCATCGGGCTCTGATACGGGCCGACCTGCGATTCGCCGCGTTCCATCAGCGCGCGGCGGCCGGCGTCCATGCGCTCGGCGATCTCGTCGTCTTCGCGGGCCGTTTCCATGTAGGCGGCGCGCTCGGCTTCGACGAACTCGCGTTCGAACAGCGCGATTTCCTCAGGGTAATAGAACTCCACCACATTGGTGGTTTTCTGCGGACCACGCGGAATCAGCCACGACACGACCAGCACGTGCGGATACCACTCGATCATGATGCCGGGGTAGTACACCATCCAGATCGCGCCGAAATCGGGCGGATTGCCGCCGCGGAAGCGCAGGACCTCGTCGTGCCACTTACGGTACGTCGGGCTGCCCGGCTGCTCCAGATCCTTGTGAACGCCGACCGTCTGCACGCTGTACCACTCGCCGAACTCCCACGTCAGATCGTCACAATTGACGAAGCTGCCGAGGCCCGGATGGAACGGCGCGACGTGGTAGTCCTCCAGATAGACCTCGATGAAGGACTTCCAGTTGTAATTGCACTCGTGCACTTCGACGTGATCGAACATGAAGCCCGAAAAGTCGAAGTGTTGCTTGGTGCCAAGTCGTGCCAGATCCCGCGCGACGTCGCGCCCCTGCGTTTCGAACAGCAGGCCTTGCCAGTTCTGAAGCGGCGTGGCGCCGAGATTCAGGCAGGGGTTATCCGCAAAATGAGGCGCACCGAGGAGCTGGCCGTTCAGGTCGTACGTCCAGCGATGCAGGGGGCAGACGATGTTCTCCGTCTGGCCGCGGCCGTTGAGCATGATGGCTTGCCGGTGGCGGCACACGTTCGACAGCAGTTCGACTTGCGACTGCTGGTTACGGACGAGCACACGCCCTTCGCTCTCGCTAGGCAAAGCAAAATAATTTCCCGCTTCGGGCACCATGAGATCGTGGCCGATGTAGCGAGGACCTTTCTTGAAAAGGGTGTCGATTTCGCGCGTTAGAAGCGCTTCGTCAAAGTAAGCCGTGACTGGCAGCTGGCTGTGGACAGACCGCAACTGCAATGCATTGCTCAGATTGGACATTCCCACTCCCGTGAAGACGTGAAAGCAGTGAACAACCCAACCATCGATAGATTCGATTTAGGGAGCCCGCGATTATACCCGATTCCCCTTCCCCGGGGCGCTTAAGTGCCTGATTTGGGTCAAAAATGTCAGGGAAGTTCACGGTTTTCGCCGCAGACCAATCGATTTTTTTCTGCGAGACTGAAGGGCCGGTACGGGGGCAAAGGCGGGGCGTGGGCGGGCGATGAGATCGGAAATGTCGCTTTTGCCGTAGAATGTCCGACTTGTTTTAATTTTGCGACTATTCATGGCGAAGACCGCGTCGAAAGATACTGCTGCCACGCCTGCGGAAGGCGTCGACACCACGCCGTTGCCCGAGAACTACGAGGCGGCTCAGGCCGAGCTGGAAGGGCTGGTTGCGCGCATGGAAAGCGGCAATCTGAGCCTCGAGGAGTCGCTCGGCGCGTATCGGCGCGGTGCGGCTCTCGTCGCGTTTTGCCAGCAGCAGCTCGAGAAGATCGAGCAGCAGGTTCGCGTGCTCGATGGCGAGACGCTCAAGCCGCTGCCTATGAATACCGCAGGCACAGCCGCTACTGAAAGCGGGGACGACCTATGACATTCGAACAATGGACACGCTCGGTGCTCGAGCGCGTCGAATCGGCACTAGAACATTACCTGCCCACGGAAGCGACCGAGCCGGCCAAACTGCACGAAGCCATGCGCTACGCGGTGCTGGGCGGCGGCAAGCGGGTGCGCCCGCTGCTGTGCCATGCGGCCGGCGAGCTGACCGGCGCGCGCGCCGAATGCCTGGATGCGGCAGCGGCAGCGCTGGAAATGATCCATGTGTACTCGCTCGTGCACGACGACATGCCCTGCATGGACGACGATGCACTGCGTCGCGGTAAACCCACGGTACACGTCAAGTATGACGAAGCCACGGCGCTGCTGGTCGGCGACGCATTGCAGTCGCAAGCGTTCGTCGCGTTGACCTCGGACGTGCTGGCGCCGGCGCAGCAGGCCTCGCTGGTGCGTGAACTGGCCCTGGCGAGCGGCTCGATCGGCATGTGCGGCGGCCAGGCTATTGATCTCGCGAGCGTCGGCCATACGCTGACGCGCCCGCAACTGGAAACCATGCACCGGATGAAAACCGGCGCCTTGCTGCGCGCCGCGGTGCGCATGGGCGCGCTGGCGGGTGAAACGCCGAATGCGGACGCCATGCGTTCGCTCGACGCGTATGCGGCCGCTGTCGGCCTCGCGTTTCAGGTTGTCGACGACATTCTCGACGTCACGACCGATTCCGCGACGCTTGGCAAGACGGCAGGTAAAGACGCGAAGGACGGCAAGCCGACCTACGTGTCGATTATTGGGCTGGATGCGTCACGTGCGCTCGCAGCGCAACTGCGCAGCGACGCCCACGCTGCGATTGCGCCGTTTGGCGCGCGCGCGCAGCGTCTGGCCGAATTGGCCGACCTGGTGGTGAACCGGGTTAGCTGAACGCGAAAGCCCGCCGCCGCGCACCTTTGCTACGGGGTGCATGTATGAAGTGCGGGCGCGTAAGTTTTCCTACAATGGAACGACGATGTACGACTTGCTGAAAACCATCGACGACCCGGCTGCCCTGCGCCGCCTCGATCGCCGCCAATTGCAACCGCTTGCAGACGAGTTGCGTGCCTTCGTGCTCGACAGCGTATCGCAGACGGGCGGCCATCTTTCGTCCAATCTCGGCACGGTCGAGTTGACCATTGCTCTGCACTATGTGTTCGACACGCCACGTGACCGGATCGTATGGGACGTCGGCCATCAGACCTACCCGCACAAGATCCTGACGGGCCGCCGCGACAAGATGCACACGCTGCGTCAGTTGGGCGGCATCTCGGGCTTTCCGAAGCGTGATGAGTCGGAATACGACACCTTCGGCACCGCGCACTCCAGCACGTCGATCTCGGCTGCGCTCGGCATGGCCGTTGCCAGCAAGCTGCAGGGCGAGAACCGCATGGGCATCGCCGTGATCGGCGACGGCGCGATGACGGCCGGCATGGCCTTCGAGGCAATGAACAACGCCGGTGTCGAAGACGACGTGCCGCTGCTGGTCATCCTCAACGACAACGACATGTCGATTTCGCCGCCGGTCGGCGCGCTGAATCGCCATCTGGCGCGCCTGATGTCGGGCCGTTTCTACGCTGCCGCGCGGGCGGGTGTGGAACGCGTGCTGCGCGTCGCGCCGCCTATGCTCGATCTGGCCCGCAAGCTCGAAGAGCACGCGAAGGGCATGATCGTGCCGGCCACGCTGTTCGAAGAGTTCGGTTTCAACTACATCGGTCCGATCGACGGTCATGACCTCGATTCGCTGATCCCGACGCTGCAGAACATCAAGGAACTGCGCGGTCCGCAATTCCTGCACGTCGTCACGAAGAAGGGCCAGGGCTACAAGCTGGCCGAAGCCGATCCCGTGCTGTACCACGGCCCGGGCAAGTTCAATCCGGCCGAGGGCATCAAGCCCGCCACCACGCCGTCGAAGAAGACCTACACGCAGGTGTTCGGCGAATGGCTGTGCGATGCGGCCGAGCTGGACCATCGCGTGATCGGTATCACGCCGGCCATGCGTGAAGGCTCGGGCATGGTCGAGTTCGAGAAGCGTTTCCCGGATCGCTACTTCGACGTCGGCATTGCCGAGCAGCATGCGGTGACGTTCGCCGGCGGCCTGGCCGCGGACGGCATGAAGCCGGTGGTCGCGATCTACTCGACCTTCCTGCAACGTGCTTATGACCAGCTGATCCACGACGTCGCGCTGCAAAACCTGCCGGTGGTGTTCGCCATCGACCGCGCGGGTCTGGTCGGCGCGGACGGCGCAACGCACGCGGGCGCTTACGATCTGGCGTTCCTGCGCTGCATTCCGAACATGACGGTGATGGCGGCATCGGACGAAAACGAATGCCGTCAGATGTTGTACACCGCATTGCAGCAGCCGAATCCGACGGCGGTGCGCTATCCGCGCGGCGCCGGCACCGGCGTGGCCACGGTCAAGCAAATGACGGCGCTGCCGCTCGGCAAGGGCGAGATCCGTCGCGAAACGTCGCAACCGGCCGGCAAGCGGATTGCGATTCTGGCCTTCGGTACGATGGTCGCGCCGTCGCTGGCGGCGGCCGAGCAACTGGACGCCACGGTGGCGAACATGCGCTTCGTGAAGCCGCTGGATGCCGAGCTGGTTCGCCAGCTGGCCGAAACGCACGACGCCATCGTCACGGTCGAAGAAGGCTGCGTGATGGGCGGCGCGGGTTCGGCTTGCGTCGAAGCCCTGCTTGAGAGTGGGGTTATCCGGCCCGTACTACAATTGGGCCTCCCGGATCGCTTCATCGATCATGGGGATCCGGCCAAGCTGCTCGCTGCCTGCGGTCTGGACGGTGCGGGTATCGCCAAGTCGATTCGCGAGCGCTTTCTTTCCACCGGCGCGGTTGCCGGTCAAACCTCGGTGAAGCGCGTCGCCTAGTTGTGTCGCCGAGCCGCCCTGCCGTGTGCTATGTCGCGGCTATGGCGGCGATAGCGATCTCCAACTTGAATCGATGAACCTTCGGGTTCATCATCCAACGCCGGCAAGGGCCGGCGTTTGCCGTTGCGCGACCTGATTCGCACGGTCGCTCAAAGCCCTCAAACGTGTCGCTTTGCGACACCCTCTGATGGGGCAATCCTCCAATCCCTGAAGGAGACTTTCTTCGGTGCGGGGGACTTCCCGTGGAGCGGAAAACGTGGGACGGCCCGACGTTTCCTGAAAGGACAAGAATATGAACCAGATGAACCCCGCCTTTGTGATGCCCGACGTGCAGAGCACGCCCGATACGCGTCAGATTCCGATTCAACGAGTCGGCGTCAAGGCAGTGCGTCATCCGTTGACGGTGCGCACGCAAGGCGGCGAAGTGCAGCCGACGGTCGGCACGTGGAATCTCGACGTGCATCTGCCCGCCGATCAGAAGGGCACGCACATGTCGCGCTTCGTCACGCTGCTTGAAGAGAACAAGGCGCCGCTCGAGGCCGCCACGCTCCGCACCATGCTCGCCGCGATGCTCGAAAAGCTCGAGGCCGAGGCGGGTCGCATCGAAGTGTCGTTCCCTTACTTCGTGAATAAGACCGCGCCGGTGTCGGGCGTGCAAAGTCTGCTCGACTACGAAGTGACATTGACGGGCGAGACCCGCAATGGCGCGACGCGTCTGTTCCTGAAGGTGCTGGTGCCGGTCACGAGCCTGTGCCCGTGTTCGAAGAAAATTTCGCAGTACGGCGCGCACAATCAGCGCTCGCACGTCACGATCAACGCCGAGCTGGCGGGCGATGTGGCGGTGGAAGAACTGGTGCGTATCGCCGAAGAAGAAGCTTCGTGCGAACTGTGGGGCTTGCTCAAGCGTCCGGACGAGAAGTTCGTCACCGAACGTGCTTATGAGAATCCGAAGTTTGTCGAGGACCTGGTGCGCGATGTCGCGCAACGTCTGAATGCGGACGAGCGCATTGTCGCTTATGTGCTTGAGGCCGAGAACTTCGAATCGATTCACAATCACAGCGCGTATGCCGTGATCGAGCGGGATAAGCGGGTGGCGTGATCACGTTTTAGCTTCCTGCTTGCCGCAAATAGAAAAAGCCGCTTTCGAAGCGGCTTTTTCTATGGAGTTGCCATCGCCATCGCCATCGCCATCGCCATCGCCATCGCCATCGCCATCGCCATCGCCATCGCCATCGCCATCGCCATCGCCATCGTCTTGCCCGGTATGCAACGGGCGCCGCGGACTCGCTGCGCGCTCAGCGTGCGAGTGAAGTCAGGTCCCAGCGTGGCTTCACCGTGAACGCGTAGTCTTTGCCCGATTGATCGGGCCAGCGCTGCAATCGCAATGCGCCGGCCAATGCGATCATCGCGCCGTTGTCCGTACACAGCGACAAATCCGGGTAGTGCACAAAGAAATTGCGCTTCTTCGCCGCGGCGGAAAGCGCCTCGCGCAGTTGCCGGTTCGCGCCCACGCCGCCTGCCACCACCAGTCGATTGAGCTTGGTGCGCTTGAGCGCGGCCAGCGATTTCGCTGCCAGCACGTCTACGGCAGCGTCGACGAAACTGCGCGCCAGATCCGCTTTCGCCTGCTCGCAGATATTCGCGCCGCCGAGCTTCTTGGCGTGTGTGAGGACAGCGGTCTTCAGCCCGCTGAAGCTGAAATCGAGGTCGCCGGAATGCAGCATGGGGCGCGGCAGGACCACGGCGCCGGGCGTGCCGAACTCGGCCATCCGCGACACTTCCGGGCCGCCCGGATAGCCGAGGCCCAGCAGCTTGGCGGTTTTGTCGAAGGCTTCGCCGGCAGCGTCGTCCAGCGTTTCGCCCAGTGTCTCGTAGACGCCCACGTCAGTCACGCGCATCAACTGCGTATGGCCGCCCGACACCAGCAGCGCGACGAACGGAAACGGCGGCGGCTCGTCCACCAGCAGCGGCGACAGCAGGTGACCTTCGAGATGGTGGATGCCGATGGTCGGCTTATCCCACGCCATGGCCAGCGAATTGGCGACGCTCGCGCCGACCAGCAGCGCGCCCGCGAGGCCGGGGCCTTGCGTATAGGCGATCGCGTCGATGTCGCTGCGTACCGCGCCGGCACGTTCCATCACTTCTTCGAGCAGCGGCAGCGCGCGCCGGATATGGTCGCGCGACGCCAACTCCGGCACCACGCCGCCATACTCCCGGTGCATCGCAATTTGCGAATGCAGCGCGTGCGCGAGCAGGCCGCGCTCTGTGTCGTAGAGCGCGAGACCGGTTTCATCGCAGGAGCTTTCGATGCCGAGAACGAGCATGATGGGTCGCTTGAACAGGCGCGTGAGTGAAGACACCCGGCGCCCAAAAGTGAAAAGGCAAGCCTGAGAGTATAGCAGCGCGGGCAGGGCGCCGCAGACGCGCAGGTACAATGCGGCCCCATGGAATCCTTTGATATCGCAGTGATCGGCGCGGGCGCGGCCGGCATGATGTGCGCGGCCGTGGCCGGGCAACTCGGCCGCCGCGTGGTGCTGATCGACCACTCGCAGCGCCTCGCGGAGAAAATCCGCATTTCCGGCGGCGGCCGGTGCAACTTCACGAATCTGTACGCCGGGCCGGCCAATTATCTGTCGGCCAACCCCCACTTTTGCCGCTCGGCGCTCGCGCGCTATACGCCGCGCGACTTCATGGCGCTGCTCAAGCGTCATCACGTGACGTGGCACGAGAAGCACAAGGGGCAGTTGTTCTGCGACCAGTCGAGCGACGCGGTCATCAATGTGCTGAAGAGCGAATGCGACGCGGGCCGGATTGCGTGGCGCACGCCGCTGGCGATCGAGCAGGTCCGCCATGATGCCGAAGGACGGTTCACGCTGGACACCCACTCGGGTCCGATCGTGGCTCGCGCGCTCGTGGTGGCGACCGGCGGGCTGTCGATCCCCAAGATCGGCGCCACCGATTTCGCCTACCGCCTGGCCAAGCAATTCGGCCACAAACTCATCGACACCCGCCCCGCGCTGGTTCCACTGACCTTTGCCCCGGCCGACTGGGAGCCGTTTGCGGCGCTTTCCGGCGTGTCGCTCGAGGTGCAACTGGCGACCGGCAACAAAAAGACCGGCGCCGAGTTCAACGAAGACCTGCTGCTTACGCACCGCGGGTTATCAGGCCCCGGAGTTCTGCAGATTTCGAGCTACTGGCAGCCCGGCGAGCCGGTCCACATCAATTTGCTGCCCGAGCAGGACGCCACGAACGCCTTGCTGGAGGCCAAAACCGGCACGAAGCGTCAGATCGCCAATCTGCTCTCGGAATGGGTGCCGCAACGGCTCGCCCATGTCTGGCTGGAAACCCACCAGATTCCAGCCGAAGCGCGCGTAGCCGACCTGCCGGACAAGACGCTGCGCCGCGTCGGCGAGGCCCTGTCGCGCTGGACGCTCACCCCAAACGGCACCGAAGGCTACCGCAAGGCCGAAGTCACGCGCGGCGGCATCGACACGCGCGACCTGTCGTCGGCGACGATGATGAGCGCCCGCACGCCGGGTTTGTACTTCATCGGCGAGGCGGTCGACGTGACCGGCTGGCTCGGCGGCTACAATTTCCAGTGGGCGTGGGCCTCCGGCGTGGCGGCCGGCCAGGCGGCCGCGGAGTACGTTCCAGGGGCTTGACGGCGCATTAGCTTTGTGAGAAAGCTCTGCTATACTCCTGAACCTTTACAAAGTTCCGTTATTGAAAAATGACGACCATCCTCGTAAAAGACAACGAGCCGTTTGAAGTTGCCATGCGGCGCTTCAAGCGCACGATGGAGAAAAACGGGTTGCTGACGGAGCTTCGCGCCCGCGAGTTTTACGAAAAGCCTACGGCTGAGCGCAAGCGCAAGAAGGCGGCTGCGGTTAAGCGTCATTTCAAGCGTCTGCGCAGCCAGATGCTGCCAAAGAAGTTCTACTGATTCTGGCGTTGCCGCGGTTCCCGTCGAACGGAGCGGCGACATCCAACGGTGACGGCACAGCAGGTGCCGTTGCGGAAAACACGGCCCTTCGGGCCAGCCGGCAGGGTCGCATCCATTACGCAAAATCGCGCTAACCCGCTTGAGGAAGCAGTCCCAAGCGGGCGTTTGTGTTGGATTCGGCGCCTTGACGCAGCGTATTGGCGCGGCGCACGGGTACCGTCAGCGGCCGGTTTCTAAATTTTCAACGCATTCAGGTGAGTGATGAGCCTCAAGGACCAGATCAACGACGACATGAAAGCTGCCATGCGGGCGCGCGAGACCGAGCGTCTTGGCACGATCCGCCTGCTGCTCGCCGCGGTCAAGCAACGTGAAGTCGACGAACGCGTCACCCTTGACGACGCGGCGATCACCGCCGTCATCGACAAGATGATCAAGCAGCGCAAAGACTCGATCAGCCAGTTCGAAGCCGCTGGCCGCACGGATCTCGCCGACAAGGAAAAGGCCGAACTGGCCATCCTGTCCGCCTATATGCCGGCGCAGATGTCCGAAGCGGAGATCGTTGCCGAAGTTCAGGCCGCGGTCGCGCAAACCGGCGCTGCCGGCCCGCAGGACATGGGCAAGGTGATGGGCGTGCTCAAGCCGAAGCTGGCCGGCCGCGCCGACATGACCGCTGTCTCGGCGCAAGTCAAAGCCGCGCTCGCGAAGTAATTCCTGTATTTCCGGTCTGCGCGCACCGTTGTTCGACGGCGTGCGCAGCCTTGAGCTTTTTAGGTAGCGTCATTCACTGTGATTCCACCGTCATTCCTGCAGGACCTGCTCAACCGCGTCGATATCGTCGACGTGGTCGGCCGGTATGTGCAGTTGAAAAAGGGCGGCGCGAACTTCATGGGGCTGTGCCCGTTTCACAACGAGAAGAGCCCTTCGTTTACGGTTAGTCCGACTAAGCAGTTCTATCACTGCTTCGGCTGCGGCGCGCACGGTACGGCGATCGGTTTTCTGATGGAGCACGTCGGTTCCACGTTTCCCGAGGCGGTCAACGAACTCGCGCAATCGGTCGGGTTGGCCGTGCCGAACGAGCCTTCGCCGGGCTATGGCGGCGGTGGCGGCTCCGGCGGGTATTCGCCGGGTGCGTCCAAGGCGGTCACCACGGCGCTGTCCGATGTCATGCAGACTGCCTGCGATTTCTACCGCAAACAGCTACGCGGCGCGCCGGTCGCGATCCAGTATCTGAAGAAGCGTGGCCTGACCGGCGAAATCGCCGCCCGTTTCGGGCTGGGCTATGCACCGGACGGCTGGCAGAACCTCGAGCCTGCATTCCCCAATTATCGGGACGATGCGCTGGTCGAATCAGGTCTTGTGATCGTCAGCGAAAAGTCGGATGCGCAAGGTCAAAACCGCCGATACGACCGCTTCCGCGAGCGGATCATGTTCCCGATCCGCAATGTGAAGGGGCAGGTGATCGGCTTCGGCGGGCGCGTGCTGGACAGCGGTGAGCCGAAGTATTTGAATTCGCCGGAAACGCCTCTATTTAACAAAGGCAGCGAGCTTTACGGGCTGTTTGAGGCCCGTCTGGCGATTCGTGAACAGCATTACGTGCTGGTGGTCGAAGGCTACATGGACGTGGTCGCGCTGGCCCAATTGGGGTTCCAGAACGCGGTAGCCACGCTCGGTACGGCCTGCACGCCGATTCATGTGCAGAAACTGATGCGCCAGACCGATACGGTCATCTTCAGCTTCGACGGCGATTCGGCGGGGCGCCGCGCCGCGCGCCGTGCGCTGGACGCCTGTCTGCCCCATGCGGCGGATAACCGGACTATCCGGTTCCTGTTTCTGCCGTCGGAGCACGATCCGGACAGCTACGTGCGCGAATTCGGCACGGAAGCGTTCGCCGAGCAGGTCGAGCGAGCCATGCCGCTGTCGCAGTTCATGCTGAATGAGGTGCTGACCGGTAAGGAACTGGACCAGCCGGAAGGCCGCGCCCGCGCACTGTTCGATGCAAAGCCGCTGCTGCAGCAACTGCCGGCCAATGCATTGCGCGCGCAGATCATGCATATGTTTGCCGATCGGCTCGATGTGCCGTTCGACGAAGTGGCCGCCTTATGCGAAGTCGACGCACGGATTGCCGCGGCCGCCCGATCGGCGCCAGCCCGCAAGGACCGGCGCAGTGTGACCGGGATCGAAGAAAAAACGCTGCGCAATCTGGTGATGTATCCGCGGACGGTGGCGGTGCTCGACGAGGAAGCCGAACAGGCGCTTCTGAGCGTCACACGGCATGGCGAACTGTTCGAAGAAGTGACGACGCATGCGCGTGCGCTGGGCGATTCGGCGGAGTTTCAGTTGCTGTCCGACCTATTGCGAAACGGCGCAAATGCCCCAACTTTCGAGGAAATCTTTCGCAAAATTCTAGACTATGATGAAAACGTCCGGGATTTGCTGCTGAAGGACCCGGAGGATGCGACCGTCATCGAGGAACGGCGCGAGCAGGAACGGATCGTCGGCGAGGAGCTGAAAGCGGCGATTCTGAAGATGCGATACGACGCTTACTGCGATCGCCTCGAGCAGCTTTCGCGGCAGTCCCGGCACACGCCGGAAGAGTTTGCGGAGCTGACGGGCCTGAATCAGAAGCGGGCCGAGATGAAGCGCCAGCTCGGGCTGTAAGCGGGATGGCAGAAAGCTGAGTGCTATAATAAAAGGTTTCTAGCGGTTTGTTTTTTCAATGGTTTTCCTAGCAAAGGCGAAAAGGCGATTGCGATGGCAAAGACACCAGGCGGAAAAAAAGCAACGGGCACAGGTTCGAACGAGCCGACCAGAAAGGTCACCGAGGCCAAGTTAGCTTCTTCCCCCAGAAAAACGTCTGCCGCGAGCGTCACACCTGCTGCCGGGAAGAAATCCTCGACCACTTCCGCTGCGCGAGCGGAACAGGTCAGGGCGGCGAAAGCTGTACCACCACCGGCCACAAAACGGCCGGGTGTCAGAAGCGCAAGGGAAGCGCCTGCCGCGCAGGACGATGCGGTAGAGCGTGAGACTCCAGTATCCACGGTTCAGCCGGCTGTTGTCCAACAGCCGCGAGTCGAGACTACAGCCGGTACGACGAACTCCATGACGAAAAAGCTGAACGAAACACCCGTCGACGACGACGCAACCCAAAGCGAAGAAACCCCTGCGGCCGTTCCCGGCAAGGTGGAAAAGGTCAAGGCTCGCGATCGTCGTGCAAAGGAAAAAGCGCTGCTGAAAGACGCGTTCGCGTCATCGCAGCCGGGCACCGTCGAGGAACTCGAAGAGCGCCGCGCCAAACTGCGCGCGTTGATCAAGCTCGGTAAGGAGCGCGGCTTCCTCACGTACGCGGAAATCAACGACCACCTCCCGGACAACTTCACCGAGACCGAGGCGATCGAAGGCATCATCAGCACGTTCAACGACATGGGCGTGGCCGTGTACGAGCAAGCGCCGGATGCCGAAACGCTGCTGCTGAACGACAACGCACCCGCCGCTTCGTCGGACGACGAAGTGGAAGAGGAAGCGGAAGTCGCGCTCTCCACTGTCGACTCCGAATTCGGCCGCACCACCGACCCGGTCCGCATGTATATGCGTGAAATGGGTACGGTCGAGCTGCTTACGCGCGAAGGCGAAATCGAAATCGCCAAGCGGATCGAAGACGGCCTCAAGCACATGGTGATGGCGATCTCCGCGTGCCCGACCACGATCGCCGACATTCTGGCGATGGCTGAGCGCGTCGCGAACGAGGAAATCCGTATCGACGAACTGGTCGACGGCCTGATCGACGCCAACGCGGAAGATGCGGACGGCTTCTCGGCGCAGGAAGCGGAAGCGATCGAAAGCGAAGACGAGGAAGCCGAGGAAGAGGAAACGGACGACGAGGAAGAAGACGACGGCGCGGCACAAGCCACGGCCAACGCAGCGCAGATGGAAGCGCTCAAGCGTGCGTCCCTCGAGAAGTTCGCCCTGATCAGCGAATGGTTCGACAAGATGCGTCGCGCGTTCGAGAAGGAAGGCTATAAGTCCAAGTCGTATCTGAAGGCGCAGGAAACGATCCAGAACGAGCTGATGACGATCCGCTTTACCGCGCGTACCGTCGAGCGTCTGTGCGACACGCTGCGTGCACAGGTGGACGAAGTGCGTCAGGTCGAGCGTCAGATCCTGCATACGGTGGTCGACAAGTGCGGCATGCCGCGTGCGGAATTCATCGCGCGTTTCCCGGGCAGCGAAACGGATCTCGAGTGGTCGGAAAAGATCGTCGCTGAAGGTCATGGGTATAGCGCAATCCTCACGCGTAATATTCCGGCCATTCAGGAACAGCAGCAACGCCTGCTCGATTTGCAGGCGCGTGTCGTGCTGCCGCTGAAGGATCTGAAGGAAACCAACCGTCAAATGGCGGCCGGCGAACTGAAGGCGCGTCAGGCCAAGCGCGAAATGACCGAGGCGAACTTGCGTCTCGTGATCTCGATCGCGAAGAAGTACACGAACCGTGGTCTGCAGTTCCTCGACCTGATTCAGGAAGGCAATATCGGCCTGATGAAGGCGGTGGACAAGTTCGAATATCGTCGTGGCTACAAGTTCTCCACGTATGCAACGTGGTGGATCCGTCAGGCCATTACACGTTCGATTGCTGACCAGGCGCGTACGATCCGGATTCCGGTTCACATGATCGAAACGATCAACAAGATGAATCGCATCTCGCGTCAGATCTTGCAGGAAACCGGTCTCGAGCCGGATCCGGCAACGCTGGCCGAGAAGATGGAAATGCCGGAAGACAAGATCCGCAAGATCATGAAGATCGCGAAGGAGCCGATCTCGATGGAAACGCCGATCGGTGACGACGACGATTCGCATCTGGGCGACTTCATCGAAGATACGAACACGGTTGCGCCGGCCGACGCTGCTTTGCACGCCAGCATGCGCGATGTCGTGAAGGACGTGCTCGACTCGTTGACGCCGCGCGAAGCGAAGGTGCTGCGCATGCGTTTCGGTATCGAGATGAGCACCGATCACACGCTCGAAGAAGTCGGTAAGCAGTTCGACGTAACGCGTGAACGGATCCGTCAGATCGAGGCGAAGGCACTGCGCAAGCTGCGTCATCCGAGCCGTTCGGACAAGCTGAAGTCGTTCCTCGAAGGGAATTGATCGAAGCTGGCGGTCGCGGGAAATGACGTAGCAGTTTGAAGGGGCCTTTTCTGGTTGTTTCGCTTAAGCGAAGCGGTTGCGAAGGCCCCTTTTTCGTGTAGTATGTCGGCCAATCAACGAATTGGCCCGGCCTTCATGACCGGGTCTTTTTCTTGGGCCGGACGCCGTGCTGGTTGCAGGCAGCGGACTCATAATCCGCCTCCGAAAGGACACCGTCGGTTCGACTCCGACCCGGCCCACCAAAGTTGTGAAAAAGGGTTCCGAGTTTTCGGAACCCTTTTTTGTTTTGTGGTGAGAATCCAATATCTGATGCGGCAATATGCCACTTCCACTGCACTATTAATCTGGTCGAGTTGAATTCGGCTCAGTTTGCTGGAAAGACGCTGGCCGCAGTCTCGGGCGGCTTGGAGGATGTTCTCAATCCATCTTCTTTGGCTCGATCGCGCGTATTAAGCGTTGCATTTCCTCTCCACGGCACTTTCGCGATTCGTTTCATTCGGCATCGCGGCAAAATTCTCACGATCTAATCGCCTTCTTCCGCCGTTCAGATGAATTTGAATTATGAGCGAGTAACGCGCGCTCCTGAAGTGCAGCGGACAGTGAGTGCCGGCTGTCGACGCTGCGTCGGTTTCGCGCGATGCGCCATCGAGGTGGCGACCAGGAAGTAGGGAAACTCCGTGTAAAAAAGCGCACGGCTGTGCCGTTAAATAAATACGGAAGGCGGTTCGATCTATGCCGTCCGCTTTCAGCACGGGTCTTTGTCACGCGGCGGTCGGCGCCGCAGCTCACCTCCGGGCAACGCCCGTGCTGAAGCTTCACTTTCTCCGTGGGACGGGCTCTGTAGAACAAGCGCTCTGCCGGCAATGCTCTAACAAGAATTCATAAACCGCCTGACGGCGGTTTTTTGTTGGCTGATTCATCAGGCCATGTTGTCTGCAACGGTGCGAAGCACGTCGACCGGGAGCGCGTGGCGGCGGTCAAGATCAAGAAGATAAGAGTTGGGGCCGGCATCGGGCTAAGCACTGCATCCAATCCTGTTCACCGTGTTCTCCGGATAAAGCCATGCGGCAATTCGTCGCCATTTTTAATTCATAGCTAATGCGGAGATTCGCTGAGCGAAGAGCCATTCGCGCCTCGCAAAATAGACGACTGCATTAAATCAATTAAGTTCCCACTTTTCTTAAATAAATTTACATCGCGTGGAATTGAACCTATTTCAATTGCCTGATTTCCGGGCAATCAGATGTATCTCAGTTTTCAAACGTTCCGACCCGATTACGTCATTCATATTAAATGCTGTTGCATACACACAACTTTAATATTGAGATGTTGCAAATAACTTTTGTCCAGCGTGGATGTGACGGAGTCGTGATTTCACGATAAATGTCTGAAAAACAAAGACTTAATGCCGATCACGATTTGATTGTTGCGGATTCTGAAAAATCCTGTTGTGTAAATTGCGGACGTCGCTACCAGGGTGTCCCCCTACACTCACGCTTCGTTTAAAGGGTGCCCAGCTGATCCGGAAACGGTTCGGCAAACGGGTGGCAGCGAATGATGGTTGCGCTGCTGAGGCAGGTCCCGCTCCCCGCGTAAATTTATCGAACTGGAGTCCCACGCATGAAAAAGAGTCTTATCGTTGTTGCGGTTGCCGCATCGTTCGCTTCCGTCGCTCACGCACAAAGCAGCGTGACCCTGTATGGTCTGCTCGACGCGGGCCTGACGTACACCAGCAATGTCAACCACAATGCAAAGTGGGCAGAAGGTAGCGGCGGCATCAACCAAAGCATGTTCGGTCTGCGTGGTTCGGAAGATCTGGGCGGCGGTCTGAAGGCAATCTTCACGTTGGAAAGCGGCTTCAACATCAACAACGGCAAGTTCGCTAACAACAATGGCATGTTCAACCGTCAAGCGTTCGTCGGTCTGTCGAGCGCGCAATTCGGTACGGTCACGCTGGGTCGTCAATATGACGCAGCACAAGACTACCTGGCACCGCTGACCGCAACGGGCAGCTGGGGCGGTACGTACTTCGCGCACCCGTTCAACAACGACAACCTGAGCACGAACGGCGGCCTGTCGGTCAACAACTCGATCAAGTACTCGAGCGCTAACTACGCTGGCTTTACGTTCGGCGGCACGTACGGCTTCTCGAACCAGGCTGGCGCATTCGCAAACAACCGCGAATACAGCGTTGGTGCTGCATACCAGTTCCAAGGCCTGCGTTTGGGCGCTGCTTACGCACAGCAGAACAACCCGGCTGCAAACGCCAGCGGTTCTTCGGATGGCGTACTGGCGAACACGTCCGGCGTCATGACCGGCAACTTCCGTCAACGTGAGTTCGGCGCAGCTGCTTCGTACTCGTTCGGCCCGGCTACTGTCGGTGCGGCATTCACGCAATCGCGTGTGGACAACCTCGTCGGCGCAGCTGTGGGCCAACGTCAAGGCCGTTCGAACAACTACGAAGTCAACGCCAAGTACAACCTGACGCCGGCTCTCGGCCTGGGCGTTGCTTACACGTTCACGGACGCACGTGGTTATGGCGTCAATGCTGACGGTAACGACATGAAGACCCGTTACCACCAGATCGGCGTGCAAGCCGACTACGCGCTGTCGCGTCGTACGGACGTCTACGCTCAAGCCGTGTACCAGCACGCAATGGGCGACGGCGGTGTCGCTTCGATTTACAGCGGCGACAATTCGCAACTGCCGTCGTCGTCGAAGAACCAGACGGCTGCTACGATCGGTCTGCGTCACCGCTTCTAAGCTTCAGCAGAAGCTAGTTGTAGTTGTTGAAAAAGGTGCCGTTCGCGGCACCTTTTTTTATGAGCGCGCGGATAGCAGACCGCCGCCTTCATCGCGCACTAATCCCTGTGTACGAAAACGTGCCGCGATTCCTGACAATTGCGCACACGAGCCTGACAATAATTGACTTTCGCGAAAGCGAGCTTGGGGTAGTCTGAAACGGTTAAGTTATAGACACTATTTTTCGCGGTGACGCTAGCACGTGTGCTGCAGCTGCGCGTTCCTACTGCATGAATACTCCCGCTTCAAACCCACTGGCTCGCTCGCCAGCCATTCAGGATCTCACCGACGAGCAATGGCATCGCATCGTGCCGCTTCTGCCCGAAATGAAAGACCACGGGCCTCGGCGCGGCCGCCCCAGCATCGACATCCGTTGCGTGGTGAACAGCGTGCTCTGGGTGCTGCACACGGGCAAACCGTGGCACGCGATGCCTGACCGGTATGCGCCTTATCAGACTGCGCATCGCTACTATCTGCGCTGGAAGAATTCGGGCGTGCTGGCCAATATCGCTTTTGCGCTGTTCGACACCGATGCCATGCTGGCGCGGCCTGTCACTCGCAGGAGCGGTCCGCGCACTGCATAGCAGGCTCAGTGTTGTTCGACCTTGAACACTGCAACCGCATTTCGCAGACGTTCGGTCTGCTCATCGAGTGAACCTGCCGCAGCCGCTGCCTGCTCGACTAACGCGGCATTGCGCTGCGTCACGTCGTCCATCTGGCGGATCGCCAGATTGACTTCGCCGATACCCGAGCTCTGCTCTTTCGAGGCCGCGGAGATCTCGTTCATGATTGCAGTCACGCGACGCACGGCGTCGACCACCTCGCCGATCGTGCTGCCGGCCGTGCCTGCCAGCACCGAGCCTTCGCCGACCTGCGTGACGGACTGATTGATCAGCACCTTGATCTCCTTGGCCGCCGTCGCGCTGCGCTGCGCGAGATTGCGCACCTCGCCCGCGACGACCGCGAAGCCACGACCCTCTTCACCGGCGCGCGCGGCTTCCACCGCGGCATTCAGCGCCAGGATATTGGTCTGGAACGCGATACCTTCGATCACGCTGATGATCTCGCCGATCTTGTGCGAACTATCGGTGATGCCAGCCATTTTCTCGACGACGTCGTTGACCACCTGGCCGCCGCGCGCGGCGATGTTCGATGCGTCCGCCGCGAGCTCCGACGCGGTCGCTGCGTTGTCGGCGTTCTGCGTGACGGTCTTGGTGAGCTCGTCCATGCTGGCGGCGGTTTGCTGCAACGAAGCCGCCTGTTCTTCGGTACGGCTCGACAGATCCAGGTTGCCCGCGGCAATCTCTTTCGAGGCGATCGTGATCGTCTCGGCGGATGTCTTGATCCGCGCGATGGTCGCGGCAAGTTGGTTGCGCATCTCGCGCAGCGAGAACAGCAGGCTTGAGTTGTCGCCATGACGCAAGTCGATGTGAGTGCCAAGATCGCCGCGAGCGATCTGCATTGCAATCGCCGCCGCTGTAGAGGGCTCACCACCGATTGAGCGCGATACGTTGCGCACCACGCGCGAGGCCACGAACGACACCAGCACGCCCAATAGCACCAGCATGCCGGCAGAACGCTCGAGGGTTGCGTAGAACTGCGCCTGGATGTCGTCCATATAGGCGCCGGCGATAAAGTCCCAGCCCCACGGGCCGAAGCGCTTCACATAGCCGATTTTTTCGCTCGGCGCCGTCTCGCCGGGTTTCGGCCACCAGTAGCGCAGATAGCCCGCGCCGGCCGCCGAGCCGCCTGCCTGTGCGATGTCGTGATACAGCGCGTTGCCCTTGGCGTCGCGGAAACTGCTCATGTCCTTGCCGTTCAGCTTCGGGCTGATCGGATGAGCCACCATGACCGAATCGCTGCGCACGATCGTCACGTAGCCCGACGCGCCGTAGCGTTGCGCATTGACGCGGGCAATGGCCTGTTGTTTGGCCTCGTCGACCGAAAGCTTGCCCGTGTCCGCCTGTTTCGCATAATCCGCGACGATCGATACCGCCATGTCGGTGACGTCGGCTAGATCCGCGCGCCGTGCGTCCATTTGGGCGTTTCTCGCATCGAATGCGTTCACAACGGTAACGATCAGGAGCGCTACCCAGCAGAGCAGTATCGGCACCCACAATTTCTGTTTTAGTGTCAGACGGTTCATTATCGGTTTCGACAATACGTTGAACTCGGAATAGGGAGGATCTGCAATCTACGTTGCATAGTCGGCATAACGGCTGTGGCTGCGGATTCTTTATTCGGGTATCCGAAATTCCGGCCTGGAACGCGAACGTCCGCTCTGAAGCGGTTGATGAAAAGCGGGGAACGTCGAGGAAAATCGAGGAAAGTGGAGCCAAACCCGTAGCAACTCACAGGAAGCCGCGGCCGGGCTGAAGCAGGGCCCCGGTGCACGCGTTGGTGCTAGATCTGTTCCTGACCAAACGCGCACAGACGTTCGAGGTCCAGCACGTCGATCTGGTTGTACGAGAGGCGCAAAATCTGCAGCTTTTCGAGGTTTTGCAGTGCCTGGTTGATCCGTTGCCGCGACACGCCCGCGAGCAGGCCGACTTCTTCCTGCGAAATGGCCAGCGTCCGTCCGGTGTCGGGATAGAGGTCGGGATTGAACAGTTGTGCGAGCGACTGGGCGACGCGTGCGTCGACGTCCAGCAACCGGCTATTCTGGATCGACGCGATGAATTCACCCATGCGGTTGTTCAACTGCCGGATCACAAAACCGGTGAACGGCAGACTCGAGTCGAGCAGCGCATGAAAAGTCTCCGATGGCACGAACATCACGAGCGAAGGTTGAATCGCGGCGACGTCGTACTTGCGCAATTCGCGCTTGATGACACTGCCTTCGCCGAACCAGCCGCCGGGCGGCACGCCGGAGAGGGTGCAACTCCGTCCAGAGGCGTTGTAGATGGCAAGTTTGATAAGGCCGGAATGGACGCCGATCCAGTAATCCGACGGCTCCTGGCGGCGCGCGATCCACGCGCCGCCTTCCAGACGCTCCGCGTGCGCGCTGGCGAGGACCATGGCCTGATGCTCGGCGGCGAGCGCCCTGAACCAGGCGCAGGTGCCGAACAGCCGCGGCAGATCGGTGCGCGGAACCCGTTCCGGCCGGTGCGAGCCGACGTCTGGGCGGGCGGTGAACGGAGCGTCATCCATAAGCGGCCGGCGTGGGGTATGCGGGTGGAGTCGGTTGAGAAGCGTCAGGGCGCGCCACTCTGTCATTTGAATGACAGACAGTTCACCATGACAGTTGCTAGGCTAGCTTACCAATCAAAAAACCGACGGCGCAGGCAGCGCCTCAGGAGACAGGCGATGAAGCATATGTTCGAAGAAGGCCTCCAGCGGCGCGAGGCCAACTATGTCCCACTGACGCCCATCGATTTCATCGTGCGCGCAGCGGAAGTCTACGGTGAGCGGCTGGCGGTCGTCCATGGGGAGATTCGCCGCAACTGGCGCGAAACCTACGAGCGCGCGCGGCGTCTGGCCAGCGCGTTGCGGCAGGCCGGTATCGAACGTGGCGACACGGTTGCCGCGCTGCTGCCGAATATTCCTCCGATGATAGAAGCGCATTTCGGCGTGCCGATGGCCGGGGCCGTGCTCAATACGCTGAATACGCGCCTCGACGTGCCGTCGCTGCTCTTCATGTTGCGTCATGGCGAGGCGAAGGCGTTGATCGTCGATACGGAGTACAGCGAATTGGCGCACCGCGCGGCGCTGGAATTCCCCGAGTTGCGCGTGATCAGCGTAGCGGACGCGATGCCCGCCGACGCCGGCAAGTTCATCCGCGCAACCGACTACGAAGCGTTCCTGCAAACCGGCGATCCCGAATTCGCCTGGACTTTGCCGGCTGACGAGTGGGACGCTATCGCGCTCAACTACACCTCGGGCACGACCGGCGATCCGAAGGGCGTGGCCTACCACCATCGCGGTGCCTATCTGAATGCGCTCAGCAATATCCTCGAATGGGATATGCCCAAGCATGCGGTCTACCTGTGGACCTTGCCGCTTTTTCACTGCAACGGCTGGTGTTTCCCATGGACCGTTGCCGCGCGTGCCGGCGTCAACGTCTGTCTGCGAAAATTCGACGCGAAGACGGTGTTCGAACTGATTCGCCGCGAAGGCATCACGCATTATTGCGGCGCGCCGATCGTGCAAAGCGCGCTCGCGAATGCACCCGCCGAGTGGCGTGACGGCATCACGCATCGCGTGTCGACGATGGTGGCCGGCGCGGCGCCCGCGCCGGCCGTGATCGCCAAGATGAAGGAGATTGGCTTCGATCTGACGCACGTATATGGATTGACCGAGACCTACGGCCCGGCCGCTGTCTGCGCAAAACAGGAGGAATGGGAAACGCTTGACGACAACGCACGCGCAGAAATGAACGCGCGGCAAGGTGTGCGTTACCACCTGCAGGCAGCGATAGCGGTGCTCGACCCGGACACGCTCGCCCCCGTGCCTGACGACGGCGAAACGCTCGGCGAGATCATGTTCCGCGGCAATATCTGCATGAAGGGATATCTGAAGAACGAGCGCGCCACGGAAGCGACCTTCCGCGGCGGCTGGTTCCACACGGGAGACCTGGGTGTGCGGATGCCTGACGGTTATGTCCGCATCCGCGATCGCAGCAAGGACATCATCATTTCAGGCGGCGAGAACATCTCGAGCATCGAAGTCGAAGACACGTTGTACCGTCATCCCGCGGTGTCGGTTGCCGCCGTGGTGGCGATGGCCGATCCGAAGTGGGGCGAGGTACCGTGCGCCTTCGTCGAACTCAAGGAAGGCGCTCAGGTGAGCGCCGAAGAGATCATTGCGCACTGCCGGCTGTTTCTTGCGGGATACAAGTTGCCGAAAGCGGTGCGCTTCGGCGAATTGCCGAAGACGTCGACGGGAAAAATTCAGAAGTTCGAACTGCGCGCGCGGATCAAGGCGGAAGAAACCGAATAGACCGCGCGCAATGGTCTGGCGCGCCTCATGACGCGCCATGTCGTGTTGAACGATGCAAGCGCGGTGTTCCCGCGCGCATCAGGGGTGACTCGCGCTTAACCGCGCGTGTCGACCCAGTGGTGTGCCCAGCGTGCCGAGTGCTGCAGTGCCTGTTCTTCGTTCGTGAAGTAGTCGAGCGAATAGAACTGGTAGCGCCCTTCGGTACGCGCGCTGTCAGCGCGTTCGAGCAACAGGTTGGATGAAAAGCTACCGTCGGGCAAGCGATGCGCCGAGGGTTTGACGGCATAGCCGTTGTAATGATGAATATGTTTGTTTTGCATTTTATATTTTAATAATGTTCGAGTGCGCGCCTGCCGTGCGAGCCGTTATACGGGTCACGTGGACGAGCTGATTCAAGCCATTGCGAGCCGAATCCAAACGCAGTCGGAAAGCTAAAAAGGGCGTTAAAGCCAGAGGGGGAGAATGAGGTGCAACGAGGCGTTTGGCGCTTAGGGCTTGCTGCTGAAAAACACATGCAGCTAAAAGCGATCGCGCCAACTGTGGGAGACAAAGCTCCGCGAGGATGTCGCTGCAGCCCGATGTCCGTTGCCGGACACCGAGCCCTTCAAACTTACATCGGCTTGATGTTAGCCGCTTGCAGACCCTTCGGGCCTTGCTTCGTTTCGAAGCTCACCTTCTGATTTTCAGCCAGCGTCTTGAAGCCGTCGCCGCTGATTTCGGAGAAGTGCGCGAACAGGTCGTCGCCGCCCTTGTCCGGGGTGATGAAGCCAAAGCCTTTGCTGTCGTTGAACCACTTAACGGTACCGGTATCCATAAAGAATCCTTGAGTAAGAATAGAAAAATTTGCTCTGTTGAGGAGCGCGGGAAGCGTCAAGGAGGGAGAGGACAACGAATACCGCTGAGGAGCGAGACATTGATGAACAGCAATCGAACTTCTTGAACTTCGGACGCCACAGTAACCGCCGGGCCTGTAAGCGTCAACACTTATCTTGTAACTGTTTTGTCACGCCTGAATTGCTCAGCCTGGGCGCGTGACGATGCGGCCCTCGTTGTCGGCTTGCCGTGTCCGTACCGTGCTGGGTGGCACAACAAGCCGTTCAAGCGGGATTTCAGCGTCTTCAGATGCCCACTTTATGTGCCGTCAGGATCAGGCGCAGTCCGAGCGCGGCAACGGCGCTCGCGGCGACGCGATCGATCCAGGCCTTCCACTGCAGATAGACTTCGCGCGGCCGCTTGCTCGAAAAGCACATCGCGACCACCGTGTACCAGCCGGCTTCAATGGCGAAGATCGCAGGGGGCAACGCAAAGTAGCACCACAGCGGCGGATGTTGCGGAAGCAAGGCCGCGAAGATACTGCCGTAGTAGACCGCGGTCTTCGGATTGCTGAGTTGCGTGCTCAATCCGACCCAGAAGGACTTGCGCACATTGGCGGTGGCGGCTTGCGTTGCATCGAACGCGAGCGGTTTGGCCGCACCGCGCCAGATCTTCGACGCAAGGTAGATCAGATAAAGGCCACCGGCTACTTTCAGGCCAACGTACAGCCATTCCACCGTCGCCAGCACAGTGTACAGACCGAGCAGGGCGATGCCGCTGAAGAACACGCCGCCTATTCCCATGCCTGCGGCTGTCGCGAGACCGTCACTACGGGAAAGTCCAATCGCATTGCGGGCAACGATGACGAAGCTGGGTCCAGGGCTCATCGCACCGAGTAGCAGTGCGGCCAGGATTGTGACGATGGCGGTCGAAGCGGGCATTTTTGTGTGTCTCCTGAGGCGGCGATGCGGATCACTGAAACATAGCATGAGCGGACGGTAATTTGTTTTTCGACCCGTACCAATAGAACCGGTAAGAACCGGCAAGAATCGAATAGACCCATGCCGAATGCAATCGGAATGACAAGGAAAGCTGATCGTCGCAGGAGGCGATCAGTTGCTGCAGGCAGCGGAAATTGGATGCTAGAATCACTTTCCATACGCTGAAGCAGCCTTGGAACACCGAGGCCAATCACGGGCGCGATCCGAACCGTTTGCCGTCGAATTCCCCTCAATCCAGGATTTATTGGACATGAATTCCAGATGCGAGTTGTCATGCATCGGGAGAGGCATCGTGAGTTCGATTTGCACTCAAGCCATCTGATTCACGCATAGGCTTCGCGTTGTTTAGCGAAGCCTTTATTTTTCGAACGCGCGCGTTATCAGCCGCGAAACCGGTACGTTATGAAAGAGCGAGAAGAACAACGGCTGTTCGACCTCGACGGGAATGCGCGTGAGCGCCTGATCGTGTGGATCCGCCGGCGCATGGACGAATACGGCATCACAATGGAAGCGCTCGCCGAATCGATCGAGGCCGACAAGACCGCGATCCGGGCCGTGATGTATCGCGACGCCTACGGTAATACGTGGGACGGCCACGGCGACAAACCGGACTGGCTCGCGCGCGCGATTTACGCTGGACAGAACATCGACCATTTCCGCTGTTAAGTGACTTCAGTTTCCTCCGCCAATCGTTCTCCTGCGTGGCTCCGCTACATCGTGTTGTTCGGATTGGTGTGGCTGAATATCGGCTGGTCGTTCGGTGCGGCCCATGAGCCTGTGCGCCATCCGTCCGCCCGCATGAGCCGGCACGTTACGCCACCCACCAGGCACACGTCCAAAGCAAAAGCGAAAACGCCAGGCAAAGCGAACAGGCAAACCGCCGGCAAGGCACGGCGGCGTGTCGCGCACAAGCGAAAGCAGGTGGCGACTGCAGAGCAGCCGATGCATATCAGCAAGCTCACTGCAAAACAGCGCCGGCAGGCTGCGCGCAATGCGCGAGAACCGCGCGGCGCGAGGCGTCCCGTGGGGCTGGCAGCGGAGCGCCGTGCGCAGCCCACAGCGGGGTCCCGTTCATCTTTGCATTCATCGCTTCGTCTATTGGCGCGTTGCGGCTATACGCCTAAATCGCGCGCATTGCTCCGTGCCAAAGCCGTTTATGTCGTCGACGAGCGAACGCATACCGTGCTCACTGAAAAGCAGGCTGATCGAGTCCTGCCGATTGCTTCGATATCCAAACTGATGACCGCCGTGGTGTCGCTCGATGCAAAGCATGCCCTGAATGCACCGCTCAACGTCACTGTTCAGGATCAGGATTTCGACAAGTTCACCGGCTCCCGGTTGAGTGTCGGGTCGAGATTGTCGCGTCATGACATGCTGCACATTGCGCTGATGTCATCTGAGAATCGCGCCGCCGCAGCACTCAGCCGCGACTACGCGGGTGGGCGGCCGGGTTTTGTTGCAGCGATGAATGCGAAGGCGCGCGCACTCGGAATGCGGCATACGTCGTTCGTCAATGGCACGGGGTTGTCGCCGCGGAACGTTTCTACCGCGCGGGATTTGTCGTTGCTGGTTGCGGCTGCGAGCCGGTATCCGCTGATCAAGGCTTATTCGACCGACTCTGCGCAGGTTGTCGCGCCGGGCAGCGGCCGGGCGCGGTTGAGTTATCACAATTCGAATGCGCTGGTGAGAGGTGGCGATCGGTCGATCGTGCTGCAGAAGACGGGCTTTATCAATGAAGCCGGACATTGCGTCGTCGTGCGCATGCTGGTGCATGGCCGGCCGGTCGATATCGTCGTGTTGGGCGCGCCAGGCGCGCGGGACCATATCGCCGACGTGGTGAGGATTAGCCGCTGGTTGCGGTGTTCCCTGAAGTGAACGGCGTTGCTGTACAGACGCAGCGGAAACAACGCAGAAACGAAAAAAAAGCCCGCGCGGGGCGGGCTTAACTACTCGGAGTTTCGCGATCCAGTCGCTAGACGGATCATCTTCAGTGTATGTGAAAGCTAGATGAAAGTATAGAAAATCCGCATCACAGGTCGAAAAACACGGTTTCCTTGTCACCCTGCATATAGATATCGAACCGGTACACATTGGCCGTATTCGGGTCGCGGCGTGCGATCAGCGTGCCGCGCCGGTCCGCTGGAACCGCTGCCAGCACAGGATCCTGAGCGTTAGCCTCGGCTTCGTCTTCGAAATAGATGCGTGTGAAGGTGTGCAGCAGCATGCCGCGCATGGTCACGATCACATTCAGATGCGGCGCTTCGTCCGGGTTTGCGCGGCCCGGTTTCACCGTTTCGACGACAAAGCGCTTCTGCGGGTCCGTCCCCGTACCGACGCGGGCGAAGCCACGGAAACCCGTCTTCAGGATTTCCTCGCGTGATTCCGGATAGTGGCCTTGCGCATCCACTTGCGACACTTCCAGCATGGCGTCGCCGACCACCTTGCCGTCGCCGTCGAACAGTTGGCCGACGATCGTGATGTGCTCGCCGGCCGCTTCGCGCTCAGCCAGAACCGGCGTAAACAGGCTCTTGAAATCGAAGTCGTATTGCTGCGGGCACAGACCGTAGGCGAAGTACGGTCCAACCGTTTGCGAAGGCGTTTGCTTGAGGGTCGTCATGGCTTAGCGCTCCATCGGGGTTTCGTTGCGGCCGCGCAGCACGATGTCGAAGTCGTAGCCGAGCGCATAGGCCTCTTGCGTCGTATCGAGCGAGAAGTTTGCAATCAGGCGGTCGCGGGCGTGTTCAGGCGTGCCCTGGAAGATCGGATCGAAGGCCAGCAGCGGGTCGCCGGGGAAGTACATCTGCGTGACGAGGCGCGAGCCGAAATGGTCGCCGAACAGCGAGAAATGAATATGGTTCGGACGCCATGCGTTCGGGTGATTGCCCCAAGGATAAGCGCCCGGTTTGATCGTCAGAAAGCGGTAGCGGCCTTCGTTGTCGGTAATACAGCGGCCGGCGCCGAGAAAGTTCGGGTCGAGCGGCGCGTCGTGCTGGTCGTTCTTGTGCACATAGCGGCCGGCAGCGTTCGCTTGCCAGATCTCGACCAGCGTATTGCGCACCGGACGGCCGCCTTCATCGAGCACACGGCCCGTCACGATGATGCGCTCGCCGAGCGGTTCGCCGTTGCGCACCGCATTGCGCGTCAGATCGTGATCGAGCGCGCCGAGATCCTCGGTGCCGTAGACCGGTACGCGTTGATCGCGCAGCTTTTCTTTCAGCGGAATCAGCGGACGTGTCGGGCCGCGTTTGACCGAGGAGCCGTAGCCGGGATAGATATAAGCGGGGTGCGACGCGAAGTCGCGCGCGGTGAGAAAGGACTCGTCCATCAGTGTCTCCTTCGAGAATTGTGGGATACGGCTTTATGGAGCGACTTTATCTAACCTGAGAGGTTATGCAAAATGACGTTTTCGCTCATTTCGTATAACCTGTCGTTATGCAACGCAGCCTCGCGGACAGCCGCGTCAAATTCCGTCATCTCCAGTGCTTTCTGGCTGTCGCCCAGTTCGGCGGCGTGCAGCGGGCCGCCGAGAGTTTGTCCATCACACAGCCCGCGGTCTCCAAGACGGTCGCGGAACTGGAGGCGATTCTCGGCGTGAAGTTGTTCGAGCGCGGCCGCCACGGCGCCGTGCCGACCCGCGAGGGACAGCTCTTCATGCCGCATGCGAGCGCCTGCGTCAGCGCGTTGCGCCAGGGCGTCGATTTGCTGGCGCACTCGGAAGGCGCGGCGGCGGCCACGCTGGAAATCGGCATTCTGCCGACCGTCGCGGCTGCACTGGTGCCGCCGGTGCTGAAGCTGTTCGCCCCGCTTTGGCCGCGCGTGATCGTGCGCCTCGCCACCGGTGCCAACCCCGAATTGCTCGAACGGCTGAAGGCCGGCACGATCGAATTCGCGATCGGGCGTCTGGCGGATCCGGAACGGATGGTCGGGCTGAGTTTCGAGCAGCTTTTCAGCGAGCCGTTGATTGCCGTGGTGCGGGCGGGGCATCCTTTGGCGCGAGGGGCGGGTTTGCCGGCGACGTCGCTGGAAGATTTTCCGGTTGTGTTGCCGCCGTTCGGCACGCTGATCCGGCAATCGGCCGAGAGCCTGTTGAGCGCGTGGGGCGTGCCGCCGTTGTCTGGGTTTGTCGAGGTGCTGTCGGTGTCGACGGGGCGCGCGTTGACGCTCGAGAACGACGCGGTGTGGTTCGTGCCGCTGAGCGCTGTCGAATATGAACTGGCGCACGGCATGCTGGTGCGTTTGCCCTTGCCGTTCGCTGGCACCGGCGAGCCTGTGGGGCTGATCCGGCGCTCGGACACGCAGCCGTCGCCGGTGGGGCGAGCGTTTATCGACGCCGTGCGCGAGGTCGCGCAGCAACGCATGGCGGCTGCCGCTGGCAAGCCGGCGGCGAAACGGGCGTCGAAGCGCAGCCGCGGCGGCACGCCCCAAACCTGACGCACGCCGCCAGGCAAAGGCAAAACAAGAACCACCAGAACCAGGGCAGCCGCGAGAGAAGCAGGAGAAGCAGGAGAAGCAGGAGAGGCGGGAGCAGCGACAGAAGCACAAAGCGCAGCAAACGCACGCAGCGGCCCGATCCACCACGCGTGAACCATTCAGTACAAAATGAAGGTTGCGAACGCCCGGCTACCCGGTGTACAAACACGGTGCAAAAGCCGTCGCACGCAGCATTGCTGCGACACACCACGCACGCGGTGTCACACTGCGGACAATTGACGGCCTGCGCCAAACAGCAGAAACATCACGAACACCCGCAACAGCGTACGAACGACTGTACAAGGAGATTGCCATGCCCAGCGACTTGCCCACTCCGGACGCCGCGCTGCGCGCCGTGTCGGCGCCTGAGCACAATCCGCTCGGCACCGCCGGCCTCGAATTCGTGGAGTTCGCCTCGCGCGAGCCGAAGGCACTCGGCGAGACCTTCACGAAACTCGGCTTCAAGGCGATTGCGCGCCATATCAGCAAAGACGTCACGCTGTATCGCCAGGGCGAGATGCATTTCCTGATCAACGCCGAGCCGGATTCGTTCGCCGAGCGCTACGCCGAAGAATATGGCGCGGGCATTTGCGCGATCGGCATTCGCGTAGCCAACGCGCAGCGCGCCTTCGACCGCGCGATCGAACTCGGCGCATGGGCGTTCGAAGGCGAACGCCTCGGCGCGGGCGAACTGCTGATTCCGGCGATCCAGGGCATTGGCGACTCGCACATCTATTTCGTCGACCGTTGGCGCGGCCGCGGCGGTCAGCGTGGCGGCCTTGGCGACATCTCGATCTTCGACATCGACTTCCGTCCGATCGAGATCGATACCGCGCACGCCGATCTGAGTCACGTGGGCACCGGGCTCGTCGCAGTCGATCATCTGACGCAAACGGTCGGGGAGGGCCGGATGCAGGAATGGCTCGATTTCTATCGCGACCTGCTCAACTTCCGGGAGATTCACGAACTGCACGCGAACTGGCATGTGTCGGCGGAATCGCGCGTGATGGTGTCGCCGTGCGGCGCGATCCGCGTGCCTTTGTATGAAGAAGGCACGCGCCGCACGAATCTGATGCACGAGTACCTGCCGGATCATCCGGGCGAAGGCGTGCAGCACATCGCGCTCGCCACCGACGACATCTTTGCGTGCGTCGAGCAACTTCTGGCGAACGGCGTCGAATTCGTCGAGCCACCGCCGCGTTATTACGCGCAACTCGATGCGCGCTTGCCAGGGCATGGTCTCGATGTCGAGCGGCTCAAGCGCACGCATGTTCTGGTGGATGGCGAGATCGGCGCCGACGGCGTGCCGCTGCTGTTCTTTCAGACCTTTGTACGTCGGGGCGCCGGCGAGATCTTCTTTGAAATCGTGCAGCGGCAAGGGCATCACGGGTTTGGCGAAGGCAATTTGAGCGCGCTGGCGCAGGCGCGCGCAGAATCTTGAACGTTCGCACGTTAATTCCAAAAACGCATCAAGTGGCGATTTAATCTCGCTTTACGGCGGCGCGGCGGATTTGAATAATCGTGTATCCAACGATATCGCGCTTGCGTCTTGAAGCCTGGCCGGCAGGCTGTCTTCAAACACACGAACGCGCGTTCACCGCACTCCGCCGGGAATCAATATGCGAAACATCAAAAATGCGAATGTCGAACAACTCCTGCTGAAACTGCTTGGCGCCGAGAAAACCGCGAGACTCTTCGCCACGCTAAACCATCCGCAGATCCTCAACGAATGGGAAGACGGCGCCGTCACACGTGCTGAACTGGCCCAGGCGCTGAACATGGTGCTATTCGAAGGCCTTCTGGCGCGCTCGGCGAATGGCCGCCAGTACACCGAGGAGACGATCGCCGCCGGCGGCAGCGTCTATTTCGACCACGGCGCACTGCGTACGGTGCGCTGGGCAGAGAGCGGTGCGTTGCCACCGGGCGAAGCCGCTTTCTCACGCATCTTGCGTCCGCTCGGTTTCAGCATCAACGGACGTTATCCGCTTGATCGTCTCGGCATGACCGGCCGCGCCTGGGCGCACGACGATGCCCCTGACGAGATCGCGCAGTTCTTCCTCAGCGAATTGCACCCGGAGCGTTTCTCGGCGGAATTCCAGCAGGCGGTGACGAACGTGATCGGCGACTCGCGCGATCCATTGACGCCGCAAGCCGTCGGCCAGCTGTGGGAACTCGAACGTGACGGCGTGTTGCCGCTCGAGGCGGCACATGCCTTGCTGCCGGTGATCGTCGGCGCGTTCGCGCGTCAGCACGAGACGCCACGCGAAACCGATTACGAAGTATTGTTGAAAGAGTCGGCGGAAATGGCGTGGATCGCGACCGAAGGCAACGCCTTCAATCACGCCACCGATCGCGTCGCCGACGTATTCAAACTTGCCGACGACGAAAAGGCGAAAGGTCGTCCGATGAAGCCGGAAGTAGAGCGCTCGCGTTCGGGCCGCGTATTTCAGACCGCGTATCGCGCGGATATCGTGCGGCGCGAATTCCGTGCGGCCGACGGCAGCACCGTGACGCGCGACGTGCCGGGCTCGTTCTACGAGTTCATCACGCGCAAGCGGACTTTCGATCAGGATACGCGCCGCTGGGAAACGGACCTGCGTTTCGACGCGGGCAACGCGCAGGGCATCTTCAAGATGACCGCGAACCAGGCTGCGTGATGTGCAGCTTAGGTCGTCGCGCGGGCGTTGGACATGAGACGTGAGGGAGCAGTGGGAACGTCATTGGATGAAGCGCCGCAAGAAGGCGTGAGTGCCTCGCAGAGCGGTGCAGCGGATAGGATGTCGATGGCACCGCGCGTCGCCGCCACGCCCTTTTCGGGTACCGCTGCCGTCATGCACGCGCTCGAAGCAGATTTGCGCCGGCACGTGCGCGGCGAAGTGCGTTTCGACCAGGGATCGAAAGCCCTGTATGCGGCGGATGCGTCGAACTATCGGCAAGTCCCGCTCGCGGTGGTGGTGCCGGCGGACGTCGACGATTTGCTGGAAACGCTCGCTGCGTGCCGCCGCAATGACGTGCCGTTTCTCCCGCGCGGCGGCGGCACCTCGCAGAATGGCCAGTGCGTGAACGTCGCGGTGGTGGCCGACGCGAGCAAGTATGTGAACCGCGTCGTGTCGGTCGATCCTGTGGCGGGCGTAGCGATCGTCGAGCCGGGCGTGGTCTGCGATACCTTGCGCGATGCCGCCGAAGAGCACGGTCTCACCTTCGCGCCCGATCCCGCGACGCACAGCCGCTGCACGCTCGGCGGCATGATCGCCAACAACTCGTGCGGCGCGCATTCGGTGATGGCCGGCAAGACGGTCGAAAACGTCGAGGCGCTGGAAATCGCGACCTTCGACGGTGCGCGTTTCTGGGTCGGGCCGACATCCGACGACGAACTTGAACGAATCATCGCCGCAGGTGGCCGCCAGGGCGAAATCTACGCCGCGCTCAAGCAACTGCGCGACACCTACGCGGACCAGATCCGCGCGAAATTCCCGCAGATCAAGCGGCGCGTGTCGGGCTTCAATCTCGATCAACTGCTGCCGGAAAACGGCTTCAATGTCGCGCGTGCGCTGGTCGGCACCGAGGGCACCTGCGCGGTGACGCTGCAGGCGAAAGTGCGGCTCGTGAAGAGTCCGGCGAAACGCGTGATCGTCGTGGTCGGCTTCGCGGATATCTATACCGCCGCGGACGCCGTGCCGCATTTCATGCACTGCGGGCCGATCGCGATCGAGGGACTCGACCGCGCGATCATCCGCGGCTTGCAGGCGCGTGGTTTGAAGAAGGACGAAATCGCATTGCTGCCGGAAGGCGACGCCTGGGTCGTGCTCGAATTCGGCGCGGATACGCAAGACGACGCCGTGCGCCAGGCGGAAACCGCAGCGGCGTATTTTTTGTCGGGCGAAGCAGGGCCGAACGTATCGGCGATGCTCGTTGAAGATCGCGCGTTGCAGGCGAAGGTGTGGTCGATCCGCGAGACGGGCGCGTCGGCGGTGGCGTTGTCGGTGGAGTCGGGCACGCCCGATCCGGTGGTCGGCTGGGAAGACGCGGCGGTTGATCCGATGCGTCTCGGCGACTATCTGCGCGCATTTCAGGCACTGGTGGATCGTTACGGCTACGAGACGAGCCTGTACGGCCATTTCGGCGATGGCTGCGTGCATGCGCGTATCACCTTCGATTTGCGCAGCGTGGAAGGCGTCGCAACGTGGCGCAAGTTTCTGCGCGAAGCGGCGGAACTGGTGGTCGAATTCGGCGGCTCGCTTTCGGGCGAACATGGCGATGGTCAGGCCAAGGCCGAATTTCTGCCGATCATGTATGGCCCTGAGCTGATGCAGGCCATGGAGCAGTTCAAGGCGATCTGGGACCCGGCCAATCGATTGAATCCCGGCAAGGTGGTGCATGCGTATCGCGCCGATGAAAATCTGCGCATGGGTCCCGCCTACAAACCGGTGACGTTGCAAACGAAGCTCACGTTCGCGAGCCAGGAGGGCGACGGTTTTCAGCGCGAGATCGAACGATGCATTGGCATGGGCAAATGCCGTTCGCTCGAAGGCGGCACGATGTGCCCGAGCTATCGCGCGACACGCGAAGAGAAATATTCGACGCGTGGCCGCGCGCATCTGTTCTGGGAAATGTTGCAAGGCGACGTGATCGTCGGCGGCTGGCAAAGCCGCGAAGTGAAAGAGGCGCTCGATACCTGCCTCGCGTGCAAGGGCTGCAAATCCGATTGCCCGACGCATACGGATATGGCTTCATACAAGGCGGAATTTCTTTCGCATTACTACGAGACGAATCGCCGTCCGCGGCAGGCGTTGTTCATGGGGCGGATCGGCGAATGGGCGCCGTGGGCGGCACGGTTTCCCAAGCTGACGAATTTTATGACGTCGGCGCCGGGCCTGGCTTCGGTTGGGAAGTGGGTTGCCGGAGTGGCGCAGTCGCGTGAATTGCCGAAGTTCTCCGTGCAGACGTATCGGCAGATTGCGCGGCGCTCGCCTCAGGCTGTGCGCGCTGTCCGCTCTGATGACGAGATCAGGAAAGTCATCCTATGGGTCGATACCTTCAACGACCACTTCACGCCCGAGATTGCGCAGGCCGCTGCCGATGTGCTGACGCAAATGGGCTGGCACGTCGTGCTGCCGAAGAACCGTTTGTGTTGTGGACGTCCGCTGTATGACTTCGGTTTGCTCGACCGTGCGCGTGAGTTGCTGACCACGATTCTCGATGACCTCGGGGACGATATAGCCGCTGGCGTGCCGTTGGTCGGTCTTGAGCCTGGTTGCTTATCGGTATTCAAGGATGAACTGCTGAAGCAGTTTCCAGGTCATGCTTTAGCGAAACAACTGTCGGCGCAAACCTTTCTGTTTTCCGATTTCGTCGCCCGTCAGCCGTTCAATTGGCCGACGCTTGCAGCGGACGTGATCGTGCACGGGCATTGTCATCAGAAAGCGCTTTTTGGCATGCAAGGCGATACCGCGCTGCTGAACAAGCTCGGCGTGAAGTGGACATTGCTCGATACGGGATGCTGCGGCATGGCGGGATCGTTCGGCTTTAACGAAGCGCATCACGCGCTCTCGGAGAAGATCGGCGAGGACACGCTGTTTCCTGCCGTGCGTGCCGCCACTGCTGCGAACGCGGAGACGATTGTGCTGACCAACGGCTTCAGTTGCCGTGAGCAGATCGAGCAGGGCACCGGGCAACACGCGATGCATATCGCGCAACTGGCGCAGCGGGCGTTGGCGGCGCGTTGTTAACGCGCTTTAACGGTGGCAGTCGCAGTGGCACTAGCGCTGCCGTCGGCACTGGTTTTCGCCTGTGGCGGTGACAGGTTTTGTGGCGCGGTCCACGCACCTCGGCTATTTCTTTGCCGGTTCGGCGGTGGCCGCTGCTTGCGGGACGTCGACGCTGGTCGCCATCCACAATACTTCGGCGTCTTCTTCGCTTGTGGAGACCGCGGCGTGGCCGGTGCGGCTGTCGAAGTACAGACTGTCGCCAGCATTCAGATGCGTCGGCGCGTACAACTCGGAATACAGGCACACGCTGCCGCTGATCACGTACAGGAATTCTTCGCCTTCGTGGCGGCCCCAGTCATCGAACGCGTCCAGTGTGTGCGCCGAGATGCGGATGCGGAACGGCAACATCGCTTTGTGCGCCAGATCCGTGGCGAGTAGCTCCATCTGATAGCCGCGGTAGGCGTGGCGCTGGCCTTCGTCTTTGCGGGTCAGTGCGCGACGGCCGCTGGCGCTGACTTTGGGTGTCGAGCCGAACAGCTCGCCGATTTCAATCTTCAGTCCGAGGACGATTTTCTGCAGGACGTCGAAGGTGGGGGACATCAGGCCGTTTTCGACTTTCGACAGCGTCGAGCGCGAGACGCCGCAGAGGCGGCTCGCGGTTTCGAGCGTCAAATCCTGTGCCTGGCGGGCGGCGCGGACGCGGCGGCCGAGGTCGGTTGTCGATGGGTCGGCGGGTTTGGTGAGATGAGTGTCCATGGGGTCCAACGGCTTGATTGCGCGCCTTGGTCGGCGGGTCGTGTTTCCGATAATAACATTTGAGAAGGGCCGGCCTGGGTAGCGCTCGGTTCAGGCGATCAGCAAGGGGGCTTTCCCATCGGAAACATGGCGCTGCGAGATTGATGTGGTCTGTTCTAATCTCGCGTGGCGATATCAGAAACACCGCCTGAAGATCCAGCAAGAACGGCTAGGTGCAACGTCCTCATTCTGAGCGACCATATTGCAAATCGCACGATCCAGACATCCAGACCATGCAAGCTCACGCCGACGCCTTACGCGTCTACACGCAGCGCTTCGACGCCGTACTCGCTTACGTTGATACGAACCTCGAGGGCGACCTGTCGGTGGACGCGCTGAGCCGCATCGCAAACTTCTCGAAGTTTCATTTTCATCGCCAGTTTGCCGCTTATGTGGGGATGCCGGTTGCACGCTACGTGCAACTGATGCGCCTGCGCCGAGCTGCCCATCGCCTCGCCTCGCGCGAGTCCTGCTCGGTGCTCGATGCCGCGCTCGACGCGGACTTCGACAGCCCTGAAGCCTTCTCCCGTGCGTTCAAGCGTGCGTTCGGCACCACGCCAAGTTTGTTCCGGCGGCATCCGAACTGGCAAATCTGGAGTGCGACATTTGTTGTCCCCTATCTCTCAAGGAAACTGGCCATGCAAGTGCGAATTGTCGATTTTTCTGCAACGCGTGTCGCCGCGCTTGAACACTGTGGACAGATTGGACTCGTCAACGAGAGCGTGCGCAAGTTCATTGACTGGCGCAAGCAATCTGGGCAATCTCCGCCGCCATCGAGCAGGACCTTCGGCATCCCGCGCAGCAACCCGGATACCACACCGGCGGACGGGTTCCGCTTCGATATCTGCGGAGAGATTGACGAGCCGGTCGCGCCGAATGACTACGGCGTTCGCGAACTCGTCATTCCAGGCGGTCGATGCGCGGTGGTCCGGCATGCGGGATCGACCGACCATATTGGCGAAACGATCTATCCGATCTATCGCGACTGGCTTCCTGCAAGCGGAGAAGAACTGCGGGATCAGCCATTGTTTTTCCACTACCTGAGCGTCTATCCGGACACGCCGCAGGATCAGTGGCAGACCGACATCTACATTCCCCTCGTGTGAGGCGCACTGTTTGTTGCCGCGAGCGCTGCGCTCGCGACAGCTCAATCGGAAGCCGGAGGTACCTTTGACGCTTTTACTCGGAATGGCAATCCTCGTTGCCGTGATGGTGTCGGTCGTCGGTATTGCGGTGGCCATGGTAGCGACTTCGCCGAGTCCGGAGCCGGAGGAGAAAGACGTTTTCGGCTTTGCTTCCTTGCAACCGACGCCCGACTCCAGCTTGCCGCCACTTCTCCGATACCCCGCCCGAGACGGCGAACAACTTGCCTATCGTTTCTATGATTCTTCAGCGGACCAGTTGCTGATTTTCGTGCATGGTTCGTCCCATCACGGACGCTCCTATCATGCGCTAGCTTCAGCCGTGAGCGCATCCGGTGCAGCGAAGGTCATACTGCCGAACCTCCGTGGCCACTATCAATCCGGCCGCCATCGCGGAGACGTTGGATACGTCGGCCAGTTAGAAGACGATATCGCCGATCTGATTGCCGAGTTGAGAAGACAGGACCATCGAGGCGCCGTCGTCCTCGGCGGGCATTCCAGCGGCGGCGGATTCGTTATCCGCTTCGCGGGCGGCGTGCACGCCCCTCTCGTTTCACGGTTCCTGCTATCGAGTCCCGTCATCCCGCGTTCACCGACGCTCAGAGGCGGTTCAGCCGGCGGTTGGGCCCGCGTCCATATGCGTCGCCTCATTGGCCTCACTATCCTGAACGCATTTCACATTCGTGGGCTCAATGGACTTCCGGTCATAGACTTCAACAAACCCGTACGCTTCTGGGACGGCACCGAGACGCTTTCCTACTCCTATCGTCTTACGGTGTCGTTGCACCCTCGCGATCGCTACGTGTCGGATGTGCGAAAGTTGGCGGCCGGCGCAGCCGTTTTTATTGGGGAGGATGACGAGGCCGTCGACGCTCAGCGCCTGAGAAAGTTGTTTGATCGAGAATCTCCTGCAACTCAGTTCAACATCCTCTCCGGCACGAACCACTTCGGCATCTTCACGAGCGACCGCGTGCTCAACATGCTGACCGGATGGCTAACAGGTGTTGAAACTCAACCATCGGTCAAGGCGGTCAATACTGTTGATCTGGCGTAGCCGATTTACGGCTATTCGGCGATATCTCTTCAAAGACATCCGAAGATCGGCATCGCTTTGAACACCGGCCGCTCGAGAGCGGCCGGACTCCTGATTAGAACCGATGCGTCATGCCGACGATACCGGCGAGTTGGTGGTTGTTGCCCGAGTAGGCACTGCCGTTAAGATCGGCAACGGCCTGCTTACCCGTTGAGTCGATACCCGAAGCCGTTTCGTAGAAACCGATCGCGTAGAACGACGTGCGCTTCGACAGCGCGTAGGTCGCGCCCAGGTTGAACTGGTTATATTTCGCGCTGCCCAGGTTGTCCGCACCGCTGTTGTGCGTGTAAATGTACGCGCCGGCGAGTTGCAGCGCGGGGGTCACCTGATACTTCAGGTTGATTTCTCCCGAGTTGAAGGTTGCGGTGCCGCCCGTGTACTTCTGGCCGGCAATCGCGCCGACTGCATTGACCGAACCAAGGTTCTGGAACTGCGTGTTCGAATACAGCAGGCCGATGGTCGCCGGGCCGAGTGCATATGAACCACCCGCCACGATGATCTGTTGCGAACCAGCCGACGCATAGCCGCCGAAGATCTTGTTGTTCATGTTGTCGTTCGCGCCCGTGGCGGAAGACGACGGTGTCGACGAATTTCCCTGATTGCCGAACGTCGCGTAATACGGATCCTTGACGAACGTATAGCCGGCGCCGAGGCTGAGCGGGCCGTTCGTGTACGAGACCGCTGCGTCCACGACCGAGTTCTGCGAGAAATTGCCGGCCTGGCCGCCCAGGCTGTACAGCACGCCCACTTGCAGGCCATGGTAGTTCGGGCTCATGTACTTGATCGAGTTCTGAACGCGGTTCGAGGTATCGACGTTATCGACGTCGCTCGCGCGCGTGCCGTAGCCGAGTCCGGAAGCGGCCCAGTCGGCGCCCGACGCGAACGTGGAAGTCAGATCGTTGCTTGCCGAATACTGACGACCAGCCGTTACCGTACCCCAGTCCTTGCTGCTCAATCCGACGAAAGCCTTACGGCCGAACAGAAGGCCGCCCTGGCTAAGCGTGCCGGTGCCGGAAGTAAAGCCGCTCTCGAGGGTGAAGATCGCAGAGAGGCCACCGCCCAGGTCTTCCACGCCCTTCATGCCCCAGCGCGACGACGTTGCTTGCGAGAATGCGTACTCGTGCAAACCTTTGATGTTGTTGTTGAAAAGAATGCCTGTATCGACAATGCCATACAGGGTCACGCTGCTTTGTGCGTGCGCTGCGCTACCGAGCGCGCCAAGCGTGAGGAAGGCCACCGTAGTCTTGGTCAGTTTCATCTGTTTTTCACTTTATTTGGGTATGGGTCCATCGCTCCCGTAGTGAGCGTGACCCGATTGATTTTGGTGGCTTGATGCAAGTATCGTAAGGAATGCCACATAAGCTACTTGCACTAGCCTACCTTCTACGCACAAGAACGAACCAGCATCGGTCTTGCTATTCCCGTTCGCGCTCGAAGCGCTGACGTTTTCGATTGGATATGCTGCGTCGCCAAATCAAAACTCGGCAAAAATAGCCCACGCTGAATTGTTTAGGGAGCGAAATTTTTGCCTTGTCTGATGCTCGCAACGGACGCGAAACGGATCAAATTTTTCACCATGTGTGATGCAATAGCGTCACAAAAGGCAGCTATAAGCGCGTGCGCGTCAGTGGACGTTGGTGGATAGGCCAACGCCGATGAGCGTATGGCGGCTTCGACTGAGCACTGCCTACCCTCGTCCTACCACCTCTTGTCCATTCGGCTAAAACAAACATTTCGCCTACAGGATTGAAGGCGAGCGAGGTGGTGTTGTACCAGGTGATCGCACTCGATGCGAAGGCTGTGGTGCACAGCCGTCTCACTGCAAAGCAGGTGGCAAACCTGCTTGCGGAGGCGTCGTAGAGAGCGAGGGAAGCTGACGCCACTGCAAACGTTCCGGAAGACAAAAACTCGTCATCAGGAAGCACCGCAACGTCAAAGGCGGATGTACTGCAGCGATCGGTTGTAACGGCGCACTGAGCTATCGGGAAGGTCGACGCGCGGTGGAGGGGGTGTCCGAATCGTTCGGAGGTTCGTGCGCTGAGACGGTTGTTGTCCGTCTCAGTGCGGCCAGAAGCGGCCATTACAAAAAGTTGTAGACTCGCGGCTAATCTAGCTATCGATTGACGAGCGCAATATGAATATTCCTTTTTCAGGCGGGTGCGCATGCGGATCGGTTCGCTATGCATGTGTGCGGGAGCCCGTAGCCATGATCAACTGCCATTGCAGAGACTGTCAGCTCTCAAGCGGCGCTCCTTTCGCGTCAGGCGTCATCGTCAAGACTGCCGACCTTGAGATCAGTGGTAAGCCGAAAACATATGCAGTTCCTGCAAGCAGCGGTGGTCTTACCACTCGTAGTTTTTGCCCTGACTGTGGAACCCCTTTGTTCACGCAAAGCGCAACTTATCCTCAAGTCACTTCTATCCGATTTCCCTCGCTAGATGACACCTCTGACTTTAAACCAACGCTAGACATATATACCGCTAGTGCGCAACCGTGGGTTTGTTTGGATCAAACAATTCCTCACTTTCCTCAGTCACCGCAGCAGTGAAAAGAACCTGCTGTCTAACTGGGTTTTTACCAAACCACGTTAGATCGATCCTATTCCGATGGTGCATGCCAACGTCCGCTTGCCAGTATCTGCCTTATCTAAGGTCGCGCGGTATTGATTGCGGTCGGTCAGCGTTCGGCCAATACCGACCTTTCGCCGCTCACGTACAAAATACGTTCCTCAGAGGCGCATAATCATTCATTGAATTGCGCTTCCTTCGGTCGCCAGAAGCGGCCGCAAGCAGCGCACCCTACCTGCTGCATTTGCGGAACGGCGAGAATCCTCAATTTGAAGGAGTCTGAGAATGACTATCAGCGGCGTGGCGCCGGGCGAGCCAATCAACGTTGGTCAATTGAGCATTCAGTACCTGATTGATGGAACCGCCACAGGCGGGATGGGCGTTTTTGAGTTGACTGTGCCCCCTACCTCGCAAGTTCCGCCGCCACACAGCCACACACATAACGAAGAGTGCGTCTATGTGCTGGAGGGCATGCTTCGGTATTCGGTCGACGGGGTAGTCCGGGACCTAACGCCGGGAGAATGGATGTTTACCCCACGCGGATCGGTCCATCACTTTAGCAACCCGCACAATGGCACGGCCCGCGCGCTGATCGTCTTGACGCCCGACATTGGTGCCCAATATTTTCGTGATGTCGGAGCAATCGTAAATACCGGCGGCCCGCCCGACCGCGAGAAGCTTATCGGTGTCATGTCCAGGTACGGACTCGTGCCGGCGCCGCCACCGCCGCCACCGCCACAATAAACAGCGGTCACCCAACGATTGCCTGCAGAGGACTGCGGCTCCGCGGAGCCTTTGAACCCAGACGTCGGTCGCCCGGCACCGCTACGTTTTTCAGTGGCGATCAACGTCGATCTTTTTGACCATTGATCTGCGCGGTGCAATCAGGCGGTAACCGCTAGAATTGCGGCTTTAGCCCGGAATACGCCAATGTCTTTTGCCTCGCTTGGCCTGATCGATCTCTTGCTGCGTAATGTGCAGGACCTCAATTACCAGACACCTACGCCGGTGCAGGCCAAGGCGATTCCTGCGGTGCTCAGCGGCAAGGACGTCATGGCTGCAGCACAGACCGGCACTGGAAAAACGGCGGGTTTTGCGCTGCCGCTGTTGCAACGGTTAGTGCAACACGGCCCGGCGGTGTCCAGCAACCGCACGCGTGTTCTGGTGCTGGTGCCCACGCGTGAACTGGCCGAACAGGTGCTGCAAAGCTTTATCGTTTACGGCAAAGGCCTCGATTTACGATTTCTGGCCGCTTACGGCGGCGTGAGTATCAACCCGCAGATGATGAAGCTGCGCAAAGGCGTGGATGTGCTCGTCGCCACGCCGGGCCGTTTGCTCGATCTCCATCGCCAGAACGCAGTGCAGTTTGATCAGGTACAAACGCTGGTGCTGGATGAGGCCGACCGCATGCTGGATCTGGGCTTTGAGCGCGAACTCAACGCCGTCTTTGCTGCCTTGCCCGCTCAGCGTCAGACTCTGCTGTTCTCTGCCACGTTTTCCGACGAGATCCGCGCGATGGCGGCGGGCATTCTGCGTGGCCCGATCAACATCAGCGTCAGCCCGCCCAACGCCACGGCCAGCAAGATCAAGCAGTGGGTGGTGACGGTGGATAAAAAGAACAAGCCCGACCTCTTCATGCACCTTGTGGCTGAGAACAACTGGGAGCACGCGCTGGTGTTCGTCAAAACCCGCATTGGCGTGGATTATCTGGCGGCCATGCTGGATGATGCGGGCTATGCGGTCGACACCATCCACGGCGACAAACCGCAGCCTGCGCGCCTGCGTGCGCTGGAGCGCTTCAAGACGGGCGAAGTACATATGCTGGTCGCCACCGATGTGGCTGCGCGCGGGCTGGATATCGACGACCTGCCGCTGGTGATCAACGTTGATCTGCCGATCGTGGCGCAAGACTATGTGCACCGTATTGGCCGTACCGGCCGCGCGGGGGCCAGCGGCGTGGCGGTGTCCCTTGTGTGTGCCGATGAAGCGCCGCAACTGGCCGCGATTGAGGCATTGATCCGGCAGACGCTGCGCCGTGAAGAAGAGCCGGGCTTTGAAGCCGAACACCGCGTGCCGCAAACTAGCGCGACGGGCCAGATCATCAAGAAACCCAAAAAGCCTAAGAAGCCGAAAGTGCCGCAAGCTGCGCCGGGCGCCACGCAGGTGCTCAGCAACAAACCGCGTCCGCAAAGTGGCGAAAACAAACGCAAGCCAGCAGCGCAACGCGCTGTGGCCGAAGGTAGTAGCACAAGCTTTACAAGCGGTAGCCCGTTCAGCGTGCAAAAGCCGCGCAGCAAACCCGCCAGCAAGCCCGCTGCGGGTTCACATAAGCCGGCTGGCAAACCCGCTGGTGGCCGCGGCAAACGCCAACCCTGATCCGTGGGGATGAGTAACGCTAGCCCTGGAACAGGCTGGCGGTTTGCGGCCCGCTGGCAGACAGCGGCGCGGCTTTGGCGTGCATCAGGTCAAATTTGAACCGATTTCTCACGATGGTCACGTTCCGCGTATGGCGCAGCTAACCTGGTTAAAAAATCCGCTATGAATACGGCACCTGATCTCGAAGATGGCAGGGCGCTGTCCGTGATCCACATAAATGGTCCGATCAACAGCGGTAAATCGACTGTAGCGCATGCTCTCGCGTTAATACTGCCCAACGCAAGATTCATTGACGGTGATGACCATGACGCAGTAGCGATGCACCCCGGCACCAACAAATGGGCGGCCGCCATAGCGCGTATTGAACGCCAGATCGAGATCGCCGACTGTCGATATCTGGTGGTGGCGTATCCCATCGACGATGAGGAGTTCGAGCAGCTTCTCGCCACCTGCAAAAGGCGTTCAGCTCGATTCTTTGTGGTAACGCTGAATCCGCCTCTTGAGACAGCGTTGTCTGATCGAGGCGCGCGGAAGCTTACCGCGTGGGAAAAGAAGCGAATTGTTGAAATGTACAAGGAAGGTTACCAGGCACGTGCGTTCAGCAGTTTGCTTATCGATACTTCTTGTCGCTCGCCACAGGATTGTGCAAGGACAATTTCAAGCTATGTCGAGGGGGCTGATTAGCGATTGAGGTTGCTCGATATGCGGCCGGTGGGCGCCGCAAAGCGCAAGCGGCTTTGCACTCGTGCGGCCGGAAAAGAGACAGCCCTGTACGTCCGGTGGGCTATCATGCCTATCCTCTCCGAAGTAGCTCCTTATGATTTCCATCCGTAATGTCACGCTGCGCCGTGGCGTCAATGTCGTACTCGACCGCGCGTCCGTCACCTTCACCCCCGGCGAAAAGATTGGCCTTGTCGGCCGCAATGGCGCCGGCAAGTCGTCTTTCTTCGGCCTTCTCAACGGCACGCTGCACGAAGACGGCGGCGAGTTCTCGATCCCCGCTGCATGGAAGATGGGCCAGGTCGCGCAGGAGATGCCGGAAACCGAGCAGAGTGCGACCGACTTCGTCATCGACGGTGACACCATCCTGCTGGCCGCGCAGGCCGAAGTAACCGCCGCTGAGGCCAGCGACGACGGCATGCGCATGGCGCACGCCTACATGGCCCTGCACGACGCCGGTGCACATGATGCCCCCGCGCGTGCCCAGGCGCTGATCCTGGGCCTTGGGTTCAGTGCTGCGCAGCTTAGCCAGCCGGTCAACAGTTTCTCGGGCGGCTGGCGCATGCGACTGCAACTGGCGCGCGCGCTCATGTGCCCGTCCGACTTGCTGCTGCTCGACGAACCGACCAATCACCTCGACCTGGACGCGCTGGTCTGGCTGGAAGCGTGGCTCAAGCGCTACGAAGGAACCATGGTCGTGATCAGCCACGACCGCGAATTTCTCGACGCGGTGACGCAGGTGACCGTGCACGTCGACAACGCCAAGCTGGTGCGTTATGGCGGCAACTACAGCAAGTTCGAAGAGATGCGCGCCGAGCAACTGCTGTTGCAGCAGGCCGCGATGGCCAGACAGGCGGACAAGATCGCCCACCTGCAGAAATTCATCGACCGTTTCAAGGCCAAGGCCTCGAAGGCGAAGCAGGCGCAGAGCCGGGTCAAGGCGCTCGAACGCATGGAGAAGATCGCACCGGTGCTTGCCGACGCGGAGTTCACCTTCGAATTCAAGGAGCCGCTCAACGTCCCGAACCCGCTATTGTCGATGCTGGACGCGAGCTTCGGCTATCCCGCGCCGACCGACGCAGCGCCGGACACGCCGCCGACGCTCATTGTGCGGGGCATCAACCGCTCCGTGCTGGCCGGGCAGCGCATCGGCATTCTCGGCGCCAACGGTCAGGGCAAGTCGACACTGGTGAAGACGGTGGCGCACGAGCTGGCGCCGATTGCCGGCGAAATCAGCGAAGGCAAAGGCCTGAACATCGGCTACTTCGCACAGCAGGAACTCGACGTGCTGCGTCCCCTCGACACGCCGCTGGAACACATGATCCGCCTTGCGAAGGACACGCCGGCGCACCTGCGTGCCCCCGGCCAGAGCGGCACCGAACAATCGCTTCGTACCTTCCTCGGCACCTTCAACTTCAGTGGCGACATGGTCCATCAGGCGGTCGGCACGATGAGCGGCGGCGAAAAGGCGCGGCTCGTGTTGTGCATGATCGTGTGGCAGCGCCCCAACCTGCTGCTGCTCGACGAGCCTACCAACCACCTCGACCTGGCCACACGCGAAGCGCTAGGCATGGCACTCAACGAATTCGAAGGCACAGTGATGCTGGTCAGTCACGACCGGTCCCTGCTGCGCGCGGTATGTGACGAGTTCTGGCTCGTCACCAAGGGTGGCGTCGAGCCCTTCGACGGCGATCTGGACGATTACCAGCAGTTCCTGCGCGACGAAGCCCGTCGCATGCGCGAGCAGGCTGCCGGGGAGCAGAAGGTCATCGCCTGAGTTACTCCCTGCAGTTCCAGTTTGGAAGCTGCCATAGCGCTCGCATCGAGTCGAATGGCCGCTTAGGGCCGTCCTGAGCCGGTCATCATCGGGCTCAATTCGGCCACAAGCGGTCATTCGCCGGCGCATTCGGCCGGCCGCTGGAACGTCCGGTGCGCCCCACGCCGTTGCCGTTTGCGAAAGTGGATGATAGCGCCGTGACGTTGCGCCTTGTGCCGTTCAGGTTTTCATCGAACGGGAGTTCTCAGCTTCAAGCTTCGTCGAACCGGCGCCACACAATCCTTCGGACGTCCACAGACTGGGTTCTTACAGGGACGCGTAACACCGACCGGGAGAGGTCCGATTTACGTAAAGCGCCGAAGCCACGCCAGATCGTCTGGGTATTTAATGAGGTCCTGTGTGGCGGGACACACCTCTATTAACAGTCCAGCAGTTTGGTCATTTGAATGACCGTGTGCGACGAGAAAAGCCGATCACACCAGCAAGGTGACGTCTGCCCAGGCGATCAACGCGACGGCCGTCATCTCGAGTGCGGACATGCCGATTCCGGCGCCCGTCCACAAGTAGGCCCACGACAACGCGACGACGGCGACGATGCCGAGCGGTGATGACGCGCTCACGTCCGAGGATATTTTCGACGCTGCTCATGCGGCAGCGCGATGCCGGATCGGCCCTTTGTTATTCAAGTGCAGTCGCGCGAACTGCACGTGAGTCTCCTTAAGATCCAGTGCGATGTTTCCTTGCGAACGGCGGGTACCGGAGCCGATTTCGCCAGGGCACGGATAGGCGAGAAGCACAGTGAACGTCTTGATCATCGGGTAACCTCCGATTCGGACGCGCACACGTTGAGCCACCAGCGAAGCACGACAAAGCGGGTGAAAGCCGTCATGCCAGAACGGCTTCACCCATTGGCAATAATCATCATTGTGGTGAGCAATCAGGGGCGGGCATTCCGTGCCTCTGCTCACTGCCCGCCGTAAAGCGCGTTCAAGCGATCCAGCGTGCCGTCCTTCTGGGCGCGCTGCAATTCCTGAATGACTTCCGCGCGAGTCTTGCCATGGATGGCGCCGCTCCCGCTACTGCCCGCGGGCGTACCGCCGACGGCGTCCGACGTCATCGCTGCGTTGCTGTCGGAGGCCGTGCTGGATGTGTCAGTGGTGTCGCCCGCATAGGCGAGCGTGGTGCACAACGTCAATGCGGCAATCGGGATCAAAGTCAGAGTGTTCATCGTATTCTCCACATGGTGCATGACATGCCCGACGCCAATCGAATCACGCATTGCGCCGGGATTTCGTGCCGCCTCGAAAGGCATCGAAGGCTCTTGCGAGGACGTGGCACGCTCTTGCAATACCAGGGCAGAATGTCCTTTATTCTCGAGTTATCTCCTTTTTTATCTCCTGCAACTTGCTGCCTTGGTGTCTATGGATGTTCTGCTGGTTGTTTTCGCCGGAACGATTGTGGAATTATTTGTCTGATCCGTAAGCAGAACGTTGGTGTAACTGGCGCAAGCCAACTCAAGGCGCCGTCCCGATGGGCAAGTCAAATCTCCCACGGCCCATCATGCCTGTCCGGCTCTTCGGCGAGCCGACGGCTGCGACTCCGATAACTTGTCCATTGGTCAGGTTCTGGGCCCAATACGCTTCTATTTTCCCGACCAGGTCCGGCGGCGGGGTGCCGTAATTTTCAACGGCTGCCTCTCCCCGGCCCTCAATGAGAGCCCACCGGAAGAACGCTAGTGCAGCGTTCGCATCAGCCTTGTCCTTGGAGTCGGCTTTCAGCAGGATGAATACGACGCCAGGAATCGGCCAGGCCCGGTCGCCCGGCGGATTGGTGACGAGCTGGTAGAAATCATCCGCACGGCCCCACGCCACTGTTTCCACCGCAGCCCTGAAACTCGCGGCCGATGGCTCGACAAACGCGCCAGTTTTATTCTGAACGGTTGCATAGGTGAGGGGCGCGGGACCCGTGTAGGCTAGTTCGACATAGCCGATCGCGCCTGTGATCCGCTTGACATAGGTGGCGACGATCTGGCTGCCTGAGGCGTTGAGCCCCACGGGCCATTTGACCGTCAGGCCGCTGCCCACCTGCTCGCGCCATTGCGCACTCACGGCGCTCAGGTAGCTCGTCCAGTTGAAGGTCGACCCGGACCGGTCACCGCGATGCACCACGACGATTTTCAGATCAGGGAGCGCGAGCCCGGGGTTGACTGCCTTGATGGCCGGGTCGTTCCATTCGGTGATCTTGCCCAGATAGATGTCCGCCAGCAGCGCACCCGTCAAGCGAAGCTGTCCCGGCGCAATGCCATCGAGGTGGACCACCGGCACGAGGCCGCCCGCCGCCACCGGAAATTGGATAAGTCCGAATGTGCGCAATTCGTCGGGTTTCAACGGCATGTCCGAGGCACTAAAACTCACCGTAGCCGCTTTCAGCTGATCAATGCCGTTCCCGGAGCCAGTCGGACGAAAACTCACCTGCTGGCCGGTTTTGTCGTAATAGGAGGCGGCCCATTTCTGCGCCAGGGGATCGAAGAAGCTCGAGCCGGCGCCCGTGATACCTCCTGCGGCTTGCGCGGCCAGCGCATGACTCGCGACGAGGCATGCAACCGCGATCCGACGAAACACCGGCCGCAGGTCGCGGGCCGTTCCAGCAATAAGTGCGGAGATGAGAGCGACAACAGTTCGCTGGAATCTGGCGTTCATGGCGGCGACCCCCATCGAGATTTTGGGCTACGCCTGCCCACCCCGCTCAAGGATTGCGGCACGCCGGCAGGTACCCCTGCACTGTATGCGCTGACCCCATTCGTATTAATAAGGCAACCTTCCTAAACGAGGCTAGGGGATTGCCTTATTCGGTAACCGGGCTCCGCCTATTGGCTCTCGATCCATTGAATTGCGAAGCGCATCAGCTCCTTGCCGTTACGGATATTCAGCTTTTCTTTGATGTTGGCGCGGTGTGCCTCGATGGTCTTGACGCTCCGATTCAGTTTCTCGGCGATTTCGCGGGTACTGAAGCCGAGTCCGATCAGGTGCAGGACCTCGAATTCCCGTTCCGAAAGGCTCGCAATTGGGCCCGCCGGCATTCTTCTGGGGCCCGCAAGAGACCGCGCCAGCGTTTCATGCATGGCGGCGCTCAAATAAATATTGCCGGCCAGCACTTCGCGGATGGCGCTCACGACATGCTCTGTGGCCTCGAGTTTCATCAGATACCCGTTTGCTCCGGCTCGTAGTGCGCGTTCGGCAAACAGGCTTTCGTCATGCATGCTGAGGACGAGGATGGCCAGATCGGGATAGCGGTGGCGGAGGGTTTTGACAAGATCCACGCCGGAGTCCGATTGCAGACTGATGTCCACAATGACCATGTCGGGCTGGCAGGTCATCGCCGCCAAGGCTCCTTCGGTGCTGCCGGCCGCGCAGCAGACGTGCAGATCCCCTTGCAGATTCAGCAAGTGCGTCATCCCCTCCCGGATGATGGGGTGGTCATCCACGATCAGAATTTGAGTTGCACGGCCAGGGCTAGACGATTTCCCGTGCATGGTCCGGACCCTCCGGTAGCGGATAGCTGATGGCGACCGTGGTGCCGCCCAAAGCATTGCGGGCCACCATGCAAGAGCCGCCTAGAAGGCTCGCCCGGTGACGCAGGTTGTGAAGTCCCAGTCCTGAGGCTCGCCCCATTTGCTCCGGGCCGACGCCCAGCCCGTCGTCACTGATCGACAGCGTCTGCAAACTGCCTATGCGCTCCAGGTCGATCCAGATGTGACGGCCTCCGCTATATTTCAGCGCGTTGTTGACTGCTTCCTGTGCGGCACGGTAGAGGTTGATCTGCGTCGGCGCATCCAGCAAGTCCACATCTGGCCTGATCCGAAGCACGCAGTCTATGCCATTGAGCGTGCGAGCCGTCTCCGCCAGCGCATGCAGTGCGGCCGCAAGGCCACCATATTCCATGGCGACCGGGTCCAGGCCATGGGCAATCCTGCGGGTCATCAAGGACGCCTGCTTCACCAATCCGACAATGGTAGCGGCATCGTCGGCGGCCGGGTGGCCTTGCATCTGCAATTTCTGATTCAAGGCGGTGCTGTACAGACCCAGGCTGGTCAGGTGTTGCCCAAGTCCGTCATGCAGTTCCCGGCCGAAGAGTCTCTGCTGCTGATCGCCAATCTGGATCAGTTCTCCTTCCAGTACACGGCGCCGCGCCATCTCCTCCTTTAGTTCGTTGTTTGTCTTCTCCAGGTCTTCGGTTCGCTCCTGGACGCGCCGCTCCAATTCGATATGGGATGCCTGCAGCAGGCTATGGACGCGCTGCTCCTGGGCACGTACCGCCACCAGCAGCAGTCCGGTTACCGCCATGACGTTCGCGAAGGTGCACCACCTCACGAGGCTGTCCACCGGAGATTCGGCGGCGAAGGGGCCCGTGCCGTGGGTGGTACCCCAGATGGCCACGACTGAGACCATCAAGGTCGCGATGCTGGTGCCCAGGTGATCGAAGCGCAGAGCCGCCCAGATGATGAACGGAAAGATCGCCAAGGCTGCGGGATAGTAGCCGTGACCGGCAAGTTGCGGGGCGCCGAAGATAAGGTAGCTCACCCAGAAGGTCGCAATGGTCAGCCCGCACGCCTCTACGATCTGCTCCGCGGAGCGGACAGGGTTCGAATACGTGAGGAAGCTGAGCAGAGGCGGGGCCACGACCAGGACCCCCATCATGTCACCGAGCCACCATTTCAGAAACGCTGCGCCGTACTCGGTGAGCGGCACCAGACCGCCTCCGAATAATGCGGTCGCGCCAATTAGCGCACTCACGGCCGTGCTGAGCGTCGCCGCCAGGACGATGAGGGCTAACACGTCCTTGATGCGGTCGAGGGTGATCTGGAATCGGGCTACACGGTTCAGCAGTATTGCTGCAGTCAAGGCTGCAACTGTCGCGCCGGCGCTAATCGCCGCGGCCACTGGCAACGGCACGCCCACCGACACGTTGGCCAGGAAGGAGCCAATGACGATTCCGGGAGCAATTTCGAAGCCCAGAGCGAGCAGCGCAACAAGGGCGATGCCGCTGGAAGGCCACACCAGAGACACTGCGCCGCCCACTACCGCATAAGCAAGTCCTACTTTTGCGCCGGCGTAGTACACCAATGCCACGAGCCCGGTGTGCAGGAAGAGCCTAAACCCGGAATTGCTCCGAATAATGACCATTGTTCGCTTCAAACCCTCTACGCGAGCGACGCCTCATGCGCCGCGGCACAGCCAGCAAGCAGCAATCCTGAGGAACCTCTCAGTATGGCGAATTTGATGCCGGGATGACGCAGGTCACACACCTCATATCTACTATGAACCTACGTCAGAATTCTTCTGCGCGCCATCGCACATGCGAGGGGTCATCATGGCAGTGCAAGGTGAGTTCGTTCAGGCGGATGTCATTCCGCCTGACCAGGACTTCGGGATCGAGAGACGGTGATTTCCGATCAAGGGGCCATGCCCGGATTCGAGGCGGCGCCGGATAATCGGGAAGAGTCGCCAAAGTCGGTTGCCTCGTGGCCGGGCAAAAGACATGCGAGTTACCACCACTCCTCGTGATGGCGATTGAAGAGGCTGGCGTGGTTCATCAAGCGCAGGTTCCGGCTCACTTGTGAATCGCCCCTGCAGCGCTGCGAAAGGTATTCGCCGTTTCGGGCTTAACCTTTGATTGAACCACGCCGTTTTTTACTCAACGTTCAGTCATGGTGGCGACGTTTGTGATGGCGCTTGTCCGGTCGGTAGCCGCGGGCATAGTCGTCCGCGTACGAATTGGACCGCGACATGTTGCCGCCAAGTGCTGAACCCGCGCCGCCGCCCACCGCCGCGCCGACGAGGCCGCCTGTGCGGCCGCCCATCGCATTGCCTGCCGCAGTGCCGGCACCGCCCCCGAGCGCGCCACCGATGATGGCGCCCGTGCGCTCCCTGCGGTTTGACGTGACTGCGCCGCCGGCGCCGCCGCCGACTGCACCGCCAATGACGGAACCCGTGCTGCCGCCTACCGCGCCACCCAGGGCAGCGCCGGCTACGCCGCCGAGCGCGCCGCCAAGCGCATTGTTCATATCGCTCGCCACTGCCGGTAACGATGCTGCAGTGGAGAGCGCTGCAATGGCAACCATCTGGAAGATTCTCTTCGACATAAAAGGTCTTTAGTTTTTGGGACGGCGCCGAGTATAACTGCTCTCCGAAAGGTTTTTGTAACTTGCCGGCTAGGACCCCGGTAAGAGGTGTAACAAAATGATCCGACGGCTTTTTAGTGAAACGCTTTCGGCACCATTGGCGTCAGGCAGCCAGGAAGCGACCTTCACTGGAGATCCGTCACGGACACTGGAATGGCCGTTACCACGCCAAACCGTGGATAGGCGCGACGGCCACGAAGATAAATAACGGCAGGTCAATGCGAAGCGCCACGATTCCACCCGGTCAGTCGATCGTAGGGAGGACGAACCGTTCACTGAACGTAAGATTAACCCCCACGAGCGGTCCGCCGAGTTGCTGAAGCCGGCCGCCCTCTGCGAGAGAACCTAGATTGAGACTGTAGAAACCGATCTCCTCAATCAGGTCGCTCACCGTCTTTTTGGCGCCGGTATCGTCCCCGGACACGAAGAACGCGGTCTTCCGCTTTGACGGCGAGAAATCCGAGATCCAGGACATCGGAACGGTGTTGAACGCCTTGACGACCTTCGCTCCCGGCGCGAGATCGGCGACGATCTCGCTCGACGTCCGACCGCTTATGTCGCCCAGCATCAAAGGCTGAGCGCTGGCAACGCGGTTGGTTGTATCCACGAGGATCCGGCCCGTCCAGTCGCCGACCGAAAACAACGCCGCCTGTACGTTCCACCATTTGACGGCAAGCACGACGAGGTCCTGCTCCGCAGCCTCTTTCGCCGTTCCGGCGGTAGCGCCGGAGCCCAACTCCGCCACAAGGGCGGCGAGTGAATCAGGCTCACGCGAGTTGCTGAGTACAACCTGGTGGCCTGCCAATAGGGCGTGCTTGGCGATCGTTTGGGCGACAGGCCCGGCGCCGATAAAGCCGATTTTCATTTCGAATTTCCTTGCTGATATGGGGTTGATCATTCATGGAGTGCCGGCGCAATCCGGCGACCGCGCTCAACGTTCAAACCATGCTAGCCATATTACTTGCAAAAAACAAGTAAACAACGGAAATTTACTTGCGACGTGCAAGTGATGTTAGGATCTATCCATGAAGACGACATGCAAAGAAGACGTTCGGTCCCATTGCGCCGTGAACTACGGCGTGGAGATCTTCGGCGACCGGTGGTCGCTCCTGATCGTTCGCGACATCGTTTTTGCTGGCAAGAAGACGTATGGCGAGTTCCTGAAATCGGAAGAGGGAATCGCGACCAATGTCCTTGCTTCCCGCCTTGCCTTTCTTGAGGAGCAAGGGATTCTATCGAGGGCGCCCAACCCCGACGACGGGCGCAAGGACTTCTACACTCTGACCGAGAAGGGCCTGGACCTCATTCCCATCGTGCTTAACATCGTCCTTTGGAGCGCGAAGCACGATTCGAAGTCGTACGTGCGGCGCAGCAAGCAGTTCGTCGCTCGATTAAGTCGAAACCCCATGCAGGCGAGTGAAGAGGTGAAGGCGCTGGTCCGCAATGGCGGATGTATCTTTCCTGAGAGCAAGGAATGAGCAAAACGGCAAGCACGTCCCGTCACATCCCACGAACGATATGCACACATCACCGGCTACAAGGTGCGGCGACTAGCGGGGCCGATGTCCGAAACGGTCCTGGAAACCGCCATTAATGTTTCACCAACCCCAGCGGCTGTTCAGGGTCGAAGTGAGCCGGTTATCATCGGGCAGGGTTCGGCCAGTTACGGTCATCCGAAGGGGCACTCCGACCCAACGTGAGCACTCGGGCTAGCTCTCGTTATGCGCGACCGTTATGCGGCGACGGGTGCGGGCCTCAACGTCGTACATGTTGAAGTCATTCATCGTTCTGCCATAGAGGTGCAGGCCGACTGCGCGAGAGCGCTCTTTTGGTACACCGGTAACGTGAATGTGATCGGGATTGGGTACGAAGCTGGTTACTGAACCGTGCCGTAGCAGGACAATGCCCCCACGCACCAGGTCGATTTCTTCGTCGGCTCCGCGATCTGGTGACAGCCTCACATAACTACGTTCCTCCAGAACGCCTTCGACCACGCCAACGACACCCCAACTCCCGTGATCATGCACTGGCGTCCACTGACCAGGAAGCCAAACGAGCGAGTACAGTGAGAGACCTTTGTCCGGGGCCTCGTAGATGAGGTTACGGGTATAGCTCACGTCGCTGCTTCGATAGTGACGGGGTTGCAGAAACGTACCGGCATGGTCGATCAGATCGAGCATCAGCGGCGCGAGCGCGAGCACACAGTCGGCCGGGATTGACTGTAGATGGCTTTGAGCGGTGGCCTGGTTGAAGAAGCCTTCGAGAACGTGAGAGGTCATGGGTAATTGGTGGCTCCGGCCGGTTTGCGGGCGACTCGCGACGCCAGGTGGTCAGCGGCGCGACCCGCGCCGTTGACTGGCCGTCATCGGCGTTATGTCGGCTGCCTGGTGATGCGCAAGTAGGGCTTGATCGTCTTGAAGCCTGGGAAAGTCTTCTCGGCTTCTTCGTTGCTGACCGCCGGTGTGATGATGACATCTTCTCCTTGCTTCCAGTTCACCGGCGTCGCCACTTTGTGCCTGGCGGTGAGCTGCATCGAATCGAGCACACGCAGGATCTCGTCGAAATTGCGGCCGGTTGTCATCGGGTAGGTCAGCATCAGCTTGATACGCTTGTCCGGGCCAATGATGAACACCGAGCGCACCGTTGCATTGGTGGCGGCGGTGCGGCCTTCAGACGTGCCTTCTTCCTCTGCGGGCAACATGTTGTACAGCTTGGCAACGGCAAGATCGGTATCGCCGATCATCGGGTAGTTGACCTTGGCACCCTGCGTTTCTTCGATATCGGCCACCCATTTGCCATGGCTTTCGACTGCATCGACCGACAGGCCAATCAGCTTGGCGTTGCGGCGCGTGAACTCCGGCTCGATGCGGGCCATGTAGCCCAGTTCGGTCGTGCACACCGGGGTGAAGTCCTTGGGGTGCGAGAACAGGATGGCCCATTGATCGCCGATCCAGGCGTGGAAATCAATCGTCCCCTGGGTGGTATGGGCGGTGAAGTTGGGCGCGATGTCGTTGATGCGGAGTGACATGGTAGTTTCCCCCATGGAGTGCGCGGGTTTGAACGAAGCAGCCAGGCATGCGTGGTGCAATACAGTTCAGGTGCGTGCGGAGGTGCTTGCGGCAGCTGACGAAGCCTTCTCGCCAGAACCAAGGATATCGGTTACGAGCATCTTCGGACACGGTCAAAATTGACTGATTGACTTTCTTTATACCCAGGTGGTGCAATGCTCCCATGCCTGACTTTCGTCTGTTATTAATCGATGACCATGCCTTGTTTCGAGAAGGGCTCTGCCTGGTCTTGCGCCGGCATTTTCCTGAGGCGAGCATTGTCGAAGCGATTTCCGTGACCCAGGCGATTAACCTGGTGAAGGATGCGCCTGATGTGATCCTTTTGGACATCCTGTTGCAGGGGCCGGACGGCATCGAAGGCGTAGCGATATTTCGTCAGCGCTGGCCTCAAGTGCCGGTGATCATGCTGTCATCGATGGCAGCTCCTGAGACTATTGCGGAAGCTTTGGAGCGCGGTGCGTTTGCATTCGTTTCGAAAGCCGACAGCAGTAGTGCAATTGTCCAGACTGTTGAGCGCGCCCTTGTGGCGACCGAACCGGGCATCGCCCGCGATAGCGCGGTTTCTTGCGCAGGCGAGAATCAGTTGATCAGGCTGACGGCCAGACAGTCGGAAGTTCTGCAGCTTTTATGCGATGGATTGCCAAACAAGGTCATTGCCAGACGCATGTCACTATCCGAATTCACCGTGCGTGGCCATGTGCAGGCAATTTTCGGTCTGTTGGGCGTCACCAGCCGCACCCAAGCCATCGTCTCTGCGCGCAAGCATGGACTGGTCGCCTGACTTACGAAAACTCTGGAAGTTGCCGGAGGACCGCCTGCTGGTTGAGCAGTTGCGGCTGTTGTATGGCAACGTGGGCGTGTCCGTCATCCCAGCAATCTTATTGGCGCTGTTACTGGTTTACGCCCTGCAAAATGATGTGAACTACCGGGCCTTGATGCTTTGGTGCCCAGCCGTAATCTTTTCCAAGCTCTACGCTGCATTCGACGCTCGCAAGCGTCTGGCCGGTGTCATCGCACCCGCTCAGGCCCGCAAGCTGGTCATCAACCTGGTCGTCATGCATGCCGTGGATGGCGTTGCATGGGGGGCGCTGGCGTGGGTGGCCCTGGGTAGTACGACCACGACCGGAAGCATCATGGTGCTTGCGGTACTGACGGGCATATTGGGCAGTTCGATGTCCTTGCTTGCCCCGGTATTGCCCGCCTTCTTCTCATTCTCGTTGGCCGTGATATTGCTGGCGACGTCGTGGCTATGGCTGTCGGGGGACTCGGCTTATCGGGCACTGTCACTGACAGGATGGCTATACGCGGTCAGCCTGGTTGGGCAGGCCCGTAACAGCAATGTCGCGGCGTTGGCCGCCATCAGGCTGCGCTTCGAAAATCTTGACCTGATCAGGGCCGCCGAGGACGCTAGACGCACGGCTGAATATGCAAATCTGGCCAAAACCAAGTTTCTCGCCGCCGCCAGCCACGACCTGCGTCAACCGATTCACGCGCAGGGCTTATTTCTCGATGTCCTGGCGCACAGTGGACTATCGATGCATCAAAGTGACGTGCTGAACAGTGCCCAATCCGCCTGGCAGGCATCCAGTGACATGCTTGATGCATTGCTCGACTTTTCCCGCATTGAAGCAGGCGTGGTTCAGCCATGCCGCCTACCCTTCGATCTACAGGGCCTATTGAACAAGGTTGAGAATGACCTGGCCCCGCTGGCCGATGCCAAAGGCCTGGTTTATCGTTCGCGCGAGACCAGCGTGACGGTGGACTCCGACGCCCGCCTGGTTGAAATGGTTCTACGCAACCTCGTCTCGAATGCGATCCGCTACACGGCGCATGGTGGCGTTCTGATAGCGTGCCGTCGCCGGGCGCAGCATGTCCAGGTGGAGGTTTGGGACACCGGGGTGGGCATTGCTGAGTCTGATCAGCAAGATATCTTTCGCGAGTTTCATCAGCTTGGTAATCCGGAACGGGACCGCAACAAGGGGCTGGGCCTAGGCCTGGCTATCGTACAGGGCTTATCTACCGCAATGAACCTGGAGCTCTCGCTTTCTTCGCGACCTGGTAAAGGGAGCGTATTCAAGTTCGTCTTGCCATTGACTGAACTGGATTCGCCACTACAAGCGCCAGGGCCCCTCGGTACGTTGCCTAAAGATTTGCGTGTGCTGGTGATCGACGATGACGAAGCGGTCTGTTCGGGCATGGTGCGTTTGTTGGAGAGCTGGGGATGCCAATGTCAAGCGGCAAGCTCTGTTAAGGACGCGATAGCTGCTGCACGTGTGTGTGCACCGTCGATCATCATCAGCGACTATCGACTTCGCGAACAACAGACTGGGGCACAAGCCATTAGTGCTTTGCGCGCCGCAGCAGGGATGAATCTACCGGCATTGATTATCACGGGAGATACGGCTCCCGAGCGACTTCGCGAGGCGTCCGCAAGTGGCGACCCACTGCTGCACAAGCCTGTTAAGCCCGAACAGCTTTATCAAACATTGATGAGACTCGTTGTTTGAATTCGGCGCGCGCCTCGGACTGAGTCAGCTTGATCAGGCGATAGGACGTGTTGCCGAGCGCTACGTACGCGAACAGGTTGCGCGGTCTGGCGGCTAGCGCGGTCTGGCAGGCGCGGTTTGCCAGGGCCGGCAAATCGTGTGCGTTGAGGCCAGCGTACTGTTCTGTAGACCGTATTAATACTATCTCTGTCGCGACAATAAATTTGTCAACCGCGGAGCCTGGTGCCACTGGACCAGGCGGCGGGATTCGTCGAGGCAGATGAATCACGATGAAGTCTCGAATAAATTTGGCGCATCTATGATTGTGCTTTCAATCAAAATGGAGATACACCATGGGAGAGAACCATCGCAGGACACTGATCAAGTCGACCGCGGCGCTCGGTCTGGCCCATCTTTGTGGCCTTGGAAGCCTGAGCGCTTTGGCAGCGTCGGCTGTGTCGGGCAAACACATCAAGCCCGGGAGCAACTCTGCATTGATCGTCGTGGACGTGCAAAATTGTTTCATTGATGGCGGAACGCTGCCCGTAAAAGGCGGCGCCGAGGTCGTTCCACTCATCAACGAGTTGGCTGGCAAGTTCGAGAACATTGTTATTACGCAGGACTGGCACACGGCGGGACACGCGTCGTTCGCCAGTTCTCATCCCGGTAAGAAGCCGTTCGAGACGGCGCAGTTATCGTACGGTACCCAGGTCTTGTGGCCGGACCATTGCGTGCAAGGCACCGACGACGCCGCACTCGACAAGGACCTCAAGCTGCCGACTGCACAGATAATCATACGCAAGGGTTTTCACAAGGACATGGATAGTTATTCCGCATTTGAGGAAGCCGATCACAAAACAGAAACCGGCCTCTCGGGATACCTGAAGCAGCGGCGTATCGACACCGTGTTTGTGACCGGACTGGCGACTGACTTCTGCGTTGCATGGACAGCAATGGACGCCCGCAAGGCGGGGTTCAAGGCTTATGTCATCGAAGACGCAACGCGTCCGATTGACCTCAACGGCTCCCTTGCGGCTGCGCGAAAAAACATGGATCGCGTGGGCGTAAAGCGGATTCAGTCAAAGGATATCTTGTCGACGTGAGCGGACGGCTCAGATTACTGCCCTGGATATCGCACAACCTTGCAGGCTAAGGTTGTGCCTTGGGTGTCGGACGTGTCCAGGAATGCTTCAATATTTGGATGGTAGGTTGTCGGCGGATATCAGGCCGAAAGCACCGCCATTGCTTACGGCTACGACGTGAACTGGTACGACTTCGAATCAGCTGCCGCCCGTGACGGTTCATCCCGAGCGGTCGGATCCGCCGTCCATGCCTATTACGATCCGGGTAACCCGTCACGCTCCATGTTGGACCGGGCTACGTTTGACCTGGTGGACGCGATAAATATGGGGATCTTTATTCTGGTGCTTGCCAGGACTGTGGACTTTCTGCGCTCGGGGCGACGGCGTACCGAACGCCGGTCCCGTTGATGTAATGCGCTAGTTCCGTTCGCCCGGCCATTGGCTCAGTTGGCGGCGATCAATGGCTGCTTTGCGGCACGGCGAAAATGGTCGGCGCAGGTTGCGGCTGCCAATCGCTGGCAGGCAGAGTTCGGCCACAAGCGGACCTTTGCGTTAACCTATTGAATTGTCGACAATTCCGAATTTTGTTTCGCCGCCTGATGCGTACTACCGCAAACTGCGTGCGCCCGCAGTCAGAGGGTGACCTCGGTGCCTGCAGCCGCACGTGTACGCCCATAGGCGAGCAACATCATAAAACTGAGCAGGAAACTGAACCCGCCGATCAGCAAGAGGCCAATCTCCCCAAAAACGGGTAGCAGATTTGTCAGAAACCCCGTGACAACCCATGCGATCGCCATTATGGATCCCGCAACGCCGAGCGCCCAACCCTGCCGGTCTTCACTGACCGCGTCAGAGAAAGCCGTGTACATCGTCGTGTAGGCAACCATGTCGAAACATCCGACCAGTGCCGCGAGACACCAGAGCGCTATCTCATGAGGAAACAACGCGGAGAGAATCTGGCAGACGCCGGCGATCAACAGCCCGGTTTTGGCAATCTCGACCACGCTCCAGAAGCGAAGCATCAGTCGCACGATAAACAGCAGCCCGAGCACAAAGCACAAGCCGATCAATCCGCTAAACAGGCCGAGCCCGGAGCTGGTGTAATGGAACTTCGCTTGCAACAGCAGCATGATCGTCTGCAGGTAGAGCCCGTAGCCGACTTGCATCAGGAAGAACACGATCGAGAGAAATGCGACGCTCCTATGCATCGCCGCCTGATAAATGATGCGCAACGGCAGCATCAGGTCGATGTGAACCCTTCCAGACGCCGGTGCGGTGTCCCGATAGGATACGGCTGTCCAGATCGCACAGACAATCGAAAGCGCCCCCACAAGCAGGAAAGGCGTTCCGTAGTTGAAGATCGGCGCGATGGTCCTGTCCGACGCTATGCCGCCTAGTACTGGTCCGACGATCACGCCTGCACTGAAAGCTAGCGACATGATGCTCATGTTGTACGCTTTGTTCTCCCGCGTGCTGAGGTCGGTGATGGCCGCCTGCGCAATTCCCTGACATCCAGCCATCAAACCGCTCAAGCCGCGACCGATCAGCAGAAGCCATACACTCGGCCATAGAACTCCGAGCGCCATCAGGAAATAGCTGACGGCCAGCCCTGAAACGCAGAGAAGCAGGATCTTTCGACGCCCGTAGCCATCGGAAAGCTCGCCCATCAACGAAGATCCGAAGAACATACAGAACGGATAAATGCCATAACCAAGCCCAAGATAAAAGTTGCGCGCTTGCGGGCTGGAGCCGTTGGCAAGCATGCCTGCGTGCGGATCGCTGAATATGGCCGACATCATCGGATAGACCAATCCAAAGCCCATAGCGTCAATGGCGATCGCTAACAGGCACGGACCGAGGAGTTTCAGGTTGAGTTTTGACATGTGCGTTTTGTCGGGCGTGTAGATGTTGTTCGCTACAGTAGCGTTCACTCTGATCGCCCGGTAGCCCTTCACGAGCGATAACGCTTATCAGAGAAACTGATAGGATCAACGGCATGGATATATTGGCGGCGATGCGGATATTTGTTCGGGTGGTAGAACGCGGCAACATGTCGAGGGCTGCGCGCGACCTGGGAATTGGACAACCCGCGGTAAGCGATCGTATTGACCGATTAGAGAAACATCTTGGCGTGAAACTGCTTCGCAGAAGCACGCGAGTCGTGTCGTGCACTGACGAAGGCACCCTGTTCTACGAGCGCAGTAAGCAGGTCATCGAAGCCGCGGAAGAAGCCTGTGCAGTGGCGTCGCATCGGGATCGCACGCTTCAGGGGGTATTGCGAATCGCTGCCCCGCAGGGACTTGGCGAAGTGGTTATGCCGCACATCCTGATGGGGATACGCGAGGAGCACCCGAAACTCAATCTCGATCTGATCCTGAACGACCAGATCGTCGACCCTATCACCGAAGGTGTCGATATCTCCTTGCGACTCGGTCAGCTTGGCGAAGGCAGCTATATCGCCCGTCGGATTGGCCATGTTCGAAGGGTGCTCGTCGCATCGCCAGACTATCTGGGACGCACTGCCGAGCCGCATGGTCCGGAAGACCTCATTAGTCACCCGTTTATCCGGGTGATGGGCGTGTTCGGCGACGGCATCCTTCGTCTCGTCGACCCACGGGATCGCCTCGTTCCAGCTCGTATCAAAGCAGCGGTCAACATGAGCCACTGGCGCCCTGTCTACGAGTCACTAGTCGCTGGCGCCGGCATTGGCGTACTGCAAGAGCCGGTTTGTGCACAAGCGATCGCCAGCGGCCGCCTGGTTCGATTACTCCCCCGGTACACCGTGCCGGGTTTTGACTTGCATGCTCTGGTTGCGCGTCCCGTTTCTTCAAAGACGCGCACCATCATGACAGTGCTTGAAAAGGAATTGCAGGCGGCCCTCCAACGCCTTACCTCTCAATCAGAATAGCTTTCGATTCAAATGTAGTTCGAAACTCTTGCGTGGATGAGGGGCATCCCGTTGAGCGATCTCATGCGGGTGATGAGCCAGTGAATGTGCCACGTCTGCAGACGCCCAATCAGCGAGTGCCGTTGCGCTTCGTATGATTGCGGTTGCAGATCCGATGGACACGGTCTGAGTCGAGGTCGTGAACTGAAGCGTTGAACGACCGCTATCGGAAGTCGCGAACATCCCTAACGGGTCGATCAGAACCGGTCATCATCGGGCAGAGTGCGCTCAACTACGGTGCGCTGGCACCAACTTCCGCGCGGACATGTGAATGGCAGCTTCGTCCGGAAAACGGCCCGCCGCATTTCTACCGCAACTGCCGCGCCGTCAGCCAAAGCATCCCGCCTGGGTGTGAAAGGTAAGCGGCGGCCACTGACCGCTCCACACACAGCACGTCAGAGCGAAAACGCTGCGAGACCACGCGCCATACTCGTCCCGCGACTTCAACATGATTCGTGAACCACTAGAAACCGGCAATCATTTTTCTCGTGTCCAAAGAATAGCGTGCAATGTGGAGTTACCCGCGATGTCGCCGCGCCCGGTGATCCCGACACCTTCGCTGAAATTGTCCCCGGGGAGCGTGCCCAGATCGGTCATCGCCCCGCGTTCAAACAGAAACGCGTGCGGCAAGTACGGGTTGGTTCCGGCATCCGACTCGCCGACCACCTGGCCGCGGTTGTTGATCCCGAAAGCGTTACTATTGCTGCGGCCTGGGAGCGTGCCCAGATCAGTCATCGTCCCGTTTTCGTACAGAAAGCCGTGCACGTCCCCGTTTGCGGTAGACGATATGCCGACCACCTGGCTGCGATCGTTGATCGCCTGAGCATGGCTGAGTCCGGGACTCTGGAGCGCGCCCAGGTCGGTCATCACCCCGTGGTCATACAGAAAGGCGTGCGCGTATCCGCTTGCGGTGGACGAATAGCCGACCACCTGGCCGCGGTTGTTGATCGCCAAAGCCCCACTGTCGCTGCCACCGGGAAGGGTGCCCAGATCGGTCACCACTCCGTTTTCAAACAGGGCAGCGTGAACGTACCCGCGCAGGTTGGACGCGGAGCCGACGACCTGGCCGTGTTCGTTGATCGCGGTAGCGGAGCTGACGTTGCCACCGGGGAGGGTGCCCAGGTCGGTCATGACCCCGCGTTCGAAGAGAAAGGCGTGATCGTTCCCGCGTGCGTCGCTCGAAGTACCGACCACCTGGCCGCGATTGTTGATCCCGCTAGCTGAGCTGTAGCTGCCACCAGGGAGTGTGCCCAGGTCGGTCACCACCCCCTTCTCAAACAGACAGGCGTGCATGTACCCGGCCGCCGTGATCGAGAAGCCGACCACCTGATCGCGTTCGTTGATCGCGAGCGCGTTGCTGTAGTTATATTCACCGGGGAGCGCGCCGAGATCTTTGATGACGAGGCTTTGGCCTGCGGCAGGCTGGAATGCAGCGACCGCGATCAGAGTGAAAACAATCAGAGCGCGGCGGACATACCGCACATGGCCAGTCACTTTGCATGCGAGTTGCATAGTGATCTCCTTTCCTGGAATAAAACCCGGATCGAGATAAATTCATATACAACATAACGAGGCACAACTTGCGTCTCGATATAGGTACAGATCGAAATAAAGTCGAGTCTTTTGCAGAATAAAAATCTGCTATAGATTCCTCTCGCACCTCTCTATCAGGATAGATTGCGCTGGCTTGCAGCGGAAAGCGGCCATGGTTAGTTCGGATTACTAGCCGACACAACTTAAGCACTAGAGCTGGTCCGCCGAAGGGCACAGTGATCAATGACGCGATTGCCTGTTATCCGCTTTCGGCGTTGGAGATTCGAATAGGTATGCAGATGGAAGTTACGGATCACTCTAGTCTATGGAATGCCTTGTTTCAACTTATTAAATAGCAAGGCAAATTAATGACAATGCAAAATTGCGATGAGCGACCGGTCGACATGACCGCGTAAATGACAATATTGAGGCAGAGCTGACCTTCATCAGCCGCTCGGTGGCGTGCCGGTGAAAACCGCCAATTGCGCGTCGAAAGCGCGCTTATACGCGGGCCGGGCCTCGCCGCGGGCAACATAGGCGGAGAGGTTCGGATATTCGTCGAGCAAACCCGATGCTTTCAACCTGAGCAGCACGGATACCATCATCAGGTCGCCCGCGCTGAACGCACCGTCGAGCCAGTCGGCGCTGCCAAGGCGATCGGAAAGCTCGCCGAGCCGGTCACGGATGCGATCCTCGACAATAGGCAGGCGCTGCTCGTACCAGGTCTTGTCGCGCTCCATGAACTTTGTGGTTTGGAGATCGAGAATCGGTGGCTCAATCGTGTTGAGCGCGGCAAACATCCATGTGATCGCGCGAGCCCTGGCATTCGCATCGTCAGGTAGCAGGCCTGCATGGCGCTCTGCGATGTGGAACACGATTGCCCCCGATTCGAACAGGACAAGATCGCCTTCTTCATAGGTCGGAATCTGCCCAAAAGGATGAAGCGCTCGATGCGCGGGTTCCTTCATGGCACTGAACGAAACAAGGCGAACCTCGTAAGGCTGGTTCACTTCTTCAAGCGCCCAGCGAACACGCGTGTCGCGCGCTAGTCCTTTGCCGCGATCGGGCGACCGTTCAAAGGCGGTGATAATGGGGAGCAGTGGAGAGGTCATGCTGATTTCTCCTTGGTCGGATGTCTAGTTTAGTGCCGGATGCGCAATCCAGCGCATACCTGCTCGACGTTCGAGATCGGGCTAAATCGACATCCCCGGACTGCTTTTTTATCGGCTTCAAATCAAATTAGACAACCCAATTGCAGACCTTCGTGGCAGGCAGGTCAGGGTCGGCTTTTGTCCCAGACCTCACGTCGTGCTTCGGTTCCATACGGGCGCAAGTTGGACCCCGCAGACGCAATTGCGCATACGAAGAGTGAGCGGCAGCTCACCGCCCGCGGTCCCGCAGGTAGCGCTCCCAACGTTGCCTGTTTCCCTGGTTTGGCGTTTGCGCCGCCGCTGGAGACGGCGGCGCAGGCTCTTCAGCTGAAGCTATTGCGCTACCGGCGCGCCAATGCCGTCGATATCCGGTGCCCAACCCGAAGGATTCGAGAAGATCAGCGCGTTGGTGTTGCCCGACTTGAATGTACCCGTCACGGCGAGAGTCGAGACGGTGCTCCACCCACCGCTCGGCGGAAACGACACGGTGACAGGCGTTGATCCGTTAAAGCTGATGTCCGCGGAGCGCGGCGCCGAGTCGCCGTTCGCATAACCTACCAACACGGTATAGGTGCCATCCGCGGGGACGCTGATGTTGTTGATCGTCAACGTCCCGCCGTTGCCGATATAGCCGACGTCCGAGCCGCCCGAACAACTGCTGCATGCCGAAATACGCGCGCCACCGGCGAGTACGCTGCTCGACGCTTCTGCCTCGTAGGCTGCCTTGAACGGCGGTAGCGTGACCGGGCCGGCAACGACAGAGACTGTGCCAATCTCGGGCGTAGGCGCGGTGCTGTCGGCGCTCGACAGCGTCAGCGAGTTAGCCCCGGACTGCAGCGGCACGTAGACCGTGATTGTGCCAATGCGCCCTTCGCCGCCGGTCGGTGGAAATGCCACGGTGGTCGCCTGGCCGCCGTTTGTCGAGAGTTGCGCGGTCAGCGTTTCGCGAGAGCGGTTCGCATAGGCAATTTCAACGTAGCCGCCGGTGCCGGTCGATGCGACGTTGCCGAAGGTGACAGTGCCAAGTCCCCGAACGATCTTGCCACCGTCGCAGTCCGAGCAGTGCGTATACGATGCGCCACCGCCAAGCGAGGTCGGCTGGTACGTCGTCGCGGCGACATCCTGTCCGCTTACCGAGAGCATCACGACGCCGCCCGCCGGCACTGTGGGTGCCGTGTACGAGTTGGCAAACGAGCCGAGTTGCTTGCCGGCCCACAGATCACGCACGCTCGCGCGCGCGTTCGGCACCAGGCCGAGTTGCTGCCACGTGACCGTCATCGGCGCGTCCGTCGTGCCGTTGTTGAACAGCACGACAGCACGCTGTCCCTGGCCGGCCAGAAGCTTCGCCCATACCTGCTGTGCGCCGGACTGTGCGACCTTCACGCCTTGTGTGCCAAGCAGGTCCTGGTCGACCGCAATGACGTCGGTGTTGGTCATCAACTGCGTAGCATCCGCGGTTAGCGGCTTCGACAGGTCGTTGCCGAGAATCAGCGGTGCGCCGGCGATCGCCCACAGGCTCATATGCGCCTGATCGTGAACCGCCGTCATGCCCATGCCGACCACCATCATGTCGGGGTCGTTGTAGAAGCCGGTGTGCTGGCCCTCGGGGTGATAGTTGCCAAGAAAGTTGCCGGTTACGCTACCGAAGTTCGGCGCGCCGCTGTTCGGCCCATAGATGTCGCCCGTCGTTCTCCACATCCGGCCAACCCCGGCGGCCCACGCCCACGGTCCCTCGTTGAAGTCGGGGTACGTGCTGTTATTGGCGATGGTTCCCCAGTCGCAGATGCTGAGCGTCACGCGGTGGCCGGTCTGCACGTATGCCTTGTCGATCGCATCGGCGATGGCGGTATAGGCTTGCTGCGGATCATAGCCGGCTGCGCTGCCCCCGCAAAAGTCGACCTTCACGAAGTCGAATCCCCACTGCGCGAATTGCAGGAAGTCGTGATCGTAGTGCGCGAAGTCGCTACCGACGAAATGCGTGCCGTTGGTTCGCGTGCCGCAACCCTGCGGGCCGGCGTCGATGTAGATGCCCGCTTTCAGTCCCTTGCTGTGGATATATTGCGCGATGGCCTGCATGCCGCCCGGCCATTGGGTATTGTCGATAACGAAGTTGCCGTCGGCGTCCCGTGTTCCTGAGGTCCACCAGCCTTCATCGGTGTTCACGTACTCGTATTGCGCACCGGATTTTATCTGCGCATTCAGTGCGGAAAGACCATCGGCTTCGGCTTTGATCGTGTTGTAATTCACGTTCTCCGCAAGGCTGTTCCATGACGACCATCCCATTGGCGGCGGCACCACGGCGATTTGACGCGAGAGGCGGCGGTTTTGCTGCGCCGCCGCGGATTCGCTTTGCGCGGCAGCGGCCGCCGCGGTTTGTTGACTCTTCAGCGATGCGGCGGCGCTACTGCCGTCCGACGCATCGCCGCCACAACCCGATAAACCCAGCGACACACTCACGGTTAATGCGGTTAACAGCGAAATGACACAACGTCTGTACATGAGCAGGTTCATGTCTGTCTCCTGGTTGAACGCTTGACTCTTGCGGCAGGGCTGTTTTCGGGAATGACTATATTCAGGTCTGCTCGGGAATTCCAAAATTTTTTTGTTATCCCAGCACGTGGGAATGTTTAGGGATACATAAATATATGCATAAAGGATAAAAGCACACGTATTTGATTGATCGGCGCGGTGACGTTATTCGAGCGACAGGATGTGCTCGAAACGATGAGGGTGTTTAACGGGAATGTCCGTGGCAGTTCGCCCCGATATCTCTTTTCACCAGCGGTCTGCATTCGCCAACAACGCGGCTTCGCTATTCCCCTTGATCCAGGAGAAATCGCTCAATGAGTTGTGCCAATGCCAGCGGTGTTTCGTTCATAGGGTAATGTCCAGCATTGCCGATCACCTCAACGCTGGCGAGCGGATACCGGCGCAGATACGTTTTTGCCATCAGTTCCATATTGAATATCGGATCATGCTCTCCAACTAATACCTTGGTGGGATGGCGTCCAGTAATCTCACTGCTGAAGTCTGTATCCGCCCATGCACGCAGGTATGCTGCGAACGCTTTGCTGGAAGAGCGTGTCGACGAATATGCCGCTTTCCATTTAATCCACGATGAGGGCAGGCGATTCCCCGTGCTGCGATCGATAATCGTCTCCCGGTATGCCTGTCGATTGGCAGCGCCGTCGAACAATGCACGCCCGTCACTATGGAACTGGATGCCGCCGCAAGGCACAGGCGTCACAGGAACAAGAGCCCGCACACGCTGAGGTGCGATTACCGCGATCCTTTCGATCGCCATTCCGCCCATTGAGTGACCAATCAGGCTGAACCTGGAAAATCCGAGCTCGTCCGCAAGGGATAGCGCGTCCAGGGCTATCTCGTCGATGGAGTATTCGCCATCGGCATCCTTCATCCCACCGTAACCCCGGTAGTCCATGAAGACATAAGTGAACAGATCTCCTGATAGCCACGCCTCAATGGGCTCGAAGGCGCGCGCGTCCCCAAACCAGCCATGCAGCACAAGGACGCGATGGGGACCATTCCCCACCTGGTGGTACGTATTGGGCATGTCGACTCCAGACAAAGAAACTGCGTGAGCAGCGAGTTCTCAATCGTAGCGATCTCCCAACTGGCCCGCTTTCGGCATCAGGCCAAAAAATGTAGAGTTTGGGCCATGCGAAATACACCACTAGATCCTCACGAAGACATTCCCAGAAGCGTGGTCGTGACCGCAAACGAGTATCCACCCGGCTTCACGTTCCCCGCGCACTCGCACCGGCGAGGGCAATTTGCGTTTGCCTCTCATGGCGCAATCACGGTCGCGACATCAGAGGGAAACTGGCTGGTTCCACCCCTGCGGGGTTGCTGGGTGCCAGCGGGCGTCGTCCACGAGATGACTATGAGCGGTAAGGTAACGATGCTGAATACGTTCGTCTCGGACCAGGCCGCGCAGACGGTAGGGCTGGCAGCACGATGCGGCGTATACGGCGTTTCGCCGTTGCTGAGGCAATTGCTCGAGGACGCCGTAGATCTGCCGGCGCTATACGACGAAGACGGGCGTGATGGAAAGCTGATGGCATTGCTGGTCGCAGAGATAGCGGACATGCCGCAGCTATCCCTGAATGCCCCATTACCCGGAGATCAGCGTCTTGCGCGAGTATGCCGACGCATGTTCGCGGAACCCTTGATTACGCTTGGTCTCGAAACCTTCGCGGTCGAAGCAGGAATGAGCCGGCGGACCTTCACCCGTCTATTCCGCGAGCAAACAGGCGTGAGTTTTGGAGAATGGCGCCAGCAAGTCTGTCTACTGGCCGCGATCGAGCGGTTGAGTTGCGGGCAGTCGGTAACCCAGGTTGCACTGGACCTGGGATATTCAAGTCCCAGTGCCTTTGCGGCTGCATTCCGCCGCGTACTCGGCGAAGCGCCAAGCCAATACATCGGCACGCTGCGACGACAGACTTCAAATCCTGTTGAGGAAAGCTGACCCGATTCGAGTTCGCCAGGTCTCGGACAATGCGGTAAATCGCGCCCTTGGGACCGGGTTCGATGAATCACAACCGATAGGGAACGTTGCGACGAGCACATTGCGATCGAAAGCAATATGTAATGACTTTCATGTGACACGCGGCGCTGCGATCCGCGGTATCGGGCTATCTGACGAGGTCGTCCAGCCGAGGCGTAACTTTCGTCACCGCTACGAATTCCAGACCGATCGACTTGATTCTGCAACGGGCGCTGCGATAGAATCGCGACTTCTCATTGGGGAGTAGCCGCCTCGAACGCGATGTTCGGGGGCGCACGTCAACATACTTGGCGGGTCGCAAGACTCATCATGGCGTGCGCAGCTTAGTGCCTGGCAAGACCGATGACACACATTCCGACCTAACCGGGTCGCCGGAATGTGCGTCATCGCGTTTTTCAGCGCGGCCCGGGTACAACATTCCCCATGCAATCGTTCCTCGTCTCAGCCAGCGTTGTCGGCCTCGCCGAAATTGGCGATAAAACGCAACTCCTGTCCCTCGTGCTCGCCGCGCGATATCGCAAGCCGATTCCGATCATTCTGGGTGTCCTTGCCGCCACACTCGTCAATCACGCCGCGTCCGGCGCTCTGGGTGCGTGGCTCGCAAGCATTTTGAGTCCGAACATTCTGAACTGGGCGGTCGTCGCTTCGTTTGCGGTCATGGCAGTGTGGATTCTCATTCCAGACAAGCTGGACGACGCCGACTCGGTGTTGACCAAAGATTCGATGGGCGTATTCGGTGCGACGGCGGTGACGTTCTTTCTCGCGGAGATGGGCGACAAGACACAAATCGTGACTGTGGCCCTGGCCGCACGCTTTCACGAGTTCTTCGGTGTTGTCGCCGGTACGACGCTCGGCATGATGCTGGCGAATGTGCCCGTTATCTATCTTGGCCACAAATTCGCCGACCGTTTGCCGACGAAGGCGGTTCACGTCCTCGCCGCCATTATCTTTGTTGTGCTAGGTGGACTGGCGCTGCGAACGGCGCTCTATCCGACAGCGCACCCGCTGTTTTAACTAGCCTTGTTCGCCCCGGGCGGATGCAGGAACGGCTGCTTCATCTCGAGAAGCGGCCGGTCCTTATCAGGCAACGAATGACGCTTCGGGGTCGCGTGTCGTTCGAGGGTCCCGGCTATCTGCACGCGCGACGGGTTGTGCGATCAGAAGAACGCGCCGGTGGGCGGAAGCTGTCCGGTCAGCAGGTTCTGCCCGAGTAGCCGTTCTTTGTATAGACGCGGATTGTGCGAAGCAATCACCTTGATGTTGCGCCAATGCCGGTCCAGCGCGCCCGTGCGCGATACGACCGAGCCCGATCCAAGGTCGATCAGCCAACTGGCGATCTGCGGGGCGAGATCGTCGATCACGACTTTGGCTTCCGCCGCCGAGAGCGTGGCGGCCAGCGTGGTGTCGTATTCGTCGGCCGTCTCATAGTTATCCCAGGCATGCTGAAGCGCGGCCACAGCACGATCGGCAGTTGCCTCGACGCTGGCTGCATAGGCGCGAATGCGGCCAAGCAGCGTTTGCAGGACAGGCTCGTCGGCGGGATGCACGGCGTCGCCGTGATAGAAATTGCGCCCGCGTGCACGCAAAACGTCGACGGCGTCCAACGCTACCCGCCGCACGATACCTGCGATGCAGTTGGTCAGATAGACCTGATGAAAGGTGTATCCCCACGGCGCCGCTTCGTTCGTGCGCGGCGGATCTGTCGCATAGACGTGCGTCGCGGGCACCGTCACCGCATGAAACTTCGCCGTGCCTGAGGCCGTCAGGCGTTGACCGAATCCCTGCCAGTTGTCATCGGCGCCGACACCTTCGCCGCGGTCGAGCACGTATTGCACAGTCCGGCCTTCGCGGCTTTCCACCGCGAGCCCAACGAATGCGTCGTTGTAGAGGTTGCCGGTCGCGTAGACCTTCTCGCCTGAGCCGATATACGTACCTCGCGCTTCGTCCCATTCGAGCCGGCTCAGCACCTGACTTGGACGCGCGCCGGCCGCCACGGCATCGGTGTCCGTGAAACTGAGGCCGACGGTTTTCTTCTTGCTGCTCAGATCGAGAACGTGCGCATGAAACGGGTGCCCCCGATGTCTGAGCGCCGATTCGACCTGCCACAGATGATTGCGAAAAGCGTGGGCGATGTTGGAATCCGCCGCCGCAACGTCGCGCGCTACGACGAAAAGCTCACGCAACGACACGCCGTGCCCACCGGCGTCGGCCGGCAGGCGCAGCGCGCCGAAGCCGAGCGCCTTGAGCGTCGCGATCTCCTCGTGCGGCAAACGATGATTCCGTTCCCGCTCCGCGGCGGTCAAGGCGATATGGGCGATGGCTTCAGCGAAGCCGAGCGTGGCCGACAATGGCGAGACGAGCGTGGTTCCCATCGTATGTCCAATCAAACCTTGACGCTGTAATCAGCGACCTTGATTCGCGATTTGATGATCTTGCGTTCCGCGAGCCAGTCGGCGGCGCGTTGGAACTGCGCGATGAACGCGGCATCGTCGGGTTCGTGGAACTGATTCACGCGCTTCAGGCTCGTCAGATAGTCGCGCACCTGATCCGGATATTTGGCTTCTCTCTGTACGAGCTGTTCGGATTCCGCAGAATGCGCCGACTGCCACGCGCCTTCCACGTAGTACGCATCGATCACGGCGCGAATCAGCTCGGAATTCTCTTCGGTAAATTTTCGACGCGTCACGAGCGAGCTGTAATCGATCAGGAAATCGAGGTCGCGTCCTTCGTTGAAAATGTCCTTGGCGTCGTTCGCATGGCGTGCGATGTCGACGGCCGGCGACCACATCGACCACGCGTCGACCACGCCTTGTGCGAATGCCGGCGCGGCATCGGGTGGATTCAGGTAGACGAACTCGACCTTGCTGCGGTCAATGTGGTTCTTTTCCAGCGCTGCAATCAGCAGAAATTCACCCAATCCCGACCGGTTGATCGCGACCTTGCGGCCCACGAGATCCGCCACCGAATTGATCCCGCTCGATTTCTTCACGATGATTGCAGTCGAGCGCGGCGAATAGATGTCGAACGCATTGAAGACGAGCGGCGAGCCGGCCAGCATCGCGGCCAGCGCCGGTGTTGTCGATCCCCAGAAGCCGAAATCCGCGCTACCGCCGACGACCGCCTGAATCGACGGCGCATGATTCGGGAACGGCCCGACCCATTCGACCTTGATGCCCTTTGCAGCCAGCGTCTTTTCGAATACACCACGCTGCTTCGCAATGTCCGGCAGGGCACCGTAGCCCCATCCGACGCGAACCGTATCGGTGTTGCGTGTCAGCTTGCGCGGCTCGGCTGCGCGAGCCGGAAACAGGCTGCCGGCGGCGGCACCGGCCAGCAGTCCACCCGCCGCGCGCAACAGTTGGCGGCGGCTCAGCGAAGAATCGTTCATTCTTGTCAGGTCCTTGGAGTCATGCGGAAAACGCTCAGTGAGACTGAACGCCGAGTTCTTCGAGCAGAATCGGCCGCAGTGTCTGCGGCGTGTGGTTGTTGGGTTGGAAGGAAGCCGCGATGCGTCCCGAGCGCATGACGAGGATCCTGTCGGCGAGCGTAAGCGCTTCGTCGACGTCGTGCGTTACGAGCAGCACACCTGGGTGATGGCGCGCCACCAGTTCCTTGACGAGTGCGTGCATCTTGATCCGCGTGAGCGCGTCGAGCGCCGCGAACGGTTCGTCGAGCAGCAGCAAGGCGGGATCGCTGACGAGGCCACGCGCCAGCGCCACGCGTTGCGCCTGACCGCCTGACAGATTGCGCGGCCAGTCGTCTTCCCGGCCGGACAGACCGACTTCGGCCAACGCATGCGCTGCTCCGGCACGGCCGACTGTCGTTTCATGACCGAGCGCTACGTTTTCCCACAGCGTCGCCCAAGGCAGCAGGCGGTGCTCCTGGAATACGACGGAAGGACGTTCGGGCGCGCGGATCTGGCCGGCGTCGGGCAGATCGAGCCCGGCCAGCGCACGCAACAGGGTGGTCTTGCCACAGCCGCTTTCCCCAAGCAGCGCGACAAATTCACCCTCATGGATATCGAGGTCCAGCGTATCGATGACGACACGGCTGCCATAGCGGCGCTGCAGGCCACGCACCGAGACAGCGAGCGGCGGCCGGTTCACTTTCTCTTCGGTGAAAGCCGGAACCGTGGCGTCCCGGGACAGTGCAAGATTAGCGCTCACGTGCGCGCTCCTTTAGTGTAGTTCGCGTGCCACGAGAGGAAATGCGCTTCGAGCAACCGCACCAGCGCGTCCGCCACGACGCCGATGATCGCGTAGATGATCATGGTCAGCAGAATGACGTTGGTCTGGAGAAATTCGCGGGCATCCATCGCCAGAAAGCCGATGCCTTTTGTCGTCGCGAGCGTTTCGGCAATGACCAGCGCGAGCCAGGCATGAGCGAGCGCATAACGCACGCCGGTCAGGATCGACGGCATGGCGCCGGGCAGAATGATCCGCCGCACGACCGCGGTCCAGTCCAACCCGACCACTTTCGCGAGTTCCATCAGCTTTGGATCGATCTGTCGAATCCCAAGCATCGTGTTGATGTACATGGGAAACAGAACCGCCAGCGCGACCAGAAAGATTTTTGCCACTTCGCCGACCCCGAACCAGACAATGACGAGCGGCAGCATCGCAAGGAAAGGAATGGCGCGCACCATCTGGATCGAGCGATCCAGCAGCGCCTGCGCGAGCGGCGAGAAGCCGACCAGGATGCCGAGCGCAAGTCCGATCGTTCCACCGATTGCAAACCCCGCAGCGGCACGCAGCAGCGAAACGCCGAGGTGAACGAAGAGTTCGCCGTTGCTTGCCAGTTCCAGCGCGGTTGCCGCGACGCTGCTCGGGGCCGGAAGCACCTGAGGGGGAATCAGCCCAAGGCGTGCCACTACTTGCCACAACACGAGCAGCAGGGCCGGAACGATCCAGGAAAGCCACCTGTAAAACGTCGCTTTCGAAACCCCGAGATACTGCCGGGTCGAAGCGACATCGCTGTGGCGAGAATAAGTGACGTCGGCCATACCGGTCCCGAATGAGCGATGGAAAAGGATTGCCCCGAGATGGTGCGAGTGCAGGCCAGCACACCTCAGGGTGGATTCACTTTGCCCAGCGATCCGGATAGCGAACATCCGTCGGCGAAAGGCGCAGCCTCGCGAATGCGAGCTTGCTATTAAAGGCCGACTGGTATCGAGATGACAAACAGTTTTTTATGCTTTGCTTTTTCGTTCTGACGCATTGTTCGATGTGGCCGGTACCTACCGCCTGACGACGGGGTCGTTGCGGTAGGGGGCGGCTGTTCGCACGCCGAGGCTCAAGTAGCGCAACGCTCGCTTCGCGTTCAACGCCCCGGCTTGCGTTAGCGTTTGCCGCTCACGCGCCTGCGGCCGCTTCCAGTTCCGCAAGACGCTTGCGCAGCAAACGGTCCTCCTGGAATCGGCTGGTTTCGTCACGGATCACGGCGACGATGCCGGTGAGTTCGTTCTGCGGCGAATGCAGCAACGCCACCGTAAAGGCAATCGACAGCGACCGCCCGTCCTTGTGCGCGGCGGGGACCCGCAGTAAGTCGTTGCCATAACGGGTTTCGCCCGTTGCCATGGTCTTGTGATAGCCGTCCCAATGGCGGCCGCGCAAGCGTTCCGGAATGATCAGGTCCAGTGATTTTCCCAGTGCCTCGCTTTGCGTAAAGCCGAACATGCGTTCGGCCGCGGGGTTCCACAGCGTAATGCTGCCGCCGGCATCGGAGATGATGACCGCGTCGCCGATAACATTGACGAGTTGCTCGAAGTCGATAGCATTTTTCATGACGCTCCCCGAATATAAAAACGCAAATCCCTGGATCGGGTACGGCGCCTGTGAGAGTGACGGACACCGTACCCACCACAGGCCCGAGTATTCAAACGGGCCTGTGGCTTAACTCCGTTACACCGCTCTGATTTCACGCAGGTTGAAGATATCCTGCTTGCTGTAGCCGAGGCTCGCCAGCACTTCATCCGTGTGTTCGCCAAGCAGCGGCGACGCGGTCACTTCGGGCTTCATATCCGAGAACTTGATCGGACTGCCGACCGTCAGATACGAGCCGCGTTTCTTGTGCGGCACTTCGACGATCGTGCCGCTCGCGCGCAACGACGGATCGTTGGCCAGTTCCTTCATTGTCAACACCGGCGCGCACGGAATGTCGAACTTGCGCAAGATGTCGACCGCTTCAAACTTGGTCTTGTCGGCGAGCCACGCTTCAATGGTTCCGAAGATCTCGAAGATATGCGGTTGACGGGCTTCAGCGGTTTTGTAGGCGGGATCGTCGATCCATTCGGGTTTGCCGAGCGCCTTGCAGATCGGCTCCCACGCATGGCCCTGGATCGTGAAGTAGATATACGCGTTCGGATCCGTTTCCCAGCCCTTGCACTTGAGCACCCAGCCCGGCTGGCCACCGCCGCCCGCATTGCCGCCGCGCGGCACCACGTCGCTGAATTCGCCGTGCGGATACTGCGGATATTCCTCGAGATACCCCACGCGCTCCAGCCGCTGCTGGTCGCGCAGCTTCACGCGGCACAGGTTCAGCACGCTATCCTGCATCGACACCGCGACCTTCTGGCCCTTGCCGGTTTTATCGCGTCCCAGCAGCGCGGTCAGAATGCCGATGGCCAGATGCATGCCGGTGTTGCTGTCGCCGAGCGCCGCGGCGCTGATGGTCGGCGGGCCGTCCCAGAAGCCGGTGGTGGAGGCCGCGCCGCCCGCGCATTGCGCGACGTTTTCGTAGACCTTCAGGTCGTCGTAGTGATGGCCGTCGCTGAAGCCCTTCACCGAAGCAACGATCATCTTCGGATTGAGTTCGTTCAGGCGTTCCCATGAAAAGCCCATCCGGTCCAACGCGCCCGGGCCAAAATTTTCGACCAGCACGTCGGATTCGCGAATCAGTTTTTCGAGTACTTCCTTGCCTTCGGGTTTTTTCGTATCCAACGTCAGCGACTTCTTGTTGCTGTTGAGCATGGTGAAGTACAGCGCGTCGGCGTCGGGGATGTCGCGCAACTGGTTACGCGTCACGTCGCCCGAACCCGGCCGTTCAACCTTGATCACGTCGGCGCCGAACCAGGCGAGCAACTGGGTGCACGCAGGGCCCGCCTGAACATGGGTGAAGTCGATGATCTTGATGCCTTCGAGAGGTTTGGTCATTTGCTATCTCCGTGGTTACGGTGGATCACTTTTTCATTGCCGCGCTTTGCGGATTCAGATTGGTCAGGCGACCGCTTTCGGTGCCGGCCGCTTCATCGATGACGGCATTGATCAAGGTCGGCTTGCCCGATGCAATCGCTTCAAGCAGGGCTTTCGTCAGTTCTTCCGGGGTGGTCGCGTTGTAGCCGACGCCGCCGAATGCCTCGATCATCTTGTCGTAGCGCGCGCCCTTCACGAATACGGTCGGTGCGACGTCTTTGCCGCCCGTCGGGTTCACGTCGGTGCCGCGATAGACGCCGTTGTTGTTGAACACGATCGTGCAAACCGGCAGGTCGTAACGGCAGATGGTTTCGAGTTCCATGCCGCTGAAGCCGAACGCGCTGTCGCCTTCGATCGCGACAACCGGTTTGCCGCTCGTCACCGCTGCGCCGATCGCGAAGCCCATGCCGATGCCCATGATTCCCCACGTGCCCGAATCGAAGCGTTTGCGCGGCTCGTACATATCGATGATGCTGCGCGCGTAGTCGAGCGTGTTCGCGCCTTCATTGACGACGTTGATGTCCGGGCGCGTCTTCAGCACATCGCGGATCGCACGCAACGCACTGTGGAAATTCATCGGCGACGGGTTCTTGGCGAGTGTCTCGGCCATCTTCGCGAGGTTCTTGCTCTTGCGCTCGGCGATCGCGCCGGTCCATTCGGCGGCCGGCTTTGCGTAGCTCGCATCGAGGCCGGCACGCAATGCGGCCACGCACGAACCGATATCGCCGATCACAGGCGCGGCAATCGCGACGTTGCTGTCGATTTCGGTCGGCGAAATATCGACCTGGACGAACTTCTTCGGCTCCGCGCCCCACGTCTTGCCCTTGCCGTGCGAGAGCAGCCAGTTCAGACGCGCGCCGATCAGCACGACCACATCCGCTTCCTGCAGCACGAACGAGCGTGCCGCCGACGCCGATTGCTCGTGCGTATCGGGCAACAGGCCCTTGGCCATCGACATCGGCAGATACGGAATGCCGCTTTGTTCGACGAACGCGCGGATCTCGGCATCAGCCTGTGCGTACGCCGCGCCTTTGCCGAGCAGGATCAGCGGACGCCTGGCGCTCCTCAGCACATCGATCGCGCGCTTGACCGATTCCGGCGCCGGCAACTGACGCGGCGCGGCGTCGACAACCTTGACCAGCGATTGCTGCGCCTTCACGACATCGAGCGTTTGCGCGAGCAGCTTGGCCGGCAAATCCAGATACACGCCACCAGGGCGGCCCGACACCGCGGCACGGATCGCACGCGCCACGCCGATGCCGATGTCTTCCGCATGCAACACGCGATACGCGGCTTTCGCGTACGGCTTGGCCGCATTCAGTTGATCCATCTCTTCGTAATCGCCCTGCTGCAGATCGACGATTTCGCGCTCGCTCGAGCCGCTGATCAGGATCATCGGGAAGCAGTTGGTGGTCGCGTTGGCGAGTGCGGTCAGGCCGTTCAGAAAGCCCGGCGCCGACACGGTCAGGCAGATGCCGGGCTTCTGCGTCATGAAGCCGGAAATGGCCGCTGCGTTGCCCGCATGCTGTTCATGACGAAAACCGATGAACCGCATCCCTTCCGCTTGTGCAAGTCGCGCGAGGTCGGTGATCGGGATGCCGACCAGTCCAAAGATGGTGCTGATGTCGTTCAGTTTCAGCGCGTCGATGACGAGATGGAATCCGTCGGTCGTTTCGGCTGCCTGTTGTGTCGGGCTATCTTCTACTGTTTGCCGGTCGGCTTCTGCCATGATGTTGCTCCTTGGTCGCGGGACGTTATGGGTTCGTCGTGAGTGGCGGGCTCACGTTGTGGTTCATTCAGGCGAGCCGCCGGACGATGGCTGCAGGCGCGCTTCAGCGACGGCCACGCCGGCTGTCGCGCCCGAGTTTTCGATCCAGCGTTTTCTCATGGGTGCGAGGATGAATTTGGCGGATACGGCTGCCGCGATCGAGATCACCGCCGCCGAGATGAACACCGTGCTCCATCCGCCGTTCGCGGACAGCACCGATGCGATCGGCACCAGCATCGACGCGGTACCCTTCGCGGTATAGAGCGTCCCCGCATTGGCCGCGGCGTATTTGCTACCGAAGGTGTCCGCGCAGGTCGCCGGGAAAATCGAAAAGATCTCGCCCCAGCACAGGAACACGGCGGCGGCGAAGAACATGAATGCGTAGGGGTTGTGGCCGAACTGCATGAGTCCCAGCAGCGCGACGCCTTCGCCGAGAAAGATCATGAACATCGTGTTTTCGCGGCCGATTCTGTCCGACAGAAAACCGCACAACGGACGTGTGAAGCCGTTGCACAGATTGTCGATCGACAGCGTCATCGTGAGCAGCGGCAGCGTGATGCCCAGCAGACTCACCGGCAGTTTGGCAAAGCCGTATTCCTTCGCGATCGGACCAAGCTGCGCGGTCGCAATGATGCCGCCGGCCGCGACGAACACGAACATCAGATACAGCACCCAGAAGAGCGGTGAACGGATCATCTCGCCGGGCGTGTAGTCGATCTTGCTTGCGACCACGCGTTTGGCCGCGACCGCGAATGCGGGCGGCTTCGGCCGTACCAGCATGGTGGCGAGCAGCAGAATGCAGACGCCCTGGAAAATGCCGAAGAACATGAACGTGTGCTCGTAACCCGAGCGCTGGATCATATTGGCGATGGGAATCACGGTGACGGCCGCGCCGGCGCCGAAACCCGCCGCGGTCAAACCTGCTGCAAGACCGCGCTTGTCCGGAAACCACTTGAGCGCCGTGCCGACGCAGGTGCCATACACGCAACCGGCACCGATACCGGCGATCACGGCCGCGATGTAGAGCTCGGCGAGACTGCTCGCATGCGCGTCGATAATCCAGCCGAGTGCCGCGCACACCGAACCGCCGATCACAACCGGGCGCGGCCCGAACTTGTCGACGAGCCAGCCTTCTATCGGCACGAGCCAGGTTTCAGTGACGATGAAGACCGTGAATGCGGTCTGAATGGCGGCCTGGCCCCAGTGGTGGGCGTTGTCCATCGGTACAACGAACAGCGTCCAGGCATATTGCAGATTCGCGACGAGGCCCATGCATACGATGCCGATCGCTAGTTGCACCCAGCGGTTTTGCCGGAACGGCGTACTGCCTGTCCCGGATACGTTGGAAAGTCCCATGTCCTTCGTCTCCTGTATATTCCGTCGCGCTCGAGCGGCGCGTTGGACTTACGTGATCGAATCGCTTCATCGCCGGTTTGTCTGTTGGCAATCAAGCGCCAGTGGTCGGCCAGAGGGAATTGCACTGACGAAAATCCTTGCCCGTCGATCTCACGACAACTGGGTAAAAGGCGTTTCGCGTGGAGCGCGTCTGAAGGATGCTGCGCGCGAACAGCAATAAGAGAAAGTTAAAACATTTTATGGTTTGTATTAGGCATGCCTAATAGCTGGGTCTGACACTTCTGGCTGTGGGGATTGTGAGGAAGGCGGTGGGGCTGTCCAGGCACCGGATTCCGTTACTGTCGTTTACGAGGAGTTGATGTATAAACAATAGATTATTGTTTTTCGAAATAACTTTAACTATTGTTTATTGATGCCTCGGCCTATTCTTGGTCATGCCTTTTTCCTTGAGGAGACGACCATGAACCCGTCCCAGTTCGATGTTTGCGACAGCGCGCATGATGCGGAAATCGAGGCGCAACTGTGCGCCTACAACAGCACATTTGATGAACTTGGCCTGCGCTTCCGTTGGGATGCGAGCACGCTGGCGTCACTGGCCACGATAGACGGCGAGGAGGCGCGGATTGCTGCGTATATCGAAGCACACCATCCACACCTGCTGAAAGCGTATAGCGCCGGGTTTCTGAGCCGGGCCATTCTCGAGAAGAAAAACGCTCGCTATCCCGCGTGCGTATCGATGCGCGTCGAAAGCGCGCCGCCACTGAACCATGTGGAACGTCAGCCGCAGACGAGCAGCCGGCGCGAGCGCGTGTCGTACGAGATCGCGCTGCCGGCGCTGGCTGGTGTTTAGACGCGTCGCGCGCCGTGCGCGAAAGCGAGAGCGAGGAGATTGAAGTGCATTGAAGGGCAGGGTCCGGTCCAGCGATTACAATGGCCAAGCCGTCGACGTCCCCCGCAGCTTGCGTCTCATCGGATCATGTAGCTGCTGCATGATCCGATTGTGATCGCATAGAACGAGACCGGAATTCAATGCAAAAAGACGAAATGAATCCATCGGAACGTATTGACCAGCTGATCGCAGGAATCACAGACTGGCGGGGCAAGACGTTCGCCAGCGTTCGCAAGAGCATCCTTGAGGCCGACCCCGAGATCATCGAGGAATGGAAGTGGATGGGCAGCCCGGTGTGGTCTCGCGACGGAATGATCGCGGTCGCCGACGCCCACAAGGGGAAGGTGAAGCTGACCTTTGCCCACGGCGCAAGCCTCGCGGATCCCGACAAACTCTTCAATGCGGGCTTCGAAGGCAACGCGAGACGGGCGATCGATTTCCTCGAGGGCGACAAGGTGAATGAGCGCGCGCTGAAAAATCTCGTCCGTGCCGCGATCGACTACAACCAGAAGAATTTAAAGAAGAACGCGCCTGCGATCACGCGAGCAAAAGCAGCCGCGAAGGTATCCAAAAGTCAAAAGGCCTGAAGCACTCGCAGCAACACGCTGTGCAGGAAGCTATGAACGCGTGTCAATTTGTGCCACGCGCCGCCTGTTGTGCTGCGAGCTAAAGCCCCTACAGCATTGCATCCTTCGGCAACTGTGCGTGCGCAAACGCTCGCACATGTGCCACAAACTTCTTCACCAGCAACGAAGGCGGCCGTTGCGATGGCAACAGCACGGAGAAGTTCGTGCCGATCACCGGCTCGAAGCGCCGGAAGACGAGATCCGTGCCGCGATACTCCAGCGCGGTGACCGGATCGATGATCGCGACGCCCATGCCCGCGGAGACAAAGGCGCAGATGCCCGCGGACGTCTGCGTCTCCACCATCAGCTTGCGCTCGACACCATGCGAGGCGAATAACGCATCGGTTTCATAGCGCGATTGGAGACCGCGCCAGTGCGACACGAATGGTTCGTTGCGCAGATCCTCAGGCACCACCGTGGTTTTCGCGGCGAGCCGATGGGTTGCCGGCATTGCGCAGACCATGCGGGTTGTCATCAATAGTTCGCCATGCGCGCTTGGCGTGCTCAACGCCAGAATCACAAAGCCGACGTCGCAGCGATGTTCGACCACCAGGTCGAGCACGTTACGCGACGCATGCGCGGCAAGCGAAATCTCCACACCCGTATGCATCGCGCTGAACTCCGCAATCGCGCGAGGCAGAAACGATAGCGCCAGCGCTGGCGCACTCGCGATCTGCAGCATGCCGCGCTGCGCCGCGCGAATCTCCTGCGCGGCGCGTTCGATCCGCTCCACGCCGACCAACGAGCGCTGCACTTCTTCGTGCAGCGCAAACGCTTCGGGCGTCGGCTGCAAACGTCCGTGTGTGCGGTCGAACAGCGCAAAACCGGTGCTCTCCTCCAGATCGCTGACGAGCCGGGTCACGGCAGGTTGCGAGACATGCAGCATCTCCGCCGCGCGTGTGACGGTGCGGCACACCATGACTGCATTGAACGCTTCCAGCTGCCGGATCTTCATGAAGGTTACCGCTCAAAATGTATAAGCGAATGTTATACGACACAGAAAAAATTCGATTTCACGCCGCTTTTTTTTCTCAATAAGCTGGGTTCGCTGCTGGATTCGTGGCGTATTCACGACATGGCATGACGATAACTTGGTGATATCCCTGATGAAACTGGCGTGCTACGGGCGCCGCTGAGGAGAAGAAAGATGGCTACACGTTTGAGGTGGGTGCTGGGTGCCGTCGGTGGTCTGGTCGCCGGTTGTGCATTGCCCGCACTGGCGACGCCGACGCTGTATCTCGGCTCATACGGCGGTTCCACGCAAGACCTGTTTCAGAAGAAAATCATCCCGGCGTTCGAGGCCAACCACGACGTCAAGATCGTCTACGTGCCGGGTAACTCGACCGATACGCTTGCCAAGCTGCAGGCGCAAAAGTCGAAAGAGGAACTCAATGTCGTCCTGCTGGACGACGGCCCGATGTATCAGGCCACGCAGTTCGGTTTCTGCGACAAGTTGCAGGATGCGCCGGTCTACAAGGACCTGTACGACATCGGCAAGATGAACGCGAATGCGACGGCGGTGGGCGTGGTGGCTACCGGTCTCGTCTACAACACGGAAGCGTTCAAGAAGGCCGGCTTGCCGAAACCGGATTCGTGGGAAGCGCTAACCGACAAACGCCTGCGCCAGAAGATCGCGATTCCGCCGATCAACAACACCTACGGCCTGCACACGTTGCTCACCTACGCGCGGCTGCGCAAAGGCAGCGATCACGACATCGATCCGGGTATGACGGCGCTGGCGAAGGAAGTCGGCCCGAACGTGCTGGCGTGGGAACCGTCGCCGGGCAAGATGACGGAGATGTTCCAGAACGGCGACATTACCCTGGCCGTATGGGGCAGCGGCCGCGTCGCGGCGCTGAAGGCCACCGGGTTCCCGGTTGAATTCGTCTATCCGAAAGAGGGCTCCCCCGCGATGTTCATCGGGGCGTGTCCGGTCGTCCAGAACAATGTCGCCGCGCTCTCGCAGCAGTTCGTCCAGTTCCTTTTGACGCCGCAGGTGCAGGCATGGCTTGCCGAAGGACAGGGCTGGGGGCCCGTCAACAAGAACACGAAGCTCACGCCGCAAATTGCCGCGACCGTGCCGTACACGCCGGAGCAGATCGGCAAGCTGGTGAAAACCGACTGGCCTTACGTCAACGAAAAGCGTTCTGACTGGACCAATCGCTGGAATCGCACCGTCGAACGGTAAGGCATAACACCATGAGCTTCCTCACTCTGGATGGCCTCGGCAAGGCTTACGGCGAATTCAACGCGGTGGACAGTATCAGCCTGTCGATCGAACGCGGCGAATTCGTTTCGCTGCTCGGCCCGTCGGGCTGCGGCAAGACCACGACGCTGCAGATGGTCGCGGGTTTCGTCGACCCGACCCGCGGCCGCATTCTGCTGAACGGCGCCGATATCACGCGTGAGCGGCCGGAAAAGCGCGGCATGGGCATCGTGTTCCAGAGCTACGCGCTGTTTCCGCACATGACGGTCGGCAATAACGTCGGCTTCGGTCTCGACATGCGCAACGTGACGCGCGGCGAACGCGCCACGCGCATTGCCGAAGTGCTCGAGATGGTGCGGCTCACCGGCCTCGACAAGCGCTATCCGCGTGAACTGTCGGGTGGGCAGCGGCAGCGCGTCGCGATTGCCCGCGCGCTGGCGATCCGCCCGCAAGTGCTGTTGCTGGACGAGCCGATGTCGAATCTCGACGCCAAGCTGCGCGAAGACATGCACGTGGAACTGCGCGCGATCCAGAAGAAGCTCGGCATTACGACGATCCTCGTCACGCACGATCAGGTTGAAGCCATGACGATGAGCGACCGCATCGCGGTCATGCACGGCGGCCGTATCGTGCAAACCGGCTCGCCGTTCGATGCCTATGAAAAGCCGGAGTCGGTGTTCGCTTCCGGTTTTCTCGGCAAGACGAATGCCTTGCGCGGCACCGTCGAGCAGATGAACGACCGTTGCGCAGTGGTGCGGGTTGGTGCGAGCGTGATGAAGGTGCCGCATGGCGGCCGACGCTTCGAGGGTGACGTGCAGTTGTATGTGCGGCCCGAACGCGTGGCGTTGACCGATTCGTCGGCAGCCGATGCGACGCTGCAAGGCCGCGTGACGACCTGTCTGTTCCTCGGCAACCACTGGATGCTGCAGATCGAGACGCCGCTCGGCATGGTGCGCGCGAGTTTGCCGAATCTCGGCACCACGCCGCCGGGCGAAGGCGAAACGGTGGGCGTGCATTGGTCCGACGACGCCGTGCGGATTCTCGCGGAGACCGCGCATGGCTGATTCCTCGCATTCGCCACTCCCGGCGCCGGTTCAGGCTGCGCCCCGGTTGAACGCCGAGCGGGCCAATGCCGCGCCCTGGCTGCTCGCCGGTCCCGCACTGCTGCTGTTCTGCGGCCTCCTGCTCGTGCCGTTGCTGCTGACGGCCGTGCTGTCCTTCCACGCATTCGACGGTACCCGCGGCGTGTTGCCGACCTTCACGCTATCGAACTACGTCGAAGTATTGAGCGACGGCTACTACCACGAGATCTTTCTGCGCACGGGCGGCATGGCGCTCGCGGTGACGCTGCTATGCGTGGTGCTCGGCGTGCCGGAGACCATCATTCTCGCGCGGATGAAGAGCCCGTGGCGGTCGATCTTCTTGATCGTGATTCTGGGTCCGCTGCTGATTTCAGTGGTGGTGCGCACGCTCGGCTGGGCGATCCTGCTGGGCAACAACGGCTTGCTCAACGGCGCGTTGCAGGCGCTCGGCATTACCAGCGAACCGGTCAAACTGGTCTTCACGATGACCGGCGTGATTATCGGCCTCACGCACGTACTGGTGCCGTTCATGGTGATCGCCGTGTGGGCCACGCTGCAAAAGCTCGATCTGCAAATCGAAAATGCCGCGCGTTCGCTGGGTGCGCAGCCGTTCGCGGTATTTCGCCGGGTGGTGTTACCGCAATTGCTGCCGGGCGTGCTGTCGGGGTCGATCATCGTGTTCGCGCTGGCGGCGTCCGCGTTTGCCACGCCGGCGCTGCTCGGCGGCCGCCGTCTGAAGGTCGCCGCGACCGCGGCCTACGACGAATTTCTCAATACGCTGAACTGGCCGCTCGGCGCGACCATCGCGGTGCTGCTGCTGATTGCGAATATCGTCATCATTCTGGGCTGCAACCGCTGGATCGAGCGGCGCTTCCGCGCGGTCTTCGAGGGCTGACGTCATGCGCAAAAACAACTGGCTCGCGCTGTGCTATCACACGCTCTTCGTGCTCTTCATCGTTGCACCGTTGCTGGTGGTGATCGCCGTGTCGTTCACCGACAAGGGCTACATTTCGATGCCCACCACGGGGCTGTCGCTGCGCTGGTTCCGCGCGATCGCCGACGCGCCGGACATCATCGACGCGTTCTGGCTCTCGCTGCGCCTCGGTCTCGCTTCGGCAACCGTAGCCGTGCTGTTTGCGGTGCCGAGCGCGCTGGCGCTGACGCGTTATCGCTTCCGCGGACGCGGCGCGCTGTCGGCCTTCTTCCTGTCGCCGCTGATGATTCCGAACGTGGTGCTCGGCGTGGCGTTCCTGCGTTTCTTCACCACCGCGGGCATGTCCGGCTCGTTCTTCTGGCTGACGCTCACGCACGTTACGGTGATCTTCCCGTACGCACTGCGTTTGACGCTGGCCGCCGCTACCGGTCTCGATCGTGACGCGGAACGCGCGGCGCTCTCGCTCGGCGCGAAACGCTTCACTACCTTTCGTCGTGTGATTCTGCCGATGATCCTCCCCGGCGTCGTGGCAGGCTGGATGCTCGCCTTTATCCAGAGCTTCGACGAATTGACGATGACTGTATTCGTTGCGACGCCAGGCACCACGACGTTGCCGGTGGCGATGTACAACCAGATCGCGCAAACCATCGACCCGCTCGTCGCTTCGGTGTCGACCGTGTTGATCGTCGGCACCGCGATTCTGATGGTGGTGATGGACCGCATTGTCGGCCTCGATCGCGTGCTGATCGGCAAAAACTGAAACAGATGATGAACTCTTCCGATGTACTGGTGATCGGCGGCGGCCTGGTGGGGACGGCCGTTGCCTATGGACTTGCCCGCGAGGGGCTGAAGGTTGGCGTACTCGACGAAGGCGACGACGCATTCCGTGCGTCTCGCGGCAACTTCGGGCTCGTGTGGGTGCAGGGCAAGGGCTATGGCATGTCGCCGTACGCGACATGGACGCGCGGTTCGGCGACCCGTTGGCCGATGTTGCGCGAATACCTGCTCAACGACACCGATATCGACGTGCAACTGCAGCAACCCGGCGGCTTCCATTTCTGCTTCAGCGAAACGGAGTGGCAGGAACGCGCCGCGCGGTTGCAGGCAATCCGCGACGATCTGAACGGCGACTATCCGTTCGAGATGATCGATCACGCCGAATTGAAACGCCGCTTGCCCGCGATCGGCCCGCAGGTGATCGGCGCCAGCTATTCGCCGATGGATGGCCATACGAACCCGCTCAAGTTGCTGCGCGCGCTGCATACCGCGTGCGGCAAGCGGGGCGTGACGATGACGGCGGGTGTCCGCGCTCAACGTATCGAACGCGATGGCAGCGGTTTTGTCGTCGATACAGGCGGGCAGCGTTTTCATGCGGGACGTGTGGTGCTGGCCGCGGGACTCGGCAATCGGGCGCTGGCGCAGCAGGTCGGCATTCATGCGCCGGTTGCGCCGAATCGCGGGCAGGTGTTGATCGCCGAACGTGTCGCGCATTTCCTCGATTTCCCCACCACCTATGTGCGGCAGACCGACGAAGGCACCGTGCAGATCGGCGATTCGATGGAAGACGTCGGCTTCAACGACGGTGTGACCGCCGACGTCGTGAGTCATATCGCGTGGCGCGGTGTGCGCAGTTTTCCCGCGTTGGGCGAAGTGAAGCTGGTGCGTGCATGGGGCGCATTGCGCGTGCTGAGCCCCGACGGCTTTCCGATCTATCAGCAATCGGCCACGTGCCCAGGCGCGTATGTCGTGACCTGCCATAGCGGCGTCACGCTCGCGGCAGCCCATGCATTGCGCGTTGCGCCGTGGATTGCGAAAGATCTCGTGCCTGAAGGTATCGAACATTTCTCCGGCGAGCGTTTCTTGCAGACCGACAAGGTATTCACACATGGTCACTGACAGTCTTTTCAAAGTGTTGCCCGCGGAGGCCAAGAGCAGCGCAACCGGCACCGTCACTATCTCGTTCGACGGAAAGCCGCTGCGTGTGCCGCAAGGCGCGAGCGTTGCCGCCGCCTTGCTCGCGGCCGGTGTCGAGCGTTTTCGCACGACGCCGGTGAGCGGCGCGCCCCGTGCGCCGTATTGCATGATGGGTGTGTGCTTCGAATGTCTTGTCGAAATCGACGGCGTGGCGAACCGGCAGAGCTGTCTCGTGCCGGTGGCCGAAGGCATGACGATCCGTTCGCAGCTCGGCATGCGCGAACTGAACGACTTCATTACGTTGGCAGGAGACACGCGCGATGAACGCTAATTACGCCGATCTGGTGATCGTCGGCGCGGGGCCGGCGGGTATGGCCGCCGCCACCGTCGCGGCGCAACGCGGTTTGAGCGTGACCGTGCTCGACGAGCAGGCCGCACCCGGCGGGCAAATCTATCGCGCGATCACGCAGACCAATGCGCGGCGTCTGAATATTCTCGGTCCGGACTATGCCGCGGGCAGTGAGCTGGCAAACGCTTTTGCCGCGAGCGGTGCGAAGCACGAACGCGGTGCTTCGGTATGGCAGGTGACGGCTGAGCGCAGCATCGATTACGTGCAGGACGGTGTCGTGAAGTCGCTGCAAGCCGGTTCGATCATTCTTTGCAGCGGCGCGATGGAGCGGCCGTTTCCGATTCCGGGCTGGACACTGCCGGGCGTGCTGACGGCCGGCGCCGCACAGATTCTGTTGAAGAGTGCCGAGGTCGTGCCGTCGCAGCCGGTCGTGCTGGCGGGCTGTGGGCCGTTGCTGTATCTGCTTGGCTGGCAGTATCTGCGCGCGGGTGTGCCAATCCGCGCCATTGTCGATACGACTGCGAGTACCGACTATCGCCGTGCGCTCGCGCATCTGGGCGGCGCGTTGAAGGGTTGGCGGCAACTTGCGAAAGGGTTGAAGCTGATGCGCGCATTGAAGCGCGCCGGTGTACCGTTTTATCAAGGTGCGACGAACCTCGCGCTCGAAGGCACGGACGCGCTCACCGCGGTACGTTTCACCGTCGGCGGCAATGCGCAGCGTATTCCCGCCGAGGTCGTGCTGTTGCATCAGGGCGTCGTGCCGAATACGCAGATCAGCTGGTCGTTGCGCGCGCAGCATAAGTGGGACGACGCGCAACTGTGCTGGATACCCGTTACCGACGCATGGGGCGAGCTCGACGTGCCCGGCATCTACGTGGCGGGCGACAGCCGCGGTATTGGCGGCGCGCAGGCTGCGGCGGAACAGGGCCGGCTCGCGGCGCTGGAGATCGTGCATCGGAGCGGCCGCATCGACGAAATCACGCGCGACGCGTTGGCCGCACCGGTGAAGCAGGCATTGCGCGAGACGTTGCACATCCGCCCGTTTCTCGATGCACTTTACCGGCCGAAGGACGCCAATCGTATTCCCGCGGACGAAGTCACCATTTGCCGTTGCGAAGAAGTGACCGCGGGACAGTTGCGCGACTTCGTGAAGCTCGGCTGCCTTGGCCCGAATCAGGCAAAGTCGTTTGGCCGTTGTGGCATGGGGCCATGTCAGGGCCGTCTTTGCGGACTGACCGTTACTGAGGTGATAGCTGACGCGCGGGGCGTATCGCCTGCCGAGGTCGGTTATTACCGTGTGCGTCCGCCGATCAAGCCCGTCACGCTCGCCGAACTCGCGGCCGCGCACGACGCGGCGCTGCAGCGCGCGGCGCGGCCGGCTGCCACGTCCGCCGAAGCCCACGACACCGCCGCACGATGAACAGCGCGACCGGAGCCGTGGGTGCCGATGTCGTGGTGATCGGCGGCGGCTTGCATGGCTTGTCGAGCGCGTTGCATCTGGCGCGGCGCGGTGCCAGCGTGGTCGTGCTGGAGAGTGACGTGTGCGGGCGCCATGCATCGGGTGTCAATGCGGGTGGCGTGCGTACGCTCGGACGTCACGACGCCGAGATTGCGTTGTCGCTGGCTTCGCGTGGCCTGTGGTTCAGACTCGCCGAACTGATTGGCGACGATGCCGGTTTCGAGCCTTCAGGTCAGTTGAAAGTGGCTGAGAGCGAAGCGGAGCTTGCGGCGTGCCGCGCACGCGTTGCGCATCTGCAAACGCTTGGTTTCACGCACGAAGTTATGGTCGATGCGAGTACCGTTCGAGACCTCGTACCGAGTCTTGCGCATCACGTTGTGGGTGGAGTTTGGGTCGAACACGACGGCCACGCATTGCCGTTTCGCGCGGTCACGGCATTTCGGCTCGCGGCGCAACAAGCGGGTGTCGAGATTCATGAGCAATGCGCGGTCCGCAGCATCGTGCGCCGCGATGGGCAATGGGATATCGAAGCAGCAAACGGACGATGGCGTGCGCCGCACGTTGTCAATGCCGCGGGCGCGTGGGCAGGCGAATTCGCACGACAGGCGGGCGAGCCGGTGCAGGTCGAGCCGCGCGGCTTGATGCTGATGGTGACGCAAGCGGTGCCGCCTTTCGTCAAGCCGGTGCTCGGCGCAACGGGACGTCCGCTGTCGTTCAAACAGTTCAGCAATGGCACGGTGGTGATCGGCGGTGCGCTCGAATGCACTGCAGATATGAGTGCACGGCAATGTGCGCTCGATTTTCCGCAGTTGGGCAAAAGCGCGCGCACGGTCACCGATCTGTTTCCGCACTTGCAGCATGTCGTGGTCAACCGTGCATGGGCCGGTATCGAAGGATTCATGCCTGATGGCATTCCAGTGATTTCCCGTAGCGGCACGCAAGATGGTCTCGTGCACGCGTTCGGCTTTTCGGCGCACGGGTTTGAGCTTGGACCGATTGTCGGCAGCGTGGTAGCCGAGTTGGTGTGCGATGGACGCAGTACGCACGACGTCGGCGCATTCCGGATTGGCCGCTTCGCGGCATTGGCGCGTGCGCAGTCCGAAACGCATTAGATCTCTTCATTTTTTCAACCCACTCAAGAACCAGACAATGAGCGATATTCAACGTTTCGAAACCAATCCGCGCCTCTCGCGCATCGTGATTCACAACGGCACGGTGTACGTTGCCGGCCTGACGGCGACCTCGCGCGACGGTGACGCGAAGGCGCAAACCGAGGAGATCCTGAGTAAGCTGGACGGGCATCTGAAAACCGCCGGCACCGATAAAACACGTCTATTGTCCGTGCAGATCTGGGTGGCCGATATAGCGCGCGACTTCGCTCCGATGAATGCCGCGTGGGAAGCCTGGGTGCCGGCCGATGCAACACCGGCGCGTGCGACTTGCGAAGCCGCGTTGGCTTCGCCGGATATTCGTGTGGAAGTGATCGTGACCGCGGCGCTGTAAGCGCGTAGGTTGAATTGCGCGGTTGAATTTTGCGGAGCGCGCGCTGGGGGTAGCGGTTGCGCGCTTCACTTACTGCGTTGCGTTGCGCTTCAAGCAAAAGCGACATAGCCCGCCACGAGAATCATGCAAATACCGAACACATATCCCTGAACCTGCACTGCGCGTGCTGATCGAAACCGGCGGAGAATCAACTGGCCGCCATAGATCCACGGAAAATGGCAGACCACACATACGACGAGAAACGCAGCCGCGAATTGGAAGACTTGTGCCGGGAGCGGTTTTGCCGGGTCGAGAAACTGCGAAAACATCACGAGAATCATCGAGTGAATCTTGGGATTCAGCGCCACGGATAGAAATCCATCCCCGATGCGCAGGCGTGAACTATCCGGCTCGCTGCTGTTTGCGGATCCAGCCGACGAACGAACAAATCCCCAGGCAAGATAGAGCAGATAGACGGTACCCGTCCATTTGAGCACCATCTGGATCTCCGGGTGGCCATGCAATACCCTGCCCAGGCCCATTCCGTAAATGAGGCACAACGCCAGATTCGCCAACTCGAAGCCGGTCCAGAATGGAATCGAACCCGTCACGCCGAAACGACCGCCAGCGGTTGCGAGGACCGTGTTGCCGGGGCCGGGGCTCACGACCATGGGTATGGTGTAGCCGAGAAACAGGACCCAGATGTTCCATGCAATCATCAATCAGCCTCATGTCGGCAGGGCGCCGGGGCAGCGGGTCTGCCCTGGGACTGTGTGATTAGATGCGACTTCCTCCGGCGTCACAAACGGGTTATCTTCATGCTCTCGATAAAATAAAGTAATCGACAAGCCCATGCGACGCCTGCCTCCGCTAGGTGCGCTGCGTGCCTTTGAGGCGGCGGCGAAGCACCTGAGCTTTACCCGCGCTGCCGCCGAGCTGTGTGTGACGCAGGCGGCCATCAGTCATCAGATCCGTCAGCTCGAAGATTGGCTAGGCATCCGTCTTTTCGAGCGTCGTGGGCATGCGCTGACGCTCACCGCAAAGGGGCAAACCTATCTTCCGGAACTGACCGGCGCGCTCGATCGCATCGCGGCGGCGACGCTGCGTTTGATGGAGCCTGATGAGCGGCCGTTGCGCATTACCGTTCTGCCGTCGTTCGCTTCGCGATGGCTGGTGCCGCGTCTTGAAGCGTTTCGAGCCCTGCATCCGGAAATCGACGTGCGCCTCGATAGTTCGGCCGAGGTCTGGTCGTTTGCAACGGAGCGCTTCGATCTTGGCATTCGCTCCGGACTCGGGAAATGGACAGGTCTGAAGACTGACCTGATCGCCCGTGAAACACTGAGTCCGGTCTGTAGCCCGATGCTTGTCAACGGACCGCCCGCCATTCGTGTTCCGGCTGACTTGCGACATGTCCGCTTGCTGCATGACACGCCGCGGGAAGCGTGGCGACGCTGGTGCGACGAGGCCGGGGTGGAAGGATTCGATCTGGATGCGGGGGCATCGTTTAACGACGCAAGCCTCGCCTTGCAGGCCGCGGTGGATGGCCAGGGGGTTGCGTTAGGCCGACTCGTGCTTGCCGCCGACGATCTGCGTAGCGGCAAACTGGTACGACCTTTCGACCTTGTGCTGCGCAACGACTACAGCTATTGGCTTGTCTATCCGTCTGCAGCGCTGGAACGCCCTAACGTCCTGGCTTTCCGGACATGGCTGTTGTCGGAGGCGAAGCAGCGGGAGGAGCCGGTTCCGGTCTAGGATCGGTGGCTGCTCCAGGTCGCGAAGCACTACCCCTTAAACTCAACCGAAACAAACACCTTCTTGCACGGCTCAATCACTTCCCACGTCCCCTTAAATCCCGCCGGAATCAAAAACCGGTCGCCGGCACGCACAGTCTTACCCGTGCCATCCGCATCGCGAATCACGGATACGCCCTCAAGAATCTCGCAGTATTCGCTCTCGGTGAAGTTCACCGTCCACTGACCGCAAGCGCCCTCCCAAACTCCCGCTGCGAGCTGCCCGCACGGACTGGCAAAATGCGTGTGAACCGCTTGCAAAGGATGGCCGGCAAGAACCGCTTCCGCCTTCGGCAAGTACTCAACACTTTCCTTGGCAGGCAGCGAAAAATCTACAATGTTCAAAATGCTCATAATGGCTCGAATGCAAACGAAGTTAAAAATAAAGGCTTCAAAAAGGGCGTAGCGCACACACCCACTGCATGCGCCACGCTCAAAAAAGGAGACACCTACCGGCAACAGACCACAACAGCTAAACCCGAATTCAGGTTCCCGACTTCAACTGCGCCCACAGCCGGTTCTCAAGCCGCATGATCGGCGCAGGCTGCGGCCGCATCAGCGTCATTTTGTTCAGCACAGCCTCAGGCGGATACACATTCGCATCCTGTTCAATAGCCGGCGTCACAAACTGCCGCGCGGCCCGATTCGCCGTCGGATAGAAGACTTCGTTGGTAATCGCTGCGCTTACCTTCGGATCTTCGATGTAGTTCATCCATTTCATCGCCGCTTCCGGATGCGGCGCATCTTTCGGAATTGCCATCACGTCCATCCAGATGAGGCCCGCATCCTTGATGTTCGAAAAGCGCACCTCGTACGAGCGCTTGGCTTCCGATGCGCGTCGCCGTGCAATCCCAACGTCACCCGAATAACCCAACGCCACGCAGATATCGTTGTTCGCCAGATCGTTGATATAGCCGGAAGAATTGAACTGCGTGATATACGGTCGAATTTTCTTCAGCATTTCATACGCGGCCTGGTAGTCGCCGGGATTGGTGCTGTTCGGGTCCTTGTGCATGTACTGAAGCGCGGCTGGGAAAACGTCCGCCGCCGCGTCGAGGAACGACACGCCGCAGCTTTTCAGCTTGGAGAGATTGGCCGGGTCGAACACGAGAGACCAGCTATCCAGTGGCGCATCGGGGCCGAGCGCTTTCTTCACGGCCTGAACGTTATAGCCGACGCCGTCCGTGCCCCACGCCCACGGCACACCGTATTGATTGCCGGGGTCCGCGTCGGCAATCAGTTTCATCAAACCCGGATCGAGGTTCGCGAGGTTCGGCATCTTCGATTTGTCGATCTTCTGATACACGCCGGCTTCGATCTGGCGCGCCATATAACTCGATGTGGGCACCACGATGTCATACCCTGAACTGCCCGCAAGCAGCTTCGCCTGCAGCGTGTCGTCGCTATCGTAGCTGTCGTATTTCACCGTGATGCCGGATTGCTTTTCGAAGCCGGAAATCGTGTCTTTGGCAATGTAGTCCGACCAGTTGTAGACGTTGATCGTCGTATCCGCGGCGTGTGCAGCGTTCATCGGGGTTAAAGCGGTCAACGAGCACAGCATCGTGCCGGTGAACGAGAGAAGCTTGGCATGACGAATCTTCATTCGACTATCTCCTTGGTTTCGATCTTCAGTTTTCGCCGCAGCGTTGGCCCCGATACAGGGGCGTGACGACCCGCACGTCCGTACATCTCGCAGGAATGCGCACGAGAAAGAGACGCGACGCCGCCTGCCGCGACGCAAGCGCACAGCAGAGCAAAAAGGAACGCAGAGAGGCGAGCGCTATAAGCCGGCCAACGCTGGCAAGACAACTTGCCAGACGCGGACAGGCAAACGCATTGCAGACAACCGACCGCTAAAAGAACGGTCTATTGCGTGCAACGCGGGCTCGCGAAAAGAGAAGGGGGCTAAGGCAGAAGCGACGCGATTTCGTCAGTTCGCACGCCAATGGCTGCGGGCGCTGCAATGACGTTGTGCCGGCGCACGGAGCGACGCGACAACACGGTATCGATAGACAGGGGGCGGGATGGCGAAGCGCAGTTGCTCCCCTGATGAGCGATCGAACAGCCGGACAGGAAGGTTCTTTCCCGACCAGGCTGGTATCTCACCAATGGACCACGGACTTTCACGATGGAACCCGAAGCGACGTTGAGTAGAAGTCCTCGCTGATGCAGACGCCGTTACCGATCGACCGCGCTGCGAGAACCACCAAACTGCCGCCTTAGGATATATGAGCCATTATTTTCGTCAAAGGATTTTCTGACATTGTGCCGTCATAGTCGCGCAGACCGGAACGCGTTCATGCGAGCGCATGCTTCAACATGCATGGCTCGCATCGGACGATACAACGACAGACCCAACGACAGACAACGCTAGCGTTTTACTGACCGTCCATCGGCGCGGGTTGAGCCGGCATCGCGGGCGCGGTTGTGCCGGTTTGCGACGACCCGTTTGCCGAGGAACCATAGCCGGTGTCATGCTGTGCCGCTACGCGTGCTTCAGCCGCCTGAATGTCGGCGGGGTAGGTCGAGTCGGTTGCAACAGCGGGGTTGTAGCCGGCCTGTTCAATCTGAACCAGTTGCGCCCGGACTTCCGCGCGCGTCAGCGGTTGTTCCGACTGTGCGAACGCAGCCACCGGGGCTGCGAAAACAACGAGCAGTGCGACTGCTTTGACCAGTGATTTCATGATGCTTCCCTCCGAGAATTGTTTTGTGGCGCCGCAACAGGTGTTCGGCGACCTATGGAGGGATTCTAGGAAGCGGGTGATCTAGGGCAAACCCCTAAACGGGTAATTCAGTCTTGCAGCAAACGATAAGTCGGCGTTCTGTAATGAACTTCGTAAGATATGAAAAATCGTTTCAGACTCCAGAACGTACGCCTACTCGATACGCCGTCACCTGCCGGTATGCGCTGCCCGGCCGTACGATGACCTGTTCCTGCGCGGCCATATTGACTTCGTTCGGAAAGCCGCCCGCTTCGAGACAAAGTCCGGCGTGCGCCTGGTAGGCGATACCGCCGCGTCCTGTGTCGCCCTTCAGGAAATTGCCGGTGTAGAACTGTAAGCCGCGCTGATCGGTCGATACGGTTAATTCGCGCCCGCTACCGGGGTCATAGGCGCATGCAACCGGACGTACCTGCGGCACGCGGTCGGCCATCGTGGCGTCGGCCGTGTCACGCAGCATGTAGCAGTGATCGAAGCCGCCGGCTTTCGCGAGCTGTGCGTGCGGCCAGTCGAGCCGTGCGCCGATCGGCGCGCTCTGCCGGAAGTCGAACGCATTGCCTGCTACGTCGGCAAGCTCGCAAGGAATCATCGACGCGTCGACTTCGAAGAACCGGTCGGCATCGATCGACAGCACATGTCCGCGAATATCTGTACCCCGCCGGCCCGTCAGGTTGAAATAGGGGTGGCTCGTCAGGTTGAGCGGCGTCGCTGCGTCTGTAATGGCTTCATAGGCGATCGTCAACGTGCCGTTGTCGTCGAGCGTGTAACGCACTTGCACCGTTACGTTGCCCGGAAAGCCGGCGTCGCCTTCGGGCGATTCCAGACGCATGACCAGCGCGCCATTGTCTTCGCTTACATCCCACAGCGCACGGTGAAAACCTTGCGTGCCGCCGTGCAGCAGATTCGCACCTTCGTTGCGATCGAGCGTGTACTCGATGCCGTCGAGCGTGAAGCGTGCATCGGCAATGCGATTTGCCCACCGGCCGATCAGTCCGCCCATGTAGGTTGTGGCCGCAACGTATTCGGCGGGCGTGTCGTGGCCGAGCAGAATATCGCCGAGACGGCCCGCGCGGTCCGGCGCATGCCACGAGATCAACGTTGCGCCCAGGTCGCTGATGGCGACTTTCATGCCGTGCGCGTTGCGCAGCGTGAAAAGCCGCACACGATCGCCACCGGGCAATGCGCCCCATGGCTCAGAAGAAAGAGGTGCGATGCTGATCATGTCGTTGGTGGAGAGAGAAGATGAAAGGCATGCTCAGCCTGGCTCGGCCGTCGAATTTACGCGGTCCTGGTATTCGCGCGGCGTACAGCCGAGTTCGCGGCGAAACACCGCGTACATGTATTGCAGCGACGTGAAGCCACAACGGATCGCTACCTCCGCGCTCGACGCATCGCGTTTCGCAAGCAGCGCTTTCGCGACATCGAGTTTGTGGCGCAGGATTTCCTGATGCACGGTGCACTGCCGTTCGCGCCGGAAGTACTCTTCGAGCGACGAACGCGACACGCCCACGTAATCGGCGACCTGCTCGGTACGAATGCCCTGACACGCATACTGGCGGATGAAGTGCCGTGCGCGCATCACATATGGACTCGCCAGCGGCTGATGCTTTGTCGATTCGAGCACATTGATACCGACCGGCGGCACGAGAATGCGCCGCCCCGGAAAACGCGCGCCGTGCAGCATCTGATGCAGCAAGTGAGCCGCCGTGCGGCCCATTTCCTCAGTGCCTTGAATCACGGAGGAAAGCGGAATACGGGTCAATGTACGCGTGAGCGGATCGTTGTCGATGCCGATGATCGCCACTTCTTCAGGTACTGGGATACCCGCGATCAAACACGCTTGTAGCAGATGCCGCGCGCGGGCGTCCGTCACGGCGATGATGCCGACCGGCTTCGGCAATTGGGCGAGCCATGCAGTGAGTTGCTCGGTAGCCTGATTCCATGAGGGGGCGCTGGTCGACAGGCCGCGATAGATCTCGGTGCCGATCTGCTCGGCGCTGTGGCCGTCCGCGCTGCGCAGATGAGCGAAGGCCAGTTCACGTTGTTGCGCCCACCGATTTTCCTGCGCTTGCGGAAGGCTATACAACGCGAAGTGCTCGAGTCCCGCGCCGATCAGATGCGTGTAGGCGAGTGAAACGAGCTTCGAATTATCAGTTGCGATATAGGGTAAGTCCGGAGGGTAGTGTGCCGGATCTTCGAACGATGAACCGACCGCCACCACCGGCAACGGACAATCTCGCAGCGCTTCGCCCACAGCGGGATCGTCGAAATCCGCGATGATGCCGTCGCCGTCGAAACGTTCGATACCCGTCAACCGGCAGCGGAAATCTTCTTCGAGAAAGAGATCCCAGGCCACGCGCGTCGACAGCAGGTAGTTGCCGATACCGGTAATGATCTCGCGGTCGTAGACCTTGTTCGCGTTGAACAGCAGCGCGATCCGGTGGGTCGTCTGTGGTGTTTGCGGACGGGTCATGGCAGTGGGCGTGGTGCGGATCGTTGGACTCGCAACGCGATCGTCTCCTGTTGAGTGCGCTCCGAAGGTGGCACTGTTTTTAAGCGTCTGGTTATTCTAGGCCGCGAACCTCGCGCCCGTGTGAAACAAACGCATGGGCGGTAAGAAACATCAAGCACGCTGCGCAATTTCGCAATTGCCGATGCATCGGGCAAGCGGCAGCATGGCGTCACCTTGTCGACCGGCGCGGCGACGTCGCACGGGTTGCAGTGCAGCATAAAACTGGAGACGCTGATGTCCTATTTCGAACACATTCCCGAGATCCGTTACGAAGGTCCGCAATCGGATAACCCGCTTGCGTATCGCCATTACGACAAGAGCAAGCGCGTACTTGGCAAAACACTCGAAGAACATCTGCGCATTGCGGTGTGTTACTGGCATACGTTCGTCTGGCCCGGCGTGGATATTTTCGGGCAAGGCACTTTCAAGCGCCCATGGCAGCAAGCCGGCAACGCGATGGAGCGGGCGCAGCAAAAGGCGGATGCGGCGTTCGAGTTCTTCTCGAAGCTCGGTACGCCGTACTACACGTTCCATGATACCGACGTCGCGCCGGAAGGCGACAGCCTGAAGGAATACAGCGAGAACTTCACACGCATCGTCGATTATCTGGCGCGCAAGCAGGAGAGCACGGGTATCAAGTTGTTGTGGGGCACCGCGAATCTGTTCTCGCATCCGCGTTATGCGGGTGGTGCGGCAACCAGCCCCGATCCGGAGATTTTTGCTTTTGCTGCGACCCAGGTTCGTCATGCGCTCGATGCAACGCAACGGCTCGGCGGCGACAACTACGTGCTATGGGGCGGCCGCGAAGGCTACGACACGCTGCTCAATACCGACCTCGTTCGTGAACGCGACCAGCTCGCGCGGTTCCTGCATATGGTCGTCGAACACAAGCACAAGACCGGTTTCAAGGGCGCACTGCTGATCGAACCGAAGCCGCAGGAGCCGACCAAGCATCAATACGACTACGACGTGGCGACCGTACATGGCTTCCTGCTGCAGCACGGGCTGGAAAAGGAGATTCGCGTGAACATCGAGGCCAATCACGCGACGCTTGCCGGCCATTCGTTTCATCACGAAATCGCGACGGCCTACGCGTTGGGTATTTTCGGCAGCGTCGACGCGAATCGCGGCGATCAGCAAAACGGCTGGGATACGGACCAGTTTCCGAACAGCGTCGAAGAACTCACGCTGGCCTTCTACGAAATTCTCAAGCACGGCGGCTTCACCACCGGCGGCATGAACTTCGACGCGAAAGTACGGCGGCAGAGCGTCGATGCGGAAGATCTGTTCTTCGGCCACATCGGTGCAATCGATAACCTCGCGCTCGCCGTCGAACGAGCCGCGACGCTGATCGAAAATGACCGGCTCGAACAATTCAAACGCGAGCGCTACGCGGGCTGGGAGTCGGAGTTCGGCCGCAAGATTCTGGCGGGCGACTTTTCGCTCTCGGCGCTGGCTACGGACGCATTGACGCGTGACCTGAATCCGCAGCACGCGAGCGGCCGGCAGGAGCAGTTGGAAAACGTTGTTAATCAGGCGATTTATAGCAGGCGCTAAAACGCGGTCACGAAGTAACGCCTGAAAGAAGGCACGCAGTACACAAAAAAAATCGCGCGGCCACGCTGATCGCGCGAATCAGAAAAAGCTTTGGGTTGTCGCTTGTCCGGTTCTGTGGCTCGCAGCACAGACCGTCCAATCCGGTATTCCGGCTATCAGAACAAGGAGTGAGACATGAAATTTGCAACGCGTCGTACTGTGCTGAGTTCGTTCGTGTGTGGAGCGGTGCTCGCCAGCCTGTCGCTTGCGGCGCCGCTCGCGCATGCAAGCAAGGACCACCCGGAAATCGGGTTCTGTATCGACGATCTGCGCGTCGAACGCTGGTCGCGCGATCGCGACTATTTCGTCGCAGCAGCAGAAAAACTCGGCGCCAAGGTGTCGGTGCAGTCCGCCGATGCGAGTGAAGAGCGACAGATTTCGCAAATCGAGAACCTGATCTCGCGCGGCGTGGACGTGATCGTGATCGTACCGTTCAATTCGAAGACGCTCGGTAATGTGGTTGCCGAAGCGAAGAAAGCGGGTATCAAGGTCGTCTCGTATGACCGGCTGATTCTCGACGCCGATGTCGATGCCTATATCTCGTTCGACAACGAGAAGGTTGGCGAACTGCAGGCACAAGGCGTCTACAACGCTCAGCCGAAGGGCAACTACTTCATGCTCGGCGGCGCGCCGACCGACAACAATGCAAAGATGCTGCGCGAAGGCCAGCTCAAAGTGCTGAAGCCCGCGATAGACAAGGGCGACATCAAGATCGTCGGTCAGCAATGGGTGCCGGAATGGAGCGCGTCGACTGCGCTGCGTATCGTTGAAGATGCACTTACGGCGAACAACAACAAGATCGACGCGATCGTTGCCTCGAACGACGGCACCGCGGGCGGCGCGATTCAGGCGCTCGCTGCGCAGCACATGGCGGGCAAGGTACCGGTGTCGGGACAGGATGCCGATCTGGCGGCGGTGAAACGCGTGATCGCCGGTACGCAGACGATGACCGTGTACAAACCGCTGAAGCTGATCGCCGGCGAAGCGGCGAAACTTTCCGTCGCGCTTGCGAAGGGCGAGAAGCCGGCCTTTAATGCACAGTACGACAACGGCAAGAAGAAGGTCGACACGGTGCTTTTGCAACCCACGTTGCTTACCAAGAGCAATGTTGATGTGGTCGTCAAGGACGGCTTCTATACCCAGGCCCAGCTCGCGAGCCAATGAGCGTAACGTGTGCGCAGTAAAAGCCGGTGTGCCTGGTATGCGTCAGGCACATCGGCGCGACCGCGCGCCCTGCAGCGAGGCATAGCGAATGAGTGAACCATTACTGACGATGCGCGGCATCGTCAAAGCGTTTTCCGGCGTGAAGGCGCTCGACGGCATCGACCTGACCGTGTCTCCAGGCGAGTGCGTGGGCTTGTGCGGAGAGAACGGCGCGGGCAAATCGACGCTGATGAAAGTGTTGTCCGGCGTCTATCCCCACGGCACCTGGGACGGCGAAATCACCTGGGAAGGCGAACCTCTGAAAGCCGCGAGCATAAGGGACACCGAACGCGCCGGTATCATCATCATCCACCAGGAGTTGATGCTGGTGCCGGAGCTTTCGGTCGCGGAGAACATCTTTCTCGGCAACGAAATCACGCTGCCCGGCGGCAGAATGAATTATGCCGCGATGTACCAGCGCGCCGATGAATTGCTGCACGAGCTCGGCATAAGCGGAATCAACTCCGCACAACCGGTGATGAATTACGGCGGCGGCCACCAGCAGCTGATCGAGATCGCAAAGGCCCTGAACAAGCGCGCGAAACTGTTGATCCTCGATGAACCGTCGTCGTCGCTGACCGCTACGGAGATACACATTCTGTTGGACATCGTGCGCGATCTGAAGCGGCGCGGTGTCGCCTGTGTGTACATCTCGCACAAGCTCGACGAAGTAGCGGCCGTGTGCGACACGATCAGCGTGATTCGCGACGGCCGCCATGTTGCGACCGAGCCCATGCGCGCGTTGACCACCGACCGCATTATCTCCCTGATGGTGGGCCGTGAAATCAAGAACCTGTTTCCGCGGGAACCGCATCCGATCGGCGACGTGATCTTCGAAGCGCGTCACGTGACCTGTTTCGATGTCACCAATCCGCGCCGCAAGCGGGTGAACGATGTGTCGTTTGCATTGCGGCGTGGTGAGATTCTCGGCGTTGCCGGTTTGGTTGGCGCTGGACGCACGGAGCTGATGCAGGCGATTTTCGGCGCCTATCCCGGTGTGAGCGAAGCGACTGTGCTGATGGAAGGCAAGCCGCTGAAAATTCGCGCACCTGTCGACGCGATTCGTGCCGGCATCGGCATGGTGCCGGAAGACCGCAAGCGCCACGGCATCGTGCCGGGCCTGAGCGTCGGTCACAACATTACGCTGGCCGTATTGCAACGCTTCGCGAAGGGTGGCCGGATCGATTCCGCCGCCGAACTCGACACGATCCATACGGAGATGAATCGGCTATCGGTGCGCGCGGCGCATCCCATGCTCTCGATCGCGAGCCTGTCCGGTGGCAATCAGCAGAAGGCCGTGCTGACGCGCATGTTGTTGACCGACCCGAAGGTGCTGATCCTCGACGAACCGACGCGAGGTGTCGACGTTGGCGCGAAATTCGAAATCTACAAACTGATTTTTCAACTGGCCCAGCGCGGCATGTCGATCGTGATGGTGTCGTCCGAATTGCCCGAAGTGCTCGGCATCAGCGATCGCGTGCTGGTGATCGGCGAAGGCGAACTGCGAGGCGATTTCGTCAACGACGGCCTCACACAAGAGGACATTCTCAGCGCTGCAATCCGTCCTGTGCAGCGATCCCTCAACCCGAACGCATCAACCGCAGCGAGTGCCGCATGACTCCCGACGTCACTTCCCAATCCGCAGAAGGCGCCGCGCCGCGAGGCGCATTCGGCGGCACGCAGCGTATCCAGCAACTGTTCGCGCGCTACAAGATTCTCGCGTTGCTGATCGCCGTGGCCGTGATCTGGATTTTCTTCTCCTTCCTGACGCACGGCGCGTTTGTGACGCCGCGCAATCTGTCGAATCTGCTGCGGCAGATGTCGATTACCGGCATGCTCGCGTGCGGCATGGTGTTTGTGATTATCGCCGGTGAAATCGACCTGTCGGTCGGGTCGCTGCTCGGTTTGCTCGGTGGCGTGGCGGCGATTCTCGATGTGAACCGGCACTGGCCGATCGGCGTCACGGTGCCTGTGGTGATGCTGCTTGGCGTGCTCGTCGGCATGTTCAACGGATGGTGGTCGACGTACCGGCGTGTGCCGTCGTTCATTGTCGGCCTGGGCGGCATGCTGGCGTATCGCGGCATTCTGCTCGGCGTCACTGGCGGTTCGACGATTGCGCCGGTCTCGGACAGTTTCGTGTTCGTTGGCCAAGGGTATTTGCCGCGTCTTGCGGGCGATACGCTGGCGGTCGTGTTGTTTGTGGTGCTGGCGTTTCTGACGATAAGGCAGCGAAGCAACCGCGAGCGTTACAAGCTGCGGGTGGTGCCGATCTGGCAGGACGTAGTGAAGGTGGTCGGCGCGGGCGTGATTCTGGCCGGGTTTGTCGCGACGCTCGATCGTTACGGTGGGATTCCGGTGCCGGTTCTGCTGCTGCTCGCGCTGCTGGGCATTTTCACGTGGATCGCGACACAAACCGTTTTCGGGCGGCGCATCTATGCGGTGGGTTCCAACCTGGAAGCCACGCGGCTTTCCGGCGTGAATACCAATCGCGTGAAGCTGACCATCTTCGCGCTGATGGGACTGATGTGCGCGTTCGCCGGGATCGTCAATACGGCGCGGCTCGCGGCTGGTTCACCGTCGGCGGGATCGATGGGGGAACTCGATGCGATTGCCGCGTGCTTTATCGGCGGGACGTCGATGCGCGGTGGTTCCGGAACGGTCTACGGTGCGTTGATCGGCGCACTGGTGATGGCGAGTCTGGATAATGGCATGTCGATGCTGGATGTCGACGCGTACTGGCAGATGATCGTGAAGGGCAGCATTCTCGTGCTGGCCGTGTGGATCGATGTGGTGTCGGGATCGAACCGGCGATGAAACCGCAGGCGGTGCGTCATACAAATGCCGACGCACCGCCTGCTGAGCAATCAGACGCTCCCGTCCAATCAGCAGGGCGCTGTCTTTAGTTCACGCCGAGCAACGACTTCGGCTCCATGAAGGCTTCCAGCCCGAACGTGCCATATTCCCGCCCGATGCCCGATTGCTTGAAGCCGCCGAACGGTGCGGCCGGCTCGTGTGCCAACGTGTTGATCATGACGCGTCCTGCGTCGATGCGAGTGGCGACTGCGCGAGCTCGCGCTGCATCGGCCGAGAGTACGTAGGCTTGCAGCCCGTAGCTCGTGTCGTTGGCGATTGCAATCGCTTCCTCGGTATCGCGATACGTAATGATCGACAGCACCGGCCCAAAAATCTCCTCGCGGGCAATCGTCATGTCGTTGCTGACGCCGCTAAATACGGTCGGACGCACGAACCAGCCGTGCTCCACGCCTTCCGGCCGGCCCTCGCCACCGGCAATCAAGCGCGCACCTTCGCCGATGCCGATACCGATGTAGCGCTGCACGCGCTCCCACTGCTTGCGGCTGACCATCGGACCGATCTGCGTAGCCGGATCGCGCGGATCACCGGCTTGCGTGCGAGCAACTTCAACGCGCACCTTCTCTTCGAATTCCGCAAGGCGGCTCTGCGGCACGAGAATCCGCGTACCGGCGATACACGCCTGACCGCTGTTCATGAACCCTGCCTGGAGCGCCAACGGCACCGCTTCCGCGAAATCGGCGTCGTCGAGTATGACCATCGGCGATTTGCCGCCCAACTCCAACGTGACGCGTTTCAATGTCTCCGCGCCGGTGCGCAGGATCGTCTTGCCGACAGCCGTCGATCCGGTGAAGGAAATCTTCGCCACGTCCGGATGCGCGCTGATTTCCGCCCCCACCGTGTCGCCCCGGCCCGTGACGATATTGAACACGCCCGCGGGCAAGCCGGCTTCGTGCAGCGCCTCGGTAATGATGCGTGTCTGGATCGCGCTCATTTCGCTCGGCTTGATGACGGCCGTACAGCCGGCTGCAATCGCCGCAGCCAGTTTCCCGCAGATAAAGCCGCCGTTGCTATTCCACGGCGTGATCAATCCGGCGACGCCGAGCGGTTGCATGACGACGTCGGCCGTGCCGGCGCGTCGCGTGAAATCATAGGTCCGCAAGACCTTGATGACTTCCGCGAGTACGTCCGCGGGGTATTTCGCCATCCAGCGCGCGCGTGACATCGGCGCACCGTATTCCTCGACGATTGCTTCGAACAGGTCGTCTTCTCTCGCCTGAACCGCGGCGTGCATGCGTTCGAGCAGCGCGATCCGCTCTTCCTTGCTGGTGCGGGAAAACGCTGGGAAGGCGCGTTTGGCGGCTGCGATCGCGCGGCGGGCGTCTTCCGCGTCGGCCAGACGCACCTTGCCGATCACCGTTTCCTTAGCCGGGTTGTGAAGATCGAACCACTCTTCGCCGTGCGGCGTGACGAACGCGCCGTCGATATAAACCTTGTCGATTTGTTGCATGAAAGCTCCTACCCAGGAAGTTGTTGCCTCAAAGATAGGTCCAATGGATTAAGCCGACTAGCCATATAATCAAGGATGATTCGTTGAGCAGGATGGGATAATGAAGACGCCTGGTTTGAGCGAACTGGAAGGCGTGCTTGCGGTGGCGCGCCATCGCAGTTTCCGCGCAGCGGCGACGGAGCTTGGCGTGTCGACTTCGGCGCTGAGCCATGCGATTGCGGCGTTGGAGGCGCGCATCGGCGTGCGGCTCTTTAATCGGACCACGCGCAGCGTGTCGTTGTCCGAAGCGGGCGCGCAATTCGTCGACAGTGTGGCGCCGGCGTTGTCGACCATCCGCGTGGCCATCGAGCAGGCCGGCAGCTTTCGCGACACGCCGGCGGGCACGCTGCGCATCAATACATCGACGGGCGCGGCGCGGCAAGTGATGCCTGTACTGCTGGAATACCTTAGGCGTTATCCGGAGATGAAGCTGGATCTCGTCACCGAGGGGCGCATGATCGACATCGTGGTGGAGGGCTTCGATGCCGGCATTCGGTTGGCTGAGATTGTGCCGCAAGACATGATCGCGGTGCCGTTCAACCTGCCGCAGCGTTTTGCAGTCGTTGGGAGTCCCGCCTATTTCGCCGAAAATCCGAAGCCGCGCAAGCCGGACGATCTGCGTGCACACCGCTGTATCCGCATGCGCTTGCCGAGCGGGCGTATTTATCACTGGGAGTTCGAGCGGCGCGGTCAGGCAATCAGCGTGGATGTGCAGGGCATGCTGACGCTCGACGAGCCGCTGCTCATCATGGAGGCGGTCCGCGAGGGCTTCGGGCTGGCGTACATGACCGAATGGAATGTGGCGGCGGATCTGGAAGCGGGCACGCTGCAGCGAGTGCTGGAAGATTGGACGCCGGCGTTTGATGGATTGTGTCTTTACTATCCTGGGCGGCGCCATGTGCCGGCAGGGTTGCGGGCGTTGATTGAGATGATTCGGGAGGGCAGGTGAATTTGGGGGCGTTGGGTTGTATTTAGTACTTGGGTATCTAGTGACAAACATGCGGCCTTGACGGACAAGACAATGTTCAGGCTCTAGCGCCTGCCCCGATGAGTCACTGGTCAGCGAGGATGCGCGATAGCTGCGCCGTCTTTCTTACTGCGTCGGGCTGGTGCCTTAGCTGCGGCCTTCTTTGCCGCCACCGGATCTTTGGCCGGTAGTGTCGGCTTCTTGCGTGCTGCCGTCTTGACGCTCGCGACGCCGGCACCGCGCTTCGCGGGTGTGTCCGACACGCGCATCTCGATACGCATATTCGCCGCTGCCGCCATATTGACCAATGCATCGAGCGCGAACAGGTTGATCTTGCCACGCATGAGGTCAGACACGCGCGGCTGGGTGACGCTGAAATGCCTGGCAGCTTCTGCCTGACTCATTCCGGCACGGGTGATATGGTCTTTGAGCGCGATCATCAGGACCGATCGAAGCTTCATGTTTTGCGCCTGTTCTGGCGTATCTTCGATTGCGTCCCAGACGCTGGAAAATGTTTGGTTGCTCATGGCTTAACCTCTTTCAATTCACGGTAGCGCGCGGTGGCTAGATCAAGATCAGTTTTGCTGGTCTTCTGCGTCTTTTTCTGGAAGCAATGAAGCACATAAACCGCGTCGGCGAATTTGGCCAGGTAGATGATCCGGAATGCGCCGTTCACATCTCGAATCCGGATTTCCCGCACCCCTGGGCCTATCGTGTTCACTGGTTTCCAATCGTCGGGATTTCGACCGCGCTGCACTTGATCGAGTTGATGGCCTGCGTCACGCCGAGCCGGGAGCGGGAATTCGCGCAAGTCGTCCAGTGCGCTACCGCAAAACCTCAATGGTTTCGCATCGATCATATTGGATTATACAAAAATTTGTATGAATGGAAAGCCGGCTTAGCCGGGAAGCCGTTGTTTATATCCCGGATGTATGGGGTGTGAGGGGCGTGTATGGACTCCATTTGCGGTCGATCAACTATGTCGCCGTCGGCGGAATACGCCGTGTCTTGCCCATGCGCAGATTGGCGAAGTTGCATTGCAGCGTGTCGCCGCGTGACAAATGACGTTTAATGAAACAACACGCGGTTTGTGCCCTGCGTTTGTAGCTTCCACCGCTCTCGTCCGTACCTGCGGCACCGAATGACTTAAACATCCGAATTTAAGTCGCACACTCACTCGCACGTCTTACTACTGTTCTGATGTACTAACCCCGGCGGTGCCCACGCCGTTCCAACGTCACCGCCACCGTGCAAGCTGATCGAGCCATACGATGTTAAAGCGCAGAACCTTCCTGCTAGGCGGCGCCGGCGCGCTCGGTGCGCTGCTGGTCGGCTGGTCGGTGCTGCCGCCGGGGCAGCGTCTGACTCCCGCTACGCCGCTGCCGGCTGAAGGCAACCAGGCCGCGCTCAACGGCTGGGTCAAAATCGCCGCGGACAACACCGTGACGATCGTGATGTGCAAAGCGGAAATGGGGCAGGGGATCCACACCGGTCTCGCCATGCTGCTGGCCGAAGAACTCGACGCCGACTGGTCGCAGGTTCGCGTGGAAAACTCGCCGATCGACAAGATCTACAACAGCGTGCAGAACGTCGTCGACGATCTGCCGTTTCGTCCCGACGACGACAGCACCGTGAAGCACGCCACGGTCTGGATGACCCGCAAGCTGGTGCGCGACGCCGGCACGATGATGACGGGCGGTTCATCGAGCATCAACGATCTATGGACACCGATGCGCGAAGCCGGCGCCTCGGCGCGCGCGATGCTGATCGGCGCGGCGGCGGCGCAATGGAAGGTGCCGTCCAGCGAATGCCGCACGGAAGGCGGCTACGTACTGCACGCTTCGGGCCACAAGGCGAGCTTCGGCGAACTGTCCACGATGGCCGCGCAGCAACCGCTGCCGCGCAAGGTTGCGCTGAAAGATCCCGCGGACTTCAAACTGATCGGCAAACCGATGCGACGCATCGAAGCCGCGTCGAAAATCAACGGCACGGCGCGCTTCGGCATTGACGCGCTACCCGACGGACTCATCTACGCAAGCGTGGTGATGTGCCCCATCTTAGGCGGTACCGTGGCGCATTTCGACGCCTCGCCTGCCAGGAACATGCCCGGCTTCATCAAGGCGTTTTCGCTGAAACCCTACGCTGGCGGCAGCGGCGCCGTCGCGGTCATCGCGGACAATCCCTTCCGCGCGATGAACGCGGTCAGCGCGATCAACGTGACATGGAACGACGGCCCCGCAGCCGCGCTGTCGAGCGCGAGTGTGGACGCCCAGCTCGCGCAAGCACTGGACGACAGCGACGGCCACGCCTATTACCATCGCGGCGACGTCGACGCCGCATTGAGCCGCGCGGCGCGAACCCTTACCGCCGAGTACCACGCGCCGTATCTCGCGCATGGCGCGGTCGAGCCGGTGAACTGCACGGTGCAGGTCGCTGACGGCGCGGCCACCGTTTGGGTCTCCACGCAGATGCCGGCTCTCGCGCGGCTGCACGTCGCGAAAGTGTTGAACATCGATGCCGGCAAGGTCGACGTGCAGGCACAACTGCTCGGCGGTGCTTTCGGGCGCCGTCTCGAGCTCGATTTCATCGCGCAGGCTGCGGCGATTGCGCGCGAGGGCGGCGGCCGTCCGGTGCAAACAATCTGGTCGCGGGCGCAGGACTTTACTCACGATTTCTATCGTCCGGCGTGCGTGTCGCGACTGAAGGCCGGTTTCGACAAAGACAATCAACTGGTCGCGTGGCACGCCACTTCAGCGAGTCAGGCGATCGTGCCGGAAGCGCTAGCGCGTTACTACGGTGTGCCGCGCATTCCCATCGACAAAACGACCTGCGAAGGCGCGTTCGATCAGCCCTACGAATGGCCCGCCGCGCGCGTGGCGCACAAGATCGTCGAGTTGCCGGTGCCGGTTGGGTTCTGGCGGTCGGTCGGGCATTCGCATCAAGCGTTTTTCACGGAGGGTTTTACCGACGAACTCGCCGTAGCCGCCGGTCAGGACCCGATTGCGTTTCGCGCGGCGCTGCTCGCGCAGCATCCGCGTCATCTGGCGGTGTTGAAGCGCGTGGCGGCCTTGTCGGATTGGGCGCATCCCATAGCGCGTGCCGCAGACGGCACAAAGCGGGCACGCGGCGTCGCGCTGCACGAGGCGTTCGGCAGTGTCGTCGCGCAGGTGGTGGAGGTATCGGTTGGCGCCGGCAAACAGATCCGCGTGCATCGCGTGGTCTGCGTGATCGACTGTGGACTGCCGGTGAATCCCAACCTGATTCGTCAGCAGATGGAGAGCGGCATCGTGTTTGGCCTCTCGACAGCATTGCAGGACGAAATCACCATCACCGGCGGGCAGGTGACACAGAAGAATTTCGTCGATTTCCCCGTCGTGCGGATGAACGATTGTCCGCTGATCGAAACCGACATCATGCCGAGCCAGATGCACCCGCAGGGCGTCGGCGAAGTGGGTGTGCCGCCGGTCGCGCCGGCGGTGGCCAACGCAGTGTTTGCGCTGACTGGACAGCGCTTGCGCGCGTTGCCGTTGAGGCTCGCGTGAAACGCGCCGGATTGACGGAGAAGAACATGGGATCGCTGAACATCAACGGCCGGGCAGTGGCCGTGCAAGCCGAACCGGACATGCCGCTTCTGTGGGTGTTGCGCTGCGACCTCGGCATGACCGGCACCAAGTTCGGCTGCGGCGTGGGCATTTGCGGCGCGTGCACGATTCATCTGGACGGCAAGGCGGGTCTCGCCTGCCAGACGCTTATGTCGAGCTTGCACGCACAGAAGATCACGACCATCGAAGGCGTGCAGGGTGCCGAAGCGCAAGCGCTGAAAGCGGCATGGATCGATCTGGACGTGGTGCAGTGCGGTTATTGCCAGAGCGCGCAACTGATGGCCGCCTGCGCGCTGCTCAAGCAGAAACCCAATCCCACCGATGCCGACATCGACGCGGCGATGTCCAACATCGTGTGCCGTTGCGGCACGTATCCGAGGGTTCGGGCCGCGATTCATCTGGCGGCCGCGAAACGTCGGCCCGCTTAGGGCCGACAACGCTGCGGCAGGTGCGGGAACCTGCGTAAGCCGATCACTCGCCAGTCATGAGCCAGTGACGAGGAGCTTGTGACGGCCCACCGGGCTCAGTTCGCCAGCATCTCCACAACCGCGACAACTACCGTAAAAACGCCGATACAGCCGCCCAGTGTGGCTGCGCCTTGCATGAATTGCGACATACGTGACCCCGTAACGTGTGGTGTTGAGGCTCGTATTTAACCTGAATTGAAAGGCAAAAGAAAGCTTGTCAATAATAGCGATTTACCCGGATGAGGCGAAGCGACGAGGTTTAGGGCGCTTTGGCCGCCGCCGTCGGCATCGCTTTAGCCGGTGCGGTAGCAGCAGAAGTCGTAGCGTTAGGCAACGCCGCTGCCGGCGCCGTCTGCGCATCCGTCTCCCATCCACCGCCAAGTGCGAGGAACAGATTGACCTGATCGATTGCCACCTGGCCTTCCGCGGCCGCGACTTGAGATTTCGTCGATGTCAGCGTGCGGGTCGCGTCCAGATCCGAAATGAACGACTCGCGTCCGGCGCGGTACAGCCGATGCGTTTCATCCGCCGATTCGCTGGCTGACTTCAACGCGGCACGCAAAGCATCGGCGCGGGCATAGTCGGACGCATAGGTCGCGAGGCTGGTTTCGGTTTCGCGCAACGCGGTCAACACCACGCCGTCGAATTTCGCGAGCGCCACGTTGCTCGACGCTTCAGCCTCGCGCACACGGCCTCGCGCGCCATTGGTGGGGAAGGTCCAACTGATTAGCGGACCGAAGCCCCAGCGCGCCGTCGGCGACGTGCCAAGGTCTTCCAGGACCCCCGTCAAGCCCGCCGATGCACCGATGCTCACCGTCGGATACAACGCGCCCGTTGCCACGCCGATTCGCGCCGTCGAAGCCGCCAGTTGACGCTCGGCTTCGCGCACGTCCGGGCGGCGTTTGAGCAGCGCAGCGCCGTCGCCGACCGGAATCGGTTGACGGATCTGCGGCAGCTTGCTGCACGCCAGAACCGCGGGCGGCAAATCGGACGGTGCACGGGCGAGCAGCGCCGCGAGCCGGTATTGAGCGATCTGTCGACGCGCCGTGTAGCGCGGAATATCCGCTGCCAGGGTGTCGACCTGAGTTTGCCCGCGCGTCACGTCAGGCTGATTGCCACGACCCGCGTCACGCAAACGGCGCGACACGTCCACCCGCTGTTTCTGCAATGCCAGTGACTGCTGCGCGATCCTGAGTTCCTCGGCGGCCGAGCATTGGTCGACATACGAGCGTACTACGTCTGCAACCACGGTGATCCGCGCGAGATCGCCGGCTGCCTGGACGGATTCCGTATCGGCCGCCGCCGCTTCGACACCACGCCGCAGCTTGCCGAACAGATCGATTTCGTACGAGATGCTGATACCGATGTCGCCTTCATTGACGACCGGCAGTTTCTCGGTAAGCAGGTACTGCTCGGCCGATTCCTGCGCCCGTTCGATAAGCGCTGAGGTCTTGCCGGAGAACCCGCCTTGCGCCTGCGCAACACCCAGCGCTTCGCGCGAACGCGCGAGGTTCGCCGCTGCGACGCGCAAGTCGGTATTCGATTGCAGCGCTTCGTCGACGAGGCTGTTCAGCACGGGATCGTCGTAGAGTTTCCACCAGACCTCGGGCACGTTCTGCCGCGTGGTCAGTTTGGCATCGGCGCCTTCGATCGGTGCATTGGCAAGCGGTGCGTTGATCAGCGCCTGCTTCGGCAGCGAGTAGTTGGGACCGACGTTCATGCAACCGTTGAGCGCGACGGCTAAAGGTAACAGCGGCAATAAGGGCAGGGCGCGCGACAGCTTCATTGCGAGGCGCCCGAAATAACCGCAGCCGACGCCGGTTGCCTGGCAGAAGCAGCCGAGGCAGCCGGAACAGCGGATGTAGCCGAGGCCGTAGCCGCCGTCGAAGCCGCTGACGCATCCACAACACCCGACGCACCGGCAGCCGGATGCTTCTTGCCGTTCGGCGACAGATCGCGCACCGACACTGTCGCGGTGCGTCCGGCGATCATGCGGAAGTCGGCCGGGACTTCGTCGAGTGCGACCCGCACCGGAATCCGTTGCGCGAGCCGCACCCAGCTGAACGCCGGGTTCACGTTCGGCAGCAGATTCGACCCTTGCGTGCGGTCGCGATCTTCAATCCCCGCGACGATGCTTTGCACGTGCCCGCGCAGCACGTTCGGCTCGCCCATCACCTGGATATCGACCGCCTGGCCGATGTCGATGCCGCGCATCTTGGTCTCTTCGAAATAACCGTCGACGCGGAACGAATGCATATCCACCACCGCCACCACTGCGCGGCCCGCGGAGACGAATTCGCCGGTACGCGGCGCGCGGTCGTTCAGATAACCGTCGACCGGGCTCACGATGGTCGTGCGTTGCAGATTCAGCTTGGCGGTATCGATTGCGACGTTCGCGTCGGCGAGCGCGGCCTCTGCCGTTTCGACGCGCGAGCGGCTTTCTTCGGCGACTTCCGCCGCGACGAGGTTGCCGAGCTGACGGTTACGCGCGTCTTCGCGGCGCGCCTGATCGAGCGTGGCGCGCCGCTGCAGCGCGGTGGCCTCCGCCTGGCGCAACGCGAGTGCATAGCGGGCCTGATCGATCACGAACAGCACCTGGCCTTGCTTGACCTGCTGGTTGTCCACCACCTCGACCGATGAAATCAGCCCCGAGATATCCGGCGCCACCTGGATCACATCGGCGCGCACGTGTCCGTCGCGAGTCCACGGCGCGAACATGTAATACGCGACCAGTTTCCACAGCACGAAGGCTGCAACCACGACGACGACCAGGGTCAGCAGAATTTGACCGACGGAGAACCAGGTTTTTTTCACGTTATTAGTCTGTGCGAAACGACGACGACAAGGCCCAGCACCAGCACATAGATGCCGAGATCGAAGATGGAACGGTGCCAGACGAAGCGGTAGAAGCCGATGCGTGCGAACACCGTGCGAATGGCCAGGTTGATCAGATAGGCGATCAACATCAGCACGAGCACAGCCGGCACGAACACGCCGAAGATATCGATTTCACCGATCATCGCGGGAACTGGCGGAGAGAGATTGGATTGCGGGACGGGCGCATCAGGCAGCGGTCTCCGGTTCGGGCGGCGTGGGCGTGACTAGCGTGGCCGGAAACAGCGAAAGACGCAAGCCGACCAGCGCGTGCAGCGCCTCGCGCAATCTACGCGCCGAGGTTTGCGCGGTCGGGCTCGGCGCGCCGGCATTGGCGAGCCCTTGTGCCGTGACGTGCGCCACGGCTGCGTCGATGGACGACATCAGACTCGCCGGCACCGGTTGACGCACGCGCCGGTCGATGCAGGTTTCGAAGTATTGGCTCACATCTTCGAGCACCTGATCGATGGAGGCCGGCGCTTCGCCGCCGAGCTTGCGCGTCAGGCGGCGCAGATCGAGCGCGTTGAAGGCGATGCGCAGATCGCGGAAACTTTCGATCGACGGATGGCGATGGTCGTCGGTCGCGGCAAGGCGCGGGATCAACTGCATCAGGCGGTCGAGCATGCGTGCGGCAAGATTGCGCGGGTCTTCGATCGTTCGCGTGGAGGCGGTCAGCGCCACGTCGGCCCAGCTCGAGCGCAGCAGCCGCGAGGCCGCGAGTTCAGCGCCGAACGGGCGCGTCACACGGGTCCACAGATAGGCGTAGAGCAAGCCCGCGAGACCGGCGAGATTGCTGTTCAGGAAGATCAGGAAGTCGGCCGAGTAGGCATCCTGAATGCTGATGAAGGTGGCTGTATTGACGGCCACCAGCACCGTCACCATGTTGAACTGCGGGCGCGGGATCAGCGTGCCGACAAAGATGAACGGCGCGGCGAACAGGACGACCAGCATCGGGAAATCATGCACATGCGGCAGCACGGCGAACAGATAGATGCCGGCGGCCACCACGCTGATCGCCGTGGCGACGAAGAACTTGAACACCATGGGCGCGGGTTCGTCGAGCGCGGCGAAGAAGCAGCAGGCGACCGCCGCCAGCGTCACTGCACTGGCGCCGTCAGCCCAGCCCGAGCTGATCCACAGACTGCATGCAATGATGACCGCTGCGCCTGCGGAAACCGTCGAGAACAGCATGATGCCGCGGTCGAAGAACCGCTCGGTGCCGCCCAGCCGCCAATGGCGAAAACGTGGCCGCCATGAGCCTTCTTCGCGCGTGATGATGATGCGCAGCGAGCGGCAGTCCTGCCACACGTCGATCACCTGTTTCATACGCCACAGCGCGTTCGAAAGCAGCGCGCCGTCCCATTTCGCGAGCGCGGCCGGCAGTGGTTGCATGGCTGCGATGCGCGCGCGTAGCGCGTCGGCAGCGGGGTCGGGGTGATAGCCCTCGCTAGCCGGGGAAAGCGGCGCATTGAACCATTTGATGACGTCGCCGAGCAACGCTTCGAGCCCCTCGGGCCATGTCTGCCGGCCGCTGTTGTAGAGGGCGACGAGCGGATCGGCGAGTGCGGACATCATTGGCAGCAGGAGTTGCATGCGCCCGCGCAACTCGTGAGCACGGGCCAGAATGTCCGGCCGGGTATGGTCGTAGGCAAGCTGGCTCAGCAGCAGTTCCAACCCGTTGATCGTGGCTGCGATCCGCTGGCGGGCCCCCGAGATCGCGGTGCCCGCAATGCGTCCGGACAGCGTTTCGGTTGCGTAGAACGCGGCGTCGCGAAACCACGCGTCGGTCCGCTCGATGATGGTGGGTGCGAGCCGGCTGGGAAACAGCGAACTGCCGACAATGCTCGCGCATACGATGCCGAGCGTGATCTCTTCGGTGCGGCTGATCGCCAGATCGAACACGCCGCCCGGATTGGTCACCGAAGGCAACGCGATAATCGGCATGGTGTAGGCCGCCAGCATGAAGACATAGCTGCGCGCGGTGCGGTCAGCCACTGCCAGATACAGCAACGTGCCGGTCCACAACGCGACGACCACGCTGAACAGATACGGCGATTCGACGAACGGCGGCACCAGCAGCACCGCGGCCGACGCGCCGAGCGCGGTGCCGAGCGCGCGATAAAGCGCCTTGGAGCGGGTCGCGCCGACAAACGGATTCGACACGATGTAGACGGTGGCCATTGCCCAGTATGGCCGCGGCAACTCGAGCGAGAGGCCGATGTAGAGCGCGATCATCGCCGCGGCAAACGTCTTGACAGAGAACAGCCAGTCGCGGATGGAGGGATAGACCATAGGCCGTTACTCGGAATTCCCGGCATTGGGCGGCGCTGCCTCGGCCGTGAAAGCGGCCAGCACCCGCAAGGTCGCTTCGAGATCGCTGCGCGAAATACCTTTCAAAGCTTGCGCACGCAACGTAACGAGCTCTTCTTCCATTCTAGCGGTAACGGCGCGGCCTTCATCGGTAAGCGTTACGGTCTTGGCGCGCCGGTCTTCGGGGTCTTCGTCGCGGCGCATGAGGCCGGCCGCGCACAGTTGATCGAGCAGCCGCACGAGCGAAGGTCCTTCAATACCGATGTGATCGGCCAGCGTGACCTGCCGCACTGCTTCGCCGAGGCGGCTGGCGGCGAGGAGCGGTGTGGCGCACGCTTCGGAGACATTGAAGGCCGCGAGCACGCCATGACTCGTGCGCCGCCATTTTCTGGCAGCGACGATCAGCGTGCTGCTGACGGTGCGGCGCAAGGCATGGAGATTCGACATGGCCGCTATTGTATTTCCTAAATATTCGTTAGCAAACTATTGAATTTGAATTTTTCGTGAATGTGTCTTCGCGGTTGAATGCCGCGAAGACTTGCAGCGCTCAACCGCGAGCACGCTCCTTCACCAGTTCGATAAAGCGGGTCGCCGCGCTATTGCGCAGTCCGGCAGGGTAAGCAAGATGCAGCGGCGCGCTCAACTTCGAGGGATCCGTCAATGTGCAATACACGGTCCCCACCTGGTCGTATCGTTGCATCGAGGCCGGCACGAGCGTCACGCCCAACCCGGCTGCCACCAGATTGATACCCGACACCATGCGCGGCACCTCGCGCGCAATCCGTGGTACGAACCCGGCCTGTCTGCAAGCTGCGAGGATATCCGCATACATGCCGGGCGCCCCTGGCCGGCGCACAAGAATGAAATCCTCCTGCGCCAGCGCTTTCAACGACACCTGGGGCCGTCTCTTACCCGCGCTCTTCAGCAACGGATGTCCGACCGGCAGCACCACCACCATCGGTTCGTCGAGCAGTAACTCGAATGCCACGCCTTCGCGTACATCGACCGGTTTGCGGAGAAATGCGGCCTGAATCTGTCCTGCGGCCAGACGCTCGATAATCTCCGCCGCGTTGAGCTCGGCAAGCTCCACGGCGACTTCAGGACACACGGCGCGAAAGGCCCGGATCGCCTCCGTCGTGAAGGGATGGAACGCCGCCGAACTGGTGAGGCCGATCGAGATCGTGCCGAGCTCGCCGCGCGCAATCCGGTGCGCTTTGTCTACCGACTGCTGCAGGTCTTGCAGCAAACGTTGCGCGTCTTCTGCAAAGGCTTGGCCCGCAGGTGTCAACGTGACGCCGCGCGGCAGACGTACAAACAGCTCGAAGCCGACCTCTTCTTCCAGCGTTCGAATCTGCTGCGAGAGCGGCGGCTGTTGCATGGCCAGCCGCTCGGCCGCGCGCGTGAATTGGCCTTCCTCGGCAACGGCCAGGAAGTAGCGCAAGTGACGAAGCTCCATCGTGTTCCATCTCCTTGACCGTGTTCTGCACGCTATTTCCATCCATATTTTATAGATATGGATGGTGCATAAAACAGGTATTTTACATTTACCACGCCCAATCCTACGATCTCGTCCATCGCATCGACCGAGGCTCGCGTTGCTCACGGCAATCAGGCTCGAACGCATGACGACATACAACAACATCGACAGGAGACGGCAGTGAAAAAACAATGTGCGGTGGCCGCATTGGCCTTGGTGGGTAGCGCGGGTGCACATGCGCAGGCGTCGGTCACGCTGTACGGTTTGATCGACACGAACATCGAATTCCTCAACCATGCGGGCGCAAGCGGTGGCTCCATGGTCCGGGAAAATTCCGGTGGACTGAGCAATTCGCGCTTCGGTTTTCGTGGGACTGAAGACCTTGGTGGCGGCAACAAAGCGTTTTTCATTCTCGAAGCGGGCTTCAACGGCAACGACGGCACCAACGCAACCGCCGGCGTGCTATTCAATCGGACTGCTGCGGTCGGGGTATCGAATGATGCATTCGGTGCGTTGTCGGCCGGTTTGCAATACACGGCGATGTACGACACGTTGATCAAATACGATCCGATGGTGTTCGGCCAGCAATACACATGGATGCCGACCACCGGTTCCGCGGACGGTTTTTCGTTCAAGGCGCGCGTGAACAACTCGGTCAAGTACGTGGGCCGCTTCGGCGGATTGACGGCGACAGCGGATTACAGTTTCGGCGGCACGGCCGACTCGTTCCAAAGCAGCGCGGCATATGGCGGCGCGCTTGACTACGATGCTGGCAGCTTTGCCGCAGCGGTGGCCTACGACTACCGCAACGGCGCCATCAATTCGACCGGCATGTGGACCAAGTCGCGTAACTGGAGCGCCTCGGCGCGCGAGCAGATCGGCGACGCAACCATCATGGGCGGCTACGAACACTATCTGTTCAACCCGACCAAGGGCAAGACGGTGTCGTCGGCGTTGTGGTTCGGCGGCGTGCGCTATCTGATCGCGCCGACGTTTCGCGTGACCGTCGCCGCGTATTACCAGAGCAACAAGGCGGACAACGTGTCGAACTCGTTGATGGGCGTGCTCGGGACGGACTATATTCTGTCGAAGCGAACCGATGTGTACGCAACCGTTGCCTATGCCGCTTCCACGCGCTATGCCAACGGCCAATACACGCCAGTCGGCTTGACGAGCGATACCGCGTTCGGCCCGAACCAGACGGGCGTGACGCTTGGCATCCGGCACAGGTTCTGAGTTTCTGCATTATTAAACGACGGATTTGACGATGCGCCGCGTTCAAGACAGTGCACGGGCTATCAGGAGCAAGTTGCATGACATTCAAACTTTCACGACGGTTGGCGATGGGATGCGTGACAGCGGGCGCCGCGACGCTGGTATTGCTCACGCAACCGGCATTTCCGGCGAATCCCCACGGCTCTCATCTGAAACCCGTGGCGACGATCTCGGATACCCGATTCACGATCGACACGCCGCAAGGGCAAGCTGAATTTCCGCTGTATCTATCGAAGGATTGGACCGTCGCGCAACCGCAGGTGACGCGTGCGGTGATCGTGATTCACGGCAAGCTACGCAATGCGGACGTGTACTTCCGCACCGCGCAGAATGCACGCGAGGCGGCGCATGCGGACGCCGGCAGCACGCTCCTGATCGCGCCGCAATTCCTCGCCACGCTCGACTTGCGCGTGCACGACGAACCGGCCGATATGCTGCGCTGGACAGGCGACGCGTGGATGGGCGGGGAAGCGGCGCGGGCGCCGTTGCCCATCAGTTCATACACGGTGCTGGACGCGATTGTGACGCGCCTGGCGGATCGCACGCTGTTTCCGAATCTGCGGCACGTGGTGATTGCAGGCCATTCAGGCGGCGCGCAGGTTGTCCAGCGCTATGCGGTAGCGGCGCGTAACATCGACGTGCTGACGCGTGAAGGCATCGACGTACGCTACGTGGTGGCGAACCCATCCACGTATGCGTATTTCGACGCGCAACGGCCGAATGCGCAAGGCGTGGCAGCGCCGTTCGACGCCGCGCAATGCGCTGACTTCAACCAGTGGAAATACGGCATGGACAATCGGCCGCCCTATCTCGACGACCGCTCGCCCGCGCAACTCGAAGCGGCTTATGCGTCGCGCCGGGTTGACTACCTGGTCGGCGGCGCGGACGACGATCCGCAGCAAAGTGCGCTCGATAAAAGCTGTGCCGCTGAAGCGCAAGGTCCGCAGCGCTTCGCGCGTGCAGAAGCGTATTACCGGTACATCCAGTCGCGTCATCCGGAAGGCCTGAAACAGAGCTTGCATATCGTGCCGGGCGTCGGCCACGACGGCGCGCGTATGTTGACGTCGGTCTGCGCATTGTCGGCGATGTTCGACACTAAAGGGTGCGAGCAATGAGCGAGGCGAGCGTGAACCAGCATGACGGTGCGGCGTCCGCCACGGAGGCATCGAACGGCTTGAGCCCGTCGATGGTGCGGCGCGCGATCTTCGCCTCGGTGCTCGGCAACGGGCTTGAATGGTTCGATTTTCTGATCTACGGCTACTTCGCCAAGATCATCGCGCAGGTGTTCTTTCCCGGCGGTAGCGGCTTCGTGTCGATCATGCTGACGCTCGCCACGTTCGCCGTCGGCTTTATCGTGCGGCCGATCGGCGGCATTCTGCTGGGCATCTATGCGGACCGGGCAGGGCGGCGCAAAGCGCTCTCGCTGCTGATCATCTCGATGGCGGCGAGCACGCTGTTGATGGGCCTCACGCCGGGTTATGCCAGCATCGGCATCGCGGCGCCGTTGCTGGTGGTGTTCGCGCGCCTGTTGCAAGGGCTCTCGGTGGGCGGGCAGTTCGCGACGGCCTCGGCGATGCTCGTCGAGTACGCGCCGCCGCACAAGAAGATGTTCTACGGCAGTTTCAACATGTCGGCGCAGGCGTTCGCGTTGCTGCTTTCGTCCGGTGTCGGTTATCTGCTGACGACGCAACTCACGCACGAGCAACTCGTGGCGTGGGGCTGGCGTCTGCCGTTTCTGTTCGGCGCGCTGGCGGGACCGTTCGGCTTTTATATCCGGCATCGCGTGGCCGAGTCGCCGGAGTTCGAGCGCCTGCTCGATCAGAAGGACAAGCCGCCGCGCGTGACAGTACGCCAGTTCTTTCGCGACAACGGCGACGCGGCGATCTGTGCAATGGGCGTGATCATCATCGGCGCGGCGACCAACTATGTGTGGCACTCGTATCTGTCGGTGTATGTCGAGCGGCAATTGCATCTGCCGCTGTCCACGGCGCTGCTCGGCGCGTTCGTCTCGGGCGTGCTGAATCTGTTCCTGTTTCCGCTGTCCGGCAAGCTTGCCGATCGTTATGGCGCATACCGGCTGTTCTATCCGATCGTGATCGCGTGGATGGTGTGCGTGTATCCGCTTTACCACTTCGTGGTGACGAATCCGACGCCGGGGCATCTGTTCATCGCGCAGATGGTCGCGACGGTGTTTCTCGCCGCCATGTCCGGTTCGCATCCGGGCATGCTCGCGACGCTGTTTCCAGTGCGTAGCCGTTCGGCGGGCGTGGCGCTCTCGTACAACATTGCGGTGACGCTGTTCGGCGGCATGGCGCCGCTCACGATTACCGGCTTGACGCATCTGACCGGCAGCAGTTTGACGCCGGCTTTCTATCTGATTTTTGCCGGTTTCGTCTCGCTCGCGATGGTGTATTTCACGCGCTCGGGGCGCGAACCGGGTGGCGCAGCGGCGCAGTTCGTCACGCGTTAGACGCATCTTGCCGGATTCATTGAATTAACCAGAGCTTATTGCATGACCCAGCCTTTGATTACAGACGACGAACGCGCGCCGAATGAACGTCCGGTCGCCGTTGTCGCCAGCCGGCATCTGAGTGTCGAAACGCATGCGGGCAGTGGCACCGTGCCGGTGTTCGCGAACGGCGACTGGCTTGCGCCGACCCGTGATGTCAGGCGTGCGGTGATTCTGATTCACGGACGTTTGCGCAATGCAGACGCGTACTTCGATCTGGCGGAGCACGCGTGCGCGCTGGCAGGTGGCGATGCTGCCGATACGCTGCTGATCGTGCCGCAGTTTCTTGCCGGCGCCGACGTTAGCGCGCATGCGCTGCCACCGTCCACGCTGCATTGGGAATGGACTAGCTGGATGGGCGGCGAGAACGCCGAAGGGCCGGCGCCGATCAGTTCATTCGATGTACTCGACGCCATTCTGCAGACGCTGGCATCGCGCGAGCAGTTTGCGTCGTTGAGCGAAGTGGTGATCGCCGGGCATTCCGGCGGCGGCCAGGTGGTGCAACGTTATGCCGTGGTGGCCCAGGGTGAGGCGCCGCTCGTCGCGCGTGGGATCGCGCTGCGCTATGTGGTCGCGAATCCTTCGTCGTATGTGTACTTCGATGCAATGCGGCCGACCGCATCCGGCGAGTTCGAGACTTTCGATGCGATGGCGTGTCCGTCGTTTAATCGCTGGAAGTATGGGCTCGAAGATTTGCCTGCGTATGCTTCGAGTAGAGGGCGCGCGGGTTCTGCTGACGCGCTCGAATCGCGCTATGCGCGTCGCGAAGTCACTGTGCTGCTCGGCGGCGCGGATTGCGATCCGCAGCATCCTGCGCTCGACCGGTCATGCGCGGCGCAGACCCAAGGTGCGCATCGGCTGGAACGAGGACTGGCTTACGCGCGCTATATGGCGTTGCGGCATCCGGACGCGGCGGCGAGGCATCACACCTTTGTGATCGACGGCGTCGGGCACGATGCGAAGGGGATTTTTGCATCCGCGCCTGGGTTGGCGGCGTTGTTTGGTGTTGGTGGTTGAGGTGAGTTCTTGAGGCGCTTATCGAGGCGTGCGGCTATTCAGAACGATGGACTTCGCTCGGCGGACGTTGCGACCGCCCCATTACTGTGACTATGACGCCGGCCACCATGTCCAGCCGCGCAGCGAGCGTCGCAACTCGACTGTCGAGAGCGGCGCGATTTCGATGCGCGAAAACACAGCGGGCGATGCCGCGAGCGCATAAACGATGGCGGCCCGGATCACCGGCGCGTGCGTGACGGCGATCACATTTTGCGTTTTACGCGATTCTTCGCTTGATGCATCGTCTAGCGTATCGAGCCACCGTCCTACCCGTTTCACGAGTTGACTGAAGGACTCGCCGCCATGCGCGGCAGCGTCGGGATCGTGTGTCCACGCGCTGAGGTCCTGCGGCGCTTCGAGGGCGAGATCGGCGAGGCGGCGTCCATGCCATAGACCGTAGTCCACATCCGCCAGTCCCTGCTGGACCGTGGCGCTAAGACCCAGAGCCGATGCCGTATCGCGTGCGCAGGCGGCCGGGCTGACGAAAACCGCTGCGTCGTCCGGAATCGACAGGCGTTCCCGCGCGGCGGCTGTTTCGGCGAGGCCGCGTGCATCGAGCGGATCGTCGGCGGGGAAGCGGGCCGCGCGCATCGCTGCGGTCGATGCGTGGCTGATCAGTAACAGCCGTATGTCCATTCAGTTCATTTCCATAAAGACCGGCCTGAGACGAGACGCATGCTTTGCCTTGCCGGAGCATAAAGTTTAGCGCGTAGAATAGCGGCACTGCGAAGCACGGAAGCCGGTGAGAGCCCGGCGCGGTCGCGCCACTGTAATCGGCATTCACAAGCCGAAAGCCAGACCTGAGCTTCGTAGCATCCCTTTTCGATCGACTATCGGGGCGCGTTACCCCCAGGAGATGTCCACTATGACTCACGCTGTTTTCGATTCCGCGGCTCAGCCCGTCGCCCAACCCACACCGATTCCGCTGCGTGAACTGCTGCCCTGGATCGTGTTCGGCGGCCTGCTGCTGTTGCTCGCGATTTATTTCGTTGGTGCGGAAGAAGGCGCCACCTCGCTGGTGCCTGGCATGTATGTGCACGAATTCGTGCATGACGGCCGCCATCTGCTCGGCTTTCCCTGCCACTAACGGAGTCGAACATGGTCGGTAAATTGTTGGTACGCGGGATGCTTGCAGGCATCGCCGCGGGATTGCTCACGTTCGGCTTCGCCAGACTGGTGGGCGAACCGCAGGTCGATCAGGCGATTTCCTTCGAGGAAAAGGCCGACGCCGCCAAAGGCGAAGCACCCGAACCCGAACTGGTGAGCCGCGATACGCAAGCGGGCCTCGGATTGCTGACGGGCGTGGTGACGTATGGCGCAGCGTTCGGCGGGCTGTTCTCGCTGGTGTTCGCGTATGCGTACGGCCGCGTCGGCGCACTGAGTGCGCGCGCGTTGTCCGCATGGCTGGCGCTTGGCGCGTTTATCGCGCTGGTGATCGTGCCGAACATCAAATATCCGGCGAATCCCCCCTCGGTGGGCGACCCCGAGACGATCGGAATGCGCACCGGCTTGTTCTTCCTGATGATCGCCATCTCGCTCGCCGCGCTGGTGTTCTCTCTGAAGGTGCGGCGCCGCGCGGCGCTGAAGCTGGGCGCGTGGAATGGCTCGATCGTGGCCGGCATGGTGTTTGTCGCGATCATTGCCGCTGTGCAATTTTCGATGCCGACGATCAACGAAGTGCCGGCGGCTTTCCCGGCAGTGCTGTTGTGGAAGTTCCGCGTCGCGGCAATCGGGATGCAGGTGATTATGTGGACGACCATCGGGCTGCTGTTCGGCGCCCTGGTCGAGCGGAGCAAACTGCTGGCTCCCGCGACCCGCAGCACGGCGAAGTCCGCTTATCTTTAATGTGAACGGCGTGATCGCGTGAGCCGCGGTGAAGCTGCTTACTCCTCAGCGCAAAGGGCGTGACCGCGCAAACGGTCACGCCGACGTGCAGTGCGCAAGAATATAAATACATCAAGCACTTGGCGCGTTTGCCCGAATGTTATCCACAGGCTTGCGAACAGAATCTGTGGATAAGCCGCCCCTCCGCACGACACCCGTCCTCGCGACCCGCATCGTCGTTCACCGCTGCATCCCCTCGCGCCGCAAGCAACAAACCGATTTGCGTCAAGCACTTAGGTGCGTAGCCCCGTTGTTATCAACAACCCTATGAACATTTTCTGTGGACAAGTTCCGTGGCCGCAATCGCACGCATGGCGCGTGGTTCGAGATCGCCGCCTAAGCGCTTTTCCCCCGGAGGGCCCAATTGAACATCTGCCGCGTTTCGGCAGCCGGCTGCGTCAACCGATCGAACAACTGTGCGACGGCGCCATCTAGCTGAGCCAGTGCCGTTGCTTTTGCCGGATCGACATCGACGGCGGCAGTCACCGGCACACGCTCATCCAACTCGCCACGTGCGGAACCCGCTGCGCCACTGCTATACCGCGCGATCAACGAATCCAGTCGCGCCACAATCGATTCCAGATGCGCCGCGCCGGCATCCACCGCATTGCGCGCTGCATCTTCCGACGACGCGCCGTGCCGCGAAGGATCGCTCAACACCCGCGCCCAGTGCAAACAACATAGCAGCGAACCGGTGGCAAGCTCGACGCCGGGATTCCACACCACTACGCGCTGCGTCTGCAGCGGTTTCAGCGCGATCCGCAGATCATGCCAGGTGCGATCGAGCTTGCGCATGGCCGGCGCCGTCCCGGACGTTTGAGCGGCGGAGCCCGCAAGCCGTACGACCTCGCGCAGTGCGCCAAGCACAGCTCCAAGCCTCGTTTCGACATGCCGGGTCGCCGCAAGCGGCATCATCAACATCGCCACGGCAAACGACACGAGACAACCGATCAGCACTTCCTCGATCCGCAATTCGACCAACGGTCCCATCGCGAAACCCAGCTCGCCATACACGAGCCCGACGAGCACGGTGATGAAGAACACGCCCGGCGCGTACGCACTCAGGATGTAGTAAGCCCAGCCGAACACGCACAGCACCATCGCAGCCACGAGCAGCACGGGCGAGTCGTGTAGCGGCGCGACCAGCAACACGCTGACGAGCGCGCCTGCCAGCGTTCCCACCAGGCGCTGCGCGCCGCGATAAACCGTGTCAGCACGGGAGCGCGTACCGAGAAACACCACGAACGTCGTGATGACCGCCCAGAACCAGCGCTCCGGAGACAGCGAGTGGCCGATCAGCATCGCGAGAAAAGCTGCAGTTGTGGCGCGTGTGGCGGGCAGCCAGCAGAGCTTTGCGCGCCAATCGGCAAACCGTTGCGCCACGGATATGGCGCCTGCACCGTCAGGCGTCAAAGGAGACGCGCGTCGTTCATGGTCCCGATGCGCGATCCCTTTGAGCCGCGCAATCGCGTGACGCAGCACGTCGGCACTTGCCTGCGCGCCGCTATGTGCCGGCGCGGAAGCAAACGCGTGCTGCCCAGCCGCGACTTCCACTTCGACAATTCGCTCGCGAATCGTCTCGGCATCGGGCGGATTCAGCAACGCCAGTTGTTCTTCGAGCGAGAGCGCCGCTTCGTTCAACGCTGAAAGATGCGCTGCACCCGGTGCGGCCAGTACACGCGATGCGCGCAGCGTCACCGTGTGAATGGCGAGCCGGAAACTGGCAGTGGCCCGCATCGGCACGATCACACGGCCGACCAGCGCGACTATCAGCGGGCCAAAAGCGGACAGCAACAGCGATTGCACAATGTGCAAGGACGAGGGATGCAGATACAGCCCAAGATAGAAACACACTACGCCCAGCATGGCGCAACCCAGCGCGCGCGGACCGCACGCCTGGACCAGCATGCCGACGAACATCACGATCAGAAAACCCGCGTCGCCGGCGAGCGGATAACGGCTCAGCACGCCCGCTGCGGCGAAGCATGCACAGGCGTAGAGATAAAGACAGAACAGTGTGCCGAACCAGGCCGGCCGCCGCGCATCGCGCACGAACAGGGGCGCCACCATCGCAAAGAGGATGCCGGGCGCGGCGAGGGTAATCGGTTGGTGATGCAAGACGGTCCACGTGACGCTGGCAATGCCGGTTAGCAGGCAGGCAAGCGCGACACGCAGCGCGGTATGGAGACGCACGAGTCCCGGATCCGTAACCAGCAGGCGGTCGGCGACGCGCGAAAACGCGGCAGCAATCATGATCGATGATATCCAGGCTAAATGGCCGCCACCGGCTTTTGGCCGATTGCGACAGAGCGGGCATGCGAGCCCGCCAGCTTCGTATCGTCGAATGAGGCCGCCATACCGGGATCACCGGTTGAAAGCCCCGTCCGACGACGGGCGATAACACTCGAACCGTCATGCCGGGCGCGCTGCAAAGGGTGGCGCAGCGCATCCAGCGGGTTCGGGTTTTCCCGGATGATACCGGTTCAAAATTACCGTTGTCGAATTTTTGCGGCGGCGCAGCAGCGGCGCGGACGGGGCGTCGATGCCCGGCGAGCAGAAGCGCTGCGCCGGTAAGGACGACGCCAGCCCAGCGGATCGCTCCGTGGCTCGGCGGCGCGTTCATCGAGACCGAGTGGCGCCGTGTCGAACTCAATCAAGTACTCAATCAGGCCGCGTCGTGGAAAATCACGCCGAGCGTGTGCCGGTGGCCTGAACGCAGACGGCTCACGCCGTGTCGCAGATTCACGCGGTACACGCCGCGCGTACCTTGCACCGGCCGATGATGAACCGCAAACACCACCGCGTCGCCCTTGCCGAGCGGCACGACTTCCGTGCGCGACTGCATCCGCGGACGCTGCTCCGTCATGACGAACTCGCCGCCCGTGAAATCCTCGCCCGGCTCGGACAGCAGAATCGCGACCTGAAGCGGGAACACGTGCTCGCCGTATAGGTCCTGATGGAGGCAGTTGTAGTCGTCCGTGGCGTATTGAAGAATCAAGGGCGTCGGGCGCAACTGACCGGCGGCGTGACAGCGCTCGACAAAGTCGGCGTGCACGGCCGGATAGCGCACATCGATATTCATCGCTTCATTCCAGCGATTCGCGACCGGCGCAAGGCGCGGATAAAGCGCCGTGCGCAAATCCGCGACCGTTTGCGGCAGCGGGTACGCAAAGTACTTGTATTCACCACGACCGAAACCATGCCGGGCCATCACGACACGGCTGCGATACAGGTCTTCACGCGGATAGAGCGCGGTCAGCGCGTCGCATTCCTGCGCACTGAGCAGGTTGGGCAGCATCGCGCAGCCGTAGCTGTTCAGTTCTTCTTCGGCGTCGAACCAGTCGATTGCGTCGACACGTCGCGCAAGCGGGCCGATGACGGTGCCGGAGTCCGCCTCCGATACCTCGGCATGTTTCGGTTCGGGCGCGAATCCGAGCTCCAGTTCCAACGCCGTCGAGTGCGAGTGCCTATTCTTCGCGACCGTATTCATGAGCATTCTCCGTAGGGCGATTTATCGAGCGATGACGGAGTGTACGCACGCGTCGAAGGCCACGCACTCCGACTCTTGCTCTCCAATTCCCGTATTGTTATGGCTGCGCCACTCGTATCCGCCGCGCGGATGCCCGAGGCGTCTGATGCAAGAGAAACAACCTGATTCGAACATGCAAACCTCGCAAAACCCGCGGCGAGGTTCATCGTAGGACCCAGTTCAGCCCCATAAGCGCATCCGGAGATTTTTGCCCATGTCTGACTCCCCAGAGAAACTCGACGACTGGCTCGACAAAGAGGAGGTAGTCGACGACGACATCACCGCTTTTCCGCTGGCAGCCATGGCGGCCACTCTGGACCGGGAGGAAAGCGGCGATGCGGTGCCACCGCTCTGGCACTGGCTGTACTTTCTGCCGATTGGGCCGCTGTCCGATGCCGGTCTGGACGGGCATCCGAAGCGCGGCGAATTTCTGCCGCCGGTACCGCTGCCGCGCCGCATGTGGGCCGGCGGCCGCCTGACGTTCCACGCGCCGCTCAAAGTCGGCGAGCGTGCGAAACGTACGTCGACCATTGCCAATATCGAGGACAAGACCGGCCGCTCGGGCCGTCTCGTGTTCGTGACGGTGCAGCATGCGATCGAAGCCGGCGGGGAGCTGAAGATCGAGGAAGAGCACGACATTGTTTACCGCGATGCGTCGCAGGAGGGCGCCCGTCCGCCGCAAGCGGCGCCTGCGCCTGAGGGCGAGACGTGGAGCCGCACTGTCGATGCGGATGCTGTGATGTTGTTCCGTTATTCCGCGCTGACCTTCAATAGTCATCGCATCCACTACGACTACCCGTACGTGACCGGAGTGGAGGGCTATCCTGGTCTGATCGTGCACGGCCCGCTAATCGCGACGCTGCTGGTCGATCTGGTGCGCCGTGAGCAGCCGGGCGCGACGCTGCAAAGCTTCGCGTACAAGGCGGTGCGGCCGACTTTTGCCGGCCAGCCTTTCACGGTATGCGGTAAACCTTCTGCCGACGGGAAGACCGTCGATCTGTGGGCTAAAGACCACGAGGGGTATCTGACCATGCGCGGTACGGCAGCGCTTGCCTGAGATGCGCGGTGGTCGGTGTTGGTTGCGCGCGAGGCATGATTGGCCGTATGTCGTGCCGCGCGGCTGCCGGTCCTACTTCAATCTCCCGCGTGTGTCGAAGGCAACCCTGGCGGCAATCCCACCGGCGCTCCGCTATCCGGCAAATTGAACATGGCCATCGAACTGGGACATTGAAATCCCCGCAGAACATCGCCCGTCAGCGGATTGGCGACGCTGCCCGCGCTCGCAATATCGAGCACGACCTTGCGTCCGTCGAAATCGAATTCAACGCGCGTGCGGCCACGGGTCGCCGTATTAATTAGCGTCCCTTTACCTAGCAGACGCAGCAGCGCCCAGGGGCCGTCGGTTGCGATCGCTGAGGTATTCGAACGAACGCGCGGGTTCGCTGAGATTTCCGCATGTGCGCCGCCGCGCGGTCCGGGCCACGTGATGGAAAACGGCCGGACGGGGCCGTGCTGGTATTGCTCGCTCTGACCGTCGATATCGAGCACGAGCCCGGTGATCGTCGGATCGAGTTCAGGGATGGTGATGTCGGCCTTCCACGCGAGCTTTTTCTGCCCTGGGTCGGTGAAGAACACGTCGCGGATGGCTTTCGCTCGTTCGAATGGCGCCAGACTCGGCCCTTGCACCGGCTCGGTTGCGCCCGGAAGCGTTTTATAGCGCCACGGTTTCGCCGACGTATCGACGAACGGCGCCAGCGTCTTTGCAAAGAAGTCGTCGATTACGCCGCCCTGCGCGAATACGCGCGTGAAGTCATCGGTGTTCACGTCCTGTTTGCTTTCGGACGCAAACGGATAGTTGCCGTCGACTGTCACCCGGCATGCATCGCCAATGGTCGCGATCATCTGACGCGACAGCAGTTGACCAATGCCCTGATTCACTTCCCGCGAACCCTGGATGGCCAGATCCCGTATGACGTCCCGAAACGGGGCGGGCAACGTGTCCGCCGTCAACTTGAGTTTCACCGCGGCGTCGCTGGCGGGCGGCATGCTGTTGTTCGTCAGCGCATTGTCGGCGACCGTCAATACCGTGTAGTAGTTGTTCAACTGACTCGTGAGGCCGTCGAGTTGCGGCGGCGCGCTCTGCGTGGTGGGTTGAGCACCTGTCTGCGCCGACGTTTGCACTTCGCCGCTACCTGTCACCACTTCGCGCAACGCCGCAAAGCGATCGTCGACCATCTCGCGTTCCAGACGCTCCTCGGCGCGGATGCCCAACGTCTGATCGGTCTTCTGTCCCAGTTGCCCTGTGGCCTTCTGCAAAAACGACTTCTCGTCGCCAGCGGGCGTGCGGGTTAGCGTCGTCTCCCTGACTGCTGCGCGTGCAAGCCTTGAGAGCGGCGAATCAGGCGCTGCGAAGCTGCGCAATATCTGGAGGTTAAACGCGAGACTCGTCCCCGTCACGGTGCGGATAGTCGATAGGAATGTGTCCCAGCGTTGTGCGTATTCCGTTAAATATTGACGACGGATTTCTTCGGTAAGCGGATCGTCACCTATGCCGGCACCGCTCGCAATTTCAGACGTTTTTTTTTGAGCATCGCCAAGTAAGCTGTGGCCCATCACCCATGCATCGTCGTCGCGCGCCAACTGGACGAATTCCGGCAGACGTTTGTCGAACAGGTTTCGATAACCATCATAGGTAAACAGACCCGGAATGCCGCGCGCAAGCGGCTCGCCATTAGCTCGCGTAAAGACGGTACCCGCCTGCGGGCCGACCGCACGCAGCAGCGTGAACTCCTCGGGGGCTTCTTTCTGCATGGCCGCTTTCGCCCGTTCATAGAGACGTTGGGTCGCATTGTTTGTGTCGAGAAACGCGCGAGCCTGCTGGATCAACGTGTCGTTCCTGACGAAGGGCGATTGCACGATGCGCTCCCCGGAGAAGAGCTGCGTGACGTGTTCGACCATCGAAGCACGTCCGCCGAATACCGATGCGCTGTCCGTTCGGGCCCAGTCTGACAGCACCCATGCCTTGACGTCGTCGGCGTTGTATTTGGCCTTGTCCTGCAACATCAGATACGCGCGCAAGGTTCGATAGGCCGTGTTGGCGTCTTTGCCGGCAATGGCTTCCGACAGAACCGTTTCCATGCGGCGCACGATCTGCGGCAGCAGCAGATTGTCTTCAAGCGCGTCATAGATGTGATGGCTCTCGGTCATCACTTGCGTGCCTGTAAAAAGACCGTAGCGATACGCGCCGTCCGGTGCTGACAGATCAAGTCCCGGATACGTCGCGAGATAACGGGCATCGGTGAGCGTGTCGGGCACGGCTTCGGGTTTTGGGGTCTTGTAGAGCGAAGTAACCTTCGCCGAAAGGGCCTGAGTCTTACGAGCGACTGCGTCAAGATAGGCGCGGTTGTGTCCGAGGCTTACCCACACTCCGCTGGCAAGCCATGCAAACACCAGTAGCGCCAACGCGTGCCGGCGCCTAAGAACAATCGTCGTGCGCTCACGGGCGAGTCAATCACCGCGCCACGCCGCGCCAACACGCGTCTGCTGCCGACCTTGCTCGACCGTCTGCGCGACGACGCGCCGCAACGGCAAGCCGAAACCCCCGACGACTACGCTGTGACTCGCGGACAAATGCGCGACATTTTGCAGCGCGATCTCGCCTTCCTGCTCAACACGACCAGCATCGAGGACCAGCTCGATCGCGTGCGCTATCCCGAGGCGGCCGCTTCGACGATCAATTTCGGTGTGCCGCCGCTGTCCGGCGCCTGGCTCGCCGCGCGTAAATGGGCCGACATCGAACAGATGATCCGCCGCGCGATCCGCGAATTCGAACCCCGCCTGATCCCGGGCACGCTTGTTGTGTTGCCGCTCGTTAAGGAAGATGCCGAAAACATCTACAACGTGTTGATGTTCGAAGTACGCGGGATGATTCACATGGACCCGTATCCCCTGGCGTTCATGGTGCAAAGCTCGCTCGACCTGGAAACCAGTCGTATGAATGTCGCCAGCGTACGCGTGAGCTAGGTGTCGTCGTCACACGTCGTCCTAACAACAAACCAACCAGAACGAAACCACCATCATGGACCCGCGACTGCTCGACTACTACAACCAGGAACTGATCTACATGCGCGAGATGGCGGGCGAATTCGCGCAAGCCCATCCCAAGATTGCCCGGAGGCTGGGCATGCAGACAGGGGATGTGGCCGACCCTTACGTCGAACGGATCATCGAATCGTTCTGCTTCATGTCCGCGCGCATGCAGATAAAACTCGACGCCGAGTTTCCGCGCTTTACTGAACGGTTGCTCGAAGTCGTGTATCCGAACTACGTTGCCCCGACACCTTCGATGGCTGTTGCACGACTGTTCCCAAGCCGCAAGGAAGGCAAACTCATCGAAGGCTTTTGCGTTCCGCGCGGTTCCGCATTTACCGCACGTGTTCCGGATGGAGAGCAGACCGCCTGCCAGTTCCGCAGCGGTCAGGACGTGACGCTCTATCCGCTGGAGATCGTCGATGCGCGGCTCACGGGCATTCCGCCCGACGTGCCATCACTTGATCGCTACGTGCCGGCCCACACCCAGGTGCGCGGTGCGTTACGTTTGCGCTTGCGTATGACGAGCGATGCGAACATCGCCGATCTGAAAGGTCTCGACACGTTGCCGGTGTATCTCGCTGGCGACGAACAGGTTGCGTCCCATCTGTTTGAACTGTTGCACACGACAAGCGTTTCGTCACTGACCGGTACGCCCGGCGACATTGGCCGCGCACCTCACGCGGTAACGTCGAATGCGGTTAGCCACGAAGGACTTGAACCGGATCAGGGGCTGCTGCCTCTAACCTGGGCGAGTTTTCACGGACACAACCTGTTGCACGAGTATTTTGCATGCCCGAGCCGGTTTTATTTCTTTTCGCTAAATGGTCTCGAAAGCGGTCTGCGGCGTATTACCGGCAAGGAAGTCGAAATTGTCGTTCTGCTGGACAGGGCGCCAGATGCGCTCGCGAATCTCGTCGACGCATCGCGCTTCGCACTCTTTTGCACACCCGTCATCAATCTGTTCCGGCAACGTACGGACCGTATCGAATTGACAAAGCGCGACACGGAATTTCATCTGGTTCCAGATCGACTGCATCCGCTGGACTACGAAGTGTTTTCCGTCGAGTCCATGACTGGCCAAGTCGCCGCTACGTCGGAACAGTTCGGGTTCCGTCACCTGTATCAGACGCTCAACAATGACGAAGGCAACTACGGGCGCTACTTCTCGATTCGCCGCGAGCGCCGGCTGATGTCCGACTCCGCGCGCCGCTACGGCACGCGTACACCGTACGTGGGTACCGAAACGTTCGTGTCGCTGGTCGACCAGAACGAAGCGCCGTATGCCGAGGCGATTCGATATCTGTCGGTTGACGCCTGGCTGACCAACCGCGATCTGCCGAACCTCGTGCCGCGCAACGGCGAACAGGATCTCTTCGTATCGGAATCGGCTCCGCTCGAGGGCATCGGACTGATCCGCGCGCCCAGCGCGCCGAAAGCACCGTACGCCGAGCGCGAAATGGCCTGGCGGTTGATTCGCCAATTGAATTTCAACTATCTGCCCCTGGCGGAACTCGATCATCGCGCCGGTGGGCAGGGGTTGCGAGACATGCTGCGGCTGTTCCTGACGGGCGACGACGAAGCGCAGCGCCGGCAGATCGAGAGTCTGGTCGGGGTGAAGACACGACCGGTGACCCGGCGTCTGCCCGGAGGCGGTCCGCTTGTTTTCGGGCGTGGTATTGAATGCTCGTTGACGGTCGATGAAACTGGGTTCTCGGGCACAAGTCCTTACCTGTTCGGTGTGGTTATCGAGCATTTTCTGGCGCGCCATGTCTCGATCAACGTCTTTACGCAAACCCAACTGCACTCAATGCAGCGGGGGCACGTTGCGCGCTGGGACGTGCGCATGGGTACGCGAGGCGCTGCCTGATGGATCGCGCTCCGTTCCCGGCCGTGATGCGCGATGCCGTGCTCTCACCCGAGCTGATCGAGCGGCTGCGCGCCGAACCGTGGCGTTATGGTTTTCTGAGTCTGCTGCGGCGCCTTGGAGCAAATTCGCGCATCCCACCGATCGGGTGTGCGCGGCGTCCGCAAGTGGAACCCTTTCGCCTGGGGCAGCAACCGAGCCTGGCTTTTGCACCTCGTGAGATTGCCGAGGCAGGGGAGATCGACGGCCGTCTCAAGGTGAAGCTGTTTGGTCTCGGCATGCTCGGCCCCAATGGACCATTGCCCATCCATGTCACGGAAATCGCGCGGGATCGCCAGGAGAGCAGGCGCGACAATACGCTTGTCGATTTTCTGGACATTTTTCACCACCGCTACCTGACGCTGCTCTACCGTGCCTGGTCGTCCGCGCAGGCGGCAGCCGGCCTGGATCGTCCAGACGACGAGCGGTTCTCGTTCTATGTTGCAAGCCTGTTTGGGCAGGACACGGATGAGATAGGCCGGAATCGGCTGCCAGCCCATGCACGCATGTCGGCTTCAGCCCATCTGATACGCGAAGCACGCAATCCCGATGGGCTTCGGGCCACGCTTGCGCAGTTCTTCGGCGTCCCCGTCGCAATTGAGGAACACGTCTGGAACTGGATCGAGGTCGACCCTGCCGAGCACAGCAAGCTTGGTGCGCCAGGTGCGCCTTCGGTGATGTCCGAGGGTGCGATGCTCGGCGAACAGGTTCCTGACCGGCAGCACAAGTTTCGGATCGTCGTCGGGCCGCTCGATATCGACGAATACCTGCGCTTCACTCCGCAGGGCAATGATCTTCCATTGCTGGTGGAGTGGGTCAGGGCTTTCATCGGCTATGAATTCGCCTGGGAACTCGAGCTGCGGATCGAAGCGCAGAGCGCACCGCCGGCCGTGATTGGGGGTGCGGAACGGCTCGGCTGGTCGGGGTGGCTCGGCCATTCGCGTACGGGAGAGCCGATTACGGGAATGCGCTTCGAACCCGAACACTACGCGCTGGTGGCGCAATAAATCGCAGATACTTCAATGAACGCGAAAAAACACAACGCGGGGAAAGCACGGAACCTCGATGTCGTTATCCATGACTGGCTAGGCCCCATTTCCGAGGACGCACCCTGTGGCGGCGACCTCGAATATGACCCGGAGTATGTCGTCCTGTCCGCGAAGACAGCCGCGCAACCGGACGCACAGTATGGCAACTTTGTCGGATCGCCGGAGCCGGTCAACTGGAGCGATATCGATCGCGATTGCCGCAGGCTGATGCTGCGTAGCAAGGATATTCGGCTAGCGGTACTGTTCGCGCGCAGCAGGACACGATTGACTGGCTGCGCGGGTTTTGCGGAGGGCATGTCTTTGCTGAGGCGCTGGCTCGACCTGTACCCCGACGCGATCCATCCACAACTCGTAGTGGACACGGATTGCGATGCGGCGTTGGAGATACGCTCGAACGCTCTCCAGGCATTGACCGACGCCGATGGTCTGCTGTCGGATCTGCGCGAAATATGCCTCGTGAAATCGACCGCAACGCGCTTGCAGGTGCGGGACGTGGAACGCGCGTTTGCCAGGCCACGCCTCGCCGATGCGCTGTCGCAGGATTCGGTGCGGCAGCAACTGGACGACCTGCGGGCACAGAGTCCTACAGTGTTGAGGGAATTCGATCAGGCGCTGGCAAGTTTCGAGGGCATCGAGGCATGGGCGGCATTGCATCTGCATTCATTTGCGCCGGACCTGTCCGCGCTGGGTAGATTGCTGCGGCTATTCGCGCGGCCAATTGAAAGTGACGCTGCGCACGACGCCATTCCGGACGACGAAACCGCCTGTGAGGCGCGGTTCGGTGCAGTGGATGTGCCATTCGACGACATAACCGCGGCACAAGCTGCGACGATGCCGGACATTGCCGAGCCGGTTCAACCCATGCGGAGAACCGGCTCGCATGTCACCGACCGGCAGGCCGCGCTGGACGCGATACGCGAGGCGCGGCACTGGTTCGAAACCCATGAGCCGAGCAGTCCGATCCCGGTTTTGCTCCGGCGCGCGGAGCAGTTCGTCGGCAAGCGCTACGCCGAGGCGGTGCAGGCAATCCCGCTGGAACTGCTGGTGCAGTGGGATGCCGAGGCGTGAACGTCGCATGCTCGTCGGCGCTTCCTCCGTGGCCATCGTCGTGCATTTCGATTTCATTTTTTCGCTTTGGGTGGTTATTGACCGCCCAAACGAGACTACACATGGACGAGTCAAGCATGTGTCGCGGTGCTTTTGAGTCGGGCCGGTATTTCCAATAAGAAACGGATAGACGGACGACGATACACCGCCGTCTGACCGACTGGCGCGTGCGCGGCAGCCATCGGGGCCGGAGCATTTCGGCGCTTATGCCAGGCACAGCAAGCCCGGCTGAGCATTCAGACACGCCGCCCCAGCCAAATACCCTTGCCGCCATAAAATCCCGCGTGTATAGTTTCCTAACTTACTCTTGTTTCGTATCGGAAATTAAAGGGATTCTCATGGACGCTTCCACCATCCTCGCCGACCTCGGCATCGCCCACGCGGCGCAAGCCGGCGATATCGCGGTTCATTCGCCGATCACCGGCGAACTCATCGGCCGTGTGGCCAGCAACACGGTGGCGGAAGTCGACGTGGCCCTCGCCAATGCGAAAGAGGCGTACACCGCCTGGCGCAACGTCCCGGCGCCCCGCCGCGGCGAACTGGTGCGCCTGCTCGGCAATCGTCTGCGTGAAAAGAAGCAGGCGCTCGGCAGCATCATCACGCTCGAAACCGGCAAGATCCTGCAGGAAGGCATGGGCGAAGTGCAGGAAATGATCGACATCTGCGATTTCGCGGTCGGTCTGTCGCGCCAGTTGTACGGCCTGACGATCGCGTCGGAACGCCCGGGCCATCGTATGGCTGAAACATGGCACCCCATGGGTACGTGCGTCGTGATCTCGGCATTCAACTTCCCGGCGGCGGTATGGTCGTGGAATGCGGCGCTGGCGCTGGTGTGCGGCAACGCGGTGATCTGGAAGCCGTCGGAAAAGACGCCGTTGACCGCGCTCGCCGTCAATCAGATTCTCAGCGAGGCCCTGGAGGAATTCGGCGATGCGCCGGCCGGCCTGACCGCGCTGATCAACGGTGGCCGCGATGTCGGTGCGAAGCTGGTGGCCGACCCGCGTGCGTCGATCGTCAGTGCGACGGGCAGCACGGAAATGGGCCGCACGGTCGGCGTAGAAGTAGCGAAGCGTTTCGGTCGCTCGCTGCTCGAACTCGGCGGCAACAATGCGGGTATCGTCGCGCAAACCGCGGATCATGAACTCGCGATGCGCGGCATCCTGTTCTCGGCGGTGGGTACGGCGGGGCAACGTTGTACTTCGCTGCGGCGTCTGTTCGTGCACGAGAGCGTGTACGACAAAACCATCGAACGTCTGAAGCAGTTGTACAGCAAGGTGCCGATCGGCAATCCGCTCGAAAAGGGCACGCTGATGGGGCCGCTGATCGACAAGCAGTCGTATGCTCGCATGCAGGAAGCGTTGCAGCAGGCCACGGCGGAAGGCGGCAAGGTGTTCGGTGGCGAGCGCGTCGAGGTAAGGGGTTATGAAGGCGGTTACTACGTGCGCCCGGCCATCGTCGAAATGCCGTCGCAAACGGCGGTGGTGCTGAAGGAAACGTTCGCCCCGATTCTGTATGTGCTGCGCTATTCGGATTTCGCGGATGCAGTTGAAGCGAACAATGCGGCGGTGCATGGTTTGTCGTCGTGCGTATTCACGACTGACCTGCGCGAAGCCGAACGCTTCCTGTCCGACTCGGGCAGCGACTGCGGTATCGCTAATGTGAACATTGGCCCGAGCGGCGCGGAAATCGGCGGCGCGTTCGGCGGCGAGAAGGAAACCGGCGGTGGTCGTGAGTCGGGTTCGGATGCGTGGAAGGCCTATATGCGCCGCGCGACCAACACGGTCAATTATTCGTCGGCGTTGCCGCTCGCGCAGGGCGTCGACTTCAATATCGGCTGATCCGGTCAGTAGCCACACAGCAAAAAACAATCAGGCGGTAGAGCATTAAGCAGAACGCAGCGGCGCATTCGTGCGCCGCTGTTCACAACCTCTTTCAGCAATCCGTTTGCGCCGCCCGCCGTTTCAGAGCGGCCACGCTACTCGTGGAGTAAGACGTGAGTTCCAAGGTCGTGATCGTCGGCGGTGGGGTGATCGGCAGCTCGATTGCGTATTTTCTGCGGCTTAATGATCCGTCGGTTAGCGTCACGGTGATCGAGCGTGACCCGACTTATGCGCGTTCGTCGTCGGCATTGTCGGCGGCATCCATTCGCCAGCAGTTTTCTACGCCGCTTTCCATTCAGATGTCGCTATTCGGCATCGAGTTTCTGCGCTCGATCGGCGAGCGGCTCGATATCGACGGCGCGAAACCGTCGATCGATCTACACGAAGGCGGTTATCTTTTTCTTGCCACGCCTGCCGGCGAGACGACGCTGCGTGAAAATCACGCACTGCAAAAGCGTCTCGGCGCCGACATCAGTTTGCTCGACAAGGGTGCGTTGCAAGCGCGCTTTCCCTGGCTCAATACGGAAGACCTCGTTGCCGGTGCTTATGGCGAAAGTGGTGAGGGCTGGTTCGACGGTTATGGTTTAGTGCAGGCGCTGCGAAAAAAAGCGCAGGCGCTTGGCGCGCGCTATGTTGCCGCCGACGTCACCGCACTGCATCGCGAAGGCAAACACGTCACGCAAGTTCAAACTGCGAATGGCGAGGTCCACGCCTGCGATTTCGTCGTGAACGCTGCCGGCGCCTGGTCGCGCAAAGTCGCACAGATGGCCGACATCGATCTTCCGGTGTTCGCACGGCGCAGAAGTATCTTCAACGTCACGTCGCCCGCGCGGCTCGAACATTGTCCTTTGCTGATCGATCCGAGTGGCGTGTATTTCCGGCCCGAGGGTGCATCGTTCATCTGCGGGACGTCACCGTCAGCGGATAACGATCCGGATGACTTGCCGCTCGACGAAGTCGATCACGCCCTATTCGACGACGTGATCTGGCCGACGCTCGCACACCGCGTGCCGCAATTCGAAGCGCTGCGCGTGCAGAATTGCTGGTCAGGTTATTACGAATACAACGTGCTCGATCAGAACGCGATCATCGGCTATCACCCCGACGTCGATAACTGCATTTTTGCCAATGGGTTTAGCGGGCATGGTCTGCAACAGGGCCCGGCAACCGGTCGCGGCATCAGCGAATTGATTCTGCATGGCCGCTATACGACGCTCGATCTCGGTTCGCTGAGCTTCGCCCGTGTGCTCGAAAACCGGCCGATCGTGGAGAAGAACGTGGTTTAGCCGGTGCGCTGGAGGTGATGCGGAAAACGCAATATGTCGTGCATAGATATCGTTTGCCGCCCATCCGAACGATGGCCACAATCGATGCCGATCTTCCATCGATAAGATATAAGCGGCCCGCCACTATGTTCACGTTCAACCCCGCATTCGAAGCGCCGGCCGGTTCGCCGATCCGTGAGCTCTTCAAGTATCTGGCGCAGCCCGGCATGATTTCGTTTGCCGGCGGCTATCCGGCAAGCGATCTGTTCGACCGCGAAGGTCTCGACGCGGCCGCGGCGCGTGCGTCGCAGCAGACTACGCTCTGTCTGCAATATGGTCCAACGGATGGCCTTCCCGTTCTCAAGGAACAACTCGCGCATCTGATGACACGGCGCGGTACGCCGTGTACGCCGCAGGCATTGCTCGTCACGACCGGTTCGCAGCAAGGTTTCGATCTGCTGCTGCGCGTGATGGTCGCGCCCCGCGACGTGGTGCTGGTCGAGCAACCCGCTTATCCGGCGACCTTGCAGGCGCTGAAACTGCAGGAGGCCGATGTCGTGACCGTGCCGGTCGATCACGACGGGCTCGATGTCGCCGCGCTGGCCGCGTTGCTCGAAGCGGGCACATTGGCGCGGCCGCCGAAGCTGCTCTACACCGTCCCGACCTTTGCGAATCCAACTGGTGCAACCTTGTCGCTCGAGCGCCGCAAGGCGTTGTTGAAGCTGGCGGCGCGCCACCATTTTCTGATCGTCGAAGACGATCCCTATGGCGACCTCCGCTTCAGTGGAGCGGCGTTGCCGTCGCTGCTGGCGTTGAGCGATCAGGTGCCCGGCTCGCGCGACTGGGTTGTGCATTTTTCGAGTCTGTCGAAGATCGTCGCACCGGGTCTGCGGGTCGGCTGGATGGTCGCGCATGCGGAAATCTTGCGCCGTTGCGTGGTCGCCAAGCAAACGGTCGACCTGTGCAGTTCGCCGTGGACTCAGGCGATCGCCGCCGAATACCTCGCGAGCGGTGCGTTGGAGCGTCATCTGCCGCGGATAATCGATGCCTACTCCGTGAAGTGCCGCGAGCTATGCGACGCGCTCGATGAACATCTGGGCGACGCCATCGCGTTTCATCGTCCCGCCGGCGGCATGTTCGTGTGGGCGCGATTGAAGGGCGGGCAAAACGCGTCCGATTATCTGCATGCCTGTATCGAGCGCAACGCCATGTTCGTGCCGGGTGTCGCGTTCTATAAAGACAATATCGATCTGGCGGCGCTGCGCTTGTCATTTGCCGCGCCCGGTGTCGCTGAAATCGAAACCGGTGTGCAGAGAATGAAGCAGGCGCTAGCCCTCTTCGATAACGGCTAACTCGGCTAACGTGGCATTGGCGGAAAAGCAGTAAGGGCAATGCCTGAAATAACCCGGTGAGCACTCAGTGCGCAGCCGGGTTTTTTATGCAGGCGCTAAATCGCGGAGATTTAGCATAACGATCCCGATCCGGTAAAGCAGTGTAAGTCCACGCACGGCCGGACTATGTTCGCAGGCGCTCCTCCGCGGTGTTCGGGGCGGCAGGGGGCGTAAGCGCCACCATCCTTGTATGTCGTAGTCGCCTTCGCCTGCCGCTTATCTCAATCCGCCGCTTCGAATGGAAGCGCTTTCAAATAATTCAATCCCGCTCGTTCTGTATTTGCGTCAAACTCCTGAAACATGGCTGAATGTTAAATGGAGAGCGTCACTGGTTTTGGGCTAAAAATATCGGTTATCATCGCTGCCTTCGGCGAATGATTTCGATGAGTTAATTCATCGGGCATCCACGTTAATACCGTCGCATCGAACCAGAAAAAATCAGATGAAGATGTCGCGCAAAAAGATTGCAATCCTGGTAGTCGGTCTTCTGGTCGTGGCCGGCGTGGTCATTCAGGCGGTATGGCGTCCATTCGCGCATCGCAAAGCCGCCGAGACCGCCGAAGTCGTGCTCGATATTCATCATCCGGACGCGGTGATCGACAGCGAAGCGCTCTCGCGTTTACCGCGCGACATTTTGCGCGTACCGCTGTTGCACGACGTGCTGACTCAAGACTTCGTCGACTATTACGAATCGAACGACACGCGGCTGTCCGCAGAGGGCGCGCTCCGGCGTCTCGCGTTCGAACATCAACTGGACTGGCGCGATGAATTGATTCGCCGTGTATTCGACGAACCCGCGCATGTGTTGCTATGGCGCTCGCCGGACGGCCGCCTCGGCTACTGGGTGATGTCGATGCACCGTAACGGTCTGGCGAAACTGCTGCAGGGCTTCGGCAACGTCGCCGCCAGCGATTCGCAGTTGAGCCAGGTCGCCAAACTCTCCGGCGACGTACCCGTCTATGCACTGAAGCTGGCCGTTGGCCGCACGATTCTGTTCGCGACGAAAGACGACCGCCTTGTCGTGATGTCCGCGCCCGGCGTGCTGCTCGACGCGAAAGGCAGCTTGCTGAGCGAGCGGGCCGATGCGGTGTCCGGGATGCTTTCGTCAGGCGGCGACGATGCAGCGCGCGCCTATCACCTGGACGCGCCTGGCGATGCGCCGAAGGGGCACCGGCTGGTGGTGTCGGCGAATTATCTGTCGTTTGGCTATCAGGCGTTTTTCTCCGGTATCGACGCACTGCGATTCGATTTTTCGACCAACGGCAATGCCGCGGCGAACTGGCAGACCTCCGCGCTGATCGAGCCGGGCAAGCTGCCTCAGGAGTGGAATAGCGCCGACTTGTGGCGCGCATTGCCGGCCAATCCGGCGGCGTGCGCGAGCTTGCCGGCCGACTGGAAAGAGGCGTCGGGTCTGTTGGGCAAAGTTGCGGCTGTGGGCGCGGATGGCGCCGCTGCGATCGGCGATCAGCTCGCCGGCCCCGCGGCCGTCTGTTGGTACGCGAAGTCCACGCTGGTCGCGCCGGTCTTCGTCGCCCGCCTGAAGACTCAAGACACGGCGAGCATCGCTGCGCTGAAGACCGCACTCGATAAGACCTTTGGCGACGTGATCGGCGCGTACGAAGCGAAGGCCGCCAAATCCGGCGACGCTGATTCGGGCTATCTTCGCTTGCCGGTCACGAAGCACGATCAGGGCGCCGACGTCACCGTGTGGCAACGGCCGGTCAGTGCGCGCTCGGGTACCGCTGTGTCCAGCAAGGCGCCGTTTGCCGCGCAACTGTCGGCGGAGCGCTACTTCCCGGTGACGCTCGCTTTGGCGCACGGTTATCTGATTTTCTCCCCGGATTCGCGTCTTGTCGACGACACGCTCGCCGTGCTCGACAAGCGTTATCCGGCGCTCGCCGATACGCTCGCACCGCAGCGTCTGCCGCGCACGATTCTCACGCTGACGCCTTCGGCAGCGGCGGCGTTGATCGAACGCGAAGCGGGCGCGGCGTTGCCGGCGGATCAGGAAGCGGTGTTCCGCAATGCGTCGCGCACTCATCTCGTGCCGAAACTGCATGCGCTCGCCCATTACCCGCCGGTTTCACTGACATTGCCGCAGAACTTGCCCGGTTCCACGGGTTGGGTGCCGGTGGAGTGGTGGTTCGATCGTGCGAAGGCGGGTGCGGATTCCGGCGCCACGGCGGGAGTGGCAGATTCGCCTGCGGATCAGCCCGGCACCGAGGGCGATTAAGTGCGCCGCCTTCACGTCCCCGACGTGGCATTCGCGACGAATGCGTGCGCGCAGGCGTGGGCACGTAAGGGCGCGTCTGAATCCGCACATGTTGCGCATTGGGTGACAGACACCTTTGATACTTCCGCCACGACAAGTGCAGGCGCTACGCCGCGCATGTCTCATGCTGCTCGCACATCACGCCGCGTCTGGCTGACTCGCGCGGCTTCAGCGCTTGTCATGGCCGGCCTCGCGCCTTATGCAAACGCGCTCACCAGCACCACGGCATCGCTCGATCCCGATGCGTTTTCACCGCAGCAATCCGCCGCGTTTCGCGCCTGGTTCGTGCGTATCGTCGACCAGCAAATGCGCCGCGGCCCGACGCCGCGCTGGACGCAACGTGATTGCGCAGGCCTTGTGCGCTTTGCCGTCGGCGAGACGCTCAAACCGCATGACAGCAAATGGCTGCGCGCCAACGGCATGACCAGTCTCGCGGATGCCAGCAGCATGCCGCCCGAACTGCAACTGTCCGCATCGCAACGCGGAATCGCGAATCGCTGGACCCAACTCGACGGTTCCACCGGCGCGTACGCATCGGCGATCGCACTGATTCAACGCAATAGCCGTTTTGTTTCGAAGGACGTGAATCAGGCGCTGCCCGGCGACCTGCTGTTCTTCGACCAGGGCGACGACCAGCATCTGATGATCTGGCTGGATCGCTACATCGCTTATCACACAGGCACCGTTACGCCGACCGATACCGGTTTGCGCGCCGTGGCCGTCTCCGACCTGATGCAATGGAAAGATTCCCGCTGGCAGCCGCTCGACGGCAATCCGAATTTCGTTGGCGTGTTTCGTTTGGACTTTCTGACACCATGACCCGAATGAACTTCGTCACTGCGTCGCGCGCCTGGCTCGGCAATTTACATCGTCGCGCGGGCATTGCCGCGCTCGCGGTTCTCGCGGCCATGGCGTTCGCCATCGCACCGGCGGCCCATGCCGACGACGACGCGTCGAGCACCGCCGCCGATACCAACATCGCCGCGAATCCGACGCTGCAAACGGCGCCGTCGAGCAACTTCGCGTCGCAGAAGGTCGACGGTCAGCCGTTCTTCCTGCTCTCGGACGCGAGTTTCGGCAGCGATCAGTTGGCGCTGGTGCGTCTGGAAGCGCCCGGCCGCGAGTTCAAGGATGCGCTGCAAGCGTATGGCGGCGCGGACATCGTCGTGTATCGCGTGCCGAAGCCGTTGGATTTTTTGAAGGCGCAGAAGAATCTGCATCGCCTGAATGTCGCGCCGAACTATCAGGGCGAAGGGCTGGCGAATACGCTGGCTTATCTGTGGGACCGCTGGTTCACCGAAGCACGCCGCGCCTGGCAACGCGTGCTGTCGTTCGCGACACGTAGCAAGGCGACGGAAGCCGAACCGCAATTCAAGCTCGGCGAGCAGACCGGCAAGCAGACGCAATTCCAGCAGAACTCGCAATTCGCGCCGCTGAAAGGCTACGACATGGTTGCACGCTTTCGCTATCCGATCTGGGACGCGAAAGTGATTGCGCCGCCGAAGGGTGTGAATCTCGAAGGCAGCAGCAGTAACTTTATCGAGGCGAGTTCGGGCAACGTGATGATCCCGGTCGGCAAGCTGCCGCCGGGGCTGTATATCGTCGAGGCGGTGATCGGCAACTATCGCGCACATACCTTGCTGTTCGTGTCCGACACGGTCGCGGTTGTGAAAGCAGCGTCGAGCGGCATGCTGGTGTGGACGGCGCGGCGCGATAACGGCAAACCGGTTCCGAATACCGACATAAGTTGGACTGACGGCGTAGGCGTGCTGCAAAGCGGCGCCACCGGCAGCGACGGCGCGTTGGTGCTGCAACATGTGAGCCCCGAGCGCAGTTACGTGCTCGGCACCGATCCGCAAGGCGGCGTGTTCGTCTCGGAGAATTTCTATTACGACAGCGAGATCTACAACACCAAGATCTACGCGGTGACCGATCGCCCGATGTACCGTCCGGGCGATGCGGTGCACGTGAAATTCATCGGCCGTACATTCCAGAATGCGACGCAATCTACCGCGCCTGCCGAGGCCGATATCAAGCTCGACGTGCTCGATCCGAACGGCGCGCCGGTGGCGACCAGCAAGGTGCATTTCGCTTCCGATACGGGCGCGGATACGTCCTTCACGTTGCCCGCCGATGCCACCGCCGGTGGCTATACGCTGCGCTTCGACTACAACGGCGATGTATACGGCAGCGCATTTCGCGTCGCCGAATATGTGAAGCCGCACTTCGACGTCAATCTATCGATGGATAAGGCCGATTACGCAACCGGCGAGCAACTGAAGGGCAAGATCCAGTTGCGCTATCCGGACGGCAAGCCGGTGCGAGATAGCAAGATTTCAGTCACGCTGCGCGCGCAGAAAGTGACGATCGTCGATGGTGAACTGCGCTATGCAGGGCTGTTTCCGGTGAAGCTGGAACAACAGGAACTCACGACCGACAGCGACGGCAACGCAAGCCTCACACTGCCCGCTGCGAAAGAACCGAGCCGTTATGCACTGACGCTGTTCGCGCAGGATGGCGCGGCCTACAAAGTGCGTGTGACGCGTGAGGTGCTGATCGCACGCGGCGCGACGCCTTATCGTCTGTCGACAGCCAAGTCGTTTTCGCAACCGAAGGAAGCGGTCAATTTCGATCTGCAAGCGCTCGGCACGATCGATCCGTCGTCACATGCGCCGGCCAGGTGGGAATGGACGCGCCTCGAATCGCAAACTCACGGCGAAGGCGCGCTCAAAGGCGCAACGGCGGGCGGCAAGCTGTCCTTCCCGGTGCAATTCGACGAGCCGGGTTCGTACATGCTGTCGGTCAAGGACGACACCGGCAATCTGCTCGCCGCCGCGAGTCATTGGGTGGCGGGCGACGGTTTGAAGGCGATTCCTGGCAGCGTCGAGATCGTGTTCGATCGCGACAGGTACAAGATTGGCGATACCGCCGAGGCGCTGATCACGTTTCCGATGCCGGTCGACGATGCCTTGCTGACGCTGGAGCGCGACAACGTCGAACGTCGTGCCTTGCTGACAGCAGGCGGCGACTGGTTGCAACTGCAACGTGTAGCGCCCACGCAATGGAAAGCGCGCATTAAAGTGGGCGAAGCATTCGCGCCGAACATGACGTTCTCGGTGCTGTACGTGCATGCCGGCGAATACGTGTTCCAGAACGCGGGCATCGTGGTCGCGCAGCCGCAGATCGAACTGAATGTGAAAAGCGACAAGCCGGTGTACGGTCCGGGCGATACGGTCACGCTCAACTTCGACAGCACGCTGAACGGCAAACCGGAAGCGGCGAATCTGACGGTGAGCGTGGTCGATGAAATGGTCTACGTGCTGCAGCCGGAAATCGCGCCGAATATCGTCGATTTTTTCTATCATCCGCGCCGCAACAATGTGCGGACGTCGTCGAGTCTGTCGTTCATTACGTACGACCTTGCACGCTCGCCATTGAAGGGCGCGCCGGGCGGTCCGCAGCGCGCCAACTATAACGAGCGCGGTGTGAAGGTGCTCGAACGGCCGCGTCGTGACGATCAGGACACGGCCGCGTGGGAAGGCACGCTGAAAACCGACGCGAGCGGTCACGCCACCATGACCTTCAAGATGCCGGATTCGCTGGCGCGCTGGCGCGTCACCGTGCGCGCGGCGGCGCCGGATGGCATGGTCGGTCAACGTACTGCGTATGTGCGTTCGGACAAGGCGCTGTATCTCAAGTGGAGCGGACCGTCGCATTTCCGTGTCAACGATCAGCCGGCTATTGACATGATCGCCTTCAATCAGACCGACGCGGATATGGATGCCGAGTGGGTGGTCGACGGCGGCGGTCTCTCGTTGAACCAGAAGGTCACGCTTAAGCGCGGTGCGAACTATTTGCGTCTGCCGACCGGCGCATTGAAGGCGGGGGTGATCAATGCGAGCTTGCGGCGTGCGGGTAAGGACGTGGACCGTCTGCAGACCACCATTCGGCTCGATGCGAGCGGCTGGCTCGATCTGCATCAGAACACGGTGGCGCTCGACGGCTCGAACAAGCCGCTCAATCTGCCGCAAGATGCGCAGGACGTCAGCGTGCGTTTCATCGGCAGTGCCGCGAGCCAGTTCTCGCGTGTCGCCGACGATCTGATCAATTACCCGTACGGTTGCGCCGAGCAGACGTCGAGCCGCCTGATTCCGCTGGCACTCGCGCACGATGCCATCGGCCGCGGCCTCAGTGGTGACGGCGTCGCGAGTTCCACGCCGGGGCTCGAAGCGCTATTGCGCAATCAGCGGCAGCGTCTGGCGATGCTGGCGGGTGTCGGCGGCACGTTCGGCTGGTGGGGCGATACGACGGGCGGCAGCTCGCTGATCACCGCCTATGCGTACTACGCGGACTGGCTCGCGAGCCGCAGCCTCGGCATTACGCTGCCCGCCGACAACTGGCAGCATGCGATGGATGTCTATCGCGATGCCGGTGCGAAAGAACCGCTGCTGCATCGCGCGCTGGCGCTCTGGTTCATGCAGCAGATGGGCTTGCCGGTCGCGACGCCGGTGTCGGGTGTTGCGGCGGATTTGATGAGCGATGCGGCGGCCACGGGCAAAGCGGCGTCTGGTAACGCCACGTATGGCGCGTCGGACAGCATCGTGTTCGCGCAAGCCGATTCGCCGCGCGGCAAGCAGATGGCGACGTTACTGATCGCCAACATGGCGCGCGGCGCGAGTGCTCAACTGCCGGATGGCTTCGATGTGGCGGCGAGTGCTGCGCGTACGGCATTGGCTAACGATCCTGCGCCGCTCGTGCAGAGCCTGCTTTACATGACAGGCGGTGACAGTGGCGCTGTGATTGATGCATCGGCCCTGCTCGCGAAGAGCAGCGCGGACTATCCGACGCTCGATCGTGCGCTCACGTTGCTGTGGGTGCGCAAAGCGCTCGGTGGCGATGTGGCCGTGGCTTCACTGCCTTCGCTGCAAGGCGCGGGCTGGACGCGTGCTGCGACTCCGACCGGCACGCCGCTGTGGAAGTGGAGCGGTGCTGCTTTGCCGGCCACGCTCGATGCAGGCGCCGCGCGTACCGATGTCAACGCGCTAGTGTCGTTCCGCAGCCATACGAGCGAGGACAGTCGCTTGAACATCACTGTCGCGCGCCGGTTCTACAAGCTGGAGCCGCTTGAAGTGAAGGCCGATCCGAAGAAGTCCGGCGGTGCCGAAAGCCAAATGGGCCGCTCGGCATTCACCGCGCGGCTGGTAAAGCCAGGCGACGCGATCGACAGCAATGCGCTGTATGTCGACGAAGTCACGCTCACGCCACGCTCCGGCAACGCATACCACTACGGTCTGCTCGACGTGCCGTTGCCGCCGGGCGGCGATGTCGAGGCGACTAGCTGGGGTGTTTCGATCGACGGTTTGCCGGGCGAGAAGGAAGGCGTAAGCGGTCCGCAGCCGTTCGCGCGTGCCGCTTCGTATGAGATGGGCGAGTTGGCCTATCACCAGCCGGTGCCCTTGCTCGATCGTCCGGTGACGCTGCGGCAACTGGTGCGCTTTGCGTTGCCGGGTACGTTCGCATTGCCGCCCGCGCGCTACTTCCGCATGTATCAGCCGGACGCCAAGGCGTTCGAAGGCGGCAAGAGCGATCGCGTGACGACCCTGCGTATTCAATAGGCGGGATCGCTATGTTCTCCGCTCTTTGGCACTCGCGTGATCGTCTTGCAGCTATGCTGCGGATTGCGCTCGTGGTGGGAGCGGGGTGTGTTTTTGGTGGTGCGGGTGTGGCTGCGGCGATGGCATCGTCGACTGGATCATTGGCTGTGGGAGCAAGTTCATCGCCGACCGCATCGCTAAATGTGCCGTCAACGTTGTCGCCAGGCACACTGCCAAGGCCGACGCCGACCGCGTCGCCAATCTCGTCATCCACTGCGTCGTCCGCCGCGTCCTCGGCGCTGCACTTCGCCTGGTTGCGCGACGGTCAGGCGCAGCTTTGGCAGTTCAACGCTGGTGGCGCTGCAGACGGCCTCGCGCCACAGTCCGCACAGCCCTTGCCGGCGACGCTCGAGACGCCGCTCGGCAGCGTGTGGAAGCTGTTCGTCTACGGTTATCTGGTCGATCGCAATATCGCCACGCCGGATTACACCTGCAGCGGCGGCGATCCTGAAGAAGTGTATTGCTGCATGACGGGTGGTCACATCGATCGCGAGCATGCGCTGGTGCAATCGTGTGGACGATTTTTCGAACCCGCGCGCCTGCAACTCGATCCCGCCGATTGGCGCAAGTATTGGACGGCCGCGCATGCGCCCGCCTGGCTGCGCGATCTGCACGCGATGACGCCCACGCACCGCGTGCCGGTGACCGACCTGCTCGCGGCCCTGCAAGCGATGCCGGCGAAGCCGCGCGAAGCGGCGGCGAGCACGCTGGTGTCGGTGCTGACGAGCGGACGCGGCGAAGGCACCGTGTCGCTATACGGCAGCGTGCTGCGTGCCAAAACATGGACGATGCCGGACCCCGCGCGGCCTGGCGCCTCGATTGGCGGCGCGGCAGGCTGGCTCGCCGACGGCACGCCGGTGTGGCTGGGCGGCCCCGGCGGCAGCGTGCGCGTACTGGCCGCCGCAGCGCCGCGCATCGCACCCTTGCTCACGCAAATCACCATACCGGACGACAACGCGTGCGTGCTGGTCGATTTCTTCAGCCGCTATCCGATTCGCCAGGTGCTCGGCGACAAAGGGCCGGCAGCGGTGCCGGATGGGCCGCTGCGTGGCGATTTCCGGATTGGTTTCGTCAACGGCAACTGGGCGCGCGTGGAAAGCCGCGGCGAACTGCGGCTCGATCGCGATGCTGCAGGTGCGCCGCAAGTGGTCGGACGCTTCGGCATGAATGACTACGTCGCGCGGGTGGTCGAGCGGGAAGGCGACACGAGCCAGCCGGAAGCGGCGAAAGCGTTGGCGGTGGCGGCGCGATCCTACGTCGTGCAGCATGGCAATCACGATCACGGCTGCTTCCGCATCGACGACAGCAGCAGCACGCAGCGCGTCCTGCCGCGCGCACCGACCGCTGCGGCGCGCCGTGCGGCCGATCTGACCGACGCGCTGGTGCTCACCGGCGTGCCGGTTCAGTATCACCACGACAAGGCGGCGCCCGGTCAGATGAGCTGGCTTGCCGCGAAAGCGTCGGCGCAAACCGGTCTCACATTCGACGCCATTCTGTCCCGCACCTGGCCGCAGGCGACCTTGACGTCGTTCGAGAGCCCGTTGTCCGGCGATTGCATCCAGGTGGCCGGCGCTCAACAGTGGCTGCAGCGCAACGCGCCGTTGTGGGCGCGCCGCATGGATGGCGCGGCCGGCTACGAGACGCCTGATCTGCCGGCCGTGTGCGCGGTGCGTGAGGGGCGGCCCTATGCGGACGCGCAGCGCAATCGCGTGTACGTGTATCGCCTGCAAACCGAAGAGGACCGCATCGCATTGGCGCATGAATATATTCACCTCGCGTTCCAGCATCATCCGCGTGGCCTTGATGAGGCGTTCGTCGAGCGTACCGCGCGCACGCTGATTCGTACCGATAATCCGATCCAATGAATACCGTCTCGCGCTCGCTTTCTGTCGTGTTCCGCGCGCTTCCTGTGATGCGCAGCGTTCGAATTCCTGCGGCCGTTGCTTTGGCATCTCTTATGCAGTGTGTTCGAGTTCGCGTGGCAGTTAGCTTGCCACCTCATATGCAGAGTGTTCGAGTTCGCATGGCAATCGCCATGACCTCGGTTGCACTGGCGGCGAGTCTGGCGACGAATGTGCAAGCCGCTGGCGCGGATGACGGCGGCAGTGGCGGCGCGCTCGCCGACCTCACCGGCGCGTTCGGCGGCTGGCGTCACAGCGGGCTGACGAACGAAGGCGAGCACTTCGTCGCGGCGTATCCCCGGCCGCCCGTCGACCGAGGCGCGCAGCGCTATCGCACGCTGATCGAAGGGCGCCTGAAACATATCGACAAACACGCGCGCAGGCCGCCGACGCTGGTCGTCAACGGCAACCCCACACCGCTCTATACCGACGACGAAGGCGCATTCGCGCGGCCGTGGGCATTCGGCGCGGGTTCGAACAGCATCGAACTGATTTCCGCCGACGGCAAGCAGCGCCAGCGCATGCAGTTCTACGAAGCCGATCGCAGCAAGCCGCAGGCGAAGCTGCGCGCGATCGTCACGTGGGGCGATCCGAAAGCGCAGGTGGATCTGCACGTGATCACGCCGGACGGTCTGCACGCGTTCTTCGCCAACCCGACGCTCGAAGACGGCAGCGGCTTCGACGTCGATTCGGTGGACGGCGCGGGGCCGGGGATATTTTCATCGACGGCGCCCGAGCACGGTACGTGGCTGTTCTTTCTGAACTACTGGGGCAACTTCGATTCGACCGGCTACAACTTCGACGCCGCCGCGCACGAGCGCGACGTGATTACCGCGACGTTGACGCTGGTGTTCAATGAAAACACGCCGAACGAGCGGCGTGAAACGATGGTCGTGCCGCTGCGCAAGATCGGCGACCTGCAGCTCGTGAAAAGCGAGCGACTCTGACAGCGGGATGGGAGCAGTGACGATGAAGGTCAAGACGACGGGTTGGGTGAAGGCTGGCTGGATGGTGCTCGTCGTCGCCTGTTTGCAGGCTGCGACGCTGGCGCACGCGAGCGACATCGACTTCGGCGCGCCGCTGAACGGCTGGCGCAACACCAGCGGCGACAGCGAGCGCTATACGCAGGACGTGCATTACCCGGCGGTGACGGTCACGACGCCGGAAGGGCAGTCGAAGTTCGCGCTGATCGAGGGGCAAATCCGCAACGCGCCGAAGAAGAAGGGCACCACGGTGGGTACGCTGGTGGTCGACGGTACGCCGTTGCCTCAGCGGGTGGAGGAAGACGGCAAGTTTTCGCGACCCTACGCGTTTCCGTCCGGCAGCAATAGCGTTGAACTGCGCGCGCCGGATGGTTCGCGCAAGCGCGTGCAGTTTTACGACGCGTACAGCGGCAAGACCCAGCCGAAGTTGCGCATCGTGCTTGCATGGGACACCGACGGGACCGATCTGGATTTGCATGTGGTCTCGCCGGACGGCGTGCATACCTGGTATGGCGATCGTGTGGCGCCAAGCGGCGGCGCGCTCGACGTGGATGTGACGACCGGCTATGGGCCGGAGATTTACTCGTCGGCGGCGCCGTTGAAGGGCACTTATCTGGTGTACGTGAATTATTACGGCAACGGGAACAGCGGCAGCGATATCACCGTCGCGCAGGTGACGATCATCACGAACGAGAATACGCCGGACGAGAAGAGCGAAACGATTCGCGTGCCGATGCGTAAGCCGGGCGAGTTGACGCTCGTGAAGACGTTTGTGATGCCTTAAGCCTCTGAGTCCTGAGTCCGCGTATTTTGCCCGCGGAGCCGTATGCTCCACCGCTTTCGACCTCGTGCGAGCAGAGGGTGAAATCTCAACATGCTCAACGACTTGTGTGAGTCTTGCGCAGGATATCCACAGGCTTGCGAACAATTTGTGTGGATAAACGCGAGCGCTACCGGTGGAAGCTACGCTGCCCGGTTGGCTCGGATCGGTTACGCACGCCGTTGATACGCACGTTGTTCGGCGGACCGAGCGTGGCCGGAATTGCGCTTACCTTTCCTTACCGATGCTCAAGATCTGGCTGGCGTGCGCCGATAGACCTCGTAACCGGCTGTGTGTCGAGTCGTGATTTCGTGCAGGCATATGTGCGTGCTTGTTTGAACTGTGACCCTGGATCAGGCGGTGCATGCCTTGGGTCAAGTAGAGGAGGTTGTGATGCAAATCGACAGTGCGTTGCCGTCAACACTGCCGGCTCCGGACCGCGCAATCACGAAAAGCGTATCTGAGGACGACGGCACGGCCAGCCAGAGTGCATTGTCTGAAGAACCCGGACAGGACTCCGCTGTTCATATCTCCGCCGAGGGCGCCGCGGCGGCTGCACAGGACGCGAGTGCGGCTCAGGGCGATGCTTCGGGTGATTCAACGGGGGAGAGCGCTTCGACTAGCGACGTGTCGGCGGCGAAGTCGTTTGCATACGGCACGCTCGGCCTCGAGCGGCCGGATCAGCCGCAGGAAACGCACAATGCGTTTTACACGGCAGGGCGTTGGCTGGCAGCGGGCCTTACGATAGGCGGGATCATTTCTTTGCTTGCTTGAGGCGCCGCCGTCGAGCCGGTCGACGCGCCATGCATTTGTGCATTTGTGTACGGCATGCGCTTGCCGTGCATGATGCACGACAAGCGCAACGACCTGCTTAACGGTCGAGGAACGACTTCAGGCGATCTGCGCGGCTCGGATGCATCAGCTTACGCATTGCCTTGCTTTCGATCTGACGGATCCGCTCGCGCGTGACGTCGAACTGCTTGCCGACTTCTTCGAGCGTGTGGTCCGACTTCGTGTTGATGCCGTAACGCATACGCAGCACCTTTGCTTCGCGCGGCGACAGCGAATCGAGTGCGTCGTCGATGGCGGCGCGCAAGTCGGCCTGCATCGCTGCGTCAGCCGGCGAGGAAGCGGCCGAATCTTCGATCATGTCGCCGAGCGTGGCGTCGCCGTCGTCGCCGACCGGCGTTTCCATCGACACCGGCTGCTTGGCGATCTTCAGAATGCCGCGCACTTTCTCTTCCGACAGTTCCATGCGTTCTGCCAGCACCGACGGATGGGCTTCCTGACCGGTCTGCTGCAAGATCTCGCGCGAAATGCGGTTGAGCTTGTTGATCGTTTCGATCATGTGCACCGGCACGCGAATCGTGCGCGCCTGATCGGCGAGCGAACGCGTGACAGCCTGGCGAACCCACCACGTTGCATACGTCGAAAACTTCCAGCCGCGGCGGTATTCGAACTTGTCCACTGCCTTCATCAAACCGATGTTGCCTTCCTGGATCAGATCGAGGAACAGCATGCCGCGGTTCACGTACTTCTTCGCGATCGAGATCACGAGACGCAGATTCGCCTCGATCATTTCGCTCTTGGCCTTGCGCATCTTCGACTCGGCCGCGACCATCTGACGATTGATCTCTTTCAGATGCTTGAGCGGCAGCGAAACGGTTGCTTCGATGTCGATCAGCTTCTGCTGTTCCGACTGGATTGCCGGCAGATGACGCTCCAGCGCCGCACCGAATGACGACGCACCGCGCGCGGCACGTTCGGTCCAACCCAGGTCGGCTTCATGACCCTTGAACGATTCGATGAACTGCTCGCGTGGCATGCCGCTCTTCGTCACGACGATTTGCAGAATGTTGCGCTCGATCGCGCGAACCTGCGCGACCTGGCTTTGCACGTCGCCGCACAGGCGGTCGATGGTGCGAGCCGTGAAGCGGATCTTCGCGAGGTGTTGCTGGATCTCTTCGCGGGCGCGCAGGTAGGCCTTCGAGCTGACGTCGCCGCGCGTGTGCGAGGCGTTCTGCTGGTCGGACAGGATGCCGACTTGCGCGAAGATTTCCAGGCAGTCGCTCGTGAGTTGCTTCAGGCGTGCTTCGTCTGCTGCCGAGGAGTCGGCCGGACCGGCGTCGTCTTCTTCGTCATCGTCGCTGTCTTCGTCTTCGGTTGCGTCGGCGTCGACATCTGCCGTGTCCGCGCTCGTGTCTTCCGCGGCGACCGTCTCTTCGTTCAGACCGTCGACCAGTTCGTCGATTCGCAGCTCGCCGTCAGCGACTTGCTGGGCGCTCGCCAGAATGGCGGAGATCGCGAGCGGGCAAGCGGCAATCGCCTGCACCATTTCGTGAAGACCGTCTTCGATGCGCTTGGCAATCGCGATTTCGCCCGCGCGGGTCAGCAGCTCGGTTGCGCCCATTTCGCGCATGTACATGCGCACGGGGTCGGTCGTACGGCCGAACTCGGAATCCACGGTCGACAACGCGACTTCGGTTTCCTCGTCTGCCTGATCGTCCGACACCACGGCGGGGGCGTTCGAGTTGAGCAGCAGGGTCTCCGCATCCGGAGCCTGCTCGTAGACCGCCACGCCCATGTCGTTGAAGGCGCTGACGATGCTGTCGATCGCCGCCGTCTGCGCGAAGTTGTCGGGCAGGTGGTCATTGATCTGCGCGTGGGTCAGGTAGCCTTGCTCCTTGCCCAGCTGGATCAGCGCGCGCATCTGGCGCTGGCGCTCTTCGGCTTGTTGCGGCAGCAGTTCAGCCGCTACGGGGATCGCCTTGCCTGCGCCTTTGCCCTTGGCTGTACGGCCGGCGGGCGCTTTGGCAGTGTATCCGGCAGTTTCGTGTTGCGAATCTTCGCGATCAAAAGGGTTCACGTATTCTCCTCTAGAGGCTTCGCTATGAGACGCAAGACGCTACCGTCAGGCGTTTCGAGCATGGCTCAACATCACCTGAGTGACTCAACGCGGTTGTTTGGCTGTGCTCTGGGGAGCAAAAAAGATGAGCCCGCACTAAGCGGGCCGATAGAAATGTGCGAAATTCGCGCGGCTCGCATTATATACGACCTTGCGCCTTCGCGCTCATTGTGAACACACCATTTTGTCGGGCACTCTTGTTGCAGGCTCCCTCGCGTCCCGCTGGTCATGGGCGGGTGCTCGGTACGAGCGGCGTGCAGACCATTCGTCGCGCCTAACGACAAGCTTCCTACTATAGATGAACTCACGCACCCTCACACGGCGTGCTCGCATTTTGCCACCTCGCTATATATAGGGGCGCCGTAGCAGGATGCAAGTTATGGCGTTGATTCGCTCTTGACCCAAAGAAAATTCACAAAAGGGGGTTGACGACCTGCCGACCGTTCTCCATAATCTCGTTTCTCTGCTGCAGATGCAGCGACGCAGAACGAAGCGGTGCCGGTGGTTGTTGTGTATGCGACACGGTGCGGTTTTGGTGGTGAATGCGGATCGATCTTTAAAAATTAACAGCCGATAAGTGTGGGCGCTTGATGCGCGACGCGCGCCGGAGCCTTCGGGGTCCGGCATAAGCGAAAGTATCAAGTCTCACACTAGTATTAAAGGAAGGTTTTCCTGTCGGGGTGGATTCACGCCGATGGGATGATCATTCGTCAGTACGTTGAGTGAGCGACCGGGTTCGAAAGAGCCCGAAAAACAGTAACAGGTTTGAACTGAAGAGTTTGATCCTGGCTCAGATTGAACGCTGGCGGCATGCCTTACACATGCAAGTCGAACGGCAGCACGGACTTCGGTCTGGTGGCGAGTGGCGAACGGGTGAGTAATACATCGGAACGTGTCCTGTAGTGGGGGATAGCCCGGCGAAAGCCGGATTAATACCGCATACGCTCTACGGAGGAAAGGGGGGGATCTTAGGACCTCTCGCTACAGGGGCGGCCGATGGCAGATTAGCTAGTTGGTGGGGTAAAGGCCTACCAAGGCGACGATCTGTAGCTGGTCTGAGAGGACGACCAGCCACACTGGGACTGAGACACGGCCCAGACTCCTACGGGAGGCAGCAGTGGGGAATTTTGGACAATGGGCGCAAGCCTGATCCAGCAATGCCGCGTGTGTGAAGAAGGCCTTCGGGTTGTAAAGCACTTTTGTCCGGAAAGAAAACCTCCGCCCTAATATGGTGGGGGGATGACGGTACCGGAAGAATAAGCACCGGCTAACTACGTGCCAGCAGCCGCGGTAATACGTAGGGTGCAAGCGTTAATCGGAATTACTGGGCGTAAAGCGTGCGCAGGCGGTTCGCTAAGACAGATGTGAAATCCCCGGGCTTAACCTGGGAACTGCATTTGTGACTGGCGGGCTAGAGTATGGCAGAGGGGGGTAGAATTCCACGTGTAGCAGTGAAATGCGTAGAGATGTGGAGGAATACCGATGGCGAAGGCAGCCCCCTGGGCCAATACTGACGCTCATGCACGAAAGCGTGGGGAGCAAACAGGATTAGATACCCTGGTAGTCCACGCCCTAAACGATGTCAACTAGTTGTCGGGTCTTCATTGACTTGGTAACGTAGCTAACGCGTGAAGTTGACCGCCTGGGGAGTACGGTCGCAAGATTAAAACTCAAAGGAATTGACGGGGACCCGCACAAGCGGTGGATGATGTGGATTAATTCGATGCAACGCGAAAAACCTTACCTACCCTTGACATGTATGGAACCCTGCTGAGAGGTGGGGGTGCCCGAAAGGGAGCCATAACACAGGTGCTGCATGGCTGTCGTCAGCTCGTGTCGTGAGATGTTGGGTTAAGTCCCGCAACGAGCGCAACCCTTGTCCCTAGTTGCTACGCAAGAGCACTCTAGGGAGACTGCCGGTGACAAACCGGAGGAAGGTGGGGATGACGTCAAGTCCTCATGGCCCTTATGGGTAGGGCTTCACACGTCATACAATGGTCGGAACAGAGGGTTGCCAAGCCGCGAGGTGGAGCCAATCCCAGAAAACCGATCGTAGTCCGGATCGCACTCTGCAACTCGAGTGCGTGAAGCTGGAATCGCTAGTAATCGCGGATCAGCATGCCGCGGTGAATACGTTCCCGGGTCTTGTACACACCGCCCGTCACACCATGGGAGTGGGTTTTACCAGAAGTGGCTAGTCTAACCGCAAGGAGGACGGTCACCACGGTAGGATTCATGACTGGGGTGAAGTCGTAACAAGGTAGCCGTATCGGAAGGTGCGGCTGGATCACCTCCTTTCTCGAGCTAACGTGTCAATGCGTTGAGCGCTCACGCTTATCGGCTGTGAATTAGGACAGTAAGTCAGACAGACTGAGGGGTCTGTAGCTCAGTCGGTTAGAGCACCGTCTTGATAAGGCGGGGGTCGATGGTTCGAATCCATCCAGACCCACCATTGTCTTGTCTGCGATGGCTGCGCTAGTCGATGAACCCTGAAGTGTGATGATGCTATCTGTGCATGACTGGGGGATTAGCTCAGCTGGGAGAGCACCTGCTTTGCAAGCAGGGGGTCGTCGGTTCGATCCCGTCATCCTCCACCAATCTTCAATGCCGGTTTTACTGCGGCAAGCCCTGAAAGGGGTTTGCGGTGTAGTGAAACAGGCATTGGCGATTGAGCCAGTCAGAGTGATACGCGGTTATAGCAATCGTGATATCGGCTGTCGTTCTTTAACAATCAGGAAGAAGTAGTAAAGAGATTCACGAAAGCATACTTAGAGATGGGTGTGTGAGTAGGTGAATCAGGGTTGTGATTGTATCAATGTATTTTTAAGTGATCGAAAGATTGCTTTGGAATACGGCGCAACACGAATACTCAACCTGTAGCGATTGTGGCGAAGGTGGCATTCCCAGTGAATGACACATGAGACACACCCGTTATAGGGTCAAGCGAACAAGTGCATGTGGTGGATGCCTTGGCGATCACAGGCGATGAAGGACGCGGTAGCCTGCGAAAAGCGACGGGGAGCTGGCAAACGAGCTTTGATCCGTCGATGTCCGAATGGGGAAACCCACCTCTTTTGAGGTATCCGTAACTGAATACATAGGTTACGTGAAGCGAACGCGGTGAACTGAAACATCTAAGTAACCGCAGGAAAAGAAATCAACCGAGATTCCCAGAGTAGTGGCGAGCGAAATGGGATCAGCCTGTACTCTTTATTCTTATTGTTAGTCGAAGGCTCTGGAAAGTGCCGCCATAGCAGGTGATAGCCCTGTAGACGAAAACAGTTTGAAAGAACTAGGTGTACGACAAGTAGGGCGGGACACGTGAAATCCTGTCTGAAGATGGGGGGACCATCCTCCAAGGCTAAATACTCGTGATCGACCGATAGTGAACCAGTACCGTGAGGGAAAGGCGAAAAGAACCCCGGGAGGGGAGTGAAACAGATCCTGAAACCGCATGCATACAAACAGTCGGAGCCTCGCAAGGGGTGACGGCGTACCTTTTGTATAATGGGTCAGCGACTTACATTCAGTGGCAAGCTTAACCGATTAGGGCAGGCGTAGCGAAAGCGAGTCCGAACAGGGCGTTCAGTCGCTGGGTGTAGACCCGAAACCAGGTGATCTATCCATGGCCAGGATGAAGGTGCGGTAACACGTACTGGAGGTCCGAACCCACTAACGTTGAAAAGTTAGGGGATGAGCTGTGGATAGGGGTGAAAGGCTAAACAAACCTGGAAATAGCTGGTTCTCTCCGAAAACTATTTAGGTAGTGCCTCGTGTATCACCTTCGGGGGTAGAGCACTGTCATGGTTGTGGGGTCCATTGCGGATTACTACGCCATAGCAAACTCCGAATACCGAAGAGTGCAATCACGGGAGACAGACATCGGGTGCTAACGTCCGGTGTCAAGAGGGAAACAACCCAGACCGCCAGCTAAGGTCCCCAAATATTGCTAAGTGGGAAACGAAGTGGGAAGGCTAAAACAGTCAGGAGGTTGGCTTAGAAGCAGCCATCCTTTAAAGAAAGCGTAATAGCTCACTGATCGAGTCGTCCTGCGCGGAAGATGTAACGGGGCTAAGCAATATACCGAAGCTGCGGATGCACATTTATGTGCATGGTAGGAGAGCGTTCCGTAAGCCTGCGAAGGTGCACTGGAAAGTGTGCTGGAGGTATCGGAAGTGCGAATGCTGACATGAGTAGCGATAAAGGGGGTGAAAGGCCCCCTCGCCGTAAGCCCAAGGTTTCCTACGCAACGTTCATCGGCGTAGGGTGAGTCGGCCCCTAAGGCGAGGCAGAAATGCGTAGCTGATGGGAAGCAGGTTAATATTCCTGCACCATTGTTAAATGCGATGGGGGGACGGATCGCGGAAGGTTGTCCGGGTGTTGGAAGTCCCGGTCCTTGCATTGGAGAAGGCGCTTTGGCAAATCCGGGCGCGGAATTCAAGGGTGCGAGGCCATTCACTTAGGTGAAGAAGCAACTGGAAGTGGTTCCAAGAAAAGCCTCTAAGCTTCAGTTTAACAGGACCGTACCGCAAACCGACACAGGTGGGCGAGATGAGTATTCTAAGGCGCTTGAGAGAACTCGGGAGAAGGAACTCGGCAAATTGGTACCGTAACTTCGGGATAAGGTACGCCCCTGTAGCTTGACTGGCCTGCGCCAGAAGGGTGAAGGGGTTGCAATAAACTGGTGGCTGCGACTGTTTAATAAAAACACAGCACTCTGCAAACACGAAAGTGGACGTATAGGGTGTGACGCCTGCCCGGTGCCGGAAGATTAAATGATGGGGTGCAAGCTCTTGATTGAAGTCCCGGTAAACGGCGGCCGTAACTATAACGGTCCTAAGGTAGCGAAATTCCTTGTCGGGTAAGTTCCGACCTGCACGAATGGCGTAACGATGGCCACACTGTCTCCTCCCGAGACTCAGCGAAGTTGAAGTGTTTGTGATGATGCAATCTCCCCGCGGCTAGACGGAAAGACCCCATGAACCTTTACTGTAGCTTTGCATTGGACTTTGAACCGATCTGTGTAGGATAGGTGGGAGGCTATGAAGCGTGGACGCCAGTCTGCGTGGAGCCGTCCTTGAAATACCACCCTGGTTTGTTTGAGGTTCTAACCTTGGTCCGTTATCCGGACTGGGGACAGTGCATGGTAGGCAGTTTGACTGGGGCGGTCTCCTCCCAAAGTGTAACGGAGGAGTACGAAGGTACGCTAGGTACGGTCGGAAATCGTGCTGATAGTGCAATGGCATAAGCGTGCTTAACTGCGAGACCGACAAGTCGAGCAGGTGCGAAAGCAGGTCATAGTGATCCGGTGGTTCTGTATGGAAGGGCCATCGCTCAACGGATAAAAGGTACTCTGGGGATAACAGGCTGATACCGCCCAAGAGTTCATATCGACGGCGGTGTTTGGCACCTCGATGTCGGCTCATCTCATCCTGGGGCTGTAGCCGGTCCCAAGGGTATGGCTGTTCGCCATTTAAAGAGGTACGTGAGCTGGGTTTAAAACGTCGTGAGACAGTTTGGTCCCTATCTGCCGTGGGCGCTGGATATTTGAAGGGGGCTGCTCCTAGTACGAGAGGACCGGAGTGGACGAACCTCTGGTGTACCGGTTGTCACGCCAGTGGCATCGCCGGGTAGCTATGTTCGGAAGAGATAACCGCTGAAAGCATCTAAGCGGGAAACTCGCCTTAAGATGAGATATCCCCGGGGCTTCGAGCCCCTTGAAGGGTCGTTCAAGACCAGGACGTTGATAGGTCAGGTGTGGAAGCGCAGTAATGCGTTAAGCTAACTGATACTAATTGCCCGTAAGGCTTGATCCTATAACAGGTGTGTTTCGTTTCGGGTTGCGCTTTAGCGCTTAGCCGAAACAACCCCCGCAGGGGGCAGCACACAGGTTGAGATCAGTGTTGTGCCGGAAACAACACAACCCCCGAATCTCCCTCTGGTGAGCATCACCAGAAACTACTTCTTCCAGATTGGCTGTCTTGCCCCAAGGCACTACAGCAACAAGTCATGCCTGATGACCATAGCGAGTCGGTCCCACCCCTTCCCATCCCGAACAGGACCGTGAAACGACTCCACGCCGATGATAGTGCGGATTCCCGTGTGAAAGTAGGTAATCGTCAGGCTCCCCTGCAGCAACAGAAACCCCACCCCGCAAAGGTGGGGTTTCTGCGTTTACGGCGGCAGCAACCGGCCCGGAAAAGCAGACCCGGAAAGCAGATCCGCTACGCGGCTGCACCATCACGGCTGCCACGCCAGGGCTACGCGCCGGTTCCCCGGCGCTCACTCCTTCCCGATCCGCAACACGTTCGCGTAACCCGTCAGCCCGGATAAACGTGCCTGATCCCAGTAGCGTGTCACACACAGACAAAGACACGCACGACGACACGCGGCATACAGGCCGTCGACCAGATCCATTCAGCCGTACTACCGGCTAAGCCCGTTTCCGTACCGGCGCCTGATACGACATGCCCGCGGTAAAGCGGTCGAGTCGTTCGCTGGCGTCAGTGACCGCCCAGAGAGGCGCGCTGTGCAATTGTCGATCGTAATTCGTTGCGATTTCGGCGAAAAGCGTGAAGCCCGTGCTGTCCAATTTCCACTCGCCGGTCTCACGGCCGGCATCAAACACCGCTGCCACCGCACGCTCCGCCGCACCGAGTTGTTCGCCAGTCATCGAGCCGAAGCCGGATTCGGCCAGAAAGCCCGTCAACAGCATGACCTGCGTGAGCGTTTGCGCGTCGCTCGTGCTGCCGGTGCCGCGGTGCAAGGCGTCGAGTGCCAGATGCACGCGCAGTGCGAGGTCGTCCGCGATCTGCCGGGCGATCGGCAACAGCATGGCTTTGCCATGCCGCGCACGCGCCACGCCGGCGTTACGGGAGAATGGAATAGCTTGTGCCATGAAGGTCCAATGTTTATGCCTGTGCAGATGCAATAACGGCGTGGACGGCAAAAGGTTGAGGCCCCGACTGCAACGGTCGTATAACTAACCGGCAGTCGAGCCCGACAGCCGGTCGCTTCGAAGGCGGACCACCGTAGCGCACATCACGTACGTGAGCTTTCATTCCACTCGTCTGCTAGCTTTCGATTTCCCACTATCCGGCCGTAGCGTTTCGTTGAACCGCTTGCGGAACCACCGATGTCCCACATCACTGTGGTCTCCGGCGTATCGGAACAGTTGCCTGGTCAGATCGGGCTATTTCGTCGGCAGCAGGTCCGATGTCGTCATGAGGCTAAGCAGCGCTGCAGCTACTCGGGCCGGCATCCGCGACACCACCGGTACCGGACAACTCGACGTCATACCCGGAATCAAGCCCACGCCCGCACAGCACCCCCATCGGCATCGAACAACTCAGCATCACAGCGAGGACTAAGCAAACGCTCTAATCCTCCACCGCATCATCAGCCGGTGCGACACTACGCGCCCTCACGCGCCGGCGAATCTCAGAGTCGAGAATCAGCCGGCCACGCAACTTGCCCTTCATCCGCTTCACATAGCGTGGCGCTTCGGTCATGTGGACCACCATCAACTCGCGTACCTTTTCCACGTCACGTTCGCGCGCCGCTTTCGTGATCGCTTTGTGAATCTTCACGTTGGCGAGGCCGAAGCGTTCATGTTCGGCTTGCGGCGTATCGTTACGAAACTCGATCAATTGCCGGATCATTTCGTTGATCAGTTCGCAACTGAAGCGCAGAAACGGATTCGGATTTGCCGCCGCGAGGATGTCGTGAAAATTCACGTCTTCCTGACGTTGCCGCACGATGTCCTGCCCTCCTTGCGACGAAGCTGGCCGATCGCAGCATGCAATGCTTGCTTCGAGTGCCTCGAAATCCTGCTCCGTCAGATGCGGCACAGCACCTGCCGCCAACTCCGGCTCCAGCAATTTGCGTACGGTGTAAATGTCGTCGATCGATACATCCTTGAAGAACAGGTAGTTCTGCAAGAGCTGTAACGTGCGATCAAGCGGCACTTCGACCACCATGCCGCCGCCGCTTGGACCCGTGGTCACCTTGATGAGACCTTGCACCTCGAGCGACTTCAGCGCCTCGCGAATCGTGCTTTTGCTCACCGAAAAGAGCTGCTGTAGTTCCACCTCGCGCGGTAGGCGGTCGCCCGGTTTCAGATCCTTCTCCGTGATGAGCCGCTTGATCTCCTCGGCGACCAGATCGCCGCGCTTTTGCTGCTTGATCTCAATCGCGGCGCCAGCCTTGGCGCGGTCCATGGCCATTTTCGATGCTCCCATTTTGTCCTGCCTGCTCTTCCAACGAGTCCGTCATGGCACGGAAAGCCGTGCCGTCGCCGCCAGGAATTTTGCCTTATTGACACTCGAATTTATTGTACCTACGATCGAGTCCAACCTATTTATCATGATAAATAGAACAAAACCGGAGTGGTGGAAAACTTCTCGGTGGCCAGCAAGCTTCGTAGTCGTTCGTACAGTCTTTCAGTTTCGCAGCCGGTCAGTGCGTGTCTCTTTCTTAAGGAGCGTCATTTTGAATCGCCGAAATATGTTGAAGCTGGCCGCGTTGTCGGCCGTTCCGGGGACGTTGGGCTCGCTGGTTGCGCGAAGTGCGTTCGCGCAGGCCGGGGCCCTGCAGTTTGCCTGTCCGGTGCCGATGTCAGGCCCATTCGCCGCGAACGGCAAGTACGCCGATCTCGGCATGAAGCTCGCTATCGAGCAGTACGGCAAGGTACTCGGCCAACCGCTCGCGTACACGGTGCTCGATACCGAAGGCAAGCCCGCGACGGCCGTGCGTCGCGTGCAGGAAATCGCACAGCAGAAGAACGCGCGCTTCTTCGCGGGCGGTATTCTGTCCTCCGAAGCTTTGGCAATGGGCAAGGAAGTGCAGAAGGCCGGCGGCATCTTTATCACCACGGCAGGCGCGGACGAAATCACCGGCAAGGACTGCAACGACGCGACTTTTCGCTGGTCCGTGCCGACCTACGGTGCAATCGAACAGACCGTGCGCCCTTTGATTCAGATGATGCCGAAAGCAAAACGCTGGTACACCATCACGCCGCAATACGTATTCGGCGACGGTCTGCTATCGGCGGCCAAGGCGATTTTCAAGGAGAAGGGTATTGAGCATGTGGGCAATAGCTACCACTCGCTCAACGAGAAGGAATTCAGCGGCTATCTGACCAACGCAGTCGCCGCGAAGCCTGACGTCCTGCTGATTCTGAACTTCGGATCGCAATCGTCCGATACGTTGCGCCAGGCCGTGAGCTTCGGCATGAAGAACAATTGCACGATTCTGCTCGCATGGGCTTCCGGCCTGGAGCAGTTCGAATCGCTCGGGGCGGATCTGTGCGAAGGCGTCTATTTCGGCGCACAGTATTGGCATGACATCGACTCGCCGCTCAATCGCGATCTCGTCAAACGCAGCAATGCCGCGTTCAAGGCCAATCCCAATTACAGCCTCGCAGGTTCTTACATCTGCACAAAGATCTTGCTGGACGGCATTGTGAAAGCGGGCACGGTCGATCCAAAGAAAGTGGTCGCGACGCTCGAAGGTATGAAATATGACGGCTTGACCGGTCCGGAAGAAGTCCGCAAAGGCGACCATCAGGTACTGAAGAACTACTATCTGTTGAAGGGCAAGGCGAAGAACAAGATGAAAAACGCCGACGACTACGCGGATATCGTGAGCTCCGGCCAGTCGTTCCTGTCACTCGACAAGACCGGCTGCAAGATGACCTGACGCACCCGCGCCGCAGTGCCGCAGTGCCACACACGAGAGCACGGCACGCCCATGAGCGAAAACCCCATCGCTACCCCCTTTAGACGGACGCCATGAACGTTTATCTCCTGCAGATCGTCAACGGCATCGGAGTGGGAATGCTGTATTTCCTGCTCGCAGTCGGTTTGTCGATCGTGTTCGGCTTGCTACGCTTCGTGAATTTCGCGCACGGCGCGTTCTATCTGCTCGGCGCGTACTTCTGCTATCAGGCAATGCAGTGGTCGATGAATTTCTGGACCGCGCTCGTCGTCGTGCCGATCGTTGTCGGCGCGTTTGCGTGGGTCGTCGAAAAGCTGATCTTGCGGCACGTCTACGCACAGCAGCACGAGTTTCATATTCTCGTGACGGTCGGCCTCGCTCTCGTCGTGCAGGAATGCGCGATTCTGATCTGGGGCCCGCTCGGCGACAACGTGCCGGTTCCCGACATGCTGAACGGCGTGGTGATCTGGGGCAGCTTCGTGTATCCGAAATACCGTCTGTTCGTGATCGGATTCACGGCCGTGCTCGCCGCGCTGTTGTGGTGGGTGCTGGAAGGCACGCGACTCGGTAGCGCGGTGCGTGCCGGCAGCGAATCGACGGAGATGGTGTCGCTGCTTGGCATCAACGTGACGCGCGTCTTCAGCCTGGTATTTGCGCTGGGTGCCGCCACGGCTGCGTTGGCGGGCGTGCTCGCCGCACCGATTCGTGGTGTCGATCCGTTCATGGGCATCGAGGCGCTCAGCGTCGCGTTCGTGGTGGTAGTAGTCGGCGGGATGGGCAACTTTCTGGGCGCGCTAGTCGGCGGGTTGCTGGTCGGCATTGTGCAGAGCGTGATGAGTACGCTGTGGCCGGAGGGTGCGCGGCTGATGATCTATGTCGCGATGGCCGCGGTGCTGTTATTACGCCCGAACGGCCTGCTCGGGAGAGCGGCATGATCGATACCTCGAAACCTGCTGTTCATGACGCATCTTCCCGATCGGCTCAGCGCAGCTTGAAGCGCGCGTTGCATCGTTATCGCTTCCTATTGCTTGCGTTGCTGGTCGTGTGTGTACTGCCTCTCGCGCTGCGCTCCGGATCGCTTGCTACGGAAGTGCTGGTGTTCGCGCTCGCCGCACTCGGATGCAATCTGCTGCTCGGCCATACGGGTCTGCTTTCCTTCGGGCAGGGCATCTTCTTCGGGCTCGGCAGCTATTGCGCGGGTCTTGTCCTTACCAAAACGGCGATGCCAATACCCGTGGCGCTTCTTGCTGCGATCGTGATCGGCGCGGCTGCCGCCGCACTGGTCGGCTGGTTTTCGATCCGTCAGCGTGGCACGTACTTCGTGATGTTGACGCTCGCATTCGGGCAACTCTTCTACTTCCTCGCCTATACCACACCCGATCTGACCGGCGGCGACAACGGCTTGCTCGACATCCCACGCCCGGCACTAGGGTTGTTCGGCAAGGCACTTGTGCCGTTGACCTCGCCGTGGCAGTACTACGGTTTCGTCGCCGTGCTATTCCTTGTGGTGTTCTGGTTGCTGATGCGCGTCTCACATTCGGTATTTGGCCGCACATTGCTGGCGACTCGAGACAATGAAGCGCGTGCAGCCGCAGTCGGCTACGACGTCAAACGCTTCAAACTCATGGCGTTCGTGATCTCCGGCGCGGTGACAGGTCTCGCCGGTGCGCTGCATGCACTGATGACCGGCATCGCGCCACTGTCCAACATCGATTACCACACGAGCGAGATGATTCTCGTGATGACGGTGATTGGCGGTACAGGCAATCTGTTCGCGTCGGTGCTGGGCGCGGCGTTCTATGTGTTGTTTGCCGATTGGCTTTCCACGCTGTGGCCGCGCTGGCTGTTGCTGCTCGGCATCGTGCTGATCGCGGTTAGCCTTTTCATGCAACGCGGACTATGGGGTTTGGGCGAACGAATCTGGCAAGCACGGCGGCGCAACCCGTCCGCCGATACTGACGACGCAGGCAACCACACCGCCAGGGAGCGCGTATGAGCGAAGCGATTCTGCAGGCGAGCGGCGTGGTGAAACGGTATGGCAAATTCATCGCGCTCTCCGACGTCAATTTGCGCGTCATGCCACGTACCGTGCATTCGGTGATCGGTCCGAACGGCGCGGGCAAGACGACGCTGTTTCACGTATTGACGGGTACGTTACCCATCACCGAAGGAAAGATTGTCTTCGACGGTCATGACGTCACGCACGAACCCGATCACAAACGCGTGCGCCGTGGCGTCGCGCGTTCGTTCCAGGTGACGAGTCTGTTCGCCAATCTGAGCGTGCGCGAAAATTTGCGACTCGCCGCGCAAGGTGTCGACGCAGTGCGTGCGTTGAACGCGTGGACGCCGCCACATGGCGTGCTCACTCATGCGGACACGGTCGACGGTGTGCTCGAACGCCTCGCGTTGCAGCGCTTTAGCGAGTTGCCTGCAGGCGCGCTGTCGCACGGCCAGCAGCGCAGGCTCGAAGTCGGTATGGCGCTCGCTGCACGGCCCAAGGCGATCTTTCTGGACGAGCCGACGTCCGGCATGGGCATCGACGATCTCGACGACATGAAGCAACTGATTCGTGGTTTGCGCGACGATTACACCGTCGTGCTGATCGAACACAACATGGGCATCGTGATGGACATCTCCGACACGATCACCGTCATGCAGCAAGGGCGCGTGCTGGTGGAGGGGCGTCCGGACGATATTCGCGGCGACGAGCGTGTACGCAGCGCCTATCTCGGCAATATGATCACCGGAGGCCGTGCATGATTCTCGACGTGCAGAAGATTCACGGTTTCTACGGCAAGAGTCACATCCTGCAAGGTGTGTCCCTGCAAATCAACGATGGTGAAACGGTCACGCTGCTGGGTCGCAACGGTGCTGGTAAGTCGACTACGCTCAAAGCCATTGCCGGTGTCGTCGCACCGCAGCAAGGTACGGTGACGTTCAATGGCATGACAATCAACGGCATGCCGCCGCACAAGATCGCTTCGCGCGGTGTGTGCTTCGTGCCCGAACATCGCGGTGTGTTTCGTCTGTTGACGGTAGAAGAAAACCTGCGGCTCGGTGCGCGCAAGGATTCGCCGTGGCAACTCGACGATATTTACCGAATTTTCCCGCGCCTGAAAGAACGGCGCACGAACGGCGGCGCACAACTTTCCGGCGGCGAACAGCAGATGCTCGCGATCGGCCGTGCGTTGATGAATCATCCGCGGCTGTTGATGCTCGACGAACCGGTTGAAGGTCTCGCGCCGGTGATCGTCGAAGAGATCGTCGCGCAACTCAAGTTGATCCGTGACGCGGGCGTCGCGATTCTGCTGGTCGAGCAGAACCTGGAAGTCTGCACACAACTCGCGGATCGCCACTACATCATCGAACAAGGCGTGATCGTCTACGAAGGCAGCAACGCTTCGTTTGCCGCCGACGATTCGATCAAGGACCGTTATCTCGGCGTCGGCGTCGTCTGACGCGCACGCTGTCTCACCACGAGGAAGCATCGATGCAAGTTCATGAATCAACATCCGTCGGGACGCTCGCTGATCTGCGTATCGACGGCGCGCGGCTCTGGGACAGTCTCATGCAACTCGCGCAGATCGGCGCGACGGATAAAGGCGGTGTGTGCCGCCTCGCGTTGACCGAACTGGACCGCAAGGCGCGCGACCTGTTTATCGCGTGGGCGAAGGAGATCGGCTGCAGCGTGCGGATCGACGCGATCGGCAATGTCTTCGCGCGTCGCGCGGGTTTGCATGACGATCTGCCACCTGTGATGACCGGCAGCCACATCGATACACAACCTACGGGCGGTAAATTCGACGGCAATTATGGCGTGCTGGCCGGTCTCGAAGTATTGCGCACGCTCGCTGATGCCAACGTACGGACGCTCGCGCCGCTGGAAGTCGCGGTATGGACCAATGAAGAGGGCTCGCGTTTCGTGCCGGTGATGATGGGTTCAGGCGTGTTCGCCGGCGCGTTCACGTTGGAACATGCGCTCGAACAACGCGATCGCGAGGGAATTTCGGTGCGCGACGCGCTCGCGTCAATCGGTTATGCGGGCGAAAACGGCAAGCCTCATGCAGTCGGTGCGTATTTCGAAGCGCATATCGAACAAGGGCCGGTGCTGGAAGCACATGACACGACGATCGGCGTCGTACAAGGTGCGTTAGGCCAACGCTGGTACGACGTGACGGTGCACGGCATGGAAGCGCACGCGGGCCCTACGCCGATGGAGCTGCGACGCGACGCGTTGCTCGTCGCCGCGGATCTGATTCATGCGGTGAATCGCATTGCCCTCGATTACGCGCCGCATGGGCGCGGAACGGTCGGCTGGCTCGACGTGCATCCGAATTCGCGCAACGTGATTCCAGGCCGCGTCACGCTCACGGTCGATCTGCGGGCGGCCGACGATACGTCGCTCACTGAAATGGATGCCGCACTACGCGCAGCTTGCGCGGCCGCCGGTAAGCAGACAGGCATAAGCATCGACGTCGAGCAGGTGGTGTATTTCCCGCCCCAACCGTTCGCTGCAGAATTGGTCGCAGCGGTTCAGCAGGGCGCGGACACGCTCGGTTTTTCGTCGATGAACGTTATCAGCGGCGCCGGTCACGACGCCGTCTATCTCGCACGCGTCGCACCCGCCGCCATGATCTTCGTACCGTGCAAGGACGGCATCAGCCATAACGAAATCGAAGACGCGCGTGCGGATCACCTGGAAGCCGGCTGCAACGTGTTGTTGCAGGCCATGCTGAATGCCGCGCAAACGGCAGGGAGCACGCAGGTATGAAGATCCTGATTGCAAGGATGAATCACGAGACCAACACGTTCTCGCCGGTGGCTACGCCGCTGGCGGCGTTCGGCCGCAACGGCCCGAGCTACGGCGAAGACGCGTTCAACGAGAACAAGGGCATGCAGACGGCAATGGCCGCGTTCATCGACGCAGCCGAGCGCGAGCATGCCGAGATCGTGACGCCCATTTCCGCATCGGCGAATCCGAGCGGCCGGGTCGAGGCCGCCGCTTACAACGCGATCTGCGACGCGATCGTTGCGGCCGCAACGGGCTGCGATGCCGTGATGCTCGACCTGCACGGCGCGATGGTCGCCGGGAATTCGAACGACGGTGAGGGCGATCTGCTCGAACGCGTACGCGCCGCCTTGCCCAATGCGCCGATTGCGGTTGCACTCGATTTGCATGGCAACGTCACGCAAAAGATGATCGACAATGCCAACGTGATCGTCAGCTTCAAAACTTATCCGCACGTCGATATGTATGAGACCGGCGCGCATGCGGCGCGTCTGATGTTCGACCTGATCCACGGCAAGGCGAAGCCGGTGATCGCATGGCGCCAACCGCCGTTGCTCACGCATACGCTGCGCAGCGCCACTGCCGAAGGCGCGATGAAACGTGCCGTGGATGCCGCTCGCGCAGCGGAGGCTGACGGTATGCTCGCGGTGTCGGTGTTGTCAGGCTTCTCGCTAGCCGATATCGAGGCGCCTTGTATCAGCGTCGTGGTGGTGGCGAACGGCGAGCTTGAGCAGGCGGAAGCGGTGGCGGAACGCATCGCGCGGCAGATCTGGAGCGAGCGCGAGGATTTCGTTTATCGCAGCGCGCCGCTGGCGGAGTCGGTGGCGCAGGCCGCAGCGCTCGCGCAGGGCGCGGACAAACCGGTGCTGTTGCTCGATCATGGCGACAACTGCATGTCGGGCGGTACGTGCGACACGATGGATCTGCTGGAGGAAGCGCTCAGGCAGAAGCTCGAAGGAGTCGTCAGCGGGCCGCTGTGCGATCCGCAAGCCGTCGCGGCGCTGATGGCTGCGGGCGTCGGCAGCACGGTGACAGTGACGATCGGCAACAAGGTCGCAGACAGCGCGGTGACCCCGCGGCCGCCGGTTGCCGTGACCGGTGTGGTGCGAGCGCTGACCGATGGCGAGTACGTCATCAGCGGCCCGACCTACACGGGTCAGCGTGCGTTCATGGGGCGTGCAGCCGTGCTTGACACCGGCACGGTCAAGCTAGTGATGACCGAGCGCACTCACGAACCATGGGACCTCGGCGTATTCGAGAGCGTCGGTATCGATCCGCGCCGTGCGCGTTTTCTGTTGCTCAAATCACGCATGTACTGCCGGCCGGTTTTTGTACCGATCGCCGCTGCGTTGGTGGAGTGCGATAGCCGCGGCGTGACGAGTTCGGATTACGGGCTGTTCAAGTTCAAACACGTGAGGCGGCCGGTTTTTCCACTGGATACGCAGACCGAGTGGGCGTCGACGAACTGAAGCGAGTTGCGTGAAGAACCGCTCGGCGAACTGCGCGACGAAACGATGGACACCCGTTCGTGAACATACTTGCCGTGCGGGACTTGTGCGACGCGTTCGGAGTCTCTATAATTCGCGCCTCTAAAGGCTCGTAGCTCAGTTGGTTAGAGCACCACCTTGACATGGTGGGGGTCGTTGGTTCGAATCCAATCGAGCCTACCAACGCATAGATGACGCAGACGAAAACGGCTCCGCTTTCGTCTGCTGTCATGTTCTCGCGTTCCAGCCGCACATCGTCGTCGTGCGGCCGTTCTGTCAGTCTCTCCCTTCCGCATTGCCAATATTTCCCCACCGCTTGACTCGTTCGCTGATGTTTTCGCGTGCTCGCTGTCGTTGCATGTCGATGAGATTTCACTAGCGCGCGGTGGTCAGCATGCTGCGGGATTTGCGTGAGTCCGGCCGCCGCTTCACGTCGCATTCTTCCAATGCTTGGTACAGTTGAGCCTTCAGGTCTCGCAACTGCATAAACTGCCGTGAGCTCGCAGCGCAGAGCCGGCAGCTTAATAGGAAGCTGACGCAATGAAGAAGCTCATCAACCAGGTCTCCGCCGTCGTCCCCGACATGCTCGACGGACTCGCGGCGCTCAATCCCAATCTCTCGTTGTTGCAAGGCAGCACGATCGTCGTGCGCGCCGATGCTGAGTCCGTTGCCGTGCGTGGCGAAGTCGCGTTGATCTCGGGCGGCGGCTCGGGCCACGAACCGGCTCATGGCGGCTATGTGGGTCATGGCATGTTGAGCGCCGCGGTGGCGGGCGAGGTGTTCACGTCGCCCTCCACAGATGCCGTGCTCGACGCGATCCGCGCCGTAGCCGGCCCTGCGGGTGTGCTGCTGATCGTGAAGAACTACACGGGCGACCGCTTCAACTTCGGCCTTGCCGCCGAGATCGCACGTGCGGAGGGTATCCCCACCGAAATGGTGATCGTCGCTGACGACGTCGCCCTGACGGCGAGCGGTGATCACGCGGGCCGTCGCGGGCTCGCGGGGACCGTGCTGGTTCACAAGATTGCCGGCGCGGCTGCCGCAGCGGGGCGTCCGTTATCCGAGGTTGCACAGATTGCGCGCGACGTGGCCGCCTCGCTCGGCACGATGGGTGTCGCGCTCACGCCATGCACCGTGCCGGCGGCCGGCAAACCGGGTTTCGAACTCTCCGATGGCGAAATCGAATGGGGCCTCGGCATTCACGGCGAACCCGGCGTAGAGCGTGGTGCGATGGAACCGGCCGATGCGATCGTCGAAAGACTGCTGGCGAAGATTGCCGGCGACTTGTCGTTGCAACCGGGTGCGCGGGTGGCGTTACTGGTGAACAATCTCGGCGGCACGCCATCGAGCGAATTGAGCATCGTGGCCGGGTCCGCGCTTCGTTATCTGGGGGCACGCGGCATTCAGGTGGAACGTGCGTGGGCCGGTACATTCCTGAGCGCGCTCGAGATGTCGGGCGTTTCGTTGACGCTGCTGCGCGTGGACGACGAGCGGCTCGGCTGGCTCGACGCCGCCGCGCACACCAGCGCATGGCCTGCGCTGAGCGGTCGCGTCGCGCAGGTTTCCGTGCGGCCCGCACCCGCTACGCCCGATCGTACACACGGCGCGACGCTCACGCGCGAGGCGACGTTGCGTCATGTTATCGAAGCCGTTTGTGCGTGCCTGCTCGAGGCCGAGCCTATCTTGACCGACATGGATCAACGCGTCGGCGATGGCGACCTCGGCATCAGCCTGTCGCGTGGGGCGCGCGGCATTCTCCATGAACTCGATACCTATCCCGCGGAAACAGCACCGGGCGCGGTGTTGCGCAGTATGTCCGCAACAGTGCGGCGTGTGGTCGGCGGTACCTCGGGTCCGCTTTACGCCGTGATGTTGTTGCGCGGCGCGGTTGCGCTCGAACAAACGGGTGGGACGTCGGCGAAGGCGTGGTCGGCGGCGTTCAGTGAGGGTGTCGCCGGCTTGATGGCGTTAGGCGGGGCGCATCCGGGCGACCGCACCATGGTCGATGCGCTGAAGCCGGCTGCCGATGCGCTGCAAGCTGCGCTCGCCAAGCCGGAAGACAAGCTCGATGCGGCACTGAAAGCCGCGGTCGATGCAGCCACCGAAGGTGCGGCGCAAACAGCGTCGATGCATCCACGGCGCGGTCGGTCGAGCTATGTTGGCGATCGCGCGCTCGGTCACGTGGACCCAGGCGCGCATGCCGTGGCGTTGTGGCTCGCTGCGATTCGCGGAGCGCTCGCGCAGCCGTTTCCAGATTCCCGCTCGAATCCGTAGAACGCGGCAGGGGTTGTGCATAGAATCGTGTCGAGCACCGCTGTATCCAGACCGAGTTCCACTAGCGCCGATAACGACTGGCCGTAATTCATCACCTGTTCGTACTGAGTGTGGGGCCAGTCGCTTCCCCACATCAGCCGCTCGGCGCCGAAGTGCTCGACAAGCTGATTCGTTGCCTCACGCATAAAACCAGAACCGGGAGCCGCGCATCGGTAAGCGCCCGAGACCTTGACCCACACGCGACCGGTTTTGCCATACCCGAGCAACGTCTTGAAGCCGGGATCGTGAATCCCTTTCTCAAGGTCGGGTCGTCCAAAATGATCGACGACCACAGGTATCCCGGCCTCCAGCAATCGGTCGAGCATCGGCGGAAGGTCCTGTGCATTCCGGTGTAGTTCGACGTGCCAACCTAGTCTCGACAATCGCTCGAGCAACGGTTTCCATGATTGCGCTGCGAGATCCGGCAATGCCTGTTCGATCAGGTTGAGCCGTATCCCCGTTATGCCTTGACCATGCAGTTCGGCCAGCTCTTCTTCGGAAACATTGGGCGCGACCACTGCTACGCCTCTCAAGCGGCGCGTGTCTCGGGACAAGGCTTGCAGAAGGTAGCGATTGTCCATTCCAAGAAAGCTCGGCTGCACCAGAACCGCGCGCCCGATGTCGTGCGCGTCAAGCAGTTGCAAATAGCTGTCGAGCGTTGCGTCGTAGCCAGGTGCGTAGCGCCGGCCATCCGTGAGCGGCAAACCTCTCTGAAAAACGTGCGCGTGAGTATCCACGCGGCAAGACTGAAGCGGGGCGAGCGATGCGGGCGCACTCATGGTCAGCTCCGCGGCGGGTCCAGAGTCAACCGCGCATTGTCGACAGCATCGGGTGTGGATTCAGGCGCCACGCCACGCAGACGCTTGCCGCGCGTTTCGGGAAGCAGCAATACAGTGATCATCGCGAGGCCGTAAGCAATGGCCGCGTCGATGCCGATTGCCATACCGAGCGACATCGAATGACTCATGTAGCCGACGAGAACAGGAAAGCCCGCCGAGGCGATCCGTCCGAAGTTGTAGCAGAATCCGACGCCCGTGCCGCGCATGTCGGCCGGATACAGTTCGTTGAAAAGCGGGCCGAGGCTCGCCGGGATGCCCGCGGCGAACAAGCCGAGTGGGAAGCCCAGCACGAGCATTTGCGTGTTGGTCAGCGGCAGCATCACGTAAGCGAGAACCGTAACGATGCAGCAGAACGCGAAGAGGGCGATGTTGCGCCGGCGGCCAATGCGGTCGAGCAGATAGGCGCTCGCCATACAGCCGCACCAGAAAGCCACGATCACAACCGCCAGATAGCCGCCGGTGTTCAGGACCGACAAGTGCCGTTCCTTGGCAAGAAAGGTAGGCAACCAGCTCATGATCGCGTAGTACCCGCCGTGAGCGCCGGTGCCTAGCACGGCGCCGATCACGGTAGTCCGGAGCACGCGCGGCTGGAAGACCTGGGTTATCTGCATGAGCACCGAGGTCCTGGGTGCCGAGCTTGCCGGCGCGACGCGTGCCGGTTCCTTCAGATTGCGGCGCACGAATAGCACCAGGCCGGCCGGCACCAGGCCGACAGCGAACATCACGCGCCATGCCGTATCCGACGGCAGCCAGGAGAACACGGCGGCATACACCAGCACGGCCGCGCCCCACCCAACCGCCCAGGCGCTTTGCACGGCACCCATCGCCTTGCCGCGGTGTTCGGTGCGAATGGTTTCAGCCATCAGTACCGCACCTGCCGCCCACTCGCCGCCGAATCCGAATCCTTGCAGCGCCTTGAGAATCAGGAGTTGCGGGAAGTTCTGGGCGAACGCGCAGAGAAAGGTGAAGCCGGCGAACCAGAGGATCGTTATTTGCAAGGTCCGGACGCGCCCGATGCGGTCCGACAACGCCCCTGCGATCCAGCCGCCGAGTGCCGACGATATCAACGTCACGCTGCTGATCGCGCCGGCCTGCGTATGGTCGATGCCGTACGCGGCAATGATCGCGGGGATGGCGAGCGTGAACATCTGCACGTCGAGCGCGTCGAGTCCCCAACCCGCAAAGCACCCCCAGAAGGTGTTGCGTTCGAGGGGCGTGCCTTGCTTGTACCACGTGAACATAGCCGTCTCCGTCATGCTTATCATGTAGTCATATATATGACTGTATGAATGGTGGCCGCAAAGCCGGGAAAAGTCATTGAGTATTAACCCTTGCTCACGTTGCCGCGGCGGGATGTTGTACAGTAGTTACTCCTCTGAACAACTATATGATTACTATGGAAACGGCTTCTTTCGTAACCAAGCCGGATGGCCGGTTGCCCCGTTATCAGCAATTGCGCGACGACCTGGTTGGCCGTATCGCCGCAGGTGAATGGGCGCTGGAGGAAGCCATCGCCACAGAGGCCGAGTTGGGCCAGTTCTATAACGTCTCCACCGGAACGGTTCGCAAGGCGATTGATCAGCTCGTTGTCGACGGCGTGCTTACGCGCAGCCAGGGCAAGGGCACTTTCATTCGCCGGCCTCGCTTCGATTCGTCGCTGTTTCGCTTCTTCCGTTTCAAGTCGCGCGATGGCGAGCCGGTGCGGCCGACCGCGCGCGTGCTCAAGCGTGAAATCGTGAAACCAGGCGAAGAAATCCGCTCTACGTTGCGGATGAAGGCCTCCGAGAAAGCGATCCATCTATCGCGTGTGCGCCTGATCGAGGGCCAGGCGGTTCTCTCTGAAGAAATCTGGTTGCCGCGCGCGCGGTTCGAACCTTTGGCCACGTTGCCGCTCGGCGATTTCGAGGACTTGCTGTATCCGTTGTACGAGCGTCTTTGCCGGCAGATCGTGGCGTCCGCTACGGAAATTCTAAAAGTAGAACAGGCCACTTCCGATGATGCCTCGCTTCTCGATGTAGCGCCCGGCAGCCCTGTGATTCAGGTCCACCGTATCGCGTCCGACTTCGCGGGCACGCCGTTCGAATGGCGCAGCACGCGCGGAGCCGCCACGACGTTTCAGTATCAGGTGGAAATTCGCTGAGCCAGCGCCGCCAGGATCGCCGGGGACTACGCGCCTATTCGGGTATCACCTCATGGTGTCCGATGCCAATTCATATAAACATATATATGACTACATCATATCTGGCCGTTTTCTCGACGTAGCGGCTGCGATGCCGCCTGGCGAGTGTCGATGGCGGCCGGCGAGAAAACCGGAGCGGACATGTCTACGCAGGCAGGATTTGAGCAGCAGGTAATGAGGAAGATGGCGTGGCGGCTGATGCCGCTTCTGATCGTCATGTTTCTGATTTCGTTTATCGACCGCCAGAACGTCGGTTTTGCCAAGCTGGAGATGGTGCACGCGCTCGGCATGACGGAAGCTTCATACGGGCTGGGGGCCTCGCTGTTCTTCATCGGCTACCTTATCTTCGAGGTGCCGAGCACGCTGGCGCTGCATCGCTTCGGCGCGCGGACGTGGCTCGCACGCATCATGATGACCTGGGGCGTGGTCACGGTGCTGATGGCGTTCGCGCGCTCGCTACCCGTCTTCTATTCCTTTCGCTTTGCGCTGGGCGTGGCGGAAGCCGGTTTTTATCCCGGCGTCATCTACTACCTCACGCAGTGGTTCCCGCAAAGCTATCGCACCAAAGTGCTGGGCTTCTTCACGCTGGGCAGTTCGCTCGCCAACATGCTGGGCTCGCTGGTCGGGGGTCTTCTGTTGACGCTGGGCGGCACGTGGGGCTTCGCAGGCTGGCAGTGGGTGTTTATCGCCACCGGCATTCCTGCGATTCTGGTTGCGTTCGTCGCGCTCAAATTCTTGCCGAATTCAGTGCAGGACGCGCCGTTCCTTTCGCCGCAGGAGAAGGACGTCGTCATCGCCGCGCTCAAGCGGGAAGCGTCGGATGAGGCCAAGGCGACACGGCCCTGGGGCGCGTTGCTCGATCCGAAGGTTCTCATGTTCGCGTTGACGTATATGCTGATGTCGACGTCGCTGTACGGGGTGACCTACTGGATGCCGACGCTGCTGAAAAGCGATGGCGTGTCGTCATCGCTGAACGGCGTGTTGAACATGATTCCGTGGGCGCTTGCGACACTGCTTCTGCTGTGGCTGCCCGGCAAGCTCAAGCGTGAGCGCGTCGTCCTGAAGGCGATGAGCGTGGTGGCCGGCATTGGTGTTGTTTGCTTCGCGTCGAGCCTCGTTCTGCCGACCGCGTCGATGCGCTTTGCCGCGCTGTGTCTGGGCGGAGCGTGTATTCCCTTGCTCTATCCGTGTTTCTGGTCGCTGCCGCCGCGGTTCTTCTCCGGCGCAAGAGCGGCGGCGAGCGTGGCGGCGATCAACGCGATCGGCAATCTCGGCGGCTTTGCCGGGCAGAACCTGATGCCTTATGTCGGCAAGGTGGCGCACAGCCATGTTGCACCGATGCTGGTGCCTACGGCGTGCCTGTTCGTGTTGGGGATCGGCACGGCGCTCGCCGCGCTGATCGGCGCACGTCGCAGGATGACGCTCGAATCGGCGACGATTCGTTCGACGTAGGTTGCTTCGTCTGCTTCGTCAGGGACGGAGCAGATCGAAGCCGGCCAGCGCGACGACTCCGCTAACGACGATCAGGGCCACCGAGTGCTGTCCGAAGTAGAGAAGCCCCGCGGCCGACCAGCTCGTTAGGCAGAATGCTGCAATACGTTTCATCGTTTAGAAGCCCAAAGCGATAGCCAATAACCCACTGACTACTCCGCAGACAACCACTGCCAGCGTCACCACCGTCAGCACGCGTCTGGGAAACGAGCGGCCGAGCATCGCCATGGAAGGCACGCTGATCAGCGGCAATGTCATCAACAACGCGCCGGCTGGTCCGGCGGCCATGCCGAAGGAGAGCATGGCCTGAATGATCGGCACTTCGCCGGCGGTCGGAATCACGAACAACGTGCCCGCGATCGACAAGGCAATGATCCACAGCAGACTGTTGTCGATGCTGGGTCCGATGTGCGGGAACAACCATGCCCGCGCTGCGCCGAGAATCAGCACCAGCACGATGTACTCAGGAATCAGCCGCAGCGTCATGGTTCCGAGGATTTTCACCCAGCGCGTGAATGCGGTGCCGGGATCGTCGCTGGTAACCAGTTGCGCGATGGCTTCGCGCGACGCTTCGGCTTCCTTCGGCGTGACCATGCGGTTCACCAGATAGCCGAGGCCGAACACCATTACGAGGCCCAGCGCGAGCCGCAAGCCCATCCATTGCCAGCCGAGCACGAAGCCCATGAAGATCAGCGTGGCCGGATTCAATGCAGTATTGCCCAGCCAGAACGCGATCGCCGCGCCCGGCGCCGCCTGGCGGGCGCGCAAGCCGGCCACGACCGGCGCTGCGCAACACGTGCACATCATGCCCGGCAACGACATCAGGCCGCCTTTCACCACGCTGCTGAAGTCGGTCCGGCCGAGCGCCCGCGCGACCCACTGCGGCGGAATCAGCGCCTGTACCGCCGAGCCCAGCAGAAGGCCCAGCACCATGGCTTGCCAGATCGCCTTGCCGTAGGCCAGCGCGTAATCGAGGGCCGCTTGCCACGACGCCGCCGGCGCGCTCGACGCCGTGCCCATCAGGATCGACTTGCCGATCGAATGCTGGCTCGCGGCGACGAAGGCGCGGTTGTAGTACGGAAACCACTTCACATAGAAAAGGCCGACGACGGCGATCAGCAGAAACACGATCCAGCCAAGGGCGACACGGGGCTGCCGAAGGGTTGATTGCATGATGAATGGTCTTAAACGTTGGTTTTTAGTCAGATGACAGCGAGCGAGCTGTTATCGAGCTGGGCAAGCAGAGCCTTTGCCTGCTCGACGACATCGGCGTCGTTGGGCCGAAAATTCATGTGCAACGCGCGCGGCAGGTGAACGAAATGCTGATGGCTGCTGCGCGCATAGGCCGGATCGTAGTGCCGTTCGATCAGCTCGCGAGCCAGTTCGGCGCGGCTATTTTCATCGACGAGATGTTGCCAGCCCGTCACCCGCTCCCGGCTATGCAAACCGATCATCTTCTGCAGTTGCGCTTTCAGCGATTCGGGATCGTCGAACAGGTGCGCATAATCGCGCAGCAGGAACGCCGCGCGGTCTTCGTGGCTCGATGATACTTCGACGCAGGCGCCCTGATGAAACGTATCGAGGAGCGCGAGCGGCAGCGCAATCGAACCGATCCGCCGGCTCTCCGCTTCGACGAATACCGGCCGTTTGGGGTCGAACGTGCGCAGGGCGGTCACCAGCAGCGTGTCGAAGCGCTTTTGCGACGGTTGCGCAATGCCTGCCCATGCGCCCAGCAGCGAACCGCGATGCGCAGCCAATGCCTCGAGATCCAGCGTTTGCGCGCCCGCCTGATTCAGCGCGTCGAGCAGGCGTGTTTTGCCGCTGCCGGTCGGGCCGACCAACGCGATGTAGTTGAACTTCTTCGGCAACGAATCGAGGGTGTCCAGTGTCGCGCGCCGATAGCTTTTATAGCCGCCGTCCAGTTGACGTGCCGGCCAGCCGATCATATTGAACAGCGTCGTGACCGAACCCGAACGTTTCCCGCCGCGCCAGCAATAGATCAGCGGCCGCCAGTTGCGCGGCCGGTCGGCGAACGTCGTTTCCAGGTGATGCGCGATGTTGCGCGCAACCAGCGCCGCGCCGATCCGCGTGCCTTCGAAGGGCGAGACCTGCTTGTAGGTCGTACCGACCAGGACGCGCTCTTCGTTGCTCAGTACAGGCGCATTGAGCGCGCCGGGGATATGGTCTTCGGCGAATTCGAGCGGCGTGCGCACGTCGATGATTTCATCGAAATCACCGGCTTGGTCGAGGCTGACGAGTAGATTTTTCAAGGGGTTACGAACGAAACAGACCGGCGGGAGAAGCGAAATTATCGCATGCGCGGTGAGTACGGGCCGGCGGGCGGCTCAGCCTGGCTTCCAGCACCTACGGTTCGCTCCGTCTATCAGCCGGTTTGCTTCTCAGATCACCTCGACCTGCTTTTCTCCGCTGACCATTTCGCCGATCACGCGCGCTTCGTCGAAACCGTCGGTGCGGAACAGGGCGAGCACCTCGTCGACCGCTTCCGGCGCGCACGAAACCAGCAGACCGCCGGAGGTTTGCGGATCGGTAAGCAGGGTGCGGGCAGTCGAGGGCAATGAGCCGGGCAGAACAATGTCTTTACCGTAAGCGTCCCAGTTGCGCCCGGAAGCACCGGTGAAAATGCCGGCTTCCGCAAAGCTGACCACCTCCGGTAGCCAGGGCAGATCCGCATAGCGCACGCGGGCGGTCAGATTCGACCCGCGCGCCAATTCCAGCGTATGGCCCAGCAAGCCAAATCCGGTGATGTCCGTGAGGGCATGTACGCCGTTGAGCGCGGACAGCGCCGCGCCGGGCCGGTTGAGCTTGGTCGTGGCCGCGATCATCGCGGCATAGCCGTTTGAATCGAGCCGGTCTTTTTTCAACGCCGCCGACAGCACACCCACGCCCAGCGGCTTGCCGAGGATCAGCACGTCACCCGCCCGCGCGCCGTCATTGCGTTTGACACGCCGCGGATCGACCACGCCGATCGCAACCAGGCCGTAAATGGGCTCCACCGAATCGATCGAATGGCCGCCGGCGAGCGGAATGCCGGCTTCGGCGCAGACGGACTCGCCGCCCTTCAGCACCGCCGCGATCACGTCGTGCGGCAGCACATTGATCGGCATGCCGACAATCGCCAGCGCCATGAGCGGCTTGCCGCCCATGGCGTAGACGTCGGACAGCGCATTGGTTGCGGCGATGCGGCCGAAGTCGAACGGGTCGTCGACGATCGGCATGAAGAAGTCGGTGGTGGCGACGATCGCCTGTTCGTCGTTGAGCCGGTAGACGGCGGCGTCGTCGGCGGTATCGTTGCCGACCAGCAGATCGGGAAAGAACGGCAGCGGCGCGCTCCGCTTGAGCAGATCGGCGAGCAGGCCGGGGGCGATCTTGCAGCCGCAGCCTCCGCCGTGCGACAGGCTGGTCAGGCGGGGCGAATGGCTTGCGGCGGGGAGGATATCGGTCATTGTGGTGCGGATTTCGGGCTTCGAATGATCGCATTATGGCGGTTGTTCACGCGCGGCGCAGAACATCGGTGCCCGCGGCGTTAGCCGTTGCGGACGCAATCAACTGATGCAAGGGGAATAATGCCCGGTTTCGTCTAAACCGGTTGTGGTATTTCATATTTGACGGTATGAATTAGGTGGGCAGTCTCGCTGCAGGACTTCATATGGGCTTCTATAATCGTTATCAGTATCCCGAAAAAAGCCGAGGCCAATACATGACCCACATGTCCCGGCGACAGTTTCTGAAGGTCTCCGCCACCACGCTCGCCGGATCAAGTTTGGCCCTCATGGGCTTCTCTCCGGCACCCGCGCTAGCTGAGGTCCGTCAGTACAAACTGTCGCGCACAACTGAAACTCGCAATACCTGCCCGTATTGTTCGGTAGGCTGCGGCATCCTGATGTACGGACTTGGCGACAACGCCAAGAATGCAAAATCCAGCATCATCCACATTGAAGGCGATCCCGATCACCCGGTGAATCGCGGCACCTTGTGCCCGAAGGGCGCGAGCCTGATCGACTTCATCCACAGTCCGAGCCGTCTGAAATACCCGGAGTACCGCGCGGCCGGATCGAACGAGTGGAAGCGGATTTCCTGGGAAGACGCGCTCGACCGTATCGCCAAGCTGATGAAGGAAGACCGCGATGCTAATTTCGTCGAAACGACGGAAGACGGCAAGAAGGTCAACCGCTGGCTGACCACCGGCATGCTCGCAGCATCGGCCGGTAGCAATGAGGTGGGATATTTGACGCACAAGACTGTCCGCAGTCTTGGCATGCTCGCGTTCGATAATCAGGCACGTGTCTGACATGGCCCGACGGTGGCAGGTCTTGCCCCGACGTTTGGCCGTGGAGCGATGACGAACCATTGGGTCGACATCAAGAACGCGGACGTGATTCTCGTGATGGGCGGCAATGCGGCCGAGGCGCACCCGTGCGGTTTCAAGTGGGTCACGGAGGCGAAGGCGCATCGCAAGGCAAGATTGATCGTGGTCGATCCGCGCTTTACGCGTACGGCATCGGTCGCGGACTACTACGCGCAGATTCGAACCGGCTCGGACATCGTGTTCCTGGGCGGGGTGATCAACTATTTGCTCACCAATGACAAGATTCAGCACGAGTACGTCAAGAACTACACGGATATGCCGTTCATCGTGCGCGAGGATTTCTCGTTCACGGATGGCCTGTATTCCGGCTACAACGCGGATAAGCGCAGCTACGACAAGGGTTCATGGGATTACGAGCGCGGCGACGACGGCTTTGCCAAAGTCGATCCGACGCTGCAGGATCCGCGCTGCGTCTACCAGTTGATGAAGCAGCATTACTCGCGCTATACGCCCGAGCAGGTCGAAAAAATCTGTGGTACGCCGAAGGAAAAATTCCTGAAGGTGTGCGAGATGCTGGCGTCGACAGCCGTTCCTGGGCGCGCCGGCACGATCCTGTACGCGCTCGGCTGGACGCATCACTCGGTCGGCTCGCAGATCATCCGCACCGGCGCGATGGTGCAATTGCTACTGGGCAACATCGGCATTGCGGGCGGCGGCATGAATGCGCTGCGCGGCCACTCGAACATCCAGGGCTTGACCGACCTCGGCCTGATGTCGAACCTGTTGCCAGGCTACATGACCTTGCCGATGGAAGCCGAGCAGGACTTCGACGCGTACATCAAGAAGCGCGCGAGCCAGCCGTTGCGCCCGAACCAGCTCAGTTACTGGCGTAATTACCGGGCGTTCCACGTCAGCTTCATGAAGTCGTGGTGGGGCGATAACGCGACCGCCGAGAACAACTTCGGGTTCGACTATCTGCCAAAGCTCGATAAGTCATACGACATGCTGCAGGTCTTCGAGCTGATGAATCAAGGCAAGATGACCGGCTACATCGCGCAGGGCTTCAATCCGCTTGCCGCGGCGCCGAACAAGGCGAAGATCGGCGCGAGTCTGGCCAGGCTGAAGTGGCTCGTCGTCATGGATCCGCTCGCCACCGAGACCTCCGAATTCTGGAAGAACTTCGGCGAATTCAACGACGTCGATCCGGCGACGATTCAGACGGAAGTATTTCGATTGCCGACCACGTGTTTCGCGGAAGAGCGCGGCTCACTCGTCAGTTCCAGCCGCGTGTTGCAGTGGCATTGGCAGGGCGCGGACGGCCCGGGCGAATCGAAGAGCGACCTGGAGATCATGTCGGGGCTCTGGCTGCGCATTCGTAAGGCTTATAAGGAGAACGGCGGCAAGTATCCCGATCCGATTCTCAACATGAGCTGGCCGTATTCGAACCCGGAAAGCCCGACGCCTGAAGAAATCGCCATGGAGTTCAATGGCAAGGCACTGGCTGATGTGACCGACGCCACCGACAAAACCAAGGTGCTTGCCAAACAGGGTGAGCAGCTGGCGGGCTTCGCCCAGCTTCGGGACGACGGCAGCACCGCGAGCGGCTGCTGGATATTCTGTGGTGCGTGGACCCAGGCGGGCAACCAGATGGGCCGCCGCGACAACTCCGACCCGACCGGCATCGGCAACACGCTGAACTGGGCGTGGGCGTGGCCTGCGAACCGGCGGATCCTGTACAACCGTGCTTCGTGCGACGTCAGCGGCAAGCCGTTCGACTCCACGCGCAAGCTGATTGCGTGGAACGGCAAGGCGTGGACCGGAGCGGATGTGCCCGACTTTAAGGTAGACGAACCGCCTGAAAACGGGATGAATCCGTTCATCATGAACCCGGAGGGCGTCGCACGTTTCTTTGCGCGTGACGGTTTGGTGGAAGGGCCGTTCCCCGAACACTACGAACCATTTGAAACGCCGCTCGGGTACAACCCGCTGCATCCCGACAACAAGGCGGTGGTCAGCAATCCGGCGGCGCGCGTGTTCCCGGACGATCGGGCCGCCTTCGGCACGCATGAGAATTTCCCGCATACGGCGACCACTTATCGTCTGACCGAGCATTTCCACTACTGGACCAAGCACGCGCGTTTGAATGCGATCGTGCAGCCGCAACAGTTCGTGGAGATCGGCGAGGATCTGGCGAAGGAGGTGGGCGTGGTTGCGGGGGATCGAGTGAAGGTGTCGTCCAATCGCGGGCACATCATCGCCGTGGCGCTCGTGACCAAGCGGATAAAACCGCTCATGATCGAAGGGAAAAAGGTCCAGACAGTCGGGTTGCCGCTGCATTGGGGCTTCAAGGGGCTCGCGAAGCCGGGCTATCTCGTCAATACGCTGACGCCTTCCGTGGGCGACGGGAATTCGCAAACACCGGAATTCAAGTCGTTCCTCGTCAAGGTCGAAAAGGCATAAGGAAAAGAGATGGCACTGCAATCACTGGACATCAAACGCCTCTCGGCCACGACCTTGCCTGAACCGCAAGTGCGTGAGCCGGTGACGGGCACAGTCGCCAAGCTTATCGATGTATCGAAGTGCATCGGCTGCAAGGCGTGTCAGACAGCCTGTATGGAGTGGAACGATCTGCGTGACGAGATCGGCACGACGACCGGCATCTATGACAACCCGCGCGATCTGTCGGAGCATTCGTGGACCGTCATGCGGTTCTCGGAGTACGAGAACACCGAAGGCGATCTCGAGTGGCTGATCCGCAAGGACGGCTGCATGCACTGCGAGGATCCGGGCTGCCTGAAGGCCTGTCCTTCGCCGGGCGCGATCGTGCAGTACACGAACGGCATCGTGGATTTTCACGAGGAAAACTGCATCGGCTGCGGCTATTGCATTACCGGTTGCCCGTTCAACGTGCCGCGCATTTCGAAGAAGGACAACCGCGCATACAAGTGCACGTTGTGTTCGGATCGCGTGGCTGTCGGTCAGGAACCGGCATGCGTGAAAACGTGTCCGACCGGCGCGATCATGTTCGGCACCAAGGAGGATATGAAGCAGCAGGCGGCGGATCGGATTGTCGATCTGAAGGAGCGCGGTTTCCAGAACGCCGGCCTGTACGATCCTGCCGGCGTGGGCGGCACGCATGTGATGTACGTGCTCCATCACGCCGACAAAGCCAATCTGTATCACGGCTTGCCGCAGAATCCGAAGATCAGCGCGATGGTTTATCTGTGGAAGGGGCTGGCGAAACCGCTGGCGCTGGCCGGTATCGCGTTTGCCGCGTTGGCGGGGTTCTTCCACTACACGCGCGTCGGCCCGAACGAGGTGACGGAGGCGGATGAAGCCGAAGCACAGCACGAAGCCGATGAAGCACGCCGTTCGCGGGAGGCATCCGATGAAGCACGCTGAAAATCACGAGCACGTAGTGCTGAAAGACGCGAAGGGCAACAGTCTGATCCAGCGCTATACGCCGAATGAACGGACAAATCACTGGATCACCGCCATCACGTTCGTCTTGCTGGCGCTGTCCGGCCTCGCCATGTTTCATCCGGCGATGTCGTGGCTGTACGCGATCTTCGGCGGCGGGCAATGGACGCGAATTCTGCATCCGTTCGTCGGCTGCGTGATGTTCCTGTCGTTTCTGATTCTTGCGTTGCGTTTCTGGCACCACAATTATCTCGACCGCGCGGACATTCAGTGGATGAGGCAGATCGACGACGTGCTCAACAATCGCGAGGAAAAGCTCCCCGCGATCGGAAAGTACAACGCCGGTCAAAAGCTGCTATTTTTCACGATGGTGGTCTGCCTGCTGCTGTTGCTGGCGAGCGGCATCGTGATCTGGCGGCGCTACTTCTCGTTCTATTTCCCGATCGAGATTATCCGTCTCGCGGCGCTGGTTCATGCCGCGGCGGCGTTCGTGCTGATCGTGGGTATCGTCGTGCATATTTATGCGGCGCTGTGGATCAAGGGATCGATCGGCGCGATGACGCGTGGTACCGTGACCTACGGTTGGGCGAGAAAGCATCATCCGAACTGGTTCAAGGAAATAATCGACAAGTAGGATCGGTAGAGGATAGGGGAAAAAAGCGCGGCGCAACTTGCCGCGCATAGCACGCCGAGCCGCCGCCCTTGTTCGATGAACGGTGGCGGTTCTTCAGTTCCCAGCGCAGTTTTCAGAGGTCGACACTTTGGTTCAACGCATTCTTGAAGCCGGCGATATCGAATCGCTCGATCACACCGCGATTCCCCGCATCCGTACGCCGGAACGGCTGGTGGTTTTTTCGGCGCGCGCCGCGCGGTTGCGTCAGCTCGCCGCGCGCAGCAATCCGATTGCCGGCTATTTGCGCCTGATGGCCGTGCTGGCGGATGCACAGCAAGCCGTGATCGCCGGCTTCAAGGCGAAGCCGCTCAGTGCAGAACTGATCGCGAGCGCGCAACAACATTCCATGCCGCTGATTCCCGCGCTCTCCGGTGTACGCGATCCGGCGTGGCGCGACGTGCTGCGTCAATTACTCGACAAGGTGGAAGCCGCGGGTCCGCTCACGCCGCCGCTCGAGGCGCTCGTTGAAAAGCTGCGAACGCTCGATCAAGCCACGCTCGACATCCAGGCCGACGCGATCTTCGCGCAGCGTTTCGGGGAGGTCGATCCGGCGAGCGCACCGTTCATCATGGCCGCACTGCAAGTGGTATGGACCGACCTCGCTGCCGATATCGACAAGCGCGAAGTGCCGTACCTCGAAACACCTGGCCTGTGTCCGGTGTGCGGCTCGCATCCGGTGGCGAGCATGGTGCGCGTGGGCGGCGCGTATGACAATTACCGCTACCTGCAATGCGGTCTGTGCGCGACAGAGTGGCACATGGTCCGTTCGAAATGTTCGAATTGCGACTCGACCAAGGGCATTGCCTATCACGCCCTCGGCTCGCAAGACGCTGACGAGGCCGCCCGGGAAGCCGATTCGAGGAATGCGTTTCTGAAGGCGGAATCGTGCGACGAATGCCATACTTACCGGAAGATCGGCATTCAGTCGAAGGACTACGATTTCGAACCGTTCGCGGACGATCTCGCGAGTCTCACGCTGGACCTGCTGATGGGAGCGGAAGGTTACCGGCGCGCGTCGCCGCATCCGTGGCTATGGCCGGAGCAGGCCGACAGCGCGGCTGAGTCTTCCGGCGTATCGGGCTGAAGCGCGACAAAAAAGGATTGCCTCGTGAGCGATGTAACCGGCTCTGAATTGCGCGCGCTGATGGCGCGTGTACCGTCGGTGGAGAAAGTGATAGCGTCGGCTGAGTTTGCGGCGTTGCTGACGGAGTTCGGCCGCACGCAGGTGCTGGGTGCCCTGCGTCACGCGCTCGATACCTGGCGCGCCAGCGCGCAGTTGGGTGCCGCGTCGGTGAGCTCACTCGATGTCGCGCAACTGCAGGTATCGGTCGAGACCACGCTGCGCCGGCGCAACGCCGCTCGCTTGCGCAGCGTCTTCAATCTGACCGGCACCGTGCTGCATACCAATCTCGGCCGCGCATTGCTGCCGGACGAAGCGGTGCAGGCTGTGATGAAAGCGCTCACGCAGCCGGCCAATCTCGAGTTCGATCTGAGCACCGGCAAACGCGGTGACCGCGACGATCTGATCGACGAACTCATCTGCGAACTGACCGGTGCTGAAGCGGCGACCGTGGTCAACAACAATGCCGCCGCGGTGTTGCTCACGCTATCCGCGTTGGCGTCGAAGAAAGAAGTGATCGTATCGCGCGGCGAACTGGTTGAAATCGGCGGCGCGTTTCGCATTCCCGACATCATGAGCCGCGCGGGCGCCAAGCTGCGCGAAGTCGGCACCACGAATCGCACGCACCTGAAGGACTACGACGAAGCCATTGGTCCGCAAACCGCGCTGCTGATGAAAGTCCACGCGAGCAATTACGCGATCAACGGATTCACCAAAGAGGTCGGTGTCGGCGCCATCGCGCCGCTGGCCCACTCGCGCGGTCTTGCCGTTGCCGTCGACCTCGGCAGCGGCACGCTGGTCGACCTGACGCAATGGGGCTTGCCGCGCGAGACGACGGTGCGCGAGACCATTGAAGCCGGCGCCGATCTCGTCACGTTCAGCGGCGACAAGTTGCTCGGCGGCCCGCAGGCCGGGTTGATCGTCGGCCGGCGCGATCTGATCGCAAAGATCAAGAAGCATCCCCTCAAGCGCGCGCTGCGGGTCGGCAAACTGACGCTCGCGGCACTGGAGCCCGTGCTGCAGATGTACCGCACACCGGAGAAGCTCGCTGAGCGGCTGACTACGCTGCGTTTGCTCACGCGCCCGAGCGACGACATCCGGCTCGCCGCGGAGCGGGTGCAGCCCGCGTTGCAGCGTGCGGCCGGAGAGCGCTATGTCGTGGTGGCCGAGCCCATGTTCAGCCAGATCGGTAGCGGCGCATTGCCCGTCGACGTGCTGCCGAGCTATGGCCTTGTCGTCAGGCTTGCCGACGGTAAGCGCGGTGGCCGTCAATTGCTCGCGCTCGAGAAGCAATTGCGCGAAATGGCGCGTCCGGTTATCGGCCGTATCGCGGACGACGCGTTGCGTCTCGACCTGCGCTGTCTCGAAGCCGCCGACGAAGCGCAACTGATCGAGCAACTGAAGGGCATGCACGCATGATCGTAGGTACGGCCGGGCATATCGACCACGGCAAGACGAGTCTGGTGAGAGCGCTGTCGGGCGTCGATACGGATCGACTCAAGGAAGAAAAAGCGCGCGGTATTTCGATCGAACTGGGCTATGCGTACGTGCCGCTCGAAAACGGCGACGTGCTTGGCCTGATCGACGTGCCGGGCCACGAAAAGCTCGTCCACACCATGACTGCGGGCGCGAGCGGAATCGATTTCGCGCTGCTCGTAATCGCTGCCGACGACGGCGTGATGCCACAAACGCGCGAACATCTGGCGATTGTGGAACTGCTTGGCATCAAGCGTGGTGCGATAGCGTTGACCAAGGTGGACCGCGTCGACGCGCAGCGGCTGCAGGAAGTACACGGCGAGATCGCGGCGTTTCTGAGCGGCAGCGTGCTGCAGGATGCACCCGTGTTCGACACCTGCGCGACGCGCGACTACGATCCTGGCGTGGCTGCCTTGAAGGCGCATTTGCACGCAGCGGCAGCAGCGTGGCGTATGAAGCGCGACGACGGTCTGTTCCGTCTCGCAGTCGACCGGGTCTTCACGCTTTCGGGTCAAGGCACGATCGTGACAGGAACCGTGGTATCGGGACGCGTCGCGATAGGCGATACGATGCTGCTCGCGCCGAAAAACGAGCCGGTGCGCGTGCGCAGCATTCATGCGCAGAATCGCCCGGCCGAGATCGGGCGCGCCGGCGAGCGCTGCGCGTTGAATCTCGCGGGCATCGACAAAAGCGCGATTGATCGCGGCGACTGGATCGTCGATCCACGTCTGTCGCAAGCTTCGGAACGTATCGACGTCGTGCTGACGCTGCTTGCCGATGCGCCGTTGACGCTGGAGCATTGGGCGCCGCTGCATGTGCATCTGGGCACGCAGCATCAGGTGGCGCATGTCGCGTTGCTCGATGGCGAGACGCTTGGCGCAGGTCAGCGGGCACACGTGCAACTCGTGTTCGAGCGTCCGGTGTGCGCGCTTCCCGGCGACCGCTTTGTGGTGCGTAATGCGCAGGCCGATCGCACGGTTGGCGGCGGTCACGTGCTCGATCCGTTTGCACCTGCACGCAAGCGTCGCTCCGCTGAGCGGCTGGCGTGGCTCGACGCGATTCAGATCATGCTCGATACCGGCACGCTGGATCCGCTTCTCGCAAGAGCGCCGCATGGACTGTCCCGATCGTTGCTGGAAAGGCTGACGGGCATGCAGGCGGGCGCGCTCGAGTTGCCATCCAACACGCGCGTCGTGGCGCTTTCCGGTAACGACGCGTTGTTGATCGCGGATGCGTCATGGCGAGCCTTGGCTGCGCGGCTGACTACGGCACTCAAGCAGTACCACGAACGCTCGCCGGACGAACTGGGCCCGGATGGTTCGCGCTTGCGCCGGATTGCAGCGCCGCTCGTTGACGATGCTTTGTGGCGTGCATTAGTCGACGATGCGGCGGCGCGCGGCGAGATCGTCCGACGCGGGCCCTGGTTGCATTTGCCGGACCACGCGGTGACGCTCGACGACGCCGATCGCGCGCTCGCGCCGGTGTTGCTGCAGGCACTGAAAGACGGACGTTTCGATCCACCATGGGTGCGTGATCTGGCCAACGCGCATGGCGTATCCGAAGACCGCGCGCGGCAGTTGTTGCGCAAGCTCGCCCGGCAGGGCGAACTGTTTCAGGTCGTGCGCGATCTCTTTTATCACCAGGAGGTGATTCGCGAACTGGCTTCGATCGCGGCTTCTGAAGCGCAAAAAAACGCGGGTACCGTAGCGGCTGCGCCGTTTCGCGATGCCACTGGTCTTGGCCGAAAGCGCGCGATTCAGCTTTTGGAATTCTTCGACCGGGTTGGATATACTCGCTTTCACCGTGGCCTGCATCTGATGCGCACGGATAGTCGCTGGCTCGATCTGCTTTGATTCAGCGTTTGAGTTGCGATGGGCAGTTTATGGTTCCTGGTTCTGTCGTTCAGGTACTTCAGGTAGTTCAATCACCGTAGGAAGGCATTCGCGTCCGGTGGCGCGGCTGGGCTTCAAACCCAGTTGAGGGCGTCAGACGCTCTCAGGTCGGTTCGACTCCGGCTGCCTTCCGCCAGGTCAGTCCGAGCTGCGAAACAACTGCACGACCAGCCCGCGCAGCCAGCGATTTCCCGCTTCATGGTGATATCTGGCGTGCCAGTGCTGCCGAACGGCGAAGCCATCCACGGGAACCGGGCACGGATGAACTGCCAGATCATTCACTTTCGCCAGAGTCTCACCAATGTGCCGCGGCAGCGTGGCAATCAGGTCGGTCGTTTTGATGATCGCCCCGAGCCCCAGAAAACCCGGCAACTCAAGCACCACGTCCCGTTCGATGTGCTCGCGCACCAGCGCCTGTTCCAGCAGTTGCGCGCCTGTGCCCGCCGTAATCGCAACGTGTCCCGCCGCGCGGTATTGCTTCAATCCAAGTTTTGCTCCCAGCCGCGGGTGATGACGATGCGTCAGACATACCCAGTCCTGCATGTATAGCTGCTGCTGGTAAATTCCGCCGCCCAGCCAGGGTACATGGCCGATTGCAAGGTCGGCCTCACCGGATTCCAGCGCGCGTTCGGTGTTGCCGTCGATCCGCGCGGCTTCGAGGCGTATGCCCGGTGCCTGCGCCCGCACATGCGCGAGGATGCGGGGAAGCAGCGTGATGTGACTGGCGTCGGTCATGCAGATACGGAAGCGCCGTTTTGCGGTGGTGGGATCGAATGCAATTTCCCACGCAGCGAAGCGCCGCAACGATTCGAGAATTTCCCGGCACGGCCCGATCAGCGCGTCCGCTTGCGGCGTCGGCGCCATGCCTCCCGGCGTGCGGACGAACAACGGATCCTGCAGATGCTCGCGCAAACGCCCCAGCCAGATGCTGACGGTTGGCTGGCTCTGTCCAAGCTGCTCTGCGACGCGAGTCACGCTACGGACATCGTAAAGAAGGTCGAAGAGTTGCAGCAGCTTCAGATCGGGGAGTTCGACTGGATTCATAGCGTTATTGTTTGGAGCAATGAGGCTATTGTATCCATTGCATTGCCGATATGAGCGCCGGCTCGTATCTTGGTCTCCATATTGAGGAGACGGCAGTGAAGATTGCGATTCTGGGCGCGGGTGCCCTGGGCTGTGCCATCGGCGCGGCGCTCACTGAGGGCGGCAACGAGGTGTGGTTGCTGAACCGCTCGGCGGCACACGTGGAGGCGATGCGGCGCGATGGCCTGCAGGTGGACGATGTCAACGGCTCGCGTCGTGTGAAGGTTCGGGCCACCACACAGGCCGACGAAGCCGGTCGCGTCGATCTGGTCGTCGTGCTGGTCAAGTCATTCCATACCGATGCGGCGATGCGGGGTGCGCTGGCACTCATCGGACCGGAGACGCGGGTCTTGTCGTTGCAGAATGGCCTTGGGCACGAGGATGTCCTTGCGGACATCGTGGGTCGCGAGCGTGTGCTGGCCGGCAAGACCTATGTCGGCGGCGTGATGCGCAACCCTGGGCATATCGAGTCAGGCGTCGTCGGCAAATCCACCTACATCGGCGAGTTGGATGGTCGGATCACCCCACGCGCGACGGCAATTGCCGCGACCTTCAACGCCGCCGGACTGGCCACCACGGTCAGCGGCAACATCGTCGGCACGATGTGGGACAAGCTGCTGGTCAACGTCGCAACCGGCGCACTGACGGGAGCCACCGGCCTCACCTACGGGCAACTCTACGACGAGCCACTTCTTAAGACGACCGCGCTCGCGGCAGTCGCGGAAGCGATGGCGGTCGCACACGCAGCCGGCGTGACACTCTCCACCACCGATCCCGAACGCCCGTGGACACTCGCCGGTGAGGGGCTTCCCCCGACCTTCAAAACCTCGATGCTGCAAAGCCTCGAAAAAGGCTCCATCACCGAGATCGACTTTATCAATGGCGCAGTCGTGCGCTGGGGACAACGGCAAGGCGTGCCGACCCCGGTCAACGCGACGCTGGTGGCCTGCATCAAGGGCATCGAGCGCGCCATGGCCGACCGACAACGCAAGGAGACAACCGTATGAACACCACCAGGGCCTATCTGGAGCATGTCGCCATCTGGGTGAAAGACATTCACTGGCACATCCGTTTTTTCGAAGACGTCCTCGGCATGACCATGCGCGAGGTGGACGGCAGCCGCGAGGAGCCCCGGCAATACTGGACACTTGGCGGTCTGCAATTCATCCATAACCCGAACTACGAAAGTCCCGAGGGCCGGCTTGCCCATCTCGGCGTGATGTGTGAAGACATGGAAGCCGCGCTGGCTGCCGCGCAGCGGTATGAAGTCAGCGAGATGCCGCAGGGGCGCAACTGGATTCGCTTACCGGACGGCCTCGCCGTCGAACTGATCCAGGCGAGGCCCGTCTCGTGCGTGGCGACGGCACTGGCGATCAACCCACGCGCGGAGGCTTGAGATGACGATCGTCGATAAATACTGGGACGATGCATGCGAGGGCGACGAGTGTGTGAGCCCGAACTACACGGTGACCAAAGAGCGCATCCTGGCCTACGCCGACCTCACTGGCGATCACACACCGGTGCACGTCGATGAGGAATACGCGAACGCGAGCCACTTCGGCTCGATCGTCGCGCACGGGCTGTTCGGCTTGTCTATCGCAGATGGGCTCAAGACTCAAAGTGACTACCGTTTCGTTCCGGGGATGTCGCTCGGCTGGACGTGGGACTTCAACCTGCCGATCAAGGTCAACGACATGCTGCACGTGAAATTCCGTGTGGGTGCGATGCGCGTGAGCAGGAGCCGCCCCGGTTGGGGCATCGTCGTGTTGCCTTCCGAGCTGATCAATCAGGACGGTCAGGTCGTCCAGCATGGTGAGCATCGCCTGATGGTGCCGCGCCGACCGGGAGCCTTCTGATGCAAGCACGTCCTCTCGAAGGTATTCGCGTCGTCGACTACAGCCACTTTCTGGCCGGCCCGTATGTTGGGCGCTGTCTCGCGGCGCTCGGAGCCGAAGTCATCAAGGTCGAGCGCCCCGGCAGCGGCGACGCGGGCCGCCAGCACGCCACCGTGCTCGACGACGGGCAGAGTGGCTATTTCCTGCAGCTCAATATGGGCAAGCGTGGTGTCAGCGTCAACATGAAGGACCCGCGCGGCAGGGAATTCATGCAGCGCCTGTGCGACTCGGCGGACGTGTTCGTCGAGAACTACCGGCCCGGCGCGCTGGACAAGTTGGGCCTGAGCTATACGGAGTTGTCCGCGCGAAATCCGAAGCTGGTCTATTGCTCGATCTCGGCCTACGGCCATACGGGACCGGATGCACATCGCGCCGGCTTTGGCCTGATTGCCGAAGCGAAGAGCGGGATCATGCAGATGATCGGTAATCCCGGCGAGCCGCCGCCGCTGATGCGCATCTCGCTCGGCGACATGTACACCGGCATTCACGCGGTGGCGGCGATCAATGCTGCGCTGCTCGGTCGCGTGAAGAGCGGCCGGGGCCAGCACATCGATATGGCGCTGTACGACACGCTGGTGTCGATGCACGAATACGCGGTGCAGTGCTACACGCTGCAAGGGATCGTTCCTGAGCAGACCGGACACGACATGCCCACGTCGACGTTGTATGGCGTGTTCCGTGCCGCCGATGGCGACCTGGTGATCGCAGCGCAGGTGGACGACGCGTGGAAACGCTTCGCCGCCCTCGTCGAGTCACATGGCGGACCGTGCGGCTTTGGAACCGACACGCGTTTCCACACCGTCGAGGGACGCAATACCCACCGGACGGAGATTCTGTCAGTGGTGCGGCCCTGGGTTGCCGGCCGGCCGGTGGCACAGGTGCTGAACCTACTCGATGGCATCGACGTGCCTTCCGCGAAGGTGCAGCGCATCGACGAAGTTCTCGCCGATCCGCAGATCATCGCGCGGGGCATGGTGGTCGAGCAGGAGCATCCGCGCTACGGCAAGTTGCGTATGCCGAATCTACCGTTTCGCTTCTCGGACTGCGACACGACGATCCGCGAGGTCGCGCCCGATCTTGGCCAGCACAACGCGGAAGTCGCGCAGTCATTGGGCTTTGGTGCAGCCGAGATCGACGCCATGCAGACCGACGGCGTTCTGTATTCAAGGGCGAGGTCATGATGACGGATCAATACGCAGTGGTCGGCAATCCGATTGGTCACACGAAATCCCCCTTGATTCACGGTCTGTTTGCGCAAGAGACGCAGCAGGACATGGCTTATACGGCCATCGAGGGCCCACTGAACCCGCAAGAGGCGTTTGCCGGGACCGTGAACGCTTTCAGGGCTGCGGGCGGCAAAGGCATGAATGTGACAGCGCCCTTCAAGCTGAAGGCGTTCGCGATGGCCGATGAACGCAGTGAGCGGGCAGAGCTGGCCGGAGCGGCTAACGCGCTGAGGTTTGAAGACGGTCGGATCGTGGCGGAGAACTTTGACGGCGTGGGACTGGTGCGCGATATCGAAGTCAACCTCAATCTGCCGATGAGCGGAAAGCGCGTGCTGGTCCTTGGCTCTGGCGGTGCGGTGCGTGGTGCGTTGCTTCCGTTCCTTGCGGCGCGGCCTGCTGAACTTGTTGTCGCCAACCGCGACGTGTGCAAAGCCGAGACGCTGGCGGCGCAGGTCGGCGCGCCGGGTCTGCTGCTCGCCTGCGGCTACCGGGACCTGGAAGCGATGGGGTGCTTCGACCTGGTGGTCAACGCTACATCGGCCAGCCTCACCGGCGAGTTGCCGCCCGTTCCGCCTACTGTGTTCAGCCCGGTAGGCACGGCCTACGAACTGGTCTACGGGAAGGGGCTCACGCCCTTCCTGCGTCTCGCGCGTAATGCGGGCGTGCTGGGCATGGCGGACGGCGTTGGCATGCTGGTGGAACAGGCGGCAGCGGCCTTTGAATGGTGGCGCGGCGTTCGACCCAGGACGCGAGCCATCATCGACCAGCTGACGGTTCCCCTCAATTGAACACATGGGGAAGATCCAGATGAAGACGGTCCTGATGCTACACGGCATCAATCACAACATGTTTGGCAAGCGCGATCCGATCCAGTTCGGAACCATCACGCCGACGCAAAGCGGTTGAGCAAAAAGGGTGCGACGTCAAGTTCGGGCGTACGTTGGAGAATGAGATCGGTGACCAACTGCGACACGATTGGCGCAAGCGTGTAACCGTTCGACGTCACCGCATTGAAGAAACCAGGAACACCTTCAACGGGGCCGGCAATGGGCGCGCCGTCGATGTCGATATTCATGCCGGCCCAGGCGCGCACCATGTGCATTCCCTTGAGCGCGGGCAGCACATGGCTTGCGACCCAGGCATTGCCTTCGATGCTCTCGCGCATTGCGTGATTCATGCGCCGTGCGGGGTCGAACGCGGCGGTCCAGCCGCCGCCGATCAGGATGCCGCCAGTTGCGGTCTGCTTCAGGCTCAGGTGGCGGTCGGCATGGGCGATCAGATGGTCGACGAGCTTCGGCGCGGGTTCCGTGGCGATCATCTGCAACGGCGCACCTGCCACCGGGACGTGCACGCCGAGCATCGCGCCGATCTCTTTCGCCCACGCGCCGGCAGCGTTCACCACGACACGTGAGCGAATCCGGCCGCGGCTCGTGTCGACAGAAAAGCCGCCGCGCTCGCGCATGATCGCCGTGACGTTGGTCGCACGCTGGAAGCGCGCGCCCTGCGCGCCGGCAAGGCGCATGACGGCATACGTTGCGCGCAGCGGATTGATCTTGCCTTCCATCGGGCAATATTCCGCGCCGAGCAGTGCGGGAGAAAGATGTGGCGACAACGCAAGCAGGCCGCGTGCATCGAGCAGTTCCGCTTCAATGCCGAACTGTTTTTCGAGCGCGATCTTCTGCTCGAGGAAGCGCATGCCTGCCTCGCTGTCGGCCACCATCAAACCGCCCGTCACGCGGATTTCGAGGTTGTCGCCGCTTTCGCGTTCGAGCTGCTGCCACAACCGTACTGACGCAGGGCCGAGTGCGAGCGTGTTGGCTGCGGGCGTCCCGCCCGCGCGCGCCTTCTTGCCGAAATCGAACGACAGCAGTTGCACGTGCAGGCTGCCCGCGTTCGCACCGGACGCTTGCAGGTTGAGATCGTCGCGGTCTACCACCAGCACGTCGCGGCCGGCACGGCTCAGAAAATGAGCGAGACATGCCCCCATCACGCCACCGCCGATCACGAGGACGTCGGTAGTCTGATCGCCCAGTGCGGGTTCTTTGACAGGCCGCGCAATGTTCGGTGTGGACGCCTTGCGATGGCCGCCCCATTCGGGCTTCTCGAACGCGAGTGCGGCAAGCGGCGTGGGACGTACTGGCACTCGCGGCGCGAGAAAATGCGTGACCTCGCGGGCACGGCCGGTCGATTCCTCGATCAGCTTCGCGCAACTCGCCGCGCAATTGCGGCCCTGGCAGCGGCCCATGCCGAGGCGGGTGTTGCGCTTGATCGACGCAAGCGTGTCGTGACCGGCGGCGAGCTGGTCGACGATCGCGCCTTGCGTCACGTCCTCGCATCGGCAGACGATCGTGTCGCGCGGCAAATCCGCAAGGTGCGGCACCGGTGCGGCGAAAATCTTCCACAGCGCGGTCTGGAACCGGTCCGCGTGCCCCAACGCGCGGCGTGCCGCAGCACGCGATCGCTCGGCGTCCGCGTTGGATTGAAGACGTAGCGCATCCGCCGCCGCGTGGCCCGCGAGCGTCCCACGCGCGAGCGCGACCCGGGCGCCGCCGATGCGCGCGCCGTCGCCTGCCGCAAACACGCCTGCGATGCTCGTCTGCCCGTTTGCGTCGATGTCGGTGGCGAGATGACCGATGCCTCTGTCGACGAACGAATGCGTGCAGCCGAGCGTCCGCGCGATATCGGTCGTCGGTGCGAAGCCGTCTCCGACGCACAGGGTGTCGCAGGAGAGAGTGACGGTTTTGTCGTCGCAACTGTAGGTAATTTTTTCGAGCCGCTGCTTGCCATGCGCCGCGAGCCCGCGTGCGTTCCAGATGACCGGCACGTTCGTGGCGCGCAGCGTAGCGAGGTAAGCGGCGCCGTCGCGAATCAGGCTGGGCGCTTCGCGGGTCGCTACCAGCAGTTCGCGCCACCGGCGCAAGCCGGGCCGCGTTGCACGTTCGAGAACCGCCACGACGTTCGCGCCGCCGGTCACCAACTCGGCGGCGAGTTGCAGGTTCAGCGGCCCGTTCCCCGCAATGACGATCCGCTCGCCCGGCGCCACGCGATACGCCCGCGCCAGCGTTTGCGCGCCGCCGGTGCTCATCACGCCGGGCAGGGTCCAGCCCGGGAAGGGCGCGGTGTATTCGTACGCGCCGGGAGCAAGCACGATCTGCTGCGGGCGGAACACGACACTTGCGCCATTCACGATCACGCCGATTTCGTGCGGGCCGAATGCGCCCCAGACGAATGCCTCCGGCGTGAGCGTGACGCCCATCGCGCGAGCACGCCGGATCAGCGCTTCGCCTTCGCGGAACTGTCGATCGAGTTTGATGGCCTGGTGGCTCGGGGCGATCTGCTTGAAAAACTGGCCGCCCGCCATGGGGCGCTCGTCGATTACCTCGACCGATGCACCACGCGCGCGGGCCGCGCACGCCGCCGATAGCCCTGCGGGACCGGCGCCTACCACTAGCACGTCGACGGCGACCTCGCGCGGCTGTGCGCTTTCAGGTGTCGGGGCGAGCGGCACATGATCGCCGGCGTTCGTGCGCTCGGTGCCCTGTGCGGTGACCTGCATGCCGTCCGCTGCCTTTGTCATGCAGGCGCGTTGTCCCTGTTTGCCGTCCACGCACACGAGGCACTCGAAGCAGTTGCCCATACCGCAATACAGGCCGCGCCGTTCTCCGTCGCGGGTCTCCCGGTACACCCCGCAGCCGGCGTCGGCAAGCGCCGCGGCAATGGACTCACCCTCCAGCGCGCGGACGTGCTCGCCGTCGTATTCGAACGAGATGAGCTTGCCGGATGGCGTGATGTGCGAGTTTTTTAGACGCATCAGAAACCTTGTTGCATTGGGCTTTGCAAGCTTCCAGACGGTGGCCGGAAATTGAAAAACTTGACGTATAGAATTTGTATACAAATGCTATACAAACAATATGCAAGTTCAAAGCGCTCAAAAAAACCGGACTCCAGCTCTACGATGAAAACTTTTCGCGGCACCTACACCGTTCTGATTACACCCTTTACCGCCGACGGCAAGCATGTCGACGTGCCCGCTCTGCGCAAGCTTGTGAACTGGCAGATCGAAGAGGGGATTCATGGGCTCATTCCGCTCGGCAGCACGGGCGAATTCCTGTCGCTGAAGGACGCGGAGCGGATCGAAGTGGCGCAGGCCGTGATCGAAGCGGCGGCGGGCCGCGTGCCGGTGCTGCTCGGTACGGGGATGGAATGGACCGACGATGCCATTGCCCGTTCGCGGGAGGCGCAGGCACTCGGTGCAGACGGCGTGATGGTCATTCCGCCGTTCTACAGCACGCCGACCGAAGACGAACTCTTTGAACACTACCGTCGGATCGGCGAGTCGATCGATCTGCCGATCATGATCTACAACAATCCGGCCACGGCGAACGTCGACCTGAAGCCGGAACTCGTCGCGCGCCTGTCACACATCGACAACGTGAGCTACATCAAGGAATCGACGCTGGAGGTCACGCGGGTACGCGACATCGTCGAATTGTGCGGCGACCGCATGACCGTGTTTGCGGGGATTCTCGGTTACGAGTCCATGTGCGTCGGTGCGCAGGGCTGGGTGGCGGTGTGTTCGAACCTGCTGCCGAAACTGTCCGCGCGGCTTTACGAATGCACGGCTGTCGAGCGCGATCTCGACGCGGGACTCGCGATTTATCGCGAGATCTTGCCGATCGTGCGTTGGGTTGGCGGTCACCGCTATGTCTCGGCAAGCAAGGCCGGCCTCGCGATGATGGGCTTGCCCGTGGGCGCGCCGCGCGCGCCGCGTCTGCCGCTGCCGCAAGCCGATCGCGAACTGCTACGCGCCGATCTCGCGGCGCTCGGCGTCCTGAACACGCTGTCCTGATTCTTTTTTTCCTCCTGGAGAATTTCATGTTTTTCCGCTCGCTTGCCCGTCCGTTTCTGCTTTCAGGCGCACTCGCGCTTGCTGCTGCGTCGACCGTTCAGCCGGCCGCTGCCGCGTGCACGTCGTCGATTCCCGCCGACGCGCTGATCAAGAAAGGCGCGCTCATCATGTCGACCAACCCGACGCTGCCGCCGCTGCAATACACCGACGGTTCCGGGCAACTGAAGGGCATGCGCATCGAATTGGGTGAAGAGATCGCGAAGCGTCTGTGCCTCACGCCCGAATACGTAAAGATCGATTTCGACGCGATGGTGCCGGGTCTGCAAAGTGGTCGCTGGGATGTCATCAATACGGGCATTTTCGTGACCGACGCGCGTACCCGCATCATGCAGATGATCCCCTACGAGAACCAGGCGATCAGCATTTCCGCCACCTCGTCGAATCCGTTGAAGATCACGAAGACGGACGACCTCGCGGGGCACACGGTGGGCGTCGAGATCGGCGGCTTCGAAGAGGCGCAGGCGCGCGCGATGATGAAAGACATGACGGCGCGCGGGTTGACGCCTTTCACGCTGCGCACCTTCGACACGTTCTCGATTGCTTATCAGGCGCTGGGCGCCGGGCAGTTGGACGCGGTTGTCTCGATCGATGCGGTAGCCGGCGAATACCAGAAGCGCGGCGGCTTTGCGCGTGTCGTGTCCGGCATTCATCCGACGCCGGTCGCGCTTGCGGCGAAGAGCCCGGCTCTCGCGAGCGCGATCGCCGGCGTGCTCGACGAGATGCAGAAGGACGGCAGCTACCAGAAGCTGTTTGCGAAGTACGGCATGAAGCCGCTCGATGCGCCGATCGCAATCGCACAACCGAAGTGATCGCCGCACGAACACGTTGATTACTTCTGCAGGAGTCAGGCAATGAGCAAAGGATGGAGCTGGGACGGTTTCGCCTCGTATCTGATCAGCCCGTACTTGATCGGCGGCGCGTTTCAGACCATCTGGCTGACGCTCGTGGCGATCGCGGGCGGCCTTGTTCTTGGTTCGCTTATCGCGGTCGCGCGCTTATCCGGAAAGCAGTGGCTATCGGCGCCGGCTGCGTTCTACGTATGGGTTTTTCGCGGGACGCCGCTGCTGGTGCAACTGATCATCCTGTACACGGGGCTGCCGCAGATCGGGCTGCGTTTCTCCGTGATCGAGGCGGCGCTCATCGGCTTGATCCTCAACGAGGCGGCATATCTTGCCGAGATCATTCGAGGGGGCATTGTCGCGGTGCCGCGCGGGCAGACCAGCGCCGCGAAGGCACTCGGCCTGACGGGTGCGCAAACCATGCGCCAGATCGTCTTCCCGCAAGCGATGCGGCTTATCGTGCCGTCGCTTGGCAATAGCGTGAACGGCCTGCTGAAGACGACCTCGATCACGTCGGTGATCTCGGTGGAAGAACTGCTCAGACGCACGCAGGAACTCATCCAGGAACGCTTCATGGTGCTCGAACTGTTTATCGTGGCCGCGCTTTACTACCTGCTGATGACGACGATCTGGAGCTTCTTCCAGCGCAAGATCGAATCCTATTACGGGCGGGGCTATGCCGCGCACGACACAGGCCGAAGCGGCTGGCGCGCGTGGCTCTCGGCGCGCCGCACGCCGCGCGTGGCAGCCCGCTCGCATTGATTACGGAGAAACACGCGTGACCGCTATGTACCAGCCCAGCTTCGACACGGTGATTCTCAACGCACGCATCGCCACGGCGGCCGATCTCTATACCGCCGATATCGGTATTCGCGATGGCGTTATCGTTGCGATCGGCCGCGATTTGCCCAACGGCCGCGAGGCGATCGATGCCAAGGGCCGCTTCGTCACGCCAGGCGGCGTGGATGCGCACGTCCATCTCGATCAGCCCACGTCCGACGGCTCGAAAATGGCGGACGATTTTCTGACCGGCACGCGCTCGGCAGCCTGCGGCGGTACCACGACGGTCATCCCATTCGCCCTGCAGTTCAAGGGACACAGCGTGCGCGCGGCGGTCGAGGACTATCACACCCGAGCCGAGGGTAAGGCATCGATCGACTATGCGTTCCACCTGATTGTGTCGGACCCGTCAGAGGCTGTGCTGAAGGACGAACTGCCGGCACTGATCGCGGACGGCTATACGTCGATCAAGGTCTATATGACCTACGACGACATGAAACTCGACGACCACCAGATCATCGACGTGCTCGCCTGCGCGCGCGTTCATGGTGCGATGACGATGATCCATGCGGAGAACAGCGACTGCATTGGCTGGTTGACCGAACGGCTGCTCGCGGCCGGGCTCACCGCGCCGAAGTATCACGGCGATTCGCGGCCGATGCTGGTCGAGCGGGAAGCGACTCATCGGGCGATTGCGTTGTCCGAGGTGACGGAGGTGCCGATTCTGATTGTCCACGTCTCCGGACGGGAGGCAATCGAGCAGATTCACTGGGCGCGCGGCCGGGGTCTGCCCATCTTCGCGGAAACCTGCCCGCAGTATCTTTTCCTCAGCGAAGAGGACCTCGCGCTCGAAGGCTTTGCCGGCGCGAAGTGCATCTGCAGCCCGCCGCCGCGCGACAAGGCGAATCAGCAAGCCGTATGGACCGGATTGCAGAACGGCATGTTCACGATCGTCTCGTCGGACCACGCGCCCTTTAACTACGACGATCCGCACGGCAAGATGCTGCATGGTGCCGCTGGCGGATTTCATCAGGTGCCCAACGGCATTCCGGGCCTCGAAACACGGCTGCCGTTGCTGTTCTCGGAAGGGGTGCTGGCAGGCCGGATCGACATCAACCGCTTCGTGCAGCTCACGTCGACGAACGCGGCGAAACTGTACGGACTGTATCCGCGCAAGGGTGCGATCGCGGTCGGCAGCGACGCCGATCTGGTGATATGGGATACGGATATTGAACGTACGATCCGCAACGACGAGCTTCACCATGCAGCCGATTACACGCCCTACGAGGGGCGCGAAGTGCGGGCATGGCCGGCGAGGACGCTAAGTCGAGGCGTGACCGTCTGGCTTGACGGGCAGTTCCGCGGACAGCCAGGTCATGGACGGTTTCTGCGATGCGAGCGCCCAGAGGTTGTAACATCGCGGATCAAAGCCGGGGTATCCACCATCTGACGGCGGGTCCGGCGAATACAGGCACTACGCGTAATCATGAAAAAGACAGACACCAAGCCCGCCGTAACGGGCGTGAAGAAGGCGACGAGGAAATCGACAGGCAAGCTGCCGCAGCCGGATGCATCGCCCGTACAGGCAGAGGAAACGCTTTCCGAAACGCGTGTCGCGAGCCTTGGCGAACGCGCCTACCGGCGCTTGCGCGAGATGATCCTGGATCGTGAGCTGGAGGCGGGCGCGCTGCTCAATGAGCTGCGTGTCGCCGACCAGCTGGAAATGTCGCGCACACCCGTTCGCGAAGCGCTGATCCGGCTCACCGGCGAAGGCCTGCTGGTGCGTGCCGACGCGCGCAGTTTTGCGGTGCGCACGGTGTCTACCCGCGAGTTTTTCGAAAGCATGCGGGTTCGTGAAGTACTCGAAGCACAGGCGATCGACCTCGGCATCCAGCGGCTCACGCTCGCGGCGATCGAGGCGCTGGAAGAGAAGGTCCACGCGCTCGAGGTAGGCAAGCATACCGAAGTCGAGCATCGTGAACTGGATGATCTGCTGCACAGGACGATTGCGGAGGCGTCGGGCAATGCCGTACTCGTCCAGATGATCACGATGATGCGGCTGAACGCGCGGCTCTTTCGTGTGACGAGCCATCTTCACCGCCAGCAGGAGAATCACGTCGAACATCTGGCGATCCTCGCCGCGCTCAAGTCGCGTGACAAGGTGGAAGCGCGCAACGCAATGATCAGCCACATTCGCGGACTTCAGGACGACGTTATCCAGGCGATAACGGGGTAACTGCCGCTGGGCCTTATCTTCGAAGGTCCGAATTAAAATATGTATAGTTAGTATATCTATTGAAAAAATAGAAAAGGCGGTTGTTTTGACTAAAACCTCCGTCAATTCGAAGTCGTCAATCCACTGAACAAAGTTACAGTTCCACTTCTCTCAGCATCGCACCGATGATGCTGAACTATCTGCGCGTGGAAAACCCGAATGCAAATGAAAAGGCTGAGCCCTGTGCAATACAGGACCCAGCCCAGTCAACTTTGGCTTTGCGAATCATCCAGCTTTGCGAGGGCCCGTTCGACAACACGGGCTTCTCGTTAAGCCGGACTCAATCAGAACCGGTGGCGAATACCCACGGTCACGGTAGCCTGCTTGCTCGAACCTGAATCGCCCGTTGCCGAACCGATGACTGCTACAGCAGCCGTGCCCGACGCGTCTTGCGTGCCTGATGCAGTCGTGTACGCTGCCCATGCGTAGAAGTCCGTACGCTTGCTGATCGAGTAGTCCGCAGCGACCGCGAACTGGTTATATTTTGCCGAGGAGCTGCCGCTCGACTTCAGGTACACGTAGCCAATTTCGGTCTGCAGCGGTGCCGAGACCTGCCATACGGCGTACACCGAACCCGTGTTGTACTTTTCGGCCGTCGTGAACTTCGAGCTGCCGTCTGCCGTGTATTCGGCGTGGCTGAAGTAGCCGCCCAAGGTCACCTTGCCGAATACGTAGTTGCCGCCGATACGTGCATTGTTGATCGCCGCGGCGGTGGAATATGCGGAGTTGACCGAGGTGTTGAACAGCGAGTCCCACGTCGTGGTGCCGCGGTTCGAGCCATTGCCGTTGCTCAGGTGATAGTAACCCGCTGCCAGGTTGACCGGACCGTTGCTATACGCGGCTGCAGCGGCATAGCTCTGACCCGAACCCAGTGCGCCTGCCACCCCACCCAGCGAGTACATGGTTTCGAACTGGAAGCCGGACCAGGTCGGCGAGGTGTATTTGAGCGAGTTGTTCACGCGCGCGCTGTTGTCGGCGTTGTCGATGTCGCCCGGCGAGATGAATACGCCACCGAGGAAGCCATCGCCCTGAACCGGCTGAACCAGATCAACCAGCGGATCGTATTGACGCCCAGCCGTGAGCGTACCCCACGTGTCGCTGCTCAGGCCGACGAACGCCTGGCGACCGAACATGCGGCTACCTTGACCGAGCTTGCCGGTCGTCGAGTTGAAGCCGTTTTCCAACTGGAAGACTGTCTTGAGGCCACCACCGAGGTCTTCAGAGCCTTTCAGGCCCCAACGGCTGCCGGATTCGTTACCCGACGACATGCTGATCGACTTGCTGCCGCCGTCGTTGGACACGTACGTCAAGCCCGTATCGATGATCCCGTAAAGCGTGACGCTGTTTTGTGCGTGAGCTACGCCGGTTGCGCCGAGCATGGCCAGCGAGAGAGTTGCCAGTGTGGTCGTCTTCATCTGCGTCCTTGAGTTTTGGTTGAAGTGCGGCGTGCAGAATATCCGTCAACAAAATCTTCAAAAAATAATGTTGGCTAAAAACAACCTTAGGTTAGGAATGGAAACTATCTGAATCTTTCCGCTACGAAAAAGAAACCATGCAACGTTGCACAACCAGGACTCCTTCCTCCATTGAATCCAGTAACCGGGCATATGAAGGATCAATGCAACGTACCTTCCCTAACTCCTTCAGCTTCGATGAGAAGGATTTCCCTATAACAGGTACGAGAATTCCTACATGCAACGTCGGGAATATGCAGGAGGAAACGATCGGATGGAGTGGAGCCAGAGGGCATCACCCGGATTCACAAAGTCTCTTCCAGGAAAGGACGCTGATGGAAATTACATGGTGTGAAAGTACTCAATGACGTTAAAAATAAGACGTCAGTACATAAGACAGACTATGTAGGTTTATGGATTGCAGTAGGTCGGGGTATTCCTACACAAGAATCATCCGAAACTTGCTTGGATCAAGTAAACGAGAAGGTAAGAATCACAGCGTGCAAGATAGTGAGAGGTGTTTTTGTTCTGTCAAACTTGGGCTCCCATGTGAGACGGAGTGAGAACGCATAGACTTGCGGGGTTCGCTCCTGAAAGGGCGGGTGACCCTCTCGCTTCAGTTCATACCTTCCCGCACAACCGGGAAATGATTAGTCATAGAATTTCCTCGCATCCTCCAAGCATGGGAAATGCTCATGCCGAGCGGAGTCTGCATACTTGCCTACTACCTGCTGTGTGGTCGATCGGACATGAGGTCGGGGCTTACCTGAATTGCCGAAGAATGTGAATGGACATATTGCAAAGTATCCGCGCCTTCGTGGCCGTCGCGAATGCAAACAGCTTTACCGCCGCAGCGCGACAGATGCGAGTCGGGACGCCACAGGTATCGCGCGCCATCGCGGAGCTGGAGACGCACCTGGGTTTGCGCCTGCTACGCCGCACAACCCGCAGCGTGGCATTGACTGCCGCAGGCGATCGATACCTTGTGCATTGCAAGTTCATCCTTGACCGGTTGGAACTGGCGGAAGCCGAGGCGGCGGGTCTGTGCGCCAAGCCGGCTGGCACGCTACGAATCGGCGTGGATCCGACGTTCGATGCTCACCATCTCGCATGGCTCATTCACGGCTATCAAGCGCGTTATCCCGAGGTAACGGTCCAAACGTCGCTCCTGAGCGGGAGTCTGGATGCAGCTTTGGATATTCACGACACGATACTTCTCTGCAATCCCGTCCCGCAAATCGAGCGCATCGTGTATGAGCGCGTCGGTGCAACCAGTACCGTACTGTGCGCGTCACCGGTTTATCTGGCGAGCCATGGTGTTCCTGAAACAATCAGCGAACTTCGCAGCCACAGGTGTTTGCAAGTCAAACATATGGACGATGATGCCTCCGAGCAATGGCTGTTCGAAGGACTTGCCGGACCCGAAGTGTTTTGCTGCGATCAGGCGCGGGTATTGACTGACACGACCGACGTACTGGTCAACGTAATACAGGAAGGGGGTGGCATCGGGCAGCTATCTCTGGCGCGGGCGCTGCCGGCATTGCGCAGCGGCGTGCTGGTCCGGGTTTTGCCCCAATATCGACTGGCAGCCCGAAACGCATACGTGCTGTGTCCTTCTGCCCGCCATGGCGAGCCTAAGGTTCAGACGTGGTTCGAGTTCGTCAAGGCCGCTTTACCGGGAAGGCTTGTAGAAGATCAGGTTTCGTTGATTTCCCACAATTCGAACATCTCCGAATCGTCCAGGGCTGTTGAAGCTGAGGTCGCCGCGGAGGTCCAGTCATAAAACGTAGACCGTACCAAATCTGTGGCTCTGTCATGTAGGGGGATGACCTCGGTCGGTACGCGCAGATTCCTATCATAAGCGTCCGGGTTGTATAAACCGAAGGTTTCATTTTTTACGGCACTTCCGCGGGCGGCCGCGCCCAAGCCTGACCCAGGTTTTTCCATTACGTCATTACGCCGGCTGCCGTTCGGCGGCAGCAGTGATTACCGGCGCGGAAGCATTGGTAATCGACACCGTCTTTGTCCCCGGTATTCGTCCATTTCGCGCCGAATCGCGCTGGCTACACTCGTCTCTGCGTTTTCGCGCTTGCTTAGACCATCGGGGAAAGAGGGGAAAAACATGAACCACAGTAGTCGACACTGCCTGGTTGCGCGCAACCACGTCCGGCAAATTCTTCTGGCCGCTGCGCTGGTATTTGCCTGCAGTCTGCAAGGCTGCGCCACGTCGCTCGAGACGTTCGGGCTCGGCGCGGGTGTGGGAATAGCCGGCGCGTTCGGCCTGATTAGCTGCGCTATCGGATGCCATTGAGCATCGTCATAGTTCGAGTGACAGTCCGTCGTGTGCCGCCGTGCTGCGGGCAGGTGGCATTGCCGTTCGGCATGCGGAATATCCGTTGATCAGGAATATCGTGAACTGTGGCATGTGAGCAGGATACAGGTCAGTGCGCTCGCTAAGGTGTAGGCATGCTCAAACTTTCGACTGACAGGCGGACAGGCGGGAGACTGTCCTGAAGCGCTGCCTTTGCCCGGCGAACTGCAACCTGCAAGCGTCGCGGCCGATAAGGCTTATGACACCGGCGATATCATCGCGCATCTGCAGCACCTTTGCCGTGCAAGCCGTCATTCCAGACCGTGCTAATCGGCGCATACAGCGTTCGCTGGACAAACAGCTGCATCGCTCCCGAAATCTCATCGAACGCTTCTTCTGCCGCATCATGCAACTCCGCGGCATCGCCACTCGCTGCGACAAGCTCGCACAGCGTTTCTCATCATTTTCCGCTCTGGCCGTTGCCGCCGTCTGGCTAGTCTGAAGGTCAACAGACCTCAGAACGAGGTGCGCGCACGCTTGGCGTCGATCCGTGCCAATGATAATTCTGCCGTTTGAGTTAACCATAAACTCAACGCCCGTTAACCGAAAAAACCGTTAAGAACAGCATCGTCAGGCCGTAAATAAAGGGGTTGCACGATATATTCGTTAAACTAAGGAATATGATGATGCGTCTTTCCATAAAATCGCGGCTGGCTTTGGCGATGGGTTTGTTATCCGCGTTGCTGCTCGTTGTCGGCATCTTTGGTATTGCGGGTATGACCTATAGCAATGACGGAAATCTCGACACCTACACGAACAAACTGCCGAGCGCCAATTTCATCGGTGAAGCGGAGCTGAGCCTGCAGCGCGAACGCACAGCACTTCTGCGCGCCGCGATCGACACATCGTCCGACAAGAGCATCCGCGACAGTGTCGAACACGAAAAGAACTTTCGCGTAATGGCCCGCGCCGCACTTGAAGCATATATGAGGCTGCCCCAGTCGAAGCGTGAGGCCGAACTGGCGCGCGAGTTGATGGTGCAGCGCGCGGCAATGGACAAGGGCGTCGATGAATTCGCGCAGGCGGTGCTCGCCAAAGACGCCCCGCGCATCATGCGAGCAGCGATTGAAAACAATACGCTGTACGGCAGATACCATGACAGCAGTGTCAAGCTACGCGAGTTGCAGATACGGGAAGCACGGCAGGAGTTCGAGACTGAGCAACACTGGTATAACGTTCTGCGCTTGGTTACCGTTACCTCGCTGGCGCTGGGCTTGCTGACCGCCGTCGGTAGCTTTCTGAGTTTGCGCAATGCCATCGCCCGGCCGCTGGGTGCTGCACTTGAACATTTTGAGCGGATCGCGCACGGTGATCTGACACGCTCTGTCTCGGTTGGATCGCATGACGAGATGGGGTTGTTGCTGCGAGGCATCGCAGATATGCAGGAGCATTTGCGGCAGACCGTGCGCAGTGTCCGGCAGGGCAGTGATGCGATTGTGCTGTCTACCGGCGAACTGGCCGCGGGTAACCAGGATCTGTCGGCACGTACCGAGGAACAGGCCGCTTCGCTGGAAGAAACGGCGGCCAGCATGGAGGAGCTGACTTCAACTGTCAGACACAACACCGACAATGCGAAGCAGGCGAGGCAACTGGCCTCCACCGCACGCGAAGTCACCTTGTCCGGCAGCCTGCTGGTGAAGGAGGTGGTTCAGACCATGACCGGCATCAGCGATAGCGCGATCAAGATCGCCGACATCACCAGCATTATCGAAGGCATTGCTTTCCAGACCAATATTCTGGCCTTGAACGCCGCAGTGGAAGCCGCGCGTGCCGGCGAGAACGGCCGCGGTTTCGCGGTGGTGGCCTCGGAAGTGCGCTCGCTGGCGCAGCGCTCCAGCGTCGCAGCGAAGGAGATCAAGGCGTTGATCGGTACCTCGGTCGAGCGCGTTCGGACCGGTAACGAACTGGTGGTGCGCAACGGCACGACCATGGACCAGATCAGCGTATCGATCCAGCGTGTGTACGACATCGTCGGCGAGATCGCCGCTGCGTCGCAGGAACAGAGCCTCGGCATCGAGCAGGTAAATCAGGCGCTCTCGCAAATGGACAGTGTCACCCAGCAGAATGCGGCACTGGTCGAGCAAGCCGCGGCCGCCGCCATGTCGCTGGAAGACCAGGCAAGCAAGCTGCGCAAAACCGTGATCGGTTTCAAGACCGAATTGGCCGCAGGCGAGGTTTTGTCAGATCGGGTCAGACAGCCGGCGCCATCGCCGGTGTTCGCGTTAGCTCGTGAAGCCGTATAAACGGGCAGGGTTGTTGACCGGCATTTCTCGCAATGCCGCATGGCGGTAGAACATCGAACAGGGTCTGTGCCGTCGTGCACCGGATGACTCATTAAGCGCCTTCGTTGAAGGCGATGACTGCAAGCAGGCCACACTACTTCCCGAATGCGTCGATGACTATACGGGCATGTGATCTGAACGACATCGGCGTATACGCTCCCCAACCGCTCACCTCTGCATCGCGGAAGAAAGATCTATTCACCACAGCCAACTTTGTCTACGTGGCAAAAAGCGATGCGTATCGATGTCCTGCCCGCCATGTTCGATTTGTGCAACTCGCCGTACAAACTCGACCGACCTGACCGGCAATCGCCGTGCTCAGCGGCAAAAATGGAGTTTCCGTACACTCTGGACCCAGAAGCGACGCTGGCCGTGCCCAAAAGAAGACGCTTGAGTTGTAATGCGGCTCTGGTAGAAGGCAGGCTGGATCCACGCGTCGTTATGGCATGCGGCTATTCCAGCCTGGGTGCATGCGTTCGAATCCGCGTCGAGGTTTGCTGCTAGCATCGCAGGGCGGAACGCTGCCACTACCGGCGTTATCGGCGCATTTCAGTTACATGGGATAGCCAGGTGATTCTCGATATCCGGACGCTCTACGTTGTCACGGCGGTTGCCTGTCTCGTGCTCGGCGCGCTGCAGCTGGTCGCGTACTGCACGCAGCGGTTTGAGCGCTGGCCGGCATGGTGGGGCCTCAGCAATGTGCTACTGGGATTGGGGACGCTCGGCGTCGCGCTGCGCGGCACGACGCCCGATTTCGTGACCGTGCAACTGGCGAATGTCGTGACGGTAGCCGCTTTCCTGCTGCTGCTGGTGTCCGTGCGTGCATTCGCGCAGCGGCCGCCGCTGCCCTGGTGGGTGGTGACAGGCACTGCCGTATCGCAGGTGCTGCTCTTCGCACTATGGTCCGCGCCAGACGACTTCCGTGCGAGGATCGCGTTCGAATCCATGTTGTTCGCGCTATTCGACTCGGCGGTTGTCCTCGAAGGCGTGCGGCTTGCGCGGCGGCATCGGCTGAAGTCAGCGTGGCTGCTCGCCGGCTGCTTCGGCGCGACTGCGCTGCTGTTTGCGATACGTGCGGCGATGACGGTACGCGGCGCGATCGGCGGCACGACACTGTTTTCTTCGCCCACCGCGACCTACCAGTGGATGGCGGTGACCGGCGAGGTGTTCATCACGCTGCGCGGCTTCACACTGCTGCTGATGGCTGCCGAGCGTAGCCATCAGTTACTGTTTGATCATGCGCAGCGCGATCCCTTGACGGGTGCGCTGAATCGCAGCGGATTGCATCTGTCGTATGGACGGGTGGCGGCCGCTCGCCGTGCGGCGCGACAGGACGACGACGTGCTGTCGGGTGTGGTGTCGCTGGTCGTGATCGATCTCGACCACTTCAAGACGATCAACGACACGCATGGCCATTCGATGGGCGACGATGTGCTGCGATTGTTCGCGACTACTGCGCGCGGCGATCTGCGCACCGGCGACACGCTCGCGCGCTATGGCGGCGACGAATTCGTCGTGCTGTTGCCGCGCACCGCTGACGGTGAAGCCTTTGCGATCGCCGAGCGAATCCGCGTCGCGTTCGCGAACGCGACCGGCTCGCTTGGTGCGCTCGCGGTTCAGCCGACGCTAAGCATCGGCATTGCCGCCGGCAGCCTCGCCGACGACACCCTCGACACGATCCTGCAACGCGCCGACGAGGCGCTCTACCGTTCGAAGCGGGAAGGCCGCAACCGTGTGCGCGTCGCGACGCTGTGTACCGGGGACGACGGACCCAGGGCAGGTTGATCCGGCCCGCAGTGCGAAGTTAAACGGACAGGTTGGGGGGGCACAAAACTCCACATGCAAGGCGGAACCGGACGTTGGACCTTGCAGAATCTCCACTGGGAGTGGGCCGTGAGTATGTGCGCCTTGCGCCGCTAACAGAAACGAATCGCCTCCATTGACCAGGAATGCTCTCACTTCTCCGGATCCATCATATTTTTCAAAATTGTGACGTTCAATGATTTGACATTTTTTATCATAGGCGCATATTGCAACGCAGCAAACTGCGTATAGACTGGAAGAAGAGCGTCTGCATTTGTGCACGCCCAGTTTTGATATAACGGAAAAATGCGCCATGACGACTTTCCAGTCTTCATATACCCCAACTGTCCCTGCATTGCATGTCTTCGAGCAAGCCGGTGGCTGGCATTGGGGCATCACGGTCCCGAGAGTGCTGGGATGCGGATTCAAGTTGATTGCGTTCAGTGAGAGAACCTTCCCGGGTGAGGCCGCCGCACGCACCGACGGAAGGCAGGCGCTGGCCAGCCTTGGAGATAACGGCGCGCACAACTGACTCGCCGCAGTCGCAGCTTGTAACCAATCTTCAATGGGAGAAGCAGTTCCCGGCCGCGCTGGACGGTTCTTCATTGGGGTACCATGACAGGTAGCCGGACTGTACCCTGTACCCCGCTACTTTCCACCTCCTTCACTCGTCAGCGATGCATAAGGACGCCTTGTGCCGGTGCCGGGAATGCGCCCGCAAGCAATACGCGTTGCGTCGCCTGCGTCTTGCAACCGACTGTCTCATGTTCGCAGATTCGGACGTCGAGAAAACTCGCGCTGCTCGTGGGCAAATGCCTAGGCGAGTGAAATTGGCGATCGCCACTTTTCTGCATTCGTCAAAGGACACCCGGGACAGATCGGATCGCCAGATAGCTGACTTGCGGTGTCAGTTCGTGGCGGCGGCCGATGAACAGCAAGCGGCGCCGACACACGTCGCGGCGCTGCAAGAGTGGAATATTCCGTTAGTGCCGTACCGCTTCGATCTTCCGATTCAGTATTGCCGGATCTTCGCCGGTCCGGCAGTCGTCAACAGGGCGACTCGCATGTTCCGCTCGCCAGCTGGCAACGGTGTGTCGCAATCGGACTCCCTCTACGTGTGACACGCTATGACTCCGGACACATCTTCCGCCACCAGGATCGCCATTCCCCGCACGGTTTGGGCGCTCGGCTTCGTGAGCCTCTTCATGGATCTGTCGTCCGAACTCGTGCACGCGTTACTGCCGATTTTCCTTGTGACCACAATGGGCATGAGCGTAACCGCGCTCGGGGTGCTCGAAGGCGCGGCGGAAGCGACCGCACTGATCGTCAAGGTGTTCTCCGGACCGCTCAGCGACTGGCTCGGGCGACGCAAGGGGTTGCTGTTGCTGGGCTACGGGCTGGCGGCGCTGACCAAGCCGTTGTTCCCGCTCGCGACCACACCCGCCTGGGTCGTCACGGCCCGGCTGCTTGACCGCGTCGGCAAGGGCATTCGCGGTGCACCGCGCGATGCGCTGGTCGCCGACGTGGCGCCGCCGGAGATCCGGGGCGCCTGTTTCGGTCTGCGTCAGTCGATGGATACGATCGGCGCGTTCCTCGGACCCGCGCTCGCCATCGCGTTGATGTTCTGGTTTGCTGACCACATTCGTACCGTGTTGTGGTTCGCGGTCGTGCCTGCTTTCATCGCAATCGGTCTGATCGCGTTCGGCATCCACGAATCGGGCCATGCGCCGGCAACGCGTACCTTCCGCTCGCCTTTGCACTGGCGCGCGCTGCGCGAGTTCCCGGCGCGCTACTGGTTCATCGTCACCATCGGCGCAACGTTCACGCTTGCGCGCTTCAGCGAAGCGTTCCTCGTGTTGCGTACCCAGCAGACGGGTCTGGATCTCGCGTGGATTCCCGGCGTGATGGTCGTGATGAGCCTCGCCTATTCGCTGTCGGCCTATCCGGTCGGGGTGCTCTCGGACCGGCTGGATCGTCGTATCCTCCTGGCACTCGGCATGCTGCTGCTGATCGCCGCCGATCTGCTGCTCGGCATGGGCCAGTCGGTTCTGTCGGTATTTATTGGCGTCGCCGTGTGGGGCCTGCACATGGGTTTCACGCAGGGTATCCTCGCCGCGATGGTGTCTGAGACAGCTCCCTCTGCGCTGCGCGGGACCGCATTCGGCGTGTTCAACCTGGCGTGCGGCCTGTGCATGCTGCTCGCGAGCGCGCTGGCCGGCTGGCTGTGGGACCGTTTTGGCGCATCAACAACCTTTCTCGCCGGCGCGGCGCTCGTCGTGGTGCCGCTGCTGTTGTGCTGGTACGCGCCGCGACAGGCAGCCTCGCGAATCTGATCGGGGCGCGCTGGCTCGGCGGGGTCATTGTGCTGGCAGGCGTACTGGTCGCCTAGACGCGGGGCTTTCTCGGGGTTCACTTCCCGCCGGACATGCCAGGCGCGGTCGTGGTGGCGGGTGTGGGTTTCGACGCAGTGCTTGCGACTGAACTCGAATTTCGCGGTGACCGGTTCCCTGGCCGCCTGGCTTTGCCGAACTGTTGGGGGCCGGCGAAAGAGCAGCGGCCGCATCGACGTCAATTTTCACTACACGAAGCTTGACGACGACACGGCGCTAGCGAACCACATTCATGTGCTGCGGACCTGGGTCACGCCTTCTTGACGAATTCCGATTTCAGGCTCATGGCGCCAAAGCCGTCGATCTTGCAATCTATGTCGTGGTCACTGTCCACCAGCCGGATATTTTTTACCTTTGTGCCCATCTTGATCACGCCAGCCGAACCCTTTAGTTTCAGGTCCTTGATGACAGTGACAGTATCTCCATCCTGCAAGACATTTCCGGCTGAATCGCGATAAACCTTGTCAGCCGTTTCGGCCTGCGCGGCTGCTTGCGCCGACCATTCATGCGCGCACTCCGGGCAGATGTAGACACCCCCATCTTCGTACGTGAACTCGGAATTGCATTTTGGACAGGGAGGCAAGGCGCTCATTTGAAATCCTCGGTGCCAGACGACGGCAGTGAAAACGTAAAAGTATAGCGCTGTCCGGTGGCTTGTTCATCCCCGCCACGCTTACGGTGCCAATGTGATTGCGCACTTTGGTCGCTGCATCGTCAGTTCGGCTGGCAGTGAGGGGAAACACAAGATCATTCTCTCTACCCGTCGTGACCGGCCGATGGATAGGCGGTGCGGCATCGCGTCACGGGTACGCTCGCACGCGGACCCTATAATGCGATCCTGATCTTCCTGTCCCGGATCTGCCTCGTTCCACTAAAGCTAGCAAACCATGCATATTCTCGTCCCTATCGCGTTCGTTCTGATCATTGGCAGCATGGTTTCGGCGCTGTACTTCATGATGCATGATCGAGGCACGACGCAGAGAATGGTCTGGTCACTGGCGACGCGTGTCGGTCTGTCGATTACGCTTTTCCTGTCGATCCTTTTTGCCCACTGGATGGGCTGGATCCAGTCCACGGGAATTCCTTTTGGCCGCTAGTGTGCGGCGTCTGGACGGCCGGAAAAAGCTATCGAACCCTATCTGGTCCGGATTCAGCGATGGCCGCCAGCAGGCTGCTCCCGGAGTTTCAGCCAGTAGCCTGACTCAAAGCCGGTCTGCCTTCACGAGCGCGACCAGTCTTGCCCGTTCCGCGGCAACGTCTGCCTTGTTTTCCGGTGGCCACTCAAGAGTAAGTCCGTCGTCAAGCGACTGCCGGACTAGCGACGAATAATCCCATTTACTCAGCCTCCCCGACTTTAGTGCATCCGCAATATCGCGCCGGAGATCGAGGGGGAAGCTCGTATAGGCGCTCGACAATGCCGCGTACTGTCGCGCATCGATTTCGGCCGACGCGTGAAACGAGGCCCAGAACACGACGGCGACAATCGCCATGAATGGCACCGCCGTGTAGCGGAGAATGAACTTGACGGGCGTCATGACGGATTTTCGGAAAGACGCTCGAGCCATCACTGTGCTGGCTCAACGTTTCGTTTTGCGTGTGACATCGGCAGGCGTCAACCGATGGAAGGACGGCCTGCGACAAGCCGCAGGCCGTGAGTCAGGCGCACCCCGATCGGACTGGAAGCGACACCTAGCCTCGCTGGAATATATCCAACCTTGGGCCGGTTCGTGCGCGGCACTTTGTCACAGAAATCAAACAACCTGCTGGACATTTTCAAGCTGACTATACTGAAAGAAATCGCCTTGATTCAGAGGCGTGCGTGCCTGAGACGCGGCAGACTTTCAAACAGGACGTAAGGCGATTTGGCCTGGCCGCTGGGAGAAACGTATGTTCAAGCATCTGCTGGTGCCGACTGACGGGTCGGCCCTTTCCGACGCCGCGATCCAGATGGCGGTGAAGCTTGCCACAGAAAGCGGCGCCAAGGTCACGGGGCTCCATGTCATCCCCGAATTTCATGTCCTGGCGTATGGCACCGAAATGATCGCGGACACCGAGGACCAGTTCATTCAGGTTACCCGACAGCATGCGGATAACTATCTTCTGGTCGTCACAAAAGCGGCCACCCAGGCCGCTGTCGAGTGCGATACGGTTATCAGGAACCACGCTCACCCGTACGAGGCAATTATCAACGTTGCAGCGCAACGAAACTGTGATCTCATTGTCATGGCGTCCCACGGCCGGGGCGGCATGCGTGCCTTGCTGCTCGGCAGTGAGACCCAGAAGGTGCTGACGCACTGCCAGATTCCTGTTCTCGTCGTCAGGGAGACGACGCAAACCGGCGCGAGCCACAGTGTGGAATCCGGCACGCCCGCCACCAACACAAAACCTTCTCCGCCCTCGACGTTCATCGTCGCCTGAGGTTTGCCGGCCGGCACGTTCAGTCCGCGTGCCTGCTGGTCCCCGCGTCCACGCCGCCACGATCACGATGGCGCCGGGGACCGGGGCGCTACTCATGCTCGACCGCCAGGACGCGGGACAGCGCGGGAGGTATGTCATGGCCGGTGATCATGGCGCGAGCGTCGTGCGTTTCACACGAAGCGCGGCAAGAATGCCTCTCAGGATATCGACGGGTGGCGGCGGGCAACCCGGTATCGTGACGTCGACAGGAATAAAGTTCGAGAGCGGTCCGCACACAGCGTAGCTTTCCCTGAACATGCCACCGGTGCAGGCGCACTCGCCGGCAGCGACAACCAGCTTCGGATGCGGTGTTGCCTCGTAGGCCTGCAATACCGCTTCCTTCATGTTCAATGTCAACGGGCCGGTGACCAGCAGCATGTCGGCATGCCGGGGACTCGCGACGAAGCGGATACCCAGACCTTCGATGTTGTAGTACGGATTGTTGAGTGCATGGATTTCCAGTTCGCATCCGTTGCAGGAACCCGCGTCGATTTCACGAATGCACAGCGCCCGGCCGAGCACGTCGAGTATTTCCTGCTGGATACGGTGGCCCTCGGCCCGCCATGCATCATCGCCCAAGGGCACGCGTTGATCCGGCGTGCCGGTTTTCGCGATCTGTTTGAGAAGTTGCCACATTACAGGTCGTGTCCCGCGTAGTTCAGATTGAACGACTTGTTGATCAGCGGGAAATCGGGAACGATGTTGCCGATGATCGCGTGTTCCAGAGCCGGCCAGTTCTGCCACGACGGATCATGGCAGTGACAGCGCAAAATGGTTCCGTCGGCTCCGGTCTCGAGTGCGACGAAGACATCACCGCGCCAGCCTTCGATCCAGCCGACCCCACAGGATGGCGAGCCGCCGTATTCAATCCGGGAGACGATTTCACCGCCCGGCAGATCGGAGAGGAGGGTCCGGATCAGCCGGATGGACTCGTAGATTTCGTTGAACCGGACCGCGACCCGTGCTGCCACATCGCCCCGGTCATCGCTGATTATCTGCGGTTGAATCTCCTGGTATGGCGCGTAAGGGTGATCAACACGCACGTCAATTTTCCTGCCGCTCGCCCGCCCGACCAGCCCACACACACTGAAGTGCTCCGCCACTTTCGTGGAGAGTACTCCCGCGCCCGCGAAGCGGTCCTGCAGACCCGATTGATCGTCGTAGATACGCTGCATCTCATGCACTTGCGCGTCAATCTGGTCGCACTGCGTCTGCAGTGCCGTGATGAACTGCGAGTCGAGGTCCGATGCCACGCCCCCGGGAACGATCCGGTCCATCAGATAGCGATGCCCGAATGCCCGATCGTTCAGGCGCAACCAGTCTTCCTTCAGCCGGGAAAACTGTGCGAGGCCATACGCGAATCCCGCGTCGTTGCCGAGCGCTCCAAGATCACCCAGGTGGTTTGCAATGCGCTCGCGCTCGAGCAACAGCGCGCGCAGCCACTGCGCGCGTGGCGGAATCCGCCCATTCAACGCGCGCTCGACCGCCATGCAATAGGCCCACGTAAAGGCGACCGTGGTGTCTCCGGCGATGCGTCCCGCGAGACGGTGTCCGTCGAACGCGGGCACGTGCTCGAACAGCCGCTCGACTCCCCGGTGCGCATAGCCCAGCCTCTCCTCGAGGCGCAGCACCTTTTCGCCGACGACCGAGAAGCGGAAGTGTCCGGGCTCGATCACACCTGCGTGGATCGGACCGACGGCAATCTCGTGGACACCGTCGCCATCGACGTGGACGAACGGATAGTCCGCTTCCTGGGATTGAAACCGCTCGGTCCCGGAGGACAATTTTTGCAACGGAAAGTAATCGGCAGGCCAGTTGCCATGATTCAGCCACGGCCGTGTATCTTCGGCGCCGATCGCTCGCAGCCCGACCAGATCGTAGACGGCCCGTTGCATGCGGGTCGCGCATGGAAAGATCGCCGATATATCCGGGTATCCGTCGCTGTTCCCATACCCGTCGCCTACCCGCAACTGAAGCCACAGAATGCCGTCTTCCAGCGCGTAAGCCGCGGAGATCGCGAATGTGCCCGGAGTTTCTTCGGCACCCCAGAGGGAGATCAGACGCCCCCCCGTCTCGCGCACGGTGCTGGCGGTGCGGGTCCACGTGCCGGAATCGACACGCGCGAGAAAAGCCGACGACTTGCCCGCAAACGCGGACAGGCGGACCTGGTCGGGAAACCCGAATGTCTCGATGCGCATATGTCACCCCGCGATCATGGCCGCCGCCTGCCGATACCACGTCGCAAGATAGGGCGGAATGTAGAGTCCCAGCATCAACCCGATGCCAAGATGGACAAACACCGGCAACAACGCCGGCGGGTGTTCAAGAACCTTGGCCGTCGTGTCCCCGAACACCATACCCTGCACGCGCACGAAGATAGCCGCGAATGCCACCGCAAGCGCGAGCAACAGGAAGGGCGTGGCCCACGGGAGTTTGCTCATTGCGGTCGTCAGGATCAGGAACTCGCTTGCGAAGACGCCGAACGGCGGCATGCCGAGAATCGCGAGCGCGCCGAGCATCATGCCCCACCCGACGGTTGGGCTCACGCGCAACAAGCCGCGGATGTCGTCGATCGCCTGGGTGCCGGCCTTCTGGGCCGCATGCCCGACAGTAAAGAAGATGGCCGACTTCACAAGAGAATGCACCGTCATGTGGAGCAGACCCGCAAAGGTCGCGAGGGGGCCGCCAAGCCCGAAGGCGAATGTCATCAGGCCCATATGTTCGATCGACGAATACGAAAAGAGCCGCTTGACGTCTTTCTGCCGGAACAGTGAAAAGGTTGCGATCAGCACCGAGACCAATCCGAAGCCGACCAGCAGGTGCCCCGGCAGGCCGTTCTGGAGTGCGCCATCGGCCAGCACTTTGCAGCGCAGCACCGCGTAGAGCGCGACGTTGAGCAGCAGCCCGGACAGCACGGCTGAAATCGGCGTGGGGCCTTCGGCATGCGCATCGGGCAGCCAGTTGTGCATGGGCACGAGGCCGACCTTGGTGCCATAGCCGATCAGCAGGAACACGAACGCGAGCGAAATGATGGTTGGATCGAGGTTCCCTTTGACCGCGTTCAGACTGGTCCAGAGCAGTGCATCGCCGCCGCCGAGCTGCCGGCTCGCGGCGAGATAGAGAAGGATCGTGCCGAACAGCGCCTGCGCGATGCCGACGCCGCACAGGATGAAGTACTTCCACGCGGCTTCGAGACTTGCCGCGGTGCGATAGACGCTGACGAGCAGGACCGTCGCGAGCGTGGCGGCTTCCATGGCGACCCAGAGGATGCCCATGTTGTTGGTGAGCAGCGCGAGCAGCATCGCGAAGATGAACAGCTGATACATGCTGTGGTAAAGGCGCATGCGCGGGCCGGTCATCTTGCCCCGATCCCGCTCGATGCGCATGTACGGCCGTGAAAAGATCGACGTGGTCCAGCCGACGAACGCCGTCAGCGCAACGAGAAACACGTTGAGCGGATCGACGAAGAACAGCTTGCCCAGCGCGAACGCCGGCCCGTGCGCCACGGTTTGCACGGCGAGCAGCGCGGCGGCCGCGAATGTGAGGAAGCTGAAGCCGACGTTCAGCTCGGCCGCGACATGGTGCTGTCCCACGAGCGCGAGGCAGACGCCTGCGAAGAGCGGGATTCCGAAAACCAGCAACAGTACCCAGGCTTCAGTCATCTTTGAGTTTTTCAAGGTGATGAATGTCCAGACTGTCGAACTGCTCGCGGATCTGGAACATGAACACGCCGAGGATCAGGATGCCCACCAGCACATCGAGTCCAATGCCGAGCTCAACGATCATCGGCATGCCGTTCGTGGCCGCGGCCGCAGCAAAAAACAGGCCGTTTTCCATCGACAGGAAGCCGATTACCTGAGGGATCGCCTTCGCGCGCGTAATCATCATCATGAACGACAGCAGCACGCAGGCGAGTGCGATGCCGAGCGTGCCGCGCGCGACCGACGAGGCAAGCTGGCTGATCGGCGACGCGACGTTGAACGCGACGATCACGAGCACGATGCCGATCAGCAGGGTGGCGGGAATGTTGAGAAGGGACTCCACATCCGTTTTGACGTTGAGCCGTTGCACGAGTCTGTAAAGTATCCAGGGAATCAGGCCGACCTTGAGCGCCAGGGTCAGTGCGGCGGAGATATAGAGGTGTACGTCGGCGGTGACATATCCCAGGATGACATTGGCTGACACGAGTGTCAGGCCCTGCAGCGTGTACAGATGAATCAGCGACAGGATCCGGCGCTGGCTGAGCATTGCAAACGACAGCAGCAGCAGGATCGCGGCGAGGAAGTTGATGATCTGCGTGGCGAATCCGTGCATTCACGCCCCCAGCAGAAAGTGAACGAGCATCCCGATGACAGCCAGCAGGAACGCTGTCGCGAGAAACTCCGGCACGCGGAAAATGCGCATCTTCGCGTTGGTCGTCTCGACTACCGCAAGCGCCGCGCCACCTATCAGTAACTTGATGAACAGCGCGGGTATCGCGAGCAGCAGCGCTGTCGGGTTGCCGGCCTCCGCGATGCCCCACGGGATGAACAAGGCGAGCCCGATGCAGGAGTACGCGAACAGTTTGAGGCTCGCGGCCCATTCCATCAGCGCCAGATGCCGGCCGGAATATTCGAGGATCAGCGCCTCGTGGATCATCGTGAGTTCGAGGTGCGTGGTCGGGTTGTCGACCGGCAGACGTGCGTTTTCAGCGAGCGACACCATCGTGAACGCGATCCCTGCAAACGCGAGACTCGGATAGATCGCCAGTTCGCGATGGCTAAGCGTGGCGACGATGCTGGTCAGCAAGGTCGACTGCGTGATCAGCGACGCCGAAAACAGGACCATCAGCAGCGCAGGCTCCGCGAGGAAACCCACCAGCATCTCACGACGCGCGCCGAGCGTACCGAAGGCGGTGCCGATGTCCATCGCGGCCAGCGAGATCGTCACGCGAGCCAGCGCGAAAAGCCCCACCAGAGCGATCGCGTCCGCGGCCGGCGAGAGCGGCAGATCGGTCGAAAGCGTGGGCACGATCGCGCAGGCGAGCGTCATGCATGCCCAGACGACATACGGCGCGCCGCGGAATATGGGGCTGGCATGGTCGGCGACGACCGACTCCTTGTTGAACAGCTTGTGAAGCATCCGGTAAGGCTGCCAGATGCTCGGCGCCCGGCGGTTCTGCAAGCGGGCGCGGCACATGTTGACCCAGCCCGTCAGCAGTGGGGCCGCCGCCAGAGCAAGCAGGATCTCCAGCCCCTGGGAGAGCAATCCGGAGAGCGTAATCATCGTCTCACCAGCATCAGCAGCACGATCAGCACGAGAAAGCTGTGCATCAGATAGACGGCGATGCGACCTGTCTGGAGCAACCCGGCCAGTGCCGCGACGCGCCTGACCAGCCGCTCGATCGGCGCATAAATCAGCGCCCACGCCCGATCCGTCACGGTGACGCTGTACACGGGGTGGCTGTCGAATGGAGAGGGTAGCTGCCGTTCGATCCTGAACAGCGGAGTGAAGATCTCACGGATCGGCTGCCCGAAACCTTCTGCCGTGTCCTGCATGCGCGCGTTCACGAACGGAAAGCCACAGGCCCAGGGTGCCGCCCGCCGCAGGCGTCCATGGTAAAGACGGCGAACCAGCAGCCACCCGAGCCCGCAACAGGCAAAGAAGAACAGCAGGAAAACCAGCGGCATGTAGCTGGCACGGCCCACACTGGTGGGTGCGAGCAGCAGCCAGCCGTTCCGTGCGACGGTGGATCCGATGCCCGCGCCAACCAGCATCTGCGTGACGCGATCCAGAACGATCACGAACTGCACCGGCAACAGCCCGAGCAGCACGCATGTCGCTGCGAGCCACGCGAAGCCGACGCGCTCCCACGGACTCGCATCCCGTGCCTCGCGTAACTTCGCTTCGCGAGGTTGACCGAGAAAGACGATGCCGAAGAACTTGACCATCGTGTAGCCCGCGAGCGCGGCCACGAGAGCAATCAGCGCGGCCACGAGCGGCACCACCATATTCAGGAACGGGTCAGGCAGGCCGGGGGTGAACAGAAAGCTCTGCAGCAGCAGCCATTCGGAGACGAAGCCGCTCAATGGCGGCAGGCCCGCACTGGCAAACGCGCCCACGAGAGCGGCCCACGCCGTCCACGGCATGAAACGGATCAGGCCGCCCAGGCGCCCGAGATTGCGCTCGCCTGTCGCGTGGAGCACGGAACCGGTGCCGAGAAACAATAGGCTCTTGAAGGCCGCGTGGCTGGCGATCTGGTAGAGCAGGGCCGTCATCGACAAGGCGGCCAGCGCGTTCATCCCGTACGCGCGAAACAGGATCGCCAGCCCCATGCTGACAAACATCAGGCCGATGTTGTCGATCGACGAGTACGCAAGCAGCCGCTTCATGTCCGTCTGGATGGCGCTGAATACCACCCCGAACAGCGCGGTGAAGAGTCCGAGCATCAGCATGAGCACGCCCCACCATGCGATCTGTACGTGCAGCAGGTCGAACACGGTGCGCAACACGCCATACAGGCCGGCTTTCAGGACGAAGCCGCTCATGAGGGCCGACACCGGTGACGGTGCTGCCGGATGAGCCTCAGGAAGCCAGACATGCAGCGGAAAAATGCCCGCCTTTGCGCCGAAACCGAACAGCGCCAGCAGAAACGCGACGGACGCCCAGAACACGTCCAGATGCTGCTCGCGCATATTGGCGAACGTGTAGTTGCCGGTATTCGCCTGCAACAGGCCGAAGCACAGCAGGAGCGCGAGTGCGCCGACGTGGGAGATCAGGAAGTAGAGCCAGGCCGCCCGGCGGATTTCAGCGACGCGGTGACTGGTCATCACCAGGAACGTGGCCGACAGCGTCATCGTCTCCCATGCCACCATGAAGCAATACGCATCGTCGGCCAGCAGCAGTACCGCCATGCTCGCGAGGCACACGTGATATTCGAAGCACAGCAATCCGGGTGGCGTGCCTTCGCCCTTGCGGAAATAACCGGCGGAGAACGCGCTTACGCCCGTGCTCACCACGCCGAGCACAGTGAGGAAATACGCTGACAGGCTGTCGAGCCTCAGATGAAACGGCAGATCCGGCAAGCCGAGCGGCAGAACGGCCTGCTGGGGATTTGAGAAAACGCCGGTCAGGCCCAGCCCGCACAGAAGCAGACCGAATATGGCGCCGAGTGGAAACAGGCCGTGTGCCACCACGCGTGTGCGGCGCAGGTTCGCGAGTCCCAGAACCCCAACTACCAGCCAACCTCCGACCACCAGCAGCATGTAATGGACGACCAGCAGATGTTCCATCGGCGTTGTCTCCGGTGCCGTCAGACGTCCTGTTCGACGGTCAGTGTGTTGGGCGAGGGGTATCCCGGAACGGCCTCTGCCCGCTGATGACGTTCCATTTTTCTGACATACCGGTACAGGCCGAGTCCCATCGATTTCGCGATGGCTTTCGCGCGGGCGTAGAGGTCGAGCCATCCCGGTACGGTCTTATGACGACTTTCACGCGCCCGGGCATCCTGCCTCGCATCCCGCTACATATCCCCTTACGCAACGAGATGCCCGCTATGCGGTGCTTTTCAAGCGTGTCATCAAACGGCATGGCACATCTCCTCAATGCGGCGCGCCTCGGCGTTCATCCGGCTGCCGGGCCCCCGCCGTCCCCGTCACCATGAACCGCGTCGCCGCTGCATCGTGCTGCGACGTATGCAACCGCGGCATCCCGCGCGTTGACCACCTTCCGGAGGGGTTCTCCAACAGGGACATCAAGTTAGCAGTTAATGATAATTGCGTTATCATCCTAGCAGCTTTATTGTTCCGGTTCCACACGTGATGATCCGTCGACGTGAGCGGAGAACATGCCGCGCTCGTTCAGGACGCGCCGGAAATACAGGTTTCACCCTACGCGTGGAATTTCAGAAAACAGCTTGCAGCACCGGTCTCCGCTTATACCGAGGCGCGGTCCGGATACGCGGACACACGAGTCGATACCTGATGCCAGCACACTATTTCCGGACCCTGACGGGAAAGGATCGCAGCACGGAGGCCAACAGGCGGCTTGGCTTCTCGCTTGCGTTCGTGGCTGGCGCGACCAACGCCGGCGGCTTCCTGGCAGTGAGGCAATACACATCCCATATGAGCGGCGTGGTCTCTGCGATTGCCGACCAGGCCGCACTGGGCGATCTTTCACTGGTTCTGGCGGGTATCGGATCGCTGATCTCGTTCCTGCTGGGCGCCGCCTGTTCCGCCGTGCTCGTCAACTGGGGGCGGCGCCGGCGGCTGAACAGTCAGTACGCGTCGCCGTTGCTGATCGAGGCTGTCCTGCTGCTCTGTTTCGGGTTGCTCGGCAGCCATCTTGCCCTGTGGGAAACCCTGTTCGTGCCGGCAACCGTCGTGCTCCTCTGCTTCATCATGGGTCTGCAGAACGCGATGATCACGAAGCTGTCGGGTGCGGAAATCCGTACCACCCACATGACGGGCATCGTGACGGATATCGGCATCGAGCTCGGCAAGCTTTTCTACTGGAATTCATCGAGGGGCGAACCCACTGAGCCGTTTGTGCTGGCGAACCGGGCAAAGCTGAAAGTACACATGACGATGCTGGCGATGTTCTTTCTCGGGGGCATCACAGGGGCCATGGGATTCAAGCACATCGGCTACGCCGCGACGGTGCCGCTTGCGGGCTTGCTGATTGTGCTGGCCATCGTACCCCTCGTTGACGACCTGCGCGCGCGCGTTTATTGGCTGGACCGGTAGGCAACGCGCAAAGGCGGCCACGCCGGCGACGAGCCAGCCCCGGCAAGCGAGTTTGCGCACGCAAGGCGATACCCATCGACTGGCACTTCAGGCCACCGCTCAAGCGAGGGGATCGGTCCACGCTCGGTTGCGGTGCCACTCAACGCCGGAGGCACCCGGTTTCGCGTGGAAATTCCATCGGCAGGCCCGGGACTACTGGTAGTAAAAGTAGGCGGCAAAAGCGTCAAATCATGATAATGAAATTATCATTGACTTATCCTGAAATGGTAATAATAATGCGCGATTAGGCGGGAATCCTGCCGGTCACATTGCGGGCCGGGCTTGCGCGAAACGGGGTATATGCCTGCGCACGGCAGGGAGGTTGACGTGATCGATACGAGTGTTCCACTACTGTCCCATGACTACACGCACCTGTATCTGCGGGACGTGATGGGCCGCCGCGGGCTGATCGTCATCGGCGTGGGCAAGGCGGGCGAACGCGGATTCCAGATGCTGTACCGGTTTTCTGATATCTGCGATCGGCTGGAGGAATGCGGGATTAACGTGATCTTCGTCTATCAGAAGGAATCTGCTCGGCACGTTCAGGATGCGACCTCGTTGTTCGGCGCCCGCTACAGGCAAAGGCCGTGTCTGTTTCTGGACGATGACGGGCAGTTCTTTGTCGGCCCACCGCGCCCCAGATCGCTTCGCGCGGTGTATCTGGACCGGGAGATGAGGCGGCTCGACACGGCCGAAATTGCACTACGCGATGAAACGTGGGATTCACTGCTGCGCGCCTTCTTTATCGAGGTCGCAGCAGGTTTCATGCACTGAGCGCGACGACGTGGGGGCGGAGCGCCCAAGGTCACGAATTACGCACAAGGGGAGCGGGTTGGTCGAGGCATTGATTCAGGTAGACGGGCGATGGGGTTTGAACGGGCATGAGTCGGCGCGGCTCGCGGTCAATGCCGCCCGGTTTGCCAGCGATATCGTCTGCATGGCGAACGGTCGGTGCGTCAACGCCAAGGACGTCATGTCAATCATGTCGCTTCGGGCCAGACCCGGCGCGCATGTGCGCATCCTGGCGACGGGGCCTGACGAAATCGTGGCGGTTGAGGCGCTTTCGGCCATCCTGCGCTTGCAGGAAGCGTGCTGACCGGCCGATGCGAAACACAGCGCACACCCCCGCCGATTGCCGCCGCATCGGTTTTCGACCACACACATGAAAAGAAAGAGGAAGGCGAGCAAGCCGCTGGTCATAGAGAACGACCAGGTGGTTTCACTGTACTTCGATGCGCGCGGGGTGCAGAGCACCATGTTGCGGCGCGATCCGTATGCCCTTGCGCTGGGTTATACGCGCACCATGATGGGTTTCCTGCTGTTCCAGCCATTCCCGCGCCGCATTTCGATGATCGGTCTGGGTGGCGGCTCGCTGGCGAAATACTGCTATCGCCACTTGCCCGACACCGTGATTGCCGTCGTCGAAATCGACCCCCAGGTGATCGCGCTGCGCGACCGGTTCCATGTGCCGCGCGATAGCGAACGCTTCAGGGTGGTTTGTGCCGACGGCGCGCAGTACGTCACGGTTCCGGATTACCGGCCCGACGTGCTGCTGGTCGACGGTTTCAATGCCGACGGACTGCCCGCCGAGTTGGGTAGCAAGACGTTCTACGAGGCCTGCCGTCGCCGGTTGAGTGACAACGGGGTCATGGTGGCCAATCTGGTGACGGACGAACCGGATTTCCATCGCTACCTTCGCTCGCTCAGAGAAGTCTTTGCGGGCGCGGTGACGCTGGCGCCCTCCGAAGGCAGCGAACACAACGTCACCGTTTTTGCGTGGAAAGGAGCGGATGAGCTTCCGTCCCTGGCAACGATGCTCGACCGGGCGCGCGCGCTCGGTTCCACGCATGCGGTGAATCTCCATGCGACGGCCACGCGCATCGAGTACGGCAAGAGGTTTAACTGGAACCGATACGGACAGGCGAGCTGAGTGCACTCAATTGCGATGTATTAACAATGGCACCAGGCCAATCCGCGCTTTTTCAAGCAGGCGCGTTCCCGAGGAAAGAAGATGACGGCAGGAAGCGACAACGAACGCAGCACCTTGACCCACGCGGCCGTCTGGGCGCTGGAGCGTCTGGCCCAGCAACGATACGGCCGCGATGCGCCTACGCTAAACTGGTCGGTCGCGCAGGAGCTGCGTAACGCCGGGTTGGTGTCCGTCCCCGCGAATGGGCGAGGCGGTGTGTCGATTACCCCGGCAGGCCAGAACTACCTGCGGGACAGGGCCGTACGCTAGTGCGGAGATGGCCTGCCCCTCGAAGTGCTTCGAGGCCGTTCATTGGCGGCGTATAGGCGAGCGATTCATGAATCGACGGCGCGTGGTGGGCTCGTGGCGTCAAGATGGTGACCCGGATCACGTCGTGTATTATAATTCGATTAACATACTTGGATGTCGCTCCCCATCATGGAAACGAAAAGCGCGCGATTCACGATTCTGATCGATCCTGTGAAGAAGGAGGCGTTCGAAAAACTGTGCGCAGCGCAGGATCTGACGCCCTCACAGGTGGTGCGCCAACTGATTCGCGAATACCTTGAGCAGCATGGCGTCACCTACAAGACAAAGAGCGCCGTTGGCGCCCGCCCACGTCGAAAAACGGCCTGAGGTATATCCGGCTCGGGCCCATGGCGCGATCCGGCGGAGAGGCCGCGGCCCGTTCACCTATGCTGACTTGCTGCCGGGAACTCTTTCGAGCGGCTGCTTTTACAGCGCGCCAATAAATCACGAATCTTCAGATGTGCGCGACGACGCACGGTCGCCAGCGTCGCGACGATACTACGGATTGTGACATGCACCGCCTGGAGCTGAAAACAGAGCTGCTCTGTTTCCTCGCGTTATCTGAAATCTTTGCCTTCTGCTCCAGGGGAGCATGGCTGCAGATCGATCATCTCGTCGAAAGCACAAGGATCTGGCTGCGGCGCCACGATCATCACGCCGAGTGGCACGAGCGGATCCAATTGAGTCGGATGGCTGCCGATCTCGCGCGGCAGCTTGTGGACGCCGGCGACATCGTGCACGGTCAACGGGATGCATACTGGTTTTTTACCAGTGACATGCAGATCAATTTCGCGTCACCGCGAGTCATCGCCGTCTACGCTCAATGCGTGAATGCTCTGGCGCGGCGCTATTAGAGGCTGTGCGGCACAACCAGCCTGAAGTGCCAGGTTCCCATGGAGGTCGGTGCACAGGATGCTTGCAGCGACCTCCGTCCGCGTCGATAGGTTGGCAGCGCGCGTAACGCGGCGCTTCTATCCAGGCCACGCAAATCTGCTGCCTGTCAGCTGTTTCGTTCGCTGGTCAGCTTCTGCTCGAATGTCCAGTTCGAGGCGAGCCCCGTGCCTTGCTTCAGGCGACGTGCGGCTCCGCGCAAGTTCAGGGGATGTACCGTTGCCAGGGCGCGTGCACGCGCGAGCAGCGTATCCCGGGAGGGCAGCCGTGGCCCGCCTCTCCAGGCGAACAGCGTGTAGTTGCAACTGTCCTCAGCCATGAAAATGGAGAGCGACTCACCGAACGCTGAACGCGCCTCTTCCAGGTAGTAGGGAATATGAGGATCGTCGGCGACGAAATTGGCGACCAGCACTCCGTCGTCCGCAAGCCGTTTGTGGCAAGCCGAGTAAAAGGCCGCGTTACCCAGTTGTGCGGGCATGCCGTGTGCCAGAAAGCCATCCACCAGAATCACGTCCGGGCGCGCATCGTGACCCCGCACGTATTCCGCCCCGTCCGCGCAGATCACCTCGAATCGCTCGTCATCGGGCGGGATATGGAATGTGTCGCGCAATGCGATTACTTCGGGATCGATTTCGATGGCCACGATCCTCGTATCCGGAAGATGCCGGTAACAGTACTTGACTAGCGACCCTCCACCCAGGCCGATCATGGAAATTCTGCCCGGCGCCGGTTGCAGCAGCAGGAATCCCATCATCGTCCGGGTATAGCCGAGCACCAGCCTGTCGGGCTCACGCCGGGACATGAAACTCTGTGTGGCCAGCAGATCGAAGTGCAGCGAAAGCGCGTGCTCGGTTTCCAGCACCACAGGCGTACCGTCTTCAGATGGCTCGGCAAGAAACTTCATATAGGCGTCGAAGGACGCGTGAGGGTGATCCATGCGGCAGTCCAGACGATACTTGTGTTTGGTCCCTAGCCCGCCGGTCGCGCTGCGATGACCTTAACGGTGGTGCCATCGGACCCAATGGCGGCTCGCAGACGCTGCCGGGTCCAGAAGGTCGGTTCCAGCACGGCGATCACCTCGATCAGCTTGGTCGGGGCGATTGTGATCTTGTCCGGCGTCGGGAACTCGTGATAACCGGGAGCGGCTTCGCGGAGTTTGCCCCAGGCTGAGCTCGGCATGATATCTCCCGGTTAACGGAATTTACAGATAATGATAATGATATTATCACGTCAGCGACATGCTCAGAGGCGCTCGACACCAGGCCCGACGGTGCCAGGCAGGACCACGGACAGAAATGAATCAAGGGAAAGCCCAGATGAACTCAGCCCCACGCAACTCCGGCCTTGGGCGTCTGCGCCTGTATCACGATCAGCGATACAGCGATCGTCATGCGGCGGGTCCCGAACAGGCGGTCCGGTACGAGATTTCGGTATCTGAACCTGTCCGGCTGATCAGGGCGCATGGTGCGCGCCTCTGAGATGGTCCATCACCTCTCGAAGGCTGCTGCACGTGCTGCGCGCCAGCCCTGACCACAAATCCCAAGGAGCGACCGCGTGACGAAAAAGAGTGTGAAGAAGCGGACACTGGACGTGGTGCCGGACAACCTCAATGTGAAGGGTGGGCCCGCCGCCACGAACGTTACGGATAGCGCAAGCACGTCAGCCGCAATCACAGCGCGACCAGCGAGCTCCTCGACGCAGGACGGAGCGCAGGACTCCGGGTCTGCGATCGCAACGGTTCCATCGGCGACCGGTTCACGTCGAATGAAAGCAAACGCACGTGTGTACGACGCCGATGCCGCGCTACCGGATGAATCCACTGGAGAAAACGACGACGGCCGCTCGGGCCTGCGCGCGCTGATCAAGCTCGGCAATGAGCGCGGTTTCGTCATTCGCGGGGAGATTAGCGATTACCTGCCTGAGCGCCTTGCGCAACCTGACGCAATCGAGAACGTGATCAGAGCCTTCAGCGACATGGGTATCGCCGTATTCGAGCAGGCGCCGGACGCGGAGTCCATGGTGATGCACGATCACGCTGTCGCGGTTTCGTCCGACGAGCAGGCCGAGGAAGAGGCTGTGGCGGCAATTTCCAGCGTAGACGCGGAGTTCGGCCGCACCACCGATCCCGTGCGTATGTACATGCGCGAGATGGGTACCACTGAACTCCTCACCCGCCAAGGGGAAATTGCGCTTGCGCGGCGAATCGAAGAGGGCCGCAACGACATGATCCGGGTCATATCTTCGTGCCCGACAACGATTGCGGAAATACTGGCGATCGCTGACGCTGTTGCCGGCGGTGCAACCCCCGTCGAAGAGTTCGTCGACGGGATGATCGATCCCGCAGCAGTGGAAACAGATGACATGGTTGCTGTCGTGGAGGAAAGCGTCGACGGCGATCCGGTCCTCGACGAGGATCAGGGCGACGAAGATGATGGCGGTACTGAAACCGCGTCGGCCAATCTGCAGAGTGAAACCCTGAAGCGTGACGCGCTGGCGAAGCTGGCGACGGTCGCGGACTGGTTCGAGCAATTGCGGGATGCCTACGAAACGGAGGGTTACGGATCGGGGCGCTATCGCGCCGCACAGGCGGCGATCGAGAGCGAACTGATGACGATCCGCTTCACGGCGCCCACGATTGAGCGTTTGACGAGCGCGTTGCGAGTATCCGCCGACGGGGTCCGGACCATCGAGCGCGAAATCGCGCGGATCGTTGTTGACCGGTGTGGTGTGCCTCGCGACATGTTTGTCGCGCATTTTCGGGGCAACGAGACCAGCCCGGCGTGGCAGCAGCAACTCATCACGGCAGGACACCCGTTCAGTGGCGCGCTGGAGCGAAATCTCCCTGCGATCCAGCTGGAACAGGAGAAGCTGCTTGCTCTGCAAAAGCGGGTTGTGCTGCCGCTCGATGAGTTCAGAGAGGTCTGTCGCGCAATGACTGCAAGTGAAGCGAAAACGCTGCGCGCGAAAGGTGAAATGATCGAAGCGAATCTTCGACTGGTGATTTCGATCGCGAAGCGGTACGTGAACCGCGGCCTGCTGTTTCTCGATCTGATACAGGAAGGCAATATCGGTCTCATGCGCGCCGTCGACAAGTTTGAGTATCGCCGTGGCTACAAGTTTTCCACCTACGCGACCTGGTGGATCCGGCAGGGCGTCAGCCGGGCGGTCGCCGATCAGGCGCGCACCATTCGCGTCCCTGTTCACATGATCGAGTCGATCAACAAACTGAAACGGATCTCGCGCCAGATCCTGCAGGAAACCGGACGGGAACCGGACGCCACCGTGCTGGCGGAGCGGATGGAGATGCAGGAAAACAAGGTTCGGGCAATGCTGCGGATCGTCAGGGAGCCGGTTTCCCTGGATGCGTCCGTCGGAGAAAATGATGACACGTCGGTAGGCGACCTGATCGAGGACCCCGCTGCGATTTTGCCCGACGATGCAGCGCTGCACGCCAGCATGCGGGATGCCGTCAGCGAGGCGCTCACGACATTGACGCCGCGCGAAGCGAAGATTCTGCGCCTGCGTTTCGGTATCGAGAGCGGCAGCGATCACACACTGGAGGAACTTGGACAACAGTTTGAGGTGACGCGCGAACGGATCCGTCAGATTGAAGCCAAGGCACTGCGCAAGCTGCGGCACCCGGCCCGGTCCGCGCGATTGAAGTCGTTCCTGGGCGAGGAGTAGAAACCGGAGGCGATACACGGCCCTGCGGGGCGGGTACACCGGATGAAAGCCCGAGCGCTGCATTGATACGCAATTTCGACAAACTGCGCGGCCACATCACGGCCGCATCACGGCCACATCGGGACGGTTGAGGTTGCGGTGGCGCCCAGGTCCTGGGCGACCGTTGTTCATTGTCGTGACGCGCCTCTATTTGAACTTGACGAGGTCCTTGAAGATCAGTTCAGCCCAGGTATTCCCCCTGGCCTGAACAAGCGAGCCGCCATCCTTGAGCGCTCCTAGCGCAATCGGCGCGAAACCGAGTTGTTCGGCCAGAACCGCGACCGGCGCCACCGCATCTTTGTCATCGCTCGACAGGAACACGACGCGGCTGCCGCCATTCACGCTCGGATCAGCGGCCAGAACGGCAGCGGGCAGATGGTTGAAGCCCTTTACGAACCTGGCGCCGGAAAACGCTTTGGCGACAACCGCGGACGACGGCTGACCTTCCAGGTCTTCAACGGGAACACCGAAAGCATTCGTGGTGTCGATGATCGTCTTGCCCTGCCAGGTTGTGATCTGTTTCGCGACTTCGCGATGTTCCCAAAACGGAACCGCCAGGAAGATCGTGTCGGACGCGATTGCATCCCGCAGCGCCCTGGGGATAACGGTGGGGCCGATCGCTTGTGCCTGCTGCCTCAACGTCTCGGGCGGGCGTCTGCTGGCGACGGTCACATCGATGTTCTTTCTTGCAAACGCTCGGGCGAGTGCCTGGCCTACCGCGCCGAAGCCAATAATCGAATAGCTCATGCGAACTCTCCATTCAGGGTCCGTGTTGATCATCACGGACCCATGTCAGTTGGTAACCGGGCGTACGGGACCGTCGCCCGCGTCAGGCGGCCCGCTGCGCGCGATGCGCCACGCGACCCACCGCAGACACGCGGAGCCGAGCAGCGTCATCGCCGTTTCCAGCGACCGCAGCGCGAGCCGGCGTGACAATACCCGCTGGACAATCATTGAAGTCAATCCCATTTATTGATAAGGATTCCCTATTTACAGGAAAACTCGGATCGTCTTCGTCAGATTGATGGGCCCGCTTATACGCCTCTCGGTGCGATTTCAGATAGCCGAGGTGCCGCCGTCGACATACAACTCCACTCCATTCACAAAGCTCGAATCGTCTGAAGCGAGAAACAGCGCGACCGTCGCAATTTCCTCGGGACGCCCCATCTTTCCCCGCGGGACCAGGGATTCGAACTGCCGCATCGTCTCCTCGTCGAAAAGTTGCTCCTGAATCGGTGTGGCGATCTGCCCCGGGCTCAGCACATTCACCCGGATATTCCTGCCCTTCAGTTCGTTGAGCCACCCGCGTGCGAATGCGTGCAACGCCGCCTTGCTCGCTGCATACACGCTGAAACCAGGAAAACCTTTCACCGAAGCAATGGACCCGGTCATGAAGATCGATCCGCCATCGTTGAACAGCGGCAACGCCTTCTGAACCGTAAACAGCGTGCCGCGCGCATTCAGGCCGAAGGCCGTATCGAAGTGCTGCTCGGTAATCTCGCCCAGTGGGACGGCTTCGCCCGTGCCAGCGCTCGCGAACAGGATGTCGATCTTGCCCTTTTCCCGCTTGACTGTATCGAACAGGCGGTCGAGGTCGTCGAGGTTGGCCGCGTCGCCGCGCACGCCGGTCACGTTCCGGCCAATCAGCTTGACAGCCTCGTCGAGCGCCTCCTGCCTCCGGCCCGTGATAAACACATAGGCGCCTTCTTCAACGAACCGCATGGCGCTCGCCAGCGCCATGCCGCTCGATCCACCGGTGATGACTGCAACCTTACCCTCAAGCTTTCCCATCACTTCTCCTTTCGTGGTGTCGGACCGCGTCTCTGTACCCATTTGCACAAATACGCTGTATCTTATGGATCACTGATCCAGATCCCGATTCAAATATATGGATCACTGATCCATTTGTCAAGAAAATCGATGCGAGCCGACGCCAGAAAAAATTACAGCCATCTCCTTGCAGTCGCGCGTGAAGTCGTCACCGAGCATGGTGCCGATGCGTCCATGCGAGATATCGCCCGCCGGGCCGACGTCGGGTTGGCGACACTGCTTCGCCATTTCCCGACGCGGGAAGCCTTGTTCGAAGCGTTGCTGCGTGAGAATCTGGACGCACTGACGCAGAAGGCAAGCGAACTCGAAACGTCGAATCCACCTGACGAAGCGCTCGTGTCCTGGTTTCGCGAAGGGGTGGCATTCGTTCATAGCTATAGCGGGGTTGTCGCCTTGATGGCGAGCGCCCACGCGGACCCGGAGTCCGCGCTTTACGCTTCATGCTCAGCGGTGCATTCAGCGGGCGCACGGCTACTGCTCCGTGCTCAGGCCGAGGGAACGGCGCGCGCCGATATGGATGGGGTCGACCTGTTTGCTCTGATGTCGGCGCTTGGTTGGCTCGTCGACCAACCCTCATTCGCGCCACGCGCCGATCATCTCTTTCACGTTATCGCGAGCGCCATCCTCACAAATCGGCCTGGCGACGATGTCAAGGAGGCAACGTAACAGCGTGCAATGAATTCCGGTTGAAACGGAACGCTCCAGACCGCGCAACGCAGCGCGGCGTCTGAGCTGCGTTAGCGCGCGGCTTGCAACCTCGCGCGGCAAACGCAAGGCGCCAATCTAACTTCCTGCCTGTAACAGCTCAGTGCGCTTGCGCTGCAGGAACCGGCGCACGGCCGGATCGCGCTCGAGTCCGATCGCGAGATCGTACGCGCCGAGCGCTTCGTCTATCGCACCTGCGCGCGCGAGCAGATCGGCACGCGCGGCCCAGTACGGCTGGTAGTCGGCCAGCCGCGGATCGTCCGCATACGGCTCGAGCGCGTCGAGCGCTGCCTGCGGGCCGTCCCGTTCCGCCAGCGCGAGCGCTCGGTTCACCGCGACCACCGGCGACGCCGCAATCGCGAGCAGCGCATCGTAGAGCTGCACGATCTCGTCCCAGTTCGGATGACGCGTCCGGCAGCGGTAGATGTGCGCCGACTGCAGCGCGGCCTCGAGCTGAAAGCGTCCGATTGCGTTGAATGTACTCGCGTGTCGCAGCAGCGCATTGGCTGCGTCGATCATCGGCGTGTTCCATGTCGCCGGATCCTGAGCCGACAGCGGCACGTAGTCGCCGGCCGCATTGCGTCGCGCATCGCGCCGCGCCTGCGCGTACAGCATCAGTGCAAGCAAGCCCAGCGTCTCCGGCTCATCGGGCAGCAGTTCGACGAGCAGGTGTGCAAGAAACAGCGCCTCGCCGGCGAGGTCGCTCCGCTCGCTATCGCCGCCGACCGGATCGGTCCAGCCTTCCGCATACGCCGCATAGACCGCTTCCAGCACCGCAGCGAGCCGGCCGGGCAACTCCTCGCGCTCGGGTACGCTGAACGGAATGCCCGCTTCGCGGATCTTGTTCTTCGCCCGTACAAGGCGCTTGCTCATGGCGGCGGGCGACATCAGGAACGCGGACGCAATCGTCTTTGCTTCGAGCCCCAGCACCACCTGCAGCATCAGCGGCGTGCGAATCGCGGCCTCGAGCGCAGGGTGGGTACACGCGAAAAGTAGCGCAAGCCGCCGGTCGGGCAACACGCCTGCTTCACGCTCGTCGATCTCGTCGGCGAGGATCGCGAGCTGGTTCACGACCTCGTCGCCGACCCGGCGATGGCGCGCGCCGTCGAGCGCCCGGCGGCGCGCCACCGTCATCAGCCACGCTTCGGGGTTCGCGGGGCAGCCTCGCTTCGGCCAGTCCGCGAGCGCGGCCGCGAACGCGTCGGCCAACGCGTCCTCGGCCGCGGCGACGTTGCGCGTGCGCATCGCCAGCAGCGCGACGAGTTTGCCGTAACTGCGGCGAGCGACCGCCTCGGCAATCGAACGCGCGGCGCCGTCAGCGTCACGGTCGCCGCCGCCGGACGGACTCATGCGGCAGATGGTGCGTCGTAGGGGGCAGTCCAGACCGGGCGCACTTCCATGAGGCCGTGCGCCGCGCCGGGACAACGCGACGCCCACGCAATCGCCGCGTCCAGGTTGGGCGCGTCGATCAGGTAGTAGCCGGCGAGCTGCTCCTTCGAATCGGAATACGGTCCGTCAAGCACCTGCGGTTTGCCGTCGACGAGGCGCACTGTGGTAGCCGTGCTCGTCTGCTGCAGCCGGTTGGCGCCTACCAGCACTTCCGCTTTCTTCAACGATTCGGTGTACGCGTGATAGGCGGCAACCCCTTGTTGCCGCTCGCTGTCGGTCATCCGGTTCCAGCCGTTTTCTTCCGAATAGATCATCAATAGGTATTGCATATGAGCCTCCGTCATGGGGTTAAGGCGGGTGAATCACATCGGGCCGCCATGACAATGACGCTCGGGCCGCATGCTGACGGACAGACAGCGTCGAAAAAATCACGAACGGCGCACCGGTCTCAATCGTTCGCCTCCGTCGAGGATCTGCGCCTGTAAGCGACAAAATGACAGAAAAGTGCAGGTTATGCATGATCTTTCCCGTCGCCGCATCATTCCACCAGATGTGAACCGGTTCGGGCGACGACCAGAACGGTGCAACCGTTTTCGGACGAACTCGAGTGGCTCGAGCCTGCCGGGTACGTGATCACACACCCGGCTTGAAAGTGAACGCCGTCGCTGTCGGTGAAAATGCCGTCTGCGACAAAAATTAACTCTGTCGTATCGTGCAGATGCATCGGGCCTTGTGCGCCCGGCTCGATTTTCATCCAGTAGCTCGACCATCCGCCTCCCTCGTCGTCCGACAAGGGAATCCAGAAATAGCCGGGAATAGCCGTTGCGCCGATTTGCAGGGGACGCCAGTCGTCGTCATTAATCTTATAGCTGCGGCGGGCGAAGGGACCGGACGAATCAAGTGGCGGTGTTACGGCGCTTTTTGCTGAATCCATGGTTGTCCCGGTGTGGAGTCGGTTTTGAAGGCTTGTTGTGCTTATCCTGAGTCGGGACGTTATGCCGATGCTCTTTCGCTAGAGGTCGAGCACAAGATCCGATTGCGGGCGGCTGCAGCAAAGCAGCCGCAGTCCTTTGTCGATTTCCCGTTGCCGGATGCCGCCGTTATGCTGCATGTCGACGTCGCCCTGCAGGACAGCGGTTTTGCAGGTGCCACAGAGACCTTGTCCGCAGGACGATGGAACAGGCACCCCCGCTTTGCGAGCGGCGGCGAGGACGGTTTCGGTGTCGCTCATGGTGAAGCTTTTCCCCGAGCGCGCCAGCCGAACGCTGAACGCCGGCCGAACGCCGGCTGTAGCGTTGGAAGGCGAAGCCGTAGCGGCCGTCGTTCCATCGTCAGAACCGCCGGCTGTAATGTCAAAGCTTTCCTGATGGTATCGGGCCGGGTCGTGGCCGCCTTCCGCGAGGATTTTTCTGACTGACTGCATGTAGCCAGCGGGCCCGCACGTGAATACCTCGCGTTCCCTGAAGTCAGGTACATAACGTTCCATGAGCTCCAGCGAAAGTCGCCCTACAGGGCCGCGCCAGTCCTTTTCAAGGCCGGCGCTCTCGCATAGGTGGACGACCCTGAGCCGGACCGCGGACGCACTTAGCTGAGACAACTCGTTGCGAAAGATGATGTCCGCGGGTGTTCTGGCACTGTGTAAGAACACGACGTCACGGTTGAGCCCAAGGTCATGGCCGGCGCGCGTCATCGACATCAGTGGCGTCACGCCCGAGCCGGCGGAAAGGAAAAGTGATTTGCTGGCTGGATGCGACGAAAGCGTAAACACGCCGGCAGGCCCATAAGCCATCAATGTGCCCCCAAGCTGGAGGTGTTCATGCAGCCAGTTAGACACGGCGCCGCCGGGCACGCGCTTGACCGAAATGGAAAGCGTGTAAGGCCGTGTCGGCGGCGAGGATATCGTGTAGCAGCGCGACAGCATCTGCCCGTTGACTTCGACCGAAATCGTAATGAATTGCCCTGGCTCGAAGCTGAATAGAATGCCGTCTGCGGCGCTGAGAACAAAGGTCTTAACATCGGGCATCTCGTCGATGATGCGACAACACACCAACTTCTTCTTCTCGGCGCTCGTCCAATGAGCACCACTATGTTCCCAAAGAGTACGATCGTTCAGCCGATCTGCGAAAGCATTTGGCGGGGGTACGTCCACGTTTGTTTCAGTAAGAATCATGGCAATTCACTCAAACGCCGTGTGCAGTCAATCGGGCCGCATACCATTGCGAAAAGAGATCGAGGTATGTCTCTGTAAATTCGGAGAATGGACCTGGCTCGTAGGCCGGATCCTGAGTTCCGCGATAGTTGATTGAAACGAGATTGGCGTCTTGCGCGTTCGTCGCCACCCAGACTTCAGTCAATGTGTTCAGGTCGTAGTCGACGCCTTCCACGGCGTCTTCATGGACCAGCCATTTGGTTCGCACGAGCGTCTTATCGGGAGCAAGTGGAACGATGTAGGAAATGACCGCGTGGTCACTCATCACGTGTGTCCACGAATTGTGGGTCCACAGATGCACATCACCAAGGTCTCGACGCGTTAAGTTGCCGAACAGTTTTTTGCTCGCTACTTTGGTATCCATAGTTTGCGACTCGCCGTTTCCCGCGATAACCAGGCGCTGTGTCCGGAAGCCAGTGGCCGCGTCGGGGCCGAGCCGTTCTACCGTGCTGCAAATCAGTCCGTCCTGTTCCCAACTGGAGACACTCGCGGCGTTGCGTGCGTGATAGGCATCCAGCGCACGTTGCGACTCTTCGCTCAAACCGTGTGGACAGAATCCGAAATCTTCGGGAAGGAACGACGCCGTCAGCTCCGGGTGAGTGGCGCCACAGTGATAACACTCCCGGTTGTTCTCCATCACGAGTTTCCAGTTCCCGTTTTCGACGATCTCGGTTTCATGTGCAATTTTGGACCGCGTCAGGTCGTAGGGCGCAAACCTGGGCACCATCGTTTCTTCGAGGACATCTATGTCGGCGGGTGCGTCGTTTGATAGGCACACAAAAATGTGAGTGCCCACCACGCGTGTTTTGACCGGAATAAGACTGCGGCACGAGCGGTCGAAGTCGACGCCCATATGGGTCGTGTGCTTCAAACTGCCATCCAGGTCGTAGGTCCACTGATGGTAAGGGCACACCAGCATTCCCACGGTGGACTTTCCCGCGTCTTTGAGCCGTGCACCGCGGTGCCGGCAGACGTTTCGGTAAGCGCGAATGGCTTCATCGTCGTCGCGCACGATGAGAATCGACGCCAGGCCGATGTCGACGGTGGACACGTCGCCGGGTTCAGGAACGTCGGCCGAGACGCCGACCAGAATCCAGTGTTTGTGGAAGAACACGTCGACATCCGTCCCGAACACGTCCGGGCGACCAAAAAGCTCGCCCCGCATGCCGTGACCGGGTTTGCGACTGTGTATCAGTTCACGGTGAGTCATCAGGTTCGCCACCAGCATCGATTGCCTCTTGAATGGATTGATCGGCGCGATGCGATTGCATCGACACGGTGAATCCAGTATTGAATCGACGATATGGGGCGTCAATGCGCTTTATTTTTTCTATCGCATTACGACAGGTTATGCGAAAGGACCGGCGACACTAAGCGGATGCCGCACCGCCACGCAGCCATTCAATCACGCTGTTCGTGGCCGGCGTGATCATGTGCCCGTGCGGAATGACGACGAAGTAAGCATCGCGAACCTTGACCGACGCCTCCGTGATGCGCACCAGTTCGCCGGCGTCGAGCAGACCCGTCAGCAATCGGCGCCAGCCGAGCGCGATGCCTTGCCCGTGGCGTGCAGCTTCAATGGCGTCCGTGTACAGGCTACAGCGGAGCGCATATTGCAACCGCGGCGGTCGCAAACCTGCAGCGTCGAACCAGGCCTCCCAGCCCATCCACCCTTCGGACGTCGAGTCGGACCCGATCAATTGCGCTTTCGCAAGTTCGGCTAGCGATTGCGGCGACGCGTTCGCCTCCAGCCAGGCCGGCGAGCAAACTGGAAACACTTCCTCATCGAACAGGAGGGACGACGTGCCATCGCGCCATGTGCCATTGCCATACCGGACGGCAATGTCTACCTCGTTGTGGCGCAGGTCGGCGGTGAACATCGTCGTCGTGAGACGAAGCTTCAGTTGCGGCTGAATACGCTTCAACTCAGGCAGTCTCGGCAACACGCGGAAATGCGAGAAGGCCGCTGTGGTGGCCAGCACCAGTTCCTGTTCCTCACCGCCATTCGAGAGCCGGTCGTAGACGCCCGCGATCCGCTGCATCGACTCGGCCACCACGAAATAGAGCGCTTCGCCTTCGCCGGTGAGCTTGATCGAACGGTGCAGACGATGGAACAGGCGTACGCCGAGCGATTCTTCGAGGAATCGCACTTGCCGGCTCACGGCGGCCTGTGTGACGCCGAGTTCGTTCGCGGCCAGCGTGAAGCTGCTCAAGCGCGCGACGGCTTCGAATTCCACCAGGGCGGTCAACGAAGGAATGAGCCGTCGATACCCCTTTGCGTCTTCAGTGACCGGTTTCATGTTCTGGTTTGGATGGATAAGGGCAGCCGCCTTGGGAATCGATGATATTCGAAAAGTTTTCTTTGCTTGGCAGCGTTGAATGTCCCTGATTGGGATTTGCCCTATGTGCGAGACGCGCAGCGTTCGGCGCCCACGCGTGATCAGTTCGGCCAAAAGCCACACCAGGTCTGGCTTTTCGCGGAAGGCCCCGGCATCCTCCGCGGTTTGGCTGCGTCATTCCATTACCAGAGGTAGGGCAAAGAGCGCAGAAAATGTAGCTGGAACGCGCTAATTGGCGGGGTACGCTGTCATCACTGCAACAAACATTGCTGAAACCCGATTCGGTGATGAATGTTTTTAAGTTTCGCGCGAAAAGTCGCGTTTTATTCGACTGCGCGAGGCTAGCTGTCTTTGCTCGTGAAAATGGCTTTCCGGCGCGCAAGCGTCCGACCGCCGCAATGCTCATCCCCGACCTGCGAATGACGACGCAATCGTGTGCGCTTGCGGTGCATGTCTGCGTCGATCGCCGGCCTACAGGTTTTTGAACTTGCCAGTTGGAATGACAGAATGTCCCCAAACCTCACCTTTGCATCGGACGAGGCGGTTTATCCGAGCGTCGCCAGTTCCAGCGCTGTTGCTTCGGCCGCGACACCCGCGTCCATAACCGCGAACGAAATCCTCACGGTTCAGAATCTTTCGAAGATATTCGGTCCTAAACCCGAACGTGCGGCTGACATGTTGCGGCAGGGTCTCGGGCGCAATGAGATATTCCAGCAGACCGGCAACATGGTGGCAGTTGACAACGTCAGTCTTGGAGTTCGGGCGGGCGAGATTTTTGTGATCATGGGACTTTCCGGCTCGGGGAAGTCCACACTGGTCCGGCTTCTGAATCGTCTGATCGAACCGACCTCCGGCAAAGTTGTTCTCGAAGGCCGTGATATTGCGCCAATGTCCACCCCGGAGCTACGGGAAGTGCGGCGTAAAAAAATGGCCATGGTTTTTCAATCATTCGCGCTTCTTCCCAATCGTACGGTCATCGAAAACGTTGCCTACGGTCTCGAAGTTGCCGGCCAGAAGAAGACTGAACGGTACGAGGTTGCACGCAAGGCACTCGTTCGCGTTGGCTTGGGCTCGTACGAGAAGCTTTATCCAGGCGAGTTGTCGGGCGGTATGCAGCAGCGCGTCGGGCTGGCGCGCGCGCTCGCCGTGAATCCGTCCGTGCTGTTGATGGACGAAGCTTTCTCCGCACTGGATCCGCTGATTCGCTTCGAAATGCAAAATGAACTTTTGCGACTGCAGAAAGAGGAGCAGCGGACCGTTGTTTTCATTTCGCACGATATCGAAGAGGCCATCAAGATTGGCGGCCGCGTCGGTGTCATGAAGGACGGCCGGTTGGTGCAGGTCGGCACACCTGCTGAACTCATTCAGACGCCCGCCGACGATTACGTTCGCAACTTCTTTCGCAATGTCGATATCTCGCGATTCCTCAAGGCATCCAGTCTCCTGAGCAAGGTCGAGAAAGGCCTGTTCATGTGCGATACGGGTGCCTCATCCGAAGGTTATCTGAACCAGCTCATCGACTCTGGCGTTGACTGCGGATATGTCTGCGACGAGTCGGGCAGATACCAAGGCTCGGTCACGCCGGCATCGTTGCGTCAGTGTGGGAAGGGTCCCATTCGAGACGCGTTGCTTCGCGACATTGCTACGGTTGCTCCCGATACGGATTTGCACGATTTGTCCGCGATCGCGCTGAGTCAGACCCACGACGTGCCGGTTGTCGACACAGCAGGGAAACTCGCGGGCGTGGTGTCGTGCCGCACGATTCTGAAACAGGTTATGCAACGGAGGGCGGCATGAACTCGTCATTTATCGGGCAGGCAGCCGAGCATGCGGTCAACTTCCTTTTTCAGCATTTTCGAGGGGGTTTCGACGCCTTTTCGGCCGCCCTCGACGCTGTCATCAAGCTCCTTCAGGACGGCCTCGGTGCGATTCCGTTCGTCGTGATGCTAGTCGGGTTTGTGGCAATCGCGCTGTGGCGCAAAAGCCCCTTGTTCGCTGCCTTTGTCGGCATTGCGATTCTGACCATTCACTACATGGGGCTGTGGACACAAACCGTGTCGACACTTGCACTCGTGATTGCCGCGACATTCTTCAGTCTGCTGATTGGAATTCCGCTTGGAATCTGGGGCGCGCGTAACGGCCGTGCGGAAATCGTATTGCGCTCATTGCTGGATTTCATGCAAACGATGCCTGCTTTCGTCTACCTGATTCCAGCGGTCATTCTGTTCGGACTTGGCCGCGTGCCGGCGGTTATTGCAACGATCGTCTTCGCGATGCCGCCCGTGGTTCGCCTTACCACGCTCGGAATCAAGCAGGTCAGAGAGGAATTGATGGAGGCGGGGCGATCGTTTGGCAGTACGGACTCGCAACTCCTATGGAAGATTCAACTGCCTAATGCGCTGCCGTCAATCATGGCCGGGATCAATCAAACCATCATGATGGCGCTCTCCATGGTTGTCGTTGCCTCGATGATTGGCGCGGGAGGATTGGGCGAATACGTTCTCAGCGGAATTCAACGGCTCGACATTGGCATTGGATTCGAAGGGGGTCTCGGTGTGGTGCTGCTCGCCATCATTCTGGACCGGATAACGGAGAGTTTCGGCGTTAAGTCGGCAAAGAAAAGGACCCAAGCCAAAGTGCAGATATCGAAAGGTTCTGCAGGAGACGCGAAGGAGACGGCCCAAACGTAGTCATAGCGGACTTTGCACGGAGGAGTTGGCGGCCTCCGCGCAATCAGACATCAAGTCAGGAAATTACCACACGGAAACGCAAGAAAATATTTCAATAAACAAGGAGTACTAGATGAATACCGGGATGTTCAAGTCTTTTGTTGTGAGAATTGCCGCGTCGGCACTTTGTGCTGTCAGCCTTTATGGCGGTGAAGCGGTAGCGGCCGAACCCGTGAAGATCACGATCACAAACTGGGCTGACGTTCTGGCTGTTGCGAATGTGGCGAAGTATGTCATGGAGACCAAGCTTCAGCAGCCCGTGCAGTTTGTTCAAGCTGATATTGGTATCCAGTACCAGGGCGTCGCTCGTGGTGACGTCGACCTGATGGTGGGTGGATGGTTGCCGGTTACGCACGCGACGTATTACGCGCGATACAAGAACGACATGGATGACGTCGGCATCATCTACACCGGTGGAAAAAACGGTTGGGCGGTTCCTGCGTATGTACCCGAATCCGAGCTGTCGTCGATTGACGACCTCAAAAAACCGGACGTAATGAGCAAGCTGAACGGCACGATTCAAGGTATCGAGCCGGGCGGCGGTCTGATGCAGGCGTCCGAGAAAACAATCAAGGATTACGGCCTGACGGGCTACAACCTGCAGTCTTCGAGTGAAGCAGGGATGCTGGCTTCGGTACAGCGCGCGTACCAATCCAAACAGTGGATTGTCGCCACGGTCTGGAGTCCCCACTGGCTCTTCCAGAAGTGGCAGATGCGTTATCTGAAAGACCCGAAGGGCACGCTGGGTGGCGAAGAGCAGATTCACGCGTTCGGTTCAAAGCAGTTTGCCGGCAAGTTTCCGCGCGCGGATGTGTTCATGAAGCATTTCAAGCTCACGCTTGCCGATGTGGAGGCGATTGAGTTCGAGGGCAACAATACGAACGACTACGCCGCCGCGGCGAAAAAATTCGTCGACTCGCATCCGGACAAATTGAAAGCGTGGCTGGAGAAATAACGCCGGAAACTGGACGCGTACGGGAACGCCGTCGGCTTCTGTTCGAGGAGCCGTCGAGCGTCACTTAATGCGGCGCGATGAATCGAGGGCCGTGCGTGTCCAGTACACCGATGCAGATGTCCGATCGATCCTTAGAGAAACACCGCTTTATGACTATCACGGAGTATGTCTGTGACCGATAACGTTCGATTCTTCTCAGAGAGCCTGCAAGACCGTGACCCGGTTATCTCGTCGGAGATCGCGCTGGAACTGCGTCGTCAGCAATCGCAGATCGAACTGATTGCGTCCGAGAACATCGTCTCGGCAGCAGTGATGGAGGCGCAGGGAACCGTTCTGACAAACAAGTACGCGGAGGGCTATCCGTCGAAGCGTTACTACGGCGGATGCGAACACGTCGACCGCATTGAGGCGCTCGCGATGGACCGCGTCAAGGCGCTATTCGAATGCGAATTCGCCAACGTGCAGCCGCACTCAGGCGCTCAGGCGAATGGCGCGGTAATGCTCGCGCTTTTGAAGCCGGGCGACACGGTTCTTGGAATGTCGCTCGATGCAGGTGGCCATTTGACTCACGGCGCCCGCCCGGCATTGTCCGGTAAATGGTTCAATGCTGTTCAGTACGGCGTCAACCGGGATACCCTCAGGATCGACTATGAGGAAGTAAGGCGGCTTGCCGAGGAGCATCGCCCCAAGCTCATTATCGCGGGCTATTCGGCCTATCCACGCTCGCTCGATTTCGCAAAGTTTCGCGAGATTGCCGACAGCGTGGGTGCGATGTTGATGGTCGACATGGCGCACATTGCCGGGATAGTTGCCGCCGGCCGTCACGAGAGCCCGATTCGTTTCGCCGACGTCGTGACCTCCACGACACACAAAACCCTTCGCGGCCCGCGCGGCGGTTTTATTCTCACGAATAACGGCGATATCGCCAGGAAAATCAATTCCGCTGTTTTCCCCGGCCTGCAGGGCGGTCCGCTCATGCATGTCATCGCAGGAAAAGCAGTTGCATTCGCCGAGGCGTTGCGTCCGGAATTTGCAACTTACATTGACCAGGTTCTGCAAAATGCCCAGGCGCTCGGCGAAGTGTTGAAGCTGGGCGGCGTCAACCTCGTGACCGGGGGCACCGACAACCATCTACTCCTCGTCGACTTACGCCCGAAGGGACTGACCGGAACGCAGGTTGAAAAGGCGCTCGAACGGGCTGGCATTACCTGCAACAAGAACGGAATTCCATTCGACACCGAAAACCCGACTGTGACATCCGGCGTCCGCCTCGGTACGCCGGCTGGAACGACGCGCGGTTTTGGCGTCACGCAGTTTGAAGAAATCGGCGCCCTGATCCTTGAAGTACTGTCGGCGCTCGAAAAACAGCCAGGCGGTGACGAACTCGTTGAGCGTTCTGTGCGAAGCCAGGTTCGTGACATATGCAACCGCTTCCCGATTTACTCGCATACGGAAACGTTGGTTTAAGTCGGGCCGCTAGTGTCCTTGAATGGACCGCGTCGAGTATTCGAAGAATTGATTTTTAACATGACGTCACGGAGTCGGCGGCATTGCTGCATTTAACGCTCGTGTAAGCGACGGTGCGGATGTCCGCAGTGACAGTCCAGATTGGGAGAGAAACTGATGAGCTTCGAAGGAGTACACGCACCGTTGGTCACGCCGTTCAAAGCTGACGGCGAGATCGATCATGAACTGCTGGCGCAGCACGCCGTTGATCTCGCCGGACGGGGGCTTGCGGGCCTCGGCATTGGCGGGACGACGGGCGAATATTACGCGCTCAGTTTCGAGGAACGTGTGCACACGTTTCATACAGTGGCCGAAGCTGCTGGCGGAAAGACGTTTCTGACGGCGGGAATCAACGCCACGACGACTCGTGAAGTTCTCCGGTTAGGAGATGCAGCGAAAAAGGCAGGCCTGTCCGCGTTGCTGGTAGCCGCTCCGTACTACGCTCAACCTACGCAGGACGAACTGTTGCAGCACATGCTCGCGATTGACGACAGTCTCGACATGCCCATCATGCTTTACAACTTTCCGGCGCGCACGGGAACTGAAATCGGTGACCGCGTGTTGGAAGAGCTACTTGCTCGTCCGAATTTCATCGCCATGAAGGAAAGCACGGGCGATATCGCGCATCTGCATCACCTCGCCACGCATTTCCGGAAGAAGCTGGTTCTTAGCTGTGGCATGGACGACCAGGCGCTCGAGTTCTTCGTTTGGGGCGCCCGGAGCTGGGTCGCGGGTGCGGCGAATTTCCTCCCGGAAGTGCACGTGGAGTTGCTCGATGCCTGTGTCAAGCAACATGATTTCGTCACGGGCCGTGAGTTGATGACGCAACTCCTGCCGGTTCTCGAACTGCTCGAACGGAGCGGCAAATTCATCCAGTACGTCCGTTATGGATGTGAACTGGCGGGCCGGCCGGTAGGCGACGCGCGCGCGCCACTGGGTGTGCTCACGGACAGCGAGCGCCGCGACTTCGCGAAGCTCGTTCAGCCACTGCTTCGCAGCGGGCGCTGATTTGCATGACCTCGAAATTCGAATTCGCTCGGCTACCTGCGGCTGATGGTGTCAACGGTTGGTGGGAGTGTCTGCCGCCGCCGTCAGCCGCGAACCCTTTCCAGGGCAACAGGCAATTTGATTTTGTTGTGGTTGGCGGAGGAATCACGGGGCTTTGTGCGGCCCGGCGCCTGGCCGAACTGGCGCCTGAGGCATCGATTGCCCTCGTCGAGGCCGATCGTATCGGCAGGACGACCGCGGGGCGCAATTCGGGTTTCTTCGTCGACTTGCCACACGACATCAGCAGCGAAAGCTACTCGCGGAGCGTCGATGCGGATAAGGCCGACGTACGAATGCAGCGTCACGGCATCGATTACGTCAGGTCGGTTGTTCGCGCGCAGGGTATCGAGTGCGATTGGCGTGATGACGGCAAATATCATGCGTCGGTGAACAAACGCGGCAAGGAGGCGCTAAAGCATTTTGCCGAAGGCCTGCAGCGCATCGACGAAAAATTCGAGTGGCTGGACGAGCCGGCAATCGCGAAGGTAACCGGTACTTCGTTTTACCACAGCGCGATATTTACCCCTGGATGCAGCACAGTCCAACCCGCTGCATTGATGCGCGGGCTGGCGAGCACCATGCCGTCGAACGTAGCGGTGTTCGAGTTGAGTGCAGTCAGACGGCTGGAATGCGGCGCGTCTGGGTACGTGCTTTCCTTTGCGGACGGAACGATAACGGCGGGTAAGGTTGTCTTCTGCACCAACGCGTACGCGGCGACCTTTGGTGGAAGCCCCAACGGCTTGTTGCCGGTGTACACCTTTGCGTCGCTAAGCCGAAAGATGACGCAGTCCGAGGTCAAGGCGCTGGGCGGAATGAATTCATGGGCGCTGATTCCAGCAGACCCAATGGGTACAACTGTTCGGCGGCTGGGCACGGATCGCATCTGTATTCGCAATCACTTCGCGTTCCGCCCGGAGTTGGCGGTGTCGCAGTCTGATTTGCGCAAGGCCAAGGTACTGCACCAGCGTTCTTTCGAGCGGCGCTTTCCAATGCTCAAGAACGTCGAGCTCGAATACACGTGGGGTGGGGCGCTTTGTCTTTCGGCAAACAGCGGTGCGCTTTTCGGCAGAAGGGACGACGGCATATATCAGGCGATCGGATGCAATGGTTTAGGGCTTAGCAGAGGTTCGGCATCGGGAAAGGTGATCGCCGAATATGCATTGGGCCATTCGAACGACATGACTCGCCAGCTTCTGAATCAGCCGCAACCCCGCCCGTTGCCCATGCGCCCAATTGCCGACATGGCGGTATCCGCGGCCATATGGGTCAAGGAGTTCTCGGCGGGTGCCGAACTTTAATCGATTGAGGATACGAAATGACGACACTTGAGGAATGGACGAAGAAGGCTGACGCCCTGACGCTGGATGGACGCGCCTTTATCGGCGGAAGACGTTGTCCGGCGGCGTCGAACGAGACATTCGAGACCTTGAATCCCGCGAACGGAAAGGTGCTTGCCGATATTGCGCGCTGTGACGCGCGAGACATCGATCAGGCAGTCGCCGCCGCGCGGGACGCGTTCGAGAGTGGCATCTGGTCGAAAGCCGCACCATCGCATCGGAAGGCGGTATTGCTGAAGTTGGCGCAGCTGATTGAAGACCACACCGACGAACTGGCGATACTTGAAGCACTCGAGGCGGGCAAGCCGGTTTCGGAGTGTCTGGGTCTGGACATTCCGGAATCCGCCGCATGCATTCGTTGGCACGCAGAAGTCACGGACAAGCGATACGACGCACTCTCGCCATCGGGCGAGAACGTCGTCAGCATGATCACGCGTGAACCGATCGGCGTCGTCGGCGCCGTTCTTCCGTGGAATTTTCCTGCACTCATGCTGGCGTGGAAAATCGGCCCGGCGCTCTCGGTTGGCAACAGTGTGATCGTGAAGCCGGCAGAGCAAACCTCGCTTGCGACTTTGCGCATCGCCGACCTCGCTCTGGAAGCCGGCGTTCCGGCAGGTGTGTTCAGTGTAGTAACGGGATTCGGAGAGAGTGCCGGGCAGGCACTCGGCCTGCACCCAGACGTGGACCTCATCGCATTCACGGGTTCAACCGAAACGGGCAAACGCTTTCTTCGGTATTCGGCCGATACGAACCTCAAGCGCGTCGTTCTCGAATGTGGCGGAAAGAACCCACAGGTCGTGCTTCCGGACGTCGCGGATCTGGACGCCGTCGCGGAGCAGGCGGTCGCCGCAGCGTTCTGGAACATGGGTGAGAACTGCAGCGCGGGTTCGCGTCTGCTGGTTCCTGCCGGCTTGAAAGACGCGTTGATCGGCAAAATTAAAACCGTCCTCGAAGGATGGAAGACGGGTCAACCACTCGACCCCGAAATGAAACTCGGTGCGTTGATCGAGCAAAAGCACTACGAGAAGGTTCTTGGCCACATCGAGAAAGCAAACGCGGAGGGTGCGCGGCTCGTGCATGGCGGTAATGCTGTTTTGCTTGAGAGCGGTGGCTGGTTCGTCGAGCCGACTATATTCGATAACGTGACACCGCAGATGAGCATTGCCAAAGACGAGGTCTTCGGGCCGGTGCTCTGCGTGATCGAGTACAGCGACATCGACGAAGCGGTCCAGATTGCCAATAACACCTGCTATGGACTTGCGGCCTCCCTGTGGACGGATAACGTCAACAACGCGCACAAGGTCGCATCCAGAATCCGTGCCGGGACGGTGACCGTGAACTGCTTCGGCGAAGGCGATCTGTCGACACCGTTTGGCGGTTTCAAGCAGTCGGGGTTTGGTGGCCGGGATAAGTCAGTGTACGCACACGACCAGTACTGCGAGTTGAAGACCACGTGGATCAAGCTCAGTTGAGCTAGCAGGAAGATGAGTTGCTGACCTCTGGATGCAGGCGGTTTGTCACCGGCAGGATGGGATAAGTCGATTTTGTCGGTGTAAAGTTTGAGTAACCGCCTGCCAATGGTTTGCGGTCTTTCCGAGTTCGGCCGCTTTGAAGGTGAGAACCATGCAGAAGAAGCAACTGTTCGCCGACAGACTACTGGCGCAAATGCCGTCATTACGGGCGTTGCGATGTTTCGTCACGGCTGCGCGCTACGAGAGTTTTACCCAGGCGGCGGAGGTGCTATGCGTGACACAGGCTGCTATCAGTAGACAAATCAAGGAGCTTGAGGATGTGCTGGACGTCCCGCTGTTCGAGCGGACCGGACGGCACATTGCACTGACCGACTCGGGCCGTATCCTGTACAACGCGTCGTACCTGTCGATCATGAATATCGCCGAGGCCGCCGAGGCGGTACGACGCTCGGACAAGCAGGCGTTGAACCTCTGCATTACCCACACCTTCTCCGCGTTGTGGCTGTCGCCGAGATTGCCGCGGTTCCGCAAGCGATTTCCGGAAATCAAACTCAACGTCACCGTCACCGAGCACTTCATGGAGCTCGACGAGCTCATGCAGCCGGACGTGATCATCACGAAGAATCCGCCGCGCGAACCGGAATACGACGTAGAGCCGTTGTTTCACGATGTCGTGTATCCGGTGTGCAGCCCGGGATTCTTCGAAGGCCACTTTCAGGGCAAAACATTGAAGCCGCTGGATCTCTTCACGCATCCTACTCTCCACCTCTCGATGCTGGGACGCGGGCAGATTTGCGAGCACGTTGACTGGCGTGTGTGGAGAAACTGGTTCCAGCAAGGAGATGGTTCCGAACGGTTCGCACCGGAAAACCATTTCGAAAGTAACGACTACCGGTTGCTTGTCTCATCGGCAGAAGCCGGGGAAGGAACGCTTCTTGGCTGGCATCATCTGGTTCATCGTCAGCTTGAGCAGGGAACACTGGTTCGACCGGTGCGGGATTCTCTGGTTTTCCATGACCGGCACCACTACGTGATAACACATAAGAATGCGAGAAGCCGGCCGGAGTACGAGCAGTTCAGACAATGGATGGCAGAAGAGGTCGGCGAAATGATGAAGGACTGGCCGAAGGGTCCAAACGGTAGCATGTAGTGGATCTACACGTGCCGAATGATCATTCATTCGTGACCTCGACCGCTGATTCGAAGAGCCAGTCATTTCAATCTGAGTGAGATATGCAGAACATGGCAGCGGGGCCGCGCAGCGAGTCCCGGGGCGGCCAGATAGCGCCGGTGCGATTTGGCATCGTACTGCTTCCGAATTTCACACTGACGGCTTTCTCCGGTTTTGTCGACCTGCTTCGCCTCGCCAGCGATGAAGGTGATTTGAGCCGGCCGGTACGCTCTGCGTGGAGCATTATCGGTGAATCGCTAACGCCGATCCGGGCAAGCTGCGGAATCCAGGTCGCACCGTGGATAACTTTTGCCGAAGCCGGCGAACTGGATTATCTCGTCGTGGTTGGCGGATTGCTGCACGCCGGTTCGTCCGTCAGCAATGCAACGTTGCAGTTCATCCGCAAGTATGCAGAGACTTCGGCAACCATCGTCGGCATCTGCACCGGTGCGTTTGCGTTGATGAAAGCGGATGTGATGACCGGTTATCGCCTGTGTGTCAGCTGGTTTCACTACTGGGATTTTATCGAGCGCTTTCCGCACGCGGACGAACGCAACCTCGTCGCCGACAGGCTGTTTGTGATTGACCGGCGGCGCATCACCTGTTCAGGCGGGCGTGCGTCAATCGACGTCGCGGCTGCAATCCTCCTCCGGCATTTTGATGCGAGCGTTGTCCAGAAAGCACTTCGTATCCTGCTGGTTGACGACGTGCAGAAGGGAAACGCGCCGCAACCTCACCCACCTGGTCTTCGGCCTGCCGTACACCCGAAGGTAAGGCGAGCCATATTGCTGATGGAGCAACATATTGGACAGCCGCTAAATCTGAGCGAGCTGGCGCACCGCCTCGAGATGTCAGTGCGGCAACTCGAGCGCCTGTTTAACAGCGAAACGGGGACGCCGCCGCTTACTTACTGTCGTCAGCTTCGCTTGCGAACCGCGGCCTGGCTTTTGACCAGCTCCGATCGGACTGTCACCGAAATCGCGTCCTCATGTGGATTTTCCGATGCATCCCACCTCGGTCGAGAGTTCAAGAAGGAATATCAGGAATCGCCGCACGCCTTTCGGACTCACCGCGTTCAGCAGGCGGCCTGCCTGTCCGCGTAGGCTTGTTGTTACGCTTCTCACGGCATGGCAATTGCCGGCACGCGGCATGAATATTAGGGCGGGTTGCGGGCCGGCAGGGTTTGAACTTCGTAAGCGCCGCTTATAGATAGATCAACCCGCGCTTACGGTGCGCTCGTCCGGAAATCTGTTCGGGTACCGTCGTCGACATCGCGTCGCGGTTTTATACGCTGGCGCGCGAGGACCGCACATTCAATGCGAGTCGATGCGAACCCGAGGGTACTCACATGCAGAACCTGCCGTACGGCCAGATTTCACAAGGCGACTCTCCCGTTCTGGTCGTTACGCCCCATACCGGAACGTCGATCCCGGCGGAGTTACTGGTGAATCCCGCATGGGTGCCGGTCGAGGGACGCCAGGCGGACCCCTTTGGCGCGATCTTGCATGCCGCTGCGCTGAAGCGGGGAATGACGTGCGTTTCAGCCCGCTATCATCCCTGCGTGATCGACTTTAACGTCGCGCTCGATAATCGACCGCTTTCGTCCAGGCTCAACCGGGTCGGCTTGTGCAGAACCCATACTTCCCGAGGTGAAGCGCTGTATACGGAAGGACGCGAGCCTTCCGAAGCCGATGTCAACGCGCGCGCGGACCTGTACTGGAAGCCGTTCCACGCTGCATTGACGAAGGAGCTTCTGCGGCTGCGCAGCATCCACGGTAATGTTCTGCTTCTCGTCTCGCACGCCAGTTCGTGGTTGTCGCCTTATCGGGAGCAGCCGGGTGCGGCGGACTGCAACATAGGCACCAATCGCGGCGCTGCGTGCGACAGACGCCTGGTGGCCGCCATCACGGAGTCGGTGCAGGCATTCAATCGCTCATGGGTGGTCAACGGCAAGCTCGCGGATGCCTTTGCCGCTCAGCACTACGGCACGCCGCTGACTGGAATTCACGCGATCGAGGTCGAAGTGGCCGGACGCTGGCGGCTGGATTGCGAGCCGCGAAGCATTGCCCCGCCGGATAGCGGAACGGATGCGGATGCAGCGATCGACACGGTGCTGGGGGCGCTCGAAGCCGTCTTGCGCACGTTGCCCAGCAAAGAACAACCTGTTCAGGTGGGTTCCGAACCCGGGGAGCGCTGCTAAACTTACGTCAGAGGAGTCGCTCCGACCTGGCGGCCGTCTAACATCATCCCGCTACTACTTCGCCGCCCACCATGAAAGAGAGCGTACCCGAACAGTATCCAGATTGGGACCTGCTTGCGAGCTGGGTAGCGGTGGTAGAAGCCGGCTCCATTTCAGACGCGGCAAATCGGCTCGCCATTTCGCAGGCCGGGGTTTCCCAGCGCATCAAGGCGTTGGAGACAATACTCGACACCACGCTTCTCGACCGTGCAACGCGGCCTGCGCGGCCTACCGCTGCGGGCCAGCGGCTCTTCGAACATGCAACCGTGCTGTTGCAGGGCGCGGACCAGATGGTCGAGAGCGTTCGTAACGTAACCCGGGCCAAGCGCGTTGTCGTGCGATTGGGTTGCGTCGATTCGTTTGCCGCTACGATCGGCCCGATCATCATCAAGGCATTGACCGGCACCTCTCATCAGATTCGCTTGTGGTCCGGCATTACGCCCACGCTCGACGCTCAACTCGAAGCACGCCAGCTCGACATGGCCGTCACGACGACAGGCCTTGGGCAAACGCCAGGCATTCGCCGGCAAAAACTTTTCTCCGAACCGTATTTCGTGGTCTTGCCGAAGAGCTTCGAGGTGGATCGCTTCACCACGCTGGCAGACTTGAGCCGGCATCTTCAGTTCATTCGCTACAGCGCCCGGTCGGTGATCGGCCAGCATGTCGACGCCTATCTGGCTGCGAACTCGGACAATGTCGAACGTACCTGTGAATTCGACGCGACCGATCCGATGCTCAGTCTGGTGGCCGCGGGCCTTGGCTTCGCCATCACCACGCCGTTGTGCGTCTGGCAGTCCCGGCATTACGTGCCGGATTTGCGCGTCGTTCCCCTGTCGGCCTTCTCACGGCAAGGTCGTCCTTATGCCGGACTCAGCCGCTCGTTCTTTCTTGCATACCGGGAAAACGAACTCGGCCATCTTCCCGCCGACTTATACGACCTGCTTCGACGGGCATGCGAGCGACAGGTGTCGCGCGATATTGCGAAAGCACTCTCCCTCACGTCTGGAGATGTTTTCTTGCCGGAGGAGGCATAGCGCACGGTTGCGTCCCGGCGATCACGCGGCTAGCGTAGATATCCGCTTTCATAACGATGTCAGATTCAGTTCATAACCGCGGGTTGAATTAAAAGTGCCGCATTTTGCAGGGACTACTCTCGAAACTGTAGTTCTCCGTCGCAGCAAGTTGGGCGCAGAGCCCCACCTGGGAAGGGATGCGCCACGGTAGACGCCAGGTTTGCCCTGCGGTTCATTGAATCGATTATCTTAAGGAGTAGGCGTGATTTCAGGTCCACAATTCCCGTTGCCGGCTAACGAGCCGGAAGTGCACTTCGGCCACGGAACAGCGGCGGCCCGCGAACTGACCCAGGCACTCGAACAACGCGATGTCGTTGAAATCCCGACTGTCATTGGTGGCAAGCGCTATTTCTCGAACGACGTCGTGGAAGTGCGCGCGCCACATGACCACCAGCGGCTCCTCGCCCGCATTCACCGGCCGTCCGAAGCGCAGATCGCCGAGGCAATTGCCAGCTCGAAGAGCGTTGCGCGCGATTGGGCGAATCTGACACACGCAAGCCGCGCGACGATTCTTCATCGGGCCGCTGAAATAGTTGCGACGCGCTCACGTATGAGGATTAACGCGGCAACAATGCTAGGCCAGAGCAAGACCGTGGAAGAAGCCGAACCGGACAGCGCCTGCGAGCTCATCGATTTCCTGCGCTTCAACGCCTATAACGCGCAGCGCGTTTACGCGGAGCAGCCGATGTCGGTTTCGACCGCGGCGAACCGCATCGACTGGCGTCCTCTGGAGGGTTTCGTTTACGCCGTGTCGCCGTTCAACTTCACGGCCATCGGCGCAAATCTGACGACCGCACCCGCGATCATGGGGAATACGGTTCTCTGGAAGCCGTCTGAGAAGTCGGCACTGGCCAACTACATTTTCTTCGAAGCACTCGAAGAAGCGGGTCTGCCGCCTGGCGTGATCAACTTCGTACCGGGTGAAGCCGAATTGACGACACGCGTCGCACTGTCGTCGCGTGACCTCGCGGGCATTCACTTCACCGGTTCGTCCGCTGTATTCCAGTCACTGTGGAAGGGTGTTGCGTCGAAGGTGGATGCGTTCCGGACGATTCCGCGTCTGGTCGGCGAAACGGGTGGCAAGGACTTCGTTCTGGCCCATCCATCCGCCAATGTTTCCGAAGTCGCAATCGCTTTGATTCGCGGCGCTTTTGGATATCAAGGCCAGAAGTGCAGCGCGGCGTCGCGCGCGTATCTGCCGAAAAGCCTGTGGCCCGCAGTCGAGCAGGAGTTGCGTGACCGTCTTGCGCAACTCAAGGTCGGAGATGTCGCCGATTTCAGCACCTTCATGGGCGCCGTGATTTCGCAGGCTTCGCATCAAAAGCTCAGCCGGGTCCTTTCTGCAGCGCAGGAAGACTCCGTGGTCAAGGTCGTCTCAGGTGGCAAGACCTGGTCCGAACCGGGCTACTTTGTCGAGCCGACCGTGCTTCAGGTGACAGACCCGAAGCATGCGTTGATGACCGAAGAACTCTTCGGCCCGATTCTCTCGGTGTTTGTGTACGAGGACAACGCCTGGCCCGAAACCCTGGAACTCATCGATGCGACAAGTCCATACGCGCTGACAGGTTCGATTTTCTGCACTGACCGCTTCGCACTGCATCAGGCAGAAGCCGCACTCGTGAATGCAGCGGGCAACCTGTATCTGAACGACAAGCCGACCGGCGCCATGATCGGTCAACAGCCGTTCGGCGGTGGCCGGGCAAGCGGCACCAATGACAAAGCCGGCTCGTATCTGAATCTGCTCCGCTGGGCATCGCCGCGAACCGTTAAGGAAACGTACCTGCCAACGCGCGATTGGCAGTTCGGCGGTTGAGCATACTGCGCGGTTATTGTTGAAGGCGCGGAATGTCTCGAACGATTCACTCGCCAGACACGGCTGCTTCCTTCGGAAAGCAGCCGTGCCGCTACCAGACGAAGTGCGGTCGCGCCGTCTTTCCCACCGCCCGTCCGCGCGACACGGCGCACCACACCGGCATCGCGCAAGACGTGCTGCTGAAAACGGATAGCCCATTCACCCGTTCGGCTCGATGACGCTCATCAGCCGCGACACCACGGTGAGCTCGAACGGTCCCCCGAAACAGAACATCAGCCGAAGTCGCGGCGCGGAGACAGCGCGGAATCGGCAGTTGCGAGCAGCGCGGATATCCCTCCTCGAGTCTGCCTGGAATGCCCGCGGCTGAGGGTTTATCCCAGTGGAAGAATCACTCGATGGTGCGTCAAGGTCGATTGGATAACCGCGTCTTATGAAGATGGTAACTGGCACTGATGGTGCAGCCCGCGTGTTTTTGGCTTCCTATCGTGCTAACTATGCGAAGTACAGCGACCAGTCGACGATCGAAGTCAATTTTCATCAGAAGAAGGGCGTACAGATGAGCATGAGACACCAATACGCGGGCATTCTGACCGCGGTCCCTACCTCGCTCGACAAGGAGGGCCGATTCCAGCCGGCACCTTTGCATCGGCATATTCAGCGCCTGGCGTCCGCTGGTGCGGACGGCGTCGTGCCACTGGGCGGGACGGGCGAATACACCGCGCTGTCGGCGAGCGAGCGTCTGCGGGTGGTCGAATGCTCGATCGAGGCGGGCGCGGGCAAGCTGCACGTCGTACCGGGCATTCTGTCGCCGGGCATCGGCGACGCCGTCGATAACGCAAAGGCTTTCGTGGCCGCTGGCGCGAAGGCGCTGATGGTGGTCACGCCGTACTACTTCCGCCCCACTCAGGACGGGATTGTCGACTACTACAAGAAGTTCGCCGACGAAGTGGATGCGGACATCATCCTCTACGAGATTCCATATCGTACCGGCGTTTCGCTTCACTACGAGACGGTGGCGCGGCTCGCGGAGATGACCCGGGTCGTCGGTATCAAGGCATGCAATCCGGATCTCGCGCAACAGATGCGGGTAGCTGAACTCGCGGCGTCGAAGATTGCGATCCTGAGTGGTGAGGAAGACGTGTTGCCGTTGCACGTGGCGATGGGCGCAGTCGGTGGGGTCATTTCGAGCTCCAACCTGATTCCGCGGCAATGGGCGAAGGTTTTGTCGCTTGCATCCAGTGGCCAGCTGAAAGAAGCGGTCGAACTGCATGCGACTTTGCGGCCCCTCATCGACGCAATTTTTGCGGAACCGAACCCCGCACCCGTTAAAGCGGCGCTCGCCCTACAGGGTTTTGATTTCGGCGACGTTCTACCGCCGATGCTACCTGCGTCGGATGCGCTACGGCGCCGCCTGGCGACCGTCATCGCACCCATCGTCGCACGTGAAACCGAGTAGACCACTCATCACATAAAAGGCCAAAGCCATGTCAGCTGATTCCAAAATCGCCTTGCCTCGCCGCCGATTCCTGCACGCCGCGGGCACGACGCTGCTCTCGACCGCCATCGCCGCGCCGATGGTCATTACCTCACGCAAGGCCATGGCGGCCAGCAACCTGACGGTTGTGAGCTGGGGCGGTAACTATCATGCGGGCGTGGAGGTGGCGCTCGCGAAGCCATTCGAGAAAGAGTTCGGCGTTCACGTGACCCTGGTAGACACCCCGGACCTCGCGAAAGTGAAGGCTCAGGTGATGACGAACAATGTCCAATGGGACGTGTTCGACGCGGTAGGCCCGATGGCAATGACCGGCTCGAAAAACGGTTATTGGGAACCTCTTGACCCAGCGCTGTTCAACCGGAGCGATCTCATCGCGCCGATGACGAAAGACGCTGTGCCGCTCTATGGCTACACCGGCGGCATCTGTTGGGACAACAGCAAATTCCCCGATGGCAAGCACCCGCAGACCTTTGCGGAATACTTCGACGTCAAGAAGTTTCCAGGGCAACGGACGCTGCGCAACCGGGCAAGCGAGACGCTGGAAATCGCCTTGCTCGCCGACGGGGTCGCTCCAGACAAGTTGTACCCGTTGGACGTCGAGCGAGCGTTCAAATCCCTCAACCGTATCAAGCCGTTCATCGGTAACTGGGTAGACCAGACGCCGCAAACCGTTACGCTCGTCGAGACCGGCCAGGTCGACTTCAGCTACACCTACTCGACGCGCGTCAAGGCGGCTCAGGAAGCCAACAAACCCATCGACTTCTCGTTCAAGCAGAACCTGATTGGCCTCGAATATCTGGTGGTTCTGAAGAACTCGCCGAACAAGGCCAACGCCATGAAGTTCGTGCAATTTGCGCTGCGCCCGGACCGGCAAGCGGCGTTGATGAACGAGCTCGGCAATACACCGGCGAGTCGCAGCGCTTTGCCCATGATTAAGCCGGAAGTCCGGAAGTGGCTGTCCGATCCTGCGAACAAGATGAACGTTGTTAGCAACGACGCATGGTGGGCCGATCACTACGACGAATTGACCTTGCGATTCAAGGAGTGGGTGCTGGGCTGATTGCACTATCCCCGGTGCGCGTCGATGGGTGTCGGCGTCTGCGTTAAGGAGCGGTTATGAAATCACGTGTTGACGGACTGCTGTACGTTGGGCCAGCAACCGTATTCCTGTTTTTCGTATTGTTCGTCCCACTCGCCTACGTCGTCTACACGAGTTTCTGGATTGATGGCGGCCTTTCGCTGTCCGCCTATCAACGACTCCTCGGCAGCGAGCTGTTCCTTCGCACGCTCTGGTCCACGTTCCAGATCAGCATCACCGCGTCAGTGGCCAGCCTGTTGTTGGGGTATCCCATCGCAATGCATCTGGCCAAACAAACGCCGCGTAAGCGCGCCATTTACATGGTGTTGGTGCTCGTTCCGTTCTGGACCAGTATTCTCGTCAAAAGCTATGCCTTCACCATCCTGCTGGGACGGGACGGACTGGTGAATCAGTTGCTATCGGCGGCGTTCCACACTCGCGTGCAGTTGCCGTTGCTATTCAACCGGTTTGGCGTGATGGTGGGGATGACCAACTACCTGATTCCGTTTATCGTGTTTCCGGTGCTCGCCAGCCTTCTGTCGATCGACAAGTCGTTGTATCGGGCGTCCGAGATCATGGGGGCAAAACCACCGCGTATATTTTTTCGCATCACACTGCCGTTGAGTCTGCCAGGCGTCGCAGCCGCCGTCCTGAGCACGACGGTGATGTCGATGGGATTCTTCGTCATACCGGCCCTGCTCGGCGGGCGACGGGACGCGATGATGTCCAACCTTGTCGACTTCTACACACGGGAGACGATGGACTGGAATATGGCCTCTGCAATCGGTGTGATTCTGCTCGCCATCGTCACGCTGGCGGCGATGGGAGCAGAACAGTTTCAGCGGCGCGACGCGAAGAGGAGGGCGATGGCATGACAACCTCCATTGATATGGCACATTCTTCCGCCGCGCCTGCCGGCGTGGTGATCGATGTGCAGGAACGGCGCTATGTACGGCTTCGCAATGTCATCGCATTTGCGGTCTATGCGTTCATCCTCGTGCCGACCTTGATCGTCATTCCGATTTCGTTCGGTGGCAATGGCGAGTTGACGTTTCCGCCGCGAGTCTGGTCTCTTGACCTGTATGAGCAGTTGTTCACTTCGTCTTCGTGGATGGGGACGATCCTGCAGAGCCTCAAGGTCGCCGGATTAACGATGGTGATCTCGATGCTGATCGGCGTTCCTGCGTCGTACGGTCTCGTGCGTTTCGAATTCCCCGGCAAGCGGTTCGTGATGCTGCTTCTCATGAGCCCGATTCTCGTACCGGTTATCGTGATTTCGCTCGGCCTATACCTCTATTTCTCGCGGCTTCATCTCGTCGGGACGACGGCGGGCCTGGTGGTCAGCCACGTCGCGTATGTGACGCCGTTCATGATGATGACGGTGATGGCCGGTGTAAAAAAACTGGACCCGGCATTGGAGTTCGCGGCAACCATCGTGGGTGCTAACCGCCGGACCGTTTTTTTCAAGGTTGTGTTGCCGCAGTTGCGGCCATCGATTCTGGCGGGAGCTCTGTTCGCATTCCTCGTGTCGTTCGACGAGGTCGTTATCGCATGGTTTATTACGAGTCCGACCACGACGACTTTGCCAGTCAAGATGTACAGCAGCATTCAATGGGATATTTCACCCGTTATTGCCGCGGTGTCGGCGCTTCTCACGGTGCTCTCGCTGGCGTTCTGTTGTATTTCGGTGTTTCTGCAGCCAGCGGCAACTGAATCGTCACATTGAGGTCGGAGACAAGCATGTCACATGTACTGCTCGAAAAAAATGGACGGCCTTCGGCCCAAACAGGTTCATCGGTCAACGGAAATTTGAATAGCATGTCGACCTCAACAGCCGCCGGGGACAACATGATTGTTTTCCGTGGTATCAGCAAAAGTTACGGGAGTTCTGTCGCTTTGCACAGCACCGATTTTTCGGTGCGCAAAGGCGAGTTTTTGAGCCTGCTGGGTCCAAGTGGCTCAGGCAAAAGCACGATCCTCAATATCATTGCGGGAGCCGTGGCGCCTTCCACCGGCAGCATTCTGCTCGACGGAAAGGACGTATCGACGGTCCCACCGCGTGAACGCGGACTCGGGATGGTTTTTCAGAACTATGCGCTGTTGCCGCACCTGAACGTATTCGACAACGTGGCATTTCCGTTGCGTATTCGAGGCATTGGCAAGTCGGAGATTCAACAACGCGTTCGCAATGCGTTGGAGCGGGTCGGCCTGACGGGTTACGAAAACCGGAAGCCGCGCGAAATGTCCGGTGGTCAGCAACAGCGCGTGGGCATTGCGCGTTGCATTGTCTATTCTCCATCGGTCATCTTGATGGACGAACCGTTGGGCGCACTGGACAAGAAACTTCGTGACCAGCTTCAGGGTGAAATCAAGCGTTTGCATCGGGATCTGGGTACGACGCTCGTGTACGTCACGCACGATCAGGAAGAAGCGCTGAATCTCTCCGACCGCGTGTGCCTGATGAACGGCGGGCGCATTGCACAACTCGGTACGCCGGACGAATTGTATTTCGAACCGATCAGCGAGTTTGTGGCGGATTTCGTTGGCGAATCCAATCTGCTTGAAGGTGTCGTTCAATCGGATGATACGGTGCTGGTGAACGGCGACTGGGCGCTCAAGGTGCGAAGTACGGAAGGGCATGCTACCGGTTCTAAGGTAAAGGTACTGGTGCGGCCAGAAAAGATCTCCGTGCTTGAAGGCAAGGAGTCGAATGCGCCGGGTGCTGGAGACATGAATGAGTGCACAGGCGTTATTTCACAGATTTCGTTTGTCGGTGGCATGACACGTTTCGAACTCACCACTGCCACGGGTTCGACGCTGCTGGTCAAGACAATTTCTGCGCGCGCGGCCGAGCGTTCGCCTATGGGTCGTCCTCTCACCGTTTGCTGGTCGGCACGCGATAGCGCGGTTCTGAAAAAGTAACCCCAATATGAATGCAAATAGCCTGATCGTCGTAATGAAGGAGTTGGTGGGCAACGCCAATGTGGTGGACACACCGTCCGACATGGAACCGCATCTGATCGACTGGCGCAAAAGGCATTCGGGAAAGGCGGCTTGCATTGTGTTTCCCGGGACGACCGAGCAGGTGTCGAAGGTGCTCGCATTCTGCAACGACAATGCCATCAAGGTGTTTCCGCAAGGTGGAAACACGAGCGTGTGCGGTGGCTCAGTGCCGGACAATAGCGGCCAGAGTGTGCTGCTGAATATGCGCAAGATGAATCGCATCATCGAGTTGAATCCACGGAACAACTCGATGGCCGTCGAAGCAGGCTGTGTGCTCGCGGATATCCAGGCCGCGGCGCTGGAAGCCGACCGCCTGTTCCCGCTGACGCTTGGAGCCGAAGGGTCGTGCCAGATAGGCGGCAACATCGCGACAAACGCGGGTGGCACGAACGTGCTTCGTTTCGGCAATACGCGGGATCTGATTTTAGGTGTCGAGGTGGTTCTCGCAGACGGCCGCATCTGGAACGGTCTGCGCTCATTGAGAAAGAACAATAGCGGCTACGATCTGAAGAATCTGTTTATCGGCTCGGAGGGGACGCTTGGCGTAGTGACTGCCGCAACGCTGAAGCTTTTCCCGCGACCCCATGCGATCGCTACGGCGATGCTTGGCGTGGAAACCGTCTCGGCGGCGGTCGACGAAGGGCTCAAACTCCAGGCAGCATTTCCGGGCGAACTCGTCGGCCTTGAACTGATTTCGCAAAGCGAGTTCGATATTTCGCTGCGACACGCCGCCAACTCGCGAAACCCGTTTCAGACAACGCCAAACTGGACGGTTCTCGTCGAACTTGCCGCCGCGACCGGCACGAGTGAATCGCTCGCTGACAGACTGACAGAGGCATTGAACGATTCATTTAGCAATGGCGTGGTGCAGGACGCAGTCATCGCGTCGAATGAGCAGCAACGTGGAGAACTCTGGGGTATCCGCCATCATGTTACCGAGGCGAACGGCCGGGAGGGTATGGGGCTCACCCATGACATCGCCGTGCCGACTTATCGTATTCCCGATTTTGTTGACCGCGCAGGCCGTGCGTTAGCGGAGCATTATCCAACGGCTGTCCCCGTGATTGTCGGGCACATGGGTGATGGGAATCTCCACTACATCGCAATGTTCACGCATGAATACTGGGCCGGTGTCGAAGACAAGGCGGCCGTGCAACTGAAGCTGAACCATCTGCTCTATGACATTTCGGCCGAAATGGGTGGTACGTTCAGCGCCGAACATGGAATCGGCTCGCTGCATGTTGCGGAAATGGAAATATATAAAGATGCCGCGGAAGTCTCGCTTATGCGGGAATTCAAGCAATTGCTCGACCCCAGGAACACGATGAATCCGGGTCGCGTGCTTCCCAAAGCAGCGGTAGCGCACTAGAGCGAGTGTATGGAATTTGCCAACATTGCAGACTACCGCGCCGCGGCAAGGCGATTTTTGCCGAGGTTCGCATTCGCTTATCTTGAGGGCGGTTCTGAGGATGAAATAACTCTGCGGCGCAACCGGCGCGCATTCGAGCGTGTGATGTTTGCGCCGCGGGTGCTGGTTGACGTCAGCACGGTGAGCACAACGGCGAGGCTTGCCGGTTGCGCCGCAGCCTGGCCGGCGGTCGTGGGCCCGACTGGGTTAAATGGGCTTTACCGTCGTGAAGCTGAAGAGACATTGGCGCGGGCCGCTGGTGCTGCAGGTTTGCCATTCGTTCTTTCCACCGCATCGACGAGCCTCCTTGAAGACGTGCGCAAGGCCTCGGATGGCGAACTCTGGTTGCAACTCTACGTGCAGAAGGACCGGAGAATCGCTGAGGATATGATGGCGCGCGCCAGAGCATCCGGCTTTTCGACGCTATTGCTGACGGTGGATACACCCGTTACCGGCCAACGCGATCACTATGTCAGAACGGGTTTCAAGTTGCCGCTCCGATGGACCCGGCAATTGCTGTGGGATATCGCCACCCATCCACGCTGGATTGCGGCGGTCGGCGTGCATGGTGTTCCCCAATTGGTGAACCTTGCTCGCAGCGCAAGACTGGAATCCGGCATTGAGGCGCAAGCCGCGGCGCTGAGTCGTCAGATGGATATGTCGCTGAACTGGGACGACCTTGCGTGGGTGCGTCGCCATTGGCCGGGGAAACTGTTCGTCAAAGGCATACAGACTGTTGCCGATGCGGTCACGGCGTCGCGTCATTGCGTTGACGGTGTGGTGCTCTCCAATCATGGCGGTCGTCAACTCGATGGCGCACTGAGCTCAATGGACATTCTCGCGGACACGGTGTCCTCCACACCGGCGGGATTCGAGGTTTTGATCGATGGCGGTATTCGCCGGGGAAGCGACATTGCGAAAGCGGTGGCGCTGGGCGCCAAGGGCGTACTGCTCGGACGTGCACCTCTTTACGGTCTCGCCGGCGCTGGTGAGAGCGGAGTGAATGACGTGCTGTCGATGCTGAGAAACGAACTTGAAATTTGCTTGCGACTTCTCGGATGCCCAGACATCGGTTCACTCGACGCGAGCTATCTCGTCGGTGGGCGAGAGCCGTGTATCGGGGCGATTCGACAGGAGGACGCTGAAACGATGGAAATCAAGTTGTGATTGAAGCTGGGTTTCGATTTCGCAAGGTTACTTTGCTACTGCTGATTTCCATTCCGAACCTGCGGTGACGTCGCATTTGACGACGTCACCGCATTTTACGTCTTTCAGAAAACGTCTACAGCGATTGCGTGAACGTGGGCAGTACTTCGAACAGGTCACCGACGAGCCCATAGTCAGCGACGCTAAAAATAGGCGCGTCCGCATCCTTGTTGACCGCGACAATAACCTTCGAGTCCTTCATGCCGGCCAGATGCTGGATGGCACCCGAGATGCCGACGGCGACATAGAGTTCCGGAGCAACGATTTTTCCGGTCTGTCCGACTTGCCAGTCGTTCGGCGCAAAGCCCGAATCCACCGCCGCACGCGAGGCGCCGACAGCGGCGCCGAGTTTCTCGGCCAGCGGATCGAGAAGGGCGAAGTTCTCCGCGCTGCCCAGACCGCGGCCACCCGATACGACAACGCGCGCTGCGGTGAGCTCGGGCCGGTCGCTCGTAGCGAGTTCACGGCGAATAAAAGTCGAAAGGCCGGAATCGGCGACAGCGGGGGCCGTTTCGATCGCGGCGTTGCCACTGTCCGCGCGGGCTGCATCGAACGCCGTCGTGCGGATCGTCGCGACTTTCACCGGGTCGCTCGACTGCACGGTGGCGATAGCGTTACCGGCATAGATCGGGCGCTGGAAGGTGTCGCCGGATTCGATCGCAATGATGTCGGAGATCTGTGACGCATCGAGCTTTGCGGCCACGCGAGGCGCCGTGTTCTTGCCGGCGGCCGTGGCGGGAAACAGGATATGCGAGTAGCTATTTGCCAGCTCCAACACCTGGGCCGCGACGTTCTCGGCCAAACCATCCGCGAATTGTGGCGCGTCGACGAGGATCACCTTGTCGACGCCGGCAATCTTGCTAGCCGCTTCTGCTGCAGATTGCGCGCCGCTGCCCGCAACAAGTACATGGACGCCATTCGAAAGCTGGGTCGCTGCCGCGATCGTATGAAGTGTCGAGGTTTTGATCTGAGCGTTGTCGTGTTCCGCAATAACGAGCGTTGTCATTTAAATTACCTTTGCTTCGGTTTTCAGTTTTTCGATAAGCGTTGCAACATCCGGTACTTTCACCCCGGCCTTGCGGGCCGGTGGTTCGACAATTTTCAGGGTCTTCAGGCGTGGCGACGGATCGATGCCGAAGTCAGCAGGTTTGACCGTCTCGATCGTCTTCTTCTTTGCTTTCATGATGTTCGGCAACGTCACATAGCGTGGCTCGTTCAGACGAAGGTCCGTAGTGACGATAGCCGGCAGACGCAGTGAAATCACCTCAAGTCCGCCATCGACTTCGCGCGTGACAGTGGCAGTGTCGCCATCGATTTCGATGTTGCTGGCAAAGGTGGCTTGTGGCCAGTCGAGTAGCGCGGCCAGCAATTGGCCAGTCTGACCGGCGTCGTCGTCGATTGCCTGCTTGCCCAGGATGACCAGTTGCGGCTGCTCTTTTTCAACCACGGCCTTCAGCAGCTTTGCCACGGCGAGCGGCTGCAACTCTGCGTCGGTTTCGACCAGCACTCCGCGGTCCGCGCCGATAGCCAGTGCGGTACGCAGCGTTTCCTGGCTCTGCGGCAGACCGCAAGACACGGCGATGACCTCAGTCGCTTTGCCGGCTTCTTTCAAACGCGTTGCCGCTTCCACAGCGATTTCGTCAAAGGGATTCATCGACATCTTGACGTTGCCAATGTCTACGCCGCTTTCGTCGGCCTTTACGCGGACTTTCACGTTGTAGTCCACGACGCGCTTTACGGCGGTAATCACTTTCATCTGATCTTCCTTATGGTTTCAATCGTTTGTGCAGATACCGGATGGCTCGATCGTGACGAGCACGAGTGGCGTGATCCTTAACCTCAGGACACTGCGCCGAGACCGTATTTGCCGGTCAACAATTCGCCTGTCGTAAAGCGCTCGATGGAGTACGGCTTGAGCGACACATCGGTCGGCAGACCCAGTGCCTCCTGGGCCAGTACGCGACCGACCGTCGGCGAAAGTTTGAAGCCGTGGCCGGAGAACCCGTAGCCGACAACCAGTCCCTCAATGCCGGGCAATTTGCCGAGAACCGGATTCCAGTCCGGCGTCACGTCGTAGACACCGGTCCACGAGGACGCGATCCCGGCGGTTTCGTATTCGGGGAAGCGCTCGGCAACCTGAGCGCCAACTTCCACGACATAGTCCATTGGGATGTCGCCTTGCTCCACTTCGGTCGTGTTGAGTGTCTCCCCGACCACACCTTCGCTGACGAGCATCTGGTTGCCGCCGTAGCTGCGGTAATAGAGCATGCCTCGCGACGCAAGGTCCTTGAAGACCGGCATCGAGAATGTGTACTTTGCGGCCGCGCACTCGAGCGCCAGCACAGCGTGGCGTTCCGGCATGACGGGCAGGGATTGGCCGGTCCAGCCAGCCAGTTCCGGCGTCCAGATGTTCTGGGTGCTGATCACCATCGACGTAGCGAAGTCGCCGATACTGGTAGAGACGCCAACAACCTTGCCGTTTTCGATGAGAATCCGGTTGACCGAAGTGTTCTCGCGAATGGTCACACCGCCGCGCCGCGCCGCACGCGCGAAGCTGGTGGCGACCAGATAGGCATCCGCAAAGCCGGCTTCGGGCTCGTAGCCGATCAGGGCGGCGTCGCTGAACTGCGCGATGGGAAGCAGTTCGCTTGCCTGTTTCCGGTCGAGTAGTTCGAGGGGAATACCTTGCTCTTTCTGCTGATTCAGCGACGCGCGCAGCGGTTCGAGTTTGTCGCCCTCGGCGGCGGCGATCATGTATCCGCATTTCACCAACCCGCACGACGCTTCGTCGTCGCCCAGATAGGACGCGAAATTGTTGAAGACGTCCCACGATTTGCGCGCCAATTCCACGTTTTCCTTGACCGAATAGTGGGTGCGCAAGATGCCCGACGATTGCGAGGTTGTTCCAGCCCCGATCGTGCCCCGGTCGAGCACGAGTACGTTTTTTGCCCCCAGCTTTGCAAGCTGGAATGCCACCGAACTGCCGATAACACCCGCCCCAATCACGACCACATCATATGTATTCACGTTCAGCTTCCTTTTGTGCAAGGTGTGAGTGAAGTGTGATGTGGCAAAAACCAGAGGCCGGAAATATAAGCGGATTCGATTTTTAGCAGAAGCGCCTGTCAGGGTGCGGGTGTTCGCCTGGCCTGGCGATCTCAGCTTGGCAGGCTCATCGTGGCGTCTTCTTCCATAAAGAAAACGGCACGCGGGTCCAGCGAGAGGGCGGTGGCGATGTCATAGGCCACCTGACGTTCAAATGTGTTCCGGAACAGATCGTACAGATTCGAAGGCAGGCTCCCCAATTCGTTTTCCCGATACGCGAGGTAAAACGACCGGTGTAGTTCAGTGAGAGGGCGTCCGTACCGGGAAAACGAGCTGAGTGGAACAACCCTTACAGCCGGCAGATAGTGCCGGGATTGCCAGAGACAGAGCGGCGTTGTAAGGGCGAATCCGAGTCCTGCTGCTACGAGGCTGAGAAGGGGATCCGTTGCATCGAACTCGCATGTGCGCTCGATATTCTCGGCGTTCGAGTTCAGGTAGGCGTCGACCTGCTGTCCGTTGATCGAGCGTGAACTGTATCGCACGAACTGCAAGTGCTTGCTCAATTCGGTCAGCGTTGCGAGTTGATGCACCTCGAATGCCTTCGGCAAGACAACGAAATAGGGCTCTGAAAAAAGGCGCAGTCTTCGGATTTCGGGTACGCGAGAGTAACCGTTCATTGTGACCGCAACGTCGAGCTGACGAGCTTCGAGCTGGGCGTCCAGGTTCGGCGTGATACCGGACCATAGGCGAATCTGATGGGCCGACCCGGCGAGGGCCTTGGTCAGGATCGGTCCAATCATCGCGGCAAAGGAATCAATGCAGCCTAACCGTACGACCGTGCGTTTGGCGCGCGTAACGTTGCGCACACTCTCGACCATCTGGTCCGCACTGCGAAGAAGGTCGGTTGCATGTTCGAAAAGACGCCGGCCTGCGGCAGTGGGGCGCGCCGGACGGGATGCCCGGTCGAGAAGATTGGTGTCCAGAAGACTTTCGAGCGTCTTGATACGTTGCGAAACGCCGCCTTGTGAAATACCCAGGCGAAACGCAGCGTCGGACATGGAACCCGCGTCGACGACGCAGACCCAGCTTATCAGCAGGTCCCAGTCTGGATAGTGTCCTGCCGATAGCGTATCCATACCCGGCGTTTCCCAGTTGTGAGCGTGAAGTATTGCTACTCGATGCGATCAAGCGTAGCAAATTTTGAAGGCGTACGGTTGATAAAAAATGAGGACACGGAGCGGTTTCCGCGTCCTCACCGCGCTCTGCCGGCGCTACGTACAGAGCGTGCCAGGCAAGCTCTAGATCTTTCCTTCGATCCGCTCGAGCACGCGGTTCAACGCCATCTGATACTGCTCGTAGTTGCCTTTCGAGCGCAATTCGAAATGCAATTGCTCGTTGATGCCGCCAGGTGTCATCGATTGATCGATCAGATCGGAAAATGACGCGGCACTATTCTTCGTACCATGGGCAAGCCCGAGGCAATACGCTGACAGGAATGAGCGCGCCTTGCTGTAGGCAAGCCCTTGACTGGCCAGCCAGGTCGCCTGGCTTTCGAGCACGGCGTAGAAGCTCGCCATGGTTGCGGTGACAGCGGACAGGCAATCGAACTGCTGTTCGCTTTCCGCCTCCACCGCTACGCCGACATGCGAGAAAAGCGCATGGGCGACGACGTCTTGCGGGTAAAGCGCTGTGCTGCCCAGCGCGTCAGCCACGGCCGGAAGCGGAATGGCACGGACGATTTTGTCCACATTGCGCATCAGCCTGGAAAGCTCGTCCATCTTCATTCCCGCCACAAAACTGATGACCCGATGAGAGGGCGAGAACTTGAGTCCTGCAAGAACGTCGTGAGCAATTTGCGGCCTGATCGCAAGGCAAACCACGTCGGAAGAGTCCAGCACGTCCTGATTCGTTTGACAGACGGTCACTCGCGAATCGAGCGCTGCGAGACTTGCCGCAGTATCGGCATTGCGATTGGAAAGTGCAATGTGATCGAATGGTGCGCCGACCCGGACCAAACCCGTGACGATTGCCTGCGTGATAACTCCAGTTCCAACAAATCCTAGTCGCATATCATTTCTCTCAATCAACGTACGTTCCGCTGTGTCTGGGAACGGTACAAAAAGCTATAAATAGGTGGAATTGGCGTGCTGCCGGCGATCACGCATCGGCGTGAGGCAGCGGTACCACTCTGCCGGGATTCATCGTGTCGAGAGGATCCAGCAGGTTTTTGATCGCCTGCATGAGTGTCAGCTCGATTGGGTCCTTGTATTTGGACATTTCGGGGATGTGCAATGCGCCAATGCCGTGCTCGGCGCTGAACGTGCCGCCCATTCCTGCCGCAATGTCGTAGAGCAGATGGCTCAGTTCAAGCTGGGTTTTTCTCTTGTCAGCGACGTGGGACCAGTTGTCGTGGCTGAACATGGCGATGTAGTGAAGATTGCCATCGCCCATATGACCGACTACAACGGGAAGCACTTCCGGATAGTGCGCCTTCAGCGCATCGCCTGCCTGCTGAATGAAATCGGGAATCCGATAGGTCGGTACGGCAATGTCGTGGGTGAGCCCCATTCCTTCTTTGACATTGGATTCCGTTACGCTATGGCGGATTTTCCAGAGATCTGCGCGTTGCTGCTCGCTGGATGCGACGACGGCATCCTGGACGATCCCTTCCTCGAAGGACTCGCGTAAATACTCCGTCATTCGATCGGTCAGTGCTTCGCTCGACCCGGAGGTCGCGGCCAGTTCGACCAGAACGATCCAGTTTGGCGTGGCCTCGAAAGGATTGCGCGTTTTTGCTGCGTGCCTGAGCGATATCTCGAACTCGCTCAGGGAGATCAGTTCGAGACCAACGAGTTCGCTGGTGAACTGCGTCTGGAGCTTGATGCCTTCGCTGACCGCGTCCTGCACATCGGAAAAGCCAAGCATCGCGGTTGCTCTTGCGCAGGGACGTGGATAAAGCTTCAGGCTCGCTGCGGTCACGATTCCAAGTGTCCCCTCTGCACCGATGAAAAGGTTCTTCAGATCGTAGCCACTATTGTTTTTTCTGAGCGTGCGAAGACCGTTCCATATCCGGCCGTCGGCCAGTACGACTTCGAGTCCCAATACGAGGTCGCGTGCATTGCCGAACCGCACGACATTCGTTCCGCCTGCGTTCGTGGAGATGTTTCCCCCGATCTGGCATGAGCCCTCGGCACCCAGCGTCAGCGGAAAGAGCCGGTCGGCATCGAACGCCGCCGCCTGTATGTCTGCAAGAATGCACCCTGCCTCGACGGTGATCGAATTGTTTCTCGCATTCACCTCCATGATGTGATTCATTTTGGCCAGGTTCATCAGAATGCTTCCACCGACTCCATCGGGAACAGAGCCGCCGCATACGCTCGTGTTGCCGCCTTGCGGAAATACCTTGATGCGATGTGCGTTGCAGTGCGCGAGTACCTTTGAAACGTGTCCGACGTTGCGGGGAAATACAACGCACGCCGCGATTCCCGAATGACGTTTCCGCCAGTCGATCATGTGAGGCGCGATGTCTTGTGGATCGGTCAGAACATCTGTTTCACCGACAATCGACCGCATTGCACTAACAATTTCATCTGTTTTCATGGCTGGTTTATTCCATCCGGTTGCGGGCCGGATTTGTCTTTAACGATTGCCAAGGCTCTATCGATATCGGGATTCGATCTGGTTCGTCAGCCAAGCGCCCATTCCTTGAATCGGAGCGTCAACTCGTCGTAGTGATCTGCCCACCACGCGTCGTTGATGACCGCATTCATCTTGTTTGCCGGGTCCGATAACCACTTTTGCACTGCAGGGTCCATCATCGGCCGCGCGCTTTTACTTGCCGGCGTGTTCCCCAAATGATTCATCAAGGCGGCCTGGCGATCCGGTCGCAAGGCAAACTGAAGAAACTTGATGGCGTTTTGCCGGTTCGGCGCATTTTTCAGAACGACCAGATACGACAGTCCGGTTAGCGTCTGTTTGAAAGAGAAGTCGATAGGCTGTTTGACTTCCTGCGCCGCTTTGACACGAGTTGAATAGGTGTAGCTGAAGTCGACTTGTCCCGTTTCCACCAACGTTACCGTTTGCGGCGTTTGCTCCACCCAGTTCGCAATGTGGGGCTTGATACGGTTCAGGGCGCGGAAGGCGCGGTCGACATCGAGCGGGTAAAGCTTGTCGGGCGCTACGCCGTCCGCAAGCAAGGCGATCTCGAGTGTCTCGAACGCCCGATTCCGCAACGTCCGCTGACCTGGAAAACGCTTGAAATCGAAGTAGTCGGCGAAAGTTTGCGGATGCTTGCCGTCCGGATATTTTTTTGCGTCCCAGCAAATCCCGCCAGTCCAACTGTAGAAGGGGACGGCGTCCTTGCCGACAGGCGCGATCAGATCGCTGCCATTAAAGAGGGCAGGGTCCAGGGGTTCCCAGTAGCCGTTCTTCGAGCCTGTGCTTGCCATACTGCCGGGTGCGTCGAAAACGTCCCATTGCACGTTGTTGGTCATGACTTGCGCTTTCACCTTGGCCAGGTCGGGCGTATCCACAAGCGTGACGTGGATGCCGAATTCCTTCTCGAATGGCTTGGCCAGTGCATCTTCAACGCCCTGGTGATAGTTGCCGCCCCAACTGATCACGGTCAGATTATTTGCGGCGACCGCTTTCCGCGACGTGATGATCATCGGTGCGGCGACAATCGCAGTGGCGAGGGTGGAGCCCGCGACTTGCAGGAAATGCCGCCTGTCCATGGTGGGTTTTATGTTTGACGACATGACTATCCTCGATGGGTGACGGGCTTCAGTTCGGATTCTCTTGCGATGAGGGGCGGAAGCACTTCGGCGAGGCGCTTCTGCAATGCGCCGGACGCGGGATGCAAGGGCGCGAGCACACCGCCAAAATCGAGACCCGTCAGGCCGAGCGCTGCCTTCAGGGGCGCCGGATTCGGCTCGGCGAATAGTGCGTCGATGAGCGGCCGGAACGTCGCGTGAAGAGCGAGCGCTTCCTTAAGCTGGCCTCCCATGGCAAGGTCGAGCACGCGTTTCCATTGCCTCGGGATAAGGTTCGAACTGGAAATGATGCCGCCAACGGCGCCCATTGCTACATGCAGGGGCAGCACGTCTTCTTCTCCGCTGAGTATGGCCATCTTCGACGCGGATTTTTCGGCGACGCGCATCTGCTGGGCCAGGTCGGGATTGCATGCCTTGATTCCGACGACGCGGGTCATCTCAGCGAGCCGGTTAACCGTCTCGTAGTGGAGGGAAACACCGGTCCGATAGGGAATCTCGTACAGGATGATGTCGGCGTCGACCCGGTCCGAAATGCACTTGTAGTAGTCAATGACGCCTTCCTGTGTCGGCCGGTAGTAATACGGCGTGACAACCATGACCGCCTTGGCGCCCGCCGCTACGTAGGACTTTGCATTTTCGATGGCATCGTTGATCCCGGCCGAAATAATGCCGGGGATAACCGGACAGCGTCCGTCTGCGGCCTCGAACGAGGCCTCGACAACCGCCAGCCGTTCGCTGAAGGACAGGGAGATATATTCGCCGGTTCCGCCGATCGGCACGATCGCGTCCGCGTCCGCTTCAATCAGGTTATTGATCAGCCGGCTCAGAACGGGGGCATTGAACTTGCCTTCCCGGTCGAGAGGCGTGGGGACCGATGTCAGGATGCCTGCGTACTTGTGGCTGGTGCTCATTGATTCCTCTGGGGATGAATGTTCACGAAGTGGACCGTCGTGCAAATGGCCGCTTTGTTGAACAGTAGAGAAATAAAAAACACATGATCCAGAGCATCATCGCCGCTAAACAAATCTATAAGGGTCGCTAAACCTATCGACCGGAACGACGCTTCGTCTTGTGCGTTGCAACGGCCCAACTTAAGCGCCGCTAATTTAAAACGTTAGCGCGGGAGCGCCCTGCACGATCTGTTTTTTTGAGTTGCCTACGCTGCGTTCGGGGTCAAGCCTTGAAGACAGGGTATGGCCGCCGTCGACCGCTACGTGACTGTTGATTTTGGCGGTCCGATTCGTCACTTCTCGAACAGGTACAACCAGATGAAAGAAAAGCTCATTGTTCTAGCCGCGGTTGCGGGTTTCTCGGGACTCGCGCACGCACAAAGCTCCGTCACGCTATACGGTCTCATTGATGTTGGCGTGCTCTATGCAAACAACACAGGCGGACATAGCCTGACCCAGATGTCGAGTGGGAATATCAACGGAAGCCGTTGGGGGCTGCGCGGCACCGAAGATCTCGGTGGCGGACTTCAGGCGCTCTTTGTCATCGAGAGCGGCTATAGCCTGAACAATGGCAAATTGGGGCAAGGGGGCGACCTGTTCGGACGTCAGGCCTACGTCGGGCTCTCGTCGTCAAGCCTCGGTACGTTGACGATTGGCCGCCAGTACGACTCGCTTACGGACTATCCGGGGCCGTTCGAAGCAGCGAATCAATGGATGCCTTACTTCGGCGCACACCCCGGCGATCTGGATAACCTGAATGGCACGAATCGCATCAACAACACCGTCAAGTTCAAGAGTCTCTCGTATGGCGGTTTCTCCTTTGGCGGTATGTATAGCCTGGGTGGCGTGGCCGGCCAGTTCACGAGAAATCAGATCTGGGCGCTAGGCGCGGCATATAAGAGCGGGCCTGTCGCGCTGGGCGTCGCCTACCTGAACGTCAGAGATCCGAACTATTCGCTGTACGGTAATAATGCATTGTCCAGCACGACCGCATCGAACGTGACGAACCGGGTCTTCTCGGGTTATGCATCGGCGAAAACGCAACAGGTCATTGCCGCAGGCGGATCGTACACATTCGGTCTGGCAACCGTCGGCGCGACCTATAGCAATACGCAATTCAGGAGCATTGGGTCGGAATCGGGTCTGCCGGCGACCAATATCGGCGGCACGGCGATGTTTCATAACGCCGAGCTCAACTTCAGATACCAGTTGACGCCAGCATGGTTGCTCGGGGCTGCGTACGACTATACGAAGGGCTATGGGGTCAACGGCGCGACATACCAGCAAGGCATGTTCGGAACGACATATTTCCTTTCCAAGCGCACCGATGTCTACGCGGCCGCCATTTATCAGCATGCGTCGGGTACCGACTCAACCGGGGCGGCCGCTGTCGCGAATCTGAACGGCCTGACAGCCTCGTCGACGGCGAACCAGGTCCTGGGCATCGTCGGCATGCGTCACCGTTTCTGATCATTGCGCCACGAGCCGATTGACCCGGCAGATTTGTCGATAACCTTGCGCGCGATTGCCCGACGTTACGTGAGCGCGCATTTCCCAAGTATTAGCGGCAACGATACTTAGCTGAAGCGCTTCTCGTGGTTCTAGCGCCACATTTTTGCATGGCGCAACTATTTGTGTGTGAACAGCCTGGTACGACGAGAACGGGCAAAGACCATTCGTGTGTACGTTCTATAAAACAGAAGACTGGAGAAATGCAATGCGACGTATGAAGTTGATCGCCGTGAGTCTCTTCGCGTGTCTGTCTTTAATCAGCACGGTAAAAGCAGAGACTCCATCCCACGTGCTCAGGGTGGGAACGTCGCTGACGCAGGTGCCATGGGGTTTCTTCGATGACGACCGGAAGCCAACCGGTGTCGACGTCTCGATGTGCGGCGCGTTGGCCAAACAGATGGGAACCTCGGCCGAATTCGTCAACCTCGACTTCAAGGGATTGATTCCGGCACTGCAGGCCGACCGCTTCGATATTGTGTGCGCTGCCATGTATGTCACGCCGGAGCGGCAAAGCGTGATCGACATGGTGCCGTATATCGAAGCGTCCCAGACGGTCATCGTCAAGCGGAATTCCAGCATTGGGGGCCTTGGTGAGTTATGTGGCCACTCCGCCAGTGTTCTGCAAGGATCCGGCTCATTGAAGGTGCTTCAGGGCGAAAGTGAAAAGTGCCGTACCGCCGGAAAGCCGCCGATCACCATCCAGGCCTTCGATACTCAACCCGTCGCGCTACGGGCACTCGAGAACGATAGCGTGGACGCATTCATCGCGACGGATTCGTTGATTTCCTACTTCATGAACCATAACGACGGATTCAAAAAGATAGCCACTGGGATCAGTCCCATGACGTTGGGTATCGGCGTGGCAAAAGGACATGAGGATATTGTCGCCAGGGTGAAGAAGGCGATCAGGGAGATGAAGTCGAACGGCACCTACGATGCCATCTTAAGAAAATGGGGCATTGAAAACGCCGCAATGAAGGACTTTTGACCGGTCTATAGCGGAACTGAGCAATTGATCCACTTGCCGTCGTCGTACGGACTGTTGCGGTAATCACATCATCACGATTCAAGGACATCCCTATGAAGCAGGAACTGAAAGGCATTCTGAGCGCCATCCTCACACCGTTCACGCACGACCGCAGCGCGATCGACGAGAACGCGTATGTGCAGTTGATCGAACATCAGATAACCGCTGGAATTCACGGCGTCGTTCTTAGCGGATCGACTGGCGAGCATCCGGCGTTGAGCGTTGCCGAACGCAAGCGTCTGTTCGAAATTGGATGTGAGGTAGCGAAGGGCAGGACCGACGTCATTGCCCACGTCGGCTCCAGTAACGTTCGCGACACGCTTGATCTGACGCGATACGCGAAGGAACTGGGTGTTGATCAGATGCTTGTCGTTACGCCCTATTTTGACCGGCTCAAGTTCGCCGACGTCCAGCGATTTCTGGAGCAGGTCGTCAAGATTGCGGGCGGTCCGATTATCTACTACGACACACCTGGGATTACCGGTCTGGACATCACCGAAGCACAAATGGTGACGCTGCGACGTGAAGGCCTCGTCTCCCATATCAAGGACAGCCCGGCGAATTTCACGAGAACGATGCGCATGCTGAGCAATCCTGATGCGCCGACTGTTCTCGCGGGTTCCGATCCCGCATTGCTGGCTGTTCTCGGACATGGCGCTCCGGGTTCGATTATCGGTGCATCGACTTTTATCCCCGAGCTTTGCGTCGAACTCTACAACGCGGTCTCGCTCCACCGGGATCTGCCTGACGCACTGAGCGTCTGGGCGAAGCTGTGGCCCATTCTCGACTTCATGCTGTTGAATGGATATGTCTCTCTTGCCAAGGCGGGCGCAGCGCTTCGAGGCCTGCCGCTCGGAGAGCCTCGCGAGCCGCTCGCTCCGTCGTCGGAAGAACTTCGAGGTAAATTGAAGTCCCTCCTCGACAGTGCGCTCGTGAAACCGGTGTCTCGCTAAAAGAGGGGAAATAGTAATGGCTGTCTGGGACTGGTCCGTTTTCCTACGCGACCTTGGTGAGCCATCGATCCTGGCGGGGCTGTGGACGACTATCTGGCTAACCATTGTTACCCTGATGCTGGCAATCGTGCTTGGGACGCTGGTTGCGCTAATGGGCGGCGTGAATAGTCGACTGACAAAGGGTTTGTATCAGGGCTACGTGGCTTTTTTCAGGGCAACGCCACTTCTCGTTCAACTGGTCTTTCTCTATAGCGCGATGCCGCAGTTAGGCGTTCGATTCTCGGTGCTGGAAGCCGCGATCATCGGGTTGATGTTTTCGGAGAGTCCTTATGTGGCGGAAATCGTGCGCTCGTCTCTTTCAGCCGTTCCGATTGCGCAGTGGGAGGCAGCACGCGCAATTGGCATGAAGCCTTTCACGATCATGCGTTCGATCATTTTTCCGCAAGCGTTGCGGATCGCCATTCCGCCCTTGGGAAATGAGTTCGTCAGACAGTTGAAGAATACATCTCTCGTCTCCGTTATTTCGATGACGGAGTTGTTCAGGGCGACGGACAATCTGACCCAGTCGGATTTTCGCGTACTCGAAGCCTTGACCGTTGCGACGATCTACTACCTCGGTGTTACCGCGATCTGGACGCTGCTGCAGGCCGCCTTCGAACGGCGCAATTCCAGATGGTTTGCCGATTCCAGAAGCGGAGCGGCCTCGATCAAGACATCATTGGTAGAGCAACGGTGAAGACAATGCAGCTTTCGAACGACAGGTTTTTGCGAGTCTCCGGTGTGGTCAAAACGTACGGAGACTATATTGCACTGAGGGCGGTGTCTCTGGACGTAGGGAAGGGAAGTTCTGTTGCCTTGATCGGTCCCAGCGGCTCGGGGAAAAGCACGTTGCTTCGTTGCATCAATGCGCTTGAAGAAATCTCGGACGGAACGATAGAGGTCGGCGATTTCGAGGTCGGTTATCGGCGTGCTGGACATCACCGGCGCCGGCTAGGCGCATCCGCACTCGCCGCGCAGCGTGAACACGTTGGCATGGTCTTCCAGAGTTTCAATCTTTTTCCGCATATGACCGCCTTGGACAATGTCATGTCCGGACCCCTGCTCGTACGAAGGGAAAGCGTGGATACCGCCCGAAAGAAGGGGATGCAGTTGCTCGAAAGAGTGGGACTGGGTAGCAAGGCTTCCAGTTTCCCAAGGCAACTGTCGGGCGGTCAGCAACAACGTGTGGCGATCGCAAGGGCGTTGGCAATGGATCCTCAGATCATGTTGTTCGACGAACCGACATCGGCTTTGGATCCCGAAACCGTTCAGGAAGTACTGAACGTGATTCGGGATGTACGCGATTCGGGTATGACCATGCTTATCGCAACACACGAGATGGAATTCGCACGTCACGTATCCGATACCACCGTTTTCATGGAGACGGGACAGATCGTCGAGCAGGGCGAATCCAGCAAGGTTCTGTTTTCTCCGGAAACTGGGCGTTGCAAACGCTTCCTCGCCGGATTGACGGGGCAACCGGCATAGTTGCGCAAATGCGTGTTTGAGGGTGGGACGTTGAATTGGACTCGGCTGCCTTCCGCCGGAACGGCCCCCAAGCGTTCATACAGCCTCTCGCCGACGCGCGCGTACTCCGCTGCTCCAGAACATCGGGCTACCGTCGGCGCGATTGTTTGCGCATCTGAACGCCAGGTTGCTTGTCCACGACGGCAAGAAGATGCTGGCGTCCCTCGTCGAGAATTTCATCTGCGAGCGCCGTGTCAACGTCTGCAACAGCGCGCGAAAGCAGCAGCGTGCCAACCATCTGACTGAACAGCGTGATCGCCTTCTTGCGGCTGCCTTCACTGCTCCCCTCTGATTCTTCGATAACCTTCGCGAATCGTTCGAGGTTCGCCGCAAGACCTTCCGCATAAGAGCCGCGCGCCACATCGCCGAACCGGCGGGCGTCGCCGACAAAACCCGACAAGGGACAACCTGCCTCGATATTCGCGCGATGCTCGGGTGACAGATACCACTGAATGTTTTGCTTGACCGGGTCGGCGTCGACGGACCTGGCGTTTTCGATCTGGGAGGTGAACGCTTCTCCTCCCTCTTCCATGGCCTTCTCCATCACCGCGGCGACCAGCGCGTCTTTTGATTTGAAGTGGTTGTAGAAACCGCCTTGCGTAAAGCCCGCCGCCTTCATCAGCTCGGCGAGCCCGACCGCGTCGACACCGCGCTCGCGAAACAGCTTCTCGGCGGCGGCCACGATCGCGCGCCGGTTTTCAACCGCCTGTTGTCTGGAAACACCCACTTTCCCTCCCTTTGGCCGGCAACGACCCAATCAGATCCATCGAAAAATACAATGTCGATCACCATTGACATTGACCGGGCGGGCGCCCAGAATCCGTTTCAATGACAATGTCATTCACCATTGTCTTAAGTATAGCCTTCTTTACCTGAACGGTCAGGCAACAGGGGGCAAACGGTTATCCGATGCCGGATGGCGTCGCCACCTGACTCTTTAAAGAGGACCGCAACATGACGAAGACAACCCCCGAACAGAACAAAGCGATCGCGCTGGAAGCATTCGAAACGCTGTTCAACAAGCGCGACTACGCTGCAGCCGAACGCTTCTGGTCCGACCGCTACATTCAACATAGCGCCCATATCGCGCCGGGCCGCGACGGCCTGTTCAACCTGGTTCGCGCGCTGCCAGACACCGCGCGCTATGAGAACCATCTGATGGTGGCCGAGGGCGATTACGTCATCGCGCATGGCCGCTTTTCTGCGATCGGCAGGCCCGCTGCGTGGATTGCAGCGGACATCATCCGCTTTGAAGACGGCAAGCTCATCGAACACTGGGACGTCCTTCAGGACGAAGCGACCAAGGCCGAATCCGTAAGCGGTCTGCCGATGTTCGGCGACCGGTTCCCGGCCTGACAGCGAACCGTACGTACAGCAATCTCAACAGGAAACGATCATGAAACTCACTGGAAACACGATCTTCATCACGGGCGGCGGTTCGGGCATTGGCCGTGGGTTAGCCGAGGCGCTCCACAAGCGAGGCAACAAGGTCATCATCAGCGGCCGCCGGCGCAGCCATCTCGACGAGGTGGTGGCGGCGAATCCCGGTATGGCGGCCATCGAACTCGACATTGCGGACCCGGCCAGCATCGAGAAGGTAGCGGCGCAACTGATCGCGGACTATCCCGATCTCAATGTATTGATCAACAACGCAGGGATCATGCAACCCGACCAGGCGGGCGGTCACATTGACGACGCGCTGATGGTGTCCACCATCACGACGAACCTGATGGGTCCGATCCGCATGACGTCGGCACTGATCGATCATCTCAAGACGCGGAACGATGCCGTCGTCGCCTATACAAGCTCGGTGCTTGCCTTCGTTCCGTTGGCCGTGACGGCAGTGTATTCATCGACCAAGGCGGCATTGCATTCGTATATCCTCTCGCAGCGCTTCATGTTGCGGGACACGAAAGTGCGCGTACTCGAGATCGCACCGCCCTGGGTGCGCACGGACCTCATGAACAGCCGCGAAGCCGAACAGGCAATGCCGCTCGACGCCTTCATCGACGAAACGATCGCTGTTCTCGGAACGGACGTGGATGAGGTGCTGGTGGAAGGTGCGAAGCAGTTCCGTGAGAACCCGGGACCTGGTGAGCATGCATTCGTCAATGGCCTGAATGCGCAGATGGTGGAAGTGCTGGGTGGGTGAGTCGGGACGTGATGGCGAATCACGCCAACATGGCAGCTATGCCAAAAGAGGTAGGTAATAAAGAACCGGGCTGAGGGAAAACACACGGCGTTGTCCCCCAAGCCCGGCTCCTGACTTCAGAAGGCTCTACGTCCTTCAACCGGATATCCCGGGTCCGTATAACCTGGGGTCGATGCGTGGCCAGGCGGCACCAGACTGTCCACGAACTTCTCGTCTTCGGGTCCCAGTTGCAGATTCAGCGCTTGAACGTAACTATCCCAATGAGCCTCGGTACGAGGACCGGCGATAGTCGAGCTAACAAGTTTGTTCTTGAGCACCCACGCCAGGGCGAAGGCGATTGAAGTCGTACCGCGTGCCTCGGCGTGAGCGGCAACTTGTTGTGCGATGGCCAGCGATTCAGGCCGCCATTCAGTTTGCTGAATGCGTTTGTCGCCGCGCCCTGCGCGTGAATCTGACGGCGGCGCGCCATCCAGCGCATATTTGCCGGTCAGCACGCCTCGGGCCAGCGGGCTATAAGGCACGACGCCGATGCCATAGTGTGCTGCCGCGGGCAGTTGCTCGACCTCGGCGGTGCGGTCCACCATGTTGTAGAGCGGTTCACTTGCCACTGGCCGATCGATACCGAGTTGATCGGCCAGCCGCACAATCTCCGCAATGCGCCAGCCGCGGAAGTTGGACAAGCCGAAGTAACGGACCTTACCCTGGCGAATCAGATCGCCAACCGCACGGACACCTTCTTCGAGCGGCGCATCGAGCAGCGCGCGATGGAAGTAGAGGATGTCGATGTAGTCGGTGCCCAGACGCTTGAGGCTGGCTTCAACCGACTGGATGATCCACTTGCGCGATTGGCCTTGTTCGTTTGGACCCTGAGCCGTCGGATAGCCAAACTTCGTGGCGATCACCCAACTGTCGCGCCGTTCGCCAAGCGCACGGCCGACGATTTCCTCGGAACGGCCGGCGTGGTAAACGTCTGCCGTATCGATGAAATTGACACCTTGATCGAACGCTTTATCGATGATGCGCTTCGACGTGGTTTCGTCCGTTTCGCCACCGAACATCATCGCGCCGAGGCACAAGGGCGAAACCTTGAGGGCGCTGCGGCCCAGATATCGGTAATCCATGATCTTTCTCCATACAGGCTATGCCTGCGGTTTGTCGGGGACGTCCATCGCGCTGTGAAGCCGTCGATGGGAGATTCCTTGATCAGCTCTCGCGTGGTCCCGAACTCAAACTCCAGCATGCCGGTCACGTGGTTTGATGCTGCTTCGGATGAAATGATAGACACATACCGTCTATGGATTAAGACCATTAAACGGCAAGCTGTTATGAGTGAGATTCATGAATTTAGGTGCATGCCTGAACAAAAACAGCATCCGGAGATCATGTCGATGGAAGCAGGTAAACCACGAAGATTCGTTGGATTTAATGAGCCTGTTTCATAAGTGTTTGCGGATTTCAGTGTCTAGTCACGCGCGCGCGAGACGGTTAGATTGGCAGGGAACTCGCAAGCATCAGCCCAAGGACTACGGGTCCAACGCAACCGGCCCGAGTTGCTTCATGCGCGCACCCATAGAACGGAACCGAAAGATGAGATTTCTGACTGTAGCGGCTGCAGCGTTTTCCTTGGCGCTCTGTGCCTGTTCGCAAATGGAAAGGACAACCGATATGAAACACTCAGACTCGCTTCCGCTGACATCCACACTCGAAGATATGCGCACGGTGTCGCCGTCGCTCGAGCACTACACGCAAGGTGTGCTCCTTGGCGATCTTTGGAAGCGCCCACAACTGTCTTCGCGGGATCGCAGCATCGTCACTGTGTCCGTGCTTATCGCGCGAAATCAGACAAGCGAGATGCCGTATTACCTGAACCTGGCGCTCGACAACGGCGTTAAGCCGGAGGAACTCTCCGAGATCATTACGCATCTGGCGTTTTATTCCGGCTGGGGCAATGCCGCGTCGGCGGTTGTAGCAGCAAAAACCGTGTTCGATAAGCGCGGAATCACGCTTGCAAAGCTTCCAGCCATACCGGCCGAACGCATTCCTATCGACGAGGCCGCGGAGGCTCAACGCGCAACCGCTGTTGAGCACAACTTCGGCGCGGTGGCGCCAGGTGTCGTGCATTACACAACGGAGGCCCTTTTTCATGATCTCTGGTTGCGTCCGGGTCTGGCACCCCGCGATCGCAGTCTCGTAACGGTGAGCGCTCTTGTCGCCAACGGACAGGTCCAGCAATTGACTTATCACCTGAACCGCGCAATGGACAACGGCTTGACGAAAGCACAGGCATCCGAAGTGATGACGCAGTTAGCCTTCTACGCCGGTTGGCCGAACGTATTCTCCGCGCTGCCGGTTGTGAAAGACGTGTTCGAGAAGCGGCCCAGCTAGTTTATGTGACATGCCGGTGGCCGCACAGGCGCAGTGTCAATGCATGGTGCGCTGAGGAAACCTGCATCCATCGTTCGCTCAAAACAGCAGTGTGACTATTGTCGAAATGCAGGCTAACATTGACCTTGAAAATTTAACCGGTGTGTTCATGTGCGGCTAGTGGTTAAGTTCCGCAAACACCTATGAGGTCAGTTCATTAATGCCGCGCGAAAATTTCAACGACCTGCTGGCCTTCATCGCTGTTGCGCGCGAGCGCAGTTTTACTCGCGCGGCTGCACAGCTAGGCGTGTCCCAATCGGCGTTGAGTCATACGATCCGCGCACTCGAAAGCAGACTCGGGTTGCGGCTGTTGACGCGAACCACGCGCAGCGTGGCGCCAACCGAGGCAGGTGAGCGCATCTTGCGGACGGTGGCGCCGCGCTTCGAGGAGATCGAAGCTGAACTGACGGCCGTAACCGAACTTCGCGATGTGCCTGCCGGCACGATTCGCATCACGGCGACAGACTACGCGACGAACACGATTCTGTGGCCCAAGCTCTCCAAGGTGCTCCGAAAATATCCGGAGATCAAGGTTGAGATCGTGACCGATTATGGTCTCACCGATATCGTGGCGGACCGCTACGACATTGGGATCCGTCACGGGGACCAGGTTGCGAAAGACATGATCGCGGTTCGCATTGCACCGGCCATGAAGATGTCGATCGTTGGCTCGCCGGCGTACCTGGAAAAGCAATCGCTGCCGAAAAGGCCTCAGGACCTGATGGCGCACAACTGCATCAATCTGCGTCTGCCGACACATGGGGCGTTTTACGCATGGGAGCTGAAAAAGGGAAGCCGGGAAGTTCAGGTCCGCGTGGAGGGCCAGCTTTCTTTTAACGGCACCTATCACATGCTCGACGCCGCGTTGGCTGGCTACGGCCTTGCATACTTGCCGTCTGACCTGGCGCAGCCTCACGTTGCCGCCGGGCGTCTCGTTCGTGTTCTCGACGATTGGTGTCCGACGTTTCCAGGCTTGCATGCGTACTATGCGAGCCGTTCCGAATCCTCGCGAGCCATGGCGTTGATTATCGATGCGCTGCGCTATCGGCCGAAAACGAACTAGATCCACAGCGACCTTCCGGGACTCATGACTCTGGCTCATGACGGTTTGCCGTTTCGTGGGCTTAATCAATAGAACACATCTCCCTATCATCTGGCTAACTAAACGATCGAAGCGAGCCAGATATGAACATTACTTTCGAAGGTCAGGTTGCGCTTGTGACGGGAGCGGGTTCCGGCATGGGTCTAGCTACTGCAAAAGCATTTGCAGAGGCCGGGGCAGCGGTTGTTCTTGCGGACTATAACGAAGAGGCAGTGCGTGCCGCCGCGCAGGAGCTCGTATCGAACGGCCACCAGGCTATTGCAGTGCGATGCGACGTGGCCGACGAGGCGCAGGTCAAGGAGATGGTCGATCAGACGATGTCTACTTTCGGCCGCCTGAATGCGGCGTACAACAATGCCGGGATCAATAGTCCGGTTGCCGAGACCGCCGACGCGAGCAGTGAGGAATACGATCGCGTAATGGCGATCAATCTGCGCGGCGTCTGGAACTGCATGAAATACGAATTGCTCCAGATGCGCAAACAGGGAAGCGGCGCGATCGTCAACTGTTCATCGCTGGGCGGCCTCGTGGGGATTGCCGGCCGCGGCGTTTATCATGCGTCCAAACATGGCGTACTCGGATTGACCAAGAGCGCGGGACTTGAGTACGCTGCCCGAGGCATTCGCGTCAATGCGATTTGTCCTGGCATCATCGCGACGCCGATGGTCACCGGCATGATCGAGCGTGAACCCGAAGCGATGGACGCGTTGATGAAGGAGCAGCCTATCGGGCGGCTGGGGCGGCCTGAAGAAATTGCGTCCGCGGTACTCTGGCTTTGCAGTCCCGGCGCCAGCTTTGTGATCGGTCACGCGCTGGCTGTCGACGGTGGCTACACGGTGCGGTAAGAGAGTGGGGGATACCCCCCTGTCTGATGCTTCACGCTGACGGAATAACAGAATGCTCGAAAATTTGAGCGGTGAGACGCGACTGTTCCCCATCATTGGAGACCCGATCGTATTCGCCAGGTCGCCGCAACGTTTGACCAACGGTTTTGCGGCACGTGGCCACAACGGCATCTGCATACCGATGCAGGTGCCGGACGGTGCGCTGGAGGCCGTCATGCAAGGGCTGACACGCACGCCGAATGTCGACGGGCTGCTTGTCACCATGCCGCACAAATTCACCGCGTTTACATATTGCGCGACCAGTTCCGAGACGGCGAGGCTGCTCGGCGCTGTGAGCGTGATGCGTCGTAATCCTGACGGTACATGGCATGGCGGCATGCTCGACGGCCTCGCTTTCGTTAAAGCCCAGATAGACGAGGGTGCCAGGCCGGAAGGCGCGCGCGTACTGCTGGTCGGTGCCGGCGCGGCGGGCAGCGCAATTGCGATCGCGCTGCTCGAGGCGGGCGTCCGTGAGTTAATCATTCACGATGCCAATGAATCTCGCGTTGCGCAGTTAGTGAGCGTCGTAGCAAATCTGGGCCGTGGGCGGGTGACCATCGGTCCGGCAGATCCGGTGGGCTGCGATATGGTGTGCAATGCCACGCCCATGGGCATGGCTGCAGACGATCCGCTTCCCGTTGCCGCGGATCTGCTGACTTCTTCGATGTTCGTGGGCGATGTGATTGCTGGACATGGAGCGACGCCGTTCTTGCGGGCGGCCCAGGCCGCCGGTTGCAAGACGGCGAACGGCGTGCAGATGGTCGAGGCCGTGCAGGAGATGATGCTCGACTTTATGCTCGCGAAATGACCGGATACAGGCTGCTTGCAATTCCAACAGGCCGCATATTGGGCCATCCGATATTGCAGTTTTGCCAAACTCCTCACGGAATCCTTGGCAGCACGTCGATCCGCAAACAGGGCGTGCCGATGTGCAACCCTGAACGCGCGAGCTAATCTACTGAGTCTATTGAGCGAGTCCCCAACGCCACCGCTGCCGGCATAACCGCAACACGAAGCTCCCGATAGGTCGTCACCAGCGCGTCTAGGCTGAAGCCCCGGTTCAGCCCGCTCGGATTTGGCAGCACCCACACACGCGCGCCACCAAACATTGCCGGTTGCAGACCCCAATCGATATCGCGCTTGCCCGACATCGCGCAGAGCGCCATCTTTCCGAGGAAGGCAACGCACTTCGGCGCATATCGTTCGACCTTCCGCTCGAATTCCACCGCAGCCGCTTTGAACTCCCATTGTGAAAGTTCGTCCGCTCGCGCGGTTGGACGCGAGACTGCGGTTGTCAGGCCGCAACCGTACTGAAGGAGAGTGCGATCGTCCTCAGGAGAAATCTGTTCAGGCGTAAAACCCGCCAGATGCATGGTCCGCCAGAACCGGTTGCCCCGGCCGGCAAAGTGGTGGCCTGTCGATGCCGCAAGGACGCCCGGATTTATGCCGCAAAATACCACGGACAATCCAGGTTCGAGGATATCGGGAAGCGATTGAAGTGAATCGGAGTGAGTCACGGATGGTGCAAGCCTTTTCATGAAGTGCATTCGAATCGCCGGGCGGCAACAACAGACCACCTCGGCGACATCGTCTTCTGATTGCATTGAGATACTCTCACGGAAGGGCCTGGAACCACGCCCGCCTGTTTCCCCATTGGGGGAGGCCTCTCACGAGAGCCGTTCGAGTCGACATTGAGAACCCTACGCTAAAAATATGGACAGGATCGATGCAATGAAGGTGTTCGTGGCCACGCTGGACGAAGGCAGCCTGGCTGGCGCCGGACGTCGGCTCGGGCCAAGGGCTCCTATAGGTATGAAATCCAGGCGCATTGGCGCCGAATTCGAATACCCGCCATGGACAAACAGTCGTGCTTGCCAGGTGCAAATGCATCCTGTGACGGCTGCGCCCGTCGGCCAGCCGTGGTGCATCAGCATCTGGAGAAATGAGCGCGAGATCCGTCGGCATTCGCTGGGCGTTCACCTCGCATCGAAAGGCCAATAGTGTGGGCTATTAAGGCTTTGACGAAGCACGGAGCGGCTCATGCAACCGCGCCGAAGCTTCACGTAGTGAACAATGGCCGCAACTCGCGAATATCCTTGACGGCTTCCAGGCCGTTGATCCGTTCGATGAGCCGTTCAGTCTTCGCCGCGCCAAGGACCGGCTGCATCAGGTCCCGCGCCTTGGCGTTGACCGCTTCGGTATTCAGCGGGTTTTCCTTGGTGCCGGGCGGGTACTTGGTGAAGTGATCGACTTTCCTTCCGTCGGTTAGCGTGACTTCGACGATCGCGCCGCGCGGTGCGGCCGGGTCCATCAACGCGGCGTCGGGCGCCACACTCACCTTGGCCCGCTGCGCGAGGATTTGCGGGTCGTGCATGAGCGCCACGTCGTGACTGTCATTGAACGAGACCGCGCCTTTGACGAGCGCGAGCGCAACGAGATGCTGGCAATTGACGTCGGGCATCGCGCTCTCGCCGACAATACCTATCGCATCGGTCGGGAGTTTGACGAGAATGCTGCGGACATTGTCCGGGCTCAGGTTGTATTGCTTGCGCAGCGTCAGGAGCGCGTCGAGCGGCGACTGGATCGGATAGCCCACCGAGTAGGTCTTGATCGCGGTCTCGGTGACATAGAAGCGGCTGCCGAGGCCGGCGAGCATCGCTTCGGGGTCGGGATGCGTGGACAGCGCGATGAAAAGGTTGTGAGTGCCATCGAGCACATCGTCGACGCCCGTCATACCGGATTGCACCATGCCGACCGCCTGCACGCCATTGCGTGCCCCCATGCCGGCGAAGTCGAAAGCCTTTTCGATGTGGTCCTTGTCTTTCACCCAGCTCCACAACCCCGATACCTGTTGGGCGGAATAGGAGATCGCGTAGCGCGTGCGTTGCTCGTCGAGTTGCGCCAGTAACGCTGCCGCGCCAAGCGCGCCGAAGGTGGAAGCGGTGCCTTCCGCGCTTCGGTGCGAGCCGCGCACCAGATCGGGACCGAGCGCCATCAACAGACGGCAGGCGAGATCGTAGCCGAGCGCTACCGCGCGAATCATCGCCTCGCCGCTGCGTCCCTCGCTTTCGGCCATCGCCAGCGCGGCCGGGACGACCGAGCTGCCGGGATGTGCCTTGGTGACCGGTTCGAAATCGTCGGTCTCGTCGGAATGCGCGCACATTGCGTTGGCGAGCGCGGCGTTGACGGTTGTCGTGCGAAACGGCGCGCCCATCACCGAGGCCTGTTCCGTGCCGCCGAGGCTGCGCACGTAGTTCACGGCCATCTCGCCGGGTTTCATGCGCGAACCGGACACCATCGCGCCGAACGTATCGAGAATGCGGTGTTTGCATTCAAGCAGCACGGCATCGGGCAGCGGGTTGTCGCGCGCCGCCACCATGTAGCGGGCGAGCCGGCCCGTGACGTCGGCGCTTTGCGCTGCGAACAGGCGTCCCGGCAACACCGCAAGGGCGGCGATGGCGCCCGCATAGTGCAGCACACGGCGGCGCGACAGCAGTTGATCTTCTGACATGCGGTTCCCTTGAACGTCGATCGTGTTTGTGGTTGGCCGGTTTATGCCGATTTCTGCACGTTACAAGCCGGATGAGACCAAGACGGCCGTTTTTGGCGTTTCTATCATTAGGGCACTTTGGTTACCGGGGGGGAAGTATGCAAAGCGCTGTGGAAGTCAACATGCTTAGGCCAGAGGCGCTAGGCGCGCACCGCCGCAAAGCTATTGTAGCGACGGTTATCGGAAACGGTCTGGAGTGGTTCGATTGGACCGTATACAGCTTTTTTGCTGTAACGATTTCCAGGCAGTTCTTTCCTACCGGGAACGATCTCAACTCTTTCCTACCGGGAACGATCTCAACTCTTTGCTACTGGCTGTTGCGACTTTCGGCGTTGGATTTTTCATGCGCCCGGTTGGCGGAATCGTACTCGGTATCTGCTCCGATCGGATCGGTAGAAAGTTTGCGCTATCCCTGACGATTGTTCTAATGGCACTGGGTACGGGCATCATCGGCCTCACGCCGAATTACGCACAGATCGGCATGGCCGCGCCGATTCTCGTGGTGGTCGCCCGTCTGCTTCAAGGCTTCTCGGCCGGTGGCGAAATGGGCGGGGCAACCGCGTTTTTAACGGAGTATTCACCGCCGGAGCACCGTGCGTACTACTCGAGCTGGATCCAGTCGAGCATCGGCTTCGCGGTTCTTCTTGGTACGGGTATCGGTGTGCTCACCACTTCCATGCTCGACACCGAATCGCTCAACAGCTGGGGCTGGAGAATACCGTTCCTGTTGGGGATTCTGATCGGGCCTGTCGGCTATTACATTCGCCAACGCATCGATGAGACGCCAGTTTTTAGTGCGCTGGTTGAAAGCGAAAAAACGAATTCGCCTCTCAAGGAAGTGGTACAGAACTACCCCAGAGAAACGTTCGTTAGCTTCTCGATGGTTATTCTCTGGACGGTGAGCAGCTACGTGTTTCTTTACTACATGCCGACTTATACCGTGCGTGCGCTGCATCAACCGCAGTCGTTTGGCTTGATATCGGGCATGGTAGGCGGCGCGGTCATGTTGTGCGCCTCCCCGATCATCGGGCGACTCGCTGATATTTACGGACGCCGGCCATTCCTGATCGGCGCGACGCTTGCGTTTCTTTTCCTCGCGTATCCGATGTTCGCGTGGATCAATCGCTCGCCTGGTCTGCCGTCGCTTCTTGTCTTTCAAGCTGTCTTTGGATTGTTGATTGCCGCGTATACGGCGCCGATTCTCGCTGCATTCGCGGAGCTCTTCCCAGCAAAAGTACTGTCCACTGGATTGTCCGTGGCCTACAATTTTGCCGTGATGCTGTTCGGCGGCTTTGCGCCTTTCTTCATTACGTGGCTCATTGCAAAGACGGGTAGCAACATGGCGCCTGCCTTTTACGTAATATTTGCTTCGCTTGTCAGCTTGACCGGAATGGCGTACATGAAAGGCGCTCGGGAAAAAGCAACGGCCAGGAATCGGAAAATCTGATGACCATCACTGTAATCAAAGGCGGGAACGTACTCGATATCGAGAAAGGCGTTTTCCTTGAAGGGCATAGCGTCGTTATTGAAGGAGATCGGATCGTCGAGGTGACGGATCGCGAACCTGATTTCGCTGAAGCCGTCATCATTGATGCTCGCGGCAAAACGGTGATGCCAGGATTCATCGACTGTCACGTTCACGTTCTCGCCGCGAATGCCAACCTGGGAGCAAACGCTGCGCAACCCAATATCCTGGCGACTATTCGCGCGCTGCCGTTGCTAGACGCAATGTTGCGACGAGGTTTCACCACGGTGCGCGACGCAGGCGGAGCAGATTGGGCTTTGCAGCAGGCGGTGGAGACGGGGTTGATTCCGGGCCCTCGAATTTTCCCTTCGGGCAAGGCGTTATCGCAAACAGGCGGCCATGGCGACTTCAGAGCCCGTAGCGATCTGCTGGACCCCTGTTCGTGCTGTTTCCGGGTAGGCGCTATAGCCCGCGTTGTCGATGGCGTAGACGCAGTGCGCCTCGCGGCCCGGGAGGAGATTCTGAAGGGGGCGACGCAGATAAAGATCATGGCGTCGGGCGGTGTCGCTTCTCCCAATGATCCGATCGCGAACACTCAATATTCGGAAGACGAAATTAGAGCGATCGTTGGCGAAGCAGAAGCAGCGAACACCTATGTCATGGCGCACGCCTATACCAGTCGCGCTATCATGCGCGCCGTGCGTTGTGGCGCTCGTACCATTGAACACGGTAATCTGGTCGACGAGGCCGCTGCCCAGGTCATGCGCGAGCACAAGGCCTATGCGGTGCCGACGCTCGCCACTTACGACGTACTGGCCGATGAGAAATACGGTCTGCCGGCTGATTCGCGAGCGAAGGTCGCGGCAGTGCAGCGAGCGGGCAGGGAGTCGCTGAGCATCTTCCACAAGGCAGATGTGCCGATGGGATTTGGCTCGGATCTGCTAGGGGATATGCAGGCATTCCAGAGCAACGAATTCCGAATCCGCGCCGAGGTACTCGGCAATCTGGAGGTTCTCCGCTCCGCAACGCTTATCGGCGCCGAAATTCTGAATATGAAGGGACAACTCGGAACGATTTCTCCCGGAGCCATTGCGGATGTGCTGGTTGTAGACGGCGATCCCCTCGTTGATATCGAGGCGGTCGCTCGTGGAGCCGAGCGAATTCACTACGTGATTCAGAATGGGAAAATAGTCAGTCGGCTTGACCAGGCTTGAACGATCCAATGTGTCTATGTCGGGGCCGCGCCCCGTCATTGCATTGCGACGATCGTTAGTGGAAAGCTGTCTTGGGTGAGCGATGCGGTTACGCAGTGCTCGCTCCCTTCATCTGCCGTGTGTGGAATTCGCGGAACGTTTCGGCGAGCACAACTGACGCACCGATTCCGTCAGGCGCTGGAACGGCGAACGCCGCAGGCTGGCAAGCTGTTGCCTCGCTTCTCCCAAAGCCGCCCGTGTCGACGCGAGTTCGCCTGCCAGTACCGTGTCAAATCCCGCACCGTCGATCAACGCGATATCCACGATACGTGTAGCACGGTGCAGTGGCACCTGCGTTTGCGGCCAGTTCGCCTGCGCACCGAAGGCCAATACCTGCGTGGCCTGCGCGAGTTTGCTGGTCCAGAGCGAAAATGTATCGGGATGCACGGCGCCGCTGCGCACCATCTTCTCGCCGAATTGCATGGCTTCCAGATGGATCTTCAATCCTTCCGCCGCATCGAACCCGCAGTAACGATCGTCCACACTCGCCTGGCGCACGGTTCCGAACGATGGCTCAAGTCCCGTTAGATCAGTTATCCAGCGTTCGGCGGCCTGCGTATAAGCTGGCGACCTGGCGGCGAGGTCGCAATCGAAGATCGCATGTGCATGGGTTGCCGCATGCTGCAACGTAAGCAGCCAATGTCCAAGAAACGCGCGATACGCCGTGGCGGGTGCAACATTCACGGCATGTTGCTTGAAAAAATCAAGGTAGGGTCCAACCGCTTCTTCTTCAGACTTCCGCGATACCTCCGGCAGATCGATATGTAGTGCATCGAGCATCTGCTTGACCATCGGCGTATGTCTGTTCAATGCCAGAACGGCAAACGGTACGGCCACAAAATGAGGGTTTCCATGCGTGGCGAGCAGATCCCAACAGGACAGCCATTGAGAAATCGGATTTTTCTCGACCACGATATGCACGGCGTCCGGGAAGGTGCCGCGGAACCACTGAAGCCGACCTAGCGATCGACAGAACTTGAAGACAGGTACGCCGTCCTGCTCATGAGCCGCACCGATCAGGTCGCGTAGATAGCGCTCAAGCCGGTCAGCCCCGTCGGGAGTTTGTCCGGTGAAGCGATCGATTGAAAAGCGTTCCTCGTAGCCGGGGATGCCTCGCCCATCCGATCCAAGCAAATGAGCGAATTCGGCGAAATACGGTTTCTCCAGTTGCGGATGACCCGAATGCCAACTGTCAGCCGTACTCGTAGCCAGACTTGCCGAGTCGATCGTCGACAACATCTCGTGCAATGGCTCGTAGTAGGCGATGACCTCGTTGAGACGGCGAAAACACGACCATAGCCATGTGCCTGCCGTTCTGTATCCGGCATGCAAAAACACTGCTTTGGTTTCTGATGTCATCGAGCGTAATGCAGGTTGAATTCTGGTCACCGGATTGTGAATCCTCGCGTTGCGCTACAACTGACCTGTACCAGGTTTCGCTGCGTTGCCGTCGTCTCGAACCATGCGCTGAAATGCCGACAATACACGCGCGCACGTGAGTGTTTGACGCCAGAATTTTTCCTTGAGTCGCGCAGTTGGAACCCATTGCCAAGGCAAGACGACGTTGACCGTTCCCCACGCTGGGCGCCAGCGTTCAGATACGCGGCGCCGCCGGAACAGGCTGATGGTCGGGATGCTGAGATTTGAAGCAAGATGCCCGACACCGGAATCGTTTCCGATAAACCAGCCTGATTCGTATAGCCAGCATGCCAGCTCATGAGGGTTGCTAAATTCCGGCGCGGGGATGCCCCATTTTTCCAGTTCGAACCAGCGCTCGCGTTCGTGTGGTGCAATCACGAAGTTGACGTCATAGCCGCGACGACGCAAATGGCGGGCTAATTTCACGAAGCGTCGCGATAGCCAGCGCTTGTCCTCCGTGCTGGCCTCGGGATGAATCGCGATCCGGCGAATGTGTTGGCGGTGTCGCAGCGCGGGTGGAGGCGTGATCCCGTTGTGCAAACCGACATCCGATAGTCCGAGTTCGTCGCGGCAGAAGTCGGCGAAGCGTTCCGCCATACACCCTGAGCGATCCCCGAATACGACCTTGTCCAGATCAAGAACACAAGGGTGGGCTTCCGGCAGGCGTGGCATCGGCTGATTCCGATGCATTTGCAGAACAGTGTCGTACGGCGCCAGTATTGTCTTGGCATCCGCTTCGTCCGGCAACGGTTGAATCGTGACTTCGGGGAACCAGTGTCGCAACGCATGAGCCGGGCGCCCGAATACCGTGACATCAATGCCGTTTCTCAAAAGATTTTGCACGATGACCATCAATACCAGTGTGTCGCCGATTGCATTCGACATGACCACGGCGATGCGCTTGGGTCCGTCTCCGCTCATGCTGGGAAAGGGGAGCGCATTCATGCGAAATTGGCGCGTAGTTGCTCGAATGCCTGAGTTACTTTGCCGACGGACAACAGATATTTCCAGTAGCGCTCCTTCAGACGTCCCGTGGGCAGATAGGTGCCGCCGATCAGTACCCGTCCGGTCCCCCAGTCGGGGCGCCACGTGCGTGCGATACCGCGGCGCATGAACAGTGAGACGGTGGGAATCTGCAGATTGGATGCAAGATGACCGATTCCCGAATCGTTGCCGATGAACCACCCGCACTCGAAAAGCCACGCGGCGACGTGATCGAGCGACGAGAGCTCAGGCAGCGCGATGCCCAAACGCTCGACATGTTGCCAGTCCGCACGCTCGTGCGGCGCCACCACAAACTGCGGGCTGAACCCCTGATCGAGCAGTTCCACGCCCAGTTGAATGAAACGTGACGCCAGCCAGCGTTTGTCCACCGTGCTTGCCGTTGGATGAATGGCGACGCGAAGCGGGTATTTACGGTGCAGAAGTCCTGGCGGCGGTGTGATGCCGTTACTTTTCCCGGCATCCGGCAGACCGAATTCATCGCGACAGAATAGTGCAAGCCTGTCGGCCATCGATTCCGACGAACGGGCGCGACAGATGTGATCGAGCAGGATCACGCGGGGATGCAAGCGATCCAGCCCCGCAAATGGCCTGTTGGCGTGCATCTGAATGACCGTATCAAAGCGGTGCAGTTTCTCCGCAAGACGATCTTCGCCCAACTCCGCCTGTATATCGATACCTGGAAACCAATCGCGCAAAGCATGCGCATGTTGGCCAAACACGGTGGCCGCGATGCCGTTTTTCTGGAGGTTATGCGCAACCGTCATCATCAACAGCGAGTCGCCCACTGCCGGTGAAAGAATCAGGGCCACACGAGATACTGGCTGGGTCGCCTGCCACATAGATACATCCGATTGGCGCGCTTCGAGAAGTTGGCGAAGCGCTTGCCAGGTCATGAACGAGTACCGCTCGTTGAATTGCACACAGTCTAGATTCCGCGCACGTTACTTGAGTTACAAATTCCATTACCGAGGTTTACTCCCGCTGTATAGCCGCCGATAGGCAGCGCCGCGATTGCAGGCGTTAGAACGACGTCCCGATCTGGAACTGGAATTTCTGATACTGGTCGCCGGCGTGCTTCACGATCGGCAGACCGAAGTCGAGCTTCAGCGGACCGATCGGGGAAATCCATTCAAGACCCACGCCATAGCTGTAACGCAAGCCGTTGGCGCCGGTACTATTGCCTTCCGTGCCCCAGACGTTACCGCCGTCTACAAAGGTGAAGACGCGCAGCGTGCGGTCGTAGCCCGTGCCCGGCAGCGGGAACGTGAGTTCCACATTGCCGACGATCATCTTCGAGCCGCCGATCGGGTCGCCCGTCGTTGCGTCGCGCGGACCCAGCGAGCTCGGCTCATAGCCGCGCACCGACCCGATACCGCCGGCATAGTAGTTCTTGAAGATGGGGTAAGGATCGCCGCCGAGCCCATTGCCGTAGCCGCCCTGGAAGTTCAGACCAAGCACAAAGCCGCGCGCGAAGGAGTAGTAATACTGGGCTTGCACATCGGTCTTGTAGTAGTTGGTTCGCGCGAGCGGTGTGCCGTATTCGGCGTTGAACTGTGTGAAGTAGCCGCGGCTCGGCACCAGCGCGCTGTCGCGGTTGTCGCGCGACCAGCCCACGGTAACCGGCACGTTATTCGACACACGGCCGAACGAGTTGACGTAGTCGATATAGCTTTTCGGCGTATTCGCGTCGACATCCAGGCGGTTCTGTTCAATGCCTGTGCCGAAGTACACCATGTCCGATTCGGAGAACGGGATGCCGAATTTCAAATCCGCGCCTAACGTGATGACACGGAAACTCGTGTCGGTCACGTTCGAGTAATACAACGGCTCGCTCGTCCGGTAGTAGACGTCGGTAATACGCTTGATGCCGTCCACCGTGAAGTAGGGATCGACTTGCGTCACCGTCAGCGTGCGGAACGTTGTTGCGGTATTCACGTTCAGCGCGAGGCTCGTGCCCGAGCCGAACACGTTGTCCTGCGACACGCCCGCTGAAATGATCGGACCTTCGCCTGAGCCGTAACCGAGACCCAGCGAAATCGAGCCGGTTGGCTTTTCCGTGACCTTCACGTCGATGTCGACCTGGTCCGGCGTGCCTTCAACCGGCACGGTTGTCACGTCGACATCGGTGAAGTAGCCGAGGCGATTGATACGGTCCTTCGACAGTGCAAGACGGTTCGAATCGAACCACGAGCTTTCCATCTGACGCATTTCGCGCCGGACCACTTCGTCGCGCGTGCGCGTGTTGCCGATGATGTTGATCGAGCGTACATAGACGCGGCGGCTCGGATCCACCTGTAGCGTCAGATCTACCTTATGGTGTTCCTGATCGATCTGCGGCTGCGCATTCACGGTGGCGAACGCATAGCCATACTCGCCGAGCTTGTCGACGACGGCCTTGGTGGCATCTTTCAGCTTTTGAGCCGAGAAACGCTCACCTGGTTTGATCTTGATGAGCTTCAAGAGCTCAGCCTCGCGGTTCAGCAGGTTACCTGCCAGATGAATGCCGGAGATCGTGTAAGGCTCGCCCTCGTGAATCGTGAGCGTCAGATACATGTCCTTGCGATCCGGCGACAGCGATACCTGGGTCGACTCGATGTTGAACTCGAGATAGCCACGGTCCAGGTAATACGTGCGAATCTTCTCGAGATCGTCGGCGAGCTTGTCTTTCGAATACAGGTCGTTCTTCGTGTACCACGAGAACCAGTTCGGCGTGGACAGCTCCATTTCATCGTGGAGTTCGCGGTCGCTAAAGACCTTGTTGCCGATAAAGTTGACCTGACGAATCTTCGCGCTCGGACCTTCGATGACGGAAAACAGGACGCCTACGCGATCGCGATCGATTGGCGTGATGGTTGTGGTGACTTCAGCAGCGTAGTAACCGCGCGTCAGATATTGACGCTTGAGCTCCTGCTGCGCCCGGTCGACGAGCGACTTGTCGTAGTAACGACCCAGCGACAGCCCAACCGCGTTCAACGCTTTGACGAGGTTGTCCTTGTCGAATTCGTGGACGCCGGCGAAGTCGATCGTGCCGATCGCCGGACGCTCCTGCAACTGCACGACGACGACGTCGCCTTCGGCCGAAATCCTGACGTCGTTGAAGAAACCCGTGGCGTAAAGCGCACGGATCGCGTCCGATGCCTTGTTCGCGGTGAACGTATCGCCCTGCTTGATAGGCAGATATGAAAAAACCGTATTGGGCTCGATGCGTTGCAAACCTTCGAGGCGGATGTCGCGCACCACGAACGAGTCTGCGGCGAAACTCGGCGCTGCTGTCACGCTCAGGCCAATAAATGTTAGCGCCCGGGCGCTGCGGGTCAGGAGAGTTTCAAAGTTCATACAGACAGACAGGAGGGATGCACAAAAGGGAGGGCGCAGACGCATCTTGGGCTTACGCCTGCCTTGCGCAACGCGGGTCAACGGGGTGTAAGTGCGGGACGCACTATTGAAGTTTGCTGCAAGGTGTTTCCTTTACTCTGGTCAGCCCCGTTACGAGCGAAAGCACTTCAGTCATGTGACGCGCCTCGGCGCGATGCATTCGAAACGACAGTTCGGCGCCGCCGGGCAGACGAAATGTCAGGACCAGATGAGAGGATTCGTTTTTGTCTCCGCCGATCGCCCATGCCTCGCACGGCATCGCGAATTTCATGTCGTCTTTTTTCCGGCGAACGCGTTGTGACCAGCCGATAGCATTGGAGAGTGCGGCCAGGAGTTCGTGCATGACCGAGTAGTGCAGGGCAATAACTTCGGGCTGATTGCCCTTGAACATCAGGTACTGGCCGTCCGCGGTCAATTCAAACGAGTTCAGAGAATGAATCTCTAATGCGACTGGCGGTGACATAGGGCGCTCCCGGACTACGTTGATTGCGCAGTGTAGGAGAGTGAGATCGGTTTTCCGTTACGTGTTGTTTACCGATTGTTGGTGGGGAAAGTTACGATAGGTGACAAGAAAAAAACGTTAGCGACGTTAAGTTTATGGAAAGCACAACTTAAGTTTTACGTCATGAAAATGGCAGTTTTGTAAGGATGCCGATGTCCATACCAACTTGACTTACAAGTTGGTAATTCGAGTTTTACAAGCACAATCGGATTACGCACGCACTTCTAATACGGATAAGAAAAAAGCATGCCCTCCGGAGAGGGCATGCTTCGATACAGCGAGAGAAACAGTCTATTAATAGCTAGCGCGATACCTGAGGTCCATTGAAGCGGGACAGAAACGAGCGTGTGGCCGGCTGCAACGGATTGTCGATTACTTGCGATGCCGGCCCTGCTTCAACCACGACGCCGTCACGCATGAAGATCACCTGATCCGCCACTTCGCGCGCGAACGCAATCTCGTGGGTGACGAGAATCATCGTCATGCCTTCTTCGGCCAACGCCTTCATGACTGCCAGCACTTCGCCGACCAGTTCGGGGTCGAGTGCGGAAGTCGCCTCGTCGAACAGCATCACTTCCGGGCGCAGCGCCAGCGCTCGCGCGATAGCCACCCGCTGCTTTTGTCCGCCGGAGAGCTGGTCGGGATACGTCTCCGCCTTGCTGTCCAACCCAACGCGAGACAACAGCTCCATGGCATAGGCTCGCGCTTCCGATTTGGGAAGCTTCTTCACGGTGACCATGCCCTCCATCACGTTTTGCACGACGCTCATGTGAGGGAACAGGTTGAAATGCTGGAACACCATGCCTGTTGTAGCGCGATAGCTGGCGTAGTCTTTCTTGTGCAGCCCCTCGGCCCGGCCATCGCGAAACTGCAGGCTGCGCGTGCCAACCCGGATCTGTCCGCCATCGGGAATGGTCAGCAGATTGATACAGCGCAACAGCGTGGACTTGCCTGAACCGGACGGACCGATCATCGCGACGACACCACCGCGGTTCACCTTCAGGCTAATGTCTTTGAGAACGACGTGTTCGCCGAACCGCTTGCTCAGGTTGCTGATTTCAATCATCAACTCGCTCATTTTCAACTCCTTCGTTGCTTGGCGAGACGGTTCTCAAGTCGCTTCGACCATATCGTGGCGGGGAACAGCACGATGAAGTAACACACCGCGGCGACGGTGTAGAGCTCGAGCGGCCGATATGAATCGTGAGCCGCGGACTGTGCCTGATACAGCAAGTCCGGAACAGCGAGCACGGAAAGCAGCGAGGTATTCTTCAGTTGCATGATGGATTGGCTCATCAACGGTGGCACCATCCGGCGAAACGCCTGGGGCAGAATAACCCGGCGCATGATTTGCGCACTGCGCATTCCCATCGCCATACCGGCTTCTGTTTGCCCCCATTCAATGGACAGAATACCTGCCCGCACGATCTCCGAATAAAATGCGCCGCCGTAAAGCGACAGCGAGACGACTGCCGCCGCCGCGGGGGACATTTCGATGCCCGTCAGGATAGGTAAGGCGTAGTAGAACCAGATCAGTTGCACAAGTACCGGTGTGCAGCGGAACACTTCGACGTATGCCCGGAAAATGCCGGCGACCGGTTTGGGACCCACAACGCGCCCCATTCCAACAACCAATCCGATCAACAGGCCCAGCGCAACGACGATCAGGGTATACAGCAGCGTGTAGCCCAGCCCGCTCAACAACAGGTAGCGATAGACCCAAATTGCGCCAAAGTTCCAGTGATACACGTCCTCTCCTTTACCTTTTACGTTATCAATGCGCTTGAGCGCACGAGCCTGGCCGGAGTGAGTCAGTGCCCGCCCGGCGAAGCAAAAGGGGGATCTCTGCGTCGGGTAGCACGGCCTGCTTTCCATGAGCGCCTCTTCAGCCTCGCTTTGAGCCGATTGTCGGGACTCGAAACGCCTGCGGCAACCGATAATAACTCACCGTATAGTTCGAGAAAAACATCGAGTCTTAATTTTTTACCTTGCTCGACGTGCCAATTCCCATTGCTATTCCCGCATCGTCTATCACCATGTAATTTGATACGTTAAACTAAGCATATGTCGTTTGTGGTGTTCTGAATTGGCTGCCCGGCGCATTCGCTCATAATGGTCTGGTTCTGATCGACGTCGTGGTTGAAGAGATCGTCGGCGAACTGCCCCCGGTCTATAACTGGATGAAGGCGACTGGGCGCGATCAGCTCATTACTGTATAGACCCACTGCCGCCACGCGCGGTGGAAATTTCGCCGGAATATTCGTTGCTCGTTTGTATGTGATTCGAAGATGACCATGAAACCGCTAGGTATATTGATGCTGGACACCCGATTCCCTCGGCCACGAGGCGATATCGGGAATCGGGACACGTTCCCTTATCCCGTCGTCTTCAAGGTCGTGTCCGACGCGTCGCCCACCCGGGTGATTCATCAGCAAGCCGAAGGACTGGTCGACGCGTTCTGCCGCGAGGCCCAGGCTCTGGAGACGGAAGGATGTGGGGCGATCGTGACCAGTTGCGGCTTTCTCGCCCTTCATCAGCGGCGTCTTGCGGATGCTGTTTCAATTCCGGTCGGCACTTCGTCGCTGCTTCTCATCCCGCTTCTGAAGACGCTGCTCGGCCACGCCCTGAAAGTCGGTGTGCTCACGGCGTCCCGTCACGCGCTGTCGGGCGATCATCTCGACGCTGCCGGCGCGCCCCGCGATACGCCGATTGTGGGCATGCTGCCTGACGGTGAGTTTGCTCGCGTGATAATCGGCAATCAGACAGAAGGCGATTTCGGCCTGATCGAAGAAGAGGTCGTGCAAGCCGCTCGCGACCTCATTGCGCAGACACCCGAACTGGGCGCCGTCGTTCTTGAATGCACGAACATGGGTCCGTACCGGGCGGCGATCTCCGCCGCCTGTGGCAGGCCGGTATTCGATCTGGTCGATCTGGCGCACTTCCTGATGCAACACGCGCTGGTGCGCTGAGGCGGTACGCCACTCCGAAGCGGCGATATTTCATCGGCGTACGACGCTGGCGGTGGACCGTCCGCTAGTGTCGTAGCGGATATTAAAGCGTCACTTCTTTCGGGAACGATTTCGGGTCGACCCCAACCAGCTTCTGCATGTTCGCCAGTACCGTGCTCTTGATTTCTCCGGCTGCGCGCTTTTTTGCGAGCCAATCATTCACATACGTCACGAACGCCTGGTCATCTTCCTTCTGCACGCCAACCGCCGTTGCCGCGGCAGCGTGCGGCGTGGGCACGACCAGATGGCCGAGCGACGGAGATTTCGCCAGCACCGTCACGCCCAGCAGCGCCACCAGCACTTGCGCATCCACACGCCCTGTTTGAAGAGCAAGCGTCGCATCGCCCGAGGTATCGAAGCGGCGTACCGACGCGTTCTTCAGAGTCTGCGTCGCGAAACTGTCCTGGTTCGAGCCGACGTCTACCGACAGCTTGACCTCGGGCTTGTTCACATCGTCCCATGTCTTCGGCTCGAAGCCTTTGCGCGCGACGAGCGTGAAGGTGTTCTCGAACAGCGGCGCGGTAAAGCCGACCATTTTCTTGCGCTGCTCGGTCGGCGCCATGCCGAACATGCAGTCGATCTTGTTCGATTGCAGATCGAGAACCGCATTGCCCCAGGTCGTATCGACGATTTGCAACTGTACGTTCAGCGACGCTGCCAGTTGTCGCGCAAAGTCGGCGCAGAATCCTTGCCACTCTCCCGTCGCGACCGATTTGGCGAAATAGGGTGCTGCACCCGCAACGAATCCGGTGCGCAGAACTTTCGTGCGCTTGATTCGGGCCATCGTCGATTCATTGTTCTGTGCGAGCGCGGCAACGGATGTCATCGAACCAATTCCAGCCGCGCACAAACCCGTGACAAACTCCCTGCGTGTAATCATCCTGGTCTCCAAAACCCACAAAAAGCCCGGCCTCGACGAAGTGTCCGAGCCGGTCGACAAGCCCGCATTCAGAATGCGTTCAGGGTCATTCTACGTGCCCCTGTAGCCGGGCAAAAACGCGAGATTAACCTGATTCCGTCACTCGCCCGTCGATTTGACACCATAACCGGACAAAATGGCGTATGGGGTGTCAGAGAGGGTTGAGGTATTTTTGAGGTGTTTATCGTGCCGCAAGCGCCTGCTGGAAGGCTATTGTTGTGGCAAGACAGAAGGAGACACCATGAAGGCCACCGACTCGCATCACGCCGCCCCGATACGCCATGGCTACCGGGAGCAGGATTGCAGCCTCCAGGACTTCGCCGCTGCACTTCGGCCCCGTCCTGATGACGACCGCCTGAGGTTCGCCGCTGCGATCGTCGACCACATTCCGGTGTACGACTGCCGTGAGCTTGGCCGTGCCCTCGAAGATGCATCGCGACGCGCGGACCTGCAGAGCGAGTGGGCGAACGTATTGAACGTAGGAGCGGGCGTGCTCGTGCTGAAGCGCGTTTATGCCGACACAGCACCGGTCGATGAAGCGACAAAGGTCTTCGAGTCGCTCATCCGGGAAGAACGCGAAGCAGGCAGCGCCGCGGCAGACCATTTCGCAAAAGCGGGCGCGAATGACCGTATCTGGAATGCGCAAGAAAAGCTCTGCCTGCGCGCGCCTGCGGTGTTCTCCCGCTACTTCGAGGCCACAGCGCTTTGCGCGATCGCCGAGGCATGGTTGGGGCCGCACTTTCAGATGACCTCGCAGGTCAACGTCGTACGACCCGGTGGACAGGCGCAACAGGCCCATCGGGATTACCACCTTGGATTCCAGACCGTGGCGGAAGCCGAGCGCTATCCGCCTCACGTTCATGCGATATCCCTCTTTCTCACGCTGCAAGGGGCGATTGCTCACAGCGACATGCCTGTGGAAAGCGGACCGACCAAGCTGCTCCCATACTCGCAACGCTATGCCGAGGGCTACCTCGCATGGCGTCGTCAGGACTTCCGCGACTACTTTGAAACGCACTACGTGCAGTTGCCGCTCGAAAAGGGCGATGCGCTGTTTTTCAACCCCGCGCTCTTCCATGCAGCCGGTTCGAACCGCACGACTTCTGTTCAGCGCATGGCCAATCTCCTGCAGATTTCCTCGGCCTACGGCCGGGCGATGGAGTCGCTGAATCGCACGAAGATGTGCGAGGCGCTGTATCCGGTCTTACTGGACCGGATGCGTACAGAAAACATCACACAAGAAGGGGCCGACGCGGTGATTGCGTCGTGCGCCGAAGGTTATCCGTTTCCGACAAACCTCGACAGGGATCCGCCGCAAGGTGGGCTGGCGCCGGAGAGCCAGCAGGGACTATTTCGACGTGCGCTGGCAGAGCGTTGGAACGCGGACAGATTTGCAGCGGCCATTCGTGAACAGGCTGAGCGGCGCGAGGCTTGAGGATCGAATCAACTCTCTTTCACCGGCCGCGTCCCCCAGAACAGCACGGCCTCGACCGCGAAAAACATGGCAAGCGGTACGATCGCCCCCACGGTCCCCGCGATCTCGTGCCCAAACCGGCTCGTTACATAAAGCAGCACGATCATGCTGAGCGCCATGCCCGGCGCCCCGAGTCCGCGCATCGCCGCGCTGCGATGGTAGCCGAGCCAGAACGCGGCACGCGCGACGATCCAGACCACGGTTGTGGCCACGACCGCGCGCATGGACGCGCCGTCGGGACAGTAAGCGGCGAGGCCGAAGAGCGATGCCGCAAACACGATGATCTGTTCCACTGTGTTCTGCAGGTATCGTTGATTGATGCGCAACCTGTGTGTCTCGTAGCCCACTAGCGGATCGAACGCGGGTGAGGTCAGGCGCTCATGCGCGACGGCTTCGACGCCCGTCACCAGGCAGAACAGCACGGCAACACAGAAGCATTTGAGCGTCAGCAGCATTCGCGCGCCGAGGCTGTCCATGCCCTGCAGCGGCGACATCAAAGAATCGACGCCAAGCCACAGCGCCAGGGCAAACAGCGAGGCGACCGCGATGCCGGCAATGCCGACAGCGCGCTGTCGGCGAAAGTCGGGCGCGGGATGGGCCGGAGCAGTCATGGATTGTTCCTCCTGGCGTTTCGTAGGGCGGCATCGGGCGCGGTCTGCGCGTTTGCCTCGTGCGATCGCTAGTGTATTGCGTCGCCCCTGTGCTGTGCACCTTGCGAACTGAGGGAGTTTAATCTGGCCCGAACCCGGCTTCCGTCTTGTCGAGGATCTAACTAAAACAGCTTTCGCCACGGGTCCTGTTTCTGCATATCGGCTCGCGTATTCACTTCGATCAGGACGCCACCAGGCGAGCGTAGTCGGGACCCACAGTTGGGCCCGACTACTGGTGCCGGAACTTACCCGGCGTCAAGCTGTTCGGCGTGAGCGCATGCAAACCCGCCGCCTTCCTCAACGCGGAGGTTCTGAGGATTTACAAGTCCAGCGCCAGACTGGACGACACTCATGGCGTATGAGTTCACTGGTTCTGAATCAGCCGGCCAAGTGGGGCAAGCGGGCCGACCTGCATCAGTTCGTAGGTCATGAGGCCGTCGGCCACCAGTGGCAGCATATTCAGTGTCGCCCTGGCCTGCTCGATCGACTCGACGTTCATCAGAAAGATCGGGCCGGCCTTGTCGCGAAACCAGAACTGCTCGACTTTGCCCTCGAGATAGAGCTTGAGTGTGGCCGGGACCTCGTTCGGCATGTGCTGCTGGAGCTTGTCGGGTGTGAGGGTCGGTTGCGCGGATGCGATGGCAAAAACTTTCATGAGCGATCTCCTTGGTCAATCTTCGTTGCGACGTGCAACGGGAGTCACTGTAGCCTTCGAACGCAAAAAGCTGTATCGTCGTAAATGACAACTTTAAGGTCATTTACGCCATGCGAATTTCCATACTCGTCCTCGAAGGTTTGTTCGACACGGGCCTTACCGTCTTGCTCGACGCGTTTTCGCTCGCGAATAAATTCTCGGCCGGTCAAATGGGCGGAACACCTCATTTCGATGTGTCGATCGTAGGCATGCGCAAGCGGGTCCGGACCGCACAGGGACTGATCGTTCCCGTGCAAGCTGTCACGGCAGGCCTGACGCCGGACTGGGTGGTCGTTCCGGCGCTGAGTACAGGGACGCCGGAGCAACTGGTCCCGGCACTCGGGCGAGCGGATGTGAGGAGCGCCAAGGCGCAACTGTTGAAATGGCATGCGGAGGGCGCGCGTATCGCCGCGTCCTGCATCGGGACGTTCCTTCTGGCGGAAACCGGGCTTCTCGATCATCAGGAAGCGACTACGACCTGGTGGCTCGGTCCGCTGTTTCGGCAGCGCTACCCCAATGTTCTGCTCGACGAATCCCGCATGCTTGTGCCATCAGACGTGGGGGTGACGGCCGGCGCCGCGATGGGACATCTCGATCTCGCCCTGTGGTTGATACGCAGGGCCAGCCCGGAACTGGCGGCCGTCGTCTCACGCTACCTGCTTGCGGACATACGCTCGTTGCAAGCGCCGTACATTATTCCCAATCATCTGGCGCAGGCCGATCCGCTCATTCTGGGTTTCGAGAAGTGGGCGCGTGACCATCTCAAGTCCGGGTTCTCGCTGCAGGATGCCGCCGGCGCATTGGCAACGAGCGCGCGCTCATTGCAACGCCGTTGCCAGGAGGTGCTCGGCAAATCGCCGCTGGCCTATTTTCAGGACCTGCGTGTCGAACGCGCGCAGTCTCTATTGCATGGCAGCGGCATGGATATCGAGGCCATCGCGGCCGAAGTCGGTTACGTCGACGGGGCGACGTTGCGCACACTCTTGCGCCAACGTCTGGGAAAAGGTGTGCGCGATCTTCGCGCCGACCTGCGCTAACCGCTTGATTCGAGGGTAGTGCGCCGTATCAATTCGCCTCGCGCACCCAGTTGCCTCCATGCGCCGCAGCCTGTGCAGCCGGCGACGTTGCAAGATAAGCCAGCGCCTGCTCGGTGGAGCCTTCGTGATGCGGCGTATAGCGCGGATTGAAATAGCGTAGCGCTGCCGCGATCATTTTCCAGAACGACGGCAGGCAACCGCGTCGCGAGCCGGCGCGCCAGGCGAGGATAAAGCCTCGGTACGGGCCGGCCTCGGGATCGCGCTCATGCATGAAGCGCGCGCCGCGGGTCAGAAAGTACAGCAGAAGCATGACGGTCGAGAGCATGTGAAAGCACCGTTCGAAGTAAGTGCCGCCCATATGCCGGAAGATGTCGAAGGCGACGGTGCGGTGTTCGACTTCTTCGGCGCCGTGCCAGCGCAGCAGGTCGAGCATGGTCGGATCGGCGTGCGCGGCATCGAGCCCGTCGGCGTTGAGCACCCAGTTGCCGAGATAGCCAAAGAAGTGTTCCAGTGCGGCGATAACGCCAAGCTGCTGGCGCAGCCAGAAACGCGTTTTGCCGATTTTCAGCCCAAGCGGTTGCTCGCCGAGCAGCTTGCCGAACAGCCAGTCGAGTTTCCGGGTGAAGGGCTGTGTGTCGATGCCGTGGGCCTTGTAGTAGTGCGTCAGCACCCCGCCGTGCGAGCGCGAATGCACTGCTTCCTGTCTGAGGAACCCTTGTGCGTCGTCGTGCAATGCCGGGTCGGTGATGAGCGGCAGCGCCTTGTTGTAGACGCGGCAGAACCACAATTCGCCGGCGGGGAACAGCAGGTTCAGCACATTGATGATGTGCGTGCTCGACGGGTCGCCGGGAATCCACTGGATTGGCGTTTGGCTCCAGTCGAACTTCACATGGCGAGCCTTGATCTTGTATTGCATTTGTTCCTGGGTCATGACGGTCTCCGGCGTCCGGTTGGCGATGTCCGCGCTGATCTCAGCGCGGCACCATGCTGATGCGGGCGAGCACCCGGCCGAGCCAGGGCAGATGGCGCGAGATGAAACGCATGGAATGCGCTTCGATGCCGATCGCCACCACAGGCTTGTTGCGCAATACCGCGCGGAGCGCTGCCTTCGCCACCGTCTCGGGTTGCAGGCCGCGCATCTGATAAAGCTTCGTGGCTTTCTGGCGCATGCGTTCCTGGTCCTGGGCGCTGGTGCCGACGTATTGGGTCGAGGCCATGATGCCGGTCTCGGCGAAGCCCGGGCAGATCGCGCTGACGCCAATGCCGTGTTCGGCGAGTTCTCCGCGCATGCATTCGCTCAACATCAGCACGGCGGCCTTGGTGGTCGCATAGGCGGGAAGGTCGCGCGAGGGCGCGAAGGCTGCGGCTGATGCGGTGTTGACGATGTGGCCGCCCGTGCCGCGCCTGACCATCTGCCGGGCGAACAGGCGTGCGCCGTGAATGACGCCCCACAGGTTGACGTGGAGAATCCGTTCCCAATCTTGTGCCGAGGTATCGAGCACGCCGCCTGCCATGCCAATGCCTGCGTTGTTGACCACGATATCGGCACCGCCCAGTTCCGTCCCGACCCAATCCGCCAGCGCTTCCATCTGCTCGGCGCTGCCCACGTCGACCTTGCGTGCGTGGGCCTGTTGGCCCAACAACCTGACGAGCGTGGCGGTGCGTTCCGCGCTGACGGTGTCGATATCGACTGCCACTACCGACGCCCCTTGCTTCGCGAATTCCAGTGCAATGCATCGTCCAATACCGCTACCCGCGCCGGTCACGACCGCGAGCTTGCCGCCCAGCGCTTTGCGTGAGGCGTCCGAACTCGCGGCGTGCATACGGGCGCGTTGCAGGGTATCCGGTTCGGGGCCGCCTTCGGCGTGATGGACGAGCTCGCGCACCATCTGCGCCATCTGTTCGGAATGGGTGACCGGCACCCAATGCCGCGCGACCAGTTCGCGGCGCCAGTATGTCGGCACCCATCGCGAAAGATCTTCGGACAGCGCCGGGCTGACGTATTTGTCCAGCGTCGGCACGATCACCTGGACCGGTGCGTGCGCGTAGCGCTTGCGCGGCGTGAACAGGCAGCGGATGAAGTTGGCGCGGTACAGCGATACGCCACGTATGCCGTCCTGCGTTTGTGTCGGCCGAGGCACGATCGCTGTCTTCTCCACACGACGCAGCACTCGCGGCCACGCGCGGCCGAGCCACAAGCGCCAGGTCAATCCAGGGAGCACCGGCAAGTGGAACAGCAGGACATACCAGGAGCGCATCAACTGACCCGCGAGCTTGCCGATGGAGCGTGGAGTGGGGCGCAACAGCCGCGCCCGTATCCAGTAAGCGACGTGGTCGAGACACGGACCGGAACACGACGTGTACGAGGCAATGCGTCCGCGCAGGCGTTCTTCGGTGACGAATTCCCAGCCCTGGATCGAACCCCAGTCGTGCGCGACCAGATGGACGGCGCGTTGAGGGCTCACGGCGTCGATGACGGCGATAAAGTCGTCGGTGAGTTTGTCCAGCCGGTATGCCGATGTCCGCTTTGGCGCGGTGGATTGGCCCGCACCGCGAACGTCGTAGGTAACCACGTGGAAATCGTTTGCCAGCAGCGTGGCCAGCGCGTTCCAGACTTCGCTGTTGTCGGGGTAGCCGTGCACCAGCATCACGGTCGGCCGGGTGGGATCGCCCCACGCTCTCGCGGCGAGCGTGACGTCGCCCGAATGCACGGTGAAACGGGTGGAACGTGCGGCCGGCGCCGCCTCATAGAGTGCGGGCGGCACGGGTTCGCTCAGGAGCTGCATGCGGGCCTCCATCATGCAGCGACCAATGCCTGCCTGCGCTGCGCCCAGCGGCGCACGTGCGGCAGGTCGTCGTCGAGCCAGTAGGCGTCGTCGTCGGTGATGACGAGCAGTTCTTCGAACTTGGCGCCCACCCCCTGAAAGCCGAGATGCGGCTCGACAGCCCACAGGCCCGGCGTCGGCGAATGATCGGAGCGGCGATCAATCGACCACAACGGCGACCAGCCTTCTTTCCTGCCCGCGCTAACCTGGTCGAGCACGAGATTGCGCGTGGCGTTCAGGCCGAAACGCGCGACGAAGCGCGGCTTGGCGGGGTTGTGCAGCTTCGCGACACGGTGCGCAAGGACCTTGAACGGATAGGCCTTGTGGCGCGGCTCCACACCCTGTTTGCGGCACAACTGGTCGACCGCGCGCGCTACGTCCGCGAGCGTGCGCCGTTGTTTCACCATGCTGACGATCAGCTCGCGGTGTTCGGCCAGATCGTCTTTCAGTTGCTCGAGAATGGGATTCGTGCCGACGCAGGTGGCGTAGCCGACATCGGCGATGACGCCGTTCAGCACCGGCGCCACGTCGAGAATGACCGGCATGTTTTCTTCCAGCCGGCGCGAACTCGGAAAGAACGCCAGGTTGAAGCCGGCCATATGCGACAACCCCGAAAACCCCTCGAAGGCGGTACGGTCGCCGAACCAGGCGAAGGGTTTATGTAGCCAGTCGCGCACGCCGTGATCCTGCAACCATTCGGTCAGCAGGCGAGCCGCGTCTTTTTCCGTCATGCCCGGCTGGAGCATGCCGCCGACGCTCTCGACGCACCGATAGGCCAGTTGCTGGACTTCGCGGAACTGCGCCAGTTCGTCCACGTTGACGTCTGGAATGGCTTTATCGCCCATACCTGCCTCCCGAATATGCTGTCCGACGGCGTGTGGCGATCCGTCATGGTGACATTTTTTATTGTTACATTGATTGATGTAACGATTGGATGCTACACCATGAGGCTTGCCCGTCCACTAGTTGTTTCCCCTGGGGCCAGGCGGAAGACGGCACGACTGCGGTCGATTTCGCCGGCTCTCGTTCGTCGTGCTTATAGGACGGTGGTGCGGTGATGTCAGATGAGGCGTTGCCGCTTTCCGCCCCTATTCGACTGTTAACCAGAAAGGAGCGCGTTCATGACTTACGTCGATGGATTTGTCGTGCCGGTAGCCACAATCGACCGCGAAAAATACATAAAACAGGCCGCCATGGCCGCGGGCGTCTTTAAGGAGAACGGTGCGTTGCAGGTGGTCGAGTGCTGGGGGGACGACGTGCCGGAGGGAAAGCTGACTTCGTTTCCGATGGCCGTCAAACGCAAGGATGACGAAACGGTGGTGTTTTCGTGGGTCGTCTGGCCGTCGCGTCAGGTGCGGGATAAAGGCATGAAAGCCGTGATGGAGGACCCGCGCTTGCAGCCAGACGTGAACCCGATGCCTTTCGACGGCAAGCGGTTGATCTACGGCGGCTTTGAGGTAATCGTGGATGTGTGAGGGGAAAACGGGCTGTGCCGGTCGGCTTCCGGCACAGCCTTTATCGCGTTTTAACGGCTGCGAGGCAACAGGATTCGCCCGTCCACCTGACGGATATCGGTGTGGCCGCAAAAGGCCATGGTGATGTCCAGTTCCTTCTGGATGATCTGCAGGCACTGCGTGACACCTGCCTCGCCCATCGCGCCCAGACCATACAGAAAGCTGCGGCCGATCAGCGTTCCCTTGGCGCCGAGCGCAACGGCTTTCAGCACGTCCTGTCCGCTGCGAATGCCGCCATCCATCCACACTTCGATGCGCGAACCGACTTCGCTCGCGATCTCGGGGAGTGCGGAGATCGACGAGGGCGCACCGTCGAGTTGACGGCCGCCGTGATTGGAGACGATCAACGCGTCAGCGCCGCTGTCGGCGGCAAGGCGCGCATCTTCGACATCCATGATGCCTTTCAGGATGAGCTTGCCGCCCCACAGCTTCTTGACCCACTCGACGTCCGCCCAGCTCAGCGACGGATCGAACTGCTCCGCGGTCCACGAACCCAGCGACGACAGATCGCCCACGCCCTTCGCATGACCGACGATGTTGCCGAAGGTGCGCCGCTTCGTGCCGAGCATGCCGAGGCACCAACGCGGCTTGGTCGCGAGATTGACGAGGTTCGCGGCGGTCAATTTGGGCGGCGCCGACAGCCCGTTCTTGATGTCCTTGTGGCGTTGGCCGAGGATCTGCAGATCCAGCGTCAGCATCAAGGCGCTGCATCGCGCCGCGCGAGCACGCTCGATCAAACGCACAATGAAATCGCGGTCGCGCATCATGTAAAGCTGGAACCAGAACGGCTTGCCGGTTGCAGCGGCAACGTCCTCGATCGAGCAGATGCTCATGGTGGACAAGGTGAACGGCACGCCGAACTTTTCCGCCGCGCGCGCCGCGAGGATTTCGCCGTCGGCATGTTGCATACCGGTGAGTCCCGTCGGCGCGATCGCGACGGGCATGGCGGCCTCCTGGCCGACCATTTCCGTGCGCGTGCTGCGGCCGGCCATGTTGACCGCGACTCGCTGGCGCAGCTTCAAGTGCTGGAAATCGCTTTCATTGGCGCGGTAAGTACCCTCGGTCCACGAGCCGCTGTCGGCGTAGTCGTAGAACATGCGCGGTACACGCCGTTGGGCAAGCTGGCGTAAATCTTCGATGCAAGTGATGACAGGCACGGTTTCTCTCAGCGCGGGGAACAACGGCGAGTGTAGCAGTCACTACAGCCGGCCTGAAGGGTGACGTTCAAAAGACAACGCTCGAGGTCTGGCTTCTCACAGTCTGAGACGTCCGGTGCCGATCTCACGCGCTGTTCCGTTCTCGCAATACCCGCGCTACTGCTGCGACTGCCCGCGCCACATCCTGCGCGTTGGTTTGCCAGTTGCACACGGACACCCGCATGCAACGCTTGCCTCGCCAGGTCGTGTTGCTGAATAGCGCTTCGCCGCTTGCCAGCACCGCGCTGGTGACGGCGTCGGTCCATGTGTCGTGGTCTTCTTCGGTGGCTTCTGGGCGCTGGTCCAGAAAGCGGACCAATCCCTGATTGATTTGCGGCTCCCACACCAACTCAGCGCCCGGAAGCGCGGCGATACCCGTCGCCAGACTATGCGCTGCATCGCAACAACCGTCGATCAGCGCGGCGACGCCGTGACGGCCCAGTTGCCGCAGCGCGGCATAGGTCGCCACACCTCGCCCGCGACGCGACCAATCCGGATTCCAGTCTTTCTGTTCGCGAACCTGATCGTTGTGCGAGATATAGCTGGCCTCGTAGGACATTGCATTGCGATGCGCCTCAGGATGGGCGACAAAGGCAAAGCCGCTGTCATACGGCACGTTCAACCATTTGTGTCCATCCGTTGCCCACGAATCGGCATGCTCGACGCCGGCCAGCAAATGTTTATGGCGCGCGCTGACGTTGGCCCACAGGCCGAACGCACCGTCGACATGCACCCATGCGTTGTAGCGATGCGCGAGCGGGATCAGGTCGGTGAAACGGTCATACGCGCCAATGTTGAGGTCGCCCGCCTGCAGCAAGACGATCGTCGGCGTGTCGGGGGAATCCCGCAGCGCCTGCTCGAGCGTTGCCGCTTCCAGTTGACCGGCGTGATTGACCGGCAGTCCTGTCAGCACGCCTGTTCCCATTCCAAGCAGGCGCGTTGCGCGCGTGATGCTGCCGTGAAATTGATCGCTGCTCAGGATGCGGATTTTCGGTGCGCCGAACAGGCCGTCTCGTTCGACGTCCCAGCCCCGGCTCGTCAGCAATGCGTTTCGTGCTGCCGCCAGCGCGGTGATGTGTGCCATCTGGCAACCGCTGGTCAGCGCGAAACTGGCGTGAGCCGGTAAGCCAAGCAGATCTTTTAGCCAGTCGCCGCAGGCTTCTTCAATAACCGCCTGGGCCGGGCTGCATGCGTACGATGCAGCATTCTGATCCCAGGCGCTGGTCAGCCAGTCCGCCGCCAAGGCGGCAGGCAACGAGCCGCCGATGACCCAGCCAAAAAATCGGCCACCCGCACTGCCTGCGATACCTCCGGCTGTGTCGGCGACCAGTTCGTCGATCACCTGCTCGGCTGGCATGGCCTCGCTGTTGAGCGGCTTCAGCAGACGTTCGCGCAGCGTTTGCAGACTTGCGCCGGCCGCAACAGGACTATGGTCCAGACTGTCCAGATGCTCCAGCGCGTGGCTCAGCGCATGCTCAAGTGCCGGGCGAAAAGCGGAGGTGTCGTTCATGCAAATTTCCAGATTCCAGAAAAGATGTGGCGACGCAATAACGTGCATCGCCGGCGGCGCGCTACCGTTGTATTGCCTGACAGCTTGAATTAGCTTGAATTGCGGCTACAGCCAGCGCCAGATGCCCGCAGCCCAACCGGCAGCGGGGATATGCGCCCAGGTCGCCACGAGCCAGACGACGAGGCCGCCCAACAGCGCGTGCAAACCGAACCCGCCCAGCCGCGCGCGGCCGGCGGCGATCGCGGCGAACGGCAGGTAACTCGTCTTCGATTCCCAGACGGGCCACAGATCGGGCTGGAGCTGTTCTTTCTTCCGGTCCTGCAATGCAGCGCCGACGAGCGCGAGGACGACGATAGCCGTTGCGACAATGATGTTCTTGGTCACCGGGAACACGGCGATGTGGCACAGCCCCCAGAGTGCGAACGACCACATCATCGGATGACGCGTCACCGCGTACACGCCGAGCGCCACCTCCGGGAACGGACCGGGCTTGCCGCCGGTGGGCAGCGCCGGGTTGCGGATCAGAGAGCCTAGCAGGAGGATTGACGCGATCAGCATGAGCACGGTCGCAACTGCCCAGAGTCCGTTGCCGACCGGCCAGAGCGATTCCGTCAGGGGCGCCTTCCGGTAGGCCACGACCAGCCAGCCGAGCGTCAGGAAAGCAACCAGCGAATAGACGACCGTGAACCCCAATTCGCCGATTGCGCGGACCAAAGGCTTGCGCAGCGGATGGGACAAGACAAAGTGACTACCTACGAAGGCGATTGCCGCCGCCGCAACTGCGTTGGTGCTTCCCATTGGCCCGGCTCCTTAAGTCATGTCGCCGGCTGACGGTATTGCCTATTGTCGACGGCGTGGTCGTGGTAAAGGAATTTCCAGTTGCCCTTGTCTTTGATCTTACCGCAATGGAGCCTGGAAAAATGACGGCTGCGTTCACAATGCGACTCAACCGGCAACTCGGCCTGAACGCTGATCTCAGCGCCTGACCTTCGCCGCGCCAGATCACGATTGATCTCGCGTCTGCCATGTCCTCGCGCACATCGAACAGCAACGAAAGCGTGCGTTTCATAAGCGTTTCCTATCGTGCAAGAACGAACCCGTCTTGGCGCGATTGGCAGGGGCGATATACCGTTATATCCGTGTTTCAGCGGCTGCAAGGAAGGCAGTGGAGAGCGCTTCGCTATCCTGCACGAGCCGCGCCCCTTACATTCAGACGCGAAGATCGACCATGTACAAAGCCATCAGGAAAAACCCTTCGGCGCCTCAGGCTGCCGACGCGGTGCTTACCGCATTGCGTGACATCCCCGTCTCCGCGCTCAGCGATAACATGCATCGCAACATCGGCAGTGTGGGACTCCAACCGTATCAACGGCCCGGCAAGAAGACGATGGCCGGCACGGCAGTCACGGTGCGTTCGCGAGGCGGTGACAACCTGACTTATCTGCGCGCCCTGGAGTTTTGCCGTCCGGGCGACGTGCTGGTCGTCGACGCGGGTGGTGATCTCAACAACGCGGTGGTCGGCGGCATTCTGTCTTTTTACGCTGCGAGCATCGGTGTTGTCGGCCTGGTGATAGACGGTGCGATCCGCGATGTCGCTGAAATCCGCGATCGGGATTTTCCGGTTTACGCGCGCGGCGTCACGCACCGTGGACCGTATAAAGATGGTCCCGGTGAAATCAATGTGTCCGTGTCGGTAGGCGGGATGGTGGTCAATCCGGGAGATATCGTTGTCGGCGATCAGGACGGCTTGCTGGCCATTCCGCAGGACGACGCCCAGCATGTGATTGAAAAGGCGCTAGCGGTTCTGGAAGCCGAAGCCGAAACCATGCGGGCGATGAAAGAAGGCCGCTGGAACCGGGCGTTTATCGACGCGCTCGAAGCGCGATGCAATAACTGAGCTGAGCACCGGTTGGAGAATAGGGCAAGAGCCGGCGTTTGCAACATGCAGACGCCGGTTTTTTTATGCGTGGACTATGCCGGTAGACGTGAGCGTGGTCGATACGAATGGCGTGGCGACGATCGCGAATGACCGCATGATCGCCGCCCTATACCTATACGCCGTCAGTCGAACGTCATCAGCACTTTCATGGATTTGGAGCGATCGCCCGCGGTCTGGAACGCTTTGACCGAATCCTGATACGGAAAAATGCCTGAGATCAGGGGCTTTACGTCGATCAAACCTTTGTTGAGCAGCTCGACGGCAACGGCGAATTCTTCGTGGAAACGGAACGCGCCGCGCAGATCGAATTCCTTCGCGACAATCACGTTGATCGGCAAGGCGATGTCGCCGCCGAGTCCGACCTGGACGATCACGCCGCGTGGCTTGAGCACGTCGAATGCGCCGCGCAATGCTGCTGCATTGCCGCTCGCCTCGAACAGAACGTCGAAGCTGCCCTTGTCGGCTGCAAACGGTTTGAGTGCGTCCGGTGTCTCGGCGATGTTGATCGCGATGTCGGCGCCGACCTTTTTCGCGCTGTCGAGCGGTAACGTATTCACATCGGTCACGACGATCGTCGCAGCGCCGGCCCTGCGCGCGGCAGCCACGATCAACGCGCCGATCGGCCCGCAACCTGTCACCAGCACACGCTTGCCGAGCAGCGGTCCCGCGCGTCGTACAGCATGCAGTGCAACAGAGAGCGGCTCGGCCATGGCGGCTTCCGCATCGCTCAACGAGTCCGCTACGACGTGCGCCTGTGAACGGTCGATCACGATCTCCTGCTGGAAGGCGCCTTGCACGTGCGGCGTGCGCATGGCGCTGCCGTAGTAGCGCATATCCAGACAGTGATTCTGCAGCCCTTGCTGGCAGTACTGGCACAGGCCGCAAGCCCGGCTGGGACTGATCGAGATCCGCGTGCCGACCGGCATGTCCGTCACGCCGGGCCCCACCCGCGAAACGGCGCCGGAGACCTCGTGGCCGAGCACCATGGGTTCCTTGATCCGGATCGTGCCGAAACCGCCGTGATTGAAGTAGTGAAGATCGGAGCCGCAAATGCCGCCCGCGCGAACGCGGATGAGCAACTGGTTGGCTTCCGGTTCGGGCGTCGGGATGTCCTCGATGCGCAAATCGAGCGGTGCGTGAATGACAAGTGCATGCATGGTAGGGGCCTGTAACGGTGAATGCGGGATCAGCACGCTATACGTTAGCGTCCCGGCGCCCAGTCGACAAAGACCAAAGTTGTCTGGGCCGATAGTCGTCGCTTATGGATGCTCGTTCGTGCGCCGTATGGGCCTCCAGAATCGGCATGCAGGCGATCGGCGACGCTCGCAGGATACTTCTGCTTCGGCACGCAGATGAGCGGGACGGGCGGGATGGGCGGAATTGACGGATCGAGGTCCAGCTTTTGATGCATGGGATCGTGCATGGACGATCGGGACAAGGCTGCGTGTCCCGATACGGGTTGACTTTCGGAGCGGTCTGATCGGCATCGGGCGACACCGGTCAGACCTTCAATACAGTCAGTTTTAGAACTTGTGACGCAGACCGATGCTTGCTTCGAACAGCGAGTTGTAGCCATAAAACGGCTGGTTCGAACCGGACGCGGCGGCGAGGGTCGTCCATGCGCCGGTGAGGTGGTTGTAGTCCACGCCGACATAGACGTCGGTGCGCTTGCTCAGGAAGTAATCGAGCGTCGGACCGCCGGTGATGCGCGTGCCACTTTGACCCGCATGATGGACGAAGTCGATATAGAACGGCAGATCGAGCACGAGTGCCGGCGTGATGTAGTACTGCACCGCGGTGGAGAACGAGTCGTTGCGATAATCGGCCGGGTAGACGTGGCTATAGATATACGAACCGAACACCTTCGCCGCGCCGAATTTATAGGTTGCGCCCGCGGTGAAGATCTTTTGCGAGCTGTCCGGGATCGTCACGCCGAAGTAGGTGCTGCCGTAGGCGGTTGTCGCAGGCGTCAGGCCGCCGATGTCGTTGACGACCTGATAGGCCGCGCCGACGCTCAACGGACCGTGGTCATAGGAAAGGCTGATGGCCGGCGACGAGTTCTGGTGAACACTGCCCGCTACCCCGCCAAACGTATACGCGCTCTTGAGGGTGAAGCCGGCGAGCGTCGGCGAGGTATAGCGCACGGTATTGTCCAGACGGCCGCCGCCGGTCAATCCCGCGCCCTGAAAGCCGAGGGTGGCGGTGTAGTTGGCGAACGCATAGATATCGTGCGTCCAGCCCATTTCATGCACCAGCGTGTATTGCCGGCCCAACGTCAACGTGCCGTAGCTGGTGCTGCTCAGCCCCACCAGCGCGGTGCGGCCGAACAGACGCGCCGTACCCGACGGCGTGGACTGTTGGGTCACACCGGTATTCGGTGTGAAGCCACCTTCGAGTTGGAAAATGGCAGCCAGGCCGCCGCCGAGATCCTCGGTTCCCTGCAAGCCCCAGCGGCTACCCTGGATTTCTCCGCCGCTGCCCATCGTGAAAAGCTTCCCGCCGGATTTGTTCTGGTGGGTGTCGAAACGCACCGCTTCATCGATAATGCCGTATAAGGTGACGCTCGACTGCGCATGCGCAACTCCGGAGAGTGCCAGTCCAATTCCAGTTAGTATGCCTAAAGTATATTTTTTCACGAATAGATCCCCTTGCAGATTGACGAAAAGTAGAAAGCTCCAAACCGACTGCCGCGTCCTATCGGCGCGGCATGTCTTTTTTGCAAAACGGCGACGTTAGTGAGTCACGTCGCCGCCATACTCTCAGGTCAGTGCGGCGACGGCGGCCGCAATCTTGCTGCAGCCTTCGTCGATGATCTCGATGCGCGTGGCGATCGACATCCTGAAGAAAGGCGAGACGCCATAGGCCGATCCGGCAACCAGCCCGACACCGGCGTGTTCGAGCAGATACAGCACGACGTCCGCATCGCCTTCCAGGCGCTTGCCTTGCGGCGTGGTGCGGCCGATCATGCCGCCGCAATTCACGTACAGATAGAAAGCGCCGCCCGGCGTTTTGCAACTGATGCCGGGAATCGCGTTGAGCGCTTTGAGTGCGTGATCGCGGCGCTCCTTGTAGATCCGCACGGATTGCTGCACGAAGGTCTGGTCGCCGTTCAGCGCCGCGAGCGCCGCGGCCTGGCTGATCGAGCAGGCATTACTGGTGGATTGGGACTGAAGCGTGTCCAGGGCCGCGATCAGGTCGGCGGGGCCGGCCACGTAGCCGATGCGCCAGCCGGTCATGGCGTAGGTCTTGGACACGCCGTTGACGACCAGCGTGCGCGAACTGAGTTCGGGTTCGATCGACAGCAGGTGCTGTGAGGCCTCGCCTTCGAAGCGGATGTGTTCGTAGATGTCGTCCATCATCACCAGCACGTGCGGGTGACGCAGCAGCACGTCGGCGAGCGCGCGCAGTTCTGCGGCGCTATACGTCGCGCCGGTCGGATTGGTCGGCGAATTGATGATCAGCCAACGCGTGCGCGGCGTGATCGCGGCTTCGAGCGTGGCGGGTGTGAGCTTGAAGCCGTCTTCCTCGGTGCAGGGCACGACGATCGGCTCGCCGTCGCAGGCGAGCACCATGTCGGGGTAAGACACCCAGTACGGAGCGGGAATCAGGACTTCGTCGCCGGATTCCACGGTGATCGCGAGCGCGTTGAAGATGGCGTGTTTGGCGCCACACGTCACGATGATGTGTTTGGGATCGTATGAGAGACCGTTCTCGCGTTGCAGCTTCGCGGCGATGGCGGCGCGCAGCGCCGGTGTGCCGGCCGTTTGCGTATAGCGTGTTTCGCCGCGCTCCATTGCTTCGAAGGCGGCCTGGCGAATATGCGGTGGCGTGTCGAAATCGGGCTCGCCAACCACGAGGTTGACGATGGTCTTTCCCTGCCGCCGCAGTTCTGCGGCCCGGTCGGCCGCGGCACTGCTCGGCGAGGGTTTGATTCGCTGGACGCGGGCGGCAATTCGCGATGCACTCACACTTGACTCCTCAACGGCTTTTGACGAGCCTTCACATTAAGCGCGCGAAAAAGTTCAAGCCAAGATGTCTTTCCGCTGGCGCAATAACATCCGCTTATGACGCGACGATTTACGTGTGTGTCCGGCCTGGCGGGCTGAAGTCGATGCGGGAATACGCTGATACGCGGGGCTTTTTCGCGTGACGAAGGAGGGCAACACGTTTTTGAGCACTGTGCGGCGGGCGGCGCTTGCCCTATCATTGTTGCCATCCCTTAACGTTGAGACGCGACTACCGTGAACCTGCGGCGTTTGAAGTACTTCGTGAAGATCGTCGATATCGGCAGCCTGACGCAGGCCGCCGAGGTGCTTCACATCGCCCAGCCGGCGCTGAGCCAGCAACTGATCACGCTTGAGGACGAATTCCAGCAACAACTGCTCGTGCGCACCAAGCGGGGCGTCACGGCCACCGAGGCAGGCGCGACCCTCTATCGTCACGCCCAGTTGATCCTGCGCCAGTACGAACAGGCTCAGGCCGACGTCAAGAGCGCGGGGCAGACGCTGTCGGGCCAGGTGTCGGTGGGGCTCGCGCCCGGCACCGGCGCGTCGGCGTTATCGTTGCCGCTGTTGCGCACCGTGCGTGCGAGGCATCCGGACATCCTGCTCTATATCAACGAGAACTTCGGCACCACGCTCAGCGAGCTGATCATGAACGGCCGTATGGACATGGCCGTGCTGTATGGCGATAAGCCCGTACATGGCCTGTCGTTCCAGCTTCTGATGAACGAGGAACTGTTCCTCGTGGCGCCGCGCAGCATGGGGATCACGCAGGAGCAGATCGGCGTGACTGAATTGCGCGACGTGCCTTTGCTGCTGCCGCGTCCGTACAACTATCTGCGCAAGTACGTCGACGAAGGATTCGCGCGCAAGCAGATGGTCCCCAAGGTCGTGGCCGAAATCGAATCCGCGTCGACGTTGTCGGCGGCGGTGAGCGCGGGGATCGGCGCGACCATCCTGCCCGATTCCACCGCACGGGTCGTGGCCGCGGCGGGCGATATCGTGCAATGCCGTATCGTTTCGCCCGTCATCAAGATTCCTCTTTCGGTCTGCCTGTCCGACCATTTACCGCTTTCCGAGCCCGCCGCGGCCGTCAAGGACATCCTGCTGGAACTGGCCGGCGACCTTGCGCTCGACGTGCACTTCGAGTCCGGCGCCGATACATAAGCGCGCCTTATCGCTACAAAGCCAAACCGTCTTGGCGCAATTTTTATGCGCCGGATACATTGAGTCCATCGTCGATCGCCCCGGTTCGCACCGATCCGGAGCGACGAGGCTAGCCGTCATGCGGGCGGGACAACCGGGATCGAATCGGGTTGCCGTGCCGCCCCAACGGCGCTTCGCGCACGCCAGCCGACCGGCGCGCGTCCAACCGGCTACGGACTCAAAGATGGATCTCCAGAAGATTAAGGCGCTGATCGACCTGCTGGCGGACTCTCCGCTCGCCAAGCTCGAAGTCATTGAGGGCGACGAGCGGGTCAAGCTTGTGAAGGCGAAACGGCGCGGTAAACGAACCGGTGCGTCTTCAGGCGATGAGCGTGCGGCCGCGATGCCTGCCTCGCATGCTCAAGAGGCCAAAGAGGCCCAAGTGCCGCTCGCCGGGCCGGTGCAGCAATCAATCGACGCCACCCGCGCAGCCTCGGCCATCGTCAATGAACCGAAACTCGTTTGCGCGCCCATGTTCGGTGTCGTCCACTTGACCCCGGCGCCCGGCGAGGCGCCGTTCGTGACTCTCGGCGACACGATCGAAGAAGGGCAGGTGCTCTGCACGATCGAGGCAATGAAGATGTTCAACGCGATCGAATCCGAGCTCAGCGGCGCCGTGCTGGAGATTCTGGTGGCGCCGGGCAGCGAAGTGGAATCCGGGCAACCGCTCTTCCGGATCGGTTGATCGACTATGTTCAACAAGGTACTGATTGCCAACCGTGGCGAGATCGCGCTTCGAATCCAGCGCGCCTGCCGTGAACTAGGTCTGAAAACGGTTGCCGTCTATTCAGAGGCCGACGCCGACGCACGCTATGTGCGGCTCGCCGACGAAGCGCTGTGCATCGGCCCGGCGGCGCCTGGGCAGAGTTATCTGAACCGGGCCGCGATCCTGTTCGCGGCGCACGCGAGCGGCGCACAGGCGATTCATCCCGGTTATGGCTTCCTGTCGGAAAACGCGGACTTTGCCGCGCAGGTCGAGGCGGCGGGCATGGCCTTCATCGGCCCCGAACCCGAGTCCATCAGGACTATGGGCGACAAGGTCGCCGCCAAGCGGGCCATGCGTGCGGCCGGCGTGCCCTGTGTGCCGGGCCCGGACGGCGGTTTGCCGGACGATCCCGCGGAGATCCTGCGGGTCGCGCAGGAGATCGGCTATCCGGTGATCGTCAAGGCGGCGGGCGGCGGCGGCGGGCGCGGCATGCGCGTCGTGCCGGGCCCCGAGCAGTTGCTCGAGGCGGTGTCCGTGACGCGTGAGGAAGCACGTCGCGCCTTCGGCAAACCTGAGCTCTATGTCGAGAAGTTTCTCGAGCATCCGCGTCACGTCGAAATTCAGGTCTTGTGCGATACGCACGGCAATTCACTGTGGCTCGGATCGCGCGACTGTTCGCTGCAACGGCGCCATCAGAAGGTACTGGAGGAGGCGCCCGCACCCGGCATCGACCCGGAACTGATCAAGCAAGTGGGCGAGCGCTGTGTCGAAGCCTGCCGGCAGACGAATTACCGCGGCGCGGGCACCTTCGAATTTCTGTTCGAGAACGGTCAGTTCTACTTCATCGAAATGAACACGCGGCTGCAGGTCGAGCATCCCGTGACGGAAATGACGTCGGGCGTCGACATTGTGCGTGAGCAGATTCGCATCGCTCAAGGGCGCGCGTTGACGATTCGTCAGTCGGACATTCGCACGCTGGGTCATTCGCTGGAATGCCGGATCAACGCCGAGGACCCGTTCACTTTCGTCCCGTGCCCGGGCAAGATTTCTGTTTGGGAACTGCCTGGCGGCAATGGCGTACGGGTGGACTCGCATATGAGCGGCGGCGCTGTCGTGCCGCCGTATTACGATTCACTGATCGCCAAGGTGATCACCCACGGCGCCACTCGTGAAGAGGCGCTGGCGCGCATGCGTATCGCGCTCTCAGAGATGCGTATCGAAGGTATTCGCACTAACGTGCCACTGCATCAGGCCATGCTCGAGGACGAAGGATTCGGTGAAGGCGGCGTCGACATTCATCATCTGGAGCGTTGGCTCGCAAAGAGGAAACAGGCATGACGCTGACCGTTGAGCATGCGTCGATCGCGCACGCGGACGCAGTCGAACGGCTCCAACCCGATTCACAGAGGACTGTCGTTGCAATGAAACAGGATGAATCGGAGCAACCGCTTTGCATCAGCATGCTGGGTACCACGGCGATGCTGTTCGAAGCGCCGGGCGCACTCGATCTGCGTGCGCAGCGCCGTATCTGGACGCTGGCCCGCGAGGTCGAGACATGGCCGGGCGTGCGTGAAGCGGTGCCGGGCGTGACCAATCTGATGCTGACGTTTTCCACGCCGCCTGCCGATCCGGATTCCCTCGGCGCTGCGTTGCGCGACGCGTGGGACGCGGCGAGCGAGTTGGAGATCGAAGGCAAGGTGGTGGAGTTGCCGGTGCAATACGGCGGCGAGTTCGGCCCGCATCTGCAGGACGTGGTGAATCACACCGGTCTGTCCATCGATGAAGTCGTGCAATTGCATTGCGCGCCGCTTTACACGGTCTACGCGCTCGGCAGCCATCCGGGCTACTGTTATCTGGGTGGAATGGACCCGCGTATCGCCACGCCGCGGCGCAAAGTGCCGGTGCTGGGGCTGCCTGGCGGCGCGGTGTCGATCGGCGGCGTGCAGACGGGAGTCTCGGCATCGACGGGACCGAGCGGCTGGAACACGATCGGCCATACGTCGATGTCGTTCTTCGACCCCACGCGTGATAACCCGGCCACGCTCGCTCCAGGCGACATGATCCGTTTTCGCGTCGAGAGGATTGTTCCATGATCGAGATCTTGTCTTCGTCCGCGCTCGCGACGGTGCAGGACCAGGGGCGTGAAGGCTATCTGCGCTACGGCGTCGGAACGGCCGGCGCGATGGACCGGTTGGCGCTCGCGGTCGGCAATCTGCTGCTCGGCAATCCGGACGACGCGGCCGGCATCGAAATCCCGATGTTTCCCTTCCGTATCCGCTTTCTCGAAGATACGGCGTTCGCTATCACCGGCGCCGACTGTGCGGTGCGGCTGGGCGACCGGCCCGTGCTGCCATGGTGGACCGCGCAGGCGAAACAGGGCGACGTGCTGATGATCGGCGTGCCGACCAGCGGCACGCGCTGCTATCTGTCGCTCGCGGGCGGCGTGGATGTACCGGTTGTGCTCGGCTCACGCAGCACGCAGTTGCGCGGGCAGTTCGGCGGATATAACGGTCGTCAGTTGCAGAAAGGCGATGTGGTGAAGGCCGTTGGCCTGGCCGGCCAGGTCGAGCAGGCTGCGTTGCGGGATGCGACGAATACCGCAGGTTTCGGCACTGTGCCGCCCGAGTACTCGTTGCCGGCTCCCATTTCCCTTCCCGCCGCTGAGGCAGGCGAAACCGTGGTACGTGTGCTACCCGCGGCGGAATACGACTGCTATGAGCCGGAGTCGCTGGAAGCGTTCTGGCGCGATGGCTGGAAAGTGACGCCGCAGAGCGATCGCTACGGATATCGCCTCGCCGGTCCGACCTTGATCGCGACGCATGCGCTTGAAAAGCGCTCGCATGGGATCGTGCCGGGTGTGATTCAGGTGCCGCATAGCGGACAGCCGATCATCCAGCTTCGGGACGCCCAGCCGTCCGGCGGCTATCCGAAGATCGGCACGGTGATCGAAGCGGATTTGTGGCGGCTCGCGCAGGCGCGCATCGGCACGAAGATTCGTTTTGTTCAGACCACGTATTCGGAAGCCGTCGCCGCGCTCGAAGAACTGGACAGCTATCTCGTCAAAGTACGCAATCTCGTTGCCCTGTTCCGTCCTTCCCGACACTGAAACACATGACAGAAAAAATCGAAGTGGATATCGGCGAGCTGCGGCAAATCACGTCGTGGCTCGCGGCGGTCGATATCGGGTTCATCGAAATCAGCAAGCCCGGGGCGACGGTTCGGTTGACGATGGAGCGGGCAGCAGATGTGGACTTGCCTGTACAGGCAGCTTTGCCTATCGTCCGCTCTGAACGAGCTGGGACGGCGGCGGAATCGTCGCTGGACGCGCAGGCTGTCAGCGTCACCGCGAAGTCGGCTGGTATTTTTTTGACCACGTATCCGGCGCGTTCGACGCCGTTAGTCAGCGCGGGCGCACATGTCAAACTGGGCGATATCGTCGGCTTGCTGCAGATCGCGCAGTTGTGCGTCCCGGTCGTCGCGCCTGTGGATGGCATGGTCACGCAGTTGTGTCACGCGCATGGAGCGACGGTCGGATACGGAACCCCGTTGCTGGAGCTCGCGCCCTCGGCGTAGACGTGTATCGACAGATAGACGCTGAACTGGTGTTGTCCGCTGCGGATTGCTCGTCGCAGATCGCTTGAAGAATGGAGAGTGGATTGTGGAAATCGACCTGAACGCGGATCTCGGTGAAGGCTTTGGACCCTATCGAATGGGCGAAGACGAAGCCATGCTCGATATCGTTTCGTCCGCCAACGTCGCATGCGGCTATCACGCGGGCGATCCGGTCATCATGGACAAGACGGTGCGCATGGCGCTGGCGCGCCAGATCGACGTTGGCGCGCACGTCGGTTTTCCCGACCTGATGGGCTTCGGCCGGCGGCAGATTCAGGCCGACCCGATGGAACTGGCGAATTACGTGGTGTACCAGATGGGCGCGCTTGCGGGCATCGCGAAGCGGGCCGGACATCGCGTCACGCATATGAGTTTTCACGGCGCGTTGGGCAACATGGCCGCGGCATCGTATGAACTGGCCGAGCCGATGGTGCGGGCGCTCGCCGAATTCGATCGCGATCTGATCATCAGCGTGTCGACGAATACGGAAATCGAACGGGCCGCCGATCACGTCGGGATGCGCACGGCCAACACGTTTCTCGCCGACCGTGCGTACGACGACCAGGGCGCGCTTGTGTCGCGCAAGCTGGACGGTGCGGTCATCAAAGACCGCGCGGCTGTCCTCGCGCGCGTCAAGGAGCTGCTCGAAGAGGGCACCATCACGACGATCACGGGCAACAAGCTCAAGGTCGCGGTCCAATCGATCCTGCTGCACGGCGATACGCCGGGTGCCGTCGAACTGGCGCGCACGGTGCGTGGTGTGATCGAATCGGCGGGCGGCCGGGTTGTGCCGGTGTCGAAACTCGTTCGTTAGGCGGCGCATCGCGCCAGAGCGCAGACAGCACCTGTCTTGAGTTCGGACCGCGAGTTCGACCACCGTTCTCGCGCCGCAAATTCAACCCGAAAACTCAACCATAAGCCGGTCTTATCGCGACAAAGCCAATTCGTCTTTGCCCCGCGTTTTCCCGGCGTATACATTGGTTACAGGCTTATCGCACGCCTCAAAAGGGCGACAGTTCAGAACTATAGATAGAGGTCATTCATGCCGTTTTCAGACTATAAGACCGCGCTGGTGACAGGCGCTTCGACCGGAATGGGCGCGGCAATTGTCGAGCGCTTCTGCCGTGAAGGACTCGAAGTGCACGCGCTCGCCCGCAATGCGGATCGTCTGAATGAGCTGGCGGAGCGAACCGGTTGCATTCCGCACGCGATCGACGTGTGCGATCTGGCGGCCGTCACGAAGCTGACGCAGGAGGTGCCATTCGATATCGTCGTGAACAACGCCGGCGTATCGCGCAAAGGTTCGATTCTGGACGCCGGTGTCGAAGACATCGACGTTCAGGTGGAAGTGAATTTGCAAGCCGTTCTGCATCTTGTGCGGCTCACCATGCCGGGCATGGTGGCGCGCGATCGCGGCCATATCGTCAACATCAGTTCGATCGCGGCGATCTACAACTTCAACGGCAACTCCATTTATCACGCGACGAAGGCCGGCATTCATGCGCTATCGCGCCAGTTGCGAGTGGACGCGACCGGCAAGCGGGTACGTGTGACGGAGATCTGCCCGGGCCGTGTCGCCACCGATATTTTCGGCCACGTGCATGGCGATATCGAAGAGGCGCGCAAGAAGTTTATCGACGGCTTCGAATTGCCGCTGCCGTCCGATATTGCCGATGCGATCGCCTTTGCCATCGCCGCGCCGCTCGCGGTCAACATCAGCAATATGGAAATCCTGCCGACGCTGCAGGTGCCGGGCGGCCTGACCACGATCAAACGCGATCCGGCCGACCACAACGAGTAAATGCGGGCAAGGTCTCCGGATCTTGCCGCACGCAACCCGCATTCCTGAGTTCGCGCTGCGTCCGGGCATGACGACGGAGGGCACAGCGCGATCGTCGGTCTCGCACGAGCGAACCCTACGCACGCGAGATCATCACCAGAGCCCCACAAGGAGGTTTTTCATGCGTGCATCGGTACTGGTTACCCGTGCTTCATTTCCGGACATCGTCGATCGCCTGCGCGCGAACTTCGACGTGACCGACAATCCGGACGACACGATCTGGACGCAACCGGAGCTGATTGCCCGGCTGCAAGGCAAGACGGGCGCCATGACGGCGGGCAGCGACCGGATCGACGCGACCCTGCTCGACGCTTGCCCGCAGTTGAAGGCGGTGTGCAACATCGGCGTGGGCTACAACAACGTCGACGTGGAAGCCTGTACGGCGCGCGGCGTGCTGGTGACGAATACGCCGGACGTCCTCACGGATACGACCGCCGACTTCGGCTTCGCGCTGATGATGGCGACCGCGCGGCGCATCACCGAGTCGGAACATTTTCTGCGCGCCGGCGAATGGACCAAGACCGGGCGCTACGACATGTTCGTCGGCGGCGACGTACATGGTTCGACGCTTGGCATTCTCGGCATGGGACGTATCGGGCAGGCTATCGCGCGGCGTGGCGCATTTGGTTTCGGCATGCGCGTGATCTATCACAATCGCTCGCAACTGGCGCCGGATGTCGAGGAGAGCTGCCGGGCCCGCTATGTCGACAAGGAGACGCTGTTGCGCGAGGCGGATCATCTGATCATCGTGGTGCCTTATTCGGCCAGCTCGCACCATGCGATCGGCGCGGCCGAACTCAAGCAGATGAAATCGTCGGCCACGCTCACCAATATCGCACGCGGCGGCGTGGTGGACGACGCCGCGCTCGCGGTGGCGCTCCACGAAGGCAGCATTGCTGCGGCCGGTCTGGATGTTTTCGAGGGCGAGCCGGTTATCTGCCCAGCACTTCTTGCGCAGAAGAATGTGGTGCTGACGCCGCATATCGGCAGCGCGTCGGTCAGCACGCGGCGCGCAATGGCCGCGCTTTGCGCAGACAATTTGATTGCCGCGCTGGGGCAAGGCGCATCGGCCGGCAAACCGCCGACGCCGGTCAATCCAGAGGTACTGACGCGCTCGACAGCCGCTGCCTGAGCGATGGCCGGCGCGGCATGCCGCGCCGGTTTTGCTTCACAAGAGTCAGCGCGCCGATAGAGGCGCGCACCCACCGATGAGGCGCCCGCAGAGGCGCCGCATACTGGAGACAAACACCATGCAGAACCCCGCCTGTTCCGTTGCCGGAAGCCGTCCCGAGTCATCATTCCCGAAACTTATTGCACCAGAAGAAAGGCATCTGCAACGGCCTTTTTTTGCGAGCTAGTATCAATTCAACACGGAAGTCAACGATGGCTTCCGGCGGGATAACGATGACGCCGCAGGTCGAACCAGACCGGGATCATCGCCTCGATCCGAATCATTGGGACGTGCAACATGAAACTTCATTTTGACGTGGCGACGGTGCTGCAAGGCGACTATGGCGCGCTGTTTCTCCATGGGATCGAGCTCACTCTCGCGATGGCGGCGCTGGCGTGGATTCTCTCGTTGATCGTGGGCCTGCTTCTCACGCTGATCCGCCTGACCAACAACCGTCTCGCGACGGCCTTCGTCTCGGCGTTCGTGGCCTACCACCGCAATGTGCCGATGCTGGTTCAGATCCTGTTCTGGTACTTCGGCATTTCGAACATCTTGCCGGACCCAGTGCAGACGCTGCTGAACCACTACAACGGTCAGTTCATTTTTGCCGTCGTGGCGATCGGTTTGTGCAGCGGGGCCTATCTTTCCGAGGACATCCGCAGCGGCTTGCGTGCGATTCCCTACGGTCAGTACGAAGCTTCACGCGCGCTGGGCCTGAACTTCCTGAACGGCATGCGTTTCGTCGTTCTGCCGCAAGCACTGCGCAATGCGATTCCGCCGATGGTCAATCACGCGGTCCTGCTGTTCAAGAACACAAGTCTTGCGATGGCGATCGGCGCGGCGGAGCTGACCTATGTCACTCGCCAGGTCGAGAACGAAACCTTCCTGTCGTTCGAGTCGTATTTCGTCGCCACGGTGGTGTATCTCGGCCTCTCCCTCGTCATCATGTTGTGCGGCGCCAGGATCGCAATGCACTACCGCATTCCGGGAGTGAAGTGACATGTTCGAGATCCTGCGCGACAACTGGACACTGCTGCTCATTGGGCAGTATCCGCACGGCCCGCTAGGTGGCATCGTGCTGACGATACTGCTGTCGCTTTCAGCGCTCGTCATTGCATTCCCGTTGGGGATTCTGGTCGCACTGGCCCGCATCAGCCCTTTCCCGTTTCTGCGCGGGCCGGCCACCGGTCTCGTCTACATGGTGCGGGGCGTGCCGCTCCTGATGGTGATCTTCTGGGTGTACTTTCTCGTGCCGGTTCTGACCGGCTACCCGGTCACCGGGTTTGTCACGATGCTGTGCGCGCTCGTTATCTACGACTCGGCTTATCTCGGGGAAATCATCCGCGCGGGTATCGAGGGGCTGCCGAAAGGGCAGGCTGAAGCCTCACGGGCGCTCGGCATGAGCTACATGAAGACCATGCGTGCCGTGATTTTGCCGCAGGCGCTTTACAACGTGGTGCCGAGCATGGTCACGCAGTTCGTATCGACCATCAAGGAGACCTCGCTGGGTTACATCATCAACGTCCAGGAGATCTCCTTCGCGGCGGATCAGATCAACAACCGCCTGCTGACGAAGCCCTTTCCCGTGTATCTGATTCTCGCCCTGAGCTACTTCGCCCTGTGTTACGCACTGACCCAGCTTGCGCAGTATCTGGAGCGGCGCGTGACGCGCAAGCGGGCCGGTGCCGTCGCGAAGACGCGCAAGGCCGGTGAGGTTGGGCTGACCGATCCGCTGCCCACCGAGAACTAGGCGCTCATTCACTTCGAGGTACTTCGCATGATCAAGTTTTCCAGCGTCAACAAATGGTACGGCGAATATCACGCTCTCGTGGACGTGAATGCCGAGGTTCGCAAAGGCGAGGTCGTGGTGGTCTGCGGGCCGTCCGGGTCGGGTAAGTCGACCTTGATTCGCACCGTCAACCGGCTCGAGGAAATCAACCGTGGGCAGATTTTCTTCGACGGTCAAAATATTCACGACAAGAAGCTGGGTCTGAACGCGTACCGCAGCCGTGTCGGTTTCGTGTTTCAGCAATTCAACCTGTTTCCGCATCTGTCGGTGCTGGATAACATCACGCTTTCGCCGATGCGCGTGAATGGCCTCAAGCGCGCGGATGCCGAACGCAAAGCGGCCGATCTTCTGTCGCGCGTGGGCTTGTCGAACAAGGCCAGTGCTTATCCTCCGCAATTGTCCGGCGGTCAGCAGCAGCGCGTGGCGATTGCGAGAGCACTGGCGATGGATCCGCCGGCCATGTTGTTCGATGAACCGACGAGCGCGCTCGACCCGGAGATGGTCGGCGAAGTGCTGAGCGTGATGAAGAGCCTCGCGCAGGAAGGCATGACGATGATGTGCGTCACGCATGAAATGGGTTTTGCGCGCGAGGTTGCCGATCGCGTCTGGTTTATGGACGCCGGGAAGATTCTCGAAACGGCCGAGCCGGAGGAATTCTTCCTGCGCCCGAAACACGCGCGAGCGCAGCGATTCCTGTCCGATCTCCGGACGCATTGAAGCAGGTAAGCCGTATAGCTTTCGCGATACAGATTGAGATTCAGATTGACCACCTTTGATCAGCAGTCGATGGCTTTACACATAAACTTCAGGAGCATCACGATGCAGGTAAAGAAGATTTTCACGGGGATGTTGGTCGTTGGCGGTGCACTTGCATCGATTGCTCCGGCTCACGCTGATCAATTGGCCGATATCAAGAGTCACGGCGAACTGAGCTGTGGCGTGTATTCCAACGTCGAGCCCTTCTCGTATCCCAATGCGCAGACGCGTCAGCTCGAAGGCATGGACGTGGACCTGTGCAACGCCGTGGCAAAACAGTTGGGCGTGAAGGCGAAGCTCGAACCGCTGGCCGTCGAGGCGCGCATTCCGCAACTGAAGCTGGGCCGTGTCGACATCGTGGTCGCCAATCTCGCCTACACCAAAACACGCGCCACGCAGATTGCCTTTAGCGACTCGTACTACTCGACCAAGGAAGTGCTCGTCGTCAAGAAGGCCGACGCGACCAAGAAGCTGACCGATTTCACGGGCCAGAAAATCAGTGCCGCCGACGGCTCCACGTCTGCGCAATCGATTCCAATTTCGATCAAAGACGGCCAGGCGGTGACCTTTCACGATACCAGCTCGGCGTTCCTCGCGCTCGAGCAGAACAAGGTCAAAGGCTTCGTCACCAATCAGATGACCGCCACGAAGATCGCGAAGCAGGTGGACGGCACGGACGGCGCAGTGGCGATCGCATCGGAGCCGATGCTGATCGAGCCGATCGCGGTGGGCTTGCGTCTGAACGAACCGGCCATGCTGACGGCAGTCAACAAGGCGTTGGCGGCGATGGAGCAGAGCGGCGAGATGAGCAGCATCTTCGACAAGTGGCTCGGACCGAAGACGCCGTATGGTCTGACCCGCACCGACAAGGTCACGCCGATCGACAAGCTCAAGTTCACGCCGGTATCCTGAGGCAAAACGTATGATGTAGCGGCGCACGCATACTGGTGCGCCGCTGCACGTCGAGTGGACGGCGGTCGAATCAGGTATGAAAGAGGAGTTGAGTTGAACAACAATCTGCAGATGTTTGATCTATCGGGGCGGCGCGCGCTGGTCACCGGATCGAGTACCGGAATCGGCTACGCACTGGCAAAAGGATTGGCCGGTGCGGGTGCTGAAGTCATCCTGAATGGCCGCAACGAGGCCCGGCTTGCCGAGGCCGTCAGCCGTTTGCGCGAAGAAGGAGCGACTGTCCATGCCGCAAGTTTCGACGCGACGTCCGCCAGCGAGGTGGAAACGGCAATCGCCGATATCGAGCGCGAAATCGGTGCGATCGATATTCTCGTCAATAACGCCGGCATGCAGCGTCGTGCGCCGCTCGAACAGTTCTCCCATGATCAATGGCAGGAGCTGATGAAGACCAACGTCGACAGCGTGTTTCTGGTCGGACAGGCCGTGGCGCGGCATATGATCGAGCGCCGGCGTGGCAAGATCATCAACATCTGTTCGGTGCAAAGCGAACTAGGCCGTCCCAACATTGCCGCTTATACCGCAAGCAAAGGTGCGGTCAAGATGCTGACGAAAGGGATGGCGATCGACTGGGGGCAATACGGAATTCAGGTCAATGGCCTTGGGCCGGGCTACTTCAAGACTGAGTTGACCGAGGCGCTCGTCAAGGACGAGACCTTCAGCAAGTGGCTGATCGGACGCACGCCGTCACGGCGTTGGGGCGATGTCGAGGATCTCGTCGGCGCGGCAGTCTTCCTGTCGAGCAACGCTTCGAACTTTGTCAACGGCCACATCCTTTACGTGGATGGCGGGGTGACCGCCACGCTGTAGTTGACGGAAAACGTGTCGGGAAACGCGTGAGCGCTTCCCGATTTCACTCCACCGTCACCATGGCAGCGAGTAGGTCTTCGTATTGGTAAAGCTCTTCATGGCTTCCTGTACTCCTTCCTTGTAGCCGAGTCCCGAGTCCTTCACGCCGCCGAACGGCGTAAGTTCAAGCCGGTAGCCGGGCACCTCGCGCACATTCACGCTACCCACTTCCAGTTCGGTAATGAAGCGCGTGATGTAGTCGAAACGATTCGTGCAGACCGACGACGACAACGCGTAGTCCGTGCAGTTCGACATGCGGATCGCTTCGTCGATGTTGGCAAAGCGCATGATCGGCGACACCGGCCCGAACGTCTCATACTTGACGAGCGGCATATCGGGCGTAACACGGTCGACTACTGTCGGCGAATACAGCGCGCCGTCGCGGACGTTGCCCGCCAGCAGACGGGCGCCGCGCGACAAGGCGTCGTTGACCTGGCGTTCGCAGAACTGCGCGGCCGCTTCGTCGATGACCGTTCCCATATCGACCGAACCATCCGCCGGATTGCCATATTTCCACGCGAGCGTCTTTTCCACGACGAGATCCGTGAAACGGTCGGCAACCGCCTCATGGACCAGCATGCGTTTGATGGCGGTGCAGCGCTGGCCCGAATTCTTGTACGAACCCGATACGGCGAGCGAACTGGCTTCGTCGAGATCGGCGTCTTCCATCACGATGATCGGGTCGTTGCCGCCCAGTTCGAGCACGGCGCGCCGGTAGCCCATTCGCGAGGCAATAGATTTGCCGATCGAGACGCCGCCGGTGAACGTGATGAGATCGACCGCGGGGTTCGTGATCAGTTCGTCGGCAATGACGCTCGGGTCGCCCGTCAATACCTGCAGCATCTGCACCGGCAAACCCGCTTCATAGAGGATCTCGGCGAGCAGATAGCATGACAGCGGCACTTTCTCCGAAGGCTTCACGACGATGCGATTGTTCGTGGCAATCGACGGCACGATCTTGTGCGCGACCTGATTCATCGGATGGTTGAACGGCGTAATCGCGGAGATCACGCCCAGCAGCGGATCCCGTTGCGTGTAGACGCGCCGTTTCTTGCCGTGAGGCGTGAGGTCGCACGAGAAGATCTGGCCGTCGTCTTTCAGCACTTCGCCGGCGCCGAACACCAGCACGTCTGCAACACGGCCGGCTTCGTAGGTCGAATCCTTCTTGCACAAGCCGGCCTCCGCCGTGATGACGGCAGCGATTTCTTCGGTGCGTGCACGCACTGCATCGGCCGCGCGCCTCAGGATCGCGGCGCGCTCATAGCGCGTCAGCGCGGGGCGATATGCTCGCGCGAATTCGAACGCGCGCCGCACGTCTTCGAGCGTCGCTTTAGGAACGGTGCCGACGAGCGACCCATCGTAGGGGTTGCGCACTTCAATCACTTCGTCGCGAAAGATTTTTTCGCCGCCGATACGTAGCGCTTCATGACGCACCTGAAATTGAGTCTTCATTTCAGCAACAGCATTCATTTCCGATCCCCGTTCATTGAAGGTGATTGAGCGCGATATCGATGATGTCGAAGTTGCGCAGCCGAGCCCGCTGCGTGACTGACTTCGCGACCGGCTGATTGAACAGAAGCGGCACGATCTGCTCGGCAAGGCCGCCATGCGAGCGCAGCGGCACGTCGAGTCCGGACAGATCGTGCTTGATGCGTCGCGTGCCGAGCACCACGTCGCGCGTCGAGATCACGATGAGGTCGCCCATGCGCGCAGGCGGCAGCTCGAAGCGCGCGCAGCCTTCGGCGCCCGTCAGCACGACTTCGATGCCGGGTTCCGCGGCGAGCCGGCGGCGCATGGCTTCAAGGTCGGCTGAGGCGGGCAGATAGACTGTCGCGAACGATCCGAGCGCACCGTGATGCACGACGTAGGGATCCGTGATCGGCAGGATCACGCGAGCAGCGTCTTCGCCGAGCCACTCGTCGAAGCGCTCCTGCAGATAGATCACGTTGGGCTCGCCGTCCTCGTTGTGCTTCGCATTCATGCCGTGGTCGGCGGTGAGCGCGACGACCGCACCCAGCTCGTCGAGCCGCTGCAGATAGCGGTCCATCATCTGATAGAACGCGTTTGCGCCGGGGGTGCCGGGGGCGCACTTGTGCTGCACGTAGTCGGTGGTCGACAGGTACATCAAATCGATGTCGCGGGTTTCGAGCAGCCGCACGCCGGCCGCGAACACGAACTCGGACAGCTCCGCGCTATAGACGCTCGGCACCGGCTTGCCGACCAGTTCGATCAGGTTGTCGATGCCGTTCTCTTCGAGCGTCGCTTCGTCGGCTTTCTCCGCCGAGAAGCAGACGCCCTTCAGACCTTTACCGAGCAGCCGGCGCAGTTTGTCTTTTGCCGTGACCACCGCAGCGTTCGCGCCCTGTTCGGCGAAACCGGCGAGCACGGTAGGGGCGACCAGGTACTTCGGATCGTTCATCAGCACCTCGGTGCCGCTCTCGCGATCGAAAAAGTAGTTGCCGCTAATGCCGTGCACGGCGGGCGGCACGCCCGTCACGATCGACAGATTGTTCGGGTTCGTGAAGCTCGGTACGACGCAGTCGCCCTTGAGCGACGTGCCGGGGCGCAGCAGTTTGCCGATAAAGGGCGCGACCCCCGCCGCAGCCGCCATCTCCAGATATTCATACGCGCAGCCGTCCACGCAGACCACGACGACAGGTCTGCGCATCCAGTTGTAGCTGCGGCCGTTCACTTCAATAGAAACCGGTGTTTCGCTCATGACATGTCCTCTGGGCTAGGGGTAATTCGGGTGATTGTGATGAGGCGTTGTGTGGCAAAGTGTGGCAATACTTGACATTAAAATTGATACTTTGTAGATTGTCAACAACAGACAACAAATCACACATTCCTGAGGATGTGTCGTCTGGAGGGTTGCAACACGCAGGGGTCCCGTAGCACCGGTCGTTTTCGTCGCTGGCCGCGACGCCACTTTTTGAAGGGGTCTGGAAATGAAGGAAAGGTCGGGGTTTAAAGCTTGCAGAGGCCGTCTGAATATGGCGCTGCGCTGTCTGGTCGCCACCGCCGTCACGCTCGGCGCGGTTCAGTTCGCGTACGCAAAGACGCAGTTGCTGGTCTATACGGCGCTCGAAGACGAAGCGATGAAGCCCTATAAAGACGCGTTCGAAAAGGCCAATCCGGATATCGAAATCCGCTGGGTTCGCGATTCGACCGGCGCGGTCACCGCAAAGCTGATCGCCGAAAAGAACAATCCGCGTGCCGACGTGGTGCTGGGACTCGCGGCATCCAGCCTGACGCTGCTCGATCTGCAGGGCATGCTGATGCCGTACGCGCCAAAGGGGTTCGACAGCCTGACGCGCAAATACAGCGACGCGAACACGCCGCCGCATTGGGTCGGTATGGACGTATGGGGCGCGACGGTCTGCTACAACCGCATCGAAGCGGAGAAGCGCCATCTGCCTAAGCCGACTTCATGGGAAGACCTGACCAAACCCGTCTACAAGGGCATGGTCGTGATGCCGAGTCCGGTGTCGTCCGGCACGGGCTATCTGGACGTGACCTCGTGGCTGCAAACCTTCGGCAAGGACAAGGGCTGGCAGTACATGGACGCGCTGGACAAGAACGTTGCGCAATACGTGCACTCGGGCTCGAAGCCCTGCACGCTGGCGGGTACGGGCGAATTTCCGATCGGCATTTCGTTCGAATTCCGCGGCCACGAGTTGCAGGCGCAAGGCGCGCCCATCGACCTGATCTTCCCAAAAGAAGGGTTGGGCTGGGATATGGAAGCGACCGGCATTATGAAAACGACAAAGCAGCCGGACGCGGCCAAAAAGCTCGCGGACTTTATGGCGAGCAAAGAGGCCAATGAGATCACCGCGCAATGGTGGGCGATCGTTGCATACCCCGGTGTGGCGAAGAAACTCTCGGGCATTCCCGATAACTATTCGGACCTGCTCGTGAAGAACGATTTCGCATGGTCCGCGAAGAACCGCGACGCCATTCTCGCGGACTGGCAAAAGCGCTACGGCGACAAGGAACAGAAATAAGGCCGGAATCAGCCAGTTTTGGCTACAGATTTAGCCAGGTTCAGGCGAGCGCCGGGACACGCGCTGCGTGGCCCCGAACGATGCGGCGATGCAATGGCAGTGCATCGCCGCCATGCGGATAAGCGGTACCGGAGGAGATGATGACAGCGTATTTGAGCGTGCAGCAGGTCTATAAGCGGTTCAACGACACGCCGGTTCTGGAGGACATCAATCTTGGCGTGAAGAAGGGCGAGATGCTCTGTTTTCTCGGCCCGTCGGGGTGTGGCAAGACCACGTTGCTGCGGATCATTGCCGGACTGGAAACACAGAGCGCCGGCCAGATCATGCAGGACGGCCGCGATATTTCGCGCTTGCCGCCGCAGCTTCGCGACTACGGCATTGTGTTTCAGTCGTACGCCCTGTTTCCCAATCTGACCATCTTCGACAACGTGGCCTATGGCCTGGTGAATCGCAAGATGAAGCGCGCGGCGATCGCCGACCGTGTGAACGAATTGCTCGCCCTGGTGGGCTTGCCGGATGCGCAGCGCAAGCATCCGAACCAGTTGTCGGGCGGCCAGCAGCAGCGAATTGCGCTGGCGCGCGCACTGGCTACGTCGCCGGGTCTGCTTTTGCTCGACGAACCGCTCTCGGCGCTGGACGCGCGCGTGCGAGTGCGGCTACGCCAGGAAATTCGCCAGTTGCAGCAACGCCTCGGCGTGACCACGATCATGGTGACGCACGACCAGGAAGAAGCGCTTTCCATGGCCGACCGGATCGTGGTGATGAATCAAGGCGTGATCGAGCAGATCGGCACGCCGCACGAAATCTATCGCGAACCGGCTTCGCCGTTCGTGGCCGATTTCATCGGCAAGGTCAATCTGATTCCGGCAGAAGTGGCGCGCGACGGCAGCCTCAAGGCGGGCGCCATAGCGCTGCGCTACGGGTGCGGATCGGAGCGCGCGGTGCCGGGGTCGAAAGTGTCGGCGTTCGTGCGGCCGGAAGACATTCACCTCAGTGTGCCGGGTGGTGCGCCGGGTAGTGCGCCAGGTAGCGAGGCGGACAACCTGCTGCCTGCCTCGGTCGAAAAACTGGAATTTCTCGGTGCATTCTGCCGGGTCAGCTTCAAGGTGGACGGGCTCGGCGTGCAAGAGATCGTCGCGGACCTGTCGTTCCACGAAATGAACCGTACCCGCCTGCAACCGGGGTCGCGCTTCAATCTGGCCATTAATCGCGAACACGTGTGCGTCTTCTCCGCCGCGAAGGAGCGACTCCAATGAGCGCCGTTCTGATCGAGCGCCGTAGCGGCGAGGAAGGTCATGCCGAGGTGCGCCAGAAGAGCCATTGGCATGACCGGATCGCGCAGTTGGCCCTGCTGCTGATGTTCGCGTTTCTCGGCGTGTTTCTGCTGGTGCCGCTGGCATTGGTGATCGGCAAATGTTTTGTCGATGCGGATGGCCGTTTCGTCGGACTCGCCAATTTCACCGGCTATCTGGTGAATTCGGGCGTGTGGACGTCGACACTGCATTCAGTCACGGTTGCCTGCCTCGTGACGGCGATCGTGATTCCGATGGCTTTTACGTTTGCATACGCGCTGACCCGCTCGTGCATGCCGATGAAGAACGCCGTCCGCACCGTCGCGTTGCTGCCATTGCTCGCGCCGACGCTGCTCTCCGCCGTGTCGTTCATCTATTGGTTCGGCAACTCGGGCATCCTGAAGCCCTTGCTTCATGGGCACTCGATCTATGGGCTGCCGGGGATCGTATGCAGTCTGGTCTACGCCTCGTTTCCGCACGTGCTGATGATTCTCGTGACGGCGCTGTCGCTGTCCGACGGCCGCTTGTACGAAGCGGCCGAAGCGATGGGCACACGCCGCACGCGTAAATTTTTCACGATCACGTTGCCAGGCGCGAAGTATGGCCTGATTAGCGCGACGATGGTGTCGTTCACGATCTGTATCAACGACTTCGGCGTGCCGGTGGTGATCGGCGGACCGTATTCGGTGCTTTCCACCGACATCTATAAGCTCATCATCGGCTTGCAGGACTTCAACCGGAGCGCGGTGGTCAGCCTGCTGCTGCTTTGTCCGGCGCTGGTTGCGTTCGCCGTCGACTTCTTCATTCGCCGCAAGCAGCAATCGCAACTCGGCGCGCGCTCGACGCCGTATCAGCCGAAACCCACGCGCGGCTTCGACATGGCGATGCTCGGCTACTGCGGCTTTGTCTGCCTGCTGCTGTTGGCGGTGGTCGGCATTTCGGTGTTTGCCTCGTTCGTGAAGTTCTGGCCGTATCAGATGAGCCTCGGCTTGCAGCACTACAAGATGGGGCTGATCGGCGCGGGGATTTTCGATGCCTACAAGAACAGCCTGAAAATGGCCGCGTGCGTGGCGATCGGCGGCACCGTCATCGTGTTCGGCGGCGCGTATCTCGTCGAGAAGACGCGTGGGCCGCGCTGGCTACGCGGCTTTATCAATCTGTGCGCGATTCTGCCGATGGGCGTGCCGGGTCTCGTGCTCGGCATCAGCTACATCTTTCTGTTCAACTCGCCCGCCAACCCGTTGAACGGCCTTTACGGCACGCTCGCGCTGCTCGCGATCGTCACGGTCGTGCACTACTACTCGTCGAGCCACCTGACCGCGGTTACCGCGCTACGTCAGATCGACAACGAGTTCGAAGCGGTCTCGGCTTCGCTGAAAGTGCCTTTCTACAAGACGTTTTTTCGCGTCACCGTGCCGGTGTGCCTGCCGTCGATCCTGCAGATCGCGCGTTATCTGTTCGTCAACGGCATGACGACGGTATCCGCGGTCGCATTTCTCTATTCACCCGATACGCAGCCGGCCTCCGTTGCCATTCTCAATCTCGACGACGCCGGACAGATTGGACCGGCCGCCGCAATGGCCACGCTCGTGCTCGTCACGGCGGCGTTCGCCTGCGTGCTGTTTGCCGGCGTGTCGCATGGCGTATTACGCAGAACCCAGGCATGGCGCACCTCGCGCCGTGGCTGAAACAAGTGTTCATCAGGATCTATAAGGAGCTACTGTGAATCTGCCCTCCCAACCCATTCTGCTCACTCCCGGTCCGCTCACGACCTCCGACCGCACGCGTCAGGCCATGCTGCGCGACTGGGGATCGTGGGACGGTGACTTCAATCAGATCACTGCCCGTGTCCGCCAGCAGACGCTGCGCATCGTGCATGGCGAAGACACGCATGAATGCGTGCCCTTGCAAGGCAGCGGCACGTTCTCGGTCGAAGCCGCGATCGGCACGCTGGTGCCGCGCGATGGACATGTACTGATACCGAACAACGGCGCGTATTGCCAACGGATCGCGAAGATCTGCAAGGCGCTCGGCCGTCGTCACCAGACGCTCGACTATCCCGAGGACACGCAGGTCAAGGCGGCCGATGTCGATCGTGCACTGGCAGCCGATCCGGGCATCACGCACGTTGCGCTGGTGCATTGCGAAACCGGTGCCGGCGTGCTCAATCCGCTGCATGAGATTGCGGTGGTTGTCGCCAGGCATGGCCGCAGTCTGATCGTCGACGCGATGAGCTCGTTCGGCGCAATCGACATCGACGCGCGCCAAACACCGTTCGACGCCGTCGTGGCCGCCTCCGGGAAATGTCTGGAAGGCGTGCCCGGCATGGGCTTCGTGATCATTCGCCGCAGCACGCTGGAGCAATGCGAGGGCAATAGTCCGTCACTCGCCATGGATCTGTACGATCAGTGGACCTACATGAACCGCACGACGCAGTGGCGCTTCACGCCGCCCACTCACGTTGTCGCTGCCCTGGATCAGGCGATCGCGCAATACGTGGAAGAGGGCGGTCTCGAAGCGCGCGGCGCACGCTATGCCGGCAATTGCCGGGCGCTGATCGAAGGCATGGCCGCGCTCGGTTTTCGAACCTTCCTCGATCCGGCGATTCAGGCACCGATCATCGTCACGTTCCATGCGCCCGACGACCCCAGATACGACTTCAAGACGTTTTACACGGAAGTGAAAAAACGCGGCTATATCCTCTACCCGGGCAAGCTCACCCAGTTGGAAACGTTCCGGGTCGGCTGTATTGGACACTTTGGCGAATCCGGCATCCCCGGCGCGGTCGCCGCGATCGCCGATACGTTGAAGGCGATGGGGATCACGCGGGTATCGGCGCAGGCAGTGGCCTGAGTTGGCCTGACCCTGTCCACGTGCGAAGACTTCTTGCCGCTGGCGCGGGAAGAAGTCTTTCTTTTCGCTGCGTGGCGTTAATTCGTTGTATCAATGCGAGCAATTCATGCGTCCGTTCTGGATTGAACAAGCACTCTTTGCCGATGGATCACTGGCGCCTGCATTGCAAGGCGCGACCACTGCCGATGTTTGCATTGTCGGTGGCGGTTTCACGGGTTTGTGGACAGCCATCCAGGCGAAACAGAAGAAACCCGATCTCGACATCGTGATCATCGAGAGCGACTTATGCGGCGCGGGCGCAAGCGGCCGCAACGGTGGCTGCCTGCTGACGTGGTCGACGAAATTCTTCACGCTGCGGCGTCTGTTCGGCGAGGCCGAAGCGATCCGTTTGGTGAAAGCGTCCGAGGCTGCGGTCGGACTGATTCGTGACTTCTGCGTCGAGCACGACGTGGATGCGGAACTTCGGCTTGACGGCACACTTTACACCGCGACTTCGCGCGCGCAAATCGGCCTGCTCGATCCGGTGATCGCCGCGCTGAGCGAGCATGGCATCAATTCATATCAACATCTTTCGCCGGACGAAGTGGCGAGCCGTTCAGGTTCCGCGCGCAATCTCGGCGGCGTGTATTCGCCGGTCGCGGCAACGGTTCATCCGGGCAAACTCGTGCGCGGCTTGCGGCGCGTCGCGATCGAAATGGGTATTCGTATTTACGAGCGCACGCCGATGCTCGATTTCACTTCCGGCGAATGCGTGACCGTCCGCACGCCGGCCGGCAGCGTGACGGCTGCCAGAATGGTGCTCGCGATCAATGCGTGGATGGCGAGCCGTTTCCGGCAGTTCGAACGCACGCTTGCCGTGGTCTCCAGCGACATGATCGTCACCGAGAAATGCCCGGAGTTGCTGCAGCAGATAGGTTTGAAAGACGGCGTATCCGTACTCGACTCGCGCATCTTCGTTTACTACTATCGCAGCACGGCGGACGGCCGGCTGATGCTCGGCAAGGGCGGCAATACCTTTGCGTGGCGCGGCCGGATCGCGCCGGTGTTCGATCAACGCTCGCCATACGAAGCCGATCTGACGCGCAGCCTGCACGATTTCTTCCCGGCGTTGCGCGATGTGCCGGTGACGGCAAGCTGGAACGGTCCGTCGGATCGATCGGTCACCGGCTTTCCGTTTTTCGGCAGGCTCGACGACGCGCCGAACGTGCTCTATGGATTTGGCTATTCCGGTAACGGTGTGGGACCGACCTATATGGGCGGCCAGATCCTGTCTTCGTTATTGCTCGATCTCGACAACGAATGGACGCGCAGTCCGCTGACGAGCGGACCGTTGGGCTATTTTCCGCCTGAACCGATCCGGTTCGTCGGCTCGATTACCGTGCGCGACGCGATTCGTCGCAAGGAACGCGCGGAAGACGAAGATCGGCAGCCGTGGCTGGTGGACCGATTGCTGAGCAAGCTCGCCAACGCTGCGGGGAAGTCGGATAAAGCGTAGGACGTGGTTGCGGGCCTGCTGACTGGCGGGTCCGTAATGCAGAGCGTGTTGCGTGTTGTGAACTGCGTATCGCGTGTTGGGTGTTGAATGTTTGTACGCGCAACGCGGCGCAGCGCCACGCCGCGTGCGCAACCGTTCAACTCGCGTCAGTCCTGACCGGTATTCCTTGCGGACGCTACCCAGTGCTCATGGGCATGCCGCATTCTCGCGAGACCATGAGCGACGTGTTCACGCACCAGCGTGACGGCGAGTTCCGCATCGCCTTTCGCGAGCGCGTTGACGATTTTTTCGTGTTCCGTAACCGACGTCGCCAGTGCACTCTTTTCCGATTCGATTGCAGCCTGACGGAGCAAACCGAGCTGACGGACGAGATGCCGATAGGTTGCAATCAGGTGCTGGTTCCCCACGCCCGTCACCATCGCATCGTGCAACTGGACGTTCAATGCCGTATAGCGAGTGAGATCATGATCTTTCTTCGCGGCTTTCATCGACGTGATGATGCCTTTGAGCGTTGCAAGCGTTTCGGGCGTCATGCGGTTGGCGAGCGCGCGCACGACCGATTCGTCCAGCATGGCACGGACTTCATAAATCTCTTCGGCTTCGCGTAGCGACAGCGCCCGCACCGTGACACCGCGGTTCTTCTCCGTCTTCAGCAATCCTGCCTGTTCCAATGCACGGAACGCCTCACGCAATGGTCCGCGCGATACATTCAAGCGCGTGGAGACTTCCACTTCGTTCAACTTCTCCCCGGGGGCGAATTCCCCTGAGACGATGCTGCGCTCGAGCGTTTCCTGGACGAGTGTCGCGAGGGAATGCCGCTGCAGCAGTTCGATAGCGCTAGATGTGGTTGACGTGCTCATGATCGGCGATTAGAACAAAGAATGGGATAAAAGACCGTCGGCTTCTTTGACCATAGCGTGCCAGCTTGTCTATTGTCAACAATCTTCAATGCCCGGAGAAATCCATGTCCACTCACACAGCCGATCACGGCATCGTCACCGTGCCCACGCAACGCACGGTCGAGCAAGCCGCCGACACCCTCGCTTTGCTGATTGAAGCGAAAAACATCGTCTTGTTCGCGCGCATCGATTTTGCGGCGGATGCGCAGCGCGCGGGGCTTGCAATGCAGCCGTCGCAGTTGCTGGTGTTCGGTAATCCGCGGGCAGGGACGCCGCTGATGCAAGCCGTGCCGACCGTGGCGCTCGATCTGCCGCTCAAGGTGCTGGTCTGGCAGGACGACGATGGCCGGGTGTGGCTCTCGTATAACGCAACGAGTTATCTACAGGCGCGGCATGGCGCGCCTGCGGAACTGATGAAAGCCGTCGACGGCGTCGGCGCGCTCGTGCAGGCCGCCGCCGGCTGAGCGGATGCGTAGGTCGGGCGCGGCAGCTAACCTACGCATTCGCTGCGAGACTTTGCTGTCCGATCTGCCCGGGAACGCAACGCTTCACGCCGGTCACGTCCGTCGCGTCGTATGCGTTACTCCGTGCCGCGAACGATCCGCAGATCGCGCTCGACGGCGTCGCCCAATGCTTCAAGCGCTTTCTTGTAGCCGTCGCTGTCATATGCGGCAATGGCCTGCTCATAGGTCGGAAATTCGACCACGACAGTCCGCTCCTTCAGGCCTTGTTCACGAACCTCCTCGGCTGCCCCACGCACGATGAATTTGCCGCCGGCGGCGGTCAAAGCGGGTGCGGCCAACTGTGCATACGCCGCCAGCTTCGACGGGTCCTTCGTCGCGCGGTAGACGGTTACCCAATATCCCTTGCTCATGTGTATCTCCTTGTTCTGCGGCGAAAAAGTAGTAGTCGCGTTGCAAGCAACGACGACGGGATTATGTCATTTCGGGAAACCCTGCAGCGCTCGTTGTCTCTCGGCAGATGATTTGATCGATTCAATCGTTTTAGTGATTGGATCGAAAAAAATCCTTGCAAACGACTGATTCGATCATTATATTGACTGAACCGGTCGTTTTGGCTGAGCGAAACGCTCAAGTTGGTGAGCCCTGACCGTCATCCAAATGGCCGAAGCACCATGGCCTGCCATCAAGAAAAATCATGGAGACACAATTGAAGAAGCGTTCCTTTCAGGTCCTGGCCACATTGGGCGTACTCGGTGCGGCCACGACTGCCGCACACGCGCAAAGCAGCGTCACGCTGTATGGATTGATCGATACCTCGCTCGTCTATTCGAACAGCCAGAAGGGGCACTCGAATATCCAGATGTCGAGCGGTACCTTGTCCGGCAGCCGTTGGGGACTGCGCGGTCAGGAAGACCTGGGCGGCGGCCTGAGCGCGCTGTTCGTCCTTGAGAACGGTTTCAGCAGCACGACGGGCACGCTCGGTCAGAACGGCCGCGAGTTCGGACGGGCCGCTTATGTGGGTTTGAGCGGTGGTTTCGGTAAGGTGACAGCAGGGCGGCAGAACGACACCGCCGCGGATTTTCTGGGTGCGCTGACGGCGGCCAATCAGTGGGCCGGCGGTCTGGGCGCGCATCCGGGTAATACGGACAACCTCTACGTGAACGAGCGGATCAGCAACAGCGTGAAGTTCACCAGCAACGACTACGCGGGCTTTCGTTTCAGCGGCCTGTTCAGCTTCGGCGGCACGGCCGGCGATTTCTCGAACAATCGCGTATGGGGGCTCGGCGCCACTTATGCGAACGGTCCGTTCGTGGTCGCGGCGTCCTACGTGAACGCCACCACGCCGAATACCGGATTGTTCGACGGCACCGCGGGTGCGGCAGCGATCTCGCCGAACAACACGCCGATCTATTCCGGCTACGCATCCGCGCGTACGCTGCAGATAGCGGCGGTGGGCGGCGCGTACACTTTCGGCGCGGCCACGGTCGGCCTGATCTACTCGAACTCGAAGTTCAAGGATCTGGGCTCGGGCGCGGCTTCCGCACCGGTGGCGCGTTTCGTCGGCGATACCGCGACGTTCGACAACCTCGAAGCCAACTTCCGCTATCAGTTGTCGCCGGCCGTGCTGCTCGGCGTCGCGTACAACTACACCCGCACGCATGGCGCCGGCGACGCGCACTACAACCAGGTGAATGCAGGTGCGGACTACTTCCTGTCGAAGCGCACCGACGTGTATCTGACCACCGGCTGGCAGGCGGCGAGCGGCATCGATTCGACGGGGCATGCGGCGACCGCGGCGTTGTGGCCGATCACGGCGTCGAGCACGTCGCACCAGTTCGTGACGGCGCTTGGGTTGCGCCACAAGTTCTGAACGATTCGGGCAATTTGATCAAACAGGAAGGCTTCAGAGGAATACCTCGAGCCTTCCTTCGTAGAAGTGGAGTCGAGCATGACAGTCTTGTTCAAAGGGATCATCCCCGCACTCATCACGCCGATGACGGCATCGGAAGAAGTCGATGAAGCCGGGTTGCGCACGTTGATCGAACGCCTGATCGAGGCAGGCGTGCATGCGCTGTTCGTGCTCGGCACCAACGGCGAGTTCATCGCTTTGAACGAAGCGGAGAAGCTGCGGATCGCGAAGATCGCGGTCGACCAGGCGCGCTCGCGCGTGCCGGTGATTGCCGGCACCGGCGCATACGCCACGCGCGATGTGATCGGTCTGAACAGCAAGATGCTCGACGTGGGCGTGGATGCCGTCTCGGTGATCACGCCGTATTTCAACGGCGCAACGCAGCAGGAACTGTTCACGCACTATGAGCGGATTGCGCAGGCCACCACCTTGCCGGTGATGCTCTACACGATTCCCGCCAAGGCCGGCATCACGTTGACCGTCGATACGGTGCGTCGCCTGTCGGAAATTCCGAACATTCGCGGCATCAAGGATAGCGGCGGCGACTTCGATCGTCTGCTGCAGCTGATCAATCTGCGCCGCGACGACTTCGCGGTGTTCACCGGCACCGATTCGATGATTCTGTGGACCCTGATCGCGGGCGGCGACGGCGCGGTGGCCGCGACCACGAACGCGGTGCCGGGTGTCGTCACGTCGATCTGGAAGCACTTTCAGGCCGGCGATATCGCGGCTGCCCGCAAGGCACAGGAGTCGCTGCGCGCGCTGCGCGACGCATTCGCGCTCGGCACGATGCCGGTGGTGCTGAAGACCGCGGCGGAAATGCTCGGCATGCCGGCGGGTCCCGCGCGTTCGCCCGCGCAGCCGCTCGATGCGCAGGCCCGCGCGCGTCTCGAACAGGCGCTCGCGGTGTACCGCGGCTCACGCTGAAACGCGCAGAAGCACATCGGCCACGCCACTTTATTGCCCACGACATACCGCCATGACCACGACTTATCACTTCCAGACCGTCAAGCACATTGTGCACGGCGCGCACAGCCTTGACCTGCTGGCGGACAAACTTGCCTTGCTCGACACGCCCGTCAAGCGCATCGCGTTGATCACCCAGCCCGCGATGGAGGCGCTCGGCGTGATCGATCGCGTGACGGCTGCGCTCGCCGCCAGAGACATCGAAGTGCTGATCGTGCGCGATGTCGAACCCGAGCCGACCATCGGTAATGTGGAAAGCGTGTTCAGCGAGCAGATCGCGCCGTTCGCGCCGCACGCGATCCTGTCGATCGGCGGCGGCAGCGTGCTCGACGCCGCCAAACTGTTTGCCGTGCGTTTGACCAACGAGCAGCCGTTGCGCGAATGGCTCGGCATCGATCTGATCAGGAAGCCGGGCGTACCCCTGATCCTTGTACCGACCACCGCGGGCACCGGCTCGGAAGTGACGCCCAATGCAATCGTCACGTTGCCGGACGAGGAACTGAAGGTCGGCATTGTGAGCCGCCATCTGTTACCGCAGATCGTCATTCTCGACGCCGCCTTGACGCTGAAATTGCCTAAGGCGATTACCGCGGCGACCGGCATGGATGCATTCGTACACTCGCTCGAATCGTATATCTCGACCAAGGCCAATCCCGTCAGCGACATGTTCGCGATGGAATCGATGCGGCTGATCGGCGCGAACATTATCGAAGCCTACGAGCACGGCGAGTCGATCAAGGCGCGCGAAGCCATGATGCTCGGCTCGATGTACGGCGGCCTCGCGTTGACGGCAGCCGGCACGGCCGCGGTGCATGCGCTCGCGTATCCGCTCGGCGGCATGTTCAACATCACGCACGGCGTGGCGAACGCGATGCTGCTGCCGCACGTGATGGCGTTCAACATGGATGCATGCGCGGGCCGTCTCGCCGACGTCGCGCGTGCGTTGTCGCTCTGCGCGCACGACGACGATCAGGAGGCCGCCGCGCAGAAGCTGATCGAGCGTATCAATGAATGGACGGCGGCCGTCGATATTCCTCAGGACCTGCGCAAGTTCGGCGTCAGCGAAGACGATCTGGACGCGCTTTCGGTGGCGGCCGCGAAAGTGAAACGGCTGCTCGGCAACAACCCGAAGCCGCTTTCGCTCGACGACATGAAGGCGATTTATCGCCGCCTGCTGCCATGACCATCGCCCGCGAACGCCGCGTGCGGCTCCTGATTATCGGCGACGATCTGTCGGGCACGGCCGACTGCGCCGTGACAGGTGCACGCCTCGGCTTGCGCAGTGTCGTGACGCTGGATGCAAGCATGCATTCGGCGGCCGAGACGAACCGTTCAGGCGAAGCGGTCGATGTGCTTGCCGTCGATGCCGATTCGCGCCGGCTCGACGCTGCTTCAGCGGCGCGCAGTAACGCAGACGTGTGGCACGAACTCGGTCACGCGGAGACGAAGCTCTACAAGAAAGTCGATTCGACGCTGCGCGGCAATTTCGCTGCCGAAGTGGCGGCGCTCGTGCCGCTCGCCGGCATGGCGATCGTGGCGCCGGCGTTTCCGGCCGCCGGCCGCACGACACGCGACGCACGCCAATGGCTGAACGGCGTGGCGGTGGAAGAAACGGAGGTGTGGCGTAACGAGGGGATCGGCGGCGAGGCGAACATTCCGGCGATGCTCGAGCAATACGGCATGCGCACGGTTGCGCTGACGTTGGCCGAGGTTCGTTCGGATAATGCCGTGCTGACAGAGCGACTCGATACGCTGCGTCACGCGGGTATTCAGGCGGTGGTGTGCGACAGCGAAACGGAAGACGACTTGCAGCGAGTCGCTCGCGCGTCCGCATCATTGCCCGGCGTGTTCTGGGTCGGCTCCGCGGGACTCGCGCGCGATCTGATGAGCGCATTGAATCTGGCTGAGGTCACGTCGCCCACCGCACCGGCACATCGCGCTCCGAGTCTGCCGGTACTGACTGTAGTCGGCAGCATGTCGAGCGTTTCGCATGCCCAGGTCGAGCGGCTTAAAGCAGAAGCGGGCAGCACGCTTGTTTCATTCGAAGTCGATACGAAGACATTACTCGCCGAACCGCCGACGGAAGCGCATGCGAATCTCACGCGCAAGGTCAGCGAGGCGCTTCAACAGGGGCGGCACGTTGTCGTCTCGCTGAGCCAGTCCGATCGCACGAGCGTCGCCGACGGGCTTCTGTTTTGTCAGCGTCTCGCGGCATTGCTCTCGCCGGCGTTGCCGTTTGCCGGCAGCGTGATCGCCACCGGCGGCGAGACTGCGCGCGCATTGCTGTCCGCTGCCGGCATCGGCCAGTTGCGGATTGTCGAAGAAATCGAAAACGGCGTACCGCTGCTGCACGCGGAGCACAACGGCCGCCGTCTTTGCGTCGTCACCAAAGCGGGCGGCTTCGGCCACCCCGGCACGCTTCATCTTGCCTGGCGAACACTCGCCGGCGTTCAACGTATCGCCCGGCCTAACGAGGCCACCATCAAAGGACTCACCACAATGACCTATCGTCCAGTTATCGGCATCACCATGGGCGATGCTACCGGCGTCGGCCCGGAAATCGTCATGAAGGCGCTGGCCCATGCCTCCGTCTACGAACAGTGCCGCCCGCTCGTGATCGGCGACGCGGCGCGTCTGCGCGATGCGGGCAAACGCGCGGGAGTCGCACTCGAAGTGCGCTCGATCGACAGTCCCGCGGACGCCGGCTTCGAATGCGGTGTGGTCGATTGCATCGACCTCGGCCTGATTCCCGCGGATCTGCCCTACGGCAAGCTCTCGGCGATCGCGGGCGATGCGGCGTATCAGTACATTGCGCGCACCGTCAAACTGACCTCGGCCGGCGAACTGGATGCGATCTGCACGGCGCCGCTGAACAAGGAAGCGCTGCACGCGGGTGGCCATATTTTCCCGGGGCATACGGAGATGCTCGCGCATCTGACCGGTATCGACGAAGTGTCGATGATGCTCGTCGCGCCAAAGCTGCGCGTGATTCACGTGACGACCCACATCGGCTTGCTCGATGCGATTCGCCGTATCGAACCGGGTCTCGTGCAACGGACCATCGAGCGCGCGCATGAGACGCTGGTGCGCGCCGGTATCGACAACCCGCGCATCGGCGTCTGCGGGATCAATCCGCATGCGGGCGAGAACGGCCTGTTCGGCTATGGCGAGGAAGAGGAAAAGATCATTCCGGCCGTGCAGGTACTGCAGGCGCGCGGCTGGGATGTCGAAGGTCCGTTGCCCGCCGATACGCTGTTTTTCCGCGCCGGCCGCGGCGACTTCGACGTGGTGGTCGCGATGTATCACGACCAGGGCCACGGCCCGGTCAAGGTGATGGGGCTCGAAGCCGGTGTCAACGTGACAGTCGGTTTGCCGGTGATTCGCACCTCGGTCGATCACGGTACTGCGTTCGACATCGCCGGCAAGGGTATCGCCGACGAAGGCAGCATGCTCGAGGCGCTGAAGCAGGCACTCGATCTCGCCACGCGGCGCTCCGAACTGGAAGCCTGAGCGCGCGCGAACCGGCTGAGCCGGGCCGCTGCGGCGGCAGTAGATTCTCGGCCGCCGAGAGGGTGGGTACACGCCCGGCGGCCGGATTTTTCGATGCGAAGACGTCGTTAAAAAAATATTGGAGACACCATGGCAACGTTTGACTACTGGGACACGGCGATCATCGTCGGGATGGTCGTGATCTACATTCTGCTGACCAGCTGGTTCAGCGTACGGCTGCGCAGCCGCAATTCCGAACAGTTCATGGTGGCGTCGCGCTCAATGCCGGCCGTGGTCGTGGCGGTGTTGCTGATGTCGGAATTCATCGGCGCGAAGTCGACGGTGGGCACCTCGCAAGAGGCGTTCAGTGCGGGTATCGCGGCGTCGTGGTCGGTGATCGCCGCTTCGATCGGCTTTCTGTTTTTCGGCCTGTTCATGGCCAAACGCCTCTACAGCTCCGGTGAATTCACCATCTCCGGCTTCATTGCCATGAAGTACGGCAAGCGTGCGAAGCTCGTCGTCTCGGCGATCATGATCTACGCGCTGTTTCTCGTGAACGTAGGCAATTATGTAAGCGGCGCGGCGGCGATTTCCACCGTGATGCGTATCAATCTGCCCACCGCCGCCGTGATCACGGCAATTGTGAGCACGGCTTACTTCGCGTGGGGTGGCTTGAAGAGCGTTGCGTATCTGACCATCGTGCATAGCGCGGTCAAGCTGATCGGCATCGCCATTCTGGTGTACGTGGCCTGGCAAATGACCGGCGGCATCAAGCCGATGATGGCGCAAATGCCCGAGCACTACTTCACCTGGAACGGTTCGCTCAGCAACGGTACGATCGGCGCGTGGATCATCGGCACGGCGGGCGCGATTTTCTCGACCCAGTTCATCATTCAGGCGATTTCCGCGACCCGTTCACCGGCGGCGGCGCGCAATGCATCATTGCTGGCCGCGGCGTTATGCGTGCCGATCTCGCTCGCGCTCGGCTTTCTCGGCGTGGCGGCCAAGTTTCTGTTTCCCAACATCAAGAGTCTCTATGCGTTGCCGGTGTTTCTGCAGCATATGAATCCGCTGCTGGCCGGTGTGGTGACGACCTCGCTCGTGGCGTCGATTTTCGTCAGCGTGTGCACGGTGGCGCTTGCGATCGCCTCGCTGGTCGTGAAGGATTTCTACGTGCCGCGCTACAACCCGGCGCCGGATGTCGAACTGCGCATGACGCGCTGGATTTCGCTGGTGGTCGGACTCGTGCCGCTCGTGTTCGTGCTGTTCGTGCCGCAGATTCTGGCGCTGTCGTTCTTCACGCGGGCTTTGCGCCTGACGGTGTCCGTGGTGGCCTTGATCGGCATCTATCTGCCTTTCTTCAATAGCAGCCGTGGTGCCATGGCCGCGCTGATCATAGCGACAATCTCGACGACGGTGTGGTATCTGCTCGGCAATCCGTTCGGCATCGACAACATGTATGTGTCGCTCGTGACGCCGGCCGTCGTAATCGTGCTGGAAAAGCTGCTGTTTCCGTCGGGTTCGAAACCCGTCGGCACCAACGGCGAGCGGCTCCAATCACATTGAAGTGACGTAATCAGGAGAACACTGGATGACTTCCATCCTCGCAGAAGCCCCGACCTCGGCAACGTGGGACAGCCACGTGCGTGTTGCGTATGCCGACGCGCAGCGGCGCGATGCCTATTTGCCGTCCCCGTGTGTGCAGAACCATGCGGCGAATCTGCATGTGCTGCCCAACGGCGATCTGTTGTGCGTCTGGTTCGGCGGCACGCAGGAAGGGATTCCCGACGTGTCGGTCTACATGTCGCGCTTGCGTGCGGGCACCGACGTCTGGTCCGAGCCCGAGAAGCTGTCGAACGACCCGACGCGCTCCGAGCAGAACCCCGTGCTGTTCACCGCGCCCGATGGCCGTTTGTGGCTGACTTACACCGCGCAGTTGTCCGGGCATCAGAACACCGCGATCGTGCGGCGGCGTATCTCTGCCGATGGCGGCGTGACCTGGGGGCCGATCGAGACGCTGTTCGATCGTGCGGGCACTTTCGTGCGCCAGCCGATCGTTGTGCTGCCGGACGGTGCATGGTTGTGCCCGGTGTTTATGTGCCGTACCGAACCTGGCGAGCGCTGGGTCGGCAACAACGATATCAGCGCCGTGCTGATCTCCGAGGACGAAGGACGCTCGTGGCGCGAGCATGAAGTACCCGATAGCGTGGGTTGCGTGCATATGAACGTGCAGGTGCTCGCCGACGGCTCGCTGCTCGCGCTGTTTCGCAGCCGGTGGGCGGACTTTGTCTATGCGAGCCACTCGAAAGATGGCCGCACGTGGAGCGCGCCGCAAGCCACCACGCTGCCGAACAACAACTCGTCGATCCAGTTCGTTGCGCTGAAGAACGGTCATCTCGCGCTGGTATTCAACGAGAGCGACGCGTCGCACAGCACCGGGCGGCGCGCCTCGCTATACGACGATATCGAAGATTCCGAAGACAGCGGCGAGTTGCGCGACCAGAGCGCATCGGCGCGCGGCAGCGCATTCTGGGGTGCGCCGCGCAGCCCGATGTCGCTGGCTATTTCCGAAGACGGCGGTCGCACATGGACGCGCCGGCGCAATCTGGAAATCGGCGACGGCTACTGCCTGACGAACAACTCGGCCGAGCAGCGTAACCGCGAGTATTCGTATCCGTCTATCGTGCAATCGGCCGACGGCGCATTGCATATTGCTTTCACGTACTTCCGCCAGCGAATCAAATACGTGAGCGTCGACGAGTCATGGGTGCGTGGTTGAAGCGATAGGTGACGCGGCAGGGATGGAAGAGCCGGTTTTGAGCGGACCGGAAAGGGACACGGCGTACGAATGGAAATTCGCTACACTAGGCACACTTTTTCGCGCGCCGATGGCGCGCTGTCGCTTAACCGGTTCCTCCGATCCAAAACCATGAAAGTTGCGAAACGCCGCGAGGCGATGCTTCACGCTGTGCTGGGCGGGATGACAGATGTCGGGACGCTGTGCGAGCACTTCGGCATGTCCGAAGCGACCGTGCGGCGCGATTTGCGGGCGCTTGCCGAAGGCCGGCAGATCCTGCGCACCTATGGCGGGGCGGCGGCGGTTGGCGCTCACGAACCCGAAGCGTCGCTCGACGAGCGCAGCGAGAGCTTTCGCGAGCAGAAGGATGCGATTGCGCGCGCGGCGCTCGCGCATGTCCAGGAGGACGACACGCTGTTTCTCGACGGCGGCACGACCACGGCGGCGCTTGCGCGGCAATTGGCCGGGCATCGTTCGATTCATGTCGTGACGAATAACCTGCTGGTGGTCGGTGCGCTTGCTTCGAGCAAGGTGCGGGTGACGCTGATCGGTGGCGATATCCGCTCGTCGAGCATGAGCACGCTTGGGCCGCTGGCGCAGCTCGCGCTAAGCCGCCTGAGTTTCGACAAGGCATTTCTCGGCGCCGACGGCGTGACGGCCACGCGCGGTCTGTGTGAGGCGACCGCCGAGCAGGCGTATCTGAAGGAATGCGTGATCCGCCAGGCGGCGAGCGTGTTCGTGCTGGTCACCGCCGACAAACTCGGCCGCGCGAGCCAGCAACACTGGACACCGCTCGAGCGCGACTGGACGTTGATTACCGATAACGCGGCAGAGCCGCAGGAACTGGCCTTGTTCGACGAACGAGGCGAGGTGACGGTGGAAACCGCGGCGGTTCGATAAACATCCGCGACGTTTCTCCGCGACCGATTTTCGAGGGGACACGGAGTGACAGCGGAATCTGTTGTGCAAAAGCATGCGGTGGTGACGGGGGCGTCGTCTGGAATCGGCGAGGCGATCGTTCAGCGTCTGCTCGCAGAGGGATGGCGCGTGACGGGCCTGTGCCGGACACCGGCAACGCAAACGGTCGAACGTTTAAGTATCGTGCCCGTCGACGTGACGGACTTCACCGCGCTCAAACCGGTTCTGGATGCAATCGGCGCTTGCGACGCGTTCGTGCATGCGGCCGGATTCATGCGTACCGCGCCGCTCGGCGAACTGGCCGCGGACGATGGTGCGGCGATGTGGCGGATTCACGTCGACGCGGCTGCTTTTCTCGCCAATGCGTTGCTGCCGAAGATGTCCGCGGGCGGCCGCATCGTGCTGATCGGCAGCCGCACTGCAAACGGTGCGGCGACCCGCAGTCAATACGCCGCGACCAAAGCGGCGCTGGTCGGCATGGCCCGGTCCTGGGCCGCCGAACTTGCGCCGCGTGGCATCACGGTCAATGTGGTGGCGCCGGGCGCCACCGATACGCCGCTACTCAACCATCCCGCGCGTGCCGGAACACCGCCTAAATTGCCGCCGATCGGCCGCTTCGTCAAACCGTCGGAGGTGGCGGGGCTCACCGCCTTCCTGCTCGGCGCCGATGCGGGTGCGATTACCGGGCAGCAGATCGTGATGTGCGGGGGCGCGTCGCTTTAGCCGCCTGACGTCGATCAGCGGCTCATCTCTCTGGTCTCCTGACCTCGGTTCGCCGCTCGTCGCGCTAGTGCCGCGACTTCGATTTGCGGCGCTGTGCTGGTTCGGTTCGCGATCCATGCCGAAATCGGACTGGCTCATGAGCCCACTTCGGCCACCCTCAGTTAGCCAGCACCGCAGCAGATCCCTCCGAACGTATCCCTTTTCGATAACGCCCAAGCCCCACGATTCCCATCAACGACACAGCCGAAAGCACGCTGAAGAAAATCGCCAGCGGCAACCACTCGCCTTTGTAGTTCTGCGCGAGCATCGTACCGATCAATGGCGTCGTCCCGCCGGCGATCGTCGCGCACAGTTGATAGGCGATTGAAATGCCGGAGTACCGGACCTGCGTGGGAAATGCCGGCGTCATGAAACCGGCGATGACCGCATAGACAGCTGACAGCACCACCACCGCGAGCGAGATGCCCGCCACGATCGCGACAGGATTCTGCGTCTTGACGAGCAGGAACATCGGGTAGGGCGTGAGCATGGACAGCACCGCGGCGCAGGTCAGAAAGCGGGTTTCGCCAACACGTTGAGCCAGCAGCGCCGAAATCGGCTGGGACGCCAACTGGATGATGGTCACGACAAACAGGCAATCGAGAATGAACGACTTCGACATGCCGAGGTAACCGGTGACATACGAAATCATGAACGTGTTGGTGAAGAAGAACCCGGCCGAGCCGATCGTCGTCGCCATCGCCGCCATGACGATCGGATACCACGCGGTGCTCAGCACTTCCTTGACGGGCGACTTCAGCACCTCGCGATTCTTGCGAAGCTGCTCGAACTCGGGCGACTCTTTCACGCCGAGACGGATCGCCATGCCGATCACGAGCAACACGAAGCTGGCGAGAAACGGCAGGCGCCAGCCCCAGGCAACGAAGCTTGCGTGATCGAGTGAAGTGACGAGCCGGAACGACACGAGCGAAAGAATCAGGCCGGCCGGGCTGCCCATCTGCGGGAACGATGCGAAGAACGTTTTGCGGCCGGTTGGCGCATGCTCGCTTGCCATCAATACTGCGCCGCCCCATTCGCCGCCTACGGCAATGCCCTGGAGAATTCGCAGCAGCACGAGCGAGATCGGTGCCCAGATGCCGATGCTGGCGTAGCCGGGCAGCAGGCCGATGCCGGTCGTGGCGATCCCCATCAGAAACATGGTCAGCAGCAGCATCTTCTTGCGGCCCAATTTGTCGCCGAGATGCCCGAACACCGCGCCGCTCAATGGGCGCGCAATAAAGCCCACAAAGAACGTGCCGAACGACGCCATCGTGCTGAGAAAGTGATTGCTGCTCGGGAAGAACACCTCGCCGAGAACGAGCGCGGCGGCGGTCGCATAGGTGTAGTAGTCGTAAAACTCGACGGCCGTGCCGATAAAAGCCGCGGTGGCGGCGCGCACCGGCTGATGAGTCTGTTCAGAATGGGACATGGGGAATCCTGTTGATGGACGAACAGCGTTGGCTTGACTGCCGTCTTTATCGGTCGCCGAAATACGCCCGCAAAATTCGCATTTTTAATCTTCACTATCAAGGCGGCTAATGCTCGCCCCGCTTATGCGTTGCCGCTTTCGTCAAAGGCGTGGAGGCGTGCGGCACGTGCGATCAGGCGTTGCGCGTTATTGCGCTCCGGGTAGTCGATCCATGTCGAACCGGCAGAGGGGGAATTCGCCTGCTGCGCGGCATGCGCGTCGATGAGCGCACGCGCGGCCTGCACGTCTTCCGCGGAAGGTGTCAGCGCGCGGTGAATCGCGGGCACGTGTTCGGGAAACACGACGCTTTTCGACGTGAATCCGAGTTGCGTGGAGATGTCCAGATCCTGTCCAAGCACCTGCGCCGACCGGTACGTACAAGGGAGATCGATCGGCACGCAGCCGGCGGCAACGCACTCGATCAGAAAGCGGCTGCGTGCGTAAAGCAGTTCGTGACCGCCCGGCGTACGGCGGGCGCCGAGATTCGCCGCCAGGTCTTCCACCGCCAGCATGCAGCACTTTATCCGTGCACCCACCTGAAGTAGCGCTCCCAGATTGACCAGACCCTGCGCGGATTCGATAACTGGAACCACCTCCGTCGAGCCCTCCGGAATGCCCAGCTTGCGCTCGATGACGGCCAGCGCATCGTCGAGCGCGGCCAGTTGCGCCGCGCTTTCCGCGTGCGGCAGAAAAATCGCCCGTGGGGTGCCGGGCATGATGCCTTCGAGATCGGCATGGCCGTCGTGCTCCAGTTTGTTGATCCGCACCGAACCGAACGTGCCGGCGCGAGCCGCCTCGCGCAATAGCGTGACAATGCGTTCGCGTGCCTGCGGCCGGTCTTGCGGCGAAGTCATCTCTTCGAGGTCGGCGACGATGGCATCCGCACCGCTTTGCAGCGCGACTGCGTGAGCCCCGGACTGATTGCCGGGTACGAAGAGCCATGTGCGCCGGATGCCTGGCGGGCGCGGCGTTGGATGAGCGTTCATGCGGCCTTTCCCGCGCGTGCCAGCATCGCGTGAAGCAGCACGTCCGTGCCACGCGTGACGTCCGCCGGCAACGCGTCTTCGGCTTCGTTATGGCTCAGGCCGTCGACACAGGGGATGAAAATCATCGCAGTCGGACAATGCTTCGCGAGATGAATTGCGTCGTGGCCGGCCCCGCTGACGATGCGTTGATGCGGATAGTCCAGCGTCTCCACCGCGTTGCTGACGGCAGCAATGCAGTGCGGGTCGAACGGCGTAGCCGGACTGACCCAATGCTGCTCCACCTCGACGGTGAGGCGGCGGCGCTTTGCAATGACTTCGAAGCGCTCGCGCAGCGCGGCTTCCATTTTTTCGATCATTGCGTCGTCGGGGTGGCGCAGATCCACCGTGAACGACAGATCCGCCGCGATCGTATTGCGCGATGCATTGCGTATGTGCAACTCGCCGATGGTGGCGAGACCTTGAGGAAAGAACTCCGCCGCGATGCTCTCCAGTTCCGCGGCCATTTCCGCGCTCGCGAATAGCGCATCGCGGCGGTACTGCATCGGCGTCGTGCCTGCGTGCGCAGCCTGCCCACGCACGCGCACATCGAGCCAGCGAATCGCCTGGCCGCCCGTGACGACGCCGATCGGCACGCCACTTTCCTCGAGCACCGGACCCTGTTCGATATGCGCCTCGAAATAGGCGTCGAAGACGATGCCGGGCACGGCGCGCGCACCGGCATAGCCTGTTGCTTGCAATGCCTGCTCGACGGATGTGCCTGCCGCATCGCGCGTGTTCAATGCCTGGGCCAGCGGCATGACGCCCGTGAAGGCCGCCGAACCGAGCATGGCCGGCGTGAAGCGCGCGCCTTCCTCGTTGGTCCACACGACGATTTCGATGGGCTTGTCGGTTTGAATGTCCGCATCGTTCAGCGTGCGGACCACTTCGAGTGCGGCCAGTACGCCATAGACGCCGTCGAAGCGGCCGCCCTCGGGCTGCGTGTCGAGGTGGCTTCCGCTTGCTACGGGCGCAGCGTCGTTTCGTTTGCCGGCGCGCCTTGCGAAGAGATTGCCGACCTGGTCGACCGACAATGTAAGCCCGGCGTCGACGCACCATTGCGAGAAAAGCGCCCGGCCTGCCGCATCCTGTTCGGTCAATGCGAGACGCCGCACGCCGCCGCCTGCCGTGGCGCCGACCGCAGCCATGTTCATCAGGCTCGTCCAGAGCCGCTCACCATTGATCTTTAGCATCACACACTCCTGAAGCCGCGGCGAGAGGGCCGCGTCGGGTTGGTCGTGATGCCTTTATCCGCAATCAAAAATGATAAGTCTAATTTCTAATTCTAATCCTAAGTATAATTTTGGCGGATGATGAAAACAGTGAGCCTCATCGTGAGCAAAGACCGCCCGGACACCTATCTGAACGACCGCCTCGACTGGAACCTGCTGCGGACTTTTCTCGCCATTGCGAAAGAGGGCAGCGTGAGTCGCGCGGCGACGAAGCTGCATCTGACGCAGCCGGCCGTGAGCCAGGCGTTGCGCCGGCTGGAGGAACAGTTGGGACTGCGCCTCGTGGATCGCCACGGTCCGCGCATCGAGGTCACGCAGGCCGGCATCGAAGTGAAGCAGATTGCTGAAGACGTCTATGGCACGATTTCGCGACTCTCGCTTGCCGAGGTGGATCGCGATCACGATATCTCCGGCATGGTGCGCGTGAGTACCGTCAGCGGCATCGATTTTCCGGCCTACGACACGTTTCTCGCGGAGTTCCATCGCACGTATCCGCGCATTGAACTCGAAAGCCAGGAAATGCGCAGCGCCGATGTGGTGAACAGTCTCCAGCAAAAATCCGCCACGCTCGGACTGACGCCGCGGCGCGCGTTGCCTAAACGGGTTGATAGCCGCGTGTTTCTGCGGCAACGGTATGCGCTTTTCTGCGGACGTCATCATCCGCTCTTTGGGCGCGAGGATCTTCGGGTCGCCGATCTTGCCGGCGAGAAGTTCGTCTCCTTCACCGGCGACAAAGTGGGCGACCACCTGTCGCCGCTCACATTCTTTCGTGACGAGATGGGCTTCACCGGGCGCGTGGTCGGTTCATCGTCGAGCATGACCGAGGTGAGGCGTTTTATCTTCGCGGGCTTCGGCATTGGCTGCCTGCCGGAACACGTCGTACGCGACGACATCGCTCAAGGCCGCCTTCAGCGGCTGCCGCCGGATGAAGGCGTGGCTGACCTCGATATCTACATGCTGTGGTCACAGGACCGTAAGTTGAGCGCCGCTGAAGCCGCGTTTATCGATGCTTTGAATGTGTTTATCGACGGTCAGGCGGAAGGTGCTGGCGGCTAACGCAACGCTCTACAGCCGCGCGTCATGTCGGCCACGTTCTGCAGCGGTTCACCGCGGATCGGCCTGCGCGCGTTCTGCGCCACTTCTCTCACGCTGCGCTCCACAACCTCGCTCAATAGCCGCGCGTAACGTCGACCACGTTCTGCAGCGGTTCGCCGCGGATCAGCCTGCGCGCGTTGTGCGCCACTTGTGTGCCGATCGTCTCCGAGCTGGCCACCGACGCCATATGCGGCGTCACGATCAGATTGGGCGCGCGCCATAAATGATCTTCGGGTGGTAGCGGTTCGGTCGGAAACACGTCGACGATCGCGCCGCCGATGTGCCCGTTCGTCAGCGCCGCGATCAGATCCGCGGGCACCAGATGTTCGCCTCGGCCGACGTGGATCAGTTTCGCGCCTGGCCGTAAGTGTTCGAACGTGTTCGCGTTGAGAATCCAGCGGGTTTCGTGCGTGAGCGGCAGGAGACACACGAGGATGTCCGTCCCCCGAAGGAATGACTTGAATTCCTGCGGACCGGCGAAGGTCGTCACGCCCGGCAGTTCACGGGGCTTGCGCGCCCAGCCGCGCACCGCGAAGCCGAAGCGCTGCAAATCCGTGGCGACGCGACTGCCGATTTCTCCCAGTCCCATGATGCCGACTGAGCATTCGGACGCATCGCGCTGATCGTGGCGGAACCAGCGATCGAGGCGCTGATTGGCGAGCACGCGGTCGAGTTGACGATGAAAGTGCAGTACCCCCCATGTGACGAACTCGCTCATTCCGCGTGCGTGTTGCGGATCGACGACCCGGCACAGCGGCACGGCGGGCAGGGCAGGATCGGACAGAATGTTGTCGACGCCCGCGGCGATGCTATGCACGAGCCGCAGTTTCGGCAGCGCCGCCAATGCACCGGCCGGCGGGTTCCAGCACACGGCGATTTCAGCGTCGGCGGCGGCGTGCTCGCCGTGCATCACGACATCGAATTCAGGGGCGGCGCGCAGAATCGGCTGTGCCAGGTGTGACATGTTGTAGTCACGGCTCATCAGAACGAGTTTGGTCATTGCATCGAATCGGAAAACGGGCTTAGCTGCGGTAGTCGGATTGCGGGTCGTCGATCAACCGTAACGCCGCGCGCCACGCCAACTCCGAAATTCCCGCGGAGTCGTCGCGAGCGAACTGGCTCGCGGTCAACTCGCACACTTCCCGCGGCGGGATGCGCAGCGCGCTGCCGCCGGCCAGCGCCTGGATTTGCGCCTGACAGGCCCGCTCGAGGAAATAGATCTCGTGGAACGCTTCGGCTGCCGTGGCGCCTGCCGCGAGCAAGCCATGGTTGCGCAGGATCATCGCCTTGCAGGAACCGAGGTCGCGCACCAGACGCTCGCGCTCGCCGAGTTCGAGCGCGATACCCTCGTAATCGTGATAGGCGAGCTTGCCGTAGAACTTCAACGCATGCTGACTGATCGGCAGCAACCCCTGCTCCTGGGCCGATACGGCTGTTCCGGCGGCCGTGTGCGTATGAATCACGAAATGCAGATCGTCGCGTGCAGCGTGGATGGCCGAATGAATCGTGAACCCCGCGGCGTTCACGCGAAACAACGCCGGGTCGCTGTGCGCCCGCTCGTCGATGACGTTGCCGAGATGATCGATCTTCACGAGGTCCGACGCACGCATTTCGTGAAACAGCACGCCATAGCGATTGATCAGAAATGCCGGCGGCTCACCCGGCGAGCTGGGCAGGCGCGCCGTGATGTGCGTGTCGATCATGTCGGTCATGCGGAAGTGAGCGGCCAGCCGGTAGAGCGCCGCCAGTTCTTCCCGTACCTGCTGTTCGGCGCCGATCGGCGCCGGCTTGTCGCTCATGCGATCGGATGTGGGTGTGGATTGCATTTCAGAAGACTCCCAGGTTCTCACTTGCTGTCGTGCACGTAGTGTTCGTTAGCGCGTCAGTGTCCGTCAACTTGATTGTTCTAATGCTGATCATTAGCGGCGTGAATACTTTACGACGTGAAGCATTGCAGGACTTCGTGGAGCGGCGCCTTGGCGTTAAGCCGAGCCAGTAAGGCGGGCTCCGCGTGGTCCGAGGCCAGTGCCGGATCGATCACGGCGGCGAGGGCCGACGCTTCGGCGAACAGCACGCCGTTGTCGTCCGCCAGCACGATGTCGCCCGGGCGCACCACGACCCCGCCACACACCACGGGCTCGTTAAACAGGCTCGACATCGTGTCGCGCTTTTTGGTCGTCAGCAATGACGTTCCGCGCGCGAATACCGGTAACCCCGTGCTGCGTAGTTCGAGGAGATCGGTTACCACGCCGTCCACGATGACGCCTCTTGCGCCGGCGTTGAGCGCGGCGCATGCCGTGACCGCACCGACCGGCGCATGCGAGTGGTTACCGCTCATGTCGATCACCAGCACGTCGCCGGGTTTGAGCTGCGACAGGGCGCGGTTCACGGGAATGGCGTCGGGCGACAGCAGCTTGAGCGTCACCGCGCGCCCGATCACCTTCACGTTGGGGACCATCGCACGAAGGCGATGGTCCGCGAAGCCGTTTTCCATGAAGTGCCCGAGTGTCGGGAAGCTGACGGATTCGAGGCTGCGCAGTAAGGATGAGTCTGGCGTGGCTTGCATCAGAGCGGCATTTTCCGTTTTCATATCAGGTCTTCACGAAAGGCTCGCGGTGGCGGCATTGGCGCGCGCCGCGGATGAGATATCGCGGCGCAGTGTCTCCGCGAGCAGCACGAGCGCGAGTACCGAAACAGCCGCCGAGCCCATCATGTACCACGCCACCGACGAACCGCGGCCGGTAGCCGACAACAGCGCGGTGGTGACAATCGGCGTGGCCGCACTGCCGAGCAGCCCGGACAGCATATAGCTTACCGACAGGCCGGAGTAGCGAACCTCGGTGCCGAACAGCTCCGCGAGGAAGGTGGCGATGGGGCCATAGTTCGCGGCGAAGGCGGTCATCATCAGCAGATAGCCGAGCAGCGCAAACGGAAACTCGCGCGTATCCAGCAGCCAGAAAAGCGGAAAAGCGAGCAGGGCCTCGGCAACGATGCCGCCGATGATCACCGGCTTGCGGCCCACGATATCGGATAGCTTGCCGAAGGCCGGCAACAACACGATGCAGAGCGCGCAGGCAATCAGTGCAATGGAGAGCATCGCGCCGCGTGAGAAGCCCAGCGTCTGTGTCCCATAGGTGAGTCCGAAAGCGACGATCAGATTGAACGAGGTGCCCGTCGACATCGTTGCGATGCCGCCCAGCAGAACCTGCTTCCAGTATCGGGTGAGGACCTCGGCGATCGGCAGTTTGACCTGCGCGTCGGCCTCCTTGATCTTGCGGAACGACGGCGTTTCCGATGTGTTCAGACGGATATAAAGCCCGACCCCCACGAGCAATGCGCTTGCCAGGAACGGAATGCGCCAGCCCCAGGAGAGCAGGGCGTCGTTTGATAACGTGGCATTGCAGACCAGAAACGCGAGATTGGCGATCAGGGTGCCGGCAGGCACGCCGATCTGCACCCACGAGCCATACAGTCCGCGCTTGCCGGCAGGGGCGTGTTCCACCGCCATCAGCACGGCGCCGCCCCATTCGCCGCCGAGCGCGAGTCCCTGAATGACGCGCAAGGTGAGCAGCAGAATGGGCGCCCAGATGCCGATGGATGCGTAATTCGGCAGTAGCCCGATCGAGAACGTCGCGATGCCCATGATGATGAGCGAGACCAGCAGCATCGCCTTGCGTCCGAGGCGGTCGCCGAAATGGCCGAACAGGGCGGCCCCGACAATGCGCGCGAGATAGGCGGAGGCGAACGTGCCGAACGCCAGCAAGGTGCCCACCAACGGGACGAAGCCGGGAAAGAACACCTTGTTGAAGACGAGTGCCGAGGCGGTGGCGAACACGAACAGGTCATACCATTCGACGGTCGTGCCGATCACACTCGCCACCGCGATCTTTTTCATGTTGGCCGGGGTGCCATCTCCTGGCAGTGGCGGTGGCGTGTCCGCGAGACGAGAGGACGTCATGAGTTTCTCCTTGGTGCATGGCGGTTTCAGTGGATGAACGCAGCCATTGCGCGCATGGCCTGGTGCCTTTATCGGAAGCCAAAAACAATAAGTAAAAGTCTGATTTCTAATCCTTTGTATTAACGCGGCGAATGATCGGACGGCCTGCCCGGTGAGTTGGCGTGTCCTGTGCATAAAACAGTACCTTGCATTAAACAATACTGAATGCTAGAGTTCGTTCGTCACCAAGCGGATCGGTGCGCTCCGCACCAGTGCATAGCAAGGTACCGTGCCATGCACGCTAATGTAATGGAATTGAATGAAAACGCAGCTCAAGAAGGGAACCCTCGACATGTGCGTGCTGGCTGTCCTCGCCGGCGGCGACAGCTACGCGTACGAGCTCGTCTCGACGCTTTCCGAAACCATGGAAATCAGCGAGGGCACGATTTACCCATTGATGCGCCGGCTGCAGGCCGAGGCATGGGTGTCGACCTATTTCGTCGAATCCAGCTCGGGGCCGCCGCGCAAGTACTACTCGCTGACGGCGGCAGGCCGCAGCAGCCTGGCGGAAATGCAAAGCGAATGGCGCAGTTTTGTCGATGAAGTCAACGGTGTGCTGGCCTTGTCCGGCACGCCCTCAGGAACAGGGGAAAAGCAATGACGCAGGACGCATTCATCCAGCAATTGCGCCAGGAGCTGCGGAGTTTGCCGAAGCAGGTGGTCGACGAAATCGTCGCCGACTATCGCGAGTACTTTGGCGACGCGCTTGCAGCGGGCCGCAGTGAGGCCGAGGTGGTCGCCGCGCTCGGCGACCCGGTCAAGCTCGCACGTGAGCTGAAGGCGCAGGCGACATTTCGCCAGTGGGAAACGCGGCGCTCGTTCGGCAATCTGATGCGGGTGGTCGCATCGATCGCGGGGCTCGGTTTGTTGCAATTGTTCCTGCTGATTCCGTTCATGGTCTATCTGCTGATGCTGACGATCGGCTACGTGGTTTCCGGCGCGCTGACCGTTGCCGGGCTCGTGACGGTGATCGCGCTCGGCAGTCATCATCTGTTCGGGTGGCCGTCGTTCCATTCGGTGCCGTTCACCTTCGAGAACAGTGACTGGATATCGGATCAGCACGCGAGTGGCAAAGGCAACGACAGCGCCGCGAAAGACGACGCGGATGACACCTCCGTACAAGGCGACCCGCGCCTCGCAACCGCGAATATGAAGGTATTCCGGGTGGTCGGCGACCGCTTCCTGCTGCGGCCGGATGCAGCCAGACGGATTTCGGTCGTGACGCGTGCCGGTCCGATCGACGTGAAGAACGACAACGGCAAGCTCAAGATCAATTCCGTCGGCGGCGCGCGCGATCTGTTCACAGTCGACCCGGACGGCACATGGTCTATCGCATCCGCCGACATCATCGCGCTCGATCTTAAGGATGGCGAAGGGGACAAGATCTCGGTCGCGCGCATCGGAACCGGCGCGAAGTCGATGGCGTGGGACATCAGGAATCACGGCGACCATGTGTCCTTCGTGCAGGGCGCGGATGGCGGCGGCAAGAGTCTGGCGATCCGCAGCGGGTCGGATTCGGTCGTGTTCGATCGTGACCACATTTCGATCAAGGACGGTTCAGACGGCCTCGTGATCGTCGGGTCGCACGGCTCGGGCATCGGCGCGATGATTTACGGATTCGCGATGCTGGTTGCCGGCATCGTCGGCTTATGGCTGTGTTTGTGGCTAACGCGCATCACGTGGCGCGCGTTGGTTCGCTACGTTCAGCGGCAACTCGCTCTCATTACTGCTCGACTCGACGAAGGGCAATCCGCCTGAAGCACGGCGCAGGTTGGCAGACGTCGCTCTCCTCATTCGATGAAAAGGAAACGGTCATGAATATGCATTATTCAGGCGGTACGGCAGTTCCGGCACGTCCGCAACCTGCGTCCTGGCTGCGCTATCCGGATAGTCGTGTGGTCGGCGTGCAAAGCGTTGGAGGCTGGCTCGCGGAAGGGATGCGTATCGCTCGTGCGAATCCTGTGCTGTGGTTCGTGGCGATTCTCGGTTGCGCCGATCTGGTGACGCTGTTCGAACTGGCGCCGCCGTTGCGCGTGCTGGCGGTGCTCGTCGGGCCGGTCCTCGCTGCCGGCCTGGTGCTGATGCAGGAACGTGCGAGCAACGCGCGCCCGTGGTCGATCCGCGAGACGATCGAAGCCGTCAACGTGCATCGCAATGCGTTGATCACGATCGGGCAGTGCGGCGCTGCCGTTGCCTATGCGGGTCACCTGATCGCGTTTGTGGCGTTTCATGTGTCGATGAGGACATCGGTTGCATCGAACGGCGTGCATGATCTGACGATCGTCTACGGCGCGCATAACGGCACGGGCAATGCGCTCGAACCGGTGCTCAATCTGCTGGCCTATGCGGTCGCGGCTTCGCTGGTATGGTTCGCGCCGGCGCTGGTTGTGCTGAACAACGTTTCGCCTCTGAACGCGATGGCGGCGAGTCTGCGTGCCGTGGCGCGTAACTGGCGCGTCGCGTCGGTGTTCGGCATTGCCATCGCGGTCGATGTGTGGCTTGCCACTTTCGCGCCGCTTTTATTGCGCGGATTGCTGGTGACGCCGCTGGTCAGCGCGCTGATCGTTCTGTCGATGTACGGCGGCTATCGCGGCATATTCACGAAGTCGTAGGCGACAGGTTCGTGCGTGGGTGAAAAAGATAGCTGCCCGGTCGAGATAACGATATCGGAATTGAATCATTCTCACGGAGCGTCCTGATCGCTACGCTTGCAGACATATTGCAAGCGAGGACATATGGCCGTATCTGTTTCCACGTCTCTTTCCGCGCGGCGGCGTACGCTGAAACTGCTCAGTGCGGTTCCGGCGCTCGCCGCAACCGGCGCGCTTCATTCACGCAGTGTGCAGGCCGCCGATCTGGCGTCGACCACGATCGTGCTCGGCGACCAGGCCGGTGGCACACGGGCGCTCGCCGAAGCGGCGAAGGTACTCGACGGCACGCCCTACGCATTTCGCTGGGCCAACTTCCAGGGCGCGGCGCCGCTCTTCGAGGCGCAACGTGCAGGCGCGGTCGATCTTGCTCCAGCGGGCGACCTGCCTGTGCTTGCGGCGGCTGTCGGCGATCCAACTTTGAAGATCGTCGCGACGCGAGTGGGTTCGGGCGCGCAACTCGGCATTCTGGTGCCACGCGATTCGCCGATTCGCACGGTGGCGGATCTGAAGGGGCGCACTGTGTTCGTGTCGTCGGCGCGCGGCAGCATTTCGCAATTCCAGTTGTATGGTGCGCTCGCTGAAGCCGGACTCTCGAAGGACGATGTCCAGGTCCGTTTCATTCTGCCCGTCGATGCATTTGCCGCGTTCGCCTCCGGCTCGATCGACGTATGGGCGACGTTCGATCCGTACTACGGCATCGCTGTCCAGCGCGGCGCGCGCATTTTGCGTGATGGGTCGGGCATCAATAGTGGCCTCGGTTTCATCACTGCATCGGGTGCCGCGCTTGCGGACGCGCGCAAACGCGCGGCCATGGCGGACGTTCTGCTCCGGTTTCAACGCGCGGGTGATTGGGCGCTTGCGAACCCCGATGCCTACGCGCAGGTTTACTCGGCATTGACGCGCTCGCCGCTCGAAGCCGCCAGGCAGATCACGCAGCGCGCGTCGTTGAAACAGCACTTCGTGACCGAGGCGGATATCGCCGCGCTTCAGAAAGTCGCCGATAGCGCGAACCGCGACGCTATTCTGCCGCGCCGCATCGACGTTCGCGCGATCTCCGAGACGCACATCGCGAAGGGTTGAGGGGAAGGGTGGGGGTGTGCCTCGCGCCTCACGGCGCGCGCTGCTCGGCGCCTGCCGAAGCCGCAGCGCGTTTGCCGGCGCCTTCTGCGCCGGCAACCACTCCCACCACAGCGCCCCCTTCCACCACAGCAACCCCTCTCACTGCGGCATTCCCCCCACCGCGACACCCCCTCCAATTCCGGCTACCTCCCCACCGGCAACCCTTTCCGGCCAGCACTACGGGTGAACCCGTATTGCCACGATACCTCCTCACGCCTATCTTTCTACATCATACGTATGACATAGAGAGCAAATCGTGGCAACTTTGCACAGGCAGGTCCTGAATCAGATGGGCGAGCAGATCTGTTCAGGCAAATTCATGCCCGGCGACATTCTTCCCGCCGAGCCGGTTCTGGCCGAGCAGATGCAGGTGAGCCGCATCACCATCCGCGAGACGATGAAGTCGCTCTCCGCCAAGGGCATGCTGCAGGTGCGCCGCCGTTACGGCACGGTGGTGCTGCCGCGCGCGCAATGGCAACTGTTCGACCCGGACGTGATCATGTGGCGCGCGCGTGCGAGCGCCGTCGAGCCTGGCCTCATCGAAGATCTGATGGAGCTGCGCATGATCATCGAGCCGAACGCAGCCCGGCTTGCCGCGAAACGCGCGACTGACGAAGACCGCCTTGCGATCCGGCGCGCTTTCAAGGCAATGGAGCGCGCGGTCGCCGGCCACGGCGAATACGTTCCCGCCGACCTCGCGTTTCACGGCGCCGTTCTTATTGCCTGCCACAACCAGTTCGTCCAGCAGATGCAGAACGCGCTGTCGGCGATTCTGCGCACCAGTTTCGAACTCAGTTCCGAAATTGCCGGAGGGCCGGCCCGTTCGCTGCCGATGCACGAAGCACTGTGCGTCGCGATCGAGAAGGGCGATCCCGAGGCGGCAGAAGAGGCGGTGCTCACGCTCATCAAACGCGCCGAGCAGGACTTCGAGGATCGCGCTCTGCTGAACCGGACTGCTAACGACCAACCTGCGTAGCGATCTCCGTAACCCATTTCATCGCGACCGTCATCGGCATCGCGAGGGGCGCACTCGCGCCTCGTTTCTGAACGTCGAAAGGAAAAACGCATGACACAGTTATTCGATCTGAGCGGCCGCACGGCGCTCGTTACCGGCTCGGCGCGCGGTATCGGTTTCGCGCTCGCAGAGGGACTGGCCGCTGCCGGTGCGAACGTGATCCTGAACGGCACACGCGCCGATACGGTCGCCGAAGCGGCCGCGCGTTTGAGCAGCAAGGGTTTCAAGGCGCAAGGCCGCGCCTTCGACGTGACCGACGAAAGCGCCGTCGCCGAAGCGTTCGCGCAGTGGGACAAAGACGGCGTGCAGGTCGACATCGTGATCAACAACGCCGGCATCCAGTTTCGCAAGCCGCTCGTCGAGCTCGAACTGAGCGACTGGCAGCGCGTGATCGACACCAATCTGACGAGCGCCTTCATCGTCGCGAAACAGGCCGCACGCCGCATGATCGCGCGCGGCACGGGCGGCAAGATCATCAACATCGGCTCGCTCACGAGCGAAGCCGGGCGCGCCACAGTCGGTGCGTATACGGCGGCGAAGGGCGGCATCAAGATGCTGACCCGCGCCATGAGCGCCGAGTGGGCGGCCTCGAACATTCAGGCGAACGCGATCGGGCCGGGCTACATCCTGACCGACATGAACAAGCCGTTGATCGAAAACGCGGCCTTCGACGCGTGGGTCAAGAGCAGCAATCCTTCGCAACGCTGGGGCAAGCCGGAAGAACTCGTCGGCACGGCGGTGTATCTGGCTTCGCCGGCATCGAGCTATGTGAACGGTCAGATCATCTATGTCGACGGCGGCTGGCTGGCCGTTCTTTAAATGCAGGTTCACGCGAGTCGAGCAAAACAAATAACCACTCGCGCCAGATAGTTCGTGCGCCGTACCGATCCGGAGACATCATGGAAAGCGTCAAACCCGTAGCAACTCAAAGATGGTGGTATCTGATGCCCATCATCTTCATCACGTATAGCCTCGCCTATCTCGACCGCGCGAACTACGGTTTCGCTGCTGCAGCCGGAATCGACCGGGACCTCGGCATCTCGCACGGTACGTCTTCACTGATCGGCTCGCTGTTTTTTCTGGGTTACTGCCTGTTTCAGGTGCCCGGCGCGATTTACGCACAACGCAATAGCGTGAAGAAGCTGATCTTCTTCAGCCTGATTCTGTGGGGACTGTGCGCGGCGGCGACCGGCATGGTAAGCAATATTCCGATGCTGATGGCGTTGCGCTTCGTGCTCGGCGTAGTGGAGGCCGCCGTGATGCCGTCGATGCTGATGTATATCAGCCGATGGTTCACGCGCAGTGAACGTTCGCGGGCCAACACGTTCCTGATTCTCGGCAATCCGGTGACGGTGCTGTGGATGTCGGTGGTGTCCGGTTATCTGGTTCGCAGCTTCGGCTGGCGCGAGATGTTCATCCTCGAAGGCCTGCCGGCGATCGCATGGGCGGTGGTCTGGTGGTTCACGGTGAAGGACCGTCCGGCCGACGCGCCCTGGATGAGCGACGCAGAAAAGATCGAACTCGAAGCACGTCTGACGGCCGAGCAAGCCCATATCGCGCCGGTGCGCAATTACAAGGCGGCGTTCCGTTCGTCGATCGTGCTCAAGTTCTGCGCGATTCACGCGCTGTGGAGCATCGGCGTGTACGGCTTCATTATGTGGCTGCCGTCGATCATCAAGGCTGCCTCGACGATCGATATCGTCTCGGTCGGCTGGCTCGCCGCCGTGCCCTATCTCGCCGCGATCATCCTGATGCTGCTCGCTTCGTGGCTTTCGGACAAGACGCGCAATCGCAAGCTGTTCGTGTGGCCGCTGCTGCTCGCCGGGACTATTGCGTTCGTTGCGTCCTATCTGATCGGTGGTTCGCACTTCTGGATTTCGTTCGTTTTGCTGGTCATTGCGGGCGCAACGATGTATGCGCCGTATGGCCCATTCTTCGCACTGGTGCCGGAGCTGATTCCGGGCAACGTGCTGGGCGGCGCGATCGGTCTTATCAACGCTTGTGGCGCGCTCGGCGCATTCCTCGGATCATGGGTAGTGGGTTATCTGAACGGCCTCACCGGCAGTCCTGCGGCCTCGTATATTTTCATGGCGGGCGGTTTGCTGCTCTCGGTGATCCTGATGATGACCGTGCCCGCGAATGCCGACGAACACGCGAAACGTGACGCTTCATTGTCGTTGCATCGCACGTAACGCCTGATGAATTGCGCGCACCAGTCCAGCGTTCCCGGCGCTTCGATGCGGGCAGGACTGGCAGACGCCTGCCCGTGCGGCAGGCCACCCAATCAAATGGACTGCTGATGAAACTCCAGGGCACTTCCACCTTGAGCACCGGGCCGGCGCGTTCAGCGGTCGCGGCCAAAAGCACGAAAAAACGTTTCATTGTCGGTTTCCTGCTATTCCTCGGCATCGCCGTCAACTACATGGACCGCAGCAATCTTTCGCTGGCGGCGCCGCTGCTTGGACGCGATCTGAATCTGAGTGCTGTGCAACTCGGGTTGATTTTCTCGGCGTTCGGCTGGTCGTACGCGATTCTGCAGATTCCCGGCGGCATGCTCGTCGATCGTGTGAAGCCGCGTGTGCTCTATGCGATCCTGTTGTGCGGATGGTCGGTGGCGACCTGTCTGCAAGCGGCAGTGAACGGTTTCTCGGCCCTGTTCGGTCTGCGCGTGATGCTCGGCACGTTCGAAGCGCCGTCGTATCCGATCAATAACCGCGTCGTCACCACGTGGTTTCCCGAACGGGAGCGCGCCACGGCGATTGCGTTCTACACCTCCGGGCAATTTGTCGGCATTGCGTTTTTCATGCCGCTGCTCGTCTATATCCAGGCGACGTTCGGCTGGCGCGGCATGTTGTTCTTCACGGGCGCCGCAGGTGTGGTGTACAGCATCGTGTGGTTTATCTTTTATCGCGATCCGAAAGACAGCAAGGCCGACGAAGCCGAACTCGATTACATCCGGCAGGGCGGCGGTCTGGTCGATGCCGGCGAGCAGGGCGGCACCCGCAAAGGCGGTTGGGCCGATTTCAAACACGTGCTGAAGAACCGCAATATCTGGGGCGTGTTTATCGGGCAGTTCTGCCTGTCGTCGATCCTGTGGTTCTTCCTCACGTGGTTCCCGACCTACCTTGTCAAGTATCGCGGAATGACGACCATCAAGATGGGCTTCATGGCGTCGGTGCCGTTCCTCGCGGCCTATGTCGGCATTCTGTGTTCGGGTTTCCTGTCGGACTTCCTGCTCAGACGCGGGTTTTCGGTCGGTTTTGCGCGCAAGGTGCCTATCGTTTCCGGACTGGTGCTCGCAACATCGATCATTGGCGCCAACTACGTGCAGGACCAGACCGCCGTCATTCTGTTCATGTCGTTGGCCTTCTTCGGTAACGGCATGGCGTCGATCACCTGGGCATTTGTCTCGGCGCTCGCGCCGAAGAGCCTGATTGGCCTGACCGGCGGAATGTTCAACTTCATGGGCAATCTGTCGGCCATTGTCGTGCCGATCGTGATCGGCATGCTGGTCAAGGACGGGCACTTCGAATCGGCGCTGGTGTTCATCGGGTCTCTCGCGCTCATCGGGGCGCTGTCTTATGTATTTATCGTCGGCAAGATCGAACGTATCGTGTTGCCCGAATGATTCGCGTGAAGTGGCGTGGTCTTCGCGGTCAACGAAACTATTGAAACAGGAGTCGGTTATGGAAGCGCGCGCCTGCGTTTTGCACGCAGAAAAGGATTTGAGAATCGAAGCCGTCGATGTGGCGGACATCGGCGAGAACCAGGTGCTGGTTCGCATCGGCGCAGGCGGAATTTGCGGCTCCGATCTGCACTATTACCTGCATGGCGGCTTCGGTGTCGTGCGCGTGAAGCAACCGATCGTGCTCGGTCATGAAGTCGCCGGGACGGTCGAGGCTATCGGCAGCAACGTCACCCGCGTCAGGCCGGGCGATCGCATCGCGCTGAATCCGAGCCGTCCGTGCGGACATTGCAAGTTCTGTCTTGCGGGAGAACAGCAGCATTGCACCGACATGTGGTTCTACGGCAGCGCCATGCGAGTCCCGCACAGTCAAGGCGCGTTTCGCGAGCTGATCGCCGCGGAGGAATATCAATGCGAACCGGTCGGAACTGCGGTCTCGCTGGGCGAGGCGGCGTGTGCCGAACCATTGGCCGTGGCGCTGCATGCCGTCAGCCAGGCCGGCTCCGTGACAGGCAAGCGCGTACTGGTGACCGGCTCAGGTCCGATCGGCGCGCTGGTCGTAGCGGCCGCCCGCCATGCCGGCGCGCTCGAAGTAGTGGCCACCGACATCCACGACGCACCCTTGAAGAAAGCCACGGAAATGGGCGCCACCCGCACGCTCAACGTATCGGTCGAGCCAGGTCTGAAGGCGGATGAATTCACCGCGGAAAAAGGCTATTTCGATGTCGCGATCGAATGTACCGGGGCGGCGGCGGTGCTGAAGGACGTGATTCCCGCATTGCGTCCGCGCGGCACCATTGTGCAGGTCGGCGTCACGGGTGACGTGCCGATTCCGATCAACGCGCTGGTCGGCAAGGAAATCCGTTTGCAGGGCGCGTTTCGCTTTCACGGCGAGTATGCGCTGGCCGCGCGGCTCATCAAGGAAGGCCGTATCGACGTGAAGCCGATCATCACCGCCACGCTGCCGATCGAGCGCGCAATCGAAGCATTCGATCTCGCGGCGGATCGCAGCGCGCAGATGAAAGTGCAGATCACGTTCTGACGAACAACCCGGCAACGCGCGTCCGATTCATTGATTCGATTTTGGCAGACAGAACATGGCAACCCTGATTACCGATGTAAAGGTCATCCTGACCGCGCCGGAAGGCATCAACCTGATCGTCGTGAAGATCGAGACCAACCAGCCCGGCCTGGTGGGTCTTGGCTGCGCGACGTTTGCCTACCGGCACGTGGCGGTGAAATGCCTCATCGAGGAATATCTGCGGCCGTTGCTGATCGGCCGTGACGCCGAGGCGATCGAGGAACTGTGGCAACTGATGCATCAGAACGCGTACTGGCGCAATGGCGCGATCGAGAACAACGCGATTTCCGGTGTGGATATGGCGCTGTGGGACATCAAGGGCAAGATGGCGAACATGCCGCTCTATCAGCTGTTCGGCGGCAAGTGCCGTGAAGGCGTGCCGATCTATCGCCATGCGGATGGCCGCGATCTGAATGAGTTGTGCGAGAACATCCAGCGGTATCGCGAGCAGGGCATCACGCATATTCGTTGCCAGAGTGGCGGCTATGGCGGAGGCGGTTTCGGCAAGGCGCCCGCGAGCGCGCCTCAAGGCGCGGCGGACGGCGTCTACCTCGACAGCAGGAAGTACATGCGGGAGACGCTCAAGCTGTTCGACGGCATTCGCAGCAAAATTGGTTTTGACGTCGAGTTGTGCCATGACGTGCACGAGCGTCTGAAACCGGTCGAGGCGATCCGTTTCGCGTGCGAGCTGGAACAGTACGAACTGTTCTTTCTCGAAGACGCGATTGCGCTCGAGGAAGGCGAATGGATGCGTCAGCTACGCGCCAAAACAACCACGCCGTTGGCGCAGGGCGAGCTGTTCAACAACCCGTACGAATGGCGGTTTCTGATTACCGAGCGCCTGGTTGATTTCATCCGCGTGCATCTCAGCCAGATCGGCGGCATCACGGCGGGACGCAAGCTGCAGATCTTTGCCGAGCAGTTCGGGGTAAGGACCGCATGGCACGGCCCGGGCGATATGTCGCCGCTGGCGCATGCGGCGAACATCCATATCGATCTCGCCGCGCGCAATTTCGGTGTGCAGGAATGGTCGGGGACCGAGCCGCCGAACTTCGTGATCCAGGAACTCAAGGGGCCGCGAGAGGCTCTGTTGGATGTGTTCCCTGGCTTGCCCGCATTCAGGAACGGCTACGTTTATGCCAATGACAAACCGGGCCTGGGCGTCGACCTCGACGAGACCGAGGCAGCGAAATATCCGTGCGAGAACACCGTGACGACGTGGACGCAAACGCGCTTGAAAGACGGCACGCTGCAGACGCCATGATGAAAGCCCACACGCTAGCTCGCGATATGCACCTGAAGCATAGCCGGCAGGGTGGCGCCGAGTTCGGACAGGCCCAGCAACACCAAGGCGCCGCAAAGCAATAGAAGCAGCGGATTGATTCGCGTGCTGAGCAGCGTTGCTACTGAAACGAGGGCAATCGCTTTGGCCGGGAGCCCGCCGTCGAGCGACTTCAGCAGAACCCAGCCCGCGGCGAGGATCATGCCGGAGGCAACCGGCCGTAGTCCGCGCTCGAGCGCCAGTTGCCATGCCGCGCCCTGATAGCGTGTCCAGATGTGGGTCACGCCGTAGATCAGGATGCCGGTAGGCGCGAGCAATGCCAGCGTGGCCACGACAGCGCCCCAGAAACCCGCGATCTGCCAGCCGATCAAGGTAGCCAGCAGCGAACCGGGGCCGGGCGCCATGCGCGAGATGGCAAAGTCGACGGCGAACTGGGCATGCGTCATCCATCCATGCACGTCGACAACCTGCCGCTGGATATCGGCAATGATGGCCTGGCCCCCGCCTATCGTGACCAGTGACAGGGGCGCGAAAACTGCCGCTAGCTGTAGAAGAACGCGATTCGACATGGCTAGGCTTTGCGTAGTTTGATGTATTCGGCCAGCACGCTCAGGCCGCCGGCGCCTGCCACGACCCACACCAGCGGCAGGCGCAAGATGCCGACCGCGACGAAGGTGCCCGCAAGGAAGAGCAGCGGAAGGAGTCTGCGCCGCACCCGGAGCGCGGTTGTTACACCCATCGACAGCGACAGGCCGGTGGCCGCGGCGGCCGCGCCCGCGAGCAGTATGTGAGCGACCGGGAACTGCAGCAGATGACTGAAAAGCGTGCCGAGAACAATGATGAGAATAGCGGGCGGGACGATGATGCCGGTGACCGCCAGCAGCGCACCGCGCCAGCCGAGCAGACGGTGGCCGATCCAGATCGCCATGTTTTTGACGTTGATGCCCGGCAGCGCCTGAGAAATGGCCAGGCCGTTCAAAAAGTCTTCTTCACTGATCCAGTCGCGATCCTGGACAAATTCACGCAGGAGCCATCCGCTCAGGCCGCCGCCGAAACTGGTGAGCCCGATACGGCTGAATATAAGGAAAAGCCCGGTAAGGGTGGGTGCTCGACTCGCGTTAGCGATTTGTTTGGACATCGAATCTTCCAGTCAGATTGGCGTATGACGGGCGAAATATGGGCTCATGGCGAGCTTGCCCGGTCATGTGCGCCCGGAAAATTATATCAATCGGCGCTTTGTTTCCGGACGGCGAAATCGAGGTGGCTGCGCGCGCGATGGACGTGGCGAAGACGGGCGGCCATGATCCGGCCCCAGCCGTAAAGGGCATTTTTAACCAAGACGGCCCCCCGCGAGACTGGGTATGCTAGGCAACATCAGCCATTTCATTTCATGCGGGGACATCAAGGTGGCGCACTATCTTTGCCATGAGCAGCCGGATTTACTCGAGTTCGAAACGAGCGTGATCGCCTCGCGGCCCGGCGCCGTCGTGCTGGGCCGCACGGCCTTGCACCCGGGCGGCGGCGGCCAAGTGTCGGACGCCGCGACGCTGACGCACGCGCACGGCGCCGTCCGCATTACCGGCGTCGCGCCGGAAGGCGGCATGCTATGGCATCTTCTCGACGAGCCGCTCGAACTGAACGGCAACGTGCACGTGGCCGTCGACGCGGCCCGGCGCGCCACCGTCGCCCAGCTTCATACGGCCACGCATATTCTCAACGCCCTCGTGTATCAGCGCTTTGCCGGCGCGCTCGTGACCGGTGCGCAGATTAATGCCGACGGCACTGCCCGCATGGACTTCGATCTGCCCGAAGCGGATAACGACGCGCTGCGTCTGCTGGAGGAGCCTGTCAACGAGGTGATCCACAGCGCCATGGACGTGCGCACCTACTACGTGAGCGCAACGGAAGCGAAGTCGACCCAGGGCCTGATCCGCAGCCTCTCGGTGGCGCCGCCGCCGACATCCGACGGCACGGTGCGGATCGTCGAAATCGGCGACCTGGACCGGCAGGCCTGTGGCGGCACGCACCTGACCAATACGGTGCAATCGAGACCGATCCGCATCGTGAAGATCGAGAACAAGGGGCGGCGCAATCGCCGGGTCAGAATAGAATTGGTCTAACAGGCATCCAGGACAGCAGAGAGCGGCCATGGACACATCGGATAAAAGCGAACCGGAGGTGGTGTGCTGGCGAGACGGCGCGCTCGATGGCGCCTGCCTCGCGAGCGCCCGCTACGGCGAGCACAAATTCGACCGGCATCTGCATGACGAACTCGTCATTGTCATGACGCAAACCGGCGCGGGCCAATGTCATACGCGCAAGGGCAGCGACGTCGCCGGACCTGGCAGCGTGCTGGTGTTCGGGCCGGGCGAATATCACAGCGGCGAGGTGTGGGAAGGCCGCGAATGGATTTATCGCGCCATCTATCTCGACATGGAGGGTTTGGGCGCGCTGAGCGCCGTGTTCTCACCCGACTCGCGTCCCGACAAACCGCTTCTGATTCCGCCGGGGCTCTACCAGGATGCGCACCTTGCCGGTCTGCTGACCAAGGCGCATGCCAGTCTAGACGACCAAGGCGCGGTCTCGCTGATGGAGCGGCAGGCGAACTGGTGGGCCGCAATGGGCATGCTGGTCGGACGATATGGGCAATCGCGGCTCGAACTCGGCGAAGGGCGGCGCGAAGCCCGCAAGATGGCGCAGGTGCGCGAGTACGTCGCCGCCAACTATGCGCGCGATATTCCGGTCGACGAACTGGCGGAACTGGTGGGGCTGAGCCGCTATTACCTCACGCGTGCCTTCTGTAAAGAGTTTGGATTGCCGCCGCATGCCTATGCAACGCAGGTGCGGTTGCTCGCGGCAAAACGGATGCTTGCAGCGGGACATAGCGCGGCAGCGGCCGCCGCTGCGGTGGGCTTTTACGATCAAAGCCATCTCAACCGGCTTTTCAAGCGGGCCTATGGGATTACGCCGGGGACGTATGCGGCGCTGAGGCCTGGGCATTAGACGCTTTAGGTTCCCGCTGCCGGAATGCTGTGCGTTGTTACTCGGCCCTCATGGCCGCTGCGAGCGTGACTGCAGGTTACTTCAAGTGACTGGGAAGACGATCGGGCGTCACTGGCGAAGTACCGCCTGCCGATTTATTCAGGCAGCGGGACATCCTCGATCAGTATCGACTGCAAAGCGCGAATCCGCCGATCTACGAAGTAGCCACCACCCTCGGTGTACCGCAGATAAAGACGGCTGCACAACGCGCACTGCCAGACAGTACAGCGGTTGTACGGGAAGTAACGCGGCGCGATGGGTGCGTCAGCGGACCAGTAGCTCGTTTTGCCCGGCAGATACTCGCTGAACGTGGGCTCAGGATCGTCATCCGGCGCAAGCGTGCCGACTTCCTTCAATTGTGTTTCATCGAGAGAAAGCGGTTGCGATAGCCAGCCGTCCAGCGGTGTTCTGGTACACGTGCATGGCACAGCGGTGTGCTGTTCCGCATGTTGCGCGAGTTCAAGGAGCGTTGCTGCGTTCAGATGTTCCACCATGAGGGTCACGATTCCTGCGGGTTGGGGCGATGTTGGCCGATTCGCCGCGATTCATGGTACGCGACTCATGCGTACGCAACTTAGTACGCAACCTGGTACGCAACTCACTACGCAGCGAACCAGCAACATCATGCACGCTCCGGCGCCGCGCGTGAAGTCAGTTGTTCATCATCCGGTCGCGATGCGGCACGACCCACGAACGATCGAAACTGCCATTGGCGATCGACTTCAACGCCGCCGTTTCCTTCGCATGCTGACGCCGTGCGCCTTCGATCACCGCTTCCACGTCAGCGGGCGAGATCGCGAGCAAACCGTCTTCGTCGCCGACGATGATATCCCCCGGATGAACCACCATGCCGCCGACCGTGACCGGCACGTTGATTTCGCCAGGCCCGTTCTTGTACGGCCCACGATGCGTCACACCACGCGCATAGACCGGAAAATCGCGCTGACGTAGTGCACCGACATCGCGAATCGCACCGTCGATAACGAGGCCTTGCACGCCCAGACTCTCTGCGAAACTGGACATGATTTCGCCCATCAGCGCTTGAGTCAGGTCTCCGGCGCCATCGATCACGAGCACGTCGCCGGGCCGGCAAAAATCGAACGCGCGATGAATCGCGAGGTTGTCGCCGGGGCGGGTGTGGACCGTGACCGCGGTGCCGGCCATCGGCTTGGGCAGATGATATGGCCGCAAGCCGACCATGCCGGCCGCGCGCGCCATGTTGTCGCTGAGCAGCGAAACGGCCAGTTCACGCAATGCGTCGAGTGTTGCGGGGTTTGCCTGAGGCGCGGATTCGTGTTCGCGCCAGCCGATTGGATTCGTAGCGGAATTCATGACGTTGCTCCTTGCGTGGCGAATTGTTGCTCGAGTTGACGGGACAGCCGCGGGTAGACCGCGCGGGCGTTGTCTTCGTAAATACGCTGACGGTCCGCGTCGCTGAGCCATTCGATCGCGTCGATGTAGCGCCGCGTGTCGTCGTAGTGGTGGCCGGTTTCCGGATCGATACCCTGAACCGCGCCGATGGTTTCCGAGGCGAACAGGATGTTCTCGACCGGAATGACTTTGGCGAGCAGTTCGGCGCCGGGCTGGTGATACACGCAGGTATCGAAGAACACGTTCTTCATCAGGTATTCGCTGAGCAGCGGCCGCTTCATGTCCTGCGCGAGCCCGCGATAACGTCCCCAGTGATAGGGCACCGCGCCGCCGCCGTGCGGAATGATGAAGCGCAGCGTCGGGAAGTCGGCGAACAGATCGCCTTGCAGCAACTGCATGAACGCGGAGGTGTCGCCGTTGATGTAGTGCGCGCCCGTCGCGTGAAAATTCGGATTGCACGAGGAGGACACGTGAATCATCGCGGGCACGTCGAGCTCCACCATCGCTTCATAGAGCGGGTACCACGAGCGGTCCGTGAGCGGCAGTCCTGTCCAGTGGCCGCCGGACGGATCCGGATTCAGATTGCAGCCGATGAATCCCAACTCTTCCACGCAACGCCGCAATTCGGCGATGCAATTGGCCGGCGCCGTACCCGGCGCTTGCGGCAACTGGCACACGCCGACGAAATTGCGCGGGAACAGCGACACCACACGATGGATGAGGTCGTTGGATTCGCTCGACCAGACCGCATTGGCATCGGCCGGGGCGAGGTGGTGCCCCATGCCGGCGGCGCGCGGCGAAAAGATCGTGAGGTCGGTGCCGCGTTCTCGCTGGATGCGAATCTGGCCGGTTTCGATGCCCGCGCGAATTTCGTCGTCGGTAATGACGGGGCGCGGTGGCGGCGAGCCGCCGTCCTTCAGCGCGGCGATCTGCTGCGCGCGCCAGGCTTCGTGCTGTTTCGGCGAGGTGGTGTAGTGGCCGTGGCAATCGATGATCATGGTGTGAAAACCCGTTGGGTATCCTTGAGAGTGCTTAACTTTGCTTGCTATGTGCTCATAGGTCCGCGTTGTGCGTTACCTATTTCGCCACCAGGTTCATCCGCGCGGCGCGGGGTCGCCGGTTGCGAGCGAGACGTCGTCTTTTTCAGCCGGCGTGACGCGCATCACGAGTGCGATGATCGTCGCGACCACCAGAAACGCGGCGATCGTCAGCAGGGCCAGCTTGAAGTTGCCGGTCGCACTGCGCACCAGGCCGATGCTCCAGGGGCCGACCAGACCGCCGAACTGCGCGATGGTATTGATCAGCGCAATGGTCGCGGCACCCGCGGCACCGGTTCTGAACGACGACGCGAGGCTCCAGAACAGCGGGTTGCCCGCGTAGATGAACAAGCCGGTCAGACACAGCAGTGCGTAGGCGATCACGGGATTCGGCGCGTAGGCGCTACCGGCAATCGCCAGTGCGCTCATGCCGTACACGAAGGCGAGGTGCTTCTTGCGGTCGCCGGTGCGGTCGGAACTGCGGCTGATCAGGAAAGTGCCCAGCACGCCGAGCAACGGCGGCGCGGCGGACAGAAAGCCGACCTCAATATTGCTCAGATGACCGAGACTCTTGACGATCTGCGGCAGCCACAGGAACAGGCCATAAATGCCGACCAACGCGCAGCCGAACAGACACGCGAGGCTCCATACGCGGATGTCGCTCGCCACGCGCAGCAGCGGGAAGTGGGTATTGCCGCCGACAGCCTCGCGTTCGGCGGCGAGCGTCGATTCGAGCCAGCGCTTTTCGTCGTCGGAAAGCCAGGCGGCGTCGGCGGGACGTTCGGTCATGATGCGCAGCGTCAGCAGACCGAGCGCCATCGCCGGAACGCCTTCGAGGATGAACATCCATTGCCAGCCCTGCAAACCGAGAATGCCGTTCGCGTAGGTCATCAACGTGGTCGAGATCGGCCCACCCAGCACGGCCGAAAACGAACCTGCGATGATGTAGCCGCCCACCGCGCGAGCCCGGTAGCGCACCGGAAACCATTTGGTCAGATAGACCGCCACGCCCGGCAAAAAGCCCGCTTCCATCACACCCAGCAGAAAGCGCAACACGTAGAAGCTCGAATCGTTGAAGACGAAAGCGGTGGCTGCCGCGACCGCGCCCCACGTCAGCAGAATGCGCGCGATCCAGCGGCGCGCGCCGACCCGGTGCAGCAGCAGATTGCTCGGCACTTCCAGCAACATGTAGCCGAAGAAGAAAATGCTGCCCGCGAAACCGAACACAGCCGGACTGAAACCCAGCTGCTTGTTCATGTCCAGCGCGGCGAAACCGATATTGATCCGGTCGAGATAGTTGAAGAACATCATCGCGAAGAGCAGGGGCATTAATCGCCCGTACACCTTGCGCATGGTTGCGGTTTCATCGAATGAGGTCATGCTGTCTCCTACCTTGCAGCGACGGCCGGAGCCGTGGCTGCGTTCTTATGGTCGGCCTGCCGGATCGAATGCCGGCAGTGTCCGCTGGCCGCGCGTTTGGCGGCCGGATTTCAGGGGTCGCCGCCCGTGTCTGCATGAGCTGACGCGCTCATGAACGGGCGGGGCTGAAGCAAAGAACTTCATGATAAGAACGCGCGGACAGCGAGTCCAAGACCGCTTGCTTATGCTTGTATAGGTTTTTACTTATAGTGTGACGCCGGCAAGCGGCGCGGGGAGGCAGGTCAGGAAGGCGCGCAGATGCGGTGAAGCGTCGTCGGTGCGAAAGGTGGCCGCGAGCGTGGAGCGGTACGACGAGCCGGGACCGCTGAGGTGGCGGAATGCGACGTCGGTGCGTCCGTGCCGCGCCACCGATTCGCCGATGAACGTGACGCCCAGGCCCGCCGCCACGAGCGCGATCGCGGTCTGGATTTCATAGGCCTGGTGCGCCACGACCGGCGTGACGCCCGCGTCGCGATAGAGCGTCTGCACCGAACGTTTGAACTGCGCGTTCTGGTGCTTCGGATAGAGAATCAAGGGCGTATCGGCGAGATCGGTAATCCGCACGGTTTTGCGCGCCGCAAGCGGATGACTCGGTTCGAGCGCGACCATGACGCGCTCGCTCAGCAGCGGATAGGACGTGCAGCCGTCAATTGCCAGCGGTTGCCGCCCAATGCCGATGTGTATGCGCATATCGCGCAACGCATCGGTTTGCTCTTCGGTGAGCAACTCGAAGAGCTTGAGTTCGACCTGCGGGAACGCGTTGTGAAACGCCTTGAGCGCGGGCGGCAGGATGCTGTACATCGCCGAGCGCGTGAAGCCGATGCTGAGCCAGCCGCGCCGGCCGACGCCGATCTCCTGCGCCACGAGGCTCGCCTGTTCCAGCGAGCCCAGTATCTGACGCGCCTCCGTGCAGAGATAGTGGCCGGCCTCGGTCAGACTCAGCGGGCGCCTGGCCCGGTCGACCAGTTTCGTGCCGAGCCGTTCTTCGAGTGAACGGATCTGCTGGCTGAGCGCGGGCTGCGCGATATGCAGGCGTTCGGCGGCGCGGCTGAAATTGAGCTCCTCCGCCAGAATCACGAAGCACTGTAACGCCCTAAGATTCATGAATGTCTCGTCTCCGTGCCGGCCGGCGGCTGATGAAACAGGGTGTAAATCACATCGAGCAGCCACGCAATGCCCGGGTCCGCCGAGAATTGCGAGTGCGAATGAACCTGAATTTCAATGGGCGGCAGCGAGAACGGCAACGGCAGGATACGAAAAGCCTTGTTGCGGTTAAAGCGCTGCGCGATGCTCCTCGGGAAGATGACGGCGAGATCGGTATGTTGAACGATCTCGGGCGCCACCACGAAATGGGGCAGGCGCAAGACGATATCCCGGCGGAGATTCAGTTCCTCCAGCCATTGTTCGACCATCCGGTGTCCGGTGGCGTTTGTGCTGGCGTAGACGTAGCGCAAGCCCGCGAGGTCTTCCTTGGTCGGTTTCTGTTTGCGCAGCGGGTGGCCCGCGCGTACCACGCAGACATGTTCGTCGACGAACAGCGTCTTGCTCACGCAACCCGGATCGAGGCCGGGCACGTAGCCGAGCGCCAGATCGATCTTGCCGCTGCGCATGGCGGCGCTCACCGCGTCGACCGGGAAGTTTGCGATCTCGATACGAATGCCACGCGCGTTCTGCTCGAGCATCGTGAGAAGCGGCGGCAGAAAATAAAACTCCGACATATCCGACATGGAAACGTGGAAGACACGTTGCGCGGTGGCGGGGTCGAATTTCGCCAGTTGCTGGACCGCGACGTTGATGATGCCGAACGCCTGCGTGAGGGGCGCGTGCAAGCGCAACGCGGCGTCGGTCGGGAGCATGCCGGTGGGCGTTCGAACGAACAGCGGGTCGTCGAACAGCACACGCAAACGGCGCAGCGCATGGCTGACCGCCGGTTGCGTAAGACCGAGCCGCTCGCCCGCGGCGGTCAGGCTGCGCAGATCGGAGATAGCCAGAAACACGCGCAGCAGATTCAGATCCGTAATGCCGGGCTGCGACTTTGTCATGACGTTGGAATCCCGGCAATAAGCGGTGTTTATGTCGGTTTCAGATTACCGTAAATGCTGCGCATAGGGAAATGCGGGGTGGCCCCGCTGTACGGCGGAAATGCGTTGAAATCCTGCTTCATGTGCGCACGGATCGGCGCCGCCAGCGCCGCCACGAGCGCTTCGGGCGTGTCGAAGACAACCTTGTTGCGCTGCATCGCGACCGCGCGTGGAATGGTCAGGCCAGAGCGGAAATCGAGCCGCGTGTAGATTTCCAGTTCGCGAATGCCGGGCAGTTGCGCCATTAGCGGCGGATGATGGGTGATGTAGTGTGTGAGCCATGCGTTGAAATCGTCCGCTTCACCTTCGTAGCTGACGAGGTAGGTGCATCGTTCAGCACGAGGGTTTGTGTCGACTGGGCTCGGTGTGGCGAATGGCCTGACTGCCATGACCTGCTGTGCAAACGTAAGATTGGTACCGGCCGCATTCGCCATGCGATCGACGATCCTGTGCATCGCGCCGCCGGTTTGCAGCGCTGCTTCGAGCAAACCGAGATCGTCGAAATAGCATTGCAATGCGCAGCAGGGGCTCGACGTGTGGTTCTTCGACAGCGGGTCGCTATCCGGCAGTTCCACAGGAAGATGAATCACGCAACGCGTCAGCCCTTGTATTTCCCGCGACGCTGCTTCGAGCAACCAGGGATCGACAGGGGCGCGTGCGTTGCCTGTGCCGTCGCCGTAGGCGAAAAGAAAGAAGCAGACCTCCACGTTCACCTCGCGCCGTGCGCGGTCACGGACGGCGTTGCCGATGCCGGCCGTGTCAGGCAATGAAACTGCCGTCCGAAATAGATGAGCCCGTCGCCATCGGAGCGCAGCGCAATGTGCCGGATCTGCGCGAACATGACGGAGTGCGAGCCGACCGTCTTGATGTCGACGATTTCACCTTCAAGACTGGCAATCGCGTCCGCGAGCACAGGCGCCGAAGCATGTCCGCTCGCCCATGCATGCCGTCCGAACCGCTCGTCCATCGAACACGCCGTCATGCCCGCAAAATCACGCGCGAGGTCCTGGTACCCGGCGGCGAGCACATTGATGCATACGTTGCGGTTGCGATGCAGTACGTCGTGGACGTAGCTGGCCTGATTGATACAGACGAGCATGGTCGGCGGCGCGTCTGTCACCGAGCACACGGCGCTCGCTGTGATGCCGCAGCGACCGCCTGGCCCGTCCGTAGTGATGACGTTGACGGCGGCGGGCAGGCACGCCATGGCGTCGCGGAAACGCTTTCTGGTGTCTTCAGTCGTCACGTTCTGTGCCTCGTGGTTGGGGAGTGCAGGTCGCATCGGCAGGCATCAGGGAAAAGGCGTGACTGGCGGCACGCCGGCGAACAGCGCGCCGGACGCGTCATAAGTCCCTTCGCCAAGAAACGCGTGCTGCGTCACGACGATCGAATCCCGCACCAGACGTTGCAGCCGGTTCTCGCGATAGATCGCGGCTACCCCTGCCATCTGGTAAGCCTGCATCACGACTTCGGCACCTAGCTGCGCGGCATGCGTCGCACTTAAGCGCAGCAAATTGGCCTGTTCCTGCGTGACGGAATCGCCGGCCACGATGGTCGTCCATGCTGCCTCGGCGGACTCGTAGAAGAACGCGCGGGCACTGCGCCAGTTGGCTTCCGCTTTCGCAAGGCCCGAGCGGTAATAGCCTCGATCCGCGAGACGCGGCGCGCCGGTCGTGGTTTTGGTCGCGCCTGACATGCCCGTCAGCAGGTCGAGCGCCGCGCGCGCGAGGCCGATATTGACGGCGGCGTGCACTTGCGCCTGATAGGCGACGGCGGGGTAGCGATAGAGCGGCTCGTCGATCAACGGCTGGCCGCCGCGTACAAAGGTCCATTGCGTACCGACGAATTTGTCGTGCAAGCGCAAATCGTGGCTGCCGGTGCCCTGCATCCCGACGACGTTCCAGTTCTCGACGATCTCGACCTCATGCGCGGGAAACACCGCGGTGAATGGCTTGCCCGCGCCCGCATTGCCTGAATTGGCGGGCGTGCCGCCGATTCCCACGCCGATCCAGTCCGCGCCCTTGCAGCCGCTGGCGAATCGCCATTGGCCGCTGACCGTGAAACCGCCGGCTGCCTGGGTGGCCGGTTGCAGCGGATAGAGGCCGCCGGCGAAGACCTGGTCCGGGCCGGTGGCATAAATGTGCTGCTGCGTTTCGATCGGCAGCGCGGCGAGATACGTGTTCGCCGAACCGAATGCGGCGACCCAGGCGGTCGAGCCGTCGGCGATGGCGATGCGCTCGAGGATGCGCAGAAATTGCGGCGGCGGCAGCGCGTCGCCGCCGAAGCGTTGCGGCGTACTCGCGCGGAAAATTCCCGCGCGTTTCATCTTCGCGACCATGTCGCGCGGAACATGCGACACCTGATCGAATTCGTCACGGCGACGCTCGATCTCGCCGATCAGCGCGTCGAGTGTAATCGGACCTGCGTACTCAGGATAAGGATCCGCGTGACCGATCGCGCGAGGTTCGTAGGCGTACGTCGAAAGACTGCTTGTCTGGAGGCTTTGCATGATGACAACGTAAGAAGATGAAGGAGAGGTGCAGGCTGACGTGGCGCGGTGTGGTGTAGCAGCCGCTGGACGTCAGGCGTTGTCCTGCTCGTTGCGTTGCGCCTGAAGCCGCAACGCTTTGGGGAAGGTCTCGGGTGCGAAACACGTCGCGAGCACGGTGATCAGGCCCAGCACGACGAGATAAATGGCGACTGGCGTGGCGCTGCGGTAATGGGCGAGCAAAGCGGTCGCCACCATCGGCGAGAGGCCGCCGCCGAGTACGGAAGAAATCTCGCGGCCGATGCCGAGGCCCGAGAAGCGCAGATGAACAGGCAGCAATTCGCTGATAAAGGCCGGTTGCGCGCCTTCGAGAATGCCGAGCGTGATGCTGTTGGCGAGCACGAGCGCCGCGATGACTTTCCACAGCACGCCGGAGCCGAGCAACGTGAAGTACGGATACGCGACCAGCACCATCGCGATCGCGCCGGCGAGATAGACGGGTTTGCGGCCGACTTTATCGGTGAGGCGTCCCATCAACAGCGATACGGGGATCATCAGCAGCATCGACAGAGTCAGGCCGCCCAACACCCAGCTCGATTTGATGCCGACGAACTGGCTGTAGGCGATCGAGAACGCAAAGAAGATGTATGACGCGGCTCCTTCGCCGAAGCGCAGGCCGAACACCGTCAGCACTTCACGCGGACATTGACGCAGCACCTCGACGATCGGCATGCGGCTGTCGCGGCGCGCGGCCTTCACTTCGGCGAACTCCGCGCTTTCGTCAACTGAGCGGCGCATCCATAGACCGAGCGCGACCAGCACGGCGCTGCAGAGGAACGGAACACGCCAGCCCCAACTATGGAAATCGGAAGGTGACAGCGTCTGCACGAGCAGGAACGCAGCGGTCGACAGCACGAAGCCGAACGCCGCGCCGCACGGGCTCCATGCGGCCAGCGCACCGCGCTTCGAGGCGGGCGCGCTCTCGTGAATCATCAGGATGCTGCCGCTCCATTCTCCGCCTGCCGCGAGGCCCTGCAGTATGCGCAGCAGCACGAGCAAGACGGGCGCCGCGATGCCGATCTGCTGGTAGGTCGGCAGAAGACCCATGCAGACGGTGGCGGTGCCCATGACCAGCAGCGTCAGCATCATGACGGTCTTGCGGCCGTAGCGGTCGCCGATATGACCGCACAGAACGCCGCCGATCGGCCGCGCGATGAAGCCCACCGTAAAGCCGCCGAAGGCCGCGATCGTACCCGTCAGCGGATCGCTGCCGACCGGAAAGAACAGCTTGCCGAACACCAGCGCGGCGGCGGTTCCATAGAGAAAGAAGTCATACCATTCGAGAATCTGGCCGAGCACCGCGGTCGTCACCGCGCGACGAACCTTGCTGGTTGGACGAACGGCGGACAGGGGTGTGAGAGCGGCGGTCGCGTCAGAGTTCATGGCATGGGAAGGGTCACGATGTTGAGGGTTCCGCATCCCGGTCATGCTGATCGGCGAGAGCGGCGATACGAATCCGGCAGGCATGGCCGAACCATAGGGCCGCGAGAAAACCCGGTCAAATTAGGGACAAAAATGGGCGTCATGAATGGGCTGCATGACGAGGGGAAGACGACGGTTTGCTGGGGAAGCAAACGCGGAATGCAGACTTCTCGTACAGCCGCGCGTTACATGCGTTATGCGCGGCTGTACATGCGAGGTGATGGATCCTGAAACGCGCGGCGGGTCGTTAATCCAGACCGCCCTGGCACATGTACTTGATCGACATGTAGTCGTCGAGGCCGTACTTCGATCCTTCGCGGCCGTAACCGGATTCCTTCACGCCGCCGAACGGAGCGGCTTCGCTCGACACGGCGCCTTCGTTGATACCGATCACACCGGCTTCCAGCTGCGCGGCGACGCGATTGATACGCCGCACGTCCTGCGTATAGAAGTAGGCTGCGAGGCCGAACGGCGTGTCGTTGGCGCGGCGGATCGCTTCGGCTTCGTCGTCGAAGCGGAACAGCGGCGCCACCGGCCCAAAGGTTTCTTCGCAGCAGAAGATCATGTCTTCGCGCGCGTCGGTCAGCACGGTCGGCGCATAGTAGTTCGGGCCGAGTTCGGTCAGGCGCTTGCCGCCCGTCAGCACGGTTGCTCCGTGCTGGATGGCGTCTTCTACGTGGCGGGCAATCTTGTCGATGGCGCGTTCGTTGATCATCGGGCCGATCTGTGCGGCGGGATCGGTTGCGGGTGCAACCTTCAGCGCCGCCACGCGTTTCGCGAGCAGATCGGCGAAACGCGCGTAGACACCGCACTGCACATAGACGCGGTTCGGGCACACGCAGGTCTGACCGCCGTTGCGGAACTTGGCGGCCATCAGACCCGTCACGGCCGCGTCGAGATCGGCGTCGTCGAATACGATGAAGGGCGCGTTGCCGCCCAATTCCAGTGACAGCTTCTTCAGCGTGCCAGCCGATTCGCGCGCGAGATGCTTGCCGACCGGCGTCGAGCCCGTGAACGTGATCTTGCGCACGCGTCCATCGGCAAGCCAGTCCGCGACCGCCGCAATGCCCTGTTCGCGCGAAGCCGACAGCATGTTCAGCACGCCGTCCGGCAAGCCCGCTTCCTGGGCGAGCGCTGCGAGCGCGAGTGCGGTGAGCGGCGTGTCTTCGGCGGGTTTGGCCACGACCGTGCAACCGGCCGCAAGCGCGGGCGCGATCTTGCGCGCGATCATGGCCAGCGGGAAGTTCCACGGTGTGATCGCCGCGACCACGCCGACCGGTTCCTTCACCGCGCTCATGCGTTTGCCGCGCTGTTGCTGCGGGATCAGATCGCCGTAGATGCGGGTCGCCTCGTCGGCGAACCAGGCGACGTACGAGGCGCCATAGGCGACTTCACCGCGGCTTTCCGCGAGCGGCTTGCCTTGTTCCGTCGACATCAGCTTCGCGAGGTCTTCGGTATTGGCGACGATCAGCGCGTGCCAGCGGCGCAGAATCTCCGCGCGTTCGCGCGGCAGCTTGTCGCGCCATGCGGGGAATGCGCGGGATGCGGCGTCGGTGGCGGCGCGTGCGTCTGCTGCGCCGCTGTTCGCGACTTCGACGATCAATTCGCCGGTGGCCGGGTTGGTGACCGGGAAGCGGGCGTCGTCGGCGGCGTCGATCCACTTGCCGTCGATCAGATTCTGCGGGTGAATCAGGTCATTGCGAGTCAATGCGAGAGACATCGGGTTGCTCCTTCGGGTTGCGCTCGACGAGGCGAGCGCGAGTCATCGATGCGGCGGCACGGCCGCATACATAGGGCGGATTGCGGACGATTAACACGTTGATGCTACGCGCACGCCGCAGTCAATGAAATCATCCCATGGGGGGCTCGACGGTGCACGGCGCCTGTTTTTCGCGCCGCCACAGCATTTTCTGCTGCGGTGGCGGTGGAACGGGGAAATTCAGGTCAATTAGTCTGCGCGCCCGGCACGGGATGGATGCGCTTTCCGGTTCAGCCACGCGCACATGCTGGTCCCGTCGAAGCGCGTACGACGAGTTGCGGCGGCGGCGCGAGCACCATCGACGGTTGCTGTTCAGGCGCCTGAATCAACCGGATCAGACTCTCGACCGACAACTCCGCAACGGCCGCCGTCTGGATCGCAACCGTCGTCAAAGCAGGATGCACCTGGTGCGCCAGTTGAATGTCCGTAATGCCGATGACCGACACATCGTTCGGCACGGCGCGGCCCAGCGTGATCAACGCCTGTGCCGCACCGATCGCGAGCAGATCGTTGGTCGCGAAAATCGCCGTGAGGTGAGGGCGGCTCGCCATCAACTGCATGCAGGCGGCGTAGCCGGCGTCGATCGAGTCGCGGATCTGCAGCACCGCGGCAGCGTCTGTTTCGATCCCGGCTTCGTGCACCACCGCGCGAAATCCGTTGGAGCGCGCATCCTGCAAACCGCCGCACCCGTCGCCGATCAGCAGACCGATCTCGCGGTGACCCAGTTCGAGCAGATGCCTTGCGGCAAGCGCACCCGCATGAGCAAAATCCACGGCGATGCAGGGCAGGGCGGGCGGCGCCTCAGGGTGTTCCCACATCGCCAGCAAGATCGGCGCGCTGTGCCTGGCCGACGCACACAATTCGTTGAACTTGATGTCCGTGTTCATCACGAGGACACCGTCCGCGAGTGTGCCGGCGATCTGGTTCAGATACGCACGGCCGACCTCCGCATCATCGTCAGTATTGCAAACCATCAGGAAGTATCCCGCTTTGCGTGCCGCCCGCTCGGCGGCCAGCACGAACTCGGGGTAGAACGGGTTCGAGATGTTCGACAACATCAGGGCCAAGGTCGACGAGCGGCCCTCCGCCAACGCGCGGGCGTTCAGATTGGGGCGGTAGCCGAGATCGGCGATCGCCTTGAGCACGCGTTCGGCCGTTTCCGGGCGGACCTTCTCGCGATTGCGCAGGACGTTCGAAACGGTGGCGGCAGTGACGTGCGCGCGCTTTGCTACTTCGGACAGGGTGACCATTTTGTGTTTATCCCATATTCAGGGAGTGCAATTCAAATGTTGCAAGCAACCGGCGACGTTGATAAGTTTCTGGAAAACACACAGGAGACACCCACCATGACTTTTTCCTTCGAGTTCGAATTTAAGCGATTAAATGCCTGCTGCACAAGAGCTGGCCGTTTATTTTTCATAGAAATTTAAGCGGTTAAATCCAGGAGGCGGCAGCATGGCAACGATTCGTCTTACGGATGTACAGAAGTCGTACGGTGATCATCCGCCGGTGATCCGGCGTGTGAATCTCGAGATCGCGCAGCACGAGTTCTGCGTTTTTCTGGGGCCTTCGGGTTGTGGCAAGTCGACCCTGCTGAGAATGATCGCCGGTCTCGAAGACCTGAGCGAGGGCGAACTGCATATCGGCGGCCGTCTCGTGAACGACGTGCCCGCCGCCGGGCGCGGCGTGGCGATGGTGTTCCAGAGCTACGCGCTATTCCCGCACATGACCGTGTTCGACAACATGGCGTTCGGCCTGAAACTCGCGAAGCAACCCAGGGACGTCATCGACCGGAAGGTGCGCGAAGCCGCGCGCATTCTGCAACTGGACGCCTTCCTCGATCGTTATCCGAAAGCGCTCTCGGGCGGGCAGCGGCAACGCGTGGCGATCGGCCGTGCGATCGTGCGCGAACCCGGTGTGTTCCTGTTCGATGAACCGCTGTCGAATCTCGACGCCGCGTTGCGCGGCCAGACGCGCGTCGAAATCGCCCGCCTGCATCAACGCTTCGCGAACGCGAGCGTGGTCTATGTGACCCACGATCAGGTCGAAGCGATGACGCTTGCCGACAGAATCGTGCTGCTGCACGCAGGCGCCGACGCGGAGCGCTTCGGCAGCATCGCGCAAACCGGCGCGCCGCTGGAGCTGTATCACCATCCGAAGTCGCGCTTCGTGGCGGGTTTCATCGGTTCGCCGCGCATGAATTTCATCGATGCGGTGGTCGATTCGATCGAGGTGGGCAAGGTGACTGTCACGCTGACCAGGAGCGGCGAGCGGCTGACGGCGAATGTCGACGGCCAGCGTCTTCAACGCGGCCAGCCCGTCACGCTCGGCGTGCGCCCGGAACATCTGCGGCTCACGGGAGACGATCAGTTCATTCAGTGCGTCACGGTGCTATCGGAACGGCTCGGCGAGCACAGCTACATCCACGCGGATCACGAGGCCGGCACGTTGATCGCCAAGGCCGCGGGCGATACGCCGATCGGTTCGGGCGAGCGCATCTGCATTCACGTTCCGCCTTCGGCGTGTCATCTGTTCGACGCGGAAGGCGTCGCGCTGCGGCGTAGCACGTTCGAGCCCGAGCGGATCGCCGCTTGAGGCGCTCGCAGCACCACCGGATTCACCCAGTCCTATTCCGCCACAGAGCGGGCACATCGTCTGGCAGCGAGTTGCTGTCAGCCAACAAGGTAGTCAAGGAGACATAAGATGATTTCTCTTCGCCTTCGCCGTCTGGCATACGCGTCGATCGCCGCCGCGCTGGTTGCAGGCACACTCTGCGCCACTGCGGCCGACGCGGCCACGCTGACCGTCAACGTATCGGCGCGCGGCAATCAGCGTTCGACCTGGCAGGACGCGTTCGACAAGTTCAAGAAAGCCAATCCCGATGTCGACCTTAAAGTGACCTATATCACCGAGGAAGCGTACAAGGTGCAGATGGGCGGCTGGCTCGCCACCGATCCGCCGGATGTCGTATCGTGGCACGACGGTGAGCGCATGGCGTATTACGCGCAACGTGGGCTGCTTGAAGACCTGTCGTCGGACTGGAGCAAGAACGGCTGGTCGCAGCAATATGCGTCGGTTAAAGACGCGTCGACGTATAAGGGTAAGCAGTACGCCGCGCCGCTCGGTTACGACGCCTACGGTTTCTTCTATCGCAAGGATCTGTTCGAGAAGGCCGGTATCAAGGGCGAACCGAAAACGTGGGATGAATTCCTCGACGCCTGCAAAAAGATGAAGGCAAGCGGCGTTGCGCCGATTGCCGTTGCCGCACGCGATAGCTGGACGCTTGCCGCGTGGTTCGATTATCTCGACCTGCGCATCAACGGCAACGCATTCCACCAGCAGTTGATGGCCGGCGAAATTCCGTACACCGATGCACGCGTGAAAAAGGTCTACGCCGCGTGGAAAACGCTGATCGACGATCATTACTTCATCGATAACGCGCTCTCCTACGACCTCGATTCGATTGCCCCGTTCCTCGTGAACGGCAAGGCCTCGATGATGCTGATGGGTACGTTCTTCTCGGCGAGCATTCCGCCATCGGTCAAGCCGCAGACCGGTTTCTTCCGCTTCCCGGTGATCGACGCGAACGTGCCGATGGCCGAAGACGGTCCGGTCAACGTGCTGCTGATTCCGGCGAAGGCGAAGAACAAGGCCGATGCGCGCAGACTGCTTGCCTTCATGGAACAGCCGCAGATCAACGCCGATCTCGCGAAGGGTTGGGGGACATTGCCGTCGAACAGTCAGGCGGCCGAACCTGACGACGAGATTTCCAAGGTCGGTTTCCAGACGCTTGCCAACACGAAGGGCGGCATCGCGCAGTTCTACGATCGCGACATGCAGAAGGAAATGGCTGACGAAGGCATGAAGGCCATGCAGCAGTTCTACAGCGATCCGTCGCAACTCGACGCCGTGCTCGTGCGCCTCGAGGCGATCCGCAAGCGCATCTACAAGAAGTAAGCTCCGGCGCGCCAGCGGAGCGGCAACCGCTGGCGCTCGCCTTCGATCTCCTTCGATTTTCGACCAGGCCCGATCATGTCTCAATCCGCAGCGCGCCGCCTCCCCGCGGCGCGGCACCGGCACGTCTCCACGACACGCCGTCATCAGCATCGCGCGGCGCTTTTCTTCCTGTTGCCGGGTTGTGCGTTGTTTTGCCTGTGCGTGATCTATCCGATCATCAGCAGCATTTCGCTCAGCTTTTACAACTGGGACGGCATGACGCCGAAGACGTTCGCGGGCTTCGATAACTACATCGAACTGTTCCAGGCGGACACCTTCTATACAGCGCTCAAGAACAACCTGATCTGGCTCGGGCTGTTCCTGCTGGCGCCGCCGCTCGGACTGCTGTTCGCGTTGTATCTGAACCAGCATATCCGTGGCATGCGCGTTGTGAAGTCGCTGTTTTTCGCGCCGTTCGTGCTGTCGGGCGTGGTGGTCGGCCTCGTGTTCAGCTGGTTTTACGATCCTGGCTTCGGCCTGTTGCGGTTGATTGTCGGCCACGGCATTCCCGTGCTCGGCGATCCGCAGACCGTCACCTTCGGCATTATTTTCGCCGCGCTGTGGCCGCAGACGCCGTTCTGCATGGTGCTGTATCTCACCGGTCTGACGGGCATCAATCCCGAAGTGGTCGAGGCGGCGCGCATGGAAGGCGCAAAGGGTGTACGTCTGCTCTGGCACGTGATCCTCCCGCAACTGCGGCCCGCCACGTTCATGGCCGTGGTGCTCACCGTGATCGGCGCGTTGCGCAGCTTCGACCTGATCGCGGTGATGAGCGGCGGCGGTCCGTTCGATAGCTCCACCGTGCTCGCCTATTACATGTACGACCAGGCGATCAAGTACTACCGCGAAGGTTATTCCGCGGCGATTGCCGTCGTGCTGTTCGCCATCATGCTCGTCTACATCGTGTTCCATCTGCGCCGCATGCTGCGCGAAGAACACTGATTTCCAGGAGTCACGTGTCATGTATCCCCTTCCCGTCGAACGCTGGAAACCGTTCAATCGCGCGCTGTACAAAGCGTCTTTGCCGCTCGCGCTGCTGATCTGGCTGCTGCCGATGCTGGCCGTGCTCGTTACGTCGATCCGCTCGTCGGATGAATTGTCGCGAGGCGATTACTGGGGCTGGCCCAGGCATTTCGCGTTGATCGAAAACTATGGCACGGCGCTCACGCAAACGCCGATGCTGCATTACTTCGCCAATAGCGTGCTGATTACGGTGCCATCCGTGATCGGCGCGATCGTGCTCGCGTCGATGGCCGGCTTTGCGTTGGCGACCTACCGGTTCCCAGGCAATACCGCTGTGCTGTTTGCGTTTGTAGCCGGCAACTTCGTACCGATCCAGATTCTGATGATCCCGGTGCGCGACATGGCGCTGAAAGTGGGTCTCTTCAATAGCGTGTGGGCGCTGGTGATTTTTCATGTGTCGTTTCAGACCGGTTTTTGCACGCTGTTTCTGCGCAATTTCATCAAGCAGTTGCCGTTCGAGATGATCGAGGCGGCGCGTGTGGAAGGCGCGAGCGAATGGACGATCTACTTACGCATCGTGCTGCCGCTGATCCGGCCCGCGCTCGCCGCACTCGGCATCCTCGTATTCACGTTTGTCTGGAACGACTACTTCTGGGCGCTATGCCTCACGCAAGGCGACGAGGCCGCGCCGATCACCGTGGGCGTCGCCGCGCTTAAAGGCCAATGGACCACGGCATGGAATCTCGTCGCCGCTGGTTCGGTGCTTGCCGCGTTGCCTTCCGTGCTGATGTTCTTCCTGATGCAGAAGCATTTCGTCGCCGGCCTGACTTTCGGTGCAAGCAAGGGTTGATTGCCTGTTTGCCGCCATTTACCAAAGAGAGCTTCTTATGCAACTTGGTGTTTGCTACTACCCAGAACAATGGCCGCGTGCAATGTGGGCCGACGATGCAAAACGTATGGCCGAGCTCGGCATCACGCATGTGCGGATCGCGGAATTCGCGTGGAGCCGGATGGAGCCGCGCGCCGGCGAATTCGAGTGGGGCTGGCTCGACGAAGCCGTCGAGACGCTGGCCGCCGCGGGACTGAAACTCGTGCTGGGTACGCCGACCGCGTCGCCGCCGAAATGGCTGATCGATGCGTACCCGGATGTGTTGCCGGTGCGTGCGGACGGTACGCGCTGGAATTTCGGCTCGCGTCGCCATTACGATATTTCCAGCGAGATATATCGGCGTGAGTGCGTGCGTATCGTCACCGCGATGGCCGAGCGCTATGGACCGCATCCGTCGATCGTCGCGTGGCAGACCGATAACGAACTCGGTTGTCACGATACCGTGCCCAGCTATTCGAGCGCCGCGCTGACGCGTTTTCAGGCGTGGCTGCAGCATCGCTACGAGAGCGTCGATGCGCTGAACGAGGCGTGGGGCAACGTGTTCTGGAGTATGGAGTATCCCGCGTTCGAGGCGATCGGCTTGCCGAACCTCACGCCCACGGACGCTAATCCGATCCATCTGCTCGACTTCCGTCGCTTCATGTCGGATGAGGTGGCGAGCTTCCATCGCGAGCAGATCGACGTGCTGCGTGAGCATGCGCCCAAGGCGGATTTGCTGCACAACTTCATGGGCTTTTTCACGACCTTCGATCACTACCGCTTTGCCGACGACAATGCGATCGACGTGGCGGCGTGGGACAGCTACCCGATCGCGCGCACTGAATCGATCGCGCTGCCGCAAGAGCAGAAGGCGCGTTACGCACGCACCGCGCATCCCGACGTTTCCGCGTTCGATCACGACCGCTATCGCGCGATCGGCGGCGGACGTTTCTGGGTGATGGAGCAACAAGCGGGACCGGTGAACTGGGCGTCGTGGAATCCGGTGCCGGCGAAAGGCATGGTGAGGCTGTGGGCTTACGAGGCGTTCGCGCACGGCGCGGAACTGGTGTCGTACTTTCGCTGGCGTCAATGCCCGTATGCGCAGGAGCAGATGCATTCCGGCCTGAATCTGCCGAACAACGAGTTGTCGCCGGGTGGCCTTGAAGTGCAGCAGGCGGCGCGCGAGATTGCTTCGTCCGCGGCGTTGTCCGGACTTGGCGCGCCGCTGCGCGCGGCCGTGGCGATCGTATTCGACTACGAGACGCAATGGATGTTCGAGATTCAGCGCCATGGCAAGACCTTCGATTATCAGACGCTGGTGTTCGACTACTACGAAGCGTTGCGCGAACTCGGCCTTGATGTCGACATCGTGTCGAGTAAGGCGGATTTGTCGGCTTATCGCCTGGTCGTGGTGCCGAGCATCGCGGTGGTCGATGATGAATTGGTCGATCAGATCGAAAGGAGTTCGGCGCAATGGGTATTCGGTCCGAGGAGCGGTTCGAAGACCACAACCTTTGCCATTCCTTCCAGCCTGCCACCCGGCGCGTTGCAACGCGTTCTGCCGATGCAGGTGCTCGAAGTCGAAACGCTGCGCCCGACGCTTGCGCCCGCCGTTTCTGTCAATGACACGCAAGGTATCGCGATGCATTGGCGCGAGCATGTCCGTGCCAATGGCGAGACGAAAGTCGATGCGCAATTCGACGATTCATGGCCGGCGGTTCTCACTCACGGAAGCGTTCGCTATGTGGCGGGTTGGTTGTCGCATGCATTGCATCGCGAGGTTTTGCTGCAGGCAGCGAAGGATGCGGGCATCGAGACGCAACGGCTCGCTGACGGCTTGCGCATTCGCCGGCGCGGCGATCTGACCTTCGCATTCAACTTCGGTCCGGCGCAGGTGCAAGCGCCCGCGCCGGCTAATGCGACTTTCGTGCTGGGACATTCACAGTTGAAAACCGGCGACGTTTGCGCCTGGAGGAACGCATAAGCCTAGGCGTCAGTGGGCCTATGCAAGCGGAAGAGAGTGTTATCGGCAGCAGAAATTCAAGCGCTTCAACCCGGAACAGGCGGCCTCGAGAAGAACCGCCATTCAATCGATGGAGGATGACAGATGAACAGAAGAGAAATGCTCGGATGGCTTGCATCTGCTGGAGCCGCGGCTGGTGTTGGCGCTATGGTCGGCGCGCCGGCTGTTGCGGGTGAACTCGACCTGACAGGCCGCGGCAACCGGTTCGCGAAGGGCGCGGACGTGTCGACGCTGCTGGAACTGGAAGCGAACGGGGCGAAGTTCTACGAGCACCATATGGCGCAGGACTGTCTCTTCATTCTGAAGAGCCACGGTGTCGATTCGATTCGCATCAAGGTGTGGAACGATCCTGGCAATCCGAACTTTTTTCCAGCGAATCAGAGTCCTCCTGCCGGTTACAACAACGCCGAACATGTGCGCGTATTGGCTCGCCGGGCTGCCGCGCTCGGTATGCGCGTGCTGATCGATTTCCATTACAGCGACTGGTGGGCCGATCCGGGCAAGCAGTATCCGCCTCACGACTGGGCCGGTAAGGATATCGTGCAAACCTGTGCACTGTTGTCCGAATACACGTCGAAGGTTCTCACGATGCTCAAGCGCGACGGCGTGCATCCGGAGTGGGTTCAGGTCGGTAATGAAATCACGGGCGGCATGTTGTGGCCGCTCGGCAAGTACGACCAGTGGGACAACCTCGCGCAGCTACTGAAGGCAGGTCACGACGCGGTCAAATCGGTCGACGATCGGATTAAGGTCATGCTGCATCTCGACAGCGGCGGCAACAATGCAACGAGCCGCTGGTGGTTCGATAGCGCGGTGCAGCGCGGCGTCACGTTCGACGTGATCGGTCTTTCCTACTATCCGCAGTGGCAAGGTTCGCTAAGCGACTTGCAGAACAACGCGAACGATATGGCGACGCGCTACGACAAGGATGTGATGGTCGTGGAGACCGCGTATCCATGGACCACTAGCGACGGCGATTCGGAACCCAACTCGATGACCAACACCGGGTCCACGACTTTCCCGCAAACACCGGCCGGGCAGGCGCAGTTTCTCGGCGCGGTGACGGATATCGTGAAGGCGATCCCCGGCGGCCATGGCAAAGGCGTGTTCTGGTGGGAGCCCGAATGGATCCCGACGCCGAACGTCGGATGGAAAATCGGTGCCGGTGACCAATGGGACAACAACACGTTGTTCGATTTTCACGGCAACGCGTTGACGTCGCTGGATGCGTTTCGCAAGCGGTAACGGTAAAGGTAGCGATATCGGCAAGCGTAACGGCAGCCGGACCGTAGCGGTAGCGCGGTGAAATATCCGCGCGAACCGCAGGTATTACTGCGCGGGTGCCTGCGGTTTGTGCTGTTCGGCGCAGTCCGACGTGAACGCCATGCTGGCCTGATCGGGTGTCATGTGTGGCGCACCGGGACTGTAGATTTTATCGATGATGCCGAAGACCGCCTGCCGGTCGGATTCATTCTTGTAGTACTTCGCCGCCTGATCGAGCGCTTGCGCTTTTGTCTTCTTGTGCGCGCGCCACGACGCCACCTGGCCGGCGATATCGCCGATCGCAAAACATTGGTTGCTGACTGTCTGTGCAAGGGCTTCAACTGCCGGCTGGGCGAGGCACACCGCGAGCACGGCCGATACAACTACGCGTTTCATTACCTGAATCCTGTCGTTAGATGAGCGGCGGTGCGAAGCGACGGTATTCACCCTCGCCGCGCCCGCACGAATCAATAACGGCGTAGTTTATCGGGAAGTGACGCGCGCTGCCTTGCACTCGCCCCTCCCGCCTGCTCAATGTCCAAACGACTCCGCTTTCGCCCCAGCCGCCGTGGCCACGTGCGGCCGGGCCGCCTGCTTGATCAGCAAGGCCACGCAGGAAATCAGACCCGCCACCGCGACCATCGCGAAGATGCCGCCAAACGTGAAGTGGCGGCGCGTCAATTCGGCCACGAGGAACGAACCCGCGATCCCGCCGAAGCGCCCGATACCGAGCATCCACGCCACGCCCGTGCCGCGTCCTTCGGTGGGATAAAACGCCGCAGCCAGCGCGGGCATCGACGATTGCGCGGTGTTCATCAGCACGCCCGCGACGAACACGATGAACACCAGCGCGCCGACATTGCCGACCGCCTGGCCGATAAAGTACACGCTCACCGCGGTCAGCGCGTAGCAGGCCGCGATGATGCGGTTCGCGTTGAAGCGGTCCATCAGCACGCCGCATAGCACGGCGCCCACGCCGCCGAGCGGGAACAGCGCGGAAATCAGCGTCGCGCGTTGCGGCGTGAGTCCGGCGTCCTTAAGCAGAATCGGCATCCAGTTGATCGACGCGTAGAAGATCACGAGGCCCATGAAATAGGTAATCCACAGCATCACCGAGCCGATGATGTACGAGCGCGACAGCACCACGCTTATGCCCTTGCCACCGGTTTGCGGCGCGGTTTCCGTCATGACGAAGCTGCCGGCCTGCGCGGCGTCGCTCGAAATACGCGCCAGCGCGGCACGGATCCGCTCGGCCGGCTTACTGTTGGCCACCATGTAGCGCACCGATTCCGGCATCTTCACGACCAGCACGATCAGCAGCAGTAGCGGCGTGATGCCGCCGAGCAGCAGTACGCTGCGCCAGCCGAAGTGCGGAATCATCCACGCAGCGAGAAAACCGCCGAAGGCCGCCCCCAGCGGGAAGCCGCAGAACATCAGATTGATCACGGTCGCGCGGCGGCGATCCGGGCAGTACTCGCCCATCATCGTCACGGCGTTCGGCATGGCCGCGCCGAGGCCGACGCCGGTGATGAAGCGCAGGATCGTCAGGTGTTCGATGCTGTTCGAGAACGCCGAGGCAAGGCACGCCACGCCGAACAGCAGCACCGAGCCGAGCAGCATCGAGCGACGTCCGAGCCGGTCAGAGAGTGGCCCCGAGCCAAGCGCGCCACACGCGAGGCCGAACAGCGCCGCGCTGAGCACCGGCGCGAGCGCCGGTCTCGTGATACCCCATTCGGAGAGCAGTGAAGGCGCAATGAAACCGATCGCCGCAGTGTCGAAACCGTCCAGCAGGACGATGACGAAACACATGAAAAAGATGAGCCACTGGAACGGCGAGAAGGGATGTTCGTTGATAAACGTTTGAACGTTCACGGCGGTGCTGCGGCTCATGATGGTCTCCTGATTGCTAAAAAGGCCCGTCGTGACGAGCCTTCCTTTCTTTTTGCGATCCTACGCCGTTTGGACGCGGTGCACGCTGCCTACGCCGGCAGTGGATTTTGTTCGTATATAGAACGCACATTCTCAATACGAACGGCGAAACTGTAAGTAATTGGACAAGAACGGGCAAGGCGGGATAACCCGGCTGTCCTGCGGATAGCCATCGGGGTGGAGAAAATCGAGGGGGGAATAGCTGGGGACGCCGCGGCGCATCGGGTGCGCCGGAACGGGGGGAGAGGGGGCGAGCGCCGGGAGCCGGCGCCCGGGGCCGTGCTCAGAAGATCACATAGATCTTGCGCATGGTTTCTTCGACTTCCCAAAGCCCTTCTGTATTGGCTTCGAAAAAGAGCGTGTCGCCGCTTTCGAAATGGATGGTCTCTTCGTTATCGGGCGTGAAGCGGCCGCGCCCCGCGATGAAATGCATCACCTCGGCCTGTTTGACCGAGCGGCGGTACGTGCCCGCCGTGCATTCGAAAATACCGGTGTCGATCGCTTCGCTGCCCTTGATCACGCGCTGCACGCCCGACACCTGAATCGGCGTCGTGCCGGGCAGTCCGGCCGTGCCCCAGTCCTCCAGATTCTGCAGATTCACGCTTTGCTTGATGCTTTGAACCTTCATGTTCACGTTACCTTTTGAATGTGTCTGAGCCGGTTCACCGGCCGTTCGTGTTGGTGTTTGCGCCGGCGTTCGTGACGGTTTGTTCGATCTTGCCCAGCCGCACGACGGTGACGCCGGGGCGTAACTGCCGCAGCGACGGCATCACGAGCATGCAGTTGTCGTAAGGCGTGACCACCGCTTCGCCGTTCGACCAGCCGATCACCGCGCCGGCATCCGCAAAGATCTCCAGGCCGGTGTAGGGCGCCGCGAAACGAAAATCCATGCTGGTCGCGACCACCGGCTGCGTCACGCAGACGATGTGCTGAACGGGCGGCAACGGCGCCAGCCAGCCTTCCGGCAGATCGGTTTCGTCGATCACGCCGGCCAGCAGCAGGAAGCGCGCGGTCGTGTCGCGCGCCACGGTCACCGCGCTGCGTTCCCAGTGCTGTCCGCATTCGATCAGCAATGCGTTTTTGGTGCTGCCGGCGTTGCCGAAACCTTCGTAATCGCGCATGCGGCGGCCTTCGGGATGGCCCTCGTCGCAGATCACCGTGGCGGGCGTGCCGAGACGCACGGCAAGATCGATGCCTTTCTGCAGCGGTCCGGCCACGATCAGCGGCTTGCATTTCTCATGCATCGAATGCAGATCGAGCAGTGCGTCGACCGTGTCGATCACGGGGCGCATCTCGCGTGCACGGGTCAATTCGCTCGACGTGCGCGACGTATCGTCGAGCACCGCGGCGGTCCACACGCGATTGAAGTCCTGATCGACGAAGCGGGCCGCATCGGGCTTCGCGGGATCGAAGCGCCGGTAGGCCGCGACGTTCGCAAAGGCAAGCGTGAGGCGTCCGCGACGCGGCCGCAACGCGCGGCGCAGCAGGTCGTCGACGACGATCGCCCCGCACACTTCGTTGCCGTGCGTGAGCGCGTTGATCATCACATGCGGTCCCGGTACGCCGGAGTCGAACGTATGAACGTAGGCGATGCCGGTCGACGATTGCTCGTGAACCGAAATATCGGGGAATTCGACTTCGATGGGATAGGCTTCCATGCTCATTCGAACGTGTCCTCGCAGAAGGTTGGGATCGACAGATCGTTAGACTCAGACGAGTTTCGCCGCGATCGCCTGACCGACTTCGGTGGTGTTCGCCTTGCCGCCGAGGTCGCCGGTATGCGGGCCTGCGATCAGCGTTGCTTCGATCGCCGCGAGAATCGCGTCATGCGCCTCGCGTTCCTTGCCTTCGTGATTGCCGAGGAAGTCGAGCATCATGGCGGCCGACCAGATCATCGCAATCGGATTGGCGATGTTCCTGCCGGCGATGTCGGGCGCCGAACCGTGCACCGGTTCGAACAGCGACGGAAACTTGCGGTCCGGATTCAGATTGCCCGAGGGCGCGAGGCCGATCGTGCCCGTGCAGGCGGGACCAAGATCGGACAGGATGTCGCCGAACAGATTGGTGGCGACCACCACGTCGAAACGATCCGGGTTCAGCACGAAGCGGGCGCAGAGAATGTCGATATGCTGCTTGTCCCACGTCACATCCGGATACTGTGCCGCGATACCGGCCGCGCATTTGTCCCACCACGGCATGCTGATCGCGATGCCGTTGCTCTTGGTCGCCACGGTGATCTTCTTGCGTTCGCGCCGTTGCGCGAGATCGAACGCGAACTTCAGCACGCGCTCGCTGCCGTGCCGCGTGAACACGGATTCCTGCAGCACGAACTCACGTTCGGTGCCTTCGAACATCACGCCGCCCACCGACGAATATTCGCCCTCGGTGTTTTCGCGCACGATCCAGAAATCGATGTCGCCCGGTTTGCGGCCCGCGAGCGGCGAAGGCACACCGGCGAAGAGCCGGGCAGGGCGCAGGTTGATGTACTGGTCGAATTCGCGCCGGAACTTCAGGAGCGACCCCCACAGCGAGATATGGTCGGGCACCGTGTCGGGCCAGCCGACCGCGCCGAACAGAATCGCGTCGGCGGATTGCAACTGGGCTTTCCAGTCGTCCGGCATCATCTTGCCGTGCTTTGCGTAGTAATCGCAGCTCGCCCATTCAATGTGCTGATACTCCAGCTCGATGCCAAAGCGCTTTTTCACCGCGTCCAGCACGCGAATGGCTTCCGGCATCACTTCGACACCAATACCGTCGCCGGGGATGACTGCAATCCGATAGGTCTTCGACATGTTCCTGCTCCTCCATTAAGGCGTTCGATGTTTCGACGATTCGATCGGGCTTATTTTATTCCTGCTGTTTGAGCATAAAATAGTCGCTTTAGTTAAGCCACTGTGCACGATTCGTGTACAAACCCATTTGCGACCAGGCGACCTATGAATGCCAATCCGTCACCCGATCTCGGCGATTTGCGCGTGTTTTGCGAGGTGGCGCGTAAATCGAGCTTCAGTGCGGCGGCAGAGGCGCTGTCGGTGTCCGCGGCATATGTCAGCAAACGCATCAACGTGCTCGAGACTACGCTCGGTACGCGTTTATTGCATCGCTCCACCCGGCGCGTTGCGATTACGGAGGCCGGCGAGCGCGTCTATACGTGGGCCGAAAAGATTCTCGACGACGTTGACCAACTGGTGGAAGACGTCTCCACCACGCGCCGAATTCCCGGCGGCAAGCTGCGCATCTCGAGCAGCTTCGGGTTTGGCCGCCGTTTCGTGGCGCCCGCGCTGGCCCGGTTTTCCGAGCGCTATCCGCAACTGAGCGTGCGGCTCGATCTGTTCGACCGTCTCGTCGACGTGGGTGGCGAAGGCTTCGACCTCGATATCCGCATCGGCGACGAAATCGCGCCGCATCTGATTGCCAAACGGCTCGCGTCGAATCATCGCGTGCTGTGCGCGTCGCCCGGTTATCTCGCGCGGCATGGCACGCCGCGGCAGCTGGCCGATCTGTCGTCGCATGCGTGTCTCGCGATCAAGGAGCGCGACCATCCGTTCGGTCTGTGGCGGTTGAATGTGCGCGGCGAAGCGGTGTCGATCAAGGTCACAGGACCGTTGTCGACCAATCACGGCGAAGTGGCGGTGCAATGGGCGATGGCCGGGCGCGGGATCGTGCTGCGCTCGATGTGGGATGTGCGGCCGTTGCTCGACAGCGGCCAGTTGCAGCAGGTTCTGCCCGAGGTCACGCAGCCGGCGAACCTGTGGGCGGTGTACCCGGCGCGGCTCGCGCAGTCGGCGAAGGTGCGGGTATGTGTCGACTTTCTGAGCGAGGAGTTCGCGCAATGGAGCCCGCCGCCTGAGACGCCGGGGGCGGGGCCGACGGGGTAAGCGGCCTGGATTCGAGCACGCCTCGCGCCGGATCAGGACGGCACTGAGGCATTCATCGGCCCTATCGATCAGATTTCCAGACGGTAGCCGACGCCGTACACCGACGCGATCGGCTCGCTATCCGGCCGGGCGCCCTGCAGCTTGCGGCGCAGGTTCTTGATATGACTGTCGATCGTGCGGTCGGTGACCACCCGGTGATCCGCATAGAGATGGCTCAGCAGGTAGTCGCGAGGGAAAATGCGGCCCGGCGATTTCATCAGCAGCGCGAGGAGCCGCAGTTCAAGCGGCGTGAGCTTGAGCTCCTTGCCGTCGAGCAAGGCGCGATGAAACTGCTCGTCGACTTCGAGACCCTGCGGCGCCGGTGGCAAACCGTCCGCAGTCGGCGTTGCGACAACAGGCGTTGCACGGCGCAGGATCGCCTTGACGCGCGCCACCACTTCGCGTGGGCTGAACGGCTTGCAGACGTAATCGTCGGCGCCGATCTCGAGACCCAGCAGACGGTCGATTTCGTCGATACGCGCGGTCAGGATAATGACGGGCAATGCCGAAAACTGCCGTAGCTCGCGGCAAATATCCATGCCGCTGCGCCCGGGCAGCATGAGGTCGAGCAGCATCAGCGCCGGCGGTGTGGAGCGAATGAATGGCATCACCTGATGGCCGTCGTCGATGATCGTGGTGGCGAAGCCCTCCAGGTGTAAATACGCTTCGAGCACGGCGGCGAGCTTGGGTTCATCCTCGACGATCAGGATGTGCGGAGGCTGCCCTTCGATCATGTTCTCAATCTCCTTCCGGTGGAAAGCAGGCCGTGATCCAGACGCCGCCCAGCGGCGATTCTTTGGCGTCGATCGTGCCGCCATGCGCCGTCACAATGGCGTGGCACAGCGAAAGGCCCAGCCCCGCGCCACCGTTCTGACGGCTGCGTGATTCGTCCACGCGATAGAAACGGTCAAACAGATGTTTGAGCGCGGCCTCGGGCACGCCGGGCAGCGAGTCCTGCACGTCGAGTTGCCAGCCGCTCGCGCTCTGCGAAAGCGATACCTGCACGTGGCCGTCCGGATCGGTATAGCGCAAAGAATTCAGCAGCAGGTTTTTCAGCAGTTGGACGAAGCGCGCGGGATCGACCGCGAAAGTGGTGCTGGCCATTTCCGGCGAGCAGGTGAGGTCGAGTGCAATTCGTTTCGCCTTGAACGACTCCCGCATGGCATCGATCGAAGACCGCGCCAGTTGTGCGACATGGGTCGGCGTCTTGCGATAGCTCAGGGCGCCGACGTCGCTCAGGGAGAGTTCGTAGAGATCCTCGATGAGCTTGTTGAGCATGTTCACTTCGGTTTGCAGCGAAGTGAGCGAATCGCGATTGAATACATGGACGCCGTCTTCGATGGCTTCCAGCTCGCCGCGCAGCACGGCGAGCGGCGTGCGCAGCTCATGTGAAATATCCGCGATGAAATCGCGCCGCGAGCGCTCGGCTTTTTGCAGCGAATCGGCCAATACGTTGAAGTCGCCCGCAAGCCGGCCAAGCTCGTCGCGTCTGCCGGCCGGCACCCGCGTTGTGTAGTCGCCGCCGGCGAGGCGGTGGGTTGCATTCATCAGGCGCTTGACCGGCGCGAGAACGATACGTGCGAGGATCAGCGCGACCAGCGCCGCGAGCACCACCGCGACGCCTGCGATCTCCCAGGTCGAGCGCTTCTGCTGCGCCTGGAATGCGATGTCCGCCGCGTCCGAAAGGGTGTCGGGCCCATTGACGGCAAGCCAGCCCACTACTTTGCCGCCGTAGACAACGGGCCGCATCGTGCTTCCGGGGGGCGGCGGCTGACCGGTGCTTGCCACGAGTTCGTGGCCGGCATCGTAGAGGGTGACGGGCGGTCCCTCGGGCGGCGTATCGCGCGCCGTACTGTCACGCGACGGCGGCAAGGCGGGCGGCGGCAAGGACGGTGGCGGCATCAAAGGGGCCGGCGGGGGCGCCCGGTCATAACGCGTGTCGCCGCTCACGACACCGCTTGCCGATACACGGTCACGGTCCATCGAGATGTCCGCATTGGACGACGGCGAGGGCGGCAGGCGCATACCCCAGTGCGGCCCTTCAGACGGACCCGAAAGCGGCCCGAGCAGTTGCTGGACGCTGCCGCTCCCGGGAAAGGTGCGCCAGCCCGGCAGCTTGCCCGTCTGGGCGGTGGCGAGTTCTTCGCGCAGGGCGTCGTGTGCGGCGCCGTCCAGCAGCGCGAGCCATGCGTCGGGGTGCTCCCGCAGGAAATTCCAGTTGCCGTGAGCGGCGTATTCGCTGGTGACCTTCGCCATGACGGCTTTGATGCGCCCGGCGTTGCGCTCCCGAACGTAGTGCAGAAAGCCGTTTTCGAAGCTTACGCGCAGGGCGTAGCCCATGGTCAGGGAAATCGCCAGACAAGCGATCAATACCGCGAGGAACATCTTCCAGGTAATGCCAAAGCGCATGCTGAGCCGGTGCTGCAGCCGCACACGCGAAAGAAAGGTCCCGAAAGGGCGGCCTGGACGAATTCGGATGGTTTCACTTTGCATGGCTGAATTTTAGATGAATGCCAGGTCAATCCGCAGTTGCAGGCGAATCTCCACAACTTCTCCATCCTTTCTACGCGGTGTCTGCGCGTTGTCTGGCTATGATGGTACGGCACTTTTACGATGGCCTGACAAAGCGGCCATCTCCGGTGGTCAGTTCCGTCAGTGGAGCAATCTCATGCAAGTCGCCTCACCTGTGAATCGCGCCGAGTCGCGCGGTTTCCGGCCCGGCCGAAAGTCAACCGCCTCTGCCGGCGCTCGTGGCAAGGCTGAAAATGGTGTTAGCGCACCACGCGCTGCAGACGTCGTGAAAATACGCGGTTGCCGCGTTTCCGCGCCGCTCATGCAACTGTGGGGCGAGTGCTGTCGAATCGTCGAGTGGATCAATCGCAGCGGCGAGTATTCCTGCATTGCCGTGCGCGGCGATGCGACCGTGGCCGAGATCAGGGAGTGCGTGCGCCTGCATCGTGGCGGTCAGCGTCACACCCTGAGAGACGACCCTTCTGCACCCGCGGGCCGCGTGCGTCTGCGGCGCGGCTGAGTGCTGTCGAATCTCGGCGCCGCAAGTATGTCAGTGCAGCGGGAAGGGATTGTAATTTAGCCGAAAAACTTCGGTGTCCTATAGCTGTCTGACTCTCAGGATCAACTTCTAGCATTTCCCTTATGCGTATCTTCGTACTCGTTCTGGCTGTGGCGTCGATCTGTTCTCCTTCGATTCTGAATGGATTGCGCCTGGAAAGCGTCAATGCTGTTGCGCCCGGTAATGGCAGCGGCCCGCCGGGCATCGCGGATGACCTGCGCGGGCGCGCCCAACAGGCTCACTATGCCTCGGGGTTCAGGCCAATCGTGCCGGCGGATTTCCACTATGGGTTCGGTGGCCTGCTGGCGGCAACCGGTGATCTGTATTCGGATTATTTCGGCGACTCCGACATCATCGACGTAATCGATGCGGCAATGACGTTGCCCATCATGCAGATTGCCGTGGCGGAAGGTGGAAAGTAGGATTGCAAGGCAGCAAGGCAGCAAGGCAGCAAGGCAGCAAGGCAGCAAGGCAGCAAGGCAGCAAGGCAGCAAGGCAGCAAGGCAGCAAGGCAGCAAGGCAGCAAGGCAGCAAGACAACACAGCAACACAGCAACACAGCAGCGTGCACGCAAAGCGTTATACGATCCCGCGCGCGGGCATCTCTCAGTACCCTTCATCATGCAACGTAGGCGTCATAGCTTCTCTACGACGCGAGTTGCAAATCAATCCCTCTTCATATCGCCCCGGCCGTTATATGGCCCCGATACTTCGTTCGCCAAATTCTCTGTGCACGGCAACACTCGCGCTTTCTCGCGCAGCAGCGTGTGAGGCCGGCGTCTCCGGCGACGGTACGAACATATAGCCTCGTCCACGCAAGGTCTGAATGAATCGGGGCGCGGACGGATCGGTCTCGATGACGCCACGCAAGCGGCAGACTGCAACATCCAGACTGGCTTTCTGGCTCTCCGCTCTGCCTAGCTGGCTGTTGACCATCGAACGGGTCAGGATTCGCATCGGATTGCTTGCGAATAGCTTGAGTAACGCGAACTCGCCGGATCGCAGCGGGATTTCGCAGCCATTCCTGATCAGACGCCGCGTGGCGAAGTCGATCTGGTAACTGCCGAACGACACCTTTTCGCGGATTTCCGGCGCATCGCACAGCGCCCGGTTGCTGCGTTGCACGGCGCGCTTGATTCTGGCGGTCAATTCGTAGGGATCGATGGGGTCGACGATATAGTCGTCCGCACCCAATTCGAAAGCGACGATTTTGTCGACGATCTCATCGGACGTGCTTTGCACGAAGATGGGCATGTCGTAGCCCCCCAGGCGCAGTTGCCGCAACGCCTCGCGCGCCTCGGCCATCGGCGACTCGGCACGCAACAGAATCGCAGACGGACACTCCAGTTCCACCCGGCTGACAAGCTGGGTCGCGCTATACAGCACGGAGAGCGTGATCTGATTCTTGTGAAGGTGGGAGCGCAACTGATCCCGGACTGATTGATCCGGCTCGACTACAAGAAGGCTGATAGTCATAAATCTGCAATACCTCCAAACCGGAATCGACGGTTGCGGTCCGCGCAATGCTCACGGCCGGCAACTCGCCACTTTGGAACGACATATCGAACTCGGAAAGCGGACCGCATGCGGTCGCGCTGATGATGAGCAAATGATAAATATCAATGTCGCAGCAACGATGGCGAATTTGAGGAGACTTTGTGAAGTCGGTGCAGGAGAGCGAAGATGCGGCGCTCTGAATGGGCCGCGAAGCGATTTATGCGAGGCAGGCGCCTTGCAATACGGCAGAACGGTGCAGGTGATGCTCGCGGCCGTTATCCAACGGCCGCGGCGCAGACGATCAGAACGATGTGCCGATCTGGAACTGGAATTTCTGGTACTTGTCGGTGGAGTGTTTGATGAGCGGGAAGCCCAGCGACAGCTTGAGCGGGCCGATCGGCGAAATCCACTCGAGACCCGCGCCGTAGCTGTACCGCAAGCCATTGGCGCCGGTGCTGTTGCCTTCGCTGCCCCAGACGTTGCCCGCGTCCATGAAGGTGAAGACCCGCAGCGTCCGGTCCCAGCCGCTGCCAGGCAACGGGAAGGTCATCTCGACGTTGGCCACGGCCATGCGCGAGCCGCCGATAGGATCGCCGGTGGTTTTGTCGGTCGGTCCGAGCGAACCCGATTCATAGCCGCGTACCGAGCCGATGCCGCCCGCGTAGTAGTTCTTGAAGATCGGATACGCCTTGCCGGCAAAGCCGTTGCCGTAGCCGCCCTGAAGATTCAGGCCGAGAATGAAGCCGCGTGAGAAGGAATAGTAATACTGCGCCTGAAGGTCGGCCTTGTAGTACTCGGTGCCGCCTGCGGGTGTGCCGACTTCGCTATTGCCTTGCAGGAAATAGCCGCGGCTAGGCACGAGCGCACTGTCGCGATTGTCGCGAGCCCAGCCTGTCGTGAGCGGTACGTTGTTCACCACATGGCCGAATTCGGCCACGTAGTCCTTGTAGCTCTGAGGCGTATCGGAATCGATAGACAGCCGGTTCTGCTCGAGGCCCACGCCGAAATAGACAGTGTCGGCCTCGGAAAACGGAATGCCGAACTTCAGATCCGCGCCCACGGTAACGATCTTGAAACTCGTGTCCGTGTAGTAGTAGAGGGGATAGCTGGTGCGGTAATAGACGTCGGTGATCCGCTTGATGCCGTCCACCGTGAAGTACGGGTCGACCTGCGTAAGCGTCAGCGTACGGTACGTCTTCGCGGTGTTCACGTTCAAGGCGAGACTCGTGCCGGAACCGAATACGTTGTCCTGCGAGATACCGGCCGACAACACCACCTTGTCCGTCGACGAAAACCCCGCGCCCAGCGTGATGGCGCCAGTCGGCTTTTCGGTCACTTTCACGTCTACGTCTACCTGATCGGGTGAGCCTTCCACCGGCACCGTGGTCACGTCGACATCGGTGAAGTAGCCGAGGCGGTTGACCCGGTCTTTCGACAGCGTGAGGCGGTTCGAATCGAACCACGAGCTTTCGAGCTGGCGCATTTCGCGGCGCACCACCTCGTCGCGCGTGCGCGTGTTGCCGACCACGTTGACGTGGCGCACGTACACGCGGCGGCTCGGGTCCACTTGCAGCGTCAGATCGACCGTATGATGCTGCTGATCGATCTTCGGCAACGCGTTGACCGTGGCGAACGCATAACCATATTCGCCGAGCTTGTCGACGATGGCTTTGGTGGCGGCCTGAAGTTTTTCAGCGGAGAAACGCTCGCCGGGTTTGATGTTGACCAGCTTGTTCAGTTCCGCCTCGCGATCGAGCAGGTTGCCCGCGATCGTGATCGACGAAATCGTATACGGCTCGCCTTCGTGCAGCGTGACCGTGAGGTACATCTCTTTCCGGTCCGGCGTCAGCGATACCTGGGTCGACTCGATGTTGAGCTCCAGGTAGCCGCGGTTCAGGTAGTACGAGCGAATGTGCTCAAGGTCGCCGGTGAGCTTGTCTTTCGCGTACAGGTCGTTCTTGGTGTACCACGAGAACCAGTTCGGCGTGGACATCTGCATCTCGTCGCGCAACGTGTCCGTGCTGAATACGTTGTTGCCGATAAAGTTGATCTGGCGAATCTTCGCGCTCGGGCCCTCGGCCACCGAGAACAGTATCGCCACCCGGTTGCGGTCGATCGGCGTGATCGTGGTGGTGACTTCGGCGGCGTAATAGCCGCGCGTCAGGTACTGGCGTTTCAGTTCCTGCTCGGCCTTGTCGACCAGCGCCTTGTCGTAGTAACGGCCTTGCGACAAACCGACCGCGTGCAGCGCCTTGGTCAGGTTTTCCTTGTCGAATTCATGAATGCCGGCGAAGTCGATCGTACCCACTGCCGGACGCTCCTCGACCTGAACGACGACGATATTGCCCTCAGCCGAGATGCGTACTTCGTTGAAGAAGCCGGTGGCATAGAGCGCGCGAATGGCTTCCGAAGCCTTATCCTCGCTAAACAGGCTGCCTTGCTTGATCGGAAGATAGGCCAGCAGGGTGCCGGGTTCGATGCGTTTGAGCCCCTCGATCCGGATGTCTTTCACGACGAACGGCTGTGCCGCGTGGGCCGACCCGGCGGTCAGCGTGATGCCGGCGAGCGAGAGCGCGCCCACGATACGGCTCGTTAAAGCTTGAAGATTCATCTTGGGGTTCTGTCCTGATGCAGCGCGCGAAGCGCAAACGAGAACGCTCGACAGCGAGCGATGCATTCGAAACGACGTTCCATTGCTCGGGAAAGCGCGAAGTATAGGTTCGTGTTTCCGTGCTAACCGCTGCTGAAAACTTTCCGTCCCTTAAGCGTGCCGACGTGCGCGGCGCGCCGGTGGCTCAGGCTGGCGGGGATTACAGGAGGCGCGTCGAAATAATGCGTTACAGATCCAAAGGGGGTGTAGTGCGCACGTAACCCGGCGCCGTGTTTGCGCTGGTATCGTGGAATCGTCAACTTCCGCTACCTTCGTAGCACTCTTTGGAGAGCTGATCATGATCGAGTTTCTTTCACCTGCGGTTCTTTCGGCTGTCCTGCGCGTCAGCTCATCGCCGATCTTCTCAATGCATCTGGCAATGGCGTCGATGCGCACGCTGCGCGACGTGTCCGGCAGCGTGGCGGAGGGCCTCGCGATTGACCGCTCCGTGGGCACGCAGGAGGGCGCGCACCGTGTCTGAGCCGTCGACCTTCACGCTGAATTCGATCACCGACATGCAACTGACGGCGGACGGTCAATATCTGCTGATACACGGCAATCAGCCCACGGCGGCACTTCACCGTTCGGTGCTCAATGAGCTGCTGGTGGCACTCCCGAATGCAATCGAGCACGCCGACCGCGTGATTCATAACAATCAGGAAATGGGCTTCGCCTTGCACTGCCAGGGCTGGGAAGTCGGCAGACTGAACGGTATGGAAATGGTGGTGATCCGGTTCCGCCTATCCGGTAGCGCGGGGCTGTCGTTTTCGTTGCCCGCGGACCAGATTCCCTATCTGTTGCAAGCGCTGGGTGGCGCAGCGAGCGGGGCAGGCGGGGTGGAACCGCGCGCTGGCGACGTCACGCTGCAATAGCGCCACGCACATTCGCCGCTGTTCATCCTGACGCAAGTCAGAGGCTCTGTTCGCCTTACCGAATCTGTCATCCTTTCCAATACTTCCCTGTTTTGATACTACGCGGTGTATTTCGACGCCTACGCTTGAGGCCTCTCGTTTCAATCATGCTGGGTACGGCTGGATGCGTGCCGTTTGCCGGATATGCACAACTGGTCGGTGCGTCTGCGATCCCGGAGCCGCTCGACGGCGTCTGGAGCCTGCGGCTCGATCCGCAGCTGACCGAACAACTCCTGCGGCCGGGCGACAAACCCGTTACCTCGGCCATTGCCGATTCGGTGACCACGACGACCGACACGGACGTTTCGCTGAAAGGTCACGCGCAACTGCGGCGCTACGAGTCGATCGTCAAGGGCGATGCGCTGCACTACGACGTGGAGAGCGACAAGGTCGACGCTTACGGCCAGGTACAACTGGTCAACAATGGCGATGTGTTCGAAGGCCCCGACGCGCATTTTTACGTCGCCGCCAATGAAGGCTATATGAGCGTGCCCAAATACCGGTTTCATCTGACCGGAGGGTGGGGCAGCGCGCAGCGGGTGGACCTGGTCGATAACGAGCGCACGGTCGTTCATCACGGTACGTATAGCACCTGCCAATGCGAGTCGGATCCCGCGTGGTATCTGAAGGCGTCCGAATTCGACATGGATACCGGCAGTGACGAGGGGATCGCACACAACGGCGTGCTGTTTTTCCAGGGCGTGCCGTTAATGGCGAGCCCGTGGCTGTCGTTTCCCTTGTCCGGCGCACGGCGCAGCGGTTTTCTGCCGCCGACGTTCTCGATGAGTTCGACCAACGGTGTCGACGTCGCGTTGCCGTATTACTTCAACCTCGCGCCGAACTACGATTTGACGCTAACGCCGCGCATCATGTCGAAACGAGGCGAGATGTTGACGGCGGACTACCGCTATCTGCAGCCGAACGATTCAGGGACGATTTCGGTCGCGTGGTTGCCGCACGACGAGATCACGAAAACCAACCGTTATTCGATTGCGCTGAATCAGACCTGGAAACTCGGCTCGGGCTTTGGCGCCTACGTGAACTACAACCGGGTGTCGGACTCGACGGTGGTGACCGATCTCGCTTCGGGCGTTGCGTTTCCGACGGGGTCCACCACGCTGTATCAGCAGGAAGCGGGTTTGACTTATTCGAACGGGCCGTGGAGTGTGCTGGCTCGCGAGCAACGTTGGCAGGCGTTTACAAGCGACTCGACCTATAACCGCGAGCCGCAGGTCAATGTTAAGTACGCGCGTTATAACGTGGGCGGCTTCGACTTCGGCGCCGAAGCGGATGCGACGCGCTTCACGATCTCGTCGGCCGATATGACGCAGGGCAGCCGTTTCGTTTTCAACCCTTACGTCAGCTATCCGATCGAGCGTCCCGGCTGGTTCATCACGCCGAAGCTTGCATGGCATTTCGCCGCGTACGACCTGACAACGATCGGATCGGATGCGCCTGCCGGGCAGCCGAAGACGTTCGACATCAACGTGCCGACCTTCACGCTCGATTCGGGCATGCGTTTCGAACGAAACGTGCGGCTCTTCGGGCAGTCGTACATTCAGACGCTCGAACCGCGGCTGTTCTATGTTTACACGCCGTACCGCAACCAGTCGTTCGCGCCGTTGTTCGATACGGCGACGGCCGATTTCGGGCTGGCGGAACTGTTCATGCCCAACAGCTTTGTCGGCAATGACCGGGTGTCCGACGCCAACCGCGTCACGGCTGCACTGACGACGCGTTTCATCGATGCGTCGAGCGGCGACGAGCGAGCCCGTTTCGTCCTTGCGGAGCAGTACGACTTTCGCACGCCGCGGGTAACGCTCAACACGGACGATCCAATCGGCACCGTGGCGCGCACGAGCGTGATTGCCGGTGCGTCGTACAAGATAGGCCCGGGTCTTTCGGCGGAACAGGCGGTGGAATACAGTCAGGCCAACCACTACCTGACGAATGCGGAAGCCGGTTTTGGCTGGTCGCCGGCCTCGAAGCAGGTGCTGAATGTCGCGTACCGCTATACCCGCGCCAATAGCACGCTCGACTATCAACCGGTCAACCAGTTCATCGTGTCGGAGCAATGGCCGCTATTGCACAACGTGGTCAGTGTCGCGCGTGTCAATTACGACATGAGCACCCATCGGCTGATCGCCGGTTTGCTGGGACTTCAATACGACGCGGATTGCTGGTCGCTCGGTGTCGCGTTCGAGAAATACACGAATGCCACCAGTTCGACCACGTCGCCCAGCACCGGCACGCGCGTGTTGATGCAGCTCCAGCTCAAAGGCTTTTCGCAGGTCGACAACGGTTTGCTCAATCAGTTTCGCGCGAACGTGCCGGGTTATACGCCGGGGACAACGGAAAGCGAACCGACGTCCCGGTTTAGCGACTATCCGTAAAACAGGCCATGGGTCTAGCTGTGGTTCTGCGAGAACAACGTTTCGAGCGGGTAGTGGCTCTTCACGAACGGCGACTTGATGATCACGTAGCTGAAGTACTTCTCGATGCCGATATCGCGCTCCAGCAGGCCTTCGATAATGCTTTGATAATGGCTCACGCTACGTGTGACGAACTTCAGCAGATAGTCATAACCGCCGCTTGCCAGATGGCACTCGACGATCTCGTCGACGTCTTTGATCGCGTTCACGAACTTGATGAAGTCTTCCCGCCGATGATCGGCGAGCGTGACTTCGGTGAAGACGATCTGCACGTCGCCGAGTTTTTCGAGCTGGATCTGCGCGCCGTAGCCGATGATATAGCCGGCTTTCTCCAGACGCTTGACGCGAATCAGGCAAGGACTGGGCGAAAGGCCGACCGCGTCGGCAAGCTCGACGTTGGTTATGCGGCCTTTCTTCTGCAACTGGGAAAGTATGCGCAGGTCAATCCGGTCCAGCTTGCTGTCGCTGCTCATCGTAAACTTATCGCTCCGGCGATGGGTGAAAGGGTCTCGAACGACCCTCTACTCTAGCACGCAGTGGCATGGTTTTTGACCTTCAGCGCGGCCCGGACATCGGCTTGTGCGAGAACGTCGTCGAGGGTTTTTTCGAGGCGCTCGAACATCAGATCGAACTCGGCTTCCGTGTACGACAGCGCCGGGGCAAAGCCAAGAATATTGTCGCCGAACGCGCGGAAAATCAGGCGGTTTTCATACGCGGCGGTAGCGATCCGATCGGACAGTTTCAACGCGGGATCGAAACCGGCCTTGCTGTCTTTGTCCGATACGAGTTCAAGCGCGCCGAGCAGGCCGCGATGGCGCGAGTCGCCCACGAGCGGATGCTCGAGCAGCGCGTCGAGGCCGCGTGCAAAACGCGGCGCACGGGCCACGCCGTTCGCGAGCAGGCCGCCTTCGTGATACAGGCGCAGCACTTCAAGACCGATTGCCGCGCTGACCGGATGCGCCGAATACGTATGACCGTGGCCGACTACCGCTTCCGCGTCGCTATCGGCCAGGCCCTGATAGATTTCGTCGGACATCAGCACGGCGCCCATTGGCGCGTAGCCGGCGGTCAAACCCTTTGCCACCGTCATCAGATCCGGTTCGACGTTTTCGCCCTGGCACGCGAATAGCGGACCCGTGCGGCCGAAACCGGTGATGACTTCGTCGGCGACGAACAGAATGCCGAGCTGGCGGCACCGCTCGCGCATCGCTTTCAACCAGCCGACCGGCGGCACAACCACGCCGCCCGAGCCCTGGATCGGTTCGCAGAAGAAGGCCGCAACGTTATCCGCGCCGAGTTCTACCACTTTGGCGTCGAGCGCGGCAACCGAGGCGGCGATCAACGCGGCGTCGTCGGCGAAATTGCTGCGGTACGCGTACGGCGACGGCAAATGATGCTGGTTCGGCAGCGGCAGATCGAAATTGCGGTGGAACGCGGGCAACGCGGTGAGCCCCGCGCCCATCGTCGACGAGCCGTGATAGCCGCGTTGCAGCGAGATGATGTGCTTCTTCGACGGCCGTCCGGTCGCATTGAAGTAATGCGTGATGAAACGAATGGCCGAATCGACCGCATCGGAGCCGCCGAGCGTGAAGTACACGTGCTGCAGCGAAGCGGGCGACACTTCCACCAGTTTTTGCGCCAATTCGATCGCCGGGGCCGAGCCGAAATGGAAATAGCCGGTGGCGTAGGGCAGTTTCTTCATCTGCTCGGTGGCGGCGTCGACAATGCTTTGCTGGCCGTAGCCCACATTGACGCACCACAGGCCGGAGAAGGCGTCGAGCAGCTCGTTGCCGGCCGCGTCGCGCAGGAACGCGCCGCTGGCCGATTCGAGGACGGTAACGCCGCGGGCTTCGTGCGTGCGGTAATTGATGACCGGGTGAATCAGATGCTTGCGGTCGGCTTCGATGAGCGAATGGATCGGCATGATGGGTTCTCGTCGCGGAAAGGGACTGTTGACCGCTCCATACTACTGACCCACGACGATCGCCTGCTCACCTAAACAATTGCCGGAAAAGCGCGTCCGACGCGTTTTGACCTACAGCCTTAGCATTTTCTGCTGCGGACGCTGAAAAGCCGCGCCGGCAGGCGTTTCGTTCAGTGCCGCGCTCAGTATCCCTGGGTCCGGTCAACCTGACCGAGCATCGGCAGGCCTTCGCGATGGCGGCGCAGGTTCTCGAGCACCACCTCGACGGCGCTTTCAGGCCGCGTCGAGCTGGCGATATGAGGCGTGATGCGTACGCGTGGATGCGTCCACAACGGATGGCCGGCGGGCAGCGGCTCGGGATCGGTGACGTCGAGAATGGCGTTGCGCAACTGGCCGCTGTCCAGCGCCGCCAGCAGATCGTGCTGATTCAGATGCGGACCGCGGCCCGTCTGAATCAGCGCCGCGCCGCGCGGCAGCTTCGCGAACAGGTCGGCATTGAGCAGGCCGCGTGTGGCGGGCGTCAGCGGCAGCAGGCAGATCAGGATGTCGGTGCGCGCGAGAAACGCATCCAGCGCGCCTTCGCCCGCATAGCAATCCACGCCCTCGATCTCCCGCGGCGAGCGGCTCCAGCCCGCGCAGGCAAAGCCGAACAACTTCAGCCTTTCCAGCACGGCGGTGCCCAGCACGCCGAGCCCAAGCACGCCAATCCGGCGAGGGCTGTCCAGCCCAAGCGGCAATTCATGCCAGATCTGCTGTTGCTGCTGCAAAGCGTAGTCGAACAGATTGCGATGAATCGTCAGCACGGCTTGTGTGACGTACTCGACCATGCCTTCAACAATGCCCGGTTCGATCATCCGCACCACCGGCACATGCGCCGGCACGCCCGACAGGTCGAACTGGTCGATGCCCGCACCCACGGAAAACACGATTTCCAGGTTAGGGAAGGTGCGGGTGGGATCTTCCGGCGGCTGCCAGGCGACGAGGTAGCGCACCGCGGCGGGGTCGCCAATCTCAGGCCATACGTGAAACGGCAGATCCGGCGCCTTCTGCGCGAACAGTTTGGCCCATTGCGCGCCGCGCGCCGGGTCGGCTTTATAAAGGAAGGCCATATTGGATCAGCAGATCGCCTGGTTGATGATGCCGTATTGTCGATAGGGCGCGCCCTTGCCGGCGGCGGTATCGCTTACGCTTGCCGGCGCGGCCTGCCGAACCATTTTGACGACCGTGTCCACGCGCGGCAGCCCCAACTGCTCCAGCCATTCGGTCAGCCCGCTCTCGCCCGGCGTATCGATACGTACGAACACGCCTGCGTTGAGCGCCAGCCAGTGGCTGATCAGTGCCTTGGCGCGGCTCGAATCCTTCGAGGCGGGCGTGACCACCGGGCCGATCGCAAAGCCCCGTCCAAAGCGGCGAAACAACGCGAAGCCGACCAGCTCGCCGTCGCGGTCGAGGGCGATGCCGTCGGCGGCGCTCAACAGGGCGGGCAAGACTTCGCCACGGTCCAGACCGCTCGCCTGCGACGCCAGTTCGACCAGCCGCGCCGTATCGCTCGAACCGAGCGGGCGCAGGCGTTCCCCCGGCGGCAACGACACCAGCGGCGGCTGGAATGCGGCGCCCTGATGCTGGTCGAGCGTGCCGACCGCGCGAAAGCCGAGCTTCTCATACAGAGGCTGGCCCGCCGGAGTGGCGTGCAGGAACGTGACCCGGCTGCCGAGTTCTTCCAGCACCAGATCCATCAATTTTCTACCGATGCCGCGCCCTTGCCGCTCGGGGGACACGATCACCATGCCGAGCGAGGCGCGGTCGGCGCCGTACTTCCAGCACAGGGCGGTGCCGATCACGCCGCTCGCATCTTCCGCGACGAAACCTACGCCCAGTTGCGCCACGAATCGCCAGTCGTCCGCGCGATGCGGCCATTTGAGCTCGACTGTCAGCGCGTGTGCGGCGGCGATGTCGTCGTGGGTGAAGCGTCTATAGGTAATCGGATCGGACACGCCGTACTCCCTGAATGGCTGAAGGCTTACGCCGTCACTTTGTCATCCGGTGCGCGGTGTGACTAGGACGATCTTTTTATCCGGGGCGTTCGAAAGGGCCGCATCGCAAATCGATGCAAAACGCCCCGTTTGATCGCTCATTACAGGTGCGTTCTGCTGCGTGGAGATTTTTGTCGGCGACATATGCCACGCCCGCGGCCCTACGATTTTGTCATGGCGGCGGCGTTGTCAAAAAACCCCCGCGCGGACCCTCAGCCAGTCACAAGGAAACTTTTCTCATGGACAGCTTCAATCCGGACGACGTCGCGATTCGCAGCGGACATTTCATCGGCGGCGAGTATCTCGATGCCGATGGCGACCGTATCGAGGTGGCGCGCCCCTCGGATGGCGTGGTCTATGCCACCGTACCGCGTGCCGATGCCGGGATGGTGGACCGCGCGGTGGAGAACGCATGGCAGGCTTTCAGAACGAGCGGCTGGGCGCGTATGGCGCCGCGTGAGCGCGCGAAGATCCTGCGCCGTTTCGCCGAACTGGTCGAAGCCGATGCGCCGTTTTTAGGCCGTCTGGAAGCGGTGGGTTCGACCCGCCCGATTGCTCAGGCGATTGGCTGGGACGTGCCGTTCACCGCCGAAGGCATCCGCTTCTATGCCGAATTCGCCGACAAGCTGGGCGGCGACGTGGCGGCGACCGATCACGACCATCTCGGCATGACGATCGCCGAACCGTACGGCGTGATCGGCGCGATCGCGCCGTGGAATTTCCCGCTGGTGATGGCGTCGTGGAAGATCGCGCCCGCGCTCGCGGCGGGCAACGCTGTGGTGCTGAAGCCTTCGGAGATGACGCCGTTCTCGGTGTTGCGGCTCGCCGAACTGGCCGTGCAGGCCGGCGTGCCCGCGGGCATCTTCAACGTGATCCAGGGCGATGGCCGTGTCACCGGCGACGAACTGGTGCGCCATCCGAAGATCGGCAAGGTCACGTTCACTGGCTCCACGCAAACCGGCGCCGCGATCATGGCGGCCTGCGCCCATAGCGGCACCAAGCCGGTCACGCTCGAACTCGGCGGCAAGAGCCCGCAAATCGTCTTCGCCGACGCTCCGCGTCTCGACGACGTGGCGCGCCGGATCGCCGGCGCCATTACCGGCAACGCCGGTCAGGTGTGCGTGGCGGGCTCGCGCCTGCTGGTCGAGCGCAGCCTCGCCGAGCCGCTGGCCGAGCGCATCGGCAAAGTTTTCGCCGAGTTGAAACCCGGTGCGACGTGGGCCGCCGGCACCACGTTGTCGCCGATTATCTCCATGCCTCAGGCAGCACGCATCGAAGGGATCGTTGGACGCACGCTCGAGGCGGGCGCGACGTTGCGCTACGGCGGCGTGCGTGCCGACGGCGGGGCGGGCGGTGCGTCGAGCGGCGCGTTCTATACACCGACGCTGCTCACGGACGTCACCGCTCATTCGGAAGCCGTGCGCGAGGAGGTCTTCGGTCCGGTGCTGACGCTGCAGACTTTCGACACGGAAGAAGAAGCGCTCGCGCTCGCCCAGCATCCCGAATACGGCCTCGCTGCCGGCGTGCACACCGCCGACCTCGGCCGGGCGCTGCGCTTCGTGCGTGGCCTCGAAGCGGGGACGGTCTGGGTCAACCGCTATGGCCGGACCTCCGACTTCATGATCCCCACCGGCGGCTACAAGCGTTCCGGCATCGGCAAAGACCTCGGCCGCCAGGCCTACGAAGCAAACCTGCGTTTCAAGAGTGTGTTGATCGACCTGCGGGTCTGATTCCCGCAACGACCCCGCAACGCCAATACGGACGGGGCTTTCAGCCCGTCCGCCGCAGACTGTGCTGCGCGGCGGCCTCAAAACGCATGGTTTGTGTCATCAAGGGCGCCCGAATCAGGAACATCTATGTTTTTGCGCTGATTAAATCTTTAACAGAAGTGAGCTTTAGCCGTCGATCGGAGTGAGTGCAAAGCACTGACGCCGATCTCATGCAACACCGTTGCGCTTGTTTTCGTCACTGAACTCACTGTGAGTTCACCACAACGATAGGACTGCACCATGATCGAATTCGAACCGAAATACATCACCTTCGACTGCTACGGCACGCTCACGAAGTTCCGCATGGCCGACATGACCCGCGAAATGTTCGGTCACGTGCTGCAAGGCGACGACCTGGAAAAGCTGGTTGCGTTCTACTCCGGCTATCGCCGTGACGAAGTGCTCGGCGCATGGAAGCCGTATCGCGACGTGGTTGTCAACGCATTGCGCCGCGCCTGCAAGCGCATGAACGTCGAGTTCAATGAAGTGGAAGCAGAAAAGATCTATACGGCTGTGCCGACCTGGGGTCCGCATCCGGACGTGCCGGAAGGTCTCTCGCGTCTGGCGAAGAAGTACAAGCTGGTGATTCTGTCGAACGCTTCGAACAACCAGATCCAGAGCAACGTCGACAAGCTCGGCGCGCCGTTCCATGCAGTCTTCACGGCCGAGCAGGCGCAGTCGTACAAGCCGCGCATGCAAGGCTTCGAATACATGTTCGATCAATTGAACTGCAATCCGGAAGACGTGCTGCACGTGTCGTCGAGCCTGCGTTACGACCTGATGACCGCACATGACCTGGGCATCAAGCACAAGGCCTTCGTCAAGCGCGGCCACGAACCGTCGACGCCGTACTACCAGTACTACGAAGTCAACGACATTCCGCATCTGGCCGCGGAACTCGGTCTGTAAACGTCGCTTGCTCCATTGCTTCTCTCAAGGACAGACCGGATGAAGCTCGATTCCTATTGGCTCGACACCGCACCGCCGTTCGTTTCAGCGTGCGAAGGTCCGGTTGAAGGTCAGACCGATGTCGTCGTGATCGGCGGCGGCTTCACCGGGCTGTCGGCGGCGCAGGCGTTGGGCAAGCGCGGCGCCTCGGTGACGGTGCTCGACGCTGGGCGCATCGGCGGCGGCGCGTCCGGGCGCAACGGCGGGCAGGTCAATACCGGTGTCGCGCAGGACTTCGTCGCGCTGGTCGCGCAACTCGGTGTGGAACGAGCCAGTGCCTGCTACCGCGCGTTTTCGGATGCGGTCGATACGGTCGAGCGTCTGATTCGCGAGGAGAACATCGACTGCAATTACAGCGCGACCGGCAAGCTGAAGCTGGCGTCGAAACCGCATCACCTTGCGCATCTGGAAAAGACGGCGGAGTTGATCCGGCGTGAAGTCGATACGGATATCGAACTAATTGGGCGTGAGCGGATTCGCAGCGAAATCCAGTCGGACAGTTTTTACGGCGCGCTGCTGCAACGGCATGGCGGCCAGATGCATATGGGCAAGTTCACGGTCGGACTCGCCGATGCCGCGGTTCGCCGTGGTGCGAAGCTGTATGAAAACGCGGCGGTTAGCGCGATCGCGAAAGACGGCGCCGGCTTCAAGGTCACGACCGCCCGCGGTGAAGTGCGCGCGAAGCAGGTGCTGATCGCAACCGGCCCGTCGCGGCATGGTCCGTTCGGCTGGTATCGGCGGCGTCTCGCGCCGGTCGGTTCGTTCATCGTCGTGACGGAGCCGTTATCGCCGGAACTGCTCGCGCAAGTGTTTCCGAACCGCCGCGCGTATACCACCACGCGGCTGATGCACAACTACTTCCGCGTGACGCCCGACTCGCGTTTGCTGTTCGGCGGCCGGGCGCGCTTTACGGCGTCCGAGCGGCCGTCCGATGCGAAGAGCGGACGGATTCTGCAGCAGGGTCTCGCCGCGATGTTCCCGATGCTGGCCAACGCCCGTATCGACTATTGCTGGGGCGGCCTCGTGGACATGACCGCGGATCGCCTGCCGCATGCCGGGCAGCACGACGGGATTTACTTCTCGCTGGGTTACAGCGGCCACGGCACGCAGATGTCGACGCACATGGGCCAGGTGATGGCCGACGTGATGGACGGCCACGAAGAGCGTAATCCGTGGCGCGAGTCCGAATGGCCCGCCATTCCAGGCCATACCGGCAAGCCCTGGTTCCTGCCGCTGGTAGGGACGTACTACCGCATCAAAGATATTTTTTACTGATTCCCCCTGTTGTACTTGTCCCACTGGTACTTGCCATTAAAACCACGCAGCTATCCCTGTCACCCTCGCGGAGATGTTCGATGAATAAGGAAAACTCGCAATATGACGCTCTTCAACTCGGCACGGAGTTGGAGCGATTGACGTCAAAAGGCACGTCGCGGCGCGGCGTGCTGCGCGCGATGGCCGCAGCCGGCATGATGTCGGTGACGGGCGCCGGTCTGTTGACCGCGAGCGGTGCGGCGCTTGCTCAGGCGAAACCGAAGCAGGGCGGCAAGATCCGGGTGGCGACGCAATCCGCTTCCGCGGCCGATACGCTCGACCCCGCGAAGGGCGCGCTCGGGACGGACTATGTGCGCGGCTTCATGTTCTACAACTGCCTGACCGAACTCGATTCGCATCTCGGCGCGAAGATGGCGCTCGCCACCTCGCTGGAGACGACGGATGCAACGGTGTGGGTCGCCAAACTGCGCCCCGGCGTGCAGTTCCACGACGGCAAGCCGCTCGCGCCGGCGGACGTTGTGTATTCGATCATGCGCCATAAGGATCCGGCGACGGCATCGAAAGCGAAGACGCTGGCCGACCAGATCAAGGAAGTAAAGGCGACGGGCCAGAACGAAGTGACGATCACACTGGAAGGTCCGAACGCCGACTTGCCGGTGATTCTCGCCACCTCGCATTTCCAGATCATCAAGGACGGCACCAAAGACTTCAAAACAGCGGTCGGCACCGGCCCGTTCAAGGTCAAGGAATTCTCGCCGGGCGTGCGTACCGTCGGTGTGAAGAACGCGAATTACTGGAAGCCGGGCCTGCCGCATCTCGACGAAGTCGAGCTGATCGGTATCGGCGACGAATCCGCGCGCGTGAACGCGCTGCTTTCGGGCGACGTGCAACTGATCAACGCGGTGAGCCCGCGTTCGACCACCCAGATCAAGGGTGCTGGCGGTTTCTCTGTATTGGAGACGAAGACAGGCCTGTACACCGACCTGGTTGTTCGCGACGAAGGCGGCATTACCGGCAACGACGATTTTCGTCGAGGCATGATGTACCTGCAGGATCGCGAGCAGATGCGGCGGGCGATCTTCCAGGGTTACGGTGCGATCGGCAACGATCAGCCTATCGATCCCACCAACAAGTACTACCTGGCCGGTTTGCCGCAACGTGCCTTCGATCCGGACAAGGCGAAGTTCCATTTCCAGAAGGCCAAGGTCGGCAGCGCGCCGATCCAGATCTTTGCGTCGCCGGCAGCGGAAGGCTCGGTTGAAATGGCGATGTTCCTGCAGCAGGTCGCGCCGCAAGCCGGTCTGAATCTGCAGGTGTCGCGCGTGCCGTCCGACGGTTACTGGTCGAACCACTGGATGAAGCATCCGTTGGGTTTCGGCAACGTCAACGCGCGTCCGAGCGCCGACGTGATCTTCACCCAGTTCTTCAAGTCGGACGCACCGTGGAACGAAGCGAACTGGAAGAGCCCGAAGTTCGACCAGATGCTGCTTGCGGCACGCGGCGAACCGGACGATGCGAAGCGTAAGAAGATCTACGGCGACATGCAGGTGCTCGTGCATGAAACCGGTGGCATCGGCATTCCGCTGTTCCAGAGCTCGCTGGATGCCTACACGTCGAAACTCAAGGGCCTCGGCTCGATTCCGCTGGCCGGTTTGATGGGTTTCATGTTCGCGGAAAACGTCTGGCTGGATGCTTGAGTTGGCTGTGCCTGATGGACAGTAACAAAGGGTTTCCAGTCTGACGAACTGGGAAGTTGAACCCGGCAATACGCACGCCGCTCATCGAGCGGCGTGCGGCTTCAACCCAAGAGGCGAAATTCGATGAAAGCACATGCGCAACGACTCATCGCCGCGCGCCTTGGCCTCGCGCTGCTTACGCTGCTGCTGGTCTCGGCGGTCGTGTTCGCCATCACCGGGCTGCTGCCCGGCGATGCCGCCCAACAGGCGTTAGGCCAGGCGGCCACGCCGGAAGCCGTCGCGGCATTGCGGCATCAATTCGGCCTCGATCAGCCGGCGCTGCAACGCTACTTCGAGTGGCTCTTTCATGTTGTCAGCGGCAACTTCGGCACCTCGCTGTCGAACAATCTGCCCGTCAGCGAGCTGATCGCCACGCGCCTGCCGAATTCGCTGGTGCTGGCCGGGCTGACGGCGCTGGTCTCGGTGCCCGTGGCCTTGCTGATCGGGATTTCGTCGGCGATGTTCCGCGGTTCGCTGCTCGACCGCACGCTCAACGTGCTCACGCTGTCGACGGTTGCGGTGCCGGAGTTTCTGATCGCCACCATCGCGGTGCTGATCTTCGCCGTCAAGCTGCGCTGGTTGCCCGCGCTGTCGTATCTCTCGGAGGTCCATTCGTTCGGCGCGCTGCTGCGCATCTACGCGATGCCGGTGATGACGCTGTGCTGCGTGATCGTCGCGCAGATGGCGCGCATGACGCGGGCCGCGGTGCTCGATCAGCTCAATTCGTCGTATGTGGAAATGGCCGTGCTCAAGGGTGCCTCGCCCGCGCGCGTGGTGTTGCGGCATGTGTTGCCCAACACCATCGGGCCGATTGCCAATGCGGTGGCGTTGAGCCTGTCCTATCTGTTCGGCGGCGTGGTGATCGTGGAATCGATCTTCAACTATCCCGGCCTCGCAAGCCTGATGGTAGATGCCGTCACCAACCGCGACATGCCGCTCGTGCAGGGCTGCGTGATGGTGTTCTGCGCGGCGTATCTCGGGCTCGTGCTGATCGCCGATCTGTGTCAAATCGTATCCAACCCGAGGCTGCGTCGATGATGAGCCAACCTACCAATCCCCACGTTCCTCATATTCCTCACGCCGGCACGGAGCTGTACGACATGAGCCACGATGAACCCGCCGTCGAGCTGCCGGTCGTCGAAGCGGCCGCGCTGAAACAGGGCGTGTTGAAGCGGCTGGTGCATCGTTTTTCCGTGCTCGGTCTGATTGGCCTCGTGCTGGTGGCGTTCTGGCTGATCGTCGCGTTCATCGGGCCGCTGGTTGCGCCGTATAAAGGCGGAACGCTGACGTCGACGGAAATTTTCGGCCGCTATAGCGCGGCATATCCGCTCGGCACCGACTATCTCGGCCGCGATATGTTGAGCCGCATTCTCTACGGCGCGCGCTATACGGTGGGCCTCGCGCTGGCTGCCGCGGTGCTCGCCAGTCTGATCGGCACGTTCTTCGGTTTGCTGGCCGCGGTGTCCGGACGCTGGGTCGATGAAATCCTGAGCCGTCTGTTCGACGCGCTGATTTCGATTCCGAGCAAGGTGCTCGCGCTGGTTGTGATCGCGGCGTTCGGTTCGTCGATCACGATGCTGACGACCGTTGCCGCTTTGGCCTATATCCCCGGTGCATTCCGTATTTCGCGCTCGCTCGCGGTGAATCTGATGGGTCTGGAATACGTACAGGTGGCGAGAGCGCGCGGCGAAGGCATCTTCTATATTGCGCGCGTCGAAGTGCTGCCGAACATGATTCATCCGATGCTCGCCGATTTCGGCCTGCGCTTCGTGTTCATCGTGCTGCTGCTGAGCGGGCTGAGCTTTCTCGGCCTCGGCGTGCAGCCGCCGAATGCGGATTGGGGCTCGCTCGTGCGCGAGAACATCGGCGGTTTGTCGGAGGGCGCGCCTGCTGTGTTGATGCCGGCCGTCGCGATCGCGACGCTGACCATCGGCATGAATCTGCTGATCGACAACCTGCGGCGTCGTGGCCGTAGCCATGGAGGTGCATGATGGCTGAGCGGGACATGATTGAAGTAAAGGGCCTGCGGGTTGTGGCCGGTGCGGCGCCGGGGCCGGTGACGGAGATCGTCAAGGGTGTCGACTTTTCGGTGAAGAAGGGCGAGGTGCTGGCGCTGATCGGCGAGTCCGGCTCGGGTAAGACGACCATCGCGTTGTCGTTGCTCGGCTATGCACGAGCGGGATGTTCGATCAGCAGCGGCTCGGTGCGCGTGGGCGAGGTGGATGTGCTGTCGCTCGATGCCAAAGGCCGTCGCGCGTTGCGGGCGCGCACTGTGGCGTATGTCGCGCAGAGCGCGTCGGCAGGATTCAATCCGGCGCGCACGATCATGGATCAGGTGACCGAGCCGGCGTTGCTGCATCACCTGATGTCCGCCGAAGCGGCGCGCACGAAAGCGATCGGTCTGTTCCGCGCGCTTGCGCTGCCCGCGCCGGAGACGATCGGCGATCGCTATCCGCATCAGGTGTCCGGTGGTCAATTACAGCGCCTGATGGCCGCGATGGCGTTGATCACCGATCCCGCTGTCGTCGTGTTCGACGAACCGACCACCGCGCTCGATGTCACCACGCAGATCGAAGTACTCGCGGCCTTCAAGAAAGTGATTCGCGAACTCGGCACCACAGCCGTGTACGTGTCGCACGATCTGGCTGTGGTCGCGCAGATGGCGGACCGCATCGTCGTGCTGAATGGCGGCGCGGTGAAAGAGAACGGCGTGGTCGCGCAAGTGCTCGATGCGCCTGTGGATGCTTACACACGCCAACTGCTTGCGGCGACACGCCGCCCGGAAGTGGAGCTGGACACGCCGCAGAGTCTCGGCAATCACATTCCACCGCTGCTCGAAATTCGGGGACTCTCGGCGGGTTACGGACGGATCGATCGCTTCGGCAATCCCGCTGTGCGCGTGCTCGACGACGTCAGTTTGTCGATTCCGCGCGGCAGCACGCTCGGCGTGATCGGCGAATCCGGCTCCGGCAAAACGACGCTCGCGCGCGTGGTCGCGGGCCTGGTCGACCGCGCAAGCGGCGAGGTGTTCTTCAACGGCAAGCCGTTGCCCGCGCAACTGTCGCGCCGCACGCCGGAGCAGTACCGGCAGATCCAGATCGTGTTCCAGAACGCCGACACGGCATTGAACCCGAGCCATTCGATCGCCGATATCCTCGGCCGTCCGCTTGCGTTCTATCACCATCTCAGTGGCTCGGCAGCGAAGAAGCGGATGCTGGAATTGCTCGATCTGGTGCAACTGCCGGCATCGATCGCCACGCGCACGCCTGCCGGACTGTCCGGCGGCCAGAAGCAGCGTGTGAATCTGGCGCGCGCGCTGGCCGCCGATCCCGCCTTGATCCTGTGCGATGAAGTGACTTCCGCGCTCGATACGGTGGTCGGTGCGGCGATTCTCGATCTGCTGGCCGAATTGCGGCGCGAACTCGGCGTGTCGTACATGTTCATCAGCCACGACATCTCGACAGTGCGCGCCATCTGCGACGAAGTGATCGTGCTGTACGCGGGGCATCGCGTGGAAGCCGGGCAGCGCGACGTGCTCGCGGCGCCGCCGTATCACCCGTACACCGAATTGCTGGTCGACTCGGTGCCGGCTTTGAAACCCGGCTGGCTCGATGCGCGCCGCGAGATCGGCTGCGTGGCGTTGCCGGCGATGGGCGAGAGCGCCGATATTCCCGAGTTGTGCGCGTTCCGTGCGCGCTGCCCGGTGCGTATCGACGGCATGTGCAATATGACGCCGCCGTCCCTGAAGAAATTGCCTTCGGGCGCGGAGATTCTTTGCCATCATCCGGCGGCCGAATTGAATCGCTTGCAGACCATGGAGGCGACCCCGGCATGAACGGACGATTTGTGCGCCTCGCGGAGACGGGCCGCAAGACCTTTCCGATCACGGTAGACGGTGTCGTGCGCGAAGCCGCGGAAGGCGACACGTTGATGGTCGCCTTGCTGACCGGCGTGAACACGCTGCGCGATTCCGAATTCGGCGACGGCCGCCGCGCGGGTTTCTGTTTAATGGGCGCATGCCAGGATTGCTGGGTCTGGACGGCGCAAGGCGAACGGGTGCGGGCGTGCAGTACGCCTGCGGCGCCGGGCATGTCGATCGTGACCAGGCTGGCCGAAACCACGGAGGGCGTATGGCCCCGCGTGTAGTGATCATCGGCACCGGGCCGGCGGGCGTGCGTGCCGCGCAGGCGCTGGTCGAGGCCGGGTTGCGGCCGACGGTTATCGACGAAGGGCGGCGTGACGGCGGCCAGATTTATCGGCGGCAACCGGAGGGGTTCTCGCGCAGCTACGAGACGCTGTATGGCACGGAGGCGGAGCGTGCTGCGTCGCTGCATCAGAGCTTCGACGCGCTGAAGGACAAGATCGATTATCTGCCGGAGACGCTGGTCTGGAATATCTCGCCGAACACCGTGCATCTGGCGAGCGGTACGCGCTATCAGGCGCTGAGGTTCGACTCGCTGATTGTGTGCAGCGGCGCGACGGACCGGCTGATGCCCGTGAAGGGCTGGCACCAGGCCGGCACATATAGCCTCGGAGGCGCACAGGTCGCGTTGAAATCGCAGGGCTGCGCGATCGGCTCGCGCATCGTGATGATGGGCAGCGGTCCGCTGCTGTATCTCGTGGCGGCGCAATACGTGAAGGCGGGCGCGCAAGTGGCGGCGGTGCTCGATACGTCGACCTTCATGCAGCGCGTGGCTGCACTGCCGCGTTTGCTGGCGATTCCTGCCGCGCTCAAAAAAGGCATTGCATTGACGCGCGTGCTTGCAAAGGCTCGGGTGCCGATTCATCGCGGCGTGCAGCCTCTGGAAATCAAAGGCTCGCCGCAAGACGGCGTGAGCGGCGTCGAGGTGGCGTTGTCTGGTGGCAAGCGGCTCGAACTCGCGTGCGATGCCGTCGCGCTCGGCTATCACCTGCGTCCCGAAACGCAGCTTGCGGATCTCGCCGGGTGCCGCTTCCTGTTCGACGACAATACGCAGCAATGGCTTCCACAAATCGACGAGGACGGCCGCAGCAGTATCAAGAGCGTCTACCTGGCGGGCGACGGCGCAAGAGTGCGCGGTGCGGATGCAGCCGAACGTTCAGGCCGTCTCGCGGCCTTGGCGGCGTTGCGCGATCTCGGCATGCATGTTGGTGGCGTCGAGGAGTTGCGCGCCGAACTCGCACGCTTTACGCGTTTCGCCGCGGGCTTGCGAGAAGCCTTTCCGTGGCCGGCGAAATTCGCTGCGTCCCTGCCGGATGAAACGATTGTCTGCCGCTGCGAAGCGATTACAGCTGGCGAGCTGCGCCGTGTCGTACAGGCGACCGGCGCGCAGGAAGCCAATCGCGCGAAGGCGTTTTCGCGTGTCGGCATGGGCCGTTGCCAGGGACGTTACTGTGGCCACGCCGGCGCGGAAATCATCGCTGCGGCGGCTTGTGTACCGCTGTCTTCAGTGGGACGGTTGCGCGGCCAGGCGCCGGTCAAGCCGCTGCCCGTGGCGCTTACCGAGGAGGTGAGCGAATGAGCACGACGACCCGCAACGAAGCCGATGTCATTGTGATCGGTGGCGGCATCATGGGGACCACGACAGCTTTCTTCCTGCGGCAGCGCAAGCGTTCCGTGATTCTGCTCGAACGTGGACTCACGGGGCAGCAGGCGAGCGGCGTGAACTTCGGCGGCATTCGCCGGCAGGGCCGTGCGTTGCCGCAACTGGCGATGGCGAATCGCGCGCTGCGCACATGGCAACGCTCCACGGAACTGCTTGGCGACGACATCGAGTTTCTGCCATCGGGCCACACACGTGTGTGCTATCACCAGAAGGACGTCGAGAACTTCGACCAGTACGCAATCGATGCTCGCGCTTACGGTCTCGACCTCAACGTGCTGCATGGCGAGGCGGTGTTCGAGCGCTTTCCGTTTCTCGGGCGCGAGGTGCTGGCGGCGTCGATTTCACCACTCGACGGTCACGCCAATCCGCGTCTCGCGGCCCCCGCGTTCGGTCGAGCCGCCGCTCGACTCGGCGCCCAGGTGATCGAGAACACCGAGATCGTGCGTGTCGAAAAAGACGGTGACCGGTTTCGTGTGGAGAGCGCGCGCGGCGAGGTGTATTGGGCCGCGCAACTCGTGATCTGCGCGGGCGCCTGGGCGAGCCGTCTCACCGAACAATTCGGCGAACCCGTTCCGCTCGTCGCGAGCGGACCGCAGATGGCCGTGACCGAGCCGGTGCCGTATGTGTTCAAGTCGTCGATGGGCGTGTTCACATCGATCAAGGAAGAAAGCATCTATTTCCGCCAGATTCCGCGCGGCAATATCATTGTCGGCGGCGGTCCCGCTGGGCCGGCGGACGCCGTGACGTGCCGCGCCTCGGTTCTGCCGCGCAACACCGTACGGCAAGTCGCGCAGTTGCGCCGGCTCGTACCCGCCATGGCGCCGCTGCATGTGATTCGCGTGTGGAGCGGCGTGGAAAGCTATCTGCCCGACGGCGAACCGGTGATCGGGCCGAGCAGCAAGGTCGACGGTCTTTACTATGCATTCGGTTTCTGCGGCTCGGGTTTTCAGATCGGCCCGGGTGTCGGCGAGACGCTCGCTGAGCTCGTCGGTACCGGCCGCACGGAGATTCCGCTCGACGTGTTTTCCGTCACGCGATTCGCGCAGCAACCCACGCCCCGCCCGACCATCGCGACATCATGAAACAGACCCTCAGCCTCAACACCGCGCGAGCATTTATCGAAGCCCATTTCGACGAACCGGTGACACTCGCGCAACTCGCCGCGTTGTCCGCGCTCAGCGTGTCGCGTTTCGCGACGGTGTTTCGTCAGCAGTACGGTTCGTCGCCGTATCGTTATCTGTGCGGCCTGCGGATTCAACGGGCGCAAACCTTGTTGCTCGAAGGCGTGCCAGGATCGGTCGTGGCGACCGAGGTGGGGTTCTTCGATCAAAGCCACTTCGGCCGGCATTTCAAACGATGCTGTGGGATGACGCCCAGCATGTTCATCGAACGCGCCGGAGCGAAGGCGGCGAAGCATGCTGTGAAGAGCGCTGTGAAGCGTGGCGGCGCGGTTCAGGCTACTGCGCCGCGTTCAGCTTCCGCCATAAGGTCGTCTTGCTGATGCCCAGGGCCTGGCACACGGCATCGCGATCGCCGTCGCATGCGGCGAGCGCGGCGCGGATTTCGTCTGCTTCCACGTGACGGCTGCGTTCGCGTAACGTTAGCGGCGCTTTCTTCGTGCGCGCCTGCGCTTGCTGGAAAATTTCAGGGGCGATGGTGCGCAGGACGTCGCGCGTAAAGACGGTTTCTGCGGCGCCGTTCGGGCCCATGTCCGTATCGGCCAGTTCAACCGCAATCCGCTCGATCACGTTCTGCAATTCACGTACGTTGCCTGGCCACGGGTAACGCTGTAGAGGCTCACTGAGCGTAGCGAGGATGCGCCTCGCCGCATTCGCATCGGGCAGGCGAGCCGCCAGCCTCGGTTCACGCGACGCGGCCTGCAGCAGCAGTTCGACCGCGAGCGGCAGCAGATCGGTTGGCCGCTCGCGCAGCGGTGGCAGGGCGATGCTCAGAATGTTGAGCCGGTAGTACAAGTCCGCGCGGAAACTGCCCGCTTCGATGCCCTCGGTCAACGCACGATGCGTTGCCGCGACGACCCGGATATCCACACGCGTCGGCTCCGTCGAGCCGAGCCGCACGACTTCACGCTCCTGCAGCACGCGCAATAAGCGGCTTTGCAACGACAAGGGCATCTCGGCGATTTCGTCGAGAAACAGCGTGCCGCGGTGCGCCACTTCGATCAGTCCCGCCTTGCCGCCTTTGCGTGCGCCGGTGAACGCGCCTTCCTCGTAACCGAACAACTCGCTTTCCAGCAATGCCTCAGGAAACGCGCCGCAATTGATGGCGACGAAGGCGAAGTCGCGCCGCGCGCTCAGCTGATGCATGCTCTGCGCGACCATCTCCTTGCCGGTGCCGCTTTCGCCGAGAATCAGCACGGTCGCATCCGATCTGGCGTAGCGCTGCACGAGCGTGCGAACCCGTTCGATCGAATCGGCCGCGCCGACGATATCGTCGAGCCGGTAACGCGCGCTGAATTGCTGCACGCGCTGCCGCGAGCGCAAGGTGCGGTCGAGCCGTTCGACGGCACGCGATTCCTGAAACGTCAGGACGGTGCCCGCCGCCGAGTTGCTGCTCGCGAGCGGCCCGCGATGCACGACGTAACTCACGCCCCGCACCGTGCAGAATGCGTCGCCATCCGAGTCCGGCAAGCTGCCCGCGAGATCGGGCGCGAGGTCGAGCAGCGCGCGGCCCACGGCGTGTGCCGCGTCGATGCCGAGCACAGTGGCGAGGCGCTGGTTCATCGCTTCGACGCACCCTTGCGCGTCGAGCGCGACGACGCCGTCGCGCAGATGCTGCAGCAGATTGTCGAGCCGTTGACGGCGCACCGTTTCGCGGCGCGTGGCCTGCGCGACTTCGAGTGCGGTATCGAACGCGGCGCGGACCGACGCGCGTGAATAGAGAAACACCGCGCCCATGCCGGCACTCGCCGCAAGATCGGTGACGAGCCCCGGGCCGACCACGACGTCGATGCCTCGATCGCGCAGATCGAGAACGACGCTCTCCGCGTCCTGGGCCGACTGATACGACGCGAGCGTGACGTCGATGCCGTACGCCGCGATGAAACGGCGCACTTCGTCGGGCGTGTCGCCGTGCGTGACGAGCGCGACCTTCGCGCCGTCGCGCCGCGCTCGCGCGAGTGCGTGCATGACGTCGAAACCGGTCGGGTTGATCAGCACGACCGGAACGCTGACGCGTGTTTTCAGATACGCGCCGTTGGAGCCGCCGGCAATGACGACATCCGGACGCCCCGCGCCGACTGCGTCGAGTTCATGCACGGCATCTTCGAAGCCATGCGCGACGATGCGCAGATCGGCGCGTTCGACATACTCGCCGGCAATGTCGAAGAACAGATCGCGCAGGCGGCTGATGCTGGCGGCCCAAATACGGGGGCGTTGCGCGGGATCGAAGGGGGGCGTGCTCACGGCGGGCGGCTCGTTGTCTGATGAGTGGGGCGTGACGGATCGGAAGCCCGCCCATTATGCACGCGTTGTTTTCGAATTTGAAATTCGTGATTTCACTTATGAAATCGGCGAGCGCTGTGGTCAGGCAGTGATTTTTTGTTAAATCAGGCACTTAGCGGCTCGTGCTGCGCATGGCCCATTCTTTGCGTTATTGGGTTCCGTTTTCACCGGTCACCGCATTGAAACCTTGAAAGCCAGGCTCGGCGCGCTGATTGCCGCACGAACGCAACCCCGCAGTTGGAGACGAAACTATGAGTGAAGCCGATAACAGCACGCCGAACGCAGGCGCCTTCAAACCGAAGAAGTCCGTGGCCCTGTCCGGCGTGACGGCTGGCAACACCGCACTGTGCACGGTCGGCAAGACCGGCAACGATCTGCACTACCGCGGCTACGACATTCTCGACATCGCCGGTGCCTGCGAATTCGAAGAGATCGCGTATCTGCTGGTTCACGAAAAGCTGCCGACGCAAGCTGAACTCACTGCTTACAAGACCAAGCTCAAGGCGCTGCGCGGCCTGCCCGCAAACGTCAAGGCCGCGCTCGAATGGATTCCGGCCGCCGCTCATCCGATGGATGTGATGCGCACAGGCGTCTCGGTGCTGGGCACCGTGCTGCCGGAGAAAGACGACCACAACCTGCCGGGCGCACGCGACATTGCCGACAAACTGATGGCCTCGCTCGGTTCGATGCTGCTGTATTGGTACCACTACTCGCACAACGGCAAGCGCATCGAGGTCGAAACCGACGACGATTCGATCGGCGGCCACTTCCTGCATCTGCTGCACGGCGTGGAGCCCTCGAAGGCCTGGGTCGATGCCATGCATGTGTCGCTGAACCTGTATGCCGAGCATGAATTCAACGCGTCGACTTTCACCGGCCGCGTGATCGCGGGCACGGGCTCGGATATCTACTCGGCGATTACCGGTGCAATCGGCGCGCTGCGCGGCCCGAAGCACGGCGGCGCGAACGAAGTCGCGTTCGAGATCCAGTCGCGCTATCAGACGCCCGACGAGGCTGAAGCCGATATCCGCAAGCGCGTCGAGAACAAGGAAGTGGTGATCGGTTTCGGCCACCCGGTGTACACGATCTCCGACCCGCGCAACAAGGTCATCAAGGAAATCGCGAAGAAGCTGTCGAAGGATGCGGGCAACACCAAGCTGTTCAGCATCGCCGAGCGTCTGGAATCGGTGATGTGGGATGCGAAGAAGATGTTCCCGAATCTCGACTGGTTCAGCGCGGTTTCGTACCACATGATGGGTGTGCCGACGGCGATGTTCACGCCGCTGTTCGTGATCGCGCGCACGGCAGGCTGGAGCGCACACATTATCGAGCAACGGATCGACAACAAGATCATTCGTCCGAGCGCGAATTACACCGGTCCGGATGATCTGCGATTCGTGCCTCTCGCCAAGCGCGTTTAAGGGTATCGAAGGAATCGAAGGTCTCGCCGGGTGCCGAAGCAGGTTTGCAAAGCTCGGAAAGGCCTTTGACCGTGTAAGCGCAAAGCCGCAAGCGTTTCTCCTCCATTGCGTCTCATGAGCGCGACGTAATGAAGCTTGGGCCTTGGCTCGCTGGAACCCCGAGCCAAGGCTGTTTTTTTACAGCGCGCGGTGCAGTGTTTGTTGTCGTGCGTTGTGCGGTACGTTGTGCGGCGCATCAACGAAATACACAGCAAGCCCGCGCATCACCGCAAGCTAAACTACACAGACTATCCGATTGATGCGCCAGCGTTGCGCCGCTTGAAAGAGGGGCAGTGGAATGTGAAGCACGTCTGCCGCCATCGTCACCGGATCATAATTGTTTTGTCCCCTACGCCATGAATACTGCCAACCGCAAACGCCTCCCCGGCACCCAGCTGGATTTCTTCGACACGCGTGCCGCCGTCGATGCGATCGAACCCGGCGCCTATGACAAGCTGCCGTACACCTCGCGCGTGCTGGCCGAAAACCTCGTGCGCCGCTGCGATCCGGCGATGCTGACGGCGTCGCTCAAGCAGATCATCGAACGCAAGCGCGAGCTGGATTTTCCGTGGTTCCCGGCGCGCGTGGTGTGTCATGACATTCTTGGCCAGACCGCTTTGGTCGATCTCGCCGGTTTGCGCGACGCGATCGCGGCGCAAGGCGGCGATCCCGCGATGGTCAATCCGGTCGTGCCGACGCAACTGGTGGTGGATCACTCGCTTGCCGTCGAGTGTGGCGGTTTTGATCCGGATGCGTTCGCGAAGAACCGCGCGATTGAAGATCGCCGCAATGAAGACCGCTTCGATTTCATCAACTGGACCAAGCGCGCGTTCAAGAACGTCGACGTGATTCCTCCGGGCAACGGCATCCTGCATCAGATCAACCTCGAGCGCATGAGCCCGGTGGTGCAGGTGAAAGACGGCGTGGCCTTCCCCGATACGCTGGTCGGTACCGATTCGCATACGCCGATGGTGGATGCGCTCGGGGTGATCGCGATCGGCGTGGGCGGTCTCGAAGCGGAGAGCGTGATGCTGGGCCGCGCATCGTATATGCGGCTGCCGGATATCGTCGGTGTGGAACTCACGGGCAAGCCGGCTGAAGGCATTACGGCAACCGACGTGGTGCTCTCGCTGACCGAATTCCTGCGCAAAGAAAAAGTGGTTGGCGCGTACCTCGAGTTCTACGGAGAGGGCACCGCTAACCTGACGCTCGGCGATCGCGCGACCATCGCCAATATGGCGCCCGAATTCGGCGCGACGGCGGCGATGTTCTACATCGACGAACAGACCATCAAGTATCTCAAGCTCACAGGCCGCGACGATGAACTCGTCAAGCTGGTCGAGACCTATGCAAAGGAAACTGGCTTGTGGGGCGCTACGCTGAAGCACGCCGAATATGAGCGCGTGTTGACGTTCGATCTGTCGACCGTGGTGCGGACGCTGGCGGGGCCGTCGAATCCGCATCGTCGCTTGCCGGTGTCCGAACTGGCCTCGCGCGGTATCAGCGGCAAGGTGGAGAACGAGCCGGGCCTGATGCCGGATGGCGCGGTGATCATCGCGGCGATCACGAGCTGCACGAACACCAACAACCCGCGCAATATGATCGCCGCGGGTTTGCTGGCGCGTAACGCCAATCAACGCGGATTGACCCGTAAGCCGTGGGCGAAGACCTCGCTCGCGCCTGGGTCGAAGGCGGTCACGCTGTATCTGGAAGCGGCGGGCCTGCTGCCGGAACTGGAGCAGTTGGGTTTCGGCGTGGTCGCGTATGCATGCACGTCGTGCAATGGCATGTCGGGTGCGTTGGATCCGGTGATCCAGAAGGAAATCGTCGATCGCGATCTGTATGCGACGGCTGTGCTGTCCGGTAACCGTAACTTCGATGGCCGTATTCATCCGTATGCGAAACAGGCTTTCCTGGCTTCGCCGCCGCTGGTGGTGGCTTACGCGATTGCGGGCACGATTCGCTTCGATATCGAGAAGGATGTGCTTGGCGTCGACGCTGACGGCAACGAGGTCAAGCTGAAGGACATCTGGCCGTCGGATGAAGAGATCGATGCAATCGTCGCTTCGAGCGTGAAGCCGGAGCAGTTCCGCAAAGTGTATGAGCCGATGTTCACGGTGTCCGTCGATACGAGCGAGAAAGCGGATCCGCTGTACGACTGGCGTCCGATGAGCACGTATATCCGCCGTCCGCCGTATTGGGAAGGCGCGCTGGCCGGTGAGCGCACGCTGAAGGGCATGCGTCCGCTGGCGGTGCTGGGCGATAACATCACAACCGATCATCTGTCGCCTTCAAATGCGATTCTGGCGGATAGCGCGTCGGGTGAGTACCTCGCCAAAATGGGATTGCCCGAGGAGGACTTCAATTCGTACGCGACCCACCGTGGCGACCACCTGACCGCGCAACGCGCCACCTTCGCGAATCCGACGCTGAAGAACGAGATGGTGCTGGAAGACGGCAAGGTGAAGGCGGGTTCGTTGGCGCGCATCGAGCCGGAGGGCAAGGTGACGCGCATGTGGGAAGCGATCGAAACCTACATGGAGCGCAAGCAGCCGCTCATCGTGATTGCCGGGGCCGACTACGGTCAGGGCTCGTCGCGTGACTGGGCGGCGAAGGGCGTGCGACTTGCCGGTGCGGAAGCGATTGTGGCTGAAGGATTCGAACGGATTCACCGCACGAATCTGGTGGGCATGGGTGTGCTGCCGCTGGAATTCAAAGCGGGTGTGAATCGCCTCACGCTCGCTATCGACGGCACCGAAACCTTCGACGTGATCGGTGAACGTAAGCCGCGCGCTGACCTGACGCTCGTGATTCATCGCAAGAGCGGTGAGCGCGTGGAGGTGCCGGTAACGTGCCGGTTGGATACTGCGGAAGAGGTTTCCATCTACGAAGCCGGCGGCGTGCTGCAACGCTTTGCGCAAGACTTTCTTGAATCGACGAAGGCAGCGGCTTAAGGTTTTTTAAACCCTCCGCTCTCATCAGGACACTACTTTTATGGCCCACAAACCTCAGATCAAGATTCCGGCGACGTATATGCGCGGCGGTACCAGCAAGGGCGTGTTCTTTCGGCTGCAGGATTTGCCGGAGGCTGCCCAGGTGCCGGGCGCCGCGCGCGATGCGCTGCTGATGCGTGTGATCGGCAGTCCGGACCCGTATGGCAAACAGATCGACGGCATGGGTGGCGCGACGTCGAGCACGAGCAAGACGGTCATCATCGCGAAGAGCAGCAAGCCGGACCATGATGTGGATTACCTGTTCGGGCAGGTTTCGATCGACAAGGCTTTCGTCGACTGGAGCGGCAACTGCGGGAATCTGTCTGCTGCGGTGGGGCCGTTTGCGATTAGCGCGGGTCTCGTCGATGCAAGCCGTATTCCGCACAACGGTGTGGCGATTGTGCGCATCTGGCAGGCGAATATCGGCAAGACGATCATCGGGCATGTGCCGATTACCGATGGCGCCGTGCAGGAAACCGGCGACTTTGAACTCGATGGCGTGACGTTTCCGGCGGCTGAAGTTCAGCTTGAGTTCATGGACCCGGCTGCCGAAGAAGAGGGCGCCGGCGGCGCGATGTTCCCCACGGGGAATCTGGTCGACGACCTCGATGTGCCGGGTGTCGGCACGCTGAAGGCGACGATGATCAATGCCGGCATTCCGACCATTTTCGTGGATGCGGAATCGATCGGTTATAAGGGTACCGAACTGCAAGACGCCATCAATAGCGACGACAAGGCGCTGGCGATGTTCGAAACCATTCGTGCGCACGGTGCGGTGCGTATGGGTCTGATCAAGAACATCGATGAGATCGCGACGCGGCAGCATACGCCGAAGGTGGCGTTCGTTGCGAAGCCTGCCGACTACGTTGCGTCGAGCGGCAAGCGGGTTGCCGCGGGTGACGTCGATCTGCTGGTGCGGGCGATGTCGATGGGCAAGCTGCATCACGCGATGATGGGGACGGCCGCGGTTGCGATTGGCACGGCCGCTGCGATTTCAGGAACCTTGGTGAATCTGGCGGCGGGTGGCGGCGCGCGGGAAGCGGTGCGCTTCGGGCATCCGTCGGGAACGTTGCGAGTGGGCGCCGAGGCGCGCGAGGAGGGCGGGGCGTGGACCGTCACCAAAGCGATCATGAGCCGTAGCGCGCGGGTGTTGATGGAGGGCTGGGTGAGGGTGCCGGGGGAATGAGTGAGCGGTTGCCGAGACCGGCGACGGCCTCGGTGACACGCGTGTTTTTCGACGACGGGCTTTTGTTCTGTCACGCGTCTGCGGCGGCTATGTCTTCTTCTGCCCGCTGCAATACCTCTTCTGCAAGCAGGTTCGCTGCATGGCGCGCCGTGATGCGGCTTTGCGGAACGCCTTTTGCATCGAGCGCAATCACCTGATATAACTCGCGATCGCATTCGAGTTCCTGCTGGTATTCCTCCGTTTTGTCCACCAGCAATTCAAGAAGCGTCTGACGACGTCGTCTTTCTTCAAGTGTGATGGAAGGATTCCTACATATCGAGGACGCAAGTGTGATCAGCGTATCCAGTTGACTCAGGTGCCGGTTGCATAAATCGAATGCCGACAGGGCAAGCTTTTCGTACTGGAGTGCGTCGACAGGCGGACGTGAAGCAGATTGATTTTTTGTGGACTTGCTCATGGTGCGATCTCCCTGTTGCTTATTGGATCGCCCGACACTCGTTTGGGAAGGGTGAGCGGGCACGAAGCGGGATTGGAAGACCGGGCTTGAACCAAACCGGCGAGCCTTGCGGCTCCCCCACAACAGCCCGCCCATTGCAAAACAACAGACGTGCAGAGGTAGACGCACGACCCGCCTGAGCGGGTGTGCGGGTTCAGCTAGCAGGCTTCCAAACCTGGTCGTCGGGTGTTTCCTGACGACTTCGTAATTATAAAGCAGGGCACCCAAGTTACGTTCAATCTTGTAGGCCAAATGTTTGATTTGGCCGAAAGGATAAGGGGGCGTAGGACGAGGGGACGGGGGGGCTCCGTCGATGCGGCTATTTGCGCATCGGCGTTGGTCAGGCGAATGCGTGATATCGTTTAGGTTTCGTTCATCGACCCAAACGAGTCACGCGCTCCTCGCGAGTGAACGTCTGCTGTTACGCTGTAGGCGGCCGGTTACATATCTTCTTCTAAGACGGCGCAACGTCATTGCCTGGGAATAGTTACACTCCGTTCAAAGCGTCGTCTAGTAGCGAGAGAGTTTGAAGTGCTCCGCCAGCGAATCCGATCCCACGATGCGCAGCAATTCCTGAATCTTTTGGGTTGATGCGAATGACGCGGGCTCCCACTCTTTCACTGAAATTTCGAACTGTCGGAATGGTCTTGCCCGCGCCAACTTCCACTACAACAGGTCGTTCGACGGACGCAAGCCAGGCATGCAGGCGGGATTCCTGAGCCTCGGTGCGCAGTGCAATCCAGTCATAGTCCCCGAACATAAGAATATTGGGTCGTGCAGTAGCGCCACAATGCGGGCAGGACGGAACTGCGTTGAGCAGAAGACATTCTGTCTCATTCACGACCGGCTCAAAAGCGTCCGCCGACCACACAGCATCAGTACAAACCTCAGAGCACTGCATCCAGTGGATGGAGCCGTGGCATTCCGCGACGATGTCGGCGCGAAAACCCGCCTTCTGAAACTGGCCGTCAACATTGCTGGTGAAAACAGCAGCGCCCTGCGGCATATTCTCGGCCCAGCGGAGAAGGACCTGAAACCCGCTGTGAGGTTCGGTTCGCCGGTAAAGCTTAAGTCGGTGACCATAGAAGCCCCAGGATAATGTGGGCGATTTGACGAGTGTCCGCGGATTCGCCATATCCTGGAACGTCAGCCGATGCTTACGCAGCGCTGGATAGGCGCGCCAAAACCCGTCCGCACCTCGAAAATCGGGGAGCCCTGAATCAACGCCCATACCAGCCCCGGCCGTTATGAGCAAACCATCTGCTTCGCGGAGCCATGAAGCCACACGCTTGAACTTATCGACTTCGTCCATAGAGTAATTTCTGCAAAATTGGCTCGGCGTGCGCGGAGCTTATATGAGCGGAGGCTTAACAACTGCAATGATCCGATGCAGATACCGATAACGCAAGGTCGTCGAATTCCTGTGCACCCGAAATAGGCTCGAAAGCAGCCGTCTCGGTGAATCTCGCCGAAGGTCTCTAGATGGCCGAAGGACTAAACCGCTCGCGCGGTAGGGGCTACGGTCAGACGCTGGAGGTCAGGGAGAGGCCGGTCACGCGGCTTTATGTTGGCGAATGAGGCAATCCGCCTCGTTCTTCAACAGGAGCCGAATCATGACCTCCTTACCGGCAAACACCAGCCCCTACAGCGCGAGCGGTTTAGTCCATCGACCCGAAACGGACGCCGGACCGGGCGTCGCCTCATCGGCAGCTGTTGGTCTGCAGTCCTCGCAGATGGCATGTCGCACGCGTGGATTTCTAAATTCCAGAGCTGCGGATTCGACTATGTTTCGGGCGAGCTTAATCGCTGCTGGCGCCGGCATCGGCGCTAACCGGCGTATAGATCGCGAGCTTTAGCGCGGGATCGTCGTTCGCCTGAAACGTCGCGTATTCGTAGCGCTGCGTGCCGCGCTGCGCATGCACGAACACTTTCTGCCCCGACACTCCGCTGCGCACGTCGTGTGTGCTCCACCACTTCGCGAACTCGCCGCTGTTTGCGCACAGACGCTCCACCAGTGCGACGAACGCAGGGTCGCCCGCATGGAGATCGTGGCTCGCGCGAAACAGTGCGATCATGCGGCGCGCCTCGTCGGACCAGCTCGCAGCGAAAAGCCGCCGCGCTTCGGGCTCGACGAACATGTAGATCAGAATGTTGCGGTCCGCTTCGGCGAGGCGATCGAAGCCGAGCAGGTCCGCTGCGGCCGCATTCCACGCGAGGAGGTCCCAGCGCCGGCCGGTCACATAAGCCGGCAGGTCGAGACTCGCGACGAGCCGCTCGATGGTGGGCGGCACGCTTTCCCGCACGAAGGCGCGCGGTTCGTCGTGCCGCGCGAGCGCGCGCAGATGGGCTGCTTCGGCCTTGTCGAGCCGCAACGCCCGCGCAAGCGCGTCGAGCGTCGACGCTGAAGGGCTGACGACGCGCCCCTGTTCCATCCGCACGTACCAGTCGACGCCGATGCCCGCCAGTTCCGCGACTTCTTCGCGCCGCAGGCCGGGAGTACGGCGGCGCCGTGTGCCGTTCAGGCCTGCTGCATCGGGTGTCAGCTTCTTGCGCCGGGAGCGCAGAAAGTCGCCGAACGGGGTTCGAGTCGTGGCGATCATCAGGTTTGTTTCGTGCAGGGTGGTATCGGGCAATCCTGGGAGTGTGCCGGGCCTTGTTGCCAATTCTAAGCCTGCCAGAATCGCCCCGTCTCCCACACCTGACGGAAAAACCATGAAAGCTGCGATTCTGAAGACGCTCGGCGTTCCACTCGCGATCGAATCAATGCCGGATCCTTCGGCCGGCACCGGCGAGGTCATCGTGGATGTCGTCGCGACGCCGGTCCTGTCCTATGCGCAGGAGGTGTTCAGCGGCGAGCGCCGCTATCCAATTGAGCTGCCGATCGTGCCCGGCTGCGGCGCGATTGGCCGTGTCAGGACGACGGGTCCGGACGCGACGCAGTTGCAGCCGGGCGACTGGGTGTTCTGCGATCCGACCGTGCGCTCGCGCGACGATGCGCTGATGCCCGACATCGTGCTGCAAGGCTGGAGCTCGCGCGGCGAGGGTGGCAAGCTGCTGCAGCGCTATTTTCACGACGGCCCGTTCGCGGAGCGGTTGCGGGTGCCGACTGAGAACGCGGTGCGCATCGGCGACATCGAGCCGGCCGACGCCGCCCGCTGGTGCGCGCTCAACACGCTACTCGTACCGTATGGCGGGCTGCTCGCGTCCGAGTTGCGGGCGGGCGAGATCCTGCTCGTGAGCGGCGCAACCGGCAACTTCGGCAGCGCATGCGTCGCGGTGGCGCTGGCGATGGGCGCGCGGTGCGTGATCGCGCCCGGCCGCAACGCACAGGCGCTCGCGGATCTCAAGCGCCGCTTCGGCGAACGTGTGCGCACCGTTGCACTGACCGGCGACGAGGCCACTGATCGCGAACGCATGCAGCAGGCGGCACCGGCACCGATCGATTGCGTGATGGATCTGATGCCGCCGTCGGTGCCCGCGACCACGGTGCGTGCCGCGGCGATGGCGGTCCGCCCATATGGGCGCGTGGTGCTGATGGGCGGAGTCGGCATGCTGGGCGGTGCGGGACTCGAGCTGCCGTATCCGTGGATCATGCGCAACGACATCACGCTGCGCGGCAAGTGGATGTACCCGAAGGAAGCGGTGACGTTGATGACGGGGCTCATCCGCAGTGGGCTGCTGGACCTGGGACATTTCGATGTGACGACTTTTGCGCTCGATGACGCGAACGAGGCGGTCGCGCATGCTGCGGCGAACGGCGGGCCGTTCAGGATGACCGTGATAACGCCGCATAGCGGTGCGCGGTGATGCGGCTTTGCGGAGCGCCTTTCGCATCGCGCAATCACCTGGTACAACTTGCGGTCGTGTTCGAATTGCTGGTGGTACGGCTCCGCCGTGTCCACCAGCAATTCGAGCAGCGTCTGATGACATCGCCTTCTTCAAGCGTAATGGAAGGATTCCTGCAGCGTGAACGTTCGTTTCGAAGAGAGAAATCGCCCGGACAGTTCACCGCAGCGGTGACCTGTCCGTCGGTATCCAGATAGTGGATGTCGCCTCATAGAATTGATCGGGACCTCCCTTCGGCGGCCAGATTCCGTCAGCGTAAGACTTTGCGCGTATCGCGACGCGTTCATCGAGGCTTTCCCAGGGCCATATGTGCGTGATGCGCGGTACGCCATCAAGCGCGTACATGTTGACCGTCAGACTTGACCGTTTTGAGCGCTCAGGCATCGCAGTCTCCCAGGCCTTGATGGTTGGCGTCAGGCCCCCTGGCCTTAGCCAGTAGGTACGAAACTCGTAGTACTTGCCGAACGAACCCGGCTCGACGGGAGGCAGGAATGGAAAACCGGCATAGCTCTCCATCTCGATCGTACACTCGCTGTCGGCCGCCCCGAACGGGTTAGCATGATGTAGTGCACGCACTCTTTCTTGCGCCAGTTGCGCTTCGTCGGTGAACCCGCGGAGGATACGCACACTCCCTAGCCGTCCATTTTCCGAGGTCCATGCACCGAGCCAGCGCCCTGTGGTTTCTGAATGAGCAAGGTAAGCCTCCGCGTTCGCGATCACCTGGGCCAGCTTGAGAATATGCGACGACAGGGTAGTCAGCTCGTAGAACATTCATTTCTCCAGAGTCAGTAAGGAACCATCGGACGTCCGCTGAAGGACAAGATTAGACTTAGCCCTTCTGCTTGAGAATTCCCTATTTGTTCACAGTCTCTGTCAAAAATTAGATATGTTCGATTGGCAAGATTTGCGTTACTTTCTCGTGCTGGCGCGCACCGGATCGCTCTCGGGCGCCGCAAGCGAGCTGTCTGTCGAACACGCTACCGTTGGTCGGCGTGTCACGTCGCTAGAGACTGCGCTCGGGTTGAAACTGATTCATCGGCTGCCCCGTAGCAGCCGTTTGACCGAGGATGGAAAAACGCTCGCCATGCTGGCGGGACCGATGGTCGACTGCGCGCAGACAGTCGAGGCCTATGCGCTGCGGGCATCGTCCGCCCTGTCTGGAACGGTCCGTCTCAGCGTGCCTCCTACGATCGGTAGCTATTGCATCTCGCCGCACATGCGCTCGTTCCGCGAGTCGCATCCGTCCGTGAAGATCGTCATGGAGGGCTCTCCCGACATTGCACCGCTGGACCGAGGCGTCGCGGATATCGCCATTCGTATGGTCAAGCCACAGGAAGGCAGCCTCGTCGCACGACGGATAGGCACGATCCGATTCGGTCTATATGCCAGCCTGGCCTATGCGGCTCGTCCTCCTGAACAATGGGAGTTCATCGCGTATGACTCGTCGCTGGATCACGTGAGACATCAAAGCTGGCTGCGGCAGTTTCTGGACGGGCGACCCATCGTATTCGAAACAAACGATGTGATTGGGCAGCAGATGGCGGTACGCAACGGCGTCGGCATTGCGGTCCTACCCACGATGATCGGCGATACCGACGCTGAACTGGTCAGGCTTCGCGTTGGGTCCGAGCCGCCGGAGACGGGCCTGTGGCTGGTGACTTATCCCGATCTGCGCCGTACGCCGGCTATCAAGGCTGTGATGGACTTTTTGGTGCGCTGCATTGGCCGCGAACCGCATTACGCAGATAATGTCGCGAGCACCAATTGTCGACGGTGATCTGCGGCAGGCGACCCAGAGCGTCCAGCCATCACCACAAAAAGCGGACGCATGGCGCACGTGATGAAGTTGGCATTGCTCCAATGCCGCTATCCGTGCGCGTATTTCAGGTACCTGCGGTACGGATTGCCCGCGCGGCCTGTTAGTGTCCCGGGCTCACTCGCCTCGCGGCGAGCAAGCCTCAACCACGGAGCGCCACGGTAGTCACAACGAGCGCCGAGAAGACCAGCGCAGGGGCGATATGCTGGAGCGACTCCCGGTTTCGTAGCAACGTGAAGAGCACGGCGACCAGGATCGCACTGGCCAGCGCGAGGCCCAGGACTCTGGTTTGTGGTCCAAAAAGAAGTGCCGCGCACAACAGCTCAAGCGCGCCGCAGAGCAAATGAAACCATGCCGGGTAACCCCAGCGCGCGAAGTCGCGCTTCACCGCGCCGAGTCCCGTGAGATTGACCACCCCGGCAATCGCGAACAGAACCGCAACGATCATCGCGAGAATCGATTCGACAGATGCACTGTTCCACACCATGGTCATGCTCCGTTGCTTTGCTGAAAGTGCTTTGGTGCGGAGAGGTCCGCAATCAGGCCGGGGCCATCGGGCTTCCACGCAAGAACTTGCCGGGCATGCTGGCCGCTGACTGTCTGGTCGAGCGCCAGTGCGTCGGCGAACGGTCCAAGCGATTGGCGAGCATTGTCGAGCGGCCAGGGTTCGACGCGATCGGCACCGACCGAGACCCGAATCGCTTCACCCATTTCGGCAACCGCAACGGCATCTTCCGTGACCACGTTGAAGATCTGTCCCGCGACCCGGCCGTCCCCGCTTGCCGCCCGCTCCATCGCGCTCAGGTAGGCCGTGGCGAGATCGTCGACGTGAACGGCAGGCCAGTGGTTGCGGCCATCGCCCACGATCCTCACACTGCCGGTCTGACGGGCCATGCCGGCAAGCATGCCGAAGACACCGCCGCCGTAGCCGTGCACCATCGCCGGCCTGAGGATTACTGCAGCAATCGAGCGGCGGGCTGCTAGCGCCAGTACCTGCTGCTCCACTGCGGGCCGCCAGGCGATGAGAGGTGTCGGGTTCAGCGCCGATGCTTCAGTCGCGGGCTCACCCTCCGTATTGCCGTAGACCCAGGTGCCCGACGTATAGACAAACGCCGCGCCCGGATGCAAATGCGAAAGCATCGCTACAACCGCGGCTTCATCGGCAGCAGCGGCGGAAGCGTCGTTGGTCGATGCGGTGTGCACCACGCCATCGGCGGCACCGGCAGTCGCAGCGAAAGACTGCGGCTCGCGCAGGTTGCCGGAATGCAGTGTCACACCGAGACGTGCCAGCGCGCCGGCGGCCGCCGAGCTGTCCTCGCGCACCAGCGCCGTCACCCGATGGCCGAGGCTGATTGCCTTGCGCGCGACCGCTTGCCCGATGAAGCCGGTACCACCTGTCATGAACAGTTTCAAAGCGTTCTCCAATGATTGCCTGCGAAGTTGAATAGTCATACAAACGAGACCCATCAGTCTCGTTTTGGCAAATCTAAACGAGACTGACCAGTCTTGTCAACTACTCGATGATCTGTTATTTATCTCGCATGGACACTTCTTCTCTCCCCGGCCTGAGCCCGCTGCAATGCCGCAAGCGGTCCGCAATCCTCGACGGCGCGAAAACCGTTTTCTTACGCGAGGGTTTCGGTTTTGCAACGATGGACGACGTCGCCTCGGCCGCCGGCGTCGGCAAACAGACGGTCTACCGCCACTTCAAGTCGAAGGAGGCGCTGTTCGTTGGCGTGGTGAGCGCGATGTGCGCTCAGGTGGGCGCGCTGCTTGCCGGCGCTCAGGGCGAACAATCCGATGGCGCCCCCGAGGTTGAGTTGCGCGAGTTGGGATGGGTGTTGGCGCAAATCCTTATCGCGCCGGATTATCTGCGGCTCTACCGGGCTATCGTTGCGGAGGCCGAGCGTCTTCCGGAACTCGGTCAGGTGTTTTACGAAAATGGTGCAAAGGGCGTACGTGCCTTCGCCGCAAAAATTCTGCGCAAGCGATTTGACGAATCGACTGCTGCATTGCGGGCTGCGACATTCGTTCAGTTGGTGCTAGGCGACGCGTATCTGGAACTGTCAGTGGGCTACACGGTGCCCGACGTTGAAGCACGCTTTGCGCTGCAGATCGACGAGGCGGTGGCGGCTGCACTTCGCTAAGGAGCGCCGCATAGGATGTCGAGTCACTGCATGCGGAACGCAACAGCGTGTAGCGCGGGAAGCAAGGCGGCCCTCGCATTGCGAGCAGTAAATCCCGCTAAGATATGCTCTTTCCTCAGGAGGTCTCTGCTCGTGACTACGATAGCCGATCGCCCCAACACCGCACTTGTCGTTATCGATCTTCAAAATGAAGTCGTCGCGAATGCATATCGGCGTCATGAAGTGCTCAACGCAGTCAACATGCTCGTCGAGCGGGCACGCACCGCGAACGTGCCGGTTATCTGGATTCAGCACGCCGACGAAGACCTCAAGGCGGGCAGCGAAGCATGGCAGATCGTTGCCGAACTTGCTCCGGCGCCAAGGGAAGCGATTGTCGCAAAAAGCTATCGAGACGCGTTTGAAGGCACCGATCTCGAGGAGGTGCTATCCAGCCTCGGCGTAGGCAAACTCATTGTGACCGGAGCGCAGACGGACATGTGCGTACGCTCGACTCTGCATGGCGCACTCGCGCGCGGTTATGACGCGGCCCTTGTCAGCGATGCCCATACGACGGATGACATGACGGAGAGGGGCGCGCCGCCACCGGATGCCGTGATCAGGCACACCAATCTGTACTGGAGCAATCAAAGGGCGCCAGGCCGCTCGGGCGGAGTCATCGAGAGTAAAGACGTGGATTTCACGCTCTGCGGTTCCTGAATTCGGCGCGCAACTGGTCAAGCCGAATGCAACTGTCCGCTGGGCGGCCGGCGTCCGCGTAATTCGGACATTACGTTTACGGCTCCGGGTGACCGCTCATGGCCGAACCAAGCACGATGGCGAGTCGTGCACCCGAAACAAGCCTTTTGACCCGCGCCGTACCCTGTTCGCTCAGGAGAAACGCCGAAGCCAATTCCCGGGGCGTGCCGGATGCCTGTCTGCGGGGGCTGAAGATATCGAATGCTCGCTGGCCGACGATAGTGAATGGCTGTCTGTCGTTGCGGGAACCAGGATGTTGGATGCCTGGTAAAGACAGATCCACTCGGTTCTCTCCCGCTCAAGCGGATCTGATTCACGTATCCAGTTGAAGCCGCAGTGTTTGCAGCGATAGCGATGAAGAACAACTGGCGGCCGGCCGAAAGGGCGAAGAATCGATGGGGCGCGATATGCCAGCAACCCGTCGTGGGGAGCGTCTGAATCGCCAATCAACAATTTCTGGCACGCTTCGCAGGACATGGGATCCAGAAGCCAATGAGGGCGAGCGTCGAAGATAGCACGTCTGCGGAGACGGACAAGATATTCTTTCGAAAAAATACCCACTTGGTGGCGGGCTGAATCCATATCTGACAGGGCCTGCGCGTATGATTCCTTTCCTCGACTATCGCTGATCGAAAGACCCGGCAATGTGATTTTGAACGGTTCAGATCGATCCGAAGCGGCCTTCAACGATTCTCTGGAACGGACATTCACGCACGGGCAAAAATTCGAACCTTCCAGATGAATTACAAGATGAGCCAACCCTACGTGTTTGGCTGACTCACCGATGCTCAAGTGGCACTACGCAATTTCTACCGCCAGCTCTATCGCTCGGTTCTACCCTTTTGGTTCTCTGACGTCCGTGAGTATGCCTTCTTCGTCGTCTCACTCATGACGCGAAACAGAAGGTCTTTTCCTTTCTGTTCAATTCGTTCGAGATCATCCACGGTCAGAATTGTTATTTCATCTTTGAATGAATTCAGGAGTGCCTCGGTGTCGATATCGGTCTTGTTTGGCACCTCGACAATGAATTTTGAGAGTGTTGCCATCGGCATGCGATACACAATATCAAGCTTATCCTCGCACGATCCCCATAGGCCGTGGGCAATGGCATTCCGCTCCTCGGCGTACGAAAGCACGTCTTTCATCAACTCGTCGAAGTCGTGTCGAAGCGACACATCAAGAACCTCCTTGCCGATTCGCCTGACAGCCTGGACCCTGCTGCTGTTGTTTTTGAAGGTTTCAAGAATTGCGAGCGCCGCACGATGGTCGTCGTGCATCATCAACCCTAACAGGCCCGTGATGGAACTTTCGATCAAGGACCAGCTTGTAAAAATGCGGCCGAGTATGGCTGCATGAGCAGGGCGATCCACCAACGCTAGTTCGCTAAAAGCGATTCCTTCGATTTTGATCCCGATCGGCATAGGTTCCTCCAGATAGTCGCGGCTTACGCGACTCAATAGCCTGCGCAAGAGTCAAGGGTTGTTTCGTGCAAACTGAAAGCCGGCTGCGCTCGATAACGAGGATCGCCAAGCCATTCCTTGATTGTCAGCGATCCAGTTGATGCTGTCGATCGGCTGCTTTTTGCCGAACTCTGCCCATGAAGACCGGCTCGGTTCGCCCCGACGCGGTCTATGGTCTATCGCGATAAGCCCGTTAGCGTCCGCATTCTGGATTGGAACGGACGCGTGAACCGCGCCTCCATGGTATTCGTCCTTGCCAACCAACTGCTGTCAAAAATGTTCGCCGCCGTGCGAGGAAGAATCGACACCTGGATCGGCCGGCTTCATTTTCTTCCGCCCGAATCGCAAATGAGTTGCTCTTTCAACAGCGCATCGAGCCAGTCGGCGAACACCTGAACCCTGCGCGACAGATGTTGCCGATGCGGATAGAGCAGGTTCATCGGCATGGGCGCGGCCCGGTATGCGGGCATCACCTCGATCAGTTCGCCCGCACGCAGATGTTGCTGCACGTCATAGGCAGGAATCTGGATCAAGCCGAGTCCTGCAAGACAACATGCGATATATGCCTCCGCGCTGTTGACCGTCACGCGGCCTTGCGTTGTCAACGTCCTTGCGGTTTCGCCGTCGAGCCATTCCCAGGGCCCGATACGTCCGTTCGATGGCGACGCATACTGAACGACCTGGTGGGTTCCCATGTCGGCCGGCGTGTATGGCGTACCGTGATGCGACAAGTAGAGAGGGCTCGCAACGTTGATGAGCGGCAGATTGCCAATGGGACGCGCGATCATGCCGGAATCCTGCGGCTTACCTACGCGCAGCACGCAGTCGACGCGTTCTTCGACAAGGTCGATCGCGCGATCGGTCAGGCCGAGCGCGATGTCGATGTTCGGATAGGAAGCGAGGAATCCCGGCAGTGCGGGCGCGATGATCAACCGGCCTATACGGCCCGGCACGTCGACGCGTAGCGTGCCGCTCGGTCCTACCGAGGTCTGCCGGAACAGGTTCTCTGTCTCCTCGACATCGGCGATCAGGCGCAGGCAGCGCTCATAGAGCGCGGCGCCGTCCTGCGTCGGCGACACCTTACGCGTTGTCCGATGCAGCAAGCGGGCGCCGATCCGTCCTTCCAGCTCCTGAATCGCCGCGGATACCGACGAACGAGGCAAGCCGAGCGTGTCCGCCGCGCGCGTGAAATTCGCGCATTCGACAACGCGCGCGAAGACGCGAAACAGGTCAATACGATCCACGTTCGCTACCGCCTTAGTAAGCGCGCAGCTCGACGTCGTGCCGAGCTTTCTGCGCGGGATACCGTAGTCCATCGGTCCGGCACGTGTACGCGTACGCGCCGCCAGTCTCGTTCGCCGCCATGTCCAGGCACGCCTTTCTACTGTTCGACTTTTCTGACCAGTGATGTCAGAAACAGCAGGTTTAAATGGTTTTTCTGGAATATATCATCCAGCAGGATGAGAGGCTGCATAGGGCGGCTTCAGCACCGGGGACGAACCATGGCAAACCACAGCATCAAAGGCAAGACCGTCGTTATTGCGGGCGGGGCGAAAAATCTCGGTGGGTTGATTGCACGGGATCTCGCTGCACAGGGCGCCAAGGCAGTGGCGATCCACTACAACAGCGCGAGCTCAAAGGCCGCGGCGGACGAGACACTTGCGGCGATCGAGTCGGCAGGCGCCACGGCAGTCGCTTTCCAGGCCGATCTGACCTCGGCAGGGGCGGTCGAGAAACTGTTTTCGGATGTCGTCGCGGCCGTCGGCCGCCCTGATATTGCGATCAATACGGTCGGTAAAGTATTGAAGAAGCCGTTCGTCGACATCACCGAGGCTGAATACGATGAAATGACGGCGGTGAATTCCAAGTCCGCGTTCTTCTTTCTCAAGGAGGCAGGCAAGCACGTCAACGACAACGGCAAAATCGTCACGCTCGTCACGTCGCTGCTTGGCGCGTTCACACCGTTCTATGCTGCCTATGCGGGTACCAAGGCGCCGGTCGAACATTTCACGCGCGCGGCGGCCAAGGAATTCGGCGCACGCGGCATCTCGGTGACAGCCATCGGCCCCGGGCCCATGGACACGCCATTCTTCTATCCCGCCGAAGGCGCGGACGCGGTGGCTTACCACAAGACGGCCGCCGCACTCTCGCCGTTCTCTACGACTGGCTTGACCGACATCGAGGATGTGGTGCCCTTCATTCGCCATCTGGTCAGCGACGGATGGTGGATTACGGGGCAAACCATTCTGATAAACGGCGGCTATACGACCAAGTAAGTGCGCGAATGAAATCTCTCTTTCGAATTTCGTTATCGAATGAGTGAGGCCCGAGACATCTTCGAACGTGACGACAACTTGATGAAGGTTCGCTTTTCCTGGTCTTCTCGAGTGCGCAGATCGATGCCGATTGTCAACGATTCCGGATCTTCCATCGGGCGTCTCCTGTTCCCGTACTGAGTCTGACGGCGACCGGTTCAGGTCGCCTCACGACTGCCTGTCGCGGCGTCTCAAGCCGGTCGCAAAGCTGACGCTCGGAGCGGTTCCTGGACGGGAGCGCAATCGGATTACGACAGCACGGAACCACGTGTCCCTCACACGCTTGGCCAGGTCGATATTATTTTTGTAGTCAACCGAAGCTTTCAGAAATTGCCGGATGCGTCAAAAGCGCTCGGCGCGACAGGTTCACTCGCATAGGAACGCAGCGTCTTTTGCCACCAACCGACATCTCGCCATGCGCCGAGCTTGAAACCGACCTTTTCATAGACGCCGATATGTTTGAATCCAACCGCTTCATGCAACGCAACACTGGCGGCGTTCGGTAGTGCGATGCCTGCGAACGCCTGCGCGTAGCCGAGCTTCGTTAGCTCCATCAGCAGGCCTTCGTACAGTTTGCGCCCGACACCTTGTCCTCGACTGGCTGCGCGGACGTAGACCGTCGTATCGACCGACCATTGGTAGGCCGGCCTCTCCCGATGAGTACCGGCATAGGCATAACCACTCACCAGACCCGCATCATCGAGACTGACCAGCCACGGGAACCGTCGCAATGTCTCGATTAATCGCCGGTGCATCTCGGCCTCTGTCGGGGGTTCAAGTTCGAAAGAGATGGCGGAGCCTGCTACTACCGGAGCGTAAATCGTCGAGATGGCCTCGGCGTCGTCGGGCGTCGCGATGCGTAGTCGCATGGGGCCTCCATGTCTGATGGATGGAAAGGATCTGATTTTGGAACGCCAATTATCGAACGTACATTGCGCGCCCTGACCAGCCGAACCTCAGCGCAACGTAGGTGACGCGTTCAGGATCAGCGGCATTCACTTCGATATTTCAATAATACTTGAAATATCGAAGTGAATGATCTATTGTTCCGGGCATGGACTCAAACCTCGTTGTACGCGCCCTGAGCGCGCTCGCCCATGAATCGCGCCTTGCGATCTTCCGCCTGCTGGTTGTCGCAGGCCCGGATGGCATGGCTGCCGGCGAAATCGCGCAGCAGGTAGGGCTATCCCCCTCAAGCCTGTCCTTCCACCTGAAGGACCTGTCACATGCTGATCTGGTGAAGCCGCAACAGCAGGGGCGGTTCGTCATCTACACGGCGAACTTCGACGCCATGACGGGCCTGATTGGCTTCCTGACGGAGAACTGCTGTGCGGGCGCGACCTGTGCCGCGAGCGATCTCCCCAACTGCTGCGGAGACACACCATGAAGCGTATGCATATCCATGTTGCGGTCGAGAACCTGGGCGACAGCATCCGGTTTTACCGTGCCATGTTCGGCGACGCAGAGCCGACGGTCTTGAAGAGCGATTACTGTAAGTGGGAGTTGACCAATCCGGCCGTCAACTTCGCTATTTCGCAGCGTGGGGCGAAGCCGGGTGTTGACCACCTTGGCATTCAGGTAGAAACCGACGCGGAGCTGGCCGAGATGAATGCACGCTTCGCCGCCGCGGAAATGCCAGTCCAGCCACAGATGGACACAACCTGCTGCTATGCGCGGTCGGATAAAGCGTGGACGACTGATCCGCAGGGCGTCGCGTGGGAAACGTTTCGAACACTTGGAGCCGCACCGGTCTACGGTCATTCGCGCGACCAATCGCAAACCCTTGCGCAATCGTCGGCCGCATGCTGCATAGCGGCCAAGTAATTCCATCGTGATCTTCAGGAGCCGCCAGTGAGCGACAAACCTTACTCGATTCTCATTCTTTGCACGGGCAACAGCTCGCGCAGCATCATGGCCGAAGCGCTATTCAACGTGCTGGGAAAGGGTAAGTTTCAGGCGTATAGCGCGGGTAGTCATCCATCTGGGGCAGTGAATCCGTTCGCCGTCGAGCGGTGCGAAGCGTTGGGCTATGACACCGCGAAGCTGCGTAGCAAGAGCTGGGATGAGTTTGCTACCCCTGACGCCCCGCACATGGATTTCATTATCACGGTGTGCGACCAGGCTGCGGGCGAAGTCTGTCCGATCTGGCCAGGCCACCCGATGACTGCGCATTGGGGCTTCGAAGACCCGGCAGCATTTGAGGGTAGTGATGACGAAAAGCGGAAGGTCTTCAGTAAGGTTTATCGGCAGATCATGAACCGGGTGAGCCAGTTTGTGAATCTGCCATTGCATGTGCTGGACCGCAATGCGATTCAGCGCGAAATGCGTGCGATCGGTGAGAAGCCGGCAGAGGAGTCAGATGAGCAGCACTGATACAGCAATCGCCAGTACACGGCCGGCGATTGGATTTTTCGAGCGTTACCTGACCGTCTGGGTCGCGCTCTGCATCGTTGGCGGCATCCTGTTCGGACAGGTATTTCCTCAACTCTTCCAGGCAATCGGCCGCATGGAAGTGGCACAGGTGAATCTTCCGGTCGGCGTGCTGATCTGGGTGATGATCATCCCGATGCTGGTCAAGATTGATTTTTCCGCGATGACCCAGGTTAAGAGCCAATGGCGCGGCATCGGCGTCACGCTATTCGTGAACTGGTTCGTCAAACCATTCTCGATGGCATTGCTCGGCTGGATCTTCATCCGCCACGTATTCGCGCCGTGGCTTCCTGCCGACCAGCTCGACAGCTATATCGCCGGCCTGATCCTGCTGGCCGCCGCCCCCTGCACGGCGATGGTGTTTGTGTGGTCGCAACTCTGCAAGGGCGATCCGTACTTCACGTTATCGCAAGTCGCACTCAACGACTCGATCATGATCGTCGCCTTCGCACCGCTCGTTGCGCTGCTGCTCGGCCTGTCGGCAATCACGGTGCCGTGGGATACGCTGATCATTTCGGTTGTGCTGTACATCGTCATCCCGGTCATCCTCGCCCAGTTGTTGCGCCGACGTCTGCTGACCAGAGGCGAAACGTATTTCCGGCAAGCGGTTGCCCATCTCGGCCCGTATTCGATTAGCGCACTGCTCGCGACTCTGGTGCTGCTATTTGCGTTTCAGGGGCAGGCGATCGTTAAGGAACCACTGGTTATCGCCATGCTCGCGGTACCGATCTTGATCCAGGTGTTTTTCAATTCGGGCCTCGCGTACCTCCTGAATCGACGGCTCGGCGTTGCGCACTGTGTTGCCGGTCCGTCGAGTCTGATCGGCGCCAGCAATTTCTTTGAGCTGGCGGTCGCCACGGCAATCAGTCTGTTTGGTTTCCATTCCGGTGCAGCGCTTGCAACGGTGGTAGGCGTACTGATCGAAGTGCCGGTCATGCTGTTCGTCGTTGGCATTGTCAATCGCTCCCAGCATTGGTACGAAGCAAATCACGGCATTAAGGGACAGCAGTTATGAGCGTCACGATTTATCACAACCCCGATTGCGGCACGTCGCGCAACTCGCTGGCAATGATCCGCAATGCGGGGATCGAGCCGGAAATCATCGAGTATCTGAAGAACCCGCCCGATCGCGCTACGTTGAAAAGTCTGATCGAACGCGCGGGCCTCACCGTGCGCGCCACGCTGCGCGAGAAGGGCACGCCGTATGCCGAACTCGGCCTCGCCGACACCTCGTTAAGCGATGACCAGTTGCTCGACGCAATGATGGAACATCCGATCCTCATTAACCGCCCGTTTGTTGTCACGCCGCTTGGTGTGCGCCTTTGCCGGCCCTCGGAGTTGGTGCTCGACATCCTGCCTGCTGGACAGAAAGGCGCATTTACGAAAGAGGACGGCGAGCAGGTGGTCGATAGCGAAGGAAAGAGGCTTCTCTAATGACGCAAGATATTCCGAACGTCAGCGCCCCACACCTGGACACACCTGATTTGCAGAAGCTGGACTCACGCACGGTTTCGCAACACGCGCCGAGAATCCTTTTGCTGTTTGGTTCGCTGCGCTCGACCTCATACAGCCGCCTTCTCACGCTTGAAGCCGAACGCATTTTGCGCCACTTCGGCGCGGAAACCCGGGTGTTCGATCCACATGGCTTACCGCTTGTGGACAGCGTGCCGGCCGATCATCCAAAGGTGGTCGAGCTGCGCAAGCTCTCGGAGTGGTCGGAAGGGCAGGTGTGGTGCAGCCCGGAACGTCACGGAACCCTGACGGCGGTATTCAAGAACCAGATCGACTGGCTACCGCTTGAAAGCGGCGGCGTTCGTCCAACGCAAGGTCGCACGCTTGCGGTGATGCAGGTGTGCGGCGGCTCGCAATCGTTCAACGCCGTGAACGCGCTGCGCATTCTCGGCCGATGGATGCGTATGGTGACGATCCCGAATCAGTCGTCAGTGGCAAAGGCCTGGCAGGAGTTCGACGCCAATGGCCGGATGAAACCATCCGCCTATTACGATCGCGTCGTCGACGTAATGGAAGAGTTGTACAAGTTCACGCTGTTGGTACGCGACCGGTCCGACTATCTGACCGATCGCTACAGTGAACGGAAAGAAGCGCATCCGGAGCTTGCAACGGCACTGGCAGCCGCCGCCATGAATCAGGAAGCAGTGACCGCCAATGCAGACACTGACGACAACGAAACGGAGTGACAGCGACGGCGGGCGGGGTGCCATTGCGACATGGGCGCTGACCTGAACAAGATCTAATTTCAACGGCTCCTTTGGGCCGAGCCGGGACGAAAGCCGACCGGCCCAGCTCGGTCCTTCGCTTTTTCGCGAGGCGATCATTTAGCGTTGGGACGAATTCGGCCATCTGGCGCGTTATGGCAGGCTAGGCCAGCTGCTGTTATACGGGCATGCAATCAGCCGGTGTGCCGTAAGCCGCTGCCAGGAAGCGGCCAGAACGAGGCCAGAACGAGACCAGGGATAGGCCAGGAAGAAAAAAAGACCGCTGCCCTTACGGACAGCGGTCTTTTTTACGATGTGCGGCGAATAAAGGACTCGGCTAGTCGCGAACCTGTGGCGTCGGTCACAACTACAACTGCGCCTCACGCGATCGAGACGCCTCGTCAGTGCGCCTGGTTGTCACCTCCAACAACTGTTATTGGCCGGCGGCCGGCGACACTACGCTCGGGGTCGCCAGCGTGTTGTGGCTTCCAGGAAGGTTGGTGAGGGACGTCGAGCTATTGTTCGTGCCATTCGGCATGCCCGAGTTCGGCGACCCGGCGCTCATGCCGCTGTCCGAGCTGGTGGCACCCGGCGTGCCGTAGCCGCTTGTTGCATTGGCCGGCGATACAGCGGCCGGCGACACTACGCTCGGGGTTGCCAGCGTGTTGTTCTGTGCATAAGCGCCGCCCGACAGCGTGAGTGCGGCGACGGTTGCGATTAACGTGCTGGTTGCCTTTTTCATGATCTGTTCCTCCTTAATTGGATTGGAGTTTCTATGCAGACGATCCATCCGTATTTTTCATAGCTGCCCTTACCAAGTTTAGGGAAACAGCCGCTGATAATTAAGCGCGTTGTTCGCAAGGATGAATTTCGATTTCTGGAATTACCGCTAATGGGTCCTGGTCCCCAATCTGGGGCTGGCGTGGTTCGGCATTGCGCGGCGCGGGCGCCGCGCAATACGATGCGATGCGACGAAAGCGTCATCCGATTCATTCCGCATGTCGGTGACTTCAGCTTTCATGGCCGTCTGGTGGAAAGCTAGTGGACCAGTTTCTCGTACAACGACCAGACATAGCCGCCGGGTTCTGGCTCCGGGTACAGCCCTGCGCGGATAAAACCGAGCGACTCGTAGTAGGCGCATAGTTTCGCGTTGTGGACGGGGCAGTCGAGTCGAACAAATCGCCGGTTCAGGCCGCTCACCTTGATAGCGCACCAGTCAAGCATGAAGCTGCCGAGTCCACGTCCGTTAAAGCCGTTCCGCACACAAAGCCCATGCACATAACCGGCGATCGGTTCTTGCGGTCCCCAGTGCTTTTCATCGTCCAGATCGAGCAAAAACGTTCCGACCGAAGTGCCGTCCAGTTCAACGACATACACGTCTCTTTGAGAGACATTGTTTCGCACCCACTTCTCGGAAAATCCGTCTCCTTCCTTGCCCCATACATAGTCGCCGTGCGCCACCTTCATTGCGTGTGCATCGTTGCGGATTTGCGTGAGAGCCGGCACATCCGATTCGCCCGCCCTACGGATGATTCTTTTTGTCATCACGTATGCCTTTGATCGCTACGGGAGTTTCTTCGTCTTACGCTTGCCGGGCTTCGCGCAGCGCGTCCTGCATCACGACGCCGGCCGCCTCGATATGCGCTTTCGTCAGGCGCTTCGCGGCGCGCCGGTCATGAGCGAGCACTGCATCGAGGATCGCATGATGCTCCGCGAGCGAGATGCGCTGGTAGCGCTCCAGTTGCCAGACGAGTCGCAGATAGCGGTCGGTCTTGCGCCAGATTGCTTCCAGCGTTTCCAGCAGATGCCGCTTGTCGCCCGGCCGATAGATTGCGCGATGAAATGCCCAGTTGTCGATCGACCAGTGCTCGACCTCGTGCGCGTTCTCGTCGCGCTCGAGAATTGCGCGGACCGTGGTCTCGTCGTCCGCACCGAACGCATCGATAGCGGAGTCGAGTGCCAGCAGTTCGAGCGCGATTCGCATCTCCGTCAACTCGGCGGCTTCGGGCCGCGTCATTGCGGAGACGAATGCGCCCCGGTTCGGCACGATCGTGACGAACCCGCTCGCTTGCAACTGCACGAACGCTTCCCGCACCGGAATGTGACTGGTGCCGAATTCCTTCGCAATCAGATCCTGCCGTAACTGCGTTCCCGGCACCAGGATGCCGTTCGCGATGCGCTCACGCAGGAGATCGGCGAGCGAAGTCGAAGAGGGCTTGCTATCTGCGGATTTTTTCACTTTAATATATTAAAACCATATTGGAGGTCCGTGTGACAGTATCTCGCTTAAGAAATATTCCCGGCATTGGAGTCGACCGTATCGGCGACGCGGCGGATTCTCTGCACGACGCGGACATTCTAAGGCTTGAAAATCTCGATACCGACCTGCGGCCGCCGGCGCTGGCGCTGGTCCACACGCACGAGGCTATCGACGACGACGCGGCAAACAGCTACCTGCCTTTCACAGGGCAGGGCGCGTTGCGCGAGGCGGCGGTAGAGCGGGTCGGCCGCGCCGCGGGCGTCGCCTACGACGCCGCGAGCGAATGCATCGTGTCGGCCGGCGGACTTGCGGGGATTTTCAACGTGTTGCTGTCGATTCTCGAGCCGGGCGACGAGGTCGTGCTGACGGATCCCACCTACGCCGGGCTGATCAACCGGGTGCATCTGGCCGCAGGCGTGCCGAAATTCGCGCGGCTGCAGCCGGGTGCCGACGGCTGGCGGCTCGATCTCGACAGTCTTGCCGCCGCGATCGGGCCACGCACGAAGGCGCTGCTGATCATGTCGCCTTCGATGCCGGGCGGCTACGTCGCATCGCGGGACGAATGGCTTGCGATTGCAGAACATTGCACGCGCCATGGCATCTGGCTCGTCTATGACGCGGCGATGGAGCGCATCCTGTTCGACGGGCGCGACGTCATTCATCCCGCCGGTTTGCCGGGCATGCGCGAACGCACCATCACCGTCGGCGCGGTTTCGAAGGAGTATCGAATGATCGGATGGCGCGTCGGCTGGATCGTCGGACCCGCATCGATCATGAACGACGTACGTCTCGTGAGCTTGTCGAACGTGGTGTGTCAGGTTGGAATCGCGATGCCCGGCGCCACCGCCGCGCTGACGGCAACCGACGACGGCGTGGCTGCGGCAGTCGCGGAATGGGAGCGCCGTCGCGACTTCCTGATGGACGCGCTGGCTGACCTGCCGGTGATCCGTCCGCACGGCGGCTGGTCGATGCTCATCGATACCCGTGAGCTGGGTCTGGAGCCACCCGAGGCGTCGAAGCTGCTGCTCGAACGCGGCAAGATCGCGGCGACGCCGATGACGAACTGGGGACCCGGTGCGGCCCGTTATCTGCGTTTCGTTTTCTCCAACGAATCCGTGTCGCGCCTGCATGACATGCGCGAGCGCATACGCCGGTCGTGGCAGATATGACGCAATGAAAAATTCGAGCCGGTCGCGCTTCGAAGCGGCCGGCTTAAACTTCCGCAATTGACCCTGAACGGAACGTTGCCCATCCCGATCGCGCCAATCGATGACCACATCGTCGGCCATGTATGATTGCCGGCGGCACCTCGTCAAAGGAACACGGCAATGGCAGATGCAGTGAACCCGGCGGAAGTTTGGGCACCGTTTGGCCCGTTCTCGATGGCGGTGATTCAGGGCAACGGGCATATCGTGCACCTGAAAGGCCAGGTATCACTCGATCGGCACGGGCAAGTCGTCGGGCAACACGACATCCGGGCACAGGTACGACAGGTTCTGGAGAATATTCGCAGCGTCATGGCGTCGATGGGCGGACAGATGGCCGACGTAATTTCGTTGGTTCAATATGCCACGGACATCGAGGCCTTCATGACCACTGGAGACATCCGGCAAGAATTTTTTGCCGTGCCGTATCCGTATCCGGTTACAACGACCGTCCAGGTCGAACGTCTATACCGGCCTGAACTGATGATTGAGATCACGGCGGTCGCCGAAATTCCTCGCTCACGGTTTCGCCACCCCGAGCGGGGCAACTAGGCGCTACCTGAGTACCCGTCTGTTATGACAACGTCCGCGGCGCGCCCGGTCAATTCTGTCAAGGTTGCGTGGGGTTCCGCTTCATGAAAGCGAGTGTCGCCACAATGTATGGGAATGGCGTCGCAACTTCCCGCCAGACAAATCGCACGATCATTTCAACTGGAAAGGATCCATGTCAAATCTCTGGATCGGGCGTTGCCTTTGCGGCGCGGTGCAATACGAAGCTGGGGGCGCTTCACTCGCGCAACTCATCTGTCATTGCCGGGATTGCCAGCGCGCTTCAGGCTCGGCAGGGTTGCCTGTCATCGTAGTGAGAGCCGCAGACTTCTTATTCAAAGGTGAAATCAGGCCTTATACGATGATCGGTGGCAGCGGGATGCCAACCACGCGCAATTTCTGTCCTCATTGTGGCAGCCTGCTGTTTGGAACACCGCATCATGCGCCGGAAATCGTGACCATCTATGCCGGAACACTTGATGATCCTTCACGGTTTAAGGCCGAATTCGTTCAATTCGCGTCTGAGCGCTATCAGTTGGACGTCCACCAACCAGAAATTCCCCAGCATTTGGGAAGAGCGCCGTGACCGGTAAAATCAAAGATGCCGGGTTTCCGAAGGGGGATTGCCCCAATCATTCTGCAGGCCATTCTGATAAGTAACCGGCGCACTCACCGCTTCGTCGACGTTGAGTTCGTCGAGGCACGTGATGTTCACATTGATATAAGGGTAGCCCGTTCCGTTTGGTGTATCCACGCGATCAAATACATGAACACCGCACGCTTTGCAAAACGGGTGATGCGCTACCGGGTTTTTACCCTGATATTCCGTAAGTGCAGTTTCACCGGAAAGAAGACGAAACTCTTCCCGACGAACCTGGACGTGCCAGAAGCGCAGCATGCTACAAAAGCTGCAATTGCATTTCAACGTGCCATTCTCGAAATCAATCCGGGCTTCAAACCTCACGAGTCGGCAATGGCAACCGCCAAGATACGTACGCAGCATTGGGCTCTCCCATGTTCATGGATACACTCGGCACGATTTTTGAGTTTATCAGGCTGATCGCGCGGATTGAAGAACGTCGAAAGACGGCGGTATCGGCCATTCGTGGCTGATTATCCAGATTCGATTACAAGCACGGCTGGTTTCCTTTCGCGCACTTACAAAACATCAAGTCTCGCGCGATGGTCCCGATAACTCGATTGCACGTCGTTACCGTGCGTTCGATTTTCGACCGTCTCGCCAGGTGCGGGACAAAGGAAACGTCAGCCCATGTCGCCTGATCCGATCAACACGAACACGTCAGTCGCCACACCGCCACCGCCCGAGCCTCCTCCATCAAAGGACGCAGCGTCGACAGCCAGCACCTCTGACCGCAGCAATGACGCACTGATAGCAGCGCTCAAGCAGACCTTGACGCGGCTCGGTATCGACGCATCAACGGGCTTAACCATCGGCGATGGCAACAACGACAGCGCCGACGCCTCGTCGTTGCGCAAACGCGTGAGTGCGTCGAGCGCGTCACTGATCGCGGCGCTCTATCAGGCGCTCGAGTTGCAGCGGTCAATTGCTGCGGCTAATGGCCTGAACATGTCGGGTAACGAAACGACGGACACGCTTTCCGCCGCGACAGATACCCAGTCATCTAGTTCGGCCGTAAATGGCTATCGCGATCTCGGCGCTCAGATTGCCGATCTGGCGAAGACGTCCGGCGCGGTAGCAAGCGACGACGATGGCGATACGGACGAATGGGATTTCGGTATCGACGAATCCGAAAACACGTCGAGCGCGGCCACAGAGTCGGGCGATCCGATGACTGCGGCAATCGGGCAATTGAATCAGGCGTTACGGGATCACGTCGCGACGCTCACGCAGAATGCGAACGCGAAAGTCTCGCTAGCTGCAGTACTCGACGGATTGTCGGACGAGACGAAGGGCGTCCAATGGCGGCCGCTCGGCGTGCTGATCGACGTGCAGGTGTAATGCCCGATCGACGCCGCCGTGCCGATCTCGCATCCACTGCTTATCACGGCGGCTTTGTTCGATCGGGCAGTTGTAACGCGTTCAGTCGTACGGCGTGGGATCGACAGCGAGTTGCGCTCCGTCGTCGAGCGACCGCTTGTGGCGGCACGCTGCCTGATGATGACCAACCCGGTTTCGAACCGAAGCAGTCGGTCGCGCTGGCAGGGGTTTAAGCGCGGGTAACCGAGTGCTCCGGTCATCCAGACCGGGTTCTCAGGGACGGCAGTTAGGCCTTTGACGACATTCCGGAATCGACGTTAGTGAGGCGGCTCCAAGGCGCCTTTCGGACGTTAGCACCTCAGCTTGTGCTAATTTTTGACATACGGGCAAAGCGTCGGGATCGGGGCGTCCTGCGATGTGTATCTCACCGCTGGACAGTAGAACCCGAATCTGTGGTGATGCCTGAGTCTCATACGAGGCGCCTGAGCGAAATCTGGCGCAGGGATGCAGCGTATCGCGAAAGGCGAGCTGGTAGCGATTCTTTGACCACCTCCTCAGATATAGTAGATATGACGCATATCCATGCGTAGGTTGAACGGCGACTCGCAGAGAGTTAGCAGGTAGCTGCCTCAGGACCCCGATGGCTCAATGGTATCCGGGTGAGGAGATGACGGCAGAGGCCGCGCCGCTGCCACCGCGCAAACCGCAAACCGACGTACCGGGTCCATTGCTTCGACGGCGATAGCCAGTCAACACGCGCCTTCGTACCTTACGCGATTCGGCGACAAGCTTGCCGGTAGCGGGTTGTCGCGAAGCCATCGTGCCATATCCGATAGGGGCGTCAATTCCTGAACTACTGCGACGTTTATGATCTCGACTGCGAGAGCTCGCAACGAACGGGAAAGGGTTGCTATCTGAGCATGATCGATTCAGTCGCGATCCGGCACATCGGGAGGATTTAATCGTTTCCCGGGCGGCCACACGCTGGTATTCCTCATTGCCCTAATCCCTGAAGCCCTCGCCTGGGTATGGTTGGGACGGAATGGGTGCTGGCAGTGGCTTTGCCCCAGGTTTCGGTTGTGGGTCTAGATACGGTTCGAACGTTATCTCGATTTTGTTGTTGTTATCGTTGTCCGTCGCCCGCGATCCACTTACGCTTAAAATGGCATAAGTAAAATCGATACCTACTTGGCCTTTTGTCTCAATGTCCATGATGAAGGAAATGGTATTGCCGACAGGCTTTGGGTCCGGTCTTAAGTGGTAACACGGCAAGGTACCAGACTGATTGAGAACGGCTTGTCTCGCGCCTATAAGCGCTTCTGCCAAGGGCGCATCCTTGTTGATCGCAACGAAATCATCTGACAACTCTTTGGCCGACATCTGACCCGCGCGTTCTATCGGAAACACGGACAAGCTGAGCGTTTGAGTATTTTTTGATATGTGATGGCCACCAGCCGAAAGCCCCAATTTGTACCCCGTAGGCAAAGGCGGTCCTATCGATGCGCTTGCAGCGAGGTCAACCATTCGCATGGTTTGCAGTGTCATCTGCACCTTGGTGATATGGAAATTGACGTACCCGTTACATGCATTTCCTTTAGGCAAATCCGCCCGGTGCTTTATCTCATAGTCTTGGTAAAGACCAACCTCTAGCTTGACACGTTTTATGACGTCTTCTAGCGCAACGCCATTCGCGTCAGCCACTTGGCTTGGCGGTGGAGTGCAGGCTGCAACCAGAATTGGGACGAGCACGAGAGCGTATCGCATGGCTTTATTCCTTCTGGCGTGAAGTAATTGCTGCCCCGCTTGGATATTGGCCGGTCTTACAATATTAGCGTTACTACATGTTTTTCAGACGCCAAAGCGCATAGGTGATTATACTAACTGGTCCAAACTTCGAATGGCATGGCCGTTCGACATAATGGCGAAATTTGCCGATAACGTTTGCTGCGGGAAATGCAGTGCAGGGAAAACGGGTTTGCCTATCCGCTCGTTGCCGACGACCCTCTAATTGTCAACGCGCTTGCGGGATCACCTCAACACAACAAGACAACAGGAAAAACCTATGACATGGGATTGCACGGTGGGCAGGATTGCTTTGGAAAACCGGATTTCTAAACTGGCGGCGACTAACCCCGGGTCATCACAGGATATTCTGGCAGTTCTTGATTTCATGAAGAACTTGTTTGACTCGCTGAGTGAAATCTTTGTGCAGGCCGCGCAGAATCAGCAATCGATCGAGCAAGCTATTCAGGCACAGACGATAGCCATTGTTGGCGCGGCTAATTACCAGAACACCTTTAACAACATGACACCCGCCCAGTTCGCGGTTCATTTGCAGCAGCACTTCAATGCTATTGGCGTTCAACCCCCGAGCTGGGGCGAGGTCGCAGAGATTGCCTGCGACAGCCTGCTAACCTTAACGAACGACCCTGACGGCAAAATACGCGAAGCCATCAAAAGGTCGCTGATTACCAAGATCTAGAAAAATGGCTGCTCCGAATGCGTCGAACTCGCGTGCAAACGTGTCGAGTGACACGGAAAGCGAAAAACGCCGTGCTGAAGCCAAACGGATTTTTCATTAACAGTGGCACGCATACCCTGGCTGGTGCCGTGGAATGTGAAAATTCCTGTCGCTTGCGCCACGAATAGTGAAAATTCCCGCCGTTAGGCAACCGGTCGGAATTGAGCGAAGCGGATTGAAAAACTATGCAACCGGCGTGCCGCAATAATCGGCCAGTTAGAGACGTTCGATAGCAGGCCGTAAATTGGCGACAATCCCCATGCTCGCCACGGCGAGAAGCTTGAGCGCGCGATCAAGTTAAGAACGGTGCGGATGAAGTCCCGGGCGACAGCGCAGCATCGTCGCGCGGAACTTCAACACGTTAGTCAATCCGGCGACTGCTTGCCGGATAGCGCAGATACGGCTCTTCCGGTGGCCCGGACCCTATGGGTCGCCAGCCGCCACAGACGGCCCACACTCGCAAGAATGCCAAAGGGGGATGGCCCTGTCGTTGTCGGCGAGTCATCATCTGAAGCCATCGAAATGACTGTCCGGCCGGAGTGGGCCTCCTGCATCGGAAGACTCCAGTACTCGTATGGGTGCAACATCCGGGCGAGGCGAAAACGCGCATCGCACCCGCCATCGTGCCATTCGACGGGGGTTTCGCAGCGCATTGCCGACACCGGGCCACGTGTTGGATAGATTGTGGTATTTGCCAAGCGGTCTTTGCTGCAATCGTCGGTTGCAGGTAAACCGGATGGTGCCAATTTTGGGCTTCTTTCGTCCATGGTCATCTCCGCTGGTGATGCCGATCACGGAGACGCCACAAACAAAAAAGGCCTCATCCGTATTTCCGGCGAGGCCTTCGAGCTGCGCTCCTACTTTTCTAACGCGTATCGGCCTCCGATGGCATGTCCGAACGGACTGCCATGTGGTATTGAATCGCGAAAGAAAAGAGGTTTAGCGTCAGCATGACATCAAGCTTCTTTGCAATTGGAACATATGTCAACGCATGTGCGTTGCGTCAGGCCGACAGCTCGTTTTTCGTTGATCTACTTCCAAAGAGGGGGCCCAGATGCATATCGCATCAGGCGGCGTTCGCCAGTTTGGGACATTCGACATGGACTCTTGAATCGCCGACAATTCAACCAGAACGGATGGGGCATGCTCTGACAACTTGGATAGAACGGTGAATATTCGCTTCCCTAAACCGCTTGCTCATGGTGATCTCATCGCGATAACTGCACCTTCATCCGGTGTGCCCGCGTCTTTGCACCCACGCCTCGACCGGGCAATCGACGCGTTACGCAAGCGGGGATACCGGGTGATCGAGGGTGAATGTCTTCGCCGGCAATACAAATCTGCCAGCGCCACGCGCGAACAACGTGCTTCGGAGTTGATGCGATTTCTCACGGAACCCGGAGTTGCAGCGGTGATGCCGCCGTGGGGTGGTGAACTCGCAATGGAGTTGCTTCCGCTCCTCGACTTCCATGCACTGGCGGAGGTGCCGCCCAAATGGTTCTCTGGCTTTTCCGACCTTAGTACGCTGCATTTCCCTCTCACTACCATTGCAGGCTGGGCGACGTTGCATGGCCCCAATCTGATGCAGCTGGGGGGTGCCGATACCGATGCTGTCACGGCTGCGATCTGGGACGTCCTGACCGTGCAGTCCGACACTCCTTTCTCCCAGAGCACTTCGCAACATCATCAAAGCAAGGATGCGAAATCTCCGGCTAGGTTCGATGCCGCTCCTTCGCTCGACGAAGAGACAACCTGGAAGCGATTGGATCGCAGGAAGTCTGATCTCGCGCTCTCCGGGCGACTCATTGGAGGGTGTCTTGACACCATTTCGAGACTCGCCGGCACATCGTTCGGCAACGTGCCAGGCTTCGTCAAGTCATCTTTGCCCGACGGGATGCTCCTCTATTTGGAAAACGCGGAGATGAAGCCCTGCGATCTGGCTCGCTCTCTTCTGAGCCTGCGCTTGAACGGATGGTTCGACGGGCTGTCAGGAGTCTTGATAGGACGGAGTGCAGCGCCGGATAGCGTCCAGTCCGATGAATTGAGCTATATCGATGCGTTGCAATCGGTTCTTGGCGACATTCAGTGCCCCGTTATATATGACATGGATATTGGGCATGTCCCTCCGCAACTGTCGCTCGTCAATGGCGCGTTGGCTCAAGTCAAGCTACGCGATGGAAGCGGAACCGTGGTTCAGCGACTAGCGTAACCAAGCCACTAGACCGATCACTTTGCCCGACGTGAGACAGAGTTCGGCCAGTTTGAGTCATTCGGCATCGTTTGCCAGATCGTCAACAATCGGCAGGCATCGTTAGATTTTCTCTGTTGCCAACTTCAGACCTAGCCCGACGAACAAGGCGCCCATGGTCTTAGTCAACCATGCAGAAATAGCCTGGTTACGACGAAATGCGCCTGTCATTCTCGCCGCAAGGAACACGTAGGTGATGCTCATGGATATTCCGACCATATTGCCAGTCACCCCCAACGCAATGAGATGTTTCACAGGACTCGGGTCGTGTGCGCTCATGAACTGGGGAAGCAATGCGATGTAAAACAGAGCGACTTTTGGGTTCAGGACATCACTGAGAAAGCCTTGCCAGAAGATGAGGCGCAGAGCTTTTTTCTTGGCATCGCCAACAGGGAGGGCGACTCCCCTGGAGCGCAATGCTCCCCAGCCAAGGTAAATGAGGTAAGCCGCGCCCACCCACTTCACAGCAGTGAACGCCGTCGCTGATGCCAATACAAGCGCCGACAGACCCGTTACCGCCGCGAGTAGATGCACGTAGGAACCGAGATTAATTCCGAACGCAGCACATAACCCTGCCGCACGTCCCTGAGCAATCGTCCTTCCAAGCAGGAACAACATATCGGGTCCGGGGACGAGAGACAGAACAAGACTCGCGCCGACAAAGAGCATGTAGGTATGCAGACTCATGGTTTCTCTGGTTCAATGTCCGATGGGAATTGACGATGAGTATATCCGTCGCTGTTCAGCCATGAACGGCCAGTCGACATACTTCCGTGAATTGCTGACAATCGCTACCCGAAGCGTCGCCAACCGTGAATCGACCGTGTACGGCGTCCACTAGCGAAACGTCGGCCTCTGGAGACGAGCATCTAAACGGCGAGAAAAATGTTGAGGTAGCATCATCGAACTCAACAGGGGGAATACGGTGGTTCGGGAAATCAAGGCTTTCGTAAACTCGATCGGCGTCCCTCTTGCCAGTCTGCTTCTCAGCGATCTGATGAGGATCCTGGCAGAAATGGTTGGCTATATCACGCTCCCTTGGTGGATCGTTCACCGGGGCGGCGCGCATGACTTGGCGATCTACAGCGTAAGCATCGCCATCACCACGATTTTTGCAATGCCACTGCTTGCACCACTCGGGGATCGCTACGCAAAGAGACAGCAGATTGCATGGGGTATATGCGCCCTGATGGTCGTCGCCTTCACCCTCGCGACGCTCGCCTTGCTGTCCGACTACCGACTCGTACTCATCATCTGCATAGGCGTGGTCACCGTTATAGCGAAAGCTTTCGTTGATCCGGCCAGCTCCACCATTTCGGCTGAACTTGTTCCGGTGAATCGTTTGGCCGAAGCGCTTCGTCTTCGAAAATCGACGCAAGCGGCTGGCCGTGCCTTAGGTCCAGCATTGGCTGGCGCGACACTGGCCTTGGGCGGTATCGCCGCAACATTCTGGATGAACGGCATTCTGCTCGGCGTCGCTGCTTACGTGACTTTGCAGCTTCCATCCCAATCTCAGCATCGCGAACATCATCGCGGTTTAGCCCGTTGGTGGAAAGATCTGCGCGCCGGACTGCATGCTAAATGGATCGTCCCGTTGGAGCGCGGTTGGACACTTGTGAACTTTCTCGTCTGGATATTCCAAGGCCCCGCGGTCGGCATGCTGATCCCGCTCAAAGTTCAATCACTCGGGCTATCGGGTCTCTGGCTAGGTGTTTGCGAAGCTGCCTTATCCATAGGTTTGCTAGTCGGAAGCTTTCGTGGTTCTGATGTACTAGTCAGTCGTTTCGGCCGTTTTAACGTCCGGGTGGGGGCCGCTATGTGCGAAGGGCTGGCACTTGCTGCTTCGGGCTGGGCCCACTCACCCTCCGTTCTCGTATTGACGCTTACATGTGTAGGTTTCGCCAATGCATCGATGGGACTCGTTGGCGCGACTCACCGCTCATTGGCTATCCCGCAGAATTTCCGCGTGCGCATTCTCGCTGCGAGCATGATGACCACGCAGATTGCGGGCATTCTTGGCCCGATGGTCGCCGGCGCGGCGCTCACGCATTGGGCAGTGGGCAAGGTCTATACATGCTTCGGTCTCGCCACCTGTCTGCTCGCTTTTGGTTTTGTCTTGATACCGCGATCGCGCGAATTCTTTGCGCTCAACCACGATCAGGTGAAAGATTGGTTTCGTCACGAATATCCCCATGCATTCGCATCATCCGCGGTGCCCGAATCGAGACAGACTATGTAGATCACGGCACGGCAACGGTCAGGAAATGCCACGCCGCTCAGGCGTCGCGTGTTGCCGATCGCCGTGGGCGAGATCTTGCGATGTATGCGGTTCGCATGAGACAGCAGCCGGCCAGTTGCGGTCGGCTACTAAGGTGGTCCGAATTGGCGGCAATTTTTTCTGAAGTACTCTTGCAGCGTGCCTCTCCATTATCCTGGACTCCCCCTATGTCGCATTCTGTCGAAGAACTTCTCGCGCTTGACGTACTTACGTTGCGTGAGCACACAGAACGAGCTGGCGACTTTTTTGACGTAGACGAGCACCGGGAAAAATTGCGCGAGTCACTCGAGATTAATGAGGTGTGCACCGTGCGACGGGACGGGAAACTCGTGGCCTATGCAATGCTTCGCCCGGAAGCCGGAGCGTGCTGGTTCGTTGGTGCTTTTGGTACGCATCCCTTGCATCGAACGTGCACCGTAGTAAGTGAACTGTTCGCGAAGATCGCGACTCTGGCGACCGAACGAGGAATCAGTGAGCTACGAAGCCATGTCTACAAGACCAACCGATTGTCTATCGCGTTCCATCGCAAACTTGGATTTCTGGTGACGCGTGAAAACGACAAGGGCTTCGAGTTCTTTACCACTCTGGATGAACTAGTAACGAAGCCAGCGGTACGGCGTGTCACTGCCCGAGCGACATCCCACTCGGAGTAAGGCGCAAAGCAGCTGTGCTCGATCGTAACGAGAGGCGCATCTCCCCTGAGAATGCATCTAAACGGCGGTCACCAGGAGCGCACGCTACCACCTCTGAGGGTCCGCTTCCGGGAAGCGTGACTGACCGGTCCGGGTCGGTCACTGTCTGTTGTCGATCGGCTGCACGCGACCCGAGCGCAACGATCGACTCGGCGCAAAGCAGCCGGTCGATATGCATCATTCACAGGTTCTTGATCATGCAGGTTGCCGATGCAGGGCAAAGAGACGCAAATTGCGAAGTAGATTGTAATTGGTCCGGCACCAGGCGCCTGTCGAACCTGCGATATCCGATGGCTGTGAAATAGTCGGCTGCGGTTGTCGTCAGCAAGAACAAGTGACGGACGCCATTGATTGCAGCATCCCGCTCCAGTATCTCCACGAGCGCGTGACCAAGCCCTTGTCGTCGTGACCCGTCAGCGACGGCAAGAGAGCGCAGCAGTGCATCAGATCTGAATTGCTCAAACGCGATGCATCCCAGGAGACGTGCATCCCCGAGAGAGGCGACATAGAAGCGGGGTATTTGCTCCACGGTGACATCCTGGGTTGGCAAACCTTCGCTTTCGAGCAGCGCACGTATAGAGCGGTAGTCGCCGGAGTGCGCTGGACGGATGACATGAGCGTTCATAGGGTTATCCAATCCGTCTTCTTGTCTTTACTGCCCGAGCACAGCGTTGGATGTCTCGGTATATTGTCCACGAACTTCATAACGATGTCGAACGCCCGATATTGGTCGAACTCAGCCGGATGGTGACCGGCTCAGTTCGACCCACAAGAGACAGATGGGTTGCGCCGAAACGGACATACATAGGCAGCGCTGCAACGCGGTTGTTGACACTCGGGCCGCATGTTTTAATTGGATTCCAACGTGCTCATCTTGCCCAACGTCATGCCATTTTTTAAGCCTGTCACGCTAACCACGCCTCGTCTCACTATGCGGCCGCTTCGTAGCGAAGACGCACAAGCACTGTTCGACATCTGGTCGGATACGGATGCGATGCGCTATTTTCCGTTTCCGGTGATGACTTGCCTAGAGCAAGCGACGGATCGCGTCGCGCGTAAGCTCAGGACTTCCGCTAACGGCGAAGACCTTATCTGTGTGCTCGATTTACGAACAACCGGCGAAGTGATCGGGGATTGCGCTCTCTTTAAGGCGGACGAGCAATCCCGACGCGCGGAGATAGGTTTTAGTCTGCGACGCACTCGTTGGGGAGCCGGATACATGAGCGAGGCGGCTTGCGCGCTGGTTGAGTACGCATTCGGCACGCTGAACCTACGCCGAATTGAGGCGGACATCGACCCGCGCAATGTGGCCTCGGCACGTCTCCTCGATCGGCTTGGATTTGTCCCAGAAGGGCTGTTGCGTGATCGCTGGATGGTTGGCGGGGAAGTGTCGGATAGTGCGTTGTACGGCCTGCTCGAAAGTGACCGTCGAGTATGACGTTTGCCAACTTATGCTGCGCGCTGACGGACTGTAGTTGGCCGGTTATCGCCTCCGACGGTTCGCGCAGACTGGTACTCCCTTCACTCGAAAGGAGATCGTCATGGAAGCTACTGCCGCCGCCAGCCCGGCACACGTACCCTGGAACAAAGGCAAGCTTACGGGGCAGAGACCCCCGTTAAAACTGAAAGAGATCTGGGCGATACGGATTCGTCTGCAACTGGCGGCGAGAACCCGCGACCTTGCAATGTTCAACCTGGCCATCGACAGCAAACTGAGGACATGCGATCTGGTAAGGCTACGCGTGCGTGATGTCTGCCTTGGCCAGCGTCTAGCGTCACGGGCGATGGTCATGCAGCAGAAGACTCAACGTCCGGTCCACTTTGAAATCACCGAACAGACCCGCGATAGCGTGGAGGCCTGGATCAAGCTGGCGAAGCTGGTGCCGCCCGACTTTCTATTCCCGAGCCGCATTCACGGGTCGCCGCACCTGTCCACGCGCCAATACGCCCGTCTGGTGCATCGCTGGATAGGGTCGATCGGCCTTGACGATACCGCATACGGAACGCACACGATGCGTCGAACCAAGGTGTCGCTAATTTACCGTCGAACGAAAAACCTGCGAGCGGTACAGTTGCTGCTTGGTCACACGAAACCGGAAAGCACAGTTCGATACCTCGGCATCGAAGTCGACGATGCACTCGAGATGGCAGAGCAGACCGAGATTTGAGCTACGGACAGGCCAAATGGTAACGGTCGCTGTCCGGCCATGAAGGGACCGTCGACGCGCATAGCTAAATCGTCGACAATCTACGTCGATATGTCGACGACAGGGAAGTTTGAAGGATCTAGCCATACGGCAACCATAAGGCTCCAATGCGAAAAGTATGCGTACTCGTTGCTTTGGCGGTAACCACTTCGGGAGCAATAGCAAACCCGTCAGTCGCTGCTTTTTTGGGCTTGGACTCGCCCTCACGGATTGATTGCCCCCGTCGAGGATGATTCGGGGCGCGCTGCGCACGCAAGCGCAGACGTGTTTCGAACGACCGGCAGCGGAAGAGATGATCCGCTCCGAGCGGCTGTCCACAGACCCATTGCAAAGCCTGTCGCCCTCTCTTGGGATCTTCGGGTTCCTGCTGCGTGGCTGCAATCGACGTGCTCCCTAGTCGCCAATTCCATCTAAAGCAGCGATCGAACAGTGGATGGAACGCCAAGGCCCACGACGCGCGCGTGAGGGTGTGATGCACGCGACCGCGAGGCCGCAAGCGCGGATCCAAACGAAACGGTCGAACGCATAGGGCGAATAATTGTTGATGTACGGACCAATGGCCGCTTTTGGGCATGTCGAGAGACCGCTCCGGGTCGCGTACTGTCGATTGCGACGTTGCGAAGCTCAGGCTGCGTATGCAATCTGCATAGGGCGGTGACCGGCGACAACCGGACGGTCGACGTCAATGCTTGGATCGGTGACAATCGGTTGTTCCGCATAGCAAAGAAAACGGGCGTGTGGTGACTGAAAATTACCCAGAAAACCCATATAACTCGGACGATAGCCAAGGGAAACCTCATGGCGATACTTAGATCTCACTCATATGTCCACTGGAACTACTTCCTCGCACTTGAGGAGGATTTGGATCGCCTTTCTCGCTATGTGGACTTCGCAGGAGGCAATGACGCGACCTATTCGATTGAGATTGCGCGCCTGTTTCTCGGCGCGAGTTCAGAGGTCGATGTGGTGCTCAAGCAGCTCTGCCGGAAGCACAATTCAGAATCAACCGCAGCAACCGTTAACGCCTACTTTGGGGCAGTCTCCGAGACGTGTCCGAATTTCATTGGATTTGAAGTTCAAATTCCCCGATATGGCCTGACTCTTCGCCCTTGGAGCGATTGGGGGGAAGGGAGGCCGCCGATTTGGTGGCAAGACCATAACAAGGTCAAGCACCACCGCGATGAACACTTTTCAAAAGCGAACCTAAAGAACTGCCTCAACTCAGTTGCCGCGCTCTTTGTCGCAGTGTTACACCTCTACGAAGAGCTAGGACGCAACGGCGAGCTTCTTCAACTGCCGCGGCTACTCAACGTCGGCGACCAGCATTTTAAGGGAACCATGATGGGGCGCTACGGAAACAGCTTTAGATACGAAATCCGGTGACGGCCAACAGGTCAATCGACACGGATGACTGGCAGCAATGGGCCGGTTATGTTTCGGCGTCAGGCGCTAGTCGGCCATGATGAGACGTTCGACGTCGATGGATAAATTGTCAACAATCGAGAAGTTTACGTTTCCACTCGTTATAAAAGGCTACTTGGGCCTCGTCTTTCGGAGTCGCGATGTCATCGGAAAATCCTACCCATCTACCTGGCTTCGTTGTCCTCTATCGGTGGCGCCTGCATCCAGGTACTGAGGATGTTTTTATCCAAGGCTGGTCGCGCCTTTCGGATCTACTTCGATCACGCGGCTCTCTGGGATCAAGGCTTCATCGCGGTTCAGACGGGCTTTGGTACAGCTACGCTCAATGGCCAAGCGCTCAAGCACGTGAGCACGCATTTTCTCCTGGAAATGTCGACGAGACTGCAAACGCACAGATGCACTCCGCTATCGCTGAACAGCTTCCCGAGATCATTCTCGATCCAATCGCGGACTACATTGTCCATCCCATCAATGTCGGCACCTAAGCATTCATTTAGACTGCGCAATTTCGCAGCACGACTCAATTCAGGCATAGAACGTTTGTTTCAGGGATAGCGCTCTAATTTCGTGTAGCCGCGCTTTGGATCCGGCTACGGCGGTTCGGTGTGGGACCGGGTGCGGCCAGGAAGGGACACTCGGCGCCACCTTCTACATCGTCAACAATCGACCGGCAACATGGGCTGGCTGAACCATCAAGGCAACTTGTCGCAGTGATCGACGGCACGGCGATAGGTAAAGAAGGTGTAGCTAGTCGGACCACTAACGTCGACTCTTTCTGCACAATGGAAGTCCGCCGGCAAATCCGGAAACGTTGTATCGCCTGCCGGCTCCAAATCGAGCTCTGTGAGATACACCGTATCTGCATACGGCAAAAACAGACGATAAATTTGTTCACCGCCTGCGATAAAAACCTCTTCTCGCAGATCGCTTGCGATGATGTCAAGCGCACTCTGCAACGTGGTGCACGTCGATACTCGTTCAGCGGCGATAGACTGCCTTCCAATCACCAAGACGTCCCGGTTTGGTAGCGGTCGGCCTATCGACTCGTATGTGCGTCGCCCCATCACCACCAAGTGCCCTTCGGTCAGTTGGCGAAACCGCTGCTGCTCTCCCGGCACCTGCCATGGAATATCGTTGGCCGCGCCAATCACTCGATTTTTCGCCATCGCAGCTATCATTGAAATCGTTTTGCCGTTCAACATTCGCTCATCTCGCTGTTGGCTTGTGAGTCTATTCTAACGGCGACAAAAGTAGTCGGCTGCGGGTGGCGGTTGTCGAGGAAACCAAAGGGTTGTATCGACATGCGTCCGACCCGTCTGGCAGTACGCGAGCCACTTTCGGGCGTTCGACAGCTCCGTCGAAATTAACGACAATTGTCGGTATTCGTTGCCAGACCGGGGAAGACTTATATGAAAAACAAAGAGATGCAGATGCGGCCAGCATTAAACCGGATACTTCTCTATGCCAAAGATATCCAGAGGACCTGTGCGTTCTACGTCCGACATTTTGGGTTCGCATGCGAGTTGGATACTGACGGGAGGATAGCCGAGTTGGTATCACCGCACGGCGGCGCCATCATCATGGTTCATCAAGCAGGGAAAGGAGTGAAGTCCGGCCAGGTGTTGGTGAAGCTCGTCTTTGACGTTGAAGACATCGAGAGCTTTAAGAGTCAGTGTGCGCAAGGCGGACTTGATTTCGGTGCTTCCCATCAAACGAACGGCTACAGTTTCGCTAATGCAAAGGACCCTGACGGCAATTCCATTTCAATCTCTAGCCGGAGTTTCGCTGTTAGTCGGGAGCGCTGAGCGACCGGCTTTCGGCCGCCCGAGTAAGAAACGGCATCAGACAGTGATCGGCCAGAAGCGGGCAATCGACATCGCGGCTCGAATCGTCGACAATTTCGGCGTCAGCGGAAGCCTTATGGACTTTGTCTGATAACGGCGTCAAGCTTCGGGTCGTCGAAGTCGCAATTCCGCCAACAAGAAAAATTGATTTCTCACTATATATGAACGCGCCACGCGAAGAAAAGATCGCTTCCAAATATCTATTTTTCGAAAGTTTTTTTGGACGGCAATTCTCGTTGCGCTGGCCCTGTCGATATCCCTTGTGATCTCCGTGATATTAATTGACTTTGTTCACGGAAACCAAAATAGGTCAAAGGGCAACGCAGGGGTAATGATGGTTTTGTTCCCGCTGATAATTTTTATTGTCGCTCCGATCGGCATATTTATTGTGTTTTCTTCATCCCAAATGATCCAGGGATTTATGATGCGTGCCCTTCACCCTCGTCTCGGCCGCTACTCGTACGCCTTTGTCGGACTGTCAGTGCCATTGATTTCGATAGTGACTTGGTACTGTTACGACTACCTGACGCCTACAAATTTCAACCCAGGAATAAACGAGGGGGCAGACTGGGTACCGTACCAGCACGGGATCAACCTCAGCAGATATCTGGCGGCGTTTGCCACCCAAGGATTTGTAACGATATTCACTTTACTTTATTTTGAAGCTGCGGTCCGCTATCGTTCCCGAAAAATCGTCATTCTGAGCGCATTGTTCTTGGCAATTATCATTGGCGTGTTCTTGGGTTATCGAGAGGCGATGAATCAGTACCAATTCATCGATCATTTTTCTCGGTAGTCCGCTTTTGACTGGCCGCTTTCGGAAGCTGGTACCGTCCGCTTGGAGTCGACAAGGGAAATTCGCACCGAGGCCCATCTGGTGACTGACAGGCGCTGCTCGAACTTCCGGGATCGGCCATCTGCGGCGTTTGGTCAAGTTTTCGGTACGGACATCTGAATGTCTGCTTCACCTTGGACACCTGTCGCACGTGTGCAGACTGTACCGGTCGGGTTGATGCGCGAAGACGATCGTCGCGATGCCCGTTGCGTGGTACCGCGCGGTCGCCGTGTTGTAAAGTCTGTATCAGCCAGATCCGTCGGCATAACATTGTCCTCTAGATCGATTCGAAAATTCATTTATCTGCAAACATGGGCTCCTCACTCCCTTCTCCTGGTACAGTACTCCTGCTGATTGACTTGCAACAAGCGATTGATCATCCGAGTTGGGGAGCGCGAAATAACCCGGATGCCGAGTGGCAAGTCAGCCGATTGCTTGTCCATTGGCGCAGCCAAGGTTGGCCGGTATGGCATGTTCGGCACGATTCCACAAACCCGAACTCTCACTATCGGCCGGGTCAGTCGGGACATGAATTCAAGCCAGAGGTCGCGCCCGTGGCCGGTGAGCCAGTCATCCCGAAACAGACGAACAGTGCGTTCATCGGAACCGATCTGGAAGATCGGCTTCGCGTTGGGGGCCATGACACGTTGGTCGTGGCAGGCGTCATCACGAATAATTCAGTCGAGGCAACCGTTCGCATGGCCGGTAACTTGGGTTTTCAGACCTGGCTCGTTGCTGACGGCTGCTTCACGTTCGCCCGGACCGACTGGAACGGGACGCCGCGAAGCGCCGAGGATATTCACGCGATGTCGCTAGCCAACCTTGACTCTGAATACTGCGCCGTTACTACTGTCGATGCGCTGTTGGGTGCCTCAAGCTGAAGCGAATGTGCAACGACAGCTTGACTTCTGGAAGGTGACATTCGAAGGTTGATCGGCCGTAAGTCCGCTCGGGGTCGATCAGAGACGGACACGGACGGGCGAGTCCCCGCGAGAGTGTCGGCCGCCCGGATTTTTGCACGAACTGTGGCAGTAGTTTTTCACTCACCTGGCACAGTTTTCACTTTCTGTGGCATCCGACAAAACGGAGGCCCTGTTCGCTGGAAGCCACTTCTGATACTTGAACCTATGGAGGCGCCTGGTTCAATGTCGGCAAAGGCTGAAAAGTAACGTTTTCCTTTTGCGGTCCAGTGGCCGTTTACAGGCCTGAGCCGACGTCTGAGCGGCCGACCGATGGTCTGCGCGAATGAGGCCCCATGGTCAAACGCTGCCTGACGATGGCCAACCCGGTTTCGAACCGAAGCAACCGCATGCTTCGCTCATAGTCCGCAAAGCCCTCAAAGCTCAATCGCACGGCACTGACCGCCGCCGCGTGTTGCCGTCTCATCGGCTCAATGTTATAAAGCCATGTCGGAAAAGGCAGACTTGGTTTGGTAAGCCCAAGTCCTTTCGGTAACGAAAGCTCTGGTCTTTGGCCTTGTGCATGAGATCCCCACGACGAACATCTGACGCTGTCCAGGCGTCCAAACGTTCGTCCGTGTGGTTCCCAACTTGAGGAACGCTCCGGTCGAACATCGACTGAGGAGTAGTTCATGCACAAGCATCATCCAGATATCCATGACGTCGTCATTGCCGGGGGCGGCCCCGTCGGCCTGTTTCTCGCCTGCGAGCTGCGCCTGTTGAACCTGTCGGTCCTGGTGCTGGAGCGCGCCGAAGACCCGCACTCTCCCTTGAAGCGCCTTCCGTTCGGAATGCGCGGCCTTTCGGCCCCCACTCTTGAAGCCCTTTACCGTCGTGGATTGCTGGACGAGTTAGTCGCGGCGCAGCGTGTTGATGAGGCCGCCGGCAAGACCGCAGCGGCCGCGCATTGGATGCAGCAATCGCGCCGGCCAGCCGGTCACTTCGCAGGCATTCAGTTCTATCACGACGACATCGACACCTCGAACTGGCCGTATCGGCTGCCAAGTCCGGCCGGCACCAGCATGGCGGTCACCTTGGAGGCACTCGAAACCGTCCTCGCCCGCAGAGCCAGCGCGATGGGGGCCGAAATCCGGCGTGGTTTCAGCGTCGACGATTTTCTTGCGTCAGACGAAGGTGTGACCGTCCACGCCGGCGGGGAGACTTTTCGCGGACGCTGGCTTGTCGGGTGCGACGGCGGCCGCAGTTCGATTCGAAAGGCAGGCGGCTTCGAATTCGGCGGCACCGATCCTGAGTTCACGGGCTATTCCGTCGAAGTCGAGATGGCCGATCCGGAAGCGCTCCGTCCCGGCCGGCACTATACGCCGACCGGCATGTACACCTATGCGCGGCCCGGTACGATCGCGATGGTGGAATTCGACGGCGGCGCCTTTCACCGGATCCAGCCGGTCACGCTGGCACATGTGCAGGCGGCGTTGCGTCGCGTGTCCGGCACAGCGGTCACCCTGACGAAGCTTCAGCTCGCGACCACGTGGACGGATCGCGCCTACCAGGTGACAGCGTATCGCAAAGGACGGGTACTGCTAGCGGGCGATGCCGCACACATCCATTCTCCCCTGGGCGGTCAAGGGCTCAATCTTGGGCTCGGGGACGCAATGAACCTGGGTTGGAAGCTGGCATCCACGATTCGTGGCGACGCGCCCGCCGGTCTGCTCGACAGCTATCACCTGGAGCGGCATCCCGTGGGAGCGCGCGTTCTCGATTGGTCGCGTGCGCAAGTCGCACTCATGCGACCCACCCAAAGCACGCGCGCGCTCGAAGCCATCATCCGTGATCTCATCGGGACTCGCGATGGCGCGACGTATTTCGCCGAGCGGGTGTGGGGCGTTTCGCTCCGCTACGACCTGGGCAGCAGTCATCCGCTGGTAGGCCGCAGCGTTCCTGATTTCGAATGGGTCGACGGAACGAAGGTCGGTAGCCTCCTGCGCGAAGGAAAGGGCCTCCTCCTGGACTTCGATCCAGGCGCATCGCTTCAGGCGCTGACGAGCCGTTGGCGAGAGCGGGTTACTTATGTTGCTGGCGACGTCAGGGATCGGCTCGGTTTGCGCGCCGTACTGGTGCGTCCTGACGGGATTGTCGCCTGCGCGAGTGAAGCCGCCTCTGACGATGAGGAGATTGCCCAGGCCTTATCGCGATGGTTCGGCAAACCTGAGGATGCCAGTGAACCCGCCCGGTAGAGGAGGGTCATGTTGCGGCATCACTGGTTGCCTGCGATCAACTTCCGTGAATATCGATGTCGAAGTACTTCTGCTCAATGCGCTTGTACGTGCCGTCTTTCAGCATCGAATCAATTGCCTGATCGATCTTGTGGCGCAGTGCGGGGTCGTCCTTGCGAAAGCCGATGCCCGCCCCTTTGCCAAGTGTTTTCGGATCGCTAACATCTTGTCCGGCAAAACCGTAACCGCTGCCCTGCGGGGTCTTTAAAAAGCCGTTGATGCCTGCAAGCGCATCCGTGAACGTCGCATCGATGCGACCGGAGCGCAGATCCGGATATACCTGTTCCTGATTCGCGTACGACACGACGTTGATGCCCGCCGTCGCCCAGTTCGCCTTCGCGTACGCTTCCTGTGTCGAACCTTGAGCGACGCCGACGGCCTTGCCCCGCAACGATTGAACGGTTGGTTGCAAACCGGAGCCATCTTTGGCGATCAGGCGGCTCGGCGTGTTGAAAAGCGGCTGGGAGAATGCAACCTGCTCTTCGCGCTTCGGCGTAATCGACATCGCCGACATGATTGCGTCGAATTTTCTGCCTTGCAGAGCAGGAATGATGCCGTCGAAGCCTGTTTCAACCCATACGCAATGCATCTGCAAGCGTTTGCAGATTTCGTTGCCCAGGTCGATCTCAAAACCGACGAGTTGCCCCGAAGGCGATTTCGATTCAAACGGTGCGTAGGTCGGGTCGACGCCAAAGCGTAGCTCCGTCATATCTTTTGCCTGTGTGGCCAGCGCGGCAATTGCCAGCACGGCACCAAGAATGATGCGTTTCATATGCGCTCCCGTTCGTGTGTTACGCCGCGGACGTTTGCCGCCGGCGCGTGGGGTGAAAGAACCGTGTCGTGCGAAACTCTTCGCGGACTACCTCTTCGCCAGTGCGTCGAGTGCGCGCTGCCAGATCTGCCGCGTGCGCAGCGCGATCAGGTCGCGCCAGTCGGCGTCAGCGGGATAGAAGTGTTCTAGCAGCGCGGCCTTGATCCGCCGCCCCGTTGCGTCGAAAGGATCGCCGTGCAGATGCAGCCAGTGGTCGTCACGCAGCAAGGTGTGTCCGCGCGCACCGTCGTATGTGCCGCATTCGATCACGAGTGGCATCAGATCCACGTCGGTAAGCTGGTCGATCAGTGCCTGCGAGGTATAACCGGTCGCCGTAGCCGCGACGCCGCTGTCGGACGATGCGTCCGCCGCAGTGAGGATCCTGTACAGCCAGGGACCATACAGCGATTGCGCGGCGTCGTGCGCGGATACCTTGCGCCCGGCAATTGCCATCAGCATCGGATGTCCGTACGCGCCCGCGCCGGTGTGCAGATCGAAGGCGATGGCCGTGCGTGCACCCGCGACATGCGCCTGCATGATCTGACGCACCGTGCGGTTCGTCCACGTCTGCTCTGTGCCGCCAAAGAAGATGCCGTCCGGATGCCGGTACTGTCCCGCTTCGATGATATTGCGCACGCGTGCTTCTCCGAGATTGCGCATGTGCATGGCGAGTTGTTCATCCGCGCGCTGACGCCCGGGTCCGTCGAGATCGCGGCATAGATAGATCTCGTGCAGCGTTTCATATGCCGTATTCGCGGGTGGTGCGTGCGTAAAGTCGATGTAGTTGCGGTTGACGTCGGCGTTGTCTTCATTCACCCGACGCAGCCACGCCGTGCCCCATGGGTTGACGAGGTGCACGAGGACGACGCAGGTGTCTTCAGGTAAGGCACGGTCCCGCAGATTGTCGAGTAACGCGATCTGACTGTCGGAGCCGTAATAACCCTCTACGCCATGCGTTCCCGACAGCAGCACGAGGCGCTTTTGCGCGCCGGCGGGGCCGACGATCGCGACGTCAGTGGAGAGCGCCTCGCCGCGTGGCCCGTGCATCGGGTGAGGATAGGCGACGTGAGTGGCCTTGACGCGCGCCGCGGCTTCGAGAAAGCGCTCGCGCTGATTGGCGAAATTCATCGAGAAACTCATCGAGAAACTCATCGAGAGATTCATTGCATCACCTCGCCGGTTGATTCGTTGCCGGAGTCGGCAGGCGCACAAGCGGCGCATGTTCCGACGCCGCATGCTCGGCATCGATCAGCTGCTGCACTCCGCGACGGAACCTGAGTGGTCCGGCGTCGATGCCAAGATCGAGATTCGGCGTGCGCCGGTTTGCCATGCCTTCATGCACGGCTTCAAGGATGACGCGGTCTTCGTCGAACGCATGGCGCACGTCCTCATTGAATTGCCGCGACACCGCTTCGTCCTGCTGGTCGAAATTACGCATCTGAAACCAGAAGTAGCGCGTATGTGATTCGTCGACCGGCGTCATGAAGTTGTATGAGTTCATCAGGAACACGTGGTCGTGCTGCGAGCCGTCGTCGGTACCCGTACCCGCCGGCGTGAAGATTGCCTTGATGATCGCGTGGGAGGGAAACCGGACCTCATAGTGCTGCTTGCGGTCGCAGCGTCCCGAGAATTTGACGAACTTCGCATAAAACGGCGCGACATCGACATCGCGCATCCAGCGCGAAACGGTCACGCCGACATCGTTTGCAACGGTTTTCAAGGGCTCGGCTTCACACGCGGCGTTGCCGAACGAGCCCGGATGCACCCACGCGACGTGCGACGGATCGAGCAGGTTGTCCGTCACGTAGAGATAGTGGCAGGCCACCGTCATCGCGTCGCCTTCGTTCAAGCCCCATGCCGGATCGCCCCATTCGGGAACCTGAAAAATCCGGGCCGTGTCGGCGAGTCTGGCCTCGCCCATCCAGATCCAGACGAGACCATAACGCTCTTCGACGGGATAGCTGCGTACCTGCGCCGCCCGTGGAATACGCGCCAGGGCCGGCGCGCGCACGCATGCACCGGCGCAGTCAAAGGTCAGGCCGTGATAGCCGCATTCGATTCGATCGCCAAGCAATCGACCCATCGACAACGGCAGCTTGCGATGCGGGCACGCGTCTTCGAGCGCGGCCACGGCCCCATCCGGTGTGCGAAAGAGCACGACCCGTTCGCCGAGCAGTTTCAACGGCATGAGGCACTGCTGGACTTCGGCGCTGCGCGCCGCAACGTACCACGCGTTTCTGACGAACATCGCTGCTTCCTCTGGTTTCGTTGCCACCGGCCCTGCGCGCGACCCCCACGCAGTCTTTGCATTGACTGTAAAAAGTCAAAATAGAAAAGAACAGCAGTTAGAAAGTGCGATTTACTTTAGAATTTCTAAATCGTATTTGTCGATCGAACTCGATATGAACACGCTCGCACCGCTTCGCGCGATCCAGATTTTCGAAACACTTGGCCGCTGCGACGGCCTTGTCGAGACTGCGCGCAGACTCGATATCTCTCCCGGTGCGGTCAGTCAGCAAATCAAGCTGCTCGAAAATGCGCTCGGCGTGAAGCTCGTCACTAAAGAAGGGAAACGGATGCGCTTGAGCGCGACGGGCCGCCGATATCATGAGAGTTGTCTCGCGGCGTTCGAAACTTTGCGCATCGCCCAGGACGACATCGAGCGCTCAAAAAACGTGCGCAGCCTCAACGTCAGCGCCTTGCCTTCGCTGCTATCGAAGTGGCTTGCGCCGCGCATCAATGCCTGGCAAAAGGCGCACCCGGACATCAGCGTCTATCTGGATGGTTCGCATTCGGAGCCGTCGCCGGATGCTCACGAGATCGACTTTCGAATCAGCTACGGCGATCGTATCGACGACGCAGGCACCTCCATCGAACTGTTCCGCGATAGCGTCGTGCCGGTATGCAGTCCGCGGATCCTGCCGCGCAAGGGCAAGGTCGCGCTTAAGCCCGCCGATCTCGCCGCGTTTGAATTGATCGCGGTTGACTGGCTGCCAAAGTTCGCTTCGCCGCCGTCCTGGCGCGACTGGTTCGCCGCGAACGGTGTCGAGACGATCACACTGCATGAGCCGCATCAGGTGCATTCCCTGTCGAGCGTCGCGATTCAGGCTGCGATCGACGGCCATGGTTTCGTGCTGGCCCAGTGCTCGATGGTCGCGGACGATGTGACGGCGGGGAGGCTCGCAATGCCTGTTGTTTCGGCCATTCCGTTGCCGTGGCCGTATTTTCTTACCTGGCGCGAAAGTACGTTCGATCGTCCGCAGTGCCGCGCCTTCCATCGCTGGCTGCTCGCGAGGGCAAGGGAACAGCAGCGCAGTATCGATCTGTTGGCACCTCGCGCGTCAGAGACGTGAGGGTATTGGCACGGTATGAGTTTCCGCAATCTGGGCGGCCGCTTCCAGACTTCTTTCGGCCATTCCGTTTCGGCGTATCAATGTCCCGTTTGGTCCGGGTGCCGCCGAATGCGTGAGCGCCCGACTCACCGCCTTGTGGACGTTTCCTTACTCAGCAATCGAACGAATGACCTTCGCCGGATTTCCACCGACAAGCGTATTCGGTGGAACGTCTTTGGTGACTACCGATCCTGCCGCAACAACCGAGTTCTCGCCGACTGTTACGCCGCCGATGATGATCGCGCCGGCTGCGATCCAGACGTTTCGCTCAATCACAATGGGCTTTGCAATTACGCCGTCGCGCCGCCGGGAAGGTTCAATGGGATGGCCTGACGTGATGATGCTCACGTTCGGCCCGATCATCACGTCGTCGGCAATGTCGAGCCCGCCCAGGTCATAGAAGGTACAGTTCTGATTGATGAAGACATTGCGCCCGACACGGATATCGACCCCGCCGGTTGTGTAGAACGGCGGTATCAATAGAAAGCTGTCGTCCACCTTCTTGCCGATGAGATCGCTGAACAAGGCCCGGATTTCATCGGCATCGTTGAACGTCAACCGGTTGAGCGTGGCGGTGATCGCCATTGCCCGTTTGACGTTTGCCGACATGGCCGCCGATTCCGGCGTTCTCCTGGGAATTACCACGGTGCGGTCATCATTCGCCATTCGCTATTTTCTCCCGGACTTTGCCGTCCACCAGTAGTACGTGTTTATCTGCGGTGACGATGTATTGCACCTTCTGCGTTGCCGTCACGCTGCCATACGACTCGCCGTTCACGAAAACGGAGCCGTTTTTCAGTTCGATGGTGTCATTGCCGATACGGGCCTTTCCCTGCGTCCCGATGAGCGTCGCTTCGCTTCGATCCGGTGTAGACGAGCTGCTGACGGACGTACCTGTTTCGGCGGTACTTGAACTGCACGACGTCTGGCAGCCGGCGACGATCGATGCGGCAAGCATAGCCATGATGACAGAGATACCTTTCATCGCGTGCTCCTTTCCTGAATGACAGCTCATCCTACTATCCGAATCGGGCCGGTGCCTGACGCCGTTGGCGGCCACGGCTTCCGGCCGGCCTGATCGAAGGCACGCCCTGGTCAGCGAAAACGGGCGTTGGCCGGGCTTCGATTTTCCTCGCCGGCAGCGGCAAGGTGGGACCGAGGGTTTCACAGGATGAAACTCTCGCGCGTATCCGCCGATAACTCTGGCAGGAACCACCCGGACGCCGATTAGTCCACCGGCGCCACCTGGCGCGCCTACTCACGTGCCGCTTCGCACGACGGCCCTGCGCGATTTCCATTCGTTTGCACGAGGACTCAGGATGCACAAACTCAGTTTTACGCAGAAACTGTGGCTGCCGCTGATCATCAGCCTCGTCGCCTTGCTCGCGGTCTCGGTGTCGGCGGCGTGGCAGTCGCGCGAGACGCGCATCGAGGAACGCAAGCACGATCTCACGAACGTCGCACACGTCGGACTCGGCATTGTGACCGAGTACGCGGCGCTGGCGCAAAGCGGCGTGCTGCCGGAGGCGGATGCCCGCAAGCAGGCGCTCGAGCGCCTGCGCGGCATCCGCTACGGCGAAGACGGCTACTTCCTCGTGATCAACTCGAAGCCGCAGATGGTGATGCATCCGATCAAGCCGGCGCTCGAAGGCAAGGATCTCGCGGGCAGCGCCGATGCCGACGGCCGTCATCATTACGTGACGTTCGCGTCGGTCGCGCAGGCGCCGGCCGGCGGGTTCGTCGATTACGTGTTCCCGCATCCGGGCGCGGCGCCGGCTCAGGCGGTCGGCAAGATCGGCTACGTGGTGCGCTATGCGCCGTGGGACTGGATCATTGCGACGGGCGCCTACGTCGACGATATTGACGCTGCGTTCATGACGTCACTGTGGCTGATCGGGGCGATCTTCGTGACTGTGTCGGTGGTGCTTGTGACGCCCGTCGCGCTGACGAACCGCAGCATTGTGCGCACGGTGGGCGGCGATCCGGCTTACGCGGCGAACGTGGCGGAGGCGATCGCATCGGGCGACCTGACGGTGGCGATTCGCACACGCGACGGCGACACGTCGAGCCTGCTGCACGTCATGCAGCGGATGCGCGACGCGCTGACGGGCACCATCTGCCAGATCAAGCATGCGTCCGACAACGTCGCGTGCGGCGCGAACGAGATCGCCAACGGCAATGCAGACCTGTCGTCGCGCACCGAGAGCCAGGCGGCGTCGTTGCAGGAAACGGCGTCGAGTATGGAGCAGATGACGGCGATGGTCCGCCAGACCGCGGACAACGCGCGCACCGCGAGCGAGCTTGCGGCCGGCGCCGCGACTATCGCGAACCGCGGCGGCGACATGATTACGCAAGCCGTCACGGCGATGAAGGCCATTTCGAGCGAATCGGGCCGCATGGTCGAGATCATCGCGACGATCGAGGGCATTGCGTTCCAGACCAACATCCTCGCGTTGAATGCGGCGGTCGAAGCGGCGCGCGCGGGCGAGCAGGGCCGCGGCTTCGCGGTCGTCGCGAGCGAGGTGCGCAGCCTCGCGCAGCGTAGCGCAACCGCGGCGAAGGAAATCCGCGCGCTGATCAGTCATGCTGTGGGCAGCGTCGGCAGCGGGGCGACGCTGGTCGAGAACACCGGCTCGACGATCGACGAAGCGCGCGACGCGATCATGCGCGTGACCGGCGTCGTGCAGGAGATCGCAGCGGCAGCGGCGGAGCAGAGCGCCGGCATCGACCAGGTGAATCTCGCGGTTACGCAGATGGACAGCATGACGCAGCAGAACGCGGCACTTGTCGAGCAGGCGGCCGCCGCGGCTCAGTCGCTGAAGGAGCAGGCGATAAGCCTGCAACGCGCGGCCGCGGCTTTCCACGTGGAAGACGCAGACGCTGGCGGCGCACCGTTCGCACCGGCTTCGACTTCGGTACCGCGCCGAGGCGCGTTCGCGTAAGGGGCGGCGCCGCGAACCCGCCATTCCACGTTCAGCACGATCAATGGTTTGCCCGCGACAGCAATGACGACGTCATCGACGACTACGCGCTCTACGTGTTCCTCGTAGCATCAGACATCGAAATATTTACTGTCTTGCTCGGGTCCCCGGCCAAACCCATCGCAGCCGCATCATCGGTCGGGTTCATGTAGGCTCTGATCGAGTCGCCATCACCCGCCGTCCGTCCATCGGACAAGGTGACCGTCATATTCTCATCGTTGCCTGCAAAATCCTTGTCGCCGTCCACCTTGCTCACGTCGGGGTTGCCGGCACCCGCTGCCTGGCCGTTGTCTGCGCCGCCATCCTCGTACAGAACTTCATTCGGGTGCGTGTTTCCGCTGGCATCCGACGGTGAAATACGCACGCCGATGTCGCCCGATCCGGCGGTGAACGCCCCTGTCTGACCCGGCGCCAAAGTTATGGTCCCCTTGTTGGCGCCCTGGACGGAATAGGTGAACGACTCCGTGCGATTCGTATTGTTGGTGACATTGAAAGTCTTGTCGCTGCCCGTACCCGTATTGACCGTCTGGGTCGATGCAGGATTGACGCCGCTGATCGCGGCGGCCTGAGGTACGCCGCCGGCATTATTCGAGGCGGTGGCAGGAACAGCCGCGGCAGGCTGCGGTGTGGCGCTATATCCGCTCGACGGCGGAGTCGAACTTGCCAGGCTGTTCACCGGAGGCGTGCCAGCCGGCGAAGGCGTTCCGCCTGCTGTGGGTGTCGCGGCAGACGGGGCGCCGCCCGCAGACGGCGCGCCGCCACTATCGGATTCTCCGCCGCTCGAATTTTGCAGTGCCTGCTGGAACAACGCGAGCAGTTCCTGGAGGAATTGCATGATCTGCTGTTCGCTCATCGCGCCGCTCGAACCGCTGCCGTTCAATTCGGACGTTCCAGACAGAGAATCCAGATTGCTCAGATAGTCCATCGGGCTGGCCGAATAATTGCCTTGAATCGCTACGCCGGACATCGCCTTCTCCGTGTTAGGAGCTGTCGCAAAGTGTGGTTAGAGCGCGCCTCGAAAGGGCCCTTCGTTCGGTCAATATAGGTTTTGCGGCATCGGCGTCCGAAGTGTGACTGGAAGTTATGTACACCGATGCGAAGTGTTTTTTGCCACACATGCTCAGAACTGCACCGGATGACCTATCCGAAAACCTGCGTCCATACCTCCCGAACGCGACGTGCGCGATCTTCGAGAGACACGATGCGGACCGACTCGAAGCGACCATTGAACGGATGTTCACCTTCGCAACCTTTCTCGGCTCGAAGATGCGTTGCCCTGGCGACACGCTGAAACCCAGCTTTGCCGTGCATATATATACAGCTAAACTGTACAGATTGACTGTATATATGCTATTGTCGGCTGATGGTCAAACAATCACGCACACCCGAATCTCCCCAGTTGGCCGCGCTGGCCGGTGAGCTGCGCATTTCCGTGAGCAAACTGATTCGACGGGTGCGGGAACAGGCGCATCCGGGCGACTTCACCTCCGCTCAGAAGTCGGTTCTACTTCGCCTGGATCGTGACGGCCCTGCAACCGTCTCAGCCCTCGCGCGGGCGGAGAGTGTGCGTCCGCAGTCCATGCGCGTCACGGTGGCCGGTCTGGAGGCGATGGGAGCCATCAGCGGCCAGCCCGACCCGAGCGATGGCCGGCAAACCCTGATCGCACTGACTCCCACTTTCCGGAAAACCGTCAAGGCCAGCCGGGCCGCCAAAAATGACTGGCTGGTCCGTGCCTTGCAAGCGCAACTGTCTCCTCAAGAACAGGACACACTCGCGGCCGCGGTGAAGCTGCTAGAGCGGCTCGCCGATTTCTGAGTCATTCCCAGATTCTTTCAGGAAAAACATGACCCTCACCACGCTTGACCCAAACACCGTACTTATCGTCGTCGATCTGCCTGGAAAGAGGAGCGTCTGACAATGGAATGGCTGAATCTCGTGTCTTATTTCTTCGGCGGTGCTTTTCTCACGAACGCCGTGCCGCATTTTGTCAGCGGCGTGATGGGCGAGCCGTTTCAGAGCCCATTCGCCAAGCCGCCGGGGCAGGGGCTTTCGTCCTCGACCGTGAACGTGCTTTGGGGTTTCTTCAATATCGTCGTCGGCTACCTGCTCGTCTGCCGCGTCGGCGATTTCGGATTGACGATCACGGGCGATGCCGTTGCATTCGGGCTCGGCATCCTGGCCATGGGGCTGCTTTCCGCGCGGCTATTCGGCCGCCTGCACGGCGGCGATAGGCCGGAGCGTTCGTGAGCGCCACGGACACGGGTGTTCGCTCCGTTCCGGCAGCGCGTCCGGGGGTACGCCGATTGGCTCGTGACCGGAATCTTCGAGGGTCCGGGGCGCAACGCGATCATTTCAAATGGTTGTTGCGCCAGTCACGCGGCGTCACGCCAAAGCGTGAATTAAACCAGTTGGTGAAGGACCCCTGCTGTGAATAACCGAGCAGTGCGGAAACCCGCCCAATGGGATAGCGTGGGTTGCTCATATAGCGCACGGCGAGCTCGCATCTGACTTCCTCGACCAGACGCGAGAAGCTGGTATGCGCCGGCTCGAGCTGACGCTGCATGGTGCGAACGCTTAGACGTAAATGACGGGCGACCATCTCGACGCTGGCTTGTTCGAGGGGCAACAGCAAATAGATTGCCTTGCGCACTTCCAGCGCGGTCGAATCGGCTCCCGCCACGTTGAGTGAATCCGCGAGACTCTCGGCATATCGCACCAGCTCCGGGTCAGCGGCGGGATTCGGGTAGTCGAGCTCGGCGGCCGCGCACACAAAGCCATTGAAATCGCTGCCGAACTCCAGCGGACAGCCGAAGAACCGTCGATGAAACGTCAGGTCCTTCGGTCCCTGGTGAACGAAATGGACGGAGCGTGGTTTCCAGTGATCGCCGAGCAGGGCGCTGGAGTGGCGCCACAGAACACCGACCGCGAGTTCGATCGCCTGATTCGTTGGCGTACCTGGTTCGACGACCATTTCTTCACGGATGGTGACCGTTTCGCCCACGTCCTCGACGTACACGGCCAGGGCTTCGTTCAATAAATGCCGGTATTGGGCTGTGGCGAGCAATACCTCGCGCAGCGTGCGTTTGTGCGCGAGCAGGACATTGACCACACCCGTACCGAACTTCTGCCGGGTCTCGGCCATCTGCAGCGCGAAAGTCGGGCACGCCGCTATGTCGGCCGTGATTTCCAGCAGCCTGCAGGCGGCGGCTGCCGGAATGCGATCGTCAGGATTGGCGAGTGCCGCAGCATCGATCCCGACCTGCTGCGCAAGCTCGACCGGGTTCAGTCCGACCCGCCGGGTTACATCGAAGTAGCCGCTCATGGCTACCGAGCGCAGCATCGATTCCATCGTTATGTCTCCGCATGCACCTACCTGACGTGCTGCCGCTCACGATCCGGTGGTGAAAATGCCTGCTGCGCACGAATATTGGTGTTAACGCGCAGTGGCATGAAATGCTAAAAGGATGGCGTCCAATCACAAAAGTGTAACGCAGGATTGCCGTATCGTGCGATCTCAACGGTTCATCATGTTCCGACCAGTTTTGATGCGGCCAGCGGTGCCACGAGCGTCGGAATACCGTCCCCCTATTGGAGAACACGATGCAATTCCTCGACGATTCGCTGCACCCCGAGAACCAGCACAAGGTTGTCATCACAACGGCTCCGTATGGCCCGGAATGGATGCCCGAGGATTTTCCTGAGGACATTCCGGTGACGATGGAGGCGCAGATCCAGAAGGCGGTCGACTGCTACAACGCCGGCGCGACCGTCCTGCATCTGCACGTGCGTGAACTGGATGGCAAGGGCTCCAAGCGCCTGTCGAAGTTCAACGAACTCATCGCCGGTGTACGCGCCGCTGTGCCCGATATGATCATCCAGGTCGGAGGCTCGATCTCGTTTGCACCGGAAGACGACGGACAGGCCGCGAAGTGGCTCTCCGACGACACGCGTCACATGCTGGCCGATCTCGACCCGAAGCCCGATCAGGTGACGGTCGCGATCAACACCACGCAGATGAACATCATGGAGTTGCTGTATCCGGCGTACCTGGAAGGCACGTCGCTGTCTAATCCCGCGCTTATGGCCGCCTACAGCGAAATGACGGTGCCCGCAGGTCCGGCCTGGGTTGAGGAGCACCTGCGTCGTCTGCAAGCCTCGGGCATCCAGCCGCACTTCCAGCTCACCGGCATCCATGCGCTCGAGACACTCGACCGCCTCGTGCGCAAGGGCGCTTACAAGGGGCCGCTCAACCTGACGTGGATCGGTATCGGCGGAGGCTTCGATGGCCCGAACCCGTTCAATTTCTTCAACTTCGTGCACCGCGCGCCGGATGGTTGCACGCTCACGGCCGAGTCGCTGCTCAAGAACGTACTGCCGTTCAACATGATGGCGATGGCGATGGGCCTGCATCCTCGCTGCGGCATCGAAGACACGATCATCGACCAGCACGGCAACAGGATGACTTCGGTGCAGCAGATCGAACAGTGCGTGCGTGTGGCGCGAGAACTGGGCCGCGAGATCGCCTCAGGCAAGGAAGCACGCGACATCTACCGCATTGGTGTGCAGTACGGAACGGCCGACGAGACGCTCGCGGCGAACGGCATGGCGCCGAACCGCAAGGCCGGCGTGAAGAACCTGCCACTGCAGGCGGCGTAAGGGATCGGAGCGCGGCACGCGCTTCGCGGATACGAGCTGGACACGAAGGAGACGACTCATGTTCACGCATGCTGAGCCCACAACGGCCGATGTTTCGACGACGCAAAAAGACGTGTGCGTGTATGCGTGGGTGGTATTTGTCCTAACCGTGGGGTTGCTGCTTTCCGACTACATGTCGCGACAGGTGTTGAACGCGGTGTTCCCGATGCTCAAGGCCACATGGAACCTGTCGGACACCCGGCTGGGTTCGCTAAGCAGTGTGGTCGCGCTGATGGTCGGCGTGCTCACGTTTCCGCTGTCGGTGCTCGCCGATCGCTGGGGCCGCGTAAAGAGCATTGTCCTGATGGCGGCGATGTGGAGTCTCGCGACGCTCGGCTGTGCGCTCTCGACAAACTACAACGAGATGCTGCTCGCGCGCGCCTTCGTCGGTGTCGGTGAAGCCGCCTATGGCAGTGTCGGCATCGCGGTCGTTCTCAGCATCTTTCCGGCACGGCTGCGCGCCACACTCACCGCCGCGTTCATGGCCGGCGGCGCGTTCGGTTCAGTGCTGGGCATGGCGCTCGGCGGGGCAGTCGCGGCCCACCTCGGATGGCGTGCGGCGTTCGGCGCAATGGCGGCCCTGGGGATCGTGCTGGTCGTGCTCTACCGGGCTGTCATCAGCGAAAAGCGGCTCGCTCCGCTGCAACCGGCAAATGCGGACCGTCAGACGCAGGGCACCGGTGTATGCATGAGCTTGCGCAGTTTGATGCGAGGACTCTTTTCGACAAAGTCGGTGGTGTGCGCTTACGTCGGCAGCGGCATTCATCTGCTGGTTCCTGCCGCCGTATGGGCGTGGATGCCCAGCTTCCTGAATCGCTACTACGGCATGTCTACCGGCAAGGCGGCCATGAGCGCGGCCGTGTTCGTGCTGGCCACTGCTTTCGGCATGGTGGTGTGCGGAAATCTGACCGACCGGCTCAGCAAGCATCAGCGGGAAAGGAAGTGGAGCACGGCCATCGCCTTCTGCCTGATCTGCTTCGTGTTGCTCACGATCGGTTTCCGGATGTCGGCGGGACCGGCACAGCTCGTCGTGATCGGCGCCGGTATGTTTTTCTGTGCAGGTGCGACCGGTCCCTCGGGCGCGATGGTGGCTAACCTCACCCCACCGTCGATTCATGCGTCGGCGTTTGCCACTTTGACGTTGGCGAACAACCTGCTGGGGTTGGCACCTGCCGCCGTGCTGACGGGCGTCGTGGCCGACCGGATCGGGCTGCTCGGCGCGTTGCAACTCGTGCCGTTTGCGCCGCTTGTCGCGGCGCTCGCTTTCTTCATCGGCAAGCGGAACTATCGCGTCGACCTCGATCGCGTGAGTACCCTGCGAGTACGGGCCGGTACCGGCGCAACGGCCACCGGCAAGCGCTAGGTCCGGCAAACGAACCTGGGAGCGGGGCGGACAGCACCGTCACCGACTCGATATAAATGTGCAGTTCGAATAAAGGATGGGAGATTCGATATGGCTAAAGCGGTACGTTTCCACGAGACGGGCGGTCCCGAAGTCTTGCGCTATGAAAACGTCGAAGTGGGCGACCCAGGTCCCGGACAGGTTCGCTTGCGCCATGAGGCCGTGGGTCTGAATTTCGCCGACACCTACTTTCGCACCGGCCTGTACCCCGTGCCGCTCCCCGCGGGCATGGGTGTCGAGGCGGCGGGTGTGGTCGAGGCAGTAGGCTCCGAGGTGACCAATGTGGCGGTGGGCGATCGCGTGACCTACACCGGTTTTCTCAACGTGCTCGGCGCCTACAGCACTGAACGCCTGGTCCCGGCGGCGCCGCTCATCAAGCTGCCCGATGCGATTTCCTGCGAAACGGCCGCCGGCATGACAATGCGCGGCCTGACCGCGTCGTACCTGATGCGCCGCATTCACGATTTCAAGGCGGGCGACGTCATCCTGTTGCATGCCGCCGCCGGCGGCGTCGGCCTGATCGTGTCGCAATGGGCCAAGCTACTGGGCCTCACCGTCATCGGCACCGTTTCGAATGAGGCCAAGGGCGAAGTGGCTCACGCGCATGGCTGCGATCACATCGTCTACTACAGCCGGGAAGACGTCGCGAAGCGTGTGCGCGAACTGACGGGCGGCGTTGGTGTGGACGTCGTGTTCGATAGCGTCGGCAAAGATACTTTCGACGCGTCGCTCGATTCCCTCAGACGCCGTGGCCTGATGGTCTGCGTCGGCACGGCGTCGGGGCCGATCCCGCCGTTCAATCCGCAGATTCTGGCGATGAAGGGCTCGCTCTATCTAACGCGCCCCGCGCTGGCGGACTATATCGCCGATCCCGCCGAGAAGGACACGCTCGCCGGAGAACTCTTCGGGCATGTCGCGGCAGGGCGCATCAAGATCGAACTCAACCAGCGTTACGCGCTGGAGGACGCGGCGCAGGCCCACCGCGACCTTGAATCGCGCAGGACGACTGGTTCGTCGGTCTTCGTCATCTGAGGAGAAGGCCATGCGAGTCGAACAACTGACATGTGCCATCGGCGCCGAACTGGTCGGCGTGAATCTTGCCGATGCGATTGGCGATGACGGCCTGTTTACCAGTATCCGTGCCGCGCTGCTCAAGCACCGGGTGCTGTTCCTGCGCGACCAGAACATCTCGCGCGCCGAGCATGTTGCGTTTGCGCGCCGTTTCGGCGAACTGGAAGACCATCCCGTCGCCGGCAGCGACCCGGAACATCCGGGCCTTGTGCGCATCTACAAGAACCCGGAGCAGCCCAACGACCGGTATGAAAACGCGTGGCACGCGGATGCCACCTGGCGCGAAGCGCCGCAGTTCGGCGCTGTCCTGCGCTGCGTGGAGTGTCCGCCCGTCGGCGGCGACACGATGTGGGCAAACATGGTCCTCGCCTACGAAAACCTGCCGGACCACATCAAGGCCCAGATCGCGGATCTGCGCGCCCGCCACAGCATCGAGGCGAGCTTCGGCGCCGCGATGCCGATCGAAAAACGTCTCGCTCTCAAGGCGCAGTTCCCGGACGCCGAGCATCCGGTTGTGCGCACGCATCCGGAGACCGGTGAGAAGGTGTTGTTCGTGAGCGCCTTCACCACCCATTTCACCAACTACCACACGCCGGCGCGCGTGCGCTTCGGGCAGGATGCCAATCCGGGCGCGGGTGACCTGCTGCGTTATCTCATCAGCCAGGCTTACATCCCCGAGTATCAGGTCCGCTGGCGCTGGCAACCCAACAGCATTGCGATCTGGGACAACCGCAGCACGCAGCACTATGCCGTGATGGACTATCCGCCGTGTCATCGCAAGATGGAGCGCGCTGGAATTGTCGGCGACAAGCCATACTGATCAGGCCGAAACCCGCTTGCATGAGATCGGTGTAAGTGCTTTGCATAGGACCGGCGTAGGCGCTGAAACGCTGACCCCGGTCGACAGGAACCGTTCGATGACGCTCGATATGACACCGACCATACTGATGGTGCCGGGCTTGCGCGACCACGTCGCGGAGCACTGGCAAACGTTGCTGGCGCAGAGGCTGCCCAAGGTGGCCTCGGTGGTGCCGCTCGAGCACGACAAACTCAGTTGCGCAGCACGCGTCGCGGCGCTCGATGCCGCACTCGCGAAAATCGACGGCCCGGTGATTCTGGTCGCGCATAGCGCGGGCGTGATGATCACGGTGCATTGGGCGCAGCATCACAGCCGCAAGATTCACGGTGCGCTGCTCGCTGCGCCGGCCGACCTCGAAATGCCGCTGCCGGCAGGCTATCCGGCCTTCGATACGATTGTTCAGAACGGCTGGCAGCCGATTCCACGAAAGCTGTTGCCGTTTCCGAGCATTGTCGGTGCGAGTCGCAACGATCCGCTTGCGCAGTTCGAGCGTATCGCGGTCATGGCGAAAGACTGGGGCAGCCGGCTCGTCGACCTTGGCGAAGTCGGACACCTGAACCCTGCTGCAGGGTTTGGCGAATGGCCGATGGCGGAGACACTGATCCATGAACTCGTCTGATCGGGTATCGGTTGGCGCGGTCGATGAACTCGGGCCTGGTCAGCGCAAACTGGTTTTCGTCGATGGCCGCAGCATGGTCCTGTTCAACGTCGGCGGCGCCCTCTACGCCATCGACAACGCGTGTCCCCACAACGGGGCGTCGCTCGCGAACGGTCATCTCGACGGCTGCGTACTGAGTTGCCCGGCGCATGGTCTGCGCTTCGATCTGCGCACAGGTTGCATGCCAGGCGCGGGTGGACTGAATCTGACGACTTTCCCGGTCCAGGCCATCGGCGTCAAGCTGTTCGTGAGTCTCGAAGATCCGGGCGTCAATCCTGCCTCGGCATCGGCATCGGCATCGGCATGCAATGCGGCGCCGTGATCCGGGCCGCGCGGGAATAGGCAGTCATTCAGGGGAACAAGGATGCAAGGTTTGATGATGCAGCAACCGCTACTGGTTGCGTCGCTGCTCATGCACGCTGAACGCCACCATGGCGAACAGGAAATCGTGTCGCGACGGGTCGAAGGCGACATTCACCGGTATCGGTACCGGGAATTTGCGCAGCGCGCACGCCGCATGGCCAATGCCCTCGCAGGCCTCGGCATCCAGCCGGACGAGCGGGTCGGAACGCTCGCGTGGAATGGCTACCGCCACATGGAGCTGTACTTCGCCGTGTCTGGGGCCGGGTCCGTGTTGCATACGCTCAACCCGCGTCTGCATATCGATCAGCTCGCGTACATCATCGAGCATGCGGAAGATCGCGTCGTGTTCTTCGATTTGACGTTTCTCCCGCTGATCGAGAGCGTTGCGCCGCGAGTCAGGAGCCCGAAGGTTTTCGTCGCCATGACCGAGCGCGCACATATGCCACAAGACCATGGCTTGTCCGGAAAGCTGCTGTGCTACGAAGATCTGATCGACGGTCACAGCGATGTTTTCGATTGGCCACGCCTCGACGAAAACAGCGCGTCGTCGCTGTGCTACACGTCCGGGACGACGGGTCATCCGAAGGGGGTGTTATACAGCCACCGCTCGACGCTGCTGCACACCTACGCGGCAGCACTGCCGGATTCGCTGAACTGTTCGGCGCGCGATGTGATCCTCCCGGTCGTGCCGATGTTCCATGTGAACGCATGGGGACTGCCGTATATCGCCTGCATGGTGGGTGCGAAACTGGTGTTTCCGGGACCGGCACTGGACGGCAAGTCGCTCCATGATCTGATCGAGGACGAACAGGTCACGTTGTCAGCCGGCGTGCCGACAGTCTGGCAGGGACTGCTTGCGCATGTCGACGCGGTCATGGGGTCGTTTTCGTCGATGAAGCGCACGATCATCGGCGGCGCTCCCTGTCCTACTGCGATGACGATGGCGTTCCAGACGCGCCATCGCGTCGACGTACTGCACGCATGGGGCATGACGGAATTGAGCCCGGTTGGCACCGTCTGCAGTTTCAAGGCGCATCAGGTGTCGTTGCCCGTGGAAGACCGCTATGCGCTTCAGGCAAAGCAAGGGCGCCCGGTATTCGGCATCGACATGAAAATCGTCAACCAGGAAGGCAACGATTTGCCGTGGGACGGCATCGCAACTGGCGACCTGCTCGTGCGTGGTCATTGGGTCGCGCAGGAGTACTTCAGCCATGACGGCAGCTCGCCGTTGCGAGACGGCTGGTTCCCGACCGGCGACGTGGCAAAGATCGATCCCGATGGCTTCATGCAGATCACGGATCGCAGCAAGGACGTCATCAAGTCCGGCGGCGAATGGATCAGTTCGAGCGACATCGAAAACGTGGCGTATCTGCACCCCGAAGTCGCGACGGCGGTCTGCATCGCCGCGCGACATCCGAAGTGGGACGAGCGACCCTTGCTGCTCGTCGTAAAGAAGCCTGGCAGCGCGCTCGCCGCGGCCGAACTGCTCACGTTCTTTAACGACCGGGTTGCGAAGTGGTGGAAGCCGGACGCCGTGGTGTTCGTCGACTCGGTTCCGCTCGGTGCAACGGGCAAGGTGCTCAAGAACCAGTTACGGGATCAGTTCGGCGATTACTACCTGTCGGCCTGAGGCGCCGACCGGCAACAACCCGATTTCATTCGAGCAATAGGTCGTAAACCATAAGCTGCCGGGTCCACCCGGCGCACCTCAAATCTGGAGGAGACGCAATGAAATTGAAGTCGAGTATCCTGGCAGTGCTGATAGTTTTTTCCACCGCAGGCCATGCCCAGTCGTCGGTTACGCTCTATGGCGTACTCGACACCGGATTCCTTTATCAGAGCACCTCGGCCGCGACGTTTCAGCCGAACGCGCGCAACCTCGGACATGTCTATCAACTCAAGGACGGTGGCATCTATTCAAGCTACTGGGGCTTGAAAGGCAGTGAAGACATCGGTGGCGGCTACAAGATCACCTTCAAGCTGCAAGGCACGTTCAACACCACGAACGGCAAGACCGGGTTGTCCGACACGCCGGGCGCGACCGCACTCTTCAATCAGTATGCGACGATCGGCGCAACCGGGCCGTTCGGCACGTTCGACGCCGGTCGGCAGATCGTTCCGATGATCTACGCGATGGCGGAAACGGACGTACGCGGCGCACAGTATTTCGGCAGCATCCTGACTGCGTGGCTGGGCGTCAATCAGGCGGCCGGCTGGCCCGGCACCAGCACGAACGCTCCGATCGGCGCCCTGTATGACAGCAACGCACTGGTCTACACTTCGCCGAAATTCTATGGCGCTTCGCTTGCGCTCGAGTTCGCTCCGGGTGGGGTCGCGGGACAGTTTCAGGGCGGCACGCGCGAGTCGGCCGTGCTCAAGTATTCGAATTACGGCCTGAACCTGTCCGCGGTGTACTACAGCGGGCATGACACCAACCCGTATCCGCTGACTTATCCGGCTGCTCCGGCTGTACCTGCAACCGGCTCGAACAATAACCGCTTCTACTATTTCGGTGCGATGTACACGATCAGCGGTTTTTCGGTGTCCGCCTCGTACGCTATCGGCAGGAACCCGGCAAGGAGCAATACCGTCGACTTCGAAATGGTGTCGGGCGGCCTCGGCTACCAGTTCAGTTCCGCCTTCAAGATCACGTCCGGCTACTACTATCTGAAGGATCGGAACAATTCAGCGAATCACTCGAGCGAATTCGCCATAGGCGCGGAATACAACCTGTCTGCGAGGACCAAGGCGTATGCGCAGGTCGGCTATGTCAACAACAAGGGGACGATGAACCAGACGATTATCTATGGTGCTCCGGTTGCGCCGGGTATCTCCACGACTGCGGCAATGGTCGGTATTCGCCATAGCTTCTGATTCCATCACCTTCATGAACCGGAGTAATCCATGAAAACAACCAGGGCACTTGAGCTGGTAATCGCCGCGTGGCTCGTTGTAACTTCCACCGCGGCGTGGTCCCAGGGTGGTGAAGCGGCCAGTGCAGCCTCCAATGCACAGGGTGCGTCCGCGATGGCGGCATCGGGCGCGGTGATTCCCTCTGGCAGGAAAGCGGACCACGCCCTGCGCCGCAGGGTTTATGCCGCCATCGGGAAGGACAAGGAAATCAGCGCCGGAGACATCAGTGTCGTCGCGAAAAACGGCGCGGTGACACTGAATGGCACCGTCACGGAAACTGCTCAGATCGGCAAGGCTGAAGCGATCGCCAGGAGCGTTTCCGGCGTGACGTCGGTGACTAATAAGCTGACGGTGAAGAAACCGTTTGGCGGCATGTAAGCCCTCGTAGTGAAGGGCGGCAGTTTCCTGTGCGGACCCTGCATCGGGATTTCCGGGCTTCAGTGCAAGCGAATGGCGCTTCGTGAGCGCTGTCGCTTCAGCCGCGGTGTTTAACGCCGCGGCCCTCGACTAACGTCGTCCTTGCGCACGAAAAATCACTGATGCCGGCCTGCCGGTTTGCGGATGCAAAGGCTCTCGCATTTCCCGAAGCGTCAGTCCGCTGATCCACATCAGTTCGATCCATGAGTGCACGGTCCGGAAATACCAGGGCGGGGCATCGCTAAACGCCTCGTCGAATCCCGCCCACGAACCCGTTCGCCAGCCATCCGCGTAGGGCAGATCACCGCATGCAACCAGGGGATGCAGCGTTTGCACGATCAGGGATCCGCCCGGTTTGAGCAACGCTGGAATAGTGCGCAGCAGACCTTCCACCGACTCCTTGCCGAGCAATGAAAAATTGCAGACTACGACGTCGGCGCTCAATTTGAGTTGTCCCGCTGCGATCGCCTCATAGGACAGAACCCTGCCGTCGATCACTCCGGCTTGCGTCGCGGCGAGCACCAATGACGGCACCACGTCCACCGCCGTGACGCCGATTCCCTCGCGCTGCAGTGCGAGAGCAAGCCAGCCTTCACCGCAGCCCAGATCGACGACGGTAGCCGGGTTGCAAGCCAGCACCGCATCCAGCACGGCTCGATCGGTGACCAGCCGCCTGCTCTCGATTTCCCCGTCGCGTACCGCTTTCGTCCAGGGCAAGGCGTTGCGCTGCCATGAATCGATGATCTTGCTGTCGCTAAGCGGTTCGATAGTCATCGCGCGTTTCATCCACTCTGTCGATCACTCTGCGCGCTTTGCATTGCCCCGCGCCTCGGTGCGTGCTTCGATTGCATGCACGACGGCCACCATATCGGCGTGACCGTGACCCAAGCCGGCGGCCTCGGTGTACAGGCTAAAGCAGACATCCAGCATCGGCGATGCGAGATTTGCATCGCGCGCCGCCTCGGCCGCGAGCCGGTTGTTTTTCAGCGCGTCGAGGACCGAGGCCTGCACCGCGAAATCCTCGTTCACGAGCTTGTCGACCTTCACGCGCGATACGTTGCTCGCCATCGGGCCGGCGTCGAGTACGGCCTGGAACTGCTTCATGTCGAGCCCGTAGCGCCGCGCGAGATGCGCCGCCTCGGCAAGCGCGGTCACCATCGGAATCAGGAACGCGTTGACCGACAGCTTCATCAGAAGCCCGGTGGGCACTGCCCCGCAGACCACCGTTTCGCGGCACATCGGCTTGAGGAGCGGACGCACTTCTTCGACCGCCGACGGTTCACCCGCCAACATCGCCACCAGTTGCCCCGCTTCGGCCGGCTTGCGTGAACCCGAGACGGGCGCCTCGACGTACCGTCCTCCCGCCGCGCGGATGTCGGCTTCGAGGCCAAGCGAATAGTCGGCCGATGTCGTTCCCATGTGCACAATCGTGTGCTGTGCGACGTTCGTCGCGAAATCCGCGGTGTGGCGGCCGAGCACCGCGTCGAGCGCCGTATCGGTCGCCATCATCAGGATGACGATGCGAGCCTGCCGGAAGACGTCAGCGGCGCTGTCCGCAACCTGCGCGCCTGCGTCGCGCAACACGGCGCAATGTTCCGGCGTGCGGTTCCACACCACCAGTTCGGTGCCGGCGCGCGCGAGGTTGAGCGCCATCGGTTGTCCCATCACGCCGAGGCCGATGAATCCTGTTTTCATGCGTGTCTCCATTCGTTAGCCGCTGCTTGTGGCTGCGGGTCGGCGGATCGGATGCGCGGATGCACACGACAGCGTGGCGGTCGCTTTGGCGCACCCCGTTACGCTTTCCCCGAACGCTATCGATGGCGTTCGGCGCCGCCGTTCAGTCTATCTAAATCGCCGTAATCATGCCTGCACGCCGGGTGTCGATTTTCATAAGAAAAATGCACCAATTCTTCAAATAATTTCATTTTACGGTTCGCGATGCTGCGTTCAGGATGAGGGCACAGCAAGAAAAGGTGACCACCATGAACACGACAATACTGGACGGCGGTTTCGACACACTACGCGATCCCATCGAACCACTGATCCTCGACCTGCTGGAATGGATTGGGCCGGGCGCACGGCCGTACAGTGAAGCGATCGAAGTCTGGCGCACTTCCTGTCCGCGGCTGCCGGTCTGGGAGGATGCCTGCGCACGCGGCTATCTGACGCGCACCCATTTACCCGGCGGCGTGGCCGAAGTGGCGCTCAGCCAGGCCGGCGCCGCCTATCTGCGCGCCAGCCGCGGCGTCCCCCTGCCACCGCAAGCGCACCATGCACGGTTACGAGGATCCTTGTAATAAAATGTAATTGAAAGTCGAAGTTCATCGCTTGGACGTAATTTGCCTGCAAATTGCACCTCGTTTCACACGATTTCCCCCCACGAGCAAACGAGGTGAACGATGAAAGCGACACGGAGGTGGTCAGCGGGTGTGGCAGCGCTTGGTGCAAGCGCACTCGCTTTAGGTGGTGCACTCGCGCCTGCACAGGCGAGTGAGACGGATGGTGTCAAACATGTCTTGCTCATCAGCTTCGACGGCTTGCACGAGCAGGATGTAGCGCGTTGCATAGCCGGCAATACCTGTCCGAATCTCGCGCTCCTTGCGAAATCGGGCATTACGTACGCAAACGCATTTACGCCTGGACTTTCCGATTCGTTTCCGGGCCTCACCGCACTCGTAACGGGCGGCTCGCCTAAATCCGCCGGCCTCTTCTATGACGTTTCATATGACCGCACGCTCTACGCGCCGATCGACACGGGCTGCGTCGGCAAGCAGGGCTGGAACGTCGTGTTCGACGAAACCACCGGCAAAGACGGCGAAAACGGCGGCCCGCTCGTGCACCTCGACGGCGGCGGCGCGTTCAATCCGCAGGCCATTCCGCGTGCGCGCGTAGGCGCGAAGTGCGTGCCCGTCTATCCGCACGACTACGTGAAGACGAATACGATCTTCGAGGTCGTCAAGGAAAACATGCCCAATTCGTACACCGCGTGGGCCGACAAGCACGCGTGGGGCTACGACTGGCTGAACGGTCCGTCGGGCCGCGGCGTGGACGATCTGGCGCGCACCGAGATCAATTCGATCGACCCCGCCACCAACACGTACTACCTCGACACGTATACGCATACCGAGAAGTTCGATGACTATCACGTGCAGGCGCTGATCAACGAGATCGGCGGCAAGGACTCCACCGGCACGCGCGACGAACCGGTGCCGACGCTCTTCGGCACGAACTTCCAGACGCTGAGCGTGGCGCAGAAAGCCACAGTGGCGACGGGCGGCGGCTATCTCGACGCCTCCTTCACGCCGGGTCCGCAAGTGACGGGCGCAATCAGCTATCTCGACAATGCGCTCGGCCGCGTCGTTGCCGCGCTCCAGCAGCAGAATCTCTACTCGTCCACGCTCATCATCGTGACCGCCAAGCACGGCCAGTCGCCCACCGATCACACGAAACTCGTGAAGAACGGCGACACGCTCACGAAGTTGCTTGAAGCGAACAACTATCTGGATCCGAACGGCAACTTCGGCCAGAACAACACGAAGAGCGGCAACCTGAACGACGGCACGGGTCTCGTCAACACCGGCTTTGTGCAGACCGACGACGTCGGCCTTATCTGGCTGCGCAATCAATCGCAGCGCGACGCAGTGGTCTCGACGCTCAAGAAGAATCTCTCGTGCAATGCGCCGGGCATCTGCGCGGACGGCCCGCAGGCGTACATACTCTACGGTCCCGCCCTGGTGAACCGCTTCGGCGATCCGGCGCAAGGCCGCACGCCCGATATCATCGTGCAGCCGAATCCCGGCGTGATCTACACGTCGAGCACGGCGAAGGATGAAGAGCACGGCGGCAATGCCCCCGACGACAGCCATCTCGGCCTCGTCGTTTCGTATGCGGGGCTGCACCACCCCGGCCGCAGGGTCGATGAGCGCGTCACGACCACGCAGGTCGCGCCCACCATCCTGAAGGCGTTCGATCTCGATCCGCACCTGCTGCATTCCGTTGCCCTGGAAGGCACGCGTGCGCTGCCGGGCCTCGGCTTGAGAAGCGACGAGTAACACGACGAGTAACACACGTAGAAGCACAAATAGCAGCACACGTAGCAGCGCGGGCCGGCATTTCTCACGAAACGCCGGCCCGCGAATCAGGATGCACCGGTCACTTCCTGGTTTTCTTCGGAATCAGCAGTTGCGCCAATTCCTGCAGGAACCGCACGGGGCCCTCCGCGTGCAGCGCGCGCCCGCTGCTTAGCGCGCCGTCAATGATGGTTCCGAGCCGTAACGCAAAAGTCTCCGGCTCTTCAATGCGCAAGGCGCGCGCCAGATCCGCGAGCCGCCGCCGCAGTTCCCGCTTATGCGCCACCGCAACCTTGCGGGCGGGGTGGTTATCGTCCGCATATTCCGCGGCGATGTTGATCTGCGGGCAGCCGCGATAACCCGGACGCGCAATGCGTTCGCCGATCCATTGAAGTTGCGCGTTCAGTTCTTCACGCGGCGCGCCCTTGTGCAACGCGGCAACCTCATCCCAATGCCGCCAGAAGTCTTCGTCTTCGAGGAGAAGAAAGGCTTCGATCAGATCGTCTTTCGTTTCGAAGTGACGATAAAGACTCGTCTTGGCGACGCCCGCCTGCGCCACGATCAGGTCGACGCCGACGGCACGCGTACCTTCCCGATAGAAAAGCTCGCTGGCGGTCCGCAGAATGCGCTCCCGCGTATCAACCACGGGTTCGCGCGCTGATTCTCTCTTCTTCATTCAGACTCAACCTCAAAAATTGTCATGCTGAAACGCTTTCTTCGATCTTAGCACTCGAAGATTGACGACGCTACAGATCTGTATTATAAAACAGACAGGTCTGTAGCGTAATCAACCATGTACTGGAGTCAGCGATGAGCGACCGAATGACTGTTGCGGTTTACGGGGCCACTGGCCACACGGGAAACTTTGTTGTCGCGGAACTGAAGCGGCGTGGCATGAGCGTTGTCCGGATCGGGCGAGATGCCGGGCGGCTGAGGGAAAGCGACACCGGTGACTCGACTCCATGGCGTGTTGCGGCCATCGACAACCCTGCGCAACTCGACGCGGCGATCCGTGGTACGGACGCCGTCATCAATTGCGCCGGACCTTTTCTCGATACCGCATTGCCGATCGTCGACGCGGCGTTGCGCGCCGGGATTCCTTACCTCGACGTCGCGGCGGAACAGCCCGCGCTCCAGATGCTGGTCGAGCAACGCGATGCGAGCGCGCGCAACGCGGGGGTGGCGCTCATTCCCGCCGCGGCGTTCTATGGCGGACTCGCCGATTTGCTGGTTACGGCGCTTGCAGACCAGGACAAGCCGCTCGACAGGGTCGATATCGCCATTGGTCTCGACAGTTGGCGTCCCACGCGGGGGACGCGCCTGACCGGCGAACGCAATCGCGCGAGACGGCTCATCCAGACGGCGGGGAGACTGGCGCCTATCCCGCAGCCTGCGCCCGAAGGCGTGTGGTCTTTCCCGGCGCCGCTCGGCACCATGGACGTGGTGATGCTCCCCTTCACGGAGGTGCTCACCGTCTCGCGTCATCTGCGCATCGATGCGATCGAGTCCTGGCTCGCGCTCTCGGCTTTGCGCGATATTCGCGATCCCAATACGCCGACGCCCCAGCCACACGACGAGCAGGGGCGATCGGCTCAGCAATTCATCGTGGATGTGGTGATCGAACAGAGCGGGGCAACGCGCCGTATCACGGCAACGGGACGCGATATCTATGCGGTCAGTGCACCGATCATCGTGGAGGCGACTGAGCGCTTGCTGAGCGGCAAGGCTGCGCCAGGCGGTGGTGTTCTAAGTCTTGGCGGAATTTTTGACGCAAAGGATTTTCTCGCCGCGCTCGATACGGTGACGGTTTCCTATGACGCCGTATCGAGCCCGATATTGACAAGGAAAGACGAGCACGAGCGGAACGTTGAGTAATACGAACCGCCGCCTCTGCATCGCGCGCGTCTGTCCCTTTCTCAGGCGGCTTTGCCGCGGGCTACCGCGCGCGACGTTTTGATCGGCCTGACGGCTCCTGCTGCTGCGCCAGGAGACGGCCGGCCAACTCAAAGCCGTCGACACAATCTCCTGCTGCCCAGGTGTCGGAGAGGGTGGTGCGAAGCGTGCGCAGCGTTTTTCGCTGCGCACGCAGGGCGATCATGAGCTGCTCGATTTCGTCGAGCCGCGTGTCGAGTTGGCGCAGCAAATCATCTTTCGGATAATTCTCGTGACTGGCGAATGCCTCGCGCAGTTTGTCGAGCGGGAAGCCCAGATTCTGCGCCAACTGCACCATGCGCAAGCGCCCAACGGCCATGTCGGAGTAGACGCGATAACCGTTGGCAGTACGCTCCGGCGCGGGAAGCAAGCCGCTCTGCTCATAAAAACGGATGGCGGACGGCGCGAGGCCGGTTTTTTCCGCGAGTTCGCCGATTCTCATAGCGCTTGACCTTCAAGTTGACTTTAATCTTAGTATAGCGGCATCGTTCATCTTTCGTGCTGACTTTGCCATGACTACATCGCTGTTTACGCTCGTGCAACTGCCCAACGGCACCTGGCTCCCCAACCGTCTGGCCAAAGCGGCGATGGAGGAAAATCTTGCCGACGCGGGGCAACTGCCTGGCGAGACGATCCATCGCCTATACCGCTCGTGGGCCGAAGGCGGCGCGGGCCTTATCGTCACGGGCAACGTGATGATCGACGGCCGGGCGCTGACCGGACCCGGCGGGATTGTGCTCGAGGCCAATACGCCGCTTGCACCCTTCATACAATGGTCGCAGGCGGCGCGCAGCAAAGGTGCGCAGGTGTGGATGCAGATCAATCATCCGGGCCGGCAGGTGCTGGCCGCGATGGGCGGAAACGCATGGGCGCCCTCGGCGATTCCGATGGATCTCGGCAAACACAGCAAGCTGTTCGCGCCGCCAAGCGCCATGAGCGAGGACGAAATCAGCGAGACCATCGGCCGTTTTGCGGCGACGGCGTACGCCGCCGAGCAGGCTGGGTTCACCGGTGTGGAAATTCACGCCGCGCATGGTTACCTGATCTCGCAGTTTCTTTCACCGCTGACCAATCGCCGCGCCGACCGTTGGGGCGGCGATCTTGCCAACCGTGCCCGCCTGCTGCTGGATGTGGTGCGTGCGGTCCGCGCAAAGGTCTCGCCGGGCTTTTGCGTGGCCGTCAAACTGAACTCCGCTGACTTTCAGCGCGGTGGCTTTTCTGAAGACGATGCGCGGCAAGTCGTGCTGTGGCTGAATGAACTGCCGGTCGACCTGGTCGAGCTATCCGGGGGCAGCTATGAGAGCCCCGCGATGCAGGGCGATACCGCTGACGGGCGCACCCTCGCGCGCGAAGCCTATTTCCTCGAATTTGCGCGGGATCTGGCCGGCGTCGCCACGATGCCAGTCATGACGACCGGAGGCATCCGGCGCCGCGCTGTGGCTGAACAGGTGCTGAACAGTGGCGTCGCCGTCGTCGGCATGGCCACGGCGCTCGCCGTGATGCCCGATCTGCCTGCACGCTGGCGGGCAGGCGCGGATCTGGGGGCGCACATTCAACCGATCGAATGGCGCGATCGGGCACTCACGGGGCTCGCCCGCATGGCGCTCGTCAAACGCCATTTGCGTGCTCTCGGCGCGGGACGTACGGGCTCTGCCCGCTATTCCGCGATCCTGACATTGATCTTCGATCAATTGCGCACGCGCTGGCTGACGCGGCGTTATCGGCAATGGAAACAGCAGCACGCGTGACGCTTCAGATCTAACCCGCCTTCGGCGCGCCAGCTTCCTGGTGATGGTCCGCGGCGAGGAACATATACATCGCGGGCACCACGAACAACGTAAAGAGCGTGCCGATCGAGAGTCCCGTGAAGATCACGAGGCCCATCGCATTGCGGCCCGCCGCGCCCGCGCCCGAGGCGATCACGAGCGGCAGGACGCCGAGCACCATCGCCGCCGTCGTCATCAGAATCGGACGCAGCCGCACGCCCGCTGCCTCTTCCAGGGCTTCGCGTTTCGATTTACCGGCGTGTTGCAATTCGTTGGCGAACTGAACGATCAGGATGCCGTGCTTGCTGACGAGTCCCATCAGCGTGACGAGCCCGACCTGCGTGTAGATGTTCAGCGTCGTCAGGCCGATGTTGATGAAGATGAGCGCACCGAAAAGCGCCATCGGTACCGACACCAGGATCACGATCGGATCACGGAAACTTTCGAACTGCGCCGCGAGCGCGAGGAACACGATGATCGTCGCGAACAGCAGCGTGATGACGAAACCGCCGGACTCCTGCACGAATTGCCGCGATTGCCCCGAGTAGTCAGCCGAATATCCCGCCGGCGCGGCCTGAGTGGTTGCCTGGCGCAAAAACTCGAGCACCTCGCCTTGCGACACGCCCGGCACGGTCACGCCCGAGATCGTCGCCGAATTGAGTTGCTGGAAGTGGTTGATCGACTCCGGCACGACGTTGTGCTCGATATGCGCAATCGTCGAAGCCGGAATGACGCTGCCGTCCGGCGTGCGCAGATAATAATCGAGCACCTGCGAAGGATTCAGACGGTCGGTCTGCAGCACCTGCGGAATCACCTTGTATGAGCGCCCGGCGATCGAGAAGTAGTTGACGTAGCCGCCCCCGAGCGCCGACCCGAGCGCTTGCCCGACATCGCTCTGCGATAGCCCGAGTGAGGCGACCTTGTCGCGGTCGACAATGAGCGTGGCTTCCGGCTTGTCGAGCTTGAGATCGCTGTCGACAAAGAAAAACATCCCGCTCGCGCGGGCTTTCTGCAGCACGGCCTGCGATACTTCATTGAGGTTCTCGAAGGGCTCGGTCGTACTGATGACGAATTGCACCGGCAAACCCTGCGAGCCCGGCAGCGGCGGAAACTGGAACGCCGCGACGCGAGCGCCGGCAATCTGATTCCATTTCTGCTGCAATTCCTGCTGCAAAACGGTCGCTCCCTTGCTGCGCTGATCCCATGTCTTGAACAGCACGCCGCCGATCCCCTGGTTGAGCGTCGGCGCGCCGGTGAGCTGGAACATCTGCGAGTATTCGGGCAACGCTTTCGAGATATTGAATACCTGGTCCGCGTAAGTCTGCATCTGCTGGATGGTTGCGTTCGGCGGCCCCTGGATCTGCGACAGGACGATCCCCTGATCCTCCTGCGGCGCGAGCTCCGATTTCGACGTCATGAACAGGTAGACCGTGCCGCCGAGCAGCAGCGCCCCCATGATGGTGAACACGGGCCAGGTGTCGAGCGTCGCGTGCAACAGACGGCCATAGCCACGATGAACCCGGTCGAACTGGCGGTCGACGAAACGCGCGAAGCGCCCGGATTCCTGCTCCACGCGAAAGAAGCGCGAGCACATCATCGGCGACAACGTCAGCGCGATCACACCGGAGACCGTCACCGCGCCGGCGAGCGAGAAGGCGAACTCGGTGAAGAGCGCGCCGGTGAGGCCGCCCTGAAAACCGATCGGCGCATACACCGCGATCAGCACGACGGTCATCGCGAGAATCGGCCCGCCGAGTTCGCGCGCGGCGATCAGCGCGGCATCGAATGGCGCCTTGCCTTCTTCCTTCATATGACGATCGACGTTTTCGACGACGATAATCGCATCGTCCACCACGAGCCCGATCGCGAGCACGAGCGCGAGCAGCGTCAGCAGATTGATCGAATAGCCGAGCAACTGCATCACGAAGAACGTGCCGATGAGCGACAACGGCATGGCGATCAGCGGCACGATGACGGCGCGGAAGCTGCCGAGGAACAGGAAAATCACCACGGTGACGATCAGCAGCGATTCGACCAGCGTCTTGATGACCTCGACGATTGCCGTGTTGACGAAATCGGTCGCGTCATAAACGATATCGCCCGTCATGCCGATCGGGAACTGCTTCTGCAGCCCGGGAAAGACGGCTTTCACGCGCTTGGCCACGTCGAGGATGTTGGCGTCCGGCGCGACCTTGATGCCGATGAACACCGAACGCTTGCCGCTGAACGCGACGTTGAAGTCGTAACTGTCGGCGCCGAGCACGACGTTCGCCACGTCTTCGAGGCGCACGATCGCGCCGTTCTTCTGTTTGATGACGAGTTGCTTGAAGTCGTCGACGGTATGCAGATCCGTGCCCGCGTTCAGGTCGACGCTGACCATTTGCCCCTTCGTCGTGCCGAGCGTCGCGAGGTAGTTGTTGTTGCCGAGCGCCGTGAAAACGTCGGTTGCCGTCACGCCGTGCGCGGCGAGCCGCGTCGAATCGAGCCACGCGCGCAACGCGAACTGCCGGCCGCCGAGGATTTCCGCCGTCTGCACGCCTTCGATCGAATCGAGCTTGGGCTTGATGACACGCAGCAGGTAATCCGTGACGTTGTTGCTCGGCAGCACATTGCTATAAAAGCCCATGTACATGGCGTCGGTGGTCTGCCCGGTCTGAACCGTCAGCACCGGCTGCTGTGCCTGCGGCGGCAACTGGTTGCGTACCGAGCCGATCTGCGTGTTGATTTCGGTGAGCGCGCGATTCGCGTCGTAATTCAGGCGCAGCGTCGCGGTAATGGTCGACACGCCGGTGCTGCTCGTCGACGACATGTAGTCGATGCCTTGCGCCTGAGCAATCGCGGCCTCGAGCGGCTGGGTGATGAACCCGGCGATGGTGTCGGCGTTCGCACCGTAGTAAGCCGTGCTGATCGTCACGACGGCGTTTTCGGTCTGCGGATACTGGCTGACTTTCAGGGCCGCCAGCGAGCGCAAGCCGAGCACGAGGATCAGCAGGCTGACGACCGAGGCAAGCACAGGCCGCCGGATAAAGAGATCGGTGAATGTCATCGCGCGGTCTCTCTATTGTTCCTGAGGCGTCGGGTTCGGACTGTCCGTCGGCTGCACGCTGTTATTGATGATGAGCGGCGTGCCGTTCTTGAGTTTGAGCTGACCGCTTGTCACGACCTGCGTGCCTGCTTCGACACCTTTGAGAATCGCAACCTGATCGCCGCGCGTCGGCCCTGGCGTGACAAATACCTGCTGCGCGACGGGTAACGTCTTGCCCTGCGCGTTGGCTTGCGTGCCTGGCTTGACGATGAACACGGTCGCGCCATAGGGGTTGTAGGTGATGGCCGTTTGCGGCAGCGTCAGGTGGCGCTGTCCGGCGCCCGCGTCGATCTTTACGTTCGCGTACATGCCCGGCAGCAGCTTGCGCTCGTGATTGTCCACGCTGGCTTCGATCTGCACGTTGCGCGTGGCGCTGTCGACTTTCGGGCTGACCGACTGGATTTTGCCCACGAACGTTTGCCCGCTGTACGCATTGGTGTCGACCACGATGGTCTGGCCGATCGCGAGCAGGCCGAGCTGCTGCTGCGGCAGGTAGAAATCGGCGTAGATCGGATCGATCGCCTGCAACGTGACGATCGCATCGCCCGGATTGATGTACTGCCCCGGATTGATCGTGGTGATGCCGAGGCGTCCCGCAAACGGCGCGCGGATGGTCTTCTTGTCGACGAGCGCGGCCTGTTGCGCGACTTGCGCTTTCTTGCCCTTCAGGTCGGCGGCGTCCGCGTCGAGTTGCGCCTTGGCGATCGCCTTGATGTCGTACTGCGCCTTGTCGCGCGTGTAGACCGTCTGGGCGAGTTCCGCTGCGGCCTGGAGCGACTGGAGCAGCGCCACGTCGCTATCGGCGTTGAGCCTGACAAGCACTTGCCCGGCTTTCGCTTCCTGCCCCGAGCTGAATGCCACCTCGCGCACGAGGCCCGCGACTTCGGTGGTGACGTCGACGCCACGCACGGCGCGCAGGCTGCCGACCGCCGCAAGCTGCGGCTGCCATGACTGATAGCTGGCGACAACCGCCGAGACGGTAGCCGGCGGCTCCGCGTTGCCCGCCATGAACTTCGCGATCATGTGCGAGCGGAACAGGTTGAAACCGACGAGTGCGGCCAGCAGCAGGCCGACACAGATCAGCATGATCACCATCCGCTTTGTCATCGGTTTTCTTTCTGTCATCGTGATGTCCTTGCACAGCATTGGCGCGAGGCGCCGGACGTTGCGTTCCTTGGCGTTTCAGACAGCGCGTGTTGCAAAGAGCAGTGAAGCGAGTGTTCCGTCTGGCGACGGGTCAATGCGTCGTTGCGGCGGCAGTGGCCGGCGCAGCGGCGTTCCACCAGCCGCCGCCGAGCGCCTGGAAGAGGGCCGCGGTATCGGCATAGCGCGACGCCTGTGCCTGCGCGAGACTCACCACCGTTTGCTGGTACTGGCGTTGTGCATCGAGAAGCGACAGGTAGCTCACGCCGCCGACGCGATATTGCCCGCGCGTCAGTTCGAGCGAATCGCTGGCCGAGCGCCAGGCTTCCGTCTGCGCTTTCAGGCCGGTCGCATCGTGATCGAGCGCGCGCAGCGAATCCGCGACGTTCTGGAACGCCAGCAGCACCGTTTCGCGATATTGGGCGTCGGCCTGTTCGTACGCCGCTTCGGCCGCGCGCTTCTGCGCACTCAACTGCCCGCCGTGAAAGACCGGTTGCAGCAGACCGGCGCCCAGGCTCCAGATCGTGCTGCCTGCCTTGAACACCTGGGCCGGCGTCAGCGCCTCGGCGCCGTAGCTGGCGGACAGCGTGATCTGCGGATACATCGCGGCGGTCGCCACGCCGATTTGCGCGCTGGCCTGATGCAGCACGGCGTCGGCAGCGAGGATGTCGGGCCGCTGCTGTACGAGTGCCGACGGAAGGCTGACCGGCAGCGTCTCGGGCAACGAGAACATATCGAGCCTGAATTCGGGCAGCGTGGCGTCGCTGGGCAGTTTGCCGGCCAGCACGGCGAGCTGGTGGCGCACCTGGTCGAGTTGCTGTTGCAGCGGCGGGAGCGTGGCGCGGGTCTGCGCCAGCAGGGTCTGCTGCGCGAGTACCGCCGTACGGCCGACGCCGCCCAGCTCGAACTGTTTGCCGAGTACGCCCAGTTGCTCGTCTTCTTCCGTCGCGATCCGCTCGGTTGCCTCGATCTGCGCACGCAGTGACGCTTCCTTGACGGCCGCTGTCACGATGTTGGCCGACATCGCGAGATAGGCGGCTTGCAGCTGGAAGCGCTGGTAGTCGATTTGCGCGTGCAACGCTTCGAGTTCGCGCCGCGCGCCGCCGAACACGTCGAGCTTGTACGACACGTTGACGGATGCGTTGTAGAGATTGAACTCGTCGATCACGCCAGGCTGGCCGAACGCGATGCCGTTCACTTTTTCGCGCGTGGCGCCAAGTTGCGCGTCGACGCTCGGCAGAAGGGAGCCGCCGGCTTGCGCCGAGAAGTTTTCGCGCGCCTGCCGTAATGCGGCTTGTGCCGCGACGATGTTCGGACTGTTGACGAGAGCCTGACGGATCAGCGTATCGAGCGGTTCGCAATGAAACAGCGCCCACCAGGCGGCGGGAATGTCCTGTCCCGGCACAAAGCGCTGCGGCAAGCCGGCAGCCCCCGGAGAAGAGGCCGTCTGCTCGGGCATCGGCGCGGCGGTGTAGGTGTCGGTAGGGGGGGCGGCGGGCGTGCGGTAGTTGGGACCGACCATGCAGCCGGCCACTGCGGCGGCGCCGCAAAGCGCGACGCATATGCGCAGCCGCCGGACAATACGCTGGTTCAAGTCGATCATCGATCCACCTTATATCGCCTGCGCTTAGCCTGAGCGAGCGGAACGGGTGGGCACATTCAGTGCCACCCGAGCTTTCGATGTTTCTTTTCCTGACGGCGGAATTTACCACGCGAAACGATAGCTGCGCTTAGCCTAGCATGGTCGATTGTTGCGTCTGGGCACGAGATCACGTAGTCCATGCGCCTGGCAGGCCTTCGGGCAGGCCGCCTGCATGGCAAGGGATTTCCCTGGGGCCGGGGCACTGACAATGCCGCCTGGGTAACTGCCGCCGATTGATGGTTAAAAAATCGGCCGGAGCCGCGCCAGGCCAAGCGCGTTTGCTGAAAATAGCGCGGCATCCCCGACCCCAGGTTGAGGATGCGTGCAGCGGGCGCAGGCCATTGCCACGGTTCGCCATGCGCAGACGGCAAGCGTGCGGCGCCCGTTACCTTTTGTGGTGGCTCCACCAGACAGCATGTGAATGCTGCGGATCGGTTTGCCAGTCCGGTTTCCGTTCCCGGGCACGTCCACCTGGTAGATGCACGAGCAGGATGCCGGTGAGAAGAATAAGACCAGCCAGTCCGGCAAGGATGTCGATGAGATCGGCAACGGACTCGTATGACTGGGTGCGGAACACGGATCCAGCCAGACGGATAGCGACGCTTACAAATTCATTCATGGCGCCTCCCGATGCGAACAGGGCCATGAATCTATTCTAGTTATTTGAACGGGCGCCGTCATGGGGAGCGAGGTCGACAACGAAGAAAACCATCCAGCGCCAACCGCCGCGGCGGAAGGCCCGGCGATGGCGGTGCCGCCGGTCTCACTCCGCAGCGATTGCCGGCGTTCGCTCGAGCAGGGACCGGATCAGTTCCTGATCGGCCGGTGTCGCCGGGTTGTAGACGACCATCTGAAGATCCGGCCGCCCGTCGATCGCGAACGACGAGAATTCCAGCGAAATCGGCCCGAGCACGGGGTGGTGCAGGTGCTTGACTCCGTCGCCGTGGATTTGTACCTCGTTGTCCTGCCACATGGCGGCGAACTCCGGACTCGACCGGCACAGTTCGTCGACCAGCGGCGCCACTTCGGCATCGGCGCCCGCGCGCGCGGCATCGATCCGGAAGGCGCTCACCACGGCGCGGGCCACGCTTTCCCAATCGAACTGCGCGGCGCGGACGTGGGGATCGCTGAAGATCATGCGCAGGATGTTGCGTTTTTCAGGTGGCAGCGTGCCGTAGTCGGTGAGCACGGTCGCGGCCGCGCGATTCCAGGCCACTACGTCCCACGTCGCAGTCCTGACGATCGCCGGGCTATAGGGCAGGGCATCGAGCAGGCGCTGCAGTCGCGGCGTGATCGCGTCGCCGCCGCGATAGTGGACTTCGGGCGGATGGCCGAGGCCGAGCAGGAACACGTGTTCGCGTTCCACCTCGGTCAGCATGAGTGCTTTTGCGATGCGGTCCAGCACGTCCGCTGAAGGATTGCCGCCGCGCCCCTGCTCCAGCCAGGTGTACCAGGCCGCGCTGATGTTGGCGCGCTGCGCCACTTCTTCCCGGCGCAGTCCCGCCGTTCGCCGCCGTCCGCCGAAAATGCCGAAGGACGCGGGATCGAGCTTCGTCCGCCGGTTCTTCAGATAGTTGCCGAGCCGATTGCCGTTCTCGTCGTCGTTCACGTGGGCCATGCGTAACCTCTGAGCACGTATACCTGAATAATGTTACTACTTTAACAGGATGATTTTGCTGCGTACATTGCACGCGATCGTCTGAACTCGTGTGATTCTGGGTACCCGAATCCGCCTCTGGCTGAAGCCCCGTATAAGCGCGAACGCGGGCCCGCGTGAAATCCCGGCTGGTAGCATGACGTTCACCTTATTTGCACAAGAGAACGACATGAGACTGAAAGATCGCGTTGCCCTGGTTACGGGTGCCCAGCGGGGCATCGGACATGCAATCGCGACGCGGTTCGTGGCCGAGGGCGCAAAGGTGGTGCTCGCCGATGTGACGGACGCGAGCGCCGAAGCAGACGCGCTTTGCGCCTCGGGCGGCGAAGCCTGCTACGTTCGTGCGGACGTATCGCAGGAATCCGACGTGAGTGAAATGATTCGCCTGGCCGAAGCCCGGTTCGGCAACGTGGACATCCTGGTTAACAACGCGGGCATCGAATTCGCGAAAACCGTTCTCGACACGACCGTTACGGAATGGGACCGGCTGATGGCGGTCAACCTGAAAGGCGTTTTCCTGTGTTCGAGAGCCATCATCCCGGCGATGCAAAAGCGCGGTCAGGGCGTCATCATTAACATTGCATCCGAACTGGGACTCGTCGGTGAAGCCAATGTTGCCGCTTACTGTGCGTCAAAAGGCGGGGTGGTGATGCTGACAAAGGCCATGGCGATCGATCACGGCCGCCAGGGTATCCGGGTGAACTGCCTGTGTCCTGGTCCGGTCGCGACGCAATTGCTGGAAGATGTGTTTTCCAGCAGTCCCGATCCGGCCGGTTTGCGGCGCGCTTTCGAGGCCGCGACGGTGTTGGGGCGGATTGGTTCGCCTGACGAAGTTGCCGCTGCTGCGGCTTTTCTGGCGAGCGACGATTCGGCCTTCATGTCGGGCGCGAATCTGGTTATCGACGGCGGATGGACGGCGCGCTAAATCCGGCGTTTTGTGGTCATTCGGCTACGCACTGGCTCGACTCGAGCCTGCTGAAAAACGCTTCGAAATCGTCGATGGGAAGCGGGCGGCAGAAATAGTATCCCTGGTATGCATGACATCCCGCGGCAGCGAGGAAGTCTCGCTGAGCCTCGGTCTCCACACCCTCGGCGATGACACCCAGGCCGAGGCTTTGCGCCAGCGCTACGATGGTCCTCGCAATCACGGCGTCGTTGGGATCGATCAGCACATCACGCACGAATGACCGGTCGATTTTCAACTGGTCCAGAGGCAACCGCTTCAAATAGGACAGCGACGAATACCCGATACCGAAATCGTCCAGTGAGAAGACAACGCCTTTTGCCTTGAGCGCAGCCATCTTCTGGATGATGTCCTGCGCGTTGTCCACCAGCACGCTTTCCGTCAGCTCCAGCTTCAACCTGTCCGCTCTCGCGCCGGTCTGCCTGATGGTGGCCAACACCTTGTCCACGAAGTCGGCTTCGCGGAACTGCTGGACGCTGACGTTGACCGCAATCGTGAGATGGTCCATCTCGGGCCGCGTTGCCCATTGCGCCAGCTGCGTGCAGGCCGCTTCCAGGACCCAGCCTCCCAGCGCAAGAATCAATCCGGTTTCTTCTGCCAGCGCAATGAAATCGGCCGGCGACACGATACCGCGCAGGGGATGTTGCCAACGCACCAGCGCTTCGACGCCCGTGACGCGCGCGCCGTCGACCTGCGCCTGGTAATGAAGCAGGAACTGATCTTCCTGAATTGCGTTGCGCAGTCCCGCTTCGAGCGCGGCGCGCTCCACGACGACCGTTTGCATGTCCGGATCGAAGAAGCACACGGCATTGCGTCCTCTCTCTTTCGACTTGTACATCGCGAGGTCGGCCTGTTTCAGGAGCTCGTCAATGGAAGCCTGCTGTCCCATGAATACCGTGGCGCCGATGCTCGCGGTACTGCGGTATTCAATCTCGCCAAGCTGATACGGCATGCCAAGGACCGAGAGAATTTTTTCGCCCTGGGCCTCGGTCTGGCTGGCCGCCTCCTGGCGATTTTCATGCAAGCTTCCCAGCACCACCACGAACTCGTCGCCACCCACCCGCGCCACAGTGTCGTTCTCGAGCACGCTGGACGCCAGACGTTGCGCCACTTGCTGCAGGAGCAAATCGCCTTTGTCGTGGCCGAGCGTGTCGTTCAATGTCTTGAAGTGATCGAGGTCGATGAACAGCAAGGCGCCGCACGCTTCGCTTCGGGCGCTGGAGGTGATCGCCTGCTTCAGTCGATCCAGCAGCAGGGTGCGGTTGGGCAAACGGGTCAGCGCATCGAAGAACGCCAACTCCTTGATTTTTTCCTCCGCGATCTTGCGTTCGGTAATGTCGTGATGCGTGCCGACATAGTGACTGACGACGCCGTCTGCTCTCATGACCGCGGAGATCGTGAGCCATTTGGGATACACCTCGCCGTTCTTGCGGCGATCCCAGATTTCCCCCTGCCATCCGCCGGTCCGGTGGATGGCTTCCCACATCTCGCGGAAAAAAGCTCTGCTATGACGGCCAGATTGAAGGATTCGCGGCGTTTGGCCGACAATTTCTTCGGCCGTATAGCCGGTGCATTCGGTGAAAGCCGAGTTCACGCGCAGGATTTTGGCGTTGGCGTCGGTGATCATCATCGGCTCCTGCGAGTCGAAGGCGACCGCGGCGATTCGAAGTTCGGTCTCGACCTGCTTGCGCTCGGTAATGTCGCGCCCGCTCGTGCGAAAGCCGATGAAGTCGCCCTTGGCATCGCTGATTGGAACCCACGAAACGGAAAGCCAGACCAGCGAACCATCCTTGCGAATACAACGAAACTCGAGGTCATCTCCGCGAAAACCCTGAAGTCCTTTCAGAAACTCAGGGGCAACGCGGGCGCGATCTTCCGGATAGATCAGGGTGCCGGCAAAGTCGGACATGGCCATGCATTCTTCGACCGTATATCCCGTGTATTCCCGCACCGATGGGTTGATCCAGCGAGGCTTGCCGTCCGGTCCCCACCAGACCTCCCAGTTGACCGTGCAATCGGCAATGGCGCGGAACTTTTCCTCGTTCTCGCGCAATTCCTGCGTCATCGCGGAGGCGAGCCGCATCGCGCGGCCGCGGCCGGTCATCATCAGCCAGGTGAGCAGCGCCAGCAGCAGGCTAAGGCCGATACCGGCACTGGCGATCAGCAGTTCCGCGTTACGGCCGAAACGGGATTTGAAATCGTCCTGGGCACTCATTGAAAGCGTCCAGTCGTGTCCGGCGACGACCAGATATTCGTTGGCCGAGATGATCGCGGGGGGATGCGGCCCGGCTGCGACAGGCGTCTTGTGCAGCAGTGCTGCGGGGGACGGGTCGATGCCGTCGTAGATGGCAATGGTGAGTCCGGGCGGCTGCTCGCCGTACAGACTGGCGATGACGTCGTGCATGCGGAACGAGGCATAGACCCAGCCGATCAGATGCGCCCGGCGCTGGGCGACGCTGTCCTGCGATTGCCCTTGCGCGTAGATGGGCAGATACATGATGAAACCGGGGCGAGCGTTGGCCTCGGTATCCACCCAAAGACGAACTTTCCCGGAGATGCTCGCCATACCGGAATCGCGCGCTTTTTCCATGGCTTGCCGCCGCACCGGATCGATCCAGGCGTCGAGACCTAGCGAGGCGCGATTGAGACCAATATACGGCTCACGCTGGATGACGGGCGCATAGTCTTCGCGCGAGCCCTGAGGCTCGATGGTGTAGCCGGCCAGGCCCTGCCGGCGCATGGTGGCCACATGGATATCCTTCTCCTTCTCCGGCACCCATTCGATGATGCCAATGGCCTGGATGCCGGAGAAGTTGGCGTCGAGATTGAGCGTGCCGACGTAGTTGCGGAACTTGTCACGGTTCATGTCGCCGGTGGCGGAGAACAGGCTCTGCACGCCGCGCAGCATGAGCTCATAGGTCGCCATACGCTGTTCGACCCGGCTGACTGCATCGCCCAGCGAGAAGTCGAACTGGGTGAGCAATTCATGGCGGGCGGCTTGCCGTTCGTGGTCCCAAAGTATCCAGGTAACGCTCAGCGAAGCGGACAGGACCATTAACGGGAGCAGGACAAGGCGCGTCCAGCTCACGGCGGCGTCTGGAAGTCGACCATCGAATTGGCGAGGTCGGGTTTGAAGTACTTCTCGAAGATCCGCAGGACGGTGCCGTCCGCGCGCATCTCATTCACCAGGGCGCGCCACTTTTCCCGCTCGGCCGCCGGCAGCGCCCGCTTCGACATGATCAGGCCGTGCGGGATGGCGGGGTCATTGAACTCCACGATGGTAGTCACGTCCCGGATCTTCTTTTCATCGAGCGCGGGATAGTCGAAGGGTTCGATAATCATGCCCTGGATGCGCCTAAGGATCAGTGCCTGATACAGCGGATCGAGGCCGCCCGCCTGGCTGACGCGGTTTTCAGCCGACAGCTTGTCGACCAGCCGGTTGGCGGAGTCGCTGTAACGGAAGCTGCGGATAACGCCAAGCTGAAACTGGTTGTTGTGCTCGAAATCCGTCAGTTGACGGATGCCGGCATCCTTGCGCACCAGCAAATAATATTTGTTCCGGAAATACCAGGCGAAATCCGCGTACTGATTGCGCTCGTCGTTGGCAATGCCGGACAGGCTGAAATCGAGTGCGCCGGACTCGATCAGTTTCCAGATGCGGGCACGCGACATGAGGCTGACCCGGATCTGGCAGCCGCTGCGGCGGATGAGTTCGTCGGCGAAATCCTTGTCGATGCCGGTGTCGGTGTCGAGGGAATAGAGCAGGCCGTGATCGTGCAACGCGAGCGTAAACGATCGCGAGCAATCAGGACCGGCCGCCATTGCGCGGCCAAAGATGCATAGCGTAAGCAGCAAACCGCCAAGGCCATGTCGAATCACAGTGTCTCCAGCGCGAGAAGGTGGTTTGAATATAACCTTCCATTAAACTGACGTCCCCCTGGACGCCAGGCTCAGCCGTTCTATCGCTCTGTCTTTCTGGCGGCGAGCGAGGCGGCTGGATTCTTGAAATTCGCCTAGCTTACACCTGGACGCATGAATCGTTGAAGACATTCAATTTGTCGAAGGGCACGGCGGGGGAGCGCATGGCGAGAGGGGCGCGATTCGACTGCCGAAGTGCTATTCCCGGCTGCAGAATGTCAACGCGTTTTGCGTTGCCGCAATGGAAAGATTGAGCATGTATGGTCAGTGATAGACAAGGCGGTTATCGAGGCCCGGCTTTAAGCAGCTATGTATTGGCGACCAGCAGTTCCTCGGCATTGTTTGGCGGACGCAGGCCATCTGTTCTTCCCGCGAAGTAGCGCCGGGTCAGATCGGCCGCCGACACGTGCCGTGCTTCCGTAAAGCCCGTTTCGTGGGCCAGCGCCAGGATCTCCGGCGGGGTGAAGAAGCTGATAAACGGTGTACCGCTGGCTCGTGCTCCCTTCTCCGCCATCTCAAGCCCGGGACGTATCTCGGGGTCCGCCAGTTCCAGCGGAAGCAGGAAGGTCATGGCGAGCGTCGATCCTGGGGCGAGGGCCGCGACCTGGCGCAGCGTGGCCGCATTCGCTTCCTTGGTGAGATACATGCTGACGCCCGTGGAAACCACGATTGCCGGTTTGCTGTCATCGAAGCCGGCAGCCGTGAGCCCGTCCCGCCAGGTTCCCCCGGCCTCGAAATCGACCGGCACGAAGCGCAGCCAGTCCGGAACGCCGAAACCGAGTTCGATCAGACGTTCACGCTTCCAGGCCTGGGGGCCGGGCTGGTCGACCTCGAACACCTTGAGACGGGACGCGATCTCCGGCCGCCGCTGGGCGAGGGTGTCAAGGCCCGCGCCGAGAATGACGTATTGACTCAGCCCGCGGCCGGCCTGTTCCACGACGAGATCTTCGATGAAGCGGGCACGGGCTACGATTGAAGCGCGGAAGGGGCGCGTGAACTGCGGGTTCATGTCTCCGCGGCTGCGCCAGTTCTCGTCCGGCGCGAGCAGCTTCAGGCCGATTTCGTCTTCCAGCACATGCGGCGGGGAATCTGCCTGGAGATGCAGCGCGCGCCACAAGGCGACGCGTGCTGCCGTGCTGTCTGGCGCCACATCTTGCCTGTCGTTCATGACTCTCGATCCTGTTTGTTCGTCTTCGCCTGAAGCCGATCGATCAGTACTGTGCCAGATGATGCAGGTGATGCAGGAAAGCGTTGTTGCTTCGCGCCCTGGCGATCGGTCAGAAACGTTTCACACGTGCATCCGCGTGTGGAAATGCAGTGAGCAGCAAGAATATCACCTGCGCGAACCCGGCGACGGAGCGCGTTAGCCCCGGACTCGCCGGCAGGGTTGCGCCAACGTTCGACCCAGGACGATGGTAATCTTCCCCCCGCTTCAGCCTGTCGCACGACGTCCAACCAGGTCGATCGCCAGCCAGACATTAAACCGGCCGACGCGGTATCTTCCGCGCCGGTATCACGCATCCATCGAAAGAGTGATCATGACGAGTTCCATCTACAGCGCATCCGTTCCAGTTTTCAAGCAAATGCTGACCGCATTGTCCGAAGTGCTGAAGAAAACCGAAGCACACGTCACCGAAAAGAACATCGATCCGAACGCGCTGCTGCAGGCGCGTCTGTTCCCGGACATGTTTCCCCTCGTGCGCCAGGTGCAGATCGCGGCCGACTTCGCCAAAGGCATCAGTTCGCGCCTGGCCGGCGTCGAAGTGCCGTCGTGGCCCGACACCGAAGTCACGTTTGCGGATCTGCAAGCGCTGATCGCCAAGGCGTTGACGTACATCGGCGCGCTCGAGGCCGCCCAATTCGACGGCAGCGAGAACAAGGAAATCGTGCTGCGTCCGGGCACGCCGAAAGAGAAAAAGCTGGTCGGCAGCGCCTATCTGCAAAACTACGGCTTGCCGCAGTTCTTCTTCCACGTTACGACGGCCTACGCGATTGTGCGTCACAACGGCGTGGATATCGGCAAGCGCGACTATATGGGAACTTACTGATCGTCGGCGCGGATTTCCGTTGCGCGTCCGGATACGTTTCGTTCTTTGTGCAAGCGGCTATCATCGATTGTCATTCCTGAAGGAGAACACGCGATGAGCCGACCCGATTTCATCAAGCACTGGACGGAACTCGAAGAGCCGGATGCGCATTCCTATCGCGGCGATACCGAGAAAATGGCGCTGGACGCGCCGCTTTCCGCCGCGCTCGGCATCACGCGGATTGGCATTCACCATGTGAGGCTTCTGCCTGGCCGGCGGACGTCCTATCCGCACGCCGAAAGTACCGAGCAGGAGTTTGTGTACGTGCTCGAAGGCAAGCCCGATGTCTGGATCGACGGCGTGCTTCATCCCATTGCTGAAGGAGATTCCGTCGCGTTTCCGGCGGGCACGGGGATCTGCCACACCTTCATCAACAATACGAAGGACGAGGTCCGATTGATGGTGATCGGTGAGCGTCCACGCGACGACAACCGTATTCGCTATCCGCGCAATGAAGCGTATGAACTGACCCGCAAGGACCGCTGGGTCGATTGGCCCGCGAGACCGCTCGGGGGTCATGACGGGATGCCGGATTGAGGCGTCGTAGGCGATCCGATGTGGTGTACGTCCGGAGCGCTGTCCTGCAGATATTGGTGATTCAGGCTAGGCTACTCCGTGGGCCGCCTTTGCGTCACGCCGAGACAACCCGCCACACACTATTCCCGTCAGGAAAGAGCAATGACTCAACAACTAACAATCGATTTCGTCTCCGATATCGCATGCCCGTGGTGTGCAATCGGCCTGTCGTCGCTCGAGCTTGCACTATCGCGTCTCGGTGACGCGGTCGATGCCCAGATAGTGGTACATCCCTTCGAGTTGAATCCGGAGATGGGCTCGGACGGCGAGGCCATTGTCGATTATCTCGGCAAAAAATATGGGCGCACGCCGGCGCAGATCGCCGAAACGCAAGCAATGATCCGCGAGCGCGGGGCAAGCGTCGGCTTTACCTTCGGGCCGCGTACGCACGTCTACAACACTTTCGATGCGCACCGCCTGATGCATTGGGCCGGGATCGAAGGCAAGCAGCTGCCGCTCAAACTGGCGCTGCTGCGTGCCTATCATTCCGAAGGCAAAGACCCGAGCGATCACGAAGTCCTGGTCGACGCGGCCCGATCCGTAGGGCTCGATGCCGAGGAAGCGGGCAGGGTGCTGCAAAGCGGAGCCCATGCCGACGAGGTTCGTGCGGAAGAGCGGGAATACCAGGCGAAGGGCATTCAGTCCGTGCCGGCGATCATCTTTAACGGCCGCTATCTGGTGAGCGGCGGACAACCCGTGGAAACCTTCGAGCAGGTCATCCAGCAGATTCTGGCCGAAGCGTAGTGCGCGGCGTCGAGCGATTCCATCGGTAGACGAAGGGCGGGGTTCATTGGCCGCATACTGAATCCCGCTGCATTTGCCTAACGATACCAGGGAATGCCTAATTGAGCCGCCGCTGTTCAGCGGCGTAAAATCGTGGCACATCGGTTTGGGGGCCCAGCAATGTGTCTGGCTTCTCGTTACGATTTCAGCCGCGATTTCAGCCTCACTGCCCGGCGAGACCCGGTGCCGCGGCGTGCGACGCATTTTCAAGCCGTTCCTCGCAATGAGGCCAGCGGTGGTTGCGGAATCGCCGTTCAATCCGCACCATGACCCCTCTTATTTCCGTCAAAAAGCTCAACAAGAGCTTTCCCGGCGTGAGGGCGCTTCACGAAGTCCAGTTCGAGCTCATGGCGGGAGAGGTGCACGCGCTGATGGGCGAGAACGGCGCCGGCAAGTCGACGCTGATGAAAATCCTCGCCGGTGTGTACACCCGGGATACGGGCGAAATCCTCTATGACGGTCAGCCGGTCGAGTTCCTGAGTCCGCGCGAGGCGCAGACCCTGGGCGTCGGCATCATTCATCAGGAACTCCAGTTGATGAATCATCTGACTGTCGCCCAGAACATGTTTATCGGCCGCGAACCGCGTGGACGCCTCGGCCTGTTCCTCGACGAAGACAAGCTCAACGCACAAGCGCGCGACATTCTTGCCCGCATGCATGTGAAGCTCGATCCGCGCGCGGTTGTCAGCACCCTTACGGTCGCCAGACAGCAGATGGTCGAGATCGCCAAGGCGTTGTCCTTCGACTCGCGCGTCCTGATCATGGACGAACCCACCTCGGCGCTCAACGACGCCGAGATCGCCGAGCTATTCCGCATCATCCGCGAACTGAAGAACCGGGGCGTGGGGATCGTCTATATCTCGCACAAGATGGACGAGCTGAAGCAGATTGCCGACCGCGTCACCGTGTTGCGTGACGGGGAATACGTGGCCACCGTCAGCGCCAGGGACACCAGCGTCGAAACGATTATCGGCATGATGGTCGGGCGAACCTTGACTGACGTTGTACCTTCCCACAGCGAGTCAGGCAAAGGCGACATCGCACTCGAAGTCAGCAATCTGAATGCCGGCCCGTTGGTCAGAAACGTGAGCTTCGCGCTGCGCAAAGGCGAGATATTGGGTTTTGCCGGCTTGATGGGCGCGGGTCGCACGGAGGTCGCCCGGGCGGTGTTCGGCGCCGATCCGATCGAATCCGGTGAAATTGTCGTGAAAGGCGTGAAGGCGACGATCAGGAATCCGAGCGATGCGGTAGCGCGCGGTATCGGCTATCTCTCGGAAGACCGCAAGCGCTTCGGTCTTGCGACCGGCATGAGCGTCGAATCGAACATCGTGATGTCCAACCTGCGCAAGTTTCTGTCGCTCAACTTTTTCCTGCGCCGTGCCCAGATACGCCGGACCGCCTCCCATTTCATCAACCTGCTCGCCATTCGTACGCCTGCCGCGACACAGGAAGTGCGGCTGCTTTCGGGCGGCAATCAGCAGAAAATAGTCATTGCGAAATGGCTCGAGCGCGACTGCGACGTGCTCTTCTTCGACGAACCGACGCGCGGCATCGACGTCGGCGCCAAGAGCGAAATCTACAAGCTATTGCGCGCGCTCGCCGATCAAGGCAAGGCGATCGTGATGATCTCGTCGGAACTGCCGGAAATCTTGCGCATGAGCGACCGGATCGTCGTGATGTGCGAGGGCCGCATCACCGGCGAACTTCTGGCGACAGAGGCGACGCAGGAGCGCATCATGCACCTGGCGACGCAGCGCGAAACCTTGAAAGCGGCGTGAGCCTGAAGAGGAGACGTTCAGTTTATGACCCTGCCATCGGATACTTCGGCGCTCGCCAACGAGAGACGCTTGTCCGGCCTGAGAGCCCGCGTCTTTACGCCGACCGCGCTGCAAAAGCTGCTCGCCTTCGGGAGTCTGATCCTGCTGCTGGTGTTCTTCAGCTTCGCGTCTCCCGCGTTCATGCAGATGGACAACATGCTCGGGATTTTGCAGGCGACGGCAGTCAACGGTGTTCTTGCAATTGCCTGTACGTTTGTCATCGTTACCGGCGGCATCGATTTGTCAGTCGGCACGTTGATGACTTTCACGGCGGTTATTTGCGGCGTGTTTCTGACCTACTGGCATTTGCCGATGTGGACCGGCGTCGTGGCGGCGATCGGCACGGGCGCAATCTGCGGGACCATTTCGGGCACCCTTACGGCGAAAATGAAGATACCGCCGTTCATTGCCACCTTAGGCATGATGCTGCTGCTGAAAGGCCTTTCGCTCGTCGTGTCGGCAGACAAACCGATCTATTTCACCGACACCGAAAACTTCTACATGATCTCCCAGGATTCGCTGATCGGCTCGATTGTTCCGAGCTTGCCGGTGCCGAACGCGGTCCTGATTCTGTTTTTCCTTGCGGTGGTGAGTTCGATCACGCTTAATCGCACGGCGCTCGGCCGCTACACCTTTGCGCTCGGCAGTAACGAAGAAGCCGTGCGTCTTTCCGGCGTGAATGTCGACCGGTGGAAGATCGCCATTTACGGCCTCGCCGGCGCCATTTGCGGCATCGCGGGGCTGCTTATCGCCTCGCGTCTGAATTCGGCGCAGCCGGCGCTAGGCCAAGGTTATGAACTCGAAGCGATCGCGGCGGTGGTGATCGGCGGGACCTCGCTCAGCGGTGGTTCAGGCACGATTCTGGGCACGATCATCGGCGCGTTCATTATGAGTGTGCTGACCAACGGTCTGCGCATCATGTCCGTCGCCCAGGAATGGCAGATCGTGGTGACCGGCCTCATTATCATTCTCGCGGTCTATGCCGATATTTTGCGGCGCAGAAAAGGCTGACACTGCGCGGAACAAGATCAAGATCAAGAAAAGGGAGCGCCAAAGGCTCCCCCAACGGCTGAAAGTTGATGGCCAACTTAGGAGGAGAAACCCCATGTTGAAAAGAAGACTAATCGGTGTCGTGGTCGGCGTTGGCGCGCTCATTGGCGGGACGAGCGTGACGTACGCGCAGGACGTCTACATCCCGCTCATCTCGAAGGGCTTCCAGCACCAGTTCTGGCAGGCCGTCAAAGCCGGTGCGGAACAGTCGGCCAAGGAGCACAACGTCAGGATTACTTTCGAAGGGCCGGAAACCGAGGCCATGGTCGATAAGCAGATCGACATGCTGTCGGCGGCGCTCGCCAAGAAGCCCCAGGCGCTCGGTATCGCCGCGCTCGATAGCAAGGCGGCCATTCCGCTGTTGAAGCGGGCGCAGGCCGCCAAGATACCGGTCATCGCCTTCGACTCGGGCGTCGATAGCGACATTCCGCTGACGACGTGTGCGACCGACAATCTTGCCGCGGCCGCGCTCGCTGCCGACAAGATGGCCGAGGCGATCGGCAATGCCGGCGAAGTCGGTCTGGTCGTGCACGATCAGACCAGCCGCACCGGTATCGATCGCCGCGACGGTTTCCTGAACGAGATGAAGGCGAAGCATCCGAACATCAAGATCGTCTCGGTCCAGTACGGCGGCGGCGACCATCTGAAGTCGGCGGAAATCGCCAAGACGATGATCCAGGCCAATCCTAATCTCAAGGGCATTTTCGGGGCGAATGAAGGCTCGGCGGAAGGGGCTGCGATCGGCGTGAAGGAATCGGGCAAGAAGCTCGTGCTGATCGGTTACGACTCAGGCAAGGAGCAAAAGGACGACATCAATTCGGGTTTGATGGCCGGCGCCATTACGCAGAACCCGGTCGGTATCGGTAAATGCGTGGTCGACTCCGCGGTGAAAGCGTTGAAGGGCGAGAAGCTGCCCAAGAAAGTCGACACGGGCTTCTACTGGTACGACAAGACCAATATGAGCGATCCGAAGATCGCCGCCGTGCTCTACGATTGACCGGCGCCGCCTGAGGTGAAGGGAGAGGAGGGGGCGTGGCGCTCCCTTTTCTTTTCTCGCCTGGCTTCGTGTCCGCCTGGAGAGAAAGTGGCTGCAAAGAGGCCAGGTGAGTACGTGGGGCCTCTTTGTTGATAAGCAGAAGTCGATTGCTGTTCGTAGAGGAGAGGGTTCAATGCCCACGATCACCAAGCTGTCCGTTCGCGACATCCGGTTTCCCACCTCGCGTTCACTCGACGGCTCCGATGCGATGAACGCCGCGCCGGATTACTCCGCCACCTATGTGACGCTCGAAACCGATTCGCCGGAGGCGCTGACAGGCCACGGCCTCACGTTCACCATCGGACGCGGCAACGAGATCTGCGTGAGCGCGGTGCATGCGCTTGAGCCGCTCGTCGTGGGCAAAACGCTTGAGGATATCGCGGCGAACATGGGCGCGTTCTGGCGCATGCTGACGTCGGATAGCCAACTGCGCTGGATCGGCCCGGACAAAGGCGCCATTCATCTGGCGACAGCGGCTGTGGTGAATGCGGTCTGGGACCTGTGGGCGAAAGCGGAAGGCAAGCCGGTGTGGAAGCTGCTCGTCGACATGAGCCCCGAAGAACTCGTGCGTTGCCTCGACTTCCGCTACGTGACCGATGCGATCACGCCGCAGGAAGCCATCGCCATGTTGCACCGCCACGCAAAGACCCGCGGTGAGCGCGAAAAGGACATGCTCGCGCACGGCTATCCGGCCTACACGACGTCGGCCGGCTGGCTCGGTTACGACGACGACAAGATCCGCCGGCTCGCACGTGAAGGCGTCGCGCAGGGCTGGACGCATTTCAAGCAGAAGGTGGGCGGCAATCTCGAAGAGGATATGCGCCGGGCCCGCATCCTGCGTGAAGAAATCGGCGAAAACCGCAAGCTGATGATGGATGCGAACCAGGTGTGGGATGTCGACGAAGCAGTCGCGAACATGCGGCGCCTCGCGCAATTCGATCCGTGGTGGATCGAGGAGCCCACCAGTCCCGACGACATTCTCGGCCACGCGGCGATCCGCCAGCGGATTCGGCCGATCGGCGTGGCGACGGGCGAGCACTGCCATAACCGGGTGATGTTCAAGCAGTTGCTACAGGCGCAGGCCATCGATTTCTGTCAGGTCGATAGCTGCCGTCTGGGCGGTCTGAACGAGGTGGTCGTCGTTCTGTTGATGGCGGCGAAATTCGGCGTGCCGGTGTGCCCGCATGCGGGAGGCGTCGGTTTGTGCGAGTACGTGCAGCACATTTCGCTGTTCGACTATATCTGCGTGTCGGCTTCGCTAGAAAACCGGGTGCTCGAGTACGTGGATCATCTGCATGAGCATTTTGTCGATCCGGTCGTGATCCGGAATGGCCGCTATATGCCGCCGCAACGTTCGGGCTACAGCATTGAAATGCACGCGGCGTCGCTCGATCAGTATGACTTTCCCGATGGACCGGCGTGGCGGGTTTGAGTGCGGTTGATTCAGGTTGATTTCGCCTTCGCCGGATGATGCGCAAACCATCGTCGGAGTAAGTCCAGCAGTCTTACAGGAGACGGTATGAGCACGAAACACAGCAAAAAAGAACATCTCGAGGCCGCGGCGTCACATCATGAGCAGGCCGCGCAATATCACCGCGGGGCGGCGCGGCATTTCGAGGCCGGCAAAGATTATGCTCATGCCGCGCACCAGGCGATGGTGGCTCACGGCCACACGTTGCACGCAATCGATGAGGCACACGCCGCAGGCGCGCACAGCACCGGCGCGCCGCCGGCAACACCTGCATCGACCGGTCCCGGCACAAACAGCGAAGCGGCAAAACAGCACACGGCGGCAGCGGAGCTTCACGAACAGGCGGCGCAGCATATGCGCCACGCCGTCAAGCATTTCGATCAGGACCGTAGCGCAGTCGCTCACGACGCGCAGCTAGCGCTCACCCTTGCATTGCGCGCTTTGTCGCACGGCAACGAAGCGGCCCGACTATTCGTCAAGCTCGCTCCTGCCGACGCTTAAAGATTCGCGCACGGTGAGCGCCGCTGATCCGGCGCTCCGTGCGGACTAGGCTTTCCGATGCAGCAAGTCTGCCGCAATGGACTTCGCATGCGCAACGGCGGCGTGCGCGTCTGGGAATACACCGAGCTCTTCCCAATTTTCTTCGACCGCGTAAGTGCCCTTCGTGCCGAGCGCTCTTTGTACGCGTAATTGCGCCGCATACCTGCCGTCCTCCAGAGGACGAGCCGTTGCAATCACTTTGTGTGGGAGATCGGATCGCTCCGGCTGGATCAACTCGACAGGACCGCCCGGCGCGCCGATAGCGTTTAACGTGTTCCTCGCTTTGCAGTCTGGACAGTAGAAGCACCATCCCTCGTTCTCTTGAATGGATCTGACCTGCCCGCGGGCCAGCACGGCGCGGCATTCAACGTTTTCGCAGATGAACGGCATAGCAGTCTCCGGAGTTGTTTGAGGAAATCCTAGCATGACCGGAGACAGCCAGCCATCGGCATTGTTGCCGTACCTGTTTCGCGCGCTTTCCGCACCGCGATAGATTCCTCAGCGAACCCTCAGGCGCCGGTCGGCGCGACCGCGGCACGCGGGCGCAGCGTCGCCATAATCAGGTACATGCCGCCGCCGATCACCACGCCGAAGAACCATCCATAGGTATTCCACCAGACCGGCAGCAGGCTGGTGAAATTAGGCAGGAAAGTCGAAAACACGCTGCCGACCGCTGCGGAGACCAACGCGTTGACATTCCAGCCGCCTTCGTAGCGGTATTCACCGTACTCCTGATAGAGCGCCGCGACGTTGATGTTGCCTTTGGCCACCAGGTAGTAGTCCACCAGAATGATCCCCAGCAACGGGCCCATCGTGGCGCCGATGGCGTTGACGAAGTGCGCGGCGTTGCCTTCCCACGGCGCGAACGGGTAGAGCACCAGCGCAATAGCGGCAGCGATATAGCCGCCCTTCCTGAAGCTGATCAGTTTGGGGAAAACATTGGAGATGTCGAATGCCGCCGAGACGAAATTGGCCACCACGTTAATGCCCAGCGTGGCGACCGCGAAGGTCAGCGCCGCGATGAGCGCCAGCACCCAACTGTCGAACTTGGCCGAGATCTGCTCCGGGTGGAGCAGCACTTCGCCATACACCTTGAAGGCGGCGATGGTCGTGACGCCGGCAACCAGCGAGAACGCGATCAGGTTGACCGGCAGCCCCCACAGATTGCCTTTTTTCACTGCGCCGCGATTTTTTGCGTAGCGCGAGAAGTCGCAGAAATTCAGGTAGAGCGCCGCGAAGTAGGTGATCCAGGTCGCGCCCACTGCCATCAGCGCCCAGAACGAACCCGGCTCGCCGCTGACGCCGGCGTCTTTGGTCTTGTCGAGCAGTACGTCCATCGGAATGCCGCTGGTGAAAGAGAAGCCACCGGCCTTGATGCACAAGCCGATCGCCAGGATCAGCATCGCGACCCATACCGCCGGACCGGCCCAATCCTGGAATTTACGCACCGTCTCCATGCCCTTCTGGATGATGAGCAACTGGAGCGCCCAGATGATCACGTAGCAGATCACTTCCAGCCCCGAGTGGCCGAGGAATTGCGTGCCCTTGTGGAAAGCCATCAGGCTGTCGCTGCGGATCAGCAGCGCGACCATCGCGCCCGAGGCGGCTGCCGTCTGTGCGCCGTACCAGAAGCAGGCCACCACGGCGCGCACCAGTGCGGCCAGGTTGGCGCCCCACACACCAAACGAGGCGCGCGCCAATACCGGATAAGGCACACCGGTCTTCTCGCCCGCGTAGCCGATCAGGTTCATGAGCGCGAAGATCACCAGCGAGCCGAGCCCGATTGCCAGCACGAAGTTGATAAAGCTGCCGCACAGCAGGAACAGACTGGCGGCGAGGTAGTAGCCCCAGAGGCTGTGCACGTCCGAGGTCCACACGTTGAAGATGCTGAAGGCCCCCCAGTTGCGCTGCCTGGCGGGCGCGAGATCTTCGTTGTAGAGGCCGGAGGAAGGATCGCGGATGTCCATCTGTCATCTCCTTTGAGTTCGTGGAACTGAGGAAACACCGCTGGACACTCCGGGGTGGAGAGGCTCCCGCGTCTGAGGCCAACTGGCATGCAACGTATGTGCGATGCAGCATCGCTCAGAATGGGTTAACCCTGATCGAAATGCATGCTGGCGCAAACGGGACGCCCAGTACTCCGCACGATGGGCGTCATCGCAAAGTCGCCGTTGTCACCGTTGTCACCGTTGTAATTCGCATGACCATCCGGCGAAGTTATTATTGCCCGAGCAAAAAAACGATGACAAGTCGGGCAACGGCGTGCATGCCTTTGCCTGCGGTTTCAGTCCGGGATGACGGGCTCGACCAGCTTTGCCAGTTGAACGAGCGACTCCTGCCAGCCGAGGTAACACATCTCCACAGGGATGACCTCGGGTATGCCCTCCTGCACAACGGTGAGTTCGGTTCCGCACGATACCTGCCGCAATGAAACCGTGACGTGCATCTGGCCGGGCAGGTTAGGGTCGTCGAATCGGTCCGTGTAGCGGATCTTCTCGAACGGCACCAGTTCGACGTACTCGCCGCCGAACGAGTGGCTGTTGCCGGTGCCGAAGTTGCGGAAAGACATCTTGTGGGTGCCGCCAACGCGGGCATCCATGTGGTGAACCTGGCAGGTGAACCCGTAGGGCGGAAGCCATCTCGCGATTGCATCGGGTTCGAGGAAGGCCCGATAGATGCGTTCGGGCGTCGCGCGCAAGACGCGGTGGAGATGGACGGTTCCAGTAGTCATGGTGTGCTCGCCTTTGCAGAGTAGTTGGACATACCCTTACGACGATTCGACAATGCCTGTATCGACAGAGGTTGAGATCGGGAAAAACCCGTAGGCGGTAACAGGTTTCGCCCGCTGTCGAGATCCGACGCCGCACCAGGACAAGTGCCCGCACATTGCCTGTCTAGGTAAAGCGCTCCTGCCTTGCCTGTCCGCGCTGGAGCAACGGTGCATATTCGTGCAATTCCGATGGCGCGATGTCGAAGGCGCGACGGAACGCACGCGTAAAGGTCGACGCATCATTGAAACCCAACCCGGAGGCAATGTCCTGTACCTCCATGTGCGGAAAGCGCACCAGCTCATCGGCCGCCATTCGCAGCCTGCGGTTGCGGATATAAGCGGCCAGGCCGCCTTCATGCTCGAATATGCGGTACACGCTGGCGCGCGAGAGATGCAGCGATGCCAGCACGCTGTCAGGCGACAGGTCCGGATCGTGCAGATGGGTCTCGACATGCCGCCGCACCTGTCCATAAACGGCAGCACGTACTGCCGCGCGGCCATTGCCGGAAAGACCCGCATGACGGCTGAAAGCCGCGACGATTAATTCCACCGCAGTGAGAAAGGACTGACGCGCTTCCTCCTTGCCCAGTCCGACGATTTGCCGCTTTAGCGCCACCAGATGTTCAATCAGCATGCGTGTCAAAGGGGTGGTGGCATGAACCCAGCGGCCGTGCAGCGAGGCAGGCTCAGGGAACGATCTTTCTACCAGCGCGCGTGGCACAAAAAGGAGCAGTATCCGGCCATGAAAGCTCTGGATTGTGCAGGGCTGGTCCATGTCCAGCGCGAGGATACTTGGCACGTGCGGTACGTGCGGCGCATCGAGCCCGGACTTGCCGCCGAGGAATTCTGCAGGCCGCCCTTCAAGGAACACGCTGAAGCTGATGTCGCGAACGCTTTCGGTCGACACCCGGCCCAACGATCGCACGGCCAGGTTCGGCCCGGTGCGAAAGTCGAAGAGGCTCAGATTGTCGATCGTGTAACGTAACAGGGATGCATTGAACGTATCTTCAACTCGCTTTGACGGAGGCTGTATATCGTAGACAGGACTCATACGCTCCTGCCAGGCGAGGAAGCTTTGACGGGCGTCGCCTTGAACGCTAAAACTGCTGTGTACGATGCCGGGCGCAAGCGTCGGCGGCTCCGGTGGCAACAACAAGCGGCCTGGCAGTGTGGCGGTGTGTAGCGGGTCGTCGTTCAATGCAGTGCTCATCGCTGGTTTTCGTCCAGTTTCGATCCGCCCCGTGCGGCTGAACTTTATATTGAGCCACTAGCCCGCTCGGTGCGCGCCAGTGCAGGTTGCCAAGCATATCAGTACTTGTTTTGCTTTGGCGGATGGCGAACAATTCGCCGGAGAATCGTTTGTTTCAGTACTCGAAAATCACACAGACATGCAACTGAGCAGACCGACCCACTATGCGTTCACTCTCTGACGGCGAGCCTACCGACGCGGGTAATAACGCGCCGATAGCGCAACCAGATCAATCGGCAAGATTCGCCGATGCGTTGGAGAAGGTGAAGCCGCTGCTCGAGATGCAACCGCCGTTAGAGGACACGCGCCTCGCTGAGGCGTTGCAGATCGCAGCAGTCAGTTCGCTCGGCCTGGGTCTGCTCGACGATGCCGAGTCGTATTGGCGCCGTTCGATCGAAGCGAATCCAGAATTCGTCGACGCGTACATGAATCTCGGTACTTTGCTGAAAGGACTCAACCGCCTGCATGACATGGCGGCGCTTTTCCAGCAATTGCTCGAAGTCCGCCCGGATCTTGCCGATGTCCACAACCAGCTCGGCTCAGTGCTGCAGGACCTCGGGCGCTTGTCCGAAGCAGAGGCGGCTTATCGGCAGGCATCGCTCATTCGCCCTGATCGCGTTGAATTTCATTACAACCTCGGTGTCGTGCTAAGGCCGCTCGGTCGTTGGCACGAAGCCGCGGAAGCGTATCAGCGGGCAATTGCAATCAGCCCTGGCTTCGTCATGGGCTACAGCAACCTTGGCAATGTCTTGAAGGAGCTCGGACGCCTGCCGGAAGCCGAGGCCGCCTACCGGCAGGCGCTCGCGATTCGCGGCGATTACCACATGGCGAAGTTCGGTCTGGCCACACTGTTGATCAGCATGGGCCGCTTCCAGGAAGGATGGCGCTTATACGAGGAGCGTCACGCCAATCCTGAATCGATGCAGCATAAGACGCAGAAAGTCATCAACCGTCCCCGTTGGCGTGGCGAAGCGCTGACTGGAAAAAAGCTGCTGATCTGGCAGGAGGGTGGACTCGGCGATGCGATTCATTTTGGCCGCTACTTTTCGTGGCTCAAAGCGCAAGGGGCGGCCGAAATCGCATTCGCCTGCGCTCCGGCACTGCAACGACTTTTCGCAGCGGTAGAGGGCGCCGACGTGGTGCTGACTCACGAGGCCGGATGGACGGCCTCGGCGAAATACGACTACTGGGCGAGTCTGTTGAGCGCGCCGCTGTACATGGGCACAACGATCGAAACGATCCCGCCGCCCGTCCGATTGGAGCTGACTCCGTCGCTCGTTGAATCGTGGCGCACGCGTCTCGCGGGACTTCCTCCCGGTCGCAGGATTGGTCTCGTCTGGAAAGGCAGCGCCCAACACCAGAACGATGCAAACCGGTCGCTGCAATCCCTTGCGATGCTGGCGCCGCTCTGGCGCATCCCCGGCGTGAGCTTCGTGAGTTTGCAAAAGGGGGAAGGCGAGGACGAGGCCCAGGCGCCGCCCGTCGGTCAACCGTTGCTGCATCTCGGGTCTGACGTAGCGGATATGGCCGACAGCGCCGCGATCGTCGCGCAACTCGATCTCGTCATCTGTGTGGATACGTCGATTGCGCATCTCGCGGCATCGGTTGGTACGCCGTGCTGGGTCATGCTGCCGGCACAGGAAATCGACTGGCGCTGGATGCACGAACGCACCGACTCTCCCTGGTATCCGGATACGATTCGCCTGTTCCGCCAACCTCTGGGCGGAACATGGCCTGCGGTTATCGAACAGGTACGGCATGCGTGTGCCGAGGCATTCGCGGGGTAAAGGGAGGCGAGGCGTTGATGACGTCAGAGAAGCTGACCCCCGCGACCCCTCGAAATCACTGCGCCTTCGTGTCGACCGTCCCCGCCGCCGCCTCTCCCGTTTGCGCAGGCGCTGCCTGCCTGTCCGGATGCCGTGGATCATGCAACTGATCTGCCGACCAGCCGCCGCCCAGGTCGCCGAATAGCGACGCCGAATCCAGCAGGCGCGTCTCCTGAACATTCAACGCGGTCTGTTGCGTGCTCAACTGGGTGGCCTGCGCGGTCGCCACCGTCGTGTAGTCCACCGTACCGGCCTGATACTCGTTGAACGCGATTTCCGCGCCACGGGTTGCGTCTTTCACGGCCCTCTCCAGAACGGCCGATTGCTCGGCCAGGATTCGCAACCCGCTCAAGTCGTCTTCGACATTCTGGAACGCGGTCAGCACCGTGCCCCGGTAGTTGGCGACGGCCGCATCGTAGGCGGCTTTCGCCACGTCGACGTCGGCGCTGCGCAAGCCGCCGTCGAAAAGCGTTTCGGTGGCGCTGCCGCCCAGCGACCAGACGTAGTTGGCCACGTTGAACAGACCGGACAACGGCGACTGCGTGAAGCCGGCCAGTCCGGAAAGGGAAATCGACGGGTAATACGCCGACACCGCCACGCCGATCGCCGCGTTTTGCGCCGCCATCTTGCGTTCGGCGGCGGCGATGTCGGGTCGCCGTTCGAGCAGCGTGGACGGCACGCCGACAGGCACGCCCGGCAGCGTCGGCATCGTGGTGCTGTGCGTGATCGACAGCTCTTCAGGATTCTTGCCCACCAGCACGGCGATCGCGTGCGCGTCTTGCGCGCGCGCCACGCCGAGCGCGATCAGGTTGGACTGCGCCGTCTCGAGTTGCGTGCGAGCCGTGATCACGTCGGACGGCGCGATGGTGCCCGCCTGATCCTGGTCGGACACGACGTCCAGAAAGTGCTGATAGGCCACGACGGTCTTCTGCAGAAGATCGATATTGGCGTCGCTGGTGCGCAGTTCGATGATCGCCGTGGCCAGCGCCACCTGCTCGGAGAGCGTCGCATTGGCGAGCGTCGCTTCGCTTGCTTGCGCCGTCGCGGCGTTTTCTTCGATCGTGCGCCGCACCTGGCCCCACAGGTCAGGTGCCCAGCTAACGTTGCCTTCCAGCGAGCCCGAGTTGATCACGTTGGCGGCATTGCCGCTCCCGCTACGCGCCTTGGTAGCCGAACCGGTTGCGCCGATGGTCGGAAACAGGCTGGCATGCGCCACCCGCACTTCTGCCAGCGCTTCCTGGTAGTTCGCGTAGTCCGCGCGCACGGTCTGGTTCGATACCGACACCAGCGGTTCGAGCTGGTCGATCAGTGGGTCGTTGAAGGCCGTCCACCAGTCGCCTTTCGGTTTTTCCGCCGAGGGCTCGGCTTGCGTCCAGCCCGGCAACTCGGAGTAGGTCGCGGCCACGCTGACTGGCGGGCGATGGTAGTCCGGGCCGACCATGCAGCCGCTGGTCAGCAGGGCTAATGCCGCAACGGCCAGCGGCCGAAGCAGGCCAACGCGGCCAATGCGGCCAATGCGACCAACGTGGTCACCTTGGCCAACGCGGTTAAGTGGGCCGCGAAGCGGTGCGCCAAGCGGCCTGCCAGGCGGCTCACTTAGCGTCCCAAAGCGGTTACGGGAAATCTTCATCGTCATGCCCTCGTATCCGGTTGTCCGGGTTGCTGCGTGTCGCGATTCCATGGCAGGTTGGCGGACCATCTGACCAGCTTGAAACGCAAGCGGTCGAGGTAGAGGTAGATCACCGGCGTCGTGTACAGGGTAAAGACCTGACTCAGGATCAGGCCGCCCATTACCGTGATACCGAGCGGCTGGCGCAGCGACGCGCCCTGGCCAATGCCGATTGCGAGCGGTACCGCGCCGAGCACGGCCGCGAAGGTGGTCATCATGATCGGCCGCAGACGGACCACGGCGGCCGAGTGAATCGCCTCCTTCGCCGGCATGCCCTCGCTGCGCTGCAATTGAATCGCGACGTCGACCATCATGATGCCGTTCTTCTTGACGATACCGATCAGCAGGATGATGCCGATCATTGCGATCACCGAGAACGGCGTGCCGAAAATCAGCAGCGCCAGCGTCGCGCCGATGCCCGCGGACGGCAGCGTCGACAGAATGGTCAGCGGGTGGATCGAGCTTTCGTACAACACGCCGAGCACGATATACACCACGCCGAGCGCGGCCAGGATCAGCAGCGGCACCGTTCCCATGGACTGCGAGTAGGCCGCCGCCGCGCCGGCAAACGATCCATGGATGCTGGCGGGCATGCCGATCTCGCGAATCGTATTGTTGATCGACACGGCCGCCTTGCTCAGCGAACCGCCCGCCGGCAGGTTGAACGAAATCGTCGCGGCCACGAGGCCGCTCTGGTGGTTGACCTGCGTCGACGTATGGCTGTTCGAGTACGAAGTCAGCGCCGCCAGCGGCACCATGGTTTCAGCCGAGGTGCTGTCCGCACTGCCGGTCGAACTGCCGCCCTTGCTGTTGGCGATGCTGTTGGTGGTCGCGTTGGCCTGCGCGTTCGAGTTGAGCGAGTTCGTGCTCGACGAAGTGGTGGTAGTGGATTCGGTCGCCACCGTCACGCCCGACACCGTGGCGCCCGGCATCTGCGTACCCGCCGTGCCGGTGGCGTTGCCCGACGCCGTGCTCAGGTAAATCTGGTTGAGCGCTTGGGGGTACTGCCAGTACTCCGGCGCCACTTCCATCACCACGAAATACTGGTTGAGCGGGTTGTAGATGGTCGACACCGTCCGCTGGCCGAACGCGTCATACAGCACGTTGTCGACCTGGTTCGGCGCAAAGCCGTAGCGCGCCGCTGTGGTGCGATTGATATGGACGTAGGTCTGCAGACCGTTTTGCTGCAAGTCCGAGTTCACGTCGAGTATCTGCGCATGCTCCTTGGCGAGCGCGGCGACGAGCAGCGGTGTCCACTTGAACAGCGCGGCGGAATCGTCGCTGGTGAGCGTGTACTGATACTCGGCGGCGGATTGCCTCCCGCCGATGCGCAGATCCTGCTGGGCCTGGATAAAGAGCCGCGCACCCGAGACCGCATTGAGCTTGGGCCGCAGGCGGTTCACGACGTCGGTGGCCGTGGCATGGCGTTCCGCCAGCGGCTTGAGTTCGATGAACACGTTGGCGGTATTGAGCGCGCGGCCGCCGGTAAAGCCGGCGACCGAGGCCACGGCCGGATCCTTCTGCACGATCTCCTGCAATTGCGTGAGCTTCTGCTGCATCGCCGGGAAGGAGATGCTCTGGTCGGCGATGATCTGGCCAATCAGGATGCCCGTGTCCTGCTCGGGGAAGAAGGTGGCCGGCACCAGCTTGAACAGGAACACGTTGGCCACCAGCAGGCCGATCAACAGCAGGATGACCAGCAGCGCATGGTCCAGTACGGCCGTGAGCGAGCGCGAGTAGGCATCCTTGAAACGATCGAACTGCTTCTCGACCCAGAGCGCCCAGCGGGCTTTCGAATGCCCGGCGTTGTTGCGGCTCAGCACGTAGGCGCACATGGCCGGCGTGACCGTCAGCGAGATCAGCAGCGAGATCAGGATGGCGACGGACAGCGTGACCGCGAACTCATGGAACAGCAGGCCGACGACGCCCGGCATCAGCATGATCGGGAGGAACACGGCGATCAGCGAAAGACTCATCGAGATCACCGTGAAGCCCACTTCGCCGCTGCCTTTCAGGGCCGCCTCTTTCGGACTGAACCCCAGTTCCATATGACGCACGATGTTTTCCAGCACCACCACCGCATCGTCGACCACGAAGCCGGTACCGATGGTGAGCGCCATCAGCGACAGGTTGTCGATGCTGTAGCCGAGCAGGTACATCGGCCCGAAGGTGCCCACGATCGAGAGCGGCAGCGCGACGGCGGGCACCAGCGTGGCGCGCGGCGACTGCAGGAAAATGAACACGACGCCCACCACCAGCAGCACGGCGATGAACAGCGTGCGCTCCGTGTCGCCCACCGACGCTCTGACCGACTCCGAGCGATCGATCGCGATGCCCACGTGCACACTGCTCGGCAGCGTCGCTTCGATTGACGGCAGGACCTTGCGAATCTGCGCGACCGTGCTGACGACATTGCTGCCCGGCATCGGATACACGATCACAAGGATGGCCGACTTGCCGTTGAAGAGCCCGGCGTTGCGGATATTTTCGTTCGAATCCCTGACCTGGGCCACGTCGCGCAACTGAACCGGCGCGCCGTTGCGATAGGCGACGATCAGGTCGCGGTACGGCGCGGCGTGTGTGATCTGATCGTTGGACGTGACCACGTAGCGTTGATCGCCTTCGTCGAGATGGCCCTTCGCGCTGTCGGCGTTGGCGGCGCTGATCGCCGCGCGCACGTCTTCGAGGCCGATGCCGTAGCTGTTCAGTTTGCCCGGTTGCAATTCCACCCGTACCGAGGGCAACGCGCCGCCGCCGAGTGTGATCTGGCCCACCCCCTGGACTTGCGAGAGTTGCTGCTGGATCACCGAATCTGCGGAATCGTAGAGCTGTGCCTTGGTGAGCGTGTCCGACGTCAGCGAGAGCACCATGATCGGCGCATCCGCCGGGTTGTACTGGCGATAGCTCGGATTGCTGCGCAGCGTGGTCGGCAAGTCGGCGCGCGCCGCCTGAATCGCCGCTTCGACGTCGCGCGCGGCGCCGTTGATGTCGCGCTTCAGCCCGAACTCGATCACGATCATCGACGTGCCGACGGAGCTGATCGAAGTCAGTTCTTCAACATCGGCAATCGTGGCGAGCCGCCGTTCGAGCGGCTCGGCCACCGTGGTGCCCATGATGTCCGGGCTCGCGCCCGCCATGTTCGCCTGCACCACGATGACCGGAAAGGCGATGTTCGGCAGCGGCGCAACCGGCAGCCGGAAGTAGGCGAGCGTCCCGGAGATCAGGATCGCGATGGCCAGCAGCGTGGTTGCGACGGGCCGCCGGATGAATAACGCCGAGATGTTCACGGCGTATCCTCCGCGCCGCCGGGAGTCGAATTCTCCGGTTTATTGCGGTTGCGCCAGCGTCTCGTGCGCTCGGCCATTCTGTCGAAGAACAGATAGATCACGGGCGTGGTGAAGAGCGTCAGCATCTGGCTTAACGTCAGACCGCCGATGATCGCGATCCCCAGCGGCCGGCGCAATTCCGAACCGGTGCCGGTGCCGAGCAGCATCGGCAGCGCGCCGAGCATGGCGGCGAGCGTGGTCATCAGGATCGGCCGGAAACGCAGCAGCGACGCCTCGAAGATCGCCTCGCGCGGCGGCTTGCCGTGATTGCGTTCGGCGTCCAGCGCGAAGTCCACCATCATGATGGCGTTCTTCTTGACGATACCGATGAGCAGCACGATACCGATAATGCCGATCACATCCAGGTCGCTGCCGGCGATCATCAGCGCGAGCAACGCGCCGATACCTGCCGAGGGCAGCGTGGACAGAATCGTCACCGGATGGATGAAGCTCTCATACAGCACGCCGAGCACGATATACACCGCCACCAACGCGGCAATCAGCAGATAGACCTCGCTCGACAGCGAATCTTCGAATGCCTGGGCCGCGCCCTGCAGCGACGAGGTGATCGACGGCGGCAGGTTCACCGACTGTTCGGCCTGATGGATCGCTTTGACCGCCGTGCTCAACGACGCATCTTTCGCGAGGTTGAACGAGATGGTGACCGAGGGGAACTGCGCGAGATGGCTGATCACGAGCGGCGACTTCGTGATCTGGATCTTCGCGATGCCCGACAGCGGCACCTGGCCCGTGCTGCTGGTCTGGCTCGGCAGATACAGGTTGCCGATCGACTGCACGTTCGGCAACGACTCCGGCTTGGCGACGAGGATCACGCGGTACTGGTTCGACTGCTCGAAGATGGTTGAGACGATCCGCTGGCCGAGCGCGTCGTACAACGCATTGTCGATCGTCGCGGGCGTAATGCCGAAGCGTGCGGCCAGTTGCCGGTTGACTTCGACGTTCACGCTGAGGCCGTCGGTATTCATGTCGCTTTGCACGTCGGCGAGCGAGGGGATCTGCTTGAGCTTCGCCACCAGTTCCGGCACGTACTTCTGGAACGCCTGCTGGTTCGGTCCGCGCAACACGAAGCTGTACTGGTTCGGCGAGACCGTCGTGTCGAGCGTCAGATCCTGCTCAGGCTGCATGTAGAGCTTGACGCCCGGCACGTTGGCGACTTCCTGTTGCAGACGCCGGGCAATCTCTTGCGCCGTGTCGGAACGCTGGTCGTGGTCGCGCAGATTGATCAGGAAGCGGCCATTGTTCAGCGTCGAGTTGATGCCGTCGATACCCACGTAGGAGGTCAGCGAGGTGACGTCCGGGTCTTTCAGGATCGCATCGGCGAGCGCGGCCTGGCGATTCACCATCGCGGTGTACGAGACCGAGTTGTCGGCCACGCTGATCCCTTCGATCACGCCGACGTCCTGCACCGGGAAGAGGCCCTTTGGAATCACCACGTACAGGATGCCGGTCAGCACGACCGTGCCGACGGCCACCACGAGCGTCAGCACCTGGTGATCCAGCACCCAGCGCAGGCCGCGTTCATAGGCGCCGAGCGTTTTGTCGAACAGGCCCTCGCTGATCCGCTCGAAGCGGCTCGGATGACGTTCGGCCTGCGCGCGCAACATGCGCGCGCAGAGCATCGGCACCACGGTCAGCGATACGACCGCGGAGATCACGATGGTGACGGCCAGCGTCACCGCGAATTCGCTGAACAGACGCCCGATCACGCCGCCCATGAAGAGCAGCGGAATCAGCACGGCAATCAGCGAGACGGTCAGCGACAGAATCGTGAAGCCGATCTGGCCCGCGCCTTCCAGCGCGGCTTCGAGCGGTGTCTTGCCTTCCTCCAGATAACGCACGATGTTCTCGATCATCACGATCGAGTCGTCGACCACGAAACCGGTGGCGATGATGAGCGCCATCAGCGAGAGGTTGTCGATCGAGTAATTCATCTGGTACATCACGGCCAGCGTGCCGATCAACGAAACCGGCACCGAGACGCTCGGAATCAGCGTGGCCGGCACGTTGCGCAGGAACACGAAGATCACCGCGATCACCAGCACGATGGCGAGGATCAGTTCGAACGCCGCGTCGTGGACCGACGAGCGGATCACGCCCGTGCTGTCCGACACCACGGTCACTTTCATGCCGGCCGGCAGCGTGGATTCGAGCTGCGGCAGTTGCTTCATGATCTGGTCGACGGTCGCGATTACGTTCGCGCCCGGTTGCCGCTGCACGTTGAGCACGATGGCCGGCGAGCCGTTGTACCAGGCGCCGCGCTCGACGTCCTGGGCAGCCTGACTGACCCGCGCGACGTCGCGCATGAACACCGGGGCGCCGTTCTGGTAGGCGATCACCGTGTCCAGATAGTCCTTCGGATCGGTGATCTGATCGTTGCCGTTGATCGTGTAATCGAGCTCCGGGCCGTCGAAATTGCCCTTCGGCTGGCTGACGTTGACATAGCTGAGCAGCGTGCGCAGATCGTCGATGTTCAGGCCGTAGGCGGCCAGCTTGTGCGGGTCCGCTTCGACGCGGATGGCCGGTACGTTGCCGCCGCTCGTCGTGACCACGCCCACGCCCGACACTTCGGAAATCTTGGTGCCGAGACGGTTGTTGGCGACGTCTTCGAGCTGGGTCAGCGACATCGATTTCGAGGTGACCGCGAGCGTCAGGATCGGCTGGTCGGCCGGATTGACCTTGGCATATGTCGGTGGCGCGGGCAGGCCCGAGGGCAGGTAGCTGTTGGAGGCGTTGATGGCCTGCTGGACGTTCTGCTCGGCGATGTCGAGGTTCAGCGACAGATCGAACTGCAGCGTGATGACCGACGCGCCGTCCGAGCTATACGACGTCATCTGTTGCAGGCCGGGGATCTCGCCCAGCTGCACTTCGAGCGGCGCCGTGACGGTGGTGGCCATCACGTCCGGGCTCGCGCCCGGATAGAAGGTCTGCACCTGAATGGTCGGATAGTCGACGTTGGGCAGCGACGAAACCGGCAGCACGCGCATGGCGACGAGGCCCACCAGCACGAGGGCGATCATCAGCAGCAGCGTGGCTACCGGTCGAAGAATAAACAGGCGGGAAATATTCATCGGCGCGCGAGCCTGCTACGACGAAGCGGCATTGGCCGACGCCGCCGCGGATGCGGCAGCGGGTTCGGAGGCGGCGGGCTCGGCGGCGGCACCGCTTGCTACACCACTTGCTGCACCACTTGCCGCGCCGCTGGGCGGCGCGCCGGCGGCGGCCGTGCCGGACGCGCCCGCGGCGGCCTTCGGCTTGGCCGGCTGGATTTTGGCGCCGTCGTTCAGGCGGTCTGTGCCGTCCGTGACCACCTGATTGCCCGCGGCAAGGCCGGACACAATGACCGTGTTCTTGCCGTCGCTCGGACCCAGCTTGACCTTATGCACGGAGACCGTATTGTTCGCGTTGACCAGATAGACGAAGTCGCCGGGCGCACCGGTTTGCACGGCGGGCGTGGGCACCAGCACGGCGTTCTGCATCGTATCGACCAGCAACCTGACGTTGACGAACTCGTTGGGGAACAGCGCTTCGTCTTCGTTGGCGAACGTGGCGCGCAAGGTGACGGTGCCGGTCGCCGTGGCCATCTGGTTGCTGACTGCGTAGAGCGCGCCGGTGGCGATTTCGCGCGCGTTGTCGCTGGAATAGGCGGTGACCGGCAATTTGGCGCCGCCGTTCAGGCGCTGCACGATGGAGGCCAGCGCGTCCTGCGGCACCGTGAACTGCACGGTAGTCGGCTTGACGGTGGTGATGACGACAATCCCCGTCGACGACGACGCCGTCACGTAGTTGCCCGGGTCGACCAGGCGCAGGCCGACTTTGCCGGAGACCGGCGCGATGATGCGGCAATAGGTCAGGTCGAGATCGAACTGGGCGATGCTGGCGAGATCGGACTGGACCGCGGCCTCATCCTGCTGCACGAGGAATTGCTGATCCTCGAAGGTCTGCTGGGCGATCGACTTGCGTTCGTTCAACTGCGTGAAGCGGGCAAGATCGGCACGCGCCTGGGCGAGCGACGCGCGGTCTTTGGCGAGTGTCGCCTGAGCCTGCTGCTTGCTGATCTGATACTGGCGCGGATCGATCTGGGCGAGGAACTGGCCTTTCTGTACTTCCTGGCCTTCGTGATAGCCGACTTCCGTGAGGTAGCCGCTTAGCTGCGGCAGCACGGTCACCGTGGCGGTCGGCGTGACCGTGCCGAGTTCGCTCAAAGTGACGGGCATCGAACCGAGCGTGGCGCCCGCCACGGTGACGACGATGGGCGCGACGTTGGTCGCGGGTTTCTTCTTGGTCAACAGGTGCACAAGGACAAGCGCGATCAGCGCCAGCACGACAATCGCAAACAGAATGAGCCCGCGTCGGGAGCGCTTTGGTTGCTTGGACACGGCTTCGCTCATAGGTATCTCCGAAAACAGATGCTGCCGTTGATGATCGGTTGGGGAGTCATTCTCTGCCGGGATTTTGGGAACATGCCACGGTTCTCGTGCGTTGTCACAACTCAATGAGTTTTTGCAAGGTGTTAGCTAATCGCAAGCAAAGCGATTGCACAAAGTACGTCACGCCGTGACCGGCGTAAGGCGATGTGGTGGCCGGGTGATGGGGTCCGTGACGATGAACACGCTTTGCAATCGGCGGTAATGTTTTGTCGAGACGGCCCGGCGGGATAGGGCGTGCGGCGCATTGCCGGCTATCGGGCGGGTCTTGCTGACAGACTGTGTGTTGCTCATGTTCGCCTTGATGGAAGCGGGTGGACAACGATTGGGACGAGGCATGGCGTCAATGTACCAGGTGCGCGCAAGGCTTGAGTTACCGGCTTGAAACATGTTGAGGGCTGGAACACGCCGTCAGATGTTTTTCGGCCTGCAGCCTGTGACAACGGACGGTTGAACATGGGCGTTTTCCGGGGGCGATGGTCACGGCGAGCGGCAATACATATCGAAAGCTGGTTGAAATTATTCGGGCAGCGTTATTCCTCAATCGACTGCGCGGCCCAGCCATTGATCTACTTCGGCAACGCGTCATTCATGTGACGGATCTGAACGCAGCCGAACCGCTACTTCGACGCCGTTGCTGCCGGTGTCCGTTCCGACGACGGCAGATAGACTGCCTGCTCCGAGAAGCTCGCGACAATCCGGTCGACCACGGCTTTCTGCTTGCGATAGTCCGCTGCCGGGCAATCCATCTTCGCGCTGTCGATCCGGAAGGTGCGTGTCACGGTCAGTTGATGCGGTTTGGTCACGTAGGCCGCGTGCCATGAAATGCCTTCGCCGGATATGTCGGCATTGGCCGGAGGGACGACGGTGACGTTGTCGGGGAAGTCGATCGTCATGTGTTCCTCGAGTTGCCGCGGTGCGCACCAGTATGGCTGCGATCGGCCGGCAGGCTGGTAGACGTTGAACGCACTGTCGCTCACCACGACCGGGCCTGACGCGGCCGGCAAGGTGTTCAGATAGACCGCGCCGTGCGTCGACTGCAGAAACCGCGTGACGTGTGAGCGTACCCATTCGCGCGCGGGCGCGTCGGCTGAAGCCGGCAAGCGGAACGCGTAGTCGGCGAGGCCGTCGTACCTGCCGATATGAAGGGCCGCCTTGACCCACTTGCCGTCGCCTGGCGCGCCGAGCTGGCGCGCCCGCGAACGCAGGTCGTTGGCCGCCACGCCGGAGGCCGTCACGACGGTCTCGACCTGTGCCGATCCGTCGGCCTGCACGGTGATTTGCGTGGAGCGGGTTTCCGTCATGTCCGATGCCGTCGCAAGCGGCGTGCGTGTCAGACCCACGCGTTCGCCGGCCAGCAGTGCGGGCTTGCCGGTGTCGACGTACGGAAGCACGCCGAACGGAACCTCCGGTACGGTCGTGTCCGCGTAGAGATCGAGCGAGGGCAGATAGGTGATCACGTGATTGAATGCGTCCGTGATGGGTACGGAAGGCAGCACGTAATTCGTTTTGTCGGCTCTCAGCAGCACGGGATCGCTGTCGATGCCCACCGATCGCAGCAAGGCCTGGAACAATGCCACGTGATCCTTGCAATCGCCATAGCCGGTACGCAGCACTTCGTCGGCCGGCCGGGGGACCCAGGCGCCGATCCCTGCATAGGACGCAACGTAGCGGATATTCGCACGTACCCAGTCGTAGATCGCCGCAGCTTTTTCGCGGGGATCCGTGTGCCCATGCGTGATCTGTTTTGCCAGCGCCTGCGTGCGGGCAGTGGGCGCGGCGGGGGCCTGCGCATGCTGCCAGTAAATTCGGCCCAGCGTGTCGTAGTCGCCGATCGTGGCCGTGTAGACGTGCGGGATCGACGTCATCGTGTCGACCGCGCCGAAGGTGCCGTTATACGCCGACGAACCGCCGGCATAGGTCCACGCATACAGCGTACGGTCGCCATGTCGGTCGACCTGCTCGGTGAAGTGGTTGAGGTCGGCGTGAAGCGTCTCGTTGCTCGGGACGTCCATCGTCATCCTGGCGTCCGGGGCGTTGCTCGATCCCGTCGCCGTCATCGACGCCGAGAGCATGCCGTCGAGCCACGAGAGGTCGCCGGACACGCGATAACGGATCGTGACGATGTCCCCCTTGGCCACTTGCGGGAATGGCACGACGTCGACGCTGATGTCCGAATAACTGGCTGCGTCGCCGGTTCCCGCGATGCCGGCCTGCCGCACGATTTCGCTGCGCTCGACCGGAATGCGCGTGCCGTCCGGCTTCTCGGTGTATGCGTCCAGAATCGTCAGTTTCTGCAGACGCGAGTCGTAGCTGATCGGGTACTTGCCCGCCTGTTCGATGTCGCCTTCGGTGGCGATTCTCACCGAGGACTCCGTTGTAATCGAGCCTTCGCTGCCGTGGTCGATGTGTCCGTCGATATGCAGGCGTTTGAACCATTCCTTTTGCGGCGGCGCGGGCGCCGTGCCTGGGGTCGCGCCGAAAGCGCGTGCGCCGGCGAGCAACTGCGTGGCAAGCAACAGGGTCTGCAGGCACCGGGCAGCATACTTGCGACGACCTGAGTGCGTGCCGCTTGCGGCGCCGATTCGCATGGACATGTGCTCTCCTTTCTTCGCTTCGTGGTCACGCAACTTGCCCGGGACGGCAGATCCTTATTGAGGACGGTTTCAAAGCATAAAAAGTTAATGTGTCGCGGGCGGGTGTCAGATAACCCTGTGTTCCGCCTTACATTCCGCTGTCGTGGCGATGCTGACGGGAGAAACGATCGTGAACGGCAGGAAGGAGGACGTTGGTATAACGCGCACGTCCGGGTGTAAGACCCGGACGTGCGCGGTTGCCGTTGCGATATTTACTGGCAGGCTTTCCCGTGATCGGCGTGGAAACCCTTTGCTTTTGCATCTGCCTCGGTCATGTATGCGCCATTCTTCGTCTTGCCGTAGTACTTGTCGGTCGGACAATGGTAGACCTTGGTACTGGTGTTCACCCAGACTTGGCCAGGGCCGCCACCGGCGGCAGCCGGTTTTGCGCTGCTTGCGGCGGCCGGAGCGACCGCAGGGGCTGCGGCCGCGGGAGCGCTAGCGGCCCCCGCCGCGGCACCCGAGGCGCCGTACCAGGTCTTGACGCCCTTATGACCAGCGCAGGCGCCTTTTTTCGACGCGCCCGAATAGGACGTGCCGTCCTTGCAGAGGGCTGTCGACCCGGCCGGCGCGCTGGCCGGGACCTGCGCATAGCTAGCAGTTGCAACGAGCAATCCGGCCGCCACTGCCATGGAAAGAAACGGTGTTTTCATCGCTGATCCTGTAGGTATGAGACGAGAGAGTGTCGATCAGTGTCGCGCGACCGCACGACACTGATTGATATAACGCTACGTTCGCGCATCCCGCTGACAGGTTCAGACAGGCAATCTTTAAATCTTGCAAAATCGAACCGGCGATTGACTTTTTGCTGCCCGGCTACACGTTCCCCCGCGTCAGGCTCCGATATCGAGGAGAAGAGCAGGCGATACCGGATGCGATGCATGCATGAGCGTTGCGTCCGGCTTTGGAAGCATGCGTCAATGAGTGCTCTGTCAACCCGCTCTAAAATCAACGCCGCTTTACCGTAATTCGTATTGCATCCACACTCAGCGGTATAGAGGGCATTTCGATTTTCATTAAAACAGAGTCGGTATAAATAGAATTTCATCGATGTCGCAATATGCGGCCCAATCCCGTACTGCCGGACTGCAGAAGGCGTTCGCTAAATCCTGCTCGCTTTTCGGACCAATAATGGCGAAGATGATGTCGGCGGAAATAGCGGCGGCGATGCAGCGCGCATTACCGGCAAATCGATTTACTGGTAATGCGCATGTCGTGGACGTGATTCCAGCGCAAGAGACTCAGAATGAATGACCGCACAGGCCAGTGCGATGGAGAGCTCAGTTTCGGCGGCGGAGAGGCCGTGCGAGGCTGTTAATAACCACTAATCGAGCTTTTGTAAGAAAGCCGCCCCTCCTATGCAAAGCCACTACAACCTCGGGTTAGTCGCCATTTCCTTTATCGTCGCGACGCTTGCGTCCTTCACGGCGATTGATCTCGCAGACCGGCTTTCCATACTGGCGTACGCGCGTGCCCGGCACTTATGGCTGGCGGCGGGCGCATTGGCGATGGGCGTCGGCATCTGGTCGATGCACTTCATCGGGATGCTCTCGTTCTCGCTGAGTATCCCGATTGGCTACGATCTGGCGCTAACCTGTTACTCGCTTGTGATCGCCGTACTCGTCTCCTGGTTTGCGTTGCATGTCGTCACGCGAGGACGACTCAGTCTGATCCATTTACTTGCAGGCGGGGTCCTGATGGGATTGGGTATTGCCGGCATGCATTACATGGGGATGGCCGCGATGAAGATGAACCCCGCGATCCGTTACGAACCCACTGTCTTTACCGGGTCAATTCTCATTGCGATCGTCGCCTCCACCGCGGCACTGTGGGTCGCAAACACACTCCGCGGAGCGGATCAGAACCATGTGATGCGCAAGCGCATTGGCGCGGCCTGTGTCATGGGCATTGCCATTGCAGGCATGCATTACACCGGTATGGCCGCAGCGAATTTCCCCGTTGGATCGGTTTGCGGTGCAGCGAACGGCATTAAGCCTCAATGGCTCGCTGCTGCCGTCATTCCGTTTGCGTTCGCGATTCTCATTGTGACGCTGCTTCTTTCCCGGCTCGATGCCCGGGTCGCGTTTCTGGCCAATTCGGTTGCCCGGCTCAATGATCAGATCGACCGCGTGCGAGGTCCGATCGTTTGACCGGTCTGCCCGATAATCGTAGAACGGCGACCGAACGGACGAACGAGCGGACGAACGAGCAATCAGCTTCAGCCTCCCGCCAGGCTATGCTGCTTTTTCATTCATTTTATGCCGGGTTTCTCCATGTCCAGGACCAAACCAGAAGATTCGTCCGCCGCACCGGCCACCGGGATCCGTAAGGGTCTCACCAACTATGGCGACAGCGGCTTCTCCCTGTTCTTGCGCAAAGCATTCATCAAAGGAGCGGGCTATACCGACGAAGCACTGGATCGTCCGGTTGTCGGCATCTGCAACACCGGCAGCGCCTACAACCCGTGCCACGGCAACGCGCCGCAATTGATCGAGGCAGTCAAGCGCGGCGTGATGCTGGCCGGCGGCTTGCCGATGGATTTCCCGACCATTTCCATCCACGAAAGTTTTTCGCAGCCGACCAGCATGTACCTGCGCAACCTGATGTCGATGGATACCGAGGAGATGATCCGCGCCCAGCCGATGGACGCAGTCGTGCTGATCGGCGGCTGCGATAAGACGGTGCCGGCGCAGTTGATGGGCGCTGCATCGGCGAATATTCCCGCCATCCAGTTGATCACGGGCTCCATGCTGACGGGCTCGCACCGCGGCGAGCGCGTGGGTGCGTGCACCGATTGCCGCCGCTACTGGGGCAAATTCCGCGCCGACGAGATCGATAGCGAGGAAATCGCCGCCGTGAACAACCAACTGGTGGCGAGCGTCGGCACCTGCTCGGTGATGGGCACGGCCAGCACCATGGCTTGCGTGGCCGAAGCCCTGGGGATGACGGTGCCGGGCGGCGCATCGCCGCCGGCCGTGACGGCCGACCGTATCCGTATCGCCGAGGAGACCGGTGCCCAGGCGGTGCGGATGGCGCGCAGCGGCCTGACCATCGACAAGATCCTGACCGCCGACGCATTCGAGAACGCCATCCGCGTGTTGCTTGCAATCGGCGGCTCGACCAACGGCATCGTGCACCTGACCGCGATTGCGGGCCGCATGGGACTGGACGTCGACCTGAAGGCGCTGGATCGCATGGGGCGCGAAACGCCGGTGTTGCTGGACCTGAAACCGTCCGGCCAGCACTACATGGAAGACTTCCACCATGCCGGCGGCATGGCGACGTTGCTGCGCGAACTCAAGCCGCTGCTCAAGCTCGACGCAATGACCGTCACCGGGCGCACCTTGGGCGAAGAGATCGAATTGGCCGGTCCCGGTTTCGAACAGGATGTGGTGCGCACCATCGCCGATCCGATTTATCCGCAAGGCGGCATTGCCGTCTTGCAGGGCAACCTCGCACCTGGCGGCGCGATCATCAAGCAATCCGCCGCGGATGCCAGACTCATGCAGCACGAGGGACGCGCTGTGGTGTTCGAGAACGGCCAGGACATGGCCGAGCGCATCGACTCTGACGACCTCGACGTCACGGCGGACGATATTCTGGTGCTGAAAAACATCGGTCCGAAAGGCGCGCCGGGGATGCCCGAGGCCGGTTATATTCCGATTCCGAAAAAGCTGGCGCGTGCCGGTGTCAAAGATATCGTGCGTATTTCCGACGGGCGCATGAGTGGTACGGCCTTTGGCACCATCGTGTTGCACGTGACGCCTGAGGCGGCCGTTGGCGGGCCGCTAGCCTACGTTCAGAACGGCGATCGTATCCGGCTAAACGTGGCCGCCCGCGAAATTGCGCTGCTTGTATCGGATGCCGAACTGGCACGTCGCGCAGCCGCCGCGCCCGTGGCAATACCGAGCGCCGAACGCGGCTACCGGAAACTGTTCCTCGACACGGTGCTGCAGGCCGACAAAGGCGTCGATTTCGATTTTCTGCGCGCGGCCAGGATTCACGATACGACGCCGAAGGGTTAGCTCGAGCCTTCATTGCGGCGCGCGTGATGAACCGCTGAGGCTCGAGTTCCCGCAACCCTGCACGTCAATCGTCATCGTGTACCGGGGACATTGCCCTGGCTGGCCTGCTGGCTCTTCACATGATCGATGAAGGCGCGCAGCTTCGGCATGATCTGCCGGCGGCCTGGATAGTAGAGAAACACGCCCGGTATCACCGGCGCGAACGGTTCCAGCACGTGCACCAGTTTTCCCGCTTTCAATCCTTCGGCGGCCATCGGCTCAGGTAGCTGGGCAAGGCCCATGCCTTCGACTGCCGCGCCAAGCATGGTGGAAAAATCGTGGGCGATGAGGGGACCGGATACGGCGATCTCGACCGCCTCGCCATTGTCGTTGAATGACCATAGCGCGAGCGCGCCGCTGGATTTGCGCCATCGCAAGCAGGCGTGCTGGCGCAGATCGTCCGGGTGCGTGGGCCGGCTGCGCCCGTCGAAGTAGGCAGGGCTGCCGACGACGATAAGACGAAACGGTGGCGTCAACGGTATCGCGACCATGTCGGCGTCGACGAACTGACCCAGCCGGATACCTGCGTCGAAGCCTTCAGCTGCAAGATCGATCAGCTCCTTGCTTGCGGCGATCTCCACTTCGACCTCGGGATAAGCCTGGCAGAAGGATGCAATCAGGGGCTCCAGCAGGATTGGCACCACCGCGCGCGGCACTGAAAGACGCAGCAATCCGGCGGGCCGCTGGCCAAGTCCGCGCGCAACATCGCTGGCCGCGACAAGTTCTTCGAAAGCAGGCTTGGCCCGCGACAGAAACCGCTCGCCGGCTTCGGTCAGGCCGACATTACGCGTGGTGCGGATGAAGAGCGTTGCGCCAATGCGTGCTTCGAGTACACGCACTGTCTGGCTGACGGCCGACGGCGTCACGCCGAGTTCCGCGGCCGCCCGGCGAAAACTGCGATGCTGGGCAACGCTCAGGAACACTTCCACGCCGTCGAGCGCGCCCTGTCTGACTGTGAAGTTTTGCTTCATAGCCCGTCAACATTGTGATGAATAGTCACTCGCGAGAGGCCATGGTACACCTACGCCTGCTGATGAAGCGTCACGCCGATGTCGACACAGGAGGCACCATGTCACAGGAACTTGTCTTCCAATTGCATCTCGTTCTGGGGTACGTTGCCTGGCTGCTTTGCCTGCGCGTATACGTCTGGCCCAAGTTCAAGTCGATGGACGCATTCGACGTGCACCGCGCCATCGCCACTTTGCACAGCTTCCGTTTCTTCGGGCTGGTTTTCATTCTGCCGGGTGTCGTCAGTCCGCTTCTGCCAGCAAGCTTCGCCGAATTCGCCGCATATGGTGACTTCGCAACGGGCATTCTGGCGATGCTGGCGTTGCTCACGACACGAATCCGCCCACTCTTCTGGTTGTTGGTCGTTGCCTTCAATCTGCTGGGCGTGATCGACCTCATCGTCGACTATTTCCACGCGATCCAGGCCGACCTTCCTGCGCATGCGGCAGAATTTGGCGCTACGTACGCGATTCCGGTCATCTACGTGCCTGTGCTGATGATTACGCATGTTGCCGCCTTCTATCTGCTGTTGCGCCCTCAGCTCAAGGTGGCCCGGAGTTATTGATCTTTCCGTACGTCGTGTCATTGCTGACACGCAAGCTGCTTGCGCCAGCCGCATACGGCCGCGTCAAAACGACCCGCTAATGCGGCGGCACGGTTCCAACCGAACCCGGATCGTCGAGCCACCGTGAGATCGCGGACAGCACCTGCGTCTCGATGCCGAGAAATCCATGCGGCGACCGCGCGCCGCATTCAACGGCGCGACCCTGGCCGCGCTCGTTGCTCGATACCGCCAGGAACTGCAGGTGGTTGTCTTCGGCGAGCGCACGGGCCGCGTTGAACGGTGAAACCTGGCATCCGTCGTTTTCGTTCGACACCACCAGGACCGGTGTGGCGCCGACGTCCCAATGCATGCCCGACAGCCCGGACTCGCCACGCATGCCGATAGTGACAGGCGAGGTCAGTACATACGCGTCGGCGAGCCGGGGTTCCCGTTTGAGCACATTGCCGACTGAGATCGTGCCGCGGCTGGTGCCCACCAGTGCGATCTTCGCGGTTGGAAAACGCTGCCTGAGCGCAGCGACAATGACGTGTAGATCCTGAGCGTGAGCTTCGCTTAAACGGAACGCGTCGTTCATGCCGGACGATCGATCCGACGGCGTATCGACGATAGCGACCGCATCGCCCACGGAAGTCCAGTATCTGGCGGTCCGCAGGACGAAATTTGCCTTCATTGTCGTCGGGCCGGTCCCGTCGAGGGCGATCACGCCGTCGTCGCCGGCAAACAGGACGATGACCCATGACGGCGCGCCGGCCGGCTGTTCGATGAAGACTGCCTGAGTCTGCGACTCCCGAACCGGCACTTGCAACAGTTCACCCGAATACGCCGGCAACGCGGTTAGGACCGTGCATGCGAACGCGCAGACCGGGACTGCAAACTTACGCAACGGTTTCAGGAGCCTTTTGCTGAGACAGGTCATAGATCTGACTCGTATCGATATCTGATCGCTCATTCTCAAGACCCCCTGATTATTCCGTTCGCAGCCTATGTGAGTTGGATCTAAAGTGCAGCAGCGATAAGGTTCAGTCGACCCCGCTCATTCGCTGCCCGGACGCTATTACTGCGAAGTGCCTGCGCGCTTCAATGTTATTCCACCCGGATGCGGATTGGCATCGCTCATATCTTCCGGCAGCAGATTGCCGTCCCCGAGACTCGCATCCGCGCGCGCGGTTTCCGGGTAGCGCTCGGGATACAGATGCCGTTCTGCAACGCTGGCGTCGAACGTTCGCGACCATCTGGCGATCACCACCGTGGCGAGACTGTTGCCGATCGTATTGCATGTTGCGATGGCCATCGACATGAACCGGTAAACACCGAAAATAATCGCGAGCCCTTCCACCGGCAAAATGCCCGTCGAGGTGACGGTGGCGGCGAACACCACGAACGAGCCGCCGGACACCGTTGCCGCGCCTTTGGACGTCAGCAGCATCAGCAACAGCAAACCGATCTGATGCTCCAGCGTGATCGGTACGTTGTACGCATGCGCGATGAACATCACGCCCATCGACATGAAAAGCGACGTGCCGTCGAGATTGAACGCATAGCCGGTCGGCAAGACGAGCCCGACGGTCTGCTTGGCGCAACCGAGTCTTTCGAGCTTGATCAGGAGGCGCGGCAGCGCGCTTTCCGATGACGCCGTGCCGAGCACGATAAAGATTTCGTCCTTAATGTAGCGCAGAAAGCGCCACAAACTGAACCCGGCCAGCTTCGCGATGAGACCCATCACGACGACGATGAACAGCACCACCACCGCGTAGAAACTGAAGACGAGTTGCGCCAGCGCGATCAGCACGGCGGTGCCGTTGCTTCCGACCGAATAGGCCACCGCGCCGAGTGTGCCGAGCGGGGCGAGTTTCATCACGAGATTGATGAACGAGAACAGCACCTCGGAAACGAGATCGAGCCCTTCGGTGATTCTCACGCGTCGCCGCTCCGGAATCGCGAGAATGCCGATCCCGACCATCACGGCGAGCACCACGACCTGCAGCAATTCTCCTTTGACAAAGGCGCCGATGAAGTTGTCCGGCACAAGATGCATGACGAACTCGGTGAAACCTTGCGGCGCGGCTTTGGCCGCCGTTGCCGGCACCGCGCCAACCGCGACGGACGTCATCCCCTTGCCGGTTTGCAGCAGGTTGCCCGCGAGCAGGCCGATCATCAGTGCGATAGTCGAGACGACCTCGAAATAGACGATCGAGCGCCAGCCGACCCGCCCGGCGCTTTTCACGTCGCCGGCCGATGCAATGCCGTGCACGATGGTGAGGAACACCAGGGGCGCGACGCCGGCTTTGATGAGCGAGAGAAAGATGTCGCCCAGTATCTTCAACTGAGCGCCGAACTTCGGGAACAGCAGACCGACAGCGATACCCAATACCAGCGCGAGCAGTACCTGCATGCCCAGCTTGCGATACCACGGCCGCTTTTTTAACGGGGCGACGATCGCTTCGTCGCGTGATGCATTTGCGTGATTCATCGTGTGCTCCTCCACGTCTTGTGAGCGGACGCGTTTAGAGATCGCTCGACAGCTCTACTGCGCGGTCCACCATGCGCGGTGCGAGGCCGAGGTAGTTGGCGGGATCGGTCATCCGCTCGATCGCCGCGCGGTCGAAATGCGCCGTCACCGCCGGCAGGGCAACCAGTGCGTCGGCGAGCGTGCCGCCGTGCTCGTTCACCGTGCGGCAAGCGTCGTAGACGATGTCGTGAGCCTGCTGGCGGCCGGTGAAAGGCGCCATCTCCATCATCACGGCCTCCGCCACGATCAGCCCTTTGCTGATGCCGAGGTTGTGCTTCATGCGGTCGGTGTCGACAATCAGACCGCCGAGGGCGAACTTCGCCTGATGCAGCGCGCCGGCCGCAAGGATGAAGCTCTCGGGAATCGCGATCCACTCGGCGTGCCACGGGCCGGTTGCGCGCTCGAAATCCTGGATCATCGCGTCGACCATCAAGCCCGCATGCTGGCGCACTGCTTTGGCCGCGGCCAGCATCAGCTCGCTGGAAATCGGATTGCGTTTTTGCGGCATCGTGCTGCTCGCACCGCGACCTTTGACGAACGGCTCATACACTTCGGCGAATTCCGTCGAGGCCATGATCATGATGTCGAACGCGATCTTGCCGAGCGATCCGGTTACGAGCGCCAGCAGGTTCACGGCCTCGGCAAAACCGTCGCGCGCCACGTGCCAGGTCGTGGCGGGTACGCCGAGCTTAAGTTCTTCGGCCAGCGCCTTCTGTACTTCAAAGCCCTTGTCGCCGAGCGAGGCGAGCGTGCCCGCCGCACCTGCGAATTCGACGACGGCCACGCGCGGGCGAAGTTGCGCGAGGCGTTCCTGATGCCGGTCGAACATGGCCAGCCAGATCGCGACCTTGTAGCCGAACGTGACCGGCAGCGCCTGTTGCAAATGCGTGCGGCCGGCCATCGGCGTGTCGCGGTGTTTTTTCGCCAGACCGGCGAGGATCGCGCGCAATTCGCGTATGTCGCCGTCGATCACGTCGAGCGCGTCGCGCACCTGAAGGGACACCGCGGTATCCATGATGTCCTGCGTCGTCGCGCCCCAATGGACGTACCGGCCGGCCTCGCCACACATCTCGACGAGCTGGTGCACGAGCGGCAGGATCGGATAACCGACGATGTCGGTCTCCTCGCGCATATGGTCGAAATCGATGCGCTCGATACTGGATTCGCGCGCAATCACCTCGGCGGCTTCAGTGGGAATCACGCCGACGCGTGCCTCGGCTTTCGCCAGCGCCACTTCAACATCGATATAGCGCTGCACGAGCGCGTAATCCGAAAACAGCGCGCGCATCCTCGCAGTGCCGAAGGCATCGCGAAACAGGATGGAGTCGACCACGGTGCTGGCCATCGGGATAGTGCGGTTCGTCATTGCGACCTCTTGAAAATGCGGAAAAAGGGGACGGGATGAAGGCCTGATGGAAACGGTCCTTTGTCAATATGTCCGGACATATGTAAACTTAATATGTTCGAACATATGGAACAAGCTATGATTTACCCTGGCGTCCCAAAAACACGATTCCCACCCGCAAAAGAGATGAACAGACCGCACTTCGCCGATATCGCGCGCGACTTGACCGAAGGCATTGCATCCGGCCGTTATCCGGTCGGCTCGGTACTCCCGACCGAACTGGAACTGCGCGATCAGTACCAGACGAGCCGCCATACGGTGCGCGCCGCGTTGCATGAATTGCAGCAGTTGGGGTTGGTGTCGCGTCGCAAGAACGCGGGTACGCGCGTCGAGTCCGCGCAGCCGAGAAACGACTTCAGGCCGTCGCTTGCGTCGGTGGACGACGTGGTGCAGTTCGGCTCCGAGCACTTGCGTCTGGTGCAGTCGACGGAGGAAATCGTCGCGACCGGCAAGCTTGCGAAGACGCTGAAATGTGCGAACGGTTCGCGATGGCTACGTGTGTCGAGCCTGCGAATCGACGGCGACAGGGAGAGTCCGCCAGTCGGCTGGACGGATGTGTATATCGACCCGGCTTACACGGAGGTCGCGGAGGCCGCGCGAACGCAACCGGATACGTTGATCAGTGCATTGATCGAAGCGCGCTATGGCCGCTGCATTGCAGAGATCCAGCAGGACGTGCGCGGCGCGCTGATTTCAAAGGAGATGGGGCACAGGCTGAAGGCCGAGGAGGGCACGGCGGCGCTCGAGATCGTACGGCGTTATCTCGATTCCGCGGGCGAGACGTTCGAGGTGTCGATCAGTGTCCATCCGGCGGAGCGTTTTTCGGTGTCTATGCGGCTGAAGCGCTCGGACGCATAGACCCGGCGATCACCATCAGGGACACAAATTTGCATCGCGCGAGCATGGCGCTCGCCGCGATCAAGAAATGCCCGCTGCCGATCTCAACGTTCTCGACCGGACAGATTCCGGGACTCGAGACCAGACTCGCAGCGGGCGTCGGTGCCTAAGCGTGTTCGTTCTTACCGTTGCACGAGGACAGCCAGCCGCCAAAGCGCCGCAGTGGCGTTACGGGCTCCTGAACACGCTCCGCAACCTCGCGCCACCACTTCCCGCCGCGGTGCGGCGCATCCAGATTCAGCCGTTCTCCCATGCGGGGCGTCGCAAGCTGAATGCCGCGCGCGGCGGTGAGTCCGACCACGCGTTCGTACGGTTCTTGCCAGCGATGCATCGCCAGATCGAACGTGCCGTTGTGAACCGGCACCAGCCAGCGGCCGCGCAGATCGACGTGTGCCTGCACCGTTTCGTCGGGTTGCATGTGCACGTACGGCCATTGGGCATCGTAGGCGCCGGTTTCGAGCAGCGTCACATCGAAGGGACCCAGCCGTTCGCCGATGGTCCTGAATCCATCGAAGTAGCCCGTGTCGCCGCTGAAGAACATGCGCAAAGCGTCGTCGACGATGACCCATGAGGCCCACAAGGTGCTGTTGCCGTCGAACAGGCTCCGGCCGGAAAAATGCTGCGCCGGGGTAGCCGTGAATGCCAGGCCGTCGACCTCGACGCTCTGCCACCAGTCGAACTGGCGGACCTTCGACGCGTCGATACCCCACTCGATCAGGCGGTCGCCGACACCTAGCGGCGTCAGAAACACGCCCGTCGTAGCGGCGAGCGTCAGCACGGTCTCGCGGTCCAGGTGGTCGTAGTGGTCGTGCGACAGAATCACGCCGCGCAGCGGCGGCAAATCTTCGAGTGCAATGGGCGGCGCATGAAAGCGCTTTGGACCGAAGCGCCGGAACGGCGATGCCCGTTCAGCGAAGACCGGGTCCGTCAGCCAGAACTGACCGCGCAGCTTGAGCAGCATGGTCGAATGCCCGAGGCGATACAGGCTCCGATCAGGCGCGGCTTCGAGCTGTTCACGCGACAGTGCGTCCACGGGCAGGGCGGCCGCCGGCACCGTGCCGTCCGGCTTGTTCAGCAAGATATTCCAGACGATGCTCAAGGTCTTGCCGATTCCTTCGACAGGACGCGGTTTGACGTTACGAAAGCGCTCGCCGTCGTGCTGAGCCGACGTGTCGAACGATTCACGCCCGCGTCGCGCGGCCGTCAGGCCCAAGGCGCGGCGAATAGAACCGGTGAACGATGTCATGCAAACCGCCTCGAAACAGAAAGTAGACTGTTGAGTGTAGATTATTTTCGAGAAAAGTAAACTCCCCGGTGTAAAATTTGACGATGGACACCAGCAATACTCCTCTGCGTCTGACCGACCGCAAACGCGCCGCCGTCATTGAGGCCGCTATCGAAGAATTTCTCGCGGCCGGCTTCGACGCGACCAGCATGGACCGCATCGCAGCGCGCGCGAGCGTCTCGAAGCGTACGGTCTACAACCATTTTCCGAGTAAGGAAGTACTGTTCGCCGCGATCCTGCGGCAGTTGTGGGAGTCGAGTGACACGGAGGCGGCGCCGGCTTATTCCGCCGTGCATCCGTTGCGCGCGCAGTTGCTGCAGCTTCTGTTAAAGAAGCTGAGCCTCCTGAATGACGAGGCGTTTCTATCCCTCGCGCGCGTTGCGATTGCCGCGGGCATTCATTCGCCGGAGCGGGCGCGCGACATGGTGGCGCGCATGGGCGAACGCGAGGAAGACCTGACGGTATGGATTCGCGCGGCCGCTGCCGATGGCCGCCTCAAGACGTCGGACCCGGTGTTCGCCTCGCAGCAATTGCAGAGCCTGGTGAAAGCGTTCGCTTTCTGGCCGCAGGTGACGATGGGCCAGCCGACTCTTAGCGCGGATGAACAAAGGCACGTCGCGGAATCTGCCGCCGATATGTTTCTTGCGCGCTATGCGTGATTGGTTGGCGACGGGCGTTCTGACTATGGTTCCTCGCTCGTTGCCGCTTCTGAGCGTGCGAGTTGTGCAAGCGCAGTCGTCGGGAACGCGCAGTGGCCGCTGCTCATTGCAAAACATCTGAAGTCGGGTAGAGGTGCCCCGAGGGGCACCTCGCGCTACGGGTTAGTGCTTGGGTGTGAGCGGGCTGCTGCTGCCGCCGAGTCCACCTGTGAGGCCGCCGAGCAGGTTCGTCAACGGAGCTAGCGGAGACGAGCTGCCGCTTGTGCCGCCGAGTACGCCGGTAAGCGTGCCGGCTACGGTACCGACCAGGTTGGTCAGCGGGGCTGTCGGGCTGGTCGCGGAGTTCGACGATCCGTGCGAGGTGCCGCCTCCCAGGACTCCGGTTAGTCCGCCGAGCAACGTGGTAACCGGTGCGAGCGGGCCGCTGCCTTGCGAGGTGCCGCCGCTCAAGGTGCCGGTCAGTCCGCCGAGCAGCGTCGTAACCGGTGCGAGCGGGCCACTGCCTTGTGAGGTTCCGCCGCCCAAGGTGCCGGTCAGTCCGCCGAGTAGCGTGGTAACCGGTGCGAGCGGGCCGCTGCTGCCTTGCGAGTTGCTGCCCACCGAGCCCACTGACAGTCCGCCGAGCAACGCTGTCACAGGTGCCAGCAGGCCACTGCTGTCATGTCCGCCCGATCCGCCTGTCACGCCTCGTGAACCACCGGTTGTGCCGTTGCCCACGCCGTTGCCGTTTCCGCTACCGCTGTTGTTGCCCAGGGTGATCGGCACAATAGGCACGCTGACCGCGCCGACGTTGACGACCAGGTTCAGGATCGGGTCAAGAAGGCCGCTGGTGGTCTGATTGCCGCTGCCGTTGCCGGAACCTGTTCCCCCAGTGGAGCCGCCGGAGCCGCTGTGGCCACCGTTTCCAGGGCCGCCGCCGTATCCGCCACCACCCGAACCGCCGTGGCCTCCGTCTCCGGAGCCGCCGCCGTACCCGCCACCTGAGCCACCAGATCCACCCGAACCGCCTGAGCCGCCCGAACCGCCCGAACCGCCCGAACCGCCCGAACCGCCCGAACCGCCGTGGCCGCCGTCTCCGGAGCCGCCGCCGTACCCGCCACCCGAACCACCCGAACCACCCGAACCACCCGAACCACCCGAACCACCCGAACCACCCGAACCACCGTGGCCGCCGTCTCCAGAACCACCACCGTTTCCATCGCCCGAGCCGCCGTAACCGCCACCACCGTAACCACCCGAGCCACCGTAACCGCCAATGCCACCGCCCGCAAAACCGCCGCCGTACCCTGAGCCGGAAACCGAAACGCCGCCCCAGGACGAGCTGCCGCTAAAACCGGAGCCGCTGCTAACACCCGAACCGCTGCTGGTCCATCCGCTGGGAAGGCCGCCGCCCGTCCACGTGAATCCCGATCCCGGTTGCCCGGTGGTAGTCAATCCGCTGCCTTGCATGAACGAGGCAGGCGGTGTGGACGTGACGTCTGCAGCCTGACACGAAGTGGCTAACGACCACCATAGGAGTGCGCTCGCCGATGCAACAAGAGTGTGTTTGAAGGGAGCCATGATTAGTCCTTTCGCGATGAAATCGCGTCCTGATTGGTCAAAGGTGTAATCAGTGCCCCCGGAAAACCGCTGATCGGTCTTTCAGAAACGATGCTTCGTGCCCGACGTCGCGTTTGTGCGCGTCGCCTTCGTTTAGTTTTAGAGCCGGTGCGGTAGCGCCGTGCTCGAATATGGCTCGCTCGGGCAGTCGATAGCTGCAAGTTCTGAGCCAACGCACCGGCGATGGAGCGTGGCACGAAGTGCTGGAATTGAATGGCGCGCGGGACGGAGAAGCGTGGGTCTTGCAGGACGGATGGAGCGGGTGAAGTGCGGCGTGCCGTTACGGCAACGCGCGGCGCGTGTTACGCGATAGGTGTTACGTGTTCCCGCCACGTCGAACGTAACGTTACTGCTTCATTTCGCGCTGCACGTATAGTTCAGACAAAAGACGGCACCGTCATAATACGGAGTCCGATCTATCAGATCGCGCGTTGGAAACTCGCGTTTAGAACTGAACCGGTTCAAACACTGCGGGCCTGAGAATAACCAGGGGCGTCTGGATCATACGTGTTGACGGGAGCAAGCCGTTCGCGACGCGCAGCGATCGCTTCGTCAAGCAACTTGCGGAGATGGTCCGCGTCCCTGATGGCCGGCAAACGCCTCACAGGGTGCGCCAGATCGTCGGTCATCAGGATGAGCGTGCTGGTGCCGAACAAACGCTGCCACCAGGGTTGGATCGACGTGATGTGCTGAATCCGGGAAAGCTCGAGAATCGACGCACGCCGATGCAGAATGCCCTGCGTCCAGGTAATGCGTGCGGTATCGATGACGATTCGGGTGAACGCCGTCTTGACGAACGGCAAGCTGACACCGATCAGGACCGCGCCGGCTTGTGCAAGCAGCACATGCCACTGAAACGGGAAAGCGTTCGACGCGCAAACATGTATCGCGCCGATCATTGCCATGACGGCGCCACCCTTCAGGAGTGCCGGAAGGTTACAGGCCTGCGACGGCGCACCGCTGAAAATCACTTGATTGGCCATCGCACATATCCTTTTTTCTGATCCACGGCTCTATTCGTCCGTCCAAAAAGGCGGCGTTGCCTGATTCGGTTGCGCGCGGTGAACTGACTGCTGGCCGGCGACAATGTCATGTCCCTTGCGCCGGGCACACCTGTGCGCCGGCCTGGCGGGACACGCTTCAAACGTTTGGAGACGGTGCGACGCATCTTCGACGCGTCGGTCACGGAAACAAGCGTAGTCAAATCGCACGCCACTATTTTCAGGTCGCCGCGGCACGGCTACGTGCCGACGGTGTGCCCAGTATAGCCTTTACGGCGCAGGCCGTCCGCGACGCGCCGCGAACGGCGCCGCGCCGGCAAACGTTGCCTGCGAGCCCAGCTCACGCTCGATACGGATCAACTGGTTGTACTTGGCGGTGCGGTCCGTGCGGGACAGCGATCCCGTCTTGATCTGACCGGCGTTTGTCGCGACGGCGATGTCCGCAATGCTGACGTCTTCGGTTTCTCCCGAGCGATGTGAGATGACCGCGCTGTAGGAGGCGCGCTGGGCCGTGCCGACGGTTGCCAGCGTTTCGCTGAGCGTGCCGATCTGGTTCATCTTGACGAGTATCGAGTTGCCAATGGATGCGTCGATGCCATCCTGAAGCAGGCGCTCGTTGGTGCAGAAGATGTCGTCGCCGACGAGCTGGCATTGCGCGCCGAGCTGGGACGTCAGCAACTGCCAGCCGGTGTAATCGTTCTCGGCCATGCCATCCTCGATGGAAATGATGGGATACGCGGCCACCAGCCTCGCCAGATAATCGACTTGTTCCTCGATGCTGCGCTCAATGCCCTCGCCGCGATAAACATAGCGTCCGTTGCTGAAGAACTCGCTGGAAGCCGGGTCGATCGCCAGCGCGATATCGACGCCGGGTTTATAACCCGCTTTTTCGACTGCGCCGGCAATCAGGTCGAGCGCTTCCTCGGCGGTGCGCAACGTGGGGGCGAAGCCGCCTTCATCCCCGACATTGGTATTGAAACCCGCGCGCTTGAGCGCTCCACGAAGCGTATGAAAGACTTCGGCCCCCATGCGCACGCTGTTGGCAAACGAGGTCGCGCCGATCGGCAGAATCATGAATTCCTGGAAATCGAGCGGATTGTCGGCATGTGCGCCGCCATTGATGATGTTGATCATGGGAACCGGCAGGACCGACACCTGCAACCCGCCAAGGTATCGGAACAGCGAGATCCGGTTGAAAGCGGCCGCGGCGTTCGCTGCGGCCATCGAGCAACCGAGAATCGCGTTCGCACCGAGACGCTGCTTGTTGCCGGTGCCGTCGAGCTCGATCATGGTTTTATCGATGTCGCGTTGATCCATTGCGTCCATGCCGAGCAGCGCATCCCGCAGTTCGGTATTGACCGCATTGACGGCCGTCATGACGCCTTTGCCCAGATAGCGGGCGGGGTCGTTGTCCCGCATCTCGACGGCTTCGCGCTCCCCAGTTGAAGCGCCGGACGGTACCGTCGTCCGGCCTTTCGAACCATCGTCCAACATGATTTCCACTTCAACCGTGGGATTGCCACGGCTGTCGAGGACTTCGTAACCCATGACCTGCGCGATCCGGCTCATCTTTTGAGCTCCTTTACGATAGAAAAACTGTCCCACCGGACAAACGCGATTGGCGTATATCCGTTGAATGAATGCCCGAATGATTTACGGAAAGACGAAGCGGAAATTTTGATAAATTGAAATTTCTCGCAACATAGCGTTGAATTGGTACCGGAAGTAATTTTCACTGAGTGCGAAGATACGCACTTGTGTAGCATTCGAAAACCGAGTTTTATTGCGAACTTGGTCAGTTTATTTAACGAAGGGATTGTTGAAGTGCGCACATTGCCTCCGCTATCTTTGCTACGCGCGTTCGAAGCAACGGCCAGGAACGGTTCCGTGACCAAGGCGGCTGAAGAGCTGTTTCGAACCCATGGCGCTGTGAGCCGTCAGCTGAAGCTGCTTCAGGAGCACGTCGGCTCGGCGCTGTTCGACAAGGAAGGCACGGGTTTGAAGCTGAATCAGCACGGGCAGGACCTCTATGTGCTCGTCAGCTCGGTGTTCGAGCAACTGGAGCACGGCTACGCGAGGTTGCAGGCTCAGGTGCAGGGCTCGGGCCTGCACGTGGCATGCAGTGCGACGTTTGCCATGCGTTGGCTGGTGCCGAACCTGGCGGATTTCTATCGCACGCGTCCGGACATCCGTATTCGCCTGTCCATGACTTCGGCGCGAGAGATCAGGACCGAAGGCGCCGATCTTGTCATTGCGTGGGATCTCACTTCGTATCCGGAGTCAGACCGTTCCCGTGCGATCCCGTTGGCGCCTGTTGCATTTGGGCCGGTATGCACGCCCGGCTACAGGAAGTCGGCAACCACGGGGACACGTATCGCGCACGACTTCACATCGAGTGCATGGACGCATTGGGAGGCGCAGACGGGCACCCGAATTGGCACCGGTGGCCAGATTACGTTTCCCCATACGCACCTGTGCATCGAGGCGGCGCTGTCTGGCCTCGGCGTAGCGCTTGTCGAGAAACGGCTGATAAGACGGGAGTTGGACGAAGGGCTGCTGGTGGCGCCGTGGGGATTTGTTCAGCTTCCCTTCAGATTGATGGCTTTGCCGGCCGCGGGTCGAACGCTGCCCAGGAATCTCGATGAATTCACATCGTGGCTACGCGCCCGGCTTGAATATAAGGACGCAAGCTAAGACAGCTATGCGATGGGCTGTTCCATCGGATAGCCGCCTTATGCCTGATTTCGATCCGGAGAGTGCAGCATGAACGCAAAGGCCCGGCTTAAGCAGCCGGCGCAGCCGGTGCGTTCGGCGTGTATTTCCGCAGTCGCTGGGAAATCAGATGCGAAGGCCTTTCGATCATCCGGTAAAACGCATAGCTGATGGCGAACGCCAACGCCACCTGGACGAACCATGCGAATCGCGATGTATCGTCGAATCCAGTCATTTCCAGAAGGGCAAGCGCCATCTTGTGGCAAAGATAGAGGCTGTAGGACCACGCTCCGAAAGTCGCCAGCCGGGACCAAACGCTGCTTTGGGACGGAGTGGCCGTCTCCGCTGCGATCCAGATTGCCGCGAGGAACTGAAATAGCGGGAGTGTGATGTCGGGCGTAATCAACGGCACGATTGCCGGCTTGAGATTCGATTCGGACAACAAAATCATCACGGCCGCCCCGGCCGCGACAACCGTCACTCTCAGCGCGACCAGATGGCTCGACAGGTAATGCGTACTCCGATCAAGGCCGCGTTTGATCATCATGGTGAGCGGCGAATACGCACCACGAACATGGAACTGGTCCGCATTGCGCTGGATTTCCGCGATCAGGCAGCCGAAGATCCATCCCGCCGCATACAGTAAGGCCGTACCCGGAACGCCATACGTCTCAATCACGCAACCGTGGCAAACCGGGTGTCCTGCCAGGCGAACCACGGCCACCATCACGCCTGCCGCAAGCGTGCAGCCAACGATCATTTCGCCGATGTAGCGAAACCGTGGGCGCAAGATCGGATAAGCGGCGTAATACATCATCTCGCAGTAAAGCGACCACAGCACGGACTCCAGATAATTTTGTCCCGTCGGCAATGGTTGAACGAGGCACAGCAGGATGAGCAGCGGCAAGCCGATACGGATGAATCTGGACGCGTAATAGTTGATCGGCTTGAGCGTGACATCTCTTTGATATGCGTTGTGGATGCAATAGCCGGAAATGACGAAGAACACGATGACGGCAGCGGGACCCGCAAACAGCGCTGTCGATCCTGACCACAATGCGCCGCCCAGGGAGGCAAGCCGATGGGGCAGAAGTTCTTTAAACGCGGGCGGACGAAAGTGATACATCAAGACCCAGACAGCCGCGAGGAATCGAATGGCGTCTATTTTCAGGGACTTGTTCAGACTTGCGGACGCTGACAGATTCAAGGTGATCGCCATTTTTTGCCCCTTCTTCTATTCAGGCAGCGACGATCTTACCTCTGCGTTAAGCAACAAAAATACCGACAAAAATCGAAAAAAATTAGGGAAATTAATGTTCGTAATGCCTTGTGGATGCCGCATGCGGTGCACGATCGAGGCGCGGGAGGCAGTGTGATTGGGCTTGAACGGCATTGCTGCGCCGCGAGGCGAGTGAATACGTTATGGGCGCAACGGCATGACGGGGACTTTACCCGTGCGGTAGTTTCATTTCGATGTTTTCCGTTCCCGCATTCGCCGATTTGTTCGTCCGTATCAGGATCGTCGATAATAAAAACGGAGAGTGATGTTTGAAACGAACGCGGGCCGAAAGCGGTCAGTAATGCGAGGGCCCTATCAGTCGCGCCCGCGACGAATATCGAATGCCGTGTGCAAACAGGAGAATACCTTGCCGTCAACGAGTCTGCGCCTCTACGCCGATGCTCAATTCGCGAGTCCCTATGCAATGTCCGCCTTTGTGGCGCTTCACGAAAAGGGCTTGCCATTCGAGCTTTTAACGGTCGACTTGAACAGGCATGCGAACCGCGAACCTGGTTACGCTGCCAGCTCGCTTACGCAGCGCGTGCCTACGCTGGTTCACGACGACTTCGCTTTGTCCGAGTCGTCCGCGATAACCGAGTACGTCGACGAAGTTTTTCCTGGCACGCCGTTGTATCCGGCAGATCCGTGCCGTCGCGCGCGAGCACGTCAGGTCCAGGCCTGGTTGCGTAGCGATCTGATGCCGATCAGGCAGGAGCGTTCCACCGAGGTCGTGTTTTACGGGGCCTCCGCGGCGCCGCTTTCTGATGCGGCACGCGCCGCGGCTGAGAAACTATTCTCCGCTTGCGAGGCACTCCTCGCCGGCAGCGCGTTGAATCTCTTTGACGAGTGGTGTATCGCAGACGTGGACCTCGCGCTCATGCTCAACCGTCTCGTTCTGAACGGTGACGCTGTGCCGCCAAGGCTGGCCGACTACGCGAAGCACCAGTGGCAAAGACCGTCTGTTCAACTTTGGGTTGGGTTGAATCGGCCGCCGCTATGAAAAGCTTTGAATCGGCGGCGAGCGGGCCCAATGCGTCGTCAACGCCCGCCGTTTGAATGGAAAGGCCGCTCGAAAAAGCCGACGTTCGCTGAGACACACTTGAAGCAAGTAGAATCGTCGGCAGCCGGTTCCATGGATCCTGTGGACCGCATTCTGACCGTTCCGCTAGCGAGGCGAAGCAATGAAGGTGACGATCGCGTACATCGAAGAACCCCCATTCGGCTGGACGGAATCGAATCAGCCGACGGGAGCGGACCTTGATCTGGCGGAAGTCATCCTTCGGGCGATCGGCGTCACCCATATTGAGCATCACCTGACTACGTTCAGTGAACTGTTGCCCGGCGTCGAGGCGGGCCGCTGGGATATGAACGTTCCACTTTTCGTTACGCCTGAACGGGCCAGCCGGGTTGCGTTCAGTTCGCCCGTGTGGGCGATCGGCGATGGTTTTCTGGTCCGCGCAGGAAATCCGAAAGCGCTCAATAGCTATGCCTTACTTGCCGAACGCCACGATGCCCGGCTAGGTATTATCGCCGGACAGGTGCAACACCAGTCGGCCAGAATGTCGGGAGTGAGGGAGGATCAGATCGTTATCTTCGAGCAGCAGTCCGATGCAATAGCGGCGCTTCGCTCAGGAACGATCGATGCCTACGCCAGCACTGCGGTGGGAAATCGCGTGGTGGCCGGCCGTATCGGTGGCTCGGTGCTGGAGGCTGTTGAACACGACATCGTAGAGAACGGTAAGCAACCTCTCCCGGCCGGCGCGTTCTCGTTTAACAAGAACGCCGGTGATCTGCTTAAGGCGGTGAACGAGCAACTTCGCTTATATCTGGGCTCTCCCGACCACCGGACTCGCATGTCGAAATTCGGTATCACGCGCAGGGAGATCGACCCAGTGCTAGTCGTTTAGCTTCTCAGGAAACCCGGGAATTGCTGACCGCTAACTCAAGGCCATCCAGGATGACGCAGCTTTCAATCACTACCCAATGCCGCAGCACGGTTTTCAGCAGGCTGGCAGCCGTGCTCGCATGGGCAGTCATCTTGCCCTTGTCCATTTCGTCGCCCGCTTTCGCGCAAACGCAAGGTGCGAGCGCCTCACAAACAACGGGTTCACAACCGGCCAATTCGAAGGGCACGTCAATGACAAAAATATTCGCACCGAGTGGCACGTTGCGCGCGTCGATCAATCTCGGCAATCCGGTCCTCGCGAGTCTCGATCCCGCAACGGGAAAACCGGTCGGCGTATCCGTCGATCTCGCCACCGAGTTCGCCAAACGACTTGGCGTGCCGCTGCAACTGGTCGCGGTCAAATCGGCGGGCGCTTCGGTTGAAAACGTGAATCAGGACAAAGCCGACATCGGTTTCTTCGCCGTCGATCCAAAGCGCGGAGAGGAAATCAGCTTCACGAAACCGTATGTGTTGATCGAAGGCTTTTATCTTGTTCGCGACGCGTCGCCGATCACGGCCAACGAGCAGGTCGACCAACCCGGCGTGACGGTCGCGGTCGGCAAAGGCAGCGCCTACGATTTGTTCCTGACGCGAGAATTGCATCGCGCGACGATCGTCAGGATTCCGACTTCGCCGGCGGTTGTGCAGGGCTTTCTGGATCAGCATCTGGACGTGGCCGCAGGCGTCAAACAGCAACTGGAAAAAGACGCGGCCAAAGCGGGCGGATTGCGCTTGCTCGATCAACGCTTCATGGTGATCCGCCAGGCAATGGGTGTGCCGAAAGCAAGAGGCGACGAAGCGGCCGCCTATCTCGCGAAGTTCGTCGAGGACATGAAAGCGTCGGGCTTCGTCGCGGATTCCCTCGCGCGTCATGGCATCGCGGGTGCGGCTGTAGCAAGAGACAATGATTAGAGAAGTGCGGACCGGCGGGTAGTTCAGATTCAATCAGACCCTGGACAACATCCAGTCCCGGAAACGCTTCAACCCCGGCTGTGTTTCCATGCGCCCCGGGAAATAGCAGAGATAGTGTCCATGATCGACGTCGATCGGAGCCGTCAGCGGTTCGACGAGGGTGCCGGCAGCCAGGTTATCGCGCACAAGAAAAGCGGGGATGAGCGCGAGTCCCAGACCGGCCTGAGCGGCTTGGATCAGCACGGAGTATTGCTCGAAACGTGGGCCCGCGAGCACATGCATGTCACGTACATCGTAGAAATCGGCCCATTGACTCCATACCTGTTCAGCCTGGCTGTGCAACAGTCGGGGCACGCGCGCGACATCCTGCAACCGTCGTAACGCATATCTTTGCTGACATTCCGGTGCGCAGACCGGCAGAAATGTACGCCCGTCGATGTAATCGCATTTGACACCCTCCCAACTTCCATCGCCATAGCGGATAGCCGCGTCCAGATCCAACGGAAACGGATCGCCGTGCGCCAGGTGGCGGCTGAAGCTGATCGTGAGTCCCGGGGTGCTCGACAGGAATTCCGGCAGCCGGGGAATCAGCCATTTGGTCGTGAATGTGGGCACGCTCGCGATCGTCAGCACGTCGCTCTGTCCGGCAGCGCTCATGAGTTCGAGCGACGCATTGCCGAGGTCGCGCAACGGGGTGGCCACGCGCGCGAGGTAAAGGCTGCCCGCCCGGGTGAGCGCAAGATTGCGGCCGTCCCGAATGAAAAGCTGCACGCCGAAAGAATCTTCCAGGCTGGCGATTTGCCGGCTGACTGCGCTGGGCGTCAGTCCCAGTTCGCGCGCCGCTCTGGAGAAGTTCAGATGCTTGGCGGAGCTTGTGAAGGCGAGTAATTCGGTGACGTTCGGGTAAAGGTGTTTCATCGGTCTAGCGTCGAAGTATTCCGGATGCGCACAGCGCAATGCGTGTTTTGTACGTTTTTTTCATGACGACGCCATGTCGTATCCGCACACTTGCAAGCAAATCGAAATCTTGCACCCCGTCCTGTCAAGGCGCGCGAGTTTCAGTCCGCTTCACGAGGAAAGCTTGCATGCAAACGCCTGCCGCACCGGTTATCCAGCCCCATGTTCCCACTCGTCACAGTAGCGGGCGCTTTGCGTCGATCCAGCGCGTCATGCTGCAGGCCGTCGTGGTGCTCTTTGCGATCTACATGCTGCTGCCGATTGCTCTGCTGCTGATTGGTGCATTCGGTGAAACGTGGACCAACACAGTGCTGCCGACCGGCGTCACCGGACACTGGTTCGCTGACCTTGCCGCCAACACGAGTTTCCGGCGTGCTTTTGGCGTGAGCCTGATGGTCGCATTGGCCTGCTGCTGCGCGGCCGCGGTGATCGGTTTGCCGCTCGCGTACGCGCTGCACTATCGCTCGCTCTCCGGGCGCGGCATGACCGCGCGGCTGGTCGCGTTGCTGCCGGTCGGCGTGCCCGCGCTCACGCTGGGTTTCGGTTACATCGCTATCTTCAGCGGCGACACGCTGCCATGGCTCGGATCGTTGCCGTTGCTGATTGCCGCCCATACGGTACTGACCTTGCCGTACCTCACGCAAACGCTGCTTAGCGACTTGCGCCACCTCGATATCGCGCGCCTCGAAGCCTGCGCCGCGACGCTCGGCGCCACACCGCTGCGGCAGTTCTTCACGATCGTCTTGCCCAATCTCCGGCAGAGCCTGTTCTCGGGACTGGTCATGGTGGCCGCATTGTCGATCGGCGAATTCCAGGTGTCCAACCTGATCGCCGGCTTTCGGTACCGGAACTATCCGGTGGTGCTGCTGCAGGCGTTTTACGGTGCGACCGGCATGGCGTGCGCCGCCACCGTGGTGCTGCTTTGCCTCGCCGTGATCGCGACTCTGGTATCGATCAACACTGTTCAACGACTGAAGTAAAACGATGAGCCTCCATTTCGACAACGTGAGCTTTACTTATCCCGGCGCGCAACACGGTATCGAAGCCGTGACGCTGTCGGTCACGCCGGGCGAACTGCTCGCGGTGATGGGCCGCAGCGGTTCCGGCAAGTCGACGATCCTGCGCTTGACCGCGGGTCTGCTGAACGGCTATCGAGGACGGATTGCCATCGATGGACGCGACGTGGCGGGCGTTCCGGTGTGGCGCCGCGAGGTCGGCATGGTGTTCCAGCAATACGCGCTTTTCCCGCATCTGAACGTGCTGGACAACGTGGCCTACGGGCTGCGGATGCGTGGCATCGATGCCGCAAAACGCCGAGCTCGCGCGCTCGATATGCTCGAACGGGTCGGTCTTGCCGAACATGCCGGGCGCCGTACGACCTTGCTGTCGGGCGGGCAACAGCAGCGCGTCGCACTGGCTCGCGCGTTGGCGTTCGAACCGAAGGTGCTGCTGCTCGACGAACCGCTTGCCGCGCTCGACGCAGGTATTCGCCAGCAGCTACGCGACGAGATTCGCACGCTGCAACGCGCATGCGGCGCGACCACTCTGCTGGTCACGCACGATCAGGATGAAGCCTTGAGCCTTGCGGACCGCGTGGCGGTGGTCGACGGCGGGCGAGTCTTGCAGGTGGATACGCCTGAACGTCTCTACGAGCAGCCGGTATCGACCCAGGTCGCGCGTTTCGTCGGTCATTCGAGCGTGATGCCGGGACGCGTGATAGCAAATGGCACAGTCGACGTTTCCTTTGCGTTGCTGTCCGCCGATACCCGTGCTTTCCGCCCCGGCGATCAGGTCGACGTGCTGCTTCGTCCCGAGCACGTGCAGCCCGATCCGCCGTCGAACGCGGTCAACCGGCTCGCCGGTCGCCGCGCCGAGGTGCGCTACTTCGGGGCGACGTGCCGCTACGACTTCGTTCCGGATTCCTCGCAGAAGCCGCTTCTGTGCGAAGGGCGCCATCTTGCCGAGCACGCCATTGCGATCGACCCCGGGCATTTGCGCGTGCTGCCCGCGCGGACCAGTCAATTTTGCTAATTCACCTTCCTTGTTTGACGGAGAACCAGAATGTTTGCAGGACTTAGTTTTTTGTCGCGAGTCCGCCGTATCGCCGGAGTCGTTTGTGCGTTGTCGGTACTGACTGCCGCGTCGGGCGTGCATGCCGCGCCGGACGCACCGCTTTACCCCGGAGAAGAGGCGTTGTACGCGAAGGCGGCTGACGAGGGACTCGTCGTGTCGTTCGACACCGGTCCCGAATGGGCCAACTGGAAAGCGCTGTTCGCCGAGTTCAGAAAGCGCTATCCGAAGGTCGAGATTACGTACAACGACATCGGCTCGGCCGCGACGGTCGTGGCGCTGGATAAGTCGCGGCGTCGTCCGCAGGCCGACACCGCGTACTACTTTGCCGCGTCCGCACTGGATGCAGTCAACAAGGACGTGGTGGCGCCGTTCAAGCCGATCAATTTCGACAAACTGCCGCCGGTGTTTCGCGAGCGCGATGGCCGCTGGTTCACGGTTCATTCGCTGAATATTGCCCTGCTGGTCAATCGCAAGCTCGTCAAGGACATCCCGCACGGCTGGGCCGATCTGCTTAAGCCCGAGTACCGGAACTCGGTGGTCTATCTGGATCCGCGCTCGACCGGGCAGGGACAGGTCGCGGTCTTCGCAGCGGCTTATGCGTTCGGCGGCAGCGTCGACAATCCGAAGCCGGGTGCGGAATTTTTCGGCAAGTTGCGCGAGGCGGGCAACGTGATGCGCGTCGAAGGCACCACCCCGTACGCGAAGTTCGTCAAGGGCGAGATTCCGATCCTGATCGGCTATGAAAACGACGGCCTCAAAGCGAAGTACGCCGATGGCATGGGCGACGCCGTCGAAGTGGTGATTCCGAAGGAAGCGACGGTGTCCGCGCCGTACGCCATGAGTCTCGTGAAGGACGGCCCGAATGCGAACGCGGCGCGTCTGTGGTTGAACCTGGTCATGAGCGACGTGGGTCAGGCGCTGTTCGCGCAAGGCTACGTGCGTCCCGCGGTGCCTGACGTGCAACTGTCTGCTGACATCCGCGCGAAGATGCCCGACGTGCCGCAGATGCATCCGCTCGACGTGGTCAAGGCCGCGGCGAAGAAGGCGGAAGTCGACCAGTTGTGGGCGCAGGCTGCGCTCGCAAAGTAAGGGGCGGCAGATGGTGACTTCCTCGATGAACGAAGGGATCGCGCGACGTTTCGGCGCGGTTCCGGCGGGCCTTCTTCTCGCCCTGTTCTTTGCGTTGCCGCTCGGCGCATTGCTGGTCTCGGCGGCCGAGGGGAACGGCGCGGCCTTCGTGCGCCTGGCTCATGATCCGCTGGTGGTCAGCGCGCTCGGTCACTCACTCGCGCTGGCGTTTGCCGCCGGCACCGTGTCGCTCGCGGTAGGGCTGCCGCTTGCGATGGTGCTGGCCGGACAGCCGCCGCAGCGGCGCGGCTGGTTGCTCGCGCTGCTCGGTGTGCCGTTGGCGTTTTCCGGTCTGGTGATTGCGTACGGGTTCATTCTGGCCTTCGGCCGTGCCGGCTTCGTGACGAGCATCTTGGCTCGCCTGGGCGCCGACCCGGCCACGGTCGGAGCACTGATCTATACGACCGCGGGACTGGTCGCGGCTTATGCGTACTACCTGATTCCACGCGTGGCGCTGATGCTTTATCCGGCGATCGCCAACCTGGACCGCCGTCCGATCGAGGCCGCGTTGACACTGGGCGCGTCGCCGCTGCGGGCGCTCTTCGACGTGGCGTTGCGGGAACTGTGGCCTTCGATCGCCGCGGCCTGGTGCCTCGTCACGTCGATTGCACTGGGAACCTACGGTACCGCACTCGCGCTCGCCGGGACGCAGATCAATATCCTGCCGCTACTGATGTACCTGAAACTTTCGGACGGACAGACGGATTTCCCGCAGGCAGCCGCGCTTTCGCTGGTGTTGATGGCGGTCTGTACGTGCGTTCTGGCACTAGGAGAATGCCTTGCACGGCAACGACGACACTGAATGGTCCGACGCAGCGTATCTGGCGTTGCAGGGATTGACGGTTCACCAGGCGGGACCCATGCGGCATGCGATGCCGGTCGGACTGATTGGTCCACGGGAAGCCACACCGGAACAACTGCAGGCAGCGAGAAACCTGGGCTACGCGTTGGCGGGCACCGGCATGACGATTCTCTGCGGCGGCAAAGGCGGGGTGATGGAAGCGGCCGCATTCGGCGCGAAACGCGCGGGCGGCATTGTGATCGGCCTGCTGCCTGAGGACGATGCAAACGAGGCTAACCCGTTTCTTACCGTGGCGCTGCCAACCGGGCTGGGTATCACACGAAATGCGTTGATTGCGCGCGCCTCACTTTGCCTCATCGCGATAGGAGGCGGGCTGGGCACGCTGTCTGAGATGGCGCTGGGTCTGCAGTGGAACAAGCCCGTCTTTACCCTGTTAGGCGCACCTTTGGTACGGGGGGCCGAAGTGTTCGACGATGTCGATACGCTCGTCGCTCGCGTGGCGAACTGGCTCGTAACCGCGAGACAGGCGCAGACAGCTAAAGATTGAAACGGAATACGGGCGCGAGTGACCGACTCGCGTCCGAGGCTCTGATGTAACAGGTATCCAGATTAGTCGGTCACTTCTCTCAAATAAATAGGCATCCTTATCATGATGAAAAAAACCACCGTGACAATGCTCGCATTGAGCAGTCTGTCGCTTACCGCGCACGCTCAGAGCAGCGTGACACTTTACGGGATTGTCGACGCAGGTCTAGGCTATACGAGCGGCCAACGTGTCTTGCAGACCAAGGGCGCGTCAGGCAAGCCGGCCGTCTACAGCAATGCATCGAATTATGGCTTTGCGAGCGGCACCTGGTCAGGCGATCGCTGGGGGCTGAAGGGCAACGAAGACCTGGGTGACGGCCTGTCGGCGGTGTTCCAGCTGGAGAACGGTTTTAACATCGGTACGGGGCAACTCGGCCAGGGCGGCCGCGAGTTCGGTCGTCAGGCATGGATGGGGTTGTCGAGCAACAAATTCGGCAAGCTCACGCTGGGCCGCCAGTACGATCCGATCGTCGACTTTGTCGGCAGCATCAGCGCGGGCACTTTCCTGACGGGCATGGGCGCGCATCCTGGCGATCTGGATAACATCGACAATCAGGCGCGCGAGAACAACTCGATCAAGTACACGAGCCCGGTATTTTCGGGGCTTCAGTTTGGCGCACTGTACGGTTTCGGCGGTCAGGCGGGCAGCATCAAGAACCAGAACACGTGGAGTCTGGGCGGCCAATATACCCGTGGTCCGTTCGCCATCGGCGCGGCCTACATGCAGGCGACCAACGCCTACGGCGCCAATGGCGGCGCCTGGACCAGCGCGTATGACGGCACCTTCGCTTCGTCGATCAACGAAGGTTTTGCGTCGGCAAAGAACCAGCAGATCATTGCAGCTGCAAGCACGTATCAGATCGGCTCGGTGACGCTCGGTGTGTCATACAGCAACACGCAATACCAGGGCGGCAGCTTCTCGTTGTTCTCCGGCAAGGAAACGTTCAACTCGGCGGGCGCGACGGTGTCCTGGCAGGCGACGCCGGCACTGCGCCTCGCCGCAGGTTATGACTACACGCAGGGCAGTTCTATCAAGGGCGAGTCGGCGCCGAAGTACAACCAGTTCAACCTCGCGTCGTATTACTTCCTGTCCAAGCGCACGGCACTCTACGGACTGGTCGGTTACCAGAAGGCGAGCGGCAAGACGCTCGATGCATTCGGCAATACGGTCAATGCGACGGCCTCGGTGGGCGACGTGGGGAACGGCATTTCGTCGGCGAGCAATGCGCAAACCCTTGTTCGCGTGGGTATCCGCCAGACGTTCTAAGGGGCCGTGGGTGCGTGCCCGCAGTGCTGCGTTCCGCAACGGGAGAACCTCGTCGTCTAGCGACGCCCGCTGCGGCCCCACACGTAACGCACCCACCGTTGCCATCTGCTGCGCTGAGGAGCGATAGCGTTGCGCGAGGCCTGCTCTTCGCGGTCGCGCTCGACGCTCTTCTGCACCTGTTCGTGGATCTGGCGCAACGTCAAACCGCCGGGGCCTTTCAGTTTGTCGGGATCGGAGTCGTCTGTCATGGGTATGGCCTGTTCCGGATGAGTCGACTTGATCTTGATACAGATGGGCACTCGCGGCAAGTATGCGGAAGCTGTCCAACGGCGCCTGGCCGGAAAGACCGTCAGTTCTTCAGGACTGTGTGCGGCAGACACAGAAGCGCTGATGGAGCAGCATCAGGCTTTTCCATAACCCGACGTCGAATCCGCAGGACTGGCACAATCTGGTGACCTTCGAGTCGCTTGGGAATCCTCATGCCAGACGCTGTTCCGCTTTCGCCGCCTTCATCACCTTCATCGCCTTCACCGTCTTCAACGCCCTCAAAGCGTATTGGCCCCCTGTTTGCGCTGTTTCCCTTCCTGCGGCCCTATGCCGGCCGCTGGGCGCTCGCGTTTCTCGCGCTGGTGACGTCGGCGGGCGCCACCCTGGTGTTGCCGGTGGCGTTCAAATACCTGATCGATCGTGGCTTCGCGGGGGGCGACCCGGCGCACATCGATCGTTATTTTCTGGCGCTTTTTGTCGTTTCGCTGGTACTGGCCGCCGCCACGGCATTGCGCTTCTATCTCGTGTCATGGCTGGGCGAGCGGGTCACGGCCGACTTGCGGCGTGCGGTTTACGACCACGTGCTAGGCATGAGTCCGCAATTCTTCGAAACCACACAGACCGGCGAGGTGCTATCGCGGCTCACTACCGACACTACGTTGATCCAGGCGGTAGTCGGCACCAGTTTGTCGTTGGGGCTGCGCAATTTCTTCCTGTTGATCGGTGGCGTGGCGATGCTGGCGGTGACGAGCCCGGTGCTGTCCGGCTACATCATCGCGACGTTGATCGTCGTGGTCGCGCCTATTGTGATCTTCGGCCGGCGCGTGCGGCGGCTTTCGCGCGCGAGCCAGGACAAGATCGCCAACACGAGCGCGTTGGCGGGCGAAGTGCTCAATGCCATGCCGACCGTCCAGTCGTACACGCAGGAGCCCTTTGAAACGCGGCGCTTTGCCGGCGCGGTGGAGACAGCCTTTGAGACGGCGCTCACGCGCATTCGCGCGCGTGCCTGGCTGACCGCCGTGGTGATCGTGCTGGTGTTCACCGCCATCGTGTTCGTGTTGTGGCTCGGCGCGCAGGCGGTGCTGGCCGGGCGGATGACGGCGGGTCAACTGTCGCAGTTCATTCTCTACGCGGTGTTCACGGCCGGCGCCGTGGGCGCGGTTGCCGAGGTATGGGGCGACTTGCAACGCGCTGCCGGTGCGACCGAACGTCTACTGCAATTGCTGGCGGCGCGCTCGCCGGTGGTACAGGCCGAGACTACCGTCGCGTTGCCCGTGAAAGGCGAGGGCATCCGCTTCGACAACGTCAGCTTCTCGTATCCCTCGCGCCCTGGCATTGCGGCGCTTTCCGCACTCTCGCTCGATGTCCGTCCGGGCGAACATGTCGCTCTGGTCGGACCGTCCGGCGCGGGCAAAACCACGCTGTTTCAGTTGCTGCTGCGCTTTTACGATCCGCAGTCCGGCAGCATTCTGATCAACGGCGTGCCGACGCGTGACGTGCCGCTCGTCGAATTGCGCAAGGAAATCGGCGTGGTGCTGCAGGAGTCGGTGATCTTTTCAGGAAGCGTGCTGGACAACATCCGCTACGGCGCGCCGGAAGCCACGCTTGCGCAAGTGCAACGGGCCGCCGACATGGCTGCGGCGGCCGGCTTTATCGAAGAATTGCCGCAAGGCTACGACACGTTTCTCGGCGAACGCGGCGTGCGGCTGTCCGGCGGACAGCGTCAGCGCATCGCGATCGCTCGCGCGATCCTGAAGAATCCGCCGATCCTGCTGCTGGACGAAGCCACGAGCGCGCTCGATGCCGCCAGCGAACGGCTGGTGCAAAAGGCGCTGGATAATGCCGCGCAGAATCGCACCACGCTGGTCATCGCGCATCGTCTCGCGACCGTACAACAGGCCGATCGTATTGTCGTGCTGGAACAAGGGCGCATCGTCGCGCAGGGCCGTCATGCCGAGCTTCTTCTGAGTTCGCCGCTTTATGCACAGCTCGCTGCGCTGCAGTTCGGCGAGCAGTTGGGACAGACAGCGCCGCGGGGCGCTGTGAGCGATCCTGTTGGGTCTGCGTGAAGCAGCGGATAGTGCGTCGAGTCCGTATCGATGGAGCACCAGGCAAACCCATCATTAGTTTTGCCTGGCCTGCTGCATCTTCTCGTTGCACAGAAAAGCGCGAACGTGCGCGCTGGTTGATCGCAGGCGCGGACACTTCAAATGCCAAGGCGTCCGGAACCCCACCTGGCGTTCCCGGCGGCTTGCGCCTATCCTTGTCTCACCGCTTCGGCTGCCGGCGGCGACGGTAAGATCTTCCGTACTCTTCGACCATGGCTGCCGCCCAGCAAGAGCAAACCCAAAGGAGAAAACCAAATGTCACGATCCATCTCGCAGCGCGCTTTCATGGTGTTCGGTGGCCTGGCCTTGGCGGGTACGCTGACCTTGGCGCAAGCGGCGCCGGTCTCATTTCAGGTGCCGTTGACGGGCGCCCAGCAGGTTCCGGCGGTACAGACGCCAGGCAGCGGCAGCGCCGACCTTACGTATGACGCCAGCAGGCGCGTCGTCACTTGGAACGTCAGCTTCAGCGGCTTGTCGAGTCAGGCCACGATGGCGCATTTTCACGGACCCGCCGCGGCCGGTAAAAATGCCGGGGTGAAGGTCTGGCTCTCCCAGAAAGGCAGTATGGAGATGACGAGCCCGTTCAGCGGTCAGGCCACGCTGTCCCCGGACGACGCCAAGATGTTCGAAGCCGGTAACATGTACATCAACGTTCACACCAAGAACAATCCGAATGGCGAAATCCGCGGCCAGGTGGTGCCGCCGAAGAGCAATTGACACAACCATTGAAGCGGCACCGTGAGATCAGGTTCGCAGCACGCTCATAGATAAGCTGCAAGCAGCATCACCACGGCAGCGCCGACGCCGAGCGGCAGTAGCGCCAGCAGCGCCGGCGTCTGCCGCGGCGCATCGATGGACGGGGGCAGCAACTTGTAGCCGGTGAGCATCGGGCGCAGCAGGTTGTGTCCCTTCGCTACTGCGTAGAGCGCGATCACGAGCACGTGCAGCGCCACCGCGGCGAGCAGCACATCCCAAACAAGTCCGTGCAGCGTCGAGATCGCGTTGGCGAGCCATGCAGGCACCACTTCGCTCAGCGGCCCTTCGTCGGCGATGTCGTTGTTGACGTAGAGCCCGCTCAACGTCTCGATCAGCAGCAACGCGAGCAGCAGCAAGACCATCCATCCACCGGCCGCATTGTGGCCCACCTGCATGTCCGGCTCGCGGCGAAACAGGTGACGTAGATGACGAAGCGCAGCCGCGGGCGACGCCACGAAACTGCGAAAGCGCGCGGTCTCACTGCCGAAGCAGCCCCACAGCAGCCGGGAAATGACGAGAGCAAGCAGCGCCTCGCCGGCCCGCACGTGCCAGTCGATCCAGTTCAGCTTCAAGGTGACATAGGCGGCTGTGACCAGCACGACCACCAGCCAGTGAAACAGTCGCACTGGCGCATCCCAGATCAGCACCGGGCGGCGCGCAGGTTGTGTCGGCCGCGTGACAGGTTCGTTAGCATCCATGTGTCGCGCCTCCGTCCGCAAATGGCTGGAAGAGATTCAGGTCCGGCATGAACACCGCGCAGGATAATCGCAGAATCGCAACGCGGTGACGCCGTAGCCCATGATGCCACCACCACCGAACAGGGCGAGCACCATGGCGACATTGACCACAGAGAACCGCGCCGCGAAGCTATCTCGCGCTCGGCCCGGTCGATTGTCTGAGCTGGAATAGTGCATGTACTTCGTGTCCGTGCTGCGGGTGCTTGCCGTCGAGCACATCGAGCAGATACTGCGCGGTAAGCCGCCCGATCTCATACGTGTCGACGCGCATGGTCGTGAGCGCGGGGCGCAGTTCTTTCGCGATCTCAAGATCGTCGAAGCCCGTCACGGATAATTCGCTGGGAATCGCTATACCCAATTCCTCCGCTTCGCGCAGCACGCCAAGCGCGATGTGATCGTTGCCGCAGATGATCGCGCTCGGGCGTTCGCACGGCGCTTGCCAGATCGCGCGCAGACTGCGCCGCCCGAATTCGATCGTCGATTTGCCTTCGAACATATGCTCCGGCCGCACCGCGAGGCCATGGCGTTCGAGCGTCGAGCGGATGCCCGCCATGCGCGCCTGTACGCGATCGTTGTCGCGCATCGGCTGGATGCAGACCGCGAACGAGCGATGCCCGAGGCCGATCAGATGCTCGGTGATCTCCGTGTAGGCCGCGTGATTGTCGAAGCCGAAGCAGATATGCGGGCTGTCCTTGCGATACGCATACGTGACCGCATAAGGCACGCGATAGTGTCGCAACGCCTCGAATAGTTCAGCCGGATGAGCCTCGCCGACGACCGCCATCGCCTCGACGCCGCGTGCGAGCATGGCGCGCACCTGCACGAGCGCCTGCGCGGGATCGTAGTTCGAGCAGCCCAGCACGAGTGTGATGCCGCGTGCCGCGAACGCCGCCTGCATGGCGCTCACCTGCGAGGCGAACACCTGGTCGTCCAGCGTTGGGATGATGATGCCGGCAATGTGACTGCGCGTGGACGCGAGCGCGCGGCCCGCCGCGTTGGGAAACCAGTTGAGTGTGAGCGCGGCGTGTTCGACACGCTCGCGCACATTCGTCGAGACCTTGTCCGGCTCGTTGTAGACCCGCGAGACGGTTGCCGTCGACACGCCCGCGAGTCTGGCGACATCGGCAAGCACGGTGCGGCCCGTGTTGCGGCGAACACGGTTCGTCTGGGTTCGGGCTGTGGCCGGAGAGTCGGGGGCGTCGGGCATCGGGTCAGAAAGCAAAGGGGGAATCGGAAACCGCCCGACATCTTACCGCCACGTGCGCGCGCAAAGTGCGAGCATGCGTGGCAGCGGATGCGGGCGTTTCGATCATCATCGGACGTTCCCAACCGCTGATGCCCGCGAGCCTAGCGGCGCTGACCGAGCGCGGCGATGCGCGCGCGGAAATGCTCGGTGCCCGCGACGATCTTGTCCAGCACCGCGTCGAGCGCCCAGAAGCGTTCGCGCACGTCATAGTCGATCACGCGGCAGCGAATCGAGTCGAACGTGCCGATGCGCTGGTGGTAGATCTTCGCCAGCGCGGGGTAACCGAGCGACTCGGATACGGCGGCGAGCACGAGAAACGTCGCGAGTTCTTCCGCGAGAGCCGGGTCTTGCGCCGCATCGTTGCGCAGCCAGTTGTACAGATCCGGGTGGAAGTTCGTGAAGACACCGTTGAAGCCGGCAGAACCGGCTTTCATGGCGTCCCACGCGATGGCTGCGTTGGCGTTGAGGATTTTCAGCGGCGAACCTTGGGCGAGCGCGACGCGCCGTTTGACGGTAGCCAGATCGCAACTCACGTCCTTCAACATGATGAAGCGGCCGGTGTCGATGCAGAGCTTCAATTCGTCGTCGGACAGCAGTCGCCGGTAGGGGGCAGGGCATTCGTACAAACCGAGCGGCATGTCGGATGGCAGTCGCGCGAGGAGCCGCTTGAGATTCGCCGCGAAGGCTTCCGTTCCCTGCCGATCCGGATCGAGCCGGTTCGTCACGAGCACGACGCCTTGCGCGCCGGTGGACGCGGCAACGTTCAGCTCTTCGGCCTGGGCATCGGCATCGTCGCTGATGTGGCCGGAGACCACGACAGGAATGCGGCCCGCAACCTTCTCGACCACGAAGCGTCCCAGCGCGCCGCGCTCGGCGAGCGTCAGAAACTGCATTTCACTCGATTGGGCGACGGCGAACAGCGCATTGGAACCGTGCGCGATGTACCACTCGATCAGACGCTCGAGCCCGGCGTAGTCGATTGCGCCGGAGTCGTCGAACGGCGTCAGCATCACGGGGACGATCCCTTCGACTGAAGTCCTGGTGTGCTCGGTGGTGGTCATGTTTTGATCTCCCGGAAAGGATTCGATGAATTGGCGCGGCGCCCGCTTTCAGGCGGGCGCGCGCAGGGGTTCAGTGGGGGCCTGCCGGTCGTCGATCGGTTTGCGCACCAGCAGGAGGTAGCTCATTGCGCCGACAAACGCGATGCCCGCAGCGGTCAACAAAGCAGGAACGAACGACCACGTTTGCGCGATGTAGCCGGTGAGGATCGGTGCGAGGGCGCCGCCCAGAAAGCCGCCGAAGTTCTGGATCGCGCCGAGCGAGCCGACGCGGTTCGGCGGCGCGGCGGCCGTGGCGAGCGCCCATGAACTGGCGGAGGCGGCGTTCGCCAGAAAGATCACCACCGAGATACATACGATAGCGATCGTATTGCTCTCGACCAGCGCCGCCGGAATCGTGAACGCGACCATGCCGAGCATCGCGATCACCACCGCGTTGCGGCGGCTGGTAACCGGGTTGGTGCTGCGGCTCGTCATGAGATCGGAGAACCAGCCGGCTGTGAGCGAGCCCAGAAAACCGCAGAAGAACGGCACCGATGCCGCGACGCCCGTGTGCATCAGGCTCATGTGCCGCTCCATCGTCAGATAGCCGGGTAGCCACGTGAGGTACACCCAATTCAGGTAGACCGAGCCGAAGAAACCGATCAGCATGCCCCACGTGGTTCCGTATGAAAACAGCGAACGCCAGTCGGCGAATGTGAGTGTGGGCGCCGGCTTGCGGTCCGGTTCGTCGCCTTCGAGATAGCGCCGTTCCGCTTCGGTCATCGTGGCCTTGGCGGGATCGCGATACATCGCGAGCCATACAACAGCCACGATCAGACCAAGCGCGCCCGTCACGATGAATGCCCAGCGCCAGTGAAACTCCACTACGAGGATCGATAGACATAGCGGTGCGAGCGCCGAGCCGAGTGGGGACGCCGAGTTGAAGATACCGGTCGGCTTGCCACGCGCACGCAGCGGAAACCAGTTGCTGACAACACGTGCCGCCGACGGAAATTGCGGCGCCTCGCCGATGCCGAGCACGATCCGCGCAAGAATGAACCAGCCGAACGTCGAGACGAATCCGCCGGCGCCCTGCGCGATTGACCAGACAATCAGGCCGAGGCCGAGCAGCTTGCGCGGTCCGATCCGGTCGACGAGGCCGCCGACCGGCAACTGAAATAGCGCGTAGCTCCAGGAAAAGGCGGAAAGCAGCAGACCCATCTGGCCGAGCGACAGGCCCAGGTCGTGCCGGATCAACGGATTGGCAACCGCGAGCGTTCCGCGGTCCAGATAGTTGACGATGCCGCTCACCATCAGCAGCGTGAGCGCCACGATCTGGGCGCGGCGAATTCTCGGTGGAGCCTGCTCGAGGCTCGGGGTTGCGCTCATGTTCGTTGTCTCCGTTTCATGTCTTTGTTTGGGGTGGGGCGCGCTGATGCGATGTCAGGCGGCCGGAAGATCAGCGTCCTTCAATTGCGATGCTCATGTCATGTTAGCGCTTACATTTATTGTGTTGGCCAAGTTGCAGGTGGCCATTTCATCCCCTTAAAGGGGAATGGTCAAAATGATAGCGCTTACATTTTGAGCCGGATTCCGGAGAAGTGGCAAGCGTCAGAGTGGATTTGGCGGGTAAACCCCAGTCATTCGCGGCCGGAGTCCGGCTCCGGCCGACATAGACGTTGAACAGATCCAACTGGAACCTGACGTTGCGTGAGGATCAAACGCGACGTCAAAGCGTCCAGGCGTTCAAAGCATTCAAGCGGCGAGGTTGCCCCTTGTCACTTCACACCGTGCTTGGCCTGCCAGCGTTGCATGAACGCGATCTCATCGTGTTGTGCCTTGATGATGTTGCGGGCCAGGCGTTTCAACTCGGGATCTTTACCGTATTTCAGTTCGACCTGCGCCATTTCGACCGCGCCCTGATGATGCGGAATCATGTGGGCCACGAAGTCCTTGTCGGCATCGCCGGTGTAGGCGGGCGCGTCCATGGCCTGCATCATTTTCTCGTCGGCGTCCTTGAATGCCTGTGTCGATGCACTTGACCCGGCGTCTGCCGAACCGGACATGTCCATGCCGGGCATCGACGCACCTTGCTGCGCGTGGACGGGCGCCGCGGCGACAGCAAACACAATGCCGCTGAAAAGGCACAAGGCACGAAATGCGCGAAGATTTTTCATGTTGGTTTTTTCCGTTGGGACAAAAGTTATTTCGGGCGGCCATGATGCCGCAAACAGGTCGTGAGACTGAAGCGGCAGAGCTGGCCTGATGATGCGATCGGTTTAGCGCTTGAGCGAAGGATGAAAGCCCGCTTCCTCGATTGCCTCGATGATGCGTGCCGACGGCAACGTCGACGTGACCGTCACGATTTTAACGGGGACATCGACCTCGAGCTGCGCCGCGGGGTCGAGGCCGGTCACTGCACGCGTAATGGCATTGGCGCAGCCGCCACATGACATATCCGGGATTTCGAGTTCCATTTCTTGCCTCCAATGAGAAATCAGAACTCAAGCCTGGGCCTTCCCATGGTGGGAAGGTCAAGCATATAGGCCGAATTTGTTGTGGTCGCCAACCTTGCTCATATCGAAGCAGCCTGTATCCGCGCGGGAGAAGTTCACATACACGATGGGCCTATGGGTGGCATGTTCAGCGTCGTAAAAGTGCGAGAGGGATTAGGGCGCAACGACTACCGCGATCCGGAGTGGTTCAGGCATCCCAGGGGGGAAGGTGGCCTATGAGTACACCGGCGAGATGCCGGATTGAGCCGGCAGTGCGGCTCGTCTATCCAGGGAAAACCTTACCGGTTCTTTGTACGGTAGCTCACTAAGATGAGCCAGACTTACTGGGTCCGAATTTTTGAACTGCTATGCTGGGGCAGCCATACCTTCGCAGCAAACAGGTGCATGCCATTTCAAAGAATACCTAATTAATTAGGAGTCAGGTATGTTAAGAAAGGTGTTCGACCGCGCGAAACGATTCCGGCGCAGCGAAGGATTCAAGCATTCCGTGGCTACGCCGCGCCGGATTTCGCTTCATGCGACCCAGCGCCTGAACAGGGGCATTTTTTCCATCGAGATTCAGGAGAACTCCGGTTTTTTCTCCGTGATGCAGATGGTCCTGTTTATTCTGATGTATTGCGATGAGAAATGCCTCACCCCGTGCATTAGCGCACGCGGTGGGTTATATGGCGATGCCGACGGAAAGCTGGACTGGTTCCCGGTTTTCTTCGAGTCTGTGTATCCCGCATCGGGCGCCGCTGTCACCCATAAGGTGAGAACGTCGACCGTTCGCGACCTGGTCCAGTTGGGCTTTCGTCAGCGTTATGAGGCCCGGCTTCGACTCAGAAGCGCAAGCGAACTTTTCTTCGCGCACTATCGGCCGGCCGCGCATATCTACGCAGAAGTCGACTCGATCTGCCAGAAGCTCGGGCTCGGCACATCGACCCTTGGCGCGCATTTTCGAGGTACCGATAAAACGTTGGAAGCCGTCCCGGTTTCATGGGGAAGCTTTTGCCGGCAGGTGGAATCGACGCTCGCGGAAAACCCGCAGCTCACCAACATTTTCATCTCGAGCGACGAACAGGCGTTTATCGACTTCTTTGTCGTCTGGCCATTCGGCAAACCAGTCAAGGTAGCCCCGGCAAAACTCCTTGCACATGGCAGCACACCCGTTCACTTCAGCGGCTATCCGGGACTCGAAATCGGCCGCGAAGCGCTGGTTTCCAGCTTGCTGCTGGCCAATTGCGGGTTCCTCGTGAAGACGCCGTCGTATCTGTCCGCATGGTCGAAAATATTCAATCCGTCCCTTCCGGTCAGGCTCGTATCGCCGCCGCGCCCGGACGCATTCTGGTTTCCCGATAGCCAGCTCTGGCTCGAGCAGGCCGCGCACGATAAAGCAGCTAAAGCGGCATAGGCGGCATAAGCGGCATAGGCGGTTCGAGTGGCATAAGCCACATAAGCCGCGCACGCGGCGGCCGTTTTCAAATAACAGTACGAACGCCTGAAAGTCTCCCGGCAAACCCATGCCGCTGCGCTAACCCGCCAGTCCCTCACATCACGTTCATCGGCAGCATCGCTATTGCCCTGTATAACCCACAGGTGTCGTGTACTTGCCTTGTATCGCACTCGGATTCGCCAGTACGACGTAAATCGGCGACTCGGTCAGCGTGAGATTCACGACGCCGTTCGTATAGGCCACCGAGGTCACATTGCCCATCATGTCGATGACGCTCACGTTGCCGTTCGTGCCGGTCGAGTTCACGGTCAATGCATAGCCGGTGCTATAGGTCGAACTGTATGTACCCGACGATGTCGGCCAGTTCGAATTATTGTGTGTCCACAGCGCCGCGATCACCGCGCCTGAATTCAGTTGCTGAAACGCGTAGCCATAAACCATCGAGGGAAGTCCGTTCAGGACTCCAAGCGTTTGCGTTCCGTCCAGAACGCGTGTCAGTGCGGCGAATGCGAGCGCTTCTGGTTTCGGGCTCAGATTCGTTGCACCGTACTGCCCTTGAGGATCGGTGAGATCGAAGAACGTACCGATGCCGACGTCCGCTGGATAATCTGCGCCGTAAAAGAAGTAGGTGACCTGGGCGCCTTCGCCGAGCATGATCAAATGCGCGCGCAATGCGACGGCGGCCTGCCCGTATAGCTGGTTTGCCGGCGGATAGTTCGCGCCATAAGCCGCGCCGGAGTCATAGGTGATGCCGAGTTCGGTCACCCACAGGCGCATGTTCGGCTTGACCGTCTGCATTTGCGAGCGCAATGACCTCATCTGCTGATCGAGCGCGTTCGCGACATTCGCGGGATTCGGATCGGTGTCGTATTGCTCGGGAGGATGCGCCGCGAACGTGCCGGCATTGTAGTAACCGTGTGTCGTCACGCCATCGATGTATTTGCCGATGCCCAACGGAGCGTACGTGGCGAGATATCCCTGCGTACATTCCGTCTGGCAGTTTGCGGGAAAGACATTGGTCGTGCCCATCACAACCGCATTGGGATCAGTCGAATGCAGACCCGCATAGACGGCCGCGTACATCGCGATGAAATTGGCGGTCGAGTCGACCCATTGAGGCTCCCACGTCACCTGGTAGTAGTCGTTTTGCTGATTGGGAAAATACTGCTGCCGGATCGCGGCGCTATCGGTGCCCACGCGCGCCATATAGTTCTGATAGTAGGTTTCGTTGGTCGGCGCGTTGGTATCGTCCTGAAAGGCACCCGTCGGACTGGCCCACGCGGGAATGCCGTCCAGCCGGATGAGCCGCATGATCTTGCCGTTCGTGTAGAACGGATCGAGATCCGATAGGGCCGGCGTCCACGTATTCGCGGCATTGGGCTCCATGGCGGACAGTTCGCGGTCGTCAATCGTTTGGGAGATGCCGAGCGCCGTGAGCATTGCGCCATTGTCGTTGAAGCCTTGCATGCCGAAGCGGTGCTGCTCCTGATGCGCGTAGCTGACCGCCGGTATCGTGCCGGACAGGTTCGGCAAGATGCCGAATGTGGCGATGCCGGTTGGACGCGTGCCCGATTGCGGCAACGTGCCGCCCGCGTGCGACAGTGTCGCCGTGATCGCGAAGTAACCCGCCGCGGTGCTCTGGCACGATAGCGTGCTGGTCTGTGTCCCGCTCGGCACGGCGAACGAACCGCTACCCTTGATGTTGCCCAGTTGGTCCTGCATTGACCAGACGACTGTGTCTGCCGAATTCGCGGCGGTGACGAACGACACCTGAAAGCTGCTGCCTCGATTGAAGAGGCGTGTGCCGTCGCTGCTTGGCGTGTCGGCGGAGATCAGGCCGTTGGCGGTGCCGCCGGTTGTTGTCGTTGGGGCCGCGCAGGCGATGGCGGACGTTGGTGTAGGCGTGGGTGTTGGAGTTGGAGTTGGAGTTGGAGTTGGAGTTGGAGTAGGTGTAGGTGTAGGTGTAGGTGTAGGTGTAGGTGTAGGTGTAGGTGTAGGTGTAGGTGTAGGTGTAGGTGTAGGTGTAGGCGTGGGCGTGGGTGTGGGTGTGGGTGTAGGTGTTGGTGTAGGTGTTGGCGTAGGCGTGGGTGTTGGTGTTGGTGTTGGCGTCGGTGTTGGTGTTGGCGTCGGTGTCGGCGTTGGCGTCGATGCAGGTGCCTTCGGAATCCAGCAGTACTTCGAAATCCCAAACGCCGGATCAGTGCCAAAAGCCGTGTTGCTGCAAGTCGTGCCGTTGGTGAAAACTTTGGTCACGTTGTTTGCAGTCGTGCTCGCGCCATAAAGTACGGTCATCTTGCCAGTGAACGAACAGCGCGCGTTTTCGACCGCGCATTGGGTCCAGGCAGGCGCCGGCGTTGGAGTGGGTGTTGGAGTCGGCGTGGGCGCCGAGGTGCTTCTGTACCAGCAACTCTTCCCATACCCGAATGCGGGATCCGTACTCGATACCGCTCCCGTCGAGCATTGCACTCCGCCCGTGAACGGGCCATTGATGTCGTATTGAAGCGTAGGCGAAGTCGTGCCGTAGACGACATTCGCCGTGCCCGTGAACGAACAGAATTGCCCCTCGGCGGCGCAGTACGTGTACGTGTTTCCGCCAATCGTCAACGAGCTTTGCGCATGGGCGGTGCCAACCAGCATCCCGCCGACGGGCGCGAGCATCAGAAGCGCGCGTTTCATTTCGGACTCCACGAATAGATGTCGTCAGAGATACCCGCGCGGCAATTGAATGCGTCGAGGTAGTCCGGGGCGTGATCACTGCAGGGGAGAGGCAACGAGCTTTAGTTAAGTCGATTTGCCAGTTCATAAACGGACAACAAAAAGCTCTTTCCGGCAAATTCGACTTGTCCTCGCTCAATAACCGTATATTTTGCTTAATCTAGGTTATTCGTATGAACAAAACCGGTAGCGTAGACGCAATTTTCAAAAGCGCAGTACCCGTTTAAGTTGCTTTTACTTCAGAAATTGTCCGGTTTGACATTGTTTCAATCTTTCCCCGTTATCCCTGACATTGATTGACTGTCCCTTTTTGGCGTCGTCCCGATAATTGGCCCCGGCGCGGTTGGTTTGAGCGCAACGCCATTGCTGAACCCGCCACACACGGTCTTTTAATACGACTCACTATTTATCAATGGGGATAACCATGAAATTCACGCGCTCAGGCGTACTCGCTACGGCCATTGCTGCCGCAGCTGCCATGCCGGCTATTTCGCAGGCGGCAGATGGCACCATTACATTCACCGGTCAGATTACGAGCCAGACCTGCACGATCAGCGGCAACGGCGGCGGCAAGAACTTTACCGTCACGCTGCCGACCGTCTCGACATCGGCGCTCGCTACCGCAGGCACGACCGCCGGCCGCACGCCGTTCAACATCGCACTGTCGAACTGCACGCCGAACTCGGGCAATGTGTCGACCTACTTCGAACCGGGCGCGACCGTCGATACGACGACCGGTCAACTAATCAACGCTTCGGGTACCGCGACCAACGTCGAAATCGGCCTGCTCAACGGCGACAGCAGTGTTATCACGCTGGGCGCCGCTCAGGCCTCGCAGAACTCGAAGGCCGTCGCGCTGGCGAGCGGTGCGGCCACGCTCAAGTACTTCGCGCAATACGTGGCGACGAATGGTGCGTCGACGGCGGGTACGGTCAACACGACCGTCATGTACTCGATCGTCTACCAGTAAAAGTCAGACGCTACGGGGTGGTAGCCGGTGCCCGCGAGAGGCGCCGGCTGTCGAGGAGATCAGAGCGAACCACGAGTTCGCCATGTAATAAGGATAACAAAATGATAATGCGAAAGATTTTATCTAGGGCGATGACGGTTTTCGCATTGTCGTGGTTGATGAGCAGTGCGCATGCGGGTGTCGTGATCAGTGGGACACGCGTGATCTATCAGGCCAATGAGCGCGAAGTGACCGTCAAGCTCAATAACGAAGGCGACGCACCGGCACTGGTGCAGGTGTGGCTCGACACAGGCAATCCGAACGCGATGCCGGACGAATCGAAGGTGCCGTTCACCTTGTCGCCGCCGCTGTTTCGTCTCGATCCGAAGAAAGGGCAGAGCCTGCGCCTGATCTATACGCAAGAGCCTTTGCCGCAAGACAAGGAGTCGCTGTTCTGGCTCAACGTGCTCGAAGTGCCGCCGCGCGCGGACGCCAGCGCGACAGCGGGCGATCCGAATTCGCTGCAACTGGCGTTCCGTTCGCGCATCAAGCTGTTCTTTCGTCCGGCGGGTCTGCCGGGCAATGCCGACGAAGCGGCCGCGAAAATCAGCTGGAAATTCGTGCGCAAGGACAACGGTGGCTACGCGCTCGAGGCGACCAATCCAACGCCTTACCACGTGACGTTCAGCAAGATCGTGGTGAGCGAGAACACAACGACCTGGACCAGCGAAAAGGGCGGCATGGTCGATCCGGGCGCGACTGCTGACTTCGACGTCGGCAATGTTGCACCGCTCGCCGTCGTGCCCGCACAGGTCGACTACACGTTCATCAACGACTACGGCGCCGGTGTCAACGGCAAAACGCTGCGCGACGGGACCCGCAAGTAATCATGCGCACCCGGGAACACACTTCACGGCCGCGAGCCGGACACTGGTTCGCGCTCAGGCGCAGCCACGCTGTGATGCTCGGCGCGCTGGCCGCCTGGGGCACGACGCCTGCATTCGCCGACGCGACGATGCTTGCCGACGTGCAGTTCAACAGCGAGTTTCTGATGAAGCCGAAGGGTCAAAACGTGGACGTGTCGCGTTTCGAGCGGGGCAATCCGGTGCAACCCGGCGAGTACACGGTCGATCTCTACGTGAACGGCAACTGGGTCGGGCACGACACGCTGCGCTTCGTGGCGCGGGAAGGCGCGGGGAGCGCCGTACCGTGTTTCAGCAAGGCGCTGATCGAGCGCCTCGGTCTGGACTTTTCCGCACTGTCGGACAAGAGCCGTGGCGAGCTTGCAAAAGCTCAGGCGGGTGAGTGCGCGAACCTCGCCGATCTCGTCGACGGTGCGTCGCAATCCTTCGACCTGTCCGATCTGCGGCTCGATTTGAGCATTCCGCAGGTGGCGCTGCTGCGCAATCCGCAAGGCTACGTGAGTCCCGAGTTCTGGGACGAAGGCGTGACGTCGGCCACCTTGGGCTACAACCTGAATTCGTTTCGCGTGACCGGTTCTGGCTCAGGGAATACGCAGACCTATCTCGGCCTGAATAGCGGCGTCAACGTCGGTAGCTGGCACTTTCGCCAGAATTCCGCGTTGACGTGGCAATCGAACGGACCGCGCACCTATCAGAACATCGCGACCTACGTGCAGCACGATCTGCCGTCGATTCGCAGCCAGTTGACGCTCGGCGATGCCTTTACCGATGGCGCCGTGTTCGACAGCATCGGCATTCGTGGTGTGGAACTGGCGAGCGACGACCGCATGTTGCCCGATTCGCTGCGCGGCTATGCGCCGCTGATTCGCGGCGTGGCGATGACCAATGCGCGCGTGAGCGTCACGCAGAACGGCAACAAGCTGTACGAGACGACCGTCGCGCCGGGCGCATTCGAGATCAACGATCTGTATGCCACCGGCTATGGCGGCAACCTGCTCGTCACGGTCACGGAAGCCGACGGCAGTCAGCATAGTTTCTCGGTGCCCTATGCGTCGGTCGCGCAGTTGTTGCGTCCGGGCATCACGCGTTTCAATGTCGCCGCGGGCCAGCTTCGCGATGCGCAAGTCAATCAGCACGACAACCTTCTTCAGGGAACGGTGCAGCACGGTTTCAACAACGTCATCACCGGTTACGCCGGGACGATCGTTGCCGAAGGCTATCTTGCAGGGCTGCTCGGCGCGGCGGTCAACACGCCGTTGGGCGCGGTCGCATTAGATGTGACCGAGGCGCGCGCCAATATTCGCGGCGTGACCAATACCACCGGCCAGAGCGTGCGAATCAGCTACAGCAAGCTGGTGCCGTCCACCAATACGAACTTCACGGTTGCCGCTTATCGCTATTCGTCGAGTGGTTTCTGGGCGTTGCGCGACGCCATGCTGGCGCGCAGCGCGGTGGCCGCGGGACAGGACCCGAGTTCGGTCGACCGTCAGCGCAATCAGGTCCAACTGACAATGAACCAGAGCTTCGGCAATGGCTGGGGCAATGCCTATGTGGTCGGCTCGACGCTCGATTACTGGAATCGCAGCGGCACGACCACGCAATTCCAGATCGGCTACAACAACGTGTTGCGTGCGCTCGGCACGAACTTTAGCTACAACGTGTCGCTCTCGCGGCAGCGCGACGGCCTGACCGGGCAGATGAACAACCAGATCTTCGCGAGCGTGTCGATTCCGCTCGGCACCAGCCAGCATGCGCCGACCCTGTCGACCAGTTTCACCCACAACAATCAGAGCGGCTCGTCCGAGCAGGCCATGCTGAACGGCTCGGCCGGCGTGGACAACGAATTCACCTACGGTGTGACGGCGAACCATGCGCCGGGTTCGAGTACGGGCGGCGTAAACGGCCAGTACCGCAGCCCGTACGCGACACTTGCCGCGAGCGCGAGCGGTGGCTCCGGCTACTCGCAGGTGTCGGCGGGCGTGACCGGGGCGATCGTCGCGCATCCGGGTGGCGTGACCTTCGCGAACGATCTGGGCGACACGATCGGTGTGGTCGAGGCGAAAGACGCGAAGGGTGCCCGCATCACCAATTCGTCCGGCGTGCGCGTCGACAACTTCGGCTATGCCGTGATTCCGTATCTGACGCCGTATAGCCTGAACACGGTCGAAATCGATCCGAAGGGGATCCCGCTCGACGTCGAGTTCAAGTCGACCAGCCAGCAGGTGGCGCCGCGCGCCAACTCGGTGGTGATGATTCATTTCGGCACGGTGACCGGCAGGGCGGCGGTGATCTCGGCTCGCTTGCCGAACGGCGCACCGTTGCCATTCGGCGCGACCGTGTACGACGCGAAAGGGCAGAGCGTCGGCGCGATCGGTCAGAACAGCCGGATCTTCGTGCGCGGCGTGGCCGATGCAGGGGCGCTGACCGTGAAGTGGGGCGATGGCGCGGATGAACAGTGCGGCTTCGGTTATCACTTGCCGCCGAAGGGTGAAGACCGCGGCGCTTATGCCCATATCGACGCGGTATGCGGTGCGGCGGCCGGCGTGGCGAACGAAGCAGCGGCGGGTTCGTCCGCCGGAGGAAATACGCAATGAAGATGTCTTTCTCATACGATGCCGTGAAAAAAAGCTTCGGCATCCTGATGCTCTACGTTGCAGGCTGTGCCGGCTTGATCGTCAGCGCGCCCGCCCACGCGGCGTTGCAATGCACGATTACCGGCTCGGCGGCGATCAGCTTCGGTACGATCACTGTGCCTCGCGACACGCCGGTCGGTACCGCGATCGGCCCGGTGCAGTCGTCGACCGTATCGGTTAACTGCCCGTCGAATCCCGGTACGGTGCCGCCGTATAACAACGGTTGGTATATCCAGTACTATCCGCAATTGACGGGCAGCCCGGTTGCGGGTGTGTGGAATACGGGAATCGCAGGCATCGGCATCAAGGTCGTAGACGTTACGTATGGCAACAAGACGCTGTCTACGCTGAACGTTGGCGGTTGGGGCGATTTCGGCGCACCGATCACGACGACGGCTGCATTCCAGGGCAGTTTCACATTCACCTATCAGCTGGTCAAGACCGCCGCACAGGTGACGACAGGCGGCGCCGTGAATATCCCACAGTTGTTCACCCTGGTCAGCCACAATATTCCGGTGAATGTAACGTCGCCGGCTCTGGTGACGATCTCGGTCAACAACACGTCGATCGTGGCGACCACCTGCACGGTCACCACACCGTCGGTCAGCGTCGCGCTGCCAACTGTCAATGCCAGTGCATTGAGCCCCGTCGGCACGACCGTCGGCAACACGAATCTCAGCATCGGGCTATCGTGCCAGGCCGGTGCGAATGTCTACGTGACGCTGACCGACGCAACCGCTCCCGGCAACACGACCAGCAATCTGACGCTTGCGAGCGGGTCGACCGCGACGGGTGTCGCGCTACGCCTGCTCAATAGCAGCGGCTCGGTAGTGAGCTACGGACCGGATTCAGCGGTAGCGGGTAATCCGAATCAGTGGCTTGTCGGTGCATCGGCGAGCACGACCCGCATCCCATTGACCGCGCAGTACATCTCCACCGGCGCGGTAGGACCGGGTACGGTGAAGGGGCTTGCCACTTTCACGATGAGCTATCAGTGAGCGCTCGGTGAGCGCTCGGTGAACCATGAGTGGGGTTTGAGCGCCCGGTGCATCGACTCACCGGCGCAGAGACCTCCTAGCCACGCATCCCCAGGTCCGCAAAGCTGATGGTCCTCGCCGCACAGGCTTGCGTAAAGGCCGTGTCATAGCTTGAGAAAAAGACTGTGCGGGTGTCGGCCAGCATCTTGAACAGATCGACCAGCACGGCACGCGCCGAGGCGTCGAGTCCGCCGACCGGTTCATCCGCGATCACAACTTTCGTCTCGCCGATTACTGCGCTCGTCAGGAAGATCTTCTTACGCGTTCCAAACGACATCTGCTCGAAGCGTTTGTCGAGATGCGGTTCGAGTCCGAAGCGATTGGCAAGATCGAGTGTGTGGCTGCCGACCGTTGTCTTTCTCTCCGACGCCACGCGCGCCAGATACTCTCGGCCGGTCTGGTCCGGATACGTCATGCAGTCTTCGGGCACATACGTGAGCACGGATTGCGCCTCGTGCGGCGCGGTGCGCAACGAATGGCCGCCGAGCCACACCTCGCCGGCGTCGGGCTCGATCGTGCCGGCGAGGATGCCGAGCAGTGTCGACTTGCCGCTGCCGGATTCATCGTCGAGCGCGACGCAACCTGTGGCGCTGTCGTAATGCAGCCCCTGAAAGATGACGCGTTCGCTATAGCGCTTGCTGAGATTCTCGAAACGAAGCATGGGGTGTAGAGGGTTTCAACCGAAGAGTGTGCCGCGTACTGCCGACGCGGATGACGTTCAACGCGATGCAGGACGGCGAGGTTTCTTCGGGAAGTTTGTGGTCCGCAAGTGTAGCAGCGCGCCCGGATGCTTTCACCGCGTCTGATAATTGCGCCACCCGCACGCCACCCGCCAGTCACCCGCCAGTCACCCGCCAGTCACCCGCCCGAAGCGAGAATTCGCGCACTCAGTGTAAAGTTGCATGGTTTTGCGCCGTAAAAGAAAAAAGCCTTACCGCCATTCTGCCAATCTCCTGAATACCTCGACGCTCCCCCGTCGACCGCAATCCATGCAAACTGCTGCCCGCAAAGCGGCCCAACCGTCTCCCGCCGAACTCAGGCGCATCGTCATTGCAATTGTTATCGGTAACGGCTTCGTCGCATACGACTTCACCGTCTACAGCTTTTCCGCGGTCATTATCGGCAATTTGTTCTTTCCGTCGAGCAATCCTGTGGCGTCGCTATTGCTTTCGCTAGCCACTTTCGGCGCGGGCTTCGTGATGCGTCCACTCGGCGCGATCATGATCGGCCATATCGCCGACAGCCGTGGCCGCAAAGCCGGCCTCACGGTTTCGCTCACGCTCATGACCCTTGGCACATGGCTGATCGCGTGCCTGCCGGGCTATGCGTCGATCGGTCCTGCGGCGGCGGTGTTGATGGTGCTCGCGCGTCTGATGCAGGGGCTCGCGGCAGGGGGCGAGATCGGGCCGGCATCGGCTTCGCTGATGGAGTCGGTCGCCTACCGGCACCGTTGTTTCATGGTGAGCTGGCGCGGCGCGAGCCAGGGCGCGGCCGCCTTCGCTGCCGCGCTGGTCGGCGCGAGCACCACGGCGCTGCTGTCGCCTGCCGCCATGCATGACTGGGGGTGGCGCGTTCCGTTCGTGCTGGGCGGGCTGATCGGTCCGGTCGGCTGGTATCTGCGCCGCCGGATGCCGGCGGCCGCGCCGACGCAGCCTGCGCGGCTCAGCCCACGGCGTATGTTCGCGGAGTATCCGCGTCCGCTAGTCTGCGGTCTCCTGATGATGGCGGCGCCTTCGGTGGGCATCTACCTCACCGTATTCTATATGCCGGCCTATCTGGTTCGTATGCTGCATCGGCCGGCGGCAATCAGCCTCCTGACGGCCTGCCTGTCAGGGCTCGTGATCCTCGTGGCGACGCCGCTCGTGGCACTCGCCGCCGATCGCTGCGCGAGCCGCAAGACGCTGCAGTACGCGGCGCTCGTGGCTTCGCTGGCGCTCACGTGGCCGGCATTCTGGGCGCTGACCCACGGCGTGGGCGACGTCGCCGCGCTCGTCATCATCACGGCGTACGTGGCGCTTGCGGTCAACAACGCGGGGCCGAGTTCCGTGCTGATGATGGAAGCTTTTCCCGCGCATCGGCGCGCGGCGGGACTTTCGGTGATTTACAGCTGTGGCGTTGTCCTGTTCGGTGGATTTTCACCGTTCCTCGTGACGTGGCTGATCGACCGGACCGGCGATCCGATGATGCCGGCGTGGTATCTGATGGCCGCGACCCTGCTCACGCTTATCGCGCTGCGAGCATTTCCCGAGGCAAAAACGCCGGATGCGTGCGTTGCCAGTGCTTCGCAGCCGTCGGCGTAAGCTCCCACGCGCTGCTGTGCTGCAGGTCCAACGCGCGCATCCGCATATCCTGCGGGCTCATGTCGAAAGCGCGGCGAAATGCGCGGGTGAAATCGGACGCGCTCTGAAAACCGAGTCCGTAAGCGATTTCCGTTACCTGAAGACGCGGGAAACGGACGAGTTCATCCGCCGCTTCCCGCAACCGGCGATTGCGGATGTAAGCGCCGAGGCCGCCTTCATGTTCGAACCAGCGATAGATCGTGGCGCGTTTCAGTTGTAGCGCCTGAACCACACTGGTCGGCGTGAGATCGTCCTGGTGCAGGTTGGCGTCGACATAGCGCCGCACCTGTCCCATCACGGCAGCCTGCAGCGCCGACCGGCCCGCGCCAGTCAGACGTGCGTCCTTGCGGAAGGTGGCGAGCAGCAGTTGGGCGCCGGCATGTAAGGCATCCGCCGCGGCGGCCGGTTCGAGCGTGGGGATTTCCCGCGCGACGGCCGCCAGGTGGTCCAGCACGAGTCCGGTCAGCGGTGCGCCCTGCTGGACAATCCGGCCATGAATCGCCGCGCCGTCGCGCAGTTCCTCGTCCACGATCGCGGACGGGACAAACAGGCTCAGGAGCCGGCATTCGGGCCGTTCGGCCCGAAACGGCTGGTTCAGATCGAACGCGACGATGCCCTGTACCGAGGCCGGCGCGCTGCGTTTCCTGCTCATGCCTGACACGTGGCCGATTTCGCCTTCCACGAACAGTTGAAAGACGTAATCGCGCCGCGAGTCGGTGGAAACCCGCGCAACCGACCGCTCCAGTAGCATCGAATCCGTGCTGCAGTCCGTAAATACCATCCCGCCGACTGCATACAGATCGATTTCACCGCGAAATCCCCCGGCGATCTGCTCTTTCGACGGCGGCGCATCGATTACATGCCCCACGCGCTGCCGCCAGGCCAGAAACTGTTCCTCGGCGGGAAGCGCGTGCGTGCTGAAACGGCTCGTGGAAATGGCGGAGCGCGAGTCAGCTGCGGCGGCAGCGGCCAGGTGTGGCGGCAGGGTGCGCTGGTTCATGGATCGGTTGCTGCGAACTGGGAGATGCGGTTCTGATCAGGTAGCGATAGTAACCAAATATTTAACGCGCTGCCTTCCAGAATTGAGACGTACGGTAAAGCCAAACAAAAAACCTGCGGTATTGTCGGATGATTAGATGTGGATCGATTTTGTCGACGGCGCAATAAATCCGTTTAAAACACGCCCCGTTCTGGAATCGCTACCGCACGTAAAAAGAGCGCCGATCGGCATTCGCGGCGCAATGGGTGCGAGGCCCAGGCTTTGCCCGACGGCCAATTTACGGGGTATCAAAAGATGAACGGCACGAATAAGCCTCCGCCCGCCCAGCGCGGGCGGCGTCCGGCCAATCTGGTAGACAGCCAGTTGGAACATCTTGAGAGCATGGTTCAGTACGTGACGCGTGGGGACGCGGTGAGCGTACAAGTCACGCTCGACCATGAGTACTGGGAAAAACGCGTTCGCGCGCTGGAAGAAACGCATGAGTTGATTGCCAGCCAACGCAAACGGATTATCAAGCTTCTCGACCAGCTCGGGAGTGAAGCGCAGGTCAAGCTGAGTCGGCGTACCGCCGCCTGAGTCTGGATCTGTTGCAGGGAAGGGTTGCGAGGATCGGGGGTAGTTGCGGGAGAGCGACCGGTGTCTTAAGGCACTGGCGATAAAAAGAAGGACCTGAGAGTGCGGCGAGCTGCGGACGGACCCATTAGAGGCCCGCCGCCTGGTTGCAAAAAAGATGGGCGTCTTGCCCATCGGACGTTCGGGGGTGTGGCAGCATGCGCCTCCAGACTTGGCCGAGCGACCGGTCGAGGGTGGCACGTCAGTGCCGTCCTCGCCGGGCGCTCGCTCGGCTGATCCCCAGTCGTTTATAAAACCCCGGATTTCCAGACCATCTGCGCAGCGGCTGCCAGAACGAACACCAGAACCAGAACGCGAAACGCGCCCGGCGGCAATCTGTCTCGCAGCGGTCTCACCAAGATCATCCCCACGATCACCGGCACACTCGCACAGGCCGAAATGGCCAGATCGCTCCAGCTGGCATGCGCGCCGCCACTAAACGTGGCGACCAGCGTGATGATCGAAACCACCAGAATAATCGCGATCTGCTTCGTAAAAGTTTTCCCCGTGGCGCCCGTGGCGATCAGATACATCGCCAGTAAAGGCCCCGGCACCGAAGCGATGCTCTCCATCAAGGCCGCACCGAATCCCAACACGAAGCCTGCGGGCTTCGCCCATGCCGGCGTCAACGTCAGCCGCGGCGAAAACAACAGGAGCAGCGCTGCGACGATCAGCAACACGCCCGCGGCAGCCTGCGCGCGATGTGGCGCCAGTGAGATCAATACGCTCACGCCGACGATGTTGCCGATCACCGTGCCGATCAATGGCGCGGCAATGCGCCGTATCGTGGGCAGCATGTCGCCGCCTTCCAGCGCCTGTGGAATATTGCCGAGAATGATCGGCATCGACAGCAATAGAACAGCCTCCTTGATCGGCATGAACTGGCTGAGTATCGGCATCGCAACCAGTGGCACGCCGATACTCACCACCCCCTTGACCATGCCACCCAGCAACAGTGCCGCCATGATGCCAAGCAGTGCGTAAAGGCTGAGCGTCTGCAGGCTCGCGCCAAGCACGCCGTCGGCGAAACTGAAATGAACCATTGTTGAAGTCCGCGAGCCAACCGCGCGGACCGGATAGATGGACCGGAGTGCGCGGGCAGTGGCTTGTTTTTATCGTTCGGTCTGTTCAGTGCCCGCGTGTCGCGCAAGGTTCGAAGCAGCCGGCTAAGTGAGGCCGCATGATACCGCGCTCTTAATCCAGTCGCCTGCAAGCGGAACGTAAGGCGTGGCTCCTTCAAACGGCATCTGAAGTGGCGTTTTCATTTCTCGTTGCACGCTCATTGCGAGCGGTCAACGTGGCCGGCGTTTGCGGTGGTGCTGAAGTCGTGGCGTCCACCGGCGTGCGTCGCGTTTTCAGGCGAAGCATCGGTGCTTCGATCAGCCGCCAGGACAGCATGGCCATGCCCAGCGAAATCAGAAACGAAGCGACAATTCCGGCGGCGTGTGCCCACAATGGCACGGTTCCGCCGAAGAGCGCCGTGGCGTGGCGATTGCGGGTCAGGTCCGGAATCAGATTGTGATAGAGATAAAAGCCGTAGCTGATGCGCCCGAAGTTCATCAGCCAGCCGGTTTCCAGCAAGCCGATTACTGTCGCGTTACGGCAGCACGCGATCGAACACACAAGCGCGGCGATGCAGACGCCATACAGCGCGCTGACCATTGTGAAGGCAAGTGAGCTGCCCAACTGACTCCACCTTGGCTCAGTCGCACACAACCCTGCAACGCAAGCACTCAAAACGAATAGCGTCATGCCATGTCCGAGCACGACTCGCCAACGGCTCTCTTTTGCGGCGATCATCAAGCCGCCAATCCCGCCCAACGCCAGCAGCCAGAAGTTGCTCAATGGATGCGTATAGATGGTGATTTCCGGCCACTGCGCTGCGCGCATCGTCAGCAGCGAAACGAGTCCGACCGCGATGATCGCGAGACACACCGCGCGATGGCGTCGCGCCGCAACCAGCAACAATAGCGGCGCAAACACGAGATAAAACTGCTCTTCGATCGCGAGACTCCAGAGATGCGAGTAGCGCCCAGGCCAGTAATGCAGCACGGAGCCGATCCAGAAGTTCGACAGATACGCGAAATGAAACGGCATGCCGCTGGCCAGTTCAGGACTCGCCACGCCGAACGCCATCAGCACGCACATCACAACCAGCATCAGGTAGTAAACGGGAAATATGCGCAGCGTGCGGCGAAACAGAAAGCGCTTCAGTTCAGCACCGAAGCTGCTGCCGTTTCTTTCAATGCGCGTGCGTTGCGCGGACAGAATACCGATGATCAGAAAGCCGCTCAGCGCGAAGAAGATCCACACGCCGAGGTGACCGATCTCTCCAATTTCGCCGAATAGCCGGTGTTGAAAAAATACCATCACGACTGCAATCGCGCGCAATCCGTCGAAGCCGGCAATCCTGTTGTTCATGTGGATGTCTTCCAATGCGAAGGTGGCGCGCAAGGCGCCGCCGTTCAGGGCGATTGTGGAAGGACCGGAGCGCATTGGCGACGGCAAGGTCAGCCACAGCAAATAGAAGGCGTCGCACTGACGCTCAGCAGGCCAGGAGATCGAAGATCAGTCCGGCAGCCTGTCCGGTCCACATGAGTGGCCGCCGTCGAAGGGTGGCATCGCGCGAAACGCGAGATGCCCGGCGGGTGTGCATGAATTCATCCTACGATGAAAAAAAGCAAAAAAAATCGTGCGTCGCAATCAGTGATTTTTTTCTGCGGCTCTTACCGATTGCACTCAAACGCGATGCATTAAAACCGCAAAACTTGCCGCAAGACTTTCCGGAAAATCGAGGCGTGACAATTCAGTTTTACCGTACGCCGACAGATGTATTTCGGATTGCTGCCATTTCACATGCGTTTAGAGGGTGCTTGTCAGCGTACGTCGACGTGATGCGCGGCAATGTTGGGAACGTTTTATTGTTATGAAGTTCCTACCGGAAACAACGGCATACGACCGCTTTTCACGGCGTATTGCATGCACGCACCATCTTGCGAGAACCTGAATGGACATCCGCCGCGGACGCTCGATCGAAGTGGATTTTTTCCGCGGCGTCGTACTGATCGTCATCGTGTTGGACCACATTCCCGGCAGCACGCTATCGCATCTGATGTTGCACGCCTATGCCTTATGCGATTCGGCTGAAGTGTTCGTGTTTCTCGGCGGCTATGCGTCGGCGGCAGCGTATACGGCGGTGCTCGCGGGCCGTGGCGAGAATGCGGCGAAGATGCGTTTCGTCAGGCGCTGCTGGGAGATCTATCGCGCCTACTTATTAACGGCCGTATTGACGCTGTTATCCGGCGCCGTCCTCGCGTTCCTGCATCTGAACCAGCCGATGGTCGACCTTACCGGCTGGCAGCCGTTCGCGGTGCAACCATTTCGCGAGGCGTTCGATATTGCTCTGCTGCGGCGCCAGCCCTATCTGTCGAGCGTACTGCCCATGTACGTTATCTTTGCGCTATTCGTTCCGTTCGTCGTGCCGCTGGCGCGCCGCTCGTCGTTCGCGGCGCTGGGCCTGAGCGTGACGATCTGGGTGCTCGCCCGGCCATTGGCCGCACTATTCAGCATTGACGACGTGGCCGACTGGGCTTTTAATCCGTTTGCATGGCAACTGATGTTCGTGCTCGGTATTCTGTGCCGGGTGCAACCCGTCAGTGAGCGCTTTCACGCAACTCCCACGGCGCGCTGGTTCACGCGGGCCGCGGTGGTTGCAGTGCTGGCGTTCGCCATCGTCAAACTCTTTGTGCTGACGCAACCGCTGCCCGGCACGCTTAAACAGAACCTTTCCGTGGACCGTGTGATCAACTTCATCGTCATCGCCTGGGTTGCCGCGCAGTTCGTGCGCATGGGCAGCATCGCGTGGCTCGCACAGCGGTTGCCGGCCGTGGTGACGGTCGGCCGTACCGGGCTGGTGTGTTTCGTTACCGGCACGCTGGTGTCGTTGCTTGTCGATACGGCGACGCCCCATACGTTCCACGGTTTTCGCGGCACGCTGATCGGACTCGGTGGCGATCTGGTCGCCATCGGCGCCGTGCTGATGATCGCGCGCGGCTGGAACGACTGGAGAGGGCAGCAGTCGCGCCCGGCCGCCAACGGCGCGGGTTACGGATGAGGGCGCGGCGGGTGCGCCATATGCGCTACGTGCGCCATGTGCGTCGTTCCATGCTGGGTTCACGCACGGCTGTCACGGCCGTCGGCGCGGTGCTATGGCTGATGAGCGGCCCGGAGGCATTCGCCGCGCCGAAAGACGCGCTACTCGCCATGCGTTGCACGGAATTCGCCGGCGCGGTATTGCCGCCGGAGTTGATTGCCTTGCCCACTGCCGGCGTGCAGATCGAAAGTGCGGCGATGGTGGCGGCCACCGCGCCCGGCAATCAGCAGGGCGGCGAATATTGCCGCATTACCGGCCGCATCAAGGCGCTCAAGGCCAGCACGCCCGATATCCGCTTCGACCTGAATTTGCCGCGCCGCTGGAACGGCCGCGCGCTGCAGATTGGCGGCGGCGGTTATAACGGTGTGGTGGTGAGCGGCACGGGCGTCATGCCGTTCTCTCCGGATCGCGCACCGCTCGCGCAAGGTTATGCGACCTTTGGCGACGACTCGGGGCATGTGGGGAATTCATCGCTCGCGGTCTTCGGTCTCGTCGACGAAGCGGTGACGAATTTTGGCTACGCGCACCTGAAAAAAACGCACGACGCCGTGCTCGCGCTCATTGCGCGCGCCTACGGCCGCCCGCCGCAACGGATGTATTTCGCCGGCGGCTCGACGGGCGGCCGCGAAGGCTACACGGTGATGCAGCGTTATCCCGACGACTACGACGGTGTGATCGCCAATTCGCCCGCGCTCAATTTTTCCGGCGTGCGTTTGATGGGCGTGAAGCTCGGTCAGGCGGAATACGCGACGCCCGGCGGTTTTATTCCGCCGCTATTGCTCGAGCGCGTGTATCAACGAACGCTCGCGGTTTGCGACCGGCTCGACGGCGCGGCGGACGGCATCATTAGCGACGTTGCCGGGTGCAGGGAACACGAAGCGGAAATCGTCGCCTCGTTGCGTTGCGCAGGACGTGAACCCTCGCATGACGAGTGCCTCACCGACCCGCAAATCGCCACGCTGATGGTGATGCGCGACGGCCTCTCGTTACCCTACAAACTGGCGTGGGACGTCACGGGTTATCGCGGCTACAACATTTTTCAGGGCACACATTTGAACGGCATGCTTGGGCTGGCGCATCAACCCGAGCGCTTGCCGATGCCAACCTTCTTTGCCAACGGCTACCTGTTCGCGCAGGGCGACGGCTATATCCGCTATTTCGTGACGCGGGACGCGGAGTTCGACTCGCTCAGGTTCGACCCGCAGCATCCCGGTAAATATCGCGGGCAACTGATCGCGCTTTCACAGACGATCGGCGCGATGAACCCCGACCTCGCACGCTACATCGCGCACGGCGGCAAACTCATCACGCTGCAAGGCCTCGCCGACGAAGTCATCAGCCCGAATCAGACAATCGCTTACTACGAAGCGCTGATCGATCGCTACGGCATCGACCAGGTCAATGCGTTCATGCGGCTCTACATGGTGCCGGGTTTTCAGCACGGCAGCGGGGTGTTCATTCCGTCGGTCGATCTGCTGGGTGCGCTCGACAATTGGGTGACGCGTGGCGTATCGCCAGAAACCTTGACCGCGACCGATATTGCGGCGGCGACCAACGGACGTTCGCGTCCGTTGTGCCGTTACCCGCTGTTTCCCCGCTACAGCGGCAAGGGCAATGTGAACCTCGCCAGCAGCTTCGCGTGCGCCGAACCATGACAGGATCCGGTATATCCGGCGAAAACCACCGCGGGTCCTGAATGGCAGGCATGCCGCGCCGGCGGACCTTGCTGCGGCCTGTCGGTGTTTTCGGAATCTCGTGGTTACGCTGCACGCTTTCCCACTTTCATTTACATTGCGGGTGCGGTCGCGCATTCGCACCGCCTCCCTCCAATCAAATACCGGTGTCTGCCATCGTCGAATCCATGCAGCCAATCGTCTCGGTCACGAACCTGTCGAAAACCTATGCCACGGGTTTTCATGCACTCAAAAATATCAATCTGGAGATCAATCGCGGGGAAATCTTCGCCTTGCTGGGCCCGAACGGGGCGGGCAAAACCACCCTCATCAGCATCATCTGCGGCATCGTCAAGGCAAGCGTCGGCGGCGTGACGGTAGATGGCCGCGATATCGCGGTGGACTATCGCGGCGCGCGCTCGCTGATCGGCCTCGTGCCGCAGGAACTCACCACCGACTCGTTCGAAACCGTCTGGGCGACTGTTTCGTTCAGCCGCGGACTGTTCGGCAAGCCGAAGAACCCCGCATACATTGAAAAGGTGTTGCGCGACCTGTCGTTGTGGGAAAAGCGCGATAGCAAGATCATTACGCTGTCGGGCGGTATGAAGCGCCGCGTGCTGATTGCAAAGGCGCTCTCGCACGAACCGCGCGTGCTGTTCCTCGACGAACCCACGGCCGGTGTCGACGTGGAGTTGCGCCGCGACATGTGGAAGCTGGTGCGCTCGCTTGCCGCGAGCGGTGTGACGATCATTCTCACCACCCACTATATCGACGAAGCCGAGGAAATGGCGGACCGCATCGGCGTGATCAATGCGGGCGAGATCATGCTGGTGGAAGAGAAGACGGAGTTGATGCGCAAACTCGGCAAGAAGCAGTTGACGCTGCAACTGGAGAGCCCGCTCGCGGAAGTGCCGCCGGCGCTGACCGGTTATGGACTGGACGTCGCCAAGGGCGGCAACGAGTTGATCTACACGTACGAGGGCGAGGGTGGACGCACGGACATCATCGCGCTGCTCAAAGCGCTCGACGACGCCGGCATCCGCTTCAAGGATCTGCATACGACGCAAAGTTCGCTCGAAGACATCTTCGTCAGTCTGCTCCGAGGTGACCAATGAATATCTACGCAATTCGCGCAATCTACAAGTTCGAGATGGCGCGCACCTGGCGCACGCTGATGCAGAGCATCATCGCGCCGGTGATTTCGACTTCGCTTTACTTCGTCGTATTCGGCGCGGCAATCGGTTCGCGTATCAAGGAAGTGGACGGCATCAGCTACGGCGCGTTCATCGTGCCGGGTTTGATCATGCTGTCGCTACTGTCGCAAAGCATTTCGAATGCGTCGTTCGGGATTTACTTTCCGCGCTTTACCGGCACGATCTACGAGTTGCTGTCGGCGCCGGTGTCGTATCTGGAGATCGTGGTGAGCTATGTGGGTGCGGCGGCCACCAAATCGATTCTGCTCGGCTTGATCATCCTGGCGACCGCCGGCCTGTTCGTGCCGCTGCAAGTGCAGCATCCGTTCTGGATGATTCTGTTCCTGGTGCTGACCGCGGTGACGTTCAGTCTGCTCGGTTTCATTATCGGCATCTGGGCGGATAGCTTCGAGAAGCTGCAACTCGTGCCGCTTCTGATCATTACGCCGCTCACGTTCCTCGGCGGCAGTTTCTATGCGGTCAATATGCTGCCGCCCTTCTGGAAGGTCGTGACGCTGTTCAATCCGATCGTTTATCTGGTCAGCGGATTTCGCTGGAGCTTCTATGGTCTCGCCGATGTGGATGTCGGTGTCAGCCTCGGCATGACCGCGCTGTTTCTGGCCGTGTTTCTCGTGATCGTTGCCTGGATCTTCAAGACCGGGTATCGGCTCAAGAGCTGACAGCGTTAGCGACTCAAATCCAGCTGTCGTCGAATCACTAACACGACGCCTTGTTCTGACAGGCGTCGTTCGTGGACCGCTTGCAAATCTTCGCAAATCTTCGCAAATCGCAACAGGTGTTCGGTAGCCGCTGCATAGCCGGCTGCTCGTGCCAGGGATAATGGGACACCCCTCGATGAGGGCGTGGTGGCGTCGCCCCGGCGTTAGGAGGCGCTTCCCGTCCCGGCGAGTACTTATGCATGGAGCCCTGCCGTCATGAGCAAGTTATCGATCGCTTTCGCCCCCGATCTGTCATCCCGCACGTTGTCGGGCATACCGCGGGAAGGCCTGAACTCGTCGCAGAGCGGCGAAGACGCGAATTTCATTACTGAGCTTCAAACCCTGCTGGCTAACGTGATGCACAAGCAGATGCAGGAAGGGATCACGCAGTCTGCCCCGGGTCAGACAACGAACCCGCAGCAAACAGGGCGGCCCGTTTCGACTGCGAACGCGAACGCGGGCGGTGGCGCCTATTCCGAGCTGGATAGCTACACGGCGCAGAACGACTCGTCGGATCTCGGCAAATGGTCGGACCTTGCGGCAAGCAGTCAGGGCGTCTCGCTCGAGCGGCCACTCGCGGCAATGCAGATCCTGTCAGGACAGCCGGGCGCGAATGGACAGCCGCCGACGCCGGCGCAAAAGCAGGCCGCCATGCAGTTCGTCAATGACAATCCGTCGCTGAAGAGCGCGATGCAGAACGCGGGTGCGCTGAATTCCGATGGCAGCATCGACCAGAAAAAGCTGAAGGGCCTGCTGAATTCGGTCAATACGAATCTCTCGCAAGCGGATAACAACGTTAAGGCGTACCTGAAGAAACATCCCGACGCCGATGCGGCCTCGCTCAACAAAGTACGGTCTGCCGGATTGCTGCAGGCGTACAACGCGATCGCAGGAGAGTCGACCGGCCATCAGGGCGGCAAAAACAACAACAACTACAGCGGCGGGAAAAACAGTGGCGGGATAACGACGAAGCAGCAGGTTGACAAGCTGCAGGACAACGCGGGCTTCAGCTCCGCGCTGAAGAGTGCTGCCCAGGCGTGGTCGACAAGCGGCGCATTCGATGCGCTCGATCGTGCCGGCGACGACAAGGCGACCAGCAAGGCCGACGGAAAAATCAGCGACGACAATCTCACGAGTTTCATCACGAACGACGCGCCCAGCAGCGCATCGAGCAACCAGAGTTTCCTCGAAGATGCCAGCCTGCAGAACATCACCGCGAACACCGATACCAGTAACCTGAATCAGGACATCTTCGCCAATCCGCAGAACTACACACCGCAGCAGAAGGCCGCTGTCATGGTGAAGCTGATGCAGACACTCGTGAACGTGCAGGCGGGCGGATCGGACGGTCTGCGCAATGTCAGCAAGACGGTGAGCGCACTGACTCAGGACATCCAGACGCTTGCCGGCGATCCGGCGACGCAGGCGTACCTGCAGCAAGCGGTGCCGCCTGCGATGCAGAACCTCGACGGTGAATTCGCGCAGGCGGGCGGCCTCTCCGAGGCGAGCGGCGACGGCGGCGCCGACGCTGGCTCAGCGGTAGGCGGTTCGGGCGGTCAGTCGCAGTCATCCTCCTCGAACGTTGCCGATCAGGTGCATGACGGCCTGAAGGATGCCAAAACCGTGACGCAGTCCCTTAGCGATCTCGCCAAAGGAGAGGGTTTCATGGGCATCGGCGGCGACAGCGCCGCAGCCGAAGCCGCGGGCGCGGCGGGGGCCGCGGGTGGGGCGGAAGGTGCTGAGGGGGCAGTGGCCGGGGCCGATGCCGCGGTCGCCGGTGCGGAAGGCGGCGCGGCGGCAGCCGACGGCGTGATGGGCGCAGTGGCAGGCGGCCTTGCGGCCGCGGCGCCGGTGCTGGCCGTCGGTGCGGGCATTGCCGGTATCGCCGGTATCGTCATGGCCATCGTCCAGGCGGTGCAGAAAAAGCATCACCAGAACGAGTTCGCCGATAACGTCAATCCAACGCTGAAACAGTTCGGCATTCCGCTGCCGAGCTGAGCAGCCTGAAGCAAGGTCATACGATGCGCCGCGTTCTATTCGACCGGAAGGAAGAGGTCATGCGTTTCGTCGCAAGGCAAACCGGCGAAAGCCGCTACGACGATTGCTCGACGATCGGGCTCGAGAAGAATGGCGAGATCGTTGCGGGCGTCGTCTATCAAGGGCACAACGGGCCGAACATACTGATGCATTTCGCGCTCGGCGGCTCGCGCCATCTGATCACGCCGGCGTTCGTTTCTGCCGTGTTCATGTATCCATTCCAGGTGTTGCAATGCCATCGCGTGACCGGCCTCGTGCGGGCCGACAATGCCGGTGCCCAACTGCTCGACGAACATCTCGGCTTTGTGCGTGAAGGCGTGATGCGCGAAGGTGCGGGCGATCGCGAGGACTTCATCATGTATGGGATGCTCGAGCGGGAGTGCCGGTTTTTACACGGCCGATATTTCACTGCACTGCAGCGGGAATTGAATCGCAGCGCCATCGCCGCGTGATTGACGGCAAAGGCACTTGTTTTCCGAAAGTGGCCCTATGCGTCAATCAACGAATCAGCGGTCGGCATTCAGATCGTCTGTAAGCCGCGTGGCGAAGCGGCGCTGTTGTCCGCGGCGCGCGCGATCGAAGAGGTCGTTGCGTTGGGATGTGGTCTGTGGGTAAGCCGCTTCGGCGATCGCCCGGCCCGGCGCGATACTGAAACCGGTCACGACGATTGGCAGACAGGCGGCTGTGATGGACAGGGTTGCTGCGGCCGGCTCGACATGCGCGCCGGCCGCAGCGTTCTTTGACACCTCGCTTACGTCACATACCCCTGCGCGACATTGATCAACTGCACGCGATTGCGCACATTGAACAACTGCCGCAGGCGCCGCAGGTGATAGTCGACGTTATGCGGCGACAACCCGAGGAAGTACGCGATTTCCTTGTCGCGCTGCCCTTGCACCACGGCCTTCAGCACCGCATGCTGCAATTCGCTCAGCGTGACGCGCTGCTGCTGCGCGGGCGCGATCCCGATCACGCTTTTCGCGTGCGTCCAGATGAACTCGTGGATCGTGTGCGCGAACATCAGCGTCTCGGCCACGATCGATTCCGTCATCCAGCGCGGGTTGCCGATCTCCGAGTTGAAGCACAGGCTCGCGCTCAGCTCCGGCTCGGGCAGCGGCATCTGCGTGAGAATTCCGCTTTTGCGGCCGTTGGCCTCCAGCATGTCGATCAGCCCGCCGAGCCGCTCGCTGCGCATCTGGGCTCGCGGCAGGTCGGCGCGCATATCGGCCGTGCTCCAGAGGAGCGGCATGCCGGTCGGCGACGCCAGCGCCACGCGCGGATCGAGCTCGAAATAACGCTCGCGGAAATAACGCGTGAGCCATGCCTGCGACTCGTAGCTGGTCAGCACGAACATCGACTTGTGATGCGCGGTGGTGCGCGTGGCCGAATAGCTGAACGAGTCGAAGCCAAGTTGCTTGATGCGCCGCCGCACAAATTCGATGCGGTCCTGCGCGCTGCCGAATCGCACCAGCGGACTGATTACGGGTGCGGCCCGCCGGGCGGCGGGCGAGGGCGTGCCAATCTCCTCCTCGGTGAAGAGCGTGAGAAAACCCGCGGGCACGATGCCTGATGCGGTGCGGGTAGATGCCCTGGATGCTTCAGCCGCGTGGGCTGATTTCTCGGGTTGCCGCGTGCCGGCCGGGTAAGCCGGTTGTGCGGTAACCACTGAGTTGTAAGCCGCCGACACGTGACTGGCTTCGCTTTGCGGCGAACCAGTCAGCCAATGCGGCAGCGTATCGCATTCGTGTTCCATGAAACGGTAGCTCCAGCGTTCGAAACGCGTGATGGACGACAACCTGGATGATTAACTATTTCCAAATATTACGGTAGCCGGTTCCTTGCTATCATTTTTGAGATCTTGCGCTGACCTCTAACCGGCGACGCGGGTGTGACAGGCTTTGTTCATGTTCATACGGGACCTCCCAGAAAGAGACGTGATGGCAAAAATTCCAAGGCTGACAACGACGCTCGCTTACGACCGCTATATGGCGGGCCAGAAACTGGTGTCGAGCGAGAATCGCCCGTGGCGGCATCTGGTGCTGCGCTCGTATCTCGAACCGGCCGAGCAGGAACTGCTGGAGGCGCCCGGCCTGCAGGACGTCACACTGATGACGCTCGGCAGCGGTGCCGAACACCTCGAGCGCAACCTGAACGGGCACTGGGAGAGCGCCGACCTGCGCGTGGGCGACGTCTGGTTCGTGCCGCCCGTGCCGATCTCGTGGCGCTGGCGCTCGATCAGCGATGAGCCGCTGTCGACCGTCCATTTGCACCTGGAGCGCAGCCTGATCGACAGCGTCGCCGACCAGATGGAGCTGGGCGGCTCACGCGAGCTGTCGCTGGGCGACGCGATGCAGTTTCACGATCCACTGATCGCCGCGATGCTTGGCGCATTACATCGCGCCGCGAGCGACCCTGCCGACTCGCGGCTGTATGTCGACGCGCTGGCTCACGCGCTCGCCGCTCATCTGTTGCAACATTACTCGCGCGGCCGTCATGCCGAGGCCGGCCTGCCGCCGCAGCCCGAGCGGCTGGTGCCGCGCCGCATTCGCCGTGTAACCGATTACATCCGCGCCAATCTTGCCGCCGATCTGGCCATTAGCGAACTGGCCGCGCATGCCGGGTTAAGCAGCTTTCATTTCGCTCGTGTGTTCCGCCGCGAGACGGGTGAAACGCCTCATCAGCTTGTCACGCGCTTGCGGCTCGAGGAAGCCGCGAGGCTGCTGCGCACCACCGATCAGCCGGTGCTGCAAATCGCCATTGCGGTTGGTTTCGAAAACGCCAGTCATTTTTCCGTGCAGTTCAAGCGTAGCTACGGCGTGACACCGCTTGCTTACCGGCTGCGCGGCTGAGAGTCGGGTTGCGCGGCTGGATCGTGTGGGTGGCTCGCTGTGTGCGATACCCAGGCGGCAGACGGTTGACGGCACGCAGGCGTTTGCCGGCGTCGACACTGAGCAGCACGGGATTGCCTGGCCGCCGCGTGGCTAGTGTATCGAGGCTGGCCGCGGTGGGTCGTCGAGGGCAAAGTTGGTTGAATCGCCGAAACGGGAATCACGCACTTTTCGCAGTTTGCTGTGCATTGCGCGCCTTGCAAACTACGAACTTTCGTGGCGAGGTTGGAGATCGACCTGGCACGGGTGGGCCTTGATGCTGTTCCGACCGCCCCTGGCGGTGCGGGCCTCACTATACGGTGTGGTACGGCGGCGAGGGAAACCATTGCGCCTGCGGGCATTTTTTGTAGTTTGCGGCGGGTTGCCATGAGCGGGCGACGGCCTGCGCGAGGTGCGGTTGATGCGGCTGGTCTAACTGGACTGACCAGTTGCGTGGCCATTGTATCTGTCGAAGCATTGCATCCGCCGACAGAATGCCGCCGACAGAATGCTGCGCCCACAGTTTTGTTTTAGCCGGCGTCCGACTGACTCGTCGTCGACGCAGCAGGGCGAGGAAACGGTTTTCGAAATTACGTTTCCGACGCGCCTCGACATTTCATTTAGCCAGTCTCTCTCCGTGAGTGGTATCAAACTGTCCGCTGATTTTTCTCGCTCGATATCCGTGTCACGCACGATGTCACGTCATAGGCTTAATGCCTGTCTTTAAGGTTTGAGAAACGCTAAGAGCGTATCTCGGCATGGCCTAAAAATAACTCCGTTTATCTAAGACGTTTGGCACTTTGCGTCCTAAACAGGGTATGCCGTTTGTACTTATTTAAGCTAAAAAATTGCTTTTAAGAGTTTGCGTATTCGCTGCATTAAAAGCTGACGGCACACTATGAGCGTCGCGTTTGCCGATCAGGTGAAAGCGCGATGCATTCTTAAGTTTCTCTGCATTTAAGAGAAATATTTAGGATGTCTTAAGAAGAATCTTGGTGGCTGAATTCGATAAAAGAGATTGGGAGGAATGTTGAATAACATCTGCAAAACTGTCTGGAATAGAACGACTCGCACGCACGTGGCCGTGTCCGAGGTAGCGAAGAGCCGTGGCGCGAGGGGCGCGTCGGCATGTGGCGTGCTGGTGGCCGCCAGCGCGGGATTGTTGGGCGCATTGGCGTTTCCGTTGCCGGCCGGCGCTGAAGAATGCGGGGTGAGTCATAATGATTGCGCGGCGGCGGGGGGAACGTTGCTGTCGGCGTCCGTGCTGAATGACAACGAGTCGAAGAAGCCGCTCAATGCGATCATGAACGGGATTGACGGAACGGCGTCTGACCTGCTGGCCGCAGTTTCGCCGCCACTTGCATCCACGGTAAACAGTCCCAGGTTATTGAGGGCGGACGCTGTGGCTTTATCAGACGATGTACCGGTCACGCAGTTCATCGCTGTGAGTCCGCTGACCACGCCAGCTTTGACAACGACTGCACTCTATGGAGAGAACGCCATGGCGGTCGGTGTTGGCGCGACCGCACTGGGTGATGATGCGCTGGCGGTCGGCGCGAGGTCGGGCGCGTCGTTGAATGGCACCACGGCGGTGGGTTCAGCGGCGGCGGCACTTGCAGTGAATGCAACAGTGGTGGGTGCCGGCGCTACGAGCAGCTCCAAGGCCGATAACGGCGTGGCAATTGGGTATCTCGCGAAGGTACAAAATGTCAACGCGCTGGCTATCGGCACGAACGTTCAGACCAACGCGGAAGATTCCATCGCAGCGGGCAGCAATGCATTCGTTACCACGCCGGCGAGCAGGGCGATTGCGTTCGGCTCCGGTGCGACCGCCACGGCCGAGGGCTCCGTGGCGCTGGGCGCCGATTCCCTGGTTGACCAGGCCAACGTGATTTCGGTGGGCAACAGCACGCTGCAGCGGCAGATTGTGAATGTCGCCGCTGGTGTGCAGAATCATGACGCCGTCAATATCGCGCAATTGAAAGGCGCGCTGGCTGGGATCGGCGGCGGTGCGGACGTTGCCGGCGACGGCCAGATCACCAGGCCCACGTACGCCATTGGAGGCGCAACCTACAGCGACGTCGGCTCGGCGCTTTCTGCACTGGCCATCAAGGGCGCAGCGACTGCGGCGGATGCGGTCCAGTACGATACTACGGCGCACGATAGCGTGACCTTCGGTCAATCCGGCACGCCGGTGCGGATCACCAACGTACGGGCCGGGGCACTCGCGGCCGACAGTCTGGACGCCGTGAACGGTTCACAACTGTTCGCGACCAATCAGGCGGTGGCGCAGAACACCAGCGACATCGCCGCCAACACCGGCAGCATCACCGACCTCGATCAGCGTGTCACGAACAACACCACGCAGATTACCAATCTCGACGCGCGCACCACAACGGTCGAAGGAGACGTGAGCAATATCACGAATCAGATCACGAATGGCGAGATCGGCCTTGTCCAGCAGGATCAGGTATCGCGCAATCTCACGGTCGCCAAAGACCTCGACGGCGCTCGTGTCGATTTCACCGGCACAGGCGGGGCACGCGAACTGACAGGCATCGCGGCGGGCACCACGGATACGTCCGCGGTCAATGTCGGCCAGGTCAAACCGATCGTGGCTGCGCTCGGCGGCGGCGCGCAGATCAATGCCGACGGTTCGTCCACCGGTCCCACCTATCACATGCAGGGCGGCACGCAAACCACCGTCGGCGACGCGCTCGGCTCGCTCGACAGCGGGCTTACCACTTTGCAGCAAAACATGGAGACCGGCGGGATCGGCATCGTCACGCAGGATACTGTGTCGCGCGTCATCAACGTCGGTGCGGCGACGGACGGCAGTCTGATCAACATAGCCGGCACAGCAGGCAACCGGGTGCTCACCGGTGTGGCGCCTGGCGCGGTCAATGCCGCCAGCACCGACGCGATCAACGGGGCGCAACTCTATACGCACGCAGCGAGTACGGCGGTGGCGCTCGGCGGCGGCTCGACGGTCAATCCGGACGGTTCGGTGACGGCGCCGTCGTACAGCGTGGGTGGCACGGTCGTGAACAACGTCGGCAGTGCGATCAGCAATCTGGACGGCCGCGTAACGCAGAACACCAGCGATATTGCCGGACTGCAAACCACGATCAGCAACATCAGCGGATCGGTGGCGAACGCTGTTCAGTACGACACTTCCGCGCACGACAAGGTTACGCTCGGCGGCACGGCCGCCAATGCGCCGAAGGTCGCACTCACCAATCTGCAGGATGGCGAAGTATCGGCGACCAGCAGCGATGCCGTCACCGGTGCGCAACTTTGGAACACCAATCAGCAGATCGGCAATCTCGGTCAGCAGATCGGAGACCTGGGTCAGGCCGTGAAGAATACTCAGGCCACAGGCACCTCATATGTCGCTATCAACAGTTCAGGCAATGCGGCGCAGGCGATCGGCAACAGTACGGTGGCGATCGGTGGCGGTGCAATAGCGAGCGCGCCGAACTCGGTTGCGATTGGCGAGGGCTCGGTTGCCGATCAGTCGAATACGGTTTCGGTCGGGTCGGCTGGCAACGAGCGCCGCATCACGAACGTCGCGGCGGGACAGGCGCCTGGCGACGCCGTGAACATGCAGCAGTTTCAGGGCGGCATGAACGAAATCGCGCGCAATGCGTATTCGGGCACGGCGTCGGCGATTGCGTTGACAGCGGTTCCGGAGGTCGACGCGAACAAAAACCTGGCGATCGGTGTCGGCACGGCCGGCTATAAGGGCTATCAGGCGGTCGCGGTCGGTTTGTCGGCGCGCGTTACGCAGAGCTTCAAGGTGAAGCTCGGGGCAGGGATCAGTTCTGCCGCGACGACAGTCACCGCCGGTGCGGCGTACCAGTGGTAGCCGGGGAGGGAGGGTAGGAGAGCGCGCAGTCGCGCGCCTCGATAAGCGTCTCCCACACCCCGCACGTTCGATTGTGCGGGGTGTGGCACAGCACTTACTTGAACAGCTTCATCGCTTGCGTGAGCGTATTGATCACGCCCCACGCGAGCGGCAGCATCACATACAGCCAGAAGACGGCGAGCTTGACCTTGTTGGTCGGATGAACGGCTTGAACGGTCGACATGCGAGTCTCCTTAGGCGCCTTTGGCGAGTTGTGCGTCGGTCATGTGGTGCTTGTCGTCGACACGCTTGACCAGCAGATTGCAGACGAAACCGATCACCAGCAGCACAACCATGATGTGGATCGTCATCGTGTAGGCATCCGCCTTTGCCACGCCGTGCGCCACTTGATACGCACGAATGTAATTCACCAGCACGGGACCCGCGACACCGGCCGCTGCCCATGCGGTCAGCAGGCGGCCGTGAATACCGCCGACGAACGCCGTGCCGAACATGTCCGCGAGATACGCGGGCACCGTGGCGAAGCCGCCGCCGTACATCGACAGGATCACGCAGTACGCGAGCACGAACAGGGCGATCTGGCCGGAAGCCGCGAAGCCGGGCACGAGGTAGTACAGCACGGCGCCGAGCGCGAAGAAGATGAAGTAAGTGTTCTTACGGCCGATCCAGTCCGAAGCCGAGGCCCATACGAAACGGCCACCCATGTTGAACAGCGACAGAAGACCGACGAAACCAGCCGCCGCGGCAGCCGTCACGGTGTCCTTGAAGCTCTCCTGGATCATCACCGAGGCCTGGCCGAGAATGCCGATGCCGGCCGTCACGTTCAGGAACAGCACGAGCCAGATCAGATAAAACTGCGGCGTCTTCAACGCCTGATCGATGTGCACGTGGTTACGCGAGATCATCTTCTTCTGGCTGGTCTCGGGCGGTGTCCAGCCGGCCGGCTTCCAGTCCGCCGGCGGCACGCGAATCGCCAGTGCGCCGATCGACATCGAGATGAAGTACGCAATGCCGAGCACCACGAACGTCTCTGCCACGCCGATGCTGGTCGCGCTGCGGAAATGGTTCATCAGTGCCACCGACAACGGCGCGGCAATCATCGCACCGCCGCCGAAGCCCATGATCGCCATGCCGGTCGCCATGCCGCGACGGTCCGGGAACCAGCGGATCAGCGTCGACACCGGCGAGACGTAACCAAGGCCGAGCCCGATCCCGCCGATCACACCGTAGCCGAGATAGAGCAGCACGATCTGATGCAGATACACGCCGAGCGCGGAAACCAGGAAACCGCCGCCGAAGCAGCACGCAGCGGTGAACATCGTGCGGCGCGGGCCGACATGCTCGAGCCACTTGCCGGCAAACGCCGCCGACAAACCCAGGAACACGATCGCCAGCGAAAAGATCCAGCCGAGCGAGGTTAGCGACCAGTCGTCAGCGGCGGATTGCGTAATGCCGATGACTTTGGTCAGCGGGCCGTTGAATACGGAGAAGGCGTACGCCTGACCGATACACAGGTGAACAGCGAGCGCTGCGGGCGGAACCATCCAGCGCGAAAACCCCGGTTTCGCAATGGTGGCCTGTTTGGAAAAGAATGGTGCTGAGCCTGAATTCCCGCTCGGCTCGGTGATACTGCTCATGGTCGGTCTCCGGTGTGACGAATGCTTTGTTATCGGCGTTTCTTACGGAATGCTTTAGTGTCGCGGCGTAAAAATTGCAGATTTATGTGGTCTTGATATATGTATTTTTATTTCATATGGTGAGCGCTAAATTCCGACAAAACTCGCTTCGTCGAACGATAGGGCGTGAACCTGGCGTTTGCAATATGAGATATAAATGCATAAGGCATTAGCCTGGTGAAATGCGACCGTAATTTGCCGAAATGCGGCAATGCGGCACGAACGCCAGGAACGGCCTACTGAATGCGGGGTAATCAGCATCCGGAATCGGCAAAAAGCGGGGTGTTGAGGGAGATGAGCGAGGAGGCATGAAGCGGATGACGTACCGCCACCCGCGAGAAATCCAGCATCCGTTCAAAAGCCGACGGGCCGGCTGTGGCACCTTTGCCAAGCCGGCCCGTCGCAATTCTTATCGGCAGGAATCAGGCGACCGCGCGCCCCGTCTTCATCTTCGCCGCTACCAATACAGAGATCAGGCAGCCGATCGCCAGATAGGCCGCGACCGGATGCCAGGAGCCGCCGGCAAAGCTGACCAGCGCCACCGCGATAAACGGCGTGAAGCCGCCGCCGACCACGCTCGCCACCTGATAACCGACGCCCGCGCCGCTATAGCGGTACTCGGTGCCGAACAGTTCGGTGAACATCGGCTGCTGCACGCTCACGACCATGTCGTGCGCGACGTTGGCGAGCATGACGGCGAAGATCACGATCCACACCGTGGAGCGGGCTTCGAGTGCGAGAAAGAACGGCACCGCGCTGAACATGCCGATCAGCGCGCCGATGATATACACGCGCCGGCGGCCGAAACGGTCCGCCAGCCAGGCAAAGCAGGGAATCGTCACGCAGCTTACCGCGCCGACCAGCAGACCGATCGAGAGGAAGAACTCACGCGGCATGTGCAGATTGGCCGTCGAATAGTTCAGTGCGAATGCCGTCACGATATACATCGTGAACAACTCGGCAAGCCGCAGCGCGATGATCAGCAGGAAAGCCTTGGGGTGCTTCAGCAATGCCTCGACGATCGGCAGCCGCACGCTGCGCTCGCCGTGCGCGCCGACTTTCTCGACGAACTCCTTCGATTCCTCCATGCTCGAGCGGATCCACAGCGCGATCAGCACCAGCACCACACTGAAGAGGAAGGGCAGGCGCCAGCCCCAACTCAGAAACGACGCGTTGTCCATCGAGCGGCTGATGATCGCGACCAGGCCGGTCGAGAGCACCAGACCTACGCCATAGCCGACCTGCACGCCGCTGCTGTAGAACGCCTTCTTCTTCTCCGGCGCGCTTTCGACCGCCATCAAGGCCGCGCCGCCCCATTCGCCGCCGACCGCGAAGCCCTGAATCGCGCGCAATGTGACGAGCAGCACCGGCGCCCACCAGCCGATGCTGGAGAAGGCGGGCAACAAACCGATTGCCGCGGTGGAAAGACCCATCATCATCACTGTGAGAACCAGCATGCGCTTGCGTCCGAGCCGGTCGCCGTAGTGGCCGAACACAAAGCCGCCGAGCGGCCGGAACAGGAAGCCGACGCCGAAGGTCGCGAATGCGGCGAGCGTACCCATTGCCGGGCTGACCTTCGGGAAGAACTCGGCGTTGAAGACGAGCGCGGCGACGATGCCGTACAGCAGAAAATCGTACCAGTCGACTACGGCGCCGACGAAGCTGCCAAGCGCCGCCTTGCGTGCCTGGCTGCGCGCCGAGCGGTTATCGGCGACGGCCGTTTTCGGCGCTTTTGGGATGGTGGTACTCATGACGGGTCTCCTTGGAATTCTGAAGTGCTGTCTGGAAGCGCGCAGCAGGTGCAGGGCAGTGGCCGCCGCGGGCTCATCACAGGATTCCCCGAAGGTTAATGATCAGAAGCGCTTCCCACAATCCGCATTCAGGCGAAATTGCGCGATCATCGAACGCAACTGCGCGCATAGCGCGCGTTTTGCGCGTTTACACGGAGCCTTACCCGTTTGCGCAAGCTGGGGAACCGCCTGCGCGCTACCCGTGCTACCTTGAACATGCAATCCTAAAAACAACATCGACTGATATACTACATACGGAATATTGATTTTTGCGGCATTGCAGCATATGATTGAGCCCTCTGTTCACTCAATCATTCGGAGCTACAAATGGAATTTGTTCCTCTCGCGCTGCTTGCCGTTGCCGTCGTAGGTTTAGGCTCTGCCGCCACCGTCTTGTTGACCCGCTGGATCCCGCAGCCGGTTGCGCAGCTCGCAGCGCAACATGGCCGGTTCATCGGTCTCGGTGAGCAAGGCAGCGGAATGACTGCGGCGCCGTATCGTGCTCATGTTCAACAAGAGGCGATGAATGTCGTCAGAACTTCAAACTGAAGCAGTGGCCACACCTTTGACGTTGTCGTTGCAACCCATCGGCGCGAGCGCGAGCTTGCGCGATCAGGCGTATGCCATGCTCCGCCAGGCCATTGCCGACGCGGATATATACCAGACCCGCGAAGAAATCCGCCTCGACGAGCGCGTGCTGAGCGAATCGCTCGGCGTGAGCCGCACGCCGGTGCGTGAGGCAATGACGCTGCTCGAACAGGAAGGTTTTCTGCGCATGGTGCCGCGCCGCGGTATCTACATTGTGCGCAAGAGCAAGCGCGAGATTGTCGAAATGATCCAGATGTGGGCCGCGCTCGAAAGCATGGCGGCGCGTCTTGCCACACTGCACGCCACGGACGAGGAAATCTCCCGCCTGCGCCACATGTTCGACAATTTCCGCGACGCCACGCCGGCCGAGCACATCGCCGAATATTCCGACGCCAACATCGCGTTTCACCAGGCGATCGTCGAGTTGTCGAAGTCGCAGATCATTCTCGACACGATCAAGAACATCTTTATCCACGTGCGGGCGATTCGCCGCATGACCATTTCGCAGAGCGATCGCGCGTCGCGTTCCATCGTCGACCACCTGCGCATTATCGAGGCGCTGGAGAAGCGCGATACCGAACTGGCTGAGCGGCTGACGCGCCAGCATTCGCTCGATCTGGCGGCGTTTGTGGAAGCGAATTGCGACTTTCTGGATTGACGGCGGTTTAGGCGCCGGATTGGCGCAACGAATGAAAGGGCCCGCGGTGATGACATCACCGCGGGCCTTTTGTTTTTCCGATCCGCACGCGTGTATAGCGGTCCGGTAAGGACATAGCTCAACACCGCGCCGCTGGAATCATTTTCCCGGCACCGCATTCAGCCGGCGCCCTTGGCCCATGCTCACGAGCGTTCATCATTTCTTTCCTCACCGATCGCCGTCGCTGGGGATAAGCCCAGCTTGACGGTCCATGAAATATGGTATGTGATATATCAAAGACGATCGAAACAAGCGGCGTCTCGGTGTTTTCCCTCGAATCAAGCAGTCCGGCGCGACATTATTTTGCTGTAACGCAGGCCTGACGGGCATTCAGGACAGAAATCCCGAAGCAGTCACAGGTTGAGATCGCTCTTGATCGAATGTGATATATCACATACCGTATGTATCCGGACTAACCAGACATCCGCGCGAGCGGACGTTATCGAAGCGGGCACGTCGGTCGATAACCGTTGCACACAACTGACTGATCAGGACAGGAGACTTGACATGAGCAAAGCACTCGACGGCGTGCGCATTCTCGATTTCACGCATGTGCAATCGGGCCCGACCTGCACGCAGTTGCTCGCGTGGTTCGGCGCGGACGTGATCAAGGTGGAGAGGGCCGGCGCCGGCGATATCACGCGTGAGCAACTGCGCGATATTCCCGACGTGGACAGCTTGTACTTCACGATGCTCAACCACAACAAGCGCTCGATCACGATCGACACCAAGAACCCGGAAGGCAAGGAGGTTCTCGAGACGCTGATCCAGAAATGCGACGTGCTGGTAGAGAATTTCGCCCCGGGCGCGCTGGACCGGATGGGTTTCACGTGGGAGCGGATTCAGGAATTGAATCCGCGCATGATCGTGGCGTCGGTGAAGGGTTTCGGCCCCGGTCCCTACGAGGACTGCAAGGTGTATGAGAACGTCGCGCAATGCGCGGGCGGCGCGGCCTCGACCACCGGCTTCGACGATGGTCCGCCGGTGGTGACCGGCGCGCAGATCGGCGACAGCGGCACGGGTTTGCATCTGGCGCTAGGCATTGTCACGGCGCTGTATCAGCGCACGCAAACCGGGCGTGGTCAGAAGGTGCTCGCGGCGATGCAGGACGGCGTGCTCAACTTGTGCCGCGTGAAACTGCGCGATCAGCAGCGGCTCGAACGCACTGGTACGATGAAAGAGTATCCGCAATATCCGAACGGGACGTTCGGCGAAGCGGTGCCGCGCGCGGGGAATGCTTCGGGCGGTGGTCAGCCGGGCTGGATTCTGAAGTGCAAGGGCTGGGAGACGGATCCGAACGCGTATATCTACTTCATCACGCAGGCGCCGGTGTGGGCGAAGATCTGCAACGTGATCGGCAAGGAAGAATGGGCCACCGATCCGAACTACGCCACACCTGCCGCGCGCTTGCCGCATCTGAAGGACATCTTTGCCGAGATCGAGCGCTGGACCATGACCAAGACCAAGTTCGAGGCCATGCAGATTCTCAACAAGTACGACATTCCTTGCGGGCCGATTCTCTCGATGAAGGAAATCGCCGAAGAGCCGTCGCTGCGCAAAACCGGCACGATTGTCGAAGTGGATCATCCGACTCGCGGCAAGTATCTGACGGTTGGTAATCCTATCAAACTGTCGGACAGCCCGACCGAAGTCACACGCTCGCCGCTGCTGGGTGAACATACCGACGAGGTGATGACCGAACTCGGCTACTCGCCCGAGCAGATCAGCGCGTTGCGGACCGCCGGCGCGATCTGAGCGCTCAATCTGAAGGTTCAAGGAGCGACGTATGGATACGTGGATGCGTTTTATGTCGAGCGACGGTGGTATCGTGTTCGGCCGGGTGGAAGGCGGCTATCTGCACGAGTATGAAAGTCTCGATCAACCGGTGCCGACCGGTGCAGTATTGTCGACACGTGCGCTCACGCCGCTCGCGCCTTGCGCGCCCGGCAAGATCGTCGCGTTGTGGAATAACTATCATGCGCTCGCGGCAAAGCTCGACAAGCCTGTGCCGGCGCATCCGCTATTTCTGTTGAAGCCGGCAGGCTCGGTGATCGGTTCGGGTGAACCGATCCACCGGCCGCTCAGTTACGCGGGCAAGATCGTCTACGAAGGCGAACTCGGTATCGTGATTGGGCGGCGCTGCCGCGATGCGAGTGTCGAAGAGGCTGCGGAATCGATCTTCGGCTACACGCTGGTCAACGACGTGACCGCCGCCGATCTGCTCAACGAGAACCCGCACTTTCCGCAATGGTGCCGTGCGAAGGGCTTCGATACGTTCTGCTGCATCGGTCCCTCGATTGTCTCCGGTTTCGACTGGCGCGCAGCGCGTCTCGTGACAATGCTCGACGACGTGGAACGGCAGAACTATCCGCTTGCCGATATGGTGTTTTCGCCTGCAGAACAGGTGAGTCTGATTTCACAGGACTTAACGCTCGAACCGGGTGATGTGATTGCATGCGGCACGTCAGTCGGCGTCGGCTCGATCAAGGACGGCGCGACGGTGACGATCTCGATCGAGGGGATCGGTACGCTAAGCAATACGCTGACTGTTGCGCATGAGGTAGCGGCATGACGCGACGGCCGCGGCTCGTTGCGTTGCTCGGCAGCGTGATAGGGCTTGCCGTCATGTCGGGCGCATTTGCGTGTTATCTGTCGGCGGCGGCTCAGGCGAATGACGAGCGCATCGAACTCTATGCCGCGGTGTTCATCGGCGCGCTGATTTTCGCCACGTCCGCGATCGAACTCTGCAAACTGCTTGGCGCGTTGGAGTTGAACATGGCTGCCCGCCCGGGCCACGGCATTGTCAATGTGCTGACGCTGCTGTTGTGCGGATGGCTCGGCTATGGCTTCGTCACTGAACGCGTGCAGCCATTCGGACTCCCCGCGTTGCTTGCGATGAGCGCGCTGGCCGTGGCACTAGGCGCGCATCTGATGGTGAGTCGCGCCTATTCCGGCCGTGTCTATTCCAGCAATCCCAGCGCCCACGCATTCGCTGGACGTTGTCACCACGCGCTAACGTCGGAGCGGTTGGAGCGGCCGGACCGGCGCGAATTGCTGGCACGCATTGAATGGCACGGTGGCGAAGAACAGGCATGGACGCTGCGCGAGACGACAGCGCGAGGCTTGGTGCGCGCGGCAGCCTACCGGCACCGCCGCGGCTGGCATAACACTGGAAGTATGAGTGTGCAAAAGCGTGGGTCTGTTCGCCAACGTTCCACCCATCGCGCGACGTGCCGTCAAAGATGAATACACAAACGCGTCGACCGGTAAATGAAACGAATGACGGGACTGTCCCGTCGAAACGCTCAATCGCCGCTCGCCGCGAATTCGCTGTAGTACTTGGCCTTCTTGCTCAGAATCATCTGGGCAAGAAACTCGGCGTCGTACGCGCTGTGAAGATGGGCGTGAAACCGCTCGATGTAGGCAGTGATGCGTGCCGCTTCGCTGTTGAATTCCTTCAGCACGTCGAGTGTGGCCTGGTCCCAGCGGAATCGCAGGCCAAGGTCGCTGAAGGCGGCGTTGTATGCGCTCAAATGGGCGTCGTCGGGACTATCCATGGTCACGCCTGCTGTACGCGTGCCGGCATGAGACTCAACCGAAGCGTGGTTCATGATCGGCCTCCTGGGCTGACAAGTGAGAGAACTAAGGGAAGAACTCACTTGCAGCATAGGGATACTGACCAATCCGCAATAGTTAAAGTTTTATTGGTTTTCCATAGCCTACTGCTTATAGACGCTCAATTCCTTCACGCGCGTGATCTTCTCGATGAGACCCGCGCCTTCCTCCATCAAAAAGCGCTTGAACGCGACCGCAACCGGCGGCAGGCGCTTGTTCTTCCGATGTACGACGTACCAGTTGAGCATGACGGGAAAGCTCTCGACGTCGAGCACGACCAGATGGCCGAGCTGCAACTCGAGACTGATCGTGTGCGCGGACAGAAATGCGATGCCCATGCCGGCGATCACGGCCTGTTTGATCGTCTCGGTGCTCTTGATCTCCATCGCGATCTTGAGATTGGCGAGACGGCCGGCGAAGCCTTCTTCCATCGAATTCCAGGTGTCCGAGCCGCGCTCGCGCACGATGAAGGCCTCGTTCGCCAACTGGCTCATCTTGATGTTGCGCTTGTGCGCGAGCGGATGCGTGGGCGCCGCCACGATCACGTAAGGGTGCGGTGCGAACGGTTCGTTGGTCGCGTCGGTTTCGTGCGGCGGCCGTACCATCACGGCGAGATCGGTCTGGTTGGTCGCGAGTTGATGCAACAGTTCCGCGCGATTGTGTACCGCGAGATTGAGCGCGACACCCGAGTAGCGCCGCGTGAATTCAGCCAGCAGGCGCGGAAAGAAGTAGTCGCCGGCGCTGATCACCGCGACGTTCAGCTTGCCGCCGGAGACGCCCTTGAGCTGGCCCATCGCTTCGTCGACTTCGTGGAACTGCTGAATGATCGCGCGGCTGTAGTGAAGCATCTCGGTGCCGGCCGGCGTCAGATAGATTTTTTTGCCGAGCTGCTCGAACAGCGGCAGCCCAGCGTGCTCCTCGAGTTGCCGGACCTGGGTGGAGACGGCGGGCTGCGTCAGATGCAATTCTTCCGCGGCGCGCGAGAAGCTCAGGTGGCGCGCCACTGTTTCAAAAACCTTCAATTGCCGCAGAGTCGCATTGCGCATCGTCATGGCCGATGTATAAGCAAATATGAATCGACATGATAACAAACTTTAATTATTAGTTATTCAGCAATGACCCTAGCATGGGGCTGAATAAAAAGCGGAATTGTCGGCGATGTACTCGGCGCAATACTCGGGTTAACGCTTGGATTCGAGGCGCAGCAGCGGAAATGATGAAACGTTGATGCAGTGCCAATACTTAATTGGTCGGAATAAAGAACCCGTCTGAAAAACGATGATTCAGGCAGGAACAGGCCTTAAAGAATTCGAATTAAAGACGCAAATATTAAATATTCCCGAATGGCCAGGCTGTTCGGGCCATAAGCACAAGGTGAGACGCATATAGTGCGGCGTGACGGCCGGCCGCACTCAATAAATAGCGGAGACAAGGCTCATGGACGATATCACTCAGCAAGCCACGGCGCGCGTATTCTGGGCGAACCGCTGGTGGCAGCTCGTCATCGGCATGATGTGCATGGCATTGGTAGCCAATCTGCAATACGCATGGACGTTGTTCGTCACGCCGATGAATTCGCGGCATCACTGGGGTGAAGCGTCCATTCAGCTCGCGTTCGCTATTTTCATTCTCACAGAAACGTGGCTCGTGCCGGTGGAGGGCTGGCTGGTCGACAAGTTCGGACCGCGCCCGGTGGTTGCCGGCGGTGCGGTATGCGCCGGCCTTGCGTGGGTCATCAATTCGTATGCGACGACCTTGCCGACGCTGTATGTGTCAGCGGTCATTGCGGGGATCGGCGCGGGCGGTGTGTACGGTACCTGTGTCGGCAACGCGTTGAAGTGGTTTCCGGATCGCCGGGGTCTTGCGGCCGGTTTGACTGCCGCGGGTTTTGGCGCGGGCGCGGCTGTGACCGTCATTCCGATTGCCAGCATGATTACGCGCTCGGGCTATGAGCACACCTTCTTTTTCTTTGGCATCCTGCAGGGCGTGTGCATACTCGCGCTGGCGCTGCTATTGAAGAAGCCGAACTTGCGCCAGCAAGCCGTACCGAAGAAGAAGTTCGCGGTTACCAAGGTCGATTACACGCCGGGTCAGATGATCAAGACACCGGTGTTCTGGGTGATCTACGTGTCCTTTGTCGCGGTGGCTGCGGGCGGCCTGATGGCGACCGCGCAAATCGGTCCGATCGCCAAAGACTGGGGGCTCGCACGCATTCCGATGACGATCTTCGGCATGACCCTGCCGCTGCTCACGGCCACGCTTTCCATCGACAATATCTGCAACGGTTTTACCCGTCCGCTGTGTGGCTTCATCTCCGACAAACTCGGCCGTGAGAACACGATGTTCGTGATCTTCATCGGCGAGGGGCTCGCTTTGCTCGGTCTCATGCAGTACGGCAGCAATCCGTATGCGTTCATGACGTTCGCCGCGTTGATCTTCCTGTTCTGGGGCGAAATTTTCTCGATCTTCCCGGCGATTTGCGCCGATACCTTCGGCAGCAAATATGCGGCGGCGAATGCAGGCACGCTGTACACCGCGAAGGGCACGGCCTCGCTGCTGGTGCCGATTGCTTCGGTGCTGTCGGCCACCGGTGGCTGGAGTCTCGTCTTTATCGTTTCCGCCGTCGTCACGATCGTCGCGGGCATTTCGGCGAAGTTCATTCTTGCGCCAATGCGTTCGCGCTGGATCGAAGCGCACAACGAGCCCCAGGGCGTGCTGGCCGTTGCCGGCAGCAAGGCTTCGCGGCTTAGCCACTGGCCTGAGCAGTCAGGGGAGTAGGGTGACCTACCCACACACCCACCCGGCAGTAACGTCATGAATGTTTCGCTGCAGCAACTCAAGGTGTTTGTCGCCGTCGCGCGTGAACGAAGCTTTACGCGCGCGGCGCGCGAGTTCGATCTGACTCAGTCGGCGGTGAGCCGTTGTGTGCGCGAACTTGAAGACGCCGTTGAATTGAAGCTGTTCGACCGCACCACGCGGCAGGTGGAACTGACCCATGCAGGCGCGAGTCTCGAGCGCAGAATCGGCCGCCTGCTCGATGAAATCGAATTGACGCTGCGCGAGGAGCGTGCCGCTTACGACGGACACACCGGCGTGGTCGTGCTGGCGAGCAATCCCGTGTTGTCCTCGAGTTGGGTGGCGCAGGGGCTGGCGCGTTGCGCGTCGGCGTTTCCCGAGCTGATCGTGTCCGTCAAGGATCAATCGCAAAACAGCGTACTCGCGAGCGTCGAACAGGGGGAAGTGGACTTCGGCGTGATTTCGGTGGCGGAGCCTCTGGTCAGCGATCAGTTGCACGCGCAAGTCGTGTTCACAACGCCGCTGCATGTGGTGATGCCGCCCGCGCATCCGCTCGCGCGGCAAGCCAGCGTCGCATGGTGTGCACTGCACGAGTGGGCACTCGTCACATTGAATGCCGACGCGGGTGTGCGCGCCGCGCTCGATCTTGCCTTCAGTTCGCATGGCCTGAAGCGACGGCCCGTGCAGGAACTCGGCCATGTTGCGGCCGTGTCGCGCATGATCGAATTGGGCCTTGGCGTCGGCGTTTTACCCGTCGATGGGCATTGGCCCGCACCCGGCACGTCGCTGATGAGCCGGCCGCTCGTTCCCGAGACAAATCTGACGACGCTGCTCGTACATCGCCGCAATCGCTCCCTCAGACCCAACGCCGCAGCGGCCTGGGCGCAGTTTGCCGCGCTCGCCGAGGTGGCTTCGCCTGCCGCCGGCGCGGCACCGGCAGACTCGCTGCCGGTCAGCCCACGCAACATTCCAAGCAAGGAGCTTCATGATGGAAACTGACACCGACCTCAGGCGCCATGATCTGCTGATCGACGGCAAGCGTTTGCCGCCCGGTACCGGCGAATATTCCATCGATATCAGCCCGGCAACCGAAGAGCCGATTGCGCTGGTGGCGCAAGGCAGCGCCGCCGATGTCGACACCGCGGTGCACGCGGCGCGCGCCGCGTTGAAGGTATGGAACGCGATACGGGCAGCCGAACGAGGCCGCATATTGATGCGTTTCGCCGGCCTGATGCGCGCGAATCTGGAAGAACTCGCCGCGCTCGAAAGTCTCGACGCCGGCAAGCCGATTTCCGCGGTGATGCGCCAGGATATTCCTGCAGCGATAGATACGCTCGAATACTACGCAGGCTGGTGCGACAAGATCAATGGGCAGGTGGTGCCGGTGCGTCCCGATGCCTTGACATACACCTTGCGTGAACCGGTCGGCGTGGTCGCCGCGATCGTGCCGTGGAATTTCCCGCTGATGATCGGCATGTGGAAAATCGCGCCCGCGCTGGCGTGCGGTTGCACGCTGATCGTCAAACCCGCAGAGATTACGCCGCTGAGCGCGTTGCGCATCGGCGAACTGGCGCTCGAAGCGGGCGTGCCGCCGGGCGTACTGAATATCGTCACCGGCAAGGGACGGGTGGTGGGCGATGCGCTGGTGGCGCATCCCGGCGTCGACAAAGTGACTTTCACGGGCTCGCCTTCCGTCGGGCGCGGCATTCTGCAAGGCGCGGCCGGCAACTTCAAGCGTGTCACGCTTGAGCTCGGCGGCAAGTCGGCGAACCTGATCTTCCCGGATGCGAATCTCGACAATGCGGTGCGAGCCGCGGCGTCGGGCATCTTCTTCAATACCGGCCAGGTATGTTCGGCGGGCTCGCGCATTCTGGCTCATCGCGATGTCTACGACGAAGTGGTCGAGCGTCTCGCGACGCGTGCGAAGGCGATCAAGGTCGGCGACCCGGCGGCGCGTGAAACCGCGATGGGACCGCTGATTTCCGCCGCGCAGATGAAGACCGTGCTCGGCTATGTCGAGACCGGGCGCTCCGAGGGGGCATCGCTCGTGACTGGCGGGGCACGGGTGGGCGAGCGTGGTTTCTTCGTCGAGCCGACGGTGTTCGCCAACGTCGAGCATGAAATGCGCATTTCGCAGGAGGAGATCTTCGGGCCGGTGGCGAGCGTGATTCGTTTCAACGACGAAGCCGATGCGATCCGTATCGCCAATGGCACGTTGTATAGCCTCGCGGCCGGCGTATGGAGCGCGGATATCGGCCGTGTGCATCGGGTTGCGCGGGACCTGAGAGCGGGCACGGTGTGGATCAATACCTACGGCTATACCGACGTGCGCCTGCCGTGGGGTGGTTCCGGCGATTCCGGGTTTGGCCGCGAACACGGCGACGTGGCGATTGAAAACTTCACCGAGCCGAAAGCGGTGTGGCTGGCAATCGATCAATAACGAAGAGAAAAAGGATCGAACGCGTGGCGTTCGATCCTTTGGTTTCCTGAACAGAATTTTGCGGGACGCAGGGCGTCACTCGCGGACGCGTGCTCAATCGCCCTGCAATGCCATCCGCTCGCGCAGCTTGACCAGTGCGAGCACGACGTCGATAGTCGGGGTGGGTTCGGCGACGAGACGGCCCATTTCCTGCACTACCGTCAATAGCGGATCGATCTCCATCGGACGGCGGTTCTCCAGATCGACCAGCGTCGAGGTCTTATGCGCGCCGACCGCGCCCGCACCGTCAATACGCTTTTCCACGTCGACACGAAAATGCACGCCGAACTGATCCGCGATTCGCTTGGCCTCGAGCATCATCGTGCGTGACACCGCACGCGTGCCGGGGTCGCTGGTGAGGATGTCGAGCGTGGCGTGAGTCAATGCGCTGATCGGATTGAAGCACAGATTGCCCCACAGCTTGAGCCAGATTTCGTCGCGGATATTGTCGCGGATCGGCGCGTCGAAACCTGCTGCTTGCATGATCTCGTGCAACTGTTGAATACGTGGTGTGCGTTCACCGCTCGGCTCGCCGATCGGGAATTTTTTGCCGTACACGTGTTTGATGACGCCCGGCTCGACGATCTCCGCGGCGGGATACAACACGCAGCCGATCGCGCGTTCGGGGCCGAGCTTCGTCCATTGGCTGCCGTCCGGGTCGATGCTGGCGAGGCGCGTGCCGGCGAATTTTCCGCCGTGCTGATAAAAGTACCAATAGGGAATGCCGTTCACGCCGGTGACGACGGCCGTGTGCTTGCCAAGGAGTGGCTGCATCGCGTCGACCACGCCGGGCAGTGAGTGTGCCTTCAGCGTGATGATCACGAAATCCTGCACGCCGAGTTCGCGCGGGTCGGACGTACAGCGCACCGGCGCACTGTACGTTTCGCCGTCCATGATCAGGCGTGCGCCGTGTTCACGCATCGCGGCGAGATGCGCGCCGCGTGCGACGAAACTCACCTCCGCGCCGGCGCGCGCCAGTTGCACGCCCATCAAACCGCCAATCGCTCCTGCTCCGAAGATACAGATCTTCATGATGCCGCCCCTGTGCCTATGAGAAGTCGCTTGCCCGATGCCGCGTATCGTCTTGCCGCGACGGCAGGTCACTCCCCGAGCATAAGTCTGTGCAGCGATTGCAGATAGTTAAAGTTTCTCGGCCGGTGTATTAGGAATTGGTTATAGACGCGGTGCACTCGGGTTTGCCGGAGAAAGCTCCGACTCGATAAGAAATTGGCGTGATCCGGCTGAAAAATGCTGCGATGCATTAGGAAACTTCTCACTCCAGAACACAAATTGTAAGAGCAGAATGCGCCTTCGTTGAAAAGTGATGCATTCAGGTGGCATTGCAAACGGTTATTGGGAGCGATGCCATGAGGGTTCGTCACACTGCGGGTCGCGATTTCGCGGAAATGGAAAGCGTGCTGGCGCGTCTGCTCGACGTGATGCTGGTCGCACTGGGTGCGGCGTTTGCTTCATTCCTGCTCGCAACCGGTACGGCCCAGTCGGTTCTCGAAGGCGCTTTCGTAGCGCTCGACATGGCGTTGGCGATTGTACTGTTGCCCTGGTTCGGCATCTACGGTTCGTGGCGCGGCCGCTCGACATGGCGTCTTGTCTTGAACGTTGTGTTCGGCTGGATGGCAGTGCAGCTTTGCGGCCTTGCGATCATGTTTCTGCTTCACCGCACTGCGTCGGTGTCGCGGCTCTGGTGTGTGAGCTGGACCGTGACAACCGCGGCCGGGCTCGTCGTATCGCGGTTGCTCTTGCACATGGGGCTAGGCCGGATCAGGCGCACCGGGCGCAATCTGCGCATGGTCGCCGTCGTGGGCGCCGGTGCGAATCTCGATAGCGTGATCGGCAACATCGTGAGTTCGCCGGACGCCGGTTTTCGAGCGGTTGCCACGCTCAATACCCGGCCAGGCAGCGAGCCGGACTTTCCGGGTTTGCCGTCGTTCTCGTGTCTGCACGAATTCGCGGCCTGTGTGCGCCGCGAGCAGATTGAGGAGGTATGGCTCTCATTGCCGATGTCTGAAGAGGACACGGTGTTGAAGGTCCTCAACGAATTCAATGGCGACCTCGTCAACCTGCGTTTCATTCCCGATGTACGTAGTCTCGCGATGTTCGATCGAAACGTAGTCGATCTGATTGGTGTGCCGGCTATCAATCTGATGGCGTCGCCGATGACTCCGTATTCACTGGTTCAGAAAGCGATTTTCGACAGGCTATTCGCAGCAACCGCGTTGCTTGCCCTGGCGCCCGTGATGCTGTCGATTGCCGTGGCGGTCAAGGTGACCTCGAAAGGTCCCGTGTTGTTTACGCAGCTGCGCAAGGGCGCTGACGGACGTGTATTCCGCATTTACAAGTTTCGTTCGATGCGCGCGCACGAGCAACAGTCCGGTGTGCTTCGTCAGGCTACTCGTGGGGATCCGCGCGTCACGCGTGTCGGCGCGTTTTTGCGCCGCACGAGCCTCGACGAGCTGCCGCAGTTTCTGAATGTGTTGCGAGGGGACATGTCGGTGGTCGGACCACGGCCGCACGCAATAGAACACGATGACCGATACCGGCGTGTCGTCGACGGTTATATCCACCGTTACAGGATCAAGCCGGGCATTACCGGCTGGGCACAAGTGAACGGTTTCCGCGGAGAAACAGACCGGATCGAAAAGATGCAAAGGCGTGTGGAACACGATCTGTATTACTTAAGAAACTGGTCGTTCTGGTTGGATATGCGCATCGTCGTTGCGACGGTGTTGAAGGGGCTGGTGCATCGCAACGCGTATTGATCCGTCGTTGCCCGGCGTTCATGGAGAACGCCGGCTGGTGTGGCAGTACCAGCTGTCAGGTGGTTTCCGTCCCAATGGAATATGAATCCTGTCTGCCCGATGTTGGGCAGCGAGAGCAGCGCTATGGCGCGCTCGCATGAAGAATAGGTTGAATACGATGTTAGCGGTATTTCAAACGAGGCCGGTCTATCGGCTCGGTGCATTGATGGCGGCAGTAGCCCTGTTGACGAGCGCATGCGCGGGCGCGCCAGGGATGCGGATGGAAACGTCCCGTGTTCAGAAGACGCCTGGTATTGACGGTGCATCCACTCTGACGGGAGAAACCGGTGAAGATTCGGCAATTGAGAAAGCCGATGCGACTTCCGGCACGCCGGATATTGCAATAACCGAGGTCAATGCGTCACTGATCTCGCGCCTCGCACAAACGCAGAAGCAACAGCAAGCCGAGCTTTCGCAATTGCTGTCCGGTGTGCCCGAGGCTTATACCATCGGGCCTGGTGACGTGCTGCAAATTGTCGTCTGGGATCACCCCGAGTTCGCGGCCGCGCTGGGCTCTTCGCAGACGCAGTCGTCGGCGCGACCTGGCGATCCGCTGGCGGGATTCATCGTCGATCAGAACGGCAGTCTGACCTTTCCGTATGCAGGCACGCTGCACGTGGCCGGTCAGCGTACCGATGAGATTCAGCAGCGCCTGACCGGCGCGCTGGCGAAGTACTTCGTCAAACCCCAACTGACTGTGCGCATGGCCTCTTACCGGGCGCATCAGGTCTATGTCGACGGTGAAGTACATAGCGCGGGCGCGCTCGCGGTCAACGACGTGCCCATGACGTTGTACGAAGCAATCGGCCGCGCCGGTGGCTTCAGCGAAACCGCCGACCAGAGCGACCTCGTGCTCGTGCGCGACGGCGCATCCCATCGTGTGAATCTGACGCAATTGCTGGCGCAAGGCGTGAGTCCGTCGCGACTCTATCTGAAACCCGGCGATCTGCTGCGCGTCGCATCGCGTGACGAAAACGACGTGTATGTGATGGGCGAGGTCAACAAGCCGATCTCGGCGATTCCCCGCAAAACCGGCCGCATCACGCTCGCGGATGCGCTCTCGCAGGCTGGCAGTGTGAATGCGTCCACCGCCGACGCCGCGCAGATGTTCGTGGTTCGCGGCTCATTGTCGGGCACGCCACAGGTGTTTCACCTCGACGGCAGGTCACCGGTCGCAATGCTGCTCGCCAAAGATTTCGAGTTGCAGCCCAAAGATGTCGTGTATGTCGACGGCAGCGGCCTCGTTCGCTTCAATCGTGTGCTGAGCCTGTTGATGCCGTTGATCAGCACGGGTTTGACGGCAGGGGTGATCGCGAAATGATCAAGCGCGTGCTGGTTGTCTGCGCGGGAAACGTCTGCCGCAGTCCGATGGCGGAAGCCCTTCTCGCGCGGCGTCTCGAGTCGGTCACGGTGGAGTCCGCCGGCATCACGGCGTTGATCGGTCACGGAGCCGATCCCGTTGCCGTCAGCCTGATGGATGAACGAGGTATCGATATACGGTCCCATCGCGCACGTCAGCTGGTGACGTGGATGCCCGCTGCCGCGGACCTTGTGTTCGTCATGGACCGTCTTCAGCGGCAGCAGCTCGAGCATCGGTTCGCGTCCCTTCATGGACGCGTCTATCGACTCGGCGATATGCCGGCGTCGCCCCGCCATTCGGACGCGGGCTTCGATATTCCCGATCCGTATCGCAAAGGCCGCGCGGCATTCGAAGAAAGTCTGAGGCTCATCGAAGCCGGAGTCGAAGGATGGGCCGCGCGCATCGCGGGACTATCCGGCGGGCGCGTGGTGTCTGCTCCCGTTGCCGGCGAATTGTCATCCTGACAGCCGGTAAAAAAACCTATCTTTACGCACAATGAAACCGTTGCAATTGCCCGAAAACGAGGCGTTAAAACAAGATGATGTGATTGACCTGATCGGGGTACTGGATGTGTTTGTCGAGTACCGATGGGTCATTCTCAAGATTTGCCTCTGCTGCCTCGCGCTTGCGACGGTATTCGCCTTTCTGTTCCCTCCGCGTTATCAGGCGGATATCTCCGTTCAGGTAGAGGACGGCAGCGGCTCGGCTGCCGCGCAGAGTTTGCTGGGGGACGTGTCGTCGCTCTTCGACTACAACTCGCCGACGTCGGCCGAGCAGCAGATCATGGCGTCGCGGCTCGTCGTAACCAGTGTCGTCGACGAATTGCGCAGCTATATCGTCCTGCGTCCACGCCGGTTTCCGTTGATCGGTAATTTCATATCCGGATTCAATGACACGGTGATGCGTCCCGGTGTGCTGGGTATCGGAGGGTGGGCATGGGGCACGGAAAGTGCCGAGATCGTTCAGTTCGACGTGCCGAAGCGGTTGGAAGGTGATCAGTTCGCGCTCACGGTGCTTTCCGGCGACCGCTACCGTCTGTCTGGTTGGGACCTCGATGGGGCCGTTACCGGAAGGCTTGGCGTGGCCGAGGTGTTCCAGACGAGCAGTGGGCCAATGACCTTGCTCGTGAAGTCGTTCAATGCCACACCCGGCACGAAGTTCAAGCTGACCCGGAAATCGCGGCTCGACACGATCACGAGCATGCAGAAGGACCTGGAAATTCAGGAGAAGATCAAGTCGTCGGGTGTTCTCATCGCAACCCTCACGGCAACCGATCCCGTGTTGGTTCGGGACCAGTTGCAGGCGATCGGCCGCTACTACGTGAAGCAGAACGTCGAGCGCAAAGCCGCTGAAGCGGCGCAATCGCTGGCGTTCCTCGATACGCAGGTGCCGCTGCTCAGAAAGCAGCTGGAAGACGCCGAGGCGCGTTACACGCAGATGCGAAAGAAGCAGGGCACCGTCGATTTGCCGGAAGAAGCCAGGATAGCTATACAGCAGGCCGCGGATTCCAGAACGCGCATGCTTGAATTGCAGCAGAAGCGTGATGAGCTCGCTTCGCGGTTCACGAGTTCGCATCCCGACGTAGTCGCGCTCAACGCGCAAATCGCCACCCTTCGTTCTGGGCAAGGTGCGTTTGATCGGCAGATGAAACTCTTGCCTGACGTGCAGCAGGACGCGGTACGTTTGATGCTCGATGTCAAGGTAGCGACCGATCTCTACACGGCGTTGTTGAACAACGTGCAGCAGCTGAAACTGGTCAAAGCAGGCAAGACCGGAAGTGTGCGCGTTGTCGACACGCCTGTTATTCCCGAGAACGTCGCATTTCCTAACCGGCCCGTCACGATCGCTGCGGGTGCTTTGCTCGGATTGCTATTGGGTGTCGGCTTTGCGTTCGTGCACAACTTTCTGTTCGCGGGGATTGCCGAAGCGGACGAGATTGAGCGTCATGCCGGTTTGCACGTTTACGCGACGATCCCGGAGTCACGCCAGCAACAGCAGATCAAGCGGAGCGGCGTTGACCACGCATCGGCCATTCGCCTGCTGGTTGAGGCCAATCCTCGCGAACCGGCTGTCGAAAGCCTGCGGAGCATGCGTACGGCACTTCAGTTCGCGATGTTGAACGCCAGAAATAATGTGATCCTGATTTCCGGTCCCACGCCTGGCGTCGGCAAATCCTTCGTATCCGCGAATTTCGCGGCACTGCTGGCAACGAGCGGAAAGCGGGTGCTGGTCATTGACGGTGACCTTCGCAGGGGCTATCTCCACGAATACTTCGGTCAACAACGCGCGCGCGGTCTGACAGACGTCATTACGGGGGCGCTCTCCCCGGATCAGGTTATTCGCCGCAACGTTGTTCCGAATCTCGACTTCATCGCCACCGGTGCGCTGCCGCCTAGCTCCGCCGAGATACTGATGCACGAGCGCGTGGGCCAACTTCTTGAACATAGCGCACGCGATTACGACGTGGTGCTCGTCGACTCGCCCCCGGTTCTGGCCGCGGTCGACGCAGTGGTGATGGCGGCGCATTGCGCGACCGTGATGCTCGTTGCCCGGGCCGGTCATACGCGTATTGGGGAACTGACGGAGTCCGTGAGGCAGTTCGCGCACGCCGGAATCACGGTTAGCGGTGCGCTGCTCAATGGTCTCGATCCAAAGTCCGGACGACGGAGCTACAACCGTAAGAATGGTGGTTACCGATATGTTCAGTATTGCTACGAAGAGCCTCGCCCTGCATTGACGAGCCGCTGGCGTGAGCTGCTTACCCGTCGTGGCCGGGGGCAGTGATGCAAGTCAGTACGGAAGGTGTCGCCGAGCGGTCACGGTCGGTGGATGCCGGCAATTTTATGGACGCATCGCCGGTTCGTCGTGACCTGAGATCGCCTCCTTTGCGGGTGGCGCTGGTCGTTGAAGCGGCCGGCGGTGGCGTGGCGGTCCATATTGCCGACATGGTGCGCGGCCTGCGCGCTTGCGGTGGCGTCGACATTCATCTGATTGTTCCGATCGGCGCCCGTTTCGACGGCGTGATTCTCACCGAGGACCTGCTCGCGCAATGCAATACGGTTCATCGTGTGTCGATGCACCGTTCGGTCGGCAGCTCGGACATGACCGCCTTCGCTCAACTATCCAGGTGCCTGCACCGGATCAGGCCGGACATCGTTCACAGCCACAGTTCGAAGGCAGGGGCGCTCGCGCGGATGTGCATTGGACCGTGGAAGCAGGTCTACACGCCGCACGCCGTCTACACGCTGAATCCCTATTTGCCGCGGGCACAACGGCGGTTTTACGGGCTGATCGAAAGTTTTCTCGGCCGTTTTCGGAGCGACCGCATCATCGCGGTTTCCGTCGACGAAGCGGAACATTTGCAGCAGGTGTTGCGTATTCCAGCGGATCGAATCGAAACGATTTTCAACGGCGTGCCTGCACCGGCGTTGCTCCCGTCGATTGAAGCGCGCGCGGCGCTCGGGTTGCCGCATGACGCTATCGTTGTCGGCTTTGTGGGCCGTCTGGACTTCCAGAAAGGCGTTGACCGGCTCGTACGGGTCGCACGGTGCCTCCTCGAGCGGGGCATGGATAACGTCATTTTTGCGGTGATGGGGCCTGGTGACTTCGGCAGCGCGTCAGGCGTGAACGACGAGAGCATTCCCTCGAACTTACGCTTGCTTGGACTGATTCCAGAAGCACGCCGCTACTTCTCCGCTTTTGACGTCTTTGCACTTCCAAGCCGTTACGAAGGTTTTCCTTATGTCGTCCTCGAGGCCATGGCGGCCGGCATCCCGATTGTGTCTACCAGAGTGTCCGGAGCGGCGGAACTGATCGACGCGGAACAGATCGGCTTTGTTGTTCCCAATGAAGACGACACGCATCTTTTCGCGGACGCGACAGCGGCGCTTGCCCAGAACCCGGCGATGCGCGAACGCATGAGCCGTAATTGCGAACGCGCCGTCGAACGATTCTCCGCTACCGCAATGGTCGAACGGACCGTCAATCTTTACCAGCGTCTGCTCAAGGAGACCCATTAATGTCAAACAGCACGCATGTGGTCCTCCTTCACGCGTACAGTTCGAAGAACTCCGGAGACGGTCTGCTCGTCGACCTGTCAATCGATCTCCTGAAGCAGGCCTTTGGGGAGGCGACGCGAGTATCGATCGTCGCTGCCGATCCGGCTTCTTTCTCCCAGTACCCCGACGTTTATCCAGCGCCGGTTCTTGCAGAAGCGGGGATCGCCCGTATTGCCGGAGCGGTCGGTATGGCATTGCCGATCGGCAAGAATCGCCGGACGCGCGAGTTGTTGCAAATTCTGTCCTCGGCTGATCTTCTCGTCGGTGTCGGCGGGGGATACTTGCGTGCGCGCAACTGCATGGAAGCCCTCAAACTGGAAGCGGGTCACCTGCTTCAGATGCGTGCAGCGTGTCTGTCGGGCAAACCGACCGTGTACTTGCCGCAAAGCATTGGACCTTCGATGCCGGCACAACCGTTGCACGCACATCTCTCGAGAATGCTCGCAAGGTTTTCATGCGTGTTCGTTCGTGACGACCGTTCGGTCGCCTTCCTTGCTCACAACGCGAACACCCGTCGTGCGCCTGATCTCGCTGTGCTGGACTTCGAGCGGCGCAGCGCACAGATCATGGCGCGAGCGGAGAAGGCTGGCACCCGTGTGGCTCACGTGGCATTCGTTCTACGGCGTGCGCCGAAATGGTCGAAGCGGCAGCGGGAACGGTACGAGAGCTCCACGCGGCAACTGATCCAATTGTTGAGGCAGACATGCCGCATCAGCTTTGCTGTGCAGAGCAGGGGACGTGGCAATGACGATCTCGCGTACTACCGCAGCATCGGCGTCGACGGCGACCTTGTGTCGCTGAAAGAGATGCTCGCCACGGATACGCCGGATTTCGTGGTATCGGTCCGCTTGCACGGCTCGCTCGAGTCAGTGCTGAGTGGCGTTCCTTCTTATCACCTTAGCTATGAACGCAAGGGCTTTGGTGCATATTCCGACCTCGGACTGGACGGTTGGGTTGCCAATGCGGCCGACTTCGACGCCGAGAAAGTCGCCGCGGCGATCCTCGCGCCCGGTGCGATTCGCAATTTCTGGGCGGACACTTCCTCTGGCTTCGAGCGTATCCGTGCTGCACGGGAACGGATACTGGTCGAGCTCCGGGCCGCGCGAAGCTTATAGCACGGGATGGTTATGCACCTGTTCATCCGGTTCGCCTTTCGCATTACGTCGCTAGCGCTGAAATTCGCGCTAACGGTCGTCGTCGCCCGTATGCTCGGATTTGCGGCAGTGGCTGACTACGGTCTGGCGCTCGCGGTGTCGGTTGTGTCGTCCAAATTGCTCGGACTGGGATTCAGCACCGAAATGAACCGGCGATTGAGCGACGTGAACCCGGGCGGCGCGATTCAGGCCGCGCGCCGTTTACTCCTGCTCTATTGCTTCGTTTACGCGGTGATCGCCGTCGTCGTCTTGATTGTGCACAACGGTGCCGGCTTCGACGGGTTTCGTCGCATCCCACCCGGCGTTCTCTGGGGCGTGATGTTGGTGGCCTTCTCTGAGCATATCGGGCTTGAGACGACTTCTTATGTTTTTTCACTGCATCGGCCACGCCTGGGCGCGCTGCTGCTTTTCATTCGCACGGGTGCGTGGGCCGGTGTCGCGATTCCTGGTTTGCTCACCGGCATGATCGTATCTATTGAAACGATCTTTACGCTCTGGTGGGGGACGAATCTGATTGCCGCGCTCGCGGCATGCTGGTGCATCTGGCGTCGGGGGCGTGAGATACGGTTGGAGCAGCCGGTGTCGCGCAAGGTGGGTGGCGTTCGCTCAGTGTGGGTGGCGGGTTTCCCGTTCTTTGTGGCGGCAACCGTGCTGTCCGGTCTGCAATACGGCGAGCGATTTCTCGCGAGCAGTGCGATCTCTGCTGATTCGCTCGGTCGCTACGTGTTTGCATGGTCGATCGCGAACGCTATCCAGACGATCGCCTATGCCACGATCGTGGTGACGGCCGGGCCACGGCTGGTACGTTCGTTGAGCGGGACCGGCCGCGACTTCTGGGCGACATTGCGAATTTCGATGCACTCGGCCCTTGGCATCACGATTATCGCCGCGGCTGCGATTCTGATCGCTTATAAGCCGATCTTCCATGTGGCCCGCGAACCCGCCGGCAGCCGTGAACTCACGATGTTGAGCATTCTGCTTGTCTCCTTCGTTCTCCGGTCCATCGCCGACGTTTATTGGAGTGGCGCGGTCGCATTGCGCCTGGGCAAGCAGGTTGCCATTGCAATGGCTGTCGTGGCGGCTATCGGCATTCCGGTGGAGTGGCTATTGGTGACGCATCTAGGCGCAATGGGCGCGGCGCTGGCGCACCTGGCAGCGAGTACTGGGATCGTGGCGATATTGGTGTTTCTCGTGATGCGTGTCCGTGCTGCAACCGAAACTGCACCCGAAGCTGCAGCCGTCAACAGAGAGGCTATCCATGTTTCTTAAAGTACTCAATACCGGCCCACGGCTTAGCAAGGGTGTCGTTCGATTGATCGCCGGCTTTGCGATCCTGTTGTATATGACGATGTACTGGAAAGCCAGCATGTTCCTGCCTGAGTTCGTGTTCCGCGACTCAGACAAGATTCAGTCGCAGATTGGCGGGTCAAGCACTTATCAGGACACCTCTTTCGACGCGGTCGCGAAGTTTTATTCTTCGCTTGGCAATGTCGGCACGAACCTTTTCGTTGTGGGTGTCGGCGCTTTGTTTATCTGGCTAATGTTCGGATACTCGAAGCGGCTTGGCGGTTTGCTGCTGAATACCGTACTGATCGCGCCGTGCGTGTTCTTCAATTTATTCGTTGCCAGCAAGGACACGATCGTCGTTCTGATGTCTATCGTGCTTATTCTGATCGGCAGAAGATGGGGCATGCGGAATCTCATAGTCGCCGCAGTTGCGCTCTATGCGGGGTATGCGTTGACGGTGCGGATCTATTTTGCACTGATCCTTGCGATTGCCATTGGCGCGTGGATATTCCGTCGAGCATCGCTGCGACTGAAGACGGTTCTCATCCTCGCGGTTGTGGTGGGGCTGTATATGTTGCCGGATGCCGCGTACCACGTGCTGTTGCATCCGCGCGATATGGCGGTCGACTACCTCGTCGCCGGTTCGCCCTATGGTGCGCGCACAGGTTTCTACAACCTGCTCGAACCGGATTCGTTTGCGGCTTTCTGTGTGGACTACCTCTACGCAATCCTGAAGCTGAACGTTCCGGTTCTGTTTTATCCGGGGCCAAAGGAATTCCTGATGCTGGTTTTCGTATGGATTGCGCTTGGCTCTGCATTCGGCTCTGTATGCGGCCGAACGTCTGGCCGTCTGGAGGGAGCCGGGACGGGTGCCGTGGATGTGCTCGCAAGCCTGGTAATCGGTCACATGGCGGTTTCGATGTTATTCGAGCCGGACCTGGGAAGCTACATTCGACACCTGTCGAGCATTGCGCTTTTTTGCGCATGGCGGCTCAACTCATTAGGATGCCGATCAGGTTTATCGCGTAGATTCGCATTGATACATCGTGCCCGGGGTTCTTCTGAAGCACCCGTTCAGGCAGCCGAAACCCGTGCACCGCATCTCGCATGATTTCATTTAAAAATCTGTTGAAGACGGGCGTAATCGTAATCGCGCTTTGCATGGTCGGCATAACCATGAAAGCTCAGGCACAACAGTTCGGACAGCGGGTGTTCGATAGCGAAGGTCCCTTAAACGTAGGCACGCAAGTCAAGGTCGAGCGTTTCACATCGACATCGGCGATGCAGATCAAAGCTGCGGGATTTGGCTTTGTCCGTTTTGGCGTATGGGTGAATTCGATGCAGACCGCTGAATATCGGAAGCGGGTAGCCGGCGCGTTCGCCGCTGCCGAGAAGGCGGGTTTGCCGGTCCTTCTTACGGTGCGCTCGACGATCCCTCTTGCACAGTCTTCGCAGTCGGATGAAGCGGCTCGCAATGCGCAACTGCGCGACGCCGCGCAGCAACTGATTCACGTAGTGAACGATCTGGTTGGCACTTACAGGAACAATGTGCTTGCCATTGAACTCTGGAATGAACCGGAGCTGCCTGCATATTGGCCAACCGGCGATGTTGAGACGACGTTTCCGGTCTATATGCGGATGGTATGCGCCGGACTGAAAAACGTTCACGCATGGAAGCCTGTGATTGGATTCGGCTTCGCGAGGGCTCCGGCATCCGGCTCCCGCTCGGACAAGCTATTGCAGAGCCTTCAATCATCGTCGGACCATTGCATCGACGCTGTTTCGTACCATGCATACGGAATGAGCGAACGGCAGATTCAGGACGCGTCCGCATACGTTCTTTCCCGCTATGGACTGCCGGCACTGATTACGGAGTGGGGCGTCTCGTCTGGCGCAAAGGGAGGCATGACCGGTCAGGCGGCAAACATCCAGGCATTTCTCATGAAGCGTGCTTCGATGAAGACACCGCTGATCTCGATCTACGAATGGCAGGACACAGCCAATGGCAAGAATGCGCGCGAGCGCAATTTCGGCTTGGTAGACGCCTCAGGGACACCGAAGCCGGCGCTCGGCGCGACGTTGGAAGCACTGCGCAAATAATGCCGCGCCAGCTTAGCGCGGCGGCCGCGATTTGCCGATCCGTTCCGTCAGCTTGCACATCAGTGCGGTCAGGAGCATGAGACAGACGAGTGCCTCACCCGCGACGAAGGCGAAAGCCGTCTCCAGGTGACGTCGAATCTTATCCATGCGCCGCTCCGGGGCGTTATCGCAGCGGTTCTATTACTGTCCCCGCCGAACCAGCAGAAAGCTCACGCCGATCGTCGCCAGAAACGCCCCACAGCAGCGATTGAACCAGCGGCGAACCCTGGCGCGGACCAGCCACTTGCCAAGGTGCATGCCGGCCCAGGAATACAGCGCGATCGCCACCCATTCGAGTACCAGAAAGCTCGCGCCAAGCACGGTGAATTGCGGCAGCATCGGTTTGGCGATATCGACAAACTGCGGCAAAAATGCCGTGAAAACCAGAATCGCCTTCGGGTTACCTGCCGCCACGAGACATTCCTGCCGCGCAATCCGCCAGAGCGATGCGTCGTCCTGCCGGGTCGTGTCGATAGCCGGCGCGTCGCTGCGCCACAACTGGATGGCAAGCCAGATCAGATAGGCAGCACCGGCCAGTTTGATCGCAAGAAAGAACCACTCGGACGCGTGCAGCACAACGGCGAGGCCCGTCGCGGCCAGCACCAGCATCACGGCGAACGCGACTAACCGGCCGGTGCCGCCGACGAACGCCGTCATGAAGCCGTGACGCGCGGCAACGTTGATCGATAGAAGATTGTTCGGGCCGGGCGCGAGGTTGATCGCGAAGCAGGCGGGCAGGAAGAACAGCCAGGCGGTTATAGACATGACGGCTCGCACTGAGAAGAGGGCGGGACGGGGTTGCGCAGTCTGGAGCATGAAACGGCTGGCGCCAATGACGCCCCGATTCCGCGCGATTCTGCGTTTCCTCGCTATTTCCCGATTGTAGCGAATCGGCGCACCGTGCCGATTCGGTCCGTCTGCTCAATTCACCGACTTAACGAAGCCTGGGTCGCTGATCAATGCATCGACGCTCAGCCTGACCGTGTCTTCGATGGCGATGGTATTGCTGGTGAATTTAGGCGACTTCTGCCGGACCGTCTTGGTGGTTGAGAACACAACGTTCTGGGTCACCGTATCGGTCACGACATAGCGCATTTTCAGTGTCCAGAATGTTGGGGACCGCGAGTCGTCTACCGTGAACTGCTCGATGCTGCCGCTCAGAACCTTCCTGTCTCCGGTGAGATGAAAACCGGCAATCCGCAAGCTGCTGACGACGCCGTTGCGCACGGCCTCGCTGATATCGGTTTTCAGGATAATGCCGGTCATCCCCGTATTTTCGATCCGGTTCGGCGAAACCAGGCCGTTGCGAGCCGGCACATAGACGAAATCGCTGGCGGGGGCGATGCTGAGCCAGCCGGTTGAATGCGCGGCCGCGGCGCGCGGTGGGCTATTCAGACCGAACCACGACCACGAGCAGGCCGATAGCATCAACGGCAAGGCGACGACGCCGCAACCCTTGAGCACAGCGGATCTCAAGGCCGGACGCGTGGCACCGAACGGCGGCCGCAGAGACTGACTCTGTTGCGGCGACTCGGACGCTGTGCTGGAAAATGCGGCAGTCGGGGTCAGAGGAGTTGCCTTTTAGGTTGAGTCATCCCGGGACAGAGCAGCATGGTAACAGCGAGTGGGGCGGGCAAACGATCAAAAAAAACCGGCTTTGCCCTGAGTCATATCCACCAGGGCCAGCCGGGCATCGTCCACCGCGTTGACGGGCAACCGGACGGTCATCTTCACCAGCATCCCGTAGGCGCTTTCCACGAGTCCATAACCTTCAGCCTCGATCCATCGGCGCACCTTTGCTTCGTCGGCGTAACTCACTTCGACGGTCAGCGTAACCTGCGCAATCCTTTCCACTCGCGGCGCGTCCAGTAGAGCCGATGCAATCGCATCGGTGTACGCGCGCACCAACCCGCCGGCGCCCAGCTTTACGCCACCGTAATACCGCACGACGGCGGCCAGCACGCCGTCCAGGTCATGGTGCCGCAGCACTTCGAGAATGGGCCGGCCCGCGGTTCCGGACGGCTCACCGTCGTCGGACATGCCTGACTGGCCACCTGCCAGCAGCGCCCAGCACACATGCGTCGCGCCCGGATGTTCGTCGCGCAGACGGCGCAACTCGATCATGGCGGCGTCGCGGTCGGCGACCGGTATCGCATGCGCGATGAAACGGCTCTTGCGAATTTCGAGTTCCGCGGACAGCGGCGCGGGCAAGGTATAGGTGGGCAAGGCAAAGACTTCGGTGGATGGAAAAATGCAGACCGCAGGTGAGTCTCACGCGGCCTTGTGCCCGCCATGGTAACGGATCGCGGGTGGATATTCGTCTACAATCGTCCGCTGAGACGCGTGCCTCTCTGTTGAGGCGGGAGCGCCACCAAGGAGATCACATGCTCGATTTTTCCACGCTGGGAACGTTCGTTGCCGTTGTACTGGGGCTCTTTCTGATTCCGGGGCCGGCTGTCTTGCTGGTTTTGACGCGCACGGTGCATGGCGGGCGCAAGGCCGGCATTCTCACCGGCCTTGGCGTGGCGGCTGGCGATTTCATCCACACGTTAGCTGCATCGGTCGGCCTGTCGGCTCTGCTGATGACTTCGGCACTCGCCTTCAATGCCGTGAAATTCGTTGGCGCCGCCTACCTGGTTTATCTGGGCATTCGCGCCTTGCGCGAAAAACAGGCGAGCGCGCATTTGCCGGCAGTTCCGCAGGTATCCGCCTCTCAGGCCTTCTTTCAGGCGATCCCTGCCGAAGTGTTGAACCCCAAGACCGCGCTGTTTTTCCTCGCGTTTCTGCCGCAGTTCGTTCACCCCGAGCACGGTTCCACATTCCTGCAGTTCGCAACGCTCGGGCTGATCTTCGTCGGCATGAGCGCGCTTTATACAACGCTGATCGTGCTGACCATTCGTCCGCTGGGCAAACTCGTGAAGCGCCTGACATGGCTGAGCCGCTGGCAGAACAAGATCATCGGCGTGCTGTTCATTTCGCTCGGTTTGCGCGTCGCCACGCAAACGCGCTGACGAATCTGCTTGCCGCCGCGCGCCGCTTCGTCCGGGCGCGCGGAAACGTGCAGCCACGCCTGCATTAGATATTCCGGCGTTGCCGCCTCAAGCGGCCTTCGCGTGCGTATTCCATCTGTCCCTCTGTTCGCACGGCGAGCTTTTCCTGCTCGGCGCGGCCCATTTGCTGGGTATCGTCGATGTCACCCGCACGCAGTACCTCCTGTGCGATCCGTATCCGTAACGTCATTAATGGCTCGCCGCGTTCGACCAGCGTGCGGTCGGCTGCGCGCGCCTGCTGGACGCCGCTATCGATCAGGTTGCGCAATTCCAGCAACGTGAGCCGCTGGCGCTGGATCTCGAGGATGAGCCGCTGGATGGCCTGCTCGTCGCGCGTGCGCCACCAGCTGCGCAGTTCGGCAAGCGTGGGAGGATCGAAAGGAGGAAGACGCATTGTTCAGACGAAAAATACTGTATATATGTACAGTATATCCCGTCTTTTCACGAAACCGCGTAGCGCGCGTTGAGTGGCTCGCCGGCCCTGCAAATAGGGCGATTTTGCGCAATGCGCAAGTTATGGCGCTCAGGTGAGCGTGAGCATGATGGAGGTGGAGACCACAATGATGAAAAGACAGGCGGCGGTCAGTATGTCGTACGGATAGCTCATGTCGAAATCACAATGTGTCGGGCGGAAGTTCCATCATAGGCATAGCCGGTTTCCACGACTGTTAAGTCTTGCAAAGGCGCCGCTATCGGGCTGCCTATGGTCTGGTGCGTAAGCACTGAACCACGCGGGGAGAAACACCTTCTACCTAGCGCCCACGTCCCTTCGTTGCGGTTTTGCCCGTTGCCGGCACGGGTGCCTCGCCCGCACTGCCGCATATCAATGCCACCCCCGCAACCGCCGTCGCTCGCAGCGATGCGCGTGAATCGCCCGCGCGGGCGCGCAACGCGAGGCTGTGCAAAATCGCCGACGCGAGCTTCGCGAGAAGGGGCGGTTGTGCTTCGGCGGCCAGTTCGCCTGCGGCTTGCGCGAGCTTGAAGCGTTTCTCGAAGGCCTTGTCGTAGGTTCGCAGTCCTTCTGCAAGGGCTTCGCGTACCTCGGTGTCATCCACCGCTTCGACCGCGGCCGTGCCGATCATGAAGCAGCCGAGCGGATCGCCGTCGGCGGGCAAGTACCATGCGAGCGCGCCGTCATAAACACGCAGCAGTGCTTGCGGCAATGGCAGGTCCTCTCTGAGCGCATCGACCATCGCGAGCCGGCCGGCCTCGATATAACGTTCGAGCGTGGTCAGATACAACGCATGTTTGTCGCCGAATGCGCCGTACAGGCTCGGGCGGTTCATGCCGGTCGCGGCGCTCAACTGATCCAGCGAGGTGCCCGCGTAGCCGCTGCGCCAGAACACGTTTCTTGCATCTGCGAGCGCCTGGTCGGAATCATAGGCGCGTGGGCGGCCGCGGGGGCGTACTTCTTTTTTTGTACTGGTCGGCATAAAAATATGGCGTAAGTGATTTATATGCAATATAGTACAAAAACTTCAACGACAGAGGATTCCCCATGGATCTGTACTTTTCTCCGTTAGCGTGTTCACTGGCCACCCGAATCTCGCTGTACGAAGCAGGGGCACAGGCCGGGTACATTCAGGTCGATACGAAGTCGAAACAATTGTCGGATGGCTCGGATTTTTATCCGATCAGTCCGCTTGGGCAGGTGCCGGTACTGCGTACGGACGAAGGCTGGCTGTTGAGCGAGAACACGGCGATCCTGCCGTATGTCGCCGATCATTTTCCGGCTGCACGGCTTGCGCCCGCCGCAGGCACGGCACAACGCGCACGGCTGCAGCAATGGCTGGGATTTATCAGTACGGAGTTGCACAAGGCCGTGTTCGTGCCGCTACTCGATGCGCGCGCGCCGGAAGACGTGAAGCGCTATGCGCGCGACAAGGCTGCGTTGCGGCTGGGTGTTCTGCAGGATCATCTGGCGCACAACGAGTATCTGCTCGACGCGTTCAGCGTGGCTGACGCCTACCTGGTCACCGTGCTGAACTGGGCATCGTTTGGCGGCATCGATCTGTCGCAGTGGCCCGCGGTTGCGGATTACTACAAGCGCTTGATGCAGCGCCCGAGTGTCGCAAAAGCCGCTGCGGAAGAGGTCGCGCTGTTTCAGGAAGAAGTAGCGAAGCGCGCGAAAAACTGAGCGAAGGTTGCCGGTTGCGCGATTAGTCGTCGCCGTGCTGGCAGAAGCGGCGCCCCGGAATGTGCGATACCACTGCCTGCGCGATTTCGAGTGGCGTGCTTTCCGCCGGCACCACGCGGCGACTCGATTCGGGGGTGTGCTTCATGGTCCATTCAACGAGTCTGTACGAGCGTCCCCAAGGGGGTTGCAAGGGGTCTGAGACCTTGCACGAGTGGATCTGGCGCACCCATTCGTTGCCGGGCATTGCGCGCAAATGCTCGAATACCGTGTCTTCCACCATGGTTTGACTCCTTCTTCGCAGGCATGCTGTCCATCTATCGGTGCCTCGGCGACATCCCTCGATAAAAAAAGCGCCGCCGATGTTCTGGCGGCTCAACAGGGGATGTTGTGTGCCATATTTACAGGTAAGAATTAAGCCAAACTTAAGATCGCGCTGAAAATTTTCGCGCTTGATCTCTCTGCTCGATTTTCGATTGCCCGGCTCAACCGCTGTTTTGCGTACGCGGTGATCCAACCCTCAAGACCTTGCGGAATTGGCCGTTATTACAGCGGTTGGGGCCGCCGCTCCCGCTTCGCTTCCGGGTCCGCATCATTGATAACGTGACGAATCTCGCTCAAACGCCGCTTTCAGACCGGCTTCGCTCGCTCGTCGATACGGTGCAGCACAACGAACGTACGCTGCGCCGCTTCCAGAACGTCGAGTTGAGGTTGATCGGCGCGCAGAGTTTTCCGTCGTTTCTCGACACCCTGTTCAGTCATCTGCCGCAGGAATTCTCGCTGGCGAGCGTGACGTTGTGGCTCGATGACCGCGCGCCCATGTTGCTCGAACTCCTCGAGCAGAGCGCCCTGGATGCGCTCGATCAGCCCAATCTGAGAACCTCGCACGAAGGCGGTCTTGCCGCCCGTGGCCTGTGCGGCGAGGGACGGCCGTGGCTGGGCAAACCGGGCGAACTGGATGAAACGGCCCGTCGCGCATTCTTCGGCGACGCCGCCGCGCCGGCGAGCGCGATCTTGCTGCCGCTTGCCGCCGGCGACACCGTCAGCGGCTATCTGTGCCTGTGCAGCGACGACCCGGCGCGTTTCGGCGAAGGCATGGCCACGGACATTCTGGAGCGCTTTGCGAGCATCGTCACGGCGAGTCTCGACAATGTCGCGCATCGCGAGCGATTGAAGCAACTCGGTATGACCGATTCGCTGACCGGCCTCGCCAATCGCCGCTACTTCGACGAACGCTTGCGCGAGGAGATCACGCGCGCTGCCCGTTATGGCGTGCCGGTAGCGTGTCTTTTCATCGATATCGACAGCTTCAAGCGTATCAACGACACCTACGGACATCGAACCGGCGACCGGGCGCTCGCGGCGGTGGCGGCCTGCGTGCGGCAGCAGGTCAGGTTGGGCGACACCGTGGCGCGCTACGGCGGCGAAGAGTTCACCGCCTTGCTGCAGGGCGACCAGTCCGATGCGCTGACGGTCGCCGAGCGCGTACGGCTGGCTGTCGAAAGACTGGATTTGCAGGACGATCACGGCGAACGTATCGCCTTGACCGTGTCGATCGGCGTGGCGGCGCGCACGATTACCGGGGCGCCCGCCGAGGCGGCCGCGAACGGCCACGCGATACTGGAAGAAGCCGATCGGGCGATGTACCAGGCCAAACGCAATGGCCGTAACCGCATCGAGGCGCTGGCCGGGGCGCCGGTGAAAGCGGGCAGCGACAAGGTGCCACGCTAACGCTTACAGGAATCGCCCTGCCAGTTGCAGGCAAACCGGCAGGGCGCGTTGCCGCAGATGGTTAAGATAGCGCCGTTTCCGAAGCCGGCGGCGTCTTGCCGAGTTCTTTCTTCACACCTTCCGCATAGCTCGGATCGACCTTTTCGAACAGCGCCAGTTGCCGGTCGACGATTTCCTTCGCCACACCTGCCATCGCCTCCGCGATATTCCGGAAGAAGCGCTCGCGCTGCGCCGCGTCGAACAGCTTGTACAACGCACGCGCGTAGCTGTAGTAGTCGTCGTCCTCGCGATGGTTGTAGCGCTCGATCGATCCTTCCACGGCGAGCGGCGGCTCGTTCACCGACGCATCCTGCGGGAACGCGCCAAAGCGGTTCGGCTCGTAGTTCACCGTGCTACCGAGATTGCCGTCCGTACGCATGCCGCCGTCGCGGTGATACGTGTTCACGTTCGGCGTACGCGGCGCATTCACCGGAATCTGGTGGTGGTTGATACCGAGCCGGTAACGATGCGTGTCGCCGTACGAGAAGAGCCGGCCCTGCAGCAGGCGATCCGGCGAGAAGCCGATGCCCGGCACGACATTGGCCGGCGTGAAGGCCGACTGTTCGACGTCTGCGAAATAGTTCTCCGGGTTCCGGTTCAGTTCGAGCACGCCGACATCGATCAGCGGATATTCCTTGTGCGACCACACTTTGGTGATGTCGAACGGATTCTCCTTGCGCGCGTGCGCTTCGGCTTCCGTCATGACCTGAATGCAGAAACGCCATTGCGGGAAGTTCTTCTTTTCGATCTGTTCGAACAGATCGCGTTGCGCGCTTTCGCGATCGCGGCCGATCACTTCGTTCGCCTCGGCATTCGTGTAGTTTTCGATGCCCTGTTTCGACTTGAAGTGAAACTTCACGTAGAAGCGCTCGTTCTGTGCGTTGATCAGCGAGAACGTATGCGAGCCGAAGCCGTGCATCTGGCGATAGTTCTTCGGAATGCCGCGATCGCTCATCAGGATCGTGACCTGATGCAGCGATTCCGGATTGCGCGACCAGAAATCCCACACTGCATTCGCGTCGCGCAGATTGGTTTGCGGATTGCGCTTTTGCGTGTGAATGAAATCGGGGAACTTGAGCGGGTCGCGGATGAAAAACACCGGAGTGTTATTGCCGACGATGTCCCAGTTGCCTTCTTCGGTATAGAACTTGATCGAGAAGCCGCGCACATCGCGCTCTGCATCTGCCGCGCCGCGTTCGCCGGCGACGGTTGAGAAGCGCATGAAGGTCGGCGTGACCTTGCCGACTTCGAAGACTTTGGCTTTGCTGTAGCGGGTGATGTCGTGCGTGATGGTGAGCGTGCCGAATGCACCCGAGCCTTTGGCGTGGACGCGGCGTTCGGGAATGACTTCGCGGTCGAAGTGAGCGAGCTTTTCGATCAGCCAGAAGTCTTGCAGTGTGATCGGGCCGCGCGGGCCGACGGTTTCGGAGTTCTGGTTATCGCCGACCGGCGCACCGGCCGCGGTCGTCAACGTTCGATTCGTCATGGCTATTCCTTGGCTTGCTTGCGGGGGAATGCGCCGGCCGTCGTAGCGGCCGATGCGCAACGGGGCGCTGGATGCCAGTTCGTGCAGCGCGAGGGCTAGTCTAACAAGGCTTGCAACGCGCCGCTCGATGAAACTTTGAAGACAACAGGCGCGTCATGCAGAGTGCATTGCACCCTTTCATGGTCCCTCACGCATCCGGCGGCACCCCGAGCAATTGCAGTGCGCCACCGGTTACCGCACCGAATACCGGGCCGGCTACCGTCCCTCCATAGAATGCCTTGCCGGCCGGGTCGTCGATCATAACGGCGACGATCAACCGTGGATCGCTCATCGGCGCCATGCCGACAAACAGGGCGCGGTAACGGTTTTTCGCGTAAGTTGCGCCGACCTGTTTGCGGGCCGTGCCGGTTTTACCGCCGATCCGGTAGCCTTCCACCGCCGCTGCGCGTCCTGTGCCGCCAGGTCCGGTCGCCATTTCGAGCATCGAGCGGATCGCACGCGCCGTGGCGGGTGTGGTGACCGAATGGCCCTTGCCGGTGGCGTGTACTGTGCTACCCGCACCCGCACCCGCACCCGCACCCGCACCCGCACCCGCACCCGCACCCGCACCCGCACCCGCACCCGCACCAGCGTTCCCGTCTGCCTCTCTATCTTTGTGCAACAAACTCACCGGATGCAGAGTGCCGTCGCCCGCATAGGCCGTGTACACCTGCGCCATCTGCAGCAGCGAAGTAGACAGGCCGTAGCCATACGCCATGGTGGCCTGTTCGATCGGACGCCAGCGCTTGTACGGACGCACCTTGCCCGACGCGACACCCGGAAAGGTCAGCTCGGGCCGCAACCCGAGCCCGTATTCCTGATACTTGTTCCAGATCGTTTCGGCGGGCAGATTCAGCGCGAGCTTGGCAAGCGCGATATTGCTCGACTTCTGCACGGCTTCGGAAACCGTCATTGCGCCGTGATTCGACGTGTCGTGAATCACGGCCGGGCCGATCTTGTACCAGCCCGGCGCCGTATTGATGACGCTTTGCGGCCGTACCTTGCCTTCGTCGATGGAGAGCGCCACCACCACCGGCTTGATCGTCGAGCCCGGCTCGAAGGTGTCGACGACCGCGCGATTGCGCAGTTGCCGTCCGGTCAAACGGGCGCGGTCGTTCGGATCGAAGCTCGGATAGTTGGCGAGCGCGAGAATTTCGCCGTTGCGCGCATCGAGCACGACCACGCTGCCGGCTTCGGCGTGATGTTTGGCAATGGCGTCCTTCAGTTGTGCGTAGGCGAGCTGCTGAATGCGCCGGTCGATCGTCAGGTGGATGGTGTCGCCGTTCTGCGCGGGCACGAGCGGCCGGGTCTCGGACACCACCCGGCCCAGGCGGTCGCGGATCACTTCGCGCTGGCCCGGCACGCCGAGCAATTGCTCGTTGGCGGCGAGTTCGACGCCTTCCTGGCCGTTGTCCTCGATATCCGTGAAGCCGACCACGTGCGCCGCCGATTCGCCTTCCGGGTAAAAGCGCTTCGAATCCGCGATCTGCGTGATGCCGGCGAGGCCCAGCTTGTTGAGATGATCGGCCGTGTCGGCGTCCACCTGGCGCTTGAGCAGCACGAAGGTTTTGTCGCCGTTCAGACGCCGGCGCAGTTCCGCCAGCGGCAGATCGAGCAGCTTCGAAAGCGGCGCGAACGCGGCTTCGTCGAGCAGCTTGGGCGAGGCCCAGATCTCGTAAGTGGCGAGGCTGACGGCGAGCAGCGAGCCATTGCGGTCGACGATGCGCCCGCGCGTTGCATCGAGTTCGATGGTGCGCTGATAGCGTTTTTGCCCCTGATCGACGTAGAAATCCTGATTGACCACTTGCACCCAGAACGCGCGCCCCGCCAGCGACGCGAACGCGCCGAACACCAGCAGGACGACAAGTTTCGAGCGCCACATCGGCAGGCGCGCGGTCAGCAACTGGTTCTTCGCGACGGGCGCGTACGGATCGTGCGACTGCGATTTCTTCTTTGGGATCATGGGTGCGGATAACGAACAGTGGTGCGTGGCGAGCTGGAACCGGCAACGCCGGCGGCTGGTTGCGCGTGACTGTCGAGCGTGCTCCTCGAGTGAAAGCCGCACGCGCGTGGCGTGCAGCGGGATTAGCGTGCGCCGCCCGAAGCGGCGGCGGTGAATACCTTGCGTGGCCGATGAAACTGCACGGCCGGCATACGTGGCGCGAAGCCGGCGCTGCCCAGATTGTAATAAGAACGTAATCTAGATGCGAGGGCCATGCAAGCGGAGAGTGGGCGGGGCGCGCGCCGCGCACTGTGATGCCGCCCGATGCGGTTTGACCTGAATGAGGGATCGGGCGAGGTAAGCGTCCGCTGAACGGGGCTTCGACGATACCGTTGCAGACGCAGACGCAGACGCAGACGCAGACCTAGCCGTAGCCGTAGCCGTAGCCGCAAGACGCAAGACGCAAGACGCAAGACGCAAGACGCAAGACGCAAGACGCAAGACGCAAGACGCAAGACGCAAGACGCAAGACGCAAGACGCAAGGCACAGGCACAGGCACAGGCACAGGCACAGGCACAGGCACAGGCACAGGCACAGGCACAGGCACAGGCACAGGCACAGGCACAGGCACAAAAAAGCCGCGCGGACTTAAAAATCCGTGCGGCTGGTTCGTTCGATTGATGCGTCGACTCCGACGCGGCGTGTTAAAGAGGCGCTCTCTGCCTGTCGAGCGCCTTCTTTTTTCGCCTCTTTTCTCCTGACGTTCCGCCGCCAGAAAAGCGCCGCCCGCTTCAGGCCGGCAAAGCGAAACTCGAGATTGCCTCGCGCAACACGCCCACCTGATCCTTCAGCGAATGGGCCGCGGCGGCGGCTTGTTCGACGAGCGCCGCGTTTTGCTGCGTGACCTGATCCATTTCGCCGACTGCGCGATTGACCTGTTCGATCCCTGCGCTCTGTTCGCGCGACGCGTTGCTGATCTCCTCCAGAATTTCGTTCACGCGACGCACCGACTGCACGATCTCGCCCATGGTCGAACCGGCGTTGGCGACCAGCGACGCACCCGCTTCGACGGTATGGGTGGACGTCTCGATCAACGCCTTGATTTCCTTCGCGGCCGTGGCCGAGCGCTGCGCGAGACTGCGCACTTCTGCTGCGACCACCGCGAAGCCGCGGCCCTGTTCGCCCGCGCGGGCCGCTTCGACGGCGGCATTGAGCGCGAGGATGTTGGTCTGGAACGCGATGCCGTCGATCACGCCGATGATGTCGCCGATCTGTCGCGAGCTGCTGGTGATTTCGCCCATAGTGCGGACCACGTCGTCGACCACGCGGCTGCCGCGCGTGGCCACATCCGCGGCCTGGCCGGCGAGTTGCGCCGCTTGCAGCGCGCTGTCCGCGTTCTGCTTCACGTTGACCGTCATCTGATCCATGCTCGACGCCGTTTCGACGAGTGCCGCGGCCTGTTCCTCGGTGCGCTGCGACAGATCCGTGTTGCCGGCGGCGATTTCGGTCGCGCCGATATTGATGTTTTCGGTGCCGAGCCGCACGCGCGAAACCGTATCGACGAGACCCGCCTGCATGGCGTGGAGGGCGTGCAGCAGACTGCCGGTATCGTTCGTGTGCACCGGCACGCGCGTGGAGAGGTTGCCGCGCGCCATCAGTTGGGCCGCTTCGACCGCGACTTCGAGATCGCCCCCGAGCGTGCGGCGGATGCTGCGCAACACCAGCAGCATGACGACGGTGGCAATCGCGCCGAGCGTCAGGGTGATGACGAGCCAGCGCAACAGACTGGCGTAGAACGCGTGCTGCACGTCGTCCATGTACATGCCGGTGACGAGATACCAGTCCCACGGCGCGAAGTGGAGCGAGAAGCTGGTTTTCGCTACGGGTTTGTCGCTGCCGGGTTTGGACCAGAGATAGTCGACGTAGCCACCGCCGTCGTGATTGCCTGCGTCGACGATGTCGGTGAACAGATGATTACCGGCCGGGTCGGTGAATTGCGCCATGTTCTTGCCGACCAGTTCCGGCTTGATCGGGTGCATCAGCATGACCGATTGCGAGTTGTTGACGGAGATGTAGCCGTCTTTGCCGTAACGCATGGCGGCGAGTGTTTCGAGCGCCTGTTTTTTGGCTTCGTCTTCGGTGATCGTGTGATGTTGCGCGAGGGTGTAGTAGCGGTTGACGATGTGATTGGCCTGATCAATCAGCGCGGTGAGTTGATCGCGACGGTCCGAGATCATCGACGCGCGGTTTTGCCATGCGCCGAAGCCGCCGATCAGAATCAGGCCGATCCAGAGGATCGTGATCATTGAGGCTAGTTTTTTGTTCAGAGTCATGGCAGTGAGGGTTTGCTTTTTTCACTTTCACTTTCGCTTTCGCGAGGTGGGCGGTAAGGGGGGATCTTTCGCTTGCAGCGGTTGGCTTTTTACTTACTGTGTTTACGGCTTGTTGTTGTTTGCTCTGCAGGGGAGGGGAAACCCGTTGTTCTTTTGTCTGATTAATTGGGGTTTGGGTTTGTTTGTTTTTTTTTTGCCTGTGCGGCGCTTATTGTTGTGCTTCTGGCGTTGGCCTTTCCTTGAATTCTTATTGGTTTATTAGCGTCGCCCCTGTGCGGGGCAGGCACCTACTTTTCTTTGCCTGCTGCAAAGAAAAGTAGGCAAAAGAAAGCAGCTCACCCCGCCAGCTTATAAGCGGGTCCCCCGCACAGCCACGGTAGTGGTGCATCTGGAATCTGTGTTCTCGCACATTCGGCGTGAGTGACAAAGCCGTCATACTTCCGGCGGCGCTGCGCGCGCCGCAGCGGTACTTCATCAAACCGCCCGCCATTGCCAACGCCCAGCCGTGTCTCACCGAACAGCTAACTCTTGTCGACATTCAGCGTCACCTCATCAAACCACGCGCCAATGCCAATGCTCAGCCGAGATTCGGCAAACCATCGGTTGTCCTCGGCTGCTTCTCTCGACCAGGAGTTACGACCGGCGTAGAGGCGTGAGGACGCTGAGGAGAATGTACGCGACGGCACTCCGCAACGAAAATCGCAACATTTTCAGCATCCCGCCGAGGCGAAGCCGATGGCCCCCACCACGCCCAAACGAAGTCATTAGGTTCACGATGGACCCTCCCGGCGAGCACGTAGTGCGAGGCGGGAAGCATGATGGCTTTGTCACTGAGGCCGAATGCGCGAGAGCACTGACTCCAGATGCACCACTAATGTAACTGTGCGGGGGACCCGCTTAAGAATTAGCGGTGTGAGCCGCTTTCTTTGCTTATCTTTCTTTGCGGCGGCAAAGAAAGTAAGTGCCGCCCCGCACAGGGGCAAACGCTAATATACCAATAGCGCAATTAATCCATAAACCAAGCAGGCAAACCAAACAGGAAAACCAATAACCCAAATAGATATAAACCAAAACCCAGATAAACCCAGATAAAAACAAACAAAACCAGATAAAACAAAACCCCCACAACCCCAAGCCCCGCAGGGCCCAAATCACATTCCTCCACATAACGCCAAAAAACCGCAAACACTCCATCGCCTTGCATAAAAACAAAAAACAGCACATTTCCCCACTTAACGACAACATAAAAACCCCAAATCCCACCTGCACGCCGAATAAAAACGTTTTCAGCTATAGTCGCCATTTTCCAGTCGCCAGCCGGGCAAAAAAGAGCACCAAAGCGCATCAATAAGCCCGCCACCAGGAGTAAAGAAAATGAACGCCCGCGAACCCGCATTTATCTCCGCGTCCCGCAGTGCGCGTCTGCGCCAGATGCTCGTCAGCAACGAACTCGAATTCATGATGGAGGCCCACAACGGTCTCTCCGCCCGCATCGTCCGCGAAGCCGGCTTCAAGGCGATCTGGGGCTCGGGCCTCGCGATCTCCGCCCAATTCGGCGTGCGCGACAACAACGAAGCCAGCTGGACGCAAGTTGTCGACAACCTCGAATTCATGGCCGATGCCAGCGATCTGCCCATCCTCCTCGACGGCGATACCGGCTACGGCAATTTCAATAACGTGCGCCGTCTCGTCCGCAAACTCGAACAACGCGGCATCGCCGGTGTCTGTATCGAAGACAAACAATTTCCGAAAACGAATAGCTTCATCAATGGCGAAGCGCAGCCGCTCGCGGATATGGACGAGTTCTGCGGCAAGATCAAAGCCGGTAAAGACTCGCAGCTGGATGAAAACTTCTCGATCGTCGCGCGCGTCGAAGCACTGATCGCCGGCTGGGGCATGGACGAAGCGCTGCGTCGCGCGGAAGCCTATCGGCAAGCAGGCGCCGACGCGATCCTGATTCACAGCAAGCTCTCGCGGCCCGACGAAATCCTCGAGTTCGCACGCGAATGGGCGGGCCGCGGGCCGCTCGTCATCGTGCCGACCAAGTACTACAGCACGCCCACCGAAGTGTTCCGCGAGGCCGGCATCAGCACGGTCATCTGGGCGAATCATCTGATCCGCGCGGCGACCTCGGCGATGCAGGCCGTCGCCAAGGAAATTCACTCGAGCGAAACGCTCGTCAACGTCGAAGACAGCATCGCCGCGGTCAACGAAATTTTCCGTCTGCAAGACGCCGACGAATACTCGGAAGCCGAAGACCGCTATCTGTCGAGCGGGCGCGCAGCCGGCTCCGCCGTCGTGCTCGCGGCAAGCCGCGGCAAGGGCCTCGAAGCCGTCACCGAAGATCGTCCGAAAGTCATGCTGCCGATCGCGGGCAAGCCGCTGTTGCGCTGGCTCGTCGACGCGTTCAAGAAACAGAGCGTCAATGACATCACTGTGGTCGGCGGGTATCGCGCCGACGCGATCGATACGGCCGGCATCAAGCTGGTCGTCAACGAACGTCACGCGCAAACCGGCGAACTGGCGTCGCTCGCCTGCGCAGCCGACAAGCTCACGGGCGACACCGTCATCTCGTACGGCGATCTGCTGTTCCGCAGCTACATCCTGCGCGATCTGGTCGAGAGCGAAGCCGCCTTCAGCGTGGTGGTCGATTCGTCGCTGACCGATGCGGAAAACGCCAGCGTGCGCGACTTCGCGTGGTGCTCGGCAGGCGACGATCGCGGTCTGTTCGGCAGCAAGGTCACGCTGCGTCACGTGTCGAGCGGGCAGGAAGCAACGTCCGCCATCGCTTCGCAAACGCCGCATGGCCGCTGGGTCGGCCTGCTGAATGTGCGCGGCGAGGGGCGTGAACGTCTGCAAGCGGTACTCGGCAAATTGCAGGCGCGTCCCGATTTCGATTCGCTCGACATGCCCGCGCTGCTGAATGCGCTGATCGAAGCGGGTGAATCGATCGAAGTGCAATACGTGCATGGCCATTGGCGCGGCGTGAACGATCTCGAAGATTTCCGCCGCGCGGGCGATTTCGCGCATGCGCAAGCGCCGTTCGCGGCAGCGGTCGGCAGCAAGACGAACGAAGCGAGCGGAGCTGCACAATGATCGAGGCAGCACAGTTCGTCGAGGCGGCTCGCGAGCGTGGCTTCGACTGGTATGCAGGCGTGCCGTGCTCGTATCTGACGCCGTTCATCAACTACGTCTTGCAGGATGAATCGCTGCATTACGTCTCGGCAGCCAATGAAGGCGATGCGGTTGCGTTGATCGCGGGCGTCACGCTCGGCGCGCAGAACGGCCGGCGCGGCATCACGATGATGCAGAACTCCGGCCTCGGCAATGCGGTGAGCCCGTTGACGTCGCTCACGTGGACCTTCCGTTTGCCGCAATTGCTGATCGTCACGTGGCGTGGGCAACCCGGCGTCGCGGACGAGCCGCAGCACGCGCTGATGGGTCCGGTTACGCCCGCGATGCTCGACACGATGGAGATCCCCTGGGAGACCTTCCCGACCGAAGCTGACGCAATCGGTCCGGCGCTGGATCGCGCGATTGCCCACATGGATGAAACCGGCCGTCCGTACGCGCTCGTGATGCAAAAGGGCAGCGTGGCGCCGTACGCGTTGAAAGAGGGCAATGCAGGCGCTCGCCGCGTGCCGGTTGCACCGCGTTCGCAATTCGGGAACGTGGCCGAAAATGAACTGGCTTCGCGTCACGACGCGCTGCAGAAAGTGATCGCGCACACGCCGCTCGAATCGACGGTGGTGCTCGCGTCGACCGGATTTTGCGGCCGCGAACTCTATGCCATCGACGACCGTCCCAACCAGCTATACATGGTCGGCTCGATGGGTTGCGTGACGCCGTTCGCGTTGGGTCTTGCCCTCGCGCGTCCGGATCTGCACGTGGTCGCGCTCGACGGCGACGGCGCCGCGCTGATGCGCATGGGCGCGTTCGCGACGCTCGGTGCGTACGGTCCGTCGAATCTCACGCACGTGCTGCTCGATAACGGCGCACACGACTCAACTGGCGGCCAGACGACGGTATCGTCGCAGGTGTCGTTTGCGGGTGTCGCCGCGGCTTGCGGTTATGCGTCGGCAGTCGAAAGCGACGACGTCAAGGTGATCGACGAACTGTTCGAATCGGCGCCGTCGCCCGATGGCCCGCGTTTCGCGCGACTGGCGATTCGCCGCGGTACGCCCGATGGTCTGCCGCGTCCCACTATCACCCCGCCCGATGTGAAAACGCGCCTGATGCGCCACATCGGCGCCGCTTAAGGAGTGCACTCATGTTGCTGCTCAACCCCGGCCCGGTGACGCTCACCGAACGCGTCCGCAACAGCCTGTTGCAAACGGATCTGTGCCACCGCGAAAGCGAGTTTTTCGACTTGCAGGAAGAGGCGCGCACACGTCTGGTCGATCTGTACGGCCTCGACGCAAAGGAATGGCAAGCGGTGCTGATGACCGGTTCCGGCACGGCCGCTGTTGAAAGCATGACCGCCGCGCTGGTGCCGCAAAACGGCAAGCTGCTGGTCGTGGAAAACGGTGTGTACGGTGAGCGTATTTCGCAGATCGCCACGCAATACGGTATCGCGCACGAGTCGCTGAAACACGACTGGATGCAGGCGCCGGATCTCGCGAAGATCGCCGAACGCCTCGACGCGGACAAAGCGTTCACGCACATCGCCGTGATTCACCACGAAACCACGACGGGACGCCTGAACGATCTGCAGGCGCTCGGCGCGCTGTGCCGCGAACGCGGTTTGCGTCTGCTGGTGGATGGCGTCAGCAGCTTCGGCGCGGAAGCGATCGATTTCGCCGACGTCAGTCTCGACGCCGTCGCGGCAACCGCGAACAAGTGTCTGCATGGCGTGCCGGGCGCGTCGTTCGTGCTGGTGCGGCGCGCGGCGCTCGCGCAGGCGGCGAGCCGCACGTATTACCTGGACCTCGGGCGCCTCGCGCGTTTGCAGGATCAGCGCAATACGCCGTTCACGCCGTCGGTTCATGCGTATTACGCACTGGTCGAAGCATTGCGCGAACTCGCCGACGAAGGCGGTTGGCAAGCGCGCCACGCGCGTTACGCGGCGCTCGCCGAGCAGGCTCGTGCGGGCCTGGCTGAGCGGGGCGTGGGCAGCGTGTTGCCGCCGGAGCAATCGTCGGTGGTGCTGCGCGCGTATCGCTTGCCTGACGGCGTGTCGTATCCGCAACTGCACGACGCGCTGAAAGCGCGTGGTTTCGTCATTTATGCGGGTCAAGGCGGGTTGTCGGCCGAACTGTTCCGCATCTCGACGATGGGCAATATCCACGCCGCCGACATCGACCGTCTCCTGCAAGGCTTTAGCGAACTGACGCGCTAACGCGCGCGCTCACTTACGTGTTCACTTACGCCTTCACTCGCGCGTCCCCGTCCGGTAACAATCCGTACGGCGTCACACCGGGTCTTTGTCCGGCGGTCCATCGGGCCGCTGCGGCTCCTCGGTGTGATGACCGGGCGACGGGGGCACCAGTGGATCGGCTTCCGGGTCGCGATTCGGATCGGCGTTCGGGTCGGGAATCGGACTGGTATGCATGTCGTAGCTCATTGCATCACCTCTTTTAGTTGGGAAGAGGGCTTGAAAGCGGACCGGGAAGCGGGCTAAAAAACCGACGGTACAGCCGGTCGAATGCGCATAAGCCCAGGTCGTTCTCCTCAAGCGTAGGCGATCCGGCGCGCGGCGCGGTCCTTACTTTCTTCGCGCGCGGCGGCCCACGCTCAATTGCCAGTAACGTTCGGTGGCGAAAACGTCGTCGTAATCGCCCGCGCCGAAGGCGCGCAACTGGCTTTCGTAAGCGTTGACCGCTTCGCGTTTGATCTGGGTGCGGCGCTGGAGATCGATCGTATGGCCGGCGCTCGGATAGGCCGGTGTCGCGACGATGCCGCGCTGCGCGAGGTCGGCGAGCCGCGCCTGCACGACACCCGGCGTGCGACGGTGAATCGCATCTTCATAGGCGAACCACGTGAGATGCGACAGGCGCGGCAGGATTTCGCAGCAGGCTTCGAACACCCGGACATGATCGTCGTGATGCAGACCGAGCGGCATCAGCAGCGTGTTCGCGGTCGTGCGGTAGATGGTCTCTTCAAGCATTGCAGCCAATCTGCTGATCGACGGCGAGTCCATGTATTGGCCGTCGCGAAACGGCATGCGCAGCGGAATCGCGTCGAGCACTTCCAGCGCGAGGTTGTCTTCGCGCGTGCGGGCGTGGATGGCCTGATGGGCGCTCGTGAAACCTGACTTTTCATCCCATTCGGTATGCATTTCCTGCTCGGGCGGCGCGGCGAATACTGTGCAGACCGCGGCGTCAGGATGGGCGGCGAGTAAGGCGCCGCAACTGAAGACGGCGTCGTCGAAATGGGGCGAGACGATAAAAAGGCGTGGGCTGGTTTCGCTCATGGACGTGTGGTGGTTTCGAAGCGCGCGGGGCCGCATTCGAAGCTTCAATATTGCGCGAGACAAGCTTGCTGGATGTGCGGCGTCACATCAGCTTAGGCGGAATCGGCGTGGCTTGTGTAACCGTTGTGATCGACGCAAACCGCATGCCTGACTGGGCTGATTCCGTGGAGGCTTCCCGCAGAGGCTCACCTTTGTGCATTGGGCATATCCCGAACCTGCTCACCTTTAACGGACCTGCTGTCGGGCGTGCGGCGTGTACGCGTAACCGTCTGGATATGAGCGATTAGCTGGATTAATCGCTTGCCTGCGAGCGGTTGCGGTCTGGGTTCTGCTGGTTACGCGTTGTTGGCCGCCAGCGCCGCCGCGCGGCTGAACGCCGTCGCAATCGTCGCCACGATGTCGTCGCGCAAGCCGGCGTCGGCCGTTCGTAGCGCATACGACGGATGCCAGGCCGGCACGATCAGGCGTCCGTCATGGGCGATGGTTTGGCCGAGGTATTCAGACAGACTGACGTGCGTGCCGGTCAGCGCTTTCAGCGCGGTTGCGCCGAGCGTGACCACCACACGCGGCGCTATTCGCGTCAGTTCCTTTTCCAGCCAGTACTGGCAAGCCTCGACTTCACGCCGCACGGGCGTTCGATGGACGCGCTCCTGGTCGAGCGTTTCCCATTTGTAATGCTTGACGGCATAGGTCAGATACAGCGTCTCCCGTTTCAGACCGGCGCGCGTAAGCACGGCGTCCAGCACTTGACCTGCCGGCCCGGTGAAAGGCTCGCCGTGCTGGTTCTCGTATTCGCCGGGCTGTTCGCCGACCACCATGATCGCCGCATGGGCGGGCCCGGCGCCCGCAACCGCCTGCTTCGCATTGCGCCATAACGCGCAGCGGCGGCAGGTGGCGAGCGGGCCGGTGGGCTCCACTAAGGGGGGCGTCACCGCTGAATACTCGACCGGCGGTTCGGGCGGGACAGTGATGGCGGCGCTTTGCGCGCCGAGACGGCTGCGTTCGAGCGCGAGATGGGCGGGCAGCGGTGGACCCGCGGGCGGCGTTCTCCAGTAACGCAACGGCACGGGCGAGGGCCGGCCGTTGAAGGCGCTGGCGTAATACGCGAGCCAGAGCGCTTCCGTGGGCATGCTGGTGACGGGTTCGCCGGTCATGGCGCTTTCCGGCAGCACCGGCGTGGTCTGCTGGTCTTTCCCCGCCAGAGGCCGGTCGATGCGCAGCAGCATGCCGTTCCAGAACACCGCACCGTGCGGCGTGGCGAGCATCCACGTGGAGTCGCCCATGGACGCGGCGAACAGCGCGGCGGCGCGCTCCAGCACGTCGTGATGCGGCTCGTACCAGCCGACGAATTCGGGGCATCCCATCGACGGATCACGCCGCCTGAACAAGGTGAGCGTCTCCAGATCGGCGGTTTCGCGTTCGATCGCCTTGATGCGTTGATCGAGCAACGCGCCGTCGGGGTCGTCGAGATCGAAGACGTTGCGCTCGGCGTGTATCCAGCGCCAGAGGACGCGGTACAGCAGCGACCAGCGATCCGGCGCGCGGAAGCAGGCAGCGGTTTTGAGCCAGGAGAGCAGCTCGCGTGGAATCGCGGGAGTGGCAGCGATACCTGTGCCACCAGTGCGAGTGGACCCGGCGCTTGGCGCGGTTGGCACGTCTGGTACGTTTGGCACGCCGACAGCGGCGGTGCTGGAAACCCTGTCAGCTACTAACGTTGCCGAAGCTTGCGCAACGTGCTCCGAACCATGGCTATCCCGACTACTTCCGGCCGCCGCTGCATGCCCGGACTCAAGCCACTCGATCTGCGACGGCTCGACACCTTCCCGCAGCGGCGCCCGCGCAGCACGCCGCCATGCGGCGAAAGTCGGTTCAATTGAAATACTTTGCATGCTGACGCGCCATGGATGCGCGCAGCGTCATGCCGTCACGCGCCAATCCATGCGTTCAAAATACTGTATGGATATACAGTATGCGCCTAAACACCAGCCCGGATCAAGCTCGCCGGTTCACAGGCGCGGCGCTCGCGCCAAGGTCAAACGTTGCGCAGATCTTCCGGCGTATCCACGTCGCGCAGAATGCCGGGGTCGTCGACGTCCAGCCGCATCACATGCTGCGACATCAGCAGCATGCGAGCGCCGGTATCGCCGTCGAGCGTGATCAGTGCGTCCCGATGTTCGACGCCGAACCCGACCGGATGGCCGCGCTGTCCCTGATAAAACGGCGCGACGATTGACGCGCCGCCGTCGAGCGTGCGCGCCACCGCTTCGATCGTCGTGGTGGCGATGCGCGGCATGTCGGCGAGCGCGACGAGCCAGCCCTCGGCGTCGTCGCTGGCTTCGATGCCGGCGGCGAGGCTTGCACCCATGCCACGTTCGGCATTGGCGGTGAACACCACGTCGCACCCGGCGTCGTTCAGGAGGCGGGCGAGGGCGTCAGAACCCGGCCGCACGACGGCCAGCACCCGGCTGACAACCCGCAACAGCCGATGCGCGGCTTCGTGCGCGACCGGCGTGCCGTCCGGCATGTGCGCGAGCAGTTTGTTGTGCCGGCCGTCCGGGTCGAAGCGTGAGCCGAAGCCGGCGGCGAGCAACACGCCAGTGGCGAGCGAGGCATAGGCCATGGACGGGCACCGGTAGAAAGGATGAGACCGATTGTGCGTTGCAACGCATCGGCAGGCAAGCGGCAATCCATGCCTGCATCGCTATCGTCCCATCATCATCGCGTTCACACCTGCACCGCTCCCATCACCTTATCGAGCGTCACCGGCAGATCGCGCACGCGCACGCCGGTCGCGTGATACACCGCATTCGCAATCGCCGCCGACACGCCCGTAATGCCGATTTCGCCGATGCCGCGCACGCCGAGCGAATTGATATACGGATCGGGCCGATCGATGAACGTGATATCGAGCGAGCCGATATCGGCATTCACCGGTACGTGATACTCGGCGAGATTCGCGTTGGTGAAGCGCCCATAGCGTGTATCGAGTGAGGTTTCCTCCTGTAGCGCCGCCCCCACGCCCCACACGATGCCGCCTAACATCTGGCTGTGCGCGGTCTTCTGATTCAGCACGCGCCCCACGTCGTACACACCCACCACGCGTGCCACGCGGATCGTGCCGAGGTCCGCGTCGACATGCACTTCGGCGAATACCGCGCCGAACGAATGGAGCGAGTACTTCTGCTTTTCTTCGCCCGGTTTGACCGTCACGGTGGCTTCGACCGGCTTGCCGCCCGAGCGCGCGATGATCGCCGCCGCCGGATCGCGCTTCGTGGGCTGCGAGCGGCTCGTGACCCAGCCGTTTTCAACCGTGATGTCGTCGGGTGCGATGCCGTGCACCGGCGAGGCCGTGTCGGCGAGCGCCAGCGCGATCAACTGATTACGCGCCTGGGTCGCGGCATCGCGCACGGCCGGCGAGACGCTGGCCGCCGATTGCGAGCCGCCTGACCCCGGCGCTTTCGGCAGCGACGAATCGCCGAGCGCGAAGTGGATGTTTTCAGGCGCGAAGCCAAGTGCATCGGCCGCCACCTGGGTCATCACCGTGTAGGTGCCGGTGCCGAGGTCTTGAGTGCCGGAGGCGATCATCGCGGTGCCGTCCGGCAAAATCCGCGCGATGGCCGCGGCTTCGTTGCGATTGGCCGGGTAGGTCGCGGTTGCCATGCCCATGCCGATCAGGATGTTGCCGGCACGCATCGAACGCGGCGTGGGTGTGCGCCGCGACCAGCCGAATTTCTCGGCGCCGATCCGATAGCACTCGCGCAACGACTTGCCCGACCACGGCTTGTTTTCCTGCGGATCGGCGTCAGCGTAGTTCTTGAGGCGCAGCGCGAGCGGGTCCATTTTCAACGCGACCGCGAGTTCGTCCATGGCCGATTCGAGTGCGAACGAGCCGGTTGCCTCGCCGGGCGCGCGCATGAAGGTCGGCGTGCCGACATTGAGCGGCACGATGCGGTGCGTGGTGACCTGATTGGGCACCGCGTACAGCATGCGGGTGACCATGCAGCAGGTCTCGGTCCAGTCTTCGATCATCGAGGTGTTCGAGATGCTGTCGTGACGCATCGCGGTCAGCGTGCCGTCGTGGCGCGCGGCGAGCACGAAATGCTGCTCGGTGCGCGGACGTCCACCGACCGGACCGAACATCTGCGGCCGCTCCAGCACGAGCCGCACTGGACGTCCGGTCTGTTTTGCCGCCATCGCGCACAAGGCCACGTGCGACCACGACGAGCCCTTGCAACCGAAGCCGCCGCCGATAAACGGTGAAATCACGCGCACATCGCCCGCCGCCATGCCGAACGTTTTGGCAACCGCCTGCGCCGCGTTGCTGACGCCTTGCGTCGAGTCGTAGAGCGTGAGTTGCGGACCGTCCCAGCGCGCCATCGTCGCGTGCGGCTCCATCGGGTTGTGGTGCTCCATCGGCGTTGTGTAAACCGCGTCGACGTGCACTGTGCCGCTGCGCATGCCGTCCTCGAAGCTGCCGCGTTGCGTGTCGGTGGTGCGGCCTTGCGGTTTGTCGGGCGCGTGTCCGTTCGGCTTGGCCTGTGTGAAGTCGAGTATCGCGGCCGTGCCTTGATAGCTGATGCGCAGTTGGCGGGCCGCGTCGGTAGCATGTTCCAGCGTATCGGCGACCACCACCGCGACCGGCTCATTGTTGTAGTGAATCTCGTTGTCCTGCAGCAGCGACAAACGGCGGCCGGCCGGTGGCGCCAGCGCGGGTTTGCCGCCGTTCGGCAGGCGCGGCGCGTTCTGGTACGTCATCACCAGCAGCACGCCGGGCAGCGCCTGCGAGCGGCTCGCATCGACCGATGCGATCGTGCCACGCGCAATCGTGCTGGTGACGAGCACCGCATGCGCAAGCCGCGCTTCGGGAAACTCGCCGGCATAGCGCGCTTCGCCGGTGACTTTCAGCAGACCGTCGATGCGGTCGAGCGGTTGACCGATCAGATTCATGCGACACCTCCGGCGCGGCCCGCGGCCTGGTTCACTGCGCGCACGATCGCGCGTTGCGCGAGCTGCACCTTGAAACGATTGTCGTGCTGGGGTCTGGCATCGCGTAGCGCGGCGGCAGCAGCGTTATGCAGCGCCGCCTGCGTGAGCGGCTGGCCGTTGAGCATCTGCTCGGCGGCGCTCGCGCGCCACGGTTTGTGCGCGACGCCGCCTAATGCGATGCGCGCGGTTGTCACGTGATTGCCGTCCATCTGTAACGCGGCCGCTACCGAGACCAGCGCAAATGCGTAACTGGCGCGGTCGCGCACTTTCAGGTAGTGGGCGTGCGCGCTGAACAAAGGCGGCGGTAAATCGACGGCGGTAATCAACTCGCCCGCTTGCAAGGTCGTATCGACATCGGGCCGGTCGCCGGGAAGCCGATGAAAGTCGGCAAACGGAATGGTCCGTTCGCCTGCGGGGCCGCTTACGCGCACGACGGCGTCGAGCGCGGCGAGCGCCACACTCATATCCGACGGGTTCACGGCGATGCATTGCGGACTCGCGCCGAGAATCGCGTGCGTGCGATTGTGGCCGTCGAGCGCCGCGCAACCGCTGCCGGGCATGCGCTTGTTGCACTGTGTGAAAGCGGTGTCGTAAAAGTAGCCGCAGCGGGTGCGTTGCAGCAGATTGCCGCCCACAGTCGCCATATTGCGCAGTTGCGACGAGGCGCCCGCCAGAAATGCCTGCGATAGCAACGGGTACTGCTCGCGCACCAGCGCATGATTGGCCGCATCGCTATTGCGCACCAGCGCGCCGATGCGGATGCCGCCATCCGGCAGTGTAGTGACCGTATCGAGCCCGTTGATGTGCGTGATATCGATCAGGCGCATCGGCCGCGCCACGCCGCCTTTCATCAGGTCGAGCAGATTGGTGCCGCCGCCGATGAACACCGTACCCGGTTGCTGCGCCGCGCGCACGGCGCCGGCGACATCGCCGGCGCGTTCGTAAGAGATCGCATCCATGCTGGTCGCTCCGTCAGGCGTTGACGCTGCTATCGCGGCCGCTGCTGCCGCTGTGACTGCCGGCGCTTGCGCTGTTCTGCGCGCCGCCCTCGTGCACGGCGCGCACCGCCGCGACGATATTCGCGTATGCCCCGCAGCGACAAATATTGCCGCTCATGCGTTCGCGGATTTCGTCGTCGGAAAGTTGCGGCGGACGGCTGCGGACATCGGCGGTCACGGTGCTGGCCGAGCCGTTACGGAATTCGTTCAGCAGGGCAGTCGCGGAACACAACTGCCCGGGCGTACAGTAGCCGCACTGGAACGCATCGTGTTCGATGAAGGCGCGTTGCATCGGACTCAGCACGCCGTTGCTGGCGAGTCCTTCAACCGTGGTGATGTTTTCGCCTTCATGCATCACGGCAAGCGTCAGGCAGGAATTGATGCGGCGGCCGTCGGCGATCACCGTGCAGGCGCCGCATTGCCCGCGGTCGCAGCCTTTCTTCGTGCCCATCAGACCGGCGTATTCGCGCAGCGCATCGAGCAAGGTCACGCGTGGCTCGAGTTGCAGCGTGTAAGCGCGGCCGTTGACGGTCAGCGTGACCGGACGGGCCGGCACAGGTGCGTGGACTTCGGCGGGCGGCGGCGTGGCGGGGCTTTGTGTTTGCGCGCGCAAATGCGGCGCCACGCCGACCGTGGCGGCAGCGGCAGCCGATTGCAGAAAGCGGCGGCGTGACGGTTGCGGTGGCGTGGCGGCGGGTTCGTCGCCCGAGTCCTGACGTTTGTTTTTCGTTGACATGACGGTTTGCTGGCTCCATTGAAAGGTCAATGCAGGCATGACGACATGCGGGTCACCGACATGCGGGGCACCGACGTGCCGGCAACCGATGCGTCGGCATCCGAAGCATCGCGGTCTATCTCATCACACTCGGCAATTTCGGTGCCGTTGCGAATGCAACGGTAGGTCGGCGCGGCACAACGGGGTCTGCCATGACCCGCTAGTGAGTCACGGTGAATCCGATCGAATCGTGGAGCGCGCCGCTAAAGATGCAGTGGCGCGCATCAACCACGCACGTTGCGCTTAACTAACGGGAAAGTAAATACATGGACGCGCCTTCTTTCTGGGTGCAAAAAGAAAGACTGTTTTGTGCGGGACGAGGAGTCCGTTCAATCAGGTGTCGGCCCAGCAGCGCGGCAGATTGTGATAGATGCCGGTGAGCGTGACTACGTTGCATCGTTCGAACCTTGTCGGCAGATGCACCTTGATTGCCTACTCGGCCGCCAACCCGGCCAGCGTCTCCCGCAGCCACACGAGCGCCGGATCGGCCTGGTTGCGCGGATGCCATCCCGCGTACAACGTGAAGCCGCGCGCGTCGAACGGCAGCGCAAAGGTATCGAGCCGATCGACATAGCGTGCCGCGAAGCGCGACGGCAGCGTCGAAACATAGTCGGTGTTCGACAGCAGTTCCGGCACCAGTGTGAAGTGCTGGACCGATAGCGCGACGCGCCGCTCGCGGCCGAGTTCGTCGAGGTGCTCGTCCATGAAGCCGTGAAAGCTGCCGCCGCTGGTCGACACCAGAACATGAGCGAGCGCGCAGTAGGTGTCGAGGTTGAGCGGGGCCGTGCCGCGCGGATGCCCCTTGCGCTGCACGAACACGAAATGCTCGTCATAGAGCTTGCGGACTTTCATCGACGGCGGAATCATCCGGTCGGAACCGAGCAGCAGGTCGATCTCGCCGCTGTCGAGCCGTGACGCGGCGGTGGGCTGATCGCCGATTACAAACGCCACGCGCACACCCGGCCCCGCCAAGGCCGGCAAGCGTTCCATCAGGCGCATGCCGAGCACCGCGGTGGCGTTGTCGTGTGCGGCAATCACGAAGCGCCGCGTGTCGGTGAGTGGATCGAAGACCGGTTGGTGGCGCACCACCACTTCGAGGTTCTTCAACGCTGCATGCAGCGGCTCCATCAACTCCAGCGCCCGGGCCGTACGCGTCATGCCGCGGCCGGTTTCGGCGGGCAGCAGCAGCGGATCGCCGAAGATCTGCCGCAAGCGCGAAAGCTGCGTGGAGACGGCCGGTTGCGTCAGATGCAGCCGCTCGGCCGCGCGCGTGACATTGGACTCGGCGAGCAGCGCGTCGAGCGAAACCAGTAAATTCAAATCGATGCCGCGCAGATCAATCATGTTGATAGGTCGCATATGAGTAATTGATTTCTAGAATACGTACCGCGCTTCTACAGTTCAAGCACCGAAACGAACTGAAGGAAGCTCAACATGAAAGCCTGGATGCTGGAAGAACCCGGTAAGCCGCTGGCCCTGCGCGACGTGAGCCAACCGCAGCCGCGCCGTAACGCCGTGCTGCTGCGGATGGAGGCAGTGCCGCTGCTCAGTTACACGCGCGACTATGTCGAAGGGAAGTTGCCGTATGCGTACCCACCGGGACCGTTTTCGCCTGGCACCAACGGCGTTGGCCGGATCGTCGCGGTTGGCGACGGCGTCGTGGCGTTTCGTGCCGGTCAACGGGTTGCGGTGAACCCGTACTGGATTGCCGACGAAACCGTGCGCGAGCCCGCGCAAGCGCTACTGGGGCTCACCGGCATCAGCGCTGACAGCGGCGCGTTGCTGGCCGAGTTTCCGCACGGCACGTTGCGCGAACTGGCTGAATTCCCGGCCGCGACGCTGATCGCGCTGGACGGCCTGGACGAGATCGATGCCACACGCCTCGCGACGCTGGGCAAATTCGCGGTGCCGTTCGGTGGTTTGCGCCGCGGCCGTCTGTCGGCGGGCGAAACGGTGGTGGTCAACGGCGCGAGCGGTTATTTCGGCTCGGCGGCCGTGCTAGCCGCGCTGGCGCTCGGCGCAAGCAAGGTCGTCGCGCTCGGCCGGCGCCTGGAACCGTTGCAGGCGCTGGTCGAGCAAGGACGCGGACGTGTGATGCCCGTCGTGCTGAGCGGCGATACTGGGCAAGACACAGCAGCGATTCGCGCCGCAAGCGGAGGCGGCGCGGACCTCGCGTTCGACATGGTCGGGCAGGCCGCCGACGCGAACGCGACCCTCGCCGCATTGCACAGCCTGCGCCGCGGCGGACGGCTCGTGCTGATGGGCAGCATGCAAGTGAACTTGCCGATTGCGTACAGCGAGATGTTGCTGAACAACTGGGAATTGATCGGCCACTTCATGTACACGCGCGCCGACTATCTCGCGCTGGTTTCGCTCGTCACGTCCGGGCAGATTTCGCTCGAGGCGGTCGAGCTGAAGTCGTATCCGTTTGCCCAGCTCGAAGCGGCCATCGACGCTGCCGGCCGCATGTCGGGTCTGCAATGCACGGTCGTGGAAGGCCGGTCCCCACAAGCGTGGGGTTGAGCACGAGCCGTTGGGATCTCAGTCGCGAGCCTGTTCCGGATGGCGAAGGCGCGAATGATTGCGGCCGTAGATCCCGTAGATGATGAGTCCGATGATCAGCCAGACGAAGAGCCGCAACCACGTGACGAGCGGCAGCCCGGCCATCAGCAGCAGGCAAAACAGAATCCCGAGGATCGGGATCACCGGCACGCCCGGCGCGCGGAACGGCCTCGTGGCGCTCGCGTCGCTGCGGCGCAGATAGATCACCGCGCCGCAGACGAGAATGAAGGCGAACAGGGTGCCGATACTGACCATCTCGCCTAACACGTTGATCGGCGTGAACGCGGCCACAATCGCGACGATCGTGCCGATCATCATCTGGCTCAGATGCGGTGTTTGCAGACGCGGGTGCACTCGCGCAAACAGATGCGGCAGGAGGCCGTCCTGCGACATCGTGAAGAAGATGCGGCTCTGGCCATACAGCAGCACGAGTATCACGGTCGTCAAGCCGGTCAGTGCGCCGATCTTGATGAGCACGGAAAACCAGGTGACGCCGATCACATCGACACCTTTCGCGATCGGATCCGGGACGTTGAGCGCGGCATACGGAACGAGTCCGGTCAGCACGCCGGCGACCGCGATATAGAGCACCGTGCAGATCACCAGCGAGCCCAGAATACCGATCGGCATGTCGATCTGCGGCTTGCGTGCCTCCTGGGCCGCGGTGGACACCGCATCGAAGCCGATGAAAGCGAAGAATACGACCGCCGATCCGCGCAGAATGCCGCTCGCGCCGAAATTTCCGAATTCGCCGGTATTCTGCGGAATGAACGGATGCCAGTTGGCCGGATGCACGAAGAAGGCGCCGATCACGATGAACGCCAGCACCACGGTTAGTTTGATCGCCACCATGATGTTATTGAGCCGCGCCGACTCCTTGGTGCCGAGCACGAGCATGATGGTCAGCACGGCGATAATGAAGACCGCCGGCAAATTGACGACGCCGGCCACCGTGCTGCCGTCGGCGAGCGTCACCGTGGTGCCGGGTGCAGCCGCCATGGTGGGCGGAATGTTGATCCCGACGTTGTGCAACAGACTCACGATGTAGCCTGACCAGCCGACCGCAACGGTCGCCGCGCCCATCGCATACTCGAGGATCAGATCCCAGCCGATGACCCACGCGAATAATTCGCCGAGCGTGGCATAGGTGTAGGTATAACTGCTGCCGCAGACCGGCAGCATGGCAGCCAGTTCGGAATAGCAGAGTCCGACAAAGGCGCAGGCAATGCCGCCGAGGATAAACGAAAGAATGATGCTCGGCCCCGCATAATGCGCCGCGGCCGTGCCGGTCAGAACAAAGATGCCGGCACCGATGATCGCGCCGATACCCATCGCCGTAATGCTGAGCGGGCCCAGCGATTTCGACAGATGGTGCTCACCGCCTTCCGCGCTTGCGACAATATCCGCGACGGATTTGCGCGCCATATAACTTGTGTCTGCCATGATGAGTCGTCCAGTTCGTATGTTGGTGAATCCGGAATCGAATCGATTCGTGACGCACTGCAATAAGCGACTGCTTTTAAGGCGACTGGCATTGTTGATATTGCGGTTGAGGAGGGAACTGACGAATTCAGTCTAGTCCGGATTTAATCGGGTGGGTACTGGAGATCGGTGCTGCACATGCTAAAACGGCCTTGCGGGTGAGCCGCAAGGCCGTCTTTCAATTCAATCGTGGAATCCTGATCAATCGATGCCGTGGAATATCGCATCGTCCGGACCGAGATACACGGGCGGGCGCCACGCGGCGTCGCGCATCGAATGCTGGACCAGCTTTTCGACACCCAGCAGTACCGCGAAAATCGCCATCCGCACCGGAATGCCGTTATCGGTTTGCCGGAAAATCGCAAGGCGCGAATCGTGATTCAGATCGACGCTCAGATCGTTCGCGCCCGGCCGGCTGTCACGTGGCAGCGGGTGCATGATCAGCGTGTCGGCGCCGCAGACGCTGTCCATCAGCGCCTGATTGATCTGGAAATCCGGCGTGTAGCCTTCGAACGATTCGTCGGTGAAGCGCTCTTTCTGAATGCGTGTGGCGTACACCACGTCGGCGCCGCGCAGACCGGCGGTGAGATCGTGGGTCTGTTCGATCACGTGGTCGTTGCGCGAAATCTGCTCGATGATGTAGCCCGGCATTTCGAGCATGGGCGGCGAGATCAGCGTGAACTTGATGCCGCGGTACAGCGCCAGCAGTTTGACCAGCGAATGCACCGTGCGGCCATATTTCAGATCGCCGACCAGCGCGATATGCGCACCGTCCACGATCTTGCCCAGCCGCGAGAATTCGCGCTGGATCGTGTACAGATCGAGCAGCGCCTGGCTCGGATGCTCGCCCGGTCCGTCGCCGCCGTTGATCACCGGCACGTTGGTGGCGCGCGCGAATTCGGCCACCGAGCCTTGCTCCGGATGGCGGATCACCAACGCATCCACATAGCCGCTCATCACGCGGCTGGTGTCGTAGATCGACTCGCCCTTGGCCATCGACGAAAACGTGAAGCCGGTGGTGTCGCACACCGAGCCGCCGAGCCGGCAGAATGCCGCGCCGAAGCTCACGCGGGTCCGCGTGCTGGCCTCGAAAAACAGATTGCCGAGCACCGCGCCTTCGAGCACGCGGGAGATTTTCCGGCGCCGCGCGATCGGCTGCATGATGTCGGCGACGCGAAACAGCGCCTCGACCGAGTCGCGCGAGAACTGATCGACCGACAGCAACTGCGGCTTGCCCTCGAACAGCATCTGGCTCGCGAGCGACTGTGAGTCTACGCTTTGCGTATGTTTTTCGCCCGGCTCGCCCTGCACCACGATTTCCGACACGAAGCGCTCCACGATCTCCGGCATGGCCCGCGATTCCTGCGAATCGTCCGGCAGCAGCCACGTGTCGAGCGCGCGGCGCGACACGCCTATACGGCTCGCGAACGTCTCGCGGGTCATGTTCATGCGACGCATCGCGTCGCGCAGGAAAGCTTGTTGTGGGACGCTCATGCGGGCACCTGTCGGGAAAGGGCTGCATACTGGATATGTACGCGGTGCGTATATTAGTTTCCCTGTCGCAGAAGTCAAGCAATTTTGCGAGTTTGGCCAATCCGTGGGCCGGCCGCTTTGCAAACCCGCTTTGCCAACTCGGGCCGGAGGCGGTTACACTGCGTTTCATGCATCCCGGCCAAACGCTCCGACTCCGTCCGTCAACCATCGCACGCCTCGCTTTTGCGGGCGTCGTGGCCGCACGCGCGAATTCCGCGAGTGTTAGCGCCAAAGCCAAAAAACAGCCGCTCATCTGACCGGAGCCGCTGTTCCGTCAGATGTTGCGACGGAACAGCCGGTCAACGCCCTCTGCGGCATTCCCTGTTTTTCCTCCCTCGCACCGCTGATCGGAATCGATACGGTCGTCATCGAGGTAAAGACATGTCTATTTTTTCGGGTATCTGGGTTCCGCTCATCACACCGTTCGCCGATGGCGCGGTGGATCATGCCGCGCTGCGCGCGCTGGTGCGCCGCTATGCCGACGCGGGCATTGCCGGGCTGGTGGCGCTCGGCACGACCGGTGAGCCGGCCGCGCTCGACGCCGCCGAACAGGACGCCGTGCTGGCGACGATTCTCGACGAAGCGCAAGCGTACGCTGCCGCCCGCGGCGTGGATGCGCCTGCATCCGCATCGGCATCCGCACTGCCGGTGCTGGTCGGGGTGTCAGGTAATCACACGGAGAGCATGCGCGAGCGCATCGGGCAACTGAATTCACTGCCGATCGCCGGCGTGCTGATGGCCGCGCCGTACTACATCCGGCCTTCGCAAGCGGGCATCGTCGGGCATTTCATGGCGTTGGCCGATGCGAGCGACAAGCCCGTCGTGCTGTATGACATTCCCTATCGAACCGGCGTGCGGCTCGAACTCGACACGCTGCTGACGCTCGCCGCGCATCCGCGGATTCAGGCGGTGAAGGATTGCGCCGGTTCGCTCGACACCACGCTCGCGCTGATTCGCGACGGCCGCTTGCAGGTGCTGACCGGCGAAGACATCACTATCTTCAACACCTTGTGTCTGGGTGGGAGCGGGGCGATCGCGGCCTCGGCGCATCTGCGGCCGGAACGGTTTGTCGCGCTGTATCGTGCGTTGTCAGCGGGACGGCTCGACGAAGGACGGCGCATTTTTCATGCGCTCGTGCCGCTGATCCAGGCGTTGTTCGCCGAACCGAATCCGGCGCCGGTGAAGGCCCTGCTCGCCGCGCAAGGTCTGATACGCGACGAGTTGCGCATGCCGATGACGCGTGCCGGCGATGCGCTGGTCGCGCGGCTCAGGGAGTTGGAAGGGCTTGGTCGGATCGAGCCGCACGCGGTGGCATCGTCGGCTTGAGTGCGGGTGGGATGCAGGTGCGGTTGAGCTTGCCGTGCGCGTCGATGCGCAACGCGCACGGCAAGTTCGCTGCGTTTGGAAACCGCGTCCGCATCCTATGTGGCATCGTGACATCTCGTATTGCTGTCTGTATTTGAGATGATGGTTCGTGATGCCAGGCGATAATCGGCGCCCTTTGTTCATTATCGCCACCGGTATTTTGTCCGGTCGATGCCGCATGCAGTTAGCCTTGTCCACCAATTTCCTGTCCCGCTTCAGCACATCTGGCACGTCCAGCAAGCTCAGCAAGCTCAGCAAGCTCAGCAAGCTCAGCAAGCTCAGCAAGCTCAGCAAGCTCGCCACGTCCAGTACGCGGGACGCGTCCAACACACCTACCGTGTGTCATGCCGCCCGTACGCGGCCCTGCACGGGCCGCATGGCGCGTGCCTGGAGCCGCTGATGTCCTCCATGTTTCGCGCCGGCCGTCGGCTTTCCAGCGGCTCGCTCAGTTTCGTTACGCGCCGCACCGCGCTGACCATCGCGGTTGCCGCGGCGTTCTGCGCAGCCGCGTTGGCGCTCGCCGCCGGCATCGCGATCGGCATGCATTGGCCGGCGCACGGCGGCTCCGGCGATCAGGCGGCGAAGCGCGTCGAGCACGACTATGCAATCGATCAACTCGGCAAGCTGAATGCGTCCATGGCGCAGATCGAACCGCGCATCGCGCGCCTGACGGCGCAAGTGGGCGCGTTGAGCGATTTCGAAGCACGACTGAATACCCCGCGTCCGGCGCCACGCGCACCGATCATGCCGGCCGCGCCGGGCGCCGCCTCTGAACCGAACCCACCCGCTGCCGACAGCGAAGGCGAGGGCGGCCCTTCATTGCCGCCGCGCCGCTGCACGGAGGTCATGCCGCAACCGGCCGGTCATGCCGATGCCGGCCGCACCGGCCAGCAACTGGATTGCATCGCCGCAACGCTGTCCGCGCTCGAGCAACAAACCGCCGACCACGCGATCGCGTACGCCGCCTTCCCCGGCCGCATGCCCGCCGATGGCGCGCGCTTCGGCTCGCCGTTCGGCAACCGGACCGATCCGTTCACGCACCGTTTGAGTTTTCATCCGGGCATCGACCTGGTCGCCAAAACCGGTACGCCGATTCTTGCGGCAGCGGGCGGCCGGGTGATCTTCGCCGGCGAGAAGCCGGGCTATGGCAACGCGGTCGAAATCGATCACGGCAATGGCCTCGTGACCCGTTACGGCCACGCGTCGCGCATTGTCGTGCGTGTCGGCGATCTGGTGCTGCCGCGCCAGTATGTCGCCGATATCGGCTCGACCGGCCGCTCCACCGGACCGCATCTGCATTTCGAGGTGCTGGTCAACGGCGCGCCGGTCGATCCGGCTGCCTACCTCGCGCTATTCGCGCCTACGCCTCATGGTTGAACGACGTTTTTCCCGCGATGCGGACAATCTGACCCATCGTGCCTATACGTTGCAGCCTGCGCGGCCGCTCGTCCTTCGCGTGACGGTGTGGGTCCTCGTGTGCGCGCTCAGCGCGGCGGGTGGCGCAGCGGCCGTTGCGGCGTGGCACACGCAGCGCCCGGGCAGAACGGCTGATCCATGCAACGCGGCACCCGTCGACGCAGGCCGCGAACAGACGGAACTCGCCCGCACGCGGCTTGCGCTGGCGCAGGAATCGGCGGCGCGCGCCGCAGTACAAAAAACCGCGGACGGCGCGGCTGCCGACGTCGCGCGATTGAACGCCGAAGCGCAATTCCTGCGCGGCCAGAGCAAGACGAAGCCGCCGGCGCAAGCGGGGGCGCCACGCCGCTAACCGCGGATGAACGGTCCCGTGAGCGGCCTCGCGCCAAACCATAGTCAATGCCGTACCGAGCCGACACAGGCAGCCCCGCAACGCGGCAAGCGCCGCAATTGATCGACCGACTGAGCAACCCACTCCCGGATCGTCGCCCGGAAAGCATCACGCGACGAACATTTTCATTTTCAGGAAAACTTATGTTCAGCAAGAAAAAAGCCGCGGGCATCCAGCGGACCAAGCTCGCCACTCTTATCGCTCACGACGTGCGGATCACGGGCGACCTCCTGTTCAGCGACGGCCTGCGCATGGACGGCCACGTGAAGGGCAATGTCAGCGGCGCGCCGGACAGTCAGACGCTGCTCGTATTGAGCGACCGCGGCTCGATCGAGGGCAACGTGCATGGCTATGACGTGGTGGTCAACGGCAGGATCGTCGGCGACGTGATCGCCGATCACTTCGTCGAGTTGCAGAGCCATGCGCATGTGACCGGCAACATCTACTACCAGCAGTTGCGGATGGATTGCGGCGCTTCGGTGGACGGCAAGCTCACCCGGTGTGAGGCCGCTCAGACAACACCGGTTCTTGCGTCCCTGGCCGACGCCGTACGCGAGGAGCGCGAGGCCGGCTAAGCGGCCGCGCTCTGCGTCAAACCGATCCCGGCAGCGACTGGCGTTGCATGGGCGCATCGTGGCCGAGCACATCGCCGTGAGGCGAGCGCGCTTCGCGCAGGCCGCGTATTTCCCGTGATTCGGCAAGACGTTCCAGCGCACCGCGGTCGAGTGTGGCGAGCATGTCGCGTTCAAGGATCAGTTGGCGCAAAGCCAGCACGATCAGGCCGATAGCCAGCAGCAGATCGCCGGCAAACACGACGGCGTAAACCGCCGAGGTGGTTCGAGGATTGCCATACATCAGTGTCATGTTGGCGCGGTCGAGTGCCACGAGTATGAGCGGCACGATGGCATTGAGCGTCGCAATGGCGCTGCCGATTGCCACGAGCATCCGTGCCGGCCCGAGATGCGGACGGCGCCGGCGGTACACCTCATACAGCGTCGCTGCCCGGCACGGCGCGAAAAACAGCGCCAGCAGGCTGGCGCGGACCAGCAGCGGCGCATCCAGGGCCAACACGATTCCATGCAGCACGCAGAACACGGCAGTGACGGCAAGGCCGGCACGCCACGGTGTCGAAGCACCGAACAGATCGCGCGTGCCGACCCAGATCAGAATGCGGCTTTGCAACGCCAGGGTCGCGGTGGCAAGCAACAGCAGATCGGTGTGCCAGATCGCGTGCAACGCGAAGCAGGCCGTGGCGGAGGCAAGCAGATAAAAACCGATGGCCCAGAAGCGGAAGGCGCCGACATGCGCGAACATGCGCGAAAGCGCCGTCGTAATGAGGGCGCTGCACAAAAATGTGATCAGCCAAACCGTTTGGAACGTTGCTACGTCAATTTTCATGAAATCTCCAGCAGCCAGTCTGCCTGTTCCTGCTTATCGGTAAAACGAGGCTGCGCCGCGGGCGCGCCCGATGAACCACTGAACCGCGTAGTCCTACGCGTTGCAAATCCGGATGCCTAGGCGGCCACCATTCTTTCGCGGAGCAGCTCGCCGAAGGCGTCGGCGGTGAGCGGCTTGCCCAGCAGGAAGCCCTGCATCTCGTCGCACATCATCGACTTGAGCATGTCGAACTGCGATCTGGTTTCGACGCCTTCGGCTACCACGTCCATTTCCAGCGAGTGAGCGAGCGCGATTATTGCCGAAACGATCGCGCTGCCTTCCGGACCATGCTCGTCGAGCCCGTTGGTGAAGAAACGGTCGATCTTCAACTGCTTGACGCGGAAGCGTTGCAGATAGGCGAGGCTGGAATAACCCGTGCCGAAATCGTCGATGGCGATTTCAAAGCCGCTTGCCTGGAATCCGCGGATCATCTCGATGGTTTTCGGCGCGTCCTGCATCGCGACGCTTTCCGTGATTTCGAACATGATCTGTTCGCATTGCACGCCTTCGGCTTCTACGATCTCGAGCATCGTCGCGACAAGCTTCGGTTGCGACAACTGGCGCGGCGACAGATTGATCGCCACTTTCATCGACGGCAGGCCTTGCTCGATCCAGCGGCGAATCTGCTGGCACGTTTCGCGCACGACCCAGTAGCCGATCTGCACGATCTGGCCGGAGCGCTCGGCAAGCGGAATGAACTCGAGCGGCGCCAGCGTGCCGAGTTCCGGATGATGCAGGCGGATCAGCGCTTCGGCACCCGCCAGCGAGTCGCCGCGGCCGTGAAACTTCGGCTGGAAATGCAGCGAGAAATGTCCGTCGGTGAGCGCCTCGTGCAGCGCGTGTTGAATTTGCAGCGCGCGCGTCGCGGCTTCATTCATGCTTTGCTCGAAGAAGCGATAGGTGCTGCGGCCCGCGCGCTTGGCTTCGTACATGGCCGCGTCGGCATGCTTGAGCAGCGTGTCGACGGTATCGCCGTCGTAGGGAAAAAGCGCGATGCCGATGCTCGGCATCACCTGCAGCGGTTGCGAATCGGTCCATACGCCCTGGCGCATCCGGTCGAGCACGTCCTCGGCCATCGTGCCGGCGTCTTCACGCGACGCCAGGTTCTCGGACAGCACGACGAACTCGTCGCCGCCGAGACGCGCGACAGTGTCGCTCGCCCGCACGCACAACAGAAGACGCTGGGCGAAGGCGGACAGCACTTCGTCGCCGGCCGAGTGGCCGAGCGAGTCGTTGATGGTCTTGAAGCCGTCGAGATCCATGAACAGAATGGCGAACAGCGAGTGCTGCCGGCGTGCGTTATGGATTGCGCGGTTGATGCGATCGGTGAGCGTGCTGCGGTTGGGCAGGCCCGTCAGCGTGTCGATCGTGGCGAGCCGCACGATCTGACCGCTCAGCGTCGACACCGAGCCGATCAGAAAGCTGGTGCGGGCATCGAAACGCGACAGGATCAGCGTGACGATCAGAATCGCGAACGTGAACAGGATCACCGAAGTGGCGAGCCACGCGGCGTCCACGCCTCTGGCCGCGCCGCACACGGCGCCGGGCGGAAACTCGGCGGCCGCCATGCCGGCGTAATGCATGCCGCTGATCGCGACGGCCATCACCAGCGCGGCGCCGAAGCGCTTGCGCACCACGTGGTGGGCGTCGTCGTTGCTGAGTGCGCGCGCCATCCACAGCGCAGCGGTCGACGCACCGGCCGCGATCGCAAGCGAGCCGGCGAACCAGCCCGGCCGATAGTGGATGCCCGGGGCCATTTGCATTGCAGCCATGCCGGTGTAGTGCATGCCGGCAATGCCGGCGCCCATCAGCACGCCGCCGGCCACGAGCCGAAGCGGCGTCAGCCGCGCTTGCGTCGTCACGACCAGCGCCAGATACGACACGCCGATCGCGAGTCCAAGCGAATAAGCGGTGGTCGCGAAGTCGTAGCCGAGCGGGATCGGCAGCGAGAAAGCCAGCATGGCGACGAAGTGCATCGACCAGATCCCGACACCGAGCGCAGCGGCGCCGCCCAGGCGCCAGGCGTGCCGCAGACGTGCCGAGGCCAGCAGGAAGATGCGGCCGGTCAGATCGAGCGCCGTGTAAGACGCCAGCGCCGCGACGACGAACGAGATGGCGACCAGCCAAAAATTGTATGAGCTCTGCATGTTAGGTCCAACCGCGGGAGAGGTGCGGCTGAACCTGTTATCGACAGTTCGTGGCGTTTATTTAATTGATTTTCAATATCTTAACCATAGGTGTCGAGCACCTCCCGGCTGGCCGGGGGTTGCGCAAGGGTGAGCCCTTCGCCGAGCCGGCCCGTGATGCCGCCGATCATCAATCTGGCGGGCCGCCCCGGATCGGACGGTGGCTCCTGCCGGCGCGAAAACTTTGTAACTGACAGTCACGCTAACGTACAGCGGTGCAAGGCGATGGGTGATTCGCCAGCGGCAAAAAGCGATTGCATATTTGGACGCCTCGTTTCCATGCGATGCGCGTCCTGGCCGGCCGGTTAGCGATCACAAGAACAATTCGTTACAAGTTCGCGTTGAAGCAGACGTAGCAACGATCCACACTGCGTTCGATCAACAAACGATGGCCATGCGTGACGTGGCCGGTATGCAGCGTATTGCTGCTTTTTCTCGGGGGATAACATGAAACGTTTCTTCATTGCCGCGGCTTTCGCGGGTTTCGGAATCGGAGCGTCGGGTCTGGCGAATGCTGTCGACGTCGGGGTTGGCATCAACATTGGCACGCCGCCGCCCGTCGTGATTGCTCCGGCACCGGTGGTGGTCGTGTCGCCAGGTTGGCACGGCGACCGTTACTGGGACGGACACCGCTACTGGGACCGCGACGAATGGGAAGAGCGTCATCACCATCATGGGCCTGGGCCCGATCACTGTCCGCCGGGACATGCGAAAAAAGGTGAGTGCTGATCAGCGTTTCGAACTGCGGCCGCGAGGAAGCACGTAAGCGCGTTCCAGCGGCTGTGTTCGGACACGTCCGTTTGTTTAGTGCCCGGCACGCATCAGGCGATCGATTCAACGTGACGCCGCGACGCCGCTCATCCGTCGAGCGAAGCGTCCGGGGATGCGTCGCAGACAAACTTCACAAGTCAGCAAGGCGATGTGTTTGACTTGAGCGTTGGCAGCGGAACAACTTACACACTGTTACGCGGCGCAGTGAAAAAATTCGGTAACGCTTCCTTATACTCGATGCCGAACTTCAACTTCGCCCGCTGACATGCGGCGTCAAGATGTCGAGAGCATCATGTACAACACGCAATTTGCCAAACCAGTCTTTTACATCGCGCTGTGCGCAGCTTTATCCCTGAGTGGATGCGTGGTTCCTGGCGCGAACATGCCGTACGGTGCGAGTTCGGCTCAGCCCGCCTATGCGCAACCCGCCTATGCCCAGCCGGCGTATGCGCAGCCAACCTATCCACAGCCGGTTGGCAGCGCAGGGGCCTATGGCAGCGCGCCTCCTGCAAGCTCCGGTTACGGACTTCAGTATGGGGTTATTTCGGAAATTCAGCCTCTCGCCACCTCCAATGCGATGAGCCCGGGCAGTGTAATGGGCACGGTGGTCGGTGCGGTCGTCGGTGGTGTGGTCGGCAATCAGTTTGGCGGCGGGCATGGCCGCGACGTGGCGACCGTAGTGGGTGTGCTCGGCGGCGCGGTGGCCGGAAATCAGATCGGCCAGCAGTACAGCAATGCGGCCCCGAGCGCGTATCGAATCGTTGTGCAACTCAATGACGGGTCGTCACGCTCCTTCGACGTGCCTTCACCCGGCGATCTCCGTCCGGGCGACCGCGTGAGGATTGACGGAAACCGGCTGGACCGTTCCTGATCGATCTGCTTGACGGTATGGCCGGCGCCTTGCGAGTTTTTTCACTGGATAGCCAGTCGTTTCGCCGCAGCATGCGCCGGCCTGTATTTCCGGACCCTGGGGCGACGTGAGTTGCCCGCGTCTGCATACTCGTTGACTGGCGTGCGCCCACGCCAGGATCGCATGCTCGTATAAATCTGACCGAAATCAGATAGCAGTTAATCCGGCTTCGCTTCTGCGCACCCGATCTCGCCACTTTGCATGTGAGAATCGCCAGAATCTGTAGTTATTCTAATCATTTAATCGCCTGATGGCGACGCACATCGAGCAGTTCGATTCAAGTCGGTTAACCCGACAAACTTACTGCCGCGCATCGAAACGGAGGTGTTGAAATGAACAGTTTCGATACATGGATCCAGGTTTTCCTGACGGACAATGTTCTTCGCTCGGCTGCGATGAATCACGCAATAAGGGTGATCGCGGGCCAGATAATGTTCAAGGGTCTCATACTCATACCAATCTTGTGCTGGTTATGGTTCAGGCCCAGTCAGCGTGCTGAATGGGAACGTGAGATGGTCGTCGCGACGATCGCGAGCGGCCTTCTATCGCTCGCTGTAGGCAGACTCCTTGCGGACTATTTACCGTTCAGGGTGAGGCCGCTCTATAACGCCGAGCTGCATCTGAACTTTCCGTCAGTCGGTCTGCAGGAGGCCGCAGTGCGTACATGGAGTTCATTTCCGAGCGACCATGCGCTGCTGTGGATGTCGATTGCGACGGGCATCTTTCTTATCAGCCGCCGTGTCGGTGTGCTCGCGCTGCTGTACACGGCCGTTTTCATATGCTTGCCGCGCGTTTATCTCGGGTTGCACTATCCGACCGATGTACTCGCGGGAGCGGCACTCGGTGTAGCCATTACCTATATAGCGACTCGGGATTCCATTAGAGCGCGCTATGCGGCGCCGGTCCTGCAATGGATGAACAGGTATCCCGGGTTAGGTTACACGCTGGCGTTTCTTTTGTGTTTTGAACTGATCACCCAGTTCGACGAACTGCTTCTGTTCATGCGGGCAGGCTTAAAAGCGTTATGAACGTGTGGAATTGCCGTGCCGACGAGGCCTCGGTGATCGTGGACAAGAAGCTGTCGCGGGCAGAGTGCGACGCAGAATACCGACGGCTACTGGATAGCCGGTCGGGATGAAGTATGAGTGACCGGAACGGATCGACTTCTGCCTGTCCTTGTCTGCCGCCGCGCGAGCGCACGACGGGTTACGTTCGGACACACTTCGTTGCGAATCAAAATACGTCCGCCATCTACAATCCGCGCACGGAGAAAGAACATGATCAGACTTTTGTGTGTCGTTGCGCTTGCGGCCAGTTTGTCAGGCTGCATTGTCGCTCCGTACGGCTATGCGCCTGCGCCGGCCTATGGATATGGTTATGCGCCAGGGTACTACGCAGCGCCTTCCGTCGATGTCGGCATCGGTTTCGGCGGTTACGGGAACGGCTGGCGAAGATAGCTTCGTTGCGCCCCGGCTTCGTTGACGAACGTGTCGCGTGTCGCTCGAGCCGAATACGGTTGCCCCGGATCTCGCTATCGATTGGCGGCCGTCTGCTGACCATCGGGCTAGGCGCCACCGTACTGGATGCAGGCGGCGTTCTCAAGCTGTCCGGCTGCCTGTCGTGCGCACCAATCTTATAGGGGAAAGTCAGAGTGAAGAAGAATACGAAAATTTCGATCGTCCTGTTCGCGCTGGTCGTGCTCAGCCCGCTGGCGCATGCGAGCCTGGCTACAGGCGCCCACGAATTCAAAAACGACGTCAAGACGGCAGGAAAGAAGAGCGGGCATGCTGTGCGCGATGCCACGCATGCGGTCGGGCGCGGTGCCAAGACAGCAGGCCATGCCGTTGCCGATACAACAAGGCACGGCTATCACGCGACGAAAAAGTTCGTGACGGGACACGGGTAAAGGTCGCCGCGCTGTGACTCGCCACCCTGTCGGATAGCATTGAGTGCAACGACACGGTTGAGTGCGAAGGCGATCGCGTGGCGTGATGTTACCGGAATATGTCGATTGCGCCGCTAGCCGATCGTGCGGGAGAACGGGACAATGCGTTGCCCTGATACACGCATGAGGAGCTCGATATGTCACCCGTCTCAGCCGTTCCGCCTGCCGACAGCGCTGCGGCGCTCGCTCACTTCAATACTTTGCTTTCGTTCGAAACCGATTGCGCTGACGTACACGCTGCACTTGCAAGCGACAACCCGATTTCCGTCGATTTCGTACTGCTCGACGTGCGCAGCCCCGCACTTTACGCGCGCGGCCATGTGCCTGGCGCCGTGAACCTTCTGCACGGCAAGATTGTGGCGTCCAGGCTCGCTGAGTATCCGCCCGATACGCTCTTCGTCACCTACTGCGCGGGTCCTCACTGCAACGGCGCAACGCGCGCCGCAATCAAACTTGCCCAGCTTGGCCGCCCGGTCAAGGTAATGATCGGCGGCATGACGGGCTGGATCGACGAGGGTTTCCAACTGGCTATCGGCAACGAGTCGTGATCCATAAGCGATTCGCGAGGCGAGCCAGTCTGAACCTTGCGAATTGCGTGTGGCGACGCCTGTATTGCGTATCCGCGACGCCGCATATGCCGGGTAAGCGGCGCAATCGTCAATCTCCGGTAACATCGCGCCATGCACAATCATCTTGTCGTCGCACTGGCTTACGATCGGCTCTGTACGTTCGAATTCGGCTGTGTGACCGAACTGTTCGCGCTCGAACGTCCTGAACTCGGCGTGGACTGGTATCGCTTCGCCGTCTGCGCGAGCGAGCCCGGTCCGATTCGCGCAGCCGGCGGCATTACCGTCGCGGCGCCGTACACGCTCAAGCTGCTGGATCGCGCCGACACCATCGTCATTCCCGGCTGGCGCGATGCTGACGAGGTGCCGCCCGAGCCCCTGCTGAAGAAGATTCGCGCCGCTTATAAGCGCGGCACGCGCCTGTGTTCGATCTGCTCCGGCGTGTTCGTGCTGGCGGCCTCCGGGGTGCTCGACGGCAGGACCGTCACGACGCACTGGCGCTACGCCGACAAGTTGCAGCAGCGTTATCCGCAATTGCATGTGCAGCCGGATGCGTTATATGCCGATGAAGGGCAGATCATCACCTCGGCGGGATCGGCGGCGGGGCTCGACATGCTGCTGCATCTGGTGCGGCGCGATCACGGCAGTGCAGTCGCCAACCGGGTCGCGCAGCGGCTCGTGGTGCCGCCGCATCGCGAGGGCGGTCAGGCGCAGTTCGTGCCGCGGCCCATGCCGCAAGACGAAGGCGGCCGCCTTGCGAAGCTGATGGACTGGGTGCGCCGCCATCCCGCGTTGCCGCATACCTTGCGTTCGCTCGCCGAGCGGGCGGCCATGAGTCCGCGTACCTTGCAGCGGCAGTTTCACGATGCCACCGGCATGGCGCCCTACGAATGGCTGTTGCGCGAACGCGTGGCGATCGCGCGAGATCTCCTTGAAGCGCCAACTCCGCTGCCGATGGCGCGTGTGGCCGAGCTGGCGGGCTTCGGTTCCGAAGAATCGCTGCGGCGGCACTTCCGGCGTATCGCGCTGACGAGCCCGGGTGCGTATCGTAAGAAATTCGGGCCGCAGGCCGGGGTGTAGGCTGTGAGGTAGATGCGCATCGCTTAAGGGTTCGCGCAATTGCCGATTTTCTGTCAGCATCACGGCCAGCGTCCTTGGCAATCTACGTCAAACGTACCGCGCATACGGCTACTTGAAGCGCATGTTCGAAATGCGTCATGGCCCTCTCTTTCTCATGAACGTCAAAACTGCCGTCACTGCTGCCGTTATCGTCTCTGCTGCTGTTGCCGCGCTCATGCCTGTGCTCGTCGCGGCGCAAACGGAAGCGGTCGATTCGCGCGCCGAACTTTATCGCCGCAACCTGCTGGCGGGCAAGGACGTGCCGTGTCGCACAAATGCGTCGTGCGCGGCGTTGGGTGTGGCCGCGCTCGAAGCGGGGCGCATCAAGGACGCGCAGACGCTGGTCGAAATGGAAGCCGTGCTCGCCGAGGCCACGGCCATGCAGGCCGGCGAGGCGAATTCGCCGAAAGCAACCAGTTCGGCGCGGGCGCGCGTGGCGATGGCGCTGGTCCATCAGGGCGACGTGCAACTGAAGCTGGGCGCGTTGCCGGATGCGCGTGCGTACTACCGGACCGCGATAAGCCGCGGTGACGACTATCCCAACGACGCGCTGCTCGGCCGTGCCGTAGCGGCCGCGCGTCAGCGTCTCGAGTCGATCGCCGGTAAGGGGGTAGTGAGCGGTGTGCCGCCGGGCGGCGCGCGTTTCGCCAGTTATATGTTTTTCGGTGCGTGGAACAGTATCGAGGTGAAGCCGGTGAAAGGGCGGCGCGGCGTCTATCGGATCGACGGCGATTTCGTGTATCCGACCGTGGGCGCCGACGGCCAACCGAGCGCGAACATGGGCAGCCTGTCGGCTTATGTGCGCTTCTACGACGGCGTGGCACGCGTGCCGGTAACCGATGGCGGCGGCGATGCGCCGCTCGACGCCACCGCCAGGATCAGCAACCTCGCGCCTTATGACAAAAACGCGGACAAAAACGCGGACAAACATGCCGACAAATGTCTGATCGAGTTCAAGCTCTCCGCGCCGGAGACGCTCGATGTGGCGACGCATGGCTCAGTGACCGAATGCGGTTTCGGTTTCAACGTCACTGCGGACGGACGTTACTATCTGATGACAGGCTCCTGACGCTCGCTTATGCCAAACATTCTCGATTATCCGGTACTTGTCTTTATCGCCTGCTTCGCTGCGATGTGGCTGGCGGCGCGCATCGGCGCGTCGCTGTTGCGCAGATTCAGAAAAATCGACGAGGCTGCACGTGACGACTTCAGCGTCATTCAGGCCGCCACGCTGACGCTGCTCGCGCTGATCATCGGGTTCACGTTTTCGATGGCGGTGGGCCGCTACGATCAACGCAAGAACTACGAGGAAGAAGAGGCGAATGCGATCGGCACCGAGTACATCCGCGCCGATCTGCTGCCCGCCGCGGATGCGGCGACCGTACGCGGCTTGCTGAAAACCTATCTCGACGAACGCGTGCTGTTCTACACGACGCGCGACGTCGCCGAGCTCGCCAGAGTCAATGCCGAGACATCGCGCCTGCAGGATGCAATGTGGACAGTGGTGAAGAATGCCGCGGCCGCGCAGCCCACACCGGTGGCCGCGCTTGCTGTCGCCGGCATGAACGATGTGCTCAACACGCAGGGTTACACGCAGGCCGCGTGGTGGAATCGCATTCCCGACGCGGCGTGGGTGTTGATGGTGCTGATAGCCGCGTGCGCCAATGTGCTGGTCGGCTACGGCGCGCGCGGTTTGAAAGCGGGAGCCGGGTTGTTGCTGATCGTTCCGCTGATCGTGTCGTTGTCGTTCATGCTGGTCGCCGATATCGACAGTCCGCGCGGCGGTGTGATTCGTGTGAAGCCGCTCAATCTCCATGCACTCGTGGCTTCGATCCGCTCGCATTGAACCCGTACTGAATCCATACTGAACCGTAACGCGCCGCTTGAAGGGAAACCCCATGTCCGATATCGCACAGACCATTGCCAGCTTCAATACCGGTCGCGATCCTGAACGTCTCGCCATGAAATACAAGCTCATGCGCGGCTCGCCGTTCGTGTTTCTGCGCGGCACCTGTCATCTGTTTTACGCGCGTCTGCCGCGCGACAAGGTGCTCGACGATGCGCCGCCGGTGTGGATTTGCGGCGATATGCATGTGGAAAATTTCGGTAGCTATAAGGGCGACAACCGCCTCGGCTATTTCGACAACAACGATTTCGACGAAGCCTGTCTCGCGCCGAATCTTTACGAACTGGTGCGGCTGCTCACGAGCGTGCTGGTCGGCGCGAGCGATCTCAAACTGAGCCGCGCAGAGGCACTCGCGCTTTGCCACACCGCGGTGGATGCCTACGGCGCGGCGCTCGCTTTCGGCAAGGCGCGCTGGATCGAAGCGGAGACGTCGACCGGGATGGTACGCGATCTGTTCGATGCACTGGTGAATCGCACGCGCGCCGCGCATCTCGACCGGCGCACCACGCTCAAGGGCAAGACCCGCGTGCTCAAAGTGGACGGCAAGAAAGCGCTGCCGGTAAGCGACAAGGCGCGCGCCGACGTGACCGCGTTCATGGATCGGTTCGCCGCCGGTGAACCCAATCCGGACTTCTATCGCATCCTCGACGTGGCGCGGCGGATTGCCGGCACCGGCAGCCTGGGCGTGGACCGCTACGTGATTCTCGTCGAAGGCAAGGGCTCGCCGGACGGCAACTATCTGATCGATCTGAAAGAGGCGTTGCCTTCTTCGGTGACGCCGCATGTACACACGCCGCAGCCGAAGTGGCGGAGCGAGGCGGAGCGGGTGGTTGAAATCCAGCGGCGCAATCAGGCGGTTTCGCAGGCGTTCCTGCATGCGGTGGATTTCAATCAGCGCTCGTATGTGCTGCGCAGCTTGCAGCCGTCGGAAGACCGTGTGGCATTGAGCGACTGGGACGGCAAGCTGCCGCGGCTCGAAGCGGTGGTCAACAGCATGGCCGAGTTGAGCGCGTGGGGGCAACTGCGCAGCAGCGGGAGGCAGAAGTCGTCGATTGCCGACGAGCTGATCGCGTTCGGTAATCGCAAGGATTGGCAATTGCCGTTGATCGAACTCGCGACGCAGTGCGAAGCGCAGGTGCAGGCTGATTGGAAGGCGTATTGCGAGGCGTATGACGGCGGGGCGTTTAATTTGCCAACCACCAAGCCTTGAAATTTGCGATGCTGGCGGCGGCTCAGCGCCGATTACACACGCTGCATGGCGTCTGTAGCGGCGTTACCGTCATACCCCGCCTCGCGTTTCTTACGTCGTTCGTCACGTTGTTCTAAACATCTCCCATGCGCGGCGCATCGCAATGCCGCGCATGCCAGCAAGCCCTCCAGACAAACCCTGATTGCTGCGCTGAATCTCGCACTGCTATCGTTCGCAGGTCTTGTGGAAGCGCTTCCACTTCGGCTTCCGCCTTACGGTTCAACGACCTCAGTGCAGGAGAGAATCCGTGGCAAACGACGCATTCGCTGTATCCGACACAATATCCCGAGACCTCGGCGCGCTTGCCGATCCCTTCACCCCGCCCGCGGACTCTTCGCTGTGGCGCAAAAACTTCCTGTTTGGCGCCGCCACGGCTTCGTACCAGATCGAAGGCGCCGTGAATGAAGACGGCCGCCTGCCGTCGATCTGGGACACCTTCTCGGCGAAGCCCGGCAAGGTGCTGGCCGGCGACACCGGCGAGGTTGCCTGCGATCACTATCACCGGTGGGAGGCGGACATCGATATGCTGGCCTCGCTCGGCCTCGAAGCCTATCGGCTTTCGATCGCATGGCCGCGCGTGATGGACGCGGCAGGCGCGCCCAATCGCAAAGGGCTCGACTTCTACAAGCGCCTCCTGAACCGTCTGAAAGAGAAGGGCATCACGACCTTCGTGACGCTTTATCACTGGGACTTGCCGCAGCATCTGGAAGATCGCGGCGGCTGGCTCAATCGCGACACCGCTTACCGTTTCGTCGACTACGCCGACCTGATGAGCCGCGAACTGGCCGGCACGGTCGACGCCTGGGCGACGCTCAACGAACCATGGTGCTCGGCCTATCTTGGCTACGGCAACGGGCACCACGCGCCGGGTCTCGCCGACGGACGCTTTGCAACGCAGGCAATGCATCATCTGCTGCTCGCGCATGGCCTTGCGATTCCGGTATTGCGCGCCAACGATCCGGGCTCGCAGAAAGGGATCGTCGCCAACGTCGGCCGCGGTACGGCCAATAGCGACAGCGCTGCGGATCAGCGTGCAGCGCATCTGTTCGAAGTCCAGCACAATGCGTGGATTCTCGATCCGCTCTTCAAGGGCGCGTATCCGCAAGACCTGTTCGAGTTGTGGCCAGGCACCGAGCCGCTGGTGCTCGACGGCGACATGCAGACCATTGCCGCACCGCTCGACTTTCTCGGTATCAACTATTACTTCCGGACCAACGTTGCGAGCGACGGCGCGCACGGATTCCGGGACGTGCCGCTGGAAGGCGTCGAACGCACGCAGATGGGTTGGGAGGTGCATCCCGATGGTTTGCGCGATCTGCTGACCGGTTTCGACCGCACCTATCGCAACCTGCCGCCGATCTATATCACCGAAAACGGCATGGCCTCGGACGATCAGGTGATCGACGGCCATGTTGTCGATACGCAGCGCATCTCGTTCCTCAAGCGCCACCTCGCGGCGGTCGATCAGGCGATCAAGGCCGGCGTGGATATTCGTGGCTATTTTCTGTGGTCGCTGATGGATAACTTCGAATGGGCGTTCGGTTACGAACGCCGCTTCGGTATTGTGCACGTCGACTACAGTACACAGAAGCGCACAGTCAAACGGAGTGCGGAATTGGTGGCGAAGTTTTTGAAGGAGCGTAGGGCAGAGGTTTAACGGCAGGTCGACAGCTTTGCATGGGACCGGAGTAAGTGCTAAAGCACTAACTCTGATCGACAGCTTTGCATGGGACCGGAGTAAGTGCTAAAGCACTAACTCCGGTCGACACAGGAGACGGAATGAACAGCAGAAAAATGGCCCTGAAAGGCGTCGTTTCAGCACTGATGTTATATGGCGTCGTCGCGCATGCGGCCGAACCCCTGAAAGCCAACGTGATTCACTGGTGGACTTCGGGCGGCGAATCGGCCGCGATTCGCCAGTTCGCCGATGCATACAACAAGGCCGGTGGCCAGTGGGTCGACAATGCCGTGGCCGGCGCCGATCAGGCACGCTCCACCGCGATCAACCGGATCGTCGGCGGCGATCCACCCACCGCCGCGCAGTTCAATACGTCCAGGCAGTTTCACGACCTGATCGACCAGGGCCTGCTGAACAATGTTGACGAGGTCGCCGCGAAAGAAAACTGGAACGGCGTGTTCCCGCAATCGATCATCGACAGCATCAAGGTGAAGGGTCACTACTACGCCGCGCCGGTCGACATTCACATGCCGGCCTGGTTCTTCTACTCGAAGCCGGTATTCCAGAAAGCCGGCATTGCCGCCGAGCCGAAGAGCTACGACGAATTTATCGCCGATCTCACCAAACTGAAAGCCGCGGGCGTAATTCCGCTCGCGCTGGGCGGTCAGCCGTGGCAGGAAAAGATCACGTTCGACGCGGTCTTTGCCGACGTCGGCGGCCCGGATCTTTATCTGAAGGTGTACCGCGATCGCGACATGAATGCGGTCAAGTCCGATGCGTTCAAGAAAGTGCTCGCGCAGTTCAAGCGCTTGCATGACTTCGTCGATCCGGGCTCGCCCGGCCGCAACTGGAACGATGCCACCGCGCTGGTGATTTCCGGCAAGGCCGGTGTGCAGATCATGGGCGACTGGGCCAAGGGCGAATTCTCGGCGGCCAACCAGATGGCCGGCAAGGACTTCGGCTGCTTCCCGGGTTTTGGTCCGCACTCGCCGTATCTGGTCGCGGGCGACGTATTCGTGTTCCCGAAAACCGACAATGCCAACGCAATCAAGGCGCAGAATCTGCTTGCCACGGTGATGACCTCGCCGGCCGCGCAAGTGGCATTCAGCGCGAAGAAAGGCTCGATTCCGATTCGTCCCGATGTGGACGCCAGCAGTCTCGACATCTGCGCGAAGGAGGGCATGGCGATCATGAAGGACAAGTCGCGTCAGTTGCCGAATCCGGAAATGCTGCTCTCGCCTGACACGCAGGGCGCGTTGATCGACGTCATCACGAACTTCTGGAACAAGAACCAGTCGGTCGACGACGCGCAGAAGGCGTTTGCCAGTGCGTTGAAGAGCTAGGCGCTCACCATGCAAGCGCTCAAGCTGCAAGCCGACGGCGCCAGGCCTCGTAAAGGGCCGCTGAAAAAGCCGCTAAAGAAGCGCTTGCCGATAGCAGCATGGGTAGCGCTTCTGCCGATGGTCCTGACCGTCGTGTTCGCGTATCTCGGCACGATGGTCTGGACCGCGCGCGTGTCCCTCAGCAACTCACGCACGTTTCCTTCCGGCGACTTCGCGGGCCTCGCGCAATACACGCGGCTTTTCAATAACGACCGCTGGCTGCTGTCGCTGCAAAACATCGTGGTTTACGGCGCATGCTTCATTGTCGCGTGCATGGTGATCGGTTTGTTGCTGGCGATTTTTATCGATCAGCGCGTGGTGGCGGAAGGCGCGTTGCGCACGGTGTTTCTCTATCCCTATGCGATGTCGTTTGTCGCGACGGGCCTGGTGTGGCAGTGGATTCTCAATCCGGAACTGGGCGCGCAAGCGGTGTTGCACAAGCTCGGGTTCGTGCATGCGCGCTTCGACTGGATCGTCGATCAGGACTGGGTGATCTACACCGTCGTCATCGCGACGGTGTGGCAGGCGTCGGGTCTTGTGATGGCGTTGCTGCTGGCCGGCTTGCGCGGTATCGACGACGAACTGTGGAAAGCCGCGCGTATCGACGGCATTCCGCGCTGGCGTGTGTACGCGAGCATCGTCGTGCCGATGCTCGGGCCTTCCATGTCCACCGCGTTCGTGCTGCTCTTCGTGATGGTCGTCAAGCTCTACGACGCGGTGGTCGCGATGACGCAAGGCGGCCCCGGCACGGCCAGCGAAGTGCCGGCGAAGTTCATCATGGATTACCTGTTCGGACGCGCAAATATCGGCCTCGCGTCGGCAGCGTCGATCGTGCTGCTGGCCACGGTGCTCGCGATTCTCACGCCGTTCTTCTATGCCCGCAGCCGCGCCGCGTTGCGCAAGGAGGTGTGATGAACACGCTGAGCCCTCCGCTGAAGGGCGGCACACCGAGCCGTACGCGGCGCCGCCGCAGGGCGTTTACACCGGCACGCCTGGGCGTCTACGCGTTTCTGATCACGGCGGCGTTGTTCTTCCTGTTGCCGCTTTACGTCATGCTCGTCACCTCGGTCAAACCGATGAGCGAGATTCGCCTCGGCAATCTGCTCGCTTTCCCCACGCATTTCACACTCGACGCATGGAGCGCCGCATGGCAATCCGCCTGCACCGGGCTCGATTGCAACGGCATTCAGGTCGGCTTCTGGAATTCGGTGCGGATTGTCGTGCCCAGCACGGTGTTCTCGATCGTGATCGGCGCGGTGAACGGCTACGCGCTGTCGTTCTGGCGGCCGCGCGGGGCCGGGTTGCTGTTCGGCGTGCTGCTGATGGGCGCGTTCATTCCCGTGCAGGTGATGGTCTATCCGCTCGTGCGCGTGCTCGCGAGCGTACACCTGTTCAGCTCGCTGCCGGGCATCGTGGTGATTCACACCATCTTCGGCATGCCGGTGATGACGCTGCTGTTTCGCAACTACTACGCGTCGATTCCGCAGGAGCTGTTCAAGGCGGCGCGTATCGACGGCGGCGGTTTCTGGCGCATCTTCCTGCAACTGATGCTGCCGATGTCCACGCCGATCATCGTCGTCGCGCTCATCATGCAAGTGACGGGCATCTGGAACGACTTCATACTTGGCCTGGTGTTCGCCGGCACGAAAAACCTGCCGATGACCGTGCAACTGAATAACATCATCAACACGACGACCGGCGAGAGGCTCTATAACGTCAATATGGCGGCGACCATTCTGACCTCCATGGTGCCGCTCGCGGTCTACTTCATTTCGGGCCGCTGGTTTGTGCGCGGCATTGCGTCCGGCGCCGTCAAGGGATAGGTCAAGGAATACGGCATGACAAACGTGGCGAATACGGCAGATGCGGTGGCACATCCGGTGGCCGGCGCGGCAGACGTAGCTGAAGCCGGCAATGTGGCGGATGCGGCGGGCCTCGCGCATCCAGCCAACGTGTCGGTGCGCAATCTGAAGATCCAGCTCGGCGCGAATACGGTGATCGAGAATCTCGATCTCGACGTGCGAGCGGGCGAGTTCGTGGTGTTGCTGGGCCCATCGGGCTGCGGCAAATCCACCTTGCTGCACAGTATCGCGGGCTTGATCGACGTGAGCGACGGCAGCATTGAAATTGCGGGCGTTGACATGACCTGGGCCGACCCGAAAGATCGCCGTATCGCGCTGGTGTTTCAGTCGTATGCGTTGTATCCGACCATGAGCGTCGAGCGCAATCTGTCGTTCGCGTTGCGCATCAACGGCACGCCGAAGGCGGAAATCGAGCGGCGCGTGACGCGGGCGTCCGAGATGCTGCAACTCGGCCCGCTGCTCAAGCGCAAGCCGGCGCAACTTTCGGGCGGCCAGCGGCAGCGTGTGGCGATCGGCCGTGCGATCGTGCGCGAGGCCGACGTGTTCCTGTTCGACGAGCCGCTGTCGAATCTCGACGCCAAATTGCGCACCGAATTGCGCCGCGAACTCAAGCAATTGCATCAGCGTCTGGGCGCGACGATGATCTACGTGACCCACGATCAGGTCGAAGCGATGACGCTCGCCACGCGCATGGCCGTGATGCGCGGCGGCGTGATCCAGCAGTTCGGCACGCCCGCCGAAGTCTATGCGCGGCCGAACAATCTGTTCGTCGCGACGTTTCTGGGCTCGCCGGCGATGAATCTGCTCAAGGGCACGCTCGAGACGCATGACGGTTCGCTCTACTTTTGCACGGCGCATTTGCGGCTCGATGTGTCGGCTTATCCTTTCAAAAACCTGCCTGCGGATCGTCTGCCTTGTGTGCTCGGCGTACGGGCTGAAGACGTGCACGTGGGCGAAGGATCTAGCACAAAAATAAGCGGGCACGCGAACATTTCACTGATCGAGCCGATGGGCAACCACCGGGTCATCTGGCTCGATTATCATGGAGAGCAAATCGCGTCGATCGACCAGACGAAGACGCCAGCAGCGGTAGGGGATGCCGCGGCGTTCTCGTTCGACGGCGCGCATATTTCGCTGTTCGACGAAGCAGGCGGCGCGCGTTTGTAGTGAATGTTTGTAGCGACTGCATGCAACGTCGTTGAATACAACAGGGCTTGACGGAGAACCGCGTGGCAACACTCAAAGATGTTGCGGCACTGGCCGGCGTCGGCATGTCGACTGCGTCACGTGCCATTTCCGGCAAAGGCCCCATTTCCGCCGATGCCGCCGCACGTGTGAAGGCCGCTATCGAAGCGCTGAATTTCCGGCCGTCGTCCATCGGCCGCGCCATGGCGACGCAATCGCTCGGCATGATCGGCATCTTCGTGCCGACCTTCTTTGGCTCCTACTACGGCACGATTCTCAAGCAGACCGACACCGAACTGCGCGCGGTGCGCCGCCACGTGGTGGTGGCCACGGGTTGCGGAGAAGTGTCGCCGCGCGAGCAGGCCATCGAGGCGGTGCGTTTTCTGATCGGCCGCGATTGCGACGGCGTGGTGGTGATCAGCCACGATCTGCACGACGAAGATCTGGACATGCTGCATCGCATGCATCCGAAGATGGTGTTTCTGAATCGCGCGTTCGATCAGTTGCCGGAAGCATCGTTCTGCGCGGATCATCGGCGCGGCGGTGAACTGGCGGCGCGCACGCTGCTCGATCATGGGCATCGGGACATTGCGGTGATTTCCGGGCCGTTCAGCGCGTCGGACAATCAGATCCGGCTCGAAGGCTTCTTTGCCGAGTTGTTGCGGGAGGGCATCGCACGCGAGGACGTCACGCTGATCGAATCGGACTTCTCGCCGGAAGGCGGCTACGCTGCCGCGCAGAAACTGCTCGATTCGAAGCGGCGCTTCACCGGCCTTTTTTGCGCGAACGACACGATGGCGGTGAGCGTACTGGCGCGCTTCCATCAGGCCGGCATTGCCGTCCCGGACGAAGTCTCCGTGATCGGCTACGACGATGATTATTCGGCCGCCTACGCCGCGCCTGGACTCACCTCGGTGCATATCCCGACGGCGGAGTTGACGCAGAACGCGGTGCGCTGGCTGGTCAATCAGTGCTATCGGACCTCGTGGGAAATCTTCCGTGAGTTTCCGGTGAGCGTGACGATGCGGGAGTCGGTGGGGCCGGCGCCGGGTGTGGCGGCTTCATCGGTCAAGGTCGCGTCGGCCGGTTTCAGTGGCACGCCGTAGTCTCTTTGCCTCTTGCCTCTTGCCTCGTTGCCACGCGAGCGGCGCGCAGGTGAGCAACCAGGTCCCGCTAATCAGATTGGCCGCTCATACGTTGCGTAGCGGCGGCTCAAGTGCCGCTGCGCAGCGATTCCTCATAGCGCAGACGCGCTTCTTCGTCGAGCCGCGTATCTTCGAGTTCCTGTAGCACGGCTTCGAGATCGATCGGCGTGGTGTCGAGTTCGACCTGGCCGGTGAGTTTGGCATCCACGTGCAATGCGCCCGCTTCGTACAGCGACCAGATTTCCTTGCCATAGTGCGTGTCGAGCAATTCCGGCGCAAAGCGGCCGAAATACGTGGCGAGGTTGTTGACGTCGCGCTCCAGCATGGCTGGCGCTTCCAGATTGCCGGCGGCATTCACGGCTTGCGGCAGGTCGATGATCACGGGGCCGTCCGCGGCGAGCAGGATGTTGTATTCGGACAGATCGCCGTGAATCATGCCGGCGCACAGCATGCGCACCACCTGGTTGAGCAGCAGCGCGTGCAGTTCGAGCGCGCGCGCCTCGGTCATTTCCACGTCGTTCAAACGTGGCGCGACGTTGCCGTCTCCATCGGTCACCAATTCCATCAGCAACACGCCGTCGGTGCAGATGAAGGGCTGCGGCACCCGCACGCCCGCATTGGCGAGCTGGAACAGGGCGTCGACTTCCGCGTTCTGCCACGCCTGTTCCTGCACCTCGCGGCCATAGCGGCTGCCTTTTTCCATTGCGCGCTGCTGACGGCTGTTCTTGACCTTGCGGCCCTGCTGATAGGACGCGGCCTGGCGGAAACTGCGCTGTTTCGCGTCTTTATAGACCTTCGCGCAGCGCGTGGATTCGCCGCTGCGGACCACATAGACGGTGGCTTCCTTGCCGCTCATCAACTGCGAGACGACTTCGTCGATCAGGCCTTCTTCGACCAGCGGGAGCAGACGTTTGGGTGTTTTCATGCGGCCGCCGTGAGGGGGAGGGCGGTGCGGCGGCCGTGGGTGGCCGCTTGCGGAAGCGTATGGAGGGAGATTCGGATCATGCCGGATTATACGGGGTAGCGGAGAAGCGGCCTGTCTCAGCGGCAGAACAGATGCGTGATCGCACATCCGACGGCAACGGCGTCACCGGCAGACAGCGCCGGACTTTCACGGCGCGGGCGGCGCGGCTTCGACAGCCGGTCCACCTTGTGCCCGATGGACCGCTGCCGGATGCGCAAAACCTGCATCGCCATAAGTGCGCAGCACTTCGGAGATGATCACCTGATAGCCGGCGAGCCAGTTCGCCTGCGCCGCTTTCGCTTCCAGATGAGCGGGATGCTCCATCAACGCCTGCAATGCATCGAGCGACGCCCAGTAATACACATTCGACGTCAGTCCGGTCGACGCGTTTTCCCATGCCTCTTCGCCGAGATAGCCGGGAATGGCTTTGGCAGCGGTGGCAATGATCTCGTCGAGCCGGTAGAAACGCTCGTCTAATTGCCTCGTCGCGAAGATGAAAGTTGACGTGTACATGGCGTAACCAGTTTGTAGGTGGGCGAACGTTTGCGCATCATAGCGCGATGTGTCGAATGCGCTATTTTGGTGCGATTTACCGCGTTTCAGGGGGTATTTTCACGCGCCGGGCTCCCTTGGGCAGTAACGACGTTGTAATACGCCGCAACAGTGTTTTGCGTTTTCCCTCATTCATTTCGCACGGCAATCGCTTAAACTTGCAGTAACAATTTGTTACGGGGTGCAAGATGTTGGCCGTGTTCATCATCGCCTGTCCGATCTGTATCGCCGCATTGTTTGGTTTCGCGCGGCACGTGGATCCGCTCACAGGGCAGTTCAAGCGTTAAGCCAAAGTGGTGCGGTAACGGCGGCGGGTTCGGAACGATTGCCGCTTGCAGCTATTTTCTTTTGCCGATAAGAGCCTCAAACCTTGCCTTTGAGTGCGGAGTCACGGCACGATGCGCGATAACCTAAGTTCGGGGCACGATCGCGTATGCGGGATTTTCTGGCAAACATTACTACGCGCTTTGGCGTATTGAAGGGCGTACTTCCTCTGAGCCGTGCCGCGGCGGCGCGCGATGCGCTGGCCGGCGTGCAACTGGCGTCGATGGATATTCCACAGGTGCTCGGCTACGCACGCATTGCCGGCATGCCTGCCGTCACAGGCCTTTACACCGTCTTTCTGCCGCTTGTCGCGTTTGCCTTCTTTGGCGCATCGCGGCACCTCGTAGTCGCTGCCGACTCCGCCACCGCCACCATTTTCGCCAGCCGGCTCTCGACCATGGCGCCGGCTTCGAGCGCCGAATATGCGGCGCTCGCCGGGATGGTCGCCTTGCTCACGGCCGTGCTCCTGCTTATCGCGCGGATTTTCAAGCTCGGTTTTCTCGCTGACTTTCTCTCGCGCACGGTGCTGGTCGGCTTCCTCGCCGGCGTCGGCGTGCAGGTCGGCATTGCCATGCTGGGCGACATGGTCGGCATATCGGGCCATGCTGCGAGCAGCGTCGGCCAACTCGCGCTCGTGGTGCGCGAGGCGGCGCAGATCAACATGCCGACGCTCGCCATCTCCGTGCTGGTGGTGGTCGCCATTCTGGTTTTCAAGCGTTTTTTGCCGCGCCTGCCGGTACCGTTGATCGCGGTAGTGGCGGGCATTGCCGCAAGCGATATTTACGGGTTCGCGGCGCACGGTATTTCCGTGCTGGGGCCGGTGGCAGGCGGACTGCCACCGCTGCGGATGCCGTCCGTCACATGGCAGCAGATACTCGATCTATTGCCCGTCGCCGCCTCGTGCTTCGTGATGATCGTCGCGCAAAGCGCTGCCGCGAGCCGCGTATTCGCCGAGCGTTATCACGAATCGGTCGACACCAACGCCGATCTGCTGGGTATCGCCGCTGCCAATGCGGTGGCGGCGTTGTCGGGTGCCTTCGTGGTGAACGGCAGTCCGACGCAGACCGCCATGGCCGATCGCGCCGGTACGCGCAGCCAGTTCGCGCAGATCGTCTTCGCCCTCGTGGTGGTCGTGGTGCTGCTGTTTTTCAGCCGGTTTTTGCAGTACCTGCCGCATTGCATCCTGGCCAGCATCGTGTTTACGATCGCCGTCGGCCTCGTCAATCTGAAGTTGCTCTTCTCGATCCGCCGCGAAAGTCCGGGTGAATTCACACTGGCCCTGTTCACCGCGGCGGCCGTGGTGTTGATCGGTGTCGAGCACGGCATCCTGGTGGCGGTGGCCTTATCGCTGTTGCGGCATGTGCGGCACAGCTATCGGCCGCACACCATGATTCTCGCACCCGGAGAAGACAGCATCTGGGTGCCGGTGCCGGCCGCGCCCGGGCTCCAGACCGCGCCGGGGCTGATCGTCTATCGCTTCGGCGCCGACCTGTTCTACGCGAACGACCACTTTTTCGTCGACGATACCCGCGACCTGATCGATCGTGCGCCGAGCGCGGTGCGCTGGTTCGTGATCGACGCGAGCGCGATCACCGACCTCGACTATTCGGCGGCGCGTTCAGTCGGCGAATTGTGCGAGACGCTGAAGCGCGGCGGCATCGAGGTGATTTTCGCGCGGGTGAACCGTTATTTGCGCTCGGATATGGACCGGCATGGGATCACGCCGATCGTCGAGACACGCTGCATTTTCAGCACCTTGCATGAGGCGCTGCGCGCGGTGGGCGTGGAGCAGCCTGGCCAGCACGTGAAAGAAGCGACCTAGATGCAGGGTTGCCGGGGCGCGCCGGAATGCGTTAGCCCTGCGGCTTGTGCGGTTCGTGCGGTTCCTGCGGCTCACTATCGGCAAAGAAGTAGCCTATAAAAAAGCATGCGCCGGCGAGCAGGACGCCAAGCACGGCCACCGTATAAGCGAGCGCCGTACCATGCCAGAGACCGTCGAACCACTGATGAAGCTGTGCCATCAGCACGGCCGCATTCCCGCCGATGCGCTGCAATTCGATCTGATAGCGCGGGTCCACGATGCCGTACATGGAGACGGCGCTGTCCGGCGCAGGAGCCGTTGCATAGATGACCGCCGCGGCGATCAGCGCGGCGAGCGCCACCACGGCGCCCGCCAGATAAAGCCGCTTTTGAAATGGCGAGTGCTTCGCTGCCGGATTCAGGTCATTGCCACCGCTCATCGTGTTCGCTGCCCGCTCGAGTCATAAGAGCGACAGTATCGCAGAGCGGTCGCGCACCAAAGGCGCGGCTAGTTTTTCGACGTCAGCAGTTTGATCCCGGCAATACCGAACATGATCGCCAGCGAGCCGTCCAGCCAGCGACGGATCGCGACATAGATGCGCCGTGCGGACGCGGTTGAAAACAGCACCGCATAGCTGCTGAACACGGATACGCCGATGCACATGCAGCCGAGCACCACCGGCGCGGTGTGCGACGTGCCGCCTGCCGGCGACATAGCGAGCGAAACGATCGAGAGCCACACCAGAATCGCTTTCGGATTGGTGAGATGCAGCAACAGGCCACGCAGATAGAGCCGTTTGAACGGTTCGCCTGCGCGTGCGGAATGGGTGGGCAGTTTTTCCGCGCTGAAGGCGGAGCGCGCGGATTTGAAACCCAGCCACAGCAGATAAAGTCCGCCGGCAATCTTGATCGCCACAAGGCATTCCGAATAAGTGGCGAGTACCGCCGACAAACCCAGCGACGCCAGCAAGGCCCAGAAGAACGAGCCGGACACCACGCCGAGCGCGAAGGTCAGCGCGGATTTTCTGCCGGCACTCATGGCGAGCGACATGATCGCGAGATTGCTCGGCCCCGGGCTCGCCGTGCCTACGAAGTAGGCGCTATAGGCGATCAGGACATCGGCGGTGAGGAATGGGCTGGCGGTCATGGGCGGATAAACCTCGGCGGCAGGAAAGCTGTGCGGCTCGACGCGGCACAGGCGAATCGCGTGGATCGATGCGCGAACAACGATTCTGCTCGCCCGCCTGCAAATCTCACAGAGACAGTTGACGGCCTGTGCAACAGCACAATCTTTCCTGGGCGAGTCGCTGTCGCTGTACGCACAGGCACTTAAGGTATTAGCATTGCGCAATAAATTCTAACGGTATATTTCATACGAACCGGTGAGATAGGCCTTTAACCATACCCTTAAAAGCGCTGATCTCCCTCCCACCAAACGTTTGCGCCGCTTCAACCCGCAAGTGTTTGAAATGCCGCCCATCCTTACATTAGCCTTCCTGACAATATCGCCATTTTGGCGCCATGCAGGCGTTGGTGCTACCGATCTAGCATAAGGCCTGATTCACCGGGAGAGGCGTGGGCATTGGCCCCGGCAACGTGTTCGCATGTTTGCCGGCATTCAGCATGTCGAATGCTGAAACAGCGCGACCGTCCCGTCACGGCGATTCAATTCCTTTTCGGCATTCTTTTCGGCATTCTCTCGGGCGCGTTTCATGTGGATCGTCAACGTTGCGCTTAAGCGGCCATACACGTTCATCGTGATGGCCATCCTGATCTTGCTGGCGACGCCCTATGTGCTGTTGACCACGCCGGTCGACGTGTTGCCGGAAATCAATATTCCGGTGGTCAGCATCATCTGGAGTTACACCGGCTTGTCGGCCGAAGACATGGCCAACCGCATCACGTCGGTCAACGAGCGCAGTCTGACCACCACGGTCAACGACATCGAGCACATCGAATCGCAGTCGCTTGCCGGCATCACGATTCTCAAGGTGTTCCTGCAGCCGAACGCGAACATCCAGACTGCGATCGCCCAAACGGTGGCCGTCGAACAGGCGCAGCTCAAACAGATGCCGCCCGGCGCCACTCCGCCTCTGGTGATCAGCTATTCGGCCTCGAGTATTCCGGTGATCCAGCTCGGCCTGTCGAGTCCGAAGCTCTCCGAGCAGGCGCTCAACGACACGGCGCTGAACTTCCTGCGTCCGCAACTGGTGACGATTCCGGGTGCGGCCGTGCCGTATCCGTACGGCGGCAAATCGCGTCTGATCTCAGTGGACCTCAACACGCGCGCCTTGCTCGCCAAAGGTCTGACGCCATCCGATGTGGTCAACGCGTTCAATGCGCAGAACCTGATTCTGCCGACCGGCACGGCCAAGATCGGGCCGAAGGAATACACGATCAACATGAACGGCTCGCCCCCCACGGTGGAAGGGCTCAACGACATTCCCGTGCGCACGCTCAATGGCGCGACGACGTATCTGCGTGAAGTGGCGCACGTGCGCGACGGTTTCTCGCCGCAGACCAATATCGTGCGGCAGGACGGACATCGCGGCGTGCTGATGTCGGTGCTGAAGAACGGCAGTGCGTCGACACTCTCGATCGTCAATACGCTGCAAGGCTTGCTGCCGGCGGCGCGCGCCGCGTTGCCGCCCGATCTGCACATCACGGCGCTGTTCGACCAGTCGGTGTTCGTGAAAGCGGCGGTGCAGGGTGTGGTGCGCGAGGCCCTGGTTGCCGCCGCGTTGACTGCGGCGATGATTCTGCTGTTCCTCGGCAATTGGCGCAGTACCTGCATCATTGCAATTTCGATTCCGCTGTCGATTCTTTCTTCGCTGATCGCACTGCACGCGCTTGGGCAGACCATCAACATCATGACGCTGGGCGGTCTCGCGCTGGCGGTCGGGATTCTGGTCGACGACGCGACGGTGACGATCGAGAACATCGAGCGGCATCTTCATATGGGCACGAATCTGCACGATGCGATTCTCGACGGCGCGGGTGAAATCGCGATTCCGGCACTCGTGTCGACGCTGTGTATCTGTATCGTGTTCGTGCCGATGTTCTTCCTGACCGGTGTCGCGCGTTACCTGTTCGTGCCGCTCGCCGAAGCGGTGGTGTTCGCGATGCTCGCTTCGTACGTCCTCTCGCGCACGCTGGTGCCGACCTTGGCGATGCTGCTGATGGGCCACGCGCATAAGCCCAAGACCGGTGCCAGGCCGAATCTGTTCATGCGGCTCTATCATCGCTTCGACGCCGGTTTCGAGCGCATGCGCAGCGCGTACATTGTGATTCTCAGCAGCGTGCTGGTGCGCCGCGGCCGGTTCGGCGCAATGTTTCTCGGTTTCTGCATTGTGTCGATGGGACTGGTTTTCGTGCTCGGCGAAGACTTTTTCCCGAGTGTGGACGCGGGCGACATTCGCCTGCATATGCGCGCGCCGACCGGTACTCGCATCGAGGAAACCGCGCGTCTCGCGGACGAAGTCGAGAAGGTGATCCGCGAGGTCGTGCCGCCTAAAGATCTCAGCACGATCCTCGACAATCTCGGCTTGCCGTATAGCGGTATCAATCTCTCGTATAGCAACGCCGGCACGATCGGCACGCTCGACGGCGAAATTCAGGTGGCCCTGAATGAAGGCCACAAGCCGACGCAAACCTACATGGACAAATTGCGCGCGGTCTTGCCGCAGCGCTTTCCGGGCGTCGAGTTCTTTTTTCAACCCGCCGACATCGTCACGCAGATTCTCAACTTCGGCTTGCCCGCCGCCGTGGACGTGCAGATTTCCGGTGCGGATCAGCAAGGCAACTTCGATATTGCACGCAAGCTGTTGAAGCAGGTGCGGATGATTCCCGGCACCGTCGACACGCACATCCAGCAGAAACTGGACGAACCGGCCATCAATCTGCAGATGGACCGCACGCGCCTGCAGCAACTCAATCTGAACGCGAACAACGTGGCGCAAAACGTGCTCATTTCCTTGTCGGGCAGTTCACAGACTTCGCCGGGTTTCTGGTTCAACAACAAGAACGGCGTCGAATACAACGTCGCGGTGCAAACGCCGCAGTATCAGATTTCGTCGATCGACGAGTTGTTGCGCACGCCTGTGTCGGGCTCGGCCAACGGACCGACGCAACTGCTCGGTAACCTGGTGCGGGTCTCGCCGCAGACGCAGTTCGCGGAAGTCACGCACTACAACATCAGGCCGGTGATCGACCTGTACGTGAGCGTCGAGAAGCGCGACCTGGGGAGCGTCGCGAACCAGGTCGACAAGCTGGTGAATAACGTGCGGGCGTCGCTGCCGCGCGGCAGCCAGATCACCTTGCGCGGCCAGGTGCAGACCATGCGCAGTTCATTCTTCGGTCTGGGTCTCGGTGTGGCGATGGCGATCGTGCTGGTGTACCTGCTGATCGTGGTGAATTTCCAGTCGTGGGTCGATCCGCTGATCATCATCAGCGCCTTGCCCGCGGCGCTGGCGGGCATCGTATGGATGCTGTTCCTGACCGGCACGCATTTGAGCGTGCCCGCATTGACCGGCGCGATCATGACGATGGGCGTCGCCACCGCCAACAGTATTTTGATGGTGTCGTTCGCACGCCAGCGGCTTACCGCCGGTGCGCCGCCGCTCACCGCCGCGCTCGAAGCCGGTGCGAGCCGGATCCGGCCGGTGCTGATGACGGCGTTCGCGATGATCATCGGCATGATTCCGATGGCGCTGGGTCTCGGCGAGGGCGCCGAGCAGAACGCGCCGCTCGGCCGCGCGGTGATCGGCGGCTTGCTGTTTGCCACCGTGTCCACGCTGTTTTTCGTGCCGCTGGTGTTTGCGGGCATTCATACGCGCCTCGCGCGGCGCCACCGCGACGATGACGACACAGATACGACGGGTAGCCATGGCGGCGGTGGCCACGGCAATGACGGCCCCGCACCGGACCACGGCGGCGAAGCCAAGCCCGCGTAACGTTAACTGACGGCTGACTGAGATGGCTGACTGAGATGACCGAAAAAACTCATGCATCGCTGGCGATTCCCTCGCGAGAAACCGACGGCGGCCATGCCTTGCCGCCGCGCAATCGGGAATGGAAGCGCGCCAAAATTGCTATCTGGATCGTGCTGGCGCTGCTCGTCGTCGGTGCGTTGCGCACGGTGATCGCGGATGTTCTGCAAAACCGCTCGGTTGCCGAAACGACCCGGCAGAACGCCGCGCAATATGTGAACGTGGTGAGTCCGACACAAACGGAAGGTGGCGGTAACACCTTGTTGCCGGGTACGTTGCGCGGCAATGTCGAATCGCCGATCTATGCACGCTCGACCGGTTATCTGCTGCACTGGTACGCCGATATCGGCGCGCGCGTGAAGCAGGGGCAATTGCTCGCCGATCTGGATACGCCGGAAATCGATCAGGAACTTGCGCAGGCGTTGGCACAGCGTCAGCAAACCAGTTCGAGTCTCGGCCTTGCCAGGAGCTCGCTGGATCGCTGGCAGCAACTGCGTCAACGCGATGCGGTTTCGCAGCAGGAACTCGACGAACGGCAGAGCACGTACACGCAGGACGTCGCCAATCTCGCCGCAGCGGACGCCAACGTGAAACGCCTGCAGCAACTCGAATCGTTCAAGCGCATCGTCGCGCCGTTTGCGGGCGTGGTCACGCAGCGCAATGTCGATGTCGGCGACCTGATCGACGCGGGCAGCGGCACGAGCCGCGCGCTGTTCGCGCTGGCGCAGTCGGATCCGCTGCGGGTCTATGTGCAACTGCCGCAGGCCTACGCGCAAAACGTGTCGGTTGGACAGAATGTCGTGGTCACGCAGGCCGAATTGCCGGGTCAGCAATTCCACGGCACGATCACGCACATCTCCGGTGCGATCGATGTGCCGACCCGCTCGCTGCAGATCGAAGTGACTTTGCCGAATCCCGACGACAAGCTGCGGCCCGGCGCTTATGTGCAAGTGGCCGTGCCGGCGGTCGCCCATGCACAATGGATGGTGCCGGGCAATGCATTGCTGTTTCGCGCGGAAGGCCCACGCGTCGCCGTGGTCGACGCGAACGGCAATGTGGCGTTGCGCAAGATCGTGATCGCGCAGGACCTGGGGCAGTCGCTCGAAATCGAAAGCGGGATCGAGGCGAACGATAAGATCATCATCAACCCGAGCGATTCGATCGCGGACGGCGATCACGTGCAGATCGCGCAGCCGCAGAAAAACGGCAAGGGGGCGTCGTGATCGCGAAGCAGGCGAGCGCTGATCGGGCAGTAACGGTGCAGACGACGCTGAAGGCACTGGCGGCCGCCGCGAGCGCGGCCTTGCTCGCCGCGTGCACAGTCGGTCCGGATTATCAGCGTCCGCAAGCCGAAGTGCCGCCCACCTGGCAAACCGATTCGTACTGGCGCGTCGCGGCTCCGTCGCATGCGCCGATCTCGCCCGACTGGTGGAGCGCGTTCGGCGATTCGACGCTCGCCACGCTGGAAACGCAGGCGCTCGCGCAGAATCAGACGTTGGCCGCGGCGAGCGCGCACTATGAGCAGGCCAAAGCCACGCTCGCCAACACGCGTGCGCAGCAGATTCCCGAAGTCGATCTGAGTGCGACTGGCTCGCGCTTCCGGATTTCGAAGGACCGCCCGCTCACCAATTACGGCACGCCGACCACGTCGACGGTGCAGAACAATCTGCAACTCGGCCCGACGATCAACTACGACACCGATCTATTCGGACGGATACGCCGCGAAGTGGAAGGCGCCACGGCCTCCGCGCAGCAATCGGCGGACGACCTTGCCAACGCGCGGCTCGTCCTCACCACCGATCTCGCCACCGACTATTTCTCGCTGCGCGAGCTCGACGCCGAGATCGACGTGCTGAATCAATCGGTGAAATTGCAGCAGAAGGCGCTCGATTACGTCACGAGCGAGCACGACCTCGGCTCGGTGTCCGGGCTCGACGTCTTGCAGCAGAAGTCGCTGCTCGATTCGACCCGTGTGCAGGCGCAACTCCTGTTGAATCAGCGCGCGCAGAACGAACATGCGATTGCCGCGCTGGTCGGCGTGCCCGCGCCGCAGTTCGCGATCGAACCCAAAGTAATCGACGCGGGAGTCCCGTCGATTCCGCTCGGCTTGCCGAGCGACGTATTGCAACGCCGCCCGGATATCGCATCGGCGGAACGCGCGATGGCCGCGGCGAACGCGCAGATCGGCGTCGCCAAAGCAGCGTTCTTTCCGAGCCTGACGCTGATGCCGGGCATCGGCTGGGAAAGCACGCAGTTCGCCAGCCTGCTGAGCGCGCCTACGCTGATGTGGACGCTCGGCGCGACGGTCGGCCAGGTGCTGTTCGACGGCGGCCGCCGTGCGGCAAATGTGAAATTCGCGAGCGAAGGCTACAAGGCGACCGAGGCGAATTACCGGCAAACCGTGCTGACCGCGTTCCAGCAGGTGCAGGACGGCATCACGGGCCTGTCGGTGCTGGACGGCGCGGCAAAGCAGTCGCACGAGGCGGTGATCGACGCGCAGCATCTGCTGTCGCTTGCCAACGACCGTTATTCGGGCGGCCTGGTCGCGTATCTCGACGTCATCACGGCGCAGCAGTCGCTGCTGACCAGCGAGCGTCAGGACGTGCAGATTCACGGCCAGCAGATGACGCTGTCGGTTTCGCTGGTGAAGGCGCTGGGCGGCGGCTGGGACGACGGCACGAAGCTATCGGGCGCGCAGGCGCCTGGCGGCGCGGCGGATACGAAGGAGGCGATGGCTCCCGCGAAGTGAGCCGCCCGACAATGACACGGCCAGACAGGAAAGAGGAAAAACGAGGCGTTTCGTATAATGCAGATACAAGGGGACGCGCATGAAATTGCTGATCGTTGAAGACGAGCATAAGGTGGTGGACTACCTGCGCTCCGGTTTGACAGAGCAGGGCTGGGTCGTCGACGTCGCGCTCGACGGCGAGGAAGGCATGCATCTCGCTACCGAATTCGATTACGACGTCATCGTCCTCGATGTCATGCTGCCCAAGCGCGACGGTTTTAGCGTGCTGAAGGCGCTGCGCATGCGCAAGTCGACACCGGTGATCATGCTGACCGCCCGCGACCACGTGAACGACCGCGTGCGCGGTCTGCGCGAAGGTGCCGACGACTACCTCACCAAACCCTTTTCCTTTCTCGAACTGGTCGAACGCTTGCATGCATTGGCGCGCCGCACGCGTTCGCAGGAGTCGACGCTGATTTCCGTGGGCGATCTGTTCGTCGACCTGATCGGCCGGCGCGCCACCCGCGACGGCGTACGCCTCGATCTGACCGCCAAGGAATTCCAGTTGCTGAGCGTGCTGGCGCGCCGGCAGGGCGACATTCTCTCGAAGACCGCCATTACCGAACTCGTGTGGGACGTCAACTTCGACAGCCATACCAACGTGGTCGAAACCGCGATCAAACGATTGCGCGCCAAACTCGACGGCCCGTTTCCCTCGAAACTGCTGCACACCGTGCGCGGCATGGGCTACGTGCTCGAAGTGCGGGAGGAGGCAGAACAATCATGAACCGTTCTATCGCGCGCCGCCTTGCGTTGATGTTCGCGCTGGTGGCGCTGTTCGTATTCACGCTGGTCGGCACGGGGCTGTTTCTGATTTTGCGCACGCAGCTCGAACACCATTTGCGCGAGTCGCTCGACGATCGCACCGAGATCGCGCGGATTATCGTTTATCACGCGGTGACCCCGGAAAAATGGCGCATGGCCCGTGAAAAGCTCACGGACATGATGCCGCACGACGGCAGCACCGTGTACGCGGTATCGAGCACCGATCCTTATTTCCATTACGGCAAGCCGATCGAGGGACCTGTGGTGTCGAGCTGGCCGGGTGGCTACGAGCGGGTTTCACCGGTGGGTGGCGGCGCGGACATGCTGACCATTACGGTGACGATACCGGCTTACGCGGCTCGGCCGCCTGTGCAATTGCAGGTCGCCGCCAGTTGTTCGCCGAACACCCGCACCATGCGCGTGTTCGGGGCGGCCCTCGCCGCATTGTCCGCGTTGGGCAGTCTCGCCGTGCTGCTGCTGAGTTACTCGGTCACGCGCCTCGGTCTTGCGCCGCTCACGCGGCTGACGAAAGATGCGTCCGCGGTGAGCCCGAATAACCGCTCGCAACGTCTGAATACGGCCTCGCTGCCGCTCGAATTGAACGATCTGGCCAACTCGTTCAACGGCGCGCTCGAACGCCTGGATGGCGCATACGGGCGTCTCGAATCGTTCAATGCGGATGTGGCGCACGAACTGCGTACTCCGGTGACGATTCTGATCGGCCAGACCGAAGTGGCGTTGACGCGCAACCGTTCGGTCGAGGATTTGCGTCATACCTTGCAATCGAATCTCGAAGAGTTCGAGCGCATGCGCGCGATCATCAACGACATGCTGTTCCTCGCCCGCGCCGATCAGGGCGAGCGCGCGACGGGCCTCGTCGAAGTGTCGCTGGCCGCGGAAGTCGCGCATACGCTGGAGTTTCTGGAGATTCCGCTGGAGGAAGCGCGCGTGCATGCGCAGCTGCGCGGCGATGCCGTGGCGCGCGTGAACCGCTCGCTGTTCGGCCGCGCCTGCACGAATCTGCTGATGAACGCGATCCAGCACTGCGCGCCGGGCGCGGCGATTACGGTGACGATCTCAAATGTGGCGGATCAGTTGCGCGTAGCGGTGGCCAACCCGGGTGAGCCGATCGAGCCGGCCGTGCTCGAACACCTGTTCGACCGGTTCTATCGCGCGGAAGTGTCCCGCACCAATAGCCGCGAAAACCATGGGCTGGGTCTTGCGATCGTGAAGGCGATTGCGGAAATGCATCGCGGCACGGTGTCGGCGGAAAGCGCGAACGGAGTCAATACGTTTGCGTTTTCGATTGCGGCGTCGAGCGTGGAAACCGGCTTGCCGGAGGCACGCACGAAGGCCGGCGTGCCTGCGGAAGCAGCGGGTTAGTCGCTGCTGGTAAAAGGCAGGCATGGCAGCCGTGTCCGGGTGCTAAAAATCCAGCGTGAACTGTGGCGACTCGTCGTTTGACATCTCCGCGGCACGTTGGAGGTTACCGGCCTTGACGCCTAACAGCCTTATCGATTTAACGAGCTCGATTCTTTTCAGACACTGAGTCGCCGCGCGACGCAACGCTTTGGCGTCGGCAATAGGTTCCGCAAGCGTGACGTCACGCGTTACCGTCTTGAAGTCATTGAAGCGCAGCTTGATGCCGATCTTCCGCGCCAGGTAGCCTTTTCGCTGCAGATCCAGCGCCAGCTGCTCGCACAGGCGCGTAAATGCAGCGCCCAGTTCCTGTCTATTCCGCACGGCGTGCAGGTCCTGCTCGAAGGTGGTCTCCCGGCTCATCGAGACGGGCTCGCTGTACGTCACCACAGGTCTGTCGTCGAGACCATGGGAGACCCTGCTAAGCCACGACCCGTAGCTCCGCCCAAAGTGTTCGATGAGCCAATGCTCGTCGCGCGCGGCCACCTCGCCGATCGTCGTTATTCCGAACGACTCCAGCTTGACGCGGGCCTTTGGACCGATCCCGTTGATCTTGCTCGCAGCCATTGGCCAAATCTTGGACTGCAAATCCTCAAACCTCAGGATCGTGACACCGTCTGGCTTTTGCATGTCGGAACACAGCTTTGCCAGCAGCTTGTTCGGCGCAATGCCGACCGAACAGGTGAGGTTCGTCGCGTCGAACACGGCGGACTTCAGGTTGCGGGCAATTTTCTCCGATTCGTCATTCAGGTGTGAGACGTCGGCGTAGACCTCGTCGATTCCAACGTCCTGGATGGTCGGACTGACTGACCGGACCGCATCCTTGAACAGGCGCGAGTAGGTTCGGTACAGTTCAAAGTTCACGGGCAGGAGAACGGCGTTCGGCGCTAGCCGCGCCGCTTTCATTGCGGGCATGCCAGAGTGAACGCCGAGCGCTCGTGCTTCGTAGGTTGCGGTCGTCAGGACGCCTCTACCCGTATAGTCGCGTAACCGGGCGAATTCACGCGTGCCGTCCGGGTTGGTTCGCGGAGCATCCGAACGACGGCCGGCGACTACCATCGCCTGACCTCGTAGCTCGGGGTACTGCGACAGTTCACAAGACGCAAAGAACGCGTCCATATCGATGTGAGCTATGCGCCTGTCATCTGGCATGCCTTGATACTCGAAAATTGGCGTTGAATTGTTTCGTCAGGCTAACACGATGCTCATCGGCTGCAGAGTGTCCAGGTGACAGTGCATGCGGATTGCGGCACGGGAGGTCGAGGCATTCTTATCCTTCGGGTGTTGTCCGGCATCGGGCGGCGACCTCGGCGATCCACTGATCCCGGCACTCCTTCATGAAGGACACGAAGGTCCGACCGACCTTCGACAGCGGACGATGCCTGGGGTACAGGAGGCCGACGCGAAACCTGATGCAGGGATCGACGGGTCTCGCGTCGACCCGGTCGAGGTACGCATGAACGGCGAACGGATCGACGAAGCCGATGCCCAGGTCGAGTGCCGCCATTTCGCAGGTGGAATGCGAGAGCGATGTGTCGATGCGCGTGATCCGATTCACGTCGTGACTTTCGAAGAAGCGGTCGACGTGTGGCCGGGGCTGATAATGCCCTGTCATCGATATGAACGTCCGCCCGTCGAAGTCGGATGGCGACAATACGGCTTTCTTCGACAGTTCATGCCCCTTCTTCATGACGGCGTAGTAGGGCACGTTGCAGAATTCGTCGACGGTGAGTTCGGTGTGGTCGGCCGGCACTTCCGCCAGGCCGAAATCGATCTGCTGCGCGGCGATCCAGTCTTCGATCTTGGTCGACATCTGAACGTCCAGAGAAATGTCGACCTGGGGATGCGCCTCCCGGAACCGGGCGATCACGGCGGGCATGAATGTAATGCCGAGGGCCGGCATGCATGCGATCGAGATGCTTCCCACGCGCAGCTTCCGGACGTCCGCCGCAAGCTCGGCGATGCGCTCGTACGAGCGCATCGTCTGCTCGACCTGCTCGTGAATCATTCTGGCTTCCGGCGTCGGCACCAGCCTGCCGTTGGCGCGATCAAAGAGTGTGACGCCAAGGGCGCGCTCAAATTCGTTGATCAGCCGGCTCACCGAAGGTTGCGAGAGCCCAAGCAGATCCGCGGCGCCGATCACCGTCCCCACCTTCATCGTGGTCTGGAATGCTTCGAGTTGCCGGATGTTCATGAGCGTGACGGTGGCGCCGCTGTGCGGGAGAAGCCACCATCCTATGAGGAAAACCGCTCCAAGGCAAAGTCGGCCAGATCGACGCGGGGACGCTCGCCGGTCACGAGCTCCGCGAGCACGTGACCGGCGGCAGGCCCGATGCCGAAACCATGCCCCGAGAATCCGGATCCCAGATGGAAACCGGGCAGGCCTTTCACCGTTGAGATCACGGGCAGTGCATCTGGCGTGACATCGATCATGCCGGCCCAGGCGCGGACGATCGACGCGCCGGAGAAACTGGGGAAGGTTTTCTTCAGCTGATCCAGCGCGTCGTTCAGCATGTCGAGGTTGGCCCTGGGGTCCAACGTTCTGCACGCCTCGAAGGGCGACGGGCGATCGAGGCCGAAGCGGCGGGGAATCCTCAATTCGTCGAAGAATCTTTGGCCGATCCTGAGTTTCAGGTACTTCCGCTCGTTCAGCCAGGCTCGCATGAACTTCGCACTGAGCCGGATGCTGTCAGGCGTCAGGTCGGCGACCGACGCGCCCAGCTTCGAAACGGTGTATCCGCCATCGCTGCGCTTGCGACACGTGAAGTCGCCGCCGTTGATGGTCACGTCCAGTCCTGCGTCGATGGGCGCGGTCTGCAGAACCGATGCGTGCACCTTGAGCTGTGGAAATTCGATTGCGTGATTTCCGCAAAACAGACGCGACCAGGCCCCGCCGGCAAGCACGACGTCCGCGCATTTCACGAGCCCGCGTTCCGTGACGACGCCCGACACGCGTCCCGCGGATACGTCGAGTCCACGCACCGCGCAGCCTTCGAAAATTCGTGCGCCACTGGCGACGGCCAGCCCGGCAATGCCCCGGGTCGCCTCCAACGGCTCCGCGACGCCATCGCATTCGCTATACAAGGCGCCCACCCATGGCCGCTTCGATACGGGAATCAGCTTTGTCAGCTCTGCCCTGCCGAGCAGGCGTGCCCGGGCGCCCGTGTCGCGCGCCGCGTCGAGCCACTTCTGGTGGCCGGCGAGTTCGCCCTCCGAGGCGGAGAGATAAGCGAGGCCTGTTGGCCGATAGCCGACGTCGATCTGCGACTGGACGTCTTTCCAGATGTCATTGGCCAGCATCGACAAGGGCAGCTCCTTGACGTCGCGACCGACACTGCGAATCCATCCCCAATTGCGCGACGACTGCTCGCCCGCGACGGTTCCCTTTTCGAACACGGCGACGTCGACACCCTTGCGCGCCAAGGCAAGCGCGCAACTGATTCCGATGATTCCACCGCCGACGATGGCGACGGACACCTGCTTGGGTAATTCGGGCTTCAACGAAACTTCTCCTTCATTCGGGCGTGGTTCGGCCGGCTTCAGTCAGATGACGCGCTTTCTGCTTGCAAACAGGCCATACAGCGCCAGCGCCGAGATCACGACCAGGTACCAGGCCGGCGACATGATGCTGCCGGTGGACTTCACCAGCAAGCTGGTCACGACGGGCGTCAGGCCGCCGAACAACGTCATCGCGATGACATAGGCGAGCGAGACGCCTGTCGTGCGGCAGGCGGCCGGAAACAGTTGCGACAGCAACGACCCGACCGGCGAGTAATAGAAGCTGTAGAACACCAGCGACAGGATGCACTGGAAAGCGATCAGCGTTGCCGGACTGGGCGCGTGCGTCAGCATGTAAAACAGCGGCAGAATCAGCACCATGCCGGACACGAGCGCGGCGCGCATGACCCTGACCGTTCCGAACCGGTCCGCCGCGGTTCCGCCGATCATCGGGAACACGACGCACACCAACCCGCTCAGGATGGCCGAAACGAATGCCGCATCCTTGCTGACGCCGAGATTGTTGATCGCGAAGGTCGGCATGTAGATGTTCGTGAAACTCGCCAATCCGCCCGCGCCTGCAATGATCGCGCCGATCAGCACGCCGGACTTGTGCGACCGGACGGTTTCGCGCAGCGGGGAATGCGCAACGTCACGCGCTTCTTCAAAGGCCGATGTCTCGCTCACCTTGCGACGGATGTACAGCCCGATCGGCCCGATCAGACAGCCGAAGACGAACGGCAACCGCCAGCCCCAGGCATTGACCTGTTCGGGCGACAGATAGTGATTCACGCCAAAGGCGAACAGCGACGACGTGAGCACGGCCAGTCCTGACGCCGAGAATTGCAGGCTGCCGAAGAAGGCCATGCGTTTTTTGTCCTGCTCGGTTAGGAACGAATTGGCGGCGCCAAATTCGCCGCCCGCCGAGAAGCCTTGCAGCAGACGTCCGGCCACCAGGATGACGGGCGCAAGCAGACCGATACGGTCGTAGGTCGGCACGACGGCGATTGTCGCCGTGCCGAGCAGCATGAGGAAAGCTGCGAGGCTCAGGGCGAAGCGCCGGCCGCGCCTGTCGGCGAGGATGCCCAATACGATTGCGCCGACCGGGCGGATGATGAAGGAACTCGCGAAGGTCAACAGGCTGAGCAGCAGCGCGGATTGTTCGTCGCCGGTCGGAAAAAACAGCTTCGAGACGGTGAGCGCGAACATCGCGTACACCAGCAGATCGAACCATTCGAAGAACGTGCCGAAGTTTGCGGCGACGACATCCCGTATCCGGCTGACGGCGGGCCTCGGGACAATGGGGGCGTCAATGGTGCTGGCTTTGTTCAGCATTTCTATCCTTCGCGGTCGTTGCCGGCCGGTGCAGCCGCCGGATGCCATTACACAAACGCGCGCATGCGCGTCACTGTTCGATCAACGAGGTATTGCAGGAGAACCGTAAAACCTAGACGCACAATGGCATGCTGCGAGCGAAGCCGCGTGCGTGCCATAGCAGGCAACTGGAATGGACGTTCCGTCGACACGATATCTGTTCGATGACCCCGACAAAAATCGAATGCGTGAAGCCGTCATGGCGTTTGCCAAGCGTGCAGTCGAGGACGACGGCTGCGTCGGCGAGCACCGGCGCGCCCGTGGTGAGCGTGGTCCACTGGCCGGCCTCGAAGCGTTCGGGGCCCTTGGCCTGACGAAACCGGTCGACAACGTCGCATTGATCCACGGAGAGCAGATTCACTGCGAACTTGCCATGAGCGACGATCGCATCGTGTGCAGAAGCGTTCCTGTTCACGCACACGATGATCGACGGCGGGTCGGAGGAAAGACTGCACACCGATGTCGCGATCAGGCCGGCGGGGCCGTCGTCGCGCATCGTGGTGACGACGGTCACGCCGGCCGCAAACAGCGACATGGCGTTCTGAAAGGCGTGCGTCATATCCAGGGTTTCCATCTCTGTCCCTTGCTGCATGATGTCGGACCTCAACGCTGCTTGAACACGTTGGGCTTGAGACCGAGGTTGGCTCGCAGCGTGGTTCCTTCGTATCGCGTGCGGAAGAGTCCGCGTCGTCTGAGTTCCGGGACGAGAAAATCGCTCATGTCGTCCATGCCCGCAGGCAGAATCGGCGGGCAGATATTGAAACCGTCGGCGGCATCCTTCCTGAACCATTCTTCCATTTCGTCGGCGATATCCGCTGCGGTTCCGATCAGCAGGTGTACGCCGAAAGTCGACGCGACGCGTTGATACAGTTGCCGGATCGAGAGGTTTTCGGCGCGGGAGAGTTCGAGCAGGTTGCTCGCGATGCTCGCGATATTGTGCGACCTCTGATCCCGCAGATCGGGCACGGGACCGTCCAGCGGATATTGCGACAGATCGCCCATCTGGTTGTAGAGCGCCGCGAGGCCGCTGAGCGGATGAATCAGTTCCTGTAGCTGGTCGTATTTGTCCTGCGCCTCCTGACGCGTCGCGGCAACGAATGGCACGATGCCCGGCATGATCAGCAGGTCGTCCGGTTCGCGCGCATGAGCGGCGAGCCGGCCTTTGAGATCGAGGTAGTAGCTTTGCGCGCTCTTCAGGTCGTGAGCGTTGCTGTAGACCACGTCGGCACAACGTGCGGCGAGTTGGCGGCCGGCTTCCGAAGCGCCGGCCTGCACGATGATCGGCTGGCCTTGCGGCGTGCGAGCCGAATTGAGCGGACCTCGCACCTGGAAGTGCTTGCCCTTGTGATTCGCAACATGCAGCCTGGCTTCCTCGTAGAAGAGGCCGGATGCCTTGTCCCTGACGAAAGCGTCGTCTTCCCAGCTATTCCACAGCGCTCTGACGACATCGACGAACTCGTCGGCGCGCTCGTAACGGTCCGCGTAGGCGAGCGTCTCGCTGCGGTTGAAGTTCTGGGCTTCTTCGTCGGACCAGGAGGTGACGACGTTCCAGCCCGCGCGACCGCCGCTGATATGATCGATCGACGCATACTTGCGCGCGATGTGAAAGGGTTCGTTGTAAGTGGTCGACGCCGTCGCAACGAGACCGATATGCGTCGTCGTGGCGGCGAGCGCCGCGAGCAGCGTGAGCGGCTCGAGTTCCGCGTTGCGCATGTCCCTTGCCAGCGAGCCTTTCGGATTGTCGTTGGCGCGGATGCCGAGCCCATCCGCGAAGAAAATCATATCGAAATGGGCCGCTTCCGCCTTGCGCGCGGTATTGAGGAAATGCGCGAAGCTGAGCGCGCCGTCCGCGGGCACGGACGGATGCCGCCATGCGGCCACGTGATAGCCCAGATATCGCATCGAGAGGCCAAGCCTCATCTTTCCGTCCTTCGTCATGCCGCCGCCTCCATTCCCGTCTCCATTCCTATACGTTCGCGTCACCGCCACACAGCGCAAACCGGTGCTGTGCAAAGCATGGTGGGCTAGCCGGTCGGCGGACTCAATGCCGTCAAAAAAGGTCGGCTATTCGAAAAACGGATAGGGGGTAATCCCCTGGTGAACGGGCTCTGGAAAAGAAGGCGTCAGGCGAAGATGGTTTGGCGCAGGCTGCGGGAAGTGCGCTCAGGTACAAAAGCGCGGTAAACGGAGAGGTCGTCGGACCGTGTGATTGGACCGGGCTTCGGATGCCGAAGCCCGGTCCGGTCATGATGACCTTTGTACCAGCCACGCCAGCGTTTTTGCGATTCCCGTCTCGAAGCTCTCGAACGGACGCCATTGCAATTCGCTCAATATCTTCGTGGCATTGATCGCGTAACGCCAATCGTGACCGGGGCGGTCGGCAACGAATGTCACGAGGCGCGCGTGTGGCGCGGCGTCAGGCCGGTGCCGGTCCATCAACGTGCAAATGAGCGCCACGATATCGATGTTCTTCCATTCGTTGCAACCGCCGACGTTGTACGTTTCTCCCACGGTGCCATGGGCGATGACGGCCTCGATCGCACGGCAGTGATCTTCGACGTACAGCCAGTCGCGGATATTGGTTCCGTTGCCGTACACCGGGATGTCCACGCCCTCAAGGCAGCTTCTGACGACGGTCGGGATGAATTTCTCGCTGTGCTGATAGGGGCCATAGTTGTTCGAGCAGTGGGTCGTTGATACCGGCAGGCCATACGTATGAAAGTACGCCCGCACGAGGTGATCGGAACCCGCCTTGCTCGACGAATAGGGCGAATTGGGCGCATAGGGCGTGCGTTCGGAGAAGGCCTCGTCGTCCGGCCCGAGCGTGCCGAATACCTCGTCGGTGCTGATATGGTGAAAGCGCCGCTGCGCCTGGGCATCGGCTGCGCTCAGGCGCTGTTCGTTCAACCAGTATTGCCGCGCGGCCTCGAGCAAGGTCCAGGTGCCGACGACATTGGTGCGCACGAACTCGCCCGGTCCCGTGATCGAGCGGTCCACGTGGCTTTCGGCGGCAAAGTGGACGATCGTGTCGATCGCATGATCGCGCAGCACGGATTCGACGAGCGGCTGATCGGCAATGTCGCCGTGTACGAACGTATGGCGGCCGTCGTCGGGCAGGCCGGTGAGATTGTCGAGACTCCCCGCATAGGTCAGCAGGTCGAGATTGACGATGCGGACCTGCGGATCGCTGGCGAGCAGGTGGCGGACATAGTTGGCGCCAATGAAACCGGCGCCGCCCGTGACGAGAACCTGTTTGGATCGATAGTTCATGGGGTTCGTTTCCAGGTGTTGAGGGACTCACGCAAACCGGCGATCCACGGCGTCGGCTCGATGCCGAAGCGCATGCGGATCAAGGTGCAGCCGAGGGCAGAATGTGCCGGACATGCCGCCGGCAACGGATACGCTTCGGTCGGGATCGGATGAACCGGCGGCGCGTGCGCCGGCAGGCCGGCATCACAAGCTCGCGTCCGGCCTGGCCGCCCGCGCCTGTCACGAGAATCGTCATCGCGCCCGCCGATAGGACGGAAGAGATTGCGGCGTCCGCTCCGCGAGGCACGGATGCTGCAAATCTTTGTCGGACAGCTGCGGTGCGGCATCGAGCGCGGGCCAGTCGATGCCGAGCGCCGGGTCGTCCCAGCGCACGCCGGCATCCGAGGCCGCATCGTAGTATTGCGTGCATTTATAGGCGAAATCGGCTTCGTCCGACAGCACGCAGAAGCCGTGCGCGAAGCCGGGCGGAATCCACAGCAGCCGGTGCGACACGTCGTCGAGGCGGGTGCCGAACCACTGGCCGAAATACGGAGAGTCGCGCCGGATGTCGACCGCCACGTCGTAGACTTCGCCGCGCGCGGCGCGCACCAGCTTGCCCTGCGGATTGACGCGTTGGTAGTGGAGGCCGCGCAGCACGCCGCGCCGCGAGCGGGACTGGTTGTCCTGCACAAAGGTGGCATCGATGCCGGCCTGCGCAAGCCAGCTTGCGCGAAAACTCTCGACAAAAAACCCGCGTGAGTCGCCGAAGACGCTCGGCTCGAACAGCAGCACGCCCGGCAAAGGTGTTTCGACGATATTCACGCGACCGCCTCCTTGCGCAGGATGTCGAGCAGGTACTGGCCGTAGCCGCTCTTCGCGAGTCTGTGGGCAAGTGCTTCGAGACGATCCGCTCCGATCCAGCCAAGCCGGAACGCGATCTCTTCCGGGCAGGCGATCTGCAAACCTTGCCGCGCCTGCATGACCTGGATGAAGTTGGCGGCGTCTAGCAGCGATTCGTGCGTACCGGTATCGAGCCATGCATAGCCGCGCCCGAGAATCTCGACATTCAGCGTGCCGCGTTCGAGATAGGCGCGATTCAGATCGGTGATCTCGAGTTCGCCGCGCGCCGATGGGCGCACGTCCTTCGCCAGATCGACAACATCGTTGTCGTAGAAGTAGAGCCCGGTTACCGCATAGTTCGATTTGGGCTGCCTGGGTTTCTCTTCGAGATCGATGGCGCGGCCCGTTGCGTCGAACGACACGACGCCGTAGCGCTGCGGATCGCGAACGTAGTAGCCGAACACCGTCGCGCCCTCCGGACGTGCGGCTACCCGCTGCAGTAAGGCCGACAGCGCCGGGCCGTGATAGATGTTGTCGCCCAGCACCAGCGTGGCGGCGTCGTGGCCGATGAATGGCGCGCCGATCACGAATGCCTGCGCGAGGCCGTCCGGATGCGGTTGAACCGCATAGGAGAAGTTCATGCCCCATTGGCCGCCGTCGCCCAGCAGTTGCTGGAACGCCTCGAGATCGCGCGGTGTCGAGATGATCAGCACGTCGCGGATGCCGGCCAGCATGATCGTGCTGAGCGGGTAGTAGATCATCGGCTTGTCGTACACGGGCATCAACTGCTTGGATACCGAATGCGTGAGCGGGTGGAGGCGGGTACCGGACCCGCCCGCGAGGATGAGTCCTTTCCGGGCAGTTGCTGTGTTCATGAAATCCTCGATGTGATCGAAACTTTCGAAAATGGAAACGTCCGTCGCGGGCGCTTCACGCACAGGCAGCACGCGCGATCCGCCTCAATCCGGCCGCAATGACCTGAACACGAGTCCGAAACCGCCCGCGTAAGCGGCCGCGATCACGGCGAAACCGATGGCTGTCGCGAGTTGCTGGTCGACGATCGAATGCAGGATCACCGAGGCGATCGCGACGCCCAGCAACGAGCCGATTTGCCGGCTGGCGTTGAGCGACGCGGCGGCAAGGTTGGCGTCCGCCGGCCCGGCCGACTGCATCACCGTGAGGTTCATCGCGGGAATCGCCTGCCCGGCGCCGAAATTGGAGACGCCGATCGCGAGCGCGAGCATCCAGTACGGCATCTGCGCGATGTCGATCAGCGCCACCGCGCCGAGCGTCGCGAGCCCGAGCCCCGAGAGCAGCGTGCCGCGCGCGCCCAGACGGGCGCTGACGCGTGCCGACGCAAGATTGCCGGCACCGAACATCGCCATCAGCGGAAACAGGTGAAAACCTGTCTGCAGCGGGTTCTCGCCGCGTTGCTGTTGCAGGTAGAGACTGATCAGGAAAATCTCGGCGAGAATCGCGAAATTGATCGCGAGCCCGAGCAGGCTGCCCGTCACGAATTGCGGATTTCCGAGCAGGGCTTGCGACAGGATCCGGTGGCGCGCGTGCCGCTCGCGCACGATGAACGCGGCGACGGCACCGAGCGTCGCGAGCGCGCAGCCGACGATCGCCGGCGACGTCCAGCCGGTGCTCGGCCCCTGAATCAGCGTGAAGCTGAGCGCGGCCAGTGCCGTTGCGCCGAACAGATGGCCCACGCCGTTCAGCGGACCGGCATGGCGCGGCGAGCGCGCGACATGCCGGTGCGTCAGCCACAGGCCGATCAGGCCCACCGGCAGATTGACCCAGAAAATGCCGCGCCAGCCGATGGCGTTCACGAGCACGCCGCCCACGAACGGGCCGAATGCCATTGCCGCGGACACCAGCGCGCCCCAGATACCGATCATCCGCACGCGCAGCGGCCCGGGCGGAAACGCGAGCGTCAGCAGGCTCAACGAACTCGGCATGAAGAGCGCCGCGCCGACGCCTTGCAGCAACCGGGCAGCGATCAGGATGGCCGGCGTCGCCGCCGCCGCGCACAGCAGCGATGCCGTCACGAAGATGACAAGACCGGTCTGATAGATCGTTCTGGAGCCGAAGCGGTTGGCGAGCGCGCCGCCCCACAGCAGCAGCGCCGCGAAGCTCAGCGTATAGGCGTCGACGACCCAGACCAGCGCGGTCAGCGACAGGGACAGGCTGTCCTGCATCGCCTTCAGCGCGACGTTGACGATGGTGACGTCGAGCATCGCCATCACGAAGCCCGACGCGACCGCGATCATGATCGTAGCCGGCCGGGCGCCGGCGGCGCCGGTTCCAGCCGGGGCGGCATCCACGGCGGGAGGATTCATGCGGCTCTCCCGCCGAGATACAACCGGCGCATCTCGTCGCTCTCCAGCAGCTCTGCGGCGGGCCCGGCGAGCGCCACGCGTCCCATTGTCAGCACGACGCCGCGGTCGGCGATACGCAGTGCTTCGATCGCGTTCTGCTCGACCATCAGGACGCCGATGTGTTCCGCGTCGCGCATCTGAACGATGGCGTCGAACACTTCGTCGACCATTTTCGGCGACAGGCCGGCCGACGGTTCGTCGAGCAACAGCATCACGGGCCTCGGCATCAGCGCGCGCGCGAGCGACACGATCTGACGCTCGCCGCCCGACAATGCCGAGGCGGGAGAGCGATAACGCCGGCGCAACACGGGATACTGCTCGCACAGCTCCTCGATGCGTGCCTCGCGCGGGAACGACGACATCGCGTGGCCGCCCAGCATCAGGTTCTCGCGCACGGTGAGCGCGCCGAATACGTTGTCGGTCTGCGGCACGAAGCCGATGCCATGCTCGCGGACCTTGCGATTGACGGGGACGCGCGCGAGATCCCCGCCCTGCATCGTGACGCTTCCCGAACGCGGCAGCAGGAAGCCCGCGATCGCCTTGAGCAGCGTCGATTTCCCGCAGCCGTTCGGACCGAGGATCGTTACGATGTCGATCGGCCCGACGCGCAGCGATATCCCGTGCAGGATGTCGACTTCCGGCGTGTAGCCCGCAAACAGATCCCGGACCTCGATCATGGCGTCTCCAGCGGTCGGGCGGCGCGATGCGCGCGGCCCAGGTACGCATCGAGCACGCGGCGGTTCTTGTCGAGCTCGGCGGGCTTGCAGTTCGCGATCGCGGCACCCCGGTCGAGCACCACGCAGCGCTCGCATAGCTCGCGGATGAAGTGCATGTCGTGCTCGATCACGACGAGCGTCACGCCCAGGCCGTGAATGCGCCGCAGCTCGTCGATCAGCTCGCCGCGCAGGTTGGGGTGAACCCCCGCGGTCGGCTCGTCGAGCAGCAGCAGTTTGGGTTCGGTCATCATCGCGCAGGCGATGCTGAGGAGTTTTTTCTGCCCGCCCGAAATCGACGCGGCGGGCAGGTGGGCGACCGCGGTGAGCTTCAACTGCTCGAGAAGGGCGCTGGCGCGCGCATGGGTGGCCTGTTCGATGCGGCGGGTCGCGCGGCCGCGCAACAGCGCTGCGCACAGTTGATGATGCTCGGACGACGCGGCCATCGTCAGTTCGAGTACCGACATGCGGGTGGGCATCGACGGCAATTGAAAAGTGCGGCGAATCCCGCGTTGCGCGATGCGATGCGGCGCGAGCGGGTCGATGCGGCGCCCGTCGAAGCGGATTGCGCCGCTCGCGAGCGGCGTGAAGCCGGTGACCGCGTTCAGCACCGTGCTCTTGCCGGAGCCGTTCGGCCCGAGCAGGCCGACGATCTCGCCGCTGTCGATCGACAGCGTGAGACCCGACAGCACGGTGTTGCCGCCGTAGCGGATGGCGATGCCGTCCAGTTCGAGAAGGGCTGTCATGAGAGCGTCTCCAGGCGTTCCGGCAGCAAGCCGCGCGGCCGCCACAACAGACAGGCAAGCAACATCAGACCGACCAGCCCGAGGCGCACCGCGCCGGCCAGGTCGCTGCTGACGCCGAGCCAGTCTTTCAGGAACGGCGCGAACGAATACACGGACTGGACCAGCAGCCCGCCGAGCAGCACGCCGAGGTTGCTGCCGAGGCCGCCCACCATCACGATGGTCCAGAGCGCGAAGGTTTCGGAGGGCACCATGACGTCTGGGCCGACGTAACTGATGTAGTAGGTGAGCAGCCCGCCGGCGAGCGCGGCGGGAAGCGCCGCGGCGACCGACGCGCGCATCTTCAGCGACACGGGGTCGTAGCCGAAGCACACCGCAAGCGATGTCTCTTCCCGCATCACTTTGAGCGCGCGGCCGAAGCGGCTGTGGATGATGCGCGCGTAGCCGCCGTAGACGAGCGCGAGGCAGAGCGCGGCGAGCGCAAGAAACGCGAGGTCGCGCCACGGTGCGGGAAGGTCCGCGAACAGCGGGCGGATGCCGCCGATGCCTTGCGCGCCACCCGTCAACCAGGACTCGTTGAGTGCGACCGTGCGCAGAATCTCCGCGATCGCGAGCGTCGCGATGCCCCAGTAGTCGGACGATAGCTGGCGGCCGAGCCGGGCGGTCGCGACGGCGAGCACGGCCGCCGCGACGAGAGCCAGCAGCAGTGCGGCGGGCAGCGGCCAGCCGAGCTGCGACGCGATGCCGGCAGCGTAGGCGCCGAGACCCGCGAACGCGATGAAGCCGAAGTTGACCATCCCGGCGTAGCCGGCTTGCAGATTCAGACCCAACGCCATCATCGCGTACAGGCAGACCAGGGTCAGCAGATGGATCAGGAAGCTAGACACGCCGCACCTCCCGGTCGAAGATGCCGTACGGACGGACCATCAGCGTGACGAGCAGGATCAGGAACGAGACCGCGCTCACGTAGGCAACCGGGAAGAACTGCATCGAGCGGCCCACCAGCGAACCGAAATCGACGTTGATGACGAGCGTCTCGGCAAGCGCAATCAGGAGCGCTCCGGCGGCAGCGCCGAGCGGGTTGCCGAGGCCGCCGAGGATGGCGGCCGAGAACACCGGAATCAACAGGTTGTTGCCGAGATTGACGTGCACGCTTTCGGTGAGGCCGAGCATCGTGCCGCCCAGCGCCGCCAGCACGCCGCTCGCGAATGTGATCAGGTTCGTTACCCGGTTCGCGTCGATACCGGAGGCGAGCGCGAGCGGCCGGTTCGATGCCAGCGCGCGCATCGAACGGCCGAGGTTGGTTCGATACAGCAGCACGGAAAAGATCAGCAGCGTGAGCGCACCGCACGCAATCGAGCCCGCCTGCGCGGACGACACCGCCACCCCGCCGAGCGTCAGGGGCGCGCTGATGTCCTGCGTGTATTGCAGCGGCCGGGAACCCGCCGTACCGAGTACGAGCGCGACGGCAATCAGCGATACCGCGAGCGAGCCGATCATCGCGACGGCGCTGCCGGAGCGCAGCAGTCGCATGAAGACGAAGATATTCAGCAGCACCGCGAGGCAGCCGACGAGCACGCACGACAGCGCGGCCGCGAGTCCGAGGGGCAGGCCCGCGCGTTGCCCGGCGAGCGACAGGAACGCGCCCAGCATGGCGTACTGCACGTGCGCGACATTCGGGAAACGGATCAGCGAATAGAGCGTCGACAGGCCGACCGAGACGAGCAGTAGATCGGACGTGCGGATCAGAACGTCGAGAAGAAACTGCAGCATGATGGGCTCCGGTAGCGCCGCCGCCCTTACTGCGCGGCGACGGTTTGCTTGAACGACACCTTCTCGTAGGGCTGGGCAATGCGCTGGCCGTCGCTGTCGAATGAAATCGCGCCTGTCACGCCCGCATACGCCTTGCCGAGGGCGTCGAACGCCGCGCGGATTTTGGCCGGATCGGTCGAGTGCGCGTAGTTGATCGCCGCGGCCGACAGCATCGTCGCGTCATAGGCGTAGCTGCCGAAGGCGGAACGCGGCTCTTCCTTGTAGGCGGCCTCGTAGGCTTCTTCGTACGCCTTTGCACCTACGCCGCCCGAAGCGACTTCGAGACCGATCTGGCCGCGCGCGATCTGCGGCGGCGTATCGCTCGTGCACATCGTCAGGTAGATGCCGTACCACGGGCTCTTGTTCAACTGCATGTCATACGCCTGGCGGTTGATGGTCGCCGCTTCCTGGCCGTACGCGCTGTAGACGTAGGCATCGGGATTGGCGCGCGCCATCTGCTCCAGTTCGCGGCGATAGGTCGATTGCCCTTCGGTATAGAGCACGACGGCCGCGACTGTGCCGCCCAGCGCCTCGAAGCGCTTCTTGAATTCGTCGGCGATGCCCTGGCCGTAGCCGTTGTTGGGCGCGATGAACGCGACGCGGCGCAACTTCCGGTCGAACACGTCCTGCGCGGCGAAGCGCGCGGACAGGTTGTCGAGGCCGATCACGCTGAACGAACCGGGGCCGATCTTGCGAATCTGCTGGCTCGACGAACCGATATTCACGTGCACGTCGCCCTGACGCACCAGGAACTGGCCGACCGGAATCGTGATCGACGACGAGAATTCACCGAGCACGACCGGCACGTGATCGACCGTGGCGAGCTTGCGGGCGGCGTCCAGCGCGGTGTTCGCACCGCCCCCGGAATCCTCGATCCTGACCTGCAGTTTCTGGCCGAGCACGCCGCCCTGAGCGTTGATCTTCGCGACGGCGAGTTCGATGCCGCGGCGCTGATCCTCGCCGATCGACGCGCTCGATCCCGTTAGCGGCAACACGGCGCCGACGCTTGCGTCGGCGTGCGCATCGGGCAGATGAGACAGGCCGAAACACAGTGTCACGAAGGCTTCGATTCCCCAGCGGCGCAGCTTCATTGTCGTTCTCCAAAAGCGTCGATAGTTGTGATTGATATACAGAAGTGTCGACAGAATCACAGAACAAAAAACGTTTGGGAATTTTTTTAAACGGCTGCGTCTGAAATTTTCAGGCACGCTATTTTTTCGTATAAATCCCTGTTTTAAAGCATGTTTGCACAAGGATTGAGAAATCCGGCGCACCACGATAAGGATCGCGAATCGAAGTGGGGAATCGGCGTAAATTGATTAAAAAAGTGTATACAGTGTTGAATTTTGATGGCTAGAATGCATTCAACCTGAATCGATTGGCGGAGGCTCGGAAGATGGACATCAAGCGCTATGGAGTGGGCGACAGGATGAGTCAGATGGTCGTGGTCGGCGGGCTGGCATTCATTGCCGGGCAGGTTGCCGGCGACAGCAGTCTCGATGTAGCCGGTCAGACGCGTCAGATCCTCGACAAGATCGACAGCCTGCTCGACAGCGTAGGTGCGGACAAACGCCGGATCGTGTCGGCCAGCATCTGGCTGGCCGACTACCGCAGCTTCGCGGATATGAACCGGGTCTGGGATGCATGGGTGCCCAAAGGCGACGCGCCGGCGCGCGCCTGCGTGGAATCGAAGCTCGCGTTTCCCGAGTACACGGTAGAAATCGCGGCGATAGCGGCCCTATAGGAGCGAGGCGGATGAAAACGGTCGTTCTGGGCGGCGGCATCGTTGGTGTGACCACAGCTTATTTCCTCGCGAAAGCGGGCGACGAAGTCGTCGTGGTTGATCGATGCGAAGGTGTCGCGCTCGAAACCAGTTTTGCCAATGCGGGCTTGATCGCGCCGGGCCACTCGTACACGTGGGCGTCGCCGCGCGCGCCGAAAATTCTGTTGAAGTCGCTCTTCGCGGAGGGGCAGGCGTTGCGGCTCAAGTTGAATGCGGACTGGCGGATGTGGGCCTGGTGCTGGCTGTTCCTGCGCAACTGCACGGTTGAGCGTTCGCGTTTGAACACATCGCGCAAGGTGCGCCTGTGCCGCTATTCGCAGCAACTGCTGCAGCAGACAACCCAGGCCGAGCGGCTGACATACGACCGCATCAGCCGCGGATTGCTGTATCTGTACCGTGATCCTGCGTCGTTCGAGCGTGGCGTGTCGAACATGTCGATCCTGGCCGATAGCGGGCTGCCGCTCCTGACGCTGGACCGGCACGCGGTGATTGCGCGGGAACCGGCGCTCGCGGCTTCGGCGAGCGGCATAGAAGGCGCGATCTACTGCCCATCCGACGAAAGCGGCGACGCGCATTTGTTTACTCGCGAACTCGAACGGCGATGCCGGGAACTCGGTGTCGAGTTCCAGTTGGGCACGACGATCCGCGAGGTGCGCGCGAGCGCGGACCAGATTGATTACGTCGACACATCGCGAGGCCAGGTGAGCGGCGATCGTTATGTGCTCGCGCTAGGTTCATATTCACCGTTCCTCGCACGCCGGCTCGGCTATCGTCTGCCGATTTACCCGGTCAAGGGCTATTCGGTCACGCTGCCGATCGACGCGTCGCACGAGCCGCCGACGCTCGGTGGCGTCGAGGAGAGCCAACTGGTCGCATGGGCGCGGTTCGGGCAACGCTTGAGGCTGACGGCGACGGCGGAGTTCTGCGGGTACGACACGAACCATTCGCCGGCGGATTTCTCGCACATGCTGCAGACCTCGAAGGCGCTGTTTCCGAACGGCGCGGATTATCAGCGTCCGTCGTACTGGGCGGGCCTGCGGCCAATGACGCCTGAAGGCACGCCGCTGATCGGCCCGACCCGGCATCGCAACCTGTTCTTCAACACCGGGCACGGTCATATGGGCTGGACCATGTCGTGCGGCACCGCGAAGATACTCGTCGACCTGATGAGTGGTCGACGCCCCGACATCGACATCACAGGGATGACACTGCAGTGAGCGAACTTCAATCGAGCCTTATCGACTCTCCTCCGGGCGCATACGCGCGCTTCGGTTTTTCGCTGGACGACGGGATCGCGGGGCGCGCGGCGATCGGCCTCGTCGTGCTGGCGACCGATCATACGATCGAGTTTGAGTGGCGGCGCATGCTGTCGTTCGACGGTGTGGCGTTCTACGAAAGCCGGGTTGCCAATTCGGCCGAGATCACGGCTGAGACGCTCGCCGAGATGGACGGCCGGATCGCGGCGGCGGTCGAGCTGATTCGCCCTGGCGAGCATCTCGATGTGGTCGCGTTCGGTTGCACGTCGGCTTCGATGGTGCTGGGCGAGGAGCGGGTGTTCGAACGTATCCGCGAGGCGCGCCCGGGCGTCGCCTGTACGACGCCCATCACCGCCGCGCGCATCGCGCTCGACGCGCTCGGCGCCCGGCGGGTGGCGTTGCTGACGCCGTATGAGCGCCCGATCAACGACGCAATGAGCCATTACCTCAAGGCGCGCGGCGTCGATGTGGTCAGTGTCGGCTCGTTCGAGCATCGCGACGACAACGAAGTGGCCCGTATCGATCGCGCCTCGCTCGAACACGCGGTACTCGAACTGGGCCGCGATCCGGACGTCGATGCGGTGTTCGTTTCCTGCACGAGTCTGCGGCTCGCCGACGCCATCGCCGAGATCGAAGCAAAGCTGGGCAAGCCGGTTTTGTCGAGTAATCATGCATTGGCCTGGCATGCGTTGCGGCTCGGCGGCGTCGAAGACCGCTTGCCGCAGTTTGGCCGGCTATTTACGATTTGAACGAATGTGGAGGCGGCGGCCATCGGGCGGCCGGCAGGTGTAGTCGATAATGAGCTGTAGCGAAATGAACCAGGAGACACGATGGCTGCGAATTCCGTGATGGTGCGTCCGGGGGCGCGGGAAACCAGCGCGCCCAAGCGGGCAGGACTGACGGTAAACGAGATTTACGAGCAGTTGAAGCAGATGGCGGTGCTGTACAAGATCCGCCCCGGCGAGCGGGTCAACGAACTGGAACTGGCGGAGCGCTTCGACGTCAGCCGTACGCCGATCCGCGAGGCGCTTAACCGGCTGGTGGCGGAGAACCTGTTGACCTTCGTGCCGAACCGGGGTTTTTTCATTCGGGAACTGGATGGGAAAGAAGTGTTCGATCTTTTCGAGTTGCGCCGCACGATCGAATCGACCGCGGTGATGCTGGCTTGCGAACGGGCGTCGGACAACGACATCAAGACGTTGCGCAGGTCGTGGAAGCAGGTGATGAAGAGCGCGGAGCGGATGCCGTCCGACGAGCTCGTCGTCAAGGATGAGACGTTTCACCTGGAGCTGGCCGCGCTGTCGGGCAACGCGGAAATCGGCCGGGTGCTGCAGGGTATCAACGCGCGGATCCACTACGTGCGGTGGGTGGACGTCGACCAGCGGCGCAACGAGGCGTTCACCGAGCATCTGCATATCCTCGATGCGCTGGCGGCACGCGACGTCGAACGTTGCATGGCGCTGACGGATACGCATATCCGCTGGCGGATGGAAGAGATCACGCGCGTCGTGCATGCGAGCGTGATCAAGCTGTACGCGAAATAACGGGCGGGCCGCGGGGTTTCCAGACAAGTGGGGAAACGCCGCAGCGCACCGTGCCGGTACGGGACGCAGTCGATCGACAGGAGGACGGACTCGCTCGCAGGCAGGGGCGAGAGACCATCATCTCTTCGCAACGAGGCGCCGTCATGAAGCATGGCACACTGATCACGCTTTACAAACCGACCCAGGAGCAGGTCGACCATCTGGTGGATTTGCCACGATTGAGCCCTGTGGTCGTGGCTGTCGATAACTCCCCGAGCGTGGACGAGCAACTGCACACGCGGCTAAGAGCGCATGGCGTCGACGTGGTCGTCAACCGGAATCGTGGCGGTATCGCCGGGGCGTTCAATGCGGGCGTTCAGTTTCTGATCGATCGCGGCTGCGATGTCTTTTTCATTTTCGACCAGGACTCCTATATCCCGGACGATTATTTCGACCGCATGCTGGAAGGATGCGCCGCGGTGGGCGATCGCCGGTTCCTGGTCGGGCCGCGAATATTCAACCTGAACTTCAACCGCGATCTGCCGCTCTTCACGGTGCGCCGCTGGTCGGCGCAGATCAAGCGGATCAACGACGGCGCGCACGGCCTGCTGCGCTGCTCGGTGATCATCTCATCGGGAACCGCCATCTCGCTGGAAGCGTACCGGGAGCTCGGACAGTTCCGCGAGGATTTTTTCATCGACCACGTCGACGCCGAATACTGCATGCGCGCGCAGGCTCACGGCGTGCCGGTGTGCGTGAACGCGGACGTGTCGCTACCGCATGAGCTCGGCAAGCCGCCGGCGCACCAGCATTGGCCGCAGGTCGACATCTTCGATCAGAGCGCCTTGCGCCACTATTACGCGGCACGCAATTGCATTCTGGTGGCGCGCGACTACTGGCGCCGCTATCCGGCAATGTTGCTGATCAACCTGATCACGTTGAAGCATGTCGCGTTCATTTTGCTTCACGCCAAGGAAAAGCGCACGAAACTGCAGGCGATCCTGTGTGGCGTGACCGATGGGTTGCGTGGACGGTACGGCCGGGTCTGACGTTCGCCGGAACCGTTCTTTCCTGTCGTGAATCTTCAACGTGATATCTGATAGATACGATTGTATAGATAAATACGGAATGCTAATCAAAATTAAGGAGCCACAATGAACCGAGTGTCGCCCGGCGTACGCCGTTACACAGGAGCGTATTCCGTTGCTCCGACGATCTTTACCGAACAGGGGAACCTCGATCTCGAGGGCCAGAAACGCTGCATCGATTTCATCATCGACGCCGGTGCGGATGGTCTCTGCATTCTCGCGAACTACTCGGAGCAGTTTTCGCTGTCGGACCCCGAACGCGAGCGCCTGACCGCGACGATACTCGATCATGTGGCCGGGCGCGTGCCGGTGATCGTGACCACGACGCATTTCAACCCGCGCATCTGCGCGGAGCGCAGCCATGACGCACAGGCGCGTGGCGCGGCGATGGTCATGATCATGCCGCCGTATCACGGCGCCACGATCCGGTGCGGCGAAGCGGCGATCCATGCGTTCTTCAGCGACGTATCGGAGCGCATCGAGATTCCCATCATGTATCAGGATGCGCCGATGAGCGGTACCCAGGTGTCGGCTGCTTTTCTTGCGCGGATGGCACACGAGATTCCTAACCTGAGCTACTTCAAGATCGAGGTACCCCAGTCGGCCGCCAAGCTGCGCGAACTGATCGAGCTGGGCGGCGACGCCATCGAAGGGCCGTGGGACGGCGAAGAAGCGATCACGCTGCTCGCGGATCTCGACGCGGGCGCGACCGGCAGTGTGCTGGGAGCCGGCTACCCGGACGGCTTGCAGCCGATCATTCGCGAATACCTGGCGGGCAATCGCGAGGAGGCGGTGCGTATCTACGAGAAATGGCTGCCGTTGATCAACTTCGAGAATCGCCAGTCCGGCCTGATGGCGTGCAAGGCTTTAATGAAGGAGGGCGGGATTATCGCCTCCGACACGCCGCGCCGGCCGCTGACGCCGCTTCATCCGGCTACCCGCCAGAGTCTTGTCGAAATCGCACGGCGCCTCGACGCACTTGTGCTGCGCTGGGCGCACTAAGCCTCGCCGCCCGTTGCGATCCGGTCTTTCGTATATGGAGTGACGTTCATGAGCATGCCCACCATTCGACACATCCGCGCGCTGACGGTTCGAGGCGGCGGCGCCGACTATCACGACCAGGGCAGCGGCCATTGGATCGACGATCACATCGCGACGCCGATGGCGCGTTATCCGGAGTATCGGCAAAGCCGCCAGTCGTTCGGCATTAACGTATTGGGCACGCTCGTCATCGAGATCGAGGCGAGCGACGGCACCGTGGGTTTTGCCGTGACGACGGGCGGCGAGATCGGCGCGTTTATCGTCGAGCGGCACCTGGCCCGCTTTATCGAAGGGCAGCGCGTGACCGACATCGAAAAGATGTGGGATCAGATGTATTACGCGACGCTCTATTACGGACGCAAGGGTGTCGTGCTGAACGCGATCTCCGGCGTCGATCTGGCGCTCTGGGACCTGCTGGGAAAGATTCGCGGCGAACCGGTGCATCAACTGCTCGGCGGCAAGGTTCGGGACGAACTGCAATTCTATGCGACCGGTGCGCGGCCGGATCTCGCAAAGGAAATGGGTTTTATCGGCGGCAAGCTGCCGCTGCAGCATGGTCCCGCGGAGCAGGAGGATGGGCTGCGCCGCAATCTCGAGAAGCTGGCCGACATGCGAAGCCGGGTCGGCCCGGACTTCTGGTTGATGTACGACTGCTGGATGAGCCTCGATCTGCCGTACGCGACGAAGCTCGCGCATCGTGCGCAGGAATTCGGTCTCAAGTGGGTCGAGGAATGCCTGCCGCCCGACGATTATTGGGGCTACGCGCAACTGCGCGCTAACGTTCCGCGCGGCATGCTGGTAACGACGGGTGAGCACGAAGCCACGCGCTGGGGTTTCCGGATGCTGCTCGAAATGGAGTGCTGCGACATCATCCAGCCCGACGTCGGCTGGTGCGGCGGTATCACCGAACTGATCAAGATCTCGGCGCTGGCGGATGCGCGGGGCGTGCTGGTGATCCCGCATGGTTCGTCGGTTTACAGCTATCACTTCGTGACGACGCGTCACAACAGTCCGTTCGCCGAGTTCCTGATGATGGCGCCGGATGCCGGCCGGGTCGTCCCGATGTTCGCGCCGCTGCTGCTGGACGAGCCCGTGCCCGTCAACGGCAGGATGAAGGTGCCCGACACGCCGGGTTTCGGCGTCAGGCTGAATCCAGAGGTGCACACCCAGCGGCCGTATGCACGTTGATCCCGGCTCGTGGCAGGCCACTGGAGGGGCATCCATGCTGCTCAAAGACAAGGTCGTGGTGGTGACGGGCGGGTCGCGAGGCATCGGGCGCGCGATCGCGCTGGCATGTGCGCGGCACGGCGCTCATGTCGTGCTGAACTACTGGAGCAATCCGCTGCTGCCGGGACAGCTCGATCATCAGATCGACAGCCTGCTCGACGAGATCCGCGGCGCCGGGCGTGAAGCGATCGCTGTGCCGGGCGATATCGCGCGTCCGGAGACGGCTGTGGACCTCGTGGCTCGCGCGGTCGATGCATTCGGACGAGTCGACGTGCTCGCGAGCAACGCCGGCATCTGCCCGTTTCACGCGTTTCTCGATCTGCCGTCCGAGCTATTGCAGCGGACCATGGAAGTCAATCTGCATGGGGCGTTCCATGTCGCGCAGGCGGCGGCGAAACAGATGGTCCGGCAAGGCGGGGGCGGGGCGATCGTCGCGACGAGCTCGATCAGCGCGCTCGTCGGCGGTGCGCTGCAGACTCATTACACGCCGACCAAGGCCGGCGTGCACGCGCTAATGCAGTCGTGCGCGGTCGCGCTGGGGCCGCACCGGATCCGTTGCAATTCGGTTTTGCCGGGCACGATCCGGACCGAGATCAACGAGGCCGACCTGAGCGCGCCCGGCAAGACCGCCTATTTCGAGCGGCGGATTCCGCTCGGCAGGCTCGGGGAGCCGGACGACGTTGCCGACTGCGTGGTGTTCCTCGCCTCGGATATGGCGCGCTACGTGAACGGCGCGGCGCTGCTGGTCGACGGAGGCCTGTTCGTCAATCTGCAATGAGCGAGGGTGCATGGAAACGATCGCATTCCGGATGCAATTGAGGCCAAGCGAAGAGGCGGCTTATCGCGCGCGGCACGACGCAATCTGGCCAGAACTCACGCAGATCTTGCGCGATGCGGGCATCGCCGACTACTGGATATTTCTCGACGACGAGACTCATCACCTGTTCGCGGTGCTCAAGCGATCTGCGAATCACACGATGAACCGGCTTGCCGACGAGGACGTGATGAAGCGCTGGTGGGCCTATATGGCGGATCTGATGGCGACACATCCTGACGGGCGCCCACGTGAGCACCCGCTTAAACCGATGTTCCATATGGCGTGACGCCGCAGACAGGGGAGAGCCATGCAAGTAGTCGATCCGCACATTCATTTCTGGGACGCCGATACGTTGCGCTACAGCTGGCTGGATGCTGCCCAGCCGGCGTTTTCGGGCGATACCGCCCGGCTGCCCAGGGTGTACGGACCCGATGCGTTGTTCGCCGACAGCGCCGCGGAGATCGACGTGCTGAAGGTCGTGCATGTCGAGGCGATTCATGACGCGTGGACGTCTCCGACGGAAGTCGACTGGCTGCAGGCGCTCGCGGACGATCCGCTGTCGTCGGGCAAGCCCGAGGGTATCGTCGCGGGTGTCGACCTGCTGCGCGCGGATGCGGGCGCGCTGCTGGCCGATGCGGCGGCCCACCGCAACGTGCGGGGCATTCGTCAGGTGCTCAACCGGCACGGCGATCCCCGGTATAACTATGTCGCGCTCGATTATCTGAGCGAACCGCGCTGGTTGGAACACTTCAGACTACTGAGGGAATTCGGGCTGTCCTTCGATCTGCAGTTATATCCCTCGCAGGTGGATGCGGCGTCGACGCTGATCGAAGCCAATGCGCAGACGCCGTTCATCGTCAATCATGCGGGCATGTTTGTCGACCGGGACACCGTGGGCGGTTATCGGGCATGGCGCGACGGCTTGCGCCGCCTTGCGCGCCACGCGAATGTATCGGTGAAGATCAGCGGGCTGGCCATGTTCGATCACCACTGGACGGTGGAAAGCTTCCGTCCCTATGTACTCGAGACAATCGATGCGTTTGGCGTGCCGCGCTGTATGTTCGCGTCGAATTTCCCTGTCGATCGGCTGCATGCCAGCTATGCGGCGTTGTGGAATGCGTATGCGAGGATCGTCTCGGGCGCGACAGCCGCCGAGCAGCGTGCTTTGTTTGTGGAGAATGCGGAACGGATTTATCGCATTTGAGTTTGCCGTATACGAGGCAACGGACAAGCGCATAGTCCGTGTTTGCGGAAAGCCAGACCGTATGAGTACCTTGCTCCACCGGAGCAAGGTACCGTGCCGAGAGTTTTACCCGCAAGCCGGCTTGGCTTTCTTGCACGCGTCCGCAAGCTGGGGCGGCGGGTCCTTCTTGAACACCGTCTTATACGACTCGAGCACATTCGACTGAACCACCGGCAGAGACTGAACGCCGATCCACGCCGGCGGCGTCTGGCCGATCAGCGCCTTCATCATCGCCATGGCTTCGGCTACGCCTTGATCGTATGGGCGCTGCGAGCCGGTTGCCTTGAGCGGTCCGCCTTTGGCAATCTCGATCGCGGACTGAAGGCCGAGATCGACCGTCGTGACGGGAATATTCACGCCTTGTGCCCGCATCGACGTCAGCGTGTCGAGCGCCGGTTGATCCCAAACGGCGAACAGCCCCTTGACGTCCGGATTCCCGGTGAGGAAATCGCCTGCGATTTGCCCGACCTTCGACGGATCCGTAAAGGCAACCTGCTTGACCTTGATGTCCGGGCGATTTTTCTTGATCCAGTCGTTGACGGCCTTGGTGCGTTCCGTCGTGCTGAAGTAATCCACGCCGAAATTCACGAGCCCGATGGTGGCCCCCTGTGGAACGCACGAAGCGAGCACTTTCGCCGCGATCTGGCCGTTGCCTTCGCTGTCGGCGGAAATCATCGACGCGTATTGCTCAGGATGCTTGAGGCCGGTCGGCACGTTGTCCATGAACACGAGTTTGATCCCGGCTTCGGACACTTTCTTGTAGGTGGCGGCCGTGGCCGTGCCGTCGACCGGAATCGAGATGATGCCGTCCGGATGGCGCTGGATGGTGTTCTCGATATCCGCGATCTGCTTGTCGACCTGGTATTCCGCCGACGCCGTGCCGATCACTTCCACGCCGTATTTCCTGAGCGTATCCGTGATGCCTTGCACCTGCAATTGCGACCAGTCGAGATTCATGGTCTGCATCGAAATGCCGACCTTGAATTTGCCGGCCTTGATTTTGGCGATGTCGGCGTCGCTCAGCTTCACGGCATCCACCGAAGCAGCTTTTTCGCCGTTCGGCCCTTGCCCGACAATCGTCTTCGGTCCGATCGAACCGGCCGGCAGGCTGGTCACGCATTGCGCGTAAGCGCCCGACGCTGCCAGCGCCATGACGGCGGCCGCCGTCGCGATGACGCTGGGTAGAACACTTCCTGAGCCACGACGATGTTTCATGATTCTTCTCCGTTGGTCTTCATGTTTGTGTTACGTCTCCTGCCATTCACGAACAACGCGGGCACATGACTTCACGTGTGATCGACGTGCACCTCGTTACTTCCTGGGTTACTTCGTACTCACTTCCAGCTCATTTTCTGGTGAAAGCCACAGCCGCGACGATGATCGCCCCCTTGATAACCAGCTGCAGCGATGAACTGACGCCGAGCAGAACCAGCCCGTTATTGAGCGTGCCGATGATGAGACTGCCGAGCAGCGTGCCGAGTACAAAGCCGCGGCCGCCGAACAGACTGCAGCCGCCGAGCGTCACCGAAGCGATCACATCGAGTTCGAGTCCTTGCACGACGTCGGGCCGTGCCGCATGCGAGCGCGCGGCGAGCACGAGCGCGGCGAGCCCGGCCAGCGCACCGGTGAGAATGAAGGCGAGGGTGGTCACGCGCCGCGTGTTGATGCCGGAGTAGAGCGCCGCCGTTGGATTGCCGCCGGCCGCATAGATCTGCCGGCCGAACACGCTGTAGTGCAGCAGCAGGATGCCGGCGATCACGGTCAGCACCGTCCAGATAATCGGCACCGGCACACCGGCAATGTCACCCTCGCCGAAGATCGAGATGAACGAGTCGTTGGTGATGATCTCGGGCCGCGTTGTCGTCACCATCAGCGCGAGTCCGCGTGCCGCGCTCAAGGTGCCGAGCGTCACGAGAAACGAGGGAATGTTCAGCCGCGTGGTCACGACCCCGTTGATCGCGCCGACGATTGCGCCGGTGCCGATGCCGGCAATCGCGCCGATGATCCAGCTGTCGCTGACATGCGACATGGCGAGCGCCGCGGACATGCCCGACAGTGCCAAGGTCGATCCCACCGACAGATCGATCTGCCGCGCAATGATCACGAAGGTCATGCCGATTGCGACGATCGACACGAGTGCAGTCTGGCGGCCGATATTCAGGAAATTGTCGACGGAAAGAAACCAGGGCGAGGCGAAGCTGAACACCACCAGCAGGATCGCGAACGCGCCGTAGAGCGCGTAGGGGCGGTCGCCTTGCAGCAGCAGTTGCGCGATACGCCGCATACGGCTTTTCTGCGGTGGCGATGCCTGCCGTTCAGACGTCAGCGGCGAGACGGAGTCGTTCATATTGCGTGCTCGATGGAAGAACGGGACAGTTGGATCAGGTGATGAAGCGCCTCGGCGTTGGCGAGTTCGGCGCGTTCGACCGTCTTGACGATCGAGCCGTCCGCAACGATCGAAATCCGGCTGCACAGGCGCAACAGTTCGTCGAGGTCCGAGGACACGACGAGCACGCCGGTGCCCGCCTGCGCGGCGTCATGGACCACGCCGTAGATTTCCTCGCGGGCGCCGACGTCGACACCGACCGTCGGTTCGTCGAGCAGAAGAATCTTGGGGCGCGGATGGTTCCACTTTGCAAACACCACTTTCTGCTGGTTGCCGCCGGACAGGAATTTAACCGCGGTCGACGAGCCCGGTGCCTTGACGGACAGCTCGCTCATCGAGCGCTTCGCCTGGTGGACGGCCGCCTGGCTGCGCAGCCATCCCCAGCGGGAAAATTGCGGCAGGCGCGGCAAGGTCAGGTTGCGCTCGATCGAATGTTCGAGAACGAGCCCTTCAAGATGGCGATCTTCGGGTACCAGCGCCACGCCGAGCTGGATGGCTGCGGCGGGCGTGATCCGCGTGTGGGATTGACCGTCGATCACGATGGCACCCGCCTCGATCCTGCGAATGCCAAAGATGGTTTGCAGTATTTCCGTGCGCCCGCTGCCGATCAATCCCGCGAGCCCGTGGATCTCGCCACGGCGAATTATGAGGTCGACGTGGTGAAGCCGGTCGTTGCTGACGTTCGACAACTTGAGCATGGGCGCCGCGGCGGCATGGAACGTGGCCAATGTGTGCCGCTCGAGCACAGACTCTTCACTCGCCATGCCGGCAGCCGTCCGCTCCCTCGCCTGCAACGCGGCGTGGCCAGGGCCCACGATCGCCGCGACCAGTTGCTTCATATCGGTCTGCGCCGTCTGGAACACACCGGCATTGGCTCCGTCGCGAAACACGGTGACACGCTGCGAAATCCGGAACACCTCGTTCAACCGATGCGTCACGTAGATCACGCCGACGCCGCGATTCGTGACCGTGCGAATCGCGTCGAACAGGATCTGCTCTTCACCGCCCGTCAGCGCTGACGTGGGCTCGTCGAGGATCAGCACGCGCACGTCGCCCATCAGCGCCTTGCAGATTTCGGTCATTTGCCGGTACGCGAACGGCAACGTGCCAACCGGTGTGCGCGGATCGAGCGGAATGCCGTGCGAGCGGAGGAAGTCGCTGACGGTCGCCATCAGTTGCCGGTTCTTTACGAAACCGAGACGCGTGCGAGGCTCGCGTCCCAGCATCAGATTCGCGCCGACCGACAGCGATTCGACCAGGCTCAGATCCTGGTAGACCACGGCGATGCCCGCTTCACGCGAGCGCGCCGGCGAATCGAACGCCACTTTCTCGCCGGCGATTTCGATGACGCCGTCGTCGTAGGTATGAACGCCGCTGAGAATCTTGATCAACGTGGATTTGCCCGCGCCGTTTTCGCCGAGCAAGGCGTGGACTTCGCCCGGCAACACGTCAAGGCTGACGCCGCGCAGCGCTTGCACGCCGCCAAATCGCTTGGTGACGCCCGCAACGCGGATCAATGGAACCTGAGGCGATGGCGCGACCGCAACCGGCTCACTCATGTGGCATGTCTCCTTCGTCGAGACGACGAAATTTTTCTCTTTGTATGGTGCTGGCGGTCGAAACCGTGTTGTGATCTTCGCATCATGAATATGGTGCGTCAATAACATCACGGCCCATAACAGGGCTTAAGCACCCATTTATGTAACGATTGCATCGCAAAGCTTGTTATGATTCTACCAATCGATGTAGCATAAGTGCGAATAACTTGTCGGCGGATGTTGTGCGCCGCGTCAAATTTCCGGATGTCTTATGCCTGAAGCCCCAGTGCTGTCTTCTTCGGTCGTCGCGTTGCGCGGCGGCCCGCTCGTCCATCCGGTTCGCAATCCGGGCATGCCGTTCGACGCGTCCTGGCTGGACGGCTTGCGCGTCAACCAGTCCGCGGTCGAGCGGCGCACGGCCACGCTCGGAACGCGCCGCAGCGTCAAGAAAGATGCGCAGGCGGCCTGGCTGCTGAAAGCCGTCACCTGCATCGACCTCACCACGCTCAACGGCGATGACACCGAAGGGCGCGTGCGCCGTCTTTGTGCGAAGGCGCGTCAACCCGTGCGGGCCGATCTGCTGGAAGCGCTTGGCATCGCGCCGCGCGGCATCACGACGGGCGCGGTCTGCGTGTATCACCGCTTCGTTGCGGCGGCGGTGGATGCGCTGCAGGGCAGCGGCATTCCGGTCGCCGCGGTATCGACAGGATTTCCCGCCGGGCTGATTCCGCATCCGCTGAAGCTGAAAGAGATCGAGGCCTCGGTCGCGGACGGCGCACAGGAAATCGACATTGTCGTCACGCGTGAATATGTGCTGACCGGCAACTGGCAGGCGCTTTACGACGAAGTGCGCGACTTCCGCGCGGCCTGCGGCCCGGCGCATCTGAAGGCGATTCTGGCAACCGGCGATATCCGCACGCTCTCCAACGTGGCGCGCGCCTCGATGGTCTGCATGATGGCCGGCGCCGACTTCATCAAGACGTCGACCGGCAAGGAAGGCGTCAACGCCACGCTGGACGTTTCGCTGGTGATGGTGCGCATGATCCGCGAGTACCAGGAGCGCACCGGCGTGCCGATCGGCTTCAAACCGGCGGGCGGCGTGTCGAGCGCGAAGTCCGTGCTGTCCTATCAGATCCTCATGAAGGAGGAACTCGGCCGCCCGTGGCTCGAACCGGAGCTGTTCCGTATCGGCGCGTCGAGCCTGCTGGCCGATATCGAACGTCAGCTCGAACATCACGTGAGCGGCCGTTACTCCGCTTTCAACCGTCACCCCGTAGCCTGAACAGAAGACCGATCCCATGAGCGTAGCTGAGTATTTTTCATCGATGGAGTACGGTCCCGCACCCGAGGACGATCAACCCGCGCGCGCATGGCTCGCGCAGCATGAGGCGGGCTTCGGGCATTTCATCGGCGGAGCGTGGCAGGCGCCCGCCGCCGGTGAGCGCTTTGTCTCGCACGCCCCCGCCACGGGCGAGCGGCTCGCCGCACTTGCCCAGGGCGACGCGGCCGATGTCGACGCCGCGGTAGCCGCCGCGCGCGCCGCGCAGCCGGGCTGGCTCGCGCTCGGCGGCGCCGGGCGGGCGCGGCATCTGTATGCGCTCGCGCGCATGGTGCAGCGTCATAGCCGCCTCTTTGCCGTGCTCGAGGCGCTCGACAACGGCAAGCCGATTCGTGAAACGCGCGATATCGACGTGCCACTCGTCGCGCGGCACTTCCTGCATCACGCGGGCTGGGCGCAGTTGCAGGAGAGCGAATTCGCCGATTACGCGCCGCTCGGTGTGGTCGGCCAGATCGTGCCGTGGAATTTTCCGCTGCTGATGCTCGCGTGGAAGATCGCACCGGCGATTGCGACGGGTAACTGCGTCGTGTTGAAACCGGCTGAATACACGCCGCTTACCGCGCTACTGTTCGCCGAACTTGCCCATCGAGCGGGTTTGCCGGCGGGCGTGCTGAACGTCGTGACGGGTGACGGCCGCACCGGCGCCGCGCTCGTCGAGCATCCGCAAGTGGACAAGATCGCTTTCACCGGTTCGACCGAAGTCGGACGCCTGATTCGCGCGGCCACGGCCGGCTCGGGCAAATCGCTGACGCTCGAACTCGGCGGCAAGTCTCCGTTCATCGTGTTCGACGATGCGGATCTCGACGGCGCCGTCGAAGGTGTGGTCGACGCGATCTGGTTCAACCAGGGGCAAGTCTGCTGTGCGGGCTCGCGCCTGCTTGTGCAAGAAGGCGTCGAAGCGCGCTTCATCGCGAAGCTGAAGCGCCGCATGGAAACGCTGCGCGTCGGCACGTCGCTCGATAAGAGTATCGATATCGGCGCGATCGTCGATCCGGTGCAGCTCGAACGCATTCAGTCGCTGGTGGAAACCGGGCGGCGTGAAGGCTGTGCGGTGTGGCAGTCGCCCGATAGGACGATGCCCGCCGGCGGCTGTTTCTATCCGCCCACGCTCGTGACCGGCGTGGCGCCGGCTTCCATTCTCGCGCAGGAGGAAATCTTCGGACCGGTGCTGGTCACGATGAGCTTTCGTACGCCGGATGAAGCGATCGCGCTCGCCAACAATTCGCGCTACGGGCTCGCCGCGAGCGTGTGGAGCGAGACCATCGGCCGTGCGCTGGATATCGCGCCGCGGCTTGCTTGCGGCGTCGTATGGATCAACGCGACCAATCTGTTCGATGCGGCGGTCGGCTTCGGCGGTTACCGCGAGTCGGGCTATGGTCGTGAAGGCGGTCGTGAGGGCATCTACGAATATCTGAAACCGCGTGCCTGGCTCAATCTTCCTGTCCGTCAGGCCGTGCGTGCTGAACCGGCAGGCGGTGCCGGCGAGCGCGATCCGTTGTCGAACGTCACGCTGATCGATCGCACCGCGAAGCTCTTTATCGGCGGCAAGCAGGTGCGCCCCGACAGCGGCTATTCGTTGCCGGTTCACGCGCCGGATGGCACGCTGGTCGGTGAAGTGGGCGAGGGGAACCGCAAGGACATTCGCAACGCGGTCGAAGCGGCGCGCGCGGCGCAGAAATGGTCGCAGGCGAGTACGCATAACCGCGCTCAGGTGCTGTTCTATCTCGCGGAGAATCTGGCCGTTCGTGCGGACGAGTTCGCTCGGCAACTGGTGACGAGAAACGGTGCAACGGAAGCCGCGGCGCATGCCGAAGTCGAGGCCGCGATGGCGCGTCTCTTCACGTACGCGGCGTGGGCCGACAAGTTCGACGGCGCCGTGCATACGCCGCCGCTGCGCGGCGTCGCGCTGGCCATGCACGAGCCGCTTGGCGTGATCGGCATCGCCTGTCCGGACGAAGCGCCGTTGCTCGGCTTCGTGTCGCTGGTGGCGCCCGCGCTGGCCATGGGCAATCGTGTGGTGGTGTTGCCGAGCGCGGCGTGTCCGCTCACCGTGACCGACTTTTATCAGGTGGCCGAGACCTCGGATGTACCGGTCGGCGTGCTGAACATCGTCACGGGTGAGCGTGGCGCGTTGCTTCCCGCCCTCGCCAAACACGACGATGTCGATGCTGTCTGGTGTTTCGGCAAGGCGGCGGATTCGACGCTGGTCGAGCGCGAGTCGATCGGCAATCTGAAGCGTACGTTCGTCGATCACGGCCGCCAGTTCGACTGGTTCGACTGTTCGAGCGAAGGCCGGCCGTTTCTGCGTCAGGCCGTACAGGTGAAGAACATCTGGATACCGTACGGAGACTGACCGACGGACCGACCGGATGTCGGAACAACATGCACGCCAACCAGAAAATGAAGGAGACAACGTGCTGAAGTATCTGGATCTGCAGTTGAAGGCCGTCATGCTGTGCGCGGCGAATGCCTCGCACGGCTGTTTCCCGATGAACGCGCTGCAAACGGAGCGCCAGGGAGAAGGCGAATGAGCACGTCTTTACAACGAAACGGGCGTGTCGTCATTCTCGGCATCTACGTCACGGACCTGACGTTTCGCGCCGCGCGTATGCCCCTGCTCGGCGAGACGATTACCGGCACGGCGTTCGCGATGGGGCCGGGCGGCAAGGGCTCGAATCAGGCGGTGGCAGCGGCGCGCGCCGGCGCCGAGGTGGTGTTCTGCACCCGCATCGGCAACGACGCGTTCGGCGAGATCGCACGCGCAACGTGGGCCAAGGAAGGCATCACGGCGCGCGCCTCGGTGATCGAGGGCGTGTCCACAGGGGCGGCGCATATTTTCGTCGACGACACCACGGGCGGCAACGCGATCATCGTCGCTTCCGGCGCGGCCGGCACGATGAATGCCGCCGACGTCGATGCGATCGAAGCCGACATCGCCGCCGCGCGCGTGTTCGTCACGCAGCTCGAGCAGCCGCTCGCTGCCGCGCGCCGCGGCCTTGAGGTCGCGCGCCGGCATGGCGTGGTTACGGTGTTCAACCCGGCGCCCGCGTTGCCGCTCGACGACGACATCTTCCCGTTGTGCGACTACATTACCCCTAACGAAACCGAAGCCGCCGCGCTCACCGGCGTGCCGATCGCGAATGCCGACGACGCGCGCCGTGCCGCCGATGTGCTGCTCGCCAAAGGTGTCGGCGCGGTCATCGTCACGTTGGGGGAAACCGGCGCGCTGCTGCACTCGGCCACTCAATCCGTGCTCGTGCCGGCGTACCACTGCGGCCGCGTGGTGGAGACCGCCGGCGCCGGTGACGGCTTCACGGGCGGCTTCGCGGCCGCTCTCGCACGCGGCGACGACGCCATGACGGCGCTGCGTTTCGGCTGCGCGCTCGCGGGCATTTCCGTCACGCGTCCGGGTACGGCGCCTTCCATGCCGACCCTCGACGAAGTGAACCGCGTGTTGAATCAGGCGGCCGGAATGTCCCAGCCATCCTGACCGCTGTCCTGACTATTCGCGAAGGCTGAAGGAGATCGTGCTCACCATGAAGTCCTCGTTTTCCGCTGGAAAAATGTTCGGCGACCGCCAGCTGAATTTTCTGCTGATCGTCAACGTGCTCGTCGTGCTGGTCGCGACATGGCTCTCGCACGGGCAATTCGTCGATATCGACAACTTGCAGTCGATGGGCGGACAGTTGCCCGAACTCGGCCTGCTTGCGCTCGGCATCATGTTGTCGATGGTGTCGGGCAACGGCGGGATCGACCTCTCGGGTGTCGGGCTCGCTAACCTGTCCGGAATGGTCGCCGCGCTGGTCGTGCCGCGTTTCGTCAACGGCGACGACTCACCGGCGCTCTACACGTCGCTCTTCTGCGTCATCGTGGTGGTGATGGGGCTGCTCGGCGGTCTGCTGAACGGTGTGGTCATCGCGCGGCTCAGGCTCACGCCGATTCTTTGTACGCTCGGCACGCAACTGCTGTTCACGGGGTTTGCGGTGGTGCTCAGCAATGGCGCTTCCGTGCATGTCGACTATGTCGACCCGTTGTCGAATATCGGTAACGGTACCGTGTTTCAGGTGCCGATCGCGTTCTGCATCTTTATCGCCGCGGTGGTTGTGTTGGGATGGCTGCTCAAACGCAGCCCGTTCGGTTTGCGTCTCTATCTGATGGGCACCAATCCCAAGGCCGCGTTCTACGCCGGTATTCCGCGCGCATGGATGCTGATCACGACTTATGCGATGTGCGGCGTGCTTGCGTCGCTCGCGGGTCTGATCAGCGCGACGCATACGTCCAGCGCGAAATGGGACTACGGGAACTCTTATCTGCTGATCGCCATCCTGATCGCCGTGATGGGCGGCGTGAATCCTGCCGGCGGTCACGGCCGCATCATCTGCGTGTTTTTCGCGGCTACCGTGCTGCAGTTTCTCTCCAGCCTGTTCAACCTGTTGGGCGTGTCGCAGTTTTTCGGCGATTGCGCATGGGGTTTTCTGCTGCTGTTGTCGCTTGCATTTGCGGGCGGCGAGCGGGTGCGCGCGATTTTCGGCTTCGGCGCGAGCGGTGGCGGTGGCGGTGGCGGTGGCGGCAGTGCGGCGAGTTCCGGCACAGCGTCGAAAAATTAGCGCGCCGATCTGACGCGAAGCGTCATCAGGATTTCAGTACGTGGCGGACAACGAGCCCTGACTGTCCGTGATGGTGGAGTGGGGCGACATCGAACGATAGAGGAGACATTGCATGAAATTGACTCGACTGGGTACCGCGCTTGCAGCAGGCGCTCTTACAGTGGGCGTGATCGCCGCGGCACACGCGGCAACCAACGAGACGATCGTCACGGTCGTCAAGGTGACCGGTATCAACTGGTTCAACCGGATGGATGACGGCGTCAAGCAATTCGCGAAAGACAATCCGGGCGTGACCGCGTATCAGACCGGTCCGGGCCGCGCGGATGCCGCGCAGCAACTGAAGATCATCGAAGACCTGATCGCGAAGAAAGTCACCGCGATTGCGGTGGTGCCCTACGATCCGCCGACGCTCGAACCGGCGCTGAAGAAGGCGATGGATCGCGGCATCAAGGTCGTCACGCACGAGGCCGACAACGCGAAGAACACGATGGTCGACATCGAAGCGTTCGATAACACCGCGTACGGCGCCGGCCTGAACGAGCGCCTCGCCTCGTGCATGCATGGCGACGGCAAGTGGGTGGCGCTGGTCGGTTCGCTCGGCAGCCGTTCGCAGGTGCAATGGGCGGACGGCGGGATCGGCAACGCCAAGGCCAAATATCCGAAGATGGATCTGGTGGAGCCGAAACTCGAAACCAATAACGACGGCGAGCGCGCCTATGAAGTCGCGAAGGAAGTGCTGCGCAAGCATCCGGACCTGAAAGGCTTCCAGGGTTCGTCCTCGCTCGACGTGATCGGTATCGGCCGTGCGGTGGAAGAGGCCGGCATGCAGGGCAAGATCTGCGTCTACGGCACGGGCCTGCCGACTGAAGCCGGCAAGTTCCTCGAAAGCGGCGCGATCAACGGCATTGCGTTCTGGGATCCGAAGCTGGCGGGCATTGCGATGAATAAGGTTGCGCAGATGCTGATCGATGGCAAGACGGTCGAGAACGGCGCCGATCTCGGCATTCCGGGCTACACGAAAGTCACCGTCGCGAAGGGGCCGGGCAAAGGGATCATCGTGCGCGGCCAGGGTTGGGTGAATGTCGACAAATCGAACTACAAGCAGTATCCGTTCTGATCGAGCCTGTGTAGGTTGGTTTGTCTTTTGTTTCATGCTTCATGTGTCATGACGTCTCTTCACGGGGACTTCTTTCGGGGCGTGCCTGCGCGGGCACGCCTTAACTTGCGACTGGCCATCATGAATCAAGACTTAACGTCACCGCGGTCACAACAGTCACAGCAGTTACCGCGATCCGACGCGTCGCAACCGTTCTTGGAGGTTGTCGGCGTGCACAAGCGTTTCACCGGTGTGCATGCATTGCGTGGGGTGAGCCTGTCGTTCGAGCGTGGTCAGATCTATCATCTGCTCGGCGAGAACGGCTGCGGCAAGAGCACGTTAATCAAGATCATCTCCGGCGCGCAGCCGCCTGATGAAGGCGAACTCGTGATCGAAGGCGTTCGGCATGCGCGGCTTTCCGCACTCGAATCGCTGGCTGCGGGAATCGAAACGGTCTATCAGGACCTTTCGTTACTGCCCAACATGAGCGTGGCGGAAAACGTCGCGCTTACTGCCGAGCTGGCCACGCATGAAGGCCGGCTCGCACGTACCTTCGACCGGCGCGCGCTCGCGCGCACGGCAGCGCGCGCACTGGAATCGGTTGGCTTGCCTGGCGACGCCGAATTTCAGGCGACCCTCATCGAGCAATTGCCGCTCGCCACGCGTCAGCTCGTCGCCATTGCCCGCGCGATTGCCAGCGAAGCGAAGTTTGTGATCATGGACGAGCCCACCACGTCGCTCACGCAAAAGGAAGTCGACAATCTGATCGCCGTGCTCGCGAATCTGCGCGCGCAGGGCGTGACGGTGCTGTTCGTGAGCCACAAGCTCGACGAGTGCTATGCCATCGGCGGCGAGGTCATCGTGCTGCGCGACGGCCAGAAAATGGCGCAGGGACCGATCGCGGAATTCACCAAAGCGCAGATCAGCGAGCTGATGACCGGGCGCCATCTGTCGAACGAGCGCTATCGCGAAGGCGCGTTTGGCCAGGACGTCGTGCTCGACGTGCGCGGCCTCACGCGCGTGGGCCAGTTCAGCGACGTGTCGTTCTCGCTGCATGGCGGCGAGATTCTCGGCGTCACCGGGTTGCTCGATTCCGGGCGTAACGAACTTGCTCGCGCACTCGCCGGCGTTGCGGCAGCGCATTCGGGGCAAGTGATGCTCGACGGCAAGAGCATTTCATTGCGCACGCCATCAGATGCGAAACATCATCGCATTGGCTACGTACCGGAAGACCGCCTGAATGAAGGGCTGTTTCTCGACAAGTCGATCCGCGACAACGTGATTACCGCGATGATCTCCAGCTTGCGCGATCGTTTCGGCCAGATCGATCGCACGCGCGCACAGGCGCTCGCGGAACAGACGGTGAGCGATTTGCAGATCGCGACGCCCGGTGTCGACAAGCCTGTGCAGTCGCTCTCGGGCGGCAATCAGCAGCGCGTGCTGATCGGCCGCTGGCTCGCCATCGATCCGCGCGTGCTGATTCTGCATGGACCGACGGTCGGCGTCGACGTCGGATCGAAGGACATCATCTACCGCATCATGCAGCGCCTGTCGCAACGGGGCATTGGCATTATCCTGATCAGCGACGACCTGCCTGAACTGCTGCAGAACTGCGATCGCATCCTGATGATGAAGAAGGGACGTGTAGCCAGCGAATATCAGGCCGACACGTTGAGCGAAGCCGACCTGTATCACGCGCTGCTTTCGGAAGCTGCATAAAGGACGTCGATATCCATGAACTCGCGCATCCAGTCGCGCATGAACCAGACCATGACCACGCCGACCATCGTCGAAGTTGCACCCGAGGTCAAGCCGCCCACCTTGCGGGCCAGGCTCGCGCGCAACCCCGAATGGTTCACCGTTGCGTTGATCGCCGCGACGTGCCTGATTGTCGGCGCGATCAATCCGCGCTTCTTTCAGCTTGCGACGCTATTCGATCTGCTGCATTCGGCCACCACGATGTCGCTTTTTGCGCTGGGCACGCTTGTTGTGCTGGCGTCCGGCGGCATCGACGTCTCGTTCACGGCGATCGCCGCTTTGACGATGTACGGCATCACGAAGGCAGTGTTCGCCTGGTGGCCGGACGCGCCGTTCGCGCTGATCCTGATCACCGGCGCGCTGGGCGGCGTGCTGCTCGGTCTTATCAACGGCTTGCTGGTGCATCGTTTGAAAGCGCCTTCGCTGATCGTCACGATCGGCACGCAGTATTTATACCGCGGCCTGCTGTTGACGTTCATCGGCACGACGTTCTTCATGAACATTCCGCACAGCATGGATCATTTCGGCCGGATTCCGCTGTTTTTCTATCACACCAATGAAGGCCTGCGCGCGGTGCTGCCCATTTCGGTGCTGGCGCTCGTGGTGGCCGCTATTGTCACTTGGTGGCTGTTGAACCGGACCATGATGGGGCGCGGCGTCTATGCGATGGGCGGCAGCCTCGCAATCGCCGAGCGGCTCGGCTACAACTTGCGGGCGATTCATCTGTTCGTGTTCGGTTACACAGGCATGCTGGCCGGCATAGCGGGCATTCTGCACGTGTCGAACAACCGGCTCGCGAATCCGTTCGATCTGGTGGGCTCGGAACTCGATGTGATCGCCGCGGTGATCCTGGGCGGCGCGCGCATTACGGGCGGGACCGGCACCGTGGCCGGCACGTTGCTCGGCGTGGTGCTGGTGACGTTGATCAACAGTGTGCTGATTCTGGTTGGCGTGCCGAGCACCTGGCAGAAGGTGATTATCGGCGCGTTCATTCTGATCGCCGGGACGTTGTTCGCATTGCAGCGCAAAAGCTGACGCTGAACGCAGGCCGCGTGGGCTTGCTCGACGGCGCCGCGCCGCCGCCAAGCGCATTTATTTGCGCTTGCGGTGCTCCTGGCCGTTTTCGGTGATGATGGAGTCGAAGTCGTCGATTTGCGAGAAGCGCACCGCCTTGACGACGCCGAACTTGCTCTGGTCCACCACCAGATGCCGTTCGACGGCATTGGCCATGGCCGCCTGTTTGAGCGCGACTTCGTGAAAGTTCCAGCAGGTCACACCACGTGCGTTATCTACACCGCCCGCGGAAATAAATGCTTTATTGATGCCCATACGGCGCAGCATCTCCAGACTCTCTTCACCCGCAAACGAATCCGAGGAAGGCACGTAGACGCCGCCCAGCAGAATCATCCGCACGTTCGGCTTGCGCCGCAGAATCTCCGCGACATTCAGCGAATAGCAGACTACGGTGACGTGACGTTCGAGCGGAATCAGGCGTGCAAGCGTGGTGAGTGTCGTGCCGCAATCGATGAAGATCGTTTCATGATCGACAACGAGCTTCGCCGCAATCGCGGATGCTTCCGCCTTGGCTTGCGCGAAATGATCCTTCTCTTCTTCAAGCGAATAGCCGGCGTTGTTGGGTACGTCGGTCGCGCTGACGATATAGCCGCCGAGATACGTGAATCGCTCCGGACTGCCTGCGATATCGCGCCGGACAGTCATCTCCGATACATCCAGCAGGCTGGCGGCGTCGCGCAGTCGCATTACGCTCTGCTTGGCCAGCGCATCGGCGAGGGCGCGGAGGCGGTCGGGTTTCAGCATGGAGGTCCTGTCGCGCAGTGGGGAGGAACGTTATGTTTTGTTCGACTTGGTGAGAGAATTATAACAAGAGGTCGTCTGCGCGGCGAGCCTGTTTGTGCCTCGAATGTGAGGACTTTTTCGTGCCGGGAACGACAAACGGCCTTTATCCCATTGGGCTAAAGGCTCATTGCCGACGAATCAGGACGTGAGTCTGATTAGAAGCGATAGCTCACACCAATTTGCACGACCGGATACAGCTTGTAGCGCTCGATCTTGTTGCTGATGTTCTGCTCCTCCTGATCGATGTTCGCCTGCGTCGTGAGGAGCGAATAAATCTGCGGCACGTTGTATGTCGTGTGCGGACGGCCGTAGGCCACCCCGAGATCGAACGTCAGACCGAATCCTTTCGAAACCGGCTTGTGGCCGTAGCCGATGCCGAGATAGGGCATCACGTGCGGCAGCGTGGCGGTGGTTGAGGGCGCTGCGCCCACGGCCGGCACGAAATCGTCGCCGATCTTGTAGTTGCCTTGCGCGTTCGGCACCGCGTGGGCCGTCAGCTCGTCGTCGTTGATCAGCGCGCCGGCCGTCACGCGAAACCCGCTCGATGCAAACGGGAACAGATCGATATACAAGCCGCCTTGCAGCAGCTTGAGGTGTCCGTCGTATTCGTTTCCACTGACGTTGAGCGAATGCGAGAAGCCGAGTCCTTCGAATTCCGCATGCACGCCGGCCCACGAGGTCAACGGCAACGCAGCGCCGACGCCTGCGCCGAGTGTGCCGCCGTGGACATAAATTTCCTGGGCGTGTGTGGCTCCCGCCATCGACATCACCACTGCCGCCGTCGCGACCAGAGCCGCATTTTTCACCTGATTCACCGCGCCGTCCCCAGCAAAGAGTCATGTCCGTGCTGGCGACTTTACGGTTTAACCATGCGGTTTGAATCGGCGAAAAGCGGGCAGTTATGGCGACTCTTCGCGCTCAAGTTTTCGTGCGGACGAAAACTGGAAGCGTCGACCCGTAAGTCCTGCCAAACAGGCGATTAAATTCGGCTTGGTGAACAGATCAGGCCTGTTTTAAGGGACTATTTGTTGGGATGTGCGAATTGTTCAGACAAAATTCCGGTTAGCGCAGCGATGATCTCGAATGGACAGATGCGGCGTTATACGGAAAATGCAGATGATTTCCGTTCGCGAGCGGAGGACAGAGCGAAGACGTGCTTTGGCGCTTGAACGTGAGAGCAGGTTGCGGCAACGCGGCGATCTTTTCCACCGGTTGCCGCAACTGCACCTGCCGCGAGCGCCTGGCGCAAGCCGCAGGGAAACCGGCTATTACTGCTTGATGCCTTCGGCCTGAATATGCAACGTGGTCTGCATCTTGAAGCCATAGGTCTTGCCGAAGTCGACGCCGAAATCGTCGCGATTGAACGTCGCGGTCGATTCGGTGCCGCACACTTCACGCTTGAGCATCGGGTTCATGATGCACTTGAACGATTCGATCTTCAGGTTGACCGGCTTGGTTACGCCATGCAGGGTCAGCGTGCCGATCACTTCCACCGGCTTATCGCCGTCGAAGCGGATCTGCGTGCCCTTGTAGGTCGCGGTCGGGTACTTGGCGGCATCGAAGAACTTCTCCGTGACCAGTTCCGAGTCGAGCTTGTCGTTACCGATATCCACCGAGCTCATATCGATCGTCACGTCCACCGTGCCGGTCTTCGCCGCGCGATCCAGTACCACGGTGCCGCTGCTCTTCTTGAACTTGCCACGCCAGATCGAGAGTCCGCCGAAGTGATCGGTTTCGAAGCTCGGGTAGGTGTGCGTCGGATCGAGTTGATACGTATCGGCGGCCATTGCGTTGAACGACATGGCTGCGGCCAGCGCGCCTGCGGCGAGCAAGAATTGTTTCTTCAAGAGATTCTCCAGGGTTCAGAAAGTGCTGTGACGCTTCGGTGTCGAGTTACTTTTTCGAAGCGACGATGTGAAATTTGATAACGACTTCGTCGGCGACAACCGACGTGTCTTTCCATTCGCCGGTGCCGACATCGAACTGCGAACGTTTGATCGGCAAGGTGCCGTCGAAGGTTTGGGTGTTGCCCTGGCTGGCAATCGTGACCGGCACGACGACGGTCTGCGATTTGCCCTTGATGGTCAGCTTGCCGGTGATCTTGTACTGATTGCCGCCGGCCGGTGCGATCGCGTTCGAGACGAACGTCGCGGCCGGATAGGTCGCGCTATCGAACCATTCCTTGCCTTGGGCCTGCTTGTTGTAGTCGTCCGCGCCGAGGTCGTAGCTGCCCGTATCGATCGAGACGTTGGCGGTGCCGGCAGTCGGCTTGGCCGGATCGAAATTCAGCTGGGCCGAGAACTTTTTGAATTTGCCGTCCACCGGCACGTTCATCTGCTTCGTCGTGGCAATGACGCTGCTTTTGCTCGTGTCGACATCGGCATGCGCGAGACCTGCGCCGAAGAAAGAGAACGCGGCAATGCCGGCCAGAATGGAGTGGTAGAAGTTTGATTTCATGGTGGTACGCATCCTATCGAACCCATGCGCTGTGATTGCACACCGCTGGGAATTAAATTGCCAACAGGCCGTAGCCAATCGATTGCTACGTACCTGCCTTACGCCTGGTACCTGTCTGGTAGTTGGCTGGTACCTACGTGTTATCTGAGGAACGGAATCATCCGCGCGAGCAATCCGTCGCGGTCGACAAATTGATGCTTGAGCGCCGCGAGTACATGCATGGCAACGAGTGCCAGCAAGGTGTAATTGAGCAGCACGTGGACCGTGCGCAGGCTTGCCTTAAGCGCCTGGTCCGGGCCGATGAGAGTAGGCAGCGGCACGATGCCGAGGTACACCACCTGAATCCCCGCGGCCGAGCTATAGAAGTAACCGGACAGCGGAATCGCCAGCATCAGAACGTAGAGCACGCCATGCACGAGGTGGGCTGCAGCCTTCTGCCAGGTGGGCGTAGCGCTATCGAGCGCCGGCGCGCGGTGAGTGGCGCGCCATAGCACGCGTGCCACGGCCAGCACGAAGACGGTCACGCCGATCCACTTGTGCCACGAGAAATACTTCAGCTTGGTGGGCGTAAAGCCGGGAATATCGGTCATGATCCAACCGATGTAGAACCCGCAGCAGATCAGCAATGCAATGAGCCAGTGCAGGGCGACGGCAGGGCCGCTGTAATGCTCGACGTCTGAAGAGCGGGGTTTCATGGATTCATGCTCGCTATTCCTGGTGTTGCCGCGCGCGGTAGGTGGCGTATCGCGGGTGAATGCGGATAGTAGGGACGTCAATGAAAACTGAATAGCCAGTGAGAAGAGAACAGATTGTTCTAGCCGTGACGCTAATGTGGATGGAATAAACTCGCGTGGCAGCGCAAATTGTGTGGGCACACAACTTGCGCTCGACTCGTGCGGCATCCCGGTCATGGGTTATGCTGCGCTCCATTCCCGCGCGTGCGCATGATCAGAATCCAGGAACCTGTCTGGTGAACTCAGTCTTTCTCTCTTGGGGTATCGCGATAGCCGCCACGGCGGGCGTTATCGCCCGGCCGTTCAAATGGCCCGAGGCCGTGTGGGCCGTCGCCGGCGCGTTACTATTGGTATCGCTGGGCCTGCTGCCCGTCGATCTGGCAGTCGAGGCGGTCGGCAAAGGCACGGACGTCTACCTCTTCCTGTTCGGCATGATGCTGCTATCGGAGGTCGGGCGCCGCGAAGGTCTGTTCGACTGGGTTGCCGTATTCGCGGTCAACCACGCCAAAGGCTCGCCGCGAAAGCTCTTCCTGCTGGTCTATCTGGTCGGCGTGGTCATCACGGCCTTTCTTTCCAATGACGCCACCGCGGTCGTCCTCACGCCGGCCGTTTTTGCCGCTGCCAAAAAAGCGAAGACGCACCCGTTGCCCTTGCTCTTTGTCTGCGCGTTCATCGCGAATGCCGCGAGCTTCGTGTTGCCGATCTCGAATCCGGCCAACATCGTGCTGTACGGCAATCACACGCCCGCACTTGGCGCCTGGCTGATGCGCTTCACGCTGCCTTCGCTGCTCTCGATCGTCGCGACCTACGTGTTGTTGCGCTGGACCCAGCGCGACGCGCTCGCCGGTACGTGCGAGGCCGATCTTGAACCCCTCGAGTTGTCGTCGAGTGGACGCGTGGCGCTCGCGGGTATCGCGGTGACGGCCGTGGTGTTGCTGACGGTTTCCGCCTTCGACGTACCGCTCGGCCTGCCCACTGCGATACTCGGTGCTTTGACCGCCGTGGTCGTGCTGATCCAGGAGCGCAAATCGCCGCTGCCGATGATCCAGGAGATATCGTGGAGTGTGCTGCCGCTCGTCGCCGCTTTATTCGTGCTGGTCGAAATGCTCGATCACACGGGTGTCATCAAGACACTCGTCGCTCAACTGCAAGCCGCAACCCAGCATAGCGAAATCGCGACGGCCGGCTGGGCCGGCACCCTCATCGCGATCGGCAGCAATCTGATGAACAACTTGCCGGCGGGTTTGATCGCCAGTTCGACCGTGATGCAGGCGCATAGTCCCGAGCGGGTGATCGATGCGCTCCTGATCGGCGTCGATCTGGGTCCGAATCTGTCGATCACCGGCTCGCTTGCAACGATCCTCTGGCTCAACGCAATTCGCCGTGAAGGCGAAGACGTGAGCTTCCTGAAGTTCCTGAAAGTGGGCGTGGTGGTGATGCTGCCGGCCCTCGCGCTGGCGCTTGCCGCGCGGATTCTGACCGGTTGAGCGGAGCTATGGCAGTGTGCCGGTCTTGCGCATCGGTGGCTCGGCCATCAGCTTTTGCGCGGACTGTTCGAGCGAGCGCAAAGCGGCTTCGAGCCGAGCGAGGCGCGCCCGTTGCGTCGGCATCAGCAAGGTTCTGGGAAGCATGCGCAGGCGATTGCGCCAATACGACAGCGGGATGCGGTCGTTGGTGGATATCAGCACGAATACGCGTTCGAGGTGGGCGATCTCTTTGTCTATATCCTGATAGCTCATCTGACGTTCCAGAAGAAGAGATGGATGGGCCACGAAACGGGGCAAGCGGTACGGCGGCAATTGGGCCGATATGTCCAATTAATGAACACGCCGTGACGCTAGAGCGATCAGCAAGGACCGTACCGCGCGCCGCGATGTTGAGTTGACATCAAGCTTTCAGTCGCGGTGTATTTGTCTGATATATCGGCGTCGCCCAGTCAGGACGGCGTGTGGAGGCGGCATGGATGCCGTCGGTTTTAATTCGCGCAACGCGTGGCGGAGTTCCAGGAACGCGAGTTCATCCCACCTCTCTGCCTGTAAGAATCGTGGCGTAGAACATTAGTTACCAGCCGGTGGCCATGTCTTGCCTGAAGTCGTCTGATGAATCGCTTCGGCAGCTTTAGCGCGGCACCGCCATCACGGGTTGCGCGTAGGTGACGGCAGGGGCGGGTACGACCGCGTAGTGGGTCGGCGCAGGCACCACGACGGTCGCGTACGGGACGACCGAACGTGCCGGCAGCAGCACGGGCGTGCCGACCGCGACAGCAACGGGAACCGGCGCCGGCGGGGGCGCCGTCACATAGACCGGCCTGAGCGGCGCGTAGTAATAGACAGGGCGTGGCGGCGGTGCATAGACCACGGCGGCGGGCATATAAACGACCACCCGGGCAAACGCCGTCGACGAACAGGCGAGACCGATGGCGGTGAAGGTAGAGGCACAGACGAGACGAATACTCACTTGATACTCCTGGGACGAAGAACTATGCGGCGCATTTTCCGGTGAAGATGCAGGGCGGCTGGTTCGGAATGCTTGAGAGTTATGCCGAACTGTTGAGGCGCCGCTTGTGCTGCATGTGGAACCGATGGTGCTGATGATGCTGATGGCGCCGGCAGACGAAAGATACGCAAACTGCCATTAAAACGGCAGCGCGAACTTATTTCATTCCATGTCGCGAGAGAGCGGACCATGAGGGCATAAGCGTGCAGGTGCCGGGAGCGCGTGCCGGATAACGACGACAGCGCGTGTACCTGCCATACCGGCGTTACTCAGCACCATGACATATGGCGACACGATTCTGAAATTGCCTTCCGTTGGCACTTGCACAAGAATTCGGCCTGTCATCGAACGGATCGCGGCGGTTTGCAGGCGACGCACGATGAGTCCAATCGAAGGAGTCAGTCATGAAGAAGTTGATCGCGGTTGTGCTGCTGTGCTGCGCGTCCACTGTTACGTTCGCCCAGAGCGCCGCGCCGCAAGGTGGCAATCCCCAGCGCATGGAACGCATGGCCCAGCAGTTGCAAATGCGTTTTTCGAATGCCAACACCACGCACGACGGCAAGCTCACGAAGGAACAGGCGGCTGCGGGCATGCCGATGGTCGCGAAGCATTTCGATGAAATCGACACGCAGAAAGCGGGCTACATCACGTTGCCGCAGATCGTGGCATTCATGCAGGAACGCGGCGCAGCGCACTGAGCCGCGCGGGCATCGGCGGGATCGTAGAATCTTTAAGGCTCGAACGCGCGACGCAATCTGCCAGGTCCTGCACGCCGGTGCACTGCCCGCCGCTTAACCGAGGAGCTTTCGTATGGATCGCCCCGCCAAAATCATCGTGCTCGACGACGAAGCCGAACTGCGCAACATGCTGCAGCGCTTCCTGCGCGGTCACGGCTTCGACGTACGGATCGCGGAAGACGGCAAGCGGCTCGACCGTTATCTGGAACGCGAACCGTTCGATCTGCTGGTGCTCGATCTGATGATCGGCGAAGAGGACGGCCTCGCCATTTGCGCCCGCTTGCGCGAGCAAGGGCAGACGTTGCCGATCCTGATGCTGACCGCGAAGGGCGACCCGCTCGACAAGGTGGCCGGCCTCGAAACTGGCGCTGACGACTACCTCGCCAAACCATTCCTGCCGCGCGAACTGGTGGCGCGGATCAATGCGCTGCTGCGCCGCCAGAAGATGGCCGCGGGCGATGTCACCGTGACCTCGCAGAGCGTGCGCTTCGGCGATTTCAGTCTCGACGTCGGCAAGCAGCAGTTGTCACGAGGCGGAGAGTTGCTCGAGATTCATTCGGCGCAGATGCTGTTGCTGGTTGCGCTGGCGTCCTCGCCGAACCGGCCCGTGAGCCGTGACAATCTGCTGGCGCGCGCCCGTGGCCGTGAGCACGACGCGCTCGATCGCAGCATCGACGTGCAGGTGCTGCGGCTGCGGCAGATCGTCGAGGACGATCCCTCGAAGCCGCGCTTCATCAAGACCGTGTGGGGTGTCGGTTACATGCTGGTCGCGGACGTCGACTCATGACGCGCTCGCTGCTGCAGAGGGCGCTGCCGAAAACGCTGCTGGCGCGCAATATCGTCTTGCTGATCGCCTTGCTGATGCTGAGCCAGATATGCGTACTCGGTGTCTTGCTGCACTATGTGCAGCGGCCTCGCGTCGAACGGGCGGCGGCGGTGTTCGCCACTTACGTGACGACGCTCGACAATCTGCTTCAGGCTACGCCGCCTGGCGCGCGTGCCGATTTGACCGCACGTCTCGACGCGCGCGCGCAACTTCCCGCCGAAGCGGCTGTTAAGCCGCCGCCTGGTCTGATGCATGCCTATCGCACGTATCAACGCGGTGTGTTTTTCGATAGCTTGCGCGCGCATTTGCCCACCGATATGCCGGTGAGCTGGCAATCCGAAGGCGGTCAGCGCTTGTGGATTCGCATGCACGCGCCGGCCGACGCACCGCACTCGCCATACTGGATTGCACTGCCGATTCCCGAGGACGCGCAAGGCGCCGGACTCGACGCGGCGATCCTGCTGTCGCTCGGGTTGGGCGCACTGGCCGCGCTAACCGGCTACGTGATCCAACGCCACCTAAACCAGCCGCTCCAGGAGTTGGCGCGGACGGCACGTCGCGTGAGCGCCGGAGAAACGCCCGCGCCGTTGCCGACCGACGGTCCTGCCGAGATCGCCTCGGTAAGCAGCGCATTCAATCAGATGACGCATGCGTTGCAGCAAGCTGAAGCGACGCGCGCGCTGATGCTGGCGGGCATCTCGCACGACATTCGCACGCCGCTCACCAAACTGCGCCTTTCGATGGCCATGGCGATGCCGGACGGCAGCGACAGCAGCTTCGTGGTCGCCGCCGAGTCGTACCTCGATCAGATCGAGACGATCTTGCAGCAGTTCATGGATTACGCGGGCAGCGGCGAACGTGAGGCCGCCGCGCCTGGCGATCTGAATGCGTTGATCGAACGGTTAGCCGGCGATTTCGCGGGGCTGGGGCATGAGTTCGAGTTGTCGCTCGCGAACTTGCCTGCTGTGGCCTATCGGCCGATCAGCATGATGCGGCTCCTGATGAACCTCATGCAGAACGCAATCGTTTATGCCGGCACTGGGCTCGCTGTACGGAGTTGGGCTACAGGCGAAGCCGTGTATGTGGCGGTTGGCGATCGCGGGAAAGGGCTTTCGGCGGAGGAGTTGGAGCAGTTGAAAGCGCCGTTTCAGCGTGGCCGCAATGCCCGCACGCATAGCGGTGGAACCGGGCTCGGGCTTGCGATCGTTGAGCGGATCGCGCGGCTGCACGGCGGCAGCCTGCAGTTTCACGCGCGCGAAGGCGGCGGTCTGGAGGTATGGGTGGTGTTGCCGTTCACTTCCGATCCAGCCACGCATCCAGCCCCACCCGGAAGGCCACGCCCGCGATAACCGGCACGGTCAGCATGAGAATGATGCCGAAGTTGGGAATCTCGTCGCCGTAAGTGATCGGACCGTAGAGCACGACCGTCGCCACGATCGCGAAGACCACGACGCCGACCGCAACCATCATGAGATTGCGCGCCACAATGGACAGTTCCTTGCGCTTTGCCTTGCCCGGCTCGGTGCTGGTAGTGGGGACTTCGTCGTGTTGGGCGGGCATGATGGTTCTCGTGACGGGAAGAAGTGCCGCGCAGGACGCGGCAGCCAATGCAATTTCAAAGCACGTTACAAAACGCTACGACAAAGCGCAGCGGCGAACTGAATGCCGACCAGTGCGTGATCGGCATCATACCAGGGGTTGTTCGTGCTGCGCATATCGGGCTGCGCCGGCCGGTAATTCCGCGGCGGCGATCAGATCACCGGCATGAGGGCGGCAATTGCGCCGAACCGATAGTCGCGTTGATGCAGGAACGTCCCTAACATCAATATAAGCCGCATTATCGGCAGTGGGATGAAAAGTGCGATGCCGACGGTCACTCTATGCGTGACCGTCGGCGATGGTAGCGGCGATCTCTTTTGCCTTATTCGCTCGCGACGTCCGGCATGACTTGCCCCATTTCCATCGCCTGACTGGCTGGCAAATCCTGAATGCCGATGACAATCTGGTCATCGGGCGCGCCCGTCGCCGTCTGAACCAGTTTCCAAAGACGCTGTATCAATTCCCGCTTGTATTCAGGTGACCGCCCGGCTCGCATCAAAACCGTGAGCGCGGCAGTTGCAGCGGGTTCTCCGGCGGTGAACCCGCTGCCCGGCGCATAGTCCTGAAACACGATATGCACCCAATTCTTCGGCACACCCGCATAGTCGGAATGCAGGTTCGTCAGTTCCATCGCGAGCCGGGCCTTGGCGTCATTACTGAGTGAGCCGTCCTGCGTAATCAAGGTATAGAGCGGTATGAGAGCGACTCCTGTACTGACGTTTGATAGGTCCTTGACGGTGGGTGGCCCACATGGGTCTTTTGCAAACTCCCAGGGCCGCCCGGCCAATCACCCGGCGTAGTTCTTCAGAATGCGCAGGTCGGTCACGGAGTACGCCATGCCGAGCCGATAGCCTCGCCCGACGCGCACGGGTGCAATCAGGTGCATGTCCTCGCCGTCGACCTCGGGAATCTTCAGTTCCGCCGACCCGGTCCAGACATCCACGATCGCGAGATTGTCCGTGAGCGACATGGTGAGTTCGTCGACGGGTGGCTTCTCCTGTTGTCCCGCTGCGAGCTGGGGAAAGTAACGGCGCATTGTTGTAGGTCGATTGAAAACTGTTGTCGGGTCGGCGACAGGTTCCTCGAGCTGGATCCGGGCGGTCGCCAGCCGCTCTCCGTGCGCGGACACACTGGCGCCGAAGCGGCTTCCTTTGGCAAGGGGCGCAGCCGCCAGACTGGGCGCGGAGAAACTGCGCGTCTGATAGACGCTGGCGAGTTTCTTTGGAAACCCCTGTGCCCATCCTCGGGCGATGGCGGCATCGTTGTCGACAAAGATGTATGGGCAGTAGTTGACCGCAATGCCTTCGAAGACCGCCTCGACCAGAACGAAGGCCTCGCGATATTGATACCGGGCCGGGTCCGTCAGTTCGTCATTGGAGCCCGTGAACTGCCAGTCCAGAAACCAGAAGAAGGCGCGGCCGCCGGATTTCTCGTCCACCGTGACGCCTGGCGGGAGGAGCGCCGCGATCGCCTTCTGATCGGCCCAGTATTCGATGGCGAGACAGTCGCTGGAATAGTGCCACGGCGGCAGCGTTGCCAGCGCGGACTTTCCTTGTGGCGTAACAGGAACCGAAAACGCTTTAGGCATTTGCTTTCTCCTTGATCGGGGCGACGGGACGTCGCTGCACATGGAATCCTTGCGTTGCTTGTGAACGCTGCGTATGGCCTGACGACGACCGTTCGAGGGCATAGCTCGCGGCCAGGACGCGATCCGCGGTAGCGTTCGATCTGGCGAGCCGCGCGTGCGGCAATAGTGCAGTGCCTTGTCTGCTGATGCTTTCGAAATCGCACGTTCTGACTGGGATCTCTCTCAATCCGAGCCGGGTGTCGCGTCGCAATAATAATTTTGTTGACCTGCAGAGCCTTTCCAGACAAGCCGTAACGCCAACTTACTGATCCTGAATTTATCTCGTTATTTTAAGAATCGTCCGAGCGACGTGGGCTTCGCGTTTTTTTAAGATTGTGTCCATGGTGATCAGCGCTTCAACGGTTAAGAAAACGAAGCACCGGTAAAGCAGCGATTGCCCCGAGCGGCCCATGTGATGACACGAATCGACCGCCAAGTTTATGGAAGCTAATTTTTCTAATTAATTGAATTTCTGGAGTGTTCAAATGAAACGCAAGATTCCCGCACTTATCGCTGTCGCACTGACCTCTGTCGCCGTTATGTCGATTGACGCTCATGCTGCGGACGGCACCATCACCATCACCGGCACCGTGTCGGACACAACCTGCTCGATCAACGGCGCCACGTCGGGCAGCCCGGCCGACATTGCTGTCACGCTGCCGACCGTTCCGGCTGGCGCGCTCGCAACCTCGGGTGCAGTCGCCGGCATCTCGGGCGCAGGCAATATCCAGATGGTTCTGAGCGGTTGCAGCGGTACGGCGACGAAGGCTGTCGCACGTTTCGAAAACGGCTCGACCGTCGATCAGGCCAACGGCTATCTGCAAAACCAGGCAACGGGCACGCCGGCGAAGTACGTCGAGGTCCGCCTTCTGAACGCCAATATGCAGCCGATCAACATCGTCAGCGGCATGAATAACGACATCAGCACCAATGCGGCGACTATTGTCGGCGGTAATGCGGTGGTGAATTACTTCGCGCAGTATTACGCGACCGGCAAGGCGCAAGCCGGTTCGGTGGCGACCTCGGTGCAATACACCATGCAATATCAATAATGGTGTGATTCAGAAGGTGTTTGTCCCGGCGAGCACCTTTCTTCAAGCAATTCCGTGATTAATTGATTAAGCTTGGCAACAAAGGAGTGGGTGATGAAACCGATGCGTCGATGGATGGCGGTGCTGGGTCTGGCGAGTGCGCTGTTGGCCGGCGCGGCGCAGGCGAGCGTCACGGTGGGCGGAACGCGGGTGGTGTATCCGCTCGACCAGCGGGAAGTCACGGTCAAGCTAGACAACGACAGCCGCAACCCATCGCTCGTGCAAGTGTGGATGGACGACGGCAACGCGGACTCGAAGCCCGGCGAAAGCAAGGTGCCGTTCGTGATTACGCCGCCGATTTTCCGGATGGACCCGCAAAAAGCGCAGACGCTGCGCGTGATGTACACCGGCGAGGCGCTGCCGCAAGACCGCGAGTCCGTGTATTGGCTGAACGTGCTGGATATCCCGCCGAAAGCGGCCAGTACGGCGGACAGCAACACGCTGCAGTTTGCGTTCCGCACGCGTATCAAGGTATTCGTCCGACCGCCTAAGCTGCCTGGCCGACCGGAAGAAGCGCCGCGTCAACTCGACTGGAAAGTCGTTCCGGCGCCGAACGGTAAGGGCCAGGTGTTGGCGGTCACCAACCCGACCGCGTATCACGTGTCGTTCAGCGCGATCGACGTCGCGGCCGGCGGACGCACCTATAAGAACGACAGCGGCGGCATGGTGGCGCCTCGCGGTACCGGGATCATTCCGGTTCCGCAAATGACCGGCGTGCAGGCCGGCGCCAAGGTTCATTACACGGCAATCAACGATTTCGGCGGTGCGATCGAAGGCGACGCAACGCTGACTCAGTAACGCGGGTCAAGCTTCTCTCATTTCCGGGCGGTAGCCATCCGCTCATTCCCAGCTTCTTCTCTGCCTTGTTCAGCACGTATCGCATAAGCCGCGATACGCATGTGCGCACGCGTCGTGGTTGGCTGTCTCAATATTCAGACTCGTCCTAGGTACTCCTATCTCGTAAATCCATAACATCGACTTGTACCTCATCAAGAGCGAAACATTTCACAAGCGATGTTATCTGGATCATGAAACCCTCACGCCAAACGCAGTCGGATGCATACATCGGTACCGATGCTGTTGTCTTCGGTTTGAAGCCGGTTACGGCGCTCGTGCTGTCCGTATTCGCGATGCTGGGTTATATGACGCCGGATAATGCAAGCGCCGCGGACGCCGGCCAGACGGCCGAAGCCGTCACCTTCGATACCACCTTCCTGCAGACCGATCCGAAACAGACCGTGGACGTTGCGCGCTTCGCACGCGGCAATATCGTGTCGCCGGGTGTCTATACCGTCGACGTGTGGGTCAACGATGCGCGCGTCACACGCGACAGCATCCGCTTCATCGCGACGCGCGACGGCGAAAGCGCGCACGCCTGCTTCGATCGCAAGATGCTCGAAGGCTTCGGTGTCGACTTCGCCAAGGTCGAAGCCGAAGTCAAGCAGAGCGCGGCGACATTCGCCGCAGGCGATTGCATCGACGTGGCCGCGGTTGTGCCCGAAGCCAGCGTCCAGTTCGACTTTTCCGAGCAGAAGCTCGTCATCACGGTGCCGCAAAAATTCATGCGCAATTCGGCACGCGGTTATGTGCCGCCGGAGTTGTGGGACAACGGGGTGAATGCCGGCTTCGTTAGCTACAACGCGAACGCATATCGTTCGGATAGCGGCGGTGTGCATTCGTCGCAGGAGTATCTCGGTCTGAACGCCGGTGTGAACATCGGCGGGTGGCATTTCCGTCATCAGTCGTCGGTGACGGCATCGACGGGTCAAGCGACGCAGTTCGACAACATCGCCACCTACGTGCAACACGACGTGGCGAAGCTGCGCTCGCAGGTGACGCTCGGCGATGCCCAGACCACGGGCGACGTGTTCGACAGCGTGTCGTTTCGCGGCGCGCAGATCGCGACCGACGACCGCATGCTGCCCGAATCGCTGCGCGGCTACGCACCTGTCGTGCGCGGCACGGCCGATTCGAATGCGCGCGTCACGGTGCGCCAGAACGGTCAGGTGATCTATGAGACGAGTGTGTCGCCGGGACCTTTCGAAATCAAGGATCTCTACGCAGCAGGCTCCGGCGGCAATCTCGACGTGACGATCACGGAAGCCGATGGCCGCACGAAGAGCTTCACCGTGCCGTACGCCTCGGTGGCGCAATCACTGCGTCCAGGCACGACGCGCTTTGCTGTCACTGCCGGCCAGTTGCGCAACGATTCATTGCAGACCAAGCCCGGCTTCATGCAGGTCACGGTTCAACGCGGCCTGACGAATCTCGTGACGATGTACGGCGGCGCGATCGCGTCGACTGGTTATGTTGCGGCGAATGCCGGCGCGGCGCTGAACACGAAGGTCGGTGCGTTCGCAACCGACATCACGACCGCGCGCACCGAAGTGCCGGGTCACGAGTCGCAGCATGGCAGCAGCCTGCATATCGGCTACAGCAAGTTCATCGATCCCACCGGGACCAACATTGCCGTGGGCGCTTACCGCTTTTCCGACGCCGGCTACCTCAACTTCGCGGATGCCGCCACCTTGCGTGACGCAGCGCTGCACGGCGGCGACGTCAACGCGGCGGACCGCGAACGCGGCCGTCTGCAACTGACGGTGAACCAGAGTCTGAAGAACGGCGGCTCGGTGTTTCTGACAGCGTCGTCGCAGCATTACTGGAATCGCCCAGGCAACGACGTGTTTTATCAGGCGGGTTATTCGAACAGCTACAAGTTCGGCACGTACAGCATCACGGCTGGCCGCACGCGCAGCGCGGACGGTACGCTGTCGAACGAGATCATGCTCAGCACGACGATTCCGCTCGGTCACACGCAACATGCGCCGATGCTGTCGACGAATCTGAACGCCGGTAGCGGCGCGGCGACGATGCAGGCGAGTATCAGCGGCTCGGCCGGCGATCAGAATCAGTATTCGTATAACGCGTACGGCACGGTCGGGCAGGGTTCGTCGTCGGCGGCCAATGCGAACGCCGGCGTGAGCGGCGTCTATCGCGCGCCGCATGCGCAGGTCACGGCGTCGGCAAGCGCGGGCACGAACTCGACGCAAGTATCGGCGGGCGTGAGCGGCTCGATCGTCGCGCATCCGGGCGGCGTGACGTTCTCGCAGACGGTTGGCGATACATTCGGCATAGTCGAAGCACCGGGCGCGGCGGGTGCGACGATATCGAGCGCAACGGGCGTGAAGCTGGATAGCCGTGGCTATGCAGTGGTGCCATACTTGACGCCGTACAGCATGAACACGGTCGACATCGATCCGAAGGGCACGTCCAGCGACGTCGAGTTCGCCTCGACGTCAGAGCATGCGGTGCCGCGCGCCGGCTCCGTCGTGATGCTCAAGTACAGGACGGTGACGGGCCGCGCGGCGTTGATCCGCGCACCGCAACTCGGCGGCGAGGCGCTGCCGTTCGGTGCGGACGTGCTGGATGCAAAGGGCAATCACGTTGGCGTGGTCGCGCAGGACAGCCGGATTTTCGCGCGTGGTATCGACGACAACGGCACGCTCGTGGTCAAGGTTGGCGAGAAGGAAGGGGATGTATGCCGGATTCAGTATTCGTTGCCGGTGAAAGGCGATAAGGAAGAGGCGGCTTTTGCGTCTGTTGAGGGGCATTGCGTGGGTTCCCAGCCGGTGCGCGCTGATGGCGGCACTGTTGTGCAGAACCAGGCGCACTGAGATGGAAACTCAGATGTTCTCTGGGGATTACGCGATGAATCAATGCTGCTCTGCTTGCATTTGCCATCGGACGTTCGGTGACGAATCCCGCCAATCCGGTATCGTCACCTGGTTGGAAGCGTTCTTTTTGCGTTTGGTGGTGGTTCTGCTCGCCGGATTGTTTTGCGTTACAGCCCACGCCGCCATAACTTGCGGGACCGGCAACGTCAATAAATCCCTTGCGGTTGGAACAATCGCGGTACCGGTGAATGCTCCAGTCGGAATGACGGTCGGCACTCTTGCACCCGATACGTTTCAATTGAGTTGCCGCTTTATCAGCACCACAAGCCCAGGTAATGTCACTTCCGCGGCGTTGTATTCGGATTTCAAAACTACGGCTTCGCTTGCCGCAGGGTTCAACGACATCTATCAAACGGGAATTGCGGGTCTTGGCGTTCGCTACACCTTCAATTCGCCGCAATGCAATGCTACCAGCGTTATTCTCGTCAATGGTACGGTTCGCCTTTCGTGCCCGTTTAGTGGACCGTTAGACGGGCCATATACGTCCGCGAATGTGACTGTCACGGCTACTTTGGTGGTCATCGGCCCACTTGCGTCCGGTGCTTCCACGCTTTCGACCGCGCCCGCGGTGACGATTGGCTATGCCACGTCGGACCAGTCAGGTTACTGGAACCAGACACCTCTCTATAACGGCAGCGCGACCGGTGTTCTCACGCATGCCACGTGTTCCGTCAATCAAACGAACGTCGCCGTGCTCATGCCTACCGCCGACACTCACGCCTTTTCGTCCGTCGGGGCCGTGGCTACTCCGCAGCCGTTCTCTCTGTCATTTTCCTGTGCGACGGGCGCAAAAGTCTTGATCACGTTGACAGATAACGTGAATCCTTCGAATCGAAGCACTGCGCTGCAACTGTCGTCGGATTCGACCGCGCGAGGTATCGGCGTACAAATTTTGAACAGCAGCGGCACGCCCGTGTCCTTCGGTCCGGATTCGGCGGCGCCCGGCAACACGAACCAATGGCTGATCGGAAACTCGCCGAACGGTATGTTGCAGGTGCCGCTAACCGCCCGCTATGTGCGCACGGGCGCTGTCTCCGCGGGTACCGTCAAGGCGCTGGCGACCTTCACGATGTCGTATCAGTGATTGCAGCGGCTGACCGCCGGCACGGGCATCGATAACAGCGCCGAAGTGTTGCCAGTCCCGATGGTGACTGGGCCCTTCAAGTCCAACTAGCCTGAAGCGGACACGCGGCGGCGTGCTCCCTTGGGAGCACGCCGCCGCCGCCGAGCATGGAGGCCGCACCACCAGACCATGGAGAAACGTAAGACTCGCGACCTTCGGTCGGCAGCCCACGTAAAGGCCGCCGCTTCAGGCCACAACCAATCAGTTAGACAACGACATATACGGCGAACTCAACGGCGTCGGCGGGAACGGCTGCAACCCCGTCTGCTTGCTGAAGCTATACCGCACATAAACAGCCGCGAGCCACTCGCGATATTCATAAGCATTACCGAGCGAAGCCGTCGCTCCGAACGCCAGTTGCGGCGCCAGCTGATATTCGCCGACTGCGCTGAGCGAATACGACACGCCGGTCTTGCTCTGCCCGGGATAGATCGCGCCGCTGTCCACGGTAGCGCTAACCTTAGCCGCATTGGCCGCCGCGTCACCCTGCCGGGTGCTGCCATCGTTGAGCGGGAAGTAGTTCGACGCATCCTGCCGGTAATGCTGCACGCCGATCGACCCCTTTACGTCGTAGGTGAACGCGCCATTGCGCCCGGTCCATTCGATCGGCAAATTCAGGATCACATACTGTTGCGGGCTGAAATAGCCGCCCTGACCATATGTGAAGTACGACAGGTTCCTGTTGTAGTGCATGAGCGTCGTGTTCACGCCCACCGTGAGGGTCTGATCGGCGTCCTTCAGCAGGCGTGTGTACACGCCGCCGCCGCCCTTGACAGCGTAATTGCTCGTGACGTGATGGCCATCGTAGTACTGGTATGCAGTGTTCACGTACAGGCCACTGGAGCCGTCGTCCCATGCAAGGCTGCCGAGGCCGCCGTTGGAGGTGACGCCACCCCATTCGAGGCCGGCGCCCGCGTCGCGCGCGCCGGCGTAGGAGAGCAGACTGTCGGTCACCGCGCGGCGCGCGACGGCGAGCGAATACGACACCTTGTCGGTAATGCTGCCGTCGTATTTCGCTCCGGCCACGATGTTCGTTTCGCGGAAACCGAGCGGCGTTACGCCGATGTCCCCGCTGATATTGCGACCTTCGTACCCGACCGACAGACCCACGCCGCTTTCAGTCTGGCTACCGTAGGTGTTGCCGCCCGAGGATGAGGACGAGCCGCTCGTGCCGTTGGACAGCCCGGCGCCGAAACGCGCGAGCGTCGACACGGCGGAGGACGCCGTGCCCGCATCGAGTGTGACGGGAGTCGCCGTCACGACGATGTGGCCGTTGCCGGCCTTGATGCGCCCCTGAACGGGCGCTTCGATATCCGTCAACGTCGACAGACCGTCCTCGCCCTCGCGATTACGGAACACGATCCCGCCCGACACGGTGCTCGACTGCTCGCGATTGACCTGCGCCAGTTCTTCGGCGACACCGAGCGTCTGCGTGTTGGCGACGTTCGGCTGCGGGTAGCTGCCGCCGTTACCGTTCGTGCCGGGTTGTTGCGGGTAATACGGCTGCGCATAACCGGTCGGCGGCTGCGGGATGTACGGCTGCTGTTGCTGCACGTAATAACCCGAGCCCTGATTCGGATACGGCTGATAAGGCTGCTGGCCGTAAGCTTGCTGCGGCGGAACCGGTTGGTAAGGCTGCTGCGCGTAACCCTGCTGCTGAGGATAAGGCTGCTGAGGATACGGCTGCTGGCCGTAATAAGGCTGTTGTTGCTGCGGATAGCCTTGCTGCTGCCCATACGGCGCTTGCGCATAAGCTTGCGCGTTGGCTTTACTCTTCGACGCGCTTTGCTTCTTGCTGGTCGAGTGTTTTGCACCCGTGCCGGTGTTCGAGCCGGTGTAACGCGGTTGTTGCATCGAACTTGCATTGGCCTGCGCTTCGCGTGCCGCGGGCGACATCGGCCAAGGCGTGGGCGCATAGCCGTCCGGCTGTTGCTGGTATTGCGCTTGTTGCGGGTAACCGGCCTGCTGGGGATATCCAGCTTGCTGCGGGTAGCCCGGCTGCTGCGAATACCCGCCGTTGTACTGCTGCGGGGCCTGCTGCGTCTGGCCTTGTCCCGGATACGGTTGCAACGGTGCGCCCGACTGGCTCGACCCGCTGGTCTCCTGGCCGTAGCCACCCGTGCCGGTATCGGGCCGCGGCGTGTTATAGGGAACGGCGGTGGGCGCGGAGCCTGGCGAATACGGTTGCGCGGGCGTCGTATAAGGCGCGACGTAAGGCGCGGGCTGCGAAGGAGGCGGATAGTTCGGCACGGTCTGTGACGGCAAGGAGGACTGCGAGTACGGAAGCGGCGCACGCGGGGCATTGAAGCCACCGCCCGCAAGCGCCGCATTGTCTGCGTCGGTCGGCGTGACCGTGGCGGTTTTACCTTCGAAGGGATTGGTGCCCGGCAGCGGCGTCGCGCCGATCCGGCGCATCGCGACTTCCCAGCCGCGCGGCACGTTGCCCGCTGCATTGGCGCGCGGCGCGTTGGCCATCAGCGGTGTATTGGCCGCGACGAGCGAGCGCTGCAGATAAGTCGACGCGAGCGACAGCTTGCCTTCGGCGCGATACATGCGGCCCACTGCGGCCAGCACGCCCGGGTCGCCCGGCGCCGCGGCGAGCGCCTGTTTGGCGAGCGATTCGGCGTAGCTGAACTGTTTCGCACCGACCGCCGCGGGGATCGTCGCTTGCAGCAGGTTCAGGTCGTCGGGCTTGCGTTGCAGCGCGACGCGGTAACTGGCGAGCGCATTGCGGTCGTCGCCGGCGCTCGAATAGAGGCGGCCGAGGGCGGCTTGCAGATCGGGATTGTCGGGCATCGCCGCCAGCCACGGCGCGATCACGTCGTAGGCGCTGGCAAGATCGCCGCGCTGACGCACCGCATCGCATTGCTTGATGACGATACCCAGATTCAGATTGCCGAAATCCGTGCGCTGCTGCGGCGTCAATTGCATCGACGCAAGCCGCCGCATCACCGTGCCGAGTTCGGCGTCCTGCTGCGTGGCGGACAGAATGCCCGCATATTGCAGCAACAGATCGGTGTTGCCGGGCGCCGCGTTCATCGCGCCGCGCACGAGGCCCAACGCGCGATTCGGGTCGCCCGCCTGTTGATACGCGGAGGCGATCACGCCGATCAGTTCTGGACTGTTGCCCGCGACCGGTTCGGCCGCGTACAACGTCGCCCGCGCTTGTTGCGACTGGCCGTTGCGCGCCATCCGTGTCGCGAGGTCGGCCTGCTGATGCACCCACAAGCGGTGCTGCAAGGTCGTCATCGCGTCGGTACGTTGCGCGACCGGAATCCGTTCGAGTTGCGCGAGGCCGGTTGACCAGTCCTGTGTCTCCGCCGACAACAACGCGCTCGCATACAGCGCGTCGGTCATGTCGGGATGCGCGGCGAGCAGTCCGTCCATCATGCTGCGCGCATTCGCAACCGCGCCCTGGCGCACGTAAATGCGCGCGAGATCCAAACGCAGCCAGGGATCGTCGGGATCGTTCAGCAGTGCGTCTTCGAACAGGCTGCGCGCGCTGCCGAGATCGCCGCGCGCTTCGGCAGCGCGTGCCTGCGCGGCCTGCGCTTCGCCACGCAGACGGTTGATGCCGCCGGCCTTCGATTGTTGTTCGGTGTTCAACTGATTGGCGAATTGCAACGCTTCGTCGCCGCGGCCCTGTGCGGCGAGCGCGCCGACGAGTCCGCGAATCGCATCGGGATTGTCGGCCTGGCGGCGCAGTGCCATCCGGTAAGCCTGCTCCGCGCCGACCGGGTCGCCGTTCGTCAACAGCATTTCGCCGAGCAGCACCTGCGCGGTGACGTCGGACGGATTCAGCGCGATCGCGCGTTCGAACAGCGCCTTCGCCTTCGCGAATTCGCCATTGCTGCGCGCGCCGATGGCGTCGCTGGTATAGGTCCAGTAAGTCGCGCTATCGAGCGCGGTTTTCCAGCGTGAAGGATTGCCGTTGCGCGACGCGCGTTCCAGATAGTTGCGGGCTTCGGCAAACTTCTCCTGCTTCAACGCGGCGATACCCATGCCGCCGAGCGCGTCGGTGTCGTTCGGACTATTCGCCAGGACTGACGAAAACTTCGCGCGCGCCGTGCCGAGGTCGCCGCGATCGAGCGCGGCAAAACCGTCGGCGACGGTGCGGCCGCGGACGTCGACGGCAGCATTTTCCTGGGCGCGATCGCGGGCCGTCTTGTCCTGCTGAACCATCGACTCGAAGCGCGCCTTGACCGCGGCGTCGTCGGTTGCGCCTTGCAGATACGCTTCGTACAGCGCGGCGTCGGAGGGGCGTGCGTCGAGCCACAATAACGCCTGACGCCAGCTCTTTTTTGCCGACGCGCCGACCGTGCTGTCGGCGGCAAGCTTCTGCAGCCGCGCAATGCCGTCGCGGCGCGTCACATCGCGATACGTCAGATGCTGCGCGTAGGCGAGGGCGTAGCGCGGGTCGTCGGGGTTATCGCGTGCGAGCTGTTCCAGCCCACGGCGCGCCTGATCCCAGCCTTGCGGCGTGGCCGAGAGCGCCTGGTAATACTCGAGTTGCAGCGCGGGCGTCGCCGGTTTGCCGTTCAACGCGCGCTGATATTCCTGCACGGCGCTCGCGCTTTGACCGCTTTGCGCCAGGCGTCTCGCGTCGTTGACGGTCTGGTCGCGCAGGCTCGATTCGCCGAGACGTCGACCCAGTTCGTCCAGATTCGGATAGTTCGGCGCGGCCGCTTTCAGACGCGCGAGATATTGCTGCGCACCCGCACCGTCCTTGCGGTCGGCGAGCACCATACCCATGCCGTAGAGCGCGTCGGGTTGCTTCGGATCGATGCTCAGCACTTTCTGCCACGCCTGCTCGGCGAGGTCGCCACGGTGATGCGATTGCCAGTACTTGCCCTGATCGATCAGCACGTTCAAAGGATCTTTCGACGCCTGCGCCAACGCGTCAGGCGAAGCCGTCGCTACACAGCAGACGACCGTAAGGCTCAGCGCGAACCGCAATGAAAACGCGAGGGCGCTCAATCGCATGCATTTCTCCAACTCGGCACGAGACGGCCAGCTTCGTCGAAACGATAGCGGCCGTCGATGAATCCGGTGCCGAACAAGCCCAGCACACGATCGTAATAAACAGGTTCACGGCCCGGCACGCTGGTGTCGAGCGCGGCGAGATGCGTGCGCGCGAGACCGAGGCCGTGCTCGTCGCCGAGCGCCTTGAAGTACGGCGCGAGCGCGCCCCAATAGCTCAACGGTCCTTCGCCGCTCGCCGTGCCGGTGGTCGACGAGACCTTCTCGGGCGGAATGCCGTTTTGCGCGACCTTCGCGCGCATGCCGCCGAGCGCCGCGAGCCAGGGCCTGGCGAGCGGATCGGCGGGCGAGGTGAGGCCGGCCCACAGATAGACGCGGATCGCGTCATAGCTGCCGGTGTCGCCTTCTTTCGGATCGACCACGAACTGGCCGTTCTGCCACGCTGCCCAGTCGGGCGCGAAGCCTTGCGGCGCGGTGGTCCTGATCAGCTTGTAGGCGCTGTCGGCGAGCTTGGCCCACGGGCCGTTCTGCGTCTCCTTGGCGAGTGCGCGCAGCACCGGCAACGGCAGATAGCTTGGATTCAGGCGCGTCACGCCGCCGTCCTTGAAGCCCTGAGGTCCGGGCAGCAGCATCGGGCCGACGCCCGGCAGCGTGGTCATTTCCTGGCGCGCAATCTGTGCGGCGAGCGCCTGACCGAGTTGCGTATAGCTGGCCTCGTGCCACAGGCGGCCGGCTTGCAGCAGATCGTAAGCGATCCACAGGTCGGAGTCGGATGCGGAATTCGGATCGAGCACGCCGAACGAGCCATCCGGTTTCTTGCCCCAAAGCCACGAGGGCAGCCGCACGTTTTGCGGATCGAACTGGTTGCCTGCGAGATTGGCGCGGGTCCAGTTCAGGAGCCGGTCGAAGGTGGCGCGGTCGTTTGCGACCAGCGCGAAGAACAGGCCGTACGACTGGCCCTCCGAGGTGGTTTTCAGTTGCGGCGAGGAGTAATCGATCACGCGGCCGTCGGCCTGCACGAAGTGTTCGACGAACGTGCGGTATGCCGGCCAGTCGCTGTTGCACGGACCCGTCTGAGCGGGCGTCGGCGTGGTCTGGGCCACCTTGACGATATTGGCGAAACACGTGGCCGCCGTGAGGACAAGTCCAAGGCCGAGCCCGAGCGTCAGCGCCACGCGTGTCTTATTGGTTCGAAGCCGCATATCAGTCCTATCAGTCCCTTAGGCGGCGCGCGGCGATCGAACGCAGCGTCCGGTAGAAGAGGCCGGCGATGATCAGCGCGGCGAGCACGCCGCCCAGCATCAGCAACAGCGGATGCGACGACAGCGCCCAGCGCAGATACTCCTGCGGCGACAAATGACCGACGTAATACGCTTCGCCGTTCGACGTGATCGTGACGGTGCGGCCATGGATCACGGCCATCGCGCCTTGAATGCCCTGCAGCACGTCGGCATCGAGCAGGGCGGTGGACAGATCGGCGTCCGACTGGCCGGCCGCGCTCACCAGCGCGACGGCGCTGCGGTTTTTCTGCAGCGGCGATTCGAAACCGGTCAGGAGCGCGTCGCCGTTCGAACTCACGAGCGTCAGGTCGGCGCGCGCCGGCGAGCGTTCGACGCCGCGCTCGCCATGCCACCAGTCTTCGAGTTTGAAGACGACATCCGAGAGCGTGAAGGTGCGCGAATCGCCGTCGCTGGAGAACGGCATCGACTTGGCCCAGCGCTGCAGCAGCGGCTGTTTGCCCGGCGCGCCGAAAATCAGCAGATCCTTGTTGGCGTACTTGTCGACGTCGTCAGCTGTGCCGACCATGACGCCAGTCACCGGATAACCCGTCGATGCACCCATGCGGCCCATGGTCAGCAGGAACAGACTGTAGTCGCTCGAATCGGCCTCGTTCGGCAGGACCACCGCGGTCTCGGAGAGGTCGGCCATTCGTGTGAACGGGAAGCCGCTGTTGGCGAATGCAGCCAGGTCGGGCAGCGCCATGTAATGCGGGAACGACGAGAGGTCGATGGTCGAGTTCGGATCGATCGCACCGACCACGTTTTCCAGCAGACGGCCGCGACATTCGCCGGTGTTCGGAATGTCGTAGAAGAAATGCAGGCGCACCTGCGCGCGCGGCGTCAGCAGCAGCGGCGGAATATGCACGGTGCGGCGTGCTTCGGCGGTCCTGTCCGGCAACACGCGCGCGAAGTAATGGCTGAGCTCGAATATGGAGGCCGACTCGGCCGGAATCGGCAGCGCCTGCACGAAGCCGTCGTTGACGCTGACGTTCAGCGACGAACGGTCCCGCTGCGGACGCACGGTGTAGCGGTAGCGCAGATCGATCGGCGCGCCCTTGGTGTGCCACATGAACAGATCGGGCGGGACGCGCAGATTGACCCGCACGGCGTCGGCGTCGTAGCCGGACACGGTCAGGTCGCGTGCGTCGGCGAGTTCGCCGAAACGCACCGGGCGGTTGGTCGGCAGCCAGTTCGGCGCGTCGTACGGCGTACGGCGCGCGAGTTCGTTCAATTGCGTGATCGTCGCGCTTTGGCCGCTCAGCGTGTTCTGGCCGATGCCGAGCGCCGTCGCGGCGGTTTTCAGTTCGGCTTCGGTGCGGCCGAGCACGAGCAGCAGCTTGCCGCGTGCCGGCGCTTCACGGTCCACCACGGCGATCGTCGGGCCGGAAATCGCCGGAATCGTCACGCCGGCCGGGCGCAGGTCGTCGGTTGCGAACACCACGGCGTTGCCCGACAGCGGCGCGTTATCCAGTTGCGCCGGAAACAGCGCGCCGCGATAGCCGGCGAGCGCACCGAACCATGACGCGACGATGCCGCCCGCTTCGAGCATCGCGGCGCCGGGTTTTTGCGGGAACACGAACGGCAGCTCGAGACGGCGCACGTCGCGGCGGTCGAAGAACGGTTGCGGCAGCGCGGCGAGATCCGGCTTGCTGGCAAGCGACGCGTAGGTCAGGTCGAGCGAGCTCGCATTGCTGACCGTGGCCCACAGCGATGAATTCGCCGGGTCTTCGCAGCTCGTCGCGTAGTGGCCGATCAACTGCACGTTAAGGTGGTTGAATTCGGTGATGAAGCGCGGATCGATCGAGACGTCGCGCGCCACCAGCATGCCGGCCTGCTCGTGCGGCACCGGCAGCGTCGCGGCGACTTCGCCGTTCAACAGCACTTTCAACTGGGAAATATTCGCGAGCAGCGCGGGCGAATAGCTATAGACCAGATGCAGAATGGCGCCGGTCACCACCTCGTCGCCGCGCACGGAAAACGCGACGCCGTTCTGGCCGTCGGTGCCGCGCAGTTGCAGCGGATCGTGCGCGCCGAGGTCGGCGAACGTGAGCGTTTGACGGCGGCCGCCCGGCACCAGCGTGCCCGGTTCGGCGGTGGTCGGGGTTCTGATACCCAGCGCTTTCGCCGACGACGGAGCGAGCGCCGGCGTGGGCGTGGCCATCTGCGCCTGCGCGATGGTGTTCGGATCGTAGACGACGGCCGCGCTCGGCGCGGGCACGTTGCCCACGCCGGTAGCCACGCGCGCAGCCGGCGCGGCCTGGGCTGCTGCCGCATGGCCGGTTTGTGACGCACTCGCGCCGCTCAAGGCCGCCGCGGCCACTTCAGCCGCCGAGGCCAGCGGCGCCGCCAATGCGGTCTGCAGCGCGAGCCAGCAGGCAAGCCCGCGCATCAAGCGTTGCGAAGAGGAGCGTCCGGACCGGCGCAGACGTGCCTCCGATTCCATCCCACTGCGCTCGTGATTCGAGCGTTCGACGTTTGCCTTCGCCATCCTGTTGCCCATAGATCAGTCTTTGGTTTTTAGCTTCTTGACGTCCACCGGACGGCTTTTCATCGAGCTTCGAAGGTCGGCATAAAGATGCTCGAAAAGACCCGCAATGCCGCGTGCGCCGACCATCAGCACATGCGACAGGCCGCGCAGCGGCGTGTCCTGCTGACGCCCTTCGGCCCAGCCGGTCCATGCGTCGGCACGGGCGAACGTGGTCTTGACGAACTCGTATTCCTGTTCCCGCGTCATGGCCGAGAAGCGCAGGCCCACGCGGCCCGGCTCCGTGAAACCGACAGTGGCGGGGAAGGCGTATTCCTCGTCGCCGCGAAACAGCGACACGGTCACGCGTTCGTGCATCGGCACTTCGATCTTCGCGGGCAGCGCCACGCCGACGCCGCCTTCCGAGTAGTCGATGGTTTCGCAGGCGAGCGTGCGGCCAGTCGAGAACTTCAGCATCACCGGCATCGTCATCGCCACGCGGTGCACCGCGCGAATCTGCCGGCGCTCGCTTGCCGCGGCCACGCTCGCGCCGAGAATCAGCATGTTGTAGGTGGTCCAGGCGAGGTTCAGGATGGTCGTGTTCACCACGCTGCGAATGTGCAGGTTCAGATAAATATGCACGATGCCCACGAAAAAGCCGATCAGGTTCAGCAACAACAGGAACAGATACGGCCGCGAGATCGCCCAGTCGAAGTAGTTCTTCTCGATCTGGCCGCCCTTGGCCGTTACGTTGAATTTGCCTAGCTTCGGATTGATCAGCGCGAGCAGGGTAGGCGCGGTGATGTACGACGCCAGCACCGATTCATAGACTTCGGCCCAGAACGAATGGCGGAACGAGCGCTGCATCCGCGAGTTGGTGATGCTCGCGTGGAACATGTGCGGCAGCGCGTAGATCGCGATCGTGCTGGCGGCGGCTTCGATCACGTGCGCGCCGAAGAACAGATACGACAGCGGCGCGGTCAGGAACACCAGGCGCGGAATGCCATAGAAGAAGTGCATCATCGCGTTCAGATAACACAGCCGCTGACCGAGTTTGAGACCCTTGCCGGTCAGCGGATTGTCGATCCGGAAAATCTGCGTCATGCCGCGCGCCCAGCGAATCCGCTGGCCGATGTGGCCGGAGAGGCTTTCGGTGGCGAGACCCGCCGCCTGCGGAATCGCCAGATACGCGGTGGTGTAGCCGAGGCGGTGCAGTTTCAACGCGGTGTGCGCGTCTTCGGTGACCGTCTCGACGGCGATGCCGCCGATCTCTTCGACCATGGTCCGGCGCAGCAACGCACATGAGCCGCAGAAGAAGGTCGCATTCCACAGATCGTTGCCGTCCTGCACGAGGCCGTAGAACAGTTCGCCCTCGTTCGGCACCTTGCGGAAGGTGCCGAGATTGCGTTCGAACGGATCGGCGGAAAAGAAATGGTGCGGCGTTTGCAGCATTGACAGCAGCTTGTCGCGCAGGAACCAGCCGAGGCCGATCTGCAGGAACGAGCGGGTCGGAATGTGATCGCAGTCGAAGATCGCGAGATACTCGCCCTGGGTGATCTTCAGCGCTTCGTTGATGTTGCCGGCCTTCGCATGGCGGTTGTGCGTGCGGATCGTCCAGTTGACGCCGACTTCCTCGCAGAATGCCTTGAACTCGGGACGGCGGCCGTCGTCGAGCACGTGGATCGCGATCTTGTCGGCCGGATAGTCGAGCGCGAGCGCGGCATAGATGGTCGGCTTCACCACCGAGAGCGGCTCGTTGTAGGTCGGAATGAACACGTCGACGGTCGGCCACAGTTCGCGCGAGGCGGGCAGCGGCATCGGTGTGCGCTTGAGCGGCCAGGCGGTCTGGAAATAGCCGAGCATCAGCACGACGGTCGAATAGACTTCGGCCGACACCAGCAGCAGACCCCATGCGGCGTCGAGCGGATGCTCCCAGTAAGTCGTCGAGGTCAGCCGCCAGTACATATAGCGGCCCGACGTAACGACCGAGAGCATGATCATCACCATCGTCGCGTAACGGCCGGGCAGGCGGCGAAATAGCAGGGCCGTGATGAAGCAGCAGGTTGCGAACGTCAGTTGCTCGTAGAACGCGAGCGGCACCGTGAACACGAAGTACAGCATCGTCAGCGCGAACAGCGTGACCAGGCCGGTCACGATGCGGCTGTTCCAGAAGCGCGCGTCGACGAAGCGTTCGAGCCGCGACGGTTCGGCGTCTTCGAGGCCCGGTTGAGAGGACGTGCTCATGCGACATTCCTTGGCGAGACGGCGATCGCGTCGACTGCCGCCATCAGCCAGTTGCCGCACGAGCGAAAGTCGGCGGCTGCCTGGCTGAGTGGGTCGTAGTGAATCAGCGTGGTGTCGCAGGCGAGCGCTTCGCTCACGCCTTCGTCCAGATGGATCACGCCTGGAAAGAGCTTGTCGCCTAGCATCTGGCGCAGGACCTTGAGGACGTCTTTGGTCAACTGGCGTGACTGGTCGATCTGGTTGACCACGTAACCTTCGCCGCCGAACTCGGGACGCGGCGCGGCGTATGTTTCAATCAGCCGTTCCATTAACGGAATGGCCGCGTACGAAGCCGCGTCGGCCAGCACCACGTTCAGCGTGAAAGTGGCCGCGCACAACGCAGTGCGTACATACACGGACGAACCGGGCGGCGTATCGATGACGACGATGTCGGACGCGTCGAGCCGCAGCCTTTGCAGCGATTGTGCGAGCCATCCCGGCTCATGGTCGATATGCGCTTCGAAGCGGCGGCGGTCGTCTTCGAGCACCGCGCCATAGGGCAGCACGGTCACGCCGTCTACGCCGTCGAACATCACCGATTGCCAGGGATCGCCCGTCAACGTGGCGCGCGACAAACCGTCGATGCTGTCGAGCGGCACACCGAAATGCAGACGCAGCGCATTCTGCGGATCGAGGTCGAGGGCAATCACGCGCCGGCCGCTGGCGGCCAGCACAGACGCGAGATTGGCGGCGAGGGTGGTTTTGCCGACCCCGCCTTTGGCGGACACGACCGCGATGACTTTCATGAGCGACGAGGGCCGTTGACCAGCCACGAGTTGGAGGCGGCGGGCGTGGCGACGCGAGGGGCGCTGGCCGGCGCGGCCGCCGTTTGCGCGGGCGTGCCGCGCAGACGGTCGAAGACCGATTGCAGCGGCGCGGATTCGCTTTGTGGGGCCGCGGGCCGCGGCGGCGCGGGTTCGGGTTCCCGGGCGAACAGTTTGCCGAGGATCGAAGCGGGCGGCCTGGGCGCCGTGGGTTGGGTGACCGGGGGTGCCGGCGGGCGGAACTGGGCCATCGGCGGAATACTTGCGGGCGGCGCGAGCGGAGGAATCGGCGCCGTAGCGACCGACGCCGCCGGCGCCGTGGCAATCGGTGCAACCGGCGCTGCCGGTGCGGATTGCGCCGCTGCTTTATCGGTTGTTTCGAGCGCGCCGAAACGCGACGCGCCACTCGTCGCGGCGGGCTGAGCGGCGGGTTGAGCGGCAACGACCACCGGCGGAATATCCCGCCGGTGCGACCGGCTAAACAGCGGCGCCTTCGCGCGGGTGACCGAAGTGGCGTCTTTGGGCGTGGTGTCCTGACGGTCGGCAGCCGGCGCCGCGTCATGCGCCAATGCCTTACCGGCAGGCTCGCGGCTTTGCCCGATCGCGGGAATCGCCGGTTGCGTCAGATCCAGTGTCACCAGCAGCGGCCACCGCGTGCGCGCCGAACGCGCTTCGTTTTCTCGGCCGATTTCCTGGTACGCGCTGGCGTCGCCACCAAAATGATCGAATAGTTTCTCGATGTCGCTCGATGAACTCATAGTGCCGCCGTCTCGTTCATGACTTGCGTTGCCCCAATCTTTTTACTCATTCCGCTCTACTCAAACTTGATGCCGGCCCAGCCGAAACTCGATCGAGGTATCCGTGCCGTACTCGCTCGTTTGCGCCACCGACAGGCCCTGCGCGCCCAACGCGCTCAGCCAGGTCTGATAGACGCCTTCGAGAAACGCAGGGGTCCATGCGAGCGCCGTGTTGCCGAACGCTTGCAGCGGCGCGCAGTAATGCACGATGCGCAGCGATTCGGCTTCGTCGGACAACTCGACATAGCCCCAATCCATGTCATGCCAGCACAGATTCAATGCCTGAGCGAGTTCCGCGGTTGACCCGCAAGCGGGCAGTTGATGCGCCGCGGCAAACCGGCAGCCTATGCGGTACATCAGCTGGCGCAGTTCGTCGCGACCGATCTGCGCTTCGAACTCTGTTGCCAGGGCAGTCAGCATGCCGCGCCATTGCGGCGAGATCTGGCGTTCCAGCAGGTAATCGAGAATTGGGACCATGTTTTCCGGGAAATGGCCGTTGCTTCGGCCGTGTAAAAAAAACGGGTGCCGACGGTCGAATGCAAAGTGAAAGTGTTACGGAAAGCCGCGCATTGCACGCGTCCAAGGTTATTTTCACCGGGCTGTCTAGTCTGTCCGCCACACTTCGGAGGAGTCTACTTAAGACAGTAAGTTTTAGCCACTTTACATTCGTCTGAGTTATGCGCGCAAACGATTGCCGTTGATGCCGATTAGTTACGTAATTTTTACTGGCTGAATCTCTTTTCGCGCTTCCTTACCGTGGATGTCCGCAGCAAAGTGTTTGTAATCGATGCCGTTATGCGCAGGGCATTTCTCACGCGTCCCGGATAGCGTGGGTATGCGCTGGAGTCCGGCTTACGGAACGCTTTGCTGCCGCCGAGGGGCGAAACGAAATCGCGTGATGGCGGTGCAGCCCTTACTGGGTGGGGCGCAATTCTATTTGCGGGTAGGGCATAAATATTTGTCAGATGTTTGCCGTTATACATGGGCCGAGTGACCGGAGCCAGCCTGATATCTATCAATATGCTTTCCACCTCAACGAAGCACCTGTCCGATTCGGGTTTGCGCGATCGCTTTCATAAACGATCGCTGGAACATCAGCGTCCACTTTCGATGGTGACGATGGCGTTTACCGTTGTCGCGTTCCTGTGTTTAGTGGGGGCGCGCAATCTGGTCAACGGGCCGGCGACGCCGCTTGCTTACCGGCTCGCCTGTGCGCTGGTGCTCACGCTGCTGGTGATGGCGATTCCACGCGCAGGCTCGACCTGGACGTTCGGCGCAATCGGAGTCGCGTACTCGCTGGTGCTGGTGACCGGTCTCGCGCTGAACGTCTCCGGCGTCGAACAGCCGTTGTTGTGGATCGTGCCGGCCATGGTCGCGATCCCGATCTGCGCCGCGCCGCTGTGGTTGACGCCGATGCATTTCCTCGCCGGCAGCGGGATTTTCTATGCGGCAGCGCTTGCCTTTCTGTTCGGCGAGCCGCGCACGCGTGATGTCAATGTGGTCGTGTGGATGTGGATCGTGGCGATCGGCATACCGACTTCCGCTGTGTTTCACTTCAGCTTCTACCGGTTCCGGCGCAACCACTTTCTGCTCGAGAGCCAGTTGGCGCAACTCGCCGCGACCGATCCGCTGACCGGCCTGCAAAACCGCCGCGCGTTCGTGAAGCAGGCCGAGCGTCGCCTCGAGGCCATGACACCCGATGCGCGGGTCAGCGCGATTTTTCTCGACATCGACAGTTTCAAATCGCTGAACGACCGCTTCGGCCACGCGGTCGGCGACCATGCGCTGTACCAGGTGGCCCAGGTATTGATGGAGGAGACCGCCGCGGACGACAGCGTGAGCCGGATCGGCGGCGAGGAGTTCGCGGTGCTGCTGCGCGACGGGCTGGCCGGCGCACTGGCGCTAGCCGAGCGCCTGCGCGGCGCGATTGCCGTTATCGAGCGCCCCGACGGCCATCTGACCGCGAGCTTCGGCGTGGCGGAGCACCGGAGCGGCGAAAGCATCATGATGTTGCTCGATCGCGCCGACGAAGCTTTGCTGCGCGCCAAGCACTCAGGCAGAAACCGCGTGTGCGCCGAACGCGCGTTGCCGCTCGACCCGCTAAAAATGCTCTCCGCCGGTGGGCTAGCGGAGGGTGAGGCGGCGCCCCGGCATCTCTGGGATGACTATTACCTGACTTCTCACTTCCAGCCGCTCTACAGTTTGTCGCATCAGAAGCAGATTGGCTTCGAGGCGCTGCTGCGTGGCGAGCAGAACGACGGCACGCTGGTGCCGCCCGTGGTCATGTTCGCGCCGAAACCGTCCAGCGACGAAGGCGCGCTCGATCGCGCGAGTCATGCCGTGCATCTGGCCAATGCGCGCAAATTGCTGCCCGGCGACGCGTGGCTGTTCCTCAACATTTTGCCCGCGACATTTATCGCCGAAGGCTACGCGGATCAGCTTGCCATGATCGCGCGGGCGGTGGGGCTCGACCCTGAGCGGGTGATTCTCGAGATTCTCGAATCGCACGGCGGCAGCGTCGACGACATGTCGCGCGCGGCGGCTTTGTACCGCGAGCATGGCTTCCTGATCGCCGTCGACGATTTCGGCGCGGGTCAATCGAACCTCGACCGGCTGTTGCGGATCCGGCCGGATATCGTGAAGCTCGATGGCGAGCTGATTCGCGCGACCAGTCACGGTTCCGGACAGCCGATCCTGCCGAAGCTCGTTTCGCTGCTGCATCAGGCGGGGATGCTGGTTGTCGTGGAGGGCGTGGAGACCACGGAGGAGCTGATTCTGGCTGTTGAGTCGAATGTGGATTTCGCGCAGGGGTATCTGCTCGGACGGCCGGCTGCGGAGATTGCGCCGCCGGAGTCGGTGCATCGGCGGATCGACGATGCGTTCGATGTGATTGCCCAGGGGAGGGCGCATCAGTATGCGTTGTTCGAGTCTGAGGTCGAGCCCTATCGGTCGGCCTTGAGCCGTACGGCTGATGATTTGCTGGCCGGCGTTTTGATGGATCAGGCGTTTGCTTTGCTGGCTACGTTTGAGCGCTGCATCAGTTGTTTTATTCTGGATGATTCGGGGCGGCAGATTGGGCATGAATTGCGGGGACCGGCCTGGAGTAGCGAAGCGGCGTCGCTGCATCCTGTGGCTAATCCTCGCGATGCGAGATGGGATCATCGGCCTTATTTTCGTAATGCGGTTTTGTTGCCTGGGGTGGCTGTGGCTAGTAATCCTTATCTTTCTTTGGCTAGTGGGCGGCCTTGTATTGCTGTTACTTTGGCGTTGCCGTTGGCTGTTGGGAGGTCTGTTATTGGGGTGGAGCTGGATTGGTCGGCGGTGGGGTTGCCGTGGCCGGCGGGGGAATGACGGTTTTGGGTTTTTTTTTGCCTGCGCGGCGCTTTATTTGTATGTCTGCGGGGGGCTTGTTTGTCTGTTTGCCTACGGCGTTGGCCTTTCCTTGATCTGGGTTCTTTGGGCTTTGGTTTTTGGTTTTTGGCCTTTCCTTGAATTGTTATTGGTTTATTAGCGTCGCCCCTGTGCGGGGCAGGCACCTACTTTTCTTTGCCTGCCGCAAAGAAAAGTAGGCAAAAGAAAGCGGCTCACACCGCCAGCTCATAAGCGGGTCCCCCGCACAGTCACGGTAGTGGTGCATCTGGAATCTGTGTTCTCGCACATTTCGCGTTCGTGACAAGGTAGTCATTCTTCCGGCGGCGCTGCGCGCGCCGAAGCGTATTTCACAGAACCGACCACCGTGTTTTTGCACTCGTGCTTCCATCGGCTCCGCCGAGGCGGAGCCGATGGCCCCCACCACGCTCAAACGAAGCTCCAGGTTTCCTTGGCAGACCCATCCGCGACGCACGCAGTGCGGAGTGGGAACGAATGAGCCCTTTGTCACTAGCGCTGAATGCGCAAGAACACGGATTCCAGATGCGCCACTACCGTGGCTGTGCGGGGGACCCGCTTAAGAGTTAGCGGTGTGAGCCGCTTTCTTTGCTTATCTTTCTTTGCGGCGGCAAAGAAAGTAAGTGCCGCCCCGCACAGGGGCAAACGCTAATAAACCAATAAGTAATCAAGGAAAGGCCAACGCCATAGGCGCACAACCGCACAACCGCACAACCGCACAACCGCACAACAATAAGCGCCGCGCAGGCAACCAGATCAAGGCAAGCCCAACGCCGTAGGCAAACAAACCAACCAACCCCCCCTCAATACCCGCCCTTCACGGGCACAACCACTCCCACAGTCTTCTTATACGAGGCGGCCAGATCAGCCGCCGCCCGACTCAACAACCCCGTATCCGTCCCCACCGCCACAAACGTCGCCCCCGCCGCCATATACTCGGCGGCAATCCCCGAATCCGGCGCAAGCACACCTGCCGCTTTACCGGCGTCCCGCACCTTCCTGATGCCGTTGCAAATCGCCTCGCGTACGCTCGCGTCCCCGGGCTTGCCCAGCAATCCCATCGATGCACTCAGGTCCGACGGACCAAAAAACACGCCGTCTACGCCTTCCACTGCCGCAATCGCGGAAAGATTCTCCATCCCCTGTACCGTCTCCACCTGCACCAGTACACACAATTCGTCTGCCGCCGTGCTCAGGTAGTCCGGTATCCGGTTCCAGCGCGATGCCCGTGCCAATGCGCTGCCCACCCCGCGAATGCCCTGCGGCGGGTAGCGCGTGGCCGCTACGGCGTCCGCGGCCTGGTCCGCTGTGTCGATCATCGGCAATAACAAGGTCTGTGCGCCTATGTCGAGCAATTGCTTGATCAACGCGCTGTCGCTGCGTACCGGACGCACCACCGGATGCGATGCATACGCGGCCACGGCCTGTAATTGCGCCAGTGTGCTGCGCACGTCGTTCGGGGCGTGCTCGTTGTCGATCAACAACCAGTCGAAGCCGGCGGTAGCCAGCAACTCGGTTACGTAGGCATCGGCGAGCGCGGCCCACAGGCCGAATTGCGGCTTGCCCTCGGCCAGCGCGCGCTTGAAGGTGTTTTGCGGTGGGGACATGTTGATTAACTCAAATGAGCTCAAATGAAATTCAAACCGATGCCGCCCAGCGGACCATAGTCGACGTGGAACGTGTCGCCCGCTCGCGCAGGGATCGGACTCGTGAACGAGCCGCTCAGGATTACGTCGTTCGCGTTCAGGACTTCATCGTAGGGAGCGATCTTGTTCGCGAGCCAGGCAACGCCAGTGGCGGGGTGATTCAGCACTGCGGCAGCGAGTCCGCTCTCTTCAACGGCTCCGTTCCTGTAAAGCAGGGCGCCAACCCAGCGAAGATCGACGTCCATCGGACGCACCGGACGGCCGCCTAATACGATGCCGGCATTGGCCGCGAAGTCCGAGATGGTGTCGTAGACCTTGCGCGGCGCCTTCGTCTCGCGGTCGAATTGTTCGATACGCGCGTCGATAATTTCCACGGCCGGGGTCACGTAGGCGGTGGCGTCCAGCACGTCGAATAGCGTGACGCCAGGACCCTTCAATGGCTTGCTCAATACGAAGGCCAATTCGACTTCCACGCGTGGTGCAATGAAGCGGTCGGCGCGGATGTCGTGGCCGTTTTCGATGAACATGCTGTCGAGCAGCGGCGCATAGTCGGGCTCGTCGATCTGCGAGGAACGCTGCATCGCGCGTGAAGTCAGGCCAATTTTGCGGCCCTTGATCACGTGGCCCTCGGCCAGTTTGAGTTTCACCCATTCGCGCTGGATCGCGTAACCGTCCTGTACGGTCATCTCGGGATACTTGGCCGAAAAGTGACGCAGTTGGGTGCGCGTCTTCTCGGCGTTGTCGAGTTGCGCGGCGAGGTCGCGGATTGTCTGTTCGTCTAGCATGATGGATTCTCTATAAGCGGCTGCCAGGTCCAGCTACGGGGTCGGAAGCACCAGGCGTGGGCTTTGGGCCCAGGTTTCAGGCCCGAGCCTCAAGCCCCGAGTCCTAGGCCTCAAGTCCAAGGTCCCAGGTCCCAAGACCCAAGACCCAAGACCCAAGACCCAAGACCCAAGACCCAAGACCCAAGACCCAAGACCCAAGACCCAAGACCCAAGACCCAAGACCAAGCTCCAAGACCAAGCTCCAAACCCAGGTATCAGACCTTAAGCCGCGCGTGCAAATTGTTATGCTTCCATGTACCGGTTTCGCTGAATTCATTGATCTCCAGCGACAACGCCAGGCCGTGTTTTTCAAACTCAGCGGCGAAGTGCTGCTTGATCACTTCAAATAGCGCATCGCCGGTCGTCTTTTTTGCGGCATCCGAGCGGCCCGCGGCGATTTTCAGGTTCGCGTGCAGAAACGCAGCGTCGGCCCGGCCGTCCGCAACGCAGTATTGCTCGCAGCGCAAGGCGCGCACGCGGATGCCGCCGAGCGGATAAATGCGTTGTTCGTTCTCGCGTTGTGCATCGAGACAGCTGGCAAGCGATGTGCAAAGTCGTTCGATGCTTTCTTCGCCGGCGAGATTGGCGCTGTATTCGAGTGTCAAATGCGGCACAGTAGTCTCCTCACTCAAAGCTTAAGCAGGCAGGGGCGTCACAGGAAAGATCGCGTTGATCTGGCCGGTGCCCGAACTGCCGAAATACGGCGTGACGACTTCAACCTTGCCGTCGTAACGGTCCCATCCGAGCGCGCCGAGCAGCATCGCGGTGTCGTGCATGCCGCCTTCGCCCCAGCATTTCTCGTTATAGAGCGGGAGCATTTCGCAGAAGGTCTTCCAGTCGCCGGCTTCCCACAACTCGACCACCTTGCGGTCCATCTGTTCGAGAAACGGGCTCCACACCTTGTGCATGAACTGCTCGGCCGTGCCGTTGTTGGCGAAGTGGTGGCTCAGAGAACCGCTCGCCAGAATCGCTACGGTGCCGCCGTAATGTTCCTCGATAGCCTTGCGTACCGCGAGGCCGAAGCGAGCACTGGTTTCGAGGTCGTGCCACATGCACCAGCCGGCTACCGAGACGGTCTTGAAGTGCTGGTCGCTATTCATATAACGCATCGGCACCAGCGTGCCGTACTCGAGTTCGAGCGTGGTCTGGCTGTGCGCGCGGCTTTTTACGCCCATCCCGTTCGCGACTTCCGCGATCAGATCGCCGAGTTCGACATTGCCGGGATACGCGTACGGCATGTTCTTGATGAAGTGTGGCAGCTCGTTGCTCGTATAGACGCCCTCGAACTTCGGCGCGCAATTGATGTGGTATTCGCTGTTCACCAGCCAATGCACGTCGAACACGACGATCGTATCCACACCCAGTTCGCGGCAACGCCGGCCGATTTCATGGTGTCCGTCGATTGCAGGTTGACGGCAACCCTTATGCGGACCGTCGAGTTCGGACAGATATAACGACGGGACATGAGTGACTTTTGCTGCCAACGCGAGTTTGCCCATCGCGGTCTCCTATTCTGTGTCGCACGAGGCACGATAGCCCCGCGCGCAAATGACCCGTGTTTCAGACGCCCCAACGCGGAATATGATGCGAGCCGAGCGACACGCACACGTTCTTCGGTTCGAGGAACACTTCGTAGCTCCACGTGCCGCCTTCGCGGCCCACGCCCGATGCCTTCGTACCGCCGAACGGCTGGCGCAGGTCGCGCACGTTCTGGCTGTTCACGAAACACATGCCGGCTTCCACGACCGCGGCGACGCGAAGCGCGCGGCCGGTGCTCTCCGTCCAGATGTAGCTGGAGAGACCGTATGAGATGTCATTGGCGAGTTTGATCGCGTCGGCTTCGTCGTCGAACGGAATCAGGCAGGCAACCGGACCGAAGATCTCTTCCTGCGCAATCCGCATGCGGTTGTCGACGTCGACGAATACCGTCGGCTGAACGAAGTTACCTTTGCGCATGGCTTCGGGCAAGTCGGGTACATCGAGTCCGCCGCATGCAAGCGTGGCGCCTTCTTTCGGACCGAGTTCGATATAGCTGCGTACTTTCGCCAGGTGCCCCTGGCTGATCATCGGGCCGACGATCGTGCTGTCGGCCAACGGATCGCCCACCGTCAAACGCTTCGCGCGTTCGACGAAACGCTCGGCAAAGCGCGCGTAAATCGAGCGTTGCACCAGGATGCGCGAGCCCGCCGTGCAGCGTTCACCGTTGTTCGAGAAGATCATGAACACGGCGGCGTCGAGCGCACGTTCGAAATCGGCGTCGTCGAAAATCACGAATGGGGACTTGCCGCCCAGCTCCATCGAAAATTTCTTCAGGCCGGCGGTCTGCACGATGCGATTGCCGGTTGCCGTCGATCCCGTGAACGACACCGCGTGCACGTCCGGGTGTGCCACCAGCGGTTCGCCGGCGTCTTTGCCGAAACCGTGCACGACGTTCAGCACGCCGGCCGGAATGCCTGCTTCCAGTGCGAGATTGCCGAGCATCGAGGCGGTTAGCGGCGACAGTTCGCTCATCTTCAGCACGGCGGTATTGCCGAACGCGAGACACGGTGCGACTTTCCACGTTGCCGTCATGAACGGCACGTTCCACGGCGAGATCAGCGCGCAGACGCCGACCGGATGAAACAGCGTGTAGTTCAGATGCGTATCGGTGGGATACGTATGGCCGTCGACACGCGTGCACATCTCCGCGAAATAGCTGAAGTTGTCGGCGGCGCGCGGCACGAGTTGCTTGCGCGTTTGCGAGATCGTCTGACCGGTGTCCTTCGTCTCGGTCTCCGAGATTTCGGGCACGTTCTTCGCGATCAGCTCGCCGAGCTTGCGGACGATTTTTGCGCGTTCTGCCGCGGGTTTTCCTGCCCATGCCGGAAACGCCTCTTTGGCCGCGCGCACGGCGGCGTCGACTTCTTCCGCCCCGCCGCGGGCGACTTCGGCGAGCACGTCTTGCGTCGCCGGATTGACCGTCTCGAAGTAGTCTTTCGCGGCGCTCGATTTGCCGTTGATCAGATGTTCGATTCGCATTGTCTTGTCCTTTCTCGTTAGCTGTCGACCAGAGTTGGCGCTTTAGCGCCTTACCCGGGTCCCATGCAAAGCATTTACTCCGGCCCCGTGCAAAGCAGTCGATCAGGCGCGGCCGAAGTCCGCGTCGGATGCAATCGTATTGACGAGACGGCCAAGGCCGTCGATTTCGCAGACCACTTCGTCGCCCGCGTTGACGTTGACGATGCCTTCCGGCGTGCCGGTCAGGATCACGTCGCCGTGTGCGAGGGTCATGAAGCCGCTCAGGTATTCGATCAACGCGGGGATATCGGTGACGAGGTCGCGGGTGTTGCCGTGTTGCTGCTGCGTGCCGTTCACGAACGTGCGCAATTCGAGTTGCGTGACGTCTTCGACGTCGGCTGCATCGACGAACCAGGGGCCGAGCACCGTACCGCCGTCGCGATTCTTCACGCGCAGGTTGGGGCGGTAATAGTTTTCCAGGTAGTCGCGGATCGCGTAGTCGTTGGCGATCATGTAGCCGGCCACATGCTGCATGGCGTTTTCGCGCTTGACGTTCTGCGCGGTTTGACCGATTACGACTGCCAGTTCGCACTCGTAGTGCATGAAGGTGACGTCGGCGGGACGGCGTGTGAAACCACGGTGACCGATAACCGCACCCGGGCCCTTGAGAAAAACCAACGGCTCTTCCTGCTTGTTGAACTGCAATTCCTTCGCGTGCTCGGCGTAGTTCAAGCCGAGCGCGAAGATCGTGCCGACTTCGATCGGTGCGAGCCAGACCACCTCATCCTCGCGACGCACCCGGCCGTCGGCGAGGCGCACGCCGCCGGCATCCGGATAAGCCTCGTGAATCGCTCCTGCATACGCAACCCGGCCGCGCATCATCGCTGTTCTCCATCGTGTTCTTCCGCGCCGGCAAACGACACCTCGAGCGGCGGCAAATTGCCGATCGATAGCGTGGCCGTGTCGCCGATATGCGCAACCGGCGAACCATGAGGCACGCCAAGCGTAATGACGTCACCGGCGCTGAGCGTCATGAAATCGGTCACGTCCGCAATCAATTGAGCAACCTTGCGTACCGAAGATGCCGTACTCGCACTGAAAACCTCACGTCCGGGCAGCGACACCCTGATAGTCAGATTGTCAGGCGCAGCCACATGGCGCGCGGCAACTACCGCCGGACCGATCACACAAAACCCGTCGCGTGCCCGAAACCGTACTGAAGGCCGATACACGCTCGCGTGCGGCACGCTCAGATCGGCGACCAGCGTGTAACCGGCGATGTAGTCCAGCGCCTGAGCCACGCTCACGCGTGTTGCAGTGCGGCCAATCACGATGCCCAGCGAAGCGCCAACCTCCACGCCCAATGCGTCGTCAGGCACGGCAACCCGTGCGCGATGGCCGGCGAGCGTGTTGCGCGGCTTCAGATAGAGAACCGGCGCTTTGGGCGGTGCTTTATAAGGAGCCGCATGCACCGCGTCGCCTAATGCTTCCAGCGCGGCGCGGTCGTTCAGCAAGGTTCCATAAACCGCGCCGGAGACGGGTGCGCGGCAGGCCACGCCGCGTGCGAGCAGCGCGGCAACGGTGTGCGCATCCGTATCGCGAGGCAGCGCGTCGCCTTCGGGGTGCAGCAGGTGATCGGCAAGTGCAAACATAAATTAGCTGCCTCTTGGAGAAAACACTAACATGTTAGTATTGTTGCGCTTGATATCATCCACGGTCAATAGCCTGTCGGCTGATCGCGGGTTTTCCCTTAAGCTTCGACGGCTGCTTTTAACTTATCCACCATGTCCGCTTCTACCCGAGTTTTGCACCGCAACCTGCCGATGCTGTTGCTGCGCGCCAGAGAAAAAATGATGGAGCGTTTCCGGCCGTTGATTACCGCGCACGGGCTGACCGAACAGCAATGGCGCGTGATTCGCGCGCTCAATGAGCACGGCCCGATGGAGCCGCGCCACATTTCCGATATCTGTACGATCTCGAGCCCGAGCATGGCGGGTGTGCTCGCCCGCATGGAGAGTATGGAACTGGTGACGAAGGAGCGTTTCGCGGAGGACCAGCGCCGCGTGCTGGTGTCGCTCACCGAGACGAGCGTGGATCTGGTGCGCGTGATCTCGAAGGATCTCGAGGCACACTATCGCGAGCTGGAGCGTAAAGTGGGGCCGGAAATCGTCGAACGCGTGTATCGCGCGGTCGACGATCTGCTTGCCGGCCTTGAAGAAGAGGAGGAGTGAAGTAACGCGCTATTTGACAGGCCCACGCGATGAGCGGGTCTCGCGCAGGCCCCGGCCGTTCTCTTACCAGCCTTGAAAACGCCTCCACTCGACGCTCTCGCCATTCGCTGAAACGGCGTGATATTCGGGGAACTGGGCGCCGGTCGCGCAGGCATGATTGGGCAGGATGCGCAGTTTCATGCCGATCGGAAAGCGCTGTGCGATGTCACCGGCATGCGCGTCTTCTTCCGACGACGACAGAATCCCATGCTCCTGATTGGCGCCACTCACCACATAACCGCCGAGCGGTGTTCCGTTCAGCAGACAGGGCTGACCGTAGCCGAAATCGTGTGCCTGCTTCGAGGTGCCGCGATCGCGGCTCATCGCCATCCAGCCCGCGTCGAGAATCGCCCAGCCTTTATCCGCCTGATGGCCGATCACGGTGGCGAGCACGCTGAGCGCGATATCTTCAAGCGCGCACACGCCGACATTGTGCATGACCAGATCGAAGAAAACGTAGACACCGGCTCGCACCTCGGTCACGCCGTCCAGCCGCCCGGCGGCGAGCGCTGTGGGCGTCGATCCGACGCTGACGGCCGGGCACGGAATACCGGCGTCGCGCAGCCGTTGCGCGGCGCGCACGCAGCCCGCGCGTTCCTGTTCCGCCAGCGCGGCGAGCGCCTCCGGCGTATGAAGCTCGTAGCTGGAACCTGCGTGGGTCATCACGCCGCCCACCTTGACGCCGTTCTCATGCAGGATCCGGCCGACTTCGAGCAGCGTGTCCTGCTCCGGCGTAATACCCGAGCGATGGCCGTCCGTGTCCACCTCGATCCACACATCGAAGGATTCGCCGTGCTGGTCCGAAAATGCGGCGATGGCTGCGGCAGCGGTCGGATTGTCGACCACCAGCTTCAGATCGCAACCCTGGCGGCGCAACGCCAGCGCGCGCGGCAGCTTTGAAGGGGCGATGCTGACCGCGTAGAGGATATCGCTGACGCCCGCCGCAAAGAAAGCCTCCGCCTCTTTCAGGGTCGAAACCGTGATGCCGCGTGCACCGGCGGCAATCTGCGCGCGAACCACGTCGAGGCATTTGGTGGTCTTGACGTGCGGACGGAATGCAACGCCCAGCGCGTTCATACGGCCCTGCATTCGCGCGATGTTCTTCTGCATCCGGGGGATGTCGATCAGCGCGGCAGGAGTGTCGATGTGGTCGAGTTTCATGTGTTCACCGGAGAATGGAGTGGCGTAAGGATCTGGCCGAAGCGGCTAAGCCATGGGATTAGCGAGTCGAGCGTCGGCGCCGCGATCTCGGGCGGCTGTGCTCCGGCCACCAGCGGCAGACCCACGCGGTTGTGCCAATAGGTCCGCAAGCCGACCGCGGCCGTGCCGAACATGTCGTAGCTGGAACCCGCCACGAACGCGGCCTCGTGGGCGTCTACGCCAAGTTTGCCGAGCGCGAGCCGGTAAGGCAACGGGTCCGGCTTATACATACCCGCTTCTTCCGCGGTGACGATAGCGTCCCAGTGGATTGGAAAAATGTTGGCGGCCTGCGTGCCGAGGCGGATGGAGCAGTTGGTGACGATCGCCAGTTTGCAATGCGGGCGGAGTGCCTGCAATGCGTCGAGGGCGCCACGCCAGGGAGCAAGCTTCAGCCAGTCGGTTTCGAGCGCGGTTGCCGCGGATTCCGGCAGTCCAACTTCGGCGGCGGCCTCGCGCACCAATTGTTCATACGCAATGTATTGGCCGCAACCGTACGTCAGGCGCAAATAAGCCGCACGCCATGCACGGCCGGCCTGGTCGGAGCCTGCGGCGTGATTCCATGACGTCCACGAGTCGAGCAGGGCAGTCAGGAGATCGAAGAGGACTGCCTTGGGGTAGGCGCCCGGAGTCGAAACGGAAGTCATGATCTGGACCGGTGAGAGACGGTGAATCAATTATAAAGTTTCGCCGGTCACGCGGAGTTCAGCTGTAGTAACTCTTAAATTCAGTTTTATTGAACATGGTATTTTCAGTGTGACTTGCCACGTTTGCGCTTATCTTCTCCACGGCGGCAACGGCCTGAATCTGCCCTGCAAATACTGCATGAAATGCCGCGTGCGCGCCGGCAGTCCCACGCGCTGATGCGTGAGCGCGATCACGTTGGCGTCCGGCGCCTTCCAGCCTTGCAGCAAGCGTACGAGTTTTCCCCTCGCGATGTCGTCGGCCACGTCCCATTCCGAGCGCAGGATCACGCCGCGGCCTTCGCAAGCCCATTGGCGGATCACGTCGCCGTCGTTGCAGCTCAAACGCGGAGAAACGCGCACGCTGTGACGCGTGCGGCCTTTGCCGAACTGCCATAGCGAGACATCTTCGTTGTTCTCGCGCAGCACGATGCACGGCAGTCTGCTCAATTCTTCCGGCGACTCAGGCTGGCCAAACCGCTTGAGCAGCGCCGGCGCGGCGCAGACGAAGCGCGCATTCGGTGCAATTGCGTAGCCGACCAGATTCGATACCGGCAACTCGCCGATATGCACGACGATATCGAAGCGATCCATCGTCTCGGTCAGCGGCTGGTCGGATAGCGTGAGCGCCACGTCGATATCCGGGTTCTGCTGCTGGAAATCGGCGATGGCGGGCGCCAGGTGGCGCCGGCCGAATCCCAGCGGCGCATTGATTTTCAGCGTGCCGACCAGACCGCCCCGGCGCGTCTGCAGATCGTCGAAGAGCGAGTCGAACTGCTGGACCAACTCGGCGCCGCGTTCGCACAGGAGCGCACCTTCTTCCGTGAACCGCAAACGGCGCGCCGTGCGATTCACCAATTGCGTGCCCAGTTTCTTTTCCAGTTGCTGAAGACGCTGGGTCACCGCCGAGGGCGACAACCCCAGTTTCCGCGCCGCGGCGATCAGGCTGCCACTTTCGCGGATGGTCAGCAGAAACCGGATATCGGCTGAGTCGTTCATGGCAGCAGGTTTCGAGTTCGGGAGTCTGGCAGCTTAAAGCGTTTAGGTGCGCTGTTCCAGTGCGGCGAGGCATCGGCAATGCCGTGAGCGCTGTAAGTGCTGTAAGTGGCGGCCGGTATATTCAGGCGGGATGAACGAGCTAAAGGCGGCCGGACGTCGCGCGTACCAACGAACGCGAGGCGGCGTTACAAGAAGTCATTGCAAGGTAAACTCATACTTCTGTAACGGAGGCGACAGCTTGACCCGCTAAAGTGTGTGCTTGGGCGTGCACTTGAGCCGGAAGGGACAGGCAGCGCCGCCCCGTCCATCGATTCGTTGTCGCTTCCATTTGAAGAGAAGTCCAATGCCTTTGTCACATGGGCCGTCGAGCAGTCCGTCCAGCGCCGCTGACGGATTGACCAGCAAGTCGAATGATCCGGCGTCTCTGCCAGCCGAAGATTCACAGGAAAGCCCCCTGAAACAGGGCATATTTCTGCACACGGGCTGGCGCAGCGCGGGAACGTGGATCTGGTCGCGTCTGCGCGCACTCGATTCCGTGACCGGATTCTATGAACCGTTCAGCAACGTGCTTGCCAATCTGAGCCTCGCCGACGTTTCCGCGTCACGTCCTACACTGACCTCCGGACATCCGCCGCTCGCCGCGCCGTATTTCGAAGAATACAGACCGTTCCTGCAAGAGGGCGCACGCGGCGTAGCCGGATACAGGAAACGCTTCGGCACCGATCGATTCTCCGATACACCGGACGCGGAATTCCCCGCATTGCAAGCCTATCTGGCCAACCTGTGCGAGCGTACCGCCGGGCACGGCAGCGTGCCCGTCTTCAAGTTTTGCCGTTCATCGGGCCGGCTGCCGTGGCTCAAGCGCGCATTCCCGCAAGCCATGCACGCCGCCGTGCTGCGAAATCCTGCTTCGCAATTTGCCTCGGGGTGGCTGCTCAACCAGCAATGGAGCAATCCGTTCTTTGTGGCCGCACCGTTTCGCGTGCTGGGGCTGAACCAGTCGGAGCCCGTGGTCCGGCAGGCCATTGAAATCTGCGGTGTGAGCTTGCCGCCTGCCGTGCCGGCTTCGGATGACGCCTACGCCATGGCCTGCGAGCAATATGCGCGCACGGTGGCAGGCGACAACGCGTATCGGGCGTTCGTCGCGTTGTGGATTCTTTGTGCGTTGCGGATGGCGGACGGCGTCGATCTGATGATCGACGTCGATCGCCTGGGGCAGTCGCCCGACTACGCGGCCGGATTGCGCGCCGAATTCCAGGCGCAGAGCGGTTTGTCGCCCGACTTCGGCAATGCACGCGATCTGGTCGAGGAAACGCGTCGCAGCGCGGCGCGCATGACGGGGATCGACGGCCGCTCGATGCGGACGGTCCATTCCGCGGCGTTGAAATTCCTCAAAGCGCAGAGCGGTGTGGACGCCGGTTTGAGCGAATTCGTCCGCGAAAAGATGGTGCTGGCCAACGAACTGACCGAACAGTGGCGCTGATGTCCGAGCGAAGCATCGACCGTGGACGCAACCGGGTTTTCGAGTAGCATCGGCACATCGGCCAATACAGTTGTCGCGTGAAAAACAATACAGTGAGGCGCGGTTTTATTGTGCTGTATCGGGAATATGGCCGGTACCGTCGATACAGTTCTAGCGGCCTATCCCGAACTCGAGGTAACGAAATGAATGCAGTGAACGAACAAGCGAAGCTGTCGGTGCAGCAGTTGGGCCATTACATCGACGGCGCGCCGGTTGCGTCGACCAGCGGCCGCGTCAAGGACGTGTTCAATCCCGCTACCGGTCAGGTGACCGGCTCGGTCGCTTTGGCTTCGGTCGAGGAAGTGGACGCCGCGGTTAAAGCCGCCAAGGCCGCCTTTCCCGCCTGGAGCGAAACCGCGCCGATCAAGCGCGCACGCATTCTGTTCAAGTTCAAGGAACTGCTGAACAGGCATCACGACGAACTCGCCATGCTGATCACGCGCGAACACGGCAAGGTGTTCACGGACGCGCAAGGCGAAGTGGTGCGCGGTATCGAAGTCGTCGAGTTCGCTTGCGGCATTCCGAATCTGCTGAAGACCGATTTCACCGACCAGATCGGCGGCGGCATCGACAACTGGAATCTGCGTCAGGCGCTGGGCGTGGTGGCAGGGATCACGCCGTTCAATTTCCCGGTGATGGTGCCGATGTGGATGTTCCCGGTTGCGCTCGCCTGCGGCAACACGTTCGTGCTGAAGCCGTCGGAACGCGATCCGTCGGCCTCGTTGCGCATTGCCGAACTGCTGAAGGAAGCCGGTTTGCCCGATGGCGTGTTCAACGTCGTGAACGGCGACAAGGTGGCCGTGGATGCACTGATCGAACACCCGGATGTTGCGGCGCTCTCGTTTGTCGGTTCCACGCCGATCGCCGAATACATCTACACGGAAGCGTCGAAGCGCGGCAAGCGCGTGCAGGCGCTCGGCGGCGCGAAGAATCATCTGGTGGTGATGCCGGATGCCGATCTGGACCAGGCTGTCGACGCATTGATCGGCGCTGCGTACGGTTCGGCAGGCGAGCGTTGCATGGCGATCTCGGTCGCGGTGGCGGTCGGCAATGTCGCCGATGAACTGATCGCGCGTCTCGTGCCGCGCGTGAAGTCGCTGGTGATCAAGAACGGCGAGAACCTGGACGCCGAAATGGGTCCGTTGGTTACCGCGGAACATAAGGCCAAGGTGGCCGGCTATATCGACTCGGGCGTGGCGGAAGGCGCGAAACTGATCGTCGACGGCCGTGCACATCCGGTCGTGAACGAAGACGGTTTCTTCATCGGCGGTACGCTGTTCGACCAGGTCGGTACGGAGATGAAGATCTACAAGGAAGAAATCTTCGGCCCGGTGCTGGCGGTGGTCCGCGTGCCCGATTTCGCGAGCGCGGTCGAGTTGATCAATGCGCACGAGTTCGGTAACGGTGTGTCGCTCTTCACGTCGGATGGCGGTGTGGCGCGTGCGTTCGGCCGGCAGATTCAGGTGGGCATGGTCGGCATCAATGTACCGATCCCGGTGCCGATGGCATGGCATTCGTTCGGTGGCTGGAAGCGTTCGCTGTTCGGCGATCACCATGCATATGGCGAAGAGGGCGTGCGCTTCTATACGCGCTACAAGAGCATCATGCAGCGCTGGCCGGACAGCATCGCGAAGGGCGCTGAATTCACGATGCCTGTTGCGAAGTAACCGACAGAACAGTATTGCCGTAATAAAAAACCGCGCCTGATTTCAGGCGCGGTTTTTTTATGTGTCGTCGAATTCGCATCAGATGGTGGTGCGGGTTGCGATCACGCATTTGTTCGGATACACCGCCACCGCTTATCGCGCCACGGTCCTTAAACGCCAGTGGACGAATCCTCTTCCGCTTCGCTCAACACGGCATTCTGCACCGCGGTTGCCGGGCTGACGTAAAGCGGCGCCTGACGCGGGCTGTCGACGCTGTAGCGCAACCAGCCTCCCTCGACATACACGCGCAACTGACGATACTTCACCAGATAGATCAAACCGACGATCGCCGCCGCGAAACCCGATGCAGCGCCGACGCCGAGCGCCCAACGCGGGCCGAAACGATCCGCCACCCAGCCCACTACCGGCGCGCCGAGCGGCGTGCCACCCAGCGCGATGGCCAGCAGGATCGCGATGACCCGGCCTCGCATGGCAGGCTCGGTGGAAAGTTGCACGAGGCTGTTTGTCGAAGTGGAGAACGTCTGTGTCGATATGCCGATGACGACGAGCGCCAGCCCGAACAACACATAGTTCGGCATCAGCGCGGCCACCGTGCAGCCCACGCCGAAAATCGCCGCTGCGCCGAGCAGCAGAGCCATGCGAGGTTTCGCTCTGCGCGCGGCAAGCAGCGCGCCGGTAACGGAGCCGATCGCCATGGTCGAGCTCAACACACCGTATTGACTTGCGCCCGCGTGAAACGCGGTGACCGACATGGTCGAGATGAAGATCGGGAAGTTCAGCCCGAAGGTGCCGATCAGAAACAGCATGAGCAGCGCGGCCTTCAGATCAGGACGCGCCCACACATATTTGAAGCCTTCTACAAAGCTGCCGCGCGTGCGTGTCGCGCGGGGTTTCAGATTCAGTTCATTGAGGCGCAGCGTACGCAGCGAACCGAGCACGGCGACGAAAGAGAGCGCGTTGATCAGAAACACCCAGCCGGTACCCACCGAGGCGATCAGGAGCCCCGCGACGGCGGGTCCGATCATGCGCGCCGCGTTGAACGAGGTGGAGTTCAGCGCGACAGCGTTCGACAGATCGGCTTCTCCCACCAGATCGGAGACGAAGGTCTGACGCGCCGGTGAATCGAACGCGGTGACGCAGCCGAGCAAACCCGCAAACACATAGACCTGCCATAGCTGCACAAGGCCGGTAACGGTGAGAAGCCCGAGGCACAGCGCCAGGGTGCCCATTGCCGCCTGAGTCGCGAACAGCATCTTGCGGCGGTCGAAATGATCGGCCGCGTAGCCGGTTAGGGGCAGCAGGAGCATTTGCGGCCCGAACTGCAGCGACATCACGATGCCCACCGAGGTTGCATTGTGATGCGTGAGTTCCGTGAGCACGAGCCAGTCCTGCGCCGTGCGCTGCATCCACGTGCCGATGTTGGAGACGATCGCGCCGCTGGCCCAGACCCGGTAATTGAACGTGCGCAGCGAACGGAATGTGCCACTCATCGGGACATCCCCGTGTGGACGATCTGCGCCGCGCAGCAGTTCAAGCAAGGGCTCATGCGCGCGACTTCTCGAGCAGATCGAGGACGTCTTGCGTCGTGCCGGTTTCGCCGAGGCGCGAGAAGATTCGCGTGATGCTGTTGGCGTGCGCGTCGGGGTTCATGTCCGTCATTGCGTCGATCGCGAACGTGATGTTGAAACCGAGTTCCTGCGCGAACCGCGCGGTGGACTCGACACCGATGCTGGTGGCCACGCCGGCGAGCACCACCTGCGTGACGCCTTGCTGGCGCAGATATGCTTCGAGGTCCGTGTTCGTGAACGCACCCCAGGTGCGCTTGGTCACCAGATGATCCGACGGCTGCTGATTCAGTTCAGGAACGAGGTCTGCAAAGCCGGCGGGGAAGTTTCCGGTAGGGCGTGACTGTTCCGCGCGTCCCGGCGCGCCGCCTGCAACATTGACCAGCACCACCGGCAGACCATGACGGCGAAATGCCTCGGCCAAACTGGCGGAGCGCTTGACGATCTCGCCGGTGGGGTGGGCGGTGGGCAGCGCGACGATGCCTTGCTGCAAATCGATGACGACCAATGCGGTCTTTGCGTCGAGCGTGGTGAGAGCCATGATGTTTTCCTTAGCGTTACGAATCGATGAGGCGTTTGAGCAAGTCGACGCCAATCGCGAGTTGTTTCTGTTCAGCGGCGGAGAAGCGGGTTTGCATGGTGCGGAATAGCCAGTCTTCGCGTGCCGCGCGGCTTGCCTTGATCTTCTTGCGGAAGGTGGGCGTGAGGGAGAGTACGGTTTGCCGCCCGTCGTTCGGATCTGGTGCGCCGCTCACGAGCCCGGCAGCTTTCAGAACCGAAAGCGTCTCGCCCATGGATTGCGGACGCATGCCGTGAAGGCGCGCGAGCGTAGTGACCGTGGCCGGACCTTCGCGTTCCAGCAGGATGAGAACCTGCACCTGCGAGGGCGTGAAATCGCCCACATGCGATTCTTCGCGCAACCGGCGGCGCAATTTGCCGACGAGTACGCGCAAGTCTTCCGCCGTTGCGTGGAGGGCGTCGGAATCGGAGGGGCGGGTGGGCTGAGTGTCGTTGCTGGACATACCGGCATATGTGAAGGTTACCTTCGTAGGTTACCTTCGCATATGCCGGGAGTCAAGTTGGCTGAGTTGGCAGCGGACTGCGAGGCGAGCCGCGCAGTCCGGGTAGAGCTTGAGTGATCGGGTTGAAGCGAGGCGCGCGGCGACGCGCCTTTTAGAACTTATGGCGAAGTGCCACGCGCGCCACGACCTGATTTTGCGTCGATGAGGGAGACTGGGTGCCGGGGATGAAGGCATCGTCGAGAATCGAGTTGGTCGAACTGCCGGCGACCTTCTGATACTCGCCCTGAATGTAGACGTCCGTGCGTTTGGACAGGTTGTAGTCCGCCATCAGGCCGACCGAGTGGATCTTGGGTTTCACGCTGCCTGTCGAGGCATCGTAGGTCTCCATCGTGTAGACATACTGCGCCCCGACGAAGAATGCGGGTGTGATCTGGTATTTGCCGTTCACTTCGAAGTTCTGGTATTTCAGCGTATTCAGCAGGACGCCGGTCGCGGCGAGCGGGATGCCGATATAGCCGTTTCCGGTGGGGTCTTTGTAATTGGAGTTGGTATACGCGAAGCCGACGGTCGCTGAGCCGAACGTGTAGTTGATACCGCCGCCGAACACGCGCATGCGTCCGGCGATGAAGCTTGCATCGTTCGCGGTGATTGCACCGTTCGAACCCACGCCGGGATTATTCGCTTGCAAATAGGCCGCTGCGACCAGCAGACCGCCGTTTGCGTATTGAGCACCGAAGCTGTACTGACGATTGTTGGCGAAATTCGTATCGTTGCTGAAGCTGTACGTGCCACCGAACTGGAACCCTGAGATATCCGGGCTGGCGTATTTGATGGTGTTATCGACGCGGAACGAGTTATCGGTATTGTCGTTATCGTAGGGGTGCGCAAACAGATAGCCGGCCCAATTGCCGTTGGCGGTGGTTTGCGCGAGATAGTCGACCACCGAGTCATATTGACGGCCTAGCGTAACGGTACCGAAACGATCGCTGCTCAGCCCCACATAGGCTTGCCTGCCGAACATGCGACCGCCCTGATTGAGCTTGCCGGAATTCAGATCGAAGCCATTTTCGAGTTGAAAGATTGCTTTAAGACCACCGCCGAGATCTTCCGAGCCTTTCATGCCCCAGCGGCTGCCTTGAGCGTAGCCGCTGGCGAGTTCCACGACGCTACCGTGCCCGACATTATTGGTGTAGTCGATTCCCTCATCGATGACCCCATAGAGCGTCACGCTGCTCTGTGCAAAAGCGGGGGACGCGGCGCCTAGCAGCGCGAGGACGATGACTTTCTTGTTCATAAGATCTCCGGAATGTAATGGGCAGGTGGCCGACGCATGATTTTCCGGCCAATACTTTTTGCAAAGCGAGGAATTCTGATGGCATCAATCGGAAACACCGATGGAGCAGGCGCAGGAGACGTGACAACCGCATTCCAGAAAATTTGCTATCCGAATGATTCACTTGAAGATCGAAAAAACAATGGCGAGACAAACCCGACCAAACCAACGCAAGGCGAAGCAAGGCAACCCGGCTCAACGCGAGGCGAGGCGCGACCAGACGAAACCGGACGAAGTGAGAAGAGTGGACGAGACAGATGGTTTTCGAAGTACGCTTCGGCGCGCGGAGCGCCGCCGGAAGCATGACGGCCTTGTCACCATGGCGGAGTGCGCGAGGGCACGGATTCCAGATGCACCACTACCGCGACTGCGCGGGGGCCCCGCTTAAGAGCTAGCGGTGTGAGCCGCTTTCTTTGCTTATCTTTCTTTGCGGCGGCAAAGAAAGTAAGTGCCGCCCCGCACAGGGGCAAACGCTAATAAACCAATAACAATTCAAGGAAAGGCCAAAAACCCAAATCAAGAACCCCCAAAAACCACAAAAAAAACCCAACCCCAAGCGAAGCTAAAACTAAACAGCAACAACAACATTCCTCCTTTCCTCCACCATCTCCTCAATCAAAGCAGCAAGCACATCCACAGCAGGATCCCGATTAACAGAAGCCCGATGCAACTCCAGATCCGCCGGAGGCAAAACCGGCAACCCATCCCGAACCCCCAGCACCCGCCAGTTATCAGGCAACGTACACCGATCAATAATAGTGACAGCCGCCCCATGATTAACGGCAACCTTAATCCCAGTAGGACTCTGACTGGTATAAACCACCTGATACTGCCGCTCAAGCGCGGCAAGCGCCTCAAGCCCCCGTTGCCGATAACAGCAAGTCTCAGGAAACAAAGCCAGCGGCACAGGAGCACCAGGCTCCAGAACAAAATCCCGATGCGCCGCCCACACCACTTCCTCGCGCCCGAGATGCCGCCCACTGGTCTGCGACCCATGCCGCACCACTAAGGCCAGATCCAGTTCCCCAGCCTGCAACCGCTCCAGCAACTCCAGCGACATCCGGCAATGAATGTGCGGCCGCGCGCCCGGCCTCAGCGCATAAAACTTCTTGAGCAACTCGGGCAGCCACAACTCCGCATAGTCCTCAGGCAGCCCAAACCGGATCACGCCGTCACTATGACTCCGGTTCAATGCGGCAATCGCCTCGTTCTGCACCTGAATAATCCGCCGGGCGTGAATCAGGAAATTCTCGCCATCGCGCGACAAAGCCAGCCGCCGGCTGTTACGCAGAAACATATGCGTTTCCAGGCGTTCCTCCAGCGTGCGGATCCGCAGGCTGATGGTCGACTGTGTGCGGTGCAGCAGTTTGGCCGCCGCGGTAAACCCGCCGCTGTCGACCACGGTAACGAATGCCCGCACCAGTTCGGGGTCCAGAGAACTCAGTTTCGACCAATCGGGTCCGCTGATGGAAGCCATCGGAATTACTCGCTTTCCAAAGAAATTTGGCGATCAAAACATGGGGGCGTCAGTGAGGTGATTGTTGTCGAAAACAATTCGCGTCACAAATCAGTCCGAACCCCTAATCTGGAGTCCCGCCGTGGCAGTCAGTCTTCCTCTTGCCGATGCCGAATGCAACGATCTGAGCGACATCGTCGATACCGGGCGCTATCCCTTGCACGATCCGGACCATCCCCGTATGCGCGAGCTGATTGCGAGCTGCCGCGCCCACCTGGCGGGCAACGGGAGCGCCGTACTGCACGGCTTCCTGCGGCCCGAGGCGCTCTCGCAGGCGCGGGCCGAAGGCGTGGCGCTGGCGGCCAAGACCTACTTTTCAACTCGTAAGGTCAACGCTTACTTCACGGCGGACGACCCGTCGCTGCCCGCCGACGATCCGCGCCGCGTCTTCATGGACCGCACCAGCGGCTTCGTCACCCGCGATGTCATTCCCGCCGACGCGATCGTGCACCGCATCTATGTGGCCCAGGCGATGAAACGCTTCGTGGCCGCCTGTCTCGGCGAGGCGCGTGTCTGGGAATACGCGGACCCCTATGCCGGACTGGTCCAAAACGTCATGCCGCCAGGCACCGAACAGCCGTGGCATTACGACACCAACGAATTCATCGTCTCGATGATGACGCAACAGCCGGAAGCGGGCGGCGATTTCGAGTATTGCCCGAATATCCGTTCGCCCCAAGGCGAGAACTATGGCGGCGTGGGCAGCGTGGTGCGTGGCGAGACGCGCGCGCCGGTCAACGTGATCACGTTGCAGCCCGGCGATCTGCAACTGTTCAAAGGACGCTTTTCGCTGCACCGCGTCACGCAGGTGCGGGGTGGAATCGACCGGCATACGGCGATCTTCGCGTACTCGCAGAAGCCCGGCGTGATCGGCCGGCTCGAACGCACGCGCCAACTGTATGGACGCGTGTCCGAAATGCATCTGGAAGCCGAGCAGCGCCTCGTGCGCGCCGACAACCTGGTCGATTGAAGTTGTTTTTCTAAAACCATCCCACGTCCCCTTCAAAAACATGACGATTATTCGCCCGACTCACCGTCCGGAAGATTGCGAACCGACCGCGGAAGAAATCGCGCAGATCCAGCGTGACCGGCTTGCCGCCGTGCGCCGCGAACTGAAGAAACGCGATCTGACCGCCGCGATCCTGTTCGATCCCACGCATATGCGCTATGCGACCGGCTCGCGCAACATGCAGGTCTATTCGATGCGCAATCCGGCGCGCTATCTGTTCGTGCCGGCCGAAGGCAAGGTCGTGCTGTTCGAATACGCGGGCTGTGATTTTCTCGCCGACGGACTCGATACCGTCGACGAAGTGCGGCCCGCTACCGCGATTTCCTACTACTTCTGCGACGACATGCTGGGCCGCGTCACCGAACGCTGGGCCGATGAAATCGACGAACTGGTCAAACAGAGCGGCGGCGGCAAGCGCATCGCCATCGAGAGCGCGACGTCGGCGGCGGCCTTTGCATTGCAGGCGCGCGGCTATCAGATCAGCGACGCACAGGAACCGCTCGAACGGGCGCGCTCGATCAAGGTGCCCAACGAGATCAAGATGATCCGCTCATCGTTGCGTGCCGCCGAAGAGGGCGTGCGGAAGCTGGAAGCGGCCCTTGTGCCCGGCATCAGCGAAAACGAACTCTGGTCGCATCTGCACAAGCACATCATCGAAACGGACGGCGACTACGTGGAGACACGGCTGATCAGCTCGGGGCCGCGCACCAATCCGTGGTTTCAGGAGAGCAGTCCGCGCAAGATCCAGGCCGGCGAGCTGGTCGGGCTCGATACGGACGTTGTGGGGCGTTTCGGCTATTACGCGGACTTCTCGCGCACGTTCCTGTGCGGCGATGCTCCCGCCACGACAGCACAGAAAACGCTCTACAAACTCGCCTACGAACAGGTCCATTCGAACATGGAGAACGTGCGCGCAGGCACGACCTTCCAGGAGTTCATCGCGAAGGCCTGGAAGATTCCCGGCCCGTACCAGGCGCGCCGCTATTTCGCGCTCGCGCACGGCGTCGGCATGACTGGCGAGTATCCGTACATCGTCCATCGCGAGGACAACGACGCAAAGGGCTATGACGGTGTAATCGAGCCTGGCATGACGCTGTGCATCGAAAGCTATATCGGTCATGAAGACGGCGGTGAAGGTGTCAAGCTCGAAGAGCAGGTGTATGTGCGCGACGACGGCCGCGTGGAACTGCTGTCCGACTATCCGTTCGAGAAGCGTCTGCTCGCCTGAGCACATGGCGTGTCCTCACCGGCATGTGAGGCAGAGGTTCAGCCCCTCGTGCATGCCGGCTCAATGCAATTCAACGCTCCAAGGGTGATCGACAATGCAATTCAGACAACTTCGGGCGGTGTTGTGCGCCGCCGCCATGGCTTTGACCGGTGTTAGCGCGCACGCAGCGGATAGCTGGTGCGCGCAGGGCAAGACAGTGCATTTCGCGGGCATTACGTGGGAAAGCGGCTCTTTCGCGACCGAGGTGTTGCGGCAGATTCTGGAGAAGGGCTACGGCTGCAAGACGGATGTCGTGCCAGGCAGTACGGCGGCGACTGAAACCGCGCTCGCGCACAACGACGTGCAGGTGTGGGCCGAACAATGGACCGGACGCAGCGAGATCACCGCGAAAGCCGTGGCCTCGGGCAGCGTCAAACTGGTCGGCGACACCTTGCCCGGCGGCACGAAGGAAGGCTGGTTCGTACCCGAATACGTGGTGAAGGGCGATCCCAAACGTGGTATCAAGCCAGTCGCCGCAGGCCTCGTTTCGGTGACCGACCTGCCAAAGTACAAGAGCGTATTCGCCGACGACGAGGAACCGGACAAGGGCCGCTTTCTCAACTGCCCGACGGGTTGGGATTGCGAACGGGTCAACACACGTTTGCTGAAGGTGCTGAATCTCGATGCGAGCTACACCAACTTCCACCCAGGCACCGGCGCCGCGCTCGATGCCGCTATCGCTTCCGCGTACCAGCGCGGCGCGCCGATTGTGTTCTATTACTGGGGCCCGGCTGCGCTGATGGCGAAGTACAGATTTGTCGAACTGAAAATGCCCGCCTATAACGACGCGTGCTGGAAGACCTTGCGTGATGAAAGCAGTACTTCGCAATGCGCCTCCTCGTACATGGTCTCGCATGTCACGGTAGGCGTGTCCACTCCGTTCTACGATGCCGACCCGCAACTCGTGTCGATGCTCGGCAAGGTCAAGTTTCCGATGGACTTCCTCAACAGCACGATCCTCGAAATGAGCACGAAGAAACTCGACGGCTCGGCCATGGCCACGCAATTCCTGCGCGAGCATCCGGAAATGTGGAAGCAATGGGTGCCTGCCGACGTTGCGTCGAAGGTGCAGGCCGGACTTGCTGGCGCCTGACAGGCGGCAACGTCAGGCAGATTTCGACGGCACGAGGTCCTGCGGCTTCGTGCCGGACAGCAGGTTCGTGCAGCCTGCTGCCCACCTGCAGGGGAGGTTTGATCATGCATTCGTTTTTTCTGCATCTTTCGATTGCCGACTGGGTGAACGACGCCGTGCAATCGTTCGTGACCCGCTACGGCGACAGCTTTCACCAGTTCAGCATTGCGCTCTTGCGTTACGTGCTCGTCCCGCTCGAAGGCGCACTGCGTGCCTTACCGCCGTGGCTGATCCTGCTGGCGGTCGGTGTGGTGACGTGGAATGCGACGCGGCGCCTGAGCATTGCCGGCTTCTTCATGCTGCTGCTCTACGCGATCGGTTGCTTTGGCCTGTGGGAAAAGCTGATGCAGACCCTCGCGTTGATGCTGGTGGCAACGGTGCTGTCGGTTTCGCTAGGCGTGCCGCTCGGCATCCTGACCTCGCGCAGCGCATGGCTGCGGCGGGTCCTGTTGCCGACGCTCGACGTCATGCAAACGCTGCCCAGCTTCGTCTATCTGATTCCGGTGCTGATGCTGTTCGGCCTCGGCAAGGTGCCGGCGATTTTCGCCACGATCATCTATGCACTGCCGCCGCTGATTCGCCTGACCGATCTCGGCATTCGTCACGTGGACAGCGAGGTGGTCGAGGCGGCGCGCGCATTCGGCACGACGCGCTGGCAGCTGCTGATCAACGTGCAGATGCCGCTGGCCCGGCCCAGCATCATGGCCGGCATCAACCAGACGACGATGATGGCGCTTTCGATGGTGGTGATCGCCTCGATGATCGGTTCCCGCGGCCTCGGCGAGGATGTACTCGCCGGCATTCAGACACTCGATGTCGGCAAGGGGATGCAGGCGGGTATTGCCATCGTGATTCTCGCCATCGTGATCGACCGTATCAGCCAGGGCTATGGGCAGGACCGCCGTGCGCGACGGGTATTAGCGCAGCGCAGAAAGGCCCGGGCGGCTTCGCGCATTCCTTATCGTGTGAGCAGCACGAATACGGACGAAACATCGGCGGCTGAAGGCGGGCTCGAAACCCGCACGGCCAAATGACGGGAAAAAGCAGGAAAAAGCGAGGAGAGCGACATGGCAGCGATTGAAGTCAACCACGTGTACAAGCTTTTCGGGCCGCCGACCAGTCATGCGCGCGTGCTCGACCTGTTGCGAAGCGGCAAGGGCAAGGCCGATGTGCTGGCCCAAACCGGTTGCAATGTCGGTCTGAACGATGTCAGCCTGAATATCGGTGCGGGTGAAATTTTCGTGATCATGGGCTTGTCCGGTTCAGGAAAGTCGACCCTGGTACGGCATTTCAACCGGCTGATCGAGCCGACGTCGGGCGAGATCGTGATCGACGGCTCGGACGTCATCAAGCTCGGTGCACAAGGTTTGCGTGACCTGCGCCGCTACAAGGTCAGCATGGTGTTCCAGAATTTCGGACTGTTGCCGCACCAGACCGTACTCGACAATACAGCGTATGCACTGCGTGTGCGTGGCGAGAGCAAGTCGGAGGCCAATGAAAAAGCCCGTGTCTGGCTCGGCAAGGTAGGTCTGAACGGTTACGACGAACACTATCCGGACGAGTTATCCGGCGGCATGCGTCAGCGTGTCGGGTTGGCGCGCGCGCTTGCGGCGGATACGGACGTGCTGTTGATGGACGAAGCCTTCTCCGCGCTCGATCCGTTGATTCGCACGGAAATGCAGGACCAGTTGCTGCAATTGCAGGTTACGCTGAAGAAGACCATCGTGTTCATCACGCACGATCTCGATGAAGCATTGCGGATCGGCAACCGCATCGCGATCCTGCGCGACGGAAAACTGGTGCAGGAGGGGACGCCCAACGAGATTCTGACGCGCCCGGCGGATGATTACGTGAGGCGTTTTGTCGAGCGCCGCCCGGATCGCTGCGCGGCCTGAGACCTTCAGGCCGGTTCGCAAGCCTCTCGCGCGATGTCGAAGTGTTCCTTGAGTCCGTCCCAGCCGAGCGCTGTGACGGTCACCGCCCGCGTGGCGGGCGATTTGCGCACCCAGCCCCACGCAAGGAAGGCGTCCATCGGGCTCGAACACCTCATGAGCGCTTTGCCGCTCTGTTCCGGGCTGATCGCCCTGGTCACATAAAAACGCGTAAAAATGACGTTGCCACGTCCGGGCAAACGGGTGCAATGCCCGGCTCTGTCCCTCATGTGGACCAGGCGATTTATTATCGCTGGTACTAGTCAGGCGCATTTTCGGCCACCGATACTGAAATCGTCTGCTATGGCTGTCATGCCACATCCGCTCGCCGCGGACCTTCGCCACCGGGCGCGGTCTTTGAATGGCGGACGGAGTCGGCAGACATGATTTCATCGCTCACAAAAAGCAGACGGAGACTTCATGCTCAAGTTCCTGATTGGGATCGGCATCCCGTATATCGGCGTGATAGGCCTGCTGCCCTGGGTCGCTTCGGTGGATAGATATGTCCTGGGCGTGCCGTTCATTTACGCGTGGATCTTCGCGTGGTTCGTCCTGACGTCGCTCTGCCTGCAGGTGTGCTGGCGTCTGTTCGATCGCCGCGCGGACGATGCATCTTCGCAAACCCACTGAAGCAGCAGGAGAGCCCGGATGTCCACCGTTGTCTTTCTCGGTTTGATTCTCTTTTCGCTGTATCTCGCGATACGGTCCAAAAAGGGGCATGGCGCGCAAAGCGTGCATGACTTCTTCGTCGCGTCCCGGCAGTTCGGCGCGTATCTGGTTTTCTTCCTCGCTGCGGGCGAAATCTACAGCATCGGCACGATGGTCGGCTTTCCAGGCGGCATCTATGCCAAGGGGCCAACGTACGGGGTCTGGTTCCTGGGTTATATCCTGCTGGCGTATCCCGTCGGCTATTTCATCGGACCGAAAATCTGGGAAGCGGGGAAACGGTATAACGCCATTACGCTGCCCGATCTGTTCAAAGGCCATTACGGCAGCCGCGCGCTGGAGGTGATCGTTGCCGGATCGGCGATCCTGTTTCTGCTGCCTTGGGGCGAGTTGCAATTCACCGGGCTCGTTGCCGCGTTCAAGGGCCTCGGCTGGAATTTCCAGCCGCTCTATCTGATTCTGATTTCAGCGATGCTGGCCTTTACCTACATCGCCATTTCCGGCGTGCGGGCATCGGCGTACATTGCGATCCTGAAAGACGTGCTGATGGTCGTGGCGATTGTGATCACCGGGCTCGCGGTCTCGTGGGAATCCGGCGTCACGGAAGTGTTTCATGCCGCGAGCCTGCACGTCAGCAACAGCATGAACGCGAGCCAGCTGACGTTTTCGATGAGCACCATGCTGTTTCAGTCGTTGGGGTTCTATGTGATGCCGTTCGCCGTGCAGGTTTTCTTCACGGCCACGAGTCCGGATACGATCCGGCGCACTCAGGTTGCCATGCCGCTGTACATGCTGATGTATCCGTTCCTGGTCGTCGCTTCGTACTATGCGATCAGTCAGAACCTGCACCTTGCGTCGCCGAATGAAGCGTTCTTTGCGGCGGCGATCCGTTTGCTGCCGGGCTGGTTGCTGGGTCTGGTCGCGGCCGGCGCCGCGCTATCCGGTCTGTTGGTGCTGACCGGCATCTGTCTCGCCATCGGTCCGCTCGTGACGCGCAATCTGTTGCCGAAGATGCCCGAGAGCAGGCAGAAAGCCACCGCAAAAACGGTGATTGTTATCTACCTGCTGGTCTCGATCGTCATGACCTTGCTGACGCCGAATCTGATGCTCACGCTGATCAATACCGCGTACTACGGCGTGACCCAGTTTTTCCCGGGCGTGATGATCATTCTGTTTTCGCTTCGCGTCAAACCGGCCGCCGTTGCAACGGGTATTCTGACTGGCCAGATACTCGCGATCATCCTTTACATCTTTCATGCCGATCTCGGCGGATTCAACCTGGGCCTGCTGTGTCTCGTGATCAATATCGCGGTGACCGCCGTGCTGAACTATGGTTGGAAGCGCAAGCCGGTGCATGCGCTGTCCTAACCGGCCGGTCCGCATCCTAAATCAAACAACGCCTATTTATGAATTCGATCGAACGAGGTCCCATTACAGTCTTCGTCGCCAGAAAGATTTTGACGATGAATCCGGCCCAGCCGCACGCCACGCATGTGGCCGTGCGAGACGGCAGAATCCTCTCTGTCGGCAATCTGGAGGAGGTCAGCCAGTGGGGCGAAGCTGAAATTGTCGACACGTTCAAAGACAATGTATTGATGCCGGGTCTCGTCGAAGGCCATTGCCATCTGATGGAAGGCGCCATGTGGGACGCCGTGTATCTCGGCTACTACGACCGGCGCGGTCCGGACGGCAAACTGTGGCGAGGCCTGAAAACGCTGCACGAAGTGATCGAGCGGCTGGGTGAAGCGCAACGCACCATGACCGACGCGGCAACGCCGCTACTCGCGTGGGGCTTCGATCCGATTTTCTTCGGCGCGAGCCGTTTGTCGGTCAGAGAACTCGATACCGTTTCTGCGAGCCGGCCCATTGTCGTGCTGCACGCGAGTGTGCACCTGATGAACGTCAACAGCGCGATGCTGGCGCTCGCCGGTATCGACGGCGACACCGACATCGACGGCATCGATAAGGATCGCGACGGCCAGCCGACCGGCGAGCTGCAGGAATTTGCGGCGATGTTCCCGGTGTATCAGGTGATCGGCAGCCAGCTTTCCATTGCGGCGAGTGAAAAGAAAGAGGCGATCTGGAATTTCGGCAAGGTCGCACAACTCGCCGGCGTGACCACGGCGACGGATCTGGTCAACGATCTGTCGGCGCTGGGTAATCGCAATCTGCGTGAAGTCACGGCCGACCCGCAATATCCGGTCAGGATCGTGCCCGCGTTCGCGCCGCAGCGAAGCCCGGACAATGGCGTCGAAAAAGTACTGTCGGCCATTCGCGACAGCACGGAAAAATTGACGTTCGGCCCGGTTAAATTCATCGTCGACGGGTCGATTCAGGGCTTTACGGCGCGGCTCAAATGGCCGGGTTATGTCGGCGGGCAGCCGAACGGATTGTGGCTGATTCCTCCGAGTCAGTTGCAAGAAGTGTTCACGCCGTTTCACCGCGCGGGGCTGCAACTCCATATTCACACCAATGGAGATGAAGCCACCGAGGTCGTATTGAATGCCCTCGAGAAGATGCTCGACGCCTGTCCGCGCAGCGATCACCGTCACACGCTGCAGCACTGTCAAATGGCCGACGCGAGCCAGTTGGCCCGCGCCGCGAAACTCGGCCTGTGCATCAATTTTTTCTCCAACCATATCTACTACTGGGGCGACGCTCACTACGCGCAGACCATGGGCCCCGACCGGGCGAACCGGATGAACGCGGCAGGCACGGCGCGGCGGCTGGGCATTCCCTTTGCTTTTCATTCGGATGCGCCGATCACGCAATTGAGTCCGCTGTTCACCGCCTGGTGCGCGGTGCAGCGCAAGACTGCCACCGGTCGTGTGCTGGGCGCGAGCGAGAGCATTCCCGTGGCGGACGCGTTGCGCGCGATCACGCTGGGGGCGGCCTATACGCTCAGGATGGACCATCTGATCGGCAGTATCGAAGTGGGCAAATTCGCGGACTTCGCGGTGCTGGCAGACGACCCGAGCGAAGTTCCGGCTGAGCAGTTGAAAGACGTCGAAGTGTGGGGCACGGTGCTGGGCGGCCGCGTTTTCAAGTCGCCGGAAAAAAATGAATGACACCGCGGCCGCGAGCGTGCGGTCACCCATTCCGTTGGTCGTGCTCGGCGGTTATCTCGGCGCCGGCAAGACCACCTTGCTTAACCATGTGCTCTCGAATGCAGGGCAGCGCAGAGTGGCTGTGCTGGTCAACGATTTCGGCGATATCAATATCGATGCCGCGCTGATCCGTGAGCGCACGGACGACGTGATCAATCTGGAGAACGGTTGCGTCTGCTGTTCGATCGGCGGACGCCTTGTCGATGCGCTCGTGAAGATCGGCGCGCGGCCCGAGCGTCCCGAGTTGTTGATCATCGAAGCCAGTGGTGTTGCCGATCCCGTGAAGATCGCGCAGATCGGCTTGCTCGACCGGGCATTCAGGTTGGTCGGGATTATCGTTGCCGTGGACGCGGAGCGGATCGGCGCAACCCTGCTCGACCCGTACGTCGGCGATATGGTGCGTCGGCAGATCGCGGGCGCGACGGCCCTCGTGCTCACCAAGACCGACCTCGTGAGCGAGCAGGAAAAAGCGGCGGCGACAGAGGCGGTGTTGCCGCTCGCGACTACTTCCATTCTGCTTGAATCGGTAAGCGGATCTATCCCGCTTGAGCTGATCTTCGACGCCAGTGTCGCGCCTCGCCGTCGCGCCGGCGGGTTGACTCTCGCGGCGAGCGGGCGGATCGATAATCATCAGGACATCTGCAGCTTTTCCTTTCGCTCGGACTTTCGTCTCGACAGGAAAAAACTCAGGGACGCGTTTCGCGGTCTGGCTGTTCCGCTACTGAGAGCGAAGGGCATCGTCTGGCTGGACCAGGACGCTTCTCCGCAGGAGCTTCATGTGGTTGGTGGCCGCATCCTGATCACGCCCTTTGTGGGGCATGCAGCGGGCGAGTCGACGATCGTTCTGATCGGCCGCTTTAGCGATGAAGACGAGCGTACCGTGAGGCGCTGCCTCGAAGAGACGCAGGTGCTGAACTAGCAACTGCCTCACACCTCCCCAACACACGCTGCACCAGGCGAAACCAACGCACTGGCCCTACCGTCGCGTGGACACGAAACTTACACTTTTCCATAAGAGATCGCCGCTTAGGCCAGCTCAAGAGCTTCACCCAATTAACCAGGCAGGAGACATGCATGACCACAACAGAAACGTCCGCATCCAGGGTCACCGCGGATACGCTCGCTGCATTTTCCGCTGCGTTCAATCGTCACGATGCGAATGCGCTGATGGGCTTCATGACCGAAGACTGTGTGTTCGACGCAGCGGGCGGAAGCGAGGTCTACGGTGCGCGCTTCGTCGGTCGCGACGCAGTACGCGCGGCATTCGAAGCGGTCTTCAGGACCTTTCCGGATGCGCATTGGGGCAAGGGCCGTCACTACGTCATCGGCGAGCGCGGCGTGTCCGAATGGGTGTTCACGGGTACGCATGCGGAAGGCTGGCGCATTGAAGCGGAAGGGTGCGATCTTTTCGAGTTCCGCGATGGTCTGATCGCAGTCAAGCGCGCGTTCCGCAAGGAACGTCCGAAGCAGAACGTTTGACGCCGACGAGGAGCTTCACATGGAGCAAAGTGTCATCACACGGGTCGGCGAAAGTCCATCTTCAGCGCGCGACCGCGCGACGCAATATGATCCGAGATACGACCCGCTAGTCTCGCCGGGACCTGGGCACGGCAAGCAGTACGCACCCACCTATTGGGCCGCGACCGCCGGCACGCCGCCGCCCGACGATGGTCCGATCACGAAAGATATCGACGTGGACGTGGCGATCATCGGCGCAGGGTACACCGGGCTCGCGACGGCGCTGTGTCTCGCGCGCGAGCATGGCATCAAGGCCGTGGTGCTCGAGGCCAATAAAACCAGTTGGGGTTGCAGCAGCCGCAATGGCGGACAAGGGCAGAATGCGTCGGGACGTCTGTCGCGTTCCCAGTGGATCGAGCGTTGGGGTAAAGACGTCGCGTTGAAAATGCACGACGAGATCCAGGAAGGCTTCGACAACTTCAAGTCGCTGGTGGCCGAGATCGATTGCGATCCGCAGCCAGGCGGCCACTTTCTGATTGCGCACCGGCCGCGCATGATGGCTAAACTCGCCGCTGAAGCGAAAGTCTGGAAAGACGTTTTCGGTTACCCGTCCGAACTCATCGACCAGGCCACGTTGCGTCGCGAGTATGTCAACGATAGTGAGGCGGCCGGCGCGCTCCACGAACCCGAAGGTATCGGCATTCACGCGTTGAAACTCGCGTATGGCTATCTGCGGCTGGCGCGTGAAGCAGGCGCGAGAGTGCACCCGGCGAGTCCGGTGACCGGCTGGGAGACCGTCAACGGCATTCATCATCTGCGTACGCCGGGCGGCGTTGTGCGGGCTCGATCCGTGGGCATTGCGACCGGCGCGTACACGGCGCCGGACCTTCATCCTTCGCTGACGAGCAAGGTGATGCCGATCCTGTCGAATTCGATGGTGACGCGTCCGCTCACGCAGCAGGAAATCGCCGCCTGCAATTTTCGAACGACGCAGGTGCTCACCGACACGCGCACCTTGCGTTTCTACTATCGCTTCCTGCCGGATAACCGGTTGCAGATCGGCAGCCGCAGCGCGATCACCGGTGCGGATGCGCCGAATCCACGTCATTACGAGCTGCTTATCGAAGGAATGGGCCGCAAATTCCCGGCGTTGCGCGGCGTCCAGATCGACTATTCGTGGTGGGGCTGGGTGGATGTGAGCCACGACATGATGCCGCGCGTGTGTCAGCCGGATCCGAAGCAGTCGGTGTTTTACGCACTGGGCTATGGCGGCAACGGTGTGTCATATTCGCAGCAGGCGGGTCGCCGGCTCGCCGAACGGATCGCGGGTAAAGGAGCGAAGCAGACGCTGCCGATCTTCACGTCCCCGCTGCCCGGCCATCCGTTCGCACCGTTCCGTCGCATCGGCCAACGGATGCTCTATCAGTTGTATTTCCGGCGCGACGAGAAACCTTGAGCGCGGCCTGCGTGCCGCGCCACCCGCGGCACGTTATTCGCCAGTCGCCGTGCGTCACGTGCACGGCGTTGCGCCGCGCAGACACGTCTGCGCGTTAAATCATAAGAAAAGACCCGATGCAGCGAGACGCGCCAGCGTCCTCGCTCGATCCGAATTGACGGCGCCCAGGTGCCGGGAATGCGCGCAGTTTTGCACGCAACCCGCACGACCGGCGCCGGCATCAACAGGATGTGGAGGTGACATGCAAGTATCGAATCAAAGTGAACTGAAGACGGGCCTCAAGGAGCGGCACATGACCATGATCGCGCTGGGCGGCGTGATCGGCGCGGGCCTGTTTGTCGGCAGCGGCGTCGTGGTCCAGCAGGCCGGCCCGGCGGCGGTTCTGTCGTTTTTGATTACCGGTGGTCTGATCGTGCTCGTCATGCGTATGCTCGGCGAAATGGCGTGCGCGATGCCGGCAGTGGGCTCGTTTTACGAATACGCGCGTCTCGCCTTTGCCGGCAAGCGCGGCCCAGGCAAACTGGCCGGCTTTCTGACCGGATGGATGTACTGGTATTTCTGGGTCATCGTCGTGGCCGTGGAGGCGGTGGCCGGCGCGAAACTGGTTCAATTCTGGCTGCCGGAGATGCCGGCGTGGGCGATCAGTCTCGCGCTGCTGGTGGTGTTGACCGCGACCAACCTGATTTCGGTGGGCAGCTACGGCGAATTCGAATTCTGGTTCGCGTCCATCAAAGTCGCGGCGATCGTCGTGTTTCTGTTCCTGGGCGGTCTGTATGTGCTGGGGCTGTGGCCCGCGTCGATGCACACCACCTCCGTGATGCCCACGCTCCTTTCGCACGGCGGGTTGATGCCGAAAGGGATTGGACCGGTATTGAGCGGCGCCGTCGCGGCGACCGGTTTTTACTTCGGCGCGGAAATCGTCACGATTGCCGCCGCCGAAGCGCACGAGCCGGTCAAGGCGGTCGCCAAAGCCACTAACTCGGTGATTACCCGTGTGCTGATTTTCTATGTCGGCTCGATCCTGCTCGTGGTGGCGCTGGTGCCGTGGGATTCGCCGAAAATGGCGACACCGTATGTGAGTGCGCTCGACGCGATGGGTATTCCGGCCGCCGCGAACGTCATGAATGCGATCGTGTTGTCGGCAGTGCTCTCCGCGCTCAATTCCGGCCTCTACGCGGCCTCGCGGATGATGTTCGCGCTGACCCGCCACGGCGATGCGCCGGCTGCGCTCGCCAGGGTCAATCGCCGCGGCGTTCCGGTTCGCGCGATTCTGATCGGCACCTTGTTCGGCTATGTCTCGGTCGTCATGTCTTATGTATCGCCCGACACGGTATTCGCATTCCTCGTCAATTCGTACGGTACGGTCGCCATTTTCGTCTACGTGCTGATCGCCGTGTCGCAACTGAAGCTGCGCGCCCGGCTCGAACGCGAGGCGCCGGAGATGTTGCGCGTGAGGATGTGGTGCTATCCGTATCTGACCTGTTTCGCGATCGTCGGCATGGTCGGCATTCTGGTGGCGATGGCGTTCATACCGGACCAGCGCACACCGCTGTGGCTCGGCGTGGTGAGTCTCGGCGTGCTGTTCGTGGCGTATGCATGGCTAGCCCGGAAACGCAGTGCGGTTTCGAGTGAGCCGGAATTCGTGGAATATCGGCCCCACACGCATTGAGACCTGTATCACGCGTGCTGTTTGCAGTGCAGCAGGTGTCGCGAGCGACAACCGTTGCACTGCAACGGCACGTTACCGGCGGGCGCCGCTGCAGCCTCTTTACTTCGACACAGCCACGGTGGGCGTAGCCGCAGTATTCGCCGTTGCAGGTTGCAGCAGCGGTCCGATGCGCACAGCGATCTCCTTGAGCTTCGGTACCGCTTTCAGCAGATCCTCCAGACTCGAACGCGCAGTGGGCGAGTGCACGGCCAGCGCCGCGAGCACACGGCCATCCTCGACGTTGCGCACGGGCACCGCGACCGCCACCATCCCGCGCACGAACTCCTCGTTGTCGACCCCGATGCCGCGCATGGCGAGGCGGTCGAGTTCCGCTTCGAGCAGGTCGATGTCGGTCAGGGTGCGATACGTCATCGATTTGAGCGGCAAGCGCCGGATCACGAGTCCGCGCTCGGCCGCGCTCATCTGCGACAGAAACAGCTTGCCGCTGGCGGTGCAGTGCAGCGGCACGCGCGTGCCCGGTTGCGTATGCAGACGCAAGGGTTCGCTCGTCTCGACGCGTTCGACGTACAGCACGGTGTCGCCGTCGAGCACGGTGAGATTGCAGGTCTCGCCGAGCGACTCCACGAGCGTGCGCAGCAGCGAACGGCAGGCACGCGTAAACGTGCTGTTCGCCAACGTGGTCAGGGCGAGTTGCGCGGCGCGCGGTCCGAGCGCAATCGCGCGATCGGCGCCACGCGAGTCTGGCATATGCGTGACGTAACCGCGTGCTTCGAGCGACTCGATCAGGCGCATCAGGGTCGCCTTCGGAATCTGCAGACGTGAGGACAACTGGGAAAGCGAGGACGGTTGTCCGGCGGACGCAAGTTGTTCCAGCACGCTGAGCGCGCGCAGGACGCGGGTGTCGTCGGCGGGCTCGTGAGCAGGTGAGGGGAGATGCGTGGTGTCTCTCATTGTCCTTCCCGAAGCGGATGAAGGTGAATGCAGTCCGGACGGATCAGTGACAACCCGGATGAACGCGTGCGGACAGACTGAATAGTGAAACGAAAAAGTCGGTTTTCGTACCGGATTATTCAATCGTAACCGGATTCGCTTGAAGTCGAAACTGCCATCCAATAAATTGGGACGAAATGATCCAGTTTTAGAAGAAAAGACATCGGCACGGAGACATCAATGGTACGGAGTTTCGACTACGTGGTCGTCGGCGCGGGATCGGCCGGCTGTGTGCTGGCCAACCGGCTCTCGGAGAATGGCCGCTACTCGGTATGCCTGCTCGAAGCCGGGCCGCCTGACCGCTTTCTGTGGATCCATATTCCGATCGGTTACGGCAAGACCATGTTTCATCCGGTCTACAACTGGGGCTTTTACACCGACCCGGATCCGAACATGCACGATCGCAAGCTCTACTGGCCGCGCGGGCGCACGTTGGGCGGCAGCAGTTCCATCAACGGGCTGATCTACATTCGCGGACAACAGGAGGATTACGACCACTGGGCCGCGCTCGGCAATCGCGGCTGGAGCTGGAAGGAATGCTTGCCTTATTTCCGGCGGCTCGAACACAACGAACTCGGCGAGTCGCCGACACGTGGCGTGGGCGGTCCGTTGTGGGCTTCCACGATCAAACAGCGTCACGAACTCGTGGATGCGTTCATCGCCGCGTCGAATCGCCTGGGCGTCCCAACCGTCGACGACTTCAATCAGGGCGATCAGGAAGGCGTTGGCTATTACCAGTTGACCACACGGCACGGCTGGCGTTGTTCGACGGCCGTCGCTTACCTCAAACCCGCGCGCAGCCGTCCGAATCTGCAGATCGAGACCGACGCGCTGGCGTCGAAGATTCTCTTTGAGGGCACGCGTGCTACGGGTGTTCGCTATGTGCAGCACGGCAGGGAGCACGAAGTGCGCGCGCATCGCGAGGTGGTGCTGACGGCCGGCGCGCTGCAGTCGCCGCAATTGCTGCAGGTGTCGGGCGTCGGGCCGGCTAAATTGCTCAACGAGTTGGGTATTCCGGTGATCGCCAATCGAGCCGGCGTCGGCGAAAATCTGCAGGACCATCTGCAAGTACGCCTGACTTATGAAGTGACGCGGCCGATTACGACGAACGACTTACTGCACTCCTGGACGGGCCGCGCGAAGATGGGCCTGCAATGGGCGCTGTTTCGCGAGGGGCCGCTTTCCGTCGGCATCAATCAGGGCGGCATGTTTTGCCGCGCCTTGCCGGACGAGGCGAAAACACCCGACATCCAGTTTCACTTCTCCACGCTTTCAGCCGACACCGCGGGCGGCGATGTCCACGCATTTCCAGGCTGCACTTATTCGATCTGCCAGTTGCGGCCGGAGTCGCGTGGAAGCGTGCGGATTCGCACGAGCGATATGCGCGACGCCCCGTCGATTCAGCCGAATTATCTGGCGACCGATCTCGACCGCCGCACGACGGTCGCGGGGGCGCGTTTCGCGCGCCGCGTCGCCGCCACGGAGCCTATGGCGTCGCTGATGAAGCGCGAAGTGCGACCTGGCCGGGAAGCGCAAAGCGACGACGAACTGCTGGAATTTTGCCGCGAATACGGTCAGACGATTTTCCATCCGTCCGGCACCGCGAAGATGGGCGTCGCGAGCGATCCGGGCGCGGTGGTCGACGAACGATTGCGCGTGTATGGCACGCAAGGATTGCGGGTGGTCGATTGCTCGATCATGCCGACGCTGGTCTCCGGCAATACCAACGTACCGATCGTGATGGTCGCGGAAAAGGCGTCCAGCATGATCCTCGAGGATGCCCGCGCCGGCGACCGGCCGGCCGGGCACGTGCAGTCGCGGAGTATGGAAGCGCAGTATTGAGGCAGGAGTGGACGCAAAGGCAGAAGCAACGAAGCGAAGTGGCTACAAGAAGCAAATCGATCGCTACCTGACTCGCTGCATCCGAAGTCGATAACAGCAGCGTGCAGGCGGCGAAATTCGTGCCCCCAGGAGGAGACAGACAGGGGCTCAAAAGTGCTGCGTTGCCGGGACGGCACGCGGCCATCCATTGGAGGAGACGCTATGGCAATCGATAAGCGGGTTATCCGCCGCGTTGCATTCGCGAGCGTGATTGGAGCGACGGTCGAATGGTATGACTTTTTTCTGTACGGGGTTGTGGCGGGTATTGTCTTCAACAAGCTTTACTTTCCCGCTCACGATCCGCTCGTCTCGACGATGCTGGCCTATGGCACGTTCGCCGTCGGCTTTGTCACGCGACCGCTCGGCGGTGTGATTTTCGGTCACTTCGGCGACAAGATCGGACGCAAGTCGGCGTTGATCTGCACGCTCGTCATCATGGGGATTTCGACGGCGGGCGTCGCCTTTGTGCCGACCTTCGATCAGATCGGCATCTGGGCGCCGATTCTGCTGCTCTTCCTGCGCGTGTTGCAGGGTATCGGGCTCGGCGGTGAATGGGGCGGCGCAGTGCTGATGGCCTATGAATATGCCCCGCCGAACCGGCGCGGTCTGTATGCAAGTTTGCCGCAGATCGGTTTGTCGATTGGCTTGTGCCTCGCGTCGGGCATCGTCGCGGGTATTTCCCGGCTGCTGCCGGAAGCGGCGTTTCTCTCGTGGGGCTGGCGGGTCGCGTTTGCCGCTTCGTTGCTGCTCGTGGTGCTCGGCCTCTACATTCGCGTCAAGGTGATGGAGACGCCGGAGTTCCTCGCGCTCAAGCGTAACCGCCGCGACGTGAAAATCCCGTTCGTCGACATGCTCACGCGCTACCGCGGTTCGGTGCTGCTCGGCATGGGCGCGCGCTGGATCGACGGCGTGTTCTTCAACATCTTCGCGGTGTTCATGATCGGCTACCTCACGCAACGTCTTTCGATGAGCCGCACGGAAGCGCTCACCGGTGTGATGGTCGCGGCGATGGTGATGTGCTTCTTCATCCCGTTCTTCGGCAGGATGTCGGACCTGATGGGACGCGCGCGGGTGTATCGCTGGGGTTCGCTGATCTGCGGCGCCTCGGTGCTGCCGGCGTTCTGGCTGATGGAGACGCAGGCCGGCAATACCTTGGCCGTCTGGCTCGGCGTGGTGATTCCGTTCGGCATCTTCTACGCCATGGTCTACGGTCCGGAAGCGGCGCTCTTCGCCGAGCTGTTCGATCCGGAGGTGCGTTATACCGGCATCTCGTTCGTGTATCAGTTCTCGGGAATCTTCGCGAGCGGCCTCACGCCGATCATCGCGACGGCGCTACTGCGTCTGGACGGTGGCAAGCCCTGGTACGTGTGCGTCTACGTGATCCTGTCGGCGCTGCTTTCGGCATGGGCGGCGCGCGCGATGGAACGGCGCACGAAACCCTTCGACGAAATGGCGACCGCGCGTTGACGCCGCGGGCCGCCGGGGTCGGCGCGGACGAAGTGCCGCTCAAGGTGTGAGATTCTGTTTATAATAAAACGGAACAAATTGTACCGAAAAATATAGACGCCCGGCAGCGCCGAATGTAGATCCCCGCAGCGGGGAGGAGAATGAAGTGACTGATATCGTGACTGGCAAGCCCGACAGAATGGTCGCGGTGCGGACCGTTTTCGGCATCGATTCCAGCCTGATGGTGCCCGCGTTCAGCGAGCGCGACGACCATGTGCCGGAGATCGACGAGGTCTATCGTTTCAATCCGGAGGTAACGCTGGCGATTCTGGCCGGCTTCAGCCGCGATCGGCGGGTGATGGTGCAGGGCTTGCACGGCACCGGCAAGTCGACGCATATCGAACAGGTGGCGGCGCGGCTCAACTGGCCGTGTGTGCGCGTGAATCTCGACGGCCATATCAGCCGCCTCGACCTGGTTGGCAAAGACGCGATCGTGGTACGCGACGATCTGCAGGTCACCGAGTTTCAGGAAGGGATCGTGCCGTGGGCATTGCAGCGCCCGGTCGCTTTGATCTTCGACGAATACGATGCCGGGCGTCCGGATGTGATGTTCGTGATCCAGCGCATTCTCGAGCGCGACGGCAAGTTCACGCTGCTCGACCAGAATCGCGTGATTCATCCGCATCCGTACTTCCGCATGTTCGCCACCACCAATACGGTGGGGCTGGGCAATCTGAACGGTTTGTATCACGGCACGCAGGTGCTGAATCATGCGCAGATGGACCGCTGGAACGTGGTGGCCACGCTCAACTATCTGCCGCGCGCGGAAGAGGCCGGCATCGTGCTTGCGCGCGTCCCGGAACTCGCCGACGAGGCGGGACGCGCGCTGATCGAATCGATGGTGAGCGTGGCGGAACTCACGCGCAGGGGCTTCGCCAATGGCGACCTGTCGACGCTGATGTCGCCGCGCACGGTGATCGACTGGGCGGAGAACTGCCAGATCTTCCGCGATCCCGCGATGGCGTTTCGCCTGACCTTCCTGAATAAATGCGATGAGGCGGAGCGGTCGATTGTGGCTGAGTATTTTCAGCGCTGCTTCGGTACTGAGCTTGAGGCCGACGCCGACGCCAACGCCAACGCCAACGCCAACGCCAACGCTGAAACGCACGTGGCGGGCACCCGCTGATGACGTCGGACAGACCGGTGGTCTTCCCGCAATCGGACCTGGGCGACGCGGCATTGCGCCAGGCGGCCCAGGACGAGGCGGTCTGGCGGCAAGTACCCCCGAGCCAGGCGTCCACTGTCCAGGCACCCGCTATCCCTGCGCCCACTATCCCTGCGCCCGCTATCCAGGCGGCCCTTCGACAAGCGGCTCCTGACCAGCCGACCGAGCGGCAAGCGACGCTTCGCGCGGAGCAGCGCGAGTCCCTTTGTGCAGCGACCGTGCGCGCCCTCACCGGCGACGCGACCTTGCACTACCGCGACGGCCGTTTGTGCCGCGATCTGCGGCCTTTACCCTTGCACGCGCCGCATTTGCGCACCGACTCGCAGCAAGACGACTTCGCATCCCTGCGCGGCGCCGCCGACGGCGCGGCCTTGCGGCTCATGCACTCCGACGCGGTCTTGCACAGCAGTCTTTGCCCGACGGACTCCATCGAGCGCCTGGTGTTCGAACTGCTCGAACAGCTACGGTGCGAAACGCGGACGCCGCCCGGCATGCCGGGTCTCGTGCAGAATCTGCGCGAACGTTTCGAGGCCTGGTCACGGGCCTTCTATCACGCCGGGCTTGCCGAGGACGATCTCGGCATTCTGCTGTTCACGGTGGCGCAGATTGCGTGGTCGCGCCTGAGCGGTTGGCCTGTGCTCGAACAGATCGAAGGTTTGATCGAAGCCACGCGCGCGGCCGTCGTACCGGTGCTGGGGGTGTCGCTGGCGGGCTTGCGCCGGCATCGGGACGAGCAAGGCGCGTTCGCTGTTCATGCGTTGGAGTTGGCGCGGCGGGTGGCTGAGATGATTCGTGCCGCCCGCGCAGACGCGCGGGACGAGGCGCAAGACGACCCGCAGGAGAGCGACGACAAAGCCCCGCGCACGGCGTTCTCACTCTGGTTCGATGTCGAGGACGACGAATACAAGGACATGGCCGTTGCGCTCACCGGCAGGAGCCGCGTACTCGACGCATCGGAGCAGGGCTATCGTGCATACACCACGCGCTATGACCGCGAGATAGCACCCGGCACGCTGGTCCGCAAAGCCTTGCTCGACGAGTTTCGCGAACGGCTCGACGAGCGCGTCGCGGCTCAGGGCATCAACGTCGCGCGGCTCGCGCACGCGCTGAAGGCGGCGCTGGCGGTACGGCAGCGCGACGGCTGGTCGTTCGGTGAAGAGCATGGCCGCATCGACGGGCGGCGTCTCGCGCAACTGGTCAGTTCGCCCGCCGAGCGGCGTCTGTTCCGGCTGGAACGAAACACGCTCATTGCCGACTGCGTGGTCGGCTTCCTGATCGACTGCTCGGGCTCGATGAAAGCGCATATCGAGCCGGTGGCGGTTATGGTGGACATCCTCACGCGCGCGCTCGATCAGGCCGGCGTGACCACCGAGGTTCTGGGATTCACCACCGGCGCGTGGAACGGTGGCCGGTCGCGGCTCGACTGGCTGGCGCAGGGCCGGCCGCATCATCCGGGCCGGCTCAACGAGCTCTCTCACCTGGTGTTCAAGGACGCCGACCGGAGCTGGCGACGCGCCCGCGCCGATATTGCCGCGCTCTTCAAGGCAGACCTGTTTCGCGAGGGCGTGGATGGCGAGGCCGTCGACTGGGCCTGCTCGCGTCTGCTCGCCCGTGCTGAAGAAAGACGGATCCTGATCGTGATCTCGGATGGCAGCCCGATGGACAGCGCGACCGGTCAGGCCAATGACGCCTTCTACCTCGACAATCATCTCAAGAGCGTCGTGGCGCGCCATGACGCCTCGCGCGACGTGGAGGTGCTGGGTCTGGGTGTCGGGCTCGATCTCAGCCCGTATTACCGCCGTTGTCTCGCCGTGGACCTTTCTGTGCCGCCCGACATGAAACTATTGGCGGAGATTGTCGGCTGGATCGGCGCATGCGGGCAGGGTGGCGGGAGGTAACCGGTATAGCCGGGCTCACGGACTCACGGACTCACGGACTCGCGTTCGCCGCGTTGCATCCACGGCTTTACGTGAATACCGCGGCGTCTGTCGATGCGAGCTGGAACCACATCTCCGTGGTGATCACGATGCGTGATGCGGCATGGTGTGCGCGGTCGCGGGCTCAGCCGCGGTTTGTGCCTGCACGGCGGTCACCGCGATCACGTAGTAGATGTCGTCGGCGCTGCAGCCGCGCGAAAGATCGTTGGCCGGCTTTTTCAGGCCCTGCAACAAGGGGCCGATTGCCTTCGCATCGCCGATCCGCTCAGCCAGCTTGTAGCCGATATTGCCGGCCTCCAGGCTGGGGAAAATCAACACGTTGGCGTGCCCCTGCACCTGTGAATGATCGATCTTGCGCATGGCGATTTCGGAGACGAGCGCCGCGTCAAGTTGCACGTCGCCGTCGATCGCCAGATGCGGGCGCGCGGCTCTCACCTGGCGCGTCGCTTCCACGACCTTGTCGACTGCCGCATGCCGGGCGCTGCCGCTGGTCGAGAAGGACAGCATGGCCACGCGCGGCTCCTCCATCAGCAGGCTTTGCGCGCTGTCGGCCGCGGCCATCGCAATCTGTGCCAGCTCGCCGGCGTCGGGGTCCACCACCAGTCCGCAGTCGGAGAAAATCAGGCCGCCTTTGAGCGTGTGGAAGGGCTCGCACAGCATCATCAGAAAGAAGCTCGACACCAGTTTGAACGACGGATCGAGACCGATGATCTGGATCGCGGTGCGGACCACGTCGGCTGTGGTGTGGACGGAGCCGGCCACCGAGCCGTCGGCGTGACCGAGCCGCACCATCAGGTTGGCGAAGCAGAGCGGCTTGAGGATTTCCTGCTTCGCTTCGTCCAGCGTCATGCCTTTTTTGCTGCGCAGTGCGAAGAGCGCCTCGGCAAACGAGGGGCCGAGCGGCGAGGTCGCGGGATCCACCAACTCCATGCCGGACAGTTCGATGTTCTGCTCAGCCGCCGACGCGCGGATGCGCGTGCCCGGGCCCACCAGCACGATACGGGCGATGCCTTCACGCGTGGCGCGTTGTGCGGCCTCCAGCATGCGAGGATCTTCCGCTTCGCAAAGCACGATGCGTCTTTGCGAAGTGCGGGCGCGCTCGATGATGCGATTGATAGCTTTCATGGCACGGGGCAGCGGTCACGGTTGGGGAGACGGAAGCAGCAAACGGCAAACGGCAAACGGCAAACGGCAAACAAAGCGGCCGGAAACGGCAGGGAAAGCCCCGTTTCCGGTCCGCCGGACAGCAGGAACGCATCTCCTGCCGCCCGGACCTTCAGACAACGCACGGGTCAGACATAGTCCTTGTACTTGTCCAGCAAACGCACCGGCTTGGCCAGCGCATCGCGACGGAACGGGTCACCGAGTTCGCGAGTGCACATGACCTCGATGATGGTGGTCTTGCCGTGATTCATCTGCATATCGATCGCACGCTTGAGCGCGGGGCCGACGTCCTCGAGCCGGTCCACCGTGACACCCTCGGCGCCCATCGCGCGAGCGATGCCCGCGAAGCTCTGGTTGTCCAGCTCACCGGCGACGAAGCGGCGGTTGTAGAAGTCGACCTGGTTTTTCTTCTCGGCGCCCCATTGCCGGTTGTGGAAGACCACGGCGGTGACCGGAATGTTGTGACGCACGCAGGTCATGGTTTCCATCAGACTCATGCCCCACGCGCCGTCGCCGGCATAGGAAACAGCGGGGCGGTGCGGCGCCGCCACCTTGGCGCCGATGATGGTCGGAAACGCGTAGCCGCAGTTGCCCCAGCTCATCGCGGCGAAGAAGCTGCGCGGTTTGGTAAAGCGCAGGTAGCTGTTGGCCACGGAGTTGATGTTGCCGATGTCGGTGGAGACCATCACGTCTTCCGGCATGGCCTTTTCGAGTTCGCGCAACACCTGGCGCGGGTGCAGATAGTTGCCGCCGCCGGGCGTGCGTTCGTCTTTCTGCTCCTCGATCATGTCCAGGCTGTAGGGGTCGCGCTCGTGGGTCCAGCCGTCGAGTTCCTTCTCCCATGAAGCCTTCTCGGCGGCGATCTGGCCGGCGCGCTCTTCACGCGAGGCGTCGCAGACGAGCGTGCGGCCGGCAAGACGCTGCGTGAGCGCAACCGCGGCGGCCTTGGCGTCGCCGCAGATGCCCACGGAGATCTTCTTCACCAGGCCGAGCATCTTGTGGTCGGCATCGATCTGGATGATTTTTGCGTTTTGCGGCCAGTAGTCCATGCCGTGTTGCGGCAGCGTGCCGAACGGTCCCAGACGCGAACCGAGTGCGACCACCACGTCGGCGCGCTGGATCAGCTTCATCGCCGCCTTGGAGCCCTGATAGCCGAGCGGACCGCACCACAGCGGGTGGTCGGCGGGGAAGGAATCGTTGTGCAGGTAGCTGTTGACGACCGGCGCGCCCAGACGCTCGGCGAGCGCCTTGCATTCTTCGATTGCATCGGCCATCACCACGCCGCCGCCGGAAATGATCACGGGGAATTTGGCCTGGGCGAGCAGTTCAGCCGCTTCGTTCAGGCGCTGATCGCCGCCGGGGCCGCGGTCGAGGCGCTGCGGTTGCGGAATCTCCGCCTTGATCTGGCCGTAGAAATAATCGCGCGGAATGTTGAGCTGGGTCGGACCCATCTCGGCCAGCGCGCGGTCGAAGCAGCGTCCGGTGAATTCAGCCATGCGCGCGGGATGGGTGACGTGGCCCTGATACTTGGTGAACTCCTGGAACATGGGGAGTTGCTTCGCTTCCTGGAAGCCACCCAGACCGATGCCCATGGTGCCCGCCTCGGGCGTGATCATGACCACGGGGCTGTGCGCCCAATAGGCTGCGGCGATGGCGGTCACGCAATTGCTGATTCCGGGGCCGTTCTGACCGATCACCACGCCGTGACGGCCCGATACGCGGGCATAGCCGTCGGCCATGTGGCCGGCGCCCTGCTCGTGCACCACGGGGATAAGGCGGATGCCGGCGGGCGCGAAGATGTCCATGGCGTCCATGAAGGCCGAACCCATGATGCCGAACATGTCGGTCACGCCGTTCGCGGCCAGGGTTTCGACGAAAGCTTCTGACGGGGTCATGGCCTGCGGGCCGCTGACGGGTGTGTGATCGCTCATGAGGGCTGTCTCCGATGTTGTTGAAAATGGAACAAAACGTTCCGAAAAGATGTTTTATAAAATGTAGAGCATGCACCTGGGATGGTCAATAGGTGATGCGAAATAAACGGTCCAATTTGTCTCGAAAATTGATGATTGCGATGCGCGCTGCTCACTCGCGGTTCGGCCACGGAGCGCGTGATGTAGTCGCGGCGATTCGTGCGGACTGAAGACGGGCGTCCGTAGTCAGTCGAATTGGAAATTCATGCCGCGCGCCAGCGATAACGGACAGTTGAAGTATTGCGGAGGGCACTGCTATCGGCGTAGTGCCAGCCGGCGTCAATCGCTGAGTCCACGCCGGTGCCGGGGGCGGCCGGGCAGCGTGGGGGAGGCCTCACGCTGCGGTGACGGTACTTTCGGCGAGGGCATCGATCCTTGAGGACGATGACCTGCGCAACGTCCGGCTCCGGCAAAATCGAAGCGATGCAAATCGATCGCGCCTGGCGATTACACCCGGCCTTTCCACGGCACCAGCATGCGTTCGAGGTGGCGCATCAACAAATCAAAGCACAAGGCAAAGAAGCCAATGACGATGATGCCCATGATCACCACGTCGCTGGCGAGGAACTCTGCAGCGTTCAGCACCATGAAGCCGAGACCGCTCGTCGAGGCCACCATTTCCGCGGCAACCAGTGTCGTCCAGCCGACGCCGATGCCGATTCGCATGCCCGTAAAAATCTCCGGCAGCGCGGATTTCAGAATCACGTACAGCACCACCTGCGTGCGCGAGGCGCCCATCGAATAGGCCGCATGAATCTGTTCGATCGACACGGAACGCACGCCGGATCGCGCGGCGATGGCGAGCGGCGCGAAGATGGCGAGGTAGATGAGAAAGACCTTGGAGAATTCGCCGATGCCGAACCAGATGATGATGAGCGGCAGATAGGCGAGCGGCGGAAGCGGCCGGTAGAACTCGATGGGTGGATCGAAGACGCCCCGCGCAAAACGCGAGACGCCCATCATCACGCCGATTGGAATCGCGGTCACGCAGGCGAGCGCGAAGGCACCGAACACGCGCAGCAAGCTGATGCCGGTATGCTGCGCGAGCGTGGAGTTGGCGAAACCTTCCGTGGCGACGTAGATGAACTTTGCGTATACCGCCTGCGGCGACGGCAGAAAGAGCGGCTTGATCCAATGGAGGTTCGTCGCGACAAACCACAGACCGATAAACAGGGCGACCGTCACGAGGCTCGTGACCACACTGCTGCCCTGGCCGGGCACGCCGAATGTGTCGCCTGGTTTCGCGGGTTTCTTGGCGAGAATGCGGGGACGTCGACCGGGTGTGCGCGGTGGTTTCATCGGCGTGTCGGATTCGAGTGAGGCCTGCTGGCCGTGCGCGAGAGCATGTGCCCGTTTTGAACTAAACATGTGTCACCTCGGCTTCGGCGCTGTGCATTTTCTCGTCGCCGTAAATGATGCTGAGCACGCGTTCGCGCATTTCGATGAAGTCGGGACTCGACTTGATGGCGCGCGCGTCGCGCGTTTCCAGAAAGCGTCGATTGAAATCCAGCTCGTAGGTATGCGTGATGCGCCCGGGGCGCGGCGACATCACGATCAGGCGGCTGGCCAGAAAGAGCGCTTCCTCGACGCTGTGCGTGATGAAGAAGAACATCTTGCTGGTCTTCGTCCAGACGTCGAGCAGCAGTTCCTGAATGGTCTCGCGGGTCAGCGCATCGAGCGCGGCCATCGGCTCGTCCATCAGCAGCATGGCGGGATCGCAGGTCAGTGCGCGAGCAATGCCCACCCGCTGCTGCATCCCGCCGGAGAGTTGATAGATCATGTGCTTGTGAAAATCCTGCAAGCCGACCAGCGCCAGATTGCGCGCGGCGATCTCGCGCCGCTGCGCTTTCGGCACGCCCTGAAGCTTCAGGCCGAACTCGGCGTTGTCGATCACGTTGAGCCACGGCAACAGGGCATGCTTCTGGAACACGACGCCACGGTCCGAGCCCGGTCCCCCGACCGGTGTGCCGCCGAGCAGCAACTCGCCGCTGGTCGGCGCGATGAAGCCCGCCATGAGCGAGAGCAAGGTGGTCTTGCCGCAACCCGAGGCGCCGAGCGCGACGACGAAGTCGCCCGAGTTGACCGTCAGATCGATGTTGTCGAGCGCGTGCACCGTCTGGCCCGGCTTGCGCCCCGGAAAGACCACGCTCACATTCTTGACTCTCATGCTTTCCATGTTGCCTCCTGATTCGACGGAACCGGCCTGCGTCATTTGAGTTTCATTGCCGCTTCGGCGTATGCCGGGGTCACGAACTTCGAGTAATCGGGCAACACCGCGCTGATCTGTTTCTGATCCTTCAGGAAGGCCGCCGTGTCCTTCAGCGCGAAGGTTGCGCGGCCCGTACTGCCGCCGCCCAGCCATTGCGAGGAGGCCTGTTCCTGGATCGTCGGGAAGGCATAAAGCGAGAGCGACTCCGGCACATCCGCCGGCGAACCGCCGATCATCTTCGCGATGGCGGCCGCTTGCGGCGAGGTGGCATTCCATTGCGCGGTGTTCTTGCGATACTGATCGTCCGCATCGGCGATGGCTTTCACGAGCTTTGCCATGAAGTCTTTATGCGCCTCGCCCCACTGGCGATCGACGGCGATTCCGTCGAAGGTCGGTTTGCCGAGTTTCGACAGGTCGCCGGAGGTAATCAGGACCTTGCCGCTCTTCTTCAATTGCGCGAGCGCCGGGTCCCACACGTAGGCGGCGTCGATATCGCCGCGCTCCCATGCCGCGACCAGCTGGTTCGGCTGCATGTTGAGGATCTTCACCTCAGACGGATTGATGCCCCAGTGCTGCAGCGCGAACATGGTGTGATAGTGCGTGGTCGATACGAACGGCACGCCGATCGTCTTGCCCTTCAGATCGGCCGGTTTGGTGATGCCCGAACCATTGCGTACGACCATGGCTTCGGCCTGGTTGATGTTGTCCAGAATCCAGAAGAGCTGCAGGTCGAGACCCTGGCTGACCGCCGCGGCGAGCGGGCTCGAGCCGATCACGCCGACCTTCACGTCGCCTGACGCCATAGCAGTCGCAACCTTCGCGCCGGATTCGAATTGCCGCCAGTTGATCTTGTAGCCCGTCTCCTTCTCGATCGAGCCGCTGGCGATCGCGACGACCCATGGGTCGACGATCTGTTGATAGGCTATCGTGACCTCCTTGTCCTGCGCGTGGCCGGGTTGCGCCACCAGACAGGCAAGCGCGGCGAATGCCGCCACTGTCGCGCGGCGTGTCAATGCGCCGAACCAGCGGGACAACTTCGGTTGTTTGTCGCTTTTCATCGTAGGTCTCCAGAGTGGCCGTGCAGGCACGCGAGTACACGTGAATCCAACCTTCGCCGACGGGGGCTTGTCCCAATCGCCGACAATGGGGTGATGCGAGTATCGTCAGTAAAAAATAATGCGGGTTAGGGCCAGACGCGGCTGATCGTTGAGTCCACACCGCTGCACCAGAATGGGCTGCCGCGCCGGTCCCGCCGGCAGCCGTCCCAAGGCGGCTGGCAGGCGTTTTTTTGCGCGTCCACAATGCCGGTGTCCGTCTTCGCGCGGGCAGGCTCCGCCCACAAAAATCAGGAGAAAGCATGGCAAGTCGCACCTCGGTGGCTCTTTGGAGCCAGCGATTCCAGCGTTCACCCGAGTCGAATATGAGCCTCCAGGGCCAGATTCGCCAGATGCTGGTGGCCGCGATTCTGGACGGTCAGCTACTGCCGCATCACGCGTTGCCATCGAGCCGCGAACTGGCCGACCAGTTGAGCGTTGCCCGTAATACGGTCGTACTCGCTTATCAGCAGTTGGTGGAGGAGGGCTATCTGATCTCGCGCGAGCGGAGCGGGCATTTCGTCAATCCGGCCATCCTCGAAGGGCGGCACGCATTCTCGCCGCTGCAAACGGTCCCGACGCAGGCCGCCAACGAAGCCCTCGCGCGGCCGGACTGGGACCAGCGCGTCAGAAGAAGGCCGTCGTCGCAACGCAACATCGTCAAGCCGGGCAACTGGCTGAGCTACGAATACCCCTTTATCTACGGACAATTCGACCAGTCGCTGTTTCCGACCAACGACTGGCGCGAGTGCTGCATGAAAGCGCTGTCGGTCATGGAGATTCGCAACTGGGCGCCGGACCTGATCGAGCGCGACGACGATACGCTGATCCAGCAGATCCGCACACGTGTGCTGCCGCGGCGCGGCGTGTTTGCCATGCCGGACGAAATCGTCGTGACGATCGGCTGTCAGCAGGCGCTCTATCTGATCGCGGACCTGCTGGCGAGCGAGCGGACCACGATCGGCTTCGAAAACCCCGGCTATCCGGATGCCCGCAATATCTTCGAGAACCGCAATGCGCGGCTGCAGCCGCTGCCTGTCGATGCCGGTGGCGTGCGTCCGGCCGAGGACGCCGATCTGCTCGCGCAATGCGACTACGTCTATGTAACGCCAAGCCACCAGTGCCCGACCACGGCCACCATGCCGATCGAGCGGCGTCACGCGCTGCTGGAACAGGCACAGGCCCATGACTTCGTCCTGATCGAAGACGACTACGAAAGTGAAAACAACTTCTCAGGCACGCCGCACCCGGCGTTGAAGAGCCTGGATACAGCCGACCGGGTGATCTATATCGGCAGTCTGTCGAAGACCTTCGCGCCTGGGCTGCGGCTGGGTTATATCGTCGGGCCGCGTGAACTGGTCCGCGAACTGCGCGCGCTGCGGCGTCTCATGGTGCGCCATCCCGCCGCCTATATTCAACGCGCGTTCGCCACTTTTCTGGCGCTCGGGCACCACGATGCGTTGCTGCGGCGGCTCGCCCACGCCTATCGGGAGCGCGCACAGGCATTGATGACCGCGCTCGACACGCACCTTCCCGAAGCGCGCTATCTGCCGGTGGGCGGCGGCGCGTCGTGCTGGGTCGAGGGGCCGCCGTGGCTCGATGCGACACGCCTCGCCGCGGATGCGCAGGCACACGGCATTCTGATCGAACTGGGGCGGGTCTTTTTCATGACCGGACTTGAGCAGAACCACTGCTTCCGCATGGGCTTTTCGGCCATCAAGCTCGAAAAGATCGATGAGGGTGTGCGTCTGCTCGCGGAACTCGTGCGCGCGCAGCAGCCTGAGGAATAGGCGGTGGCCTAAGCGATGCCATGAGCGCTGCCGTAAGCGACGGCACGAGCGCTGCCGTAAGCGATGGCACGAGCGCTGCCGTAAGCGGCGGCATGAGCGCTGGTAGAAGCGGTGCCGCAAGCTATGGCATAACCCACTGCATAAGCGACCGCACAAGCGGCCGCCAAAGCGCGCTAGAACGTTTTGGCGAGCTGCTGGGCGGCTTCCTGCAGACGCGGCACGAACTCGAGGGCACGCGACAGCGGCGCCCGCGAGACCGGCGCATGAACGGCGATCGCCGCGATACAGGTGCCGTTCTCATCCGTCACCGGCGCGGCCACGCACGCAATGCCGGCGACAAACTCCTCATTGTCGATAGCGATCCGCTTGTGCGCGGTGCGGTCGAGTTCCGCTTCGAGCAGTTCGGGGTCGGTGATGGTATTCGGCGTGAAGCGTTCGAGCTTCAGCGTGCGGACGAGGGCGGCGCGTTGTTCGCGCGGCAGCATGGCCATCAGCAGTTTGCCGCTCGCGCTGCAATGCGCCGGCACGTGCGAGCCGGGCTTGAGATCGAGCCGCAACGGCCAGGGCGCTTCGAGCCGGTCGAGATACAGCACCTCGGTTTCATGCAGCATCGTGAGGTTGCAGGTCTCGCCGAGATCGGCGACCAGGTGAGCCAGGATCGCATGCCGCAGCCGGCGGGCGCCCGAATGCATCATGACGCCAAGACCGAGTTGCGCGAGGCGCGGGCCGATCACATAAGCGTTTTTCTGACCCGGCTCGCGGATCACGAGGCCGCTGGCTTCGAGCGAAGCCAGCATACGGTGCAAGGAAGCCTTCGGCAGATCGACGTCCTGGGCAATGTCGGCAAGCGACACCGGACCTTCGGCGCGCACGAGATGTTCTAGCAGGGCGAACGCGCGCAGGGTAGGAGTATCCGCTTTAGTCATGGGTGCCGTTCCGGAAAATGGATTGGCATCATTGTAGCGTGCGGCTTTGTCAGTCAAGGTTTTCGCCGGGCCGGAGCGGCTTTGAATCGCAATTTAAGCGCAGATCATCCCGTTTTTCGGAACGCGTTGCCGTGCGGCATGCTGGAGCGTGAATGCGCGCTCGAACTCTCTGATGAGCCAGTTTCGCCCGTGAGTTATCGATCACGATTCGCCGTTTGCCCGCTATTTCACCCGCACTATTGCCGGAATGTTTTGGCGGTTTCCTCGGCGGCCAGACGCAGATCGGGCAGGAAGGCCAGTAGATCGTCGAGTACGACGCGCCCGACCGGCGCCTGCACGGCGATGGCCGCGCAGGCGCGATTGCGATCCAGCATGACCGGCACGGCGATCGCGATGAGCCCCTGCAGATGTTCCTGATTGTTGATTGCGAGCTGGCGCCGCCGCGTCACGGTCAACTCCTTGCGTAACTGGCCACGATCCGTAATCGTCCGCTCGGAATAGGCGCGCAGCGGCAAGGTTTCGATGACCCGTTCGCGCCTCTCCTTCGGAAGAAAGCTGAGCAACAGCTTGCCGCTTGCCGAACAGTGCAGCGGCACATGCGAGCCGGGTTGCAGGTGCATGCGCAGCGGCCACTCGGTTTCCACCCGGTCGACATAGACCACGTCGTTGCCGGCCAGCATCGTCAGATTGCAGGTCTCGCCGATTTTGGCCACCAGTTGTTCAAGCAGCACATGGCGGGCTGCGGCCGGCCCCGCATGCATCAGCACATTGACCGCCAGCATCCGCACGCGCGGCGAGCACTCGTAGAGCCGGTCGCCGGCGCTGCGCGTGACAAGCCACGCGTCCATCAACTGCACCAGGATGCGATGCACGGTCTGCTTGGGCAGTTCGAGGGCATGGACGAGATCCGTCATGGAAAGCGGGCCGCTTGCCTCAGCCAATGTTTCGAGTACGCGAAATGCACGCACGGCCGCAGCATTCGATTGATTCGAAGTCGACACGCTGTCTCCTCAATGTCGTATTTGTAAGTTGGATTGTGCATCGGTCTGTTTAGTTTTCGGGACTATGGAAAGTCCCGAATTTCGCACTTTTCGATTCTCGCCGTTTCAGCGCGAGGGATAGTTCAAAAAACGGGACTCCGAAACAGGCACGGCTCACTAGATTGGTACCAATGCCAATCTTTTCAGTCCGGAGTGAACCGTATGAATGTTAGGGCCACAGAAGCGGAAGCCACGCACGCGGGCGCACATAGCGATGTCGAATGCGTCGTTGCGTCGATGGTTGCACGTGCGCGCGCCGCACAGCGCGGATTCGAGATCGCGGGACAAGACATGCTCGATGCCGCCGCCGACGCCGCAGCGTGGGCGATCATGGAGCCCGCGCGCAACCGGCAGCTTGCCGGGCTGGCGGTGCGCGACACCGGTCTCGGCAACGCGGACGACAAGTTTCGCAAGAACTATCGCAAGACGCTCGGGCTGTTGCGCGATCTGCGTGGGCAGAAGACCACGGGGGTGATCGAGCGCAATGACACTACGGGCATTGTCGAGATTGCACGCGCGGTCGGCGTGGTGGCGGCGATTACGCCGTCCACCAATCCGGCGGCCACACCGGTCAACAAGATCGTCAACGCGCTCAAATGCGGCAATGCCGTGATCGTGGCGCCGTCGCCGAAGGGCTATTCGTCGTGTGCGCTGCTGATCGAATTCATCCATGCGCAATTCGCCAAAGTCGGACTCGCGCCCGACCTCGTGCAGATGTTGCCCGCGCCGATCAGCAAGGCGGCTACCGCCGAACTGATGCGGCAGTGCGACCTGGTGGTCGCAACTGGATCGCAGGCGAATGTGCGGATGGCTTACGCAAGTGGGACGCCCGCGTTCGGCGTGGGCGCGGGAAATGTTGCTTCGATTGTCACGGCGTCGGCTGATTTGCACGATGCGGCGCACAAGATTGCACGTTCGAAAACGTTCGACAACGCCACGAGTTGTTCATCCGAAAACAGCGTGGTGATCGAAGCCGCGGTGTACGCGGACATGCTCGCCGAACTGACCGCCTGCGGCGGCGTGATGCTCGACGCAGCGCAAAAGGCGCGACTGCAGGCCGCCCTGTGGTCGAACGGCAAGCTGTCGGCACACTGCACCGCGCGCTCGGCCGCGGCGATTGCACGGGCGGCGGGCCTCGACGACATTGCCGCACGTGAGCCCGCATTTCTGATGGTGGAGGAAACCGGCTTCGGCGCCGACTACCCGTTCTCGGGCGAGAAGCTCGCGCCGGTGCTGACCGTTTATCGCGCGGAGACTTTCGATGCCGCCGCGGGCATCGTGCGCGGTATCTACGCCTACATGGGGGCGGGGCACTCGGTCGGCCTGCATTCCACCGACCCCGGCCAGGCGGTGCAACTCGGTTCGACGCTGCCGGTTGCGCGCGTGATCGTGAACCAGGCGCATTGCCTCGCGACCGGCGGCAACTTCGATAACGGCTTGCCATTTTCGCTTTCGATGGGATGCGGAACCTGGGGCCGCAACAATTTCTCGAGCAATCTTAACTTTCACCATTATCTGAACATCACGCGCGTGGCCTACCCGATCGAGGAGCGTGTCCCCGAACTGGACGACGTACTCGGGGATTTCTTCGGGAGGTATGGCAAATGAAGACGCCACATACGATCCGCGCGTTGATCGATGCGCGCGCCGCACAGTATCCCGACAAGCCGTTTCTGCTGGCCGCCTCGGAATGCGATGAGGAAGGCGGCGCGTCTGCGCCCGCCGACGTGTTGACGTTCGCAGCGTTACGCGACGACTGCCGCGCGCTTGAGGCGGTCTTTCACGAAGCAGGCTTGCAGGCCGGCGATGTTGTTTCGGTCTTCATGGGCAACGGTATCCATACCGCAAGGCTGTTACTCGCGGCGATGTACAGCGGGCTCGTTGCCAATCCGCTCAATCTGCTGTGCCAGCCGTCGCAGTTGCGCTACATCGTGGAGCATTCGGATACGCGCATGGTCTTTGTTTGCGCCGATACTCACGCGGCCATGTCGAGCGCGATCGCCGGATTACGCGAGCAAGGCATCGCACGCACGGTTGCGCTGATTCGTACTGAGCACGATGCGACCCTTGCGTCTGTGCTGGCCTCGGTGCCGGCTTGCGTCGAGCCAGTGCTGGCGGAAACGCCAGGTGTTGCTGCCGCGCAAGCGGGGTCGGCAAATGATTCGCGCTATGCGTCATCTTTAACCGCCTGGGATTCCACAGCGTTTCAAGGCGGCGAACCCGGTGCGGCCGATGTGGCGCTGCTGATGTATACATCCGGCACCACGGGTGCGCCGAAAGGCGTCCTGCTCGACCATCGGAACCTGCTGGCCAATGCTCGCAACATCTCGCGCGAACACCGGCTCGGCACCGGCGACCGGGTCTTCGCCGCGTTGCCGCTTTATCACATCAATGGGCTCGTCGTGACGCTGCTTGCGCCGCTTTTTCACGGCGGTTCGGTCGTCATGACACCGCGTTTTTCCGCTCGCACTTACTGGCGCGATGTCGCGCGGCACGGTTGCACATGGATCAACGTGGTGCCGACGATCGTCGCCTATCTGCTCAACAACGATGAGGCGTGCACCTTCGACCTGTCCGCGCTGAGGTTTTGCCGCAGCGCGTCGGCGGCGCTGCCCGTCGATCATCACCGCGCGTTCGAGGCGCGCTTCGGCGTCGGCATTATCGAAACGATGGGCATGACCGAAACCGCCGCGCCCGTGTTCAGCAATCCATACGATTCGGAGAGCCGGAGAATCGGCAGTATCGGCCTGCCTTCGGGCAGCGAAGCGAAGGTGATCGACCGTGACGGCCGCGAATGCGCGCCCAACGAATGCGGCGAACTGGTGCTGCGGGGCGAGCAGGTCATGCGCGGCTATTACAAGCGCGCCGAGGAAACGCGCGCGGCCTTCACCGCCGACGGCTGGTTGCGTACCGGCGACCTCGGCTATCGCGATAGCGACGGTTACTTCTACATCAATGGACGCGCGAAGGAATTGATCATCAAGGGCGGTGAAAACATCGCCCCGCGCGAGATCGATGAAGTGTTGCTCAAACACCCCGGCGTGCTGGATGCGGCCGCGGTGGGTGTGCCTGATGCCGCCTACGGGCAGGAGATCGTCGCCTTTATCGTGCCTCGTGTGGCGCACGGGCAGGGCGCGCTCGACATCGCGGATCTGCATGAGCACTGTCTGCGCGAACTGGGCCGCTACAAGACGCCGAAGGAGTTTCGTTTCGTGGGGGAATTGCCTCGCGGGCCTTCAGGGAAGGTGCAGCGTCTGAAGCTCGTGCCCACCTGACGGCACGCGCATCGGCGTAGCCGGACCGTGCCGGCAAGGACAGGAGAGCGGGCGTCGACGCGCACGCGACCCGGCGCGGTACGAAGTACGGATCGAACGACGACAGACGCCCCCGGCGTCACATAAGAGAGACAGGAGACAGCATGCAAACGCACAAGCGGCGCGTGAAGACACGCCACATTATCCTGGCCATCATGTGCCTGATGTATTTCATCTCGTACATCGACCGTGTGAATATTGCCGTGGCCGGCCCTATCATCCGGCACGAAATGGGGCTGACGACGGTCCAGCTCGGCCTCGTGTTCTCCGCCTTCGCCTATCCCTACGCGTTCATGCAGGTCATCGGCGGCTGGCTGTCGGACAAGTACGGGCCGAAGCTGGTGCTGACGGTGCTGTCGCTGATCTGGGGGGCGGCGACGCTCGCCACCGGATTCGCCGGCAGTGTGGCGATGCTCGTCGCACTGCGGTTCGCGCTGGGCATCGGCGAGGGCGGCGCGTTCCCGACGGCGACGCGTGCTTTCACCTACTGGATGCCGGTGGCGGAGCGTGGTTTCGCCCAGGGCATCACGCATAGCTTCGCCCGCCTCGGCGGCGCGGTCACGCCACCGCTCGTGCTCGCCGTGGTCGTGGCGGGCGGCTGGCGCGACGCGTTCATTCTGCTCGGCGTGGCGAGTCTCGCGTGGACGGTGCTGTACCTCTGCGTCTTTACGAACTCACCGGAGCAGAACCGGCGTGTGACGCCCGAGGAAACGGCCGAGATCGGCTATCGCGCGGGTGACTGCGAACGCGCCAAACGTGCGGCCACGCCATGGCGCAAGCTGGTCCGTCGTATGTGGCTCGTCACGTTCGTCGACTTCTGTTATGGCTGGCTGCTGTGGGTCTATCTGACCTGGCTGCCTTCGTACCTGAAGGAAGCGCGCGGCTTCGATCTCAAGCAACTGGCGCTGTTCACGGCGCTGCCGCTGCTCGCGGGCGTGATTGGCGATACGCTCGGCGGCGTCGTCTCGGACCGGCTCTATAAACGCACCGGCCGCCTGCGCTTTGCACGCTGTGCCGTACTGGTGGTGGGCATGGGCGGCTCGCTCGTGTTCCTGCTGCCGATGGTGTCCGCAACCAATCCGCTGATGGCGGTGGTGTTCCTGTCCGCGTCGTTCTTCTTTCTCGAGATCACGAATCCTGTGCTGTGGACTTTGCCGCTCGACATCGGCGGTCGCTACGCGGGCACCGCGGGCGGCATGATGAACACGGGCTTCGGCGTTGCCGGGATGATATCGCCCGTGGTGTTCGGTTATCTGATCGAGACAACCGGCAGTTACAACGTGCCGTTCACGATTTCCGCCTGCCTGCTGGGGGTGGGGATCGTGGCGGCGCTTTTCATCGATCCGGCGAGGACAGTCGAAGCCGACGAGGAGCGCGAGCGGCGCGAAGGTGTACAGATGGACGGCATGCCCGCGTTTGTCCCGGCGAGCGCCGCGGTGCGGCTGGAGCGGCATCATCTGCGCCGTCCGCTGCGCTGGCGCAGGTAAGGAGGGTTTAGAGGCGCGGGGGCGGACAGTGGGCGTCCGCTCCGCTCGCCCGTAGCGCTCGCTAGCCGGTGGTCCCGAATACGAAATATGCTCTCCTTGCTTTTCCGATTTGTTTAACTATGATGTTAAATATCAACCGGAAGGTTTATAAAAGGAGGCAATCGTGAACGAACCGTTTCATCGTCCTTCGCTGGGCGCCGCGGTGTTCTACAAGGACCCGTTTGCCGCGCTCGATTGGCTCGAAAAAGCGTTCGGTTTCGAGCGTCAGCTGGTAGTCACGGAGAGCGACGGCCAGTTGGGCCACTCGGAAATGCGCTTCGGCGACAGCTACGTGATGATCGGCCGCGAATGGTCGGAAGACATGGCGAGCCCGCTTTCGGTCGGCGGCAAGAATACGCAATCGGTGCACGTGCAATTGCGCGAGGGTATCGACGAACATTGTGCCCGCGCGCGCGCCGCGGGCGCCGTGATCACGCGCGAACCGGCGGACCAGTTTTACGGCGACCGCGTCTATGCGGCGCGCGATCCGGAAGGGCACGTCTGGAGCTTCGGTCAGACGGTTCGCGCGGTGTCGCGCGAGGAAGCCGAGCGCGTGAGCGGCCTGAAAATCGAAGGGTGGGTCTAGCCGATGGGACGGCCAGCCAGCGTCTCGCTCGACCGCACGTTGGCCGCGCTAGCCGATCCGAACCGGCGTCAGGTGGTCGATCTGCTCAGTCAGCAACCCATGCGCGCCGGTGAGCTTGCGCAAGCCACCGGCCTGTCGCCGCAGGCCATGAGCCGGCATTTGCGCGTGCTGCGTTCGAGCGAGCTGATCGAGGAATCGCATGACGGCGTCGACGCGCGCGTGCGTCTCTACGTGCTGCGCTCGGCGCCCATGAGCGAACTGAAGGCGTGGCTCGAACAGACCGAAGCTTTATGGTCCGAACAATTGCTGTCGTTCAAGGCGCATCTGGAGCAGGAGGAATGAGTTCGCGCGTGCTGGTGTCGCTGCGCGTCGCGGCAACGCCGCAGCGCGCGTTCGATGTGTTCACGCGCGAGATCGGCAGATGGTGGCGGCCGAACGGTCTGTTTCAATTCACGCCGCAAGGCGCGGGTGTACTGTCTTTCGAAGCCTCGCCGGAGCCGGGCGAACCCGGACGTCTCGTCGAAACGCAAGCGGATGGCAGTGTGTTCGAGATCGGCAGAATCACGGCCTGGGAGCCGGGCGCGCGCCTCGCATTCGGCTGGCATCAGGCCAGTTTCACCGATGCGCAGCACACGCATGTCGAGGTGCGTTTCGAAGCGGTGGGCGACGAAACGCGCGTGACGGTCGAGCATCGCGGTTGGGATACGGTGCCGCAGGACCATGTGGCGCGCCATCATTTCCCCGAGCGCGTGTTTCTGTTGCGGCACGGCGAATGGTGGCAGGCTTTGCTGGCGTCTCTACGTTCAGAGGTGCAAACCGCTGCGCCGCCGGACTGAAAACCGGCGCGTCGCGCCTGGCGTGCGGCGCGCAGCGCTCGCGGCGGCGACACCGGCCATCAAGGTGGCACTGGCGCGGTGGGTGAGCGCACAACTACCGCTTCGATGAGCGGCCAACCGCTGGTTCAGTGAGTGCGTAGCAGCTGACCCAATGGGTGGCTAACCTTTGGTTCAACGAGCGCGCAACCTTTGATTCAACGGGCGCGCAACCGTCGGTTGACGAAGCGCCACACGGCGCTTACCAGCAGCGATCCCACACCGAGCGAAACCCCCAGCAGCACGATCGAACTCATATGATCGCGCACCAGCGGCACGTTGCCGAACAGATAGCCTGCCGCCACCAGCGACCCGATCCACAGCGCTGCGCCGGCCGTGACGAACGACACGAAACGTGCAAACGTCATGCGTGAAACGCCGGCGACGAACGGTGCGAATGTACGCACGACGGCAATGAATGGCGACAGCAGAAAGGTGAGGCCGCCGCGTGCTTCGTAAAACGCGTGCGCCTTACGCAATGCATTCTTGTCGAGCCAGCGGTAGTCGGCGGTATAGACTTTTTCGCCGATCGCGCGGCCGATCGCATAGTCGACGATGCTGCCGGCCACGGTGGCGGCGAACAGCACGGGGATCACGAGCCAGACGTTCAGCGCGCCGGTGGCGGCAAGACCGCCACAGATGAAAATCAGCGGATCGCCCGGCAAAAAGAATAGCGGCAGGAAGCCGATCTCGACGAACACGACGAGGAACAGCATGGCGTAGACAGCCGTACCGTATTGCACGATCAAACCGCTCAGGTGCTGATCGAAGTGCAGGGCGACCTGCAGCACATGCATGAGATCCATCTTGGTTCGAAAGGGATTTGAGTGTTCAGGAGTTTAGTCCCGCTGTGACGCGAGCACTTGTTTATTTCGCGGTGGTGATGTCAATATCGAGGCCTGTCTGTCCGAACCACGCTTCAGCGCCCCACCTCAAAAGTCCCGACGAACGAAATGCTTATGCAACACGCTTCCAACCTGACGTTCCGCCTTGCCGAGCCTCACGAAGCAGACGCTATCCGCACGATCGAATTCGAGGCCGGCCAGCGCTTTGTCAGCGTCGGCATGACGGGTATCGCAGATGCACCGCCAATGGAGCTGGAACTCGTCTGCCGCAAGATCGATGCGCGGCAGATCATCGTCGCCGTGGCGGCCGATGCAACCTGTGTGGGGTTCGTGATGTTCGAGCCGCAGCCCGCGCGCTTCTACGTTCAGGAGGTCGACGTGCTGAGCTCGCATGCCGGGCAACGCATCGGTGCGGCGCTGATCGAGCAGGTCGCACAACTCGCGCTTGCGCAACAGGTTACGCAACTCACGCTGTCGACGTTTCGCGAGGTGCCGTGGAACGCGCCGTATTATCGGCGGCTCGGCTTTCGCGATATCGAGGAGACCGATCTCGACGCGGCGCTGATCGCGCGGCGTGCCGCGCATATCGCGCGAGGACTCGATGAATCGAAGCGTGTGTTCATGCGGCGCGATCTGGTATGACGGTGGGTTTGAGTTTGCTTGTGACGCGCGTTATGTGCGCCGCGCGCGACGTCCGTCCAGCGCATAAAAAAGCGCGGCGGGTGCGACCGGATAACGTTCCGGCCACACCCGCCGCGTGGTCCTGCAGCGTACGTACTACGGGTCACTCGCCGCTTTAACGCGGCGGCCCATGCTCCGCTGACTTCAGATCCTTATTCGACGGTTTCCAGCGTCGGATAGTCCACGTAGCCGGTTTCGCCGCGTGCATAGTACGTTGCCGGATTCGGCTTGTTCAGCGGTGCATTCGTCGCGAAGCGGCGCACCAGATCCGGGTTCGCGATGAACAGTTGACCCCATGCCACCGCGTCGGCTTCACCCGCGTCGAGCACTTGCTGTGCGGTTTCCTTCGTGAACTTTTCGTTCGCGATGTACGGGCCGCCGAATTCTTTCTTCAGTTGCGGGCCGAGGCGGTCGTCGCCGAGCGCTTCGCGTGCGGCGATAAACGCAATCTTGCGCTTACCGAGTTCGCGTGCCACGTAACCGAAGGTGGCCGCCGGATCCGAATCGCCCATGGCGTGCGCGTCGCGGCGCGGCGCGAGGTGAACGCCGACACGGTTCGCACCCCAGACGTCGATACAGGCGTCCGTGATTTCGAGCAGCAGACGGGCGCGGTTTTCGATCGGGCCGCCGTAGGCGTCGGTACGCTTGTTGGTGCTGTCCTGCAGGAACTGGTCGAGCAGATAGCCGTTCGCGCCGTGTACTTCCACGCCGTCAAAACCTGCCGCTTTCGCGTTTTCGGCGCCCTTGCGGAACGCGTCGACCACACCGGCGATTTCGTCGAGTTCGAGTGCGCGCGGCGTCACGTACGGACGCTCCGGACGCACCAGGCTCACGTGACCCTGGGCTGCGATGGCGCTCGGCGCGACCGGCAGTTCGCCGTTGAGGAACAGCGGGTCCGAAATACGGCCGACGTGCCACAGTTGCAGAAAGATCTTGCCGCCGGCTGCGTGCACGGCGTTCGTGACGATCTTCCAGCCTTCGACCTGTTCCTGCGACCAGATGCCCGGGGTTTCGGCGTAGCCGACACCTTGCGGCGTGACGGAAGTGGCTTCGCTGATGATCAGCCCTGCCGTGGCGCGTTCGGCGTAGTACTTCGCCATCAGCGCGTTCGGCACGCGGATTTCTTCGGCGCGTTGACGCGTGAGCGGCGCCATGATGATGCGGTTCGACAACGTAATGTCGCCAATCTGGAGCGGATCAAAAAGAGTCGGCATATGAGTTCACCTTGAGTGGCGGGCATGTGGCCCGAGCCTTAAAAAACTGCATGATGAAAGAAGCGCGGCGATGCGGATGACGCCTTCAGAGCCCGGTGTTCATGTGCTCGATAAACGCCTGAATGACGGCCTCGTTGCGTTTGAAAAACACCCATTGACCGACCCGCTTCGACGTGACGAGACCGGCCCGCTGCAAGGCGGCGAGGTGCGCCGATACAGTGGACTGCGACAGGCCGCAGCGCGCGTCGATCTTGCCGGCGCACACGCCGTAGTCGAGCGGCAGGTCCTGGTCGGAGAAATGCGCGTATGGCTCGCGCAGCCAGCCGAGAATCTCCCGCCGTACAGGGTTGGCAAGCGCTTTGTGAATCGCGTCGATATCGAGCGTCATGTGAATCGGTTTTCTGGTCATCGACAACAGGCAGGCGTGGCGCCGGTTAGCGGCCACGCATCTGCATCGCTACAAGACGAATCATATATCGGAATTTGACGATATGCTTGAAGCCATTACTGGCTATGGGGTTGATAGGTGTCGTTGATCGACGAGGCGGCCGCTCATGCATCGCTCGCGATGAGACAGGGCCGAGCTCGCGTCTCCGTGGTCGCTTCGTCGCACCGACCCAATCACGACTGCTTGCGTGCGCTTCCTTTGCCGGTGGTTTGCACTTCAGGCGCGCGCTCCTCGTCACGTTCGCGGCTCCACTGTTCAAGCAGCATGCGCGTCTGTCCGCGGATGGTCGACTTGATCTGCTCAGCCTTCTCGACATCGATGTTTTTCCAGCCGAGCAGCGTCAACGTCGAGCGATGCGCGACGTGAAAAATCACCAGTTGCCCATGCAGACTGAAGGTGCGGATCAGCGTGACGGGATCGTCGGCGGCGCGTCCGGAAATTCGCGCCACCAGCGCCGCGCTCGTATTGTTTAGCGGTTCACGGATACGGCAGCTCAGAATCTGCGTTGCACTTTCGGGTTCATATCCGGCCTGCTCGCGCGCGAAGAAAAGCCGCCGGCCCGGATTGTTCGCTTTCGCGAAAGCGCTGTCCGCAATCGCTTCCTGAATGCGGATGAAGGCATCGATCAACCCTGCCGTGTCGACATTTTCGCGCAGCGCTTCCTGGGCCTGCTCGATGGGCGGCCCGAATGTTTTCCATGCATTGTCGGCGAGCATTTCGACGCATGCGCGATACACCCCTTCCTTATTCTCGAAGTAGTACTGCAGCGCGGGCGCGTTGACGCCGGCGTGAGCCGCGATGTCGCGCGTCGACGCACCGTCAAAACCGTGCTCGCCGAACAGTTCGACCGCCGACTCGATGATCCGGTGACGCGTCTCGTCGCCGCGCGCATAGCCGCCCTCCGGCGGACGGCGCAGCCTCTTTGCGGTGTTCATGCCTTTCTCTCCGCATTGCTCTTCGTATTGCCTGCTCTTCATTACGCCCCGAAGGAAATCCTCCTGGGAGGGCGTTCCGAAGGGCGCTCTCATGGGGACATCTTCCGAAATATATCACTTGACACAAGTCTATCGAGTGGAATAATTGTGCCAACCGGAAATAATTGGATCCATACGATGTCAGCGACCGCAGGCTCTCCCTCCCGCCCGATACCCGCCGATGACGCACCCGCATCAGGCGCGAGGCGTCCCACCCGGCGAACGGTGCTGATCGCACTCGGCATCGTCGCGCTGATTGTCGGCGCGGTCTGGTTCGCCCGCTGGTGGACGGTGGGGCGCTTCATCGAAAGTACCGACGACGCCTATCTGCAGGCTGACAGCGTCACGGTCGCGCCCAAGATCGCCGGCTACGTCACGGAAGTTTACGTCGCGGACAACCAGGTCGTGAAACCGGGCGATCCGCTTGTCCATCTCGACGCGCGCCAGTATCAGGTCGCGCTCAACCAGGCGCTGGCCACGATCGACGCGCGCAAGGCCGACATCGAACGCGCGCAGGCCGATATTAAACAGCAGCAGTCCAACATTGCGCAGGCCCAGGCACAGCAGCAGGTGGCGCGCGTGAGCGCGCAGCATGCGAGCGACGAAGTGCGGCGCTACGCGCCGCTCGTCGCCACCGGTGCGGAAAGCAGTGAGCGGCTGGCGGAATTGACCAGCAGCCGCGATCAGGCCAATGCCACGCTCGCCGCGAACTCGGCGGCGGTCGAGGCAGCGCGTTCGCAGATCGGCTCGGCCACGGCGCAGCTCGGGCAGGCACGCGCACAACTCGAAGCGGCCGAGGCAAGCGCGCAGCAATCGCAACTCGATCTCGACAACACCGTGGTGCGCAGCGTCCTCGGCGGCAAGGTCGGCGATCGCACCGTGCGTGTGGGTCAGTACGTGCAACCCGGCACGCGGATGCTGACGGTCGTGCCGGTTCAAAGCACCTATTTGCTGGCGAATTTCAAGGAAACGCAGGTGGGCGGGATGCGCGTCGGTCAGCCGGTGGAAATGCACGTCGACGCGTTGCCCGGTCATACGCTGCACGGTGTGGTCGACAGTTTCTCGCCAGGCACGGGCTCGCAATTCGCGCTGCTGCCGCCGGAAAACGCCACCGGCAACTTCACGAAGATCGTGCAGCGGGTGCCCGTGCGGATTCGTATCGACACGGGGGCGGAGACGCGTAGCGTGCTGTTGCCGGGGCTGTCGGTAACCGTGGATGTCGACACCCGTTCCGCTCGCGATCGCGACGCGCGCATCGATAACGAGAATCATCGTGGCTGATGCGAACGCCGCGGCGCCGGCCGCACCGCATGCCGAAGAGCGTGCCAGCGTCGGCGACTGGATCGCCGTCGCCGCGGGCGCGCTCGGCGCCTTGATGGCGACGCTCGACATCTCGATCACGAACTCCGCGCTGCCGCAGATCCAGGGCGAAATCGGCGCCACCGGCACGGAAGGCACCTGGATTTCGACCGGTTACCTGATGTCGGAAATCGTGATGATTCCGTTGGCGGCATGGCTCACGCGCGTGTTCGGCCTGCGCAATTTTCTGCTGATAAACTCCGCGTTTTTCATTGCCTTCTCGATGATGTGCGGCTGGTCGCACACGTTACCGATGATGATCGTCGGCCGCATCGGGCAGGGCTTCGCTGGCGGCGCGCTGATCCCGACGGCGCAGACCATCATCCGCACGCGTCTGCCGCTGTCGCAACTGCCGGTCGGTATGACCATGTTCGGCCTGATTGTGTTGCTCGGGCCGCTGCTTGGACCGGTGGTCGGCGGCTGGCTCGCGGAGAACATCAGCTGGAGCTGGTGCTTCTTCATGAATCTGCCGATCTGCCTTGCGCTGATGACCCTGTTGATCGTCGGCCTGCCGTCGGACCGGCCGCACTGGGAGGCGTTTTTCAAGGCGGACTGGCTTGGCATCGTCGGTCTCGCGATCGGCCTCAGTTCGCTTACGGTGGTGCTCGAAGAAGGGCAGCGCGAGCGCTGGTTCGAATCGTCGATGATCGTGACGCTCACCTGCGTGTCGCTCTTCGGCATGCTGCTGATCGCCGCGTCGCAATTGACCGCGAAGAAACCGATCGTGCGTTTGAGCCTGATGCGCAACCCAAACTACGCAAGCGTGATCGTGATCGTGTCCGCAGTCGGCGCGGCGTTGTATGGCGTGTCGTATCTGCTGCCGCAGTTTCTCGGGGTGGTCGCGGGCTATAACGCGGAACAGTCCGGCGCGATCATGCTGCTTTCCGGGCTGCCCGCGTTCCTGATCATGCCGGTGCTGCCACGTCTGCTTGGCAAATTCGATTTCCGCGTGCTGGTGATCACCGGGCTGCTGTTGTACGCGATCAGTTGCATGCTCGACATTAACCTGACGGCGCAGAGCGTCGGGCACGATTTCGTGTGGTCGCAACTGATTCGTGGCACGGCCCAGATGCTCGCGATGATGCCGCTCAATCAGGCGTCGATGGCGGCGGTGTCGCGCGAAGATTCCGGCGACGCCGCCGGTCTCTACAACATGGCGCGCAACCTCGGCGGATCGATCGGCCTTGCGATCATCGGTACGGTGATCGACCGGCGCACGACGTTTCATACCGCGATGATCCGCGAATCGGTCAGCGCAAATTCGCTGATCGGCCAGGAGAGTCTGGCGGCGAACGCGGGGAACTGGTTCGCCCATACGGGGGACATGGCGTACTCGCAGATGCGCGCGCTCGGGCAACTCGGCGCGCAGATCGCGCAGCAGGCCATCGTGATGACCTATTCGGAAACCTTCTATCTGCTCGGCATCGCGCTGCTCGCCTGCATTCCGCTTGCGCTGCTGCTGAAAACGCCGAGCAGGAATGCGCCGCCGCCTTCGTCCGCGGGACACTAATGTCTTCTCCTCTCACCATGATGTCCAACCGTCCCTCGTGTTTTGCTCTAGCCGCCGCGCTTCTGTTCGCCTTGTCGGGTTGCACGGTTGGTCCGGATTATCACGGTGCGCCGCCGCTTGCGCAGGACGCCCACGGCAGCGCGACCTTCGTGCGTGCGCCGGCTGCCGGCACGGCTGCGACGCCTGCGCCGAGCCAGTGGTGGCTCGCATTCAACGATCCGCAGTTGAACGACCTTATTGCCGCCGCCTTTGCGCACAGTCCCGACGTGCATATCGCCCAGGCGCGGCTGCGGGAATCGCGTTCGCAATTGCAGCAGCAACGCGCGAACGCGTTGCCGAAGGTATCGGCGGATGCAGCCGCGCTGCGCATGCGCGAACCTGATCTGAGTTCGCTCAGTTCCGGAAGCTCGTCATCCGGCAGCAGTACATCGTCGGGTCGTGGCCCGCTGCAGCTCTATACCGCGGGCTTCGACGCCACGTGGGAAATCGATCTGTTCGGCGGCACGCGGCGCGCGATCGAAGCGGCCTCGGCGGATGCGGAAGCCGTCGACGCCGATCTTGCGGACACCCAGGTATCGCTCGCGGCCGAGGTTGCGCAAACCTACATCGAACTGCGCGACCAGCAGACGCGGCTTGCACTCGCGCAGCGTCAGGCGGATACCGAACAGAAAATGCTGACGCTCACGCAGCAGCGCCGGGAGCGGGGCACGGCAGCGGATATCGATGTCGAACGTCTGAACACGCAGGTCGAGAACACGCGCGCGACGCTGATTCCGCTCGACGCGCAACTGACCGATTCGCTCGACCGCCTCGCCGTGCTGACCGGCCGTGAGCCCGGCGCGCTGGACGAACAGCTCGCCGCTACGCGGCCGTTGCCGGCAATGCCTGAGACCGTGGCGATCGGCGATCCGTCGACGATGTTGCAGCAGCGCCCCGATATTCGCGCAGCGGAGCGGCGGCTCGCGTCGAGCAATGCGCAGATCGGCGAACACATTGCGGACTTTTTCCCGAAGGTGACGCTGCTCGGCGATATCGGCTTCAGCGCGAGCGATCCGGGTCACCTGGTGCGCAAGAACAATTTCAGCTGGATCGGCGCGCCGTATCTGCAATGGAATGTGTTCGATTTCGGTCGCACGCTGGGCAGCGTTCACGCCGCCGAGGCCTCGCGTGACGAAGCCGAGGCCCGTTATACGAAGGCCGTGCTCGGCGCGCTGCAGGACGCGAACTCATCGCTGTCGCGCTATGGGCATCAGCGCGAACATGTCGTCACGTTGCAAAAGGTGGAAGCGTCGGCCACGCATTCGGCCACGCTGATGCGGCAGCGCTATTCCGCCGGCGTTGCCACGCTGATCGATCTGCTCGATACGCAACGCCAGGAGTTCACCGCACAGCAGGATGTCGTCGCGGGGCAGGCTGAGTTGCTCAAGGACTTTGTGTCGCTACAGAAAAGCCTCGGCACCGGCTGGCAAGCGCAGCAAGGTTAGTGGGCGGACCGCATCGCTGCGGTTATCCACAGAAAATGTTCATATCCTTGTGGACAAGTCCTGGCCAAACCCGCCAAGTGATTGAGCGCAGAGCGATTTCCCGATTGATACGGCGAACACGCACCGCCAGGCAGACCGCTGGCAACGCGCTGCTCATTCCGCCGGAGCGGCCAGCAGCGACACCGGCACGCCATGGCAACTCACCCTTGCCACGAGCGCGGCGCCGAGGCCGGCGCTCATTTTTGTGTGGGCATCGAACGACGACACTTCTTTGTCGACGCGCAGAATATTGATCGGCCACGATGGCCGGGAGAGCCGTTCGTGCGCGAAGGCCCCGACCCACAGCGGCGTGGCCGACGCGCCGTTCTCCACGGCATAGCCGCTCGGCCAGAAGCGCAGGACATCGCGTTCGTCGCGGGTGTCGCCAGGACGCATGAAGACCAGCGACGAAGGCACGCCATTGTTCAGCTTCGGCAACACCGGCAGCGCCACCGCCGCGACGTTCGGCGACGCAAGCGAGAGCAGGCTGTGGGCGGACAGGTCCGTGCCCTCGACCCATCCCTGTGCGCGCAGTTGCCCTTTGATCGAGTCGAGGTTCGACACCCACTGCAACGTCAGCGGCTCCTTGTGATCGCCGCCCATATCCGAGCGATAGCATGGCAGCCGCTTCCATAGCGACGCCGTCCACTCTGCCTGCGTGACTAACACGGGTGCCGGGCGCAAGGTGCTGTCCGGTGGCGGCGCCGGTGGATTGACGCCCAGTTGCACACCCACACTGACGAGCATCACCGCCAGAATCACGACCGGCATGAGACGGCGCGTGGGCGGCACTTCCGGATGCCGCAACATCGCCGTCAACGAAACGATTGCCACCCAGATGTACGCGAGCGCGGCGCCGCCGATCGCGTCGGAGACCCAGTACCTGCCGAAGTAGAGTCCCGCCAATGCGACCACGATCACGACAACCGTACTCGCTGTCGCCACCAGCAAACCTTCCAGCATGCCGACCCGGCGCGCGAGCAGGAACGCCAGGAAACCGTAGACGATCACCGTCGCGGCGACGTGATTGCTCGGAAACACATAGGCGCCGGACAGGAATTCGTTGGGCGCCGCGCGATGCATGGCGAACTGCAGCGCGAAGATCAGCAATTGCGAAAATACGACCGCGGCGAGCCAGTAACCGATGGTGCGCCAACGCCGTTCCAGCAGCATCCATACCACCACTGTTGCGACCAGTGCCGTCAGCGTGAAGACGCTGCCGAGTGTCGCGAGTCCTGCAAGGACCGTGTCGCTCCAGGGCGTGCGCACCGATTGCAGAAAGTGATAGACGGATAGATCGACGCTGACCAGCGGATCGCCGCTGATGACGTCTTCGAGAACGCCGAAGAAGAGCGCGCCCGCCGCCAGCACGATCAGCGACGTCACCACGATGCTGCTGGCATCCGGCTGTTCGGGGTCCAGCAGCCGTCGCGCGAGACGGCCGAACGGCCCCGGGTGGCGGCAAGCCCAGCCTCCCAGATAGCGGCCCGCCGCGCTTGACCATGCGCTGGCGTGCGAGAGCAGGAAACGCATCGCGCGAAAGCTTAGCCAGACGATCGCCACCAGCAACGCGATGATAACGACGAGGCGGAACGACACGGCGCCCGCCAACAGCACCGAGGCGCCGAATACCACGCCCGGCAGGATATGCGCGGGTGCCCATAGCAAGGCCGACAGCACGTTCATCGCGTAAAAGCGCAATGGCGTCATGTCCAGCATGCCCGCCACCACCGGCACGATCGCCCGCACCGGTCCGATGAAGCGGGCGAACACGACGCTCTTGGCGCCGTGTTTCTGGAAGAAGCGATGACCGGCGTCGAGGATCTGCGGGTGTGTGCGGAACGGCCAGAGCTGGACGATCCTGGCCTTGTAGCGACGGCCGATCCAGAAGCTGATGCCGTCTCCGGCGACGGCGCCGGCGATTGCCCACAGGAATACCCAGCCGAGGCTCAGCGAGCCGGTGCCGGCCAGCGCGCCGGCGAGGAACATTGCAGTGCTGCCTGGGATGAAGGTGCCGATGACGGCGATGGCCTCCAGGAAGGCCGCAAGAAAGATGACCGTGAGCGTCCACGCCGAATGGCCGGCAAGCAGATGCAAAAGGTGAATGTAGGCATGCTCCATCGTGCGCGCTCAGGCGTTCTGGCGTAACGGCTGATCATAACGCGCACGGCATTGCCTGACATTTTCGCAAGCATTTTCGCAAGCGTTTTGGCAAGCCGGCATCGGGTGAGATGCCGGCTTGCAAGATCTCACGAAGCCGTCAGCGAATCGCCGGATACGTGGACCCGCTCGCCGATCTGGACATCCGGCTGCGTCGGGTAGCTGAAGTTGCGGTAGCTGCCGTCCTGCATGCGCACCTGAACCTGATAGGTGGTCTGCTTGCGCACCGCGTGCTCGATTCCATTGCCGGCCAGCCCGCCGCCGACAACGCCCGCGATCGTGGTGAAAATCTTGCCGCGTCCGCCGCCGATCTGATTGCCGACGAGGCCACCCGCGACCGCGCCGCCCAGCGCGCCGAGTCCGGTGGTCGGCTCCGGCGCCTGGACCGTGTTGATGGCGACGACTTCGCCCGCATAAGGATCGGCAACCGGCCTTGCCGGCGCGGATTCATACGGTGCCTGGTATCCCTGATTGTTTGCGTACCTCGGCGCGGCTGCGGCGGGCGTGCTGTGCGGGTGATACACGTGCGGCCGTGGCGGGGCGGCTTGCTGAATGGGTTGCTGAGCGGTTTGCTGAACCGGGCTCGCTTGAGGCACGGCGGCCGGCGCGCTCGCAACTTGCGCCGCGACCGTCGTGGCAGGAAGTGCGGGCTCCGTAACCGCATGCGAAGTAGGCAGAAGACCTGTCATTGCCGCGATGCCGGTGGCGCTCGCCAGAATGACGGCCACTGCCGCACCGGCGACCAGGGGGTGGATGCGGCTGCGCTGCGGATTGCTGGAAGTGAGGTTCGTGTTGTTCATTGCGGACTCCGCGGGTAGATGCTTGCAATAACGCCGCAGCAGCGCGGGTGGTGTACGTCGGACGTACACGGCTTTGTAAGTATTTGTACAACTTGCCGATCGGGATTGGCGCTCAGATTTCGTCGGTAAATTCGTCGATCAATCCCTGATTGTCAGCGATGAACAAACGCACCGGGAAATCGGTCTTACTGTTTGACCGGGCTCGTTTATGAGCGTCGTTTGCTCGATATCGCTACGACAGCGCGAGTGCTTCGGTCGGGCAATTCGACGGCATCACGGAGTGGCTATGAAAGTCGTGACCAGGGTGATTTTTACTTCGGCGCTGATGATAGGTCTGACGGGCGTGGCCGATGCCCAGTCGGCAAACCTTCGCGCCAGCGGTACGAACGGTTTGCAGGCAGGCGGGGGCAATAGTGCGGGAGCGGGGTTGGGAACAGGTTTGGGCACGGGGGCGGCCAGCCCGAGCCCAATGCCGGGCGCGGGCACGGTGGGCGGCTCGCCGGCGATTGGCGGAGCCGGCGGCATTGGATCGGGACCGGTGCTTAACAACATGCGAGCGAATGGCACCAGCCTGAATATGAGCCCGGATCCCCGGGCGCCGAACGTGACGGGAAAAGCGTTCGGACAGTAGTCAACAATCAGGTCGTCACTCAGCCCGAACCAGTTGCAGCACGATGCGCTTCGCGGACGCAAGATGCTCCACCGTCATCGATCGCGCGAGGCGCGCATTGCCGGCTTCGCATGCTTCGAGAATCTTGAGGTGTTCGTCCTGGAAGGCCGGCGTGTCGGCGAGCAACGTGCTTTGCAATCGTTCGTAGCGCTCGACCTGGGCGCGCAGCTCGCGGATCGTTTTCAGTTGCCGGCCATTCGCGCATGGGCGGTAGAGCAGTTCATGAAACTCGCGATTCAGTTCGCCCTGTCTTTGCGCTGTATCGGCATCTCCCAGCAGCCGGTGAACGAGTTCGGCGCGCGATAACGTTTCGCTGTCCATGCGTTTGACCGCGTGGAAGATGGCGTCGCCTTCGAGCAGCATGCGCAGGCTGTAAATCTCGTTCAGGTCGGACTCTGTCAGCGTGCGCACGACGGCGCCGCGATTGCGCATGAGTTCGACCAACCCTTCGCCTTCGAGCTTCTGGATGGCCTCTCTCATCGGCACCCGGCTCACGCCGAATCGATCCGCGAGTTCGCGCTCGACCAGCCGTGCGCCGTCTTCCAGCTCGCCGGCCGCGATCAGTTCGCGTAGCGAGGCCGCGATGGCGTCGGCCGTCGAATCCAGTTTGTGGTCCATGTGCATCGCGTCCTTGTCGTTTGGAATAATGGTATACCAAAACCGTGATGCGGATATAGAATTCACGTGTTGTGAATTCAATCCTCGGTCAACAGCAAAGGAGATGGGCATGGCGCACGGCGAGCACAAATACCAGGTATCGGTGCAGTGGACAGGAAACCTCGGCAGTGGCACTTCGGGATATCGCGAGTACGGCCGGGACCACATCGTCGCTGCGGGAAGCAAGCCGGACATTCCTGGCTCGTCGGATGCAGCGTTTCTCGGCGACGCGCGCCGGTGGAATCCGGAAGATCTGCTGGTCGCCTCGGCGTCCGCCTGCCACCAGCTCTGGTATCTGCATCTTTGCTCGGACGCGGGCATTGTTGTTCTGAGCTATCGCGACAATGCCGAAGGCACGATGCTCGATAGTTCGGAGCAAGGAAAATTTTCGCAGATCGTTCTACGTCCGCACGTTGTCGTTCAGGCCGGCGGCGACCTCGAACGGGCCGCGTATTTGCATCACGTGGCGCATGAGAAATGCTATATCGCGAACTCGGTCAATTTTCCGATTCTGTGCGAGCCGGTTATCGAGGCGGATGGGGTGTGATGGATGTGTAGTTGCGACTGGCACCTGCACCTGTGTCCGGCAGAGAGGTCGCAACGTAACTGACAAAGCAGTGCGGCGTGTGTAGGCCGAAGTCGGCCGTTTGCCCGCCGCTCGCCGAAACAACCGGGAGCGGGCGGGCAGTATCGATTCAATGCAGCAAAGTCATCTGCACGACCTTGACGATAACGAGGGCGACAGCCACGATCAGATAACCGCGCAGCACACCCATCCAGATGCGTTTGGACAGGGTCAGTTGCGGCGCCGGCAGCTCTTCCAGCGGCGGCATGCGCCATGTATTGCGGGCTTGTTCCGAAAACTGTTGCGCGGTATCGGAAACCATGGCATTCGCGGAACCCTCGGCATCCGCCGGTACGGGCCGCAGCCTGCGGACCGTCACGGTTGCCGCGTAGCCGACTACAGCCAGCAATGTGCCGCCGGCCAGTACTTCAATGATGGCTTCGCCGGTAATGTCCGGATACATCACCGATGCAGTCAGGATGATGGAAAGCATGACGAGTACCCAGACAACTGCGCCCGTAAAGAAATTGAGCTTCTTTGAGTTCACCCACGGACCGAGAACCGCGCGGTCGTTGCACAACAGCAGCAGAAACACCGTCGCACTCGGAAGCAGCACGCCTGCGAGCGTCTGCACCGCTTCAGTCAGTAGTCCGAGCGGGCTGCCGGGAATCAGTACCAGCGCCGCCGCGGCCGCGACAATACCGAAGTAGACGAGATAGAAGCCCTTCGCGTCCGTTACGCCACGATGCAGCGAGTGACGGATCTTGAAGACGTCGCCGATCGCATACGCGGTAGACAGCGAGACAGCGGCCGCGCCAATGATGCAGGCGTCGAGCAGCGCGACTGCGAAAAGAACCGCGGGTGTGCGTCCGGCATATTTTTCGAGGCCGGCGATCACACCGCCTGCATCCGTGAAGTTGCCGAACTCGGGCTTGCCTGCGTACAGCGCGGCGCAGAACGAGATCATGGCCACCGCACCGATCATCACGAAGACGATGCCGATCCACAGGTCGGCCTTCTCGTACTTCATAAAGCGCGGCGTGATGCGTTTATCCACGATATAGCTTTGCTGGAAAAACAGTTGCCACGGCGCAACCGTGGTGCCGACAATGCCGATCACGAGCAGCATCACGTCGCTCAGTTTCGAGTTGGCGGGCCAGTTTGGAATGAGGAAATCGTGCGTCATCTGCGCCACCGGCGGATGAATCGACACCAGTACCGGCACCAGCAGCAGGCTCAACAGACAGAGCACAACCGCGAAACGCTCGAAGCGCCGGAAGTTGCCTGTGCTGACCGCGGCCATCGTCACGGCCGCGGCAATGCAAACGCCGGTCACTTTCGAAATGCCGAAGAAATCCAGCACGAACGTGATGCCGATGAATTCGGTCACGATAGTGAGCGCGTTCAATATGAACAGGTCGACGACGCTGAATGCTCCCCAGAATTTGCCAAAGCGCTCGAAGATCAGCCGTGCATGACCGACGCCGGTTACGGCACCGAGGCGCAACACCATTTCCTGATTGACGAAGAGAACGGGCACGAGCAGCAGCATGGTCCACAGCAGCGTGGTTCCGTAATTCTGTCCCGCTTGCGTGTAGGTTCCGAAAGCGCCGGCATCGTTGTCGCCGACCATCACGATCAGGCCGGGCCCGAGGATCGCGAGCAGTGTGCGGATCCGGGCCCACCAGTTATTGCGCGGTGCGGTGTCGTGATGCGCGATCGTGCCGAGCGCGCCTTTGATGTCGCCGAGATGGGCTTCGTCGAGAACGGCGCTGCGTGGCGGTGAGACGTCAATTGGAGTGGACATTTCTAACCCCTTGAATGGGTGTGATTTGAATGCAGTAGCGCGCTTTCGTGATCCGCTGCGCGAGTGTCGTCGAATAAGCTCGGGCGACGAAGGCGCATGCGGATCGCGAAGGCGTGCGGGTACTGACCGTACGCCGTTAAGCTGAGTAGGAAGCCGGGTGTGAGAAGAGCGCTTTGACGCGGTGCCAGGATACGGCGAGCCAGTGCGGCTTGATGCTGTGAAGCGCGAGTGCAGCGTCGCTGTGGATAGGCGTTTGCTGCAGGGTCGGTACGAGGACGGCGATGTACATGATATTTCTCCATGCGTATAGCTTTACGCGGGTTGCGGAAAGCCAGCAGACATGGAGCGCGGCGGCACTATGCGCGCGGCGGCGAACGTCTACTCGCTTTCCTTAGGCAAAACAAAAATTGCGTGGCAATTGAGCGGCATAAGGGATAACTGTCACTGTCGGGCATGGCGGCTCCTTATCGATGTGGCCTATCGGCGTTGTTTATCGGCGTTGCCTATTGGCATGAAGTACGCACGTGTTGATCCACGCGTCCGGTCGCGCCGGCGTTCGAACGGATCGAACCGGCGTGAGCGAACGCTGCCGCGAGTGGATGCTCGCGACGCGATGCCATTCGGACGTGTGGACGCACAGACGCAGGACGTGCGTAAGCGCGGCGCGGCCGAATGGCGCTAGTTAAGGTGCACGGAGAGATTTACTGCGGCGCGCACCGTCTGCCTGTTGGCAAGACGGCGGCTGAGAAAGAGCGCGCGGGCGTCGGGCCGGTCAGGCAGTGAAACTGTTCGAAGATCGACTACTGCTGGAGTCCAAGGCAATGGCCCCGTTTGTGATGACGGGCGAATTTTAGGCACTCCCGTAAGCAGAAGTCAACATGCTTCGTTAAGCGAAGCAAATATTCTTCTTTTACGTGTGAGGGAGCGCGCTTTGTCATCGCTAGACGAGGCTGAGCCTTTCAGGAATGACAGGAAGGACAGGTGGATGAAGGACGCAGCCGCGTGTTGAAGTACTGACGATCCGGCAGGGGGAGGGGGCGATCCGGCGTTGCGTGAATTCCAGTTCCAGGACGTCAATACGCAACTAACGGTCAAGTCCGCCCGACCCCTCCAAATAACGCGACGACCGCTTCGGCGGAAACTGAAACGGCCGCTGCTCGCGTGCTGCACAGCAGCTATGCAGTGAAGGGACCGGCTATGTCACTCAGCGATTGCCGTCAAGCAGATCGCCGAGCAATTCGTCGAATGCGGCTTGGGCGTCTTCGAGTTCCTGCAACGCCGCGTCGAAAGTTTGCAGCGCGAATTGCGAAGGCTGGCCGCTGCCGGCCGGCGGGAATTGCGATTGCAGCGAGGCGAAGGCCGCCTTTACGCGCGTGGTTGCGGTCAATACGCGCTCCATCGCGGCTGTCTCTTCGGCTCGCGCCTTTTCGTGATCCATGAAAACTCCGTACTCGTCTGGTCGGCTCGCGCCGTATCAAATGGGTGACTATGCCACGTCCGCGTTCAGGACAGCGGCAGCCCGCCGTTAGCCTTGACTTCCCGCAGCGACAACGCCGACTCCACCGATGTCACGCCCGGCAGGCTGCGCATCTCGTCGCGCATAAAAGTGCCGTAATCGTCGAGATCGCGTGCGACCACTTGCAGGATGTAGTCTGCGCTGCCCGACACGTTGTGACACGCCAGAATTCGCGGGATTGCCTGCACCTCGCGCTCAAAACGGGTGGCCGTCTCGCGGTCGTGTACGGCAAAACGCACATAGACGAACGCGACAACCCCGAAGCCGAGGGCGGAGCGCGAAAGCATTGCGCGATAGCGGTCGATATAGCCGTCGTTTTCAAGACGCTTGAGGCGGCGTGCACAAGGCGTCTCGCTTAAACCGACCGTTTCGGCCAGCCGCGCATTCGACATGCGGCCGTCGTTTTGCAGTGCGGCGAGGATGGCGCGATCTGTTTTATCGAGGTCGGTTGTCATGGATTTGGAGGTGCTTGCTGTGCGCTAGCGGAAAACATGGCTTGGGAGCGGAATATTAGCGTATTCCGCCAAAGGATGTACGCTCGCCCTCGTATTTCGCCAGCAAACGCTCCGCCGACGATAGCAAGATAGAGCCCTTAAAAACAAGAGGCTTCTATGATTTCCGCACACCTTCTGGTCGTCTATATCGCTGCGTTGTTCGTGGTTTATGCGGTGCCCGGGCCCGACATGGCGTTGATTCTGCAAACGAGTATCGGACGTGGCATGCGCAGTGGCTTTGCCGCGGCCGGCGGGTTGGGGATAGCGCGTGCAACGCACGTCACGTTGTCGGCGTGCGGGGTGGCGGCGCTGTTGCGCAACGCGCCGTGGCTGTACGACGTGGTGAGGTACGGCGGCGCGGTGTATCTCGCGTGGGTCGGTATCCAGATATTCCGCTCGCCCGTATTCGCATTGCCTGAAGGCGGCACGGTGAGCGCCGGGTCGCGGCCGTTGCGGGCCGCTTTCGTCAAAGGCTTGCTGACCAATCTGTTGAACCCGAAAGCGCTGCTGTTCTGCTCGGTGCTCTTGCCGCAGTTCGTGCGCCCTGAAGCCGGACCGGTTTCGCTGCAGATGATCGAACTGGGTCTGGTGCTGCTCGCCATCGGCGTGTGTTTCGACGCCATGTACGCGATCGGCGCAGCGCGCATTGCCGGCTGGATGCGCGCTCACCCTCTCGCGCAGACACTGCAGCGTTGGACTTTTTCAGCTGCGCTGATCGGTTTTGCGCTGCGGCTTTCGCTGGATTGATTGCGCATGGCAGGTAGCGAACAGGACTCAAAGGCAACGACTGTTGCATGCGCCATGCCCGCACACAAAGTGGATGTGTTAATAAAGCCGATAGACAGCCGCGCACGGGGCCCGCGGCAACACAACCATTCGCTTCTATCTGTCGATGAAAACTTTTCTGCTTTATGCCGTTACCGCCGTTGCTGAAATTGTCGGGTGCTATTTGCCGTGGCGCTGGTTGAAGGAGGGCGGCTCCATCTGGCTGCTGGTGCCCGGCGCGCTCAGCCTCGCGTTGTTTGCCTGGCTGTTGACGCTGCACGGTACCGCCGCTGGCCGCGTGTATGCGGCTTACGGCGGTGTCTATGTGGCGGTGGCGATTGCATGGCTATGGTGCGTGGACAAAGTGCGCCCCACGCTGTGGGACGCGGCCGGCGTGGTATTCACACTGGCCGGCATGGCGATCATCGCGTTCCAGCCGCGGGTTTGATGCCGCGCACGCATTTCTCATGCGCTGCCTATGCACCTCTCAAGCACGGCCCACGCGTTGTTCACACGCGGCCAATGGGCGACTCACGTGCTGCGTGCGCCGCGCGCATAGCCGCGCTCATGCAATAGCGCGCGCCTTCTTACCTGATGCCGCCCAGATAGTCGAGCTTGCCAAGTTCGACGCCGTTGTGACGCAGAATGTCGTACGCCGTCGTGACGTGAAAATAGAAGTTCGGCAGCACGAAACCGAGCAGATATGACAGCCCCGTGAACTCGATCGGGCCGTTGCGCAATTTTAGCGTGATCGGACGCTCTTCCGATCCGTCGATCTGCTGTGCATTGAATTCCTTCAAATAATCAATCGTCTTTTGAAGGCGGGCATCGAGTTCCTCGAAGGTCTGTTCGACGTCCTCGAATTTCGGCGCTTCGACGCCGGCCAGGCGCGCGGCGCAACCCTTGGCCGTGTCGCTCGCGATATAGACCTGGCGCATCAAAGGCAGCATGTCCGGCGCGAGCCGGGCATGCGTGAGCACGGACGGGTCGATCTGCTTTTCGGCGGCGTGCGCTTCGGCTTTGCCGAGGATGACTTGCAGGTTGGTCATGCCGCGCACCAGCACGGGCAGTGATGCTTGATACATCGAAATTGACATGGGGTTCCTCTGATTCTTTGATCGTGCGCGCGGGCGGCGCGCGAGGCGCTGCAACGGCTGGATTGCCGCTTCAGCATCATAGCGCGGGTGCCGCACGATGCGCATTGATCCAACCTGGCGTTAGCCATTCGGACAACTGCCGCGCGCACCGGAACTGTGTTCGAATGCATGGGTCGGATGGTTTGGCGAAGTCCTTGAAACAGCAATTCGCCGCCGGTGCCGAGGCGGTGAGTTCGTGCAGGCGCGTGCCGTGCTTGGGGTCCACCTTGCGCTCCGCGCCGTCACGCTAACAGGAGAATCGACACCATGGTCAATAGACAACCGCTGCCGGGAAGCGAGCGAACGGTAGAGCAGGGTTCGAAGGTCGTTGGGCAATGTGATCCGTCAGAACGGATCGAAGTTTTCGTGATACTGCGCCGTCAGCGGCAGGCGCAGTTCGATGCACTGATGAGCAGGATCGAAGCAGGCGATCCGAGCGTCAAACCGCTTTCGCGCGAGGCGTTTGCAAAAGATTACGGGGCCGCGCCGGACGATATCGCCAAGGTCAAAGCCTTTGCCGTCGCACACGGCTTGACGGTGGTGCAGGAGGATCCGGCGGCCCGCTCGGTGTCGTTGAGCGGCACGATCGCGCAGTTCCAGACGGCATTCGGCGTCAAGCTGGAACATTATCAGCATCATACGGCGGGCCAGTTCCGCGGCCGCACCGGCACGATCAGCGTACCGGATGATTTGCACGGCATCGTGGAAGCCGTGCTCGGGCTCGATAACCGGCCTCAGGCGCGGCCGCATTTTCGTATCCGGCCGCCGTTCCAACCGGCTAAAGGGCATCAGGTTTCGTTTACGCCGCTGCAACTCGCGTCCCTGTACCAGTTTCCGCAAGGCGACGGCAGCGGCGAATGCGTCGGCATCATCGAACTCGGCGGGGGGTACAACACGTCCGACCTGAAGAGCTACTTTGCGAGCCTCGGCGTCGCTTCGCCGACGGTGAAAGCGGTCGGCGTCGATCAGGGCAGCAATCAGCCGAGCGGTGACCCGAATGGGCCCGATGGCGAAGTCACGCTCGACATCGAAATCGTCGGCGCGATTGTGCCCGGCGCGACCATCGCGGTTTATTTCACTCAGAACAGCGATGCCGGTTTCATCGACGCCGTGAGCCGCGCTGTGCACGACACAACCAACAAACCTTCGGTAATCTCGATCAGTTGGGGCGGACCGGAGTCGAACTGGACCAGCCAGTCGCTGCAAGCTTTCAACAGCTTGCTGCAAACGGCAGCGGCTTTGGGGGTGACGGTTTGCGCGGCGTCGGGCGATAGCGGTTCGAGCGACGGTTCCGGCGGCGATCAGGTCGACTTTCCGGCATCGAGCCCTTATGTGCTCGCATGCGGTGGCACGAACCTGACTGCGTCGGGCACGGCGATCTCGCGTGAGGTGGTGTGGAACGACGGCGCGCAGGGCGGCGCGAGCGGCGGCGGCGTGAGCCGTACCTTTCCCGTGCCGGTGTGGCAGCAGGGCCTGTCCGCTACTTCATCGGGCGGCGGCAAGACGGCACTCAGCGGGCGCGGTGTGCCGGACGTGGCCGGCGATGCGTCGCCTGTCACGGGCTACAGCGTGTTGATCGACGGCACGCAGACGGTGGTCGGCGGCACCAGTGCGGTCGCACCGCTGTGGGCGGCGCTGATTGCGCGGATCAACGCGGCGAAAGGGCAGCCGGCCGGTTTCATCAACCCGAAGTTGTACAAGGCGCCGGGCGCGTTTAACGACATTACCCAGGGCAACAACGGCAGCTTCGCCGCGTCGCCGGGCTGGGATGCGTGCACGGGACTTGGCAGCCCCAATGGTCAGAAGGTGGCGGCGGCACTATAGTCTGATGAGTCGCGGATCGGTTCGGATGGCCGCCTGGCTAGCTGTCAGATCAGGCGATCGCCAGCCGTCCGCGCTTGTCCGAAGGTGCGCTGCTTTCAGGCCGCAGGCGGTACGGTGCATGGTTTCAAGAGACGCAGGCAAAGCACGACACACGAGACATATCAGGACACACAAGACATATCAAGACGTTATCGAACCCATGGAGCGATCATGACGAACACCGAGTCAGCTTCTGTTAGTCCGCAGTCGTCACATAACACGCATGCTTCGCCCGCAACGGCGGCCAGCAGCGTGTCGCACAAAGCAGGAGATCAGCCGTTCTTCGATCCGGTTGCTTATGGCAACGGGCCGGACGATTCCGTCACCGATACCACTGAAACCGCTGCGGTGACGCACCATTCAACTACCATCGGCGGCCAGAAGATCAACTACACGGCGACGGCGGGTCACCTCGTGATTGTCGACCCGAGCAGTTCGCAGCCTGAAGCCAAGATGTTCTACGTGGCGTTCACGCAGGACAACCAGAAGGAGGAAACCCGCCCGGTAACGTTCTTCTACAACGGCGGCCCGGGTTCGTCTTCGGTGTTCGTGCTGCTGGGCTCGTTCGCGCCGCGCCGCATCAAGACGTCGATGCCGGGCTTTACGCCGCCCGCGCCGTATTCGATGGAAGACAACCCGGACAGCCTGCTCGACAAGAGTGACCTCGTCTTCATCAATCCGGTCGGCACAGGTTACTCGGCAGCTATTGCGCCGAAGACGAACCGCGCCTTCTGGGGCGTCGACCAGGATGCGGACTCGATCAAGCAGTTCATCAAGCGCTTTCTCACTAAGAACAATCGCTGGAATTCGCCGAAGTATCTGTTCGGCGAGTCTTACGGCACGGCGCGCAGCTGCGTGCTGGCTTACCGGCTGCACGAAGACGGCGTCGATCTGAACGGCATCACGCTGCAATCGTCCATTCTCGACTACACGCAATCCGGCAACCCGGTTGGCGCATTGCCCACCACCGCCGCGGACGCGTGGTATCACAAGAAACTCGGCATTGCGCCGCGGCCAACCGACCTCGGCACGTTTGCCGAAGAAGTGGCGCAATTCGCGCGCACCGACTATCTGGCGGCGCTGCGCAAGTTTCCGACTACGGATGCCGCAACGGTCGAAAAGCTCAGCGAATACACCGGTATCGACAAAACCACCTTGCTCGCCTGGAGTCTCGATATCGCGTCGTACGACAGCCGCGGCAATTCGCTGTTTCTGACCACGTTGCTGAAGGCACAGGGGCTCGCGCTCGGCGAGTACGACGGCCGCGTGACGGCGATCAACACCGGCATCGCCGGCAAGATCGACCCGAATTCCGGCGGCAACGATCCGACCATGACAGCGGTGACCGGCGTCTATACGACGATGTGGAACGTGTACCTGAACGAGCAGTTGAAATACACGTCGAATTCTGCGTTCACGGATCTCAACGATCAGGCGTTCCAGTATTGGGACTTCAGCCACATCGATCCGACCGGCGCGCAGAAGGGGCTCGACGCGAAGGGCAACATCATTCTGTACACCGCCGGCGATCTTGCCGCCGTGATGGCACTCAATCCCGATCTGAAGGTGCTGTCGGCGAACGGTTTCTTCGACTACGTCACGCCGTTCTATCAGACCGTGCTCGATTTGCAGCAAATGCCGCTTGTCAGCCAACAGGTCCGGCAGAACCTGTCGGCGCGTTTTTATCCGTCGGGGCATATGGTCTATCTCGACGGTGGTTCGCGTACGGCGCTCAAAGCGGATCTCGCCAAGATGTACGACACGACCGTGTCCGATACTCAGGCGCTCTTCCGTATCCGCGCCTTGCAGGCCCGGGTGGCGAAACCAGGCTGACGTGGCGTCGTAGCGTGCTGTCTGGGCGCCGCGCGCGAGCGGTGCCCGGACAGCGCGGCGTTTGCCTTTATCCTGCGGTTCGGCGCGATCCTGCAACGTGGCTTCATGCACGGCAAGGCCGCGCCGGTATTCACCTGCGAGTAGATCTGGACCCATCTTCACCAACCTGCGCAAGTGCACCTTTTTCACGCATGCGTATTGAATGTGTTTTAATTGGTCCGCGAATTGAACTATTGCGCGCCGCTGCCGGTGCGCCGACGAATGAACGCAGGCATTGCAGACAGGCGTCGCATCATCCATAACAGCGACGCAACCAGCGGCACATATCAGACGATTCCACCGACGCTCGCGCGCCGGTGTGGCGGTGCGCGTCCAGCCAGCAGGATGCGCGTGGTGTTCCTGCTTGGCTTTGCCGCGCTGCTCGCATTGCGCGTCGGTGAAGTCTGGGCTCAGGATTCCGCGATGCTCGACGAGCGCGTCACGCAGGAGTCGGTCAGCGAAACGATTTGCCGCCCCGGCTATGCGGACACGGTCGCACCGCCGTTCGACGAACTGATGGCCCACAAGGATCGCATGCTTGCCGCGCGCGGCATCGATGCCGACAAGGGTCCCGCTTTCGCGCTGGACAGGCGCGTGCCCATTGTGCTCGGCGGCTCGCCGAACGCACCCTCCAATCTCGATCTTCTGCCGTGGGCAGGCCAGCAGGGCGAGCGTCGCAAGGCGCGCGCCGCAGTCATGCTCAAACGTTGCGTTTGTGAAGGGAAACTGAGCCTCGCGGAGGCGCAAGCCGCGATTGTCGGCAACTGGTCGGTGGTCTATTCGGGCTTTAGCCAGACGTCTTGCGACGTGAGCCGTCTCGATGTCGCGACCGGCGATAGCAACGGGCGAAGCGACGGCCGCGACAGCGCGCCCGCGCCATGAGGCCGGCTGTTTTCGCCTGCGACGCTCTCGTTGTTCAATTGCGTGTATTCAGCCGCACCGCCCGCAGCGCGCTGCCCCCACTTATTCCTGGAGAATCGCCATGACCCATTCACGCCTTGCCGCACTGACACTCACTTTCGGTTGTCTGTTCGGCAACGCCGCGGCATTTGCCGCGGAAACCGCACATTGCGGCAGCGCCGACTCGCTGCAGATTCGCGGCGACGTGCCCGCTGCAATCAGTTTCGACGTGTACCGGCAACTGCGTCCCTTGAGCGCGCAGCGCGTTGCGCTGTTCCAGGCGGCCGGTGAGGTGAAACGCTTGCCCGACGGTTTAACGGTATGCGAAGTTGCCGACGACGGTGTCGACGATCCCTCCGCCGTGCTGGTTCACGTGCCGCATGGCAAGAATGCATGGTGGGTGAGTGCGGCCAACGTGCAAGCGGCGGACTGATCCCGACGATCAGTCCGCCCTTTGCTCACGTCCCCCGCAGGATGCCGTCGGCAATGCGTATCGCGGCCCGGTTTTTGCGCTCAGCGTCCGCGTCTGGCGCGTTTGCCGGGTCTGCACCACTGAATGAACATGTGTTTTGCTGTTTTTACCGCTGCTTATTCAGGTACAGTGCATTAACGGAAGTTTTAAAGTCCGTTTCACGACATTGTGTCGCATCGCTTTTATTGTCGAATGTGGCTATCCTGAAAACAGGACGAAATTCGAAGGGGAGATTTAAATGATTGCCTTCTATCTGTCATTGGCTGCTTTGGGTGCAGCCGGCGCTGCATTGATCCGCCAACTCGCGGCTGCCGAGGCGAAACAGCGTGCCGCGCTGCGCCCGGTGCGCGTGCATGTTGCGGACCGCCGCGCGCGCCGAGGGTAGGCGGCATGAACCTGATCGTGCGCAATATCGCGGAATCGTGCAGCGAGCAGGAAGTGCGGGAATTCCTTAAACGTGAACTTGGGCATTACGCGAAAAGCGTCGAGGTGATCGATGCCGGTAAGCCTAGCGCCTACGCCACGGTCGAGTTGGCCGCGAATGTGCCGTATGTGGGCGAGGTGATCGCGCGGCAGATTCACGGCAAGCATTTAGGCGGCCTGGCGCTCGAGGCGAGCGCCGATCTGTTTAGCGACGACGAGTCGCCACCTGCCCACTGAGGCCGTCGTAACTGCGTTTGCCGATTGCCTTGAGTGAGGCGCACGCGCTGCGGCTGACGCCGCTGAGCATGACGTATTTCTAACGTGCATCCTCCCTGCACATCCCGGTTGTTAGATTCGTTCTTTCAATCCCCGCCTTCTTTCACCGGCCAATCGAACGGCGTGTAGGGCAACGCCCGTTTGTGCCGTGTGACATCGTAGAAGCGTAAGACCGTCTCGCGCGCGGCGTCGCTCACAGGTTTGCCTTCCAGAAAGTCGTCGATATCGTCGTAAGGGATGCCATACGCGTCTTCGTCCGGCCGCAGCGGGCGCAACATTTCGAGGTCGGCGGTCGGCACTTTGTGCGCCAACGCTTCGGGCGCGCCCAAAGCTTTGGACAGTGCCCGCACACGACGCTTGTTCAGGCCCGTCAGCGGCAGCACATCGGCGCCGCCATCGCCGAACTTCGTAAAGAATCCCATCACCGATTCGGCCGCGTGGTCCGTGCCGATCACCACACCGGCTCGCGCGCCGGCTACCGCGTATTGCGCGATCATGCGCTGCCGCGCCTTGATATTGCCGTGGATGAAATCCTGCTGTGCGTCGTCGTTAAAGCGCATACCGCTGTTATCCAGCGCGGCGAGCATCGCATCGGCGGCGGGTTTGATATCGATGGTGAGATTCTCGTCCGCACGAATGAAACTCAAGGCCAGCTGTGCATCGGCTTCGTCTTTTTGCGTGCCATAGGGCAGACGGATCGCGACAAAGCGCGCGTCGTAGTGTTCGGCGCGCAGGCGTTCGACCGCGAGTTGCGCAAGCCGCCCGGCGGTGGTCGAATCGACTCCGCCGCTAATGCCGAGCACATAGGTTTTCAGGCCGTTACTACGCAGATAGTTCGTCAGAAAAGCAACCCGGCGCTCGATTTCCTGTGCGGTGTCGAATTCGGCGGCGATGTGCATTTCCGCTGCAATGCTTGCCTGGCGGGCGGCTGGGTCCTGTTGCGTCATGTTCCTTTCTTCTCCGTGTGCGGTGATACGAGTGCCGGCCATGAAGGCCCGCGCGGATTGCGTGAGCGCGGTGTCCGCGAACGGAATCGGTTCGCGCGCATGATGCGCGAATCGATCTCGCGGTTTTATCGCGGATATTGGCTTTAAATTCACTTTGCGCAGCGGTTAAACCGCTGCGCGAATAGTTAAATACTGACCGTCAATACAGTGATACGGGTGAATGAGCCGATTCTTCATCGACAGATACCAAAGTGCTTAGTAACATCTTCGTTCCGAGCGCCGCATGATTCGGCGAGCAGTCAATAATAATCAGGTTTGCTCAAATGCGCGATGAACTACCCCAATCGGCCAGGCCAGCCTGCGCCGAACCGCAGTCCTCCCGCATCGGTAGATCGTCAACGCGAAGTGGTGGGTATGCCGGATTTACGCTATGCGCCGTGGTCCGCGCGCGCAGTTCTTTCAGTACGCTATCCGACGCGTGCGTTGGCAGCCGTTCTTTGTGCGGTGTCGTGTAGCGTCGCTATAGCGGCTTCGGCTTCGGCTTCGAGTACGACCCCGGCCCCGGCCCCAGCCCCGGCTTCGGGCACCGCGTCCGTCCGGGCATCGGCATCCATAGCAGCGAAGCACCCGGCGCTCGCCGTCAACGCGTTGGCGGTGGCCGCGCCCGATGCGGCGGGGGTGGTCGATCCACGCCGCGCGTTCCTGCTGCGGGACGTGTTCGCGCAAGACGTAACGCGTCGGTTGAAAGTGCCGGCGGCGGAGCAGCGTGCCTATGCCGACCGCCTGCAAACGGCGCTCGGCCAGCATATGCTCGGCAACCTGTCGGGCGAGTATGTCGTTCTGGTCGACCGTAACGCCAACGTGCAGGCGCTGTTCATCTATTTCCGGGCAATCCCGGCCGATAGCTGGCAGATGATCGGCGCGTCGCCGGTTTCAACGGGACGGCCCGGCGAGTACGACCACTTCATCACGCCGCTCGGCGTGTTCGACCATACGCCGTCCAATATGGATTTCCGTTCCGAAGGCACGTTGAACGAAAACCGCATCCGCGGCTACGGCAAGCGCGACATGCGGATCTTCGATCTCGGCTGGGCCCAGGGCGAGCGGGGTTGGGGCAAGGGGGGCATGTCGCAGATGCGTTTCCAGATGCATGCCACCGACCCGGACCGGCTCGAGCCGCTACTCGGTATTCGCCATTCGAAGGGCTGCGTGAGGATCCCCGCGTCGCTCAATGCATTTATCGACCATTACGGCATTCTCGACGCCGAATATGCCACGCTCGTCGAGTCCGGCAAATCGCTGTGGGTGTTGAAAAGCGATCGGCAGGTGACCCCGTGGGCGGGGCGTTACATTGTCGTGGTGGATTCAGAGCGTAAAAGTCGTCCGGCCTGGTCGCCGGCTCCGGGCAGCAAGGTGCGCGCAAAAGTGCCGGCCGGCGCCGATACGGCGGATTGAGCCGCGAGTCGACCTTCGGGCGAGGGTGGCGGCGTATATCGAGCCGGCAACGCTCGCGCGACGGTAGCGGCCGCAGCGCCTGGAACGTGTGACGAACGCGTGTCGTACGTCCCCGGCCGGCGCGCGTCGGTCAAGCTCTCACGACCGCGCCAGCAGCACACCCACCAGCGCCACCGCAAATCCGGCGAGCTGCACCGGCAGCAGCGTTTCGCCGAAGCCGACATACCCTTCGAGCGCGGCGAGCGGCGGCGCGAGAAACATGAGCGCGGTGGCGCGCGCAGCCTCGCCGCGCCTGACCATCCACACCAGCAGGGTGACGCTGATTCCGGACAGCATCACGATGCCCCACGCAAGCGACCCCCACAAAGTGGCCGATGCAATCCAGCGATGCTCGCCGAGCGCGAGCGCAAGAACCGCGGCAACGACCGCCGCACCGAAATTCTGCACCGCACTTGCGCTGCGGATATCGGCCTTCGCCAGCGAAGTCTTCTGAAACAGCGTGCCCGCGGTGATCGCACCGATCGCGAGGATCGAGATGAGCACGACCAGCCACGGCGGCGCGCTGCCGTGTTGGGTGGACGGTGCAGCCGCGGCGAGTTTCGGTTCGAGAACCAGTACGACGCCCGCCAGCCCGAGCGCCATGCCGGTCCAGCCACGCCGCGAAAGCCGCTCACCGAATAGCGGCGCCGCGACGGCGGCGGTCGCGAGCGGTTGCAGCGCGCCGAGCAGGGCCATCACCCCGGCGCTCAAGCCTTGCGCGACGGCCCAGTAGCCCGCGCCGAGATAGATACCTTGCAGCAGCGCGCCCGCCAGCAGGTGCTTGCCAAGATCGCGGCCGGTCGGCCACGCGGCGCGTGCGCCGAGCGCGGCAAGCGCGAATATCAGCGCGGTGCCGCCAAAGCGTGCGAGGAGAAACAGATTGGGGTCGGCATAAGGTGTGATCGCCCGGGCGACGACAAACCCGGTTGACCACAACACGACAAATACGGCGGCGATTGAGGCAGCGAGCATCTGGGACAGGGTGGCATGAAAAGCCGCCATCTTGCCGGGACACGCGAGGCACGTCTTGTTCGAAGCTGCACTCGCGGCGCTGGCTCAATGGCACATTGCCTTAAGAGAGCCACGGCGCGTCCGCAACCTTTCCGGGCATCACCACATCAACAGGACCGTTCCCGCGCCGAGCACGCCACCGCATATCGCGCATGCCCACAGCAGCACACGCGTACGCCGATATTCACGGCTGATATCCAGCATCAGTTGTGCATTCTGCTGCGGCGTGCGGGCCCGATCGTGCTCATGTTGCAGGTAGCGCACGGCCAGTTGCGGCACGCGCGGCAGCATGTGCGCCAGATGCGGCAACTCGTGCGAGAGGCGTTTGATCCAGCCGCGGTGGTCCATGTCGCGCCGCGCAATGCCCGCCAGCACTTTGCGCGCGACGTTCCATGTATCGACACCCGGATGCAGCGCGCGCGCCAGCATTTCCGCCTGCTGAAACGAGCGCTGCGCCGTGGCGAGCCGGGCGGGGACAGCGCCGTCGAACGGATGCACCGCGTGCAGCAGATGATGAAATAGCGAACCCGCCGAGCGGTCTTCCGGCTCGGCTGCGAAGTGCGCTTCGGCGCGTGTGCGCAACTCGGCCTCGAGCATTTCCGTGCGCGTGTCGTGCGGCACATGTCCTGCATCGCGATGCAGCTCGGCTAGCCGGTTGTAGTCCTGGTCGAACAATGCCGTCGCTCCGTGCACGAAAAATTCGCGTTCGCCGGTCGACAGACTCGACATGATCGAAAACTCCGCCAGCACGAGGCGCCCCAGCGTGTCCGGTTCGACGCTCACGCGCACCCGGCGCGCATCGAGCGTTGCGTGGAAGAAGCCGTGCTCGAATGCCTGTTCAGTGACCACCTCGACGATATGCGCGGCGAGCGGCGCGAGCTTGATGTGATGCGCATGCAGGCCGGGCAGGTCGCTGGCCGGCAGCGTGTTGATGCGCTGCGTCGTCAGCGTGTGGTTGGTGCAGAGGTCCCAGATCACGTCCGGCACGACGATGCGCCGGTCGCCGTCGAAATGATGGCCGGTCTGGCTCAGATTGGCGGCTTCGGCACGGAGATCGAAGCGGCGCAGGACGTCGTCGGTGAAGGTTTGCGCGAGTGTGCGCAGTTGCAGGCGGCGGGCCGAGCCGGAAAGCTTCTCCAGCCAGCGCGCGACCCAGCGTAGAAGCGCGAGTTCGTCTCCTATCTGTTGCAGTTGATCGGCGCGCACCAGTTTGATGGCGACTTCGCTATGGCCGTTGACCGGCACGATGAGCCGCGCGAAGTGCGTCTGTTCGGCAAAGCCGCCGCGCACCGGCACCAGATCGACCGCGCTGAAGAGGGCGGCGAGCGGCCGGCCGAGTGCGCGAGCCAAAGCCTGTTCGGACTCCTGCGGCGGCAGCGGGGCTTCGAGGTGATCGATCGCGTCGATGGCGTCGTGCAGGGTGCCGGTCGCGAGTTCGGGCCGTTCCGCCAGCGTCTGCGCGAAGCGGCTCGCGAGCGGCCCGAGCGCGGGCAGCACACCGTGCAGGCTCGCGCCGCTACGCCCGGACGCATGCACGCGGCCGACCAGTTCGATCATCCAGTGCAGTTTGTGGTCGGGCGGGGCGGCGAGCCAGATCAGACGCGCGCCATAACGCAACGCGTGGAACAGCAGCAGTAAACGGCGAAACAGTGGCGGCATCGGCAGTTCGGTTGACGGATTGCGCGGCGTCGACGGATATCGGCGCGCGGCCAAGGGTAGTCAGGTTAGCAGGTAAGCGCGCGGGGAGGAGCATCCCCGCGCCGCGTGTAATACCGTAATACAATACGCCGGCCTTCCATCGTGGTGAAACTCAAGCGTGCCGGCTTCCGGCCCTCAACAGATGCTCGCAGAACAACGTCACCAATACATCCTGGCGCAAGTCGCCAAAACCGGCGCGCTCTCGGTTGCTGAACTGGTGCGCGAACTGAATGTGTCGCGCGAGACGATCCGCCGCGATCTGAATGCGCTGGCCGGGCGCGGCCTGCTGGTCACGACCCACGGCGGCGCGCTGTCCAGCGACCGGCGCGAGCCCGACCTCGATACGCGCGAGGCCGCCAACACCGGCGCCAAGCGCGCGATCGGCGAACGCGCGGCCGAATTCGTGCCGGACGGCGCCTCGCTGGTCATCGATTCGGGCAGCACCACGCAGGCGGTGGCCCGGGCGCTGCTCGACCGGCATCGCCTGTCGGTCTATACGAACGACTGGCGTATCGCGCTGCTGCTCGGCCGCCGGAATGACAACCGTGTGACGCTGCTCGGCGGCGAACTGTCGGATATCGAAGACGCCACCTTCGGGCTCGACACGGTCCACCAACTGACGCAGTACCACGCGGACTTCGCCTTCATCGGCGCGGGCGGCATTTCTCCGGACGGCTATCTGACCGACTACAGCCGCATGGCGGCAGAAGTGCGCAGCCGCATGATTGCCGCTGCCGACATGGTGGTGGTGGTCGCCGACCACTCGAAGTTCGGGCGCGTGACGCCGGTGCGCATCAACGGCATCGAGTCGGTACGTTATCTGGTCACCGAACTGGCGCCGGAGAAGCCGCTGGGCAAGGCGATCACGGCGCATGGACTGGAAATCCTGATTGCCTGAGTGCTTGACTGATTGACTGATTGACTGATTGACTGAGTGACTGAGTGCCCGGATGAGTGCCCGGATACTTTTGCATCCGGGCGGCTGACGGCTAGGGCGCATGAGTGAGGGCGTCGTGCACGCCGTGCATCTTACGCACCACGCTTACTTCGCACACCCCGCGCACCTCATGCGTCACGGCGCCCCTATCACTTCACACGAATCCCAAGCTGTTTCAGCGCACGGCCGATCGCCGCCACCGCGTTGTGCAATTCGTTCGCATCGATCGCCCCGATGCAACCCACGCGGAACGTGTCCACTTGTGTGAGCTTGCCCGGATAGAGCACGTAGCCGGCCTCGCGCACCGCAGCATAAAAGTTGGCGAAATTCCACGCGGGGTCGCGCGGCGCGTGGAACGTGACGATCACCGGCGCCTGCACCTCGGGCTTCAGAAACGGCTCGAAACCGAGCGCTTTCATGCCCTCTACCAACACCGCGCAGTTCTGCCTGTAGCGGGCGCCGCGCGCCGCTTGTCCCCCTTCCGCGATGAACTGATCGAGTGCCTGGCGCAAAGCCGCGACCACGTGAGTCGGGGGCGTGAAGCGCCACTGCGTCGTCTTCTGCATATAGGCGTATTGATCGTGCAGATCCAGCGCGAGCGAGGGCGAGCGTCCTTCGCTCTGCGCCAGCACGCTGCGCCGCACGATCACGAATCCCATGCCCGGCACGCCTTCGAGGCATTTGCCGCTGGCCGAGATCAGCGCGTCGATGCCGCCGCGCCGTAAATCGATCGGCAGCGCGCCGAACGAACTCATCGCGTCGACGATCAGGCTTTTGCCGTGCCGCTGACACACCGCGGCGATATCGTCGAGCGGATTGAGCAGACCGGCGCTCGTTTCCAGATGGACTTGCGCGACGTGGCTGATACGCGAATCGTGATTGAAGGCGTCTTCAATGGCGGCGGCGCTGACGGGTTCGTCGTCGCGCAGCGCCAGTTCGACATAAGCGATGCCCATTCGCTGCAATATCCTGATCAGACGGGCACAGTACGCGCCGTTGTTCGGAACCAGCACACAGCCTTGACGCGGCACCAGCGTGCCGAGCGCCGCTTCGACCGCGAACGTGCCGCTGCCTTGAAGCGGCACACATACATAGTCATTTTCGCCCTGTACGATTTTCACGAGGTCGGCGCACACGCTATGGGTCATACGGTTGAACGCGGCATCCCACGAACCCCAGTCGCGCAGCATCGCCTCGCGGGTTTGCGGCGAGGTGGAGAGCGGGCCCGGGGTCAGCAGGATTGGGTCGTTTCCAAGGATCACATAGCCTCCATCATCAGATGAATGTTCGCCGCCCGGTCTGGGCGACGAAAAGATTGACTTGGATATTATTGGCGAATTGTGTCATTTTTTGGAAATCGACAGAATAGTCATGGCGTTGTCATGGAAACCTGTGATTCTTGCCGTGCCCGTTCAGGCATGGCCGGCAGCGCGACGTGTAGGTGAGCTGTAAGTCAGGCTGAAGAAGCAGCAAAGTTGTCAGCAATCTGCAATCCATACGACACTGCATGACAGCTGGCTGCGGGCAACACGCAAGCGGCACGGCGCTACCGCCGTTCAATCACAACAGGTATCGGGTTATCCCGACCGTCTGGTTTTTTGCCTTTCGGAGAGAGCGACATGACAAAGACGAATTCCTTTCACGCCACGGCTGGCCTCGCACGCAAACTATTGCCGGCGCTGATCGCCGCGGCAGCGTTCGGCGGCACGGCGTTGCAGGCTCATGCGGCTGACGCCGTGGTGCTGTACACCGCTGACGGCCTCGAAAACCTCTACAAGGATGTGCTGCCGGCCTTCGAAAAGAAGGAGGGCGTGAAGGTCAACATCGTCACGGCAGGCAGCGGCGAAGTGGTGAACCGCGCCACCATCGAGAAGGATCAGCCGAAGGCCGACGTGATCGTCACCCTGCCGCCGTTCATCCAGCAAGCCGACCAGAGCGGCCTGCTGCAGGCTTATCAGAGCGCCAACTACAAGAATGTGCCGGCGATCGCCAAGGCGCCGAATGGCTCGTGGGCGACTTTCGTGAACAACTACTTCTCGTTCGCGATCAACCCGGACGTCACCAAGAACCAGCCGAAGACCTTCGCCGACCTGCTGCACCCGGACTACACCGGCAAGGTTGCTTACTCGAACCCGGCCACGGCTGGCGACGGTATGGCGGTGATCATCCTGACCACGTCGCTGATGGGTGAAGACAAGGCGTTCGACTATCTGAAGAAGCTCGAAGAAAGCGCCAAGTTCCACACCAAGGGCACGGGCTACCTCGACGTGCTGCTCTCGCGCAACGAAATCGCCTTCGCCAACGGCGACCTGCAGATGGATCTGGACGATGCAGCCAACGGCGGTCTGTCGCTCAAGCCGATCTTCCTCGCAGCCAAAGCCGGCGACAAGCCGACCACCTTCCAGCTGCCGTACGCGATCGGTCTGATCAAGAACGGCCCGAATCAGGCCGAAGGCAAGAAGCTGATCGACTACCTGATGTCGACCGACGTGCAAGCCAAGGTGCCGGACATCTTCGGTATCCCGGGCCGCACCGACGTGCCGCTTGCCGGCAAGAACGGCGAAGCAGTCAAGCAGGCGATCTCGGGCGTGAAGCTGATTCCGGTGGACTGGACGCAAGTGATGGCGAAGAAGGCTGACTGGACGGCACGCTGGAAGAGCGACGTGATCGGTTCGTCGGGCAAGCAGCTCGAAGTCGTCAAGCCGAAGTAAGCCGCAGTTCGCAATTGAGTCAGGCGGCGCCTCCTGTAATCGTGCGGGGCGCCGTATCAGCATTAATCCAGTTGGAGGATGAACCCGGTGAATACGGCCAGTCTTGCTCACCCCGGCGCGCTCGGCGCCTCACCGGACGCGCTCGACGGCGCGCGTTCGAACACGCCGGGCGGCGTGCAGATCGACCATCTGACGGTGCGCTTCGGAACGCGCACCGTGCTCGACGATCTGTCGTTGACCATTCAGCGCGGCGAATTGCTCACCGTGCTCGGCCGCAGCGGTTGCGGCAAGACCACGCTGTTGCGTTTCATCGCCGGGTTCATCGAAGCGGACGGACTGTCGGGTACCTTGACCGTTGCAGGTCACGACCTGACACATGTGCCGCCGCATAAGCGCAATCTCGGCTTGCTGTTCCAGAGCTACGCGCTGTTTCCGCATCTGTCGGTATTCGATAACGTGGCCTTCGGGTTGCGCGCGCGCCGCACGGCGTCGAAGGATGTCGCGCGACGTGTCGCCGATGCGTTGAAGCTCGTGCAACTGGGCGACGCCGGGCATCACATGCCGGCGCAATTGTCGGGCGGCATGCAGCAGCGCGTGGCCCTCGCGCGTGCGCTCGTGATCGAGCCCGATGTGCTGTTGCTCGACGAGCCGCTTTCCGCACTCGACGCCAATCTGCGCGCCTCGGTGCGTTCCGAACTGAAGGCGCTGCATGAGCGCCTGCCGAATCTGACGATCGTCTGCGTGACGCACGATCAGGACGACGCGCTGGTGCTGTCCGACCGCACGCTATTGATGCGTGAAGGCAGCATCGCGCAACTCGGCACGCCGCAACAGTTGTACGACACGCCGAACGACGGTTTCGTCGCGCGCTATCTGGGTGCGGCCAATCTGTTGCCGCCGCAGGTCGCATTCGGCATGGACGACGTGCGCTACAACGACCGCGAACGGGTTGCGTGTCTGCGTCCGGAAGCGCTGCGCATCGTGCCGCTCGGCGAAGGGCAATTGCATGGCGCGATCGCGTCGGTGGAGTGGTATGGCGCGGTGTTGTCGGTATCGGTTGTGCTGGACGCGATGCCCAATGAGCCTGTGCTCGTCACCATGCAGCGCGGCCACGGCATGATGCCGGAGAAGGGCGCGCGTGTTTCCCTGCGTTATGAGGCTGACGATGTCGTCCTTATCAACCCCTGATACGCCGAATTCGATGAGCGCTGCCGCCGATGCGCGCCGCAGCGCGAGCGCGGCCTCGCACACGGCGGCGGTGAAGCGACGCGAACGCGCGGCGCAATGGCACCTGCTGTTTCTTATGGTGGTCGTGCTGGGTCCGCTGGTGATCTATCCGCTCGTGCGTCTGGTGCTGCTGAGTCTCACCGGCCCGCACGGTTTGAGCGTGCAGGCTTACTCGGCGTTCTTCGGCAACCCGGAAACGAGCGGCGTGGTCGGCACGACGCTGTGGATTCTGTTTGCCAGCGCGGGCCTGGCCTCGCTGCTGGGCGTGGCGCTGGCGTCGATGCTGTTTTTCAAGCCGTTTCCCGGCGCGCGAATGATCACGCGGTTCCTCGAACTGTTCGTCGCGTTCCCGTCGTTTCTGGTCGCCTTCACGCTGATTTTTCTGTATGGCTCGCAAGGCTCGGTCAGCATCGGCTTGCAGCAGCTGTTTCATCTCGACGCACCGCCGCTCAATTTCCTGTTCGGCGTGGGCGGTGTGATTCTCGCGGAAGTGGTTTTCTACGCGCCGTTCGTCGTGCGTCCGACGCTGGCGTCGTTCGCCACGCTCGACATGCGCCTGATCGAAGCCGCCCGCAGTCTCGGCGCAAGTGGCTGGATGGTCGCGTTCAAGGTGATCCTGCCGCTCGCCTGGCCGGGCATCGCCGCGGGCACGATCCTGTGTTTTCTGCTCACGTTGAACGAGTTCGGCATTCTGCTGGTGCTCGGCAGCGCGCATCTGATCACGCTGCCGGTCGCGATCTACAGTTCCGCGACGGTCGACCTCGATCTGCCGACCGCCGCCGCCGGTGCCGTGGTGATGCTCATCATGTCGTTGTCGCTGTACGCGTTGTACCGCCAGGTCAACCGTCGCAAGGTGAAAGGAGCGGGCCATGGCCGTTGAACTCGACCCGACCGTTTTACCGGTCATGCACAAGAAGGCGCGGCCGGTGCGCCGCAGTCTGCCGGTGCGCATTCTCGGCAGTCTGTTCCTCGGCTTTGCCGCATTGCTGTGCTTCTGGTTGTTCGTCCTGCCGGTGCTGGTGGTCGCGCTGTCCAGCGTGGCCGGGCACTGGTCGGGCACGATCCTGCCGGACAGCCTCAGCATGCGCTGGTTCGAACGGCTGAGTTCCAGCGACTTCGACGCGCTGACAACGAGCCTCGAAATCGGCATGGGCGTTGCCGTGCTCGGCACGATTCTCGGGCTGTGGCTGGCGCTCGCCCTGGAAGGGCGCGACCGGCGCGGTCTCGGCGCGGTCGTCGACACCATCGCGATGATGCCCAACGGCGTGCCGAGCGTGGTGCTCGGGCTGGCCGTGCTGATCGCGTACCACAAGCGTCCGTTCGATCTGTCGAGCTCGGCGGCGATCGTCGTGTTCGTGCAGCTCGCGCTGGTGCTGCCGTTCTGTTACCGCTGCGCGGCTGCCGCGTTGCGTCCGGAACTGACCATTCTGCGCGAAGCGGCGGCGAGCCTCGGTGCGCCGCCGTCGATGGTGTTGCGCCGCGTCGTGCTGCCGCAACTGGTTCCGGCGATCCGCGCAAGTCTCGCACTCGGCTTCGCGCTTTCGCTCGGCGAACTCGGCGCCACGCTGACCGTGTACCCGCCGGGCTTTGCGACGGTGCCGATCGTCGTGGTCGGGCAGGTGGAGCGCGGCTATTACCTGCCGGCTTCGGCGCTGTCGCTGATTCTGCTGATGGTCTCGCTTGCTGCGCTCCTGTTGATTGCCGCGCGCGTCCCGCGCCGTCGAGCGGACTGACGGGCATCTTCTGATTCTTGTGTTTGTGTGCGCGCACCAGGCGGTGGGTGCCCAAACACAACTCGATGTGGCGAAATTTGTCAAAATGACCGAATATATGCAAACTGCTTCTGTCGATCCGATTGAGGTTGTGCGCAGGCATTCGCTGACGACGCTGGTCCGCGACGAAATCGAACGGTACATCGTCGAAGGGGCGCTTGCACCTGGCGACAAACTCAACGAAGCCGACTGGGCGGCGCGTCTGCAGGTTTCGCGCGGACCGGTGCGCGAGGCGTTTCGCGCGCTGGAACAGGCGGGCCTCGTGCGTACCGAGAAAAACCGCGGCGTGTTCGTGCGGACGGTATCGCTCGCGGAAGCGGACGAGATTTACGCGGTGCGCGCGGTGCTCGAAGAGGCGGCGTGCCGGATGCTGGCTGCGAGCATCGATGCGCAGAAGCTGGCCGTATTGCGCGAGTGGCTCGACGCGATGCGCGCGGCGCTCGATGCGCAGGACCACGATGCCTACACGCGCGCCAATGTCGCGTTTCACGACGCGATCGTGGCGGCGTCGGGCAACGTCAAGCTGTATGAGACGTATCGAAGGCTGGTGAGCGAGTTGAGCCTGTTTCGCCGTGCCGCGCTGGTGGCGCACGCCGGCGCGATGGAGCGCTCGCTCGCCGAACATCGCGCGATTCTGACGGCGCTGGCTTCGCGCGACGCCGAACATGCCGCCGCGCTGATGCATGCGCATGTGAACGGCGGCCGGCAGCGCGCGCATGAGGCGTGCGAATCGGCGGGGCCGTTGGGTGCGGTGCGGATGTCGGTGGCGTCGAATGATTGAGATGGGTTGCAACGAATTGACTTAGAGCACGCGTGCTCTTCACGCATGGAAGGTAATGATGGAAAACGCAAGCGAACGTACGATCGAAGTCAATGGCCGCAGCTACCGGCTACCCTCGCAACCGACGGTTGTGGTGTGCGTCGACGGCTGCGAATACGATTACCTCGAAGCCGCGGTTGCTGCGGGCGTCGCGCCTTTCATCGGCAAGATGCTGAAGGACGGTGCGGCCTTTAAGGGCGACTGCGTGATTCCGTCGTTCACCAACCCGAATAATCTCTCGATCGTGTGCGGTGTGCCGCCCTCGGTGCATGGCATTTGCGGCAATTACTTCTGGGACCCTGACGCGAACGGCGGCGAAGGCGCGGAAGTGATGATGAACGATCCCGCGTATCTGCGCGCCGGCACTTTGCTGGCAGCCGCGGCGGAAGCCGGCGCCGCAGTTGCCGTGGTCACCGCCAAAGATAAACTGCGCCGCTTGCTCGGCTGGCAGTTGAAGGGCATCTGTTTCTCGGCGGAAAAAGCCGACAAGGTGACACGCGAAGAAAACGGCATCGACGAGGTACTCGATCTGGTCGGCCTGCCAGTGCCTGATGTATATAGCGCGGGTTTGTCCGAGTTCGTGTTCGCCGCCGGCGTGCGGCTTGCCGAAACCCGCAAGCTCGACCTGATGTATCTGTCGACCACCGATTACATCCAGCACAAATGGGCGCCGGGCACCCAGGGTGCGAACGACTTCTACGCGATGATGGACGGCTATCTCGCGAAGCTCGACGCACTCGGCTGGGTGATCGGCCTGACTGCCGACCACGGCATGAACGCCAAGCACGATCCGAAGACCGGCGAGCCGAACGTGATCTATCTGCAGGACGTGCTGGACGATTGGCTTGGTATTCGCCGCGCCCGTGTCATCTTGCCGATTACCGATCCCTATGTCGTGCATCACGGCGCGCTCGGTTCGTTCGCGACGATTTACCTGCCGCACGATGTCAGCGTTACTCAGGTGATCGAACGGATCGGTGGATTGCAGGGCATTGAAGTCGTGCTCGACAATCGCGCCGCGTGCGAGCGTTTCGAGCTGCCGCATGATCGCGTGGGCGATATCGTCGTGGTCAGTACCCGGCATGTGGTGCTCGGCACGCGTCGCGATGAACATGATCTGTCCGGACTGACCGTGCCGTTGCGCTCGCACGGCGGCATCTCCGAGCAGGAAGTGCCGCTGCTGTTCAATCGCCGCATCGAGGGTCTGCCCACCGGGAAACGGCTGCGCAACTTCGATATCTTCGACGTCGCGTTGAATCACGTGTCCGCATCATGAACGCCGTGCTGCGTGACCATCCGGCATTTCGCGCGGAAGCGCTGCGCCTCAAAGGCGAGCGCGCGACGCGCTCGCGCACGCTCGACGTGCTCGATCCTTTTACGGGTACACGCGTGGGCACGGTGCCGTTGGCGAGCATCGACGACGTGCGCGCCGCGTTCGAATATGCCGCTGCCTATCAGGCGAAGCTCACCCGCTACGAGCGTTCGCAGATTCTCGAACGCGCTGCTGCGTTGCTGCGGGAGCGGACCGAGGAAGCCTCGGACCTGATTTCGCTCGAGTCGGGTTTGTCGAAGCAGGATTCGCGCTATGAAATCGGCCGCGTCGCCGATGTGTTCAAGTTCGCTTCGATCGAAGCCCTGCGCGACGACGGCCAGAGTTTTTCGTGCGATCTGACGCCGCATGGCAAGAAGCGCCGCGTGTTTTCGCAGCGCGAGCCGCTGGAGGGGGTGATCGTCGCGATTACGCCGTTCAACCATCCGATGAACCAGGTCGCGCACAAGATCGCACCGGCTATTGCAACCAATAATCGCGTCGTGCTGAAGCCGTCGGAGAAGGTGCCGTTGTCGGCGTTCTATCTGGCGGACATTCTCTATGAAGCCGGTTTGCCCACGCCGATGCTGCAGGTGCTGACCGGTGATCCGCGCGAAATCGCCGATGAACTGATCACGCATCCGTTGGCGGAGCTCGTGACCTTTACGGGCGGCGTGGCGATCGGCAAATACATTGCGGCGAAGGCGGCTTACCGGCGCGTCGTGCTGGAACTGGGCGGCAACGATCCGCTGATCGTGCTCGAAGATGCCGATCTCGATCGTGCGGCGACGCTTGCCGTGCAGGGCTCGTATAAGAACTCCGGCCAGCGGTGTACCGCTGTCAAACGGATACTGGTGCAGAAGCGTATCGCGGCGGACTTCACCGATCTGGTCGTGGAGAAGACACGCGCATGGACCTACGGCGATCCGTTCGACGCGTCGAATCAGATGGGCACCGTGATCGATGTCGCCGCCGCGCAGCTATTCGAGGCACGTGTCAACGAGGCGGTGGCGAGTGGTGCGCGCTTGCGCATCGGCAACCGGCGCGATGGCGCGCTCTATTCGCCGACGGTGCTGGATGGCGTCGACCCTTCAATGACGCTGGTGCGCGAAGAAACCTTCGGCCCGGTGTCGCCGATCATCACCTTCGACACGCTCGACGACGCTATCCGGATCAGTAACGGTACGCCGTTCGGGTTGTCGTCCGGTGTGTGCACGAACCGGCAGGACGCGATCACGCGCTTCATCAACGAATTGCGTGTGGGGACGGTCAACGTGTGGGAAGTGCCGGGATACCGGATCGAGCTGACGCCGTTCGGCGGCATCAAGGATTCCGGGCTTGGCTATAAGGAAGGTGTTCAGGAAGCGATGAAGAGCTTCACCAACCTGAAGACCTTTTCATTACCTTGGGAGTAAGAGCGTGGCATTGAGTCTGAGCGACATCCGTTCGTTATATGAGCAATACGGCAGCCTCGCCTATAGCGGCGAGCCGGTGACGCAGCTTGAACATGCGTTGCAAAGTGGTGCGTTGGCGGAAGAGGCGGGCGTTCACGATGAACTCGTTGCCGCCGCGTTTTTGCACGACCTCGGCCACCTGCTGAATCTGCAAGGTGAAACGCCGACGGAGCGGGGCATCGACGATCTGCATCAGTATTTCGCGCTGCCGTTCTTGCGGCCGGTATTGTCGGATGCGGTGTTGGAGCCGATCCGGCTGCATGTCGACGCCAAGCGCTGCCTGTGTGCAATCGACGATACGTATTTCGGCCAGCTTTCCCCCGATTCGGTACGGAGTCTGGAACTGCAAGGCGGTATCTTCAGCAAGGAAGAGGCTGAAGTGTTCTTGCAGAAGCCGTATGCGGAGGACGCATTGCGCCTGCGTAAATGGGACGATCGCGCCAAAGAAAAGAACCGTGCGACGCCGGGCCTCGATCATTATTTGAGCGTCGTCGAGCGTGTGATGCAGGAGCATGCGGCTGCCTGAACGAGGTAGTTGTCGGCTGGTATTCGGATGAACGTGTTGTACCATCTTCGCGCCATGTCTGGCGCAATCCATGTCTATCGAAATAACGCTTGCAAGGCGCGGTGCGGCTCGCTAGAATCTCGCTCTTTCGTGCTTCGGACAGCGAGGCACGGGAGGCGGGAGAGCCAGCAGTGGCAAGGCTTTGCGCGAAGTGAACGGGTTCAGGAAGTTATAAAAACCTGTTGACGGCGTAGCGGAAGTTCTTCATAATCTCGTTTCTCTGCTGCAGATGCAGCGACGCAGAACGAAGCGGTGCCGGTGGTTGCGAGGTATGCGGCACGGTGCGGTTTCGGTAGTGAATGCGGATCGATCTTTAAAAATTAACAGCCGATAAGTGTGGGCGCTTGATGCGCGACGCGCGCCGGAGCCTTCGGGGTCCGGCATAAGCGAAAGTATCAAGTCTCACACTAGTATTAAAGGAAGGTTTTCCTGTCGGGGTGGATTCACGCCGATGGGATGATCATTCGTCAGTACGTTGAGTGAGCGACCGGGTTCGAAAGAGCCCGAAAAACAGTAACAGGTTTGAACTGAAGAGTTTGATCCTGGCTCAGATTGAACGCTGGCGGCATGCCTTACACATGCAAGTCGAACGGCAGCACGGACTTCGGTCTGGTGGCGAGTGGCGAACGGGTGAGTAATACATCGGAACGTGTCCTGTAGTGGGGGATAGCCCGGCGAAAGCCGGATTAATACCGCATACGCTCTACGGAGGAAAGGGGGGGATCTTAGGACCTCTCGCTACAGGGGCGGCCGATGGCAGATTAGCTAGTTGGTGGGGTAAAGGCCTACCAAGGCGACGATCTGTAGCTGGTCTGAGAGGACGACCAGCCACACTGGGACTGAGACACGGCCCAGACTCCTACGGGAGGCAGCAGTGGGGAATTTTGGACAATGGGCGCAAGCCTGATCCAGCAATGCCGCGTGTGTGAAGAAGGCCTTCGGGTTGTAAAGCACTTTTGTCCGGAAAGAAAACCTCCGCCCTAATATGGTGGGGGGATGACGGTACCGGAAGAATAAGCACCGGCTAACTACGTGCCAGCAGCCGCGGTAATACGTAGGGTGCAAGCGTTAATCGGAATTACTGGGCGTAAAGCGTGCGCAGGCGGTTCGCTAAGACAGATGTGAAATCCCCGGGCTTAACCTGGGAACTGCATTTGTGACTGGCGGGCTAGAGTATGGCAGAGGGGGGTAGAATTCCACGTGTAGCAGTGAAATGCGTAGAGATGTGGAGGAATACCGATGGCGAAGGCAGCCCCCTGGGCCAATACTGACGCTCATGCACGAAAGCGTGGGGAGCAAACAGGATTAGATACCCTGGTAGTCCACGCCCTAAACGATGTCAACTAGTTGTCGGGTCTTCATTGACTTGGTAACGTAGCTAACGCGTGAAGTTGACCGCCTGGGGAGTACGGTCGCAAGATTAAAACTCAAAGGAATTGACGGGGACCCGCACAAGCGGTGGATGATGTGGATTAATTCGATGCAACGCGAAAAACCTTACCTACCCTTGACATGTATGGAACCCTGCTGAGAGGTGGGGGTGCCCGAAAGGGAGCCATAACACAGGTGCTGCATGGCTGTCGTCAGCTCGTGTCGTGAGATGTTGGGTTAAGTCCCGCAACGAGCGCAACCCTTGTCCCTAGTTGCTACGCAAGAGCACTCTAGGGAGACTGCCGGTGACAAACCGGAGGAAGGTGGGGATGACGTCAAGTCCTCATGGCCCTTATGGGTAGGGCTTCACACGTCATACAATGGTCGGAACAGAGGGTTGCCAAGCCGCGAGGTGGAGCCAATCCCAGAAAACCGATCGTAGTCCGGATCGCACTCTGCAACTCGAGTGCGTGAAGCTGGAATCGCTAGTAATCGCGGATCAGCATGCCGCGGTGAATACGTTCCCGGGTCTTGTACACACCGCCCGTCACACCATGGGAGTGGGTTTTACCAGAAGTGGCTAGTCTAACCGCAAGGAGGACGGTCACCACGGTAGGATTCATGACTGGGGTGAAGTCGTAACAAGGTAGCCGTATCGGAAGGTGCGGCTGGATCACCTCCTTTCTCGAGCTAACGTGTCAATGCGTTGAGCGCTCACGCTTATCGGCTGTGAATTAGGACAGTAAGTCAGACAGACTGAGGGGTCTGTAGCTCAGTCGGTTAGAGCACCGTCTTGATAAGGCGGGGGTCGATGGTTCGAATCCATCCAGACCCACCATTGTCTTGTCTGCGATGGCTGCGCTAGTCGATGAACCCTGAAGTGTGATGATGCTATCTGTGCATGACTGGGGGATTAGCTCAGCTGGGAGAGCACCTGCTTTGCAAGCAGGGGGTCGTCGGTTCGATCCCGTCATCCTCCACCAATCTTCAATGCCGGTTTTACTGCGGCAAGCCCTGAAAGGGGTTTGCGGTGTAGTGAAACAGGCATTGGCGATTGAGCCAGTCAGAGTGATACGCGGTTATAGCAATCGTGATATCGGCTGTCGTTCTTTAACAATCAGGAAGAAGTAGTAAAGAGATTCACGAAAGCATACTTAGAGATGGGTGTGTGAGTAGGTGAATCAGGGTTGTGATTGTATCAATGTATTTTTAAGTGATCGAAAGATTGCTTTGGAATACGGCGCAACACGAATACTCAACCTGTAGCGATTGTGGCGAAGGTGGCATTCCCAGTGAATGACACATGAGACACACCCGTTATAGGGTCAAGCGAACAAGTGCATGTGGTGGATGCCTTGGCGATCACAGGCGATGAAGGACGCGGTAGCCTGCGAAAAGCGACGGGGAGCTGGCAAACGAGCTTTGATCCGTCGATGTCCGAATGGGGAAACCCACCTCTTTTGAGGTATCCGTAACTGAATACATAGGTTACGTGAAGCGAACGCGGTGAACTGAAACATCTAAGTAACCGCAGGAAAAGAAATCAACCGAGATTCCCAGAGTAGTGGCGAGCGAAATGGGATCAGCCTGTACTCTTTATTCTTATTGTTAGTCGAAGGCTCTGGAAAGTGCCGCCATAGCAGGTGATAGCCCTGTAGACGAAAACAGTTTGAAAGAACTAGGTGTACGACAAGTAGGGCGGGACACGTGAAATCCTGTCTGAAGATGGGGGGACCATCCTCCAAGGCTAAATACTCGTGATCGACCGATAGTGAACCAGTACCGTGAGGGAAAGGCGAAAAGAACCCCGGGAGGGGAGTGAAACAGATCCTGAAACCGCATGCATACAAACAGTCGGAGCCTCGCAAGGGGTGACGGCGTACCTTTTGTATAATGGGTCAGCGACTTACATTCAGTGGCAAGCTTAACCGATTAGGGCAGGCGTAGCGAAAGCGAGTCCGAACAGGGCGTTCAGTCGCTGGGTGTAGACCCGAAACCAGGTGATCTATCCATGGCCAGGATGAAGGTGCGGTAACACGTACTGGAGGTCCGAACCCACTAACGTTGAAAAGTTAGGGGATGAGCTGTGGATAGGGGTGAAAGGCTAAACAAACCTGGAAATAGCTGGTTCTCTCCGAAAACTATTTAGGTAGTGCCTCGTGTATCACCTTCGGGGGTAGAGCACTGTCATGGTTGTGGGGTCCATTGCGGATTACTACGCCATAGCAAACTCCGAATACCGAAGAGTGCAATCACGGGAGACAGACATCGGGTGCTAACGTCCGGTGTCAAGAGGGAAACAACCCAGACCGCCAGCTAAGGTCCCCAAATATTGCTAAGTGGGAAACGAAGTGGGAAGGCTAAAACAGTCAGGAGGTTGGCTTAGAAGCAGCCATCCTTTAAAGAAAGCGTAATAGCTCACTGATCGAGTCGTCCTGCGCGGAAGATGTAACGGGGCTAAGCAATATACCGAAGCTGCGGATGCACATTTATGTGCATGGTAGGAGAGCGTTCCGTAAGCCTGCGAAGGTGCACTGGAAAGTGTGCTGGAGGTATCGGAAGTGCGAATGCTGACATGAGTAGCGATAAAGGGGGTGAAAGGCCCCCTCGCCGTAAGCCCAAGGTTTCCTACGCAACGTTCATCGGCGTAGGGTGAGTCGGCCCCTAAGGCGAGGCAGAAATGCGTAGCTGATGGGAAGCAGGTTAATATTCCTGCACCATTGTTAAATGCGATGGGGGGACGGATCGCGGAAGGTTGTCCGGGTGTTGGAAGTCCCGGTCCTTGCATTGGAGAAGGCGCTTTGGCAAATCCGGGCGCGGAATTCAAGGGTGCGAGGCCATTCACTTAGGTGAAGAAGCAACTGGAAGTGGTTCCAAGAAAAGCCTCTAAGCTTCAGTTTAACAGGACCGTACCGCAAACCGACACAGGTGGGCGAGATGAGTATTCTAAGGCGCTTGAGAGAACTCGGGAGAAGGAACTCGGCAAATTGGTACCGTAACTTCGGGATAAGGTACGCCCCTGTAGCTTGACTGGCCTGCGCCAGAAGGGTGAAGGGGTTGCAATAAACTGGTGGCTGCGACTGTTTAATAAAAACACAGCACTCTGCAAACACGAAAGTGGACGTATAGGGTGTGACGCCTGCCCGGTGCCGGAAGATTAAATGATGGGGTGCAAGCTCTTGATTGAAGTCCCGGTAAACGGCGGCCGTAACTATAACGGTCCTAAGGTAGCGAAATTCCTTGTCGGGTAAGTTCCGACCTGCACGAATGGCGTAACGATGGCCACACTGTCTCCTCCCGAGACTCAGCGAAGTTGAAGTGTTTGTGATGATGCAATCTCCCCGCGGCTAGACGGAAAGACCCCATGAACCTTTACTGTAGCTTTGCATTGGACTTTGAACCGATCTGTGTAGGATAGGTGGGAGGCTATGAAGCGTGGACGCCAGTCTGCGTGGAGCCGTCCTTGAAATACCACCCTGGTTTGTTTGAGGTTCTAACCTTGGTCCGTTATCCGGACTGGGGACAGTGCATGGTAGGCAGTTTGACTGGGGCGGTCTCCTCCCAAAGTGTAACGGAGGAGTACGAAGGTACGCTAGGTACGGTCGGAAATCGTGCTGATAGTGCAATGGCATAAGCGTGCTTAACTGCGAGACCGACAAGTCGAGCAGGTGCGAAAGCAGGTCATAGTGATCCGGTGGTTCTGTATGGAAGGGCCATCGCTCAACGGATAAAAGGTACTCTGGGGATAACAGGCTGATACCGCCCAAGAGTTCATATCGACGGCGGTGTTTGGCACCTCGATGTCGGCTCATCTCATCCTGGGGCTGTAGCCGGTCCCAAGGGTATGGCTGTTCGCCATTTAAAGAGGTACGTGAGCTGGGTTTAAAACGTCGTGAGACAGTTTGGTCCCTATCTGCCGTGGGCGCTGGATATTTGAAGGGGGCTGCTCCTAGTACGAGAGGACCGGAGTGGACGAACCTCTGGTGTACCGGTTGTCACGCCAGTGGCATCGCCGGGTAGCTATGTTCGGAAGAGATAACCGCTGAAAGCATCTAAGCGGGAAACTCGCCTTAAGATGAGATATCCCCGGGGCTTCGAGCCCCTTGAAGGGTCGTTCAAGACCAGGACGTTGATAGGTCAGGTGTGGAAGCGCAGTAATGCGTTAAGCTAACTGATACTAATTGCCCGTAAGGCTTGATCCTATAACAGGTGTGTTTCGTTTCGGGTTGCGCTTTAGCGCTTAGCCGAAACAACCCCCGCAGGGGGCAGCACACAGGTTGAGATCAGTGTTGTGCCGGAAACAACACAACCCCCGAATCTCCCTCTGGTGAGCATCACCAGAAACTACTTCTTCCAGATTGGCTGTCTTGCCCCAAGGCACTACAGCAACAAGTCATGCCTGATGACCATAGCGAGTCGGTCCCACCCCTTCCCATCCCGAACAGGACCGTGAAACGACTCCACGCCGATGATAGTGCGGATTCCCGTGTGAAAGTAGGTAATCGTCAGGCTCCCCTGCAGCAACAGAAACCCCACCCCAAAAGGTGGGGTTTCTGCGTTTACGGCGGCAACGAACAGCTCGGCAAAGCAGACCCGGACCGCGCTACGCAGCCGCGCCATCACGACCGCGACAGTCCGCCCACTGCCTTGCGCAGGCAAGATCTACCCTTCCTCTTCAAATCTGCCTCAGTGTGCAGCAACGTCCCAGCCCTCGGTACCAAGACTCCCACAGACGCCAAGCTATCCGTCCACCTGCCCGACCTCCGCAAGTAATGCCTCGTCGCGTGCAATCACCTTTGGCAGATGCGTACGGAAGAATTCGACCCACGTCCGCGTCTTCGCGTCGATGAATTTGCGTGACGGGTACAGTGCATAAACATTCGTCTTCTGCAGCGTATATTCGGGCAATACGCGGATCAACGTCCCGTCACGTAATCCGGTGATCGCGGCATACAGCGGTACCATGCCGATGCCCATTCCCTCGCGAATCGCGACGAGCAGCGATTCTGCGATGTTCACATGCACAGGACCGTTCACTTCCATCATCTCGCTGCCGTTCGGGCCGTCGAGTACCCATTCGTGGGGTGGAAATGCCGGCGTGTGCAGGATCAGACACTCGTGATGCGCCAGATCGCCCGGCAGTTGCGGCGCGCCATGCGCACGCACGTAAGCAGGCGATGCGCACAGAATGCTGAAAGTTGTACCAAGCGGGAGCGACACGAGATCGGAATTCGGCAGAGTCGAGGCGGTGATCACCGCGACGTCAGCGCTGCCTTCGAATAAATCGGGCATGCGCTGGGACAACGTCAGCTCGACGGTTACTTCGGGATAAAGCGCGCGATAGCGCGAGATGGCCGGCAGTACGTAATGTTGACCGATGCTGGCAAAGCTATGCATACGCAACGCGCCGCTCGGGCGTTCGTGCGCGCAACTTGCTTCTTCTTCGGCCGTATCGACATCGGCAAGGATCTGCTGGGATCGCTTCAGGTAACGCTCGCCTGCCGTGGTGAGCGCGAGTCGCCGCGTTGACCGGTTCAGCAGGCGCGTACGTAGATGAGCTTCGAGTTCTGAGACGGCGCGGGACATTGCGCCGGTTGTCGAATTGAGCGACTGCGCAGCGGCGGTAAAACTACCGGCTTCAACTACGCGCACGAACACTCGCATATTTTGTAACGTATCCATCAATCCTTCTATTTCACGGCTGAAGCCATATTGTCCGCTTGTCCCACATGCGCATTGTTGTTCGTTCTGGAAGGGACGTTCCTTGCCCGTCGTATTAATGTGGGTAACGCATGCTCCTACAATCGGCGCCTTGCCTGCCGGCGTGCGCAGAGTTCACCGGCGCTTCTTTCAGCGACAAACCGGGACGCGTTGATTTCTGATGAAACGTCAACATGCGATCAAACCGACGGCGGATTCCCGCCGGCAGTGGAGCGTCATGTTGCCAACGCTCAGTCTGGCGGTTCGAGACTGGGCGAATAGTGATGGTTTGATCTGGCTGCATCTGCTGAAGACGGTCACCGCGGGTCTCATGGCGCTGGGCATTGCGATGCTGCTCGATCTGCCGCAGCCGCGCATCGCGATGACAACGGTGTTTGTGCTGATGCAGCCGTTCAGCGGCATGGTGCTCGCCAAGAGTTTCTACCGGATTCTCGGAACCGCGGTGGGCACGATCGCGGCTTTGGTGCTCGGCGCGTTGTTCGTCCAGCAGCCCGAGCTGTACATGCTGGGCATGACTGGCTGGGTGAGCGCCTGTATCGCGGCAGCAGTCCGGTATCGGCATTTCAGATGGTACGGTTTCGTGCTGGCGGGTTATACCGCGGCCCTGATTGGCATTCCGAATGTCACGGCGCCTCACGACCTGTTTCTGGCGGCGTTCACGCGCGCGGCGGAGGTGGTGGTTGGCATCGTGTGTTCGAGTGCAGTGAGCGCACTGATTGTGCCACAGCGTTCCAGCCTCGCATTGCGGCGCGCGCTACAAATTCGATACGCAAATTTTACTGCGTTCGCTGCCGATGTGCTGGGTCGTGGGATCAAGCGCGGCCAGTTCGAGCGGCGCTTCGCGGACCTCGTCGACGAGATCGTCGGTTTCGAAGCGACGCGCACTTTTGCTGCCTTCGAAGATCCGGCCATGCGTTCGCGCAGTCAGCATCTCAGCCGTCTGAACGGTGAATTCATGGATGCATGTGCGCGACTGCACGCATTGCATCAACTTCTCAAGCGTCTGCGTGACAGCGGCCCGCGCCATATGATCGAAGCCATCACGCCATACTTCCGCGAGTTGTCGGCGCTGCTGGCGTCAACCGGGGACGAGAGCATCGATGCATCGCGCCTTGCAGTCCGTATGCGGCTCTTTCAGGCCGGCTTGCCGCGGCGTGTGCGCGAAACGAGACGGCCACTGGAAGCCGCGCCCGCTGAATCACTTGCGGACTTCGATACGGCCGCGGAATTGCTCTATCGGTTTGTCGACGAATGGATCCGTTACTCCGACACCTACGCCTCTTTGGTGCTGTCCAAACCAGGAGGCCGGCCGCGCACTGCGGGCCGCTACGAGAGCAAGACGAACGGCTTCGTGGTCGCATTCACCTTTGCAAGATCGGCGGCGGTCATGGCGATTGCCGGCTGGTTCTGGATCGCCACTGACTGGCCGAGCGGCGGTCTTGCGGTGATCGGCGCGGCGCTGGCTTGCGCGTTGACATCCACGGCGCCGAACGCGTCGAAAATGGCCGTGCAAATGGCAGTCGGCGCAGTGTTGGCGACTATGACCGGTTATCTTTTCACGTGCTACGTGTATCCGAACATCGACGGTTTTCCGCTGCTTTGCGCGATGCTCGCACCGGTCCTTGCACTCGGCGCCTTCATTGCATCGCGCAAGCTCATGGCTGGGTATGGCATCGGCTTTTCGGTGTTCTTCTGCCTGCTTGCCGGACCGGACAATGTCGTCACGTATGCGCCTGACCTGCTGATCAACAACGGGATGGCGATCACGGCGTCGCTCCTGCTTGCAGCGATCGCTTTCGCGGTGATCTTTCCTGCAGATATGCCGTGGCTCACCGAGCGAATCAAGGGTGATTTGCGTGCGCAAGCCGTGTCTGCGTGCAAAGACAAATTGCTCGGGCTCAATCAGCGCTTTCAGTCGAGCACGCACGATCTGACCTCGCAGTTGCGCATGCTGCTGCCTCACCGCTCCCGTCGCTCCCGCCGGCGTGATGCTTTGCGCTGGATGCTCGTCACCCTCGAAGTAGGGCAAGCCGTGATCGATCTGCGTAATGAAGCGGCGCATGCCGGTTACGCGCGCGCTCTTCATCCGCGCTGGAGCAGCAGCCTCACGAGAGCTTGTGACGACCTCGCGCGACTCTTCGAGCGGCCTGACGTGCGGAGTCTCGAGCGTGCACTTGTATCAGTGCGCTCCGCCACATGGATCGCGCAAGACGTCCTGGAAACCGTGCATGCCGAGCGCGACAAGCGGCACGACCTCCAGCGCATCCTGAGCTGCCTGCATTTCATCCGCACAGCGTTGCTCGACAAAGACGCGCCCTTCAATGCACGTTGACCGTGTGCGTCGAATCGGACGTACGTCCCGATCCTTCTGCCAGATGGAAAGATCACTTCCGCCCAGCCCGGTTTATCTGCGCATGCAGCGGTCATATAGTTTCATCGCTGCCACGCAATCCCCCAAGGGGAATTTCTACGGGGCGCAACCGTAAGTACTGGAGAACGAAATGAATGCGTTGAAGATTGTCCTGATTGCCTGCTCTTTGTCCGCTGTTGTCGCTCATGCACAAACGGCTCCGGCCGCCTCTGAACAGCAGGTCGCGCAAGCGAGTGCGCCACGCGCGGATAGCGTCGCTGCGCAACACCGCGTTGTTGCACCGAAGGCCAAAACTGAAGAATGCGTCGGGCCTGTGAGCTTCTGTAATATCTACTTCGGCAGCTAAACAGCGCCACGCGTATCACCTGCCGTACCTGTAGGACCCGTCGCGAGACTTTGCACGCGACGAAACACCTGGCCGCGATGCCTTGCTATAGAGGCGCTGCGGCGGGTGCGACAAGCCGGCTACTGAGCGAAGCACACCACAGACGTGCGCACCGGTAGGCTGGACTGGTGACCATGGAGAGACTCAGTCATGTACGAAGACCGGATTCGTTGTGCCGCGCTGCGCGGAAAGATCACTTCAGCCGCCGAGGCGGCGCTTCTGATTCAGGACGGCATGCGTGTCGGCGCCAGCGGTTTTACGCGCGCGGGTGACGCGAAGGCTGTCCCGGTTGCACTCGCCGAACGGGTGCGCCAGGAAGGCAAGCCGCTGCAGATTACGTTGATGACCGGCGCATCGCTCGGTCATGACGTGGACCGCATGCTTACGGAGGCGCACGTGTTGGCGCGCCGCTTGCCGTTTCAAGTGGACAAGACTCTGCGCGACGCAATCAACCGCGGCGAAGTGATGTTCGTCGACCAGCATCTGTCTGAAACGGTCGAGATGCTGCGCGCAAATCAGCTCGGCAAACTCGACATCGCGGTTATCGAAGCCGTTGCGATCACCGAAACTGGGGGCATTGTACCGACCACTTCAGTCGGCAACTCGGCCAGCTTCGCGATCCTCGCCGACAAAGTCATCGTCGAAATCAATCTTGCCCAGCCGCTCGCTCTGGAGGGGCTGCACGACATCTGGATTCCAGGCCGCAGGCCAAACCGCGAACCGCTGCCAATCATGCGTCCGCAAGACCGCGTTGGCACGCAAGCCATCGAAATCCCGCTTGAGAAAATCGCGGCCATTGTGATCACCGATAAGGCGGACAGCCCATCTACAGTGCTGCCCGCGGATGCGGAAACCGAACTGATCGCCAGCCATCTGATCGCGTTTTTCCAGCATGAAGTGTCGCGGGGGCGCATGTCCCCGCACTTGCCGCCGTTGCAGGCGGGTATCGGCACAATTGCCAATGCAGTGCTGGCCGGCTTTGTCGATTCGCCTTTCGAGGCTTTCGAAATTTACTCAGAAGTGCTGCAGGATTCGACCTTCGACCTGATGGACGCCGGCAAGGTGACGTTCGCCTCGGGGGCGTCGATCACGTTGTCGGCCGCGCGTCAGGCGCAGGTATTCGGTGAAATCGAGCGCTATCGCGAGCGCCTGGTGCTGCGTCCGCAGGAAGTCAGCAACCATCCTGAAGTGATTCGCCGGCTCGGTCTGATCGCGTTGAATACCGCATTGGAATTCGACATCTACGGTAATGTGAATTCCACCCACGTGGGCGGCACGCACATGATGAACGGCATTGGCGGCTCGGGCGATTTCTCACGCAATGCGTCATGCGCGATCTTTGCAACGAAGTCGATGGCGAAGGGTGGCCGCATTTCGAGTGTCGTGCCCATGGTCCCGCATTGCGATCACAACGAACACGATGTGGACGTGGTCGTGACGGAGCAGGGCCTCGCGGATCTACGCGGATTGGCACCGAGAGAACGCGCTACGCTGATCATTGAGAAGTGCGCGCATCCGCTCTATCGCGATCTGCTTCGCGACTACTATCGTGACGCCTTGCAATGGGGTGGGCAAACGCCGCATCGGTTGGACCAGGCTTTTGCCTGGCATACGCGGCTGCGTGACACCGGCTCGATGTTGCCGGCAGTAGAGGGGCGTCTCTAAACACCCGGTAAAGCCGGCGTCAGGTGGCATTCGCCCCTGACGCCGTAAGACATCAGGTGCAACGCTCAGGTACCACGCCGGACGAGCCGGATAAGAAACAGCAGAATGACGGCGCCGATCACAGCCGTAATGATCGAACCGATCCAGCCGCCGCCGAGCGAAATGTGCAACACACCGGCAAGCCAGCCGCCGATGAACGCGCCGACAATCCCGACAATGATGTCGACGATCAGGCCAAAGCCGCCGCCCTTGACGAGCACGCCAGCCAGCCAGCCGGCGATCGCGCCGATGATGAGCCATGCAATGATGCCGTGTTCCATAATCGAGACTCCATGGTTGAGTGTGAAAAATTCACGGTGACAGAGCTTAGTCGATGGTTATGGGACAGTCCATATTCAGGACGTGGAATTAACATTGTCTAAATCTATTGCAAGCTAAGTGTAGACGATGCGCGCGAATATGGGGAGCTTACGCGCAGTGACTCATTCCGGAGTCGGCTCCGCTTCTTTGGCTGTCCAGCTGACGCTCGACACGCCTTTTTCCATACTGACGCGGCTCGCCATCTGTTCGAGCTTCGGCTGATCTTTCGGATGCAGCTTTAATGTTGCCGTAACGCGGATGCGTCCGGCATCGCCTTCGACGTCTTCGCTCGTAAGGCTCTGGAAGGACAGCGGCGCCGAGTACATCGAGTTGGATACCGCGGTACGAATGTGAATTTCATCGGCTTCCCGGCAGACGATCGTCAGCACATACTCGCGCACGAGGTCGGCGTCCGAAACGGGCGCCGCGTTGATGGCACGGCTCACTTCACGCAGCACCGTATTGGTCAGCAGTACGACCGCGGTGCCGGCGAGGGCCGGGCCGTAGTGTCCCGCACCGCACAATACGCCGACCGCCGCCGAGCACCACAACGTCGCGGCGGTGTTGATCCCCTGAATGGAGCCCTTGTCGCGCATGATCACACCGCCGCCGAGAAAGCCGACGCCGGATACGACATACGCGGCAATCTGCGTAATGCCGGCGGTGCCGTTGCCGGTCAGCACGCCGAGCGTGACGAACAGGCAGGCGCCGCTGGCGACCAGCGTGATGGTGCGCAGGCCGGCATTGCGTTGGCGCATCTGCCGTTCGAGGCCGATCGCGACGCCGCAGCTGAAGGCGGCAAGGAGCCGCAAGACGAATTCAATTGTCATCGATAAGAAAGGTTGAGGCGCGTGTTCGCACAGTGTGGACCTTACGCGTGACAGCATCACGTAGTCCACACATGGAACGTGGCGGCCGTCAGGCGTGACGAGGCAAGCGAGCGCAAGGCTCGCGTGCTGAAAGTCATGGAGCAACGGCCTGGCACGGAGCCATGCAGCGCTTCACTGGCAGTACGAGGGTATAAACGACGTGCACCGTCGGGCCCGAAGGCAAGACGGCGACAGGCAAAGGCTGGCGCGGAAATCTTGCCGATCAGGCGATCGGGCGGATCGAAGCTCGACTGGTACTACTGCTACTGTCCAAGATCGTGATTCCGGTTAAATGAGCTGGGCGAATTTTAGGCAGCTCTGCAAAGTTAAGTCAAGCCGGGATAAAGCCGGGCGACGGAATGCGTTGTGGGATGTCTGCGGAATCTCTCACAACAAGCACGGAATTTTCCTCGCATAAATACGGACTCCGAATATTGACGATGTCCATCCCGGAAAACACACTGTTTGCACACTTCGAAACACGTCGTGGGTTTTGGTGCTCAATCCGCGCCTCACTTCTCACGGTTTCGCCCAGAAAATTTTCGGTTGTCCTTGCGCCATGCCGGGCGCATCCGATTTGCGCGGCATCGTCTCTTTTCCGCTGTTCACCCCATTGAGGAATGTATGAAAGATAAGGCTCTTGGCATCATTGCCGGTGCATTGATTACGGTTGCTCCGCTTATGTCGTTCGCAGCCGGTTTGCCGGCGCCGTTTGAAGGCAACAGCACGCTGCAGGCAGATGGCGTTGTGAAGTCGGTCGATCAGGCCAGACATTCGGTGACCGTGCTCGACGCACAGGGCGGCGAAGCTTCGTTCAATATCACCGATGCGAGCAACCTGGCGCAGATCAAGCAGGGCGGCAAGGTGCACGTCCGGATGATGCGCACCGCCACGATCAGCGTGACGCGTGGTGCCGACGGCCACGGCACGGCTGCTCAACCGGTACAGCAGAACACTGCGCAGAACGTGACCGCTGAAGTTCAGGCTATCGACCACGCGTCCGGCGTCATGGCCTTGAAGAGCCCGAATGGCGCCGTGTTTCATATTCAGGGGCGCGAGCCGGCAAAGGTCGCCGGCGTGACGCCGGGCATGCAGGTATCGGTAGCGTTCGCGCCGCAGGTCAGCGTGGCCGTGGCGCCCGCGCAGTAATTCAAATTCGGCGTTTCAGTCGGGCTCGCCGGGCACAAGGCGCAATCGCGTGATCTCCGAGGGGGCGCCAAGGCGCTTCGGCGGTCCCCAGTAGCCGGTGCCGCGGCTTGTGTAGACCCACAGGCCGTTCAGTCGTGCGAGACCGGCCGTGAACGGCTGCTGGAAGCGCACAAAGAAATTCCACGGGAAGAACTGGCCACCGTGCGTGTGGCCGGATAGCTGCAGCGTAAAACCTGCTGCTGCGGCTGCTTCTGCAGAGCGCGGCTGGTGTGCGAGCAGCACCTTGATCAACACGTCGCCCGGCGCGCCGGCGAGGGCCGCAACGGGGTCGCTGCGATGCAATGGGTCGTGATGGCCCGCCGAGTAGTCAGTCACTCCGGCAATCACGGCACGCGCGCCGTCGTGTTCCACGATCACATGCTCGTTAAGCAGAACGTTTAACCCCAGGCGCCGGAATTCGTCGATCCAGGCGTTCGCGCCGGCGTAATACTCGTGGTTACCGGTCACGAGGAACGCGCCGTGACGCGCACTGAGTCGCGACAGGGGCTGCGTGTGCCTGGTCAGTTGCGGCACGCTGCCGTCTACCACATCGCCGGTGACGGCGATCAGATCCGGCTTCAGACGATTCACCGCGTCGACGATCGCATCTACATAACGGCCTTTGATGGTCGGACCCACGTGGATATCGCTGATCTGGACGATCGTGAAGCCGTCGAGTGCAGGCGGCAAATCGTCGATCGGCACTTCGATCGTGACCACCCTGGCGCGGCGCCGTGCGTTGAACAGGCCGACGAGTGTCGAGAGCAAAGCAAGCAACGGTACCGCCGCCGCCGTGCCGATGCGCCAGTGCGCGATCGCAATCGTGTTCGGCCAGATTGCATCGACGGTAAGCAGCGAGGCGAGCGCCAGATCGCGCACAAACGTCAGAACCAGTAGCGATGAGAAGAACCCCATCGCCAGCAGGCCGACCCAGGCGAGCCGGTCGCCGAGCGGCTGTTGTTTGATGGTGCGCGCCAGCATGCCGAGCGGTATCAGAAAGATCGACAGCACCAGCCATAACGCGCACAGCCATCGGCCGGTGGCATTGACCGGCATGTCGGGAATCAACCGAAATCCGACATAGATATGCAGCAGGATGCCAATCAGAATGATTCGAACAAGAAACGATGAGCGGCGCATAGGGAGGATAGAGGCGGGAAGGGGCCGATATGAGCGGAAAATCGGCGGTGGCTCGCCAACCGCAACCATGAAAAAGCGGACGAGCCGGATCATTCTACCGAGATGTGGAACCCCTTGCCGAAGGCACCAGGTTTGCTCCCAGGGGACGGTCGAATACGTTCATGTTCGACCCGGCACGCAGGTGGCGCGCTGCAGCAATTTGCCTTGTCGCGCACTGCCTGTCTGAACTGCTGCAGTGCTCTAATTAAATGGGCTTTGAATTGTGTTGTGCGTGGACTATTCTCAAATAGGACGGGTTTGTTTCAGGGCCATCGCGGCCCGGTAATGGATCGTTGTCGCCGGTTGAGGGCGAGGCAGGAGACGCATCATGAAACTGCTTGGATCAGGCAATCACGTACGCGGCGCGCTGCATGGGCATCACGTCGGACGAGAGGGCAGCCACGTCATGCTGCCGCTGGTGGGCATATCGTTGATGGCGCTCGCTCTGTATTTCGGCGTACGCGATATCGACTTCTCCGAGTTGGGCAAAAACGCGTTATTCGACGTCGTGATGCTAAGCGTTGCGCTCGGCATCGCGGGACTGTTCGGCGTCGTCGGCGCGTGGTTGCGTTCCAATGGCGACGACGCCGACGAAGGCTTCTGCTTCATCGGCGCGTTGATCGGCGCAGTCGTGTTTTATGTTGCAATCTTCAGATAAACGTACCGGCTGTCAAAGACCTGTCAGACGATCCGGGCGGCTTCGTCGAAGGAGAAGCGCGGACTGCGCGCGAACAGCTTTGACGGATCGCCGTAGCCCAGATTGATCAGGAAGTTCGACTTCACGGTCGTGCCGGAGAAGAACGCTTCGTCGACCTTGGCCGCGTCGAACCCTGACATTGGACCCGTGTCCAGGCCGAGCGCACGGGCTGCGAGAATCAGATAGCCGCCCTGCAGCGTCGAATTGCGAAAGGCCGTATCCGCGATTGCCTTGTCGTTGCCGGCGAACCAGCTGCGGGCGTCGGCATGCGGAAACAGTTTCGGCAGATGCTCGTAAAACGCCATGTCCATCCCGACGATTACCGTGACCGGCGCTGCCATCGTCTTCTCGAGATTGCCCGGCGAGAGAGCCGGGCGCAGCTTCTCTTTGCCTTCGGGCGTTTTCACGTACACAAAGCGGCCGGGGCTCGAATTGGCCGAGGTCGGCCCGAGCAGCACGAGTTCGGTGATTTGCCTGAGCACGGCGTCGTCGACTGGTTTGGCCTGCCAGCCGTTATGTGTGCGCGCTTCGCGAAAGAGCTGGTCGAGAGCCTGATCGGAAAGTGTCATGGTGGTAGTCCGTTGAAGTAGCCAGGTGAAAAAGGTGAATGACAGCGCAAGCCGCAGGCGTGAGCGTCGCCATCGTTGCCGCCATAATAGCCAGGGTTCTTACTCGCGCACGTGCCACGTGTGCAATCGCATTCAGACCATCTCATGGCGGATCTTTTCGATGACCTTCCGGCGCCCGACGTCGACTGGTACCCCGAGTGGCTTGCCCCCGAAGCGGCGGCGCAGGCTTTAACGCAACTCATCGGCGAAGTGGAATGGCGTCAGGACATGATGGGCACGCCTGCCGGTCGCGTGCCGTTGCCGCGGCTGACGGCCTGGCAGGGTGAGCCGGACGCGGTCTACGTCTACTCCGGAATTCGCAACGTGCCTCAACCGTGGACCCCGACCGTTGCCGGTCTCAGGACCGCTGTGGAGGCGGCCTGCAACGCGCGCTTTAACAGCGTGCTGATCAACCGATACCGCAGCGGCACCGACAGCATGGGATGGCACGCGGACCGCGAGCCGGAGCTCGGCGCCCGGCCGGTGATTGCGTCGATCAGCCTGGGCGTCGCGCGCACTTTCGACTTACGGCACAACGGGACCGGCGTCGTGCAGTCGTTTTCGCTGAAGGGCGGCAGCTTGCTGGTGATGCGGGGCGATACGCAGGCTAACTGGTGGCATCGCGTGCCGAAGGAGCCGCGTGTGGCGGGTGAGCGAATCAATCTGACGTTTCGCTGGGTGATGCCGCGCGGGGCAAATCGCTAGCTTGCGGGTTGGCCGTCGGCCATGTAAGCCTTGGCCCGAAGCCCGAAGCCCGAAGCCCGAAGCCCGAAGCCCGAAGCCCGAAGCCCGAAGCCCGAAGCCCCAAAACCACTCACTGCCCGCTCAAACCTGACACCGAGCACTTAAGCGCATAAAAGCATCTACCACGCGACACTCCAGCGCCACCCACCCCCGAGCGAACCGCACAGCATTACCCGCGTCCATGGCAAAGCCGAACCCGCCCGCTATACCGAAATTGGTATCGCCTGCGCGAATCATATGATTGGACGGTTAACGCCCCAGACACTACGCTACAGCACGATCCACGCACCATGAGGGCCGCAAACGCTGGGCGGGTTCGATGGATCGCCTACACAACAACGATCAGGAGACAGTCATGGCGAATACACGACGCGCCGCATGCCGTGCGTTGGGCGCACTCGCGCTTTGCTCGAGCATCGGTGCGCTGGCGCTGACAACGCCGGGCGCTTACGCGCAGGACAAACAGATCACACTCGGTTTCGCGCAGGTCGGCGCGGAAAGCGCATGGCGAACCGCCAACACCGAGTCGGTGAAATCCGCGGCGGCGGACGCGAAGATCAAGCTCAAATTCTCCGACGCCCAGCAAAAGCAGGAAAACCAGATCAAGGCGATCCGCTCATACATTGCGCAGAAAGTCGACGTGATCGCGTTTTCTCCGGTCGTCGAATCCGGCTGGGAGCCGGTGCTGCGCGAAGCGAAAGCCGCAAAAATTCCGGTGATCCTGACCGACCGCAACATCGACGTGAAGGATACGTCGCTCTACGTGACGATGATCGGCTCGGACTTCATGGAAGAGGGCCGCCGCGGTGGTCATTGGCTTGCCGATCACTATAAGAATGATGCGGGCCCGATCAACATCGCCGAACTTCAGGGAACGGTCGGCTCCGCACCTGCCAACGACCGACATTCCGGTCTGATCGAGGTGATCAAAAGCGATCCCAAGTTCAAGATTATCGCCTCGCAAAGCGGCGACTTCACACTTGCCGGTGGCAAGCAGGTGATGGAGGCGTTTATAAAAACCTATGGAAATAAAATAAATGTAGTTTATGCGCATAACGACGATATGGCGCTCGGCGCCATCCAGGCGATGGAAGAGGCCGGCATGCATCCGGGCAAGGACATCACCGTCGTCTCGTTCGATGCGACCAAGGGCGGCTTCCAGGCAATGGCCGCGGGCAAGATGAACGTCGACGTGGAGTGCAGTCCGTTGCTGGGACCGCAACTGATGTCGGCGGTCAAGGACGTAGTGGCCGGCAAGCCGCTGCCCAAGCGCATCCTGACGGAGGAAACGGTCTTCCCGATGAGCGTCGCGGCGCAGACTCTGCCGACACGCAAGTATTGAGGCGGACAGCATCGTGGCAAAGTACGGATAGCTAACTGATTAGCCATCCGTACGATAGATGTAAGACACAAGCGAAGTACGGACAGATAGCAGGGTTTCTCCAGCGGTGCCTGACCGCCTTGCTGCTTCGGCAGCAGGCGGTCTCTTTTCCGCCGAACAGGCCGGTGCCAAGCTGGCCCGCCTGTGCCCATCCGACCAACGAAGCGCCGATCGAGCGAGGTCTATGACGCATCCCGCATCGGAACCAAATCCGCCGGCCACGAAAGTCATGACAGGCGACGCTCGCGTAGGCGTCGCCTCGAATGCACGCGAGCCCATTCTGGCTACTGCCGGTATCAGCAAGACATTTCCGGGCGTGAAAGCGCTAAAGCAAGTCGACTTCTGCCTGTATCCCGGCGAGGTTCACACCCTGATGGGGCAGAACGGCGCCGGAAAATCGACATTGATCAATGTGCTGACGGGCGTAGTCGCGCCTGATGCAGGCACGATTCGTCTGGGTGGCGAGATCGTGGCGTTTGCGTCGCCGCAGGAGGCCGAGGCGGCCGGCGTGCGTACGCTGTATCAGGAAGTGAACCTGTGCCCGAACCTGTCGGTGGCGGAGAATATCTTTGCCGGCCGGCAGCCCAGGCGTTTCGGCGCAATCGATTGGCCCGACATCAAGCGTCGCGCACAGGCCGCGCTGCGTCGTCTCGACGTCACACTCGACGTCACTCGGTCGCTCGACGCTTATCCGATCGCCGTGCAGCAGATGGTGGCGATCGCGAGAGCGCTTTCGGTCGACGCACGCGTGCTGATCCTCGATGAGCCGACCTCCAGCCTCGACGACAGCGAAGTCGCCCAGCTATTCAAAATACTTCGGCATCTTAAGCAATCGGGTATCGCCATTCTGTTTGTCACGCATTTTATCGAGCAAACCTACGCTATCTCCGATCGGATCACCGTGATGCGTAACGGCGAGCGTGAAGGCGAATACCTCGCGCGAGATCTGCCGGCCGACCAGCTGGTCGCGAAGATGGTCGGTCACGAGCGCATGAGTGCGCGCTTGCGCGAAGCCGCACATGAAGGGCACGTTGCCCATGAGGGGCCAGAGAGTAAGGCGGCGGTTCAGCCGTTCGTCGAACTGCGCGGCGTCGGACGCCGCGGCACATTGCAACCGATCGACCTCGACGTGCAGCCGGGGCAAATCCTCGGCCTTGCCGGTCTGCTGGGTTCGGGCCGCACGGAGACCGCACGGCTGCTGTTCGGGGCGGACCGTGCTGACAGCGGCACGATCCTGATCAACGGACGGTCCGTGCGTTTGCGTTCGCCACGGGACGCCGTGCGTCACGGTATCGGCTATTGCGCGGAAGACCGCAAGAAAGAGGGCATCGTCGCCGAACTGTCGATCCGCGAGAACATTCTGCTGGCATTGCAAGCGCGGCGCGGCTGGTGGCGCAAGATCAACCGGAATCGCGCGCGTGAAATCGCGGACATGTGGATCGAGCGTCTTGGCATCAAGGCGACTGACGCCGAACAGCCGATCGGGTTGCTCTCCGGCGGCAATCAGCAGAAAGCGCTGCTCGCACGCTGGCTCGCCACGAATCCCAAGCTCCTGATTCTCGACGAGCCCACTCGCGGCATCGACGTCGCTGCGAAGTTCGACATCATGGACCGCTTGCTGGCGCTGTGCGCGAACGGGCTGAGCATCCTGTTCATTTCGTCGGAGATCAGCGAGGTGCTGCGTGTCAGCCACCGTGTGGCCGTGCTGCGCGACCGCCGCAAGATCGCCGAAGTGGCCGGTCAAGCATCGAACGAAGACAATATTTATCGACTCATCGCGGGGAGCGGCGAATGAAGCTATCGAACTGGTTCGTGCGCGACGGTGCGGAGCGTCCGTTGATCTGGCCGTGCGTCACGCTGGTGCTCTTGTGCGCCCTGAACCTATTGGTGAATCCAAATTTTCTTTCTCTGAGGATGCTCGACGGCCATCTGTTCGGCGCGCCGATCGACGTATTGAATCGCGCTGCGCCGCTGGTGCTGGTCGCGACCGGCATGACGCTGGTGATCGCGACACGCGGTATCGATATTTCGGTTGGCGCGGTCGTGGCGATTGCCGGGGCCGCCGCGGCCACGATACTCGCCACGCAAGCGGAGCCCAGCGCCGGAGTGATCGCGCAGGCCCTGATCGCGGCGTTGATCGTCGGCGTATTGAGTGGCATGTGGAACGGGCTGCTGGTGTCGTTCGTCGGCATGCAGCCGATCATCGCCACGTTGATCCTGATGGTCGCCGGCCGCGGCATTGCGCAACTGTTGACGGCGGGGCAGATCATTCCGATCGGCGCACCGGGCTATCTGTTCGTCGGCGGCGGTTACTGGCTTGGCTTGCCGTGCTCCGTGTGGATCGCGAGCGTTGCGGTGCTCGCCACCGCGGTGCTCGTTGAAGGCACCGCGCTCGGGCTCTTCATTCGCGCGATCGGCGTCAATCCGGTGGCGACGCGTCTTGTCGGCCTGCGCTCGAAAGCGCTGGTATTCGCGGTGTACGGCTTCTCGGGGCTGACTGCCGCGATGGCGGGGATCCTCATCAGCTCGAACGTGCGCAGCGCCGACGGCAACAACGCAGGGTTGCTGCTCGAACTCGACGCGATTCTGGCGGTGACGCTCGGCGGCACGTCGCTGCTCGGCGGCCGTTTCAGTTTGACAGGTACCGTGCTAGGCGCGCTGATCATTCAGACGCTCACTTACACGACCTATTCGATCGGTGTGCCGCCGGAAGCGACGCTCGTCGTCAAGGCTGCCGTGGTGCTCGCAGTGAGTGTGATCCAGTCGCCCTCGGCGCGCTCGCTTGCCATGTCGCTCTTCACGCAGCGCGGGGTGGTGCGATGAGACGACTTCTCGACGCCTGGGCCCATATCGTCGATCCGCGCACGTTGCCGATCGCCGTCACCGTCCTGTTGTTTTGCGCGCTGTTCGGTTTTGGCTCGGTGATGTACACCGGCTTTTTCTCCTGGCAGGTACTGCTCGATCTGCTGGTCGATAACGCCTTTCTGCTGATCGTCGCAATCGGTATGACGTTTGTGATCGTGTCCGGCGGAATCGATCTGTCGGTAGGCTCGGTGGTGGCGTTGACCACCATCGTCGAAGCGGTGCTGTCCGAGCATATGCATCTGCCGGTCTGGCTGATTGTGCCGATCGTGTTGCTGATGGGCACGGTGTTCGGCGCAGTACAGGGTGCACTGATTCACTTTTTCCGCCTGCAGGCATTCATCGTCACGCTGGCCGGCATGTTTTTCGCGCGTGGTCTGTGTTTTCTGATCACGACGCAGTCGATCACCATCAACGATCCGACGTTCCAGAAGATCTCCGCGTTTCGGCTCAATATCGGCGTCGGCTCGGTAACGGCCAATGTGTTGATCGCTCTTATCACGCTTGTCGCGGCGATCTATGTCGCGCATTTCACGCGCTTTGGGCGCAACGTGTATGCGGTGGGTGGCAATCCGCGCTCGGCGCTGCTGATGGGCTTGCCGGTCGCGCATACGCGGATCGGCGTGTATGCGCTGAGCGGCTTCTGTTCGGCGCTCGGCGGCGCGGTGTTCACGTTCTATGTGCTATCGGGTTATGGCCTGCAAGGGCAGGGGATGGAACTCGATGCGATCGCGGCGACGGTTATCGGCGGAACCTTGCTGACGGGGGGCGTCGGCTATGTGATCGGTTCGCTGTTCGGCGTCGGCATTCTGGGCACGATCCAGACGCTGATTACCTTCGACGGCACGCTCAGTTCGTGGTGGACCCGTATCGTGATCGGCGCGTTGCTGTGTGCTTTCTGCCTGCTGCAACGGCTGATCGAACGGCATGCCAAATCGGCGCGACGTCCTGGCGGAACCGGTGCTGTCGTGACACCCGGCCGCGAGCGTGAGCGCGGGCGAGGTGACGCCGCAGCGGCGTCCGATTCACATGCGATCGGACGCGCGCCGGAGCAGGCGTTGTAGCACGGCTGCGTGGTATGCGACTCAGGCGCGGAGTTCTCTCCCCCGCGTTTCTGGCAACGTCAGCGCGGCGAGGATCACGACACCGTATGCCGCCGCGGCGAATACGCCGATCGCGTGGCCTAGCGTCATGGTCTGTGAGACGTAGCCGATCAGGAACGGAAACGTCGCGCCGACGGCCCGCCCAAAGTTGTAGCAGAACCCCTGGCCGGAGCCGCGAATGCGTGTCGGAAACAGCTCGGTGAGGAACGCGCCCATCCCCGAGAAAATACCCGACGCGCAGAAACCGAGTGGAAAGCCGAGCACGAGCATCGCGAAGTTATCGAGCGGCAGTTGCGTGTAGATCAACGCGATCGCGCACGAGGCCAGCGCGAACGTAATGAAGGCGCGCTTACGGCCGATCTTGTCGCTGACGTAAGCGCCCGTCAGATAGCCGCAGTACGAACCGGCGATCACCACGCCCAGATAGCTGCCGGTGCCGATCACGCTCAGATGCCGCTCGGTTTTCAGATACGTCGGCAGCCACGTGGTCACCGCGTAGTAGCCGCCTTGCACGCCGGTCGCGAGAATGGACGCGCGCAGCGTCGTCCAGACAATATCGCCGCGGAAAATATCGAGCAGCGAAGGACGCGTTTGTGCCGCATTTTGCGCTTCTTTCTGCTGCCGATGCACCTCCGGCTCATCGACGAAGCGACGAATCCAGATGACGAACGGTGCCGGCGCAATGCCGATCGCGAACAGCACGCGCCACGCGTAATCGGCCGGTACCAATGAAAATACGGCCATGAACAGCAGCGTCGACACGCCCCAGCCGATCGCCCACCCTGCCTGCACCAGACCCACGGCCTTGCCGCGATCACGCGGACGGATCACTTCGCCGATCAGCACCGCACCGGCCGTCCACTCGCCGCCGAAGCCGAGTCCCATCAGTCCACGCGCCCACAGCAACTGCGAAAAGTTCTGCGCCAATGCGCAAGCCAGCGTGAACACCGCGAACCACAGAATCGTGATCTGCAAGGTTTTCACCCGGCCGATGCGATCCGACAGCACGCCGGCCGCCCAACCACCGAGCGCCGAACTAAGCAGGGTGACCGTGCCGATGAGGCCGGCGTCGCCGCGTGTGATGCCCCATGTCGCGATCAGCGTCGGAATCACGAAGCTCAGGAATTGCGTGTCCATCGCATCGAGCACGTAGCCGATCTTGCAGCTCCAGAACGCACGCTTCTCGCTCACGGAAATCTGCCGATACCATGCGAACGGTCCTTTCCCTGTGCCGGGCGCGTCATAGCGCTCAGTGTCTGCGGTGAGTTGCGCTTCGGTTTTCATGCCTGGGCTCCGGTCGTAGTCGGTGGCCGCATCTTGCTGCGCGGCTTGTGGTTGATTGTGGTTGAGATAGCGGGAAATAACGACGCGGCTAGAGAATCGCCAGCGTGGTGTTGGGAATATCGGTGACGAGCATGTGTCCCGGCTTGTGCGCGATGGCGAACGGCAAGCGCGCGCTTTCTATCGCGGCTTGCGGTGTGACGCCGCAGGCCCAGAACACGGGCAACTCGTCGCTGCGCATCTCGACTGCATCGCCGAAATCGGGCCGCGTGATGTCGCGGATGCCGATCAGCGAGGGATCGCCGATATGGACCGGCGCGCCATGCACCGCGGGAAAACGGCTGGTGATCTGGATGGCGCGAATCGCGTCGGCGGCTTTCATCGGCCGCATCGAGACCACACGGTTGCCGCCGAACACGCCTGCGCTCACGTTGCGTTCATGCGTTCGATACATCGGCACGTTGACCTGCTGTTCGATATGGCGCAGCGCAATGCCTTCGCGCCGCAACATTTCTTCGAACGAAAACGAACAGCCGATCGCGAACACCACCAGATCGTCGCGCCATAGTTCGTCGAGACTGCGCACTTCTTCGGCTCGTTCGCCGTGGCGGTACACGTAAAACGCGGGGACGTCGTTGCGGATGTCGAGGTCCGCGCCGAGCGACGGGACGCGCCATTCGCCCGGTTCGCCGATGCCGAGCAAGGGGCAAGCCTTCGGATTGAGCGTGCAGAAGCGCAGGAAGTCGTCGGCGTGTTGGCTGGGCAGGATGGCGAGATTGGCTTGCGCATAGTCGCCACAGTAGCCCGCAGTCGGCCCGGACAGGCGGCGGCTGCGAATCTGCTGACGAAACTCGGATGGCGTGTAGGACATGAACGGCTCGACTCCAGCTAGGTCCGGTTGACTGATGGAGTCCAGATTAGTAACGCCAAAAATATCCATCCAGCGAGTTATTCTTGTGTTTCGTTAAATTAAACTTAACGGCGTGTCAGCCGTTTTACGATAAGTTTTGCGGTATTGATCGAATGCTTTGGGTCGCTCTCGGGAGAGTGAATGCAATGAATACCCGCTTTGTCGAAACGTTTTTGACGCTCGCCCGTTTAGGCAGTTTTCGTGCGACCGCCGCTGCCATGCACGCCACGCCCGCCGCGATTTCGTTACGTATCAAAACGCTCGAAGCGGAGTTGGGCGTCGAGTTGATCGAGCGCGACGCGGCGGAATTTCAACTCACGGAGCACGGCGAACGGCTGCTTGCGCATGCGCGATCGGTGGTGCAGGCCACGCGCTCGCTGCAACTGGCCGCGCAGGACGGAACCCAGGTGGCGAAGCGGCTGCGGCTCGGCGTAGTCGAAACGGTGGTGCATAGCTGGTTGCCGGACTACATCCGGATGCTGAATGCCGAGTACAACCGCATCGTCGTGGACCTGACGGTCGACTCGAGCGCCGTACTGGGACCCCGGCTGCGCGCGGGCGAACTGGATCTGGTCATTCAGGTGGAGGAAACCGGCGAGCATGAAGCGTCGATCGTTTCGACCTTGCTGGCGAGTTATCCGGTGCGCTGGATCGCGCGCAACGACCTGATTCCGGCGAGCCGCGCGAAACATGTGCAGACGGTATTGCAGAAACCCGTGCTGACGTTCGGCCGTGGCACCGCGCCGCAAATCGCGGTGGAAGCGATCGTGGAGACGCTCGCGACGCGCGCCGGTGTGCCGTTTGCCGATACGCAGGTGACCTGCATGCCGTCGGTGGCGGTGATCGTGAAACTGTTGCGCGACGGTTATGGGATTGCGGCAGTGCCGGCCTTGTTCGTCGAACCTTTCCTGAGCAGCGGCGAACTGGGGCAATTGCAGGTGCGTCCGTTGCCGCCGCCGATCGATATTGCGATGTACTACCGGGATGACGCCGACGTGGGCGTGCTGGCGGCATCACGCGTCGCGCGCAGCGCGTGTGATCAGTATGCGAAGGCGATGGGGCGCCAGTTGATCGAGCGGCGCTGAGGCGGGCTATCAAAAAAACACGCCAAACATGTCATTCGTCTTATGCCATTTGCCGTGCTACACTGTACTAACATTGTGTTTACTTCGATGCCCCAACCGTTTAGCATTTCACTTCAGGTTCAGCCATGAAAACGACCATCCGCAGAATGGGTAATTCCCATGGTGTACTGATTCCGAAACCGATCTTGACCCAACTTGGGCTGGAGGACGAAGTGGATATGCAAGTTGAAGGAAACGCTCTGGTGATCAGGCGTCCGCAGAAAAAAGCGCGTACCGGGTGGGCGGACGCTAGCCGTTCGTTGGCAGCGTCGAAAGACGACACACTGGTAATGGGCGAGTTTCCCAACGCCGATGACGCGGGGCTCGAGTGGTAGCGCGCGGCGACGTCTGGCTGGTCGCGTTGGATCACACCGTTGGCAGCGAGATTCAGAAAACGCGGCCTTGCGTGGTTGTTTCGCCGGCCGAGTTGCACGATCACCTGCGCACGGTCATTGTCGCGCCCATGACCACGGCTGGCCGTGCGGCGCCTTTTCGTGTCCCGCTTACCTTCCTGCGCAAGAAGGGTTTGATCCTGCTCGATCAGATTCGCACGGTAGACAAGACACGGCTTGTGAAGCGCGCCGGTGCGGTGTCGGATACGGCGCTATCGAACGCGTTGTCGACGTTGCAGGAAATCTTTGTCGAGTAAGTGATGAGGCACGCGTCGGCCGGATGAGCATGTCTTAAGGCTCATCTATACGGAGGCGCCGGCGCGCCGTAGCAACCAGCTTGTCGAACGAGAAGGTACTCGCGGCAAGCGCGGTGGCGTCGGGAAAGTTCTCACGCGCAATGTCCGTCAAGACCTGGCCGGGTGGCGCTTCGATCAGCACGCGGGCGCCCATTTCCTGCATGACCGTGAGCGCGTCGAACCAACGCACGGTGAAGCGCATATTGGTCGCGAGATCGTCGCGAATGGCTTGGACCGTGTACAGAGGCCGGCCGCCGCGATTGCCGATATAGGTGCTTTGGGGCGCATGAAAAGGCACATCCTGCGCGTACGCAATGAGTTCGTCCGTCGCGTGCGCGAGCAGTTCGCAATGCGACGGCACACTGACCGCAAGACGCACAGCTTTGCGTGCGCCAGCCGCCAGAGCGCGTTCAATGAACGTGTCCAGCGCTTTATTCGTCCCCGCCATGACGATCTGACGCGGCGCATTCACATTGCCAACATAGACACGTTGATTGCCCGCGTCCGCGTGCTGCGCGGCAAGTGTTTCCAGTTGATGTTCGGTCAAGCCGGACACAGCTGCGAGACCGTAGCCGGACGGGTACGCTGTCTCCATCAATTCCGCGCGCTTGCGAACCATCTTTAACGCGTCGCCGAAGTGAACCGCGCCGCAACTGACCGCAGCGGCATATGCGCCAACCGACAAACCCGCGCTGATCTCCGGCGTGAGCTGTTCATCTGCGAGCGCACGCATGAAAGCCACGCCCGCAACCGTCAAACCAATCTGAACGGCCACGGTCGAGCGCAGTGAGTCTATGGTGTCGAGTGTCAGTACGTCGATGCTGAGCACCTGAGACGCTTCTTCGAGGGTGTCACGCACGGCGTGATGCTGTGGCAGACGGTGCAGGAATCCGTCCGACTGCGCGCCCTGGCCGGGAAACAGAAGGGCAAGCATCAGGCATCGCCGTGAGCGGGCGCCCACGGATCGGCAATCAGTTGCGGGCCGCGAGCATGGCGCGCCATCACGCGTGCTTTGCCCGCTGCCCATTCGGCCAGCGCGATTCCGCCTGCAGGCGTTTCCAGTTGCGCATCCACGCGAATGCCGGCGCGTTGTGCGATTGCTTGCAGATAACTCAGCAACTGAATGGCAGCGTGGTGTGAGAGTTTTTCCGGTGCGCGGATCAGTACATCGAGATCGCTCGATAAAGTGGCCGTGGGTGCCTGCGTAGCGAGTTCGAAACCCGTGCTGCCGGTGGGTCCCCAGACGAATTCAGACAATGTGCCGGTCGTGTCGCGTTGTAATGCGGCAAGGGCCGTGAAAGCAGGAAACGCAGTACGTTCCGCAAGAGGGCTGCGTTGCGCTAACTCTTCCGGCGGCACGGCGGTTTCGATGTCGTCCAGATGCACCCAGGCGCCGTAACGCTGCGACCGCTCCGCACCGCGCAAGCCGATTGCAACGAAGCCATCAGCGGCCAGCGCGCGTCTCACGACTGCATACGGCGCACGCTCGAAAGACACGCGAACCCACTCCGGTTCGCCGTCAAACTGCCGCAAGCGATGCAAGCGCAGCAGATCATGCGGCCGCCAGCGCGCGTCGCACGACAGCGCGTGCTCGGCTGCAAACGGCGGCGCGGCGCAGACTTGCATTACACGGCATCCCATTGTTCGGCGAGGCGGCGTCGCACTTCGATCGACGCTGCGCGATTCTTTTGGGCCGCTGCCGATTCGAGACGATGCGACAGACCGCGGTTGTCATCGCGTGCACTGTGAATATGCTCGGTCAGCACCTGACGCACGCGTTCGATTTGCGCGGCATCCGGCGCATCGGCGTCGACGCCTTCGATCAACTGATCGAGCAGACCGAGTTTGGCAAACGACGTCATCGAATACGACATCGGCACGATGGTTTCGCCGAGGGCGTCGAGTGCTTCGACGGTGCGCCGCGTGACGCGGGCGGCCGCTTCCTTGCCCATTGCATGGACCATCGTGCCGGGCGCATCGAGCGCGACGATCCGGTTGGCCTGATAGCCGTGCGCGAGGAACGCACCCGACATGGCGGGCCCGACGATCAGCGCGATCACCGGATGCCCGGCATCGCGTGCTGATGCATAGGCATCGACCGCAGCGGCGCAGGCGAGGTGAATGCCGAGCATTTCTTCGCGGTAGCCGTACGCCTGGCTTTTGACATCGACGATCGCGACGATCGGGCGGCGTGTGCCGCTCGCCTCGTCCTGTGCGATGACCTCGCGGACCGCGCGCGCGAGTTGCCAGCCTTGCTCGAGACCGACCACATTATCGGTCGCGCGCGGAAAGCGATTGTCGGGATCGGGGACGACCGTAATGAAGCGCGCGGTCTCGCCGCCGAGCGACGCATCGCCGCTCCACACGGGCGCCTTGCCGGACGGTTCGCCGGCCAGTGCATGGAACCAGCGCGCGCCGCGGCTGAGGGTGATGTCGTTCATGCCTGCTCCTTGCGCGCGTCGTTCTGGGCTTGCGGGTTGTACACGGCGCGCATTGTCTCCGGCGTGACGCTGGCTGGGTCGATCTGCGCGAGGCGATTCAGAAACGCGTCGACCTGTTCGCTGCGATGCGCGGCCGGCAGCCCTTGAGTGAATGCGGACTGCACGGCGGCGCGCACGGCGTTTGCATCGTCGTCGACCAGTTGATCGGCGAGCGCGGTCGCGGCCCGTTGTTCGCCGCCGATCAACTGCCACACGTGGCGCCGATCGCTGGCGTCGAGTTCTTCGATACCGGCTTCCTGTTCGATCACTTCGGGACCGTTCATGCCGAGCCGCCCTTGCTTCGTCACGACGAGATACGAGCACAAGGCCGCAGCAAGCGACATCCCGCCAAAGCACCCGACCATCCCCGCGATCACGCCGACCACCGGCACATGGCGGCGCAACGCGACAATCGCGGCCTGAATCTCGGCGATCACCGCGAGGCCGAGGTTGGCTTCCTGAAGCCTGACGCCGCCGGTTTCGAACAACACGACAGGGCGCACGATCTTGCCGCGTTCGCAGTCGCGCAACGCCATTTCGAGCGCCGCGGCGATCTTGCTGCCCGACACTTCGCCGATGCTGCCGCCCTGGAATGCAGACTCGATTGCGGCGACGACGGCCGGCTCGCCGTCGATGGTGCCGCGCGCGATCACGCAGCCGTCATCGGCCTGGCAGACCACACCTTGCAGCGGCAGCCACGGCGACTCGATCTTGTCGAACGGTCCGAGCAGTTCGCGGAACGAGCCGGCGTCGAGCAGCGAGCGGGCGCGTTCGCGAGCGGACAATTCGATGAAGCTTTCGCGCAGCATCGACGCGGGACGTGCAGTGGCGACAGTCATGCGGCGTCTCCCTGTTCCGCGGCTTCGATGGCTTCCGCAAGCCGCAGCGCGACGACACCGGGCGTTGCGCCGAAGTCGTTGATTTCGATCTGCGCCGCGCCGTCGTAGCGCGTGAAGAAACGGTCGAGCACGCTCTTCCAGATGTGACTGTAGCCATCGACACTGGTCCGCACGACTACGTGCGCGGTCAAAGCCGCGGCGTTTTCAGCAGGCGACAACAGGACTTCCAGATCGCCCGAACCGACTACGCCGACATGCGCTCGGGTCGTGACAGCGCGTTGCGCCGGATAGTCGAAGGTCAGATGTTCCATGAGGCTGAGCTCCCACTGGCGTCGTGATGCGCCAGCATGTCGAGAAAGAGGGTGGCGGCAAGCAGATCGGCTGCGCCGCCAGGTGATGCGTTGAGTGACAGCAGTGCGTGTTCGAGTGCGACGAGAGCGGTGTGACCGTCCGGCGTCGAGCTTCCGCCTGCTTGCAGCACGCGGCGCGCGCCGTGTTGTGCCGCGTGCAAACCGGGCAAACCCGCGCGATGCAGCAGGCAGGTGTCGTCGAGCGACACCATGATCGAGAGCAGGGCGTCGATGCGCGCGGCGTTCTCGTCGACTCCGCTGGCTCGCGCCGCGAGCAACGCGGGCAAGCCGATATCGATGACGTGCGGGAAACCGTCTTGTGCCTCGCGGCGCGCTCCGCCCACCTGATAGCGTTGCCGCGCTCGCTCGCCGTGACTATCGGCAGGCGCCGCGAAGCGATCCGGGAAGCAGGCAATCTGCGCGGCGAGCGTGCATACGTGCGACGCATTCGGATGCGTGCCACTGCCGGGCATCGCGGCACCCGCTACCAACAGGCCGATAATCCAGATCGCGCCACGATGAGCGTTGCTGCCGCCGGTGGCATGCAGCATGTCCTGCTCGCCGGCGCGGCCTATCTGCGCGAGTTCGGCACGCAAAAGCGCGGAGGGTTCGCCGCGGCGGCGCGCTGCACGTGCAAGCGCCGCGAAGGTCGGTTCGAGTGCGTGTGCCGAGCGCAGCATGGTGGCGAGATCGAGGTCGCGATGCGCGCCGCTGCCGCGCCGGTCGACCAGCGCGGGTTTCGGCGTGAGTTGCGCTTCTTCGATTAGCGCGGTGACGGCGTAGCGTGCGAGTTGTGCGTCGGACGGTGCGACCCGTAGCCTAACCGCCGGCCTTTCTGCCGTGCCTGCCGTGCGCGAAACCGTGGCGTGCTGGTGTGCTGGTGCGATGCGCCAAAGCACGTCGACCTCAGCCACCGGTTCGGCATAAGCCGTGGACCTGACCGTGCCCGTTTCTCTTCCAGTCATCGCGGCAGCACGGGACGCGAGTTCCGCCTTCGCGTCCGGCATGGCGTCGGCCTCGCACTCGAGCAAAACAGCGGGCGCCATCGTCACCAGCTCCTGAAGCGGGCCGGCGGCGTGTACAGACCACCCGACCACGTCACCAGATCGTCGATGCTGCGTGCCGCCAGCAGCGAACGCTTTGCTTCGCCACGCCGGATGCCGAGATCTTCCGGATACGCGACGATGCCGCGCCGGCGCAATTCGGCGGTCTTCTCCGGCTTCGCGCGCAGTCCGATCGGCGTCACACCGGCCACGGCAGCCAGCGCCGCGCGCCGTTCGTCGATCCCTTCGGCTTTATGCAAATGTGCGATGCCTTCTTCGGTAACGACGTGGCTTACATCGTCGCCGTAGATCATCACGGGGGCGATCGGCATGCCGCTCTTCGCACCGACCGCAACCGCATCGAGTTCATCGACGAAGGTCGGTTCGCCGCCTTTCTTGTAGGTCTCGGCCAACTGCACGACCAGCTTCTGTCCGCGCGAGACCGGACCCTGATCCTTCAGCAGCTTGAGCCACGCTTCGCTCGAATGACGTCGGCCGCGTGGATCGTGGCCCATGTTCGGCGCACCGCCGAAACCGGCAAGGCGGCCGCGCGTCACCGTCGATGAATTCGCGTCCGCGTCGATCTGCAAGGTCGAGCCGATAAACAGATCGACGCCGTATTGCCCGGCCAGCTGGCACAGCACGCGGTTCGAGCGCAGGCTGCCGTCGTTGCCCGTAAAAAAGACGTCGGGGCGTGCTTCGATGTAGGCCTCCATGCCGACTTCGCTGCCGAAGCAGTGGATGCTGTCGACCCAGCCCGATTCGATCGCGGGGATCATGGTGGGATGGGGATTGAGCGTCCAGTTACGACAGATTTTGCCTTTCAGCCCGAGCGATTCGCCGTAAGTGGGCAGCAGCAATTCGATGGCCGCGGTATCGAAGCCGATGCCGTGATTCAGCGAGCTCACACCGTACGGTTCGTAGATGCCGCGAATCACCATCATCGCGGTGAGCACCTGCAGGTCGCCGATATGACGCGGATCGCGCGTGAAGAGCGGCTCGACGGCGAACGGCCGGTCCGCCTGCACGACCACGTCGACCCACGAACCCGGAATATCGACACGCGGCAATTCATCGACGATCTCGTTCACCTGCACGATCACGATGCCGTGCCGGAACGCGGCGGCTTCCGCGATCGTGGGCGTGTCTTCGGTATTCGGGCCGGTGTACAGGTTGCCGTGACGGTCGGCTTTTTCCGCGCACAGCAGCGCGACGTGCGGCGTGAGATCGACGAACATCCGCGCGTACAACTCGACGTACGTATAGATCGCGCCGATTTCCAGTTGACCGTCTTCGAGCAGTTGCGCGACGCGCAAACTCTGCGGCCCGGCAAACGAGAAATCGACCTTGTGTGCAATGCCGCGCTCGAACAGCGTCAGATGTTCAGGGCGGCCGATGCTCGAAATCAGCAGATGCACGTCGTGAATCTTTTGCGGATCCACCTTGGCGAGCGAACGGGACAGGAAGTCGGCCTGCTTCTGGTTGTCGCCCTCGAGTGCGACGCGGTCGCCTGGCTGAATCAGCGTTTCGAGGGCATCGACGATACGGTTGGTCGGCAGCACGCCGTCTTCCAGCCACGGTGCAATGGCCGCGAGGCGCCGGTTTTTTTCGTCGCGGCGCGTGGTCCATGAGCGTGCAGTGGTGGAAGCTGCGGCGGCTTCGGCGGGTCGGTTCATCGGCGGATTCAGCTCCCGGTGGTGGTGCGCGTGCGTCTGGCGCGCGGCTTGGGTTGGTTCGCAAGCGCGGCTTCCGCCTGCGCGCGTTCGGTCAGGAAACGATGAAGCAGGTCGCCGGTGCCGAGCAGATGCGCGACGACCAGAGATTGTGCCGCGGGAATGTCGCGGCGCTGTACGGCGTCGAGCAGCGCGGTGTGTTCGTTGTCCGACTCGCCTTTGTACGACGGCAAATCGAACTTCAGGCGCAAATACCGTTCGCCGCGCCGATGCAGCGTGCCGATCATATCTTCGAGTTGCGGACGGGCGGCGGGCGCATACAGGCTCATATGAAACGCCACATTGCGCGCGACATACAACGACGGGTCCGGCTCGCGTTCGGCGGCACGGCAAAGGATGGCGGATTCCCGCAGCGTGGCGGCGGTGTGATTCGGAATGGCGAGGCCGATGGCGAGGCTCTCCAGCGCGGAGCGGATTTCATAGATTTCGCGCGCCTCGTCCGCCGACAACGGCGCGACGGTCGCGCCTTTATGCACGGCGGCTCTCGCCCAGCCTTCGCTTTCGAGCTGGCGCAAGGCCTCGCGCACGGGAATGGCGCTGACCGAGAAATGCCGCGCGATCGCGTCCTGCCGCAGCGGCGCGCCAGGCGCCAGCGTGCCGTCGACAATCGCCGCGCGCAGCGCCTCCGCGATCACACGGGACGTGCTCTCACGCGGCGGCGCCGCGGGTAAAAGCGGGCTGCGCGCCGGGGCGTCCAGGGGAAAACCATCTATTGCGTCGCTCATGATATTGAATATTATATATGAAATTGCGCACTTAACAGACGGGCAAACCCGGAAAATTACTCACCGCCCGGTGGCCTGCGATGCCCTCTCATCGTTATACGAGGCGTATCGATCCACTAGCAAGCGCGCCATCTCGTCGTTCCTTTTATGTAAGTCACGTACGCCAACCGCAGGGCCGGAGGAGCATGATGAATTCACTAACCGACCGCACGTCGGTCGCTCGGCGCCGCACGCCGCTCAATCGTTCGCAGATCGCAGGGTTTTGGGGAGCATGGGCGGGCTGGACGCTCGACGGGATGGACTCGTTCATCTACGCGCTCGTGTTGACGCCGGCGCTGACCGAGTTGTTGCCGCGCTCGGGGTACGCCGCGACGCCCGCGAATGTCGGCCTCGCCGGTTCGATTCTGTTCGCGCTGTTTCTGGTCGGCTGGGGGTTGTCGTTTATCTGGGGGCCGTTGGCGGACCGCTTCGGCCGCACCAAGGTGCTGGCGGGCACCATTTTCACGTTCGCTATTTTCACAGGGCTTGCCGCGACCTCGCACAACGTGTGGGAGCTCGGCATTTACCGCTTCATTGCCGGGGTCGGCATTGGCGGCGAGTGGGCGTTGGCGGGGACGTATGTGGCCGAAGCATGGCCGGAAGATCGCCGCAAGATGGGCGCGGGTTATCTGCAAACGGGGTACTACGCGGGATTCTTCCTCGCGGCGGCGCTCAACTATACGATCGGCGTGCATTACGGCTGGCGCGCGATGTTCCTGACCGGTGCCGTGCCGGTGGTGGTCGCCATTCTGGTGCTGCTGCGCGTGAAGGAGTCGGAAAAGTGGCAGAAAGCGGAGGCGCGCACCGTGCACGTCAAACCGCTGCGCGAAATTCTCGGGCCGACGTATCGGCGTCGCACGTGGGTCGCGTGCATTCTGCTGACCATCGCGATCGTCGGTTTGTGGGCGGGCGCGGTGTACGAGCCGTCGGCTGTGATTCAACTGGCGACGAAGGCCGGCATGGCGAAGAACGATGCGATCAGGACGGCGTCGCTGGCAACCGGCTTGCTGTCGATCGCGACGATTCTCGGTTGTCTCGCGTTACCGCCGCTGGCTGAGCGCATCGGCCGCAAGAAGACGCTGGCGATTTACTTCGTCGGCATGGCGGTGGCGATTGTCGGCAGTTTCGGCTGGGCGTTCTATCTGCCGAACGGACTCGCACCGTTTATCGCGTGGCTCTTCGTGCTGGGTTTCTTCGGCGGCAATTTTGCGCTGTTCAGCTTGTGGCTGCCGGAGCAGTTCGAGACCCGCGTACGGGCTACGGCGTTCGCGTTCTGTACGTCGTTCGGGCGGTTTGTCGGGGCGGGTGTGAACTTTCTGCTCGGCGCGGCGGTGTTGCATATGCATACGCTCGGCGTGCCGGTGGCGCTCACGGCGCTGGCGTTTATCGTCGGCTTGTTCGTGATTCCGTTTGCGCCGGAGACGAAGGGTGAGGTGTTGCCGCAGTGAGGTTGGCCGTTTGGCTGAGTGGCGGGCGTGGGCGGCGGCAGGCATGCTTTCTATTGGTTAGGCGACGTGTTCCTCCGCCGTTTTGGGTTTGTTGATTTGTACGACAATCTGTACAATGATTGCCGTTGCGCAGAGGTTTTTTCTTCTGGGCAACCGGCTCATCTGCCAGCCTCCGCGGTGCAAGAAATCAATTCGGCAGTGGAATCGTCTCTAACTTTTGACAGGAGCGACTGGAGGGAAACCTCTCAGGTCGATAAAACGAATGAACGTCCTTACTTACAGCGAGGCGCGTGCCGGCTTTAAGCAAGCGATGGACGACGTCTGCCGCGATCACACGCCTATGCTGATAACCCGACAGGGCGGAGAAAATGTGGTCATGGTTTCGCTCGAAGATTTCAATGCGATGCAGGAGACCTTGTATCTGTTGAGTTCGTCGAAGAACGCCCAGCGGCTCGCTAAATCTATCGCCCAATTGAACGCCGGCGGTGCGACTGCGCGCGAACTGCTGACCGATGAACAAACAGAAAAGCCGCAACGAGGAGGCCGCAAAGGCTGATAGTGTTTTTATGTTTACGGACGAAGCGTGGGACGACTATCTGTATTGGCAAGAGACCGATCGAAAGGTCTTGCGCAAGATTAATACGTTGCTGGAGGAGTGTCGGCGCGATCCTTATTGCGGTACTGGAAAGCCGGAAGCACTGGTGGGCAGCTTGAGCGGTTTCTGGTCAAGACGCATTACTCACGCTGATCGCCTGATCTACTTGCCGCGAGACGGAAAGATTTATGTGACCGCTTGCCGTTTCCACTACGACGACTAAAACAAAAACCGGGCGCATTGCCCGTTTTTTGTTGTTCAGCGCGTGCGGCGCGAGTGGCACGATACGGACCGTTTGCTAACTTTCATGACGTCGGCAAGCGGTGGGTGACCAGTGTGCTATCGGCGTACGACCAGCGTGCAACCGCTTGCCTCAATGCTCAATCCGCGTGATGCCGCGCCCGTCCGCTGGAGCGCAACATCGAAAGTAGCGGCCAGCCAAGATTCACGCCGAGACTCGCGATCACGATCAACGCCATGCCCGCCAGTTGCGGCAGCGACAGCGCCCGTCCATACACAACCGCATCGACCACGATCGCCGTCAGCGGATAAACGAACAGCAGTACGGCGATGATCGGCGTGGTCAGCTTCGGCAGCGCGCCATAGATCAGTACATACGACAGCCCCGTATGCAGCACGCCCATGCCGATCAGCCAGAACCACTGCATCGGCCCGATATGCACGGCAGTGAGCGGTGCAATGAACGGCAGGCACACCACGCCGACTGCGCATTGCGCAAGCGTCAGCAGATGCGGCCGCAAATTGCCGAGTCCTTTGGCAATCAGCGTGACGCACGCGTACAGCACCGAACCCACCAATGCTTCGCCGATGCCGATCAGATAGCTCGCATGCCCCTGCAGATTCTCGGTAGCCGCCACGCCTGAAGCCAGGACAAGCCCGACGAACGCGGTCGCGATCCAGCCGAGCCGGTCGGCGCCGAGGCGCTCGTTGAACAGCGCCGCGCCCATCAGCACGACCCAGAACGGCTGCACGTGAAATACCACCGTCGCCACCGCAATGCTGGTGCGATGAATCGCGTCGAAGAAACCGACCCATTGCGTGACCATCAACACGCCGGAGATCAGCGCGAGCGCGACGGTGCGCCGCGTGAAATGCGCTCGTGTGAAGAAGCCCTTCCACGCGCAATACGCGGCGAGCGAGAGGAAACCGAACAGGCAGCGAAAGAACACCAGCGTCAGCGCGCCGAGCCGCGCTTCCTCGACGAAGATACCGAGCGTGCCCATCAGAAGCCCGCCGCTGGCCAGCGTAATCGCGCCTTGTTGACGTTGGGTGAGGGACATGCCGAGCAGCTCCGTGAGAGGGAGTCACCAGTATTGCGCCGCTTGCGTAGCACCGACAAACGAATTAAATTTAGCAATTCCATAAGCTGGATTGATAAATCATGCACCCCGAATTCGACGTCGATTTGCTGCGCACCTTCGTCGCGGTGGTGGAAACGGGCAGTTTCACAAAGGCGTCGGCGACCGTGCATCGCTCGCAGGCGGCGGTCAGCATGCAGATCAAGCGGCTCGAAACCATGCTCGGTACCACGCTGTTCGCCCGCAACACGCGCAATCTCTCGCTTACGCGGCCCGGCAATACGCTGCTCGAATACGCGCGGCGGGTGCTGGCGTTGCATGAGGAGGCGTGGTCGGCGATCGTGCGGCCCGAGGTGACCGGGCGCGTGGTGCTGGGCGCACCTGACGATTACGTGTCGTCGCTACTGTCGCCGGTGTTGCGGCGCTTTTCGAATCTGTATCCGCATGTGGAGATCGAGATCGTCTGTGCGCAGAGCACCTCGCTCGCGCCGATGCTGGCCGATAACAAGATCGACCTCGCTTTCGTCACGCGTGATCGCAAATTGCGCGGCGAATTCGTGCGCAGCGAGCCGATGGTGTGGGTGGGAGCGTCAGTGGATACGCCGGTGCTGGCGACGTCGCCGCTGCCGGTTGGGCTTTACGAGCCGGGCTGTGTCGCGCGCGAGCATACGCTGGCCGCGCTGAACGGCGCGCGTATCCGCTATCGGGCGGCGTTCAGCAGCGCCAGTCTGATGGGGCTGGTGGCAACGGTGGACGCGGGGCTTTCGGTGATCGCGCTCACACGTTGCAGCGTGCCGCCGCGGCTGGCGATTCTGGGCGAAGCGCAAGGCTTGCCGAAGATCGCGCCGCTGGAAATCGTGGTGGCGCGCAGCGCCAAATCGGATCGGCCGACGTGCGATTATCTGGCCGCGCAGATGGTGCAGGATTTGTCGCTGCGGCCGCAGACGCGCGGGGCGGCGGCCTAACTACCCGGCTCAACCCCGCGGATAAGCCGTCACCTCACCATCCACCGCGAGCCGCACGTGTTCGCCCGGACGCGGCGACAGATACCCCGGCACGCGAGCGCGCACCACCGTCCGCGCGCCGGACTGCAATTGCAGCGCCACGCCCGCATCCTGCCCCTGGAAGATCACTTCCTGCACGATAGCGTCATGGGACCCCACGCCATCCGGCGTCATCTCGTCTGCACGCAGCAGACGGATCTGTTCAGGCCGCACCATCACGTCGACCGCACCGTTGCCCATCGGCTCGCCCAGCGGCAAATCGCCGAGTTCGCAGTTCACGCGATCCTGCCTGACCACGCCCGGCAGCAACACCGCTTCACCGACGAACGAGGCAAGTTCACGTGTCACCGGCCTGCGGTACAGCGTTTCCGGCGTCGCGGTCTGGATCAGCCTGCCGTTCCACAACACGGCGACCTCGTGGCCGAGCGACAGCGCCTCCGATTGATCGTGCGTGACGAGCACGGCGGTCGCACCGGCCGCGGCCAGGGCGTTCGCCACGGCTTGCCGTGTTTCGAGCCGCAGTGCGGCGTCGAGCGAGGAGAAGGGCTCGTCGAGCATCACCAGCGTCGGCGACGGCGCGAGCGCGCGAGCCAACGCCACACGCTGCTGCTGACCGCCTGACAGTTGCTGCGGTGCACGCGCGCTGAAGTTCGCCGGCAAGCCGACCAGTTCCAGCAACTCGGCCACGCGATGGCGCGCGCGCCGCTGCGTGCGCGGCAAACCGAACACGATGTTGTCCGCCACGGACAGATGCGGAAACAGCGCGCCTTCCTGCGGCACGTAGCCGATGCGGCGCTGTTCGGACGGTACATGCAGGTTGTCGCCGGCGACGCGGCGGCCGTCGATTTCGACGCTGCCGCTATCCGCGCGTTCAAAGCCGCACAACAGCCGCAGCAAGGTGGTCTTGCCGCTGCCGGACGGTCCGAGCAGCGCGAGCAGCGTGCCGCGCTCGACGGAGAGGTCGATGCCGTGCAGCACGGGATGGCCGTCGAACGATTTTTGCAGTCCGCGGATACGAAGTTCGCTCATGAAAATCCGATGTCTAGGAGCAGGGCGATAGTGTGCAACGTTTAGTTGCGTTCGCCGAGTAACGCCGACTTGCCGAGCAACGCGAACAGGAGGCCCGAGGCGAACAGCGAAATGCCGGCGAGCAGGGCGGCATAGGGCGCTGCGGCGGCGAACGCCATGGTCGATGTGTCGGCCCAGACTTGTGTCGCGAGTGTTTGCGTGTCGATGGGCGAGAGCAGCAGCGTCGCATTCAGCTCGGTAACGACCGAGATGAACACCATTGCCGCGGCTGCGCCGAGTCCGGGGCCCGCCAACGGCAATACTACGCGAAACAGGGTCTGCGTCCATGTGAGGCCGAGGGCACGCGCCGTTTCTTCGAGGCGCGGCTGCGCCTGCATGAAGGCGGCACGCACGCTCACCAGCGCCACCGGCATGAACAGCATCGCATACGCGATCACCAGCAGCGTCGCGCTTTGATAAAGCGGTTGCAACGCGTGCACTGCGAGCGACACGATCGCCAGCGCGATCACCAGCCCGGGTACGCCTTGTGCCAGAAACACGGTGCGTTCGAACAGCGTTGCGAAACGCGTCGGATAGCGCACCAGCAGAAACGCGAGCGGCACGACCAGCAGCGTGGTCAGCAGCGCGGCGGCAAGCCCGAAACCGAGCGAGGAGATCGTCGCGTTGAACAGCAGTTCGGGCGACACGTCGGCCGGGGTGACGGCAGCCGCGCCCGGTTGCGTAAGCCAGAAACCGATCATGCCGAGCGGCACGCCGAGCGTCGCGATCGCGAGCGCAGCGAAGCCGGCCACGACGATCCAGCGCCACGCGCCGAGGTCGTAGCGCAACACCGCGCGACGTGTGCCGCGATCGACGCGTTCATAACGCGCCGCGCCGCGTACCCGAAACTCGAACGCCAGCACGATCAGGCAGATCACGATCAGCAGGCACGCGAGCAATGAAGCGCCGCCGCCATCGAAACTGGTGCGGTATTCCGCGTAGATTTGCGTGGTGAAAGTGCGAAAGCGCAGCAGCGTAAACGCGCCGAATTCGGACAGTACGCCGAGCGCCACCAGCAGCATGCCGCCGAGCAGCGCCGGGCGCAGTTGCGGCAACACCACGCGAATGAACGTGGCCCAGCGGTTGCAGCCGAGTGCGCGCGCGCTTTCTTCCAGCGCCGGGTCCATGCTGCGCAACGCCGCGGCTACCGGCAGATAAACGAGTGGGAAATACGCGGCGCTCAGCACCAGCAGCGCGCCGTTGAAGTCCTGCAGATCCAGACTCAGCGACACCCACGCATAACTCGAGATGAAGGCCGGCATCGCAAGCGGCGCGGCGGTGAGCACGGCCCAGATGCGACGCCCCGGCAAATGCGTGCGTTCGACAAACCACGCGGCCGCTGTGCCGACGACCGCGCAGACGAGTGTGGTCGATACGGTGATCAGCACCGTGTTGACCAGCAGTTCGCCGACCAGCGGCCGGAAGATCAGATCGACCGCCTCGTCGATGCCGAAGCTCGCCGCGCGCCAGAAGGTAAACGCAATCGGCAGCAACACCAGCAAAGCGCTGAGTGCTGCTGCCGCAAACAAACCGCGCGGCGCGCGCAAACGGGCGCGCGCTGTGGCGGGGGTTACAGCCGGAGGCCCGGCTGACACGGCATCGCTCATTTACAGCAAGCCTGCCTGACGCAGCAGCTTGCCTGCCTGGCTGTCGTCGCCGAGTTGCTGGATCGTCAGCGCCGGCGGGCTCAGTTCAGCCAAAGGCTTGAGGATCGGGTCCGGCGCAACGCCTGCGTGCAGCGGATATTCGAACATGACGTGGCTCTTCGCCATCAACTCCTGTGCGCGTTCGCTGACCAGATAGGCCAGAAACTTCTGTGCGCCGTCCGTGTTGTGGGCCGACTTCAGCACCGCTGCACCCGACACGTTCACCATTGCGCCGGCGTCGCCGTTGCCGAAGTGATAGATCGCGCTGCGGGTTTTTGCATCGCCGATTTCAGCATGCAGACGCGCCCAGTAGTAGTTGTTGATCAGACCCGTTGCAACGCCGCCGCGATTGACGGCTGCCACCACGCCTTCGTCGTCGTCGAAAATCTGCGAGTTGGCTTTCAGGCCCTTCAGCCATGCGACGGTTTGCGCTTCGCCCTTCAACGCGAGCACGGCGCTCACCAGCGGCAGGAAGTCGCTGTCGCTCGGCGCAATGCCGACCTTGCCTTTCCATTCCGGCTTGGCCAGGTCAAACAGCGACTGCGGCAGTTGCGATGCCTGCACCTTGGTCGTGTTGTAGGCCAGCACGCTTTCGCGCGCGGTCACGCCCACCCATGCACCGGTCGGCGAGTTGAAGCGTGCCGGCACGGTGCCGAGCGTCGAGCCGTCCACCTTGTTCAGCAGGCCTTTCTCTTCGAGCAGCATCAGCTCAGGCGAATTCTCCGTGAAATACACGTCGGCGGGCGTCGCCGCGCCTTCCGCGACGATCTGCGCGGCCATCGCCGGGCCTTCGCCGTTGCGGATCTTCACCGAAATGCCCGACTGCTTTTCGAAGTCCTTGGCGAGCAGATTGACGACCTGCTCGTGCTGTGCGTTGTACAGCGTGATCGACGCAGCGTGGGCCGTCGACGGCACGGTTGCGAGCGCAGCCAGCGTGAGGGCGGCTGCGCTGCTGACGAGGCGCAGGCGGGTGCCAAACCAGGAATGAGCCATGATCCTAAAATCCGTTAGTGATGTTATTGGTCTTCGCTATGCCGCATGCCTTGCGGCATAGCGGCTTGTGTCGCGGCTTGCATTACGTCTCGAACAAGCCCGCGCCGATATACGAACCCGGCTTCGCGCCCGGCGGCACAGCGAACACCGCGCTGCCGACGTGCGTCGTGAACTGGTTCATCATGTCGAACTTGGCGAGCTTGTCGTTGATCGGAATGAAGCCGGTACGCGGGTCGCTCTGGTGAGCGACGAAAATCAGGCCCGCGTCGTACTCGGTTTCCTGGCGCCATGGCGGCCAGCGCTCGATGTAGAAGTTCGTGCTGTCGTTGTACGAGTACGAGCGGCGCAGAATCTGCGCACCGTTGTTGCTCGCCTGATTCGACAGACGCACGTGCGAGTTCTCCGGAATCACCGGATTGCCGTCCTTGTCCTCTTCCTTCAGGTCCACCGGATCGAACTCGCTCTGCTTGCCGATCGGCGCGCCGCTGTACTTGTGACGGCCGAATACCTGCTCCTGGAAACCCACCTCGGTGTTGTCCCAGTGTTCGAGCGTGATGCGGATGCGCCGCACCACCGTATAGGTGCCGCCTTCCATCCAGGGTGCGTCGGCGGTGGCGCCGGCCCAGACGAATTCGTTCATCAACTGCGGCTTCGCAGTCGACGGATTGTTGGTGCCGTCCTTGAAGCCCATCAGATTGCGCGGCGTCTGACCGCGCGGACCGGACAGGAAACCAGATTGACCCCAACGCATCGCTGCGGTGCCGTACGCGAGACGCGCCAATTGCCGGACCGCGTGAAACGCGACCTGCTGATCGTTCGCACAGGCCTGGATGTACAGGTCGCCGCCGGTTTTTTCGGCGATGAGCTGATCGCCGTTGAAGCGCGGCAGGTCGACGAGCGCGGCGGGGCGGCGCGCGGCGAGGCCGTAGCGATCCTTGCCGTCCTTCGTGAACAGACCCGGGCCGAAACCGAACGTGATCGTCAGGCCGCATGGGCCGAGGCCGAGCACGTCGCCGGAATCGGGCGCGGCTTTGGTGTTGACCGGGCTGTAGGCCGTGTCGTTGGCCTTCGCATCAGCCGGCGTATCGGCCTTGGTATCGACCTTGGTGTCGGCCAGTTCTGTTTTGGCCGCGGCGCCGGTCGGCAGCGGTGCGGCCGTGGCGCCTTGCGTCAGGCGCGCTGCGGCGTCGGTCCAGGCGCGCAGCAGGGCGATCACGTCGTCGCGCTTGTCGGTCGTCAGATCGAGCGCGGCAACGTACGTGTGACTCTGCTGTGGCGTGACGATGCCGCCTTGATGCAAGCCGTAGAACGGCTCGACCGCCATGTGCGGATCGGCGCTATGCGCCGGCGTCTTGCCAAGCGCGGCCTGGGCGGCGCCGGCCGCACCGAGGCTCGCGCCCGCTGCGACCGCCGCACTGCCGGCCTTCAGAAAACCGCGCCGTGAGGGCCGCGGGGGTTGATCGTTTGCCATGGTTACTTCACCTTCAGTTGGCCGTGGGATGTGCCGGGTTTGCGACCGGCTCTGAGGCTGGGTTCGCTTCGCTTGCTTGCCTTGCTGGTTTGCCGTCCCTGCTTGCGCCGCAGAGTTGCATCGCTTACTTCGCCAGCACCAGCGTGTTCACGTCGTCCTGCACGTAGTAGAAACCGTCGCCTTCGGGTGTCATCGCAAGACCGAACAGATCGCCGTTGCCCGGGGGCGATTGCGCCTTGTCGGTGTCGATCCAGCGTGCGTAAATCTGCTTGCCGGTGGCAGGATCGATTTCGACGATCTGGCCGTTCAGTGCGTTGGTGACGAGCAGGTGGCCGTTAGGCGCCGTGACCATTGCGAGCGGGCGATGCAGCAGGCCGTCGGCGGTCAGTTGGCGGCCCACGCCCGCGCTGGTGTCGCGCGTCATCGGATCGTCGATTTCGGTGACGCGGTTGCCGATCGCATCGGACACGTACAGCAGTTTCTGATCGCCCGACAGCGCGAGTCCGGTCGGCCCGACGAGGAACACGCCCTTGTCGGCCTGCGCGCCGAAGCCGCTGCCGACCACGGTTTCCTTCTTCACGACCGGCGGCTTACCGGCCGGCACGTCGAGGTCCAGACGCAGCACGGTGGCCTGCTTGAACACCGGCGGATTGCCGTTCGCACCGCCCACGCCGAAACCGGCGTTGCTGACGAACAGCGTCGCGCTCGTGCCGTTGTCGACGACCGCCATGTTGCCCCACGGATCGTTGATGTTCGGGCTGTTGATGGTCGACGCGACCTTGCCGTTCGGATCGATCACGATCAGGCAACCGGCGCCCTTGGTGCCGGTCGTGCCGTCATTGCTCGGCGTGCTGCCGACGATCACGTAGCCCGACTTGAGCATCGTCATCGCGGTCGACAGCCCGATGCCGCCCGGGCATTCCTTCAGATCGCGCGGCACCGTGGCGAACACCGTCATCTGTTTGGTGTCCGGGTGATAGTTGATGATCGTGCTGCCGGTGCCTTGCAGATTGGTCGAGTTGTTGAAGTTGCCGACCAGCACGTCGCCCTGCTTGACGGTACCGGCCGTGACCGGCGCGACGACCACTGCATACGGGTTCTGGTCGCCGTTTTCCGGCACGGTGTTGATCAGCGTAGTGTGATGCTTGACGGTTTCGAGGAAACCTTGCGGTTCGGCGTGCGCGACGCCGGCCGTCGCGAATGCGGCGGCGCTGACAGTTGCGGCAATCAGGGCCCGCGCGGCGCGCGGCGAAATAAGGCGCGTGGGGTTGTTCATGAGTGAGCCTCCGTGCTTGCGCACAAAGCGGTGGTTGCGGTCATGATCGAAAGCATGGGATTCGATTGGGCTAGAGCGTGTGTGATGGCTGGAAACGGCATCAGAATGTGATGTTGGTCCGCACGCCGATGACGAACGTATTGCGCAGCGGCTGCGTCGGATCGCTCGGGTTCTGGCCGGCGCCGGCATTGAACGTGTATTGCGCATCGGCCTGCAATTGCCACCACGGGTTGACCTGATACTGGTAGGTCGCTTCGAGCGTGGTTTCGCTGGTGCGCACGCCGTACGGGCCGCCACTGAATGCCAGGTTATCCTGATCGAGACCATTCGCATGGTTGCCGATCTTGATGTAGGTGAGCGCGATGCCGGCGCTGTCGTTGTCGCGTCCGGCGAACGGCGCCTTCAGCACGATGCCGAGGTTGGCGGCGAGGCTCACCAGGTTGCGGTCGCCCGGTGCGCCCATCACGCGCGCAAAGACGTTGAGACTGCGCGGCTCGTCCGGATCCGGGCGCCAGATCATCTGGTCGGCTACCGCGTAGACGCTGTAGTCGCCGTGATGATTCTGCGCAACGCCGGTACTTGCCGGGTTCGCAAGCGAGAGGCCGGTGTTGTCGTAGCGCAGATCGGCGAAGCTGCCGTTGTTGTACCAGAGGCCGACCTTGTAGGTGCCCGGCAAACCGCCGCCGCCCATGCCGACCATTTCACCGTCGGCCGGCTGGTTGATCGCGTACTGCAACTCGCCGATGAACAGCGTGCCGTTATGCAGGTTGAAGTTGGTGCCGCTCTTGTTGTTCGGATTGTTGCCGAGCGGATCGCCGTCGAATACGCCGGCGAGCGCCGTCAACGAAGGCGTGATCTGTCCGCGCACGCGCACGCCGAGATCGGCCAGCGGATAAGCGGGACCGCCGGACGGCATGTCATAGGACGGCAGGGCGGGCCAGCCGAACATCGTATTCACGAACAGCGCCGAATTCGTGCTGGTGATGAATTCCTGATCGATACTTTGCTGACCGACCTTGACGTCGATGCGCTTGTTCAGGAACGACTGCTGATACCACAGTTCCCACAAGCGGGTCGTATCGTCGGCTTCGATGCCGCTCGCCGTGTTCAGCGTGCCCAGTTTGTTGGCGCTGAGGTTGGCGCCGTGGATCTGCAATGCGCTGACGTTGAACAGGCCGCCTGGCAAACCGAACGCTTTTTGCGTATCCATTTGGACGGTTGCTGTCGTGAGACCGTCGTAGTCCGCGCCGCGGGCGAGGCCGCCGCGGACATTGGCGAGCACTTCACTGGTTTCGGTGAGCGCGAACGTCACCCCATATTTACCGAGCCAGGGGCGCAGGCCGCCGATGTCGCCGAGCATCGTCGGGCGATTCCAGAAGCCGGTCCATTGATTCGTTTGAGTCGCCTTGATGTTCAGGTCGGCTTCCGGCGCTTCCGGTGCGGCATCGGGATTGGCGTCGGCCATTGCTGTGCCGGCAGTCAACGTGGCCCAGGCGAAAGCCGTGCAGAGCGCGGCGTGACGTATCGAGAGCAAACGCGAGCGGCGCGAGGCGGAGTCGCGAAACGAACGCGCCTGGCCGGCGGGTTCTCTTGATTGGGCGAACTTCATCGAAATCCTTATTTGTGTTGTATCGACTCATCTGGGCATCGTGGCGGTACATCACGGTGTGCCTGCGATTTACCGCATCGGTTCGCGACGCCGGATGCAGCAGATGGCGAGATCGTACGCATGCGAAATAGGTGCGTCAACACAAATGAGAACGATTCGCATCAATATTACTGATGTGTAATTCCGAGATTTACGTACTGCTGCTAAAGGTTGTTTTGATGTAAGTTAAATCGAATAAAAACGTAATGAATAAGTAGGATTGTGGTCGTATCAAACCGATGCAGGAGGAGCGGGTGTCATGCGGAGTAGTCACCGGCCCGCGCAGAGGTGGCGCCAATAGGCCAGGACGGACGACTACGAAGACAAGGAGAGGCGGGCGTCCTGGGCAGGCAACAAAAGAAGCTATGATCATCTTCGAAGCCACGCCGTCATGCGAAGCCCTTGAATGCTCAACGCTCAAAACCATACCGGACGACACCGATGTCACACACCGTGAATCTGGAAAATTACTTCGCCCGCATAGGCTACACAGGGCCTCGTGCGGCGACGCTGGAAGTACTTCAGGAGCTCCACAAACTGCACCCCCGGGCGATTCCCTTCGAGAACCTGAATCCGCTCACGCGCCGTGCGGTAAAACTCGATATCGAGTCAGTCGAAACCAAGCTGATCACTCAACACCGTGGCGGCTACTGCTTCGAACAGAATGCACTCTTCGCGAACGTGCTGACGCAGTTAGGCTTTAAAGTCACGCCGCTATTGGGCCGGGTCTTGTGGGGCCGCGAATCCGATGCTGTTCCTCCGCGCACGCATATGATCCTGCGTGTCGACATGGCAAGCGGCGCATGGATCGCCGATGTCGGTTTCGGCAGCGTGACGCTAACAGCGCCGCTGCGCCTGATCGCGGGTAATGCGCAGCCTTCCGAACTAGGCACGTTCCGCCTCGCCGATGCTTCGCACGACGCGCTCTGCCTCGAAGTTCAATCCCACGATGAAAGCTGGGCGCGCGTCTACCGTTTCGATCTGCATCCGGTCGAATGGATCGATTACGAGACCTCGAACTGGTATACGTCGACCGCGCCGGATTCCATCTTCCTGAGCAACCTGATCGTTTGCCGGGTTCTCGCAGAATCGCGCCTGACACTGCTTAACGACCAACTGAACGAGCGCGCTGCGGACGGCCGGCTCGTCCGCGAACGGCAACTAGGAAGCGCGGATGAACTTGCAAGCTGCCTGCGCGATCAATTCGGTCTGAACACGGGCGACATCGACATTGCGGAAGTATTCGGGCGCGTGCGCACACCGGCGGCAGGCGCCGTCTGAGGCAGGAGCGTAAGCGCTGGCACCTGTAACCGCGAATGGCCACCAGGAACCTACCAACAACCGCCGCGAGCGCCACGAACTCATCATGATTACGCGCCTCATTCTGCAAACGCTGGCCTGGCTGACATGCATGGGCGCGCTGCTGTTCGGCGTCGCGGGTACCCTCGCATGGCCTGCCGCCTGGTGGTATCTGATCGAGACGGGTGGTTTGAGTTTGTGGGTCGGCCTCTGGCTGGCACGCCACGACCCGGGTCTCCTCGCCGAGCGTCTCGCGCCGATCGTTCAGGCGCAGCAAAGCCGTTGGGACCGCTTCTTCATGATCGGCGTGACGCTGATATGGACCGCCTGGCTCGTCCTGATGGCGCTCGACGCGATGCGCTATCACTGGTCGGCGCCGTTTCCGGTATGGCTGGTGAGCTTCGGCTCGCTCTGCATCTTCCTCTGTCTCTTCATGTGCCGGTTCGTGTTCCAGGCCAATAGCTTTGCCGCGCCGGTCGTGAAGGTCCAGACAAGCCGAGGTCACAAGGTGATCGATACCGGCCCCTATGCCCATGTTCGTCATCCGATGTATTCCGCCGCGCTGCTATTGTTCATCGGCACACCGTTGCTGCTCGGTTCGTGGTGGGGGCTTGCCTGTGTCCCGCTGCTGGTGATCGGCATCGGCTGGCGCGCGGTACGCGAAGAGCGTGTACTGGCAGAGCAACTCGACGGCTACACCGCCTACACCTCACGCGTGCGTTACCGCTTCGTCCCGTTCATCTGGTAGGCGCGCAATGCGCCAATTCGAAGCGCGTCAACCTTTCAATCACCAACCTGTCTAGACAAAACGCACCACGCTGACGCACACGGTCACGAACGGTGCATTGTCGCCGCACGTTCAAAGCTCCCTTAAAAGCCTTGTCGCACGGCATCGTATAGGGGCTTACCCGATGATTTCGGCGATTTCGAACAAATCCTCTTGCGGCTGCTTTTTGACTCATGCAGACTTGTCTATACAAATTAAGCGGCAGTTAAAAATCCAGTTCGACGGTTTCCTCAATCAAAGGAGTTTCGACGTGAAAGTGAAGCGCACGACGTTAGCAAAAGCATTGATGGGCGCCGTTATCGGCGCCGCGACGATTTTCGCGGCACCGGTGCAGGCGAAAGACTGGAAGACGGTGACGATCGCGCTGGAAGGCGGTTACGCACCCTGGAATCTGACCTTGCCGGGCGGCAAGCTGGGCGGCTTCGAACCCGAACTGGTCGCCAACCTGTGCGAGCGCATCAAGCTGCAGTGCAACCTTGTGGCGCAAGACTGGGACGGCATGATCCCGGGTCTGCAAGCCGGCAAGTTCGATGTTCTGATGGACGCGATCTCGATCACGCCGGAGCGCGAAAAGATCATCGCGTTTTCGCGGCCGTACGCCGCCACGCCGGCCACGTTCGCCGTGGCTGACGCGAAAGTGCTGCCCAAGGCCGCGCCGACGGCTGCCGTCGTCAAACTGTCGGGCGATCCGAAAACCGATCAACCCACCGTCGACGCCCTGCGCAAGCAGTTGAAGGGCAAGACCATCGGCATTCAGTCGGGCACGGTCTACACCAAGTTCATCAACGACGGCTTCAAGGACGTCGCCACGATCCGCGTCTACAAGACCTCGCCTGAGCGCGACCTCGATCTGGCCAACGGCCGCATCGACGCATCGTTCGACGACGTGACCTACTACGCCGCCAACATCGACAAGAAAGAGACTGCGTCGATCGTGATGGCCGGCCCGAAGATCGGCGGCCCGATCTGGGGTCCGGGTGAAGGCCTCGCGTTCCGCAAGCAGGACGCCGACCTGAAAGCGAAGTTCGATACCGCGATCGGCGCCGCGCTTGCCGACGGCACCGTCAAGAAGCTCTCTGCCAAGTGGTTCAAGACCGACGTCACGCCTTGATGTGCCTGAGCGCTCAGAAGTAACGGCAGGCGCGGCGTGAAACACCGCGTCCGCCGGCTGGTTTCGATCCGCTGTCATGGATGAGAGGTAGGGAATGGCTCTGATAGAGATGCTCGGCTTCGGGCCGGAAGGCTGGGGCGGCGTGTTGCTGCTTGCGGCATTGATGACGGTCGCGCTGACACTGGCCGCGCTCGCGGTCGGCGCCGTGTTCGGCGCGCTGGTCGCGGCGGCCAAGCTGTCGCGCTTTCGCACGCTGCGCGTGATCGGCGATGTGTACACCACCGTGTTTCGCGGCGTGCCTGAACTGCTCGTCATCTATCTGTTCTATTTCGGCGGCTCCACGCTCGTGACCACGATTGGTCAATGGTTCGGCGCGGACGGCTTTGTCGGCGTGCCGCCGTTCGTGATCGGCGCGCTCGCGGTCGGCATGATTTCCGGCGCGTATCAGGCCGAGGTGTATCGCTCGGCGGTGCTCGCGGTATCGCGCGGCGAACTCGAGGCGGCGCGTTCGATCGGCATGCCCACCATGACGATGGCGCGCCGCATTCTGATTCCACAAGTGTTGCGTTTCGCGTTGCCGGGTATCGGCAATGTCTGGCAATTGAGCCTGAAAGACTCGGCGCTGATTTCCGTCACGGGTCTTGCCGAACTGCTGCGCACCAGCCAGGTGGCGGCGGGTTCGACGCATCAATACTTCACGTTCTTCGTGGTGGGCGGCGCGCTGTATCTGCTGATGACCAGCATCTCGAACCGGATCTTCAACCACGCCGAAGCGCGCGTGGGCCGATCCTTCAAGCGCAACTTCGCGCGCAACTGACGGGGACCGGACATCATGCATTTCGACTTCGATTTCCTGCTCGACACGCTTCGGCAACTGATTGCGGCCGTGCCGACCACGCTCGGGCTGTTCTTCTGCTCGCTGATTCTCGGCGGCTTGCTCTCGCTCGTGATCGTTACGATGCGCGTGTCGCCGCACTGGCTGCCGAATCGCTTCGCGCGGGCTTATATCCTCGTATTTCGCGGCTCGCCGCTGCTGATCCAGATGTTCCTCGTCTACTACGGCATGGGCCAGTTCGGCGTGATTCGCGAGAGCTTCCTGTGGCCGGTATTGCGCGAGCCGTACATGTGCGCGGTTTTATCGTTGGCGCTGTGCACTGCTGGATATACCGCCGAGATTATCCGCGGGGGTTTGATGGCTGTGCCGGTCGGTCAGATCGAAGCGGGCTATTCGATCGGCCTGTCGGGTTTCGCGTTGCTGCGCCGCGTGATCGGTCCGATTGCGTTGCGCCAGTGTTTGCCCGCGTATTCGACCGAGGCCGTACTGCTCGTCAAATCGACCGCGCTCGCCAGTCTCGTCACCGTGTGGGAAGTGACCGGTGTCGCGCAGCAGATCATTCAGCAAACGTATCGCACCACGGAAGTGTTCATCTGCGCGGCGCTGATCTATCTGTTCCTGAATTTCGTCATCGTGCGTTTGCTCGGTTTCCTCGAGGTACGTCTGTCGCGCCATCTGCGTGCGGCGCCGGCGTCAAGCCCGTCGCCGAGCCGGCCGGTTTCCACCACGACTGAAGCACGCCGCGCCGCGCCCTGAACGGCCGAACATTTTGCAGAATCTGGAGAATCCCATGAACGCTACGGCACCTGTTGCACTGTCGGTCAAGAACATCCATAAGTCGTTCGGCGACCACCACGTGCTCAAAGGCATTTCGCTCGACGCCCATCAAGGCGACGTGATTTCGATTCTCGGCGCGAGCGGCTCCGGTAAAAGCACTTTTCTGCGCTGCCTGAATCTGCTCGAAACGCCGGATGACGGCTCGGTAGCGCTCGGTGGCGAAGAACTGAAAATGAAGCGGCGCGGCGACGGCAAGCTGCAACCCAGCGACCGCCGTCAGGTGGACCGGGTGCGCTCGCAGCTCGGCATGGTGTTTCAGAACTTCAATCTCTGGTCGCATATGACCGTGCTGGAGAATCTGATCGAAGGGCCGATGCGTGTACAAAAGCGCAGCCGCGCCGAATCGGTTGAAGAAGCGGAAGCGCTGCTCGCGAAAGTCGGCCTCGCGGAAAAACGCGGTCACTATCCAGCCCATCTGTCCGGCGGTCAGCAGCAGCGTGTGGCAATTGCGCGGGCTTTGGCGATGCATCCCAAGGTCATGCTATTCGACGAGCCGACTTCGGCACTCGACCCCGAACTGGTCGGCGAAGTGCTGCGGGTGATGCGCTCGCTCGCCGAAGAGGGCCGCACGATGCTGGTCGTCACGCACGAGATGGGTTTCGCGCGCCATGTGTCGAATCGCGTGATGTTCCTGCATCAAGGTCAGGTGGAAGCAGACGGTACGCCGGACGAAGTATTCGTCGAATGCAAGTCGGACCGCTTCCGCCAATTCGTGTCGAGCCACCAGGATCGCACGACTAACTAACTGATCGGCGCACGCAGATCACCACTTCTTCACTTCACCGGGCAGCGCACTATCATGGCCGTGATCCGTTCCGATTGTTCTCTTAACTGGCGTCAGGTTGCAGCGGTTGCCGCCGGCGAGCCGCTTGAGCTTTCCGCCGACGCTCGTGCACGGATCGCCGCATCGCGCGAGCTGGTCGAGCAGATCGTCGCGCGCGGCATTCGCGCGTATGGCGTGAATACCGGCGTCGGCGCATTGTGCGACGTGATCGTGTCGCCGTCCGAACAGCACACGCTGTCGCGCAACATCCTGATGAGTCACGCAGTCGGCGTCGGCGTGCCGCTCGGTGCGGCTGAAACGCGCGCGATCATGGTGGCGGCCGTCAACAATTATGCACACGGACATTCGGGAATTCGCCTCGAAGTCGCCGACCGGCTCGTCGCGTTGATCAACGCGGATTGCCTGCCCGAAGTGCCGACGTTCGGCTCGGTCGGCTATCTGAGCCATATGGCGCATATTGCGCTGGTCTGTATCGGCGAAGGCCATGTGCGTTATCGCGGCGAACGGCTCAAAGGGCGCGACGCATTGCAGATGCTCGGGCTCGAACCCCTGGTGCTCGAAGCCAAGGAAGGCCTGAGCCTCGTCAACGGCACGCCGTGCGTGACAGGTCTCGCGGCGCTGGCATTGGCGCGCGCCGAGCGCCTGCTCGACTGGTGCGACGTGGTTGCCGCGATGAGCTTCGAGAATCTGCGAGGCCAGATCGCCGCGTTCGATGCCGAATCGCTGGCGCTGCGCATCTCGCCCGGCCTGAGTCTGGTCGGCGAACGGATGCGCACGGTGCTCGCGGACAGCGGCATCCTCGCGGCGGTGGTCGGGCAGCGCACGCAGGACCCGTTGAGCTTGCGGACCATTCCGCACGTGCACGGCGCCGCGCGCGACGTGCTGGCCGCGACCGCCGACGTGCTCAACCGCGAGCTCGCGTCGATTACCGACAACCCGATCGTCGCCGGCACGCCGGAAGCACCGCGCGTCTATTCGCAGGCGCATGCGGTGGGCGCCTCGATTGCTCTGGCGATGGACAGCCTCGCCACCGCGATCGCACAAGTCGCGGCAATGGCCGAACGGCGTCTCGACCGCCTCGTCAATCCGCTCGTGAGCGGTTTGCCGGCGTTTCTCGCGGAGCCGGGCGGCACCTGTTCGGGCTTCATGATCGCGCAATACACGGCGGCTTCGCTGGTCGCGCAGAACCGGCGCCTCGCGATGCCCGCGAGTCTCGATGGCGGCATCACGTCCGGCCTGCAGGAGGACCACCTGTGCCACGCCACGCCCGCCGCGTTGAAAGCGCTGGAGATCGTCGACAACGCCGGGCGCATCGTCGCGATCGAATTGCTGGCGGCTGCACAAGCTTACGATCTGCAAAGCATCGACGCAGCACGCGCACCGCACACGGACGCGCTCTGGCATCGCGTGCGCCAGGCCGTGCCGACCTATCGCGACGACCGGCCGCTCGCGGATGACATGACAATCGCGTTTCGCATGATCGCTGACGGAACGCCGCCACCGCTGCCAAACCCGGGTAATATGCGGCCCGGGCTGGACGCTTCAGTTGGCGGCGCGGGTCTTGCCGCATTGGCGAGCGTGACGGGCGTGGCCACTACGGGCAAGCTCGGTGCCGACCCGGCGGCCAACGACGGCCGGGCGACGGCCCACGCAGGTTGAAGGACTTGAAGGACTTGAAGGACTCAGTTGCCGGAGCTGGGTCGATGCACTCGAGTTTGATGCAGCTGGATTGATGGAGACAACGCCGGTGAGCAGGCTTACCCGCCGGTGAACCGGCCTGACGTGTACCACCCGTGTACCATCCGCGTACCACCCACGAGGTCGACGTGAACACTATTACAAACGCGCAAACCGCAGACACGCAGGACCGCCCTGACCGTAGCCATGAGACGCCCGCGAAGGCGATGCCCGCCTATGAGCAGATCAAGCGCTATGTGATCAGGCGCATCAGCGAAGGGGACTGGAAGCCGGGCGGCTTGATCCCATCCGAAACGGAGCTGGTCAAGGAATTCGGCGTCGCGCGCATGACGGTATCGCGCGCGCTGCGCGAACTCACCACCGAACGCGTACTGACGCGTGTGCAAGGCTCCGGCACGTTCGTCGCGCCGCAGCGCTACGAATCGACGGTGCTTGAAATCCGCAATATCGCCGACGAAATCGCCGCGCGTGGCCATCGCCATTCAGCGCGTGTGCTGACGCTCGAACCGAGCGACGATCCACAGGCGCTCGAAGCACTCGGTCTCGCCGGCGGCCCGGCATTTCACTCGTGCATCGTGCACAGCGAAGAGGGCGAGCCGATTCAGTACGAGGATCGCTACGTCAATCCGAAGGTCTTCCCCGACTATCTGCAACAGGACTTCACTGTCGAAACACCGAATCACTACATGGTGCGGCTCGCGCCGATCCAGCGCGCGGAGTTTCGCATCTATGCGCAGAAGCCGGACGCGTATGTGCGTCGGCATCTGATGATGGATATCGGCGAGCCTTGTTTGCAGCTATGGCGCCGTACATGGGTTGGTGACGATGTGGCGACGTCGGTGCAGTTGTGGCATCCGGCATCGCGTTTTCATCTGGCGGGCAACGTGTGAGTGGTGGGGCGCGGGCGAGGGGACGAGGGCGCGGCATTCGCGCCGCTAGCCCTGGCGTTGCGACAGATCCGGCGTGAACCGGCAACCCAGCCGGTACCGCGAGCCCGGGTGCACGAAGCGCGCGAACGTGACCGCAACGCCGCTCGTCCAGGTGCGGCGCATCAGCGTCAGGCACGGTTCATCGGTACGAATCTCCAGCAACGCGGCTTCGGCATGCGTCGGCAGACCCGCGTCGACGACATGCTCGACGTCGTGCGCCGGAACGGTCTCGTACAGATACTCGGACGGCCTCGTCGTGGAGAAATCCTGCTTGAGGAAGTCAGGCGCCGTGACCGGATTGACGTAGCGGTCTTCGAGCTGCACCGGCAAACCGTTCTCGCGATGCACGCAAATCACATGAAACACCGAAGCGCCGGGTGCAAGCCCTAAAGCGTTCGACACGGTCACCGGTGCGGTTTCGCGTTGCGAAAGGACTGTGTCGTAGCTGTATTCGTGACCGCGCGAGCGGATCTCGTCGCCGATATGGGCGATCATCAGCAATGTCGATTGCGGCTTGCTTTGCGCGACGAAAGTGCCGACGCCGGACACGCGGGTGACGAGGCCTTCGTCGGCGAGTTCGCGCAGCGCGCGGTTCACCGTCATGCGCGATACGCCGAGTGTCCCGACCAGATCCAGCTCGGACGGCAGACGTTCACCCGCTTGCCGCGCGCCCGATTCGATGATCTGGCGGATGTGGTTTTTGACCTGTTCGTAGCGGGCGGCCGGTGCGTCGTTAGCCATGCGCGTGGCTTTTGTCGCCGCGGCAGACGGGTGGTCGTGAGCTTTGCTGCGAACGGTGGAGGACATCGGCGGCCCTTGCGCTACAGTCCGCGCGAAACGGACAAATCACACGAACCGGGCGAACCAGGAGAGCACCTGTGCAGGTTCATACCGGCTCCACATCGTCGGGGCCGCGCGCCCAGAAGGCATTTCGATCAAAGTAGTTTTGCAGGAACTGCCGCAAACGCGGCTGTCCGGCGTCATGAAAAACTTCGCGCGGTTTGCCTTGCACGGCGATGCGCCCCTGGTCGATGAACATCACCTTGTCGGCCACCTGGGCGGCAAAGCCCATTTCGTGCGTGACCACGGCCATTGTCATGCCGTCGCGCGCGAGCTGCTTCATGACCTGCAGCACTTCGCCGACCAGCTCGGGATCGAGTGCCGAGGTCGGCTCGTCGAACAGCATGATGTGCGGCTCCATTGCCAGTGCGCGTGCAATGGCGACGCGCTGCTGCTGGCCACCCGAGAGTTTCGACGGATACGCATCGCCCTTGTGCGCGAGGCCGACTGTTTCCAGCATCGCGTTGGCGCGGCGGCGCGCTTCTTCACGCGACAGATGGCGCACACGCAGCAACGACTCCATCACATTGCCGAGCGCGGTCATGTGCGGCCACAGATTGAATTGCTGAAACACCATGCCGACGTTGCGCCGCACGCGGTTGATCTCGCTTTGTGACGCCCGTACGCGTTTTCCATTGCGCTCGCTATAGCCGAGCAGTTCGCCTTCGATACGCACGTCGCCCTGATCGTAGGTTTCGAGCGCGGCAAGGCAGCGCAGCAGCGTGCTCTTGCCCGAGCCCGACGGGCCGATGATGCAGACCACTTCGGAGCGGGCGATCTCGAGATCGACGCCGCGCAGCACTTCGACTTCGCCGAAACGCTTGCGCAGGTCGCGCACTTCGATCAGCGGCGCGCCGGGCGGCGTTGCGAAGGCGGAGGTGGTTGCGGAAGATGGCATGTCGGCGATTGCGTTCATAGAGTGGTCCGGATTCCGTTCATGCCATGAAGCGCGCGATGCGGGTTTCAGCCCACATGCCTACACGCGAGGTCAGTTCGACCAGTGCGAGATAGCACACGCACAGCACCAGCAGCGTTTCGACGAAAGCGAAGGTGGCCGAGCCGATGCCGGTCAGCACGAACGTGAGTTCGGGTACGGTGACGATCGACAGCACCGCGGTTTCCTTGCTCAGCACGATAATCAGATTGGTTAGCGCGGGCACGATCAGCACCAGCATCTGCGGCACCTGAATGCGCAAGACGGCTTGCCAGCGAGTGAGTCCAAGACAGGATGCCGCTTCGAGATGACCCGGCGGCACCGATTGAAAGCCCGAACGGAAGGCTTCGGCGAAATACGCGCTGCCGTAGAGCCCCAGGCCGAGCACGCCGGCTGTCATCGGTTCGAGCGTGAGGCCGAAGGAAGGGCCGCCGTAGTACAGCAAAAACAGTTGCACCAGAAACGGTGTGCCGCGAAATAGCTCGATATAGAAGCGCAATACGCCGCGCACCCAGCGTCCGCAAAACAGTTGCAGCACGGCGATCAGAAAGCCGATCAGGATGCCGATTGCCACGCCCGCGGCCCAGGTGCCGAGCGTGGTCGCGAGACCGGCGGCGATCGGTTGCAGGTTGTGCGTGATAACGGTGGGGTCGAGCTTTTGCATGGCCTATTTCAATCTCAAGCTCAAGGTGGGTCAGGCGTGCTGCAAACGGTATTCGGCGGCATGCGCGACGAGCGCCAGCGTGCCGCAGATCACGAAGTAGATCAGCCCGGCGGCAACGTAGGCTTCGAGCGGCCGATAGGTGCTGGCCGCGATGTTCTGCGCGGTGCGCGTCAACTCGGCCACGCCCACCACCGAAATCAGCGACGAAGCCTTGATCAGCAGCACCATTTCATTGACGAGCGAGGGCAGCGTCATGCGGAACGCCTGCGGCACCAGAATGCGCCGCAACATATCGAACGGTGAAAGCCCGAGCATGCGCGCGGCTTCGAGTTGACCCGGTGGAATACTGAGGAAGCCGCCGCGCAGAATTTCGGCGATATAGGCGGCGGAACATAGCGACACGGCGCTCACCGCCGCGACGATCGGCGAGACATTGATGCCGGCGAACGGCAGCAGGTAGTACACCAGCAGCAATTGCACCAGCATCGGCACGCCGCGAAAAAAGAACACGTAAGCGCCGCCGAACATACGCGCCGGACGCTTCGGAGAGAGGCGCGCGGCACACACGCCGATCGCGACGAAGAAGCCGATCAGGAGACCGGTCAGCGAAATTCCGATGGTGGCCAGCGCCGCGTGCAGCAGCAGCGGCAAACCCTGGAGGAAGACGGTTGTGCTGAACATAAGCGTCGCACTCGCTAGAACGGGGAGGGCGATGCGGCTCGTCCGGAGGCGCGCATCGCGTACTTCAAAAACACTTGCGTTAAAACATCAGGCTCTCAAAGCATTTGGCCGTCTTGCATCGAACGTCAGGCTATCCATGCATCTGGCCACCCTTGCGTCGAGCCATCAATAGTTCGGCGTGGGCATCGTGGTCGGTGCATCCATTGCGACGCCGAACCACTTTTTCTGCAAGGTTGCGAGACGTCCGTCGCCATGCATCTTCACGAGTGCGGCATTGAAGGCATCGGCGAGCGGCTTGCTGTCCGCGTCTTTACGCAGGCAGTAGGCAAAGTACACTTTCGCGCCGAACGGCGGCTGCACCACGGCGAAGGCTTCGGGGCGCTGTTTGGCGACGTACGCGATGTTGGTCATCGAGTTCGCGACCGCCGCGATACGGCCGGCGGCGAGATCGGCGTAAGCCTGATTGTTGTCGACGTATTCGCGGATTTCAGGCGGCTTCGGCAGGGTGGCCACGTAGGCCTTCAACTGGTCGAGCTGGGCTGAGCCTTTGCCCGCGCCGACCGTTTTGCCGGCGATATCCGACGATTGCTTGACGGATGAGTCGTTGGCCCGCTTGAGCAGCGCGTCGGTGGCGTCCGCGATCGGCAGGGTGTACGTGTAGCGTTCCATGCGCGCTTTGGTGACCGTCAGCGGACCGCCCACCATGTCGAACTTGCCGGCTTCGAGACCCGGCAGCACGCTCGGCCACGGCAAGTCGATGAAGCGCACCTTCACGCCCAGTTCCTTGCCGATCTCGGCGAACAGGTCTTTATTGAAGCCCGCTTGCTGGCCGTTTTCCAGGAAGTCGAAGGGCGCGAACTGCATCTCGGTGCCGACGACCAGTTCGCCGGCTTTCTTCACTTTGGCGAGCTGGTCTTCCGCGTGGGCGGTGACGCTTGCCGCGCACAGCGCCAGCATGACCAAACGACACTTCCAGCCTGCAAGGATGCTCATGGGATTCTCCGGTTGGCAAAGCGGTGTCGCGCGAAAGCGGTTCGTCAGATGGACCGGCGCGAGTCATGCGATGCAGTATATACCGCAGTTTTCGCGCGAAATAAATAAACGCGCGAGTAGAGAAAAGCCCTTACGTGAAGCCCCGCGAAGCAACTTGCGGGTACGCTTTTGGCGGTATATACAACTGGAATGCACGAGGCAGGCGCGCTTGTCGTGAGCGATTTGCAAGCCTCTTTCGTCGGTTGAATTGATTAGCGCTCCAGGGAGCAATGCAATGCCCGTGACCCGCATTCCGATCATCGATCTTGCCGGCGTGCGCGCCGGCGACCCGCAGGCTTTGACGCGCGTGGCGCACGAAATCCGCGAAGCGTGCACGACGATCGGCTTCTTCTACATCGTCAATCATGGCGTGCCGCAAGCGGCAATCGATGCGGCCGAACAGGTGGCGCGCACGTTCTTTGCGTTTCCGGTGGAGACGAAGCGGCGCGCGGCGGTCAATCAAAGGCATCGAGGTTTCAACGCGCTCGGCGACGCCACCATGTATCAGGCCAAGCGCCCCGACTACAAGGAGTTCTTCAGCATCGGACTCGAGTTGCCGGAAGACGATCCCGACGTGCTGGCCGGGCAGGCGCTGCGTGGACCGAACAACTGGCCGGATTTCATGCCGGAGTTGCGGCCCGCGCTCTATGGTTATTACGAAGCGCTCGCTGCATGCGGGGCCGATCTGCTGCGGGCCGTGGCGGTGAGCCTCGGTGTCGACGAGCATTTCTTCGCGCCGCGCTATACGAAGCGGATGCAGCGCACGCAGATGGTCTACTATCCGCCGCAACCGCCCCAGTCGGACGCGGATCAGTTCGGCGTCGCACCGCATACCGACTACGGCTGCATTACCTTGCTGTGGCAGGATCAGGTGGGCGGCTTGCAGGTGCGTGAGATCGCCAACGATACGTGGGTCGATGCGCCGCCGATCGAAGGCAGCTTCGTCGTGAACGTCGGCGATCTGCTGGCGCGCTGGACCAACGATCGCTTCCGTTCCACCTTGCATCGCGTGATCAATGCGTCGGGGCGCGAGCGCTATTCGATTGCGACGTTCTATGATCCCACTTACGGTGCGACGGTCGATCCGCGCGAGCTCGGCACGAGCGACGCCGACCTCAAGTACCAGCCGGTTGCTGCGGGTAACTACATCCTCGGGCGGATCAACGATTCGATGGGGTATCGGAAGAAAGCGGCAGCTGAAGGGACACAAGGAACCACCGCATGACAGATAACAGTTCGGCAGGCGACGTGGCGAGCGGCGCGGGCAATGACGCAACCCACGGCGCAGCGCCGCTTTCCGCAACACTCGACGCGCTGCGTGCCGCGCTCGGCGCCGACGCGGTGCGCGTCGGCGAGCAGATCGGCGAACGCGCGCTGACCGACTGGACACGCCACGAGCCGACGCGTCCTGCTGCACTGCTCCTGCCGCGCAGCACGGAAGAAGTCTCGCGTGCGTTGGCGATTTGCCACGCAGCGTATCAACCGGTGGTGCCGCAGGGCGGCATGACCGGTCTCGCGGGCGGCGCGATTGCGCGTGCGACCGATATCGCGCTGTCGCTCGAACGGCTCACCGGCATCGAAGAAATCGACACTGCCTCGGCGACGCTAACCGTGCGCGCCGGCACCACGTTGCAAACCGCACAGGAGGCCGCTGCCGAAGCGGGTTTCGAACTCACCCTCGATCTCGGCGCACGCGGCTCGTGCCAGATCGGCGGCAATCTGGCGACCAACGCGGGCGGCAATCGCGTGATCCAGTCGGGTACCGCGCGCGATCAGGTGCTTGGGCTCGAGGTCGTGCTTGCCAATGGCGACGTGCTGACTTCGCTCGGCAAGATGGTCAAGAACAACACCGGCTACGACCTGAAACACTGGTTCATCGGTTCGGAAGGCACGCTCGGCGTGATCACGCGCGCGGTGCTGCGGCTCCATCCTCAACGCGCTTCGCGCCACACGGCACTTGTTGCGCTCGACGGTTACGGCGCCGCCGTGAACCTGCTGCGCCGCCTGTCGACGCGCTTCGGCAACGACATCGGCGCGTTCGAGATCATGTGGCCGGATTTCTACGATTTCGGCGTAAAACTGACGGGCACCCGCTCGCCGTTCGCCGACTCGCACCCGCTGTATGCGCTGATCGAACACGCGAGCTTCGACGCCGGCGACGACGGTGAGCGTTTTTCCGAAGCGCTGACTGAAGACCTCGATTCAGGAGCGATCCGCGACGCGGTGATCGCGCAATCGGTGGCCGACGTGCGCGCGTTATGGGCGATTCGCGAATGCACCGCCGAGTTTCCTGTGCGGCTGGACGCGATCAATTTCGACGTGAGTTTGCCGATCAGCGAGATCGGCGCGTTCGTCGACCGCTGTCGCGCGGCGCTCGATCAGCGCTGGCCAGGCAACGCGTCGTATTTCTTCGGGCATATCGGCGATTCGAATCTGCATGTCACCGTCGACGGTCATTCGATCCCTGGTGTCGATCACCGCGAGGTGTATGCGTTCGTCTACGAGATGCTGGGACCGTTGCACGGGTCGGTGTCGGCGGAACACGGGATCGGTTTGCTCAAGCGCGAGTTCTTGCCGATCTCGCGCTCGCCGGCTGAATTGGCCGCCATGGCCGCCATCAAACATGCGTTGGACCCGCACGGCATTCTGAATCCGGGCAAGCTGTTTTGAGCAGGACGTGCCGCGCGATTTACTGCGGTGCGTCTACGGCGTGCGTCAGCAGTTCGCTGGCGTAACGGCGGTACAGCCATGACAGCGAAGCCGCTGCGAACACGATCAACACGGCATTCAACAACGCCTGAACGATCGCGATGACGGCCACCGCCTGGGTTTGATGCGTGGCCTGCATGTGGGGGCCGGCGATGAAAAGAAAAATGGCGCTTAGCACGAAGAGCGGCAGATACGTGACGAAGCCCACGCCGATCATGCTCCACACGTGCCCGCGGCTGTCTTTCCAGGCGGCGCGCAGTGCAAGCCTGCTGCCGAGCGCAATGGACGGATAGATCAGGATCAACCGCATGGTGATGAACAGGTAGATCACCAGCATTGGCAGGTAGACCAGAAAACCGAGCCGGAAAACGCGCATGGCGACGTAACCCAGAGTGGCGAACACCAGCATCGACAGCACGACAGTCAGCGAGACGAGCGCGTAGCGGCCGAGCGGCTTGCCATTGAGCGGCACGAGCGGCTGCACGCCTTCGCCGAGCAGCACGAAGCGATGGACCTTGATCGTCAGCGTGCCGCCCACCACCATTTGCAGCGCGACCCAGACGAGCGGCAACAGTCCCTGGCCGAGATGTGTCGCCGTGTCGAGGCCGTCGGCGGCCGTGGCCGGAGGGTGCGGGTGGGCCAGCAGCGACGTGCAGGCCAGTACCGCGCAAACGCCCAGGAACAACCAGGGCATCTGCGTAACCGCTTGCCACGAACTGATCCATCCTTTCTTGACGCAGGCCCCGAAGGTCAACTGTTGCATAGTTTTTCGCGAAATCGCTTTAATGTGTGAAGCCCCTCAGCGTGGCGTACATCGAAATCGGAGGAGGGGGCCGATGCAGTTTTTCAAGGCAAGGTGGTGGATGAGATGAGCCGTGCTTGCCGGACACGCGCTCACCGCTTCGTCAGCTTCGTCAATGTGTTGTGACGGAGTCCAATCCGGTCGATGTGACCTCGGGTTGTACAGCGGGCGAGGCGAGGTAGTCGAGCAGCGCCTTGGCCTCTTTCGGATGCTCCGCATTCACCGGAATGCCCGCGGCGAACCGCGTGACGGATTGCACCGACTCCGGAATCTTTCCAACGAACGTCACGCCCGGCACGGGTAGCAACTCGCTGATCTGCTGGAATCCCACTTCGTAATCGCCATTGGCGACCACCGACGCGACCGGGATCTTCGGAATCATCTTTGCTTTGGCTTTCACCTGATCCTCGATGCCGAGCTTGCTGAAAAGCTCGCGCTCGATATAAACACCGCTCGCGCTGTCCGAGTAGGCGATCGATCGGGCATGCAGCAAGGTCTCTTTCAGCGCATCGACCGAGCCGATGTCCGGTTTCGGCGCGCCGCTGCGCACAACCATGCCGATGCGGGAATCGGCCAGTTCGACGCGCGATCCGGGAACCACCTTGCCTTGCTTGATCAGCTCGTCCAGTGCGTAGCCGACCATGATGACCACGTCCGCGTGTTCGCCGCGTTCGAGCCGGTTCGGAATGGCTTCCGGCGATTTGCCCATGGAAGGCCCGAGGATGGTGTCGAGCGTATTGCCGGTCGACGCCGCGAATTTGGGGCCGAGCAATTTGTACGCGGCCGTGAAGCCGCCCGAACTCATCACATGAAGTTCGGCTGCCTGTACGTTTGCCGTTGCAACGGTGCTGGCCAGCAGCCCAGCGCTCAATATGGTCAGAAAGAAGGTTTTCATCCGAATAAGCGTGGGAGTCCGATGGAAGTAAGGGCGTGATGGGCTCACAAGGCCGGGGTGCGTGTCGACCGTAAGCGCTGCAACCCGCCCCTATATACCATACCTGGACCGGAGCCGGAACAGCGAGCGCCGCGCAGGCCATGCGCGTGTCCACCGGCTTTCCGATCCTATGGCGACGTCCTGCTCAACCTTCATCAATGGGCGTTCAGATACCGCGCAATCACCGGATAGACGTCCACCGCCGCGTCTTTGCCGAAGATACAGTCAATGTGGCCGTAGCCGGGAATCAGATGCCGTTCGTAAGGCTGGTCGGGAAAGTGCTTGACCAGCATGTCGTACGTGAGCTCCGTACTCTTCGGCAGATAGGTTTCGTTTTTTTCGCCGTGGATGAAGCCGATCGGCAGGCGCATGCCCTCCAGACCTTTCATGCCGTCCGTGCCCGTCAGATAGACGTCCTCGCCCTGGGCATCGACGACCTTGCCCGCTCGCACCATGGCGGCCAGATGCTTGAACACCTCGACGTCGTGGATGCCGAGCAATTCCTGCAGGTTCGCGTGAAGCGTCTCGCTCAATTTCCCGTGTTCGTAGAGCAGGCCGTACAGGAAGGTCGCCCGGTGACAGATCGGGCTGCCGCAACCTTGCTTGTGATTGATCGGGTAGAGCCGTAGCGCTTCATCGAGCAGGTTCTGGGGCCACGATCTGTGCTCCGTAAAGGCGGTCAGGTCGAGTACGCCGAGATGCGCCATGATGTCCGGCACGTGCAACCCGCACTTGATCTTTTCCAGTGTGCCCGGCACCGGGTGGGCCGAGACCTGCGATATGACTGCCGAGCGCACGCCCTCGAGGCCGTATAGCAGCGACATGGTCAACGCCATTCCACCCATGCAATGGCCCAGCGCCTGAATATCCTGCACGCCGGTCAACTCCCGCACTTTGGCGACCGCGCTCGGAATGTCCTCGCGAGCGACCTTATCGACGTTGGTCGGCACCAGCACGCTTGGCATTTCGATGCTGACGCGCAGATCGACGAGCCATACGTCGTAGCCGGCCGCACAGAGAAATTCCACCAGGTTGGTTGCGATCAGATCGGTGGAATAGATCCGGCTCGATACGCCCGAGCCGTGAATCAGCAGCACGGGACGCAGCGGTTTGTCGGCCGGTCCGGCGTAGCGCGTGAGCCGCAGGGTGGTCCCGTCGGGTGTGTCGAAGAAGACCACTTGCGGCACGGGCGCGCGCAGCGCGCGCTTCAGACGCGGTGCCGCCTTCGGATCATAAAACTGCAAAGGTGCGGCCACGCCGCCATATTCGGTGAACAGCACGCCTGCGAAAAACTTGCCGAACTTGAGGGTCCATTCAAGGCGCGTGGTCAGATCGGGCGTGTTGGTGACTTCGAGCGTGCGTTGCTGTTTGAGGAAATTTTCCGGCGTGATGATCAGCGTTGCTTTGCCGATCGCCGGTGCATCCGCTGCGTCCGACGCGCGGATTTCTGCGTAGAGCGTGTTGGTCTGCTCCCACAGATTGATCGGCGACGTACGCGTGATGATCTTCTGCCCACTCAGGTAGTACGTTTTGCCTTCGGTGGAATTGAGCGTCATGCGGTAATTCATGTTGCGCTCGTCCACGTCCGATTCGTTGACCACGAACAGGTTGAAGGTGCCGTCGCTGATCGTCATGGGTTGCGCGGAAAACGCGGGGCAAGTCAGCGTGCCGGTGGTGTGGGCCAGATGTTGCGGATTGCTGAGCATATCGGCCAGATCGTCCGATTCGACGGTCAACGTGAATTCAATCGGACTGGTGGCGGCGTCGCCCACAACGGCCGGCGTATAGGTGCCGATCATCGTTTCGGTGAAACGCAGGCCGATCTTTTGCGGCTGGGGCGTAGCGGCGGTTCCCTTGGACAGATAGTCGATCGTCCAGCCTCGCGCGTTGGCGAGCAGCGCGCAATTGCGTTCCGCCAGCGCGGAAATCGTCAGCAGCGGATTGACGCCGAGCGACATGGGCATGACCGCGCCATCCATCACGTACAGGCCGTCGTGCACGGCATTCCCTGTCGTGTCGCTGAAAACGCGCCCCTGCTGGTCGACGACACCACGCTCCGCATCCTCGCCCATCCCGCAGCCGCCGAGCGGATGCACGGTGACGGTACGGTTCCCGAGCAGGTTGGTCGAAATCGGATTGCGCACGTATTTGCCGCCCAGCGGCACCTGCGATTTTTCGAGCGTTTCTTCGACGGTACGGTAGATCGGCTGCTTGCCGGCGTTCGGCCAGTCGATGCGCGCCCTGCCTTTGTCATCCACGCGGATCTGGCCGCTTTCGTCGTCATGCGCCATGACCAGATAGGCTTGCGTGTGGTTCAGGGCGCCGTGGTAGGGACCGCGCAGGAAGCTCTCGATCACGCGCGCGTCGTAGCCGAGCGGTTCCCCGTCCGGTTGCGGCGCGGGAATGTCGACGCCGTCGAGCGGCGCGGCGCCGCCGAGCAGGCCCACCATCGCGGCGCCGATCGGCCCGGCGAGCGATCCTTCTTCGATCACGAAGCCGTCTTTGACATCAGGGGTGTTGCGGTGGTCGATGATGCCGGTAATGGTCGGCCCGACCGGCGGAATGTCGCCTTTCAGATGCGCACCCCAGCCGACGCCGTTGATCACCTCTTCGGTGTTGTACCCGAAGGACAGGACGTCGCCGTTCCCGGTGAAGTGTTTGCCGAGCATGGCCGAAACGCTCAGCCCCGCCTCACGCGAGCGCAACAGCAGGGCGGTCGAGCCGATCGTGCCGGCCGACACGATGACGATATCGGCGCTCACGAACAGATCGGGCGCGTCGTAACTCTCGCGGCCCAGTGTCACCTCCTGAAAGCGCACGATCCACTTTTGCGTGGCTGCGTCGCGCAACACGGAATGCACGGCTGTGCCCGTGAAAATATGGGCGCCGTGCGCGACCGCATCGGGCAGATAGTTCATGTGCGTCGAATTTTTCGCGTCGTAGTTGCAACCCGAGTTGCAATCGCCGCATCCGACACAGGCTTTCTGTTCGACGCCCGCAGCGTTGATGCGATCCTCGAACGTGACCGTGACCGGCGGGGGATAAAAACGGCCTTCCATGCCGAGCGCCTGCGCGGATTGTTTGAGCGCCAGCAGCTTCGGCAATTGCAGGAAATCGCCCGATACCGGCGACGGTTGCAGCATGGCGCGCGCAAGTTCATAGCCCTTGTCGCGTCCCGCCTTGTCGGCGCGCAGCGCTGCGGGCCAACGATCGTCGTCCCATAACCGCGGCTCGGCTTCGAGCGCGACGTTCGCGTTGATCAGCGAGGTGCCGCCCAGCCCGCAGCCCACCACAGCATTCACATCTTCATTCACGTGCACTTCGAGCAACGCGAGCGGTGAGCCGATTTGCGCGAGCGCGGTGTTGTATTGCACCTGCGCGGCGCCTTCGACGGGCGTGCGCGGATAGTCGCCGGCCATGAATTCGCGTCCGCGTTCCAGCACGCACACGCTTCGGCCGGCGCGCGCCATACGGCTCGCGGCAATCGCGCCGCCATAACCCGAACCCACTACCACCACCTCGTAATGCGATTGCATCGCCGTCAGGGCGCTCGATAAGCGGTTCATTAAGACCACCTCGTCAGGAAGGGGATGCCGGGTGGGGGAGCCCGGACTTCGGAAGGAAGACGGTGTGCGGCTAAAGCTTTTTTATCGTAGGCGGTGCGCGATGACAAAAAAAGGCGCATCGTACGTGGCGCGCGGGGCTTGCGTGCAGCGTGCTTGACTCCCTGGTGGGAACAGAGCCGCCGCCGGGCGACGTCAGTGTCGGGATGCGTTATTACGCGGCCACTTCATTCATTTCGCTGTCGCTCGATTCGGCGGCGAGCAGGTTCAACGCGAGCAGAATCGCTTCGCGATTTTCGATGTCGATTTCGATGCCGAGCACGTCGATCAGCCAGCGGCCGATCTTGGTATTGGAAAATTCGTCGGCGCCGGCCGTCTTTTTCATGGTGACGCCAAGTTTGACGGCACGATAGTGATACGAGGGCACACGATGCTGAGCAGCGACTGCCGACAGACCGCCTTTTGCTTCCGAGCACCAGCCGAGGCTGCCGGCCAGCACGATGCGCTCCGGCTCGTCGAGGCTGTCGATAAAGGTGCGCGCCGCGAGCCGCACGCGTTGTTCGTCGAGGCCGTACTGCAGCAGGACGCTTTCGACGGGGTCTTCCAGCGCTTGCGCGTGCAGATCGATTTCCTGCGCCATGCCTTCGTTTTCCATCGACACGTTGCGTTGATGGCAGGCGCTGCGCAGGCAGTCGATCAGGTAACGGCGAAAATACGCGCACAGTGCGTAGCCGTTGGACGGCGCGCTGTCGGCACAGGCATTGGTTTCCGTGTGGCCGGGCGCGAGGCGCAATACTTTCGAGTAGATGAACTGCGCGACCAGCTCTTCCTTGTCGTCGCCGAGTGCCTGCAATTCAAGCGGATGATAAGTGCGCAGCGCACGTTTCACCAGATCGACCATCGACACCATTTCGTCGGCGGACAACTGGGTACGCCGACGCCACAGGTCGGGCAGGATCGCATCGTCGAGATTGCGGACGAACGCGTGGCTCGGAACTGCGCCCATGAAAACCTCCATAAAGGGGTAGAACCAGGAGCGCGGGAGCCTCGACTGCAGGCAAAGAAGGGGGTGCTGGAACTTTTGAGCCGCGCTGGAATGTGATGCCAGTATGGTTTCCGGCGGCGGCTTCGCCTATATGGATTAAGTGGTAGCTGATGGGTAAACTGCCGGGTAAACCATCCGTACGCTTGCCTGTTTACCGTTTGAAAGCCGTGCGCCGCACCAGAAAGCGCAGCGACGGTGGAGCACCGCGATACCTGATGCAGCGGCTCCCGCGTGGCGCGCGGCCGGCCCTGCACGGGGCGAGCCACTAACTCCGGTCGACAAAGGAGACCGCCTGATGCGGGCTGACCCAATCCAGCGTGCAATCGACGAGGACCTGGTGCGCGTGCTGTACGCACAAGATCCGATCGCCTTCTTTTCGCACTGGTTCTCGATGGCGGTGCTGGTGGCGATCTACTGGCCGAACATCCCGTCGCCGCGGCTGTTCATCGCGTGTTTCGGGTTTTATGCGGTGGCCAATTGCGGCAGCCTCGCGCTGTGGATCTGCAATCGGCGCTACCCGCACCTCGTGACGCCGCGCGGCTGGATCAACCTGCACGCGTTGCGCGGCGTGCTGCTCTACAGTGCGCCCGGCATCGCGGTGTGGTTCGCGTTCCAGAGCCCGCAAACCGATTTGCCGCTGCTGCATACCGTGATGCTCGTCACGCTGGCGGCCGGCGTGTTCATGTCGAACGGCTTCGATCTGCTGAATTTCTCGACTGCCATTCCGTTTCTGCTGTTTCCGTCCATCGTGCTGCATTTCGGCTCGCATACGTTCGATCGCACGATTCTGGCGATCGTCCTGGCGTTTTTCTTCTGTGCGATCAACGTCTATGCGCTGAGCTATCGCAAGCTGTTCCAGAAGGTCGTGCAGGCGCGCGTCGATCAGCAATATCTCGCGGAGTCGCTGGCGGCGCAAAAGCGGGTCGCCGAAGAGGCCAGTCTTGCCAAAACACGGTTTTTTGCGGCCGCGAGCCACGATTTGCGGCAGCCGCTGCATGCGATCGGATTGCTGGCGGCTTCGCTCAACGACACGGCGGCGACGCCCGTGCAGCATGCGAAGACCGCTGAGCACATCGTTTATAACGTCGAGGCGTTGAACCAGCTGTTCAACCAGGTGCTCGATCTCGCCCGGCTCGAAAGCGGCGTGACCCAGGTGATCCGCCTGCATTTCCGGCTTTCCGAACTGTTCGAGCGGATCAGCAGCCAGTATCTGCCGCAGGCCGCGGCCAAGGGGCTGGCGTTGCGGATCGCGCCGGCCTCGGTGGTCGTGCATGACGATCCGGTGCTGCTCGAGCGCGTGCTGAGCAATCTGCTCTCGAACGCGGTGCGCTATACCGAGGAAGGCGCGATCTGGGTCGGCTATCGCCGGGCCGGGCGTCTTTCCGGCGGCTACATCGAGGTGCGCGATTCCGGCATCGGCATTCCCGCCGAAGAACATAAGCGCATCTTCGAAGAGTTTTACCAGGTTGCCAATCCGCAGCGCGATGCGCGCCAGGGCCACGGTCTGGGCTTGCCGACAGTGAAGCGCCTCGTCGAAATGCTCGGCGGCGAGTTGCAACTGCGCTCGGCGCCGGGCCGCGGCTCGGTGTTCCGCTTTCCGGTGCAGGCGGGCGATGCCGGCGGGATTGTCGCGAGCCTGAACGAGACGGTGGGGGGCGGCCCGTCGGCGCAAGGGCGGCGCGTGCTGTGCATCGACGATGAACCGTCGATACTCGAAGGTCTCGCCAGTCTGCTGGGCCGCTGGGGTTGCACCGTGCGTGGCGCGCGTGACGAGGTCGACGCACTCGTCGCGCTGGAAGACGGTTTCGTGCCGGATGCCGTGTTATGCGACTACCAGTTGGCGAATCACCGAACCGGCGCGCAGGCGCTGACGGCCGTGCGCAATGTCCTCTCAAGGGCCGGGCATGAAGGCGTGGTGACGTTGCTGATTACCGGCGACATGGCGTCGGCGGAACTGGCCGCGCTGGCGCTGCAGGGGATTCCGGTGCTGCATAAGCCGGTCACGCCGGCACGCCTGCGGCGCACGCTGGAAATGCTGTGGCAGCAGGCGGAGTTGGATAAGGGGCGGCCGGCGGCTGCGCCGGAGCTGCGCGTCGGCGAAGGCATCCGTGAACCGGTCGGCTGGGCGGCGAAGGGTGTGACAGGGGACATAGCGATTCGGCCGCCGGGCGAAGCGAGGATTTTGTCGCCGAAGTGAGCGTGCGGAAACAGATGGGTGGAAACGAAGGGCAGAAGCGGGCGTGCGGAAGCAGATGGGTGGAAACGAAGGGCAGAAATGGGCCTGCAGAATCCGACCCGCAGAAGCAGACCGGCGAAAACAGGCGGCGCAAGCCGCCCATTTCTCCCTGCAGGCTTACAGGGTTTTCCCCGCCTCCAGCCAGCCGTTGATCACGGCGATCGCCGTGGACCGGTTGTGCACGCCGAGCGCCCGGAAAATCACCGACAGATGCACCTTGACCGTGCCTTCCGCGACACCCAGTTCACGCGCGATCATCTTGTTGGTCCAGCCACGGTGCACCAGCCGCATGATGTCCTGTTGTCTTGGCGACAGGTTTTCCAGCAAATGTTGCTGATGCGGCTGCAGCGCCTGGATTTGCGTGATCGGTTCGGTGAGCGCGGTGCCGCCCTGCGTCGCGGCATTCGAAGCATGAGCGGCGCCCTGTGTAACAAGTTCGGCGGCCGCCTCAGCGCGGGCAGGCGCGGCTTGTGTCTCACGCGAACCCAGCAGGCTGAGCGCTTCCATCGGCACATAGGCGCCGCCTGACAGGACCAGTTCGATCGCCTTGAGCATGACGCTGGCGGGTTGCCGCTTGGGCACGAAGCCGAGCGCGCCGGCGGCTAGCACCGCGCGCATTTCGTCGGGCGATTCTTCGGCGGAGAGCACGACGACCGGCAACGCGGGGTTCGCCTTCAACAGCACTTCGAGCGACGACGCGCCGCTCATGCCCGGCATATGCAGATCGACGATGGCGAGGTCGTGATCCGCATCGGGCCGCGCGGCGGCGGCGAGCGTTTCCCAGGTATCGGCTTCGTCGAATTGGGCGTCGGGGTCGAGGCCCCTTAACATCCCTTTGACGCCTTGCCGGATCAGTTCATGGTCGTCGGCCACAAGAAACTTCATGATGTCTCCGCGAGTCGGGCCTGCGCGTTGTGGACTACAGCCGCTGTGCTGCTGGCTTTACTCCCCGTTTTACTTCTTTTCTCGAATCGCGCCATTGCCGGCTCCCCGCGATCATATGCCGATCGGTGGCGCGGCGCGCCTTCCGGTTTGCCGCGCCGCATAAGTGACTGTCTATTTGTATGATCGCCGGCTGGTTCGCCGCACCAGCATGATGTGTAAGGCAGGTCTCCCGCGCATAGGTTCCGGCTTGCTAGGTAGACGAACCGCATGCCCCAATTTTGAATCCGTCCATGCAGGAACCTGAAGGTTATGCACGCCGGGTGAGATCACGCTGAAATCGCCCTGAAGCAGCATTTATTTGACTGCAAACAACGTTGCATTCATCAGGAGCTTGAACGCGAACCCGAGCGACACCGCCGAGCCCACGCCGAAACACCAGAGTGCGATGAACCACAGCCAGCCGGGCAGTTTGCGCGCCGGTGTTTGAGACGCGCCGCGGGCGGTGTTGGCGCCCGCGTCCTTAATGATAGTGATGTTGGTCGCCATGACGTACCTTGCCACGAAATACCCAATAACCCATCGTCGTATAGGCGATGATGACCGGCAGAATCACCGCTGCGCCGACCAGCGTGAACATCTGGCTCGAGCGCGGCGCGGCGGCTTCCCAGAGCGTCATGCTCGACGGAATCGCATACGGCCACAGGCTCACCAGCAACCCGGCGTAACCGAGCAGCACCAGCAGAAGCGCCAGTACGAACGGCGTATTGTGATGCCGCGCGCGCACCGCGCGGTGCATGAAGAACGCACAGACCGCCACGAGGAACGGCACCGGCAGCAGACGGTAGAACAGATTGTCGTGGAACCAGCGTTGCGCGATATTCGGATCTTGCAGCGGCGTCCACAGGCTGACCATTGCGATGAACCCGAGTAGCACGAGCGTCAACGGCCACACCACGCGATGCAGGCGGCGTTGCAGATCGCCTTCGGTCTTCGCGACCAGCCAGCAGCAGCCGAGCAGCGCGTAAGTGATCACCAGACCGAGGCCGGTCAGCAAGCTGAACGGCGTGAGCCAGCCGAAGGCGTCGCCGGCATAGCCGCCGTCGATGACCGGAATGCCTTGCAGGAACGCGCCCAGCACAATGCCCTGAAAGAACGTCGCGCCCGCCGAGCCGCCGATGAACGCCAGATCCCACAGATGCTTCGTGCGTTTCGCCTTGGCGCGAATCTCGAACGACACGCCGCGGAAAATCAGGCACACGAGCATGAAGATCAGCGGCAGATACAGTGCGGACAGCACAGTCGAGTAGACCACCGGAAACACCGCGAACAGCGCGGCGCCGCCGAGCACCAGCCAGGTTTCGTTACCGTCCCACACGGGCGCGACGGTGTTCATCATCAGGTCGCGTTCTTTCTCATCGGGGAAGAACGGGAACACGATGCCGATGCCCAGATCGAAGCCGTCCAGCACCACGTACATGAATAGGCCCAGCGCGATGATCGCGGCCCACGCTACGGTTACGTCCATTTTCTTTCCCTTCTGCGGATGAGGTTAGGCGGCGTCGATCATGTGATCGGCGGCGGACAGCGGGCGGCGCGCGGTCTGATTCGGCATAGGCTCAGGCACGCCGTGCGGTGTCTGTCCCGGTAATGCCGGACCCGAGCGCATCAGCTTGAGCATGTAGTAGATGCCGGTGCCGAACACGAGGAAGTAGACGACCACGAACGCCATCAGCGAGATGCCGACCTGTTGCGTGGTGAGTGGCGACACCGCCTGCGAGGTGCGCATCACGCCGTACACCACCCACGGCTGACGACCTGCTTCCGTCGTGACCCAACCCGCCAGCAACGTGATGAAACCGGTCGGGCCCATCGCCACCGCTACGCGCTGGAACCACTTCGATTCGAACAGCCGATCGCGGCGGCGCAGCGCCCATGCGGTCAGCGACATCAGGATCATGAGCACGCCGAGGCCGGCCATGATGCGAAAGCTCCAGAACACCACCGTCGAGTTCGGCCGGTCTTGCGGCGGGAATTCCTTCAGACCGCGAATCTCGCCGTCCCAGCTATGCGTGAGGATCAGGCTGCCGAGGTGTGGAATCGACACGGCATAACGCGTGGTTTCCGCTTGCATATCCGGAATGCCGAACAGGTTCAGCGCGGTGCCGCCTTTCTCGGTTTCCCACAGACCTTCGATCGCAGCGATCTTGGCCGGCTGATACTTGCGCGTGTTCAGACCGTGCTGATCGCCGACGAATGCCTGGATCGGCGTGAGGATCAGCAGCAGCCAGAGCGCCATCGAAAACATCTTCTTGACGGCCGGATCGCGCCGGACGCGCAGCAGATGCCATGCGCCCACCGCCGACACCACCAGCCCCGCGACGATGAACGCCGCCAGCGCCATATGCGCGAGCCGGTACGGGAATGACGGATTGAAAATGATCTTGAACCAGTCGAGCGGCACGACATGGCCGTCGACGACTTCAAAGCCTTGCGGCGTCTGCATCCAGCTATTGGACGCGAGAATCCAGAAGGTCGAGATCAGCGTGCCGATCGCCACCATCAGCGTCGCGCCGAAATGGGCGCGCGGACTCACGCGCTGCCAGCCGAACAGCATGATGCCGAGGAAGCCTGCTTCGAGGAAGAACGCCGTCATGACCTCGTACATCAGCAATGGTCCGGTGATCGGTCCGGCGAAACTGGAGAAGCCCGACCAGTTGGTGCCGAACTGATAGCTCATCACGACGCCGGACACGACGCCCATACCGAAGGCGACTGCGAAGATCTTCGACCAGAACAGGCAAAGATCTTTGTAGTACGCCTTGCCGGTTTTCAGCCAGCGCCATTCGAGGACGGCGATGAAGCTGGCGAGGCCGATGCTGAGCGCCGGAAAGACAATGTGAAACGAAACGGTGAACGCAAACTGAATGCGAGCGAGATCGAAGGCCGAAATTGCGGAGTTCATGAGCGTGAGGTGCTTTAGGTGCGTCGTGCCCGGAGGCGGACTACGCGCGTCGACCGGTGTCGGTGCGCACTGCGCTGGGCAGATGGCGCAAGAGTAGGGGATGAGGGATTTTTTTGCTGCGATGCGACGTGCGTCAAAAAACCGCGTTGTTTTGCGCGGTTTTTCGTTTTCGAGATGGCAAAGCCTTGATAGGTATCAAGTTTTACTTAGTACGTGTCTGCGTGTGTTTCTCGTGGCCGGCGTGAAACTGCGGCAATTGACCGCGCTGCAACAACGCGACCTGGCGCCGTCGAAGTTGATGCGTCGGCATGTGTTTCCGCGCAGTCTCGGCGTTCGTTGCGCCGATGGCGATTGCCAGGGCCAAAGGCTGGTGCGCCGATCCTGGCGAGAGCATGCCGGCTACGCAATCGAAATAAACAGTTGCTTGCCACATGCGGCCGCGTACCGGCGCAATGTGTCGATAGAAGGCGAGTGCTGCCCTGAAGCAAGCGCCCGTTCAAGCCGGGTGATGGCCGGCGCTTTCGTGCCCATGCGCTCGGCGACTTGCGCCTGAGTCAAACCCGCTTCGCGACGCGCGGCGAGCATCTGATCGAGCAGCGCGAATTCTTCGCGATTCAAGCGCTCGTATTCGGCGCGTACTTCCGGGTCGGCGAGCGCCCGTTCGCGCATTGCCTTATAAGTTGCCATTTCTGATCTCCAGCAATCTTTTGCGTGCCACGTCAAGTTCGTTGCGCGGCGTTTGTTGCGATTGCTTCACGAAAGAGTGAAGCATGACGATTTTGCGTTCCACGATCGCGCAGTAGAACACTCTGGCGATACCCTCGGCGCCTTTCAGGCGCATCTCGAACAAGCCACCACCCATTGAAGCAGTGTGAGGTTCGCCGAGATTCGGACCGTATTCCTCCATGCGATCGGCCAGCGCGATGAAGCGCGCAAGCAGCGTTTTCGGCAAGGAGGCAACGTTCACTTTGACCTTTTCGTTGTAGAAACCGATCGTAAATGCCATTGGGATTTATCGTAACAAATATGTTATTTGTGCGCAAGCAGACGACCTCGCCCGTTGTTGCTGTAAATCAGCAAAAACAGGAAGCGTTGCCCGGCAGGGAATCGAACGATCGGAAGAGGGCGAAGGCAGGACCGCGATGAGCGGTTACGACGGCGTTGGCGCAACTAGCTGTTCGGCTGGGTTGAGTCGTGCGGACGCGATATCGGGCGCGGCACGATGGCGGTCTCCTGTGACATTGGCTGGCTGAATGGAACTGGCGCATCGAGGTGCACTCGTCATCAACCGACAATAACTCCGTTCGCGCCGACTTTCTATCAGCCGGTCGGCTAGTTATTGGTCCGGTTTGCTTCTAACATGCAAGCTGCTAACCAGGGGCTCAACCAGAGTCGCCGCATTCCCAAAGCGGATGAGCGTCGCGTTGCCATCTGCTGCTTCATTCCCGATAGTCATTTCGAATACCACGTGAACCTCCGCGGTTCTCCGTGAGTCCGTCACAAAAGCGTGTTGCAGGCCGTGTCATGCTTTGAACAAGTGTCGCGCCGTGTGCATCGGCCGATTGTTTTTTCCCGGTTGCAATTGCCTATGCTTTGAATTCGCTGTTAGCGGGTTTCGTCGGGGGCGCGCCGTGTGCCGCTCCAATGATTTGAGAGAGCACGCTTCATCCACCTGTCGGCGACGACAGACTTCATCCAGGGAGTCAGCAGATGAGCACGATCATCACGAAAGACGGTACGGAAATCTTCTACAAGGATTGGGGCAAAGGCCGCCCGGTTGTCTTCTCGCATGGCTGGCCGTTGTCAGCGGACGCCTGGGACGCGCAGATGCTGTTTCTCGGCAGCAAGGGCTTTCGTGTGATCGCGCACGACCGGCGCAGCCATGGCCGTTCGGCGCAGACGTGGGACGGCAACGACATGGATACCTACGCCGACGATCTGGCCGCGCTGATCGAGCACCTCGACCTGCAGGACGCCGCGCTGGTCGGCCATTCGACTGGCGGCGGCGAAGTCGCGCATTACATTGGCCGTCACGGTACGAAACGCGTGGCGAAGGCTGTGCTGATCGGTGCTGTGCCACCGCTGATGCTCAAGACGGAGGGCAACCCCGAAGGCACACCGATCGATGTCTTCAATGGCATCCGCAAAGGCGTGGTCGACGATCGCTCGCAGTTTTTCAAGGATCTGGCGTTGCCGTTCTACGGCTACAACCGTCCGAACGCGAAGGTGTCGCAAGGCGTGATCGATTCATTCTGGGCACAGGGCATGGTCGGCTCGATCAAGGGGCTGTATGACTGCATCAAACAGTTTTCCGAAGTCGACTACACGGAAGATCTGAAGAAGATCGACGTGCCGACGCTGGTACTGCATGGCGACGACGACCAGATCGTGCCGATCGACGCGGCAGGCCGCAAGACGGCGAAGATCGTGAAGAACGCCACGCTCAAGGTCTATCCTGGCGGCCAGCACGGTATGTGCACCGTCGAGGCGGACAAGGTGAACGCCGACCTGCTGGAATTTATCGGCTCGTAGTGTGCTGACGTAGCAAGTGCGGCGGCGCGCGTGGCGATTGCTACGCGCCCGCCGCGCCTTGAAGCCATGTATGGCTGCGCTGCTCAGACAGTTGGCCAGCCGATACGCGCTGCTCGACGCAACGACGAGCGAACCACCAACCGGTGGAACGGCGCGATGGCGAAGATATAGAACCGCCCGAGTCCATTGTGGCAATGCACGACGGTCGAAAGGATCAGATAGCGCGCGCTGCCTTCGCGCGTATCGCGTGTTTGCTGCAATATCGAAACCCTGAAGTCGAGATGACTGTCGTTCTCGCCGAGAATGATCTCGCGCGCGCTGCGCGTGTAGATTCGGAAGAAGTCGACCCGCTCCCTTGAACCGGGTGGATTCTCCATGCGCAGTTGCTTCGACGTCTTGAGGCCGAAGCGGGCGACCAGCGCATCGCGCAGCTCCAACAGTTTCGCGATCCATCCCGGCTGGTGGGCGAAGACGAAACGCGCGAGCAATTCCGGGTCGTCGATTGCATCGTCCGGCAGGCGGATCGCGTAGGCGTCCGCGAGGTCGGGGGCATCGTACAGACGGGTCACGCTGGATTCAGCCGGCAAAGCGACAGAGCGTACGGAAAGGTTGACGTTTGGCATGGGGGCGTACGTCGCTAAAAAGGGATCGGGCAGTGAAGGGGCTTCGCTGTTGTCGCGCGGCAGTTCCAGGTGCTCGCACGCGCGTCAAGTCTACGCGTGACTGAGGGCGGTGCACATTGGGCGACCAGGTGTGTTCGTCGGCCACGCGGCTTACTTCGCGTTGATTACCTTTTTGTTGTATGACGTCGCATAAATAAATTTCTCGCACACGTTTGATTCTTAAAGCTAATTCCATGTTGCCAGCTGATTGATCCGGGTAAATGCCTAGTTGAAATCTGCCTTCCCATCGTTAATAGTACGTTATCGTACAACTAGCGGATCGTTCTCGACCCGCTTCCGCCACGGCTGACGAGCTTGCCGTCCTGCGGCGCTAATCGCGCGCGGCGCTGTAAAGGAACCCCCTTATGAAGAAGATTGCCCTGAGTGGAGCCGGTGGCCAGCTCGGCTCGGTAGTGCGGACTGCGCTGATCGGGCGTGGCATTCCGTTGCGTTCGGCCGCGGGTTCGAAGCCCCTTGTGCCGCTGGTGGAAGGCGAGGATGTGATGCACGGCGACCTGCGCGATCCGGCTGTCGTGGATCGCCTGCTCGAGGGTGTCGACGTGCTGATTCACTTCGCCGGCACGAGCGTGGAGCGTCCGCTGCCCGAAATCATCGATAACAACCTGCGCGCGCTGGTCGAGGTGTACGAAGGCGCGCGTCGGCAAGGCGTTCGGCGCGTGGTGTTCGCCAGCTCGAATCACGCGATCGGCATGTATCCGGTCGGCGAACATCTCAGCCTCGACTGCGCGCTGCGCCCGGACGGTTTTTACGGCCTGAGCAAGGTATGGGGCGAAGCACTGGCGAGAATGTACTGGGACAAACACGGCATCGAGAGCATTTGCGTGCGCATCGGCAGTTGTCTCGAACGGCCTACCGAACGCAGGCACCTGAGCACCTGGTTCGGTCATCTCGACCTGCTGCATTTCCTCGACCGCTGCGTCGAGGCGGAGGACGTAGGGTTCATCACCGTGTGGGGCGTCTCGGCCAACAAACGCAGCTGGTGGGACAACAGCGGCGCCGAACGCCTCGGTTACCGGCCGACCCAGGACGCCGAGGTCTACGCCAGCGAGGTGCTGGCGCGGCCGAACCCGCTCGATGCATTGGGCCAGCGCTATCAGGGCGGCAGTTTCGTCGGTATCGATTACTCGCGCGACGACGCCGCGAGCCGGCCGCTCTGACGGGTTAAGGAATACGAGGAGACGTAGTCATGAAAATCAAGGGCATCCGCTGGTGGATGGTCAGTCTGGTCGCGGCCGGGCTCATCATCAATTACCTCGCGCGCAATACATTGTCGGTGGCGGCGCCGACGCTGATGAAAGACCTCAACATCACGACGGAGCAGTACTCGCACGTCGTGGTGGCGTGGCAACTTTGCTATGCGTTCATGCAGCCGGTCGCGGGCTATGTGCTCGATACCGTTGGCACCAAGATCGGCTTTGCGGTGTTCGCGCTTGCGTGGTCGCTGGCCTGTGCCGCGGCAGCATGGTCGACGGGCTGGCGCAGCCTGGCGTTCTTCCGCGGCGTGCTCGGTATCGCCGAAGCGGCGGGCATCCCGGCCGGCGTCAAGGCGACGAGCGAGTGGTTCCCGGCCAAGGAGCGTTCCGTTGCGATCGGCTGGTTCAATATCGGCTCGTCGGTCGGCGCACTGCTGGCGCCGCCGCTGGTCGTTTGGGCGCTGTTGCACGGTCAATGGCAATGGGCGTTTCTGATCGTCGGGGTGGCGGGGATTGTCTGGAGCGCGTTGTGGATTCTGCTTTACAAGCACCCGCAGAAACAGAAGCTCCTGAGCGACACTGAGCGCGATTACATCCTCAACGGACAGGAGGCGAAGCACAGCGAAGCCGGTGCGGTCAAACGCAGTTGGGCGGCGATGCTCGGCAGCCGCGACTTCTGGGCAATCGGCATTCCCCGGATTCTTTCCGAGCCGGCCTGGCAGACGTTCAACGCGTGGATCCCGTTGTACATGATGACCGAGCGGCACATGAACCTGAAGGAAGTCGCGCTGTACGCGTGGATGCCTTTTCTGGCTGCGGATATCGGCTGCGTGCTCGGCGGCTACCTCAGTCCGCTGTTTCACAAGTACGCGAAGGTCTCGCTGTTCACGTCGCGCAAGCTGGTCTTCGTCGTCGGCGCGCTGTGCATGATCGGGCCGGCCTGCGTCGGGCTGGTGGCTAGCCCCTACGCGGCCGTTGCGCTGCTGTGCGTCGGCGGCTTTGCTCACCAGACGCTGTCCGGTGCGCTGTACGCGATCACGTCCGACATGTTCGGTAAAAACGAAGTCGCCACCGCTACGGGCATGGGCGGCATGGCGGGCTACCTGGGCGCGGCGGCATTTACGGCGCTGTTCGGCGTGCTGGTCACGCAGATCGGTTACAGCCCGTTGTTTGTGGTGCTGGCGGTGTTCGACATCATCGCGGCTGCTGTGGTGTGCCTGTTGGCCCGAAGCAGCGACAAGACACCCGAGCCGCGTTGGGCGGCGGAGGGTGCTGTGGCCAGGTAAGTCACAGCGGCTTGACCCGGACCGCGAATCGCGCCGGGAAATGAAAATGGCGGCGTCTTCGGACGCCGCCATTTTTTTCGCCCGTTTAATGCTGGTGTGGTGTTGACACTGATACGGCATCACGCGAAGTCTCCGGCATGGTGTATGCCGGAGACCGCTTGTCCGTCAGCCCACCAGCGAGCTGTTATACGTGACGCCGCCGATCATCACGTTGCTGAGTGTGATGGATTTCACGTTGTTCACGAAGAATGAGACATTGGAGGCGAGCGTAAGGCCTCTGTTTTTTAGACTGACTCGCTCAGGCCGTGAACGCGCAAATACGCCGCTCCAACTTCTCTATCGGTAATAGAGCAGGTGGAGCAGCGCCTGGAGTGGGGCCTGTGGGTTTAGCCGGCCTGCTGGCCGATTTCGTGGTTGGCGAGTATTTCGAGCGCGCGCACCATGGCGGAGTGATCCCACGCCTTGCCGCCATGCGCCACGCAGGCGTTGAAGAGTTGCTGGCAGGTGGCCGTATTGGGCAAGGACACGCCAAGTGCCTGAGCCGTCGAGAGCGCGAGATTCAGATCCTTCTGGTGAAGCTCGATGCGAAAGCCCGGATCGAAGGTGCGCTTCGTCATCCGTTCACCGTGCACTTCGAGAATGCGTGAGGACGCAAAGCCGCCCATCAATGCTTCGCGTACGCGTGCCGGATCGACGCCGGCCTTGGAAGCGAGCAGCAAGGCTTCGCCGACGGCCTCGATCGTCGCGGCGACGATCACCTGATTGGCAACCTTGCACACCTGACCGGCGCCGACAGCGCCGATCAGCGTGACGTTCTTGCCCATCATGTCGAAGAGCGGCTTGACGCTTTCGAAGGTCGCCGTTTCGCCGCCCACCATGATGGTCAGCGAACCGGCCTTGGCGCCGACCTCGCCGCCTGAAACCGGCGCATCGAGATAGTCCGCGCCGCTCTTACGCACGCGGGCGGCGAATTCGCGCGTGGCCATCGGCGAAATCGAGCTCATGTCGACGACGGTTTGTCCCGGACGCAAGGCTTCGGCGAGACCGTGTTCGCCAAACAGCACGCGTTCGACGTCCGGCGTATCCGGCACCATGACGAAGATCACGTCGGCATGCGCGGCCACAGCGGCCGGGCTGTCACACGCAACAGCGCCGGCCTGGGTGAGATCGTCGGGCACGCCGCTGCGCGTAAACGCAGCAAGGGGCACACCGTTTTTAAGAAGGTTGGCGGCCATGGGCTTGCCCATGATGCCGAGTCCAATAAAGCCAGCTTTTTGCATGGAGTTCTCCGGAGATGTCATAGCGGCCGTCTCTACTTCGAGTCCGCTCATTTCTGCATGAAGTGTTTTTGAACCGTCTGCGCAGCGGTTTTCAGCAGTCCCATATCGGCACAGACCGCGACGACGCGGCAGCCCATCGAGATATAGCGCTCCGCGTCGGCCTGCACGGGGGCTAGGATGCCGCTGGGCTTGCCGGCGGCCTGTGCGCGCTCGAAGACGTGCGCAATGGCCTGCTGCACGTCGGGATGATTCGGGTTGCCGATGTGGCCGTAGGCGGCCGCGAGATCGGACGGTCCGACGAACACGGCGTCGACACCGTCAACGGCAAGAATCTCGTCAATGTTGTCGACCGCTTTGCGGCTTTCGATCTGGACGATGACGCAGACGTTGTCGTTAGCGATGTCGAAGTAGTTGGTTACCGTAGCATAGCGATTGCCCCGGTGGCTCACCGACACGCCGCGGATGCCCTGCGGCGGATAACGCGTCGAGGCGACGGCGTGAGCCGCATCTTCGGCGCTCTCGATGAACGGCACCAGGAAATTCGAGAAGCCGCTGTCGAGGAGGCGTTTGATGAATACGCTGTCGTTGGCCGGCGGGCGCACCACCGGCGCGCTCGAACTGTCCTTGAGCGCCATCAACTGGGGGATCAGCGTCAGAACGTCGTTCGGTGCGTGTTCGGCATCCAGCAGCATCCAGTCGAAGCCGACAATACCGAGCAGTTCTGTGACAATCGGGCTGGCAAGCGAAGCCCAGCAGCCGATCAGGGTTTCGCCGCCGCAGACGGCACGGCGAAAGCTATTGGGTAAGGGCTGGTAGGGCGTGGCGACTGTCATGAGTTTGTCTCCTCGAACTGCAATTTACCGGGTAAGCTCCGACGTTTGCTGAACCAAATGTTATAAGTTGTCGTATGTCTTAACGCAGATTAGCATTGGGCCGTTCGCCTGTAACGGCCACGTAAACCCGAATTCCTTGTGGGGCAGGGGTTTCGGGTTGCGCATAGGCTCATCTATGTTGTAGGATGACCTATATCTAAGATGTCCATCCAAGGAAAGCGAAATGTCTATTACCGGCGAAATGCTGATTGGTCGCAAAGCAGTGCGCGGCGAGGAAAAACCTTTGCTGGCGTTCAATCCCGCCACGGGCGCCGAGATCGCCGAGCCGGTGTTCGGCAGCGGTTCGGTTGCGAATGTCGAGCTTGCCTGCGAACTCGCGCAGAAGGCGTTCGACCCGTACCGGCATCTGCCGCTCACCGTGCGCGCCGAGTTTCTCGAGCGTATCGCAGACGGCATCACGGCGCTCGGTGACGCGCTGATCCAGCGCGCGCACGAAGAGTCGGGTCTGCCGAAAGCGCGCCTCGAAGGCGAGCGCGGCCGCACGACGGGCCAGCTCAAATTGTTCGCCCAGGTCGTACGCGCCGGCCAATGGCTCGCCGCGACGCTCGATTCGCCGTTGCCCGAGCGCAAGCCTTTGCCGCGCTCCGATCTGCGCATGCAAAAGATTCCGCTGGGTCCGGTTGCCGTGTTCGGCGCCAGCAACTTCCCGCTCGCGTTTTCGGTGGCAGGCGGCGATACCGCTGCGGCGCTCGCGGCGGGCTGCCCGGTGGTGGTGAAGGCGCATCGCGCTCACCTGGGCACCTCGGAGATGGTCGGCCGCGTGATTCAACAGGTCGCGCGGGACATGGACTTGCCCGAAGGCGTGTTCTCGATGATCGTCGGCGCCGGCAATTCCGTCGGCGAAGCGCTGGTTGCGCATCCGGCGATCAAGGCGGTGGGTTTCACGGGTTCGCGCGCAGGCGGCACGTCGCTGATGCGCGTCGCGGCCGCGCGTGCCGAGCCGATTCCGGTGTACGCGGAAATGAGCAGCATCAACCCGGTGTTCCTTCTGCCGAATGCGCTGTCGCAACGCGGTGAGACCATCGCGCGCGGCTTCGTCGATTCGCTGGTGCTGGGCGCGGGGCAGTTCTGTACCAACCCGGGGCTCGCGATTGCCGTCGACAGCGACGCACTCAAAGGTTTCGTTGCAACGGCGTCCGAGGCACTGAGCGGCAAGCCGGCCCAGACCATGCTGACGGCCGGCATTCACGCAGCCTATGAAGACGGCGAAGGCAAACTGGCTGCGACGAAGGGCGTCGAAACGGTTGCGCAAGGCGTTGACACAACGGGTCCGACGCAGGCGCGCGCGGCCTTGTTCGTGACCGATGCGCTGACCTTTCTGTCCACGCCGGCGCTGGAGGACGAGGTTTTCGGGCCTGCGTCGACGATCGTGCGTTGCAAGGACGAGCAGGAATTGCTCGCGGTGGCGGAGCACTTTGCCGGTCAGTTGACTGCCACGGTGCAGATGGATAGCGCCGATCTGGCAGCGGCGAAGAAGCTGGTGCCGATTCTCGAGCGCAAGGCCGGCCGGATTCTGGTCAACGGTTTCCCGACGGGCGTCGAGGTTTCACACGCGATGGTGCACGGCGGCCCGTTCCCGGCCACCTCCGATAGCCGGGCCACGTCAGTCGGCACGACCTCGATCGAGCGTTTCCTGCGCCCGGTTTGCTATCAGGATTTCCCGGCGGATCTGCTGCCCGAAGCGCTGGCCGATGCTAATCCACTGGACTTGTGGCGTCGTCGTGATGGCGAGATTACGCGCAGCTAAGTCATGCATGAGTGCATGAGCGGCGCGCAAGTGGGCGCCGTGTGAGATAAAAAAATGGCCGGGATGCATTTCAATGCCCCCGGCCATTTTTGCATTCAGCGTGATGAATCAGTGCTTGCGCAGCGCAAAGAATCAGCTATTGGTTTCCGCGGCTTCGTTCGCGCGCCTGAGCCGCTCGCGGCTATTCGACAGATGCATACGCATTGCCGCACGCGCCCCTTCAGCATCGTGCCGCGTGATCGCCTCGAGAATGCTTTCGTGCTCGAGATTGACGAGCGACAGATACGCGTCGGGCTCGGCACGCGCGATCCCGGCCGAATCGAGCCGGTTGCGCGGAATCAGCGCGCTGCCCATTTGCGTCAGGATGTCGACGAAATACCGGTTGCCGGTTGCGCGCGCCACGGAGATATGGAACTGCAGGTCGGCGTCGACGCTATCCAGCCCGTTGTGGCGGGTGGCCTCGATCGCATCGAGTGCGCTGCGCATGCGCGCAAGATCGTCCGGCTTGGCTCGTTGAGCCGCCAGACCCGCGCACTCCGTTTCGAGGCTGATGCGCAGTTCGAGGATGGACAGCACGTCGCGCAAGGTGGTGGCGGGCACCATGTCGATGCCGAGCTTTTCGCGCTGCGGTTCCAGCACGAAGCTGCCGATGCCATGGCGCGTCTCGATGATCTTGCCCGCCTGCAAGCGTGAAATCGCTTCGCGGATGACGGTGCGGCTCACGCTCAGCGTGACCATCAATTGCGATTCGGTCGGCAGTTTGTCGCCGGGCTTCAAGGCGTTAGACGCGATTTGCTCGGTGACGTAGCTGACGACAAACTCGGCAAGATTGCGCGCGCGCCGTGGCGGTGCTGCGGATGCCAGTGGTGTAGCCATCGAAAACGCCCCTTGAATCAGATAGTTGCAGGTACTTCCTGCGATTCATTATACCGTCGTCTGACGACTGATTATAGAAACGCCGGATCATTTTCGGCATCGGTGTCGGACCTGGCGTCGATGCCCGGTTTCAGGCGCCTGGCGGATAGACCGCGTTATTGTGCAGGCGCCCCGGGGAAGTACGATAACCGCCTGGCGGTTAGCCTTGGCGCAGTTCGACCCGTTTGATGTCTTTCACGATCACGAGATAGCTGAACACCGTCAGCAAGGCATTCAGGCCGACGAAAACCAGCGCGCCGTTGAACGACCCGGTTTTCGCGACGACGTAGCCGATCACGATGGGCGTCACAATGCCGGCGATATTGCCGAACATATTGAAGATCGCGCCCGACAGACCGAGGGCCTCCTTCGGCGACGTATCCGCCACGACGGCCCAGCCGAGCGCCCCGATACCTTTGCCGAAGAACGCGAGCGACATGAGCGCGACGACGATCCAGTCGGTCGACACGTAATTGCAGCCGACGATGCACGCCGACAGCAGCATGCCGCCGACAATCGGCACCTTGCGCGCGATGGTGAGCGAATGTCCGCGCCGGATCAGCCCGTCGGACAGGATGCCGCCCAGCACGCCACCGGAGAATCCGCAGATCGCGGGCAGCGATGCCACCAGACCCGCCTGCAGAATCGTCATGCCGCGCGCCTGCACGAGGTAGATCGGAAACCAGGTCAGGAAGAAGTAGGTCAGCACGTTGATGCAGTACTGGGCGAGATAGACGCCGAGCAGCATGCGGTTGGTCAGCAGTTGACGCACCAGCGACCAGCCGCCGGTGCTGGCGATGTCCCCAGCCCCGGCTCCGGCTACTTTCTTGTGCCCGTTCACCACGCCGCCGCCCTGTTCGATGTAATCGAGCTCGGTGCGCGAGACCCGCGGATGGTCGGCGGGATTCTTCATCACCTTCAGCCAGGTGAAGGCAAGTAAAAGTCCGGCCACGCCCATCACGAGGTAGACCGCGTGCCAGCCGAACGCGTGGGTCAGCCATGCCATCAGCGGCGTGAAAATGACCGCCGCAAAGTATTGAGCGGAATTGAAAATGGCGGACGCCGTGCCGCGTTCATTGGTGGGAAACCAGCTTGCCACAACCTTGGCATTGGCCGGAAACGCCGGCGATTCGGCCGCGCCCATCGCGAAGCGCAGCACGAACAGCGCGGTGACGGCCGCGGCTGCGCTGCCCAGCATGCCGACCGAACTTTGCAGCAGCGTGAACAGCGACCACAGGAAAATGCTTGCCGCGTAGACGCGCCGCGCGCCGAAACGGTCGAGCAGCCAGCCGGCCGGCAATTGCGACAGAACATAGGCCCAGCTGAACGCGGAGAAGATGTAGCCCATTCTGATCGCGTCGAAGCCGAACTCGGCGCGCATCGCGGATCCGGTTACCGAGAGCGTGGCGCGGTCCGCGTAATTGAATGTCGTGATCACAAAGATCAGCAACAGAATCGCGTAGCGGACTTTGGTGCGCTTTGCGACGTGGGCGGGGCTCGCGGTGCGGCTCATTTCCATCGTCATCTCCTGAATTTTTATCAGTAAAAAGCGCCCGGCGACGTTGCCGTCCCGGGCGCTCCTTGCAGTGCCGTGCGTGACCCGGGTTCGCCGGGATTCGCGCCGTACCGTCTTACTGCGCGCCGAGCTTCTTGATCAACACGTCGAGTTGCGCCACTTCTTCTTCGGTCAGATCGGTCAGCGGTGCGCGCACCGGACCCGCGCTGTGGCCGACCAGCTTCGCGCCGGCCTTCACGATGCTGACCGCGTAGCCCTGGCGGCGGTTGCGGATCGCCAGATACGGCAGGAAGAACTCGTCGAGCAGCTTGCCGACGGTTGCCTGGTCGTCCGCGGCAATCGCGCGATAGAAGTCCATCGCGGTCTTCGGGATGAAGTTGAACACCGCCGACGAGTACACCGGCACGCCCAGCGCTTTGTAGGCCGCGGCGTAAACTTCAGCAGTCGGCAGGCCGCCGAGGTACGAGAAGCGGTCGCCCATACGCCGGCGGATCGACACCATGTTCTCGATCTCGCCCACGCCGTCCTTGAAGCCGATCAGGTTGGGGCAGCGCTCGGCCAGCCCTTCGAGCATGTCGGCGTTAAGCTTGGAGTTGGCGCGGTTGTAGATGATCACGCCCATGTTCGGCACGGACTTGCAGACTTCTTCCGCGTGCGCCGCGATACCTTCCTGACAGGCTTCGGTCAGGTAGTGGGGCATCAGCAGAATGCCGTTCGCGCCGTGACGTTCGGCTTCCTGGGCATAGGCGATCGCCACGCGGGTCGGGCCGCCCGCGCCGGCGAGAATCGGCACCTTGCCTTTGCAGACTTCGGTTGCCGTGCGCACGACGTTCGAGTAGTCGTTATGCGTGAGCGAGAAGAATTCGCCCGTGCCGCCGGCGACGAACAGCGCCGAAGCACCGTAAGGCGCGAGCCATTCCAGACGCTCGGCATAGGTATCGGCGCGGAATTCGCCTTGTTCGTCGAAGTCGGTAACGGGGAAGGACAGAAGGCCTTCCGAAACGATCTGCTTGAGTTCCTGCGGTGTCGTCATGATGAATATCCAGGGCGTCGAATAGGGGTGGTATGTAGAAATGGAGATTTCTTATACGTCATCGTACAACAACAAATCGACTAACTCAACGGTGTTTTCACGGCATAATGTACGTCATAGGGTAAATACGGAACGTCTGCTTAATCTTGTATGTTGTAGGATGACGTATGAATGGTTGACGCAGTAGGCGTGAAACCGCCATAAGGATCGATGCAATGGAACAAACCCCGCTCTACATTCGCGTTCACCCCAATGACAATGTCGCGATCGTCGTCAACGACGGCGGTCTGGGTGAGGGCGCCGTGTTTCCCGATGGTCTTGCGCTGCGCGAGCGTGTTCCGCAAGGGCACAAAGTCGCGCTGGCCGATCTCGCGGAGGGCGACGAGGTCATCCGCTATAACGTGGTGATCGGCTACGCGCTCAAGGATTTGCCGAAGGGCAGCTGGATCAACGAACACGTGATTCGCATGCCGAGTCCGCCAGGACTGGAAGATCTGCCGATCGCCACCATCAGGGCGCCGGAAATGCCGCCGCTGGAAGGCTTCACGTTCGAGGGCTATCGCAATGCCGACGGCTCGGTCGGCTCGCGCAACATTCTGGCGATTACCACCACGGTGCAATGCGTGGCCGACGTGGTTCAGCACGCGGTCACGCGCATCAAGGCAGAGTTGCTGCCGAATTATCCAAACGTCGACGATGTAGTGAGCCTCGGGCACACCTATGGCTGCGGCGTCGCGATCGACGCGCCGGACGCGATGGTGCCGATCCGCACCGTGCGCAACATCAGCCTGAACCCGAACTTCGGCGGCGAAGTGATGATGGTCAGCCTCGGTTGCGAGAAGCTGCAGCCTGAACGTCTGATGCCGCCGGGCACGATTCCCATTGCCGCCGCTGCGAATGTTGCCGAAGTGGCCGACATCGGCGACGTCGAGGCCGAACTGAACGGCGGCGTGGTGGTGCTTCAGGACGACGCGCATGTCGGCTTCCAGTCGATGATCGAGTCGATCATGAGAATGGCCGACGGCCATCTGAAGCGGCTGAACAATCGTCGCCGCGAGACTTGCCCGGCCTCTGATCTGGTGGTCGGCGTGCAGTGCGGCGGCAGCGATGCGTTTTCCGGGCTGACCGCGAATCCCGCAGTGGGCTTTGCCACCGATCTGCTGGTGCGCGCCGGCGCGACGGTGATGTTCTCCGAAGTCACCGAAGTGCGCGACGGCGTCGATCAACTGACGGCGCGCGCGGCCAACGCGGACGTGGCGGCGGCGATCATCCGCGAGATGCAGTGGTACGACGATTATCTGAAGCGCGGCGGCGCGGACCGCAGCGCCAACACCACGCCGGGCAACAAGAAGGGCGGCTTGTCGAACATCGTTGAAAAGGCGATGGGTTCGATCATCAAGTCGGGCAATTCGGCGATCTCCGGTGTGCTGTCGCCCGGTGAAAAGGTCAGGCAGAAGGGCCTGATTTACGCCGCCACGCCGGCGAGCGATTTTATCTGCGGCACGCTGCAGGTCGCGGCGGGCATCAACCTGCACGTGTTCACGACCGGCCGCGGCACGCCGTACAGTCTCGCGGAAGTGCCCGTCATCAAGGTCGCGACGCGCTCCGATCTCGCGCGCCGCTGGCACGATCTGATGGATGTCAATGCCGGTACCATTGCAACCGGTGCGGCGACGATCGAAGACGTGGGTTGGGAGCTGTTCCGCCTGATGCTCGACATCGCCAGCGGACGTAAAGAGACTTGCGCGGAGAAGCTCAAACTCCACAACGCGTTGACGCTGTTCAATCCGGCGCCGGTGACCTGATAGCGCCGAGCGCAATCACGATTGCAGCGACGACGCAATCACGACGCAATGACGAAAAAGACTGAGACATGACTGACTCGAACCTTAACCGCCCGGCGGCGCGGAAACCATTTCGCCGTCTTCTGCTCACCGGCGCGGCCGGCAACCTCGGCCGGCAGTTGCGCGGTGCGTTGGCCGCATGGGCCGATGTGGTGCGCGTTACCGATATCGCCCCGCTGGGCGAAGTGGCGGCGCACGAAGAAGCGTCGATCGTGGATCTCGCGGATGAAGCCGCTGTTCACGCGCTGCTCGAAGGCGTGGATGCGGTCGTTCATCTGGGCGGTATTTCCGTCGAGGCGCCGTTCGAAGATCTGCTCGAAGCGAATATCCGCGGCCTGTACAACCTCTATTCGGCTGCGCAGAAGCAGGGCGTGAGGCGCATCGTGTACGCGAGCTCGAATCATGCCGTGGGTTTTCATCCGACGACATCGGTGCTCGATATCGACGCGCCGCTGCGTCCCGATAGCCTGTATGGCGTGACGAAATGCTTCGGCGAATCGCTGTCGCGCTATTACTTCGACCGCTTCGGTCTCGAGACGGTGTGCCTGCGGATCGGTTCGTCGTTCGAGCAACCGAAGAATCCGCGCATGCTCGTCACCTATCTGAGCTTCCGCGACTTCATCGAGCTGGTGCGCTGCTCGCTGTTCACCAATCGGGTCGGGCACGCGATCGTGTATGGCGTGTCGGATAACCGGACCAAGTGGGTCGATAACACAGGGGCGGCGTTTCTCGGGTTTCGCCCGCAAGACAGCTCCATCGAGTTCGAACATCTCTTTCCGGTCACGGCGCCGACCGCCGAACTGGACGATCCGACGCAGCATTTCCAGGGCGGCCCGTTCGTGCTGGCCGGCCCAATGGAGCCGAAGCGGTGAGCGCCGTGGCGAACCCGCGGGTGGAGCGTGTCGAGGCGGCAGGGCAGGCGCCTGCGTCGGTTGGCGAGAGTCCGGTGTGGCGTGTCGCGGAGCAGGCGCTCTACTGGGTGGATATTCCGGCTCAAAAGATCGTGCGGCTAAGGCTCGATTCAGGAGCGCGTGCCGAGTGGCAATTGCCCGAGAGGGTAGCGTGCATCGCTTTCGATCAATACGGCACGGTGCTGGCGGGCTGCGAGACGGGACTCTTCGCGGTCACGCTGACTGAAGGCGCATCCCGCGGCGAAACGGTGAAGGTGACGGGCAGAAAGCTCGCCGCGCCGGTCTTTGCATTCGACGACATGCGCTTCAACGACGGCCGTTGCGATCGGCAAGGGCGTTTCTGGTCCGGCACGATGGTGCAGGACATGGCGGCTGCCAATCCCGCGGGCGCGCTCTATCGCTTCGACGAGCGCGGCGTGTTGTCGGCGCCGGTCGTCGACGCGTTGATCACGCAGAACGGCCTCGCGTGGTCGCCCGATGGGACCACGATGTATCTGTCGGACTCGCACCCTCTGCGCCGGCAAATCTGGGCATTCGATTACGACGTCGAAGCGGGCGAGCCGCGCAACCGGCGCGTATTCGCCGATCTGCATCACTATGCCGGCCGGCCGGACGGCGCCGCCGTGGACGCCGACGGCTGCTACTGGATCTGTGCAAACGACGCAGGCCGGTTGCTGCGCTTCACGCCGCAAGGCAAGCTCGACCGCCAGATCGCCGTGCCGGCTGTGAAGCCGGCAATGTGCGCGTTCGGCGGCAGCAATCTGGATACGCTGTTCGTGACGTCGATTCGTCCCGCCACGGGCGCGAGCGAACACGACGGCCATCTCTTTGCCGTTCGCCCCGGCGTGACCGGGCTGCCCGAGCCCGAATACGCGGGCAAACTCTGAAAAAGCAACGTGAATGAGGTGGGCGCCGGGGAATTAGCACGCCGGCGCCGAACAGTTGTCACCTTTTATTCATCACTTGTCGTACAACATAGTGGCAAAAATGCCACTCTCGGGTCATCTTCCTCTCTACGAAAAATATAAATCAACGAAGTGAGGATTTTGCTCGGACTCCTTTCTGTATTGGCTTTGATGCCGATTTTCGGCTCAGAAGCTTTTACGTCTAATCCGCTGTCCTGCGGGTAAATACCGGCTGTACAACTCATACCGTGTTTTATAGACTTCATATGTCGTCGTACAACATATGAGCCCAAACAAATTGCTTTCGAGATAGCTTTTGGGCCGCTGGACAAAGAGGCTGGCGTTCTCTGCGCGTGTGATTCGTTTCGCGCGGGATTCATGCCGATGCAGTTGAAGTAAGGAAGTCGAGTTGTCTGACAGGAGTGCTGAGCATCTGTGCCGGGGACGTCAAACAGACCAGCACGGCAAAACGCACGCTACCCGGTAGGGGCGGCGTGCGTAGAGCCGGGAGACGCATCAAAACCATGTCGCATCCGTAAGCGGCTCACCGAAGGCGGCCCCGTGAAAGCGGTCCTCCGCAAGCGGCCTTCCGCATCTGGATGATCTAATTTCAAGGAATGTCACGATGAAAAACAAGTTTGCCTCTTCCCGTGTTTCGATGATTGTCGCGGCCTCCGTGCTGGCGTTCAGCACCGTGTCGGCCCACGCGCGCGTGTTCCGTGTGTCGGATGTGCATGGCGATACTTATCCGACCAATATGGCCGTGAAGTACATGGGGGAAGAAATCAGCAAGGCAACCGGTGGCAAGGATTCCGTGAAGGTCTTTGGCAACAGCGCGCTGGGTTCCGAAAACGACACGATCGATCAGGTGCGCATCGGCGCGCTGGACATGGCGCGCGCTAACGGTGCTGCGTTCAACGAGATCGTGCCGGAATCGATGATTCCGTCGCTGCCGTTCCTGTTCCGCGACATCGACCATTTCCGCAAAGTGATGTACGGCCCGGAAGGCCAGAAGATTCTCGACGCCTTCAAGGCGAAGGGCATGATCGCGCTGACGTTCTATGAGAGCGGCGCGCGCTCGATGTACGCGAAGAAGGCGATCCATTCGCCCGCCGACATGAAGGGGCTCAAGGTGCGTGTGCAGCCTTCGGATCTGATGGTCGACGAAATCAAGGCGATGGGCGGTACGCCGACGCCGATGCCGTTCGCCGAAGTCTATACGGGCCTGAAGACGGGTCTCGTGGATGGCGCGGAAAACAACCTGCCGTCGTACGAAGAGACCAAGCACTTTGAAGTCGCGCAGGTTTACTCCGAAACCCAGCATTCCATGACGCCGGAAGTCCTGGTGTTCTCCAAGAAGGTTTGGGACACGCTGACGCCGCAAGAGCAGGACATCATCAAAAAGGCGGCGGCTGACTCGGTGCCTTACTACGAGAAGCTGTGGACGGCGCGTGAAGCCGACGCGGCAAAGACGGTCACGAAGGGCGGCGCGACGATCGTCACCGCGTCGCAGATCGACCGCCCGGCCTTCGTGAAAGCGATGCAGCCGGTCTGGGCGAAGTATGAGAAGACGCCGCAAATGAAGCAGCTCGTCGACGAAATCCAGGCAGTCAAATAAGTTCGGCAGTGTCGCGGTGGAGAAAAACCTTGCAGCAAGCGCTGGAGGTTTTTCTCGCCGCGCGGTCTCCTGAACCGATGCCGGTTAGCAGGATTCCTGAAGATTAAATATAAGTCCGCTGTAGGCAAGGATGGGGTCAATGAGATTCATGAAGCGCCCAAATGATTTTCTCTTCCGCGTGCTGGTGGTCGTGGCGTCGGTGAGTCTTGCCACGCTGTGCCTGTTGGTGATTTATAGCGTCGTGATGCGCTATGTCTTCAGCGATGCACCGGATTTCGTCGAGCCCATTGCCCTCCTGCTGGTGATTGTGATCGCCATGTTCGGCGCCGCGCTCAAGGTTCGCGAAGGCGGCCATATCGGGCTTGACTCGCTGGTCAAGAAATTGCCGCCGAAGGGTCAGGTGATCGCCCATGCGTTCCAGCATATCTGCCTGATCGTGTTGGCTGTCGCGATTTTCTTCGGCTGCTGGCAGATGGCGGAGACCACGATGGAAGACAAGATCCCGATTCTGGGCCTGCCGGAAGCGCTTCGTTATCTGATTCCGGTGATTGCCAGCGCCTGCATCGCTTTGTTCTCGTTCGAGAACCTGCTGGGGCTTTTCGCACAGAAACAAAAATAGAAGAATCATGGAACTTGCCATCCTCTCAGTTAGTTTCCTCGTTTTCCTCGTATTCGGGGTTCCTGTTTCGTTTGCGCTGGGACTCTCGTGCGTCCTGACGTATCTGTATGAAGGCTTGCCGGCGGCCACCGCCATGCAGTCGATGATTTCGGGAATGAACGCGTTTTCGTTTCTCGCGGTGCCGTTCTTCATTTTCTCCGGCGAGTTGATGCTGCACGGTGGTATCGCCGACCGCATCCTGCGTTTCGCGCAAGCCACGGTGGGTCATTTCCGCGGTGGGCTCGGTATGGCTAACGTGGTCGCGTGCACGCTGTTCGGCGGCGTGTCCGGTTCGCCGACGGCGGATACATCCGCTATGGGCGGCGTCGTCATCCCGCTGATGAAGCGCGAAGGCTACAGCGCGGCCTATGCAGTCAACGTGACGACCCATTCGTCGCTGGCGGGCGCATTGATGCCCACGTCGACGAACATGATCATCTATGCGTTCGCGGCCCAAGGCATTACCGGGACGTTGAACGGTCACCAGATGAGCGGCGTGTCGATCGGCGATCTGTTGTTTTCGGGTCTGTTGCCGGTTCTGTGGGTGATGGGTTTCGTGCTCATCGCCGCGTACTGGCAGGCGGTGAAATTCGGCTATCCGCGCCGTCCTGACGGCTCGACTGAGTTGCAGCGCTTTCCCGGCTGGTTCGCGGTGGCCCGCACGTTCCTTGGCGCGTTGCCGGGCTTGATGGTGATCGCGATCATTCTGTTCTGCGTGGCGAGAGGGATTGCCACCGCGACAGAAGCGGCGGCGATTGCGGTGGCTTATTCACTGGTCTTGACCATCGTCGTGTATCGCACGATGACGATGAAGAAGCTCGCTCATGCACTCGGCAAGGCGGCCAAAACCACCGGCGTGGTGCTGTTGCTGATCGGCGTGTCGAACATGCTGCGCTACCAGATGGCCTATCTGGAGATTCCCGACGCAATCGAACACATGCTCGACGGCGCAACGAGCCTGCCCTGGTTGATGCTGCTCTACATCAACATCATCCAGATCTTCCTCGGCACGTTCGTCGACATGGCCGCGCACATCCTGATCACCACGCCCTTGTTCCTGCCAATGGCGATGCACGCGGGCGTTGGCCCGGTGCAATTCGGCATCATGATTCTGCTGAATTGCGCGTTGGGTCTCGTGCATCCGCCGATTGGTTCGGTGCAGTTCATCGGCTGCGCGATCGGCAATGTGTCGATAGGTGAAACCACCAAGGTGGCGTGGCCTTATTACCTGGCTATCTTCAGCGCGATCAACATTGTGACGTACGTACCAATGTTTTCGACGTGGTTGCCTAGCCTGATCAATGGTCACCCGGTGTTTTGAACGCCTGATAAAGAGCCGGCGCCGGTGTGGCACTGCCAGATACGACAAATAAGTTTTTTACAGAGGAGCAGAAATGAAAAAGGTAATAGCAACCTCGGCCCTTGGGTTGGTCGCCCTCGGCGCACACGCTCAAAGCAGCGTGACGCTGTACGGGATCGTCGATACGGGGATCGGTTATCAAAGCAGCCAGACGTCGCTTGGTTCGACGACGGGCGGCCGCTCGGTGATCAAGATGGTCAACGGCATCTGGGCGGGCAGCCGCTTCGGCCTGAAGGGCAGCGAGGATCTGGGTGGCGGCACGAAGGCGATCTTCCAGCTGGAAGAGGGCTTTAACAGCGCAACCGGAGCGCAGTCCGTCTCGGGTCTGGCGTTCAACCGCCAGGCGTATGTCGGCGTGGCCAATGCCACCTACGGTACCTTCACCGCGGGCCGCCAGTACACGTCGTACTACACGCTGCTGTCGCCCTATAGCCCGACTACGTGGCTGACGGGCGCATACGGCGCGCACCCGGGCGATATCGACTCGCTGGATACGCTGTACCGCGCGAATAACTCGCTGGTGTACACGTCGCCGAGCATGTACGGCCTGACGGTGAGTGGTTCATATTCGGTGGGCGGCGTGGCAGGCAGCACCAATGCCGGTTCGACGTACAGCGCGGCGGTTCAGTACCTGAACGGTCCGTTCGGAATCGCGGCAGGCTATCAGCGCATCAATAACTCGACGCCGGGCGGCGGTGCGTGGGGCGCGGATTCCACGACCTCGAATGCCGGCGCGCAGACGGCTGTGTCGGGTATCAACAACGGCTACCAGACGGCGCAGGCGCAACAGCGCGTTGCGGTGACGGGCGGCTATGCGTTCAGCTCGCAATGGGACGTCTCGTTCTCGTACTCGAACGTGCAATACATCCCGGGCGTGAACTCGAAGTTCCGCAGCCAGGCAACCTTCAACACGGCTGGCGCAGTGCTGCACTTCAAGCCGCTGACGGTGCTGGATCTGGCGGCGGGCTATAGCTACACGCGCGCAACGGAATCGAACGGCATTTCGAGCGCGGCGCGCTACCAGCAGTTCAACCTCTCGCAGTACTACAGCCTGTCCAAGCGTACGGGTCTGTATGCGCTGGAAGCCTATCAGCGTGCGGGCGGCCAGACGATCGGAACGAACGGTACGAGCATCATCAACGCAACGGCCGATATCGGCGACGGCCAGAACAGCGCGCCGTCTTCGTCACGCAGCCAGTTTGCCGCGGGCGTGGGCATCATCCACAAGTTCTGATTGTGTAGTGAAGTGGCGGTGTTTTTCGATGCCGCCACGGCGACGCGTATCAGATACGCGTCGCCCGGAAGTACCGGCTGCGCGCGCAATGCGCGCAGTTTTTTTGAGCGATGCACAGCCTTCGGGCATCGCATGCGTTGGCGCTCAAGCCTACGCTTCAGACCACAAACGCCCACCCGTTGCCCAGTTTTCGCGTTTGACGTCGGTGAGGATAATTTCCACCGAGTTCGGTTCGACGCCAAGCGACTCACAGGTCGCTTTGGTGATGGCTTCGACGAACTGACGTTTCTGTTCCAGCGAGCGGCCTTCGAAGAGTTCGACATGAAACGTGGGCATTGCGTGACTCCGTGATGAGTGATGTTGAGAAGTAAATTTAATCGCGGTACGTGTGATCGAGCCGGTCGAGCTTGCGCAGCAACGCGGGCCACTCCATTGCGCCTTCGATTGCACCGCCGTCGTACAACTGGTCGGCCGTGCGTTCAGCGACTGCATTGCTCGGCACCACGAGCTCGCTGCCACAGGCTTGCGCCTGCAACTGGATTTCGCAGGCCTTGATCAGCGTGGCCATGAGTACATAGGCCTCGGCGACGGTGCGGCCAACCGTCAGCGTGCCATGGTTGCGCAACAGCATGGCCGGTTTGCCGCCGAGATGCGCGACGAGGCGTTCGCCCTCGGTCGGCGTAAAGGCGAGGCCTTCGTAATCGTGATACGCGAGATGGCCGTAAAAGCGCAGCGCATGTTGCGACGCCGGCAGCAGGCCGGCCGGTTGAGCGGAAACCGCCACGCCCGCCGTATTGTGCAAGTGCATCACGCAGAAGGCATCGGGGCGTGCCGCGTGCACGGCGGCGTGCAGCGCGAAACCGGTCGCGTTGACCGGGTGCTCGCTCGCACCGACGATATTGCCTGCAATATCGATCTTCACCAGATTCGACGCGCACACTTCGTCGAACGCGAGGCCGAACGGATTGATCAGGAAGTGGCCGGGTTCGCCGGGCACGCTGGCGGAGATATGCGTGTAGACCAGGTCGTCCCAGGCATTCAGTGCCGCGAGTCGATAGGCGGCGGCCAGGTCGACGCGGGTCTGCTGTTCGGCGTCGGACATCGGCCCTGCCTCGGCGACACGGCCGGTGGGCGTGTGGGTGAACGACATGTTTGTCTCCTGAAATTGTCGGATGGGCGGCGAGGGCGGCCTGACTCGGGAGGAGAAGTGAGCCACTGCATGCTCCACGTCGCGAGTACGAACGGCGCGGTCATGGCCGGCAACGCGTAGTAAGCGGCCGCCATTTGCAACCCGACTGAAAGTACAACACCACCGAGCGTCACCGCGATGCTGCAATCGGCCAGCGCGATTGCGGTCAGCACGCCGTTGAATCCTAACAGGCCCGCGTCGAACGAGCTTGTACTCGCACCCTGCAGCAGGTGCAGGGTGCTCGCGAGGCTCGCGCCGGCCAACGCCCACAGTGCATGCCGCCGTGACGCCGCGGCGATTCCAATCAAGACGAGCAAACCCGGCAACGCGCCGGATGCAAAACCGGTTTGCGCGAACCCTGCGATTAAGCCGCTGCTCAATTGCGCCGCGTCGAGTGTGTGCCCGGCAGTGAGGGTTGCCTGCTGGGCGACGCGCGTTACCAGCGGCAGCCACAGCCACGTGACGATCAGACAGGGGCTCGAGAAACAGCCGAGCTTCCGCGCACGCAGCCAACGCGACCAGGGTTCCTGCAGCCACGCAGTGCCTGTCGCGGCCAGAATCGCCACGGCGGCGGCCGTCGCATTGTCGGCGATGAAGCTGAAGGCGGCGAGACCGGCCAGCGCGCCGTTAAAACCATGCAGGCCGGCGCGCGTGTCGTCCTCGCGATAGCCGGCCAGCACCGCGCTTACGTTGGCCGCGATTGCGCCCATCAGCGCCGCGCATGCGAGGCGCGGATCGCAGATCAGCCATGCTGCGAGCAGGCACGCGCCGGTGAAAGCGTTGGGTTGCAGCACGATCTGACCGAGGCTGCGCAACAAGGTGCGCAAGGCGGCGGATTGTGCTTCGGTTGCGGCGGCGTGCATGGTTTAGCGGCGGCGAATTCGATGCGGCGCGACTCTGCCGCGTGTAAGCCAGGCGCACGCGTCGGGTCAGGTTGAGTGTGAACCGCGAGCATAGGCCACTTGTCCAGCGTCAGGCATTGCCGGGCGTTGATAGTGGCTATTTGCGACACACGCGTACCACGGAGCCATGAACCGGAAAGCCCGAAAGCCCGAAAGCAACGTGTCAACTAACCGGAATTTTTCACGCTACGATAGACACCCGGCGCGCGTGCCGTGCCGTTTCACAAGGAGACAGGCTGATGCGTGAATTACGGTGGGCATCGGAAGAGGACGACGGCATCGAACATCTGGTGTTCGACGCGCGCGCGGACGGCGTTACGGTGGAAAGCGCCGTGGTCGGGCAGCGCTACGGCAAAGCCTATGGTCTGCACTACAAGGTGCGCTGCGATGCGCAATGGCGCACCACGTATGCGTGGCTGAAGATCGTCGGCGGCGGTGAGCTGGAATTGCACGGCGATGGCGCAGGCCATTGGCGCGATGGCCACGGCCTCGCATTGAGCGCGATCGAAGGCTGCATCGATATCGATATCGCCGCCACGCCCTATACGAACACGCTGCCAATCCGCCGTTTGCAACTGGCTGAAGGCGAGCGCCAGCCGATTTCCGTGGCCTATATTTCGACGCCGGATTTGCAGGTCACGCGCGCCGAGCAGGCGTATTCGTGCATCGAGTTGAATCGCGTGTATCGCTACGAGGGCATCTTCCGCAATTTCACCGCGAACCTGACGGTGGATGAAGACGGCCTCGTGATCGACTATCCGACGTTGTTCACACGCCTGCCGCGCGGGCGTTGATCGTCGAGGTGCCGGGGGCGCCGCTGCCGGCCGGCTGCTGCGCCCGGTGCTGCTCGACAAAGCGCTCGATGCCTGCCGCGATACGTTCGGGTTCGCGCAATACGACCCAATGGCCGGCATCGATCTCGGTGCGCTCATAGGCGCCGAGCCAGCCTTCGAGTCCGATGGAAAGCTCTGGCCCGACGTAGCGATCGCGCAGCGGCACGATGAACTGCACCGGCGCATGCGCATGGCGTGCGCGCGGATGCAGCAACTTGTCGATGAAATTGGCGCGGTAGAGATTCAGGCCGTTGATCGCGTTGCGCGTCTGCGCAGGGTCGCGCTCAGGGCGCACCCGTTCGGTCAGACGCAGCCATAACGGCCACATGCGTGCGCCGCCTGCTCGCCACACCAGCCCCGGCAGCAAGGGCAGGTGAAAGAAGACGATGTACCAGGATTTGAGCGTCTGCCGCAGACCGCTGCCGAATGGACGCTTAACTGCGCGATGTGTGTTGGCCTGTTCCGCAGGATCGGCGCCGGCACCGCCACGTAAGCCGAACGACGCGTGATCGAGGCACGGCCCGGAGATCGACGTGTACGACGCAATACGTCCTTTGAAGGCTGGATCGGTGACCGCTTCCCAGCTTTGAATCGAACCCCAGTCGTGGCCGACGAGGTGAAACGGCCGCGCGCCGCACGTTGCATCGGCGACGGCCGCGAGATCGGCGGCTAACCGTTCGAGCCGGTAAGCCGCGCGCGATGCCGGTGCGCCGGATGCGCCCGCGCCACGCACGTCGTAGCTGATCACGCGATAGCGCGCGTCGAGCTGTGCGCGCACCGGTTCCCATACGGCCGCCGAATCCGGATAACCGTGCACCAGCACGATCGGTGGCGCGTCACGCGGTCCGCTCACGTAGACCGCGAGCCGCACGTCGCCGGCCTCGACCGGCAACGTGTCGCGTATCATGCGGCCGCCCGCACGCCGCGTCGTGCGGCTTTGCGTGCGTTCGGCGTGGCCGCGTTGGTGGCGTCGACCGCGGCGACGAGGCCGTCGATGCGCGAGAGTTGCGCGCGATTGTCGTGATCCCACGGATGGAAGCCGGGCCGGAAAAAGCTCAGCCATTCGCCGGCAATACGCGGAAACACGCCATGACGCGGGCCGTAGAGATACTTCACGACGCGCCACATGCCGCGGATATGCCCGCCGCGCTTGCGGTCGGCAAAGATTAAACGCAGATGGTAGTCGAACACGATCAGCCAGAAGGTGAGCGTGGTGGCGAGCATCGTGCCGGTGCGCAGCAGGTAGCGTCCGGGGCCGGGTTTGACCACGGCATTCCACACGTCGTACGAAACCGACTTGTGTTCGGTTTCTTCAAGCGCATGCCAGGTCCACATCTGCGCATAGCCTTCCACCGAACCTTCAATACGCGATGCGTCTTCCAGCAGCAAACCCGCCAGCATCGCCGTGTAATGCTCGAGGCAGACCGTAACCGCGAGCTGGTACGAAAGCGGCAGGATCTTGCGGCCGAAATTCAGCATGATCCACAGCCGCTTGTCGAGTTTGTGCGCGGGCAAACCGGCTTCCTGCAGCAGATCGTTGTATTCGATGTGCTCGCGCGTATGCATCGCTTCCTGACCGATGAAGCCGAGCACCTGCTTCTTCAACACGGGGTCGTCGATCTGGTCGCGGTAGTTGCGCACGCTGTCCATGAAGAAACGCTCGCCGGCTGGGAACAGCAGCGAAAGCGCGTTGAAGAAGTGTGTCACATGCGAGCCCTGCACGTGCCAATCGGAGGCGCGTTCGTGCGGTAAGTTGAAACGGAGGTCGCGGCGAACCGGCATCATGGCCTTTCTCCCTGTGATCCTTTATATGCTGCTGATTGGGTGTTAAGCATTGCGTTAGCGGCCGGTTCGCGCATCACGCACGCCGGCCGTCCATTTGCGCGGCGCGGCGCGCGCGCTTTTCCGCAATGCGCTTCATGCGGCGCGTCTGCATCACGACCAGCGCCTGATAGGCTGCCGGCAAGGTACGCGCCAGCCAGTCGGCGGCGCGCGCATCGCGGCCGATCAACACGCGCCGTTTGTTCTTGCGCACACCGTCGAGAATCACGCGTGCGGCTTCGTCGGCGGTGGTGATGAAAAACTTCTCGAAGTCGTCCTTGCCTTGCTGCTCGGTTTCCAGCATGAAGCCGACCATGTTCGACGAGATCCGGCTCGACTGCGCAATGCTCGTGCGAATGCCGCCAGGATGCACGCAAGTCGCCGACACGCCGCACTTCATCAGATCGAGTTCCTGGCGCAACGCTTCGGTAAAGCCGCGCACGGCGAATTTGGTTGCGTTGTAGCCGCTCATGCCGGGCTGCGAGAACAGACCGAACACGCTCGACGTATTGATGATATGCCCCGCACCGGAGGCCTTGATATACGGCAGAAACGCCTTCGTGCCGTGCACCACGCCCCAGAAATTGATGCCGACAATCCACTCCAGATCGGCGTATTCCATGCCTTCGATGGTGCTCGACAGCGCGACGCCCGCGTTGTTGAACACGAGGTTCACACGCTGATGCTGCGCGGCCGTTTCGGCGGCCCAGTCGAACATCGCGGCGCGGTCCGACACATCGAGCACACGCGTGGTGATGCGCAGCGGCGAGCCGACGACATGCGGCGCGGCCGCCTGTGCGAGTTGCGCGGTTTCGGCGAGGCTCGTGGCATTGCGGTCGGCGAGCGCGAGGTGGCAGCCTTCGCGCGCCAGCCGGATCGCGAGCGACCGGCCCATGCCTGAGCCTGCGCCGGTGATCGCGGCCACTCTGTCGGTAAAGTTTTTCATGACTTATCTCCTGTCGACCGGAGTTGGCGCTTTAGCGCCTTACTTTGGTCCCATGCAAATGGTTGCTGTCCTCTCTGAACGGCGCCTTCCTGTCGTTATGCTTTTTTGGGTGATGCTTTTTCAGGTTGCTTCCGCGGACGTCGTGGCCGCGGTGCCGTGCGCACGCACCGGCTGCGGCTGCGAGCCCGCATGGCCGCTCAACGGCTGCGCGGCGGGCGAATACGCGAGGTAATCGCCCATGCTGAAGGTGCTGGTTGCCTGACGGAATTTGTAGGCGAATCCTGGCCACAGCGTGGTGTTCTTGCCGGTCTTCGGGTCGAGATACCAGCTCTTGCAGCCGCCCGTCGACCAGATCGCACGGCCGAGTTTCTGCTGGATCTGTTCGTTGTAGGCCCGCTCTACCTGCGGGCGCACTTCGATCGCGTCAGCGCGTTCGGCCTTCATCGTCTTCAAGGCGCGCAGGACGTATTCGACCTGCGATTCGATCATGAACACCATCGAGTTGTGACCGAGGCCGGTATTCGGGCCGACGATCATGAAGAAGTTCGGATAGCCAGGCAATGTCGTACCGAGATACGCGTGCGCGCCATCGCGCCACGTATCGACGATATCGAGGCCGCCACGCCCGCGCACCACACCGGCCGGAAACGGATCGGCCACCTGGAAGCCGGTGCCGAAGATCAGGCAGTCGGCCGGATGGCGCGCGCCGTCGGTCGTGATTACCGCGTCTTCTTCCACGCGGGCGATGCCGGCGGTCGTCACCGAGACGTTCTCGCGTGACAGTGCGGGGAAGTAGTCGTTCGAGATCAGGATGCGTTTGCAGCCCATCGTGTAGTTCGGCGTGAGCGTGGCGCGCAGTTGCGGATCGGGCACCTGGCGGCGCAGATGCCGCTCCGCGACTTTCTGCGCGGTTTTCATGAGCGAAGGATGAACCGCGAAGCCGAGAGCGCGTGATTCGAGCATGCAGTAGAGCGCCGAACGCATGATCTTCTGCGTGAACGGCAGATGCTTGAACAGCCACTGTTCGACCGGCTTCACCGCGCGGTCGGCCTTCGGCATGATCCACGGCGGGGTACGCTGGAACAGGTTCAGATGCGAGACGCGCGGCGCAATTTGCGGCACGAACTGAATCGCGCTCGCACCGGTGCCGATCACCGCGACGCGTTTGCCTTCGAGCGGATACGTGTGGTCCCAGTGCTGCGAATGGAACGCCTTACCCTTGAATTTCTCGATGCCGGGAATGTTCGGCAGGGCAGCGCGCGACAGCCCGCCCATCCCCGAGATCAGCACGCGCGCCGACCATTGCTGGCCGTTTGCGAACGTCAGTTGCCAGCGGTGGCGGGTTTCGTCGTAGATCGCGCTTGCGAGTTCATGGCCGAAGCGCAGATGACGCTGAACGCCGAAGCGCTGCGTGCACTCTTCCAGATAGGCGCGAATTTCCGGCTGACGCGCGAACATGCGAGTCCAGCGCGGATTCGGGGCGAAGGAGAACGAATAGACGTGCGATTGGACGTCGCAGGCACAACCGGGGTAGTGGTTGTCGCGCCAAGTGCCGCCCACCGAATCGGCCTTTTCGGCAACGATGAAGTCGGTCATGCCGGCTTGCCGCAGGCGGATCGCCATGCCGAGGCCCGCAAAGCCGGAGCCGATGATGGCGATGTCGGTTTCGATGGGCGCGGATGCGTTGCGCGCCGCGTCGTCGAGGGGCATCAAGCGTGCGTTCATCCGATCCGTCTCCTTGTTGTTCGCTTTTTACTGTTACAGTGGTTGATGTAACAATAGAGGCTGTCAACAGATGACGCAAGTGGGCTGTTAGACCTCCGGCTCTAAGAATGGCCTCATGATTTTTCATTATATGAAAAATGCCTGCTGGCATCGGACGTAAAAAAGCGGACCCGCAGGTCCGCTGTTTTTGATCCTCTGGCGGCTCATTGCCGTTTCATTTCGCCGCCAGCGCCGCTGTTACCTCACGGTTTTGCCAGACGTTGTCCTTCACGGTCACTTTTTGCGGAATCAGATGGGCGCCGTAAAACGCATCGGCGACCACCTGCTGCGAGCGCACGATTTCGTCGGTCACGGCGGTGGTGCCGTACGGATAGCGGCGCACCCAGGTTTCGACCAGCTTCTGATCCAGACCGACCTTCGGCGCGATCAGCGCGGCGGTTTCCACCGGATGGTCGTTGACCCACAGGCCGGTGGTGCGCAACTGGCCGAGAATCGCGCCGATCACGTCGGGATGCTGCTGGGCGAAGTCGCGCGTGGCTTCGTAGAAATTATTGGGCGCGTTGAGGTCCGAATAATCGACCAGCGTGCGAGCCTTCAGCGCCTGCTGCGCGGAGGCGTAGTACGGGTCCCAGATCACCCAGGCGTCGACGGTGCCGCTTTCGAAGGCGGCGCGCGCATCGGCGGGCGCCAGATACACCGGCTGAATGTCTTCGTAACGCACGCCGGCTTTTTTCAGCGCTTCAAGCAGCAGATAGTTCGAGCTCGAACCCTTCTGCAGCGCGACACGTTTGCCCTTCAATTCCGCCACGCTACGCAGCGCCGAATCGCCTCGGACCAGAATGGCCTCGCTATGCCGCCCGGACGGTTCCGCGCCAACGTACACGAAGTTCACGCCGCCGGCCTGCGCGAATACCGGCGGCGGCGCGCCGGTGTAGCCGAAGTCGACGCTGTTCGCGTTCAGCGCTTCGAGCAGTTGCGGGCCGGCCGGAAACTCGAACCATTTGATGCTATAGCCGAGCGGTTTGAGCTTGTCGTCGAGCGAGCCTTGCGCTTTGAGGATCGCGAGCAAGCCTGATTTCTGATAGCCGATGCGCAGTACCTTGGCCGGCTGCTGGGCGGTGCCGGTGCCAGTGCTTTGGGCGCCTGCGCCAAAGGTCGCGAACGCCGCCAGCAATACGGCGGCGATTGAAAGCGAAAAACGGGTGTGACGGGACATCCGGCGAATCTCCATTGCGTTCGATTGATCGACGATCGTCGCACGGACGTCCCGCCGGGCAAACGAAGCAATGCAGATTTGAATATGACGCGTACAGCGCTATTTTTTAGGTTTGTCTTTCTTTGCCGCGGCACGCTCCGCCACTGCGCCTTCGGGCGGATGACCCAGTTTCTTTTCCATGATCGCCGCGACGCGGTCGCCGAGATAATCGCCGGAGGCTTCTTCAAGCGCGCGGTTCATTTCGCTCTCGACCAGCACCATGGCCAGCGGCCGCACCCGCCAGATCGCTTCGACGAGAGCAGGTACGTCGGCAGGCGGTGGCAGGGCGTCGGGGTCGTAGCGGTCCAGTTGACGGACCACCAGATCGACCAGCGCCTTGGCGACCGCATTGAAGTGCGGCCTTGCGGTACCCACGGCATCGAGCAGATCGGTGAGTGGAATGCCTTCTTTCGCCAGCGCGGCGCCGGCGGTCAATGCCGTGGGGTTGCCCGATACGAACGAAAGACCGGAGCGCTCCAGCAAACCGAGATCGACGGCTTTGCCGAGCGCGCTCGGCGACGCTTTGTCGCCGAACAGTTGCAGCAGTTCGATCAGCGAGTATTTTTTCGGCCGTTCGCGCGACCAACGGCCGCCGATTGCGGTTTCAAGGCCGAGGATCGAACGCAGATCGTGGCCTTCGTCGACGGCCTTGATCAGGTCCTGGATGTTCGCGAGCGTGTAGCCGCGTGCTAGCAGGTGGTTGATCAGCTTGAGGCGCGACACGTGCGTGTCGTCATATACGCCGACGCGGCCGCGCTTTTCCGGCGGCTCGAGCAGGCCGCGGTCCTGATACGCACGCACGTTGCGCACGGTGGTGTCGGTGACCCGCGCGAGTTCGTCGACGGTGTATTCATTGCGCGGCACAGTGCTGGCCGGGGCGTTCGAGTCGTCGGACACGGGCGAGAAGGGGGGCGGCGTATTGGGCATGGAGGGATTTTAACGCGCCGCGCCGTGCTTCAGTCGTGTCCTTGCGCCACGTCGTCCGGTACGGATGAATCGCCTGCGCCCAGGGTCCGCTGCATCAGCGTGGTGTCGAGCCATCGGCCATGCTTGAAGCCGACGGCCTTCAACGTGCCGGTCAATTCGAAACCCAGTTGCGTATGCAGCGACAGCGAACCGCCGCTGCCGCCGTCCGCGATGACGGCGACCATCTGGCGCCACGGTCCGGTTTCGCAGCGTTCGATCAGCGCCTGCAATAGCACGCGCCCCAGGCCTCGCCCGCGATACGCATCGCCGATGTAGATCGAATCTTCGATCGTGTTGCGATAGGCGGCGCGCGGCCGGTAGGGCGTCGCGTAACAGTAGCCGGCAACTTCGCCGTCGATCTCCGCCACCATGTACGGCAGCCCATGGCTGCGCACCGACGCGAGACGCGTGCGCAGGTCGTCGACGGAAGGCGGGATTTCTTCGAACGAAGCGACCCCGGTCAGCACGTGGTGCGCGTAGATCGCCTGAATCGCGGGCAGATCCGTTTCAGCGGCGTCGCGAATGACGGGCGCGGTGCGCGGCGCAGTGGCGGCGGAATCCGCTGAATGGGGCGTGGAGGGCGCGGGGCGGGTGGTGCTCATACGTGTTCCTGTCGTGGCCGGTGAGTCTGAGAATACGTTTTACTATGCCCGCCGCCCGCGCGAATTTGAAGCGAGTCAAAAATCGCCACGTTTTATAGGCACTATTTGCGCGTTCACAGGTGACAGGCGCACACCAGATCTGGCGTGGGGCACCCGGCTATGCGGGGCTGGGCCGGGCGCTACGGATTGTCGTCGCAACGACGCGTGCGCGTGGCACGCGTTCCGGCGATCAGTTATGCGAGTACGTATCCGGCTGCTTCACGTGTCCGCGGTAATGCCGGTGATGCTTGCTCTTGTGCTTCGGTTTGGCCTTGGCCGGCGCGTGCCCGGCGGGCCGGGCTTGCGGCTGACCCTGCGGTGCTTGCTGCGGTTGGGCCTGTGCGCCCGGTGCGGGAGCCGGGTGGGCATTGCCGGACGGCAGTGAGCTTTGGCCTTCGCCGAAACGGAAGGTTTGCGAGGTTTGTGCGTAAGCGCCGGTGGACAGCGCGGACAGCGTTAGAGCGGCAACGGCGAGGTAAATCGAAAACTTCATGAATCCATTCTCCTTCTTAACGAGCCGGTGAGAATACCGCAATGCGGCTTGTTGGTCCCGCGGCGCCTATCTCGGCGGCGAAGCGGCGGCATCGACCGCATCATGACGCGCTGTAGCGAAAGCGGCTTCAAAGATCAAACTGATCGAACTCGCTTTGCAGTTCGCGATTGCGTGCAACGCGTTCGTCGATGTCCGGGCCGAGCCGTTCGACAATCGCCGAAATCAGCAGGTTGAACAGGCACGTGAGCGGCGCGAGCGAATCCCAGAACTGACCGACATCGGTTTTCACCTGCAAGAGATCGCCGTCGAATTCGCGCGCCCACGGGCAGTAAATATCGGTGACGAGCGCGAAGGGCAGGCCGCGGCGCGTGGCGGCTTCACAATAGCGGCGCGCAACCTTTGAGTAGGCGCGCGTGTCGGTGATGATCAGATACGGCGACTTGAATCCGGAGTTCAGCGAATCGACGTATGAGCCCGACATGCCGTCGGAATAGAACACGTGCGGGCGGATATATTCAAGGTAGCTGTAAAACGCGTTGCTGATGCCGCGCGTGGACTGAATGCCGAGAATATAGACGGCGTCCGCATTCGAAATGCGTTCGGCCACGCGCGCGAACACCGGCGATTGAGCAAGCTGGTAGACATGCTGGATCGCGCCGATTTCGAGTTCGAGCGAGTGGGCGAGAGCCGGGTTGGGGGCGGGACTGGACGCGTTAGGCCCGCTTGCGGCGGATGCGGCTTCATCGTTCCCGTGCTGGCCGGAGGCGCGGCGAAACGCGTCGAGCCGGTCGGTGATCAGCCATGGGCGTTCCTGCGCGCCGCGCAGCTCGCGCTTCAGGTCGTCGAGGTTCTGGTAGCCGATGCTGCGCAGGAACCGGCCCACCGAGATGCCGCTCGTGCCGGCTTGTTGGGCGATCTGATCGGCGTTTTCGAGGCCGAGCCGGTCGAGGTTCGCCAGCATGTAACTGGCGACACGCTTGGAGGTAGGCGTGAGTTCGGCAAAGCGGGCTTCGACGGTTTGTGCAAAAGCGGTCGGCATCGTGGTTGCGGCGCGGAGCGAGTGGTGGGTCGATCATCAAGATGATGACATATTCGACCGCGGGCCGACTCCGCGCGGTCCTAAAAATCGGGGAGCGCCCGTGCGGGCGCGACGCCGTTCAGGCTACCGGTCGCACCGGTGCCGCTCGCGAAAAATGCCGTGCGCCCGCGACACACGCCACGACCACGACAGTCACCAGGATCATCGCGGGCGGCACCTGTTCGTGCAGCACTAAACCGGCGAGCAGCAGGCCGAAGAACGGCTGCAGCAACTGCAGTTGCCCGACCCCGGCGATGCCGCCGAGCGCCAGCCCGCGATACCAGAACACAAAACCGATCAGCATGCTGAAAAGCGACACGTACGCGAGCCCCCACAGCGCCGCGTGGCCCACGCCTTCAAACGAAGCGGGCCGCGCCCACCAGGCGAGCGGCAGCATCACCGGCAACGACAGCACTAGGGCCCACGAAATCACTTGCCAGCCGCCGAGGTGACGCGACAGCCGGGCGCCTTCGGCATAACCCAGACCGCAGACGACGATCGCCGCCAGCATCAACGCATCGCCGAGCGGCGACGCGCTGATGCCGTGGCGCAAGGCGAATGCGACCACCGCGCCGCTGCCGAGCGCCGAGAATATCCAGAACGCCGGTTGCGGACGCTCGCCGCCGCGCAGCACGCCGAAGATCGCGGTGGACAGCGGCAGGAGCCCGACGAACACCACGGCATGCGCGGCGCTCACATGGCGCAGCGCGAGGGCGGTCAGGAGCGGAAAGCCGACCACCACGCCGAGCGCGACCACCACCAGCGGGATGAGGTCGCGCCTGGCGGGCCGGGCCTGACGAAACACCAGCAGCAGCAACAAACCCAGTGTGCCCGCGATGGTCGCGCGGGCCACCGTCAGAAACACCGGATCGAGACCTTGCACGGCGATACGCGTGGCGGGCAGCGAGCCGCTGAAAATCAACACACCCACCATGCCGCTCACCCAGCCGTTCGTTGTCTTGTCCATCGAAAGAGTCCATGCGTATTGAAAACGGAACCCATAGCATGCGCTTTCGGGTGGCAAAGAGTAAGCTATGGATCAGTACAATTCGTACAAACTGTACCGAACATGGAGCAGTACAGATGGTGGAAAGCGATGGTGGAAAACGATAGCAACCGGCCGGCCCCAGGCCTGCAAACCGGCACGCGTGTCGGCACGGTCATGGACAGCTTGCGCGAACGCATCGCGAGCCGCTCGCTGACGCCGGGCGCGCGCGTGCCGTCGATCCGCGCGATGACCGAGACACTTGGCGTGTCGAAGTCGACCGTGGTGGAAGCGTACGACCGGCTGGTCGCGGAGGGCGTGATCGTGGCGCGGCGCGGTTCCGGGTTTTTCGTGTCCGGCCATGCACCGCCGCTCGCGCTCGCCGACCTCGGGCCGCGGCTGGATCGCGAGGTCGATCCGCTGTGGCTCACGCGGCAGTCGCTGGAGGCCGGCGCGAAGGTGTTCAAGCCGGGCTGCGGATGGATGCCGCCTTCATGGTTGCCGGAAGACGGCGTGCGCCGCGCGTTGCGTGCCGTGGCGCGCGATCCGCAGTCGCCGCTCGCCGACTATGCGAGCCCGCTGGGTCTGCCCGCGCTGCGTCAGCAACTCGCCTGGCGGCTCGCGCAGCACGGCGTGGACGCGCCGCCCGAGCAGATCGTGCTGACCGACGGCGGCACGCACGCGCTCGATCTCATCTGCCGCTTTCTGCTCGAACCCGGCGATACGGTCCTGATCGACGATCCCTGCTACTTCAACTTCCAGGCGCTGCTGCGCGCGCATCGCGTCCGCATTGTCGGTGTGCCTTATACGCCGTCCGGGCCCGATCTGGCGGCATTCGAGCGGGCGCTGACCGAGCACCGCCCGCGGCTCTACGTGACCAATTCCGCAATCCACAATCCGACCGGCGCGACGCTTGCGCCGGCCATTGCGCATCGGCTGCTGAAACTGGCGGGCGAGCACGATCTGCTGATCGTCGAAGACGATATCTTCGCCGACTTCGAAGACGAACCCGCACCGCGTCTTGCGGCGTTCGACGGTCTCGCGCGGGTGGTCTCGATCGGCAGTTTTTCGAAGACCTTGTCCGCGGCGGTGCGCTGCGGTTATATCGCGGCGCGCAGCGAGTGGATCGAGCCGCTGGTCGATCTGAAGCTGGCCACCTCGTTCGGCAACGGCCAGCTCGCGGCGAGCGTCGTGCATCGTCTGCTGGTGGACGGCACGTACCGGCGGCATCTGGAATCGATGCGCGCGAAACTCGCGGACGCCATGGGCGAGACGATCAGGCGGCTGGGCTATGCAGGTCTCGAAGTGTGGACGCGGCCACGCGCCGGCATTTTCGTGTGGGCGCGCTTGCCGGATGCACTCGACGCTGCCGACATCGCGCGTCATGCGTTAGCCGAGAGTGTGGTGTTCGCGCCGGGCAACGTGTTCAGCGCGTCGCAATCGGCGGCCGGCTTCCTGCGCTTTAACGTGTCGCAATGCAATCGGCCGAAGGTGTATGAGGCGCTGCAACGGGCGATGGAGGTGTCGGCCGCATCGAACGCACACGTCTGAACGCGCGTTGGTCACCCGCGCAAGCTTACTTGCACAGTAAGAGCAGACGCTCCTGATCCGTGCAGGCGGAGCGCGGTTTCTGCGCGGCTTGCGCGGCCGTCGCGCTGATCGCCGCACTCTTGTTCGCGAGACACGCGCGCAGATGTTTTTCCACCGGGCCGTAGTATTTCCATCCACGCACGAGAGGCGGCAATTCGAGTTTCACCTGCTTCCACTTCGGATGCCCGTGCTCCTGCAGATTGTCGAAGTTGGCGCAGAGCGAGTCCGCAAAGTGATTCAGATTGCCGACGGTATCGCGCAGGCCGTAATCGTAGGTGACGAGAAAGGCCTTTACCGTCAAGGTGGGGACGTCTTCTTTCAACCAGTTCGGATAGTTGGTCGCGCGCAGTGTCGTGGGGAAATATGTCTGTTTCGCGCGGGCGGTTTCGGGTGCGTTGGGATCGATCCTCAGAGGGCGGATCTGTTGCAGCAGTTCTGGGTTCATGTCGTTGAACAGCTTCGCCGGCTGCCCGACCACGATGATCGCCACGTCCACCTTCCTGACGATCAATGCGGCCAGCGCGTCTTCGTTGCTCAGGTGCTGGACGTTCTGCTCGGGAATCGCCTGTCCGAACATCAGGTGATAGAGGGTCGTGGCCGTTTGAGCCGTGCCGCTGCCGAGCAGGCCCACGCTGATGCTCTTGTCCTTGATGTCGGCGAACGTTTTCATCGGCGAGTCCGCGCGCACCACGACGTTAATTTCCTCGTCGTAGAGCGGCATGATGAGCCGTAGCGGCCGGATTGTCGTACCCGCGTCGGCATTGCCCGCGTTGGCCATGTCGATGTAGGCCTGATACACGTCTGACTGCACCAGTGCGAGCTTCACGCCCGGCTCGAAGCGCATGCGCTGCACGTTTTCAGCGGAACCCTTCGACGCTATCACTTCCAGGTCGATGCCCGCCGGCTGTGCTACCCATTTCGACAGGTCCTGGCCGAACTGAATATAGGTACCTCGTTCAGGGCCGGTGACGATCTTGTAGTGCGCAGGCTCCGCGCAAACCAACGAAGACATGACCATCAGCGCCAGCCCTAGCCATCCCGCCATAAGTTTCTTCAGCATGGTCTATCTACCTATCGGTCAGGGTTGAACGGCCTCTCGCGCCGGCGCGCGCGACGCATTGATGAGCCGGCGTGCCCTCTCATGTTCAATGCGTTGCGTGTGCCATGTCCGTCTGTTGCCGCTCAGAGTGCCTCGAAGTGCACGTGATCGGCAGCGCAATCGGGCGTGCCATGTCTCAGTTGGCTCGTCAGTAAAACGGTCGTGCGAACAGCTATGAAATTCGGTATCCAAACGATTTATCGCCAACGGGATTGTCTGTCGCCGCGTGCGGTTTGAGCGGCGCCCAACCTGTTTCGCGAATCACGCGTTCGAGGATCGTTTTCGCGGCGTCGTTGCCGGTGTCGATACTGAGCGCTTCGTTGGCGTGCTGGCGCGCGCAGTTCCACGACTGCTGCGAAATACACGTTTGCGCTGCCTGCAGCGCGGCGTCGCGGTGCGCGGCGAGCGGCTTCAATTCGGTCAGCAGACTTTGCGCGTCGGTGTTGCCGGGTTGCAGCGTTTGCGCGACGCCAAGCGCCGCTTGTGCCGTGGACAGATCGTTGGCGCGCAAGGCCACGCGCGCTGCCTGTAGCGCTTGCGCGGCATCGCGGAACTGCGGCGCAGCGGGTTTGACAGGTGCTACGGCGACCGGCGGCGCGACGGGCGTGATCTGAATCGCCGGTGCGGCCCCGGCAGGATTGGTGGGAACAACGGGCTTGACCGCGGCAGCCTGGCTCGTCGATTGAGCCGGTGCGTACAGCGCGATTGTGCCGGTCGCTGTTCTGGCATCCTGAACGTTGTCGGCGTTCTGTTCGGTGTTGCCGTTCTGCGATTCGCGGTTGTCGCTGAATAGTTCATAGGCGACATACGCTAGTCCGATTGCGCCAATGGCCACGATCGCGAGCAACACGCGGTGTACCGGGAGCGCGTGGAGGCCGCCGGAGCGCGGCAGATCGGCGAGCGGCGGAATGGGTGTATCCGGTGACGCGAGTATCGGCGCTTGCGTTGGCGCCTCGACAGAGACAGCTTCACCAGTCGATGCGGCCTGCGCGGCGAGATCGATTTCGTTCGGTTGTGCCGGATCAAGGCTGTTTTTCTGCACGACCTTGCTCATGGCGCTGGCGCGGCTGCCAGGAATCACAACACGCTTGTGTGGGCTGCCGTCGAGCGGATGTACCGCGCCGCAATACGGGCAATAGTCGACTTGCCGGTACAGGGCGCCGCCGCAGCGTTTGCAGGGTGTCGGGAAACTCTGGCCGAGTATTGTCTGGGTGGACATACTGTGGACCCACCTGTGGAAAACAATGCCGTTAAGGCATGCTCCAGATCGTGTTGAGGCAGGAGCGATGTCCGCGGAAACTACGATCCACATGCACTGGAGAGCCTTGGGACGCAAGTCTTCGCTTGCGGTGCCGCTGCTTGCAATATGTGGCGTTTCGATGAGAACGTCAATCGACGTTCTTACCTACATTACGTGCGGTAGGGCACATTTGCAGGTACGACGAAACACTGCATATGTCGGCAGAACGAACAGACGAATGGTTTTTTTCACACCGCTTGCGCAGTCGCGATGCGCGGGTGATAACGCGATGGCGAAATCTGCACAATGGCATGGCATCGATGAAAAAAAACGAGGTCGAAGCGTGTGGCGTTCGACCTCGTCGCCGGGCATTTGTAGAAAACGCTCGTAGAAAACGTGATGCTGGATTAGTGCTTGCGCAGCGGATGATCCTTCAGAAGCCACGCGAGCGCAAAGGCCAGCACGACGACGCAGGCTGCCGAGAGATACACGAGGTGCAACGCGCCGGCAAACGCCTGTAGATAGTCGCTACGCAACGCTTCAGGCAACTGGTGAATGGCAGCAGGTCCGAGCGCGTGCGGCAATTCGGTGTCGGGCGGAATCAGCTTTTCCAGGCGCGCGGCGAGGCCGTTCGAAAACACCGCACCAAAAGCGGCCACGCCGATCGAGCCGCCAATCGAACGGAACAGCGTCGCGCCCGAAGTGGCGACGCCCATGTGCTTGAACTCGACCGTATTCTGCACGGCGAGAATCAGCACCTGCATCACCATGCCGAGACCGCAGCCGAGAATGCCCATGTCGATATACATCACATGAATCGGCGTGTTGATCTCCAGGCGTGCGAGCAACACCATCGCCACGGTCACGAGGAACGTGCCGGCGATCGGGAACATGCGGTACTTGCCGATCTTGCTGATCAAACGGCCGGTTACCATCGACATCACGAACAGGCCGCCCATCATCGGCAACATCTGCATGCCGGCTTCCGTCGGTGTCGAGCCTTTGACCACCTGCAGATAAAGCGGCAGGAAAGTGACCGAGCCGAACAGCGACACGCCGATGATGAAGCCGATCAGACTGCTCAGCAAAAACGTGCGCTGTTTGAAGAGCTCGAGCGGCATGATCGGTTCGACGGCCGTGCGTTCTTCGTGGATGAAACCCCAGATCGACACCAGCCCCATCCCCAGCGTGAACCACAATTGCGGCGACGACCACGGCAGGATCGTGCCGCCCTGGCTCGTGAACAGGATGATGCAGGTGAGGGCGCCGGCGAGAAACGCAGCGCCCATGTAGTCGATGGTGTGCTTCACATGCTGCACGTGCGGTTTGAAGACCGCGCCGATTACGGCCAGCGAAATGATGCCGAGCGGCAGGTTGATGTAGAAAATCCAGCGCCACGACAGGTGTTCGACGAGAAAGCCGCCGAGTAGCGGCCCGACCACCGTTGCGAGACCGAACACGCCGCCGAACACACCCTGGTAGCGGCCACGCTCGGCCGGGGGAATCACGTCTGCGATAGCGGCCATGGTCACGACCAGCAGACCGCCGCCGCCGAGCCCTTGCAACGCGCGCAGCACGATCAACTGGGTCATGTTCTGCGCGACGCCGCATAGCGCTGAGCCGGCGAGGAACACGACGATCGCTGTCTGCAACACGATCTTGCGGCCGAACAGATCGCCGAATTTGCCGTACAGCGGCACGACGATGGTCGAGCTGAGCAGGTAGGCGGTCACCACCCATGACAGGTTATTGAGCCCGCCAAGTTCGCCGACGATGGTCGGCAGCGCGGTCGAGACGATCGTCTGATCGAGCGCGGCGAGCAGCATGACCAGCAGCAACGCCGGAAACAGCAGACGGATCGGCGGGTGGTCGGCTGCCGGCGTGCCGGGCTGGGCATCTGGCTGCATCAGCCCGTTGGGTTGAGTCGTTGTCGATTGATCCATGGCATGGGGGCATTGAAATTAATTAATTCAGAGATTAATATATGCGACATCGTATCGCTCGTCAAACTGAATGCAATGGCAAGGATTCCGTCAGATGAACAGGAAGTGAAGCGCGCGCCGCGTAGCGCGGCCAGCGTGAAGGCGCCAAGGCCTTCGAAACCGGCGTCGGCCGCCATGGGAGATTCCGCGAACGCCGCGCCGCCCGCACCCGCACCCGCACCCGCACCCGCACCCGCACCCGCACCCGCACCCGCACCCGCGCGGCGGCCCGGCAGGCCTTCGGGTTCGGCGCGTGGTCCGGAACAGCGCCGCCGCCTGCTGGACGCCGCGCTCGCCTTGTTCGCGCGGCAGGGCATCGTCGATACCACGCTTGGGGAGATTGCCCGCGAGGCGGGTTTCACGCCGGCGATGATGCATTACTACTTCAAGACGCGCGATCAACTGCTCGACGTGCTGATCGACGAGCGCTTCGCTCCACTACGTGCGGCGCTCGGCATGCCGTTTCAGGAGCATCCCGACGATCCGGTGGCAGCGATCACGCAACTCGCGCGGCGTTTGGTGCGGGTGGCGAGCGACAACCCGTGGTTTCCGTCGCTGTGGGTGCGCGAAGTGATTAGCGACAGCGGTCTGCTGCGGCAGCGCATGCATGAACGCTTCGGCAACGCGCATCAGAAGGCGTCGCTGTCAGCCATTGCGCGCTGGCAAAAGGAAGGGCGTCTGAATGCGGGGCTGGAGCCGTCGCTGGTATTCGTCACACTGCTAGGTCTGACGATTTTGCCGCTGGCCACCTCGAAGCTGTGGCGCAACGATCCCGTGCGGCGCAATATCGGCGGCGAGGAGATCGCCCGGCACGCGGTGGCGTTGCTGGTGCAGGGTGTCGGTCCCGGCAAGGCGGACTGACCCATTACTGATTGACTCAAGATTACGTTTCTACCACCACCTTTCCGTCATACGCGGCCTTCGTCTTCCCGTACGGCAGGTAATTAATTTAATTGCCGGGAGAAGCCGCGCCGCGCTCCCACGAAAACGCCGAGGCACGCAACCTGCTACCGGAGGGGTGGATGCGAACGCCGCACGAGAGACGCAACAGGACCGGTGTCGCAAAAAAACACGATTTCAGAGAGGACGCAGGGTGGGCAGGGCTATGCACATGGGTTTGCATCGGCTGCCGCGGCGAATCGGATGTCGGCATCTGTCTGCCAGGGCATTGGCGTCGCGGGCCGGTTTTTCATTGGCTTGCAATTTTGGCGCGTTACTGTGCGCACGCGTTGCGTTCAGGCCATGTTTTACAATCGCGGGCCCGCATGCAACTCAGCGCATGAAATCGAGTCGGAACCATGAACAGCAAGACCGCAGCCGCGCAAACCGGCGGCAAACAGCAGGGCGATACATTGGCCGCGTCTGATGGCCTAACCGGTTTTTTAGAGCAACAACGGAACATGAACGGAGCATTGAGACTCGATCAGACCACGATCGTGCTCGTCGAAGACGACCCGGATAGCCGGGAATCATTGGCGTTGTTACTCGAGGCAGAAGGGGCGCATGTCGTCGCGGTGGCGGATGCGGAAGAAGGCGTCGAAACGGCGCTGCGACTTTTACCTGACGCGGTGGTGTGCGACCTCGATTTGCCGGCCATGGATGGTTTTTATCTGATCCAGCGGCTGCGTGATCACGAGATTCGCGGTGATCACGCGCCTTCGGTGGCCGTGGCGCTCACCGGCCATACCGACGACGCCTACCGCTTGCGCAGCATCGGCGAAGGCTTCCAGCATTTCATGACCAAGCCGGCATTGCCGGAAGACCTCGTGACGTTGTTGCGCGACGCGATCGACGCTCGCGCGGCGGGCTGATGCGCCTCACAGGCGGGTGACGGTTTCTTGCCGCGGTATCTCCAGCGGCAAGCTTTCGCGGAGCGCGCAGCAGAAACGGTCTTTCTGCAATCAGATTGCGAATCTGATTGCCGGCGCCGCTGTTATTTTGCGGCGGCGACCGGTGTTGCGGCACCGGCACTGGCGGCTTCCGCTGTCTGACACGCGGAACACAATCCCTTCAATTCGATTTCGTCGCTGGCAAGGCGGTAGCCGGCGTCTTCGATTTGCGCGACGAGCGCCTGACGCAGCTTGGGCTGATGCAACTCGGTGACATTGCCGCATTGCTGGCAGACCACCAGAATGCCATGCTGACATTGCGTCAGGTCGTGGCAAACGGTGAACGCATTGATCGATTCGATCCGGTGCACGAGCCCGGCCGTGAGCAGAAAGTCCAGTGCCCGGTAAACCGTGGGTGGCGCCGAGCCGGGATGGATCTGGCGCATGTCGTCGAGCAACGAATAGGCTTTGGTGGCGCGCCCCGAATTCAGCAGCAATTCGAGCACTTTGCGGCGGATCGGCGTGAGTTTTTCGCCGCGTTCGCGGCAATATTCTTCCGCGAGAGTCAGGGCGGCTTCCTGCGATTCACCGTGCCCACCGTGCATGTGCCCCGGCTCATGATGAGCGGAGGCGGCAGGGGTGAATTTGTCGGCGGTGGCGGGCTTGGCGGTCTTCATGCGTCGATTATAAAGGCCATCGTGCTTTGCTGTGCCGGCGTGCGGCACGCCGCGTTCCGGTCGCTGCTGGGCGCCACCGGGCGGCGTGACGAGGTCACAGGCCGCGGGTGGCTTACGTCGGGCCTAATTTGGAACCTAATTTAGTGCCTAAGTTGAAACCTAAGTTGGAACTTAAGTCAGCGGAAAATCGACGTATTTCCTGAAGCCCGCGCGCGTCGCAATCCGCGAATACCAGCGTTCCAGGTTCGGCAATGGGGGCCGTTCCACGCCATCCAGCCCGAACCAGCGTTTCGCGTACGAGCCGATCACGATATCGGCGAGCGTGAAATTATCGCCTTCGAGGAAGAAGCGGCCTTGCAGATGGTTGTCTAGCAGGCGCCACAGCAGCGTGACCGCGGCGAAGTCGGTGGCGAGTCTGGCGGCGTCTCGCTCGGCGGCCGGCGTGCGCACGAGAGCCCAGAACACAGGCTTTTCCGCGGGTTGCAGCGTGGTGAGCGACCAGTCGAGCCAGCGGTCGATGCTGGAACGCAGTTTCGGCTCGGACGGATACAGGAGGCTCGATTCGCCGTATTGCAGCACCAGATAGCGCAGGATCGAGTTTGATTCCCACAGCACGAAGCCGTCGTCGACCAGCGTCGGAATCTTGGCCGTCGGGTTCATTGCCAGGTAGTCGGGCTCGTTGTTGCGCCCGAATTGCAGGCCCGCGTCAATGCGTTCGTACGGCAGCACCAGTTCGTCGCAACACCACAAGACTTTCTGTACGTTGACCGAGTTGGCGCGTCCCCAGATCGTGATCATCCGGCAAATCCTTTTCTTTATGCTTACAGTTGGCAAGCCGCGTGAGGCACGCGGCGTTCAACCAGCAACGATACACGATGCACATGGGTTTGCGCGGCGCCGGCCTGCAATCGGCCGCTTGCGGTGTTGGCCGAAGCGTGGCCGAAGCAGGGGCCAAAGCTCGGGTCGAAGCGCGACCTGACCGCAGTCTGAATGTGGCTTGAACGCGACCTAAGCGCGGTCAAAGCACCGCCCCATTCGAAGCCCATTCGAAGCCCATTCGAAGCCCGAACGAAGCCCGAACGAAGCCCGAATGCCGGCCGAACCACCATGCCGGCAATACGCGGGCGTTGCGTACAATAAGCGCACCCGAATACGACGAGGCACCGTATGGCCCGCATTGTCCCCGACGACTGGAAGAGCCTCGCCGCCACCGGCGCGGCGGCACGCGAACGCGAAACGCTCGCGTTGCTGGAAGACGCGCTGCCCGATGGCTACACCGTCTATCACGGCGTGCACTGGACCCGCCTGAATCAGAATTTTTCGGTGTTCGGCGAGGCGGACTTTGTGATCGTCAGCCCGGCCGGGCGCGTGATGATCGCCGAGCAGAAAACCGGCTTTCTGCGCGAAACGCCAAAGGGGCTCGTCAAGGTCTATCTTCAGACGGAACGCAATGTGGCGATCGCGCTCGCGCACACCGTCGAAACGCTGCACCGGCGCTTCACCGCGGCGTTCGGCGCGGGCACGTATTTCATCGAAGAACTGCTGTATTGCCCGGACCACATCGTCAAGGATGCCGCGATTGCGGGCGTGAATCCCGCGCGGATCGTCGACGCGACGCGTAAGGACCGGCTGGCCGCGATCATCCGCGAAGCCTTGCCAGCCGACGAATCGCGCCTCGCCTGTGCACCGAAAATCCACCACTTCTTCGCCGACGAACTCGCGCTCACGCCTGACGCCAGCGCCCTGGTCGGCCAGGCCGGCACGCTCGTCACGCGGCTCGCGGGCGGCCTCGCGAGCTGGGCGCGGCGGCTCGAATTTTCGCCGTTCCGGCTGCGCGTGATCGGCACGGCCGGTTCCGGTAAAACACAACTGGCGGTGCAGGTGATGAAAGACGCGGTGGGGCGCGGGCAAAGGCCGTTGTATGTGTGTTTCAACCGGCCGCTCGCGGATCACATCGCGCGGGTCGCGCCCCCCGAGGCGAAGGTGGCGAATTATCACCAGCTATGCGACTGGATCGCGCGCGACGCGGGCCGCGAGCCGGATTTCCAGTCCGGCAACGTCTTCAGTCAGCTTGAAACGACTTTCGCCGAAACGCCGATCGACGCGCGCTGGCAATTCGACGTGCTGATCGTCGACGAAGGGCAGGATTTTCAGCAGCCGTGGGTGGCGGCACTCGAGCGTCTGTTGCGGCCGGGCGCCGCGTGGTGGTGGCTCGAAGACCCGCTGCAGAATCTGTATATGCGCGAGCCGGTCGAGTTGCCCGGCTGGACCACGCTGAAAGAGACCACCAACTATCGCAGTCCGCGCGACATTCTCGATTATGTGCGCGACGTGGTCGGCGCTTCGGTGCCGGTCGCGGCGGGTCTGGCGTCGGGCAGTCCGTTCGACGGCTCCGATATCTCGGTCTCCGTCTACGACGAAGCGAATGCCGCCGAAGGCAGCATCGAGGCGACCAAGCGGGCGATCACGCAGGCGTTGTCGCTCGGTTTTCGCAAACAGGACATTGCGGTGCTTTCGTTTCGCGGCCGCGAAGGTTCGGCGATGACCGCGCAGGATCATCTCGGCCCGCATCGGCTGCGCAGTTTTACAGGGAAGTACGATCTGTTCGGCAACCCGGAGTATCGCGAAGGAGATGTGCTGTTCGAGTCGATCTATCGCTTCAAGGGACAGGCGGCGCCGTGCGTGATTCTCACTGAAGTCGACTTCGATACGTTCGACGAGCGCATTGCGCGCAAGCTATTCGTCGGCGCCACGCGCGCGACGATGAAGCTGATCATCGTCGCTTCGCAACGGGCCGCGGCGCATCTGCGTTTGCGGGACGGTAAAGAGGGTAAAGAGGGTAAAGAGCTCAGGGAAGCCAAAGAGCTCAGAGAGGCGAAAGAAGCTTAGCGCCTGTTTGGAAGAATGTGCGTGCCGGAACCGATGCGCCAAGGTGCGCACGCGATTTCACGCACACACGCACGGACACGAGCGAACGCCGTCAAGTCCACGCGCGCGCACCCACCAGCATCCCGGTTTGCGTAGCCGCGTCCCACCAGATCACGCGCAGAAGCGGCGCCTGTTGCGCGATCAGCAGCGCCTGCACCGGATCGCTCTCGACAAAATGCGTGACGCCGCCGTGCAATGCCGCCGCAGCCTTGTGAGCGGCGGCGCCGGCGGGACTTTCGTCGTGCGTGCCGGGCGTGCGCATCACCAGTTGCATATGGCCGAAGCCGTGCCGCGCGAGCCACGCTTCGGTGCGCGCGCGATCCGCTTCCGGCCGGCCGGTGATGATGGTGCGAACGCGTTGCAGATCGATCTCCGGCAGCATCTCGAACGGCAGCAGCGCGTCGCGTTCGGCGAGCGCCGCGGCCAGATCCTCGTCGTAGCGCGCGAGCGGCACGTCGGGCAGCAGAATGCCGTCGAGGTCGATCGCGTAGGTGGCGTATTCGTGATCGTCGGCCATGGCGGGCGCGGCGCCCGCTTGCACACGCTCCCAGTCCTCGCGATAGCGCTCGGTGTAGGCCTGGCGTTCCCACGGAAACAGCGCGAAATAGCCACGGGCGTCGATCGCGTAGTCGGGTTGCGTGCGGCTCAGGTCGTCGACCGCGGCGGTCAGCGTTCTGACCTCGAGGTCATGCTGCTGAAGGAACGCGATGCAGTCGGTCAGCGTAAAGCCGCGCCCCGCGATGTCCTCGCATAGCAGCACTTTCGAGCCCGCAGGCGGGATCGGCAGCGTCGAATCCCAGGCGACGGTGCGCGACTGGCGGTCGTATCGAAGGAAGGCGACGGGCGTGCCGGCCGCATGCGAAACCATCAGCGCAAGCGGCGCGCCGCCACGCAGAATGCCGATCGCCATGGTGAAACACTCCGCCAGCAACGCGGGTTGCAGCGATTCGATCCAGTGATCGAGTTGTTCGTACGTCAGGGGCAAAACCGGCTTGTTCATGACTCTCGGGGCGTCGCGGTGCGCGCGTAGGACAGATGTCCCGTAGACGGAGAGCGGCGCGCAGCGCAGTGCGGCGGCAGGTCCCCGTTTTTGAGACAAAGAATTTTGGCGATATTATGCCTGCGGTTGAAGGTCGCGCGTCGGGGTGACGCGCGCCGCCGGACTGGGCGTGTCGCAAAGACGGCCGCCGCGGCGGGAAAAGAGCAGCGGCGAGGGCGCTGCAGGTTCGCTGGCAGGTTGAGCCGGCGCAGCGCGGCCGCCCGCAAAATAACAAACGATGGAATGACCAGACAGATGAACAAAGTAAGCGCAGCGGTGGATGGCCGGAAAGGTGTGTGCAGGGGTGCATGGTGGGGAGTGGGCCTGATCCTCGCGCTCGCCGCGTGGAGCGTGCAGGCACAGGCGGAGTCGTTGCCGTTGTCGCTCGATGTGAAAGGCAAAATCAGCAGGACCAACGACGCGGCACACCATCTGTATCACTTCACCGAGGCACAACTGCTCGCGCTGCCGGTCCATTCGATCACGACCGCCACCACCTGGACGCCGCGTTCCACCTTCACAGGACCGCTGCTGGCGGATATCCTGAAGACAGTCGGCGCATCCGGCAGCGCAGTCGAGATCCATACGCTCGACGACTATACCTACACCATTCCGGTGTCGGACTGCGATCGCTACGGCGTGGTCGTTGCGTACAGCATGAACGGCCAGCGCCTGAAGATCAGCGACTTCGGGCCGCTGTTTCTTATCTATCCGCGCGACGCGTTCCCCGATGAACTCATGGGCGCGGCGGGCGATTCGAAATTCGTATGGCAGATCAAGGCACTCATCGTCAAATAACGCGCCGCCCGTGGCGTCGTGTTCTCTATGTACTGATCTGGCTGACCGCACTCGCGGCGCCGGCCGGCGCAATCGGCTATCTGTTGTACGCGAACCTGCTCAATCCGCGCGCTACCGAGCAGCTGACCGGTCAGTACGACGGCTTCTATTGGGACGCCGCGCAACTGCAGATCGCCTACGCGCGTTTCGAAAACCAGCTGCTGCTGTATCAATCCGGCGTCGACGACGACTATCCGCGGCTCATGCTGCGCTACCAGTTGCTGCAGTCGAAGCTGCACGTGATGGCCGGTTCGACGCGCCGGCTGACCACGCAGCTCGCGCTGCTGCAACGGCAACTGGACGAAATCCAGTCGATCGATCATCTGCTGGACGGGATTGAGCCTGAGGTCGACGCCTTGCAGAAGGACCGCAGCCGCGCCGATCAGATCGTGGTGGAGTTGCGCCAGCATTGGAATGAAGTCAACGATCTCGCGTTGAGCCGCCGTTTCGCCGACGTGGCCGACCGGGAGGCGATGAACCGCGATTTCATCGACAAGCGCCGCATGCTGTTCGCGGGCGGCCTGTTGCTGCTGTTGCTGTCCGCGGCCGCGACCACGCTGCTGGTGTTCAACGGCCGGCGCCGCACCCGCCTGATGCATCAGCAGCACGCGGCGCTCGAAGCGGAACATCAGGCGAGCCGCGCGGCGCGCGAGGCGAGTCTCGCGAAAGACGCCTTTCTCGGCATGATCAGCCACGAACTGCGCACGCCCTTGCATGCGATCGTGTCGTCGATCGAATTGCTGGGCTTCAACTATCACTCGGAAGCCGACCGCAAGGTCATCCAGCGGCTCGAAACCGCAGGACGGCATCTGGAAGCGCAGATGAAAGACCTGACCGACTATGCGCGCCTCGGCGCCGGCAAGCTCGAATTGCGTCACGAGCATTTCGAGCCGCGCGAGCTGCTGGCGTCGATCGTCGACGAACACGCGATGTCGGCCGCCGCGCGCGGTCTCAAGCTGGAAAGCGAGGCGAGCGGCATGAGCGGCCTGGTCGATTCCGATCCGCATCGTATCCGTCAGATCGTCAACAACCTGGTCACCAACGCGATCCGTTACACCGAAACCGGCACGGTGCGCGTGCAACTGAGGCAGCGGCCGACAGTGCTGATTTTCGTCGTCAGCGATACGGGGCCGGGCGTGCCGCACGCGCAGATTCCGCTGATCTTCCAGGAGTTCACGCAGCTTGACGCGTCGCGCACGCGCCGCTTCGAGGGCGCCGGGATGGGGCTCACGATCGTGCAGGGGCTGGTCAGGCTGTTCGGCGGCACGGTCGAAGTGGCGAGCACGGTGGGCGAGGGCACGACCTTTACGGTGACGATCCCGGTCACACCGGTCGCGGCAAGCGCGCCGGCCGGGGTGGCGGCGCAGGCCGAACCGGGCGGCGCGCGCCCGTGCGTCCTGATCGTCGACGACAACCGGTTGATTCGCGAGTCGCTCAACGAAATGGTCGCGCACATGAATTTCGATGCACACGCCGTCTCCAATGCCGACGACGCGCTCGCGTGGCTCGACGCGCATCGCTGTGACGTGGTGTTGCTCGATCTGCATATGCCGGATCGCGACGGTTATACGTTTCTCGCGGATTTCGCGGCACGTGGGGGGCCGTCGTCGGGTGTTCCGGTGATCGTGGTGAGTGCGTATGCGCCGGAGGCGGCGAATGGGGGCGGTGCGGCGGGGGAAGACGGAGAAGCGGGAGAAGCCGGCTTGCAGCCGTTTTTCGAAGCGTTGTTAAAGCCAGTACATTACGAGGAACTGCGCAACGCGTTGCAGCGTGCTTTGACTTCGCGGTATACGGTGTGAGGTGACGCCTGGCAGGCGCAGATGGAGGAGGGCTCAGCCTGAGCACACACCTTCAACCGCTTGCCGGCTCGTCAGGGCCGGTTCAGTCGTTTGGACAGATCGGCGACCAGGATCGCCATGCGCGCGGGCTTTTCATAGCACGCGACGTCGTGATTGCGGATGACCTCGCTGATCTCCGATTCGCTGGCCTTGCCGGTCAGCAATTCGCCGGTCAGGACGAAAATCGGCGCGTCCGGATTCTCCGAGGCACGCACCGCGCGGATCGCCGCCGCCGAGGTCTGCGAGCCGAACAGCCAGTCGATCACCACGCCGTCGAAGATCTGCGTTTGCAGTTGTTCGGCGAACGCCGCGAGCCCGTAGATCGCCACCGCCGCGAAACCGCTGCGCTCGAGATAGTCGCGCAGGTTGTCGGCGGAGGCCTGATCGTCGTCCACCACGGCGATGGTCGGCTTGTCGGTTTCGGCGCGGCGCGGATAGATCTCGATCTTGTGGACTTCGTACGCGCTTTGGTAGAGCGTGCCGTCGTGACGCGCCACGCGCCATTGGCCGAGCTTCGAGTACGCGACAAATTCAGCGCGGCTGCCCGGTTCGAGCGCGGCGCCGATCCATGCGGTGCAGGCCAGCTCGATCGCGCCGACGCAGAACAGCGCCTCCTGGGCGATGGCGCCGACCATGCCCGGATCGAGCGACTGCGCGCCGAATAGCTGAGCGGCAGGTTCGCCGAACACCTCGGCAACCTTTTTGATCTGCGAGAGGGTCCACGGGCTGTTGCCGCGCAGTTTGCGATGTCCCTGCGAAAAACTCAGATCGAGGATGCGGCACAGCTCAGTGGTTTGCTGGCGTTTACCGATTCCATGCCGGCTCATCAACTCGCGCACGCGCTCGGCGACTGCGATGGAGTCAGGTGAGTGTGTTTCGTTGGTCATACTGCGTGAGGGTCTGCCTTCTTGAAGGGTGGCTGGGGCCTGCGATACGGCACGCGCGGCGCGGCCATGCACAGGGATTCGCGTTGACGCGGCTACGCAGGGGACAGCAAATGTACCGTAAAAGGTCTTACGGTCCGTATTTCGGTATGACTGCCGCCGAGCCTGTCGGTGCGAGGTGCGAACAGACACATTCGGCGATCTTTTTATGCATTTAGCATTGGAAGTATTTTACCGGCTAACCGGGAATAGTCTGTAAGTAATTCCGATTGATTTTTTCCTCATTCTGCGGTTACACCGGCGGCATCTTGTCGAGCGTGGCCGCCGAGCTTTTCAGGCCTTTGAAAATCCGCTCGGCGACCTTGCCCGGAAACCGCTCGGGCAATTCGGCCGAGACCCGCGCGATGACCTCCGGCGTCTGTTCGATCAGCCGCTGGATCAACGGCTCGGCGTTCGCGCCGTACGAACACCTCGGCGCCATGGTGTTGAAATGGCGCCGCTGCACGTCGCGGAAGGCGTCGTGTTTGCTGCGCGACCACATCCCCATGGCGAGCCTGGCCTTGAACCATGACCACTGATTCGGGCCGTTGCCTTCCACCGGCCAGATCGACATCACGTCGTAAAGCGGCGTGAGACGGTACTGGCCGCCCGCCAGCAGGCGAATGCTGAAGTTCTTGGCGTGGCCGTCCGGCGCCGCCAGCATCCAGAACAGAATCTGGCTTGCCAGCAGCGTCTCGATGTCCTGTTGCGCCGCCACCGATTGCTGGAGAATCCGCGCGAGATCCAGCACGCCCGGACCGCCTTCGTTTTCGTACTTGCGATGCGACGGCACGCCGTACACCTGGCAGAAGTCTTCCTGCGGCAGGCGCAGCAGCCATTGCCCGCTCGAATGCAGTTGCCGGTCGAAGCGTTCGACGCTCAGCACCCGCTGCTTGCCGAACGTCATGATTTCGGTGTTGGCCACCGGCAGGCCGTAGGCGCGCAGGATTTGCAGACACAGCCATTCGTTTTCGACCGAGGTGCTGAGGTCGGCGAGCTTGTTGCCGACCAGCCCGAGCGGCAGCTTGAAAATGTGCGTGGTGGGCGTGGCGCCATGCGGACGTTGCCACTTGCCCTCGTGCCACAGCAGGGCGGTTTTCTCCTGCGCGCCGGCGAGCGAGATGCGGAAATCGTCCGCTTCGTCGCGTGCGCCCAGGGCGGGGCTGCTGACGGTGCGCGCCAGCATGGCCTCGATCTCGCTGTCGGAGAGCGGTGTGCCGTCGATGCGTTCGACGCCGTCCGGCGTGTCGTCTTCGGCCAGCAGTTGAACGGCGCCCACGCAATCGCGGCCGATGGCTTGCAGCAGGTCGAATGTATCGAGCGTATCGGTCTGGTAGCGCTGGGCGATGCGCTTTCTGATCGCCTCGCTGTCGGGCAGCAGATTGTCGAAGTAATTGAGCACCCGTGGCCCTTTGTGCGCCGCGTTGCTCGGTGTGAACGGCAGCGAGAGCGAAAGCGGCCGGCCCGCGGTCGAGGCGACCCACGCGGGATCGTAGGCGAACTCCATGGGGCCGCGGGTGGGCAGACGCCAGACGCCGACGCGTTCGCCGTTAGCCCATACCGAAAGCGCCCGCGAATGAGTTTGACGGCCCATGCTTACCACTCGATCAAAGGCGCCGGCTCAGGCACCGGCTGGTTCTTGTCGCGTACCTGCAATTGCAGGCCGTAGGCGCCGCACAGCGCCAGCAATTGTGCGAGAGTGAGGGCGGTGGCGTCGGTTTCCAGCGCCGAGATGCGGCTCTGGCTGACGCCGATGCGCGCGGCGGCTTCGGCCTGGGTGAGACCGGCCTGACGCCGGCCGGCGGCAAGCAGTTGGGCCATCTGGTTCGGCGTGGCGACGAAGTGGATCATGGCGAATTATCCGCGAGACGAATAAATGCACTTTATGCGTCTCACAGATATTTGTCAAATATTCGTATGACGCATATTTCCCAAATATCTGTCTGGCGAATAAATGCACAATATCTGTATTGCGAATAAATTCCGTCCGCCTGCGCTTCCGCCAGGATGGCCGTGTAGCATGTTGTGAAAACATGTTCTACCGACTCCGCCCGACTCATGAATCCACCGACGCTACGCCACACCGCTGTGCCGTACTACACGCAATGGGGCAGCCCCGACTGGGTGCGCCACATCGTCGAACAACAGGGCGATCCGTGTGACGATCCACACTGGCAACGCAGCGGTTTTGCCGACCCGGAACGTTACCGCTTCTGGGCCAAACGCCTGTGCGGTCTGACCTGCCTCGAATCCGCGCTCGACTACTGGCGCATCGAACATGCGCCGCGCGCCGCGCTGCTCGATGAAGCATTGCGTCACGGCGTATACCGGTTGCGCGACGACGGCGGCGTCGACGGTTTGATCTACCGGCCGTTCGCCGACTGGGTTGGCGAGGCATTCGGCATTCAGGTCGAAGTGCGGCCGCAGGTGCTGCTCGAAGAGATCGCTGTACGCATTGACGGCGACACGCTGGTGATCGTCTCGGTAAGCCCCGAGATCCGCTATCCGGAGCGGCCGAATCAAAGCCAGGGCGGTCATCTGATCCTGTTGCACGGGCGCGATCGCGATGGCGCATGGTTTCATAACCCGTCGGGCATTGCGCCTCACCAGGCGGACGCCTATTTGCCGTTCGCAACGATGGCGCGTTTCTACGCGGGGCGTGGCATGACGCTTACCCGTATCGTGCGTTAGGGCAGGTAGCGCGCGAGTCCACACATTGAATCGAACGCATCATTTCGCAAGGACAGGAAAAGCCCGCTTATGACTCACCCGACCACGCAGATCTTCGACGCTGCCGCCACCGCGCGGCTGATCCCATACGCGACGCTCGTCGACGCGTTGAAGCGCGCGAGCATTGACTACGCGCAGCAGCGCATTACGAGCCCCGAACGGCTTGTCGTGCCGCTCAACGAAGGCGGCATCATGCTGTCGATGCCGGCCACCGCGCCTGATCTCGCGATTCACAAACTGGTCAACGTGTGCGCGAGCAATCGACCGCGCGGCATCCCGACGATCCACGGCAAGGTGATGGCTTTCGACGCCGATACCGGCGAGACGCTCTTCATCCTCGACGGCCCGACGGTAACCGGACGGCGCACGGCGGCGATGTCGATGCTCGGCGTACACACTTTCGCGCCGGCAGGGCCGCGCGAATTCCTGCTGATCGGCACCGGTACGCAGGCCGTGAACCATCTGGAAGCGATTGGCGAATTGTTCCCCGACGCACGCGTGTGGGTGAAGGGCAGTGCGCCCGCGCGGGCCGAAGCGTTTTGCGCCGCGCACCGCGGCAAGGCGCACGAGCTGCGAGCGCTGCCGCAGCCCGACGCTGCGCTGCCCGATTCGATCGACGTGGTAATCGCGCTGACCACCAGCAAACAGGCCGTCTACGACGAAGCAGCACGGGCGGACCGGCTCGTGATCGGCGTTGGCGCGTTCACGCCGGCCATGGTCGAGATCGGCGCGCACACGATTGCAGGCAGCGCGCTGTTCGTCGACGACGAAGCCGGCGCGCGGCATGAAGCCGGCGATTTCATCCAGGCCGGCGTCGATTGGGCACAGGTCGGCGGAATTGCCGCAGTGGTGGAAAACGTCGCTTTGTTGCCGCAGGAAAAACCGGTCGTCTTTAAAAGCGTCGGTTGCGCGGCCTGGGATCTGGCGGCCTGCCGCGTGGCGCGCGAAGCCTTGTCAGGCGGCTGATCGCGGACCGTTTGTAGCGCCCGGCGCCCGCCGGTTCGCCGGTCCTGGTTGGCATCTTGCGACAACCTGCGGCACATGTTGCCGTGCAAACAATCTCAAAACGTTGCACCATAGGCGTTTGCCAGAAAAAGCGCCGGTCCGCCGGCGTTTTTTGCCCTTTGTCCTTGACGACGCCTATCACCACGCTGCGACCGCGCTATGACGACCCACCACGCTTCTGCCACCCCCGACCTGCCGCTCGACATGATCATCTTCGGCGGCACCGGCGATCTGTCGTTCCGCAAGCTGCTGCCCGCGCTTTACATGGCGCATCTGCACTGCAATCTGCCGCCGGACACCCGCATTCTCACGATCGGCCGCAAGCCGTGGTCGCGTGAGGAATACATCAACGAATTCATGGAAGCGAAGGCGAAGCCCTTCATCGAAAAGAAAGCGTTCGATAGTGCCGCCTGGGACAAATTCCTGGCGCTGTTCGAGTACGTGCGCATGGATGTCGACTCGGTCGAGGACTACCAGCGTCTGAAGGACGTGTCGCGCGAAGGTGTGCGGCGCGTGTTCTATCTCGCGACTTCGCCGGATCTGTTCACGAACATTTGCGACAACCTGTCGGCGGCGGGCCTGGTCGACGGGAATTCGCGGGTGGTGCTGGAGAAACCGCTGGGTCACGATCTGGCGTCCGCGCAGGAGATCAATACGGCGGTCGGCAAGCATTTCAGCGAAGCGCAGATCTACCGGATCGACCACTACCTCGGCAAGGAAACCGTGCAGAACCTGATGGTGCTGCGCTTCGGCAATCCGATTTTCGGCCCGCTGTGGCAGGCGCCGTATATCAAGAGCGTGCAGATCACGGTGGCGGAAACGGTCGGCGTGGGCAGCCGCGCGGGTTTCTACGACAAGACCGGCGCGCTGCGCGACATGGTGCAGAACCACTTGCTGCAATTGCTGTGCATCGTTGCCATGGAACCGCCGGTATCGCTCGATCCGGATGCGGTGCGTGACGAAAAGCTCAAGGTGCTGCGTTCGCTGCGGCCCATGACGCCCGAGGACATCGCGCGCGATACCGTACGCGGTCAATACACCGCGGGCGCCGTGGACGGCGAGGCTGTGAAGGGCTATCAGGAAGAAGACAACGTGCCGGCCGGCAGCCGCGCCGAGACTTTCGTCGCGTTGCGCGCGCATATCAACAACTGGCGCTGGGCCCACGTGCCGTTTTTCCTGCGCACCGGCAAGCGGATGCAGAAGAAGGTGTCGGAGATCGTCATCGAGTTTTCCGAGTTGCCTTTCTCGATCATCCCGAACGGCAATAGCGGGCGCAACTACGGCAACCGGCTCGTGATCCAGTTGCAGCCCGAAGAGTCGATCCAGTTGCAGGTGCTGGCGAAAGAACCGGGCAGCGGCATGCACATGTTGCCGGTGAATCTGAATCTGGACTTGCAGCAGGCGTTCACCGAGCGTCGCGCGGAAGCGTACGAGCGTTTGCTGATCGACGTCATTCGCGGACGCCTCACGCACTTCATGCGCCGCGACGAACTCGAAGCGGCATGGGCTTGGGCCGAACCGATTCTGGAAGGCTGGAGCAAGTCGGGCGATAAGCCGCGTGCTTATACGGCAGGCTCGTTTGGCCCGGCTGCGTCGACGGCGCTGATGGCGCGTGAAAACGCCGTGTGGGCGGAAGAATCGCAGTAAGCGGAGCAGGCAGGCAAGTCAGGCGTCGGCGGTATGTCGACGCTTCGGAGTGTTTGTCCTGCACGAAAAAAGGCGGCCCGTTTTCACGGGCCGCCTTTTTTCGTTACGCGTTGCCGTTCTGATTTACGGCAACGAAATCGTCAGCGTGGCCGATTGCGGGCCGAGCTTGACCACTTGCGAATATGGCGCGAGCGTGCGCAATGTTTGATCGCGCAGATAGGTGTTCAGACCGAGATAGGCGAGCAGCCCGACCAGCGCGAACACCGCGCCGATCGACCACAACGGCACCTCGCGCTTGAGCCGGTGAGCGACCTGGTCCGGCAGCGGCCAATGCGGCGCGAACGGGGCGCGCTTGCCCTTCATATGCGCGATTTCATCGCCGATCCGCGCGGTCAGATAGGCGAGCTTCTCCGGCCCTTCGAGCAGATACTTGCCCTGGAAGCCGAGCAGCAGGCACATGTGGAACACTTCGAGCGACTGCAGACGCGCAGCGCCCTGGGCGCGGCACTCCTCCAGATACTGGAAGAACTTCTCGCCCGCCAGTTGCTCGCCGAACAGCACCAGTTGCAGCGGCCGGCGCTCCCATTCAGTGCGAATCTTGAACGTGGACGACAACACCGATTCGTCGATGGCCGCGCAAAACGCAAACTTCGACGCGTAGACGTCTTCCGCCGACGCGTTCAGCTTTTTCGCACCGCGCTCGAAGTCGCCGAGAAACTGCTGGATACGCTGACTGAATTCGTTCGCGTCGCCGGGCTCACGGCCGTTCTTCAACAGAAACAGCATGAAGAAACCGTCGTACAGCAGATCGAGCAGCGAGCGGACCTGGTAGGTCGGCTCGGTCATGGGGGCGGGCGTCGCGGCAGGCGTGCTGCCGCCAAACAGGGAAGGCGCGTAGCTCATGATGTGACGGCGATCAGTTCGAGTTGAAGATCGTTGATGCCCGACGGCGCGTAGATCATTGCCGATTGGGCCTGCAACATGCGGTCATACAATGCGCCGCGCGATTCGCACGAGAAGTAGCATGCGCCCGGCCGAACCGGAATGGCGGGCGGTACCTGCGGCGTGTAAACGAGGCGCACGCCCGGCATGGCCGAGAGCACCAGCTTGTCGACGTCGTCCGGCGCGCCGACCTTGAAGCGCGCGGGTACGGCTTCGACGAGTTCCGCGGTCGGCATGTCCGCGGAGACGGCGATGTAGAACATGGTCTTGTCGTCGATCTTGCCCGAGTCGAGACGGCCGGCATGGAACGACGGACGCACTTCTTCGAGCGCGATCGCGAAGTAACGCGTGGAGATTACGGTTTCGAGCAGATCGCGCAGGATCGTGTCGAGGCGCGCAAAGCCGGGCCCCGGATCGTCATGCCGGTAAGCTGGCAGGTCGGACAGTGCATAGCCCTTCGAAAACGTCATCAACTGGCCGGCCAGACGCAGCAATTCCTGAAACAGACGTTCAGGATGCAGCGCCGAATGCTGATAGAGATGCGCAAGCGAGGCAAACGCGGCGCTCGCGGTGTGCAGCAGCCAGAACGACGCGATGTCGCCCGAACGGAACTCGATGATGTTCTTGGTCGGCTCGCGGTGAAAACCGTACAGCGCGTTGACCTTGGCCTGCAGTGCGTCGATCAGTTGACGCAGGCGTTGATGCAGGATCGGCGACGCGTCGATCGCGAGGCAGGGCGGCACGAACGTGTCGTCGATTTCAAAACCCGAGGTGGCGGTGCGGCGCACGCGTACGAGCGGCACCGACAGCAACTGGTCGCGCGGCTCGCTATGCGCAATGAGTTTGACGCTGGTCTTCAGGAAGGTGATGTCGGCTTCGGCGGCGTCCGTGAAATGATCGGCCACCGGCGTCTGCTCGCTGACATAGCGCGACACGAAGCCCGCGTTGCTGTCTTGAGAATAGTTTGCGCCGGCTTCCCGCAGCGGATGCAGCGCCAGATAAAAGGTGAATTCATTGATGCCGTCGGGCAGCGTGTCGAGCGCGATCGGCGGGGGCAGGTCGTCGGCTTGCGGCGCGGAGTAGAGCGCGCCATCCGGAAACACCAGCGAGAGCTCGCTCACACGCAGCACGTTGCTGCCGAGCGCGTCGCGGTCGAAACGCGCCGAACGCACGCCCCAGTTGTATGGCTGGATCGCCTGAATCGATTCGAACAGGCGCGCCTCATGATAGGCGTCCTGACGCTGAAAATGCTGCGGCCTCAGAAACAGGCCTTCCCCCCAGAGCACTTTTGCCGAATAACTCATCTCAAACCTGTTATATACGTTCAGCGTGTGGCGCGCCCGGAGATAACCGATTCGAACGCCGTATTGTTAATTCTCTAAAAACTGTTAAATCGTATTTGACCGGCATCTTTAACCACAGCTTACCGAAGAAAGCATATTCAACGGCTGGGCGGGCAGTCCCTGTTCAGGTGGGATCACAGTGCCGTTGGTCACCGTCATTGCACAGTTATGCAGGCCGATCATTATGCCGGATTTCTCCGACTTCGCCGGGTCGAAGGCGAATTTCCAACGCTGCATGGCCGGGTCGCGGAATAGAGCGACGATACCGAATGCCTGAGCTTCACGCGAGACTTTTTCGGTAACGACGTAACGTTGACCGGGGATCAGCGTCACTTCGCGCACGCCCAGCAGATCACCGCCGAGTACAGTCTTTTCCTTGGCCGGATCGGTAAAAGCGTCGAATGGCGCCTGCTGGAATGAAGTGGGGTCTTTCAGAACGTAAAGCCGCACGACCAGTGCCAATGGGCGCTGGTCATTGGCGGCATTGAGATTCTGTGCGGCGTATAACGTGAGGCCGACATTACGGGGTGGCTTTTGCGCATCCGGCACGTCGGGCTTGCCGAGGCCGCTCGCCTGCAAAACCGCGTTGGCAGCGGCTCCCAGCGCCGGCACGGCGGCCGCGCAGCCGCCCAGCAGCGCGCCCACGGCGGCACTTGCAATCAATAGCGATGCATAGCGAACAAGACGCGAATTCATATACATCGATCGGCTTGGCGCCGTCCCCCGTCAAAACATCAATAACGAAATCAATCAGGAAAATTTTCAGCAACGCTATGCCGCGTAATGCCGCTTTATGCAAAGCGCATTGCTCTCCGGTACTCGCCTGTTTGTGGCCTCGCGTGCGGAAATTTTTTCCGCTCTCCGCATTACGGCTATTGCACCAGGAAACAATTTCTGCATGTTTCGTTTAAATCATCCACATGCATTTTTTTTTGTGCAATCCTTCTTCACACGAAAGTTGAATTATCGAAAATTGGCCTGTACTATACCCGCGCAGTTGAAGCAAAGCAAAACTCCGGTTTTCCCTTGAATTAAAAAAATCGCACGTCGGTGAAAAACGATGAATGAGCGTCTGTTAGTAAAACTATCTGGGGTAGTGTTGGCATGCGGCGTGATTGCCGGTTGCGCGACACAGGGCAACAACACAGCGACCACACCGGAGGCTTTTAATAAGCAACTCGCGGACGCGGATACCGTCGCCAAGGGCGGTGATCAGGATCGCGCGATCTCGCTTTATCAACAATTGTCAAAATCCGATCCGACCCGTGAAGAGCCGTGGTCGCGTATTGCACAGATCCAGTTCACACAGGGTCATTACGGTCAGGCCATTGTCGCCGCGCAAGAAGCGTTGCAGCGCGACCAGACGGATCGTCAGGCCAAGAGTGTGCTGGCTGTAGCCGGCCTGCGCGTGGCCACGCAATCGCTCGGCGAATTGCGTCAGGACGCGTCGCTCGCGGGTGACGCGAAGTCGGACGCACAAGCGCTCGCCAAGCAGTTGCGCGACACGCTCGGCGAAGCCACGTTGTTCCCGCCTGATCCGAACGACAAGCCCGTCGTGAAGAAGAAGCGCGTTATTCACCGTGTCGTCAAGGGCAAGCCAGCGGATACGCCGGAGGCAACCACCAGCGCCGCGGCTCCGGCCGCTACGCCGGCTGCGGCTCCCGCAGCGCCCGCGCCGGCGCCCGCAGCACCCGCCAAAGCCGCACAAAGCGGCGGCGCGTCCGATCCGTTCAGCGCGCTGCGCTAATCAGGCCTGATTCATCTGCATCCGGGAGCCGACGATGGCGAAGAAAGAAAGTATTCAAAAACGTTTGCAAAAAGTGCGACCGCCACGCGTTCAACTGACGTACGAAGTTGAGCGTGGCGATGCGATCGAGATCAAGGAGCTGCCGTTCGTCGTCGGTGTGGTTGCCGATCTGGCAGGGCAGTCCGAAGTCGAGCAGCCGAAGTTGCGCGATCGCAAGTTCGTCAATATCGACCGCGACAATTTTGACGACGTGATGAAAGCGATCGAACCGCGCGCCGCATTTCAGGTGGAAAACCGCCTGAGCGAGGCCGGCGGCAAATTCGCTGTCGATCTGCGTTTCAAGTCGATGGCCGATTTCAGCCCGGATGAAGTGGTTGCACAGATCGAGCCGCTGCGCCGTCTGCTCGATGCGCGTTCGAAGCTGGCCGACCTGCGCAACAAGCTGGCCGGCAACGACAAGCTCGAAGACCTGCTGAGCGAAGTGCTCAACAACACGCAGCAGTTGCAGACGCTGGCGAAAGATCAGGGCAACGCAGCAGACCAGCACGCCGGCGCGCCGGATCACGACAAGCAGGGCGAATAAGTACGTACGGGGTGTGAGATGAACCAGCAAACGGCAGCAGCCCAACTCGCCAGCGCGCAGAGCGGCACGGAATCCACGCTGCTCGACGAAATCGTCGAGAAAAGCCGCGTGGCCAAATCCGAGTCCGAACACGCGCGTGCGAAAGACCTGATCGGCGAACTCGTACACCAGGTGCTCGACGGCACGGTGGTGATGTCCGACAACCTGTCGGCCACTATCGACGCGCGCGTCGCGGAACTCGACCGCCTGATCTCCGCGCAACTGAGCGCGGTGATGCATGCACCGCAATTCCAGCGCATGGAAAGCACGTGGCGCGGTCTGGACTACCTGTGCAAGGAAAGCAATACCGGCTCGACGGTCAAGATCAAGGCGCTGCACGCGCCGAAGCGCGACCTCGTGCGCGACTTCAAGAACGCCATCGAATTCGATCAAAGCGCGCTCTTCAAGAAGGTTTATGAAGAAGAGTTCGGCACGTTCGGCGGCGCGCCGTTCGGCACGATCATTGGCGACTTCGAAGTGACGCGTCAGCCTGAAGACGTGTACTTCATCGAGCAGATGGCGCACGTCGCGGCCGCGGCGCACGCGCCGTTCATCGCATCGGCGTCGCCTGAACTGATGGGTCTCGAAACGTTTGCCGATCTCGGCAAGCCGCGCGATCTCGGCAAGGTGTTCGATACCGTCGAATACGCAAAGTGGAAGTCGTTCCGCGATTCCGAAGACTCGCGCTATGTCGGCCTGACTTTGCCGCGTTTCCTCGGCCGCCTGCCTTTCAATCCGAAAGACGGTGCGACGGCGGAAGGCTTCAATTTTGTCGAAGACGTAGACGGCACCGATCACAGCAAATACCTGTGGTGTAACGCAGCGTGGGCCTTTGCGGCGCGCCTGACGGCCGCATTCGACGACTTCGGCTGGTGCGCGGCGATTCGCGGCGTGGAAGGCGGCGGTCTGGTGGAAGATCTGCCCACCCACACGTTCAAGACGGACGACGGCGAAGTCGCGCTGAAATGCCCGACGGAAATCGCGATTACCGATCGCCGCGAAAAGGAACTGAGCGACCTCGGCTTCATTCCGCTCGTGCACTGCAAGAACTCGGATTACGCCGCGTTCTTCGCCGCGCAATCGGTGCAGAAGCCCAAGAAATACAGCACCGATAGCGCGAATGCGAACGCCGTGCTCTCCGCGCAGTTGCAGTACATCTTCTCGGTGTCGCGCGTGGCGCACTACCTGAAGGCGATGATGCGCGACAAGATCGGCAGCTTCGCATCGGCGCAGAACGTTGAAGTATTCCTGAACCGTTGGATCTCGCAGTACGTGCTGCTGGACGACAACGCGACCCAGGAGCAGAAAGCGCAGTTTCCGCTGCGCGAGGCATCAATACAGGTCTCGGAGATTCCGGGCAAGCCTGGTGCGTATCGTTCGGTCGCGTTCCTGCGCCCGCACTTTCAACTGGACGAGCTTTCGATCTCTTTGCGGCTTGTCGCTGACCTGCCGAAACCGGCAAATTCATAAACGAAGTCAGAAAGCCCGTGCCGGCCGCACGGGTTAGCTGTTAAAACCACCTCTTTGGGGAGTCGATGAGTTATGAAGGACATCTATTTAAAATTCGGCAATCCGGCGATCAAAGGCGAGTCTGCCGATAAAGATCACGCTGGCTGGATCGAAATCGATTCGTGGAGCCACTCGATTACGCAACCGCGTTCGGCAACCGCTTCGACGGCGGGTGGTCACACGTCCGAGCGTTGCGAGCACGCCGACATGCAGTTCACGAAAGATATCGACGTGGTCAGCCCGCTGATCTATCAACACGCGTCGGGCGGCACGACGTTCGACGAAGTGACGATCGACTTCATGCGTTCGGACGGCGAAGGCAACCGCATCAAGTACCTGGAAGTGAAACTCAAGTACGTGATCATCTCGAGCGCCACGCCGAGCGTGGTGGGCGAAGGCCTGCCGACCGAACAGTTCTCGCTGAAGTACGCTGCCGTGCAGTGGAAGTACACGCAGCAGAAGATCGGCGGCAACCAGGGCGGCAACGCGCAAGGCGCGTGGAGCCTGACGAAGAACGACAAGACGTACGCGGTCTGATGCCGGGGCGCACGCGGCGTGCGGCCTGAAAAGGCCGGCACCCGCGCGTGCCTCGCGTCGAACCGGTTCTTCGGACGCTGATGAAACGCTTCGAACCCAGCTTTCTCGACAAGCTGTTCGACGACGAACCGCATCTGCCGGCTTCCCCGGCGATGCGGCAATTGTCGTTGGATGAGCTGAAGGCCACCGTCGCGCGCGATGTCGAGGCGATCCTGAACACGCGGATCGCCCTGACTGAGCACGAGCTGGCGGCGCTGCCGGAATGTCAGCGCTCGGTGCTCACATACGGTCTGAACGATTTCGCCGGCCTGAGTCTCGCGAGTCACTATGACCGCACGTTTATCTGCAAGTCGATTCAACAGGCAATCGCACGGCATGAGCCGCGTTTGCAGCAGGTGGCGGTTACGCTCGAATTGAACGAACAATCCACCAATGCGCTGAATTTTGCGATTCAGGCCTTGCTGGTTGTGCACCCGGCAGAAGAACCGGTGAGTTTCGATGCAATGCTGCAGCCTTCTACACTGCAATATTCGGTGACGCGCGCACGCGCGAAGCTTTAGTACCTGATTTTGGCGGCTGAGTTTTAGTACCTGCGTTTAAGTGTTTTTAGTACCGCTTTGCCGCCGTTAACGCGCAACGGTGGCATGGATTGGGCGGAGAGGATTCAGGTCCGGGGATATCGATGGAAGAATTGCTGCCGTATTACGAGCGCGAATTATCATTTCTGCGGCGCTATTCGCGCGATTTCGCCGAACGCTATCCGAAGATTGCGGCGCGTCTGGCGATGTCCGGCGAGCACTGCGAAGATCCGCACGTCGAGCGGATGATCGAATCGTTCGCGTTGCTGGGCGCGCGCATCAACAAGAAGCTCGACGACGATTACCCCGAGTTCACGGAAGCGCTGCTGGAAGTGCTGTATCCGCACTACCTGCGGCCGTTTCCGTCGTGCTCGATCGCACAGTTGGGCACCTCGGCTGCGCTCAGTCACCTGACCGAACCGGTGCTGGTCGAGCGCGGTACCGAACTCAAATCGCGCCCGATTCGCGGCGTGCAATGCCGTTTCCGAACCGCGTACGACGTGACGCTGGCGCCGATCCGCATCTCGGAGGCGAAGTACACGTCGGTGGCGATGGCCCCGAGCGCGACCGTCCTGCCGGGCAATGCCACGGCGATCGTGTCGATCACGTTCGAATCGACGGCCGCGCAGCTCGATCTCTCCGCATTGAAAGTCGGCACGTTGCGCACGCATCTGCACGGCGAGCAATCGTTTATCGCGGCGCTGGCGGACTGCCTGTTCGTCAACGCAATGGCCACCTATGTCGAAGCCGACCGCCGCGGCGTGTGGACGCAACTGCGTGAATCGCCCGTCGTACAGGCCGGTTTCGATGAAGACGATGCGCTGATCGACTATCCGGCCAAATCGCATCCGGCCTACCGGTTGCTGACCGAATACTTCGCGTTCCCCGAGAAGTTCAATTTCACCGATTTCGATCTGGCGGCAATGACACGCGCGAGCGGCCGCTGCCAGCGTCTGACGCTGCACGTCGTGCTCAAGGAAGTGCGCAGCGATTCGCACATCGCGCGTTTGCTGGATTCGTTGTCCGCGCATCATTTCCGGTTGTTCTGCACGCCGGTGGTGAACCTGTTCGAACAGCACGGCGAGCCGATCCGCGTCAGCCATCAGGCGGTTTCCTACCCGGTGATCGCCGAGGCGCGTCGTGCATTCGCGTACGAGGTCTATTCGATCGACTCGGTGAAACTCGTCCGGCAGAAGGCGCATGAAGAATCGGTGATCGAATTCCGGCCGTTCTATTCGCTGCATCACGGCGAAGCGGCGCGTGCGGGGCACTACTGGTTCGCGCGGCGTAACGACTGGGTTGCGCAGAAAAGCCCGGGTTACGAGACCGAGATATCGATCGTCGATATCGACTTCGAACCGGCAGCCCCGCAAACCGATACGCTGAGTCTCGATCTGACGTGTACCAATCGCGACTTGCCGGCCGGCCTCGCCGTGGGTCTCGAAGGCGGCGACCTGTTTCTGGAAGGCGGCTCGCTGACCGGCAGCATTTCGATGCTGCGCCGGCCGACGCCGAGCGTGCGTTTCGAACGCGGGCGCGCCTCGCACTGGCGGCTGATTTCGCATCTGGCGTTGAATCATGTGTCGCTTGCCAATAGCGGTCTGTCGGCGCTCAAGGAAATGCTGGTGCTGTACGATTTGCGGCGCACGGCGGTGTCGGCGCGGCATATCGACGGTCTGGTCGGCATCGAGCAGCGCGCAGCGGTGCAGTGGCTGCCGGGCAAGCCGTTCGCGACCTTCGTGCGCGGCATCGAGATTCGTTTGACGATCGACGAAGAGCACTTTGTCGGCACGAGTCTCGCGTCGTTCGTGCGGGTGATCGATACGTTTTTCGGGCTGTACGTGCATCTGAACAGCTTTGTGCAACTGGTCGTCGTGTCGAAGCGCACCGGCGAGGAGATTCTGCGATGCAAACCGCGCAGCGGCGAATCGATCCTGGCGTAGTCGAGCAACTTCTCGACGAACCGCATCGCTTCGAATTTTTTCAGGCGGTGCGGATTCTCGAGAAGTGGTTCGCGCAACAGGCGCCATCGAGCAACGGACGCCCAGGCGAAATCGTCGCGCAGCGGATTGCTTTTCGCAATTCACTGTCGATGTCGTTTCCGCCGAGCGAGATTCACAGCGCGCAGCCGTACGACGATGACGGCGCGGTGCTGAAAGAGAAGCCGCAGCGTACCGCCGCGCTCGAAGCGGGTTCGCTCCACAAGGTCGATATCACGCCGGCATTTTTCGGTTTGCTCGGCGGGCAGGGTGCATTGCCGCTGCATTACACCGAGCAGATCATCGCGCGCGAGCAGATTCAGCGTGACCGGGCCGCGCGTGAATTCTTCGACGTATTTTCGAATCGCGCGACCGCGCTGTTCTACGCGGCGTGGAAGAAATACAGGCTGCCGTTTCATTACGAACTGGATCGCGACGAACGCTATCTGCCGCTGTTGCTCGCGCTGGCCGGCGTCGCCGACGACGACACGCGCAACAGTCTGCAAAGCGGCGACGGCGCGCTGTTCGACGAAGCGATTGCCGGTTACGCGTTGGCCGCACGGCACCGGCCGGTATCAGCAGCCTATTTGCAACGCACGCTGTCCGAGTACTTCAAGGTGCGAGTGCGCGTCGAGCAGTTCGTCGGCAAATGGTATGACGTGCCGCGCGATCAATTGACGGTGCTCGGCGGTGTCAACGCGACGCTCGGCGCCACGGCGCTGGCGGGCGAGCGTGTCTGGCAGCGCGACATGCGCGCGCGGCTCGTGATCGGACCGCTCAACAAAGCCGACTACGAAGCGTTTTTACCTGGCGCCGACCGCGCCGTGGCGCTCGAACGCATGTTGACGCTGCTCGCCGGCGTGACGCTCGAATACGAGATCTCGCTGGTGCTGCGCCGCGCGGAAGTGGGGCCGAGCATGCTGAGCGGCGGCGCGCGCCTGGGCTGGGACGCCTTCCTGTGCACCAAGGCAGCCGACCGCGACCGCGCGGATGCCCGCTACGAATTGCACGTGATTCACTGACCACAACGATAGAAACTGGACCCGGATCGCACGACATGAGCACGTCCCTCAATACCCTGATCGCCAAACTGAATCCGACCTGCCGGCAGGCGGCTTTGCTCGCGGCGAACAACTGTCTCGCGCGCGGTCACTATGAGGTCGACCTCGAGCATCTGTTGCTGGCGCTGCTGGAAGAACCCGCGAGCGACGTCACGCTGGCGCTGCGCGCGAGCCGGGTCGACGCGCATGCTTTGCGCGCGGATGTCGAGCGTGAATTGCAGCGGTTGAAGACCGGCAATACGCGCACGCCGGTGTTTTCGAAGCATCTGATCGACCTGCTCGAACAGGCGTGGCTGATCGCATCGCTCGATTCGCAGATTGGACGGATTCGTTCGGGGCATTTGCTGCTTGCGCTGTTGACGGCGCCGGATCTCGCGCAGTTTGCCGAGCGCATGTCGCCGCTGCTGCGCGATGTACGGGTGACGGATCTGAAGCACAAGTTCGACGAATTGACCGCGGGCTCGCGTGAAATCGAACGGAGCAGCGCTGCGGAGAATGCAGCGGAAGGCGTGAGCGATACAAGCACGGCCGAATCGGCACCCGGTGCGCCTTCCAAAACCCCCGCGCTCGATACGTACACCAGCAATCTCACGCAGCGCGCGCGTGAAGGCAAGATCGATCCGGTGATCGGCCGCGAAGGCGAAATTCGCCAGACCATCGACATCCTGATGCGCCGCCGGCAGAACAATCCGATCATGACGGGCGAGGCGGGCGTCGGTAAGACGGCCGTGGTCGAAGGTCTCGCGCTGCGCATTGCAGCCGACGATGTACCCGCGCCGCTGAAAGGCGTCGCGCTGCATGTGCTCGATATGGGGCTGCTGCAAGCCGGCGCCAGCGTCAAAGGCGAGTTCGAGAACCGCCTGAAGAACGTGATCGACGAGGTGAAGAAGAGCCCGCATCCGATCATTCTGTTTATCGACGAAGCGCATACGATCATCGGCGCCGGTGGCCAGGCCGGGCAAAACGATGCAGCGAATCTGCTGAAGCCGGCTTTGGCGCGCGGCGAATTGCGCACCATCGCGGCGACCACGTGGAGCGAGTACAAGAAGTACTTCGAGAAAGACGCGGCGCTGGCGCGGCGTTTCCAGGTCGTCAAGATCGAAGAGCCGAGCGAGACGCTCGCGGCGGCGATGTTGCGCGGCATGGCCGCGTTGATGGAAAAGCACTTCAATGTCCGCGTGCTGGACGATGCGATCACCGAAGCGGTGCGCCTGTCGCATCGCTACATTAGCGGCCGTCAACTGCCGGACAAGGCGATCAGCGTGCTCGACACCGCTTGCGCCAAAGTTGCGCTCGCCCATAGCTCGACACCGGCCGCGATCGACGACACGAAGAAACGCCTCGAACGCATCGACGCCGAAATCGCCGCGCTGGAGCGCGAAGTGGCGAGCGGCGCGCTGCACGATGAGCGGCTCGCGGAATTGCGCAGTCTGCGCGAAGAGGATGTGAAAGATCTGGCCGAAGATGAGGCGCGCTACGACAAGGAACGCGCACTGGTGACGGAGATCGTCGGCTTGCGTGCGGAAATCGACGCCGCGCGCGTGAGCAGCGCGGACGCCGCGCAGGCCGACAAGGCGCAGCAGGCGCGCGAAACGTTGGCCACGCGCGTGGCGGAATTGCATGCCTTGCAGGGCGGTCAGCCGATGGTCCCGTTGCAGGTTGACGGCCACGTGGTCGCTGAAATCGTCGCTTCATGGACCGGTATTCCGCTCGGCCGCATGATCAAGGACGAAATCCAGACCGTGCTGAATCTGCAGCCGCTGCTGGCCGCTCGCGTGATCGGACAGGACCATGCGCTCGATGCGATCGCACAACGTGTGCGTACCGCCAGCGCGAGTCTCGAAGACCCGAATAAACCGCGTGGCGTGTTCATGTTCGTCGGACCGTCGGGTGTCGGCAAGACCGAAACCGCGCTGGCGCTCGCCGATGTGCTCTACGGCGGCGAACGCAAGATGGTCACGATCAACATGAGCGAGTATCAGGAAGCGCACAGCGTGTCGGGCCTGAAGGGTTCGCCGCCGGGCTACGTCGGTTACGGCGAGGGCGGTGTGCTGACCGAGGCGGTGCGTCGCAATCCGTATTCGGTGGTGCTGCTCGACGAAGTGGAAAAGGCGCACCCCGACGTGCTGGAAATGTTTTTCCAGGTGTTCGACAAAGGCACGATGGACGACGCCGAAGGGCGCGAGATCGATTTCCGCAACACGCTGATCATTTTGACCTCGAACGTCGGCTCGCAGGCGGTGATGCAGGCCTGCCTGAACAAGAGCGCCGAAGAACTGCCGGATGCGGACGAGCTCGCGGAGACGTTGCGCCCGCAGTTGTACAAGACGTTCAAGCCGGCGTTTCTCGGCCGTCTGAAAGTGGTGCCGTACTATCCGATTTCCGACGACGTGCTCGCCGAAATCATCGAACTGAAGCTGGAGCGGATTCGCCGCCGCATCGAGTCGAATCACAAGGCCGTGTTCGAGTGGGACGAGTCGCTGGTCGATGCAGTGCTCGCGCGCTGTACCGAAGTGGACTCGGGTGCGCGCAATGTCGACCACATTCTGAACGGCACATTGTTGCCCGAAGTCGCGCAGCAGGTGCTGGAGCGCATCGCCAACGGCACCACGATCGAACGCATCGCAGTGCGCGCGAGCGAAGCGGGCGAGTTCGAATACACGGTTGCGTGAACAGGCAAGTCCCCGCCTGCTTGCCAATCTGTTTTAATGCCGTACCGGACACTTATTGCTTTCTGTCATGCCGACTAATCTGAACACGCTGCTGGCCCCGATCAGCGAAACCTCGCCTTGCGGCGAAGACCTGCTGTTTTCAGCGGATTTCGACGCGATCCAGCACGCGCGTCGATTCGAAGACCCGTCGCTGGATCAGGGCGAATGGGTCACGGATATCAAAGAGGCGGACTGGCCATTCGTGGTCGAACGTTCCAGCAGCCTGCTGCAGACGCAGACGAAAGACTTGCGCCTCGCTGTCTGGCTCACCGAGGCGCTTGCCATTGAAGAGGGCGTGACCGGTCTCACGCAAGGGTATGCGCTGTTGACGGGGCTGTGCGAAAAGTACTGGGATTACGTGCATCCGCTGCCGGAAGGCGATGACACCGAGTATCGCCTCGGCAACGTCGCGTGGCTGGTCGGCCGCACCGGCGATCTGCTGCGGGCCATGCCGCTCACGTCGTCGCAAGGCAACTCGTACAGCACGATCGATTGGGACGTGGCCACGCATGTCGCGCAAGCGGTCAAGCGCGATCCGGATCACGCCGACGATATCGCGCGCGGCAAGCCTTCCATCGAGCAGATCGAGGCGTCGAAACGCGCCACGCCGCCGGCGTTCTATTCGACGCTGCTGGTCGATCTGAAAGCGTTCGAAGCGGCGATGCTCGCGCTCGAACAGGAACTGGACCAGCGTGCTCCCGATTCGGCGCCGAGTTTCCGGCAGGCGAAAGATGGGTATGAAGGCGTCTACCGGTTGGCGGAACGCTTTGCACGCGAACTGGGCGTAAGCGCTGAAGCGTCGCCGCCAAAAGCGCCGAATCCGGTTGAGCACGAACGCGCCGAGCCTACCTTCAAGACTTCACCGCAACGCGAGGAACCCGTGTTGACGACCAGCCAGACTATCCCGAGCGCTCCGGTTGCAGGAATTCAGAGCCGTGCGCAGGCCGTCGCGCAATTGCGCGCAGTGGCCAAATTCTTCCACAGCACCGAGCCGCACAATCCGGCTGCGTACTTCGCCGAGAAGGCGGCGGAGTGCGCGGATATGCCTTTGCATCAGTGGCTTTCCTCGGTAGTGAAGGACGATGGCTCGCTCGCGCATATTCGCGAGTTGCTGGGCGTGAAGCCTGACGAAAAGAGCTAAAACTTCCATCGTGCAAACAGAAAAGCCTGGCATCGACGATCGGTGCCAGGCTTTTTTTTGATCACGCTACGGTCAGGTCAGGCAAGCAACGACTCAGGACCCTGCACGAAACTCGATACGCCGGTTACGCGCCCGCCCATCGGTCGTGTCGTTCGACGCGATCGGCTGATCCGGACCCACGCCCGTCGTGGTCATCTGCTCGGGCGGGATGCCCTTGGCGACCAGATAACCCTTCACTGCATCCGCACGCGCCTGGCTCAGCGCGATGTTCGAGGTGCGATTGCCCGAGTTGTCGGTATGGCCGATGATCGCCACCGTCTTCGTCTGCATCTTCGACAACACGGCCGCCATCTGATCGAGAATCGCGCGGCCTTGCGGCGTGAGCGTCGCGCTACCGGTCTCGAACTCGATCGTGCGATTCGCCAGCGTCTGGTCGAGCACGCCCTGTTCGGACGCACTCACGCGAAGGCCGTTCTTGATCGTGTAGGTCGGATTCAGTGCGTTCGCCATATCGCTTGCGAGCTGCTGACGCTGCGATTCGTTGTGCACTTCACCCTTCACGTCGATCTGCGTGCCGTCGATCTTCAACTGGCCCTTGCTGATCTGCTTCAATTGCGGGCCGATCAGCTTTTGCACGTTGGCGGACCAGTTCGGCGGCGTCGCGACGTCGGCGACTTCGATCTGATCGACCACGTTGGACGCACCGTAGGTGTCTCGCAGACGCGCCAGCACGGCGGCCTTGGTCGCTTCATCCGGCACCTTGCCGCCCACGACGACCTGGCCCGGCATGGCATTGGCGGGCGGCGGCGATGCGCTGATCGCACCGGTGCCGGCGCCCGTGGTGCCGCTGGCGAGCCCGGCCGTGCTGACCGCAGGGCCGCCTGCATTGCCCGGCTGCGCCGAAGGCAGAACCGTCGTGCGAATCGCCATGCCGCTGTTGTCGACCGGCGTGACGCGTGCCGGGCCGTCATTGTCCGCATGGGCGAGCGTGCCGATCAGAAGACCGGCCAGCAGCGAGGCCATGCGCGTGTGTTTGCTCAACATCGTGTCACGCTCCCGTGAAGGCTTCGCGGAACGTGTCGATGCTGACACGCAACGACAGTTGCGGTTGGTCGAGGTAGCTGACGAGCTTGCTGATGCCATGGTCGTTTTGTGCGTGTTCGTCGATCCACTCGGGATCGTCGATATCGATGTTATGCGCCGCGTACGCCTGCGGATCGACCACGCTATGCAGCGTTTTTGCCGAGGCGCCGTTAAAGCCGATGATGAGCCGCTCGCGCTCGGCAATCGTGCCGATAAAAATCGCCAGTTCGAAATCGGCCTGCGAGACGAACGGTGCGATCAGTTCGAGCCAGAATGCGGCAACGAGCGAGCGATAGAACGGATCGTTCGGCAGCGGCAGGGTCAGTCCGCGTTCCAGATGCGACGAACCGCTTTGCATCACCGGACGCAGCAGCGAACCGAGCGCCAGCATCGCGCCGCGCAGACGCACCGGATGACCGCTTGCGAGCAGCATCTGTTCGAGGCCTGAGAGGGTCTGATGCTCGACGAAGTCGTTGAAGGTGCCGTCGTGCGGATTGCCCGGGCCGCCGCCGATTTCGATCTGCACTTGTGTTTCACCGAGCGCCTGAAGCGCGCCGGCCGGCTCGCTCACACCGAGCAGCGGCTTCATCTGTGAGGCGACGCGCGACCACAGGCGCGCGAAGGCGAGCGGACTGCGCGCGAGGAACGTCAGCGGCTTTTCGACTTCCAGCGCGGTCGCGGCAAGAAATGGAAAGCGCCGCGACGACTGATCCTGACTCGCCACCATATGCCCCGCGATCGCCAGCTTGCTGCGCGAACCGAGGAACGCGAAGTGCATCGGCTGGGCGCTTTCGTAGACGATCTTCCAGCGCGGGTCGTCGGTGAGCAGTTCCATCGCCTCGGCGATCCAGCGGTCGAGCGTGGCCAGCAACTGCGGGTTATGCGGGCTTTTGACGAAGTCGCCGCGCGACGGAATCTTGCCGAAGTAGGCGATCTGCGCCTGCACGGTTTGTGTCATTGCGCACCCCCTGTGTTCGAAACCGCGGCGGCGGCCGTTGCCGGCCGTGCCGTTTGCAACGCCGGCGTGGCGGCGGGCACGGCGCCCGGTGCTCCACCCGCGGCCGTCGCATTGACTGAATTTGCCGCCGCGCTCACATCCGCCACCGAAGAAGGCAGCCGCAAGCCGCGCAGGCTCTGTTGTTGAGGCGCATCGCTGCTGGCGCTGCCCGACGCCTGCGACGTGCTGATGATGCGCATGCTGACCGCCACCGTCACGTTGCCTTGCGTCCACGACAGATCGAAGGTGCCGTCCGGACGGCGCTTGCGTTGCGCCGAGTTGATCAGCTTCTCCAGACCGTAGCGGCCCGGCTCGTTGACCAGTTGCAGCGTGCGGCCGTCGAAGGTCGTGGCATTCAGCGTCGCGCCAGGCGAGCCCGACGGGTTCGGCCACACGAAGTTGGTCCACTGCGGCGGCGTATTGCGGTAACGCATCTGCTGGCCGTCGATGGCAAGCGTGTATTCCGTGGTGCCGCTACTCGGCTGCGGCAGGATCTGGAACACGGTCTGCGGTTCGGCCGAGCTTTGACCCGACGAGGCCGCTGCGCCGCCGGCAAGCGGCGCCACCCAGCGCGCGAAACCGCTGGTGAAGTCAGGCGTCAGCGCGAGACCCATATCGCCCCAGGTACGTGAGGTCAGCGTGTCGCCGCGACGCACCGCGAGCGGCCCGAGCGTCGTGCCGACGAACTTGGCGATCGCGCCGTCCGGCCCGAACACCTGGGCGATTTCGCCGGCGCCGGCTTCGACCTTCGCGTCGCCTGCAAACGGATACTTGTTCGCGAGCGAGCTCTGGAAGGTCTGGTAGACCTGCGCATTCCACACCTTGTTGACTTCGACGCTGGCCGGCTGGATCACCACCGCATACGCGGCCATCAGCGGACGCACCAGCAGCGGACGCAGCGCCTTGCGTTGCGAATCGGTGAGGCCCGTCAGCATCTGCTCGTCGACGTACTTCAGCGAATCGGCCAACTCGGACCCGCTGCCGTCGAGCGTTTGTTGCATCAACTGACGCGCGCCCGGTCCCGGATCGCCCTGGTTCTTGATCACGTTAAAGCGGGTACGGACCTTCGAGAGCGTATCCATGTAGCCCTTCAACATCGAGCCGTTGTCGCCGGAGACGACGATGCGGCCCAACGCCGAGAACTCCTGCCCGATCGGGCCCATCGGCACTTCGGCCGGATTGCCGTTGATGTCGATATTGGCGCTCAGCTGGCCGGTCGGCGCACGCGAGAACCAGTTCTTGAACCAGCTGGTCACGCCGGTTTGCGCGCGCTTCAGGTTCGCGTTGAAGAGCGAAGGGTTGTCCCACGAGGTCTGGTCGTACGCGGTTTCGAGCACCTTGCGGATCGGCGAGTCTTGCGGATCGCCGAGACGGTTCATCGCATCCACCGCCTGGCCGAAGCTGCCGAAACTCTGCACGGCAATGCCCTGCATGAACTTCTGCCAGTGCATTGCGTACTCGGTCTTGTACATCGCCACGAGCGCTTTCTGGATCTGCTCGGGGCTGCCTTCCAGCGTCAGATCGTCGTGCGCGGAGGTGTTGAGCACCCAGTCCTTGGCCTGCAATTCCTTGGTGGCGGCGTCACGGATTGCCGGCTGCACGTACTGGAACCACGCTTCACGCGTGAAGGTGCCGGGAATCGCGTAGCTGCCGGCCACCAGCGCCGTATTGTTTTCGCCGACGATGCGCGCGATCGTCATCGGCGCGAAGCGGGTCGACGCACGCGCCTTGATTTCTTCGTAGACGCGCTGGCGGGCCGGCATGCCGCGCACCACGCGGCGCAGATTTTCACGCGTCTGGTCGACGAGGCCGAGGTTCTGGTCGATCATCGGCCAGTCGTTGTCGGACACGCGCGACAGATAGAAGGTGATCATGCGCTCGGCGCTGCGGATCATCTCGTCGCGGGGCATGTTGCCACGATTCGTTTCGAGCCAGCCGCGCCAGAAGCGGGCGACCTGATCGGTCAGGTGAGCGGTTTCCACGTGACGCTTGTCGCTGAGCATCAGGTAGGTCTTGAGCGCGTTGTAAGCATCTTCGACATTGGTCGGCGACGCGTCGCTATACAGGCCGCCCTGGCTGTTCGCCGCCATCGCCGCGTGCGCCGACACTGGAATCGCAGCGGCGTCCGGTGTGCGGTTCAGCGGCGCGAGCTGATCGGGGTGCGCGTTGACGTCTTTCAGGAACGAGGCGAGATTCTGCGAGACCGGGTCGAGCAGGATCTGGCGCACACCGTTGTAATACTCGGTGAGCAAGTGCTGCTCGAGACGGTCGCCTTGATACAGCCCGAGCGACACTGCCAGCGGCTTGTCGCGGCGGAACTGCTCGAGCTGGTCGATGCGGTCTTCCAGAATGTCCATGGCCTGCAAACGCGATTGCAGGTCGTTGCGGTTCTGCTGCAGGCGTACCACGTTGTCGAGGTCGGCCTTCACATTCTCGGCGAGCTGCTGATTGCCGATCGTCGACCACGTCCAGCCGCCGAGCGCCAACGCAAGCACCGCGACGAAGCCGAAGAACGTCGCATAACGCATGCGCGTCTTGGCGGGGCTGGCGAATTGCTTGACGGTCTGCCGGTCGGCGAAGATCACCTTGGAGAACAGATCGCGCAGGAAGAAGCCGTTCTTCGAGAACGCGCTATGCGGCTTGGGCAGGCTATCGGCGGAAAGGCCGAAACGGTTGGCGATGCGCGTAGCGGCGGCGCTGTTGGTTTCGCCTTCCTGCAATGCGCTGGTGAAGTAGAAGCCGCGGAAAATCGGTTTGTGCTGGAACGGGTTGGTTTCGAACAGCGTGGCGAGAAACGCGCGCAACGCGGGCTTGATCGTCGAGAATTCGAGCGGGAAGCTCAACTGACCCGGCGAGAGCTTGTTGCCACGGTTGATCGACATCTGCGCGACGCTGATTTCTTTCAGGCCGTCGTAGAGCTCTTCGAAGTGCTCGTCAAAGAGGCCTACCACATCGCGCTTTTCGTCCGGCTCGTAGGGCAGGGTGGCGCCCCACACGCGGTCGTATTCCTGACGATCGCTGCCGCTGAAGAATTCGGTGAAGCCCGTGATCAGGTCGGCCTTGGTGAACATCACATACACCGGCGCGAACACTTCGAGCTTCTCGGTCAGTTCCTGCACCCGTTGGCGCAGATTCTTCGCGAGATTGATCGCGAATTCGGGCTTGCTGCTGGTCAACTCGGCAATGCTTGCCGTCACGATGATGCCGTTGATCGGCGCCTTCGGCCGGAAACGCTTGAGCAGGCCGAGGAAGCCGAGCCATTCGGTGCGGTCCTCTTCGTGTACGGAATAGCGGCCGGCGGTGTCGAGCAGAATGCCTTCGGTTGTAAAGAACCAGTCGCAATTCCGCGTACCGCCGATGCCATGAATCACCGCATTGTTCTTGTCGGCGAAAGGAAACTGCAGGCCCGAATTCAGCACGGCGCTGCTCTTGCCCGCAGCGGGGTTGCCGATCACGATGTACCAGGGCAATTCATACAGTGCCGAGCCGCCGGACATCTGGCCGATCTTCGAGGTCTTGATCGTTTTCACCGCGTCGACGAGGCGCGTGCGCAGCACGTCGAGTTCGGCCTGGCGCGCGGGCGTCGGGGCGGGGCCGGTTTCGGTCTGCTTTTCGGCCTGCTGCTCGAGCATCTCGCCGAGCTTGTTGTTCGCGCGCCGCGCGCGTAACCGGCGCACCACCCAGACCAGCAGCCAGAGTGCGATCACCGCGCCGAGCACGATGGCTGGCCACATCAGGTCGATCTGCAGGGTATCGGCGCCGATGAACAAAACAGCAGCGAGCGCGAGCAAGCCGATGATCGAGAGCGTGCGTGTATGGGTCAACACGTTAAGAATGCGTCGCATAAGCCGTTCAGGTCTTGGTGATGTGTGTTGTGGCGCGTGTGTGGCAAACAGCATGACGCGAGCGCGGGCAAAGTCTGCCTATGCCGCGTTTGAAACAAAACGAAAGCATATTCAGGTAGAGGTGAATGCGGCTGGATTGTTAAATCCGCCATGAAATGGCGCGCCAATGGCGATTGGGCGAATGCCGTTATGCATATGACATTGCCGACTTTTGCCAGAAAATTTGATTGAACGCCCCATTGCAACCTCTTTATTGCCCACTTCGTCTTAATGACCACGCCCCATGACGAAGCCCGGTTTGTGATATTCAACGTGCCCGAGATCCATCATTTTCCAGCGCCCACCCCACGTCAGGCCGACCTGTTCGGCCGTCTGTCCGTATAGCTGATAACCTCGCATGGCCCAGGGATCTTTTTCTGAAATGACGAGCTTGCCGTCGCGCAAAAACGCGTTATCCGCGGCAAGACCGTATTGGTGATAGCTCTGAAACGCAGCGGCATTGGTGACGTTACCCCCCATTTGCGCAAGCCGGTTTTGCCGCTCCGGACTGCGATAACCTTCCAGCAATGCCATCTCATACCCGTATTGCTCGTGCATGATTTTGTAAACGAGCAATAAACGTGTTCTGAAATCGGCGTCGAGCAAATTCCAGTCGCGGCTCGCGTCTTTCAGCGCGGGCCGAATCTGCTCCACTTCCTGCGTTGCAAATACTTCGGGCGGCAGCGGCGGCGGGGGTACGAGCTGTTCGCCATTCAATAATGCGGCAATTTTCTCATCCGGTACCCGTGCGGTGTCATCGAATTGGAATAATTGCCGGCCGCGTAAAGCCAATGCCACCAATGGCGGCGTCGCAAGAATACCTGTGGTGGTAAAAATCAGCAAGCGCCGCTTTGCCAGTAACTTTTGCATATCGACTGCAGTCGATTGCGAAATTTTTGCCGAACGCGCTAATTGACCACGAGCGCGAGAAGCACCCTGCGATGCCCCGCGCATAACGCGGCCATGAATAGCGAGTGCGGCGCCCAATAAAGAGGCGCGTACCGCCGGCAATAGCAGCATTGCGGCGATCACAACAGCGATGGCGAAATAGGCGAGAAGTACTACGGCAATCAAAGTCGACCCCGGAAAATTGGAAACAATTGTATTTTGTAATGCTTGCTCTTAGAATCAGGCCTGCTCGGAGAGGAGCCGGAACGGTATTATCACGGCGAAATAATCCAGGATTCAATGAGACAGTGAATGAGTGCGCCGGAAAATTCGAATTCCAAAGCCCCGCCTAGCCTGTTATCCGATAAGGCTAAGGGCGCCGATGGCAATGGTTCGCGAATTCTCGCGAACCTGGAAGGCCGCGTCGAGCAGCCTGCAGATAAACCACGCCGGTCGAAGGCACCGCTTGTGCTGGTTGCGTTGTTAGTGATCGCAGCCGGCAGTTGGGGCGCGTGGCATATGCAGCAGCGTGTGAAGACAGAGGCGTTGGCGTCAACCGCGCCCGCCAGCGCGGAGAAAGTTGCCGTGCCGGCGTCCGCCGCCAGCGGTGCGCCGCAGGTCACCGCGAAAGCGGAGGCCCCGGCCGCGGCGTCGTCACAAGCGGCTACGATCGTTGCCGACGACAGCGACAGCAAGTCACCCGCGGCATCCGCGACATCCGCGACATCCGCGAGTGCGCCCGCAAGCGGTGATGACAACCGCTTGTCGCGTGCGCTCGCCGATGGCGCCGAGCCGAGCAATGCTTCGGCACCGGTTGCGTCCGCAACGGCTGCGTCGGCGGTAACGGTGCCGGCGGAAAAGCATGGCAAAAGCGCGACGGCTGTCGCCAGCAATGCGAAACGCGACACGGCGGCTCACGGCAAGAAGGAAAGCGTGGCCGCAAGCAATCGTCACGCAAGTGCACCGGCCACGGTCGCGCAAACGAAGAAATCGCGTGCGCCCGGTAATGCTTCGAAAGATGATTCGGATGCCGATCTATTGGCCGCGCTCGTGGCGCGGACCAAACCGGCCGACGCGAAAGCGGCGGACGGCAATACGGCGACCAAGGTCAGTGCATCGGCTACCCCCGGGGACGCCAAGCTGGCCGAACGCGTGAAAGAGTGCGGACAACGCGGCTTCTTCGAAGACCAGTTGTGCCGCTGGCGCGTGTGCGACGGACATTGGGGTAAAGACCCCGCCTGTCCGGGTTCGGCGCCGCAGGCACGCCAGCCGTAAGGTCAGGTAAGGCGCGGCGTGTTCGCGTCGCGTGATTCGCATCGCGATGCCGCGTGGTCCGTGGCGACTGCATCCGCAGTCGCCGTGTTCACGGATCTGCGGTTGGGTCGCTAGCCATGCGCGTCAATCGACGCGCATCCGCTCCACCAGAAAGTCGAGCAACGCGCGCACACGGGCGGGCAGGTGGCCGCCCTGGCCCAGATAGAGCGCGTTGACCGGCTCGGTCTCGCCGGAATCGAACGCGTCGAGCAGCACGATGAGGCGGCCGGCGGCCACGTCTTCACGCACCTGAAAGGCGGCGAGCCGCGCCAACCCCACGCCCGCGAGCGCGAGTTCGCGCAGCGTCTCGCCATCGCTGACTTGCGCATTACCTTCCACCGGTACCTCGATCCTGCGTTGCTCCGCGTCGAGCAACGGCCAGCCGCTCGTCGCCCTTGCAAAGCCGAATCCGAGCCGGTTGTGCGCGGCAAGATCCGCGGGCGTTTGCGGCGTACCGTTACGCGCCAGATAGGCAGGCGCGCCGACAATCATCATTTTCGCATCGCCCAGCTTGCGTGCCACCAGTTGCGAATCCTTCAGCGGGCCGCTGCGCAGGGCGATATCGGTGCGCTGCTCGAGCAGGTCGACTACCTGATCCGTCAACACGATATCGAGCGTAATGTCGGGATGGGCGGCGAGAAACTCAGGCACCAGTGGCAGCAGATAGTGCCGTCCGAGCGGCACGTTCGCATGCACGCGCAGGCGGCCGCGTGGCACCGCACCGGTGGCCGCGCCGCGTTCCGTTTCATCGAGTTCGGCGAGCACGCGTACGCCGCGCTCGTAGAACACGCAGCCTTCCGGCGTGAGTTGCAGATTGCGCGTCGAGCGGTTTACCAGCCGCGCGCCCAGCCGGGCTTCGAGACGCGCCACCAGTTTGCTGACTGCCGACGGTGTCATTCCCAGCGCGCGTGCCGCTGCCGAAAACCCGCCTAGCTCGACCGCGCGCACGAACACTTCGAGTTCACCGGAACGGTTCACATCCAGACGTGCCATCGTGAGTTCAATTCACAGGTGATATGCCATCCGGCAGTCTACCGAAAGCACTGTCGCGCCGATATCTTTCAGTTACCGAACGGCGTGGGCCGTCGCAACGAAAAGAGTGATTGGGAGCATGGCAATGGACGCAGCGAAGAAGGTGGCTTTGGTTGTGGGCGCGCAGGGCGTAATCGGCCGCAATCTGGCCGATCATCTGGCCACGCTCGACGATTGGACAGTCATCGGCCTCGCGCGCCGCGGCGGTGAAGCAAGAGGACGGGTGCAATACATCGCGGTCGATCTGCTGGATCCGGCCGACGCCCGGTCGAAACTGCGCACTCTGGATCACGTCACGCATGTGTTCTATGCCGCGTATCAGGACCGTCCGAGCTGGGCCGAACTGGTGCCGCCGAATCTGGCGATGCTGGTCAACGTGCTCGATGCCATCGAGCCGGTCGCAGCGGGCTTGCAACATGTGAGCCTGATGCAGGGCTACAAAGTGTACGGCGGTCATCTCGGCCCGTTCAAGACGCCCGCACGTGAGGACGACGCGCATTTCATGCCGCCCGAGTTCATGTTCGATCAGCAAACTTTCCTCGAGTCGCGCCAGCAGGGTAAGCCGTGGAGCTGGTCGGCGATCCGGCCTTCGGTGGTGGGCGGCTTTGCGTTGGGTAACCCGATGAATCTGGCGATGGCGATCGCCGTGTACGCATCGATGTCGAAAGAGCTCGGCTTGCCCTTGCGCTTTCCCGGCAAACCCGGTGCTTACGACAAGCTGCTGGAAATGACCGATGCCGGCTTGCTTGCGCGCGCAACCATCTGGGCCGCGACGGAGCCGCGCGCCGCGAATCAGGCGTTCAACATCAACAATGGCGACCTGTTCCGCTGGAACGACATGTGGCCGAAAATTGCCCGCTATTTCGCACTCGACGTGGCGCCGCCGCTGCCCATGTCGCTCGATACGATCATGGCTGACAAGGCGTTGTTGTGGAAGGCGATGGCAGCCAGGCACGGCCTGCAGCCCGTTCCCTATCAGGACGTTTCTTCATGGCGGTTTGCGGATTTCGTGTTCTCGTGGGATTACGATATGTTTGGCGACGGCTCGAAGGCGCGGCGCTTCGGCTTTCATGAATTTACCGATACGGAGACGATGTTTATCGGCATTTTCGACGATCTACGGCGCAGAAGGATAATTCCATGAATTACGCATTAAATCTGACAATTTTATTTCGTTAGGTTTACGTCTATGATGAGCCTCCTTATTCGAGCAATACGATTGCACATAACGGGAGATATCGGTGAAGAGGCTCTTCGTGGCATTGACATATGCAGCAGGCGTGGTGGCCGTCTCGGCCTTGTCGGCGTGCGGCGGCAACGATCTCAATGCGCAGACCGATCCGCCCAAAGTGATTATCGACAGCGACTACAACACGCTGAGCGACGACGGCCAGCTCGGCGTAATGGCCGCGCAATTGCAGGCGCAAGGTTCGCTGAAAGTATTGGGTATTACGGTGGTCTCCGGGAATCAATGGTTGAAGCAGGGCGTATCGGACGCATTGAAATCGGTTGAGCGCCTTGGCGTTGAAAAGCAGATTGGTGTATATGCGGGCGCCAATTATGCGCTGTCGCACGATTTCGCCACTATCCAGGCCGAGCAGAAGCAATTCCCCGGTGGCGACGGTTATCTCGGCGCATGGGGTACGCCTGAGCCGAAATCGGACAGCGACCTCGTTGCACCGCCGGACGGCTTTGCCACGCACACCAAAGTGCAGAGCAAAAGTGCGGTGGACTTCATCGTCGATTCGGTGAAGCAATATCCCGGGGAGGTGACGATTCTCGCGATCGGCCCGCTGACCAACATCGCGCTCGCCACGCGCCAGCATCCCGAGATCGTGCCGCTGATCAAGCAGATCATCTACATGGGCGGTGCGATCGATGTGCCTGGCAACACTACGCCGACAGCCGAATTCAACTGGTGGTTCGATCCGGAAGCGGCGAAAACCGTGTTGCGTCTGCCGATCAAACAGGTGGTGATCCCACTCGACGTGACCGACACCGTGAAGATGGACAAAGCGCTATACGACCGCGTCGCGCATGATCCGGCGAAGCAGACCATCATCACGCAACTGTTCAAGACGCTGAACGGCTATGGTTTCGACGGCAAGAACGGTTTCGAAACGAATCCGAACTACACCACGAACATCTGGGACACGTTGACGCTGGCCTATCTGATGCGTCCGTCGTTTGCCACGCAGACGGTGGATGAGTGGGTGGATGTGGATACGAGCTTCGGCGCCAATGACGGCAAGTCGACGGGTTACACCAGTTCACCGCCGGCGGGTTTGCAGAAGATGACGATCGTCAAACGCTTCGACAACCCGAGTTTCTTTAATTTTTACGTTGACCTGCTGACGCGTCCGGTGCCGGTGACGCTACCGAACTAACGCGCCCTTTGCGTTGCGCGACTGCACGAAACCCGCCTCAGGCGGGATGCAGGCCGCGCAACAGTTGACGGACTCGCGACAGGTCCTGATCGACGTGTTCGGTCTGCTCGAACAACTCCGCGAGCCAGTCGACGAAGGCTCGCACGCGGGGCGACACCCGGCGGTTCTTCACGTACGCGACCGAGACCGGCATCGGCACGGGTTTCCATTGCGGCAGCACTTCGCGCAGCAGTCCTGAATCGAGGTAGGGTTGCGCGGCGATCCGCGCCGGTTGAATCAGCCCGAGGCCTTGCAATCCGCAGGTGAGATAAGCCTGCTCGTCGCTGACTTTGACGAAGCCTCTGACCTTGACGTTCTGCGCTTCGCCGTCCACTTCAAAATCGAAATCGACTTCGCGGCCGTTATGCGGCGACATGCAATTGACGGCTGCGTGTCCGCGCAGGTCGTCGAGGTCGAAGGGTGTGCCGTGGCGGGCCAGGTAGGCCGGGCTTGCGCATGTCACGTGCTCGAGCGTGCCTAATTGCCGCGCGACCAGATTTGAATCCGGCAATTCGCCTAGCTGGATACTGCAGTCGATGGCATCCGAGACCAGGTCGACTGCCCGGTTGCTGATGCCGATCGCCAGGTCGAGATTCGGATAGCGGGTGTGGAAATCGTCCAGTGCCGGCAGCACGATGGCGCTCGCTACCGCGCCGGGCATTTCAATGCGAAGGCGGCCGGTCAGGTTATCCGTCGAGTGACGGAGGCTGGCTTCCATCTCGTCGATGTCGGCGAGGATTTGCGCGCAGCGCTCGTAATAGGCTGCGCCTTCTGGCGTGATGCTCAGGCGCCGCGTTGTGCGGGTCAGGAGGGCGGTGCCTAGCAGGGCTTCCAGGTTCTGGACGATCGTTGTCGCTGTCGCGCGAGGGATGTCGAGGGATTCCGCTGCACGGGTGAAGCTGTTTGTGTCCACGATTCGGATGAATGTCCGCATTGCCGTTATTCTGTCAATCACGATTCAAACTCCAGTTGGGGTTGGGGGCTGCTTTTTTTTTGCCTACGGCGTTGGTGGTTTTTTTGGGGCTTGTTTGTCTTTGTGGTGCTCGTTTGTTTGTGTGCTTAGGGTGTTGGGCTTTCCTTGATCTGGGTTCTTTGGTCTTTGGCCTTTCCTTGAATTCTTATTGGTTTATTAGCGTCGCCCCTGTGCGGGGCGGGCACCTACTTTTCTTTGCATGCCGCAAAGAAAAGTAGGCAAAAGAAAGCGGCTCACACCGCTAACTCTTAAGCGGGTCCCTCGCGCAGCCACGGTAGTGGTGCATCTGGAATCTGTGTTTTCGCAGACTCGACGCTAGTGACAAGGGCGTCATACTTCCGGCGGCGCTGCGCGCGCCGAAGAGTGATTCATAAAACCGTGTGATGGCACGACCCGCCAGCAGTTTCAGAGTCAATGCAGCATCCTGGACGCAGGGCACATTTCGACATTCCGCCGGGCGAAGCCGAGGGTTCCCACTGTGTCCACACGAAGCCGTTGGTTTTTCATGCAACTCCGTCATCGCCGAGGCGAAGCCGATGGCCCCCACCGCGCTCAAACGAAGCCTCCAGGTTTCCTTGGCGGACCCGTCCGCGACGCACGTAGTGCGGAGTGGGGGCTGATGAGTGCGTTGTCACTTACGCGAAGTGTGCGGGGGCACGGATTCCAGATGCACCACTACCGTGGCTGCGCGAGGGACCCGCTTAAGAGTTAGCGGTGTGAGCCGCTTTCTTTTGCCTACTTTTCTTTGCGGCAGGCAAAGAAAAGTAGGTGCCCGCCCTGCACAGGGGCGACGCTAATAAACCAATAACAAAACAAGGAAAGGCCAAAAACAAAAGACCAATGACCGAAAAATCCAGATCAAGGAAAAACACCAAACCCCAATCGGACAGAACAAAAAAACACCATAGCTGCAACCAGCAAAACCAAAAAAACAGCCGCCTGCAAGGCACCCAAAACCCTCAGCGCCTCACAGGCAAAAAAACCAAAATCACTTCCGCATGGAATCCAGATCAACCACAAACCGATACTTAACATCACTCTTAAGCATCCGTTCATAAGCCTCATTAATCCCCTGCATGGGAATCACTTCAATATCCGAAGTAATCCCGTGCTCGCCGCAGAAATCGAGCATCTCCTGCGTCTCGGCGATTCCGCCGATCAACGACCCAGCCAGACGGCGACGTTTGAAGATCAGATTGAACACCTGTGGCGACGGATGATCATGCTCCGGAGCACCGACCAGCGTCATCGTCCCATCACGCTTCAGCAGATTCAGAAACGGATTCAAATCATGCTGTGCAGCCACGGTATTCAGAATGAAATCGAAGCTATTGGCATGCGCGCCCATCTCGTCAGCATTCTTCGAGATGACAACTTCATGCGCACCCAGCCGCTTCGCATCTTCAATCTTCGACGGCGAAGTCGTAAACAACACCACATGCGCGCCCATCGCACGGGCCAACTTCACACCCATGTGACCCAGGCCGCCAAGACCGACAATCCCGACCTTCTTGCCAGGACCGGCACCCCACGTGCGCAGCGGCGAATACGTCGTGATACCCGCGCACAGCAACGGCGCCACACCCGCCGGGTCCAGATTCTCCGGTACCCGCAGCGTGAATTCCTCATCCACGACCAGTTGCGTCGAATAACCGCCGTAAGTGATCTGACCGTCAACCCGGTCCACACCGTTGTACGTGCCGACAAAACCGTTTTCGCAATACTGCTCGAGACCTTCCTCGCAACTCGCACACGTACGGCACGAATCGACCAGACATCCCACGCCTACCAGGTCGCCTGTCTTGTACTTCGTCACGTTCGGGCCGACTGCAGTCACACGGCCGACAATCTCATGGCCCGGCACAACCGGAAAAACCGTGTTCTTCCATTCGTTGCGCGCCTGATGCAAATCGGAATGGCACACGCCGCAAAACAGGACTTCCATCTGCACGTCATGGGCGCGCAGTTCGCGGCGCTGGATTTCGAACGGGGCGAGCGGCGTGGTAGCGTCGGTCGCTGCATAGGCATAAGTCGTGCTCATGGGTAGCTCCAGCAAAGAGGGTGATGTCGCAAGGCGCCGACGATGGGCAACGCGCGTTACCGATGCAGGCAAACCTCGTTGTGAACCGGGATCTCGGCGCAGGCGGTGGTCGACGTTTTCACCGACATGGTGAACAGGCAACCGAGCCCGGCGCAGCGCGGAAAAAGATGATCCGGAAGGGTTCCCATAGTAGGAGCCGGGAGCGAATGGGGGAATACCTGAATATCTTGAAGGTTTGCCTAAAACTCCTGGCGATGAGCGCAGTAGTTCGTTTGATGCTAAATTTCAAGCATTATTCTCTTGTGCGTCACTATACCGTCATGTCAACCCGTTCTATCGAACCCGTGTCTGTCGAACGCGACCCGGTCGAACGCGACCCGGTCGAGCGCGCCCCGGTCGAGCTTGCCCCGGCCGATGCGGCCCAGCAACGCCTGATCGAATTGTTCGACGCGCTCGCGCCCAATCCCGGTTTCACGCACTCGAGTCTGGAAGGTGTCAGCCTGATGCGGGCCAACCAGCCAATGCCACGTATGCCCGTGATGTACGAGCCGAGCATCGTGATCGTGTGCCAGGGCCGCAAGCGCGGGTTTCTCGGCGGTCAGGTGTTCCAGTACGACGCGCAGCAATACCTGGTGCTATCGGTGCCGCTGCCGTTCGAATGTGAAACGGAGGCGAGCCCGGAAGAGCCGTTCCTCGGCATCTCGGTGCGTGTCGATTTGAGCATGGTGGCCGAGTTGCTGATGGCGTTGAATGAAACGCAGGGCACCACGCACGACGAACCGCTAGGCATCTATTCGACGCCGCTCGATCCCGCCTTGAGCAATGCCGTGCAGCGTTTGATGGAAGCGTTGGCCTCGCCGCTCGACGCACGCATTCTCGCGCCGAGCGTGGTACGGGAAATCTGCTATCGCGTATTGACGGGCGAGCAGGGCGATGCGATTCGCGCGGCGCTCACGCATCAGAATCATTTTGGCCGCATCGCCAAGGCGCTACGGCGTATCCATGCCGACTATCACGGGCAACTCGACGTCGATACGCTCGCCTCCGAAGCGGGCATGAGTCTCGCCGTTTTTCATGCGCAATTCAAGGCGGTGACGGCGACCTCGCCGATGCAATACGTGAAGACCACGCGTTTGCATCACGCGCGTTTGCTGATGGTGCAGGACGGTTTGAGTGCAGGCGCGGCCGCGGCCCGCGTCGGTTACGAAAGCGCGTCGCAATTCAGCCGCGAGTTCAAGCGTCTGTTCGGTCTGAGCCCGGTCGATGAAGTCAAGCGCATGCGCGCCATATACGATGCGCCGCCGCCGCGCGTGGTGAAGCCGGTCGCGCGTTACGTGACCGCGGTATGAGCGCGCGTGCCGCAAGCTCGCGGCAGCTTATAGACCGCTAAACCAGTTGTATCCCTGGTCTTCCCAATAGCCTCCGGGGTTCGTGTTGGTCACGAAGATCGCCGCGATGTGCTTCGGATTCTTGAAGCCGAGTTTGGTCGGTACCCGCAGTTTCAGCGGGTAGCCGTATTTGGCCGGCAGCGGCGCGTCGCGGAAGTCGAGCGTCAATTGGGTCTGCGGATGCAAGGCTGTCGCCATGTCGAGGCTCGAGTAATAACGGTCCGCGCATTTGAAGCCCACGTAGCGTGCGCTCAGATCTGCGCCGATGCGCTCGAGAAACGTGCGAAACGGCACACCGCGCCATTGCCCGATCGCGCTCCATCCTTCAATGCAGATGTGCCGCGTAATCTGTGAAGCCTGCGGTAAGGCGCGCAGTTGATCGAGATTCCATGTGCGCTTGTCCGACACCAGGCCCGATACTTCCAGTTGATACGTCGAACCGTCGATATCCGGCGCGTCGAACTCCGGATAGAACGCGTTGAATGGGAACGGGTCGGTGATCTCGCTCGCCGCGTAGGTCGGCGCGAGTTTGTTTCGATCGAATAGCCATCCCTGCACGCGATCGTTCCAGCGCGACATGGCCCACAGCACCTTGTCGACCGAATCGCCGTCCTGCATGTTGCAACCCGAGAGCATCGCCAGCGCGCCGATCGAAAGCGACGAACGCAGGAACAGCCGACGCTGCAGGCGTTCGATCTGCGGTTTATGGTCGGCGAGGACAATACGGGGGCCGCGCGAGTCCTTGCGTTTTGATTCGCTCATGCCTCGCTCCTTTCGTGCGTGACATGCCGGGCGCGGCCGGTCAACATGGGCAGCAGCGTGCGCGGCACCAGCAGCACCAGGGCCAGATGCACGGCGACAAACCCCACCACGCCGGCCATGGCGGCAAAATGCACGCGGCGCGCGAAATCGAAGCCGCCGAATAGCGCGGTAAGCCACGAAAATTGCACCGGCTTCCAGATCGACAGCCCTGACGCGACCAGCAGCACGCCGAGGAACAAGACGAAGAGATAGAGCGCGCGCTGCACCGCGTTGTATTTGCCGGTATCGTGCGGCAGCCTGAACTGCATGGCTAATCTGGCATCGTGTACGACATCGCGTGGAGAGACAGGCAATAGCTTGCGACGAAAATGCCCACGCCCGATGCCATACGCCAGATACAGCAGGCCGTTCGCGCACAGCAGCCACATCGCCGCGAAATGCCATGCAATGGAACCGCCCAGCCAGCCGCCGACAGTCGCCCACACAGGAAATCTGAATGGAAAGAAGGGCGACGCGTTATAGATCGCCCAGCCGCTCATTACCATACAGACCATCGCAAACGCGTTGATCCAGTGCGTGATGCGGACGACGAGTGGGTGAACGATGAAACGTGCTTGCGGTTCGGGCATGGTGAGCGGAGTCGAATCGAGGAACAACAATCGGAAAGCCGCGTCATTGAGGCACGCGGCTGTTCGAACGGCTGAAAAAATGCCGTATTACATTGGCGGCGTTACGCCATGCTCGCCTGCCGAGATGAAGTTCGCCGCCATCGAGCCGTCGGTGTCCTTGTGGGCGAACAGCACGACCTTCGCGCCCGGCACCAGCAGCGAACGGTCACCCGATTCGAGGGCGACGATAGGCACGTCTTGCGGAATCACGATCTTCTTCTCGCCGTCCTTGTACTTGACGGTAATCGTGCGGCCGTTGCTGACCACGAGCGAGCCGACCGTGCCGTTGGTCATCGTGCTGTTCGAGCCCAGATCCCACGGGCGGTGGCCTTCGCCCGAGCCGCGCATGCTGGCGGGGAATACGTGCACTTCGAGCGCTTTCAGCGTGCCGTCGGCCTGCGGGATCGCGGCGGTGCCGACATAGCTGTCCGGCTTGATGTCGTTGACATTGGCGATTGTGACGCCGCGAATCGGCGTGTCCTTGCTGAGCTTCACATCGACATCTTTGCCGTCGCGCGTGTGGACCTTGAGCAGATCGCCCGAGAACGAGGTCACGGTGCCGCGCACGCCGGTGGGCATGGCGGTTTGGGCCTGTACGGCGGATCCTGCGGCAAACAATGTTGCGGCGACGAGCGCGGGGGTGACGAAGGTGCGTATCGCTTTAGCTGAAACAATCTTCATGAGTTTGCTCTGGGTGGGTGAAGGATAGGGGCAGATTAGGCGCGTGAACGGCTCCGGCGGGTGACAGACGGATGACAAAAACGTCATGAACGGCGCGGCGCGGCCACGTAGAATGACCGCCATATCCACGTCCCCATCCATGACCCACGCCCGCGACGGCGCGCGGGATTGGAGCACCAGGCACCATGAGCATCCTCGTCATCGAAGACGACCCGAAAACCGGCGACTACCTGAAGAAGGGGTTGCGCGAGAGCGGCTATGCAGTCGACCTCGCGCGTACCGGCACGGATGGCCTGCATATGGCGCTCGAACACGCGTACGACCTCGTGGTGCTGGACGTGATGCTGCCGGGCATCGACGGTTGGGAAATCATGCGTGCGCTGCGCGCGCGGCGCGATCTGCCAGTGATTTTTCTGACCGCGCGCGATCACGTCAGCGATCGCATCCGCGGCCTCGAGCTCGGCGCCGACGATTACCTGGTCAAGCCGTTTTCCTTCACCGAGCTGGTGCTGCGCATCCGCACGCTGCTGCGTCGTGGCGTGATCCGCGAGAGCGATGTGTTCGAGATCGCCGACCTCAAGCTCGACGTCCTGCGTCGCAAGGTCACGCGCGAAGGTGTTGAGATTCCACTGACCAATAAGGAATTCATGCTGTTGCACTTGCTGGTGCGCCGGCAGGGCGAAGCGCTGTCGCGCACGCAGATCGCCTCGGAAGTGTGGGACATGAACTTCGACAGCGACACGAATGTGGTCGACGTGGCCGTCAAGCGGCTGCGCGCCAAGGTCGATCATCCGTTCGAGAAGAAGCTGATTCATACGGTGCGCAGCATCGGTTATACCTTCGGTGACGGCTCATGAAGCTGTGGACCGAACGTTCGTTGACGGCTCGCACCACGGTGCTGTTCGCTTCGATTGCGTGCCTGGTGATCGGCACGCTGGGCGCGTATTTCTATCATTCCGCCGAGTTGTCGCTGCAGCGCCGCGCGGACGTGGTGCTCACCGGCCGTGTCGAGCATTTCAGCCGCATCGTGCGCGATCTTTATTCGGTTAGCGAGTTGAAGAACCGGCCTTTGCTGTTCGAAAGCATGCTCGGCGCGGAGGAAGACGTGCTGCTGTTTCGCCGTCCGGGCGAAGCGCCGTTCATCGACGTGAATCCCGGCAACGTGGCGGTGCCTGCTGTGGAGGCCGGCACGGAGGACCGCTTGCCGACGCTCCAGGACATCCGCCAGACCATGTTGCCGGACGGTGTGCCGGTTCACTGGGCGATCGCCACAGTCAAGGCGCGCGAGGACGGCAGCGAGGTCGAAGTGATCGCCGCCCATCCGATGACTCAGGAAATGCAAATGCTGGCCGCGTACCGCAATCGCATCCTGCTGGCCACGCTGACCTGCATGCTTGCGGCCACGTTGCTCGCCTACTGCGTGCTGCGCCGCGCGTTCCGGCCGGTGCGCGAGATCGCCACGCGGGCGGCGCAGATCAGTCCGGCGAGTCTGTCGGTACGGCTCGACAGCGGGGCGGCGCCGGTCGAACTGCGCCAGCTTACGGACGCGTTCAACGCGATGCTCGACCGTCTTGCCGAAGGGTATCAGCGTCTCTCACAGTTTTCCGCCGATCTGGCGCACGAAATTCGCACGCCGGTGGGCGCCCTGATCGGCCAGACCCAGGTGGCGCTCACCAAACCGCGCGACGCCGATGAATATCAGCAACTGCTCGAATCGAATCTCGAAGAGCTGAACCGTTTGAGCCACATCGCGGAAAACATCCTGTTTCTCGCGCATGCGGATCATGCGGCGCTGTCCATCGACCGTGAGCCGGTCGATCTGCACGGCGAACTCGTCAGGATCGCAGACTATTTCGAAGGTCCCGCCGACGAACGCGGCATGCGTTTTGCCGTTGAGGCGCATGGCGTGGCGTCGGTCAATCCGATGCTGTGCCGGCGGGCGATCAACAATCTCGTCGTCAATGCCGTGCGATACGGTGCGGGAGATACGCTGGTGCGTTTGAGCGGCACGCAGGACGCAGAGGGCGCGACGGTGGTGGTGGAAAACGACGGCCCGCCGATTCCCGGCGAGCAACTGGACCGCCTGTTCGATCGCTTCTACCGTGGCGATGCGGCACGCAGCGAATTCACCGAATCAAGCGGGCTGGGGCTCGCGATTGTGAAAGCGATCATGCATCTGCACGGCGGCACGGCGCGCGTGGTGTGTCCGGTGCCGGGCGTGGTGCGCTTCGAATTGCGTTTTCCGGGCACCTAGCGGATTGCCTGCGTGATTACTGCCGCGTCGGGCTCGTGGCAACACACGCAGAGCTTGTTGCCGTCGGGGTCGCGAAAATACGCACCGTAATAGTCGGCGTGATAGTGCGGGCGCAAACCGGGCGGCCCTTCACAGGCGCCGCCGTGAGCGAGCGCCGCAGCGTGTGCACGATCGACGGTCAGACGGTTCGGGGCGAGCAGGGCCAACATCTGACCGTTGCCGACGGTGGCGGGTCCACCGTCGTAGGGCTTGCTGATCACGAACAGCGGCCGCGGTGCATCGGCCGCCATCCAGCCGGCCCAGCACGCATCGCCGTCGCGGAACTTGAGCCGCAACCCTAATGTGTCCATCAGCGCGCTATAAAAGTTGAACGCGCGCTCGAAATCCGAAATGCCGACGAATACATGGGAAAGCATTCGTTTCGCTCCTCGTCTGAAGAGGGTTTAACGCAAACCGGTAATAGCGATACCGGGATGATTGCGTAACTGGTTGCGGCGGTGCTTCGTCGATACGATGAAAACACCTCGTTCCAACTGTCAGGACAATCGCCATGAAACGCTTCCATATCGCCTTGGCTGTCGCCAGCCTCGATGCCTCGATCGAAGATTACACCCGCCGTCTCGATCAACCGCCCACTGCGGTGGTACCCGGCCGTTACGCAATGTGGCGCACCGATCTGCTCAATTTCTCGATCAACGAAATGCCGGATAAAGCCGGACAATTGCGGCACGTCGGTTTCGAAGATGACGAGGTGGACGGCTACTCGAGCAGCAAGGACGTCAACGGGCTCGAATGGGAGCTGTTTTCGGTGGAGGAGCAGGATCGGCGGATCGTCAGCACGTACGGCGAGGCGGTGAGGACCGACAAGGGCTGAGGCTTCTGTTTACTTCCGACTACCGCCAACACGTGGCAAGAGTGCTTGCGCCTGCCTTTATCTCGCGTGGCACGGTGTTTTCAACAATCGAAAATTCAACAATCGAACAACACCGCGCCGATATACGACTTGCACAGGCATCACTCGCCCGGCGCGTCCGCAGCCGGACGGTTCGCATAGTGCGCGTGTTTTTCCTCGTACATCAGCAAGTCGGCGCGTTGCACGCCGGCTTCGAGCCGGTCGCCACGCTGGCACGTCGCCGCACCCATCGAAAGACTCAGCAGCGAGCCCGGATAAAACTGGTTGTTCAGTTCGACCAGTTGGCGGATCGCGTCGACCATCGCGGCGCCGCCGCGCTCGTCGGTGTTGGGCAACAGGATGGCGAACTCGTCGCCGCCAATGCGCGCTGCATGAAAAGGTGCGTCCGTCGCCTTGGCAAGGACTTCGCCGGCCCGCCGTAACAAGGCGTCGCCGGCTGCGTGGCCGAGCTGGTCGTTCACGCGTTTCAGGCCGTTCAGATCGGCCATGATGATCGTCACCGGCCACGGACCCTTGCGCTCCAGCCGGTTCAGTTCGTCCACGTAGAACGAGCGGTTGCGCAGCTTGGTCAGCACGTCATGCTTGCCCAGGAACTCTAGGTAAGCCTCCGCTTTCTTGCGTGCCGTGATGTCGGTGAGGGCCACCAGCACCAGATCCCAATTGTGTTCGTGGCCCGGCAGGACGGAGAACTGCAGGTGCACGTGCACCTCGTTGCCGTCGAGCGAATAGTTGAGCACCTCGCGCTGCTGGAACAGCTTGCCGTCCCACAGATCGATCAACTGCTCGCGAAAATGCGCGCGCATGTCGTCGCGGAACACCTCGGACAAGCGCGACAGCAGCATTTTTTTGTCTTTCGCCGCGAACATCTCCAGCGTGTGCTGGTTCACGTCGAGCACGTGAATTTCCTGCATGCAGCGCTCGACAAACTCGGGATGCACGTCGGTGAACACGCGAAAATCGCTGATGCCGGCCGCCCGCGCTTCGTCGAGCAACCGCTTGACCGCGCTGAAATCTTCCACCCACAGCGACACCGGTGAATATTCAAACAGGCCGCGCACATACTGTTCGGCCAGTGTCACGCGATGCCGCGCGCCTTCCAGTTCGGTGATGTCTTCGACGGACACGAGCACGCGATCCCAGTGTGCTTCATGGCCGGGCAGTACGGCGCCCTTGAGCAGCACGTCGAGCCGGCGCCCGCCGAGCGTGTAGTTGACCGTCTGGCTCGTGAACTGGGCTTGCCCGGCCCACAACTGGCATAGCTCTTCGAGGTGCGTCTTGAGCATATCGTCGCGGAACACCGAGGCGAGATTGCCGGTGAGCGCGTCGAAATCGGCGGCCTCGAACTGCGCCAGCGTTTTCTGATTGACCTTGATGACGCGGATGCTATGCGCGCAATCGGCGACGAGGCCCGGATTCGCAGCGAAATGGGCGCGCAGATCCGTCACGCCTTGTTCCCGCCATGCCTCGAATAGCGTGCGCACGCCGCTGAAGTCTTCGAGCCAGAGCGAGACAGGGGCGAGTTCGAACATTTCGGAATCGTCCCGCAACGGGACTGCCTGCGAGGCGTCGTGGGCGGCCGCTGAGCCGCGCGGGAGGGTGTCCTGCATGAGATTCCCGTGGTCGGAGTTCCGGCTATTCTAAGACGGCTTGGGTTTGACGAGGAAGAAAGACGTGCGACGCGTTCGGTTTGCGTCGGTCCATTCAATAAGATAACGGCGTGGTTCAGATGGACTTTAGGCAGCATGGCCGGCGGCGGTTTGCCGCAGGGCGTGCTCGCCCGCCGGTGCTTCCGACGCTTTGAGACCGCCGGTAACCGGCTCCCAGCAGGGCTGCGGGAGGCTTGCTACACTGGCTCGTCGTGTCTCCCGTCCGTCACCGTCCGAAGAAAAAACGCCCGCTATGAAGCCATCCCTGCTGGTTTTAATCGCCTTGAAAGAGGCAAACCGCGCCAATGTCGAGACGGTTTTCGACGTCGTCTATGCGCCCGACGCCACCCAGCGGGCCGCCGCGATCGCCGAGCATGGCGGGACGATCCGCGCCGTGCTGACCAACGGCACGAACGGGCTGACGGCTGCTGAAATCGACCGGATGCCGCAGCTTGAGTTTGTCAGCGCACTCGGCGCGGGCTATGAAAACCTGGCCATCGACCACGCCCGCTCGCGTGGCATCGTGCTCGCCAATGGCGCGGGCACCAACGATCATTGCGTGGCCGATCACGCGTTCGCCTTACTGCTGGCGGCGGTGCGCGACGTGCCGCAACTCGACCAGGCCACCCGCGAGGGCGTCTTGCGCGACACCTTGCCGATGCGCCCGAACGTTTCCGGCAAGCGGCTCGGCATCGTCGGGCTCGGCCATATCGGCGAGAAGATCGCGCGGCGCGGCACCGGCTTCGATATGGAAATCGGCTATCACAATCGCCAGCCGCGGGAAGACTCGTCGCTGCGCTATTTCGACAGCGTGCAGGGTCTTGCGCAGTGGTGCGATTTTCTGATGGTGGCGACGCCCGGCGGCGCCAGTACGCGTCATCTGATCGGCCGGGCAGTGCTGGACGCGCTCGGGCCGGGCGGTTTCGTGGTCAACGTCTCGCGCGGCAGTGTGGTCGATACCGCCGCGTTGGCCGAAGCGCTCGCCGCCGGCACGATCGCCGGTGCGGGCCTGGATGTCTATGAGGGCGAGCCGGAGCCGCCGGAAGCCTTGCGGACGCTGCGCAATGTGGTTTTGACGCCGCATGTGGGCGGCCGCTCGCCGGAGGCGATCACGGCCTCCGTGGGTAATTTCCTTGCCAACGCCCGGCGCCATTTTGCGGGCGAGGCCGTGTTGACGCCGATCTGACATCTGAAGGCAAACCGAAACCATCGGCGCAGCGGATAGTTTCTGTCACAAATCGCGATTTCCCTTGTGGACCCACGGCGGATAGGATGGCCGGTATCGAACCCACACCGCTTCGGCACAGCCGGAGCCGCGACGGAGATCCCGCATGGAACACCACGCCCGTACGCAGGACGAACGGCTCGAGATCAAGACGACCACCTGCTATATGTGCGCCTGCCGCTGCGGCATTCGGGTGCATCTGCGTGAAGGCGAGGTGCGCTATATCGACGGCAACCCGGAACATCCGCTGAACCAGGGCGTGATCTGTGCGAAGGGCGCCTCGGGCATCATGAAGCAGTACTCGCCCGCGCGCCTGACCCAGCCGTTGATGCGCAAGGCGGGCGCGGAGCGGGGCAGCGCGCAGTTCGAGCCGGTGTCGTGGGAGGTCGCGTTCGACATGCTCGAAAAACGTCTGGCCACGATTCGCGCCACCGACCCAAAGAAATTCGCGCTCTTCACCGGCCGCGACCAGATGCAGGCGCTTACCGGCCTCTTCGCCAAACAGTTCGGCACGCCCAATTACGCGGCGCATGGCGGCTTCTGCTCGGCCAATATGGCGGCCGGCATGATCTATACGATCGGCGGCTCGTTCTGGGAGTTTGGCGGCCCGGATCTCGACAGCGCCAAACTTTTCTTCATGATCGGCACGGCGGAAGATCACCATTCGAATCCGCTCAAGATCGCGATTTCAAAATTCAAGCGCGCGGGCGGACGCTTCATCGCGATCAATCCGATTCGCACCGGTTACGCCGCGATTGCGGACGAATGGGTACCCATCAAGCCAGGCACCGACGGCGCGCTGTTCATGGCGTTTCTGCACGAACTGATCGCGGCCGACGCCTGGGATCACGAGTTCGTGCAGCGTTATACGAACGCGGCGGAGCTTGTCGATCTCGACGAAGCCAGCGAAAACTTCGGCCTGTTCGTGTGCGATCCGGATCGGCCGGTCGGCAATCCCATGTTTCCGCAAAACCATCTCTGGTGGGACGCCGCAACCGCGCGCGCCGTGCCGCATCATGCGCCCGGCGTGACGCCCGCGCTCGACGGCCGCTATACGCTCGCGGACGGCACGCCGGTCACACCGTCGTTCGCCCTGCTGCGCGAGCGCGTGGCCGACTGCACACCCGAGTGGGCCGCTGGGATCACCGGCATTGCAGCGGACACGATTCGCCGCCTCGCCGGCGAAATGATCCAGACCAGCCGCGACCACCGCATCACGCTGCCGATCCGCTGGACCGACGCATGGGGCGAAACGCATGAGACCGTCACCGGCAACCCGGTCGCTTTTCACGCGATGCGCGGGCTGGCCGCGCATTCCAACGGTTTCCAGTCGATCCGCGCACTGGCCGTGCTGATGTCGATGCTGGGCACGATCGACCGCCCGGGCGGCTTTCGTCACAAGTCGCCGTTTCCCCGCGCGGTGCCGCCATCGGCCAAACCGCCGAACAGCCCCGACGCCGTCAAGCCGAACACGCCGCTTGCCACCGGGCCGCTCGGCTGGCCCGCCGCGCCCGAAGATCTGTTCATCGACGAACACGGCGGCCCGGTTCGCATCGACAAAGCCTTCTCCTGGGAATATCCGCTCGCCGTGCACGGCCTGATGCATAGCGTGATCACCAACGCGTGGCGCGGCGATCCCTATCCCATCGACACGCTGCTGATTTTCATGGCCAACATGGCCTGGAATTCGTCGATGAATACGGTGAAGGTGCGCGAGATGCTCGCCGACAAACACGCGAACGGCGAGTACAAGATCCCGTTTCTTGTGGTGTGCGATGCGTTCCAGTCGGAGATGACGGCATTTGCCGATCTGATCCTGCCGGACACGACGTATCTCGAGCGGCACGACGCGATGTCGATGCTCGACCGGCCGATTTCCGAATTCGACGGTCCGGTGGATTCCGTGCGCATACCGGTCGTGCCGCCGACGGGCGAGTGCAAACCGTTCCAGGAAGTGCTGATCGAACTTGCCTCGCGCCTCAAGTTTCCCGCCTTCACGACAGCGGACGGCGCGCGCCGCTTTCGCGACTATCCCGACTTCATCGTCAATCACACGACGACGCCCGATTCCGGCGTGGGCTTTCTGATCGGCTGGCGCGGCAAGGACGGCGACAAGGCGCTGGTGGGCGAGCCGAATCCGCAGCAGTGGGAACAGTACGCAAAGAACAACTGCGTGTTCCATTACCGCTTGCCGGAGACGCTCCAGTACATGCGCAACTGTAATGGGCCGTATCTCGACTGGGCGGTGGAAAAGGGCTTCCGCAAATTCAGGGAGCCGATCCTGATCCAGTTGTACTCCGACGTCATGCAGAAGTTCAGACTCGCCGCGCAAGGCCGCACGAGCGGCAGGCAACCGCCGGCGCACCTGCGGGCACGGGTCGAAAAATATTTCGATCCGCTGCCGTTCTGGTATGCGCCGCTCGAAAGCGATTCCACCGATCTCGCGCGTTTTCCGCTCGCCGCCGTGACGCAACGGCCCATGGCGATGTATCACTCGTGGGATTCGCAAAATGCCTGGCTGCGGCAGATTCATGGCGAGAACTATCTCTACATGAACCCGCTGATGGCGGCCGAAAACGGTATCGCCGACGGCAGCTGGATCTATGCCGAATCGCAATGGGGCCGCGTGCGCTGCATGGCGCGCTTCAGCGAGACCGTTGAGCCGGGCACGGTGTGGACCTGGAATGCGATAGGTAAGGCGTCTGGCGCATGGAACCTTGGCGCGGGTGCGAACGAATCGCAGCGCGGCTTCCTGCTCAATCACCTCATCACCGACGAGTTACCCGGTCGCGACGAGGCGGCCGCGTGCCTCTCGAATTCGGACCCGGTGACCGGGCAGGCCGCATGGTACGACGTGCGCGTGCGCATCTATCCGGCGGAAGCGGACGCGCGTCATACGCTGCCGCAGTTCGACGCGATGCCGGCGCTGCCGGGATCGAACGGGGTGATATCGAGAATCGTGCAGACCTATTTCGCGGGGCGTGGCGAATTCGCGGCGCGGCTGCGTGGCTCGGCTGGACGCAAGTGATGCAGGATTCGCACGCGAGCAAGGCGAAACCTGGGCACCGCAGAACCGCGGGTAGTGCGCGAGCAGAGAACAGGCAGCACGCGAGCGGCGCGCACATAGCGTAGAGATAGCGCAGAAGGGGCGTGCAGAAATAGCGAACACGCAGGCGAGTAACGCACCAGCAGCGCACCCGCAACGCACCCGCAACGAATAGGTAGTGGGCAAATCACACAAGGAAAGCAGCAAGGAGCAATTCATGACTCAGATGGCCTTAGTGATCGACCTGAACGTGTGTGTGGGCTGTCAGGCTTGCGTCACGAGTTGCAAGGAGTGGAATACGTCGGGCGAATCGGGCAGTCTCGCCGACCTGAATCCGTACGATGCCGATCCGTCCGGCACGTTCTTCAATCGCGTGCAGAGCTTTGAGGCCGGCAGCTATCCGGACGCCGAGACGATCCACTTCCCGAAGTCGTGCCTGCACTGCGAGGACCCGCCGTGTGTGCCGGTGTGTCCGACCGGCGCCAGTTACAAGCGCAAGGAAGACGGTCTCGTGCTGGTCGATTTCGACAAGTGCATCGGTTGCAAATACTGCGCCTGGGCGTGTCCATACGGCGCGCGCGAACTCGACGAAGCGCGCAAGGAGATGACCAAGTGCACGCTGTGCGTCGATCGTATTCACGATGAAAACCTCTCCGAGCGCGATCGCCAGCCGGCATGCGTGCTCGCGTGCCCGACCTCCGCGCGGCTGTTCGGCGATATCCACGATCCGGAGTCGGTGGTGTCGAAGGCGATCGAGGAGCGTGGCGGCTATCAGTTGATGCCCGAGTGGAACACGCGGCCGGCGAACCATTATTTGCCGCGCGTCACCACCTCGGCATCGGGTTGCGGCAGCGGCGCCTGCTCGTGCAAAGGCGCGGATACGGCGCTGAAGACACCCGAATCGGCCGATGCGCAGCTCGAGCGCGGCGAACTGCATCTTGCGTCGATGGCGACGCGTATTTAAAGGACCTCGCGATGAATCCGGCTTTTTCGGTGGTTTTTCTCACGACCTTAAGCGGCGCGGCACAGGGGCTGCTGATCGCGCTCGTCGGCGTGGAGACGGCTGCGCATCTGGGACTCGTCACGGCGCCTGCGGATGTGTTCTATGTCACGGGCGCGGGCTTGTCGGTCGTGTTGGGCGGCCTCGGGCTGATCGCCTCGTTCTTCCATCTCGGGCATCCGGAGCGCGCATGGCGCGCAGTCGCAATGTGGCGGACGTCGTGGTTGTCGCGCGAATGTTTGTGCCTGCCGGCGTTTCTCGCCTGTGCTTTTTTCTACGGTGTCGCGCACGGGTTCGGCTCGCCGTGGTCGCTCGCGATAGGCTGGCTCGGCGTGGTGGCGAGCGCGCTGTTGTTCGTTTGTTCTGCGATGATTTACGCGTGCCTGCGCTTCCTGCAGGAATGGGCCACGCCGCTGACGCTGGTCAACTTCGTGCTGCTCGGCTGCGCGTCCGGCTTTACGCTGGCGACGGCGCTGACCGCGTGGTTCGCACCCGCGCTGACAGTGGGGCTCGCGATTTGTGCCTGCGTGTTGACGCTCGCGGGCTGTGCGAGCCGCTCGGCATCACTCGTGCGTAATGCGCGATTGCGGCCGAAGTCCACCGTGCAGAGCGCAACGGGTATCAGGAACCCCAAGCTCGTGCAGGTCTCGCGCGGCTTCACCGCCGGCGCGTTCAATCTGCGCGAGTTCTTTCACGGCAAATCGGCGGGGACGCTGCGTGGTGTCAAGTGGGGATTTCTTGCAGCAGCGTTTGTTGCGCCTGTCGTGTTGATCGTGCTGGGCGCAGGCCTGCATTCCATTGGCGTTTCGCTCGGCTTGCTGGCGGCTGCGTGTCTCGTGCAATACGCGGGTTTGGTCGCGGAGCGGTGGTTCTTCTTCGCTGAAGCGAAGCATCCGCAGAATCTGTATTACGCGCGAGTGGGGTGATAAGCCGGAAGCTGCACGGGTTCGCGAGGCCGTGCGGCCGTGCCTCGCACGATCAAGTTGACCGGCAGGCGTTGGTGCGGCGGCGTGTTGCCGTGCGCGAGCCAACCTGAAGGGGAGTCGGGTGAGCTTAACCGCCCACCCGGTCGCCGCGGAGGGCTGCTCTCATTAGTCGCTCACCCACACGCGCCGACCTCGCCACACGCAGTACAGAAGTCGCACCCATCCTTGCGAATTACCGCATTCGCTCCGCACGAGCCGCATTTGCGGCCGAGCATGGTGTGCAAGCCTTGCATACCGCCGGGTTGCAGCAAAGCGGCTTCGTCAGCCTCGCCAGGCGGCGGCCGGATGCCGAAATCCGCCGGCAACGCCGTCTCGGCCTTCATCTGACCGCGCGGCAAACGCGCCAGCATGCGCGACGGCACCTGGTTGCCTTCGGCGTCGAGAAAACCGCGCCGATGCAAAATCTGCTGGATCGCAAAAGCGAGCGCCGCCACTTCGGAATCGTGCCAGCGCGGCGTGCGATGACCGTCGAGACGCTGCACCTCGCCGAGCCGCACCTGCCCGCGATCCCACGACACCTTGCGCATATCCTGCAGGTTACGCGCGACAAAGCCACCGCGTGCCGCGAGCGACAGCGAACGCATCGTCGCCGTGATCCATTGCTGCGATTCGTCGCGCTGGCCGGTCGGAATGAAGAACTCGATGGGGCGCTCGATCGTGACTTCTTCACCGCCGAGGCGTCCCGTCACCTCGATGAACGACACCGCCACGTAAAGCGACTTCTTGCCGGCTTGCGTCAGGTATTCGACCTTTTCGATAATCGCCGGCAACTCGCCCTTGGGCCGATGGTCGATCGCAATGCGCAGCGGATCCTGATCGGTTTCGGCCAGCGTATCGTCTGCTTGCGGCGGCGGGCTCACGCTTAGCACTGCGCCGAGCGTTTCGTTCGGGCGGTACGTGGCGAGACCCTTGAGGCCGTTTTTCCATGCATCGAAATAGAGGCTCTCGAACGCTTCGAACGGATAGTCCGCCGGCACGTTCACGGTCTTCGAGATCGACGTGTCCACGTAAGGCTGTACGGCGGCCATCATGTCGAGATGGTCGCGTGCCGACATTTCGAGCGCGCTAACGAAGTAGTCGGGCAGATTTTTCACATCGCCACCGAGCTCGCGGTAGAGGCGATATGCGTAGTCTTCGACATCGAACGATTCGCGGCCGCCGTCGGCCATGACCTTCATGCGCGTGTAGGTCCACGAGAAGGCCGGTTCGATGCCGTTCGACGCGTTGTCGGCGAATGCGAGGCTGACGGTGCCGGTCGGCGCGATCGACAGCAAATGACTGTTGCGGATGCCGTCCTGCCGGATTGCATCCTTGATGTCGTCGGGCAGGCGCGAGGCGAAGGTGCCCGCTTCCAGATAACGCGCGGCGTCGAACAACTCGAACGCGCCGCGCTCGCGCGCCAGTTCCACCGAGGCCCGGTAAGCTTCGTCACGCATCAGACGGGCAATGCGGACCGCGAAGTCGCGACCTTCCTGGGAGTTGTAGCGCAGGCCGAGCATCACGAGCGTGTCGCCAAGGCCGGTAAAGCCCACGCCGATCCGCCGTTTGGCGCGCGACTCGTCATATTGCTGTTGCAGCGGCCATAGCGTGACGTCGAGCACGTCGTCGAGAAAACGCACCTGGATGCGGGTGCGCCTGGCGAGACCGTCCCAGTCGAACGAAGGCTTGCGGCCTTTCATTTGCGCGAACGGATCGAGCACGAAACGCGTGAGGTTCAGCGGTCCGAGGTTGCAGCAGCCGTAGGCCGGCAGCGGTTGCTCGCCGCACGGATTGGTGGCGCGGATCGTTTCGACCGCGCGTAGGTTGTTGTCCTCGTTCATGCGCGAGATGAACACGATGCCGGGTTCGGCGACATCGTAGGTCGAGCGCATGATGCGATCCCAGATCTCGCGAGCGGGCCGTTCGCTGTACACCCATAGACCGTCTTCGCGTTGCCGCACATCGCCTGCCGCGCGCAGCGCCGGCGACGGCTCGGCGCGGTGCACGAGCGGCCAGGGCTGATCGTCTTCGACTGCGCGCATGAATTCGTCGGTGACGCCTACCGATACGTTGAAGTTGTTCCAGCGGCCTTTCGAATGCTTCGCCTCGATGAACTCGATCAGATCGGGGTGGTTGCAGTCGAGCACGGCCATTTGCGCGCCGCGCCGCGAGCCGGCGCTTTCGACGGTCCGGCACGAGGCGTCGAACACGTCCATATAACTGCACGGTCCGGATGCCGACGAACTGGTGGTATGAACGCGGGCACCCTTAGGCCGGATCGCGGAGAAGTTGTAGCCGACGCCGCCGCCGCGGCGCATTGTTTCGGCGGCTTGCAGCAGCGCCACGTAGATGCCGGGCAGGCCTTGTTCGTCGACACCCTGAATGGCGTCGCCAACCGGTTGCACGAAGCAATTGATGAGTGTGGCGGCGATGCCCGTGCCGGCCGCGCTCATGATGCGCCCGGCGCCGAGCGCGCCGTGCCGCAGATTGTCGGCAAAAAGCGCTTCCACCGATTCGCGCAACGCTTCCGGCTCCGCCTGGGCAACGCCGCGGGCGACACGCTGGAAGACATCGTCGGCGGATTGCTCGTCACCTTTCGCATATTTCTCGAGCAGGACGTCCAGCGAGAATTGTTGCGGTGCAACTAACTGGACGGGCGGAACCGCTGCGGCGCGGGTTTCCGGGGTGTCTTCTGCCATGGTGTCGCCTCTCGTTTGCCGCCAGACGGGCGCGGCGCGTTCGAATGGGATGGAGGACATGCATTTAACAGTGCGCGTCTGGCAGGTGTGGTGACCGGGCGCAACGGGAATCACCTTAACGCACGTGGCGAAGGGCCGCAATCAGGCTTTTGGGGCTGGGATACCAATCGGCTGTTCGCCGGCCGCAGCGGCCTTTTGCCGTGGCGTGTAGGAGGCAGGAAGTGGATGAGCGGCGCCGGGCGGCGTGCAGGTGCGGCGGGGAAAGGCGGTCCGCAGAGAATCAGCTGAAAATAATAAAGGGGGCAACGACGGCAACTGCCCTAAGCGCACATCGGCAAATTGCCGCCCAGGCAAAAACCTCAGGCCTCGACCAGCTCGCAAAAGACCTCGGCGCAAATCATCGCGGAAGCATTCGAAGGCGCCGGCCGTTCAGCCGGTTTGAAGACCGCATCGCCGCGGCGAATCTTGCGCCGCGTGACCGCACACGTTCCCGACGTATGCGCCGAGCGCCGCCGCCACCGCTGCTCGCCGTAATGACAACGCCCCGGTTCGACCCAGCGGATCACCAGCGTGGTGTCGGAGCGCTCGAGAATTTCGATGCGCACGCCATTGGTACCGTCAAGGGGGATGGACTCTAAGGTCATCATCGTCGGCTCCGTATTGTGGTGTGCCGAATGTAGTCCCGCGCGCGCTGGATAGCCATTGTGCCGGAGTTGAAACACTGTTCTCGAATTAGCAACAATGAAACTTGACATTCACGCTTACACGAAACGGCGGGGCTTTGCGGGCCATATGCGATGTGAATTTGCGATAGCGTGGATTTTTGCAACGCAGTGTTGTACGCAGCGCGACGAAAATGCCGACTGCAAAGGGCTTCGGCGCTTCCTTTAAGATGTGGTTATGGTTGAGCGACCGTGCGATGCAAGTGTAGCGGGTTTGCATTTTTCAGGTCGGCTCGCGCGCATATCCTCAAGACCCCAAGAGCCCACATGATTTCACGCCCCCCCGTAGCGCCGCCGGAATCGCCGACACCGCCTGATTGCCTGAAAAAGCAGAAAACGGCTTCGCTCGTCCTCTATATCGGGCTCGTGCTGCTCGCGCTGTGGGTCGTGCGCGATTTCATCGCGGTGGTGGCCTGGGCCGGCGTCATTGCAATTGCACTGTGGCCGTTTTTGAAGAAGGTGGAGGGTAGCCGCTGGTTCACGGGCCGCACGACGCTGATCGCCGCGGTGCTGACGCTCGCGATCGCGTTGCTGGTGGTGCTGCCGGTCGGTATCGGCATTGCCCAGGCGCTGCACGAAGCTCATGACATGAACGAGTGGTTCAAGACGGCGCAGGAAAACGGTATTCCGATGCCGGACCTCGTCGAGCGCTTGCCGTTCGGCGTGCAACAGATTTCCGCCTGGTGGCAGGCCAATCTCGCTCAGCCGCTGCGCGATTCGGCGGCCATGAAGGGGCTGCACAGCACCACGGTCATGACGCTCGGCCGCCACTTCGGCGCGCGCGCGGCGCACGGCGTGATGGTGTTCGCCTTCATGCTGGTCACGCTGTTCGTGATTTTTCAGGCGGGGCCGCTTCTGTCGGGCTCGCTGATGAAAGGCGTGCGGCGCGGCTTCGGCGACGACGGCGCGCAGCTGCTCGAGCGCATGGCCGCGGCAGTGCGCGGCACGGTGTCGGGGCTGGTGGTGGTCGGACTCGGCGAAGGCGTCTTGATGGGCGTTGCCTATTTCGTGACCGGCTTGCCGCACGTCGCGCTGCTCGCGTTCATCACGGCGATCGCCGCGATGCTGCCATTCTGCGCACCGATCACGTTCGGTCTCGCGGCCTTGTGGCTGTTTTCGCAAGGTTCGGTTGCGGGGGCCATCGGGCTTGCGGTTTTCGGCTCGATCGTGGTGTTCGTCGCCGAGCATTTCGTGCGGCCGGTGCTGATCGGCAACTCGACGCGATTGCCTTTCCTGCTGGTGCTATTCGGCATTCTCGGCGGAGCGGAGACGTTCGGTTTGCTCGGCCTCTTCATCGGGCCCGCGCTCATGACCGTGCTGGTGGTGCTGTGGACCGATCTCGTGCAATAGTTGCACGTAAATTTCGGTGCAATCAGGACTGCTGATTCGCCGGCTTACCTGTCCCGATCGTGCGCGGACTGTTTGACGCAACCCAGCGTGTATTTCAGCGCGGCGGGCAGTAGCGCGCTCCAGACATCCCAGGTGTGACCGCCGTCGATGATGCGCAGCGCCGCCGGATTGCCCGCCAGCCGAAGATGCGTGTAAAGCGATGACGCATCGGCCTGGATTGCGAGGTCGTCGTCACCGGCGGCGATGAACATCGGCAGGCGGTACGGCTGGTTCATGTACCGTTCCCATTGCGCCGGATAGTTGAGCGCGTGCCAGACATGCGGATCGAACTGACGGTCGCCGAACACACCGACGCGGCGCGCCGCTGAAGCGAGCGGCGGCTCGTTGGCATAGATCGCGGGGCTTAGCAGCAGCGCGCCGCAAAAGAGATCCGGCTGTGTCATGGCGTAGCGCAGCGCGCCGAAACCGCCCATTGAAACGCCGCCGATCATCCGCCCGTCGCGCTGCGACGCGACCGCGTAGCGCGTTTCGATCTCGGGCAGCAGATCGCGGAAGAACGCGGTCTCCATTTTCTCCTTGCGATCGACATACCAGTCGGTGCCGCCCTGCGGCATGACGATCGCGACCGGTGGCATGTCCTTGTGGTCGATCAGTGCGTCGGCAGTGGTTTGCAGGTGGCCTTGCGTGAGCCAGTCGTTGGCGTCGCCGTTATTGCCGTGCAGGAGGTAGAGCACGGGAATGCGCGCGGCGTCGTGGCGATAGCCGGTGGGCAGATAGATCGTGTAGGCCCAGTCGCGGCCTAGCGCTTCGGAATGGAAGCTTCGGCTGATGACGGTGCTGGCGCTCGCCGGTACGCCGACAGCAGCACACAGCGCGAGGAGTGCGGAATGGAGGAATAGACGCATGTCAGGGTAGGAGGCCGCCGCGCAGATCGCGCGCGGTCGTCATGCTATCAGTATCGACGGTGGAAATTGGCAGGTGAGAGTGGGGCAAGCGAGAACGCGGTAACTTAGTAGGGATGCAAGCGACAACGCGGCAACTGAGCGACCAGGCAACTGAGCGACCAGGCAACCGAGCAACCCGGCGATCCGGCAACTGGCAAGCGACAACCGGCAAGTGGCGATCCGCCAACCAGCAACCAGCAACCAGCAACCAGCAACCAGCAACCAGCAACCAGCAACCAGCAACCAGCAACCAGCAACCAGCAACCAGCAACCAGCAACCAGCAACCAGCAACCAGCAACCAGCAACCCGGCAACCCGGCAAAAGCTCGCGCGTGCATGCGCACGCTGCTCACTCAGGGCGAGGTTCTGAGCCGCAAGCTCCAGAGGCGCGCCGTGACACGCTTCAGCGGCTCCGACGCCCTGGCCACGGCGAACAGTGCGCCGACCGCAAATGCATCCGCCACGAGGCCGAGGGGATAGTTCAGATAGCCGTCGGTCGCGGCATACAGCACCGAATCGACAACCAGCGAAATCACGGCGCCCGCGATAAAACACAGCAGCCCTTTGCGCCCGATCATGCCGACCCACGGCATCCATTGAGCGAGCTTTCGTGCCCAGCCGAGCTGGATCAGGTTCGCGACGAGCCAGGCAATCGCCAGAAAATTGACCGCGCGCAGATAGGAGAGGTTCTGCTTGAAACTGCCATCGAGCGGCTCGCGTTCGATAAACAGCTTGTAGTAGGCCGCGGCGGCGACCACGGCGAACGCCAGTAGGCTGACCAGCCAGCCGAGACGGTGCGTGCTGATCCGCTGATAGACCGGCTGGCAACGCGCCAGCGCGCCGAGCACGAACAGCAGCTGCCAGGCAAACGGGTTGAAGTCCCAGTGCATGTCCGGCGCGGCGGGCAGGTAGGCGTCGATCGCCGGTGCGCCCGCCCACAGCGCGACGCTGCCGGCCAGCAGCAGCCACGGCTTGCTGCGCGCGAGCGGCAGGATCATCGGCACCAGCAGCGCGAAGAACGCGTACATCGGCAGCACGGACGCGAGATACGGCTGACGGCGGAACAGCAGGATGTCGCGCAGGGCGGCCACCGGGGCGTCCATCAGATCGTCGAGGTCGGTGGTGGCAAGGTTCGGGCCGTCGATACTGAACGCAGTCAGCACCGCGCTGACCAGCAGCATCAATCCGGCAGTGATGAGGAAGGCGCGATAGATTTCCAGCGAGCGCCGCAGGAAACGGCTGCGCGCGCTCGCCTCGCTACGCCGTTCGGCGAGCGCCGCGTAGGCCGTCGCGGTGGCGAAACCGCCGAGGAACACGAAGACCTCAGCGGCGTCGCACAGCGCATAGGCATGCAGCGTGACGCGCGACAGAATGCTGCCGCCAATGTGATCGACGACGATGATCAGGAGGACCAGCCCGCGGAAAAAATCGAGCTCGATCAAACGGGATTGCGACTTTTGCATTGTGTGGTGCCAAAAGCAGCCCCGTGTGACGGCGCGCTAGTCCAGCGCGGCAGGCGTCTCACAAAGCTTTTTGAAATTGGATCGGGTTGCGGCGGGCGGCCGCTCTGCGAAAGGCCTTCCGCGGGGCGGCCAGCCGCGTCACCGCTTGAAACGGCCGCGCGATATGCGGTTGTCGAGGCCAGTAAAAATGACCCGTTTGACGCCGGGGAGTTCCGCTGCGGCGCCGCAAAAGCTTTCGATTATATTTCTTTCTATGACAAAGCCACTACGAGACGTGCAGGGCTGACGCGTCCAATGCGGCAGCCGGCTTAAGTCCGGGTAACGCGGCGCCGTTTACCTGAATAAGCGTCGCAAAAAAAGAGGGGCCCGATACAGTGGAGATTTCGCAACGTTTTGACCTATGGACGCGACACCTGATAGACGGCGACGTAACGGCGTGTGAGGATTTCTTCAAAGCGCGTCGGGGTCGATAAACGCCTCGAGAAGCGTTAAGAAAAAAGCGGTCGGATCGAGTTGTCCCATTACTCGAGTTCTGGGAGATCTTCATGAACAAGCAAGTGTTCGCGCTGGCTGTCTCCACCGCTTTGTCCGCCACCTCGTTAGCCCTTTTCTCCGCGCCTGCTTGTGCCCAGACGAGCGTGACGCTGTACGGCGTGCTCGATGAGGGTATCAACTACACCAACAATGTCGGCCGCGGCCACGTCTATGAACTCGCCAGCGGCGATGTGCAAGGCAGCCGCTGGGGCTTGAGGGGCGCCGAGGAACTCGGCGGCGGCCTGAAGGCGATCTTCCAGCTGGAAAACGGCTTCGACGTCAGTTCCGGGCGGCTCAACCAGGGCGGCCGGATGTTTGGCCGCCAGGCGTTCGTCGGCTTGAGTTCGGAGTCCTACGGCACATTGACGTTCGGCCGCCAGTACGACTCGGTGGTCGACTATCTGGCGCAGACCACGGCCAACGGCAACTGGGCCGGCGCGTTGTTCTCGCACCCATACGATAACGACAACACCGACAACTCATTCCGCCTCGATAACAGCGTCAAGTACGCGAGCCCGTCTATCTCGGGTTTCCAGTTCGGCGGCGTCTACAGCTTCAGCAACGATACCGGTTTCGCCAACAATCGCGCATACAGTTTCGGCGGACAGTACGCCTATGGTGGACTGCTGGTGGCCGCGGCATATTTGCAGGCCGATAACCCCGGCAACGGCACAATCGGCGCGATCACGGCGAACGACGCCAGTTTTATCGCCGCCCGCATGCGCGTGTTCGGCGGCGGCATCACCTATACCTTCGGGCCGGCCACTGCCGGCTTCGTGTACACCAACTCGAACTACCTGGACCCGACCGGCAACGGCTATCTCGGCGTGACGCCGCTTGTGCCGCCAGGGGTGTTGTTGAACTCGCTGAAGTATCAGAACTTCGAGGTGAACGGCAAGTATCAGATTTCGCCGATGCTGTTCGTCGGCGCGCAGTACGTGTACACGATGGAAACCTACGACGCCTCGAGCGGCGGCGTGAAGCCGAAGATTCATTCGTTCGGCCTGATGGCGGACTACAACCTGTCCAAACGCACCGACGTGTACATTCAAGGCGAGTATCAGCAGGTGACCGGCGACGCTACCTATTCGATTCTGGACGATGCCTTTACACCGGGCACCCAGTCGCCGTCATCGACGTCGAAGCAGGTTGTGGTGCGCGCGGCGATACGGCATAAGTTCTAGAGACGGCGGGGCGCGCCGGTTGCGTGCTGAATGACGGCGACAAGGTCAGGCGCGACGGATGTTGCTTTCCCGTGCGAAGGGAAATCAGCTCACCACGTAATTCTGAATCAGAATCCCGATTATCACGCCGGCGGGAATGCCGAAGGTTCTGCCGCGAAGGGTCGCGCTCAGATCTTCATCGAGTACGAAGCTGCAACGGCGTTCACGCCAGACGGTTTTATAGGCCAATGGCTTTGCATCGACAATAACGAGGGAAACGAGTGCGGTCACGATGACCTGTTCCAAAGCATGCAGCTTCGCCATAAACGGCGAAAATTCACCAGCATTGCACAGCAATACCATGATGACTGCAGCGATCAGGGCGCCGAAAAAGAAGCCGCCCATGAATCTGTTTGCTGAATTAAGAGAGTCCACTTAAACCTCAAATCATCCGCCGGACTTTATCGGGCTGGCGAAGTAGAAAATATATTAACGGAAAGGGCTTTCCCGTTTAAAGACGCGCAACGCTCTGACTGCGAGGCAGGCGGACTTCAAAGGGACGCTTAAGAATATTTTCTTGACGTTCTTCAACATATCGTCCTTTTCCTAAACTCGTCTGAGAGTAGTCCGAAAACTTGGGCGCGCGATCAGGCTGCCGGCAGCATGCCGCCCACGCGTTCGAGGCATTGAGCAACGCAATCTTGCGCACGTGATCAAGCGTCATAAACCCGCTGTTACAACGATGCATACACAATCCGTTATTTCTGAGATAGCGGACAAAAATTGACGCACCGTATGTCTAAACAGCGAGATAATCCCGGCCCTTGCCCTTTGTAGGGCAGGGAAAAAGGCAACTCACGGTAGTTCAAGGTAGATCAGATCGACTGCGGCATCGCCGAAGTGATGGCCGCTGCTCGTCGCCGGTACGTCCGGGCGCATGCAAGCGCCCGCGGTTCGAACACCTCCCTCGTGGTTGACAGCCGTTCAGCGCAGGTCCGTCGCGTGTAAGCTCGTGTGTGGCCGCGCGCCGTCCTGTGTTCCGCGTTTGTCCTGCTATCGGGTTGCCGCTGTGTTCACTAAAGGAGAAGTCCATGGGGAAACTCGACCTTTCGCGTCGTAGTTTTCTGAAGGCCAGCGTGTTGGCGGGTGTGTCGGTGTATATCGCGCCGATGGGCAGCCGTGCATTCGCTGCGTTGTTCGAAGAAAAAATTCTGACGCCGGTTCAGTGGGACGCCGCCAACGGGCAGGCAAAATTCCGCATCGACGGGATCGCCAAAGTAACGGGCTCGAAAGTGTTCGCGCGCGACATCCGCGCCGCCGACATGCCGCACTGGCCGCAGCAGCAGTCGCACGCTTTCATCCTGCGCACGACGCAAGCCGACCGCAGCTATGAAGGCTTCGACCTGACGCTGCTCGGCGACGAGCTGAAGCCCGACCGCGTGGTGACGGCAGACGATCTCGCGCGCGACGGCCTGATTTTCCCGGCCTTCTACGGCGACGACATGTTGCTGCCGCCGGGCAAGACGCCCGCGTATCTCGGCCAGGCAGTCGCGATCCTGATTTATCACGACTTCGCGCGCTTCCGCTTCGCGAAAGACAAGCTCAAGTTCCAGGATCAGATCATCCGTTATGGCGCGCAGACCGGGCCGCTCGAACGCGATCCGTGGGGCACGTTCCGCTTCGTGCGCGTCGGCGGCAAGACGCCGTATGACGACGACATCTTCTCCAGTCTGAAAGACGCGCCGGTGTTCCCGAGCATGATGCGCAAGCATCAGCCGGTGTGGCCGGACGGTGTCGAACACGGCAAGCTCGACGAGCAGGGCATGTTCCACGCCGGGCAGATCCAGCAGGAGCTGGATCATCCGCCGGCGGACTGGCTGGTGATGGAACGCGAGTACAACACGCAGTCGATCGACACGGCCGCGCTCGAACCCGACAACGCGAACTGCTGGTACGACGCGGCGACGCAATCGCTGCATATGGTCGTGCCGACCCAGGCGCCTTCCGAGGTCGCCGACAGCGCGGCCGGCATGGTCGCGAAGTGCGCGTTCCCGGTGAAGAACCTGTTCATTCACCCGTGCTACACGGTGGGCTACGGTTCGAAGGACCACTTCAACGTGCCGTTCTACGGCCTTGTCTGCGCGATGTATGCGGACGGCCGTCCGGTGCGTCTCGCCAACGATCGCTACGAGCAGTTCCAGACGTCGTTGAAGCGTCACGCGTTCAAGATGCATTACCGGATCGCGGTCGATAAAAACACCGGTCTGCTGCAATCGTTCAAGGCCGAGATGGAAGCAAACGGCGGCGGGCGGTGCAACTTCTCGCCCTCGGTGGCAATGGTCGGCGCGACTGCGGCGCAGTCGATCTACTACTTCCCGAAGAACGATCTGTCGGCGGTGGCGGTCGCCTCGCGCGCAATCGACGCGGGCTCCGCGCGTGGCTACGGCACGCTGCAAAGCATGGCCGCGACCGAGATGATGATCGACGAAATCGCCGCGCAACTGAATGTCGATCCGATCGACTTCCGCCTGAAAAACGGGCTGCGTTCGGGCATGAAGAACACGCAGGGCGCGGTGCCCGCCGGTGCGATTCGTGTCGACGACGTGTTGCAGAAGGCGAAGGGTCATCCGCTGTGGGTGAATCGCGCGAAGCGTAAGGCCGAGTTCGAAGCCGCGCATCCGGGCAAGCGTTACGGTGTCGGTTTTGCCTGTGTGCAAAAGGACTTCGGCACGGGCGCGGAAACCTCGTTCGCGAAGGTGGAGTTCAGCGCCGACGGCAAGGTCAGCCTGCAACACACGGCGGCTGAAATCGGCACGGGCATGTCGACCTCGCAGGCGATCGCGGTTGCGAAGTGGCTCGGCAAGCCGGCCACCGACGTGCACGTCGCGATCACCGATTGGCCCGATCTGCCGGTCGTCACGAGCGGCGATCCGTACATGATGTCGCAAGCGGACCAGGACAAACTGGCCGCGAATCCGCGCTGGTCACCGGGTTATGCGTCGCCGTCGAGCGCGACGAACTCCGCGTTCTATTTCACGCACAGCACGCGCGAAGCGGCGCGCGTCGTTTTCGCGCACGGCTTGTGGCCGGCGGCGATGGCGATCTGGAGTCAGGGCAGCGGCGGTGGGCAAGCCGCGCCGCTCGTGGTGCGTATCGAGGACGCGCGTTGGGTCGACGGCAAGCTGTCCGCGGCGGGGCTCGAGGCGTTGCCGTTCGAACAGCTCGCGAAGAAGGCGCATGAGTTGGGTCTGGTCACCGGCGCGACCGTGCACGTGTTCAATCGCTGGCAATGGACCGAGTCGGACTTCGAGATCGACGGCAGCGTCGAGCGTCTGCCGCTCGATGGGCTCGCGCTTCGCTATGGCGACAACGCTTCCGCCGATAAAAAGAAACTGCAAACCACGCCGAACCATTATCGCGTGCTCGACCGTCAGCGCGTGTTCATTCCGCCGGTTCAGCGTAACAACGCGGCGGTGACGTATTACAGCGCGGTCGGCACGCTGGTCGAGCTGTCGGTGCATGAAGCGAGCGGCAAGGTCGACTTGCTCGCGCATCACTCGATCATGGAATGCGGCAATCAGATCTCGCCGCAACTTGTTTCGGGCCAGTTGCAAGGCGGTCTCGCCATGGGTATCGGCCATGCCTTGCACGAGTACCTGCCGCTATACGAAGACGGTCCGGGCAACGGTACGTGGAACTTCAACCGGTACCGCCTGCCGCGTGCGACCGACGTCGCCGTCTGGAACCAGACTGGCGAAGTGCTGCCGCCGCTCACCGAAACCGATCCGCCGAAGGGCATTGCCGAAGTGGTGATGATTCCGGTGGTCGGCGCTATCGTGAACGGTATCGCGCACGCGATCGGCCATCGCTTTACCGACCTGCCGGTCACCCCGCAACGTATTCAGGAGGTGCTCGCATGACGGCCCCCACTCAAACTTCCGCTAATGCGGCGAGCGCCGCCGTTGCCTCAGGCAAAATTTCTGGCGCTTCCGCTTCCGCTTCCGCTTCCGCTTCCGCTTCCGCTTCCGCGGCGGCATCCGCTACCACCAGTGCCTCGGGCGCTGCAGCCGCCAACCCGGCTTCCGCTGCCTCGGGCGTGACGGCATCCGCCGGCGCCCCGGCCGCTGCCGTGGTCGAACATCCGTTGACGCATTTCCGCACGCTGCCGGTGTCGGTCAAGGTGAACGGCGAGATCGTCGGCCCGACCGACGTCCCCGCCGGTCTGATGATGATCGACTTCCTGCACGAGTACCTGCACCTGACGGGCTCGCGGCTCGGCTGCGGCCAGGGCATCTGCCATACGTGCGTGGTGATCGTCGACAAGCCCGACGGCACCAGCGAAGAAGTGCGCACCTGCATCACGGGCGCGAATTTTTTCCACGGCAAAACGATCCGCACGATCGAAGGCCACGCGAAGCGCAACGAAGCCGGCGAAGTCGTCGAACTGTCGCCGATCCAGCAGAAGTTTCTCGAGCACTTCAGTTTTCAGTGCGGCTACTGTACGCCCGGTTTCGTCAACGCGGCGACCGTGCTGATCGAACGTCTGAAGCGTCAGCCGATCGCGAAAGACCAGGTGGAGCAAACCATCACCGAAGGGCTGAACGATCACATCTGCCGGTGCACGGGCTACGTGCGCTACTACGAAGCCGTGAAGGAAGTCGTGATGACCACGCCCGGCCTCGTAAAGGATGCCGCATGATGAGCCTCTCGATGAATGTGCGGCGTGCGCTGCTATTGCTCGGCACGGCCGCTTTGCTGAGTGCTTGCGGCAAACACGACGACTCCGCTGCTGCGATGCAGGCAGCCGCCGCGTTGGGGCCGCAATCCACCGCCGCCGATCCGCTCGCGCGTGGCCGTTATCTCGTCAAAGCCGCCGATTGCGCCGCCTGCCACACCACGGCAGATGGCGCGCCGTTCGCCGGCGGCGTGAAGCTGGCCTCGCCGTTCGGCACCTTCTACGGCACCAACATCACACCGGACAAGGATCACGGCATTGGCAACTGGAGTGCGGACGATCTGTACAAGGCGCTGCACGACGGCGTCACGCCGGCCAAACAGTTGTATCCGGCCATGCCGTACACGTCCTACCGTCAGCTGTCGCGCGCGGATAGCGACGCTATCTACGCGTATCTGATGGCGCAGAAACCGGCAGCCGTGGCGAACCACGAACCCGAACTGTCGTTCCCGTTCAACATGCGTTTCGGCGTGCGCTTCTGGGACTGGATGTTCCTGACGGACACGTTGCCGGATGCATCGAAAGGGCAATCCGCCAATGGGACTTCCTCCGGAGCATCCGCGGACTGGAATCGCGGACGCTATCTGGTGAGCGCGCTTGGCCATTGCGCCGAATGCCATACGCCGCGTGGCAAGTTCGGCCAGCTCGACGGTGCGAAGCCGTTGACGGGCGCGGCGCTCGGCCGGATCGCCGCGCCGGACATCACGCCGCATGGTCTTGCGGCGCGTGGCTGGACGGCCGCCGACCTGCAGACGTTCTTCGCCACCGGCATCGCGCCACAAGGCTCGGCGTTCGGCGAGATGTATCCGGTTGTGCATCTGAGCACGCAGTACCTGACGCATGACGATCTGCGCGCGATGTCGACGTATCTGCTCGGCGACCAGGCGCCGGCGCCGCAACCATTAGTGTCGGTCTCCGCCGATGCCGCGCAACTCGAAGCGGGGCGCAATGTGTATCTCGCGGTGTGCGCCGGCTGTCATGGTTCTGGTGGTGAAGGCAAGCCGCACGTCGCGGTGCCGATGCATGCCAACTCGACGGTGCGTCAAAGCGATCCACACAACCTGATTGCGGTAATGCTCGACGGCATTGGCGCGCAGGATTTCCCCGGTCTCGAACGGATGCAGGACATGCCGGGATTCGCTACGCAACTCAGCGACACGGAACTCGCGCAGCTCGCGAATTATCTGCGCGCGACGTATGGCGGCCAACCTGCCGACGTGACGGCCGACGCGGTGAAAGCACTGCGTTAAAGCGTGTCACGCGCCGGGCGCTGCAAGTCCGGCGTCAAGGGGGATGTAAGGAGGAGCCGGTGCCGCCAAAGGCATCGGCTTTTTTATGCGCGGGTTGCGATGCGCAATATCAGCACACGTCAGCCGCGCGCGATATGGACGCTGACGATTTGCGCTTGTGAAGGCGCGGTCATTGTGTCTCCTGTGAATGGCGCGTAATGAACTCGCGCGCATAGGTCCGCTCAAAGGGTATCGCGCCGCTGCCGCCTAGCGGCGCGGCCTACGTTTCGCCGTAGACCACTCGGATTCCCTTCACGGAGACTTCATGAATAATCTCGCGACGCAGACTCTGCCTCATCATAGTTCCCCTCATTCGCTGGGTGCGCCGCTCGCCTGTGTGCAAGCCACGATCAGCAAGGTGTTCCTCAGCCCGGAATTTCACCATACCGCCGATCATCAGCAATTCGTCATCAAGATCGACACGGTCGTGAAGTTCGAAGGCGGCACGCAGAACCTCGTCGGCACGGAAGTATTCGTGGCGGTGCGCTTCGGCGACAGCGAGGGGCTTGCGCAGCAGATCCCCGGATTGCAGGTGGGGCAACCAATCGAAGTGCAAGGCGAATACATCTCCGAAGCCAGCGCCTATCCAACCGCGGATAACAGCAACCCCGTTCTGCCGGTGCTGCACTTCACGCATCATCCGGTCGGCTATGTGAAGTATCAAGGCCACACCTACAGCTAGTCGGCTGCTGTCTTATCGAGCGGGTTGGGCGAAGGCCCGTCCGCTCGCCAACGCATTTTTTCCTCCACGCTCACCGCTGCGGCGACCGCCGATTCAAGTTTTGGTGACGTTTTGCCGTTAAAGAAAACGTTATCGTCCGGCCGTTCGGCGGCGTAGCCATTACGGTCTTTGCGACGGCGCGTGTAGAGGCTGCCGCGCATGAGGCGCGAACGGATCCGGGGCGCGAGGCTATACCGCCAGGGTAGCGGTAAGCGGGCCTGCGCGGAGCAGTGGTTGCTCGAGCGCGTGCCGCGCTGGACAGGTTGCACGCGCAACCGTGTCCGCAACACCGTACGTAAGGTTTGTATCAGATTGTGTGTGGCAGTCCGTTTTTTGCAAAACGCACTTTACAATTCCGCGTGAATTTTAATCGGCAATCTGGCCCTTTTCACGGAAGATAGCCTGTTATCGCGTATCAGGCATCAGGCTGCGCGTAAGGGATTGGGTTGCACGGCAGGGCATGGGTGGGCGTCGCACGAGGCGGCCTCGCCGTGTCGCGAAAGAAAGCAGCGCTTCATAAGAATGCGCGCATCGCACGCGACAGGGCAGCACTCATCCCGCCAATAAAAAGCAGGAGTCGAACATGTTGGGAAAGCGTTTCGACAGAACGATGATGGCCAGTCTGGCTGGCGTGTGGGTCGCGCTGGCGGTCAGTGGTTGTGCGAATGTGGGGCAGCAGGACGCGCAGACCGGCGCGGCCGTGGGCGCATCGGGTACATCGGCCGCGTCGGCTGTGCCGGCGGTGGCCATAGCGTCGGCTTCCAATGTTGTTGCAGGTACGTCGGTTCCGCCGGCGGCTGACGACGGCACGCCGCTGAAAAAGGCGCCGCCTTTGGTGTATCGCGTCAAGCGTGGCGACACGTTGGCTCGTGTCGCGCAGCGTCATCATTGCAGTGTCAGGCAGTTGCAGGCGTGGAACGGTCTGAAGCCTTCCTCGCGGTTGAAGCAGGGGCAGGTGTTGCACGTCGCTTCGCCGGAGACGGTGCGGGCAGTCAATGCGGCCAACGCTGCAGCGGCCGCTGCAAAGGCTGCTTCGGCATCTGCGCCCGCTGGTCCGCTTGCAGCGCAGCAGGCGTCGGCGGCAACCGCATCGCAGGCAACCACTTCGCAGGCAACGGCGCAGTCCGCCACCTCCTCACCCGCGCCTAACGCTGCCGAGGTGCGCGAAGTCACGCAAGAGACTTCCCGGCATGCGAACGGAATGTCGCTCGCATGGCCCGCGGGCGGTCGCGTAGTCGAAGCTTTCCAGCCGGGTGAAACGCGCGGCATCGAAATCGGCGGCAAGGCGGGCGATCCGGTGCGGGCCGCGGCCGACGGCAAGGTGATGTACGCCGGCACCGGTCTGAATAGCTATGGCAGTCTGATCATCGTCCAGCACAACAAGGACTTTCTGACCGCGTACTCGCATAACCGCAAGCTGCTGGTCAAGATCGGCGACATCGTGCGGCAAGGTCAGCAGATTGCCGAGATGGGCGACGAAAACAACTCGCGCGTTTCCGTGGGCTTCGAGTTGCGCCGCGACGGCAAGCCGATCGATCCGATGCCGTATTTGCCGCAAGGCCGCGGCTAGCGATATCAGCGCGTGTTTCGTTTCTATTGCGTCTGTACAAACAGGCAGCGATCCCGGTAAATCATTTGCCGGGGCCGCTGTTTTTTCACGTCCTGGCGTCCGCATCCTGCACTGAATCGATCCCGCTAACGGGCGCGCTTTCAGTCGAGCCAGCGCAGTGCCGCCGCGACGATCGCTTCGGGCGCATCTTCCTGCATCAGATGCCCGGACGCAGGCACTGCCTGAAAGCTGGCCTCGGGTACGGCCGCCGCCAGGTGCCGGCCGCGTTCGAGCGGAATCCACTGGTCTTCTTCACCCCACAGGATTTGCGTCGGGCAACGTATCTGCGAATAGCGTGCTTCGACCTCGTCGGTGTAGCGCTGATCCATTTGGGCGATCTGGCGGTAGAACGCGGCTTGTCCCGTCGCGCCGAGCCATGGCGTCACATAACGCGCGAGTTCCTCGTCCGGAATGTTGCGAGCAATGGCGCCACGCACGTATGCCTTCACCACGGCTTCATGGATATAGGGCGGCAGCCCGGCGAACGCCGCGCCGTGTTCGCGCACGTGCCGCACAAACGGCGAACCCCACGGCGCGACGGCGACTGGATCGATTAGCGTGAGGCTGCGATAGTCGCACCCGTCGATGAGATGGGCGCGCAAGGACGTTGCACCGCCGAAATCGTGCGCGATGACGTCCGGATTCTTCAGTTGCCAATGCGCGAGCAGTTCCGCCAGCAGCACGTTCTGTACCCCGAGCGAGACGTCCTGAGCATCGCGCTGCTCGGATTGGCCGTAGCCGAGCAGATCGTAGTAATAGACGGTGCGAATTTGCGCGAGATGCGCGGCGATGCGATGCCACACATACGAAGAAAACGGTGTGCCATGAACCAGCACCAGCGGCGGACCGTCACCGGTCACGCGAAAGCGCACGGTCTGATCGCGGAAGGTATAGCTTTCGGGAAGAGGCCAGTTTTTCATGACGGCGAGTGTCGTGAGAGAACCTGCTTACCTTAGCAGGGTGCTCCAAAGCGTGCTGACTGGTTTTTCGTAGCATCCGCTGAAGGCGTCCCGCAAAAGCTCACCTTTGTTTTATTCAGCAAAGCCAGGCAAATTCAAAAAATTGTGGCCGACGGCATCGCTGGATTGAGCAGTGAATGGAGCACTATTACGAATCGAGCATAAATCACCTTGAAATAAGGTGTTGTTGCGTTAGCTGGATGCGGAAAGCCTGGTAATCGTCGTGGACGCGCCGACCCGGTATTCAACGGGACGACGCGTGATTGACCAAAATACGCGTCTGGCAATGGTGAGTAAATTCGGGAGCCCAAGGCACAACCATCGCCGGCACGTCGCGCTGCCGCGTTCAGCTACAGCGACGACGTTTCATCTTGCGCCAACGAAGCACCAACGAAGTACCAGGCGAAATAACGCGCCGCCGGCTACTTCGATTCAATGCCGCGTAGCAACTGCGAAACCTGCCCATGGTGATGCAGGATCGCCGGGTCGGCTTGCAGAAGCGGCAGATAGCGCGGCAGGAATGCGTTGTCGGGCTGGTCGGGAGAAAAGAGGCCGGTGATTGCTTCGGCCGCGGCGAGCCGATCGGCTGCGTCCGCTTCCTTGTCGTCGAGAATTTCGTCGACGTTCGCGATCACCGTGGAGAGCGGCGTGAGCCAGCGGAACCCCGAGCCGTTGATCAGCACTTGCAGGAAGGCCGCCGGCGTCACGGGGCCGAATTCCTTTTCGTACGATGCACGCTCGTGATCGAGAATCGACTTATGCAGCGCCAATAGCGGTCTGCGAATCTCCGAGAGGAATTGGGTGCATTGCTGGTCGTTCATCTTGCCGCTCCTTCGGATAGTCATGCCGGATCAGGCCGGGCGATCGGGTCAAGCCAGATCCATGCTAACAAAATCGCTCGAGGTTGCACCAATAAGAATGATGCGCGTACACGAAGCACGTCGGATCAAATCAATGCGGCAATGGTAACGCATTGATTTGAATCCCGTTTCACTTCCAGAAAGGGCAGCGGCTGCGTCTTTTTCGGCGCGTGGGCGCCGTGGACATGCGCGCTTCGTCGGCGAACTTCTTTATCCGCGACTACAATTTCCAGGTCTTCTCCAGCGCACTCACGCGGCGCGTGATCCGCTGTCTTCATTGAACTGTAGCCGCATTGCGCATTAGCACGACCTGTTGAATAAACACGGCAAGTCTTTGCGTTTTGGTTCAACGTCTCTGCCTAAACAGCCTGACAAACAATAAACCCCACCCGGAGCCGCCCATGACAACGTTCAACATCAACGGCCAGACTCATACTGTCGACGCACCGCCCGACATGCCCCTGCTGTGGGTCTTACGCGACCTCGTCGGCTTGACCGGCACCAAGTTCGGTTGTGGCATTGCGCAATGCGGCGCATGCACCGTGCATCTCGATGGCGTCGCGGTACGCTCGTGCGTGCTGCCGGCCGCGGCTGTCGGCGACAAGAAAATCACCACCATCGAAGCAGTCGGCAGCACGCCGGCCGGGCAGAAGGTGCAGCAGGCGTGGCGCCAACTGGACGTCGTGCAGTGCGGCTACTGTCAGTCGGGGCAGGTGATGTCGGCGGCCTCGCTGATCGCGAGCAATCCCAATCCGACCGACGCGGATATCGACGCCGCCATGGCCGGCAACATCTGCCGCTGTGGGACGTACAACCGCATCCGCGCGGCGATCAAGCAAGCCGCGAAGGGAGCCTGACATGTCCCAGGGATTGCTCGATGCACAAAACGGCGCGCAGCCGCCGAAGGGCGGCAAGGGCGGCATCTCGCGCCGCACGTTCCTGAAGTTCAGCGTAACGGTAGGCGCGGCAACGGGCGGCGGCTTGCTGCTCGGCTTCAGCATGCCGGCCGCGAGTCAGGACCAGAAGGCCGGCAAATCGGTGATTGGCGGCGACGCCGACGAAGCGCCTCAGAACGGCGTGTTCGCGCCGAACGCCTTTATCCAGATCGACACGGCGGGCAAGGTCACGCTGGTGATTCCCAAGGTCGAAATGGGGCAGGGCGTCTACACGTCGATCCCGATGCTGATCGCCGAAGAGCTCGAAGTGCCGCTCGACTCGGTCACGCTCGACCACGCGCCACCGAACGAAAAGCTCTTCATGGACCCGCTGCTCGGCGGCCAGCTCACCGGCGGTTCGACGTCGATCCGCTTTGCCTGGGAACCGATGCGCCGTGCCGGCGCCGCCGCACGCACCGTGCTGATCGGCGCCGCGGCACAGCAATGGCAGGTCGATCCGGCAAGCTGTCACGCAGAAGCCGGGCAGGTGATTCATGCGGCGAGCAATCGCAGCATCGGTTACGGCCAACTGGTGAACGCCGCGGCGAAACTGCCCGCGCCGCAGAACGTCAAGTTGAAAGACCCGAAAGACTTCAAGCTGATCGGCACCGCGGTCAAGCGTCTCGATTCGCCGGAGAAGGTGGACGGCACGGCGATGTTCGGACTGGACGTGCGCGTGCCCGACATGGTCTACGCGGCCATCGCGAACTGCCCGGTGTTCGGCGGCACGCTCGCGAGCGTCGACGATACCAACGCGAAGAAAATTCCCGGCGTGCGCCAGGTCGTCAAAGTCGATAACGCGGTCGCCGTGATCGGCGATCACACGTGGGCCGCCAAACGCGGTTTGCAGGCGCTCGATATCAAATGGAACGAAGGTGCGGGCGCGCAGATCGGCATGAAGCAGATCGTCGACGATCTCGCCAATGCATCGCAGCGCAATGGCGCGGTGGCGCGTAAAGATGGCGACGTGAACAACGCGTTTTCAAACGCAAAGACACGCGTCGATGCCGTGTATCAGCAACCGTTCCTCGCGCACGCCACGATGGAGCCGATCAACTGCACGGTGCATGTTCGCCCCGACGGCTGCGATATCTGGCTCGGCTCGCAAGTGCCGACGCGAGTGGTGGACGCGGCGGTCGCCGTCACCGGCTTGCCCGCGGACAAGATCGTGGTGCACAACCATCTGCTCGGCGGCGGATTCGGCCGGCGGCTCGAGTTCGATATGGTCACGCAGGCGGTCAAGATCGGTAAACAGGTGTCGACGCCGGTGAAGGTGCTATGGACGCGTGAAGAAGACATCCAGCACGACATGTACCGGCCGTACTACTACGACAAAATCTCCGCCGGACTCGACGCGAACGGCAAGCCGATCGCGTGGCAGCACCGGATTGTCGGCTCCTCGATCATGGCGCGCTTCGCACCGCCCGCGTTCAAGAATGGACTCGACCCGGATGCGGTGGAGGTCGCCTCTGACCTGCCGTACGACCTGCCGAATCAACTGATCGACTACGTGCGCCAGGAACCGCATGCTGTTCCCACCGCGTTCTGGCGCGGCGTGGGCCCGACGCGCGGCACCTTCGTGGTCGAGAGTTTCATCGACGAACTCGCCGCGCAGGCGAAAGTCGATCCGGTCAAATACCGTCAGGATCTGCTGGGCAAGACGCCGCGCGCGCTGAATGTGCTCAACACCGCCGCGCAGGCGGCGAATTGGGGCAGCGCGGTGCCGAAGGGCCAGGGGCGCGGCGTCTCGGTGATGCATGCGTTCGGCAGCTTCTTCGGGATCGTTGTCGACGTCGCGGTCGATCAGGGCGAGGTGGCTGTCAAGCGCGTGGTGTGCGCGGTCGATTGCGGCATGGTGGTGAATCCGAACACGATCGAAGCCCAGGTGCAGGGCGGCATCATTTTCGGTATCACGGCCGCGCTCTATAGCGAGATCACGATCAAGGACGGTCGCGTCGAGCAGAACAATTTCACCGACTACCGGATGCTGCGGATCGATCAAACGCCGCCTATCGAGGTGCATATCGTGAAGAGCAGTGAGGCGCCGGGCGGCATCGGCGAACCGGGCACGGCGGCGCTCGCCCCCGCGCTGACGAACGCGATTTACGCGGCGACCGGCAAGCGGCTGCGGCAATTGCCGGTTGGCAGCCAACTGCAAACCGCTTAACTGGAGCCCCCAACATGAACAACACACTCAAGGGTTTCAGCGCGGCGCTGTGCGTGGCATGGCCATTCATGACGCAAGCCCCGGCGCAGGCAGCCGACCAGGCGCTGGTGCAACGCGGCGCCTATCTGGCGAAGGCCGGCGATTGCGTTGCCTGTCATACCGCGCCGAAGGGCAAACCGTTCGCAGGCGGCCTGCCGATGACCACGCCGATGGGCCGGATCTACACCACCAACATCACGCCGGATCAGCAAACCGGCATCGGCACATACACGGAAGAGGACTTTGCAAAAGCGATGCGTGAAGGCGTCGCGAAAGACGGGCACAACCTGTATCCGGCGATGCCGTATCCGTCGTATGCAAAGGTCAACGACGACGACATGAAAGCGCTGTACGCGTATTTCATGAGCGGCGTGGCGCCGGTGCAGCAGGCGAACCGCGAGCCGGACATCAAATGGCCGTTGAACATGCGCTGGCCGTTGAAGTTCTGGAACATGGTGTTCCTGGAGAAGGGCGTCTATCAGGACAAGCCGGGCAAGGATGTCGCGTGGAATCGCGGCGCGTATCTGATCCAGGGGCTGGGGCACTGCGGTTCGTGTCATACGCCGCGCGGTATCGCGTTCCAGGAGAAGGCGCTCGATGAAAGCGGCAGCGCGTTCCTCACCGGCGGCCTGCTCGACGGCTGGTTCGCAGCGAACCTGACCGGCGAGCATAACGTTGGCCTCGGCCGCTGGAACGATCAGGATCTGCAGGCGTTCCTGAAAACCGGCGCCAATCGTCATGCGTCGGCATTCGGTTCGATGACCAGCGTGATCAACAACAGCACGCAGGCCCTGAACGATGCCGACATCGCGGCGATGTCCACGTACCTGAAGTCGCTGCCGCCGGCGGGCGGCAACGGTGCGTCGCCTTATACGTACGATCCACAGGCGACGAAGGTGTCGCTGAACCGTCCCGCGAACGATGCCGGTGCGCGCGTTTATACGGCGTATTGCATGCACTGCCATGGCGTGGATGGACGCGGCTTTGCGCCGATGCTGGCGCCCTTGGCCGGGAATCCGAACGTGCTGGAGAAGGACCCGTCGTCGCTGATCAACGTGACGCTGAACGGCACGGAGGACCTGGTGATCGGCGGTATTCCCGCGCCGTATCCGATGCCGAAGTACGCGCCGGTGCTCAACGATCAGCAGATCGCCGATGTGCTGACCTTCGTGCGGGCCGGGTGGAATAACGGCGGGCCAGCGGTGACGCCGGGTGACGTGGCGAAGTTGCGGAAGTCGACGCAGGCGGCTCGATAGACGCATCGGGTCGGCAACAAAAAAACGGCAACCGTGCAAAACGGTTGCCGTTTTTTATGAATGCTTGTGAGGGGCCGCTAGGCGTTTTGGGCAGCGTTCAACGCAGTGCAGAACAGATCAAGCCAGCAGCAAGTCACCGGTGCTGCCCCACCTTCTGCCGCTTTTCCAGCACGCGCGCATACCACGTCAGCGGGAAACACATCGCGAAGTAAATCATCGCGACCATGCCGTAGATCGGGAACGGGCGGAATGCGGCGTTCGTGATCATCGTGCCGGTCTTGGTCAATTCCGTGAAGCCGATGATCGACGCGAGCGCCGTGCTCTTCACCACCTGCACGAGGAAGCCGACCGTCGGCGCCACGGCGATCTTCAGCGCCTGCGGCCAGATGATATAGCGCAACTGCTGGCTGAACGTCATGCCCAGACTCGCGCCCGCAGCCCACTGACCACGCGGCACGGCTTCCACGCAACCGCGCCAGATGTCGACCAGATACGCGCTGGTATAAAGCGTCAGCGTGACGGTTGCCGCAACCCACGGCGACACATCGACACCCAGCAACGGCAGGCCGAAGAACGCCAGAAACAGCTGCATCAGCAACGGCGTGCCCTGAAACACTTCCACATACACCACCACGATCCGCCGCAGCCACGGCAACGGCGACACGCGCATGGCGAGCAGAATCAGCCCGACCATGCCGCCGCCGACAAACGCGATCAGCGACAACAGCACCGTCCAGCGGGCGGCGAGCAACAGATTGCGGGCGATGTCCCACAGTGTGAATTCGACCATGATCAACGCTCCGTCGGCAGAGTGCGGGCGCCACGCCACATCAGGCGGGTGCGCCAGTTGCGCGGCGCGGCGTCGGTGCTGACGCTGCGAGCCGCGCGGCCCGCAAAGAGGCCGCGGCCGAGCCGGTTCATGAGTTGCCGCAACACGATCGACAACACCAGATACGTCGCGGTGATAATCACGTAGCTCTCGAACGAACGGAAATTGCGCGACTGGATAAAGTTGGCCGCGTAGGTCAGATCGGGCACCGAGATCTGCGAGACCACCGCCGAGCCGAGCATCACGATCAGCACCTGGCTCAGCAGCGCGGGAAACACATTGGCGATCGCCTGCGGCAGCACGACGAAACGAAACACCTGCCGACCATGCAGGCCGAGCGCTTGCGCCGCCTGCACCTGGCCGCGCGGGATCGAATCGATACCGGCGCGCACGATTTCGATCGCGTACGCGCCGAGATTGACGGTCATCGCCAGGATCGCGGCCTGCACCTCGTCGATATGAATGCCGAGGCTCGGCAAACCGAAGAAGACGAAAAACAACTGCACGATGAAGGGCGTATTGCGGATCAACTCGACGTAAGTCGCGACCACCCAGCGCGCCCACTTCGGCCCGGCCACCGCAATGCTCGCGCCGGCAATGCCGACGAGCCCGCCGAGCACGGTGGACACGGCGGTCAACCCCAGCGTGACGGCGACGCCGCGCGCGAGCAGCCCCGCATAGAGGCCGAAGCCGCTGAAATCGAACGCATAAGTCATGACGTGGCGCTCATCGTGAAGTCAAACTCCGGCGCAGACGCCCCGAAAAGTCCCCCTGGAGGGCGCCTCGCAGGACGCCCCCTTGAGGAACCGGCCTGGCCAGTCCGCGCAAAAAAGGTTTAGAGATCGGCCGGCAGCGGCGCACGCAGCCACTTCTGCGAAATGGCGTTCATGGTGCCGTCCTTGCGGGCCTTGGCAATCGTTTCGTCGACTTTCTGCTTCAGACGCGGCTCATTCTTGTTCAAACCGACATGATCCGGCGAGCTGAACAGCGAAAATTTCTGCTCGGGATCGTTCGCCGGATGACGCGCGAGAATGGTTGCGCCGACGTCGTTGCCGACTACCATCAACTGTACCTGACCAGAAAGAAACGCCGAAATTGCGCCGTTAGGATCGTCGAATCTTTTGATGGTCGCCGTGGGCGGGGCGATCTTCGTCACGCTCAGGTCTTCCAGCGTGCCGCGCGCCACCGAAATCGACTTGCCGGCAAGGTCGGCGGCGTTCTTCACGGGCAGCGTTTTCGGACCGAACACGGCGAGGTAGTAGGGCGCGTAGGGCTGCGAGAAGTCGATCACCTTTTCGCGTTCCGGCGTCTGGCCGACTGAAAGGAGCATGTCAGCCTTGTGATCGGCGAGGTAGGCCATGCGGTTGTCGCCGGTCACCTGCACGAGTTCGACCTTCGCGTTGAGCGCCTTGCCGATCAGGTTGGCGACGTCGATGTCGTAGCCCATCGGCTTCATGTCCGGACCGATCGAGCCGAACGGCGGATAGTCCTCGAATACGCCGATGCGTACCGTGCCGGACTTGGCGATCGTGTCGAGTGCGTCGGCGTGCGCGGCCGACGGAAACGCGCACAGTGCGCCGAGGCCGGTGAAGGCGAGCGTCGCGGCGAGGGTCGCGAAGACGCGGCGTGCGTTCGATTGAGCAACTTGGGGCTGATTCATGGTCTTTCCTCTGTCGAAAACTCGGTATTGGAATGGGTTTCTGTGAACGCCTCAGTGGCGCGGTTCAAGGGTGTGCGTCAGTGGCGTGCCTCGGTGACGTGCCTGTGAGCCATGGCTCGGCGGCGCTCTTCAGCGACGCGTTTCAATGTGCCGCGCGGGCGGCAATCAGTTTGCACGCGTGCGGTGGCAATTCCGCGAGCACCGGCATGCCGAGCGTCAATCCCGGCGTTTCACGCGGCGTAGTCGCGGCAGTCAGCGTGAAGCCCGCGCAATCGATCGTCGCTTCGAGCGACGCCCCCACGTCGCGGATAAAAGTCACCGTGCCGGCAAGCCGGTTCTGCCCGGCAGCGTCGGACGCCGATTTGACGCACACGTCTTCCGGCCGGATCAGCAGACGGATGTCGCTGTTGGACGCCGGCACCCGCGCCGGTTGCGCAACCGCAATGCGCCTGCCGCCCGGCAGACTGACGCCGCCCGTGCCGTCGTAAGTGACCGGCAGGATGTTGCCGAGCCCGATAAAGTCAGCGACGAATTCGCTGACCGGGTCGCGATAAATATCGAGCGGTTTGCCGACTTGTGCAATCCGGCCTTTCTCCATCACCACGATCTCGTCGGCCATCGTCATCGCTTCGCGTTGGTCGTGCGTGACCATGATCGTCGTGATGCCGAGGCGCTGTTGCAGCAGGCGGATTTCGACCTGCATCGCTTCGCGCAATTTGGCGTCGAGCGCGGAGAGCGGTTCGTCGAGCAGCAGCAGTTTCGGTTGCGAGGCGATCGCGCGGGCAATCGCCACGCGTTGCCGCTGGCCGCCGGAGAGTTGCGTGACCGGCCGGTTCGCCATATGCGGCAACTGGATCAGCTCCAGCAATTCAGCCACGCGGCGCGCCTGCGCGTCTTTCGCGGTCTTGCGCAGCTTGAGCGGATACGCGACGTTCTGCGCGACCGTCATATGCGGAAACAGCGCGAGCGACTGGAACACCATGCCGAAGTCGCGCTGGTTGGCGGGCAGATGCGTGATGTCGCGGCCGGCAAAATCGATGCGCCCCGAGCTCGGCGTTTCCAGCCCGGCGATCATCCGCAACAGCGTGGTCTTGCCGCAGCCGGACGGTCCGAGAAAGCACACCAGCTTGCCGTCGGGCACGCTCAGATCGACGCTGTCGACGGCATAGGCCGCATTGAAGCGCTTGGTCACGGCCTGCAAGGTCAGATGGGTCATCGAATGCTCCAGCAAGAAGGCGTCATCGCAGCGCGAATCGAACGGGTGGTCAAAGCGCCACCCCTTCGTCGCCGATCAGCTTTTCGAGCAGCCAGATCAGCGCGAAGTCGATCGCGACGATGAATACGGCGAAACAGAACACGGTCGGATCGAGCGACGACACTGTGCGGCTATAGAGCCACACCGGCAGCGTCATCGTGTCGATGCCGTACAGGAAGAAGGTCACCGTGAACTCGTTGAACGAGACGATGAACGCGAACAGCATGCCGGCGAGAATGCCGGGGCGCATCAGCGGCAGGATCACGTCGATCAGCGCGCGAGTCGGGCTTGCGCCCATCACGTAGGCGGCTTCCTCGAACTCCGGGCCGATCGAGGCCACCGACGCCGCGCAATTTTTCACGGTGAACGGCAGCGCCAGAATCACGTGCGCGATGATCAGGCGGAATACGCCGAGTTCGACCGGCAGCACGTTGAACACCAGCAGCAACGACAAGCCGAGCATCACCAGTGGATAGACGAGCGGCAACGCGACCAGTTGTTCGACAGCGGGTTTGCCGCGAAAACGGTAGCGGCTCAACGCATAGGCGGCGGGCACCGAGACGAGCGTGGCGATGACCATTGTCGAGAGCGCGACGATCAGGCTCGTGCTGAGCGCGGCGCCCATTGAGAGCGTGTCGCTCGCGTCCGGCGAGACGAAGCTGTGCCACGCCGCGCGGTACCAGTGCAGGCCGTAGGCGTGCGGCGGGAATTCGAGCGTGTCGGCCGCGCTGAACGACATCGTGATCATCGTCAGGATCGGCAACGCGGCGAGAAACAGCACGACGGCGGCGAGCAGCGCGGTGGCCTTGCCGAGCTGGCCGGGCATGGCCGTCGGCAAACGCGGCAGGCGCGGTGAACCCGGCGGACGCGTCAGGGGAGTCTGGATCGGCGTGCTCATGCGTGAGGCTCCTCGGCGAGACGTTGCGTACGGCGCACGAGGCGCTGCGACAGCGCCATCACGGTGAGCGTCGCGACCATCAAGACGACGCCCGATGCGGACGCAGCAGGCCAGTTCAGCAGGGGCGCGACCTGGTCGTGGACCAGCACGGCGAGCATCGGCACGCGGCGTCCGCCGAGCAGCAGGGGCACGGCGAAGGCGCTGGCGTTGTACGCAAACACCAGCAGCGCGCCGGACACGAGACCCGGCATGGCGAGCGGCAACAACACGTGACGCAGCGTTTGCCAGCGCGTCGCGCCGAGCGTGGCCGCGGCTTCTTCATACGAGCTCGAGACCGCGCGCATCGCACTCGACAACGGCAGCACGGCCAAAGGAAACGCCGTCTGAATCAAGCCGAGCAACACACCGTGTTCGCGATACAGCCACATCACCGGGCGCTCCACAAGGCCGCTGCCGAGCAGTGCGTGATTGAGCAGGCCGGCCGGGCCGAGAATGATCAGCCAGCCATAACCTTGCAGCAGCAGATTGACGAGCAAGGGCAGCAGCACGCCCGCGAGCAACAGCCGCCGCGCGAGCCGCGACTTGGTGCGCGCCATCGCCAACGCGACGGGAATGGCCAGCAGCACGGCGCAGATCATGCTTTGAAACGCGAGCTTCAACGTGAGCCACAACGACTTCATGAAATAGCCGTCGAGGAGGTCGGCGTAGTTCTGCAGCGTGAAGCCGTGCCATTCGTTGCCCTGGGTGCCGAAGCTCATGCGCAGCACGACGAGCGCGGCCGCGCCGAGTATGGCGAGAAATAGCAGGATTGGCGTGAGCAGAAGCCAGGGGCGCGCTTTCGCGAGTGCCGTTTTCACGGGCTCGTCCGGTTCCGGTGTGCCGGAAGTGCCGCCGGGCGAGCCGGAAGCCGTGCCCGGCGCATCACTCGGCGCGGTGTCGGACGCAGCGTCCGACACCGATGAGGCACGCCGCGAAAAGCGCGCGAGCATCGCGGTCATGCCGAGAAAATTTCGGTGTAGCGCTTGATCCACGCCGGTTGCACGACGGCGAGCGCCTTGTCGTCATGCAGGATCGCTTTCTCGGCGATCTGCTGCGGGCTCGGCACGAACGCGCGGCTCTCGGCGGGAATCACCGCTTTCGAATTGACCGGGCCGTTCAGCACGTCGGCAGCCATGCGGCCTTGCACGCCGGCATCGAGCGAATGGTTGATGAAGGCGTGGATCAGATCGCTTTCGGCGGGATGCGACTTCGGGATCACCGTGAACATCAACTGCGTGGCGAAGCCTTCCTTCATGCCGTAGGTCACGCCCATTTTGTACTCGGGCTTGCGGATCTGGTCAGGGAAAAAAGCCGGCGAATAGATGCCGCCGATATCGAGCGAGCCGGTGCGAAACAGATCGGCCACCTGATTCGGGTTCTCGCCGAGCGTCATCACGTGCTCTTTCAACTGCATCAGCTTCTTGAAGCCCGGCTCGATGTTCTGCTGCGAGCCGCCGTTCATTTTCGCGGCGATGATTGCGAGGTCCACGGCTTCGGCCCATTCGGGCGGCGGCAGGAACAGGCGTCCGGCGTACTTCGGGTCCCATAGTGCTTCGTACGACGACGGCGCCGTTTTGACCGTCGACGTGTTGTAGATCAAACCGTCCGACCACAGCAGATACCCCACGCCGAAGCCGTTCGCCCCGGTGCGGTATTGCGGCGCGACTTCCTTGAGGTTCGGCAGCTTGTCGAGATCGGGCTTCATCAGGAGACCCGCGTCGCCGAGACCCGCCGCGCCGACGCCGGCCAGCGTGATGACGTCGTAAGTGGGGCGATCGCCCGCGGCCTTGACCTTGGCGACCATGCCGGAGGTGCCGTCGGCGCGGTCGGCGATCACCTTGGCGCCGGTTTTCGCCGTGAACGTGGCGGCGATGTTGCGCAAGGCGGCGGCGCCCGTGTCGTCCGACCAGGTCAGCAAGCGCAGCGTCTTGCCGGAGAAGTTGTGCTCCTGCGCGCGCAGATTGATAAACGGCATCGGCAAGGTGGATGCCGCGAGTGCCGCGCCGATCGTCTTGATGGCCTGCCTTCTACCCCGTTTGATCTCTTGCATGGCGGTCTCCTGTGTTGAACGCCTGTTGCCTGATGAGTTTCGCTCTGACCGCTGCCGCTGCATCGCCCATGTGCGCTGCCTGTGGTGCCTGTGGTGCCCAATCGCACGCAATGCCCGATGCGTTGCGTGTGGATGCACTCTAGGTTTGCCAAAATCCTCCAACAAACGAAATATGCGCATGGAGCGCATGACAGAATCTCATGGCCCGGCTGTCGCGCGACGCTAGCGACGGCTTTGCTGCGGTCCGTGGGAACGCCGGGACAGTGGCGTATCGGGGTTAACGTCCATGATTTTTTGGTCTGGACGAGCGCGTGGGAGGTATGAGGAAAGCTCGGTTCTGGTGCGATGACCGGCGGGCTTTGCCCTGAATCGGTGCGAGCGGGTGCGGCCACGCTGGAATGGGAGCGCGCGTCATGAGCGAAATGCATGCGTGTTTGCCCGCGTGCAACTCGTGCAGGACATTCTGATCGCGTATCCTGTGGGCTTACCGGGTATGACGGCACGCAACGCCGCCTATCCGGGCAATGACTTTTTCTGATCCCGAACCGGACTACCCCGATGCGACGTCTTCCGCCGCTCAACGCGCTGCAGATTTTCGAAACCGTTGCGCGGCATCGCAGCTTCACGCGTGCCGCCGATCATCTATGCCTGACGCAAGGCGCGGTGAGCCGGCAAATCATCGCGCTCGAGGATTACTACAAGTTTCCCCTCTTCAAACGCCATGCAAAAGGCTTGACGCTGACCGCCGAAGGCGAATTGCTGTTGCCGGCCGTGAAGGAGAGCTTCGCGCGTATCGAGGAGATATCGCTGCGCCTCACGCGTCAACGCACCGACCTCGCACTGAAGGTGCCGACCTGCGTGATGCGCTGGATGCTGCCGAAGATCATGCGCTTCCAGTCCGAATACCCCGAGCTGCACGTCCAGATCACGACCACCTGGCAGCACGACGTCGACTTTCAGCTCGAGCCGTTCGATGCGGCGATTATCTATGGTTCGTCGCCGGGCGCGGACGTGCAGGCGGTGCCGCTATTCGAGGAGCGTTTGACACCGGTGTGCGCGCCGGATCTGCTGAAAGACAAACCGTTGAACGAAGTGGCGGATCTGGCGCGCCACACGCTGCTGCATCCCACGCGCGATCATCGTGACTGGAAGATGTGGCTCGCCAAAGTGACCGAAGTGGATGCCGCGAACACACACGGTATCGACGCCGGCCACGGCCCGAGCTTCGACACGCTCGACATGGCGACTAACGCCGCGTTGCAGGGCTTCGGTGTCGCCATCAGCGACCTTGCATTGATCGACGAAGATGTTGCGGCCAAGCGCCTTGTGCGGCCGTTCGATACGGTGCTCAAGACCGGCTGGCGCTATTACTTCGTGTATCCGGATTCGGTCGCGCATCAGCAGAAGCTGAATCTGTTTCGCGACTGGATCGCGGAGCATTGGGAAGAGTAAGAAGGGGGCCGTTGTTCCGGTAGAACGCGGACCCTTCGCTTATCGTCAGGGCGCGAAGGACAGAAACAGATACGCCGCGAATAACGACAGATGCACGGCGCCTTGCAGGATCGTCGTGCGCCCGGTACTGAGCGTCAGGGTGCCGACAACCAGCGTGAGCATCAGCAGCACGGTTTCCTTGCCGTCGATACCGAGGATGAGCGGCTGACCGGTCCACAAAAACACCGCGGCGACCGTTGGAATGGTCAGCCCGATACTGGCCAGCGCCGAGCCGAGCGCGAGATTCAGGCTGTTCTGCAAGCGGTCGGCGCGCGCCGCGCGCACGGCGGCGAGTCCTTCGGGCAGCAGCACCAGCGCGGCGATGATAATGCCGACCACTGCCGGTGGCGCGCCCGCGTTCTTCACCGCTGTTTCAACCACCGGCGAGAGCACTTTCGCCAGCAACACGACGGCAACCAGGCACACCACCAGCAAGCCGCCTGCGGCCAGCGCGACACCGACACTCGGCGGGGCGGCATGGACGTCCTCGTCGGGGACGCCGGCAAGAAAGTAATCGCGATGCCGCACGGTCTGGACGAACACGAACACCCCATACAGCACCAGCGACGACACCCCCGCGAACGCCAGTTGCGACGACGACAAAAGCGGGCCGGCGCTGGTCGTCGTGTAGTTCGGCATGACCAGCGTCAGCACGGACAATGACGCGAGCACCGCCAGCGCGGCCGCCGCGCCCCGGCTCTGAAAATCCTGCTCGCGATGCCGGATGCCGCCCACCAGCAGGCAAATGCCCACGATCCCATTGCAGACGATCATCACCGCGGCGAACACGGTGTCGCGCGCGAGACCGGCCTTCTCGGGACCGGATGTCAACATCACCGAAACGATCAGCGCGACCTCGATCACCGTCACGGCCACCGCCAGCACCAGGGTGCCGAACGGCTCGCCGACCCGATGCGCGACCACTTCCGCATGGTGCACCGCTGTGAACACGGCTGCGCACAGCGCCACGCCGATTAGCGCGAGAAGCAGTCCGTTGCCCGGCAGGGCATATGCCACACCCAGCACGATCCAGGCGACGAAGGGCGCGGCGATGGTCCAGCGGGGCAAAACGGTCGCGGGTGTGGTCATTCAGGGTTTCCTTTCGGTGCTTGTTCTGTTTGCGTGGGGCTGATGCGGACGGGCGCCGCCGAAACCTGGGCGCTGGCGCGAATGCTAACAAATCAAGGGGAAGAAACCGGATGTTCCGGTCCGGACGCGCCGCCTTCTGATGAAGCGTTGCGCCCGGATGTAGCGCTACGACTGGCTGATGCGGTTACTGTCCGACCGGACGGATCGTCAGGGCGTTCTTGACCGAGGTCACGCCCGCCACGCCTTGCGCGGTCTGGGTTGCCAGGTCGATTTGCGTTTGCTCAGGCACCGTGCCGGCCAGCGTCACCGCGCCGCTACGCGAGCGTACGGTGATGTTGGCCACGCTCAGGCCCTTGGTCTTCGCCAGTGCGGTACGCACTTTACGTCCCAACGCACGGTCGGCTTTCTTGACCGCCTTGGCACCGGCAGGCGCCGACGCAGCGGCCATGGGCGCTGCCGCAGCCGCCGCATCGCTGCTTTGGGCGTATGCATTGACGGACGCCAGAACGATCAGCGCGCCGCCGACCATCTTGATTGCCTGGAATGCTTTCATTCAACTCTCTCCTATTGTCATGAATACGACGGCCCCCGGATGGGGCCGGTGTACTACACCAGCGGGTACTTCGGGATCAAATCTGAATGGAACGCTGCTGCGGGTCGTGCAACTTCTCTCGATCTGCAAGATGATGGGCGGGCCTGAGCACACCACACCGGCAAAGGCTGTCCTGCAGACCGGAAACACACGATACTCCAATTAGTGCCATGGTGAATGCAACCCTGCCCGGAAATGAGGTTCAGGTACAACGAATGGGCGTGGAATACAGGTGCGATGGCGCTTTATCGCTTGCCGCCGCATGTCGACGCATGGGGGGTATGTCTGTTCATGCGTCCGCGGCGCATCCCCCGAACCCTGCGCGTTGCGCTTCACAACCAGTCCGGACCGCATGCCGACCCAGCCATTGCCCATCCTCCCCTTGCTTCGTGACGAATTGCCGCTCGATACGGTCGCGCTGGCGCGCTTCATGGTCGGCAAATACCTGGTGCACGATCTTCCTGAAGGGCGCATCAGCGGCCGGATTGTCGAAACCGAAGCCTATCCGCTCGGCGATTCGACCAGCCACGCGTTTTTTGGGCGCCGCTCCTATAACGGCTCGATGTTTCTCGCTCCCGGCCACGCTTATGTCCGGCTGACCTACGGGCTTTCGTACATGCTGAACATGTCCGCGGAAGCCGAGGGGATTGGCGCCGGCATTCTGCTTCGCGCTATCGAGCCGCTTGAAGGCTTGCCCCTGATGGAGGCGCGGCGGCCTGGTGTGCCGCTGCGCGACCTCGCGCGCGGTCCCGGCCGGCTCACCATGGCCTTGGGCATCGGTCCGTCGTTCGACGGCCTCGATCTGTGCGCCGGGCGCGATCTGTGGATCGGTGTGATAGAGCGGGGGGACGTGCCGATCGGCGTCACGACGCGCATCGGCTTGTCGCGCGAGATGCATCGGCCGCTACGATTTTTCGAACCGGGCAGTGCGTTCGTCAGCGGGCCGCGAAAACTGCTGCTCCCACCGCATACCGACGCTGTGGCGAGCGCGAAAATCTGACTACCGGCGGCAAAGCGAAGCAATTCGGTAAAACGTGCTCAGTGACGCGCATTTTTTAAACGTCAGACACAAAGGGTTACGATCCCGACAATTATTACGGTAAAGATATCCCTTCAATCTATGCAAGCCGCAAATTCCGATGCACTCTTGCGATTTCAACAATTATGTATCTCCTAATTAAGGGTTTTCCCTCGACAATCGGGTGACTAGACTGAACTCAATCGCTTCCCACATGGTGTGGCTAGCGAATGAAAAAAACCAGGTCTGGAGGTAAGTCATCATGAAATCGATTATCAAGGCAGTCGCTATTGCAGCCATTCTCGCCGCCCCTGTCGCTTCGTTCGCTCAATCGAGCGACCAGCCTGCGACCCGCGCGGAAGTTCGCAATCAGTTGATCCAGTTGGAGCAAGCCGGCTACAACCCGGGCAGGAGCAACGACACGAGCTATCCGGCTGACGTTCAAGCTGCCGAAAGCCGTGTCCAGGCGCAAAATCCGGCCGTCGCACAGACGCAGGAACCGGTCGCGGATACCAGTGGTTACGGTGGCGCGGTCAACGGCTCGTCGCAGGCGGGTGGCGTAGTCCAGCCGATGTCCGGCCCGAAGTCGGTTTATTTCGGTAACTGATTTCGACGATAGCCGGTGAGTCTCGCCGACAGTTGATCGAAGCGGGGCGTGTGAGGAATATCCCGGCGCACGTTTCGCGATCAGCAAGCAGTTTTGATGGAAGCACGGAAATGCGCACCTTATGCGGTGCGCATTGAAGAACGTTGTGTTTTACCGATGGCTGTGGCGGGCGGTTTGTGCCGTTTATGCCGCCAGTTGAACGAATCCGCCGTGCCGCGCAGGGTTGCGGCTCACAATTCAGGAACCTCCGCTGCCGCAAGGTAGCTTCGCCCAACCTTTTTCAAGGATTGGGCTTTTTTTGCGCCCTGTTTCGACCGCGTCGCGTACGGCGCCCGGCATGCAGCGCGGCGTGCGATAGGCGGCGAAGCTCAGGGCCGTTCGCCGTGGATATAGAACTCCAGTTGCTGAATCGTGAACTGCTGTTCGGCGATGATGTTCTTCACCAGATCGCCGATCGATACCATGCCCACCAGGCGGTCGTTTTCGATCACCGGCAAGTGGCGCATGCGCCGTTCGGTCATGAGGGCCATGCAGTCGTCGGTGGTCTGGTCGGGACGGACGAAGCGCACGGCCTTGCTCATGATGTCGCGCACCGGCGTGTCCTTCGACGAACGGTCCATCAGGACGACCTTACGCGCATAGTCGCGCTCCGTGATGATCCCGGCGATGCTGTCGCCGTCCGTTACGACCAGTGCGCCGATGCCCTTTTCGGCCATCAGCTTGATCGCCTCGTAGACGGAATCGTCGGCCCTGACCGTGAAGACGACGGTGTGATCGGGTTTCGTTTTAAGAAGTTGTGCAACGCTTGTCATGGAGCGGCTCCGTTTCGCAGTGCAGCACGCCGATGCGGCGCGCTGTCGTGAGGGACAGGCCATTCCAGTATAGGCGCGACGGCGTAGCCAAAGTACCTCGGGAATACCTGTGGCGCGCGGCACGTTGAGTCCGGATACGGCGCGGCGCCGCACCGGTTCCGTGCGCGGCGCATGGACATCCGGGTGCATCGCGCCGATTAGCGGTAAACTCCCAGTCCGTACCTTATTCCCGGTTTGATCGGGTTCATGTCAGCACCATTGTCTAAAGCCATGCTCACGTCTCACGATCCGTCGCCCGCAGCAGACGGCGCAATCAACGGCGAATGCGTCATCCTCGACGCCACCGCCACGCTCCCCACGCGCTACGGCACGTTCACGTCCTACGTGTTTCGCGTGTGCGAAAGCGGCGCCGAACATCTCGCGCTCGTGATGGGCGACGTCGCCAACAAGTCGTCCGTGTTGACGCGCCTGCACTCCGAGTGTCTGACGGGCGACGTGCTCGGCTCGTATCGCTGCGATTGCGGCGAGCAGCTCGATCTGGCGCTGCGCTATATCGCGGCCGAAGGCTGCGGCGTGCTGCTTTATCTACGAGGCCACGAAGGGCGCGGCATCGGCCTGTCGAACAAGATTCGCGCGTATGCGCTGCAGGAGCAGGGCCGCGACACCGTCGAGGCGAATCTCGATCTCGGCTTGCCCGACGACTCGCGCGAATACGATTCGGCGGCGGGCATTTTGCGCACGCTGAAGGTTACCTCGGTGCGCCTGATGAGCAACAATCCGGAGAAATTCGACACGCTGTCGAAGCACGGCATCCCGGTATGCGAGCGGGTCGCGCTAGCGATTCCGATGCGCGAGGAAAACGAGCGCTATATCCGCACCAAGCAGGTGAAGTTCGGGCATTACTTCGACGAGAACGAATAAGCGGCGTGTAGGCGCAGGCCGCCTTTTGCAAACGGCGGCCTGGGCTGAAGCGTCGATTTCGGCAATTTATTGAATGGTTGTGCCGGCGGGCTTTGCTGTGGGTATGGCGAATCTGCGGCGGATCTATGGCGAATTCATGATGTATCGAAGCCAAGTCACGTCACGCCAGGCCACCCCGCGGCGAATCAGAACAAGCCAAAATCGTCGTTGCTGTCGGGAATCGCGTTGAGCACGTCCCGAAGTGCTCGCCAGCCGATCCGTTCCGCAAAACTTGCCGGGATTGCCATCCAGTAGCGAGCGCTTGTATTCGCGCGCGCTGGCGGCGTTCGACGCGCCGCGGTTTTCCGCGATTCCATCGATACGCGCAGTAAAGGGCAGGTATGCATGCCGTTTCTCCTGTCACGAGCGCTGCTTACTGCGCAGCTGAAGTTGCAGTTGCGCTCGACATTACCGCAGCGCGCGCCAGGATCGACGCAAACACACCCGCTAGCGGGGTCGCACCGAAGCGCCGTTCGCTGATCTCCGTTTCCACGTCGATGCGGCCCGCGTTGTGCGCGTCGTACAGATCCGTGATGAGTCGCGCGTGGTTCTCGCCGAGTCCCGCGCCCTGGAGCATGGCGGCCCACTCGCTACGCGGTACTTCGTAGGCCGTGATCTGACGGTGTGCCAATTCACCGAGCGTGCGTGCGACATCCAATGCGCTGACGCGCGTCTCACCTTCGATACTCACCACCCGCGGTGACACTTTTGGCGGTCTGTCATCGAGTAATAGTTCGGCCGCCAGCAGGCCGACGTCCTGCGCGGCAACCGTCGGAAACAACTTGCTCAACGGATGATGCAGACTCGGCAGCACGCCCTTTGCGAGCGCGATGGGCAACACGCGAGCCCAGTTGTGCATGTGTTCCGCTGCGCGCAGAAACGTCAACTGTGAGGCAATGGGCGCGAGCTGCGTTTCGAGCGTGTGGAACAGCGTCGTGATGCCCGTGCCGCTCGCGTGTTCGGCGCCATAGTCGGAGAGGGCGAGTACACGTTGCGGCGGGTTGGCGCGTAAGGCGTCGGCGCTCACGTCGATCATGCGACGCATCGTGTTCGCGGGATCGGCATCTGCGTGCGGCACCGGACACAGTAGTTGTACCGCGTACGCGCCTTCGATAGCGCGCGCTACCGAGATTGGATCGAGCAGATCGGCGACGGCGATTTCACAGCCGATTTCCGCTAGCACCGCACCTTGCTTGCCATCGCGCACGACCGCGCGCACTTCACGGCCCGCCCGGCGCAAGGCCGCCGCACTCACTCTGCCTACATTGCCTGCTGCTCCAAAGATGACGAACACGTTGGGCTCCTTCCCGGGTCTGTATGTCGCCATCTTAGGGAGGCGAGGTTAGGGAAACGCGCGGGCGTGGATTGTCGTGCGCAGATTTGGATGATTGTTTTGCTTTGTGGCGGCGCAACATGCGGGTTGAGGCGGTGCGAGCCCAAGCAAAGCCAGGAAAAACGCAGCACAATGCACACACATTGGCCGCCATCCACGAGGGGAAGCAATGAATGCCGTGACACCGATTCCGCAGCCGCACAGCGGTTCCCGCATTGCGTTGCGCTCAAGCAAGGCACTCGGCTGGCGAGGCTTTGGCGCGGAGCTGGTCAACGTGTCGGCAGGATTGCACCGGATTCCTGCGTTCAAGCATCATCGCGTGGGCGTGCATGTCGGTGCGCCGGTCAAGGCGCGTTGCATGTGCAACGAGCGCCGCTATTCGCGGATTCAGGCGCATGGCGACGCGGATGTGATTCCTGCCGGTGTGGACGGGCAGTGGACCGACGAATCCGCCTGCACGATTTTCAGCGTGTGGATCGCGGAAGAGTTTGCGCAACGGACTATCGAACAATTGGAATTGAAGACGGGCGACGCGCAGCTTCGCCCGCAATTCCAGATGCGCGATCCGCGCTTTCAGCATCTGGCCTGGGCTTTACGCGCCGAACTCGAAGCGGATGATGCGTCTGATCCGCTGTATGCAGAGAGTCTGTGTACGGCGATGGTGGTGCGGCTGATTGGCGGCGCGCCGGTGCTCGACAGGCTCGAGAACAGGCGCCGTACGCTTGCGCCGAAGACCGCCGCTCGCGTGATCGAGTTTATCGAAGCGCACCTCGATCAACGTCTCACACTCGATGAACTGGCCGCGCTCGCCGAGTTGAGCGTGCCGCATTTCAAGGTGCTGTTTCGCGAGACGCTGGGTATGCCGGTGCATCGGTATGTGGTGCAGCGGCGCGTGGAGCAGGCGAGAGCGCTATTGCTTCAAGGCAGGCTGAGCGCGAGTCAGATTGCGCTGGAAACAGGCTTCGCGCATCAGAGTCATATGGCGCATTGGATGGGACGATTGCTTGGCGTTACGCCGCGGGAGCTGGTCAGGTCAAGCTCGAATCCAGATAGCATTGTCGAACTCGAGACCTTCAATGCTCACCGCATTGCAACACTGCGATAAACCCTCAACTCGCACTGCAGCATAAGCTGTTTGGAGTTCACGCTCTATTGCCCTTCATCGATTTGTATAGCTAAATACGCGGACTTCGCAACCGGAGGCCGTTACATGTCGAAATCGAAGGGTTCTCGCATCGTTGCCTGGGCGATCGCTGCTGCTGTTGCCAATGCTCCGCTCGCCGTTCTTCTGACGCTCGCCACACCAGCCGGTATCGATCGCGCAGTCGCCGCGACCTCGAACACCGGCACCGACGATTACGCGGCAACCCGTTATCCGATCATCCTCGTACATGGCCTCACAGGGACCGACAAATATCTCGGCGTGCTCGACTACTGGTACGGCATTCAGTCCGATCTCCAGCAGCACGGCGCAACCGTGTATGTGGCGAACCTGTCGGGCTTTCAAAGCGACGACGGTCCAAACGGCCGTGGCGAACAGTTGCTTGCTTATGTGAAGCAGGTCATGGCCGCAACCGGCGCGCAGAAAGTGAACCTGATCGGCCACAGCCAGGGTGGCTTGACCTCGCGCTACGTCGCGGCGGTGGCGCCGGAACTCGTGGCTTCAGTCACCACGATCGGCACGCCGCACCGTGGCTCGGAGCTCGCCGACTTCGTGGAGGACGCCTTGCAAAAAGATCCGACCGGTCTGTCGACACCGATCATCGGCGCTTTTGCGAATATATTCGGTATCCTGACGAGTAGCAATCACAACACCAACCAGAATGCGGTAGCGGCGCTGCAAACGCTGACCACGGCGAACGCCGCGGCATACAACTTGCGCTATCCGAGCGCCGGTCTCGGTGCGCCGGGTTCGTGTCAAACCGGCGCGGCGACTGAAACCGTCAACGGTAACACGCATCTGTTGTACTCGTGGGCAGGCAGTGCGATCCAGCCGACTTCCGTGCTCGGCATTCCGGGCGCCACCGACACCAGCGTCGCGCCAATCGATCCGGCCAACGTTCTTGATCCGTCGACACTCGTTCTGTACGGCACCGGCGCGATCATGCTGAGCCGTCAGTCGGGACAGAACGACGGCCTTGTCTCGGTGTGCAGTGCGCTCTATGGCAAAGTGCTAGGCACCAGTTACAAGTGGAATCACCTCGACGAGATCAACCAGTTGCTCGGTGTGCGCGGCGCGAATGCGGCGGACCCGGTGGCGGTGATCCGCACGCAGGCCAACCGGTTGAAGACACAAGGCGTGTGAACGGATGTGGCAATGGGATCGGCAGCGCGGCAGCGCACGGAGTCAGTGGCTGATTTTTGTGGCGGTGGGCGCGGTGTCGGCCGGGGCTGCGTTGTGGCTGAACCGGCCGCCGTGGGCGCGTGATGCGTCAGCGCTGCACGCGGCGAATGCAGCGGGTTCCGCACAAACCACGCTCGCTTCGAACAAGGACCCGGCCGCGAGCATGTCGATGGCCGGTGCATTGCCCGCTTCGCTCGACGGTTCGTCGCCACCGCATCTGCCAACCGATGGCCACGGCCACCTCGCGCGCACGCGTGCGGTCCGCGACTTCTTCGATTATTTCCTGACGACGCAAAACGAAATCTCCGCGGCGGCGCTCGATGCATTGGTGCGACGCCAGATCGCCGCGCAACTCGACGGCACACCGGCCACCGATGAAGCGATAGCCGTCTGGCAGCGCTACAACGCGTATCTCATGGCGCTTGCACAAGTGCCGCAAAACGCTCCGGCTCAAAGCGGCGCAAAGCTGGACCTCGACGCGCTGCAACTCTCGCTCGACCAGCGCGACGCGTTAGGCACCCGATTGATGGGCGAATGGAACGAACCATTTTTCGGCGCTGAATCGCAGCAGCAACACACGGATCTGGCGCGCTTGCGCATCGCATCGGATGGCTCGTTGAGCGGTGCGCAAAAAACGGCGCGTCTTGCTGCACTAGACGCGGCATTGCCGCCGGAAACCCGCGCGGCTCACGAGCGCGCGCGCCAGCAACAGGCAGCACTCGATGCGATCGGTCAGGCGCAGAAGCAGGGCGGTTCGCTCGATACGCTGCGCGCGCAGATCACGCAGACACTTGGGCCGGAAGCGGCCCAACGCGTCGTACAGATGCAGCAAGCCGACGACGCCTGGCAAGCGCGCTATGCGGACTACTCGAGCCAGCGCGCGCAGATCGACAAGCAGGATTTGCCGCCTCAACAACGTGACGCGCAGATCGCGCAGCTACGCCAGCAGTTCTTCACCAATCCGAGCGACGCAATGCGTGCAGCGTCGCTCGATCGCGGCAGCGGTTCGGCAAACTGAACGCGCTGGCGCGGCGCGATGTGGCATCTCAACCCGGTGCTGCACCCGTCAACTGCGAATACACGTCATGCGACAGTTGCAACAGCACCTTGCGATCGATACCGCCTGACACCGCATAGCCAAAATCGCCGTCCACCCAGTAGAACACGTTCACTGGCCCGTCCTGATACAGCTTGAACGCGGTGGTATTCGAGTTCACCTGACGATGCGAAATGCACAGCGTCACGCGTTCGCCGTTCGGCCCGCGATACATGAATTGCGCGGTCGGCCCATCGGCGCCGGGCAAGAGGCGGCCGCCCGACAAATTGAAACCGCTCTTCGAAAGAATCGGCGGATGCACGTTCGTGCCGAGCCGGTTGGAGAGCCACTGCACGAAATCCTGTTCGTGATCGGCATTCATGTCTGCCGGACGGTCGACGGCAGGCATATAAACCACATGCGCCAGCGCGGCTTGCCGTGCGAAACCTTCCGAGCTATCCGCGCTAACGGGCCGCGTGTCCGACGCGTGGCTGGCGACCGGCGCAATGACGTCCTGCCCCATGTGCGTGCCCACGCCGATGCCCACGCCCATCACGAGCGCGGCAGCCATTCCCGCGAACTGCGGCCAGTTGGCGGCAATGCGCCAACGGCGCCCACGGGCTGGGGATGCCTGCAGGCGTTTCGGCACGGGCTCGCTCAGCACGCGGTCATAGCGTTCATGGAACATGTTGTTCAGCGAGAAATAATCGCTGACGCGTGCGGCCAACTCGGGGTTCTGTTCGAGCGCGCGCTCCACCTCGACGCGCCGTTCGTCGGACAGCGTGCCGTCCACGTATGCGTGCAGGTCTTCTTCGCCGATCGGCGTGTGTTGGTCGCTCATCGCACCACCTGTAATTTTGCACCGGGCTGCGTGCCCGCCATCAATGCCCGAAGCCGCTCGCGTCCGCGCGAAAGGCGCGACATCACCGTGCCGATCGGAATGTTCAGCGCAAGGGCCACGTCGGCGTAGCTCATTTCCTCGAGACCGACCAGCAGCACGACTTCGCGCTGTTCCATCGGCAGCCGCTGCAACGCGTAGTCGAGGTCGCGCATTTCCAGCGAACGGGTCTGATCGGACGGCACGGCAAATTCGCTTTCGTGGACGCTGTCGTCGTCGACCGCTACGTGGACGGCACGCGCCGACGCTTTGCGCGCCTGATTGGCGAACACGTTGTGCATGATCGTGAACAGCCACGCGCGCAGGTCGGTGCCGGGCTGAAACATGCCGGTGCGGCCGAGCGCGCGTTCGAGCGTGTCCTGCACCAGATCGTCGGCGAGATCGCGATTGTTGATCAGCGCTCGCGCATAGCGCCGCAAGCGCGGCACATGCTCCATCAACTCGTCACGGACATCCATTGTTTATCCCAATCGTGGGGCTTCTCGTGGGCGCCGGGTGGGCGGCCGTCGATTGAACCACCACGCGCATTCGAAGTGCAAACACACGTGGGCGCATTTTATTCCGTTGTTTTTTGCCGCGTTGCGGAAATCTGGAGAGGGCCTACCGCATGGTCATCACGTCGGCGGCGCGCATCAGGCCGTGAGTGCGGGCGTTGCCGGCCACCACGAAGCGCTGCCACCGGGCCGTCCAGGTCAGCAAGCGGATCTCGCCGATGCGATGAGCGGTCCACTGCGGCTGCGCCGGCGCCAGCAGCGCCAGCGTGGAAATCAGCACCACCGGACGGTTGTCGCCGTTCAGATAGACGAATTCGCTGGCGCGTTGGAACGGCCCGAGCGATAGCACCCTTTGATCGACCAGTCGCAAGCCGATTGCAGCCAGGTTGGGCGCGGACACGTCGGTTCGCGTCGGCGATGCGGCGGAAAACTGTGCGTCGGCGGTTTCTGCCAGCGCCATCACGGCGGCATTGTCGAGTGCCTCACGGGACACCTGGGTGGCGGCAAGCCAGCCGCTCGCGGCTGCCAGCGTCAGAACGAGCGCCCCGAATGCCTTCACCGCTTTGCCGGGGCGCCTTGCGGCCTTCAATCGGTCGAGTGCGCCGCGCCATCCTTCGGCATGGCTCGAGACGGGCTCCTCCGTGGTCTGGAAGGCTTGCTGCATCTGCGCGTTCAGCCTGCCATAGAACGCCACGCGGCGCGCCTCCGCCGGGTCTTTGCCGAGGTAGTCCCGCAGAAACGCGGCGCGTTCCGGGGTCAGCGTGCCATCGGCATAGGCCTGAATGTCGGCTTCGGAAAGCGGCGAGTCGGAGGGGGCGTCGGTCGAGGTCATGGTGTCGGCGGTCGTCGGATTTCAGCTATCGAGTGGCGAACACGCGCGGGTGTGGGTTTATTCCATATTGTCGAAGCGCGATTTACGGCGCTGTCGTCACACCGCCATGACACCGCTGAACGGCCAGGCAAACCCATCCGCGCGCTGCTTTATTCCGGGTTCGAAATATGTTTTTTCTGAGGCGGGAAAGCAGGAATAAAAGCCGCCGACTCGTGGTTTTCCTTCATGCAAACCCGCACAAAACTCTCTGGAGTTCATCATGAAGAAGATCGCTTTTGCCGCATTGTCCGTCATCGTTCTGGCCGCTTCGTCGAGCGCTTTCGCAGAAGGCAAGACACGTGCTCAGGTCTACCAGGAATTGATCGAGGCACAACAGAACGGACTCAATTACGTGACCGATTCATCGTATCCGGATGTCAATCCCGTCTTCGCACGGCAGGTCGAGCAGCACAAGCAGGCGCTCGCCGCGCAGGCGGCCGCAGCGAGCCACGTCGCGAGCGGCAGCACGACGGCAGGCAGTGCCAATTGACGATGCCGATATCCGGCGCGCACAAGGAACGGACGCGCCGGATATCGAATGGAATAGATCGCTGAATTGGGTGTTAGCCGATGAGTGCATCTTTCCGAGAGTCGAGGAGCCGTTGTGACAAAACCATCCGTTCCCAATACCGGGCCTATATGCGTGCCGTGCCGGCTCGCCGCGATCGGCGCGGTCGTGGCAGTCCTGGCAGGCGGCTTTGCTTATACGGCGGGCTGGCTGACACCGGGGCGGCTCACTGCACCGCGTTTCATCAATACGTTCGAAGCGGTGGCTGGCCAGCCGCATCCGGGCTATCGCCGTAACCACGCAAAGGGCCTGTGCGTAGCGGGCTATTTCGACAGTAACGGCGACGGTGCAGTGCTATCGCGCGCCGCGGTGTTCGCCACTGGCCGCACGCCGGTCACGGGCCGTTTTGCTGTGCCGGGCGGCAACCCGTCGGCACCCGACACCAGTTCTCCGGTGCGAAGTATGGCCTTGCTGTTCCAGTTGCAGAACGGCGAGCAATGGCGCACTGGGATGAATTCGACGCCTGTTTTTGCCGTGCATACGCCCGAGCAGTTTTATCAGCAACTGGTTGCGGCCAAACCCGATGCCGCGACCGGCAAACCGGATCCGGCGAAGCTGAAAGCGTTTTACGCCGCGAATCCGGAAACCAGGCCGTTTCAGACATGGGTGAAAGCGCATCCGCCGTCATCGAGTCTGGCGAACGCCGCGTACTACAGCATCAATGCGTTTCGTTTTACCGACAGCGCCGGCAATACCCGCGCGGTGCGCTGGGCGATGGTGCCCGAAACGCCGTATGCGCCGATCACCGACGCGCAAAAGGCCGAGAAGAATTTCCTCGCGGCCGACCTCGATCAACGTCTGCAAAGCGGGCCGTTGCGCTGGCATCTGATCCTGACGGTCGCGCAACCCGGCGACCCCACCGACGACGCAACGATGCAATGGCCCGACGATCGTCAGCAGATCGACGCGGGCACGCTGGTGATTGACCACACGACGTCGCAGGAAGACGGCGCCTGCCGCGATGTCAATTTCGATCCCACCATTTTGCCGGCCGGGATCAAACCGTCGGACGATCCATTGCTCGCCGCGCGCTCAGCGGCCTACGCGCTGTCGTACAAGCGCCGCACGCGAGAAGAAGCGCTGCATCCGGCGATTCATGAAATGCAAACAAACGGAGGTCGGTCATGAAGCCGGCGCACGCACATTTCACCCCGCTCGCGCGCATCCTGCATTGGGCGATGGCGCCGCTGATCATCGCCATGCTGTTCATCGGCGTGGGCATGGTTACGACCGTGGCGCATGCGCATAACACGCTGATCGCGATTCACAAGCCGCTCGGCATTGCGCTGCTGTTGCTGGTGATACTGCGCGCGAGCGTGCGGATCCAGCGCGGCACGCCGCCGTTGCCGGACGATATGCCGGCGCCGCAACGCATCGCTGCCAAGGCTTCGCATCTTGTCCTCTACGCGCTGATGGCGGCCATGCCGTTGATCGGCTGGGCGATGCTATCCGCAGCGGGATATCCGATCACGCTATATGGCCCGCTGCATTTGCCGCCGATCGCTCCGCATAACGTCGAGTTGTTCGCGATACTGCGCGCATTGCATACCTGGCTCGCATTCGCGCTGTTCGCCACGGTGCTGTTGCATCTCGCGGCGGCGCTGTTTCATGGTTTGATCCGCCGCGATGGCGTGTTTTCGAGTATGGCGCGCGGCGGACGTTAGCGCTTCACCCGTTCCGAGCGCGGATCGTAGGGCGCTTTGAGATGTACGGTGGCCGGCAGCAGGTCGCCGGCCACGTCGAACTCGTAGCGGCCGCTGCTCAAATATGCGGTGTCCGCCGCGCCTTCCGGATTGTTGATGTAGCCCATCGCCACCGGGCAGCCGAACGTATGGCCGAAGGCCGCCGAGCTGACGAAGCCGACCGGTTTGCCGTCGCGCAGGATCGCCTCGCCGCCCCACAGCATGCGATCGGCGGCGCCGTCGGCGGTGAGCACGACCATGCGTCGGCGCAGCGGTTCCGCGCGCAGTTTCAGCAAGGCCTCGCGGCCACGGAACGGAATGTCTTTATCGAGCTTGCAGGCGAACGAGAGACCCGCTTCGAACGGGTTCGAGTCCGGCGTCAGTTCGCGGCCCCATGCGCGATAGCCTTTCTCGATACGCAGCGAATCGATGGCGTAATAGCCCGCATTGACGAGGCCGAACGGTTGGCCCGCTGCCTGCAGCGTCTCGTAGACGCCCGCCGCGAACTCGACCGGCACGTACAGTTCCCAGCCTAGTTCGCCGACGTAAGTGAGCCGCGTGGCGCGCACCGTTGCATAGCCGATGTCCACTTCACGGCTCTGGCCGAACGGAAATGTCGCATTGTTCCAGTCTGCCTTCGAGACGCTCTGCAGCAGTTCGCGCGAGCGCGGACCCATCACCGCCAGCACCGCGGTTTGGCCGGTGACGTCGACCAGCGTGCAGTGCTTGTCGTGCGGGATCGATTTTTCGATGTAGTCGAAATCGCGTGTGGTCTGGGCCGAGCCGGAGACGATGAGGTATTGATCGTCGGCGAGGCGGGTCAGCGTGAAATCGGACTCGTAGGTGCCGCGTTCGTTGAGCATGCCGGTGTAGACGGTGGTGCCGGTCGGCACGGCCACATCGTTGGTGACGATGCCTTGCAGCACGCTTTGCGCGTCACGTCCCTTTACGAGGAATTTCGAAAACGAGGTCATGTCGAACAGCGCCACGCCTTCGCGGCAGGCACGATGCTCGGCGCCGCTCCACGGCAGCCAGTTCTGCTGACCGAAGGCGTAGTCGATCTTCGCTTCAGCCACGCTTGGCGCGAAAAAATTCGGACGCTCCCAGCCCATCTTGCTGCCAAAGCTCGCGCCCTGGTCGCGCAGCATCGGGTAAAGCGGCGAGCGGCGAAACGGGCGTGCGGTATCGAGTTCGCGGTTCGGCCAGGGCATGGCGTAGTGCAGACCAAGCGTTTCCTTCACGCGGTCGTGTAGCCAGGTGTCGTTGCCATTGAAGCGCGCGAAACGGCGAATGTCGACCGGCCACAGGTCCATGGTCGGCGTGCCGGCCACGATCCATTCGGCGAGCGCCATGCCGGCGCCGCCGGCCGACGCGATGCCCATCGAATTGAAACCCGCGCCGACGAAAAAGCGCCGCAATTCCGGCGCTTCGCCGAGCATGAAGTTGTTGTCCGGCGTGAACGACTCCGGGCCGTTGTAGAACTGCTTCACTTGCGCGGTTTCGAGTGCGGGCACGCGCCGAAGTGCATTTTCCATCAGGATTTCGAACTGATCCCAGTCGTCGGGCAACAACTGGAATTCGAAATTGTCCGGAATGCCGTTCATCCCCCATGGCTTCGCGTTCGGCTCGAAACCGCCCATCACGAGGCCGCCCACTTCTTCCTTGAAATAGATGAAGCCGTCCGGATCGCGCATCACCGGCAGGTCGGGATGCACGCCGGCAATGCGTTCGGTGACGATGTAGTAGTGCTCGGCCGAATGCAACGGCACGGTCACGCCGCACAGGCGGCCAACCGCTTTGGCCCACTGGCCTGCGCAATTCACAACGATATCCGCGCCGATCGTGCCTTCTTCGCTGTCCTTGTTGCGCCACGCGAGGCCGCTGACTTCGCGTGCGCCGGTCGTGGCGTTTGTCTTGTCTTCGAGGGCGGTGCGCGTGTGAATTGCCGTGACGCGGGTGTTTTCGACGATGCGTGCGCCGCGTGTGCGGGCGCCGCGGGCGAGGGCTTGAGTCAGATCGGTGGGATTCGCTTTGCCGTCGCCCGGCAGCCAGACGGCGCCGAGCAGGTCGTCAGTGCGCATCACCGGCCACAGGTCGCCGGCTTCCTGCGGGCTGATCACGTCGCACGCCACGCCGTACGCGCGTGCGACGGCGGCGGTGCGCTTGAGCTGCGTCATCCGCTCGGCCGTGCGGGCTACCGAGAGCGAACCGCATTGCTTCCAGCCGGTTGCGAGACCGGTATCGGCTTCGAGTTCGGCGTAGAGGGCGGTCGAGTAGCGGATCAGTTTGGTCATGCTTTCCTGCGCGCGCAGCTGGCCGACGAGGCCGGCCGCGTGCCAGGTCGTGCCGCATGACAACTGGCCCTGTTCGAGCAGAACCACATCGGTCCAACCCAGCTTCGTGAGGTGGTAGGCGACCGAGCAACCAATGATGCCGCCGCCAATGATGACGACGCGGGCGTGGGTAGGAATGGACGTGGACATTAGTGGAAATATGTTGAATTAGCGTGTGTAGATTGCGACAAAATTTGGCAAAAAGCAACGATCTATTTGGTTAATACCCGATCAAAGGACAGGCGGATCTGTTGGCAGCAGATGGCACCACTACCTTTTTATAACCAAGTAGGTTAATATCGATCGGGGGATAAGGTTGGAAAAAAGTACACCTCACTGCACATTGGCAGATGCCCAGGACCTGGCGCGAGCAGGGAAGATCAGGATCACGAAATCGGCTGTGATTGGCGCTGCAGCCCTTGGTCTCGGGCCTGCTGCAATCGTGGAAACATTGATGTCGCTTGATCGGCGGAGCTTTCGAAAAAGCATGACCACGTACGCAGACCATCGGGTCTGGCAGGACGTCTATTGCGCCATGACCGAAGCAGGCATGGTCTATCTGAAATTGACGGTGGTCGATGACGTCCTCGTCGTGTCATTCAAGGAGTGTTGAGCATGAAATGCCCAAACTGCGGAGCGGCCGAACTGGTGCGCGATACGCGCAATATGCGCTATGTCTACAAGGGGGAGACGGCCGTCTTCGAAGCCGTCACGGGCGACTATTGCCCGGCGTGCGAAGAAGCGGTGCTCGACATGGATGAGGCGACCCGTACCGGTCAGATGATGCTGGCCTTCAACAAGGAGGTGAATGCATCGCAAGTGGATCCCGCATTCATCGCCGCCGTACGCAAAAAGCTTGAACTGGACCAGCGCGAAGCAGCGGAGATTTTTGGCGGCGGTGTGAACGCTTTTTCGCGGTATGAGAATGGCAAAACCCGGCCGCCGCTCGCGCTCATCAAACTGTTGAAAGTGCTGGACCGGCATCCGGAGTTGCTGGCGGAAGTGAAGGCCGGTTGAGCTGTGTTGTACAGTGTGTGGGTTTGTATGGAAATGCGTTGGGTTTTATTGGCGCAATATGAGGGTGTTTGCTAGACTGAGGCCGTCATCCCGGTCTCCAGCCTATGTTCTCCACTCAACGCCAAGCCGAAATCCTGCGACTCGTCCACGAGCAGCGCACCTGCACGATCACCGATCTCGCCGGCCGCTTCGAGGTTTCGGACGAGACCATCCGCCGCAATATCAAGCCCCTGATCGCCGATGGCCTGCTCATTAAAGTCCACGGCGGCATCATGCTGCCCGAGCGGCTCGACGAGCCGCCGTTCCAGCGGCGCATGGTGGCAAGCCGCGAAGGCAAACAGGCCATCGGCGCGCGCATCAGCGAACTCGTGCGGGACGGCGACTCGCTGATCCTCGAGGGCGGTACGACCTGCCTGCATATCGCCCAGGCGCTTGCCGCTCGCTCGCGGCTCACGGTGGTGACCAATTCGATCGAAGTTGCCCGCGTGCTGGCGCCGCGCAACGGTAATCGGGTGTTCATCGCAGGGGGCGAACTGCGCGCCGACGACTCGGCCGCATTCGGCGACAGCGTGCTTGCTTTCCTGCGGCAGTTCCACGTGCGCTACGCGATCGTCTCGGTCACCGCAATCGACATGCAGGGCCGTTTCATGGACGCATTGCCCGCCGACGTGGCGTTTTCACTCGCCGCCTTTGCGCAGGCCGAGCGGCGCGTGGTCGCGGCGGATCATGCGAAATTCGGGCATAGCGCGCTCGTCCACGCCTTCGGTCCAGATGCGGTCGATCTGCTGGTCACCGACCGGGCACCGGTTCCCGCACTTGCCCAGGCGTTTGCTACAGCGGGTCTGGAAGTCAGCGTCGGGGAATCTGCGCAAGGTGGCGCCGAGCCGGAGACACGGTAGTCGCGTCGCCCATCTGCTACCGCTCCACACTAGCCCAGGCCACGTTTTTCGCGTCTTACGCCGCCTTCAACGCCGTCGTCACAACCCATTGCGTCCAACGCGTAAAATGGCGGGTTACCACGGGCAATCTATGCAAGACCGTACTACGCGGGCAGTTGCCATTCATCGCCTGCCGCGTCGTTTCTGCGTCCGCGCATAGTCGCTTTCGCCGGCTTGAAAAGGAATGGACCCTGATGTCGTCAGTTTTCTTCGATCGGGAACGGATTACAGAATGGCTGGGTGACCACACCGTTGCCAAGGCGCGCTCAGTCGGCGCGGTCACGAAGGTGGAGTGGCGCGGCGATACGCTCAGCGGCGACGTACAAGGCACACAACCCCAACCCTACCGTGCGCGGGTCCGATTTCGTACCGATGGCGGTTCGCCGTGGGCGCAGAGCGACTGCAGCTGCCCGGTTGGCCGCAACTGCAAGCATGTCGCCGCGCTGCTGCTCGCCGAGCTCGAGTATCACGACGAGATGGACCACATCACCAACGTCGACATTGACGCTGATGAACATCCGTCCGCCGATTACCGGCAAACTCAGCAAACTCAGCAGACGCGCTTCGGGTCGGCAGCGCCGCCGCAGTCCGGCGTGCGTCCCGAACTGGTGAGCTGGCTCGAGCGTTTTCGCGCGCGTGCCGAGGCGGCCGATGCGGTGGCCCAGCAGGCAGGTTCCGTACGGACGCAAACGCTGGCCTATCTCCTGAACTGGTCCGACTTCCACATGCGCCACGAGGTTGTGCTGTACCGGGCGCGCTGCAATCCGGACGGCACGATTGTCGACATCGACGAGCCGTGGGGCAATGTGGAAGCGGCGCTGCTCAAGCAACCCCGATTCGTTTCCGACGAAGACCTGTCGATCCTGCGCGGTCTGTGGCTGGGGCGCTCGCGCGAGGACTTCGGCCAGTTCATTCTGCGCGGCACGAGCGGCGCGGAGATGCTGCAAAAGCTGATCGCCACGGAGCGCCTGTTCTTCGAGTTCAAACCGGCGCCGGGTTACGAGGGGCCGACGCCGCTGTCGCGCGGCGCCGACCGGCCCGGCCGGATCGAATGGGAGCCGCTGGCGGACGAACGCCTGCGGCCCGTGCTGTGCACCGAGCCGCGCGCCACCATGGTGCTGCCCACCGAGCCGGTCTGGTATGTGGATGGTGTCGCGAATGAAGCGGGCATCGTCGAGTCTTCGTTGCCGTTCCAGCAGTTGCCCGATTACCTCGCCATGCCGCCGATCTCGCTCGCCGAAGCGCCGCTCGTCGCCTCGGTGTTGCGCGAGATCGCGCCCGATCTGCCGCTGCCGCCCACGCAGGATGCGTCCTCGATCCGTGTGATCGACGTCGATCCCGTGCCGGTGCTCACGCTCAACAGCCATGCGCTGCCTTCTACGGTCAAGACGGGGCAGCGCAAGTCCGAGGCCGTCGAGCTGGCCGGCGTGAGCTTCGATTACGACGGCGTCAGCATCAATGTCGACAGTAGCGTCACGCTTGTGCCGATGCCGGGCGGCGACGTCATCCATATTCGCCGGCGTTATGAAGCCGAAAAGAAGCGCCTGCTCGAACTGCGTAAGACCGGCTTGCAGAAAGTCCCGACCAGCCGCGTGATCGCATCGCGGCTTCTGCCCGACACGATGCTCGGCCTGCCCGATGCCGAAGCCTGGTCCGCGTTCGTCAACGACGCGGTGCCGGACCTCGTGAGCAAAGGCTGGCGTGTGACGATGGCGCCGGCGTTCCGCTACAACATCATCGAAATCGACGCGATCGACGGCACTGCGCATCAGGCGGGCGACGGCTGGTTCGATCTGGAGATGGGCATCCGCATCGGCGAGCGCAATGTGCGGCTCGAACCGCTGCTCGCCGATCTGTTCCGGCGCGACCGGCGCTGGCTTGGCGGCGCGCTTGAAACCATCGCCGACAATGAACCGATCGAGCTGAAGACCGAAGAAAACAAACGTCTGCGTCTGCGCGCCGACCGGTTGAAACCGGTGGTGCGCGTGCTGGTCGACCTGTTCGACGCACTGGGCGGCGCGTTAGCCGACGGCGCGCCGCTGCGCGTGCCGTCCGTCGATGCAGGCCGGCTCGAAGCGCTGAACAGCACCGGCCGCTGGCAATTCCAGGGCGACGACTCGATCCGCCAGTTGGCGCTGCGTTTGCAGGCCGGCCCAGGCTTGCACGAGGTGCCGGTGCCGCGTGGCCTGAAGGCGGAGCTGCGCGCGTATCAGCAACAGGGTCTGAACTGGATGCAGTTCCTGCGCGAACACGATCTGGCCGGCGTGCTCGCCGACGATATGGGTCTCGGCAAGACCGTGCAGACGCTCGCGCACATCCTCGCGGAGAAAGAAGCCGGACGGCTCGACCGTCCCGTGCTGATCGTCGTGCCGACCACGCTCGTGCATAACTGGCGCGAGGAAGCGCGGCGCTTCGCCCCCGAACTGAAAGTGCTGGTATTGAACGGCCCGCAGCGCAAGGAGCGCTTCGAACAGATCGGCCAGCACGAACTGATTCTCACGACTTACGCGCTGCTGTGGCGCGATCAGAAGGTGCTCGCCGAGCACGACTATCATCTGCTGATCCTCGACGAGGCGCAGTACGTCAAGAATGCCTCCACCAAGGCCGCGCAGGCGATTCGCGGATTGCGCGCGCGGCATCGGCTGTGTTTGACGGGCACGCCGCTGGAAAATCATCTTGGCGAACTGTGGTCGCAGTTCGACTTTCTGTTGCCGGGTTTTCTCGGCAGTCAGAAAGACTTCACGAGGCGCTGGCGCAATCCGATCGAGAAGAACGGCGACGGCGTGCGCCGCGCGCTGCTGGCACGCCGCATCCGGCCGTTCATGCTGCGCCGTCGTAAGGACGAGGTCGCGAAAGAGTTGCCCGCCAAGACCACGATCGTCTGTTCAGTCGACCTGGAAGGCGCGCAGCGCGATCTATACGAAACCGTGCGTACGGCGATGCAGGAGCGGGTGCGCGCGGCGGTCAGTGCGCAGGGCCTCGCGCGCAGCCACATTATCGTGCTCGATGCCCTGTTGAAACTGCGTCAGGTCTGCTGCGATCCGCGCCTCGTGCGGAAAATCAGGGTTGACGAGAATCAGGATGACGAGGGCGAGAAGCGCTACAAAGTGGAAAAAACGGAGCGAGCCGAAAAGAGCGCGCGCGTCACGCGGTCGGCCAAGCTCGATTTGCTCCTGTCGATGCTGCCTGAACTGATCGAGGAAGGACGGCGCGTGCTGCTGTTCTCGCAGTTCACCGGCATGTTGTCGCTGATAGCCGAAGCGATCGAGGAAGCCGCGATCCCCTATGTGATCCTGACCGGCGACACGACGGACCGCATCACGCCGGTCGAGCGCTTCCAGCAGGGCGAGGTGCCCTTATTCCTGATCAGTCTGAAGGCGGGCGGCGTGGGCTTGAATCTCACCGCCGCGGATACGGTGATTCACTACGACCCGTGGTGGAACCCCGCCGCCGAGAATCAGGCAACCGACCGCGCGCACCGGCTGGGGCAGGACAAACCGGTGTTCGTCTACAAACTGATTGCCGCGGGCAGCATCGAAGAAAAAATCGTGGAGCTGCAGGAGCAGAAGGCGGGTCTCGCCGACAGCATTCTCTCCGAGGACGCCGCCGGTGCGACCAAGTTCTCGGACGACGATCTCGACGCGCTATTCGCGCCGATGCCCGAAATTGAGAACGGCAGATAAGCCAATCGCGCTACGCACGCCCAGAAAGACGCACTCGATATACGTCTGAGGCGTACACCGTGCCTCAGACGGACGTTGCCAACTTGCCGGGAGTGAGACGAAACGCCGGCAGTGCGTCATCGCATGTGTGGTGGCACTGCGGCGGGACGGTTGATCTACCCGGTTAGCCGCAGCCGCGAAACGTCGGATTCGCAGCCAGGTACGACAGCGGCAGCGTATTCACCGTTGATACAAATCAATTCACGCGCGAGGAATGCGCTGATGATTAATGTGTGACTGCCGTCAGTCCAGGTGGGACGCGTCTTCGCGTAGTTCCGGACGAGGTCGGAATTATTGCTTGACGCCTGACTTTCCTGCGGAGGCGACCTATGGGAGTCGGCATGAAAATTACGTATCTCGGTTTTGCTGGCTCTCCAGCCATCGAAGCCGAGGCTGGCGTGCGGTTAGTGCGTCTGGAGCGATTCAGGGAATTCCTTTCCGGTTGCAACCTGACCGTCGAAGCGATACGCAACAGTCCGTTGCATGGCAATCCGGTTGATCTTCTCTATGACGCGCGTCTCGATCTGATAATCCGCACAAATGACCTGATTACGGTTGAGCACTGCCTCAATGAGAACCCGGGCATAGCGCTCAGGGCAGCATTCGACGCGGCAGAGCGGAGACTCGAACAGATGTTGCACTGACTGAGCCGCTAATCCGCCATGAGGCCTGCCATGCGGAGGACATTCGCAACCGGTTTAGGAGAGGGGGCATGTACAAAGATATTCTGGTTCTCCGCTTGTGGGCTGGCTCCTGGTGGTCATGGTGCGTATACCGGCGCGTCCGGACTCTGGCGCGAGAACGGTGACTGCCGCAAGGCAGACACGACGGAACGGGTGTCTGCGATGAATCGGCGTGGGTGTGTATGACGACTATGACGGCCAGGCTGACAGTGCACTTGATTCACAGTGTGCCTGACGCCATCGGGATTGGCAGTCGTTTCCACAGTAGCGCCTCATGCCGATGGCAATGCCGGACAGTGTTCACAGGTTGTCGTCGGCTGCGAAGATGCCGTTTTCCGGCTCCATGTTCTCGTTGTCAACGCATTGCACGTGCCAATGGCCCGTCTTCGGCGATCTGCCCGCATCGGGGCACCATTGTGCGCGTCCGGTTTCGCCCTCGAACGGTCCAGCCGTGGCGTTCAGGTCGAGCCCTTCGAGTACGCAGCAGGGCGTCGAATTATGCGGGCCGCAAACCAGCGTGTTGCCGCAGTCGACGTGCAAGGCGCCCCATTCGGGCAGTTCGAGCCCCATATGACCCTCGCGTGACCATTGACGTTTTTCGTTGTCGAGCCACAGGATGGCAAACGCCATCGGATTGACACGGTCGAATGTGTCGAGGTGAATGGTGAGGCGCATGAGGTTCTCCATACATTCCACTAACATGTGAAAACGAGCCTGGAGGCTATTGACTCAAAACCCAGCGGATCAACGTGTGAGCGTCTTCGGGTGTCAACGGGCCGCCGCGATCCGCCGGTAGCGGCATGGCCATGTCGCCCCAGTGGGCCTTGCCGCCGAGTCTCAACTTGTGCTCGAGCATCACGCTGGCGTTTGGCACGTCGCGATAGCGTTCCGCGATCTGCTGAAACGAAGGCGCGAGGAAAGGCGCATCACGGGTGTGGCAGAACATGCAATGCTGCTGATCGACCAGCGCCGTTGGCTCGGACTGGGCAAGCGCTGCGCCGCTTGCCGCCAGCAACAGCGCAAGTGTGCTTGCGGTGAGATAGCGCAGGGGCGGGGCATTCACGATACACACTCCAGGACAGGTTCTAGGCTCAGTGTAGAGCCGCCGCCGCCGTTGCGATTGACTCACGTCAAACCGATGTTTCGCGTTGCGTTCATTCAGGGTCTCCTGCGCGTTTTCAGGATCGGCCGAACCGTGCATGCACTGCCGGTTGTCGGATCACGTGTCGTCAAGCCATCGTGTCAGACAGCCTTATGCGTGGCTTGACTCAGATCAAGCGCTGGCGGTCCTGTTGCGGTGACATGACTGGACGGGTTTAATGCGCTGCCTGTTGTCCGGCCCGCTGTCGCGGTCCTGCGGTGCGCGCCACGACCTGCTAAAACGCAGCGTGCGCCGGCATAAAAAAGAGGCGGCTAACAACGCCGCCCGAACACGCTTCCGCTTTCCACGGATCGCTGTTAAAACTCCGTGCGGCTGAAGCTGCGCCGCAGCACGCCATGCATCTCATCTTGGGGACTAGACGCGCGCGAGGCCTTCGAGATCAAGAATCCTGATCTGCTTGCCGCGCGTATCGACCAAACCGTCTTTCTGGAACTTCGAAAACATGCGGCTGACAGTTTCGAGTTTCATCCCGAGGTAGCTGCCGATCTCCTCGCGCGTCATGCGCAAATTGAATTCCGCCGGCGAATAACCGCGTGTTTTGAGCCTTTCTGACAGGTTCAGCAGGAATGCGGCGACCCGCTGGTCGGCGGACATCGTGCCGAGCAGCATCATCAGTGTTGCCTCGCGAACGATCTCGCCGCCCATCAGACGATGGACGTGCTGCTGCACCACCTTCACCTCGCGGCACATGACTTCGAGCAGGTGAAACGGGATGATGCAGACGCTGCTGTCCTCGATGGCGATCGCGTCGCAGCTGTGCCGGCCCGAGCAGATACCGTCGAGACCGAGCGAATCGCCGGCCAGATGAAAGCCGGTGACCTGCTCCCGGCCGTCCCGATGCATGACAACGGTCTTGAATGAGCCGGCACGCACCGCGTAGAGGCTCTGGAACGAATCATTGGCGCGATATAGCGATTCCCCATGTTTGATCGTGCGCGAAACGCACACCATCGATTCCATGCGCTCCAGTTCGGCTTGCGTCAGGCCTTGTGGCATGCAGATCGAGCGCAGCGCGCAACTCGAGCAGCGTGCTGCCGAGCGGCACGGGACTGGCGCTGCGAGTACGGAATGGCCTGACGCGGGGAGCGGGACACGTTGAAGCGGTTTGATTTCCGAATATTCTGCGACGTCAGACATGGTGTGCTCCTGTGTAAGTGAGGCCACGTGTGTTCCGTTCGTGGGCGATCTGCTTGATCGCGTTGCATGCAAGATCAAATTCGCTCGTCTTGTCGAAGAAGTACTGCGCGCCGGCCGCGAGGCACGCCTGCCTGAACCAGGCACTCGAATGATTCGTCAGCACGATCGTGATCACCGGCGGCGTGCTGCGTGCGAGGCTATGCAGCAGTTCCAAACCGGTGCCGCCGGTCAGGCGAAAATCCACGACCACGACATCGGTTCCGGTGGCGTTGATACCGGCGAGGGCGGTACCTGATTCCTCGGCTTCGCCGACGATCTCGACACCGTCGATTGCGCGGAAGCGCGTCGCCATCCGCCGTCTGATCGGGATCGTGTCTTCAACGAGGAAGACGCGCAGTGTTTGCTGGGACGGGCTTGAGTTCATGGCTCGAAGTATCGGCCGCGCTGTCTCAAAATAAAATCGGCGGCGAGCGAACTTCGGGTAGGCGAGCGTGAAGGCGTGTAGGGAATTTCCTACACGCGGCGAACGCGAGGACGGATATTGCGGAACCGGCGAATTGATGTGACGACTGGATTAAACCTGGTGGCCTGTGCGCCGCCCCGGATCTAGATTTCGTCGTCTTCCCCAAGCAGCTTGTGGCGCAGCGCGTAACGCACCAGCGCGGCTTCGTGCGGCATCTGCATTTTTTCGAGGATGCGCGTTTTATAGGTACTCACCGTCTTGCTGCTGACACACAACTCCGTGGCGATTTCGGTGAGGGTCTGCCCTGCGGCGATGCGGCGGAACACATCGAACTCCCGATCGGACAGGCGTTGATGAGGCAACGTGTCGGCAGGCTCGTTCAGGCTCTGCGCAAAACGCTCGGCCATCGCGAGGCTCACATAGACGCCCCCGGATGCGACTTTGGTAACCGCGGCGACCAGTTCTGCGCTGGCGCTTTCCTTGGTTAGATAGCCGGATGCGCCCGCTTTGAAAGCGCGTACGGCGTATTGCTGCTCAGCATGCATGGTGAGCACGAGGATTCGCAGTGCCGGCTTTTCGTCCTTGATCTGCTTGACCAGTTCGACGCCGTTTCGGCCGGGCATCGACAGATCGAGCACAAGCACGTCGGCGGCGTTGGAGCGCGCCAGTGCAATCGTGCTGACGCCGTCATTGGCCTCGCCGACCACCTCGAAACCGCTTGCGCCTCGCAGAATATGCCGCAGGCCATCGCGCACCAACGTGTGATCGTCTGCGATCAGCACTCGAATCATGTTTGCATCTCCTGCTGTTGCACCGCCAGTATCGGAAACGTAACGGTCAGTACAAAGCCCTTGCCATCGGACGTGTGGATTTCGACTGTGCCGCCCAGCATATGTGCACGCTCGCGGATACCGAGCAGGCCAAACGATTTCTCGCCGGGGGTGGGCGAGCGGTTCGCGCCATGGCCGTTGTCCGCGATCTGCAACACGCAAACGTCTCCTTCGACGCGCACCGTCAGCGTGACAAGCGTCGCTTCCGCATGGCGGGCGACATTGGTCAGTGCTTCCTGCACGATACGAAATAGCGTCGTCGCGCCCGTTGGCGTGAAGCCGGTATCGCCGACTTCGATCCGGCGCTCCACATCGATGCCGTAGCGGTTTGTAAAATCATTGGCGAGCCATTCGATCGCCGGAATCAGACCGAGATCGTCGAGCATGACCGGGCGCAGATCGGCGGCGATCCGGCGCACCGATGCGACGGTTGCGTCTATTAGCCGGCGCATCCCACGCAGTTGCTGCAGCAGGTGCGGTTCAGCAGTGGTTTCAAGTTCCTGTTCGACCGACGAAATGTCCATCTTGAGGGCGGTCAGTTGTTGCCCAAGGTCGTCGTGCAGTTCGCGTGCGATGCGGGTTTTTTCTTCTTCGCGAACATTCTGCAGGTTCGCCGAGAGTTCGCGCAGCTCTTCGCGGGACTGCCGCTGCGCATTTTCCGCCTTTACCCGTTCTGTGATGTCGCGCAGCATGACCGTGTACAGCTTGCCCTCGCCGTCGCGGATCTGTGAGATCGACGCTTCAATAGGAAATTCTTCACCGTTGCTCCGCAAGCCGAACAGCACACGCTGCTTGCCCATCTTCCGGTCAGAAACGCCGGTTACACCAAACTGTTCGACATGTCGCTCGTGTCCCGCACGAAAGCGCTCGGGAATGAAGCGCGAGAGCGAGGCGCCGACCGCTTCCATTGCGGTGCATCCAAAAACCTGTTCGGCCATTGGATTGAAGATGACAATGTTCTGCCGTTCGTCGACGGTAATGATGGCTTCCATCGACGAACGGATGATTCCCATCATGCGTGCCTCGTTCAGGTTCAGCTGGCTGCGCGCCTCGCTCGTCGCGGCAGATCCGGCACCGCGCCCGCTGACGATCAGAAAGGCCATGGCACTGAACAGGCACGCTGCCGCAATGCCGGCGATCAGTACCGTGGTTTCTGCAAATTCGTCCTCGGCTCGCCGATAGCGGCCGTTCGCCGTGTAGGACAAGGTGATAGGTACACCGCCGATACGCAAGGTGTCAGTTTTGCGGATGACTGGCGCGGTTTCCACCAGGTCGTCGTCTGCCACGGCGGACGAATAGAGCAGTGTGGCAGGGGTTCCGCCGAATACCTGCAGATCGATGTGCCGTTGCCGGGCGAGGGCGTTGTCGAAGATACGGCCAGTGTCCAGCGCCGCGACCAGCAACCGCTTGATACCCGCGCGGCGCGCCTGGAGAGTCGACGGCAATTCGCCGTTCGAATACACCGGAAAATAGACGTAAAGGCGAGGGTGAGGGTTCGAGCCGGCGTCGCCGAACGGCGCTGCGTCCGCGTCGAGCGCGCTTGCCCCTGTATCGATGGCGCGCAGCAATGCCGTCCGGCTTGCGGGAGCGCTCGCCAGATCGTAGCCGACCGGCATCGCATCGACGGCGGCCGGCGCCATCTGGGTCACCGGCGCGACCGGTTGCGCCGCGGCAGCTTGCCCGGCCACGTTACCGGTGCCGCCAGTCAGGCGGGCGACACCGGCGGCGTCAACATCGGCATAGCCAAGCGCGCGTACCGCAGACGACGTTTCGTCCAGATCGAGTTGCGCGACATATCGGCGCCAGGCGTCGGCATCGGGCGCCGGCGCGACGGAGAGCAAGCCGCGCGCGCTGCGCAGCAGCGATTCGCCGGACGCGAACTCACCCTGCAGATCGGCGGTAATATGCGCAGTATTCTGATCAAGACGGCTGCTGGCGGGGCGCGCTGACTGCTCGCCGACCCAGCGCCACGCACCAAGCGCTGCCACCAGAACGATAGCGAACGTGAGCGCCGCGGCAAGGACGGGACGCTGCTCAGGCGGGACAACCCGCGTGGACGAAAGCGGCTGCTTGGCGAACGGCGTCTCACCGCGAAAGGGCATGTGCGCCTCATTGGATGTGGGCGATCCGCGGCGCTGGCCGATGGCGTATGCGCGAATCGGGAAAAGTCGCGAGGAGTTTCTCTAATTGCGACCAATCGGTATAGCCTGTGCGCTAGCTATTGTGCGCGATCCGCACGGATCGTGCCAGTATCGGAGAAGCGCTGAAAATCGCCCTTGCCGCGCAGGCAATGATGGTGCGGTGGTGCACCCAGGGAAGCGAGGCTCAAAAAAAAGCGCCCTGAAAGCCGGACGCTGAAAATTGCGCGAGGGGCCTTTTTCGCGTATTTGCTGGATTGTCGGATCAGTGCGACATCAGCACCGGCACGGTCATCGATTTGAGGATCGTGCGGGTCGCTCCGCCCATCACCAGTTCCTGCCAGCGAGCGTGCCCGTAAGCGCCCATCACGAGCAGATCCGCGCCGAGCGTGGATGCTTGCGACAACAGCGCGTCGCCGATCGATTCATCGCTCCCGACCTCAATATCTTTGATCTCGACGTTGACGCCATGCCGCGCGATGAGCGTCGCGATATTCGAGCCCGGAATGCGCGAGCGCTGCTGGCCATGCTCGCCGTTGACGGTGACGACCGTGGTGAGTTTCGCCGCGCGCATGAACGGCAGCGCATCGTGAACCGCGCGAGTGGCTTCGCGGCTACCGTCCCAGCCGACCATCACGTGCGCGCCGGGCGACGTGACGCTGCTGGCATACGGCACCAGCAACACCGGCCGGCCTGCGGACATGATCAGGTTTTCAGGAAAAAAATCGCCTACATACGATTCCGGATCATTCGGGTCGTCCTGACTGGCGATGATCAGATCGGCGCACCGGCCGTGATGCGGCACGGCGAGGTTGGCTGGAGCGTCTGTGGCGATCCATTCGCCGCTGACGCTCGCACGGCTCAGTTCCGCGTGAAAGAGCCGTTCGAGCGCGCCGCGGCGTTCCGCGCGCAGCTGTTCGTGCGTACGATAGTATTCGGCGGTTCCGGCCATGACGTAGAGTGGGCGCGGATCGGGCGTGAACACGGCAAACACGCCGGTCAGATGGGCGTCGAACTGCCTCGCGAGCTGCAGAGCGAGTTCGAGCCGGGGATGTGCGCGCTGGCTCGTATCCAGATGAACGACGATGGTCTTGTAGGTCATTGCAACGCTCCAGAAGTGAAGTGGGTGAGTGGCGCATGAACGTGCGATCTGAGTCTAGGAGCCGGGTGGACGCCGGCGTTGATTCAGATCAACGGCGCGGTAGTGGGCGGGACGCCGTCTGGATTCACCGCCCCTGTGGAGATCGCCCGGACGTGAATGCGGCGCCCGGCCAGATCGGCGGCGAGCTCGCAGACGTTCAGCACGAGCGCCACCTTCGCCGGTCCCATCACGGGCTACCCGATCGCTGCCGATCACTATTCACACACGCGTGACGCGCGTGCCTGCCGTACCGCTTGCCATATCTCCGATGCGGTCGAGCGAGCCGATCACCGCCGGTCGGCCGGTGCGCGAGACAAACTCGCACGCAGCTTCCACTTTCGGTCCCATCGAGCCTGGCGGGAAGGACATTGACCGAAGTCCCGTCACCGACACTTCACCCAGCACGCGTTCGCACGGCGTATGCCAGTCGGCGTAAACCGCATCGACATCTGTCGCGATCAACAGCAGGTCGGCGCCCACGTCCGAGGCAAGCAGCGCACTGCATAGGTCCTTGTCGATCACCGCCTCCACGCCGGAGCGAGTCTCTCCGTCGGGTGCGGCCGTGACCGGAATTCCCCCGCCGCCGGCAGCGATGACGACTACGTCGCGCTCGAGCAGCCATTCGATGGGCTTAAGGGCCATGACGCGTTGCGGTTTCGGCGACGCAACGACGCGCCGGAAGCCGTTCCCGTCCTGTCCAAAGACCCAGCCGTTGCGGATCGTCAGACGTTCCGCTTCCGCTTCCGTATAAACCGGGCCAATTGGTTTGGTGGGATGCTGGAAGGCAGGATCCCGGGCGTCGACTTCGACGCGTGTAAGCAGCGTCGCGACCTGCTTCCGGGCGGGCAGGGCATTGGCCAGTTCCTGCTCGAGCAGATAGCCGATCATGCCTTCCGACTCGGCGTCGAGCACATCCAGTGGCGCCGCGCCAGCCGGACCCGCGGCGGCGGCCTGCAATGCCAGCAGGCCGACCTGAGGACCGTTGCCATGCGCGATGACCAGCTGGTTGCCGTCGGCTAGCTGCGCGATCTGCTGTGCGGCGCGGCGGATATTGGCGATCTGGTGCGACATTGTCATCGGCTCGCCACGCCGAAGCAGCGCGTTACCGCCCAGTGCGATCAGAATGCGCATGATGGTTCCTCAAGCGAGCGTTGCCACGAGTACCGCCTTGATCGTATGCATGCGGTTTTCAGCCTGTGAAAATACAATCGACGCATTCGATTCGAAGACTTCATCGCTGACTTCAAGCTCGGTCAGACCGAAATGCTCGTGAATCTGCCGGCCGGTTTCGGTCTCCAGATTGTGATACGCGGGCAGGCAATGCATGAAGCGGGTGCGTTGCTTGCCGGTTGCTTTCATCAAGGCGGCGTTGACCTGGTATGGTCGCAACAGCTCGATGCGTGTCCCCCAGGCCTCCACCGACTCGCCCATCGAAACCCATACATCGGTATAGACGAAGTCGGCGCCGCTCACGGCCTCAAAGGGATCCTCGACGATCGTCACGCGAGCGCCAGTCCGTTCCGCAAGGCGCCGCATCTGCCCCACGAGTTCGTCGTCGGGCCACAGTTCTCGCGGCGCGGCAATACGTACGTCCATACCCATCTGCACGCCGCCGATCAGCAACGAATTTCCCATGTTGAAGCGGGCGTCGCCGAGGTAGCAGAATGACAGTTCGTGCAGTGGTTTTTCACCGAATTCCTGCATCGTCAGCAAGTCCGCGAGCACCTGGGTCGGATGGAATTCGTCGGTCAGACCGTTCCATACGGGAACGTGCGAATACAGCGCAAGGTCCTCCACCGCGCTCTGGTGAAAGCCGCGATATTCGATTCCGTCGTAGAGTCGCCCGAGCACGCGCGCGGTGTCTTTGAGCGACTCCTTGCGGCCAAGCTGTGAGCTTGCCGAGTCGATATAGGTGACATGGCCGCCCTGGTCGTGCACCGCGACCTCGAATGCGCAGCGCGTGCGGGTCGAAGTCTTTTCGAAAATCAGCGCAATGTTCTTGCCGTTGAGCCGCGCGACTTCATTGCCTGCATACTTCGCACGCTTCAGTTCGGCGGCGAGGTCGAGGAGAAAACGGATGTCGCGCGGGGCGAAGTCCTGCATGTTCAGCAGACTGCGGTTGCGCAGGTTGAATGCCATGGCGTTGTGTCCTGAAGTAGAGGAGGGATGGTGGTGTCAGACGGGATCGCGTTCGATCGGACAGGTCATGCAATGTCCGCCGCCGCGCCCGCGCCCGAGTTCCCCGCTCGGGATCGTGATGACCTCGACGCCGGCCTTACGCAGCAGCGTGTTCGTGTAGATGTTGCGGTTGTAGGCGACCACGACGCCGGGTGAAAGCGCGATCACGTTGTTGCCGTCGTCCCACTGTTCGCGTTCGGCCTCCCAGGTATCGCCGCCGGTGGCGACGACGCGGAGCGTTTTAATACCGAGCGCCTGGGCAACGACTTCGAGAAACGGTGCGGTTTCGGGCCGGACATCGAGCTTGCCCGGCTCGTGCGATGGCCGCAAACTGGTGCAGCGGATATCGTCGACGACATCGGGAAAAATCGTGACCAGATCGCGATCGCAGAAGGTGAATACCGTGTCGAGATGCATGGCGCCGCGCGAACGCGGCAACTGGGCGGCAATCACATGTTTCACCGATTCATGTGCGAAGAGGGACCGCGCGAGTTGTGCGACGCCCTGCGGCGAAGTGCGCTCACCCATGCCGATCAGTACGACGTCGCGTGATAAAGGCATGACGTCGCCGCCTTCCAGCGTGGCGCCGCCGTGATCGACTTCCGGGCCGCCCCACCAGATGCGCGTGCCGCCGCTGAAAAGCGGATGAAAGCGGTAGATTGCCGCGCTCAGCAGCGTCTCCTGGCGGCGCGCCGGCCAGTACATCGAGCCGAGTACCGCGCCGTCGTTGATCCAGCAGCTGTTGTCGCGAGTGAAGAGCGTATTGGGCAACGGCGGAAGGAGAAAACCGGAAGACTCCGTACATTGCGACAGCAGGCCTGCGGGATCGAACGGCAACTCGGCCCGCACGATGCCGCCGATCAGCCGCGTGGCGAGCTGGTCGGCTTTCATCTCGTCGAGCCAGGGCCGCAATTGCGCGGATAGTTCTGTGTCGACGGTGCCCGGCGTCAGCTTGCGTTCGAGCACCCAGTCACGTGCTTCCTGGCCTTGCAGAATGTCCGCGAGCAGATCATGCATCTCGAGCACTTCAATGCCGTGCTCCTGCATCGCGCTGACGAACGCGTAGTGGTCGGTCTTGGCTTGGGAGACCCACAATACATCGTCGAACAGCAGTTCGCGGCAATTGCCCGGTGTCAGGCGGGCCTGGGCGAGCCCAGGCCGGCAAACCATGACCTTGCGCAAGGTGCCGACTTCGGAATAGACGCCTGGTGCCATAGCGGTTCTCCTTATGATTGGCCGCTCACAGGCCTAGCGCGCCGCTCGAAAGCAGCCAGGCGGCGATGGCGGCGAGCACGACCAGCGCGGTCAGGATGACGGCTTCGAAGGGCTTGAAAAGACGTGCGCCGCGTTCGCGTTTCGCCCAGCCATACAGCAGGACGCCGGGCGCGTAGAGCAGGGCGGAAAGCAGCAGATACTTCGGGCCGGCTGCATACAGCAGCCAGCAGCAATAGACGCTCGCGGCCGCGCCGATCAGCATGTCGCGGCTGCGGACGGTGTCGGTCACCGCGTAGCCTTCGCCGCGCATGGCAATGCGGGTGGCGTACACCGCCGAGAAGAGATAAGGGACCAGGATCATCGAGGTCGCGAGCGAAATCAGCGCCTGATAGGTTGCGTTCGAGACCAGCGTGACGATCAGGAATAGCTGCACGAGTCCATTCGTCACCCACAGCGCGTTGGCGGGTACGCCGTGGCTGTTCTCGCGCGCGAGGAAGGCCGGCATCACGCCGCCGCTTGCCGGTGTGAAGAGCGTTTCCGCGGCCAGCAAGGTCCATGCGAGCAGTGCGCCACCGACCGACACCAGCAGTCCGATGCTGATCAGGACCGCGCCCCACGTGCCGACGGCTTTGTCGAGTACGCCTGCCATCGACGGGTTCTTCATCGCGGCAAGATCGGCCTGCGGCACGATGCCGAGCGACAGCAGCGATACCGCCATCAGCAACAACAGCACCACGGCGAAGCCGAGCATCGTCGCGCGTCCGATATCCTCGCGGTGTTGCGCGCGAGCCGAAAACACATTGGCGCCCTCGATGCCGATGAACACCCAGACGGTGATCAGCATCGTGCTTTTGACCTGCGTGAACACGCTGCCGAGTTTCGGACTGCCCCAGAAGTCCTGCGTGAAGATGTGGTTTCTGAATGCCGCGAGCGCGAGCAGGATGAACAGCACCAGTGGAACGACCTTGGCCACGGTGGTGATCGCATTGAGAATGGCCGCGCTGCGCACGCCCCGCAGAATCACCGCATGCATGATCCACAGCACGATCGACGCGCCCAGGATCGCGGCGCGTGTGTTGCCATCGCCGAACACCGGGAAGAAATAGCCGAGTGTGCCGAACACGATGACGAGATAGCCGACATTGCCGATCCACGCGCTGACCCAGTAGCCCCACGCCGAATTGAAGCCGACGAACTCGCCGGCGCTTGCGCGCGCATAAGCGTAGATACCGTTGTCGAGATCGGGTTTTCGCGTCGTCAGGGTCTGATAGACGAAAGCGAGCATCAACATGCCCGCACCGGTAATCAACCAGCCAATCAGCACCGCGGCGGCGCCGGCGCCCGAAGCCATGTTCTGCGGCAGCGAGAACACGCCGCTGCCGATCATCGACCCGATCACAAGCGCCGTCAGCAGACCGAGCCGCAAGGGCTTCGCCGCTGAGGCCTTTGTCTGGGTAGCCGCGCCGGATACCGACGGCCCCGGCAATGAATCCGTCAGATTCTTCATGACACGCCCTCGTCAGTTTTCAAGATAAGTTGATTAGGTCACTTCGGGATGGCTGGCCGATTGATCTGGATCATAAGAACCCACTCATGCACACCTATGCTCTCGGCATGCACCGCGAATCCCGCATGTGAACGCGGGATAGTGGATAGAGAGAGGCTGAAATGTCCGAAGCGAAAGTTCTTGTCGTCTATGACTCACGCACAGGTATCACCCGGCTGCTCGCTCTGGCGATCGCGAAAAATCAGGCCATGAGGGCAATGCGCGAGCGTGTGGGCCGGCCGGCAATTGCCGAATGCAAGGTCATAGCCGCTGAAGCGCGGAAAGATACAAACGGTACATTGGCCGTCTTTGCCCACGTGCTCGAAGGACACATCGCCAGATTCAAAGCGCTTGCATGGATGTGCTGATTCGTTGGGAGATTGAGCGCGGCATCTCTCACAGGTTTGATGGAAATCAGTTGATCGAGTGGCCGCAGCGGTATCTTGCGACTGTTCGAAACCGGCCGCATGGAGGCCCAATGTCGACTCATCTGGCAACCTCGTCCTCGCTAACCCCGTCGGCCGCAAGCGACGGGTATGTGGTCGCCGTACGTGGCGCCGTCGTCGACGTGAAGTTTGCCGATGTCATGCTGCCGCCAGTGAGCGACGCACTCATCATCCTTTCGGACGAACTCGCACCGGTGCTTGCCGAGGTGCAAGCCCACTTGAACGAAACAACGGTGCGGGCGCTGGCGTTGCAATCCACCGCGGGAATGCGGCGCGGCGCCCGCGTAAGCGTCTGTGGCGGGCCCATCCAGGCGCCTGTCGGCGAGGCCGTGCTAGGCAGGCTGCTCGATGTGACCGGCGCGGCGCGCGACGACGGTGCGGCGTTGTCCGAGCGAATCGAACGCCGCCCGATACACCGCGTCGCGCCACCGCTCGCTTCGCAGAAAGGCACCACCAGGCTGTTCGCAACGGGCATCAAGGTGATCGATCTGCTTGCGCCGCTCGCCCAGGGCGGCAAGGCTGCGATGTTCGGCGGAGCGGGAGTCGGCAAGACAGTGCTGGTCATGGAACTCATCCATGCAATGGTGGAGCGCTATCAAGGAATCTCCGTATTCGCGGGTGTTGGCGAACGCTCACGCGAAGGGCACGAAATGCTGCTCGACATGCGCACGTCCGGTGTGCTGGCGCGCACCGTGCTGGTCTACGGACAGATGAACGAGCCGCCTGGCGCGCGCTGGCGCGTACCCTTTACGGCGCTGACAATCGCCGAGTATTTCCGCGACGAACGCCATCAGAACGTTCTTCTGCTCATGGATAACGTCTTCCGCTTTGTGCAGGCGGGTGCCGAGGTGTCGGGCCTGCTGGGGCGCATGCCGTCGAGAGTCGGCTACCAGCCCACGCTCGCGAGCGAAGTCGCAAGCCTGCAGGAGCGCATTGTGTCGGTAGGCGACGTGTCGGTCACCGCAATCGAAGCGGTGTACGTGCCGGCTGACGATTTCACCGACCCCGCGGTGACCGCGATCGCCACGCACATCGACAGCATGGTTGTGTTGTCGCGCGCGATGGCGGCCGAAGGCATGTATCCCGCGATCGATCCGATCGCGTCGTCGTCGATCCTGCTCGATCCGCTCGTGGTCGGCGAGGAGCACGCGAACGTCGCCACTGAGGTGCGCAGGATCATCGAACACTACCGCGAGCTGCAGGACGTCATCTCATTGCTCGGTATCGAGGAACTGGGTGCCGAGGATCGCGCCCTCGTCGGGCGTGCCCGGCGCCTGCAGCGCTTTCTGACCCAGCCGTTCGCCGTCACCGAAGCCTTTACGGGTGAAGCGGGCCGTTCGGTGGCGCTCGCCGATACGATCGCCGGCTGCAAGGCGATCCTGGCGGGTGCGTGTGATACGTGGCAGGAAAGCTCGCTTTATATGATCGGCACCCTCGACGAAGGCCGCCTCAAAGAGCAGGCCGTCGCGCAAGACGGTGCGGCTCGGGCCACGGAGAACGCGAAATGAGCGCCGCTCACCTGACGCTGACGTTGGCCACGCCGTCGCGTGTGTGGTTCGACGCAGTCGAGATCGTGTCTCTTCGCGCGGAGGACGAAAGCGGCTCGTTCGGTATCCGGACCGGCCATGCCGACTTCGTGACGCTGCTGGTGCCCTCAGTGGTCCGCTGGACGTGTGCGGACGGCTCGCTCCGCTTTTGCGCGATAGATAGCGGGGTGCTGCTGGTCTCGCACGGAACCGAGGTGTCCATTGCATGCAGGGAAGCGATTCCGGGCGACTCTCTGGAAGGTCTTGAGGCCGGCGTTCGCCGCCACCACGCCAGCGAGGCCGATGCGGCGCGGCGTGCCCGGGTCGAGCAGTTGCAGCTGCATGCTCGCGCCGTGCGTCAGATGCTGCGTTATCTGCGACCGCGTGCAGGCGCCGACGGCGCGGCCGCAGATAGCGTTGGAGGAATTCTTCCATGAGCGGTCGCCATACGGACGGGCGCAAGCAGCGGAAAGAGCAGATCGCCGGCGCCGCCCGGCAGGCCGCCGAGCGCGATTTGCGCGGTCGCGAGGAACCGGAGCCCTCGCTCGGCAGCCGGCTCGGCCAGATCGGTATCCTCGGTTGGGCGATCGTGTTGCCCACACTGATGGGTCTGGCACTCGGCCATTGGCTGGACCGGACATTCGGCACCGGCGTGTTTTTCTCGGCGCCGCTGCTGATGATCGGCGCGGCAGCCGGCTTCTGGTCCGCATGGAAGTGGATGCATCGTCAGCAACGGAACCATCATGAATAGTCCATTGCCGTCGATTGCGGCACAACTTGCGACAGGACTCGCGGTCGGAATCCTGGCCGGCGCCTGGCACTTCCTTTCGCTGCGCTGGAACTGGCCGTTGTTCGCATCGGGCAAAGCGATGCCTGCACTGGCCTTGCAACTCGCCAGGTTCGCGCTCACCGGCGCGTTATTTCTGATGCTCGCGCGTGTCGGCGCTCCGGGGCTGCTCGCGGGCATGACGGGGTTTCTGCTTGCGCGTGCAGTGGCGGTACGGCGCTATGGAGGCGGCCGATGACCACTTCACCGCTAGCGACGGCGCCGCTGTGGCATATCGGCCCGCTATCCATTACTGCGCCGGTACTCGTGACGTGGGCGATCATGATTCTGATCACGGTAGGCTCAGTCCTGCTGAGCCGAAAGTTGTCGCTCGCGCCGACCAGACTGCAAACCGCGCTTGAACTGCTGGTCGTCACGATCGATCAGCAGATTCGCGACACCATGCAAACCGAGCCCGCCACATACCGCGCGCTGATCGGCACGCTCTTCATTTTCGTGCTGATCGCCAACTGGTCGGCGCTTGTACCCGGGGTGAGCCCGCCGACCGCGCACCTCGAGACCGATGCCGCGCTTGCGCTGATCGTGCTGGCCGCCACGGTCTTCTACGGCATTCGCACGCGAGGCACGGCCGCCTACTTTGCGGCATTCGCCGAGCCGAACTGGGTCATGATCCCGCTGAATGTTGTCGAGCAGATCACCCGGACGTTTTCACTCGTCGTGCGCCTGTTCGGCAATGTGATGAGCGGCGTGTTTGTGATCGGCATCATCCTGTCGCTCGCAGGGTTGCTTGTACCTATTCCGCTGATGGCGTTGGACCTGCTCACCGGCGCGGTGCAAGCCTACATTTTTTCCGTGCTGGCGATGGTTTTCATCGGCGCGGCGATCAGCGATACCCATAACCCGGTCAGTATAAAAAAAGGCGAAGTCTCATGAATAATCTCATCGAAGTTGTCAGCATTGCCGCCGCCGCGCTTGCCGTGTCGTTCGGCGCGATCGGGCCGGCGCTTGCAGAAGGCCGCGCGGTCGCCGCCGCAATGGACGCGATCGCGAGGCAGCCGGACTCGGCTGGAACCGTGTCGCGTACGCTCTTTGTCGGGCTTGCAATGATCGAGACGATGGCGATCTATTGCCTCGTGATCGCATTGTTGCTGCTCTTCGCCAACCCGTTCGTCAAATAGGCGGCGGCCATGCGAATCGATTGGTCCACACTCGTGCTGCAAACGGTCAATGCGCTTGTGCTCATAGGGTTGCTGGCGCGCTTCCTGTTCCGTCCGGTCGCGGGCATCATCGCCGAGCGTCAGAAAGTGGCGCAAGCGTTGATCGCGGACGCTGACGCGGCCAGGCAAGCAGCGACGCTCGAGCGCGATGCAGCGGTTCGCGAGACGCAGCAGCTTGTCGCCGCTCGCACCGACGCCATGAAAACGATCGCTGCGCAAGCCGAGAGCGAGAAGGCCGCGCTGCTGGATGCGGCGCGCGCCGACTCGGACAGGCTGCGCGCGGCCGCTGCCGCGGAAACCGAGGCGGCGCGCCTGGAACAGGGGAAACTTGTTGCAGCCCGGGCGACACAACTCGCCGTCGATATCGCGACAAAGCTGCTTGACCGGTTGCCTGAAAGTGCGCGGGTGAGCGGTTTTGTCGAAGGTCTCGTTGACGGGATCATGCAACTGCCGGCAGAGGCTCGCTCGGAACTCGGCGCGAACGACGTTGCGCTCTCGCTCGCCGCACCGCGTTCTCTTGGTGAGCAGGAGCAGGAAAGCTGCCGCGCGGTGCTGGCAGCCTGTCTGAACCGGCCGATATCCCTTCAGTTTGAGGTCGACCCTTCGCTGATCGCCGGCTTGGAACTGACGGCTGCGCACGCGGTGGTGCGCAACAGTTTCAAGGCGGATCTCGCGCAGATCAGCGCGGCGTTGCTGAGTGGCGACAATGCGCCCCGCTGACATGACCGACGATCCATGGCTCGCGGACCAGCGCAAAACACTCGCTCGAACGGTTGTGAAGCCGCACGCGCAGACGCTCGGCCGCGTTGAACGTTTTGGCGACGGCATCGCATTTGTCTCCGGACTGCCGGATGCGGCCCTCAACGAACTACTCCGTTTCGAGAGTGGCGCGACCGGCTTCGCGCATACGCTGGATGCGGACGTCATTAGTGTCGTGCTGCTGGACGACGGCGCCGTCGTTGAAGCGGGCGATTGCGTGACCTGCACCGGCACCGTGCTGCAGGTGCCGGTTGGAGAGGGGTTGTTGGGGCGGGTGATCGATCCGCTCGGGCGGCCGCTCGACCGCGACGATCCCATCATTGCCGAGATGCGCATGCCGGTCGAACGGCCGGCGCCGGCGATTATCGAGCGCGATCTGGTCAGTGAGCCGGTCGAAACGGGTGTACTTCTCGTTGATGCGCTGTTCGCGATCGGCCGCGGGCAGCGCGAGCTCATCATCGGCGACCGTGTCACGGGCAAGACCGCTTTGGCCGTCGACACGATCGTCAACCAGAAGCATTCGGACATGATCTGCGTCTATGTCGCGATTGGTCAGCGCACAACCGCCGTGCAGCGGGTCATCGAATCGGTGCGTCAGTACGGTGCGCCCGAACGCTGCATCTTCGTTGTCGCCGCCGCGGCGTCAGCGCCGGGGTTGCAATGGATCGCGCCGTTCGCCGGCTTCACGATCGCCGAGTATTTTCGCGATCGGGGACAGCACGCGCTGGTTGTGGTCGACGACTTGACGAGACATGCCGCGACGCATCGGGAACTGGCGTTGCTGACGCGCGAGCCGCCGGGGCGCGAGGCCTATCCGGGCGACATCTTCTATGTCCACGCCCGTCTGCTGGAACGCGCCGCGAAGCTGTCGGCCGGACTGGGCGGCGGTTCGCTGACCGCGCTGCCGATCGCGGAAACCGACATGGGCAATCTGTCCGCATATATCCCGACCAATCTCATCTCGATCACGGATGGCCAGATCGTGCTCGACGCAGCGCTGTTCGCGGCGAACCAGCGTCCGGCCGTCGATGTGGGCTTGAGCGTCAGCCGTGTCGGCGGCAAGGCCCAGCATCCGGTTTTGCGAGGCGTGTCGGGACGACTGCGCCTCGATTACGCGCAGTTCCTGGAGCTGGAGATGTTTAGCCGGTTCGGAGGGCTGACGGACGCGCATGTCGCCGGCAAGATAGCCCGCGGGGAACGGATCCGCGCATTGATCGCGCAACCGCGCTTCAGCGCGTTAAGCACGCTCGAAGAGATCGCGCTGCTGTCAGCACTGGCGGACGGCGTGTTCGATTCGGTGCCGAGCGGGATTGTCGCGCAGGTGCGAACGCAACTGGCAGGGCATCTGGAAACCCAGCGCCTGCAAATGCGATTTGCAGGAGGAGTCTCGCTGTCCTCGGCCGCGCCGTCGAGCGTCGACGTTCAAGCGGTGCTCGTCGACGCGGTTCGCGAACTGGTGCAGCAATTCACGCCCACCGTCGCTAGCGGCAAAGCAGGCAGCGAGAACCCGGCATGAGCGGCAAACTCACCGAAATCGAAATGCGCAGCGCGACCGCCCGGCAACTGGACGCCGTCATCGGGGCGATGCGCGGCATTGCGGCCGCACGTTCGCGCGAAGCGCAACGGCGGCTGCCGGGCATCCGTTCGTCAGCTTCGACCGTCGGCGCCGCGATCGGCGCCGTGCTGGCCCATGCTTCGGGCGAATCTGCGCGCATGCCGGAGCACGGCGCGCGGATCGTCATTGTGCTGTGCGCGGAACAAGGTTTTGTCGGCTCGTTCAACGAGCAGATCATCGACCACGCGTTGTCCCGTCTGGCGTCGGCGCAGTGCGAGTTGCTGCTCGTCGGCACGCGCGGCGAAATTGTGGCAGATGAACGCCGGCTGGCGTTCGCGTGGAGTTCTCCCGCGGCCTTCCATGCCGACGACGTACCGTCGCTCGCAAGCCGGATCACTGACGCGCTCTATACGCGTCTCGGCAATCGAGGCGTGACCCATGTCTCGGTCATTCACGCGGTACCGGGTAATGCCGCGCACTGCGAGATCGTCGAACACAGCCTGATTCCGTTCGATTTCTCGCGATTTTCTGTTGAGCGGCGCACCGAGCCGCCGCTGCTTACCTTGCCCGCTGACCGTCTGCTTGCGGGACTGGTCGAAGCCTACGTATATGTCGAGTTGTGCGAGGCATTGATGCTATCGTTCGCTGCCGAAAACGAGGCACGCGTGCGCGCGATGCTGGCCGCGCGCACCAATGTGAAGGAGACGCTCGCCGAACTCACGCAAAGCTATCGGCAGGTTCGTCAGGATGAGATCACGGCCGATATCGTGGAACTTGCAGCGGGTGGCGGGGCAAGTGTCTGATCAGGTTCGGAATCAGTCGCGACCGGGCCACCTGCGTCTACGATGGCAGCAGCATCAGGACGGCTGCCGCACCCATCACCAGCGTGGCGATCGAGCCCAGAACGATCAGTGGCCGGCTAGCGGTGAATGCGCCCATGACCGACTTTCTGGTCACGAGGATCAGAATCACGACCATCAGCGGAACGGCCACGACGCCGTTGATGACCGCGCTCCAGAACAGCGCCTTCATAGGACTGATCGGCGAATACTGGATGACGAGCGCCGCCAGCACGCTGACGGCGATGATGGCGTAGAAACCGCGTGCATCGCGCACCTTACGCTCCAGACCCTCGCGCCAGCCCATCGCCTCGGAGAGCGCATAAGCGCCGGAGCCGGCGAGCACCGGCACGCCGATCAGGCCGACGCCGAGGATACCCAGCGCAAAAAGGATGTAGGCAAAATTGCCGGCGAGCGGCCGTAGCGCGCTCGCGGCTTGCGCTGCCGTGGTGATGTCGGTCACACCTGCCACATGCAGTGTGACAGCGGTCGCCAGAATGATGAAATAAGCCGTGACGTCCGAATAGAACATGCCGGTCCAGGTGTCCCAGCGAATGCGCCGGAGCTCGGTGGGCGCCGCGCCCGCGTCGTTCACTAGCGCGGCACTACCGCCGTTAGCCTGCATCTCTTCGACTTCTTCGGATGCCTGCCAGAAAAAGAGGTAAGGGCTGATAGTCGTGCCGAACACGCCAACGATTACCGCCGCCGCGTTGGCGTTCAGCGTAAGGTGAGGCCACAGCGTGCGCAGCGCCGCTTCGCTCCACGGTACGTGAACCGTGAATAGCACGGCGGCATAGGCGAGCAGAGAAACGGTCAGCCATTTCAGAAAGAAGACGTACCGGTGGTATGGGACGAATACCTGCAACAGCAGTGTTCCAAACACGAAGCAGGCCGTCATCAAATGACGGTCGATGCCGCTCACGAGTTCCGCGACTTCACCCATGGCGGCGACGTCGGCGGCGATATTCAGGATATTGGCGACGAGCAGCAGCACCACCACGCCCTGAAGCACGGCCGGAGGAAAAGCGCTTTTGATGTTGGCGGCGAGTCCCTTGCCGGTCACCCTGCCGAGGTTTGCGCACATGGCCTGGACAGCTGCCATCAACGGGAAGGCGAGCGGCATCGTCCAGAGCATGTTCACACCGAACTGCGCGCCCGCCTGCGAATAGGTGGCAATGCCGCTTGGATCGTCATCGGCGACACCGGTGATGAGGCCCGGGCCGACGCGCGCCAGCGGATGCTCCTTCAGCCGTCGAAGACGCGCACGAAAGCTTTTAGCCTGCGATGGCCGGTCGATGTCCACAACGTTACCTCGCTGAAAGTTGCTGACACGGTTTTCTTCGAAAGCGGCGCACCTTGCCGCGGGATTCCGGCGGGAAGCAGTATCGCGGCCGCTAGTGGTCGCGCAAGGTTGAAAACGCCCTGTACACAACCCGTGGGTCATGCTGGCCTTTGTAGACGGCCGGCGCCGCGAGATCGAGTCCGAGTAGCGCGTACACCGCATTCTGCGCTGAACGGATCGAGTATTCGACGGTGAAGACGACGTCGTCGGGCAGCTCGCAGAATTGCCCCGTGAACGCAAGATTTTGCCAGCCGTCAGGCATTACGTCCGGCCGGTCGCCCTTGCGGCGCGGCATGAACTGGCTTGTGATGAACGGCATCAGACAGGGAATGCAGTTGGCGTGTTCGAGAATGCGCGATGCCTCTGCTTCGATCCGTAAATGGCCAAGGATTTCAGTCAGAATTTCGCGGCCGGTGCATGCCGACATGGGTTTTCCGACGAAGTCGCCGGGCTGGTCGACCCGCAAGCCGTAACCCCACAGCACCTGCACGTCCGCTGGTTGACCGATGAAATGCGGCTGATGCGGCAACACGATGGACGCGAGCCAGCTCGACTCGGCAAACGTAACCAGGCCGCCTTCACCCGGCACATTGCCGGTCAGGTCGCGGATCAGCCGGAACAGCACCGGGTCATGCAATGTCACGGTGAACGACAGCCACTTCGACTCGTCGATATGGTCCGCGAAAACAGACGGGTGGCCGAACTCGGGGCGCCCCGCAGCGATCGTTTTCCACAGGGGCCAGGCGCCCGTACTGTCGGCGGTATTCAAAGAGGCGGGATGATCCATGCTGCCAAGGCTGGAGCCCGCGGTCATCGATCCGAGCGTGACGATGACCTTGTCTGCTGCTCCGACCGGTATCTCCAGACGCCGATGTGCGGTTTCGCAGACGATGCCGCGGACCCGGTTTTCCGCGCCACTTTCGTCGAACAGCAGATCGGTGACCCGGGTGCGAGGCTGGAACGCAACGCCATGCTCGTCCAGCCAGTGGCGCAGCGGTCGGATCATCGAGTCGTACTGGTTATAGACTGTGCGCATGATGCCGTGCAGCTGGTTGAATCCGGAGGACATATGCGCGAAGCGCAGGAGATAGCGTCGAAACTCGACCGCGCTATGCCACGGTTGGAACGCGAACGTTGTACACCACATCAGCCAGAAATTTGTTTCGAAGAAAGAGGTATCGAAGTGATCGGCTATCCGGCTGTTGCCGAGCATGATTTCGGGTTCGATTGAGAGTCGGCCGAGCGTCAGCAGATGTTTTTCGCCGAGCTCGTAAGCGGGCGCATCTTCACGTTTGCCGTTTCTGACGAGCCGCGACCTGGACGAGGTGCTGATGGTTTCGTTCCATTCGAATATCTCCTGCGTCACGCTTTTGCTGCCGTCCAGAGTCGGTATGGACGAGAACAGCTCATAGGTGCACAGATACTTGCTTTCGAGCATACGGCCGCCGCGTACGACGTAGCCGCTTTCCGCCGAACCCGCGCCGTCGAGGCTGCCGCCTGGCTTGTCGAGCGCTTCCAGAATCGTGATGTCGCAGCCGCGCGCATGGCCGTCGCGAATCAGGAAGGCTGCGGCCGCCAACGAAGCGATGCCGCCGCCGACGAGGTAAAACTTGCCGTCCTCCGCATCATGGCAGTCGACTTCCGCCTTCAGGGACCGTTCGGGAATCTGGTCAGAATTTTGCACGTCGATATTCCTTTTAATGTTCGTCGCCATCCGAATGTCGCGGGCTGCCCGTATGCGCATGCCGGACGTTGATCCAACATACCCGCCGCGCCGGCGTTCCGGTTGCGTTGGATCAAGCATCGGCCATCGGCGTGCACCCGATAGCCTTACATCGCGCGATCCGGTTCGTGTGCTGCGGGCGTTTGCGGGCGTTGTTTAGGCACATCTCGCAACCTTATGATCCGTATCAAAGCCGGCCGGGGCCGAGCTCATACGCTGGAGCAGCAAGTGGCGTCATCCCGATTACCGCCGCCGCGATGTCATGGACGGGCGCGGGATGGGATTGGCGTCGCAATTGAGCGTCGTAACCTCGGAGGCGGTGGCGAAATGAACGATGGTTTTCGCGTAGCCGGCTTGGGCGGTGTCGATCCGCATGACAACGTGCAGGCGGTGCGCACATGGCGTTGGTTGCAGTGGATTCTGTTCGGCGCCTGTCTGCTCGCCATTCCCGCTTTTTATCTCGAACTGGCTGTTGATTCGCCCCTGCTTCATCAGATGGGCCGGGCGCTATATGTGTGCATGGTGGCCGGTTTCGTCGCTTCGCTGGGCTGGATGGCGCGTCTGAGCCGCAAACCGCGGCGGTTCCTCATGCGAAACCGCTACGACATTCTGATCGCGCTTGGCGCCGCGGCCAGCGTCGCGTGGGGCGTCGCCTCCTGGTCGTCACTCGAGTGGGTTCTGCGCATTCTGTTCATGGGCCTGGTGGCGGTGCGAATAGTGGTGTCGCTGCGCGGATTCTTTTCGCCCAACCGATTGTTTCTGCTGCTGGCAACGGCAGCGGCTCTGCTTGCCTCGGCGGGAGCCGGGTTTTACTGGCTCGAACCGGGTGTGCACACCTACGCTGAGGGCGTCTGGCTCGCATTCGAAAGCAGCGCAACAGTGGGGTACGGAGATATGGCGCCGACTACTCCGGCATCGCGCGTTTTTGCCGCTTTCGTCGTATTGCTCGGCTATGGTCTGCTGTCGCTGGTATTCGCCAGCATTGCAGCCGTCTTTGTCGAACAGGACGAGCGTTTGCTGCGCCGTGAGATGCATCGGGACATCAAGACCTTGCAAGCGGAAATCGCCTCGCTGCGCCGGGAAGTATGCAGCCTGAGCGCCAAAGCGCACGCCGATGAAGTTTCCGCCGAGCGAGATCCAACCTCCGGCGCACACGACTGATCCCCATGGATCGACGCGGGCAGCGTGATGCGTGTACCGCTGGCGCATCCACACGGAATTCACCTCAATGCGTTGACGCTACTCAATTGCTCCGCGCCGTTTGTGCCGATTATTCAATCATGCCGTTAGTTATACATCGCGCACTGTTGCGGCCTGCCTGGGAACAGATGCTCACCCGGCCGGCCACGCGCTTGATACACATCAATTGGTCTCCGTGAGCGTCGAGTAGATTGAACGGACTGCTGCCAGGAACTTGACCGCGAGATAACCGCGCGCAGCATACGCAATTCATGGACACGACTGGAGGGACACCATGGCAAACGAATTCACCACGCCGTTTGATGCGTATCGAGCGAAGCTTGAATTCGCACTCCGGATGCTCTGCTTCGGACACGAATTCCGGCAACAAGCATGCGAGTTCGAAATGCTTCGCATCAAACGCGATCTCGCCGCAATGAGATCCACTCGCGAAGCAGCGCTGGGCGCGCCGGAAGGGCGTGCGCTGCTGGCGGCGGCGTCGTTTGCGAAACTCAACGGTTCAGTGCAAGGAGAACACCATGTCGGCTAAGCGAGTTGCTTTTGTCACCGGAGGAATGGGCGGGCTCGGCGCTGCCATCAGTCGGCGTTTGCACGATGCCGGCATGATCGTTGCCATGTCGCATTCCGAGCGAAACGATCACGTTGCCACCTGGCTGATGCACGAACGCGACACCGGCCGCCGCTTTCATGCCTACGAAGCAGACGTGACCAGTTTCGACTCGTGCGCACATTGCGCCGAGCGTGTCCTGAACGAATTTGGTTCGGTGGACATTCTCGTCAACAATGCCGGCATCACGCGCGATTCGACCTTTGCGAAGATGAACAAGGACGACTGGGATGCGGTACTGCGCACCGATCTCGATTCACTGTTCAACATGACCAAGCCCTTGCTAAAGGGGATGGTCGAGCAAAGGTTTGGACGCGTCGTCAACATCGGTTCGGTAAACGGCGCCCGCGGCGCGTTCGGTCAGACGAACTATGCCGCGGCCAAGGCCGGCATTCACGGGTTCACGATGTCACTGGCACTGGAGGTCGCGAAGCATGGCGTGACGGTCAACACGGTGTCGCCCGGCTATCTGGCGACTGCGATGACCGCCGCGATTCCCCAGGACGTCATGGATGCCAGAATCCTGCCGCAAATACCCGTCGGCCGACTCGGCCAACCTGACGAGATCGCGGCGCTTGTTTCGTTTCTCTGTTCGGACGACGCGGGTTTTGTCACCGGCGCGGATTTCGCGATCAACGGTGGCATGCATATGCGATGACCTTCGGAAATCCGTTCGATGGTGCCCGATGGTCCGATAAGGGGCACCATCGGCAGATGCCGGTCTCATAGCGATTGTGTGGCGGCGCTCTGCATGCGCGCATGCCGCTTTCTGCGAAGCCGCCGCGTGATAGTCCAGCCGGGGCTGCGCTTTGCGCCGCGCTTCGAACGATGCTTGCCGCTTGATACATATCAATCGTCGCGGCGTCCATCATCCTAAAGTTCGTTATTGAGCATGCTCGTTTCGATCAACGGAGGCAGCACATGAAAGCACTCGTATATCACGGTCCTGGCAAGAAATCTCTGGACGAGCGGCCCGTTCCGCAACTCGTCGCTCCTACCGATGCGATTGTCAAAATGACGCGCACAACGATTTGCGGCACCGATCTGCACATTCTGAAAGGAGATGTGCCGACCTGTGAACCGGGGCGCATTCTCGGCCATGAAGGGGTCGGAATCGTGCAGCAGGTCGGCTCGGCGGTGTCGTCGTTCAAGCCCGGCGACCGGGTTTTGATTTCGTGCATTTCGTCGTGCGGAAAATGCGATTATTGCCGGCGCGGCATGTATTCGCACTGCACCACCGGCGGCTGGATTCTCGGCAACAAGATCGATGGCACCCAATCCGAATATGTGCGCATTCCGCACGCCGAGACCAGTCTGTACCCGATTCCCGCCGGCGCCGACGAAGAGGCGCTTGTGATGCTGTCGGACATTCTGCCGACAGGCTTCGAATGTGGTGTTCTGAACGGCAAGGTGCAACCCGGCAGCACCGTGGCGATCGTCGGGGCGGGACCGATTGGCCTTGCAGCACTGTTGACGGCCCAGTTTTACTCGCCGGCAGAGATTGTGATGATCGATCGCGATCCGAACCGTCTTGAAGTCGCGAGCCGCTTCGGTGCGACTGCATGTATCGACATCGGCCACGTCGATCCGGTCGCGGAAGTGATGAAGCTGACCGGGCAGACCGGTGTCGATTGTGCGATCGAGGCGGTCGGCATACCCGCGACATTCGAATTGTGCGAAGCGATCGTCGCGCCCGGTGGCGTGATCGCGAATGTCGGCGTGCACGGCGTAAAGGCCGATCTGCATCTGGAAAAGCTTTGGGATCGCAACATCGCGATTACGACGCGCCTCGTCGATACCGTGAGCACACCGATGCTGCTCAAGACCGTTCGCGCCGGCCGTATCGATCCGGCGAAACTCATTACACACCGCTTCCAGCTCGAGGATGTCGCCAGCGCTTACGACACATTCGGCCGCGCGGCCGAGACGCACGCACTGAAGGTCATCATTGAGGTCGCCTAGACCACGTCGCTTCGGCGCCACGTCAGACCGGTGGTTGCACGCAGAGGCGCGGCTGTATTTTCAAGCTATTCAGGAGCAGGCAATGAAGTCGGACACGGAATTGAAACGGCAGGTCGAGGACGAACTGGCGTGGGACCCGGCGGTTGACATCACGGATATCGGCGTCGAAGTGCGCGACCGTGTGGTGACGCTGTCTGGACACCCGACCAGCTACGCCGAGAAACTCGCGGCGGAAAAGGCCGCGCAACGGGTGGCCGGCGTGAAAGCGGTCGTCGTGGAGATGGACATTCGCTTGCAGCATACGGACGTACGGACCGATGAGGACATCGCCAACGCCGTTCGCACTATCTTGCGCTGGACCGTCGGCCTGTATGAAGACGCAGTCAAGGTTCAGGTCGAGAGGGGCTGGGTGACCTTGAGCGGCGAGGTGGATTGTGCTTATCACAGCTACGTCGCCACGCGGACCGTTTCGAACATGCGCGGCGTGACGGGCGTGTCGAACCTGATGCGGATAGGTGGTGCGGTTGCCGCGCAGGATATCGGCAATCAGATTAGCGAGGCACTGCAGCGTCATGCCGAACGCGAAGCGAAACACATCACCATCAAGGTGCATGAAGGCACGGTTACGCTGACGGGTAAGGTCGACTCCTTTGCCGAGCGGTCGGCCGCGCGCGGGGCGGCATGGTCGGCACCGGGCGTACATGCGGTCGTCGACAATCTGACGGTTGACTAACTTGCCGAGAGGGCCGGGCGTGTGGTCCTGGCGCAGCGAGGGCTTTGCCCGGCCGAAAAATCAGGAGTGGCTCATGGCACTTTCGGGTAATGTCTGCAACAGCGATTGGTCGGTATCGGCGGTCACGCATCAGACGACTGGCGGCTTCGACTGCACGATCCAGCTTAGCCACAATACGCCGAAGGGCGTCTTCAAACACGAGTTCACACACAGCAGTGTTTTCCCGACCGAGCGTGAAGCGGTGCTCGCCGGATTGCGCGAAGGCATGGTCTGGGTGCAGCTCAAGATGTCGAAGACGCTGTCGATTCAGGTGGGGGAACAGCATGCGCCGAACTTGCGTTGAATGGGCATTTGGCGGGCCACCCCGCTGCCAATACACCTATCTCCACGAGCGAATTCAATCGCGTGAAATGATCCATGTCAAATGGCAGAACCTCGTCAGCGCATAACCTGAATAAACATGAAGCCAAATCGCTTGTCGATTGTCACGTCGCTTGCGCGTGGCGTCCACGAAACGCGCGTGTGCCTGGGTGGCGTGCCTGTGCAAGCTGGCCGACAACTGCACTGCCAGTGCGACGCCCCGGCGATGATCTGGCTCCGTAGGGGAAACCGGGAATGGGACAGTTCAGGAGACTTGCTATGCGTGCATCCGATGTAATGACCAGCAACGTAATATCCGTCATGCCTGACATGACGGTGCGCGAAGTTGCGAAGATTTTTGTCGATAAAGGGATCAGCGGTGCACCCGTTATAGATGCGCAAGGACACATTGCGGGCATGATTAGCGAAGGTGATCTGCTGCGCCGGGTAGAGATCGGTACCGACGCACACCGGCGTCCGTCGTGGCTTGAGTTTTTTTCGTCGACTGATGACGCCAGGGACTACATCAAGACGCATGCACCGAAAGTTCGGGACGTGATGACCGTCGAAGTCGTTTCGGTGAGTGAGGACACGCCGCTGAGCGAAGTAGCCGGCATTCTGGAAACCCGGCGTATCAAGCGGGTTCCCGTGACAAGGGCGGGTCAGGTTGTCGGTATCGTCAGCCGTGCCAATCTTGTTCAGGCATTGGCCAGCATTCCCGAAGATCCGGCGGCGGACGTGGTCCTCTCGGATGCGGATATTCGCGCGACGCTAATGGGCGAACTGGCCGGGCATAAATGGGCCTTCGCCGGACGCAACATTGTCGTGAACGACGGTGTCGTGCACCTGTGGGGCATCTTTCACTCGATGGAGGCAGTCGAGGCTGTTCGCGTTGCGGCAGAAAGTATTCCCGGAGTGAAGCGGGTGGAGGACCATACAGAACCCTACCCGGTGATGCCGGGAATATAGACGGTCAAGCGCGAAGTGTCTCGATCCGGCAGTCTCGTGATCGAGGCACGCGATTCTCAGGGCATAAGATCGTGTATCGCAAGATCGATTACCGCAAAATCCGCGAGCTTGTGGTGGTGAGTTTGGTGGTGAATTCGTCCATCATGGTCACGCCATTACATGGAAGCCCGCATCTGCATAGATCGTCGAGCCCGTCAGCGTCATACCGGCCTCGCTAGCAAGGACGGCAGCGATCCGGCCGATTTCCTCGATCGTGATGAGATGCTGCGCCGGCGTGTGCGCACGAACGTCGTCGAGCAACGCATCGAAGTGGTCGATGCCGGTCGCGGCACGTGTCCTGACTGCGCCGGCGGAGATGGCGTGAACGTGAATACGGCGTGCCGCCAGGTCGGCAGCGAGATAACGCACGCTCGACTCGAGTGCTGCCTTCACCGGACCCATGACGTTGTAGTGTTCGACCGCGCGCTCGGCGCCGTAAAAACTCACCGTCATCAGGCTTCCGCCATCGCTCATGAGGGGCAGCGCGAGCCTGGCCATGCGGATGAACGAGTGGCAGGAAACGTCCATCGCGAGCGCGAAGCCTTCGGCCGAGCAGTCAGCCAGACTGGCGTGCAGATCGCCGGCCGGCGCGAAGGCGATCGAATGGAGCACGAAGTCGAGTCGCCCCCAGTCTTTCTCGATCCGCTCGAATACCGCTTCCAGTTGCCCGGGAATGCGGACGTCGCAGGGCAAAACGATGCACGACCCGAGCGCCTGTGCGACCGGACGGACAAACGGCTCGGCCTTGTCGTTCAGGTACGTGACCGCCAGCTCTGCGCCGGCCGCGCGAAACACGGTGGCGCAGCCCGTGGCGATGCTGTGCTCGTTGGCAATGCCGACGACCAGTCCACGTTTGCCGGCCAGATCGATGATCGGCTTCATGTTTTCGCCTCCTCTTGATGGAGTACCGAAACCGCCTCGTTGGCGATGATCTGCTCTTCGTCGGTTGGCAGTACGAGCACGGCCACCCGGCTGCGGGCGCTGCTGATGAGACGTGCGTTGCCGTTGTTCGCCTGGGGGTCGAGTTCGACACCTGACCACGCGAGCCGCTCGCAGACCGCGCGGCGTGTCTCGGGCTGGTGTTCGCCGATTCCGGCCGTGAACACGAGGCTATCCAGCCCGCCGAGGCTGGTCGCGAGCCGCGCTGTTTCGCCCGCAATACGAAACGCGAACAGCTCCATGGCTTCGCGGGCCTCCGGCCGGCCACTGGCCAGCAGTTCACGGCTATCGGCGCTGATACCCGAGACGCCGAGCAAGCCGGACTTTTCGTACAGCATTTTCTCGACATCCTTGATGCTGAGGCCCTGCTGCTCAACCAGGTGCAGCACGACACCGGCGTCGAGTGCCCCGCAGCGGGTGGCCATCGGAATGCCGTCGAGCGTCGAGAAACCCATGCTCGTGTCGCAACTCCTGCCAGCTTCGAAGGCGCACAGGCTCGCACCGCTGCCCAGGTGCGCCGCAACGACCTTGCCGCTGGCGAGTTCCGGAAACTGACGGGCGAGCTGGCCGATCACGAACTGATAGGACAGGCCATGAAAACCATAGCGCTTGACACCCTTGTCGAAGAACTCGCGCGGAATTGCAAAGCGGCGCACGAGATCTGTCTGCGTGCGGTGAAACGCGGTGTCGAAGGATGCCGACTGAACGAGATGAGGCCGCAGATGCCGGATGGCGCGGATGAGCCGGACACTCTGCGGTTGATGCAAGGGCGCGAGCGGCACGAGTTCTGCAATCGCCGCGAGCGTGTCGCCATCGATTGCAACCGGTCCGGCAAAGCGATCGCCGCCGTGCACGACGCGATGCCCGACCGAAACGAGATCGTCGAGCGGGAAGTGCGTGGCGAACCATCCTAGCGTCTCGTCGAGCACGTCGTGCAGATCTTCGGTGACAGCCGCTTGCAAGGGAATCTCGCTGGTTTTGCCGCCATTGGTGAGGTGGAGCCGCAGCGGCTGATGCCGGAAATCGATCAGGCCCTGGCCGATTCTCGTGGCTTTGCCGGTGACGACGCTGAACAACCCGATCTTGATCGTCGACGAGCCCGGGTTGAACGTAAGCAATAGCGGAGTGCTCATGACCGGACAGCTCCTCGTGAGTTGTGTTCGGCCACCAGCTTGGCGAGGGCGGCGGAAGCCAGACGCACGCGCAGGCTGTCGGCGCGGCTGGTGAGGATGATCGGAATGCGTGCGCCGAGCACGAGGCCCGCTGCGTCGGCGCCGGCGAAATACATCAATTGCTTGGCCAGCATGTTGCCGGCTTCCAGATCGGGGACGAGCAGGATATCCGCCTGACCGGCTACCGGCGAAGCGATGCCCTTGGTTTGTGCTGCGGCCAGACTGATTGCGTTGTCAAAGGCCAGCGGTCCATCGACCAGGGCGCCGGTGATTTGTCCACGCACGGCCATGACGGTGAGCGCGGCGGCGTCGAGCGTCGTCGGCATTCCGGGGTTGACCGTTTCCTCGGCGGCCAGCACGGCGACGCGCGGCACGTCGACGCCCAGCACATGCAAAAGATCGATCGCGTTCTGACAGATATCGCGTTTCTGTTCCAGTGACGGCGCAATGTTGACGGCAGCATCCGTGACGAGCAGCGGCTTCGAATACGCCGGCACGTCCATCGCATAGGCATGGCTGATCCTTCGTCCGGTTCGCAGGTTCGACGATGATGCAACCACTGCGGAAAGCAATTCGTCAGAGTGCAGGCTGCCCTTCATCAACGCGTCGACCTTGCCGGCGGCGCCTAGCTCGACCGCGCGGGCAGCAGCGGCATGGCTGTGTTCGACGGCTTCGATGTCCACGCCGTCGAGGCTGACGTGAGCGGCCTCAGCCGCCGCGCGGATCCTGGCTTCGGGGCCGATCAGGAGCAGATCGAGCAAGCCTTCATCGCGTGCTTCGATGGCGGCCTTGATCGCATCCGCTGAACACGGATGCACGATCGCCGTGCGTAACGCGGGGCCCGATCGTGCGTCGCGAATGAATGCCGCGTACCGGTCGTGCCGGCGCACCGCGACATCCGGACGGAGCGTCCGTGGCCAGACGACCGGCGCGTCGGGTGCGATCACGGTGGCGGTGCCGAGCAGCACGACTTGGTCCTTCTGGTTGGTGCAGCGTGTGTCGAGCAGGACGATGTGCTTCTCGACGCGTTTCTCCCTCACGGTAACCGTGGTGGTGATGACATCGCCTGGCACGACGGGACGCCGGAATTGCAGATTCTGGTCGAGGTAGATGGTGCCGGGACCAGGCAGTTTCGTACCGAGCACGGCGGAAATGAGGCTGGCCGTCCACATTCCCTGCACGACCACGTGTCCGAACAGATCGCCCGACGCAAAGGCAGCGTCGGTATGGGCCGGATTGACATCGCCTGACATGGCGGCAAACAGGTCGATGTCGTCTTGTCCGGCGAGCTTGACGAGCGATGCGGATTCGCCGATCTCAAGCTGGTCGAAGGTTCGATTGCGCAACAGGATGTCGTCCATATGAGCTCCTCAGTGCTGGAAGACATAGGTGCCGGGCGCAGCGCCGAGCGGCTCCCCGCGCGAATCGGACGCGGCATCGGACGCAGCATCGGACGCGGCAGCGGGCGGCGCGACGCGCTGCGGGCCGGAATGCGCCTTGAGCCAGTCGGTCCACGCGGGCCACCATGAGCCTTGCTGCGATGCACTCGCAGCGAGCCATTCGTCAGGGCTTACGCGCAGATCGTCCGTCGCGGTCCGGTAGATCCGGAAATAGCGATGCGCGTGCCCGGGCTCACTGACGATCCCGGCATTGTGGCCGCCACTGGTGAGAACGAACGTGATCTCGGTGTCCGACAGGTTGTGGATCTTGTAGACCGAATGCCACGGTGCAATATGGTCGCGCTCGGTCGAGACCACGAACAGCGGCGCGCGAATGTTGCGGATCGAGACCAGACGGTTGTCGACCTCATACCGGCCGCACGCCAGATCGTTGTTCAGGAAGAGACGGCGCAGGTACTCGGAATGCATCCGGTACGGCATGCGCGTGGTATCGGCATTCCACGCCATCAGGTCGATCATCGGCGCGCGCTCGCCCAGCAAATAGTCGTGGACGATACGCGACCAGATGAGGTCGTTCGACTGCAGAAGCTGGAATGCCCCCGACATCTGACCGGCGGAAAGATAGCCCTGCGACCACATCATGCTTTCGAGGAAATACACTTCGCTGTCGTCGATGAAAAGCTGCAATTCGCCTGGCTCGGCGAAATCTGTTTGCGCGGCAAATAGCGTGACCGAAGCCAGCCGGCCGTCGCCCGAACCCGCCATTGCTGCTGCAGCGATGGACAGCAAAGTACCGCCGAGGCAATAGCCGGTCGCATGAATCCTGCAATCCGGGACGATGCCCGAGATGGCGTCGAGTGCCGCCATCACGCCGAGTTGCCGGTAATCCTCGAGGCTGAGTTCGCGGTCTTCGGCATCCACGTTGCGCCATGAGATACAGAACACCGTGTGTCCCTGTTCGACGAGATAGCGAATCAGCGAGTTGTGCGGCGAGAGATCCAGGATGTAGTACTTCATGATCCACGCCGGCACGATCAGGACCGGCTCGGCCAGCACCGTGCTGGTGGCGGGGTTGTATTGAATGAGTTCGATCAGGTGATTGCGAAACACGACCTTGCCGGGCGTGGCGGCGAGATTGACCCCGACCTTGAACTGATCGAGTCCTGCCGGTGGCTGACCGCCCGCTTGCCGGGCCGCGTCGTCGAATGCGTTGCGCATCCCGTCGATGAGGCTCAAGCCGAGTGTCGAAACGGCACGCTGCGAGACCTCGGGATTGGTGAACGGGAAATTCGTCGGCGCGACCATATCGAGCAATTGGCGGGCGCTGAACGACACGACATCCTCATGATGGCGAGTCGCGCCCGGCACGTTGCGGGTCGCGACATTCCACCATTGTTCGGTCAACAGAAAGGCCTGTTGCCAGAACCGGTAAGGTTCGGTTTGCCACGGTTCGGCGAGAAACCGGCTATCGCCCGCAGACGGTTCTGCCAACGGCTGGGCGTAGCAGCCGAGCGCGGTCCGAACCATGTATTCGCCGATGCGCCGCGCGTTCTGGGCGCAGAGTGAGGCCAGTTCCAGTTGCTTGCCAGGCGCCTCCGCGAGATGAATCAGCCAGTCGGCAAGCGCTGCTCGCAGAGACGCGGGCGACAAACCCCCGGTCATGCGCGCGATCATGGCTTCTTTTGCATGATCGAACGTACGAAAGGATTGGGTGGCGGATACCGCAGTCCTGTCCAGAAGCGTGGGATTTTCAGCGATGACCGGCGTGGAGCGGGTGTCCATTTCAGGTTCCTCAGGGTTCTACGGCGCTTGGCTTACGATGAAACGGCGGTATCGGCGTGGTCGCTGCTGGCATAGAACGCGTCCCCGATGCGACGACCTCTATAGGGTCGCAAGGTGCCGACGAAGTGTTTCAGCGCACGGACTTGATGCATTCTTGTTGCCGCGCCCCGTCTGGATTGTGCGAAGCAGCAAGATATTCCGTAGAGGACTGTAGCTTTCCGATGACCGCCGTGATTGATCTGAGTCAATCGAACGAGTGCGGCAGCGTGCCGAACACAAAGAACGTCGTCATCGGATGGCGGTTGATCTCGCTTGCCAGTTCGGCAACTTCTCCCTTGGCAGCAATGTCCGCGACAAGCCTGGAGGTGTTCGCGGCGCTGTTGACCGCAGTTGACCTTGGTCAATTCTGGTGACGAACCTGTACGTAGACTGGTTTCCACGATATGTGCAGGCGGGTGGTCCTTTACATAGTTATATGGCCCTCTGGCAAGCGATAAAGAACCAGGACTATTCGGCCATGCCGCAGCCGGATGGTGTCGTCTGTCCGGCTGTTTTCCCGGTAGTCATTGTTGCGCCGGCGAGTGTCAGCGCGAAAACTCGATTCATACATTGTGCGTTGAGCGAGCTGATATGAAATGCATGCACCTGCCGATCGATCTGCTCAAGACCTTGTTCCTGTTGATGGCAGCCAGTCTTGTGGCCTGTACCACGGCAAACCAGATGATTGCGTTCCGGAACACCGAAACGCAGCTTCAGGAGGCACGGCAACAGGCATGGGTGACCTGTAGTTCACGCACGGCATGCGATCAGATCTGGAATAGCACGCGGCTTTATGTGGAGCTTTATTCGAGAACACGGATCAGCCGCCTCAACGATTCGTCGATTGAGACAGAAGCGCCTCACGAGTCGGGCATTGCCTATTTCTGGGCCGAGCGGGCCACTGACGATAGCGGGACGACGACGGTCCGGCTGAAGGGCATGTGCCGCGGCATGTACACAAGTGATGGCGCTCCGGCATGGACTTACGGAATATGTGCGGAGCAGATCATGCGTGCGGAGATGAACTTTCGCGGAGTAGTCGGCGACGTGCAGTGATGTTCGTGACATTTCCGGAAGGTGGACCTTTTGTGTGCCGTCACGTGCCGTCGCGTGCCGTCGACATAACAGACCCCATCTGTCCGGTTGCCACACCTGAAATGGCCGTTCAGGAGGCCGCGAGACGGCACGCCGAAAACCACATTGGCGGCAGGTCCGTGGTCGCAGCTTGCCATCGGGCGCCAGCGGACTATCCTGATCGAAAGCCGGTCTTTCGCGTGGGGCGCCGGCCGATTGTTTACGCTGCCTGAGTCTGGCTGTACCGGGTAAATGAGCACAGAAGTCCACACGCGCTGAGGTACGACATGATGCATATCACCTTCCCGCAGGAATGTCCCGAGTATTGCGGGCGGGACCTCGTTCTGGCGTTCCCCGCAGTGGTCAATGGGGCGCGCATTCAGTGCGCGATTACCGCTGAAGCGCTGGAAGATCATTTCGGCGCTGCATCGCTACGCGAAGACGATCTGATCGGTGCGTTCGATGTTCATCGGCAGGCGATTGAACACGCTGCGCGGCGCATGCTGGCTGAAGTCGGCGGCAAACCGGTACTGTTGCACAGCGGCTATTTCCGCTTCTGCGAGTGATCCGCGACCATCCACGCGCCTGTCTGCCGGCACGTGCGTTCACAACTATATTCAGGCGATCAGGCGATCAGGCGATCAGGCGATCAGGCGATCAGGCGGGTAGGCGACAAGGCGAGGCAGAGCGCCTCCCATGTCCGTGCCAAAGGCAACCATCACGCAAGCGAGGTGTGAAATGCGGGCAATGGTATTCGACGATACCGGCGGTGCCCTGCGAGACGTGCAGGTTCCGGATCCTGTGCCTGCTGCGGGCCAGTTACTGATCGACGTCCACGTATGCGGTATTTGCCGTACCGACCTGCATCTGATCGACCGCGAGTTGCCTCATCCCAAGCGGCCGGTGATCCCGGGCCATGAAATCGTCGGCACCGTTGCGGCGGTGGGGGCGGGAGTAAGCGGATTCAGTATGGGAGAACGGGTCGGCGTGCCATGGGTAGGTCATACCTGTGGCCACTGCCGTTTCTGTCTCTCCGGTCGCGAGAATCTGTGCGATGAGCCGGGTTTTACGGGGTATACGATCGACGGCGGTTACGCCGAGCGTACGGTCGCCGACAGCCGTTACTGCTTTCATCTGCCGGACCGATATTCGGACGTGGAAGCGGCGCCATTGCTATGTGCGGGTCTCATCGGCTATCGCACGCTGGCCATGGCAGGCGACGCACAGCGGATCGGCATCTACGGCTTTGGCGCGGCAGCGCATATCGTCGCCCAGGTCGCGCGTCATCAGGGGCGCACAGTTTATGCCTTCACGCGTGAGGGCGACGTGGCGGCTCAACAGCTCGCGCTGCGGCTCGGCGCGACATGGGCCGGCAGTAGCCGCGAAACGGCGCCGGACGACCTCGACGCCGCGCTGCTCTTCGCTCCAGTCGGTGCGCTCGTGCCGATCGCTCTGAAGGCGGTGGCGAAAGGCGGCATTGTGGTGTGCGGCGGGATTCACATGAGCGACATTCCTTCCTTTCCGTATGACTTTCTATGGGGCGAGCGTCGCGTGGTGTCGGTGGCCAATCTCACGCGCGAAGACGGTCTTGCGTTTATGCATCTTGCCGCCGAGATTCCGCTCGACATCGAAACGACACGTTATCCGCTGGGCGAGGCCAATCAGGCGCTTGCCGATCTGCGGGAGGGAAACCTGACGGGAGCCGCGGTGCTGGCAATCCGCTAACCGGATCGTGAGGCGCGAATGCCTACGTGCCCCTGGGGCGTCGCATCGCCGGGCGGATCACAGCTTCGACGCGCGGCAGGCTCGAGCATGTCCGGAGCGCAGTTTGCGCGCGACACGGGCTTTGCCGTGAGCGCGGAGGTCGATATGAACGATCTACGACCTGCAGATCAGGTCGATTCTTTTTCACGTTCGACTGCGCCGTTGGTCTTGGCGGTGATTTCGGGGGCGCCGTGCACCGAGATCATCAGGACCGGGCATTGTGCAATCCGCAAAAAGCGCTCCGCGACGCTGCCGAGCACGAGTCGCCGGACTCCGCGCCGTCCATGCGTTCCCATCACGACGAGGTCGGCTTTGAAGTCCGCGGCCGCGTGAAGGATGCAGTGAGCGATATCGTATTCGCCATCAACCAGATTGGTCTCGACGATTCGCGGCGCCCCCTGGACACCGTCTCGCTTCATTCGTGCGAGCGCGTTGTCGGCCACATGTTTGCCTTCCTCCAGGAGCGCGTCGCGTACGATGCCTGGATCGTAGCCGGGAGCGTCATAGACCATCGGTGGCACGTCGACGACATAAAGCGGCTGCAATTCAGCACCGGATTCGCGGGCGAGTTGCAAAGCTGCGTCGAGCGCCTGTGCTGATGTTTCACTGCCGTCGATGGCGGCAAGAATGTGTCGATACATGTCAGACCTCGTCGATGGGAACGGTATGCATTCATCATGGGCAACGAACGGGTGGGGAATACTGATATGGATCAAGCCGTTTCGGTTGCCCTGCGACCGCCAGCAGATTCAGGCGGCGCTCCGGCAACCGACCGCGTTTCAGCCGCTCGTTTGCCAGCGGGGCGTGTTGCTGCGAACGGCGTGTGGTTGATTGGGTAAGCATGCACGACCTCACGGATTCAGGAAGGCATGCCCAGCATAAGCAGACGCCTGCTCTGGAAATGGGTGGACATCGGTGTTTTTCGAACCGCGCAGGTTACGCGCGTCAATTGATACATATCAACGGACCTTCTACGTAGAGACCTAAAGTCGTTAATGCAGTGGTTATTTGAAGCAGTGGGACATCCACGGCGATCATGGACTTTTTGAGGAGTAGCTACGATGAGCAACCTGACACGTTATGACCCGTTTTCGATGGAACCGGTATCGGATCTGTTTCATGGTTTGTTCCGCCCCCTGCGCGGCATCGCGACGGGTGATGACGCATCGCTGGCGGACATGAAGCTCGATGTGACGGAAAACGACACGGCGTACATGGTCAAAGCAGAACTGCCGGGCGTCGATAAAAAAGATATCGACGTGAAGATCGACGGCAATACCGTATCGATCAGCGCGAAGGTGGAACGCAACAAGGAATTGAAGGAAGGCGAGCGGGTGCTGCGACGCGAACGTTATTCGGGCGCTATCAGCAGATCGTTCTCGCTGGCAAACGACGTCGATGAAGCGACGGCGGCGGCGCAATATCAGGACGGGGTGCTGTCGCTGACCCTGCCGAAGAAGGCGCCTTCGGCGCAGAAGCGCCTGCAGATCAGTTAGCTAAACGGGGGCAGGGTGCGCGTAGGATTGCGCACCCTGCCTATTGACGGCTATCTCACCGACTCCTGGGTTGGCAATTCCAGATGCCACGAGGCGGCCCCCCAATCTGGATCTCAAGCGTGCCGCCCGTTCGGGAAACCGACGGTTTGCGCAAGCATCGGTGGCTCATCTTCGTTGAGCCGCAACGCGTCGGCGAGGAGTTGATGATTGATCCAGCCGCGGCCTTCCGCGGCCAGCATCCGGTACGAGCGCAGCACGTTGAACGGGTCGAGTCCTTTGCGCTCGCTGTTCTCGATCAGCGAAATGGCCAAGGCTTCGGGTGTGCCGAACGGAAGAAGGGGATCGATAGCACGCGTTCGCCTAAGCACCGGACAGTCGCCACCACTTTCTATCAATGGTGCAAGATAGTGAAATCTTCCGCTTCCGCATTATCGCAAGTGTGCGGAAGCGGGTTTCAGCGGAATAACCACACAACGCAACGACACGGATAGAGGCAATGGATCTTCTTGTAAACGTAGACGTTGACAGCATCGAAGAGGCAATTCGCTTCTACGGCGCGGCGTTTGGATTGACGGTGGGCCGGCGTTTCGGCGCCAGCGGCGTGGAGATGCTGGGAAGCTCGGCGCCGATTTACCTTCTGGTCAAAGCGGAAGGAACGCCGGCTTCGAGCACAATTGCTCAGCGCCGTACCTATGATCGCCATTGGACGCCGGTCCATCTCGACTTCGTGGTTCAAGAAATTGAATCTGCTGTTCAGAAGGCCCTCTCGGCCGGAGCGCGCCTTGAGGAGCCTATCGCCACGCACAAGTGGGGACGACTCGCGCTCATGGCCGATCCCTTTGGCAATGGCTTTTGTTTCGTTCAATTTCTCGGCCGGGGCTATGACGAGATTGCAGAGTGACCGTGGAGCGATGTAGTCGATCTCTATTCCTGCATTCATCCGCTGCCTATTCAAAGTCGCGCCGATTTTCTCTGTCACTGCGACGAATTAATTGTCGATGTTATCGAGAACCCTGGGAAGTGACGCCGCGATGGCGCCTCCCAGGAAGTTGAGGATGTTGCTCGAATTTCGCAACCGCTGGCTCTCACGCCTGGACAAAATTCGCGTGCTTCTGGCCACGTTTGTTATCGATGCGTAAGCGACAATGCGCGTCTAAACAGTACATCGTCCGCTGACCTGATACCACCCCCGAATTCGCTGTGAAAAATATGAGGTTTTTCTTGGGGTCGAAGTCAGAAAGATGGCGATCATCCAATCCTATGATCATCATGAGAAAGCAGGGATCTTGGCGATGCGACAAGTTATTAGAAAGATTCTTACTATTTGTCCGAAAAGTACTATTTCTTGTGGGATAGAAAAGGTATTCCTGGTACGATTTCCCCGGTCGCGATGAGTGTGCGGAAGAAATTACGAGCGGCAGCCGGAGCACTATTTGTCTGATGAAATGTTTGTGTATCGCGTGGCAGCAGAATTTTGAGCAGCAGTGGGTATCGTAGTCCCGTAGTCTCCCATCGTTTTTAAACGCAGTAGGACGCGCAAGTCGGTTCGCCATGGAAATCGGTGACGCTCGTCCGATGGATTGTCGCATCTATTCGAGCTTCACTTCGAAACGTTTAATCTGACTTTGAGCTGCATCCAGAACAGGTAAGAAGATCTTTTTTTAATAATTAGGATCTCGAATCAATCAGAGTTACCCGTAAGCATTTACTCATTCGAAAACTTTAAAAACCAGTATTTGGATTTTTATCGACAGTGGAAAATACTTAGCTATGGTAAAGCGACGTCAATTTATTAGTGGGCTAGCAGCCCTCAGCGGAAGTTATCTTTTGAGCGCCTGCGGTGGAGGCTCGGAAGACGGTAGCAGCGGCACTGCTGTATCTGCCGCCAGCAAAGCAACGGCACATGCAAGCACCGCATCTGCGAGCGGCACGTCAATGCCGCCGGCCACCTCGATTACAGACAGCACGGGCGCCGTATGGACGCTGTCGGGCGGGGTTTTATATAAAAATGGTGCGGTAGCCGGGAATAACTACAACGTGATGCTCGCGCTCTGGTACAACGGGAGCATCTATCACGAGAACACCGCCGGCAACTTCTATCAGTGGAACGGCTCGACGTGGGTGAGCTCCATCGATCCGCGTCTGGGCAGCATTTCCGCGGACGGTACTACGCTGCCTTCCGCGCCGTACATCCTCGATAAGTCGGGCGCGAAATGGACCCTCGTTAATGGTGTCATTTACAAGAACGGCACGGTCGTAGGTACCAATTTCAACGTGTCGCTTGTACTCTGGTACGGTGGCAAGGTCTATCATTGCAACTCGAGCGGTCACTTTTACGCGAACGCGGAAGTTGCCGCTCAATGGTTGGCGTGCACCGATCCACGTATCGCCGTCGCTCCGACCGCGGGTAGCTTCTATGGTGTCAACGGGCACTACGACTACACTTACACGCCGGCGCAACTGGTCACGATTCTGAAGGCGATGGGCTGCACCAGCTATCGCGTCGGCTGCACGTCCGACCCGACCCAGATCAATGCGGTAGTCAAACTGGCACAAACCTTCCAATCGGCTGGGATTCAGTTGCTTGTCCTGATCAATCAGGGTCTCTACGACAGCAGCGGAAAACTCTTCAGTGGCGAGTCGACAGCCTACAGCGCCGGATACTCAGCAGGCTCAGCGGTTGCACGTGCGCTGACATCGTATGGCGTGACCATCTATGAGTGCGGCAATGAGCTGACACGCGATGGCGCCATCATTCTGGATTCCACCAACGCAGGGACGAAGGCTCTCGATTTCAACAATGCGAACTGGCCGGTCTTGCGAGGCGTGATGCGTGGGATGATTGACGGGGTGAAATCGGTTCAGTCTTCTCTGAAGTGCGGCATCAACTTCTGCGTGAACGATGTTGGCGCGGCCGACGCGTTGTGGGAGGGGACTCAACCGGATGGAAGCAGCGGCTATTCCACAGTGCGCTGGGACGTCACGACCTGGCACAATTACGAAGTCTACGGCGATATCTTCAACATCGGCACCGACGGTGCGGGTCCGGGCTTCGATCTGCCGACGTATTGCAAGGCCAGATATGGTGTGCCTTTCATCATCACCGAGTGGAACACGGGCCCGGAGCAAACGGAGACTTATCGGGCAAATTACATTACCACGCAACTGGGCGGTTTCTATCAAGCGAGAAAGACGCACAACATCCAGTCCGTGATGTACTACGTGCTCGATAGCGGAAACGATACCTTCGGTATTATGATGAATGGCTCGCCAATCAACCCGTCATACAGTGCATTTACCAGCTTCACGGCGGGCAACCCGGACAACTAGGCTGGGAAGGCAAGCATCCGAATGCGCTGCGGATCTGGTCTCCTTTTCGATGGCGAGAGGGAGACCAGATAAGTCTCAGGGATGGCCGCCAAAAGTGTTCAGTATTCAACTCAATTCCAACAGCCGCCCGATATCGATCTCATTGAACTGCGCGATGATCGCCTCCGAATCGTTGGCACCAAATCCGACCGCTACGGTTCCATCGTGAACCGCCAACCCGCAACAGAACTCCACGCCATATTCTTTCCAGTAGAACGGTTCGGAAAGCACCACATTCCAGCTCCGATCAAAATAAACAAATCTGTGTTTATAAAGATGCTTTTTCCCTCGGCTGCGCTCGTGTACGACGCACAGCCAACCGTCCTTCCATTCAACTAGCTGGGATGATCCCAGCAGATCTTTCGGCACCTTCAATGGCTTCTGAAGCGACACGGTTGTGCCACGCTCGCTGATCTCGACAATGGTCAACGGATTCATTGTGTGTATCGCCTGGAGCTTCCCATCGGAAACGAATGGCATCCAGTTCTTCTCACGACTCGAACCAAATGGCGACTCGATAAGGTAACTCTCCACAACACGTTTTCCGGATATTTTCTGAAGAGCCATCGTGTTAGTGTCGTCAGAGTTGCTGCGCGCACTAGCCAGGCACCACAAATCTTCTTTCCAGAAGAAGGTTCGTAGATCTTCGAATCCGTCGCCCGATTTACTCGATACGCGCCTGAAAGCGGCGTCTTCCAGAGAGCTCATGCTCAGAACACTCAGGTCTGTGGACAAGTTACCAATATGGTTGATGGTGTCGTAGCCTTCGCCATGCAACTTTACGCCGCCGCTCTCCATCAATTCATAGTTAACAGATCTGACGACGACGGCATAGCCATTTCCGTCAAAACACAATGTTGGATTACAGGGGCGGTAATCACCCGGAATCTTGATCGAAACGAATTTGGGGCGAAGTGTATGGAACAGTCTTTCTTCCCGAGGGCGTTCGGCAACATATCTATACAAGAGAGTCTTGAGTCGTCCCGGGACCAGTTGTGAAGTTAGCATTCAGTTCTTTCTCCTGCACTAGGCAACCGGCTTCTCAACCGCGTTCCGATGACCCTCAACGGCTTCAAAGAACCGCTCGTAGCGCCGACGACAGGCATTCCAGCCGAATTCATCGATAGCCAGATTGCCCGCATTGCGAGCGATCGTCGGCCACGATTCGTTAATCGCATGAACAATCTTTGGGATCTCGGAGATGTCATCGAACAAAATGACATTGTCGAACTTCCTGGCAGCCGACACCATGAACGGTGTTGCGCGCGAGATCAGCAACGGCACGCGTCCGATGGCCTCAAAAAACGCGCCACTCACCAGCATCGAATCGGCCGCGTGCGGCAGAATCAGCACGTCGCTATCGACAATGTTCTGCTCAAACTCCGCGTCGGATAGGAACTTGGCGTTGAGGTGCACGACGTTCCGGAGCGATCGCTTGTCGATGATTTCATTCAGCGTCGCGATGTAGGCTTCAGTGCCGTGCCCGGCAATATGCAGCTTGCACCCGCTCGGCCAGACATCGAGCAGCGCGTCAATCTGCTTGTATGGGCGAATCACGCCGAGCAACGAATACAGTGGCGTTGCGCTTTCTGTTTTAGGCGTGGTGGGCGCCTGTCCAGGTGTATCCCAATAGAGTGGATGCGGCAGATATTGCGCGTTGTACTGTGCCTGAAAATCCTGAGCGTGGACCACGCGGAAGTCCGCCAGGCGGCGCACGAGTGCAATAATCCGCATCGACAGACGTCTGTTGAAGCCAATCGTATCGTGGACCGCGTGATCGTGTATGAAATAAACAACCTTCGCCCGACCGATCAGCATGAGTGAACAGTAGAACGCGAAGAGCAGGGACCCAGGCAAGCTCAGCCGGGCAGTGCCTTTATCTCGCTTGAATGGCCGGTACTCAAGCCAATGAAAAACGAGAATGTTGCCGGGTTTGAGCAGCTGCGAGAATCCGCCATTCAGTAAGCCCTTGATGGAAAGGGGCACGACTTCATAACCGATCGAGCTGTAGAGATCTTTCTGAATCTGAATATAGCGATTCGTGGGATTGGTGAAGGGACACATCATCACCCGGGGCCGCGGCTCTTCTACCGCCTTGTCGTCAATCGTGCTGCGCGCTTCCTTGGTAGTCTGCGTCATTTGTACTTCTCCGGTCGAGTTGCTGGGCGCAAAGACATTGGGTGAAACACGCGCAGAAGTTAGAAAATGCCCGCTCAACTCAGTAGTCTTCCCCACTCGTAGTCAATGCTGTCAGGCGTAAAAGGCAGCACACCCGCTCCCGGCGTGAAGGTAAGCTCGCCGAAGAAAACCTGGTTATCAGGCGCATATAAGTCCACGCGGACATAGTCGAAGTCTTCGCATAGGGTGACTGCGGTGTCCAACACGGATTCCAGGTTCTTCGGGCGCGGAGCGGGCGCGGCACTCCGCTTGTAGTAGCCGATGGCTACATCGAGATGATTCCAGTCGACGTCGTACACATCGCCGTGCGTCGCGCTCCCGAACCTGTCGGATATCACCAGTATGTAGATGACGGGACGTCCCGGCCGGCCGCCAAAACAATGCAACTTGTAATCGGCGGGTATCTGGCCGGATTGGTCCAGAAGGAGCTGCTCAAAGAAGATGCGCGGCTTGATAGTGCGGTAATGCCTCTCGCGTGCGATGTAGTAGAAGTCGGTGGACAACCACCGTGCGGCGAGAAGTTGCAATGTCTTGAACGAGGTCTCGGACTTGTTTCTGACCACCTCGACGAAACTGCTGCCGTGATTCGCCTTCATGACGAAGGAATCCGGCAGCGCGTCGAATACTTCACGCGTAAACGCATCCGGCGCCGATATCAACGGTATGAGGCGCTTCTCTCCTATCTTGGCCGCAACATATTCGCGTACTGAAAGTTTGTCGGTCAGGCTGATGTAGCGGGGATCCGGGCTGAGGCTCCGTTGCAGGATCTTTTCGTTGAAGGTGGCTGGGCGGAGAAGATTCGGATAGCGGCCAATACACTTGTGATGCAGCAGACTCACGAAGACGGAATCCGGCAACATACACTTTGCCGCCTCCTTGAGCCGCCTGACTACGGAAACTGGCTGCTGCGTTGACCGATATGGAACTCCCGGCGTGGAGTTCGCGCGTTCGGCCAGGAAGGTTTCAGATGGTTGCGTTTCCCCGGGCCGTGGCGTAGATGCGTCAATCTCCTGCTCGAACGGTGCGGACTTGGTAGTGGGCATGTTTCGATCCATGGCAGGTGGAGCCGCGAAGCTGAAGTCGGGGAGCGGGGTGTTTATCGCAGGCTGTCCGTCGTGCTATTCCACGCTTCTTCGGGCGTCAGCCATCGTTCCTCGGACTTGATGTGCTGCTGCGCGCGGTATTGAGTGGGCGACACGCCGTAGCGCTCCTTGAACAGCCGGCCGAGTCGATTGCCGTCGCCCATTCCGCACCGTCTTGCGATTTTATCGACAGGCAGATCGGTATTTCTGAGCATCGTGCGAACAACTTCAAAGCGCGTGCGCAGCAGATACTCGAGCGGAGTGATGCCAAATTCGCATTTGAAGCGTCGCTGAAAATTGCGTTTGCTCATTGCGGCGGATTCGGCTGCCTGGGCCACCGAGATGGCCTTGCTGTAGTTCTCTCTGATCCAGCGTGCCGACTCGCGGATTTTTTCGGTCGTAGTGACGATGCTCGCGTCATCCAGTTCCGACTTGTTCTGCTCGACGTAATTCGTTTGCAGTTCACGGGCGATCTTTCGCGCAGTGTCCGAATTCATGTCGCGTTCGATCTGCGCAAGGGCCAGGTCGGTCGGCGTCACACTGCTGCCGGCGCTTGCACCAACGCTGCCGTCGTCGAAGAAAAAGATGGGCACGATTGATTGCAACGGGTTCTTGCAAACGACAGCCAGACTCGCGCCTTGCTGAATACCACGAGATGCGATCGACCCGTGGCGCGAGATCCACGAGAGAAAGCGGCCGTTGGACTCCATCGTTTCATCGCCGTCACGGCAAGCAACAAAGAACGCATGGAAATCGGTGAGGCTATATCGTTCGAGATTCTGCGTCCAGATCAAGATACTGGATGAGCTTGGCACCAGACCGCCTTCGTCAGACAGCACTGAGAGCCGATAGGGAGGCTCATCGCCCCCCGCTTTTCCAAACTCGTTGGCAAGCCGGAAAGCATCTCCCACCGCGCCGGTGGTCAACATGGAACAGTTCTGGAAAATCAGAAGGCCAATGTGTTTCACCTCTTTCCATCCACTTTGACGGTCATTGACGCACGACGTAAGAAAACCAGTGGAAGTCATCACGCTTGCTTCTCCCAACACGTATTCCCGATACGCACCGAGATTAACGCATTGAAAATTTCAGAACCGGTTTGGCTGTATTCCAGGGTGTTTTGGCGTAATTGTCATGATCAGGGAAATTATTACCTTGAAAATCAAAGATAATATGTTTAAATGTCAATTCTGTTCAGAAACTTTTTCCGTAAGCAAGGAGCAAGATCGCGCCTGGCCGGATCGCCGGTTGATGGCGCTTCTTTCCGTCCCGTCAAGGGATTCAGGCAGTCACCTCTATTCAAACGTGCGTTTTCATCGCGTGAACTGTCACTAAAGTTTTGTTGCAGCCCCGCCGGCGAACTGTACGACTCTGTTACAGCGGTTACAGATGGCAACAACGCTTTCTAGATTCACCGCATTGGTAATGCGTTCAACTTAATCGGCCATTAACACCCGAATTTATGCCGCCGACGATATGATGCGTTTTTTGCGGGCTATGCTTCACCGCAACATGAATAGATAAATTCGCCTGGCGATTCGGCGAATTTTGAATCCGTTCGCAGAGTAATTGGCGTGCAGATGCTGTCCGGCCGCTGTGGCAAAGACGTACCCATTACCGCTTTGCGAGACCGCTGAAAGCCTCGTGGGGTTGCCGTGCCCGATTGCGTGACGCTGGTTCACCCGGCTCCAACGGTGATGTGTTCGTCGTATGGCGCTGGATGTCCACGACTTCGGGTATCTGGCCTGCCACACGTGCGTACAAAAGATTGACCTTGCAAGTCTGGATCGGCAGGAGAGAGCCGTCCGTGGTAAAGCTCGGGCAGCTCCGATGGCAAGGCTTTCTCACGACATGTCCGCGCAACTGGGCCGACATCGTCGATATCAGGTAGATCAAAAAAATCCGTCCGTTCGAGAGACAGCGTGACCGCTTGTTCGTCATGCGCAGTGAGGCCGGGTTCCAAGTCTGTTGTTTAAACATGTAGTAGTACGAATGCATAGGAGCTTCATATGCAAAGAACTGACTATTCCAGCGCCGACAGTAATGAGGTGTTTCCGGGCGAATCGGCGAAACCGCTGACGAAAGATCACAGGCCGTACCGCGCTGTGTCACCCACGAAGTCCTGAATGCGGGCTCTTCGAGCCAACCTGACCCAGCACGTAACTCCGAGGTGCCACCGGCCATGTCACATCCAGGTCCGGCGGCGGTTCCAGATCTCGAACGGGTGGTGCAGCAGAGCGGCAACGCGTCGTTACTCTGCCCATCGAACATGCAAGGATCAAGCCGGTGGACTATTACCCTGCAAATTCGTACTCTCCCGCTCCCAGCACGGAGCGTGGTCAACTCAGCGCGGGTGCGATGTTGACGCTGATGCGGGATCACATTTGGGAAATCGTGGGTACTGCAGTCGTCGTGCTGGGCCTGGCGGTGGCTTATCTACTCGTTGCAACGCCGATCTACTCCGCCGATGTGCTGTTGCGTGTCGATCCACCAGAACCTAATGCGCTCGGTCTTGCCCTGCAGAATCAGGAATCTCTTCCGCCGCCCTCGCCATCGCCGGTGACTGAAATGGCCGTGATACGCAGCCGCGCGGTACTCGAGCCGGTCATTGAAAAATTCCGCTTTGACGTGTCGGTGACGCCGCACAAGGTTCCTTTACTGGGGGACATCGCGGATAAATTTGCCACGCCGGGAGAACCGGCGGCGCCCTGGCTCGGTTTGACGTCGTATGCGTGGGGCGGAGAGCGCGTTCAGATCGGTTCGCTGGATGTGCCGCAGGATCTCGAGGAAGAAAAACTGACGCTGGTCGCCCTTGCAAATGGCGCGTACGAGTTGCGTGGTCCGTCGGATCATCTCCTCATAAAGGGCGTAGTAGGTGCGACCGTCCGGGGCAATGGGATTTCCATGCTCGTTAAGCAGTTGGACGCGCGACCGGGCACGAAATTCCAGGTCATTCGCTGGAACGAACTCGATGCAATCAAACGATTTGGCACCCTGGTGAAGGTTGGCGACAAGGTGAAGGACTCCGGCCTTATTCAGATCGAGTACGCGGACAGGAGCCAGGACAAGGCCACCGAAGTCGCCAATGCGTTGGGAGAGCAGTACCTTACTTATGCCATTGCCGCCCGGCAAGCCAATGACACGACCACGCTGGCCTTCATTAATGGCGAGCTTCCCCGTTTGCTTGCGGATCTCAGGAAGGCTGAGGATGCGCTGAAGCATTTCCGTGGAGCGTCGCAGTCCATGCAGCCGACGAGCGAAGCACAAGCGTATCTCCAGGGCGGTTTGGACATTGACAAGCAGATCGCGAGCCTGCAGATACAACGTACGCAACTTCTGGATCACTACACGGCGGATAGCCGCTGGGTGCAGACTGCCGACCGGCAAATTGCGCAATTGCAGGATGCGAAGGCGCAATTCGACGGCCATTTCAATAATATGCCGTCGTCCGAACGTCAGAGCGTCGATCTGCTCCGCGCGCAGAGAGTGGCGGAGACGATCTATCTCGGGATGGTCCAGAAAGCCGAGCAATTGCAGGTCCGGCGCGCCAGCACGACAGGCGGTGCACATATCCTCGACAGTGCGATCAGACCTCATCGTCCGGTCAAGCCGCAGCCCGCAATCGTGCTGTCGGGAGGCGTGGTACTCGGACTCCTGGCCGGCGTCGCGCTGGTCTTCATGCGCCGCCATGTGATGACCGGAGTGACCGATCCGAGGTACGTGGAAAGTCGCATGAGCGTGCCGGTTTTCGGCGAGATCCTGTTCAGTCAGCAGCAGTTACTGCTTGACCGCTACGGCACAGCGCGCAAGGCATTGCCAGGCTCGGGAGGACGTACCAGTCAGCCGTTTCCGCGCAGTGCGGACGATATTCAGTTTGTCGGCGGTGCAGCCGGAATGGGGGCAGCCGCGTCTCACATGGCCGACAACACCAGAGTTCTCGCCGCACGGTTTCCGAACGACACGTCGGTCGAGGCACTTCGCGCCGTGCGCACAGCGGTGGCACGCGATCTTGCGCATGCGCGCAATAACCTTCTGATGGTTATCGGCCCGACCCCTTCCGCGGGAAAGAGCTTTGTTGCGGCGAACCTGGCGATCCTGCACGCGGAGATCGGCTCACGCGTCCTCCTGATAGATGCCGATATGCGCCGGGGCCACCTCGCCTCGTTGTTCGGCGGAAGCAACCGTGGCGGTCTTTCGGAGGTGCTCGCGGGCCGGTTAGCTGTGCGTCAGGCATTGCGCTCGACAGGCATCGACGGTTTGACGTTCCTGTCGTGCGGCATACGACCGGAGAATCCTGCCGCGTTGCTCATGAAACCGCACTTCAAAGAGCTATTGGCGCGACTCGCCGGCCAGTACGACATGGTGATCATCGATACGCCGCCATTTCTCGCAGTCACCGACGCTTCCATCATCGCGATCGAAGCGGGCTCGTCATTGCTGGTCTTGCGCTCGGGGATGCAGAGCGAGCAGGAAATCGCGGACACGGTCAAGAAGATGGAGCGCGCCGAAGGGCGCATTGCCGGTGCCGTATTCAACGGCATTCCGCTACTGCGAAGCACTCGGAATTACGACTACGTGACGAACTATGCCAGCGATTTTGGCGATCTCGAAGCAATGCATTGATCGTACCGGCCGCCGGCGATTTGCGGCCAGATGTTGCGTGACGCCGTCAAACGGAGAAGCCGATGTCCTTTGCAATTAACGGAAAGTTCACCTCTCAGGCCGTTACCGGCGTTCAACGCGTGGCGTATGAACTCACCCGGGCAATGCAGATGAGCGCAACGCCTGAAGGCGAACTGGACGTTTTCGTGCCTCAGAACGTCGTCGAACCTGGCGCGTCGCTCAAGCGGAAACGGTGCTTCCCGTGGCTGCGCGGTACGCTTTGGGAGCAGATCACGCTGCCCATCGCTGCGAGAGGAATGACGCTTCTCAATCTGTGCAATACCAATCCGCTTTTCAAGCACGGGCAGGTCGTGATGGTTCATGACATGGCGATCTACGATGTACCGCAAGGTTTCTCCAGGAAGTTCCGGCTCTGGTACCGCGTTTGCTTCGCCATGCTGCGGCGAACGGAGCCGATGATTCTGACGGTCTCCGCTCACTCGAAGATGCGGATCTGCCATCACCTGAAAGTTGATGAGTCGCGTGTCACGGTTATAACGCCTGGTGCGGATCATCTGGACCGGGTCATATCGAATCCGGCAGTCATGAGGCGTCTGAACCTTGTAAAAGACGCGTACTGTGTCGTCGTCGGCAGCCTTGATCCGCGAAAGAACCTGCAGCGTGTTCTGGATGCGACCGATAGGCTTGGGCATTTGAAGGACGTGAAATTCGTCATTGTTGGCGGCCGGAATAAACGTATCTTCAATAGCGAGGAAATAACGCTTCGGACCCATCCAAACCAGATTGTATGGGCGGGTTTTGTGTCGGATGGCGAGTTGAAATCGCTGTATCAGAACGCGGCTTGCCTCGTTTTCCCCTCGCTGTACGAAGGATTTGGACTGCCGCCTCTCGAAGCGATGTACTGCGGTTGTCCGGTGATCGCTTCTTCGCGGACCTCCATACCGGAGGCGTGTGGCGACGCCGCTATGTATTGCGACGCGACCTCGGCGGACGATATCGCGGCGAAGATTTCCCGCATGATGGCCGATTCGGAACTGCGGCAGCGTTACCGAACAATGGGCGTGGCTCACGCACGTGAGTTTCGCTGGGAATACTCCGCGAGCAAGGTGCTGCAGGTTCTGTACGGACATGCCGGCGGTCACTTGTCGGATCTGGCGCCCAGCGCGTCGGTGGGTTAGTCCATGTTCGTGGCCAGGCGAATGGACCGAGTCTCGCGCGTTGCCGGCAGACGGCGGGCGTTGCGCACGCTCGCTGCACTCGCGGGAGCGGTGATACCGCTCACGGCTAGCAGGACCGCGCTGTCATTGACGCACGAGTCGAGGTCGCTGAGCGCTCGTGGTCGCCGGATGACGGAGCTGATCGGCTCGAATGGTTGGGCTGGCGCAGCCAGCGATGTTCAGATGTGGCGTGCAATGGGCATCAGTTGGGGGCGCGGCTCGGTTGGCCCTGGCCAGCCGGATGGGCCGCAAGACGTCATGCGCATCGACAAGACCAGTTCGGCGTTCGATAGCGAGTTGCCGCCGGCCTTGATCGCGAATGACCGCAATGGGATCGGCTCGCTCCTGCAACTCGGTTATACGCCGGCGTGGAATGCGAGTGTGCCGGGCGACCCCAATTCGGCGCCGGTGGACGTGGAGGTGTGGGAGCGATATGTCGATGCCGTGGTTCGTACGTACTCCGCACCACCTTATAACCTGCGCTATTTCCAGATCTGGAATGAAGCGGCGGGCAGGTTGTCGGGCGGACTGGCTCAAGCGACGTTCTGGCATGGCCCGGATGCCGACGGGAACGAAAAGAGCTCGAAGCCGTATGAGCGCGCAATGCAGGATTACGTCGAGCGCATCCATATCCCGGCCGCGCGCATCATCCGCCGTTATCACGCGTACATTGTCTACGGCGGATGGCCGGACCAGGGCGGTCTCGACAACTTCCGGAGATGGCTTGAGTACAGGAGCCCGGTGCTGAAGGAGCGGATGCTGGATTGGGTCGATTACATCGACACGCACTATCTCCCCGTCGCCGATCTGGATTCCCTGTATCAGCAGTACGTCAGGAACGGGCCCGCGCGAGGCATCTGGCAAACGGAAATCGGTGACGGGTACATGAAGGATCCGCACTATTTGCCGAGCTATTTCTTCGACTTCGCCGTGTGGGCGCTCGACAGAAACTGGGACGACCCGAACAAATATCTGTCCATGGTTTACCACTGGGATGGTTATGAACCTTTCCGTTTGACGCACCGTGGTCCGCCCACGCGGACTTACAACGTATCCGGGCGAAGCCTGGTCGTTCTGAATCGGACGGCGAACGGATCGTTAGCCAGCTTTTCGAAACCGCTGCAGTTCGATCCAGGGGCGTCTGGAAGCGCGTTGCTTTCGGGCCGTGACGTCGTGATGCAGGTCAGCGCGGACCCGGGGTGGAAATCCGTCACCGTTGGCGGACTCAAACCGCCGTCTTCAAGTCATGCACTGGTGGAGCTCATCGACGCGTTGAACGGTACGGTAAGTGCTCGCGAGGATGTTGCCCTGGCGTGGAACGACCAGAGCCTGAAAATTCGCTTCAAGGTGCCGGATCGGGTCAATGGAGTCGAAAACAAGCCGCCTAAGCACCTTGCCTATGTCGTTGTTCGTGGAGTCGCGTAGCGAATCGGATCAATCAGGGTGCGCCTCAACGCGTGTGCATTTACGTGCTTGCAGCGTGAGTCGGTAGTTTCACGGTCGTCGAATCTCGATTGATCGAACCTTTGGATGGCGTCGAAATATCATGAACCACGTCACTGTTGTGATTTGCAACTACAACTACGAGCGTTATCTGGCCACGGCGATCGAATCGGCGCTCGCGCAAGACTATCCGGCGACGCACGTTGTGGTCATCGACGACGGTTCGACCGACGGGTCGCGCGCGATCATCGAGAAGTTCGGGACGCGCGTCTCTTCGATACTCAAGGAAAACGGCGGGCAGGTGTCCGCTTACAACCAGGCGATCGAGGTGCTCGAAACGGAATATGTGATTTTTCTCGATTCCGACGATGTTCTGTATCCGGAGGCAGTCTCCGAAGTGATGCGGCGCTTTGCAACCGGTGATTGGGCAAAGGTGCAGTTTCGCCTGGACGTCATGGATAGCACGGGAGCGCTGACGGGCGCCTATGTGCCCCACGTCGAGCCCCCCGCCGATTGCGGAAAGCTGTTGCAGGGCGGCTGGCTCTATCCGTCGCCGCCTGCCTCGGGTAATGCATACAGGGTGAGTGTACTCAGACGCATTTTTCCGGTTCCCGAAGCGGACATCAATCGCTACGGCGCGGACTTCTACGCGATCTACGGCGCGGCACTGGTAGGTCGTGTCGCGGCGGTGCGAAAGTCGTTGGGGGGGTATCGCGTGCATAACGCGGGCAGCGCGACGGTGTCGTTCGCAAACTCGGAACAGCTCAACAAAGCGCCGGAAGCCGTCAACCTGAGATGGGCAATCTTGCGGAATATCGCAAGAACCCGGCTCCAGATGGAGCTTGCACCGACTTTTCACGACTTTGCACTCGAGAAGGCGCGCTTCTGTTCAGGCGTCTATCGGGCGACGCTCCAAAAACGGTGGCGCTGGATGATGCGGGATTCTCGTCACTATTTGCACACTATCGTTGCGAATCCATTCTGGAGTCTCAAGAAAAAGCTCGGCACGCTTGTACTGTCGAGTTTGTGTCTCGTCCCTTACTCGCCACTTTCTGACTTCGTGGTGCGGTATATCGCCAACCCGCTTGCCCGCCGTCGCGTGGCTGGGCGCTGAAGTCCGGAACGCGTGCATGGAGGGCGGCATGGATAGACGAAAGAGCGTTCGGATTATCGGATTTGTCTACGGCGGCTATTTGATGAGGTACGTGTACCTCATTATCGTGGTGCCGTTTTACGGCAGGATGCTCGGTGTAGCCGGGTATGGCCGGGTACTGGCGTCGATGTCGCTCATGAACGTGATATGGATGCTCGTCAACTACGGCTTTAGCCCCGTCGGCATGCGCGACATATCGAAAGCGCAATCGGAGCAGGAATGCAACGACATCTTCTCGTTGCATGTGAGCGCGCGCATTGTGCATGGCGTGGCGGGCGGCTGCATAGGCCTGGTTGCCACGCTGTGTTCTCCGGTCATGTCCGAACGTCCTCTGATCGGTGTGCTGGCTACGCTGCTTGGGATCGTGTCCGGCATGAATCTCGGCTGGCTGTTTCAGGGACGTCACCAGTTTCGAACCCCGATCATCATCGAGGTGTTCGGCTTTCTCCTGAGTCTCGTGCTGGTCCTGACGCTCGTAAAAGGACCCGACGACGCGGTATGGGTGCTTGCGAGTCTTCTGATCGCGGGGGTGGCGTCCTCGATCGTTTCCTACGGTCTCACGATCTATCAGCTGGGCTGGCCGCGTCTCCGGTTGGCAGGCATCGTTCCTCTCGTGCGAAATTCGACGATGCTTTTCCTTTACTCGTCTGGGTCGGTCGTATTCACGGCATCGTCTACCTATCTGTTGACCTTGTTGTCCACGCCCGATCAGGTTGGTTATTTCGGCGCGGCTGAACGCTTCGCGACGATCGCGCTCGCGCTGATGGGACCGGCAGCGCAGGTGTTCATTCCCACCATTACGCGGCAGCTCGCACAGGGCGACGCGCAAGGCGCGCATGAAACGACCCGGCGTGGCGCGACCCTGCTGATGGGATACGGATTGCTTATCTTCTGCGGTGCGCTGGCGCTGTCGCCTTTCGTGCTGCCTTTGATCCTTGGCGCCTCATTTGAACCCAGCGCTCACGTCCTGCAGATTTTTGCGTGGATGTTCCCGTTCGCTGCGTTTAACGAGTTCGTGGCGGGTTACGTATTTGTGCCGCGCAGGAAAGATCGTCTGCTTGCCGCCGTGGGTATTGCGTCGGGCGTGATCAATCTTGTTGCGGCACTCGTCCTGGCGCCTCGGTACGGCGCGATTGGCATCGCACTCGCCCGGGTGATTGGCGAGGCGGTGTTATCGGTCATGTTGATGGGCGTCGTGATTCGCCTCGAACTGGTCGGTCTCGTACCGGGCGGCGAGCGGGCGCTAGGAATGGTTCGGGGTGCATGCGGTTTCCGGCCCCCGACGGGTGCTGCAAAGGACGAGTGAGTCTTGGGGGTGGAGGGGGAAGGATGTTGGTCGCAATCTCACAGGAGGTCGAAGTGAAAGTCGCTATTGTTCACGATTGGTTAGTGGTTTCGGGCGGTGCGGAAAAGGTGCTGAAAAATATTATCGAGTGTTTCCCGAAAGCGGACATCTTTTCAATCGTCGATTTTCTGGAGGACCGGGATTGCGTGAAAGGGAAATCCGTCAAGACGTCCTTCATTCAGAACATGCCTCTAGCGCGTAAGCGTTATCGCGCATACCTGCCGTTGATGCCGATCGCGATCGAACAAGTCGACCTGTCTGGCTACGATCTTGTCATTTCCAGTTCGCACGCGGTTGCGAAGGGCGTGCTGACCGGACCGAACCAGATCCACATCAGCTACGTCCATTCGCCTATTCGCTATGCCTGGGACCTGCAGCATCAATATCTCAACGAATCTCATCTGAACACGGGCATCAAATCCGTGATGGCGCGCATTCTGCTTCACTACATTCGTGGATGGGATTCGCGCTCGGCCAATGGCGTGGATCATCTTCTGGCGAATTCGCAGTTCATCGCCCGGCGGATCAGAAAGGCCTACCAGCGCGAAGCAACCGTCATCTACCCGCCGGTCGATCTGGCAAACCTGACGATGGGCACGCAGAAGGATGATTTTTACGTGACGGCGTCACGTATGGTGCCGTATAAACGTATCGATCTGGTCGTACGGGCCTTTTCACAAACGCCCGAACGCCGGCTCGTTGTGATTGGCGACGGCCCCGACATGAAGAAGGTCAGGGCGGTGGCTGGCGAGAATGTGACGATCCTGGGCCACCAACCGTTCGAAGTTCTTGTCGATCATTTGAGGCGCGCCCGTGCGTTTGTGTTTGCAGCGGAAGAAGACTTCGGTATCTCCGTGGTGGAAGCTCAGGCATGCGGAACGCCGGTCATCGCATTCGGCAGAGGCGGTGCGCTCGAGTCTGTTATCGGTCTACCGCTTGAACGGCCAACCGGCGTGTTCTTTGGCGAACAGACGCCCGAGTCTTTGTTGGCAGCGGTCAGCCGGTTTGAGCGCAATGACAATCTGTTCGATCCTCGGGCATGCCGTAGAAACGCAGAGCGTTTTTCGTCGGAGAACTTCAAGACGGCGCTGACGAACTTCATCGACTCCCGGCTCCCATACAGGGGCCTCGAACACTTTCTCCCGTATCCGGTCATGGGCCAGCTACCCGTCAATCAGCGTCATCATGCCGACGTTGTGTCATGAGCGAAGAAGAATGCGCTAGCGGATCTGACCCAGAATGGCTCTGACAGACGGCATATGGCGATGGATTGCTGGCGAGTGAGCATCGATTAAGTCCTGAAGCGGCGCCTCGTGCCCATAGGCAAGCGTTGAGACCAGCAAAAGGCTGAGCGTGAATCCGACCGGCCTGAAGCGTTCAAACTCGACGTTGATGGCGGCCCGCAAGAAGAATACGGCGACAAGCGTGCCGAGAAACCAGCCGGCAATCGCTTCCGGAAACGAATGGGAGTGATCCACGACCCGGGCGAAACCGGTGAGTGCGCCAATGGCCATGCCGGCGCCGACGCCTGGGAGCGGCGGCAAACGCCACCATTTCATCTGGAGGGTAATCGCTACCGTCCACACGGAAGTCGACAACATCGTGTGCCCGCTAATCACGCGGAAATCGGTAGCAGGGATGGATACGCCCCAACCGGCATAAATAATCTTGGTTGCACCGACGATAGCCATTCCCCCGGCGAGCGCACCGACCAACCGCCATGCCAGGCGGACGTTGAACCGCGCCAGCCAGCCGATACAGATAGCGGCGACGGGCAACGTTACGGCGGCATCGCCTATGTTGGTGAACAGGGTCCACATGGGATTTTCTCTTCTGCGTTTTCGCCGGCGCGTGATTGCGCTCAGCGTGGTGCGCGGCCGTCTGACTTCTGCTGAAGATGATTGATCGCGGCGGTGTTGACCGACCGCGCTGCCAGCAACAGGGAGATAACGAGAGCAAGGATCAGTACATTCGACGGCGAGACCAGGCGATGTTCGGTCGCGGCCATGACAAGCAGGCAAACAGATGAAATTTCAACAAACCTGAAGGCGGCGAAGTTCTGTCCACCGCCAAACAGGGCAGCGGCGGCTGCACCGTGTTTGCTCCATTCGATGAGTTTCCAGTAGAAGCTCAGCATCAGGGCAAGACCGACTACGCCGAGTTCCGCAAGGAAGTTCAGGTAGGAGTTATGAGCATGCGAGTCGCTATGTTCGATGATCATGTCCGACGGTACGCCCAATAGATGAAAGTAAGAAGTCACGCTGCCGATATGATCGTCGAATGAGCCGAAACCGAGACCTACGATCGGGCTCTGTTCGAAGTACGTAAGAGCGCGCGGCCATAGCCATTCATAGCGAATGTCCAGATTGGCGACTTTGGCATCCTGATTCTCGATGGTGAAGGTGTAGCCCATATAGTCGACTCTGGGATCCGTATGGTAGATCGCCATGGCGATGGACCCGGCGATAAGGCCGGCAATGAGCGTCGCCAGCATCCAGCGTTTGCGACCGAAGTAGAGGTAGGGAAGAATGACAAGTGCACCCAGCAACGAACCCCGGCTATAGGTGGAGAACAGCATGAGTGCATTGCCGGCGAGCAACGCAAGTAGCAGCTTGCTGCGCCTGTGCAGGTAGCATGCGATACCCAGGCAGAACAGCATGGCGAAGAACCCGCCTGCCGCATTGCGTGCAATGAAGTAGCTTCCAAAACTGTCGTCGGGACGCGCCAGGATGCTGAGCAAGCCATTGTGGATGACGTAGTAAGCGTAGGGCGGCAGGTTGATCAGCACCGCGAACACGAAAAACGTGCGAAGAACTTTATTCAGATCCCAACGGTGCGTGTACAGGCAGCCGGCAAAAATAGGTGCGTACGAGATGAAAAAATTGCCGTCGCGCCGATAGAAATCGAATTCCAGGAACGACCTAGGATCGTAGAGCAGCGTGGAGATCACGACCAATAAAGTGAACGCGGTGAGCGGCGTCATGAACGTGGGATAGCTGCGTCCAAAAAAGCGCCACGGAAAAAAGACGAGCGGGACCAGTCCGGCCGCGCTTACGGGGACCAGATTGGTGACCGTCAGGAACAGTGCAAGGAGCGATATGTAGGCCATTGCGGCTCCAGAGAATTGTCCAGATAAGCGTCAACGTGAGCGTCCGGATAAGCGGACGGCGTGCGGTCTTTGAAGACCACGCCAGGCCCGTAGCACAAACAGGGAGTCGGACGCCAAAAGCCAGCATGTTACGGACAACAGACAATATGGGTGCTCTACCTTTCACACCAAAGCATCAACTCGTTCACATGAACGGTATCACGGCTATAAATTGATTTCCAACCCGCTCGTCTCGCGAAGCATATAAATCCAGCCTGTTTGGTGCGCTTGCGAAAGCAGGTCCAACGACCACGGCCAAAACCTCCACGGTTCGCGCCAGAAATGTTGTGGTGCAGCGAAGCCTGACTATGATGAAACACATCGAGTACTGCTCTGTGGCGCCAGCTTGCCGGTAGAAAGTCGATGCGTGGCGTTACTGTTGAACGTCATGCAGTTGCGGCCGGGCCGCGATGCTGACCACACTTTCCGGTCGGGCCAGATTGACGGTCAACGTGTGCACCTTTGTCACCGCGCACTGAACCGATGGCTTTGTCCGCCTGTTCTGTCATTGATCACACAAGAAGCCAACGGCGCGGTTGACGATGCAAGGTATCGCGCGTGGACGTGAGGATTTCGTTCGCCAGCTGGTTTCAATGTAAAGGAGCTTTAAATGAGCAAGGTTACGGTAAGTGCTGGCGAGATAGATAACGAAGAGATCGATCAGGTTGTGGCGGACTATCCGCCGCTCGTGCAGGTGATTCTTGCGGGTGGCTCAGGTACTCGTCTGTGGCCGGTGTCGCGTGAGCAGTTTCCAAAGCAATTGATCGACGTGATCGGTAACCAGACGTTGCTGCAGGCCACGATGGGACGAATGGCGGGCTTCAGCACGACGTGGGAGATCGCCGCGGATCCGCTTATCGTGTGCGGGGCAGAGCATTACTTTGCGACTTACGAGCAGGCCCGGGAGATTGGGGTGAACGCGCGCATCATCGTGGAGCCGGCCCGTCGGGATACGGCACCGGCTCTCACGCTTGCCGCGCTGGCGGCATGTACCGACGGGCAGGATGCCATTCTGGTCGCCATGCCCGCGGACCACGCGATTGCCAATCTGGATGCGCTTCATCAGTCTATCGACATCGCAGCACGTCATGCGTTGAATGGTGAGATCGCCACGCTAGGCATTCCGCCCAATCGTGCCGACACGGGATTCGGTTATATCCGCCTCGGTGACGCATTGCCGGATGAGGCGCACCGCATCGAGCGTTTTGTCGAGAAGCCGGCCGTGGAACTCGCTGCCCAATACGTTGAATCCGGCAATTACTGGTGGAATAGCGGCATGTTCGTGGTTCGATCGTCCGTCTGGCTAGCTGCTATCGAGCGGTTCCAGCCCGAAATGCACGCTGCGTGTGTCCAGGCTTATCAAGGTGCCAGGAAGACGGACGAATGCGTTATTCCCGATGCCACCGAGTTCCTGCGTTCGCCGTCCGATTCGATCGACTACGCTGTGATGGAGCAGGTTGGCAAGCCTGATTCGCCATTCAGCGCAATTGTGGTGCCGCTCGAAGCGGGCTGGTCGGATCTCGGTTCGTGGGACGCGGTCTGGCAGGCGATGGAAAAGGACGAGTGCGGCAACGCTTCAAATGGGCGCGTGGTGTTCGAAGGCGCAACCGCCACGTATGCGCGCTCGCAGGGTGGCAGGCTGGTTGCGTGTGTCGGCACGAACAATATGATCGTGGTCGATACCGACGACGCCGTGCTGGTTGCAGACCGCTCACACGTGCAGGACATCAAGGGGCTGGTGTCGCGCATCAAGCGCGAGAAGTCGCCGGAAGCCGACACGCATAGAAAAGTCCGTCGGCCATGGGGTTTCTACGATTCGATCGACCACGGCGACCGTTTCCAGGTGAAGCGAATCGTCGTGATGCCGGGCGCGCGCCTGTCCTTGCAGATGCATCACCACCGCGCGGAGCACTGGGTCGTCGTGTGCGGCACGGCACTTGTCACCCGCGGAGAGGAGCAGTTTCTTCTCGGCGAAAACGAGTCGACTTATATCCCTCTTGGCATACGCCACCGTCTGGAAAATCCTGGCTGCGTACCGCTTCAGATCATCGAAGTTCAGTCGGGCACGTATCTCGGCGAAGACGACATCGTCCGGTTTGACGATCAGTACGGACGGTGCAGCTGAATCAGCTCGGGTGACTAGGTGCGTGTCTTTAGGGGGCTGCGATGCGGTTGATTACTGGTCTAATGGCAAGACTGTTCGACGTGGCGATGATCCTGACCGGCGCACTCGTGGCCTCGCGGATCCGCTTCGACGATGCTTCTCAACGCGGTTTCTATTTTGCATTCGTCGCTTTCGCCGCGGCGTTCTCGTTGGCTGTGTTTCCGGCGCTCGGTGTGTATGAATCCTGGCGCGGGCGCTCCAAAAGGACGCTGGTGGGGCAAGTCGCGCTCGGCTGGCTAGTCGTGCAGGCCTGCGCGATGGTGCTGATGTTCTCGTTACATCGCATCGACTTTGTCTCGCGTCTCTGGTTTGCATACTGGACGGGAATTTCCGGCGGGTTGATGGTTGCCGGCCGCATGGCGACACACGCGCTGCTTGGCCGGGCGCGCAATGCGGGCCTGAATTTGCAGCAGGTTGCCGTGGCAGCGTGCGGGGAGCATTGCAATGAGATCATTCGCAAGATGGAGATGAATCCGGCGGCTGGTTTTCGGCCTAATGCGCTGTATAACGTGCGGTCCGATACCGCGGCCGCAACCACGAACGCGGTGCGTGTCTTTGACGAGCATGCAAGCTTTGCTCGACACGTTCGTGAAAAACAGATCGGCGAAGTCTGGCTGGCATTGCCACTGACCGAAGAGCGCACGATTCTCAAGCTGGTCAATGAGTTTCGCAATGATCTGATCAACATACGTTTCATGCCCGACGTGCGTACGTTGGCTCTGTTTGAAGGAAGCGTGACCGACCTGCTGGGCGTGCCGACCATCAATTTGGCCGCCTCGCCGTTGCCGCCCAATGCAATAGTGCAAAAGGAATTGTTTGACCGCCTCTTTGCACTGGGCGCGCTAATCGCCGTATCGCCCATTCTGCTTGCTTGTGCAATTGCCGTTAAGCTAAGTTCGCCCGGGCCGGTATTTTTCAAACAGCGCCGCAAAGGCGCGGACGGACGCGTCTTCACCATCCTGAAGTTTCGCACCATGCGTCTGCATAAACAGAAGCACGGCGTACTCGAGCAGGCTACACGCGGCGACCCGCGTATTACCAAAGTGGGTGGATTTCTTCGCCGCACGAGCCTTGATGAATTACCGCAGTTCTTCAACGTGCTACGCGGCGATATGTCGGTAGTGGGGCCTCGCCCTCATGCGCTTGAACACGACGATCTCTACCAGAACATTGTCTCCGGCTACATTCATCGCTACCGCATCAAGCCTGGCATTACTGGATGGGCGCAGATCAACGGTTTTCGCGGCGAGACCGATCGCCTCGAAAAGATGGAGGGCCGTGTCGCCCATGATTTGTATTACCTCAGGAACTGGTCATTCAGACTTGATGTGAAAATCATTTTCGCGACTGTATTCAAGGGACTTCATCATCCTAACGCTTACTGAGCTTAGATCGAGGTCCCAGTAATACAGTACAGGAAGTAGAAATGAGTCGAATAGCAGCGGGATCGAAATGATGTCATTCGATGTTGAGCACGTAGTCAGACGGTCGTTAAAAAGGGCCGCGCAATTCAGATTTCACCGGAATCATGGCGCTCAGGCCGGGCGGGTTCTGCAATTTCTGGAGCAGAAGTACGGAAAGGTCGACCCGGCGAATCTGAAGCTGGCCGATACCTACGCGCGCGACGTATTTGGGAACGCCGTCTACGCGCCGTGGCTTCGCGTCTACACGGCGTTCAGTGGAATGTTCAAGGAAGGGTGGATTCCGGATAACTACTACGGAAGCGTAGTGGTGCCGAGCATGAAAGGCTCCTACGGCAAGCTATCCGACCTGAAGTCGATATCACGGCTGATCTTCGGCAGCGACGCGTTTCCAGACGTCGCCTATTTCGCCAATGGCCTGTTTTTCACGGAAAAAAACGTCGTGATTCTGGAGCGTGAACTCGAGAGCGTCGTGTTCGGACAGTGCGACAGAGTTGTGTTCAAGCTGGACGGGTCCGGGCAAGGCAAAGGTGTGTACATCTTTGATAGAGGGAATTTCGACCGCGCAACCATCAAATCGCTTGGCAATGGGGTTATTCAGAGATTCATCACTCAGCACCGCGTGTTCAATGCTTTTGCTTCAAAGCCGGTTGCCACGTTGCGCTTTACGACGGTCGTAGACAACGCTGGCGACATCTCGATTCGAGCCTGTTTTTTACGACTGGGAAGAGCGGAAGACACGCACGTTCAGAGTGATCGCGACATCTGTGTGCCGGTCGATCTGGCCACCGGCGAACTGGGGCGTGAGGGTTACATGAATGACTGGGGTGCGACTGAAGCACATCCAGATTCCGGAGTCCGGTTCTCCGGCGTGAAAATCCCCGCATTTGCGCAATGCATTGCGACGGTCCTCGATCTGCATCGGAAGATTCCTTTTGCTCGATGCATAGGGTGGGATGTGACCGTCGATGCGGACGAAAACGTTCAGGTAATGGAATGGAATGGCGAACACAACGACGTGAAGTTCAGTGAAGCCACGCAAGGCCCCTGTTTTTCCGACTTGAAGTGGGAGCGACTAAGCGCTGTGGTTTGAGTGAGAGCGTCGCTGTCCGGTTGGATAGAGCGACGGGAAATTTGCGCAGGCACGGGCAATCTGTCTGATCGCGGCGCGGGTCATGCGTGACATGAACCTGGTTTGCGCACGCCGCGGGGAGCGGTCGCCCGCGATTCGGAGCCCCATACGGAGACATGACGTGAGCGAACAGTTATGGTGCGTCCATATCGAAGGGCTTAACGACTTCATTGTCGTCGATTCTCTGCGGGCGGCTGAGCGAGAAGCGTCGACGATTAACGCGTACATAGAAAGCACCGAGACGGGCCAGCGCGCGGCGGTCCTGAGAGCGGTGGTGGTCGAATGGCCATTTGACGCCGCCGATCATGCACGTGCGCTGCAAGAAGACTGGAATGACCTCCGGCATATGCCGCACAGACGACCGCCTGTGAACAAGTCCGATGGCGTGCTCGTGAATATGGCGCAACATGTAAAAAAACTGATGTCGGTGGCGCGTGGTAAGTAACGGCGGGTGTCTCGTCAATTGCCCAGTTGTTCATCATCCCAACGTGACACGCTCACCGTTGCGACCGCGGCCCTTGCCGCGCAGCCGCCCGTGCACGATCCGGCGCCACCCGTTCGGCGTATTTTCGGGAAGCCGGCCGGCATCGAGCGCGTAGTCCCACGCCGCGCCGAGTTCCATCTTGATGTGGTTCGCATAGGCTGGGCGATCTCGCAACCTTTCCAGCAGGTCGAACGCTATATATTGGTTGCGGCTAGAGGAGCTTGGTCCGTCTGGCGTCAGAACCTCATCTGCGGTCCGATGTCGGTTTCCCGGACTACTTTCCGATGCAAAAAACCTGCGCTAAATGTCACGCCGGCCGCGAAGTTTTGCAGTGCGATAGCGCTCGCCGCGACTACGTCGATTGCTCCAGTGCTTGTCTTAAGTAATTGTTTTATAAGTTATTTTTATTGTGTTCGTGTGTTTCGATGTATATCTGCGATCGCATCCTCAAATCGGTTTGACAATCTTTAAACGATTTATTTTGAGACTGTTTCTATACTGAGTCGCAATTGTCAAATCGCTGTTACCCGAATGCGGGCCACGGCCACCTATGACAAAGGCAGACGGGGCCAATCACCGTGCGTGCGAGACCAACCGATCCAGATAACGACCCGCAGAGATCGATTTCAATAACAGGCAGAGCCTGAGAGACGTTGTAGAAAATCTATAGAACGGTCCCCAGTGGCCGAGCCGGGCCGGATAGCCGCATAATCGCATCCGGGAAAGAGAAGGGCCATTTTCGATTATGATGATCTGCCCCCTCGGTAATCAGCGCACTAAAGCCAAAATACGCGCCAATTTCGAGATAGAGGGGTGACAGAACTGAACGGGGCACGAGGCGAGGGACCTTTAATCGAAAAGCGAGTGCAGCCGAATACGAAAACAGGACGCTGGATCGTCGGTGCTAGCGCCGTCATCCTGGCCAACTGCCGGCTCACCGGCCATCAATTACGAAGGACGACGTCGCGTTGTGGGGTTTTATGAGAATTGCAGTCCTGGATGACGATTCGGCTCAGGCCGACCTTGTTTGCCAAACGCTTTCGGCGGCCGGGCACGTCTGTCACGCTTTCGGCGCGGGCCGCGAACTGGTGAGGCAGTTGCGGCGCCAGACCTTCGACCTTCTCGTGCTCGACTGGAACGTACCCGACATGTCGGGCGAAGAGGTGCTGCGCTGGGTGCGCGAAAGCCTTTCCGAGCGCTTGCCGGTCCTGTTCATGACGAGCCGCGGCCGCGAAACAGACATCACCTCGATCCTCAACACCGGCGCGGACGATTACGTCGTCAAGCCGGTTTCCGCGGCGGTTCTGCTGGCGCGCGTCGGCTCGCTGCTGCGCCGGGCATATCACCTGAAACCGCCCGCGGCGAAGGAAGTCTTCGGCGAATTCGAATTCGATCTGGGCGCGAAGCATGTGGTGGTGCGCGGCGCGACTGTCGCCGTGACGCAGAAGGAGTTCGAGCTCGCGCTGCTGCTGTTCCAGCACCTGAGCCGGCCGCTTTCGCGCGCGCATATTCTCGACGTGATCTGGAAGCAGGCGACGGACATTCCGTCGCGCACGATGGACACCCACGTGTCGATGCTGCGCAGCAAGCTCGGCTTGCGCCCGGAGAAGGGCTATCGTCTGACGCCGATCTACGGCTATGGGTACCGGCTCGAGCGGATCGACTCCGGCACACCGCCAGTGGCGGCCGAAAACCGCCCCGAAGCGGGGGATGCGTGACGGTTTCTTTTGCTGTGGCAGCGCCCGGCTGCACAGGTTCACCGGGTCGCCGCGCCGGCGCAGTGATGGCGCTGGCCGGTCTGATCGCGATGACGTGCTTCGCACCGGTATCGGCGGATGCGCAATCGTCCCGCGCGCCGAAGCAACGCACCCGGACGGCTGCGCCCGCCTATGTGTCCTACGTGACCCACGAGGGCGACACGCTGTATGAAATCGCCGGCCGCTATCTGCGCGACCCCGGCGATTGGGCCATGCTGAGCCGCCTGAATCACGTCCCCGCGCCACGCCGCATGCCGGCCGGAATCGCGCTGCGTCTACCGGCCGACAGGCTCAGACAGGACGCCGAGTCGGCACGCGTGATCGCGACGAGCGGTCCGGCCGAGCACGCTTTCGGCACGAATCCTTACACGCCGCTCGTGCCGGGCACGACGCTCGGCGAGGGCGATCGCATCCGCACCGGCGACAACGGCTTTGTCACGCTGGAGTTGCCGGACGGCTCGCACGTCACGGTGTCGCAAAACGGCCAGCTCGACATCGGCAAGCTGCGGCGCACCGTGCTGACCGGCGCGGGTGATCGCGTGCTCGATCTGCAGCATGGCGAAGTGGACAGCGAGGTCACGCACGCCACCAAAAAGGACGACCGCTTCCAGATCCGCTCGCCCTCGGTTGTAGCGGGTGTGCGCGGGACGCGCTTCAAGGTTGCCTACGATGGCGAAGAGCGAACCACGGCGGTAGAGGTGCTGGACGGCGCCGTTGGCGTCGACCCGGCCGCGGTCGGCGGTCAGGCCTCTGCGCCTCCGCCTGGCGTGCCGTTGCAGGCCTCGGCGCAGCTCATCAAGGCCCGCTTCGGCAGTGTCACGCGGGCGGGCAGCGCGATCGGCAGTCCGGTGGAATTGCTGGCCGCGCCGTCGCTCACGGAGCCGGCGAAAGTGCAGGACGGCAAAACCGTCGCTTTCGACCTCGTGCCGGCGGAGCGGGCCGTGGCCTATCGCGTGCAGATTGCGCGTGACGCCGATCAGCTCGACCTGATCCGCGATCAGCGCGTAAGCGTGCCGCATGCGGACTTCGGCGATCTGGCCGACGGCACGTATTTTGTGCGCATCGCCGCGATCGACGCGAATGGGCTGGAAGGCGTGCCCCAGGTCTACGGTTTCGAGCGGCGCCAGCTTGGGCTGGCCGCGTCGGCGGGGCCGCGCGCCGGCAGCCGCGACTACGAGTTCCGCTGGTTCGTCAGCCGCTCCACGGTCGAGACGCGCTTTCGCTTCGTGCTGGCGACGACCGCGGATCTGAGCCATCCGCTCGTCGATCGGACCGATCTGAAGGACGGTCAACTCGTGGTGAGCGACTTGCCCGGCGGCGTCTACTATTGGACGATCGTCGCCGAGCAGTTCGAAAATGGCCGTTTCTATGAGAAGAGCAGCGCGGTCCGGTCGTTTACGCTTGCACGCTGACGCTGGTAGATTCACGGGGCCGAGCCACCAAGCGGCCCGCTCCTTAGCTCTCGACCACGCCACGCCTTGCCGAACACACACACGCGCCTGAGCCTCGACCCGCGCGCCCGCCTCGGCAGGCGTGCCGGCCGCCGCTTCCTGCTCGAATGGGTGGCGATCGGCTGCCTCGGTATTGTGGTGATTCTGCTCAGCTCGCTCGGCCGGATGACCGCCAGCGTCGACCACCTGGTCTACGACCGCTTTCTGAGCCTGCGCACTCCGCCCTTGCTGCACGACATTGTCGTAGTCGAAATCGACAACGCCAGCGTTGCGCAGCTCGGCCGCTGGCCGTGGCCGCGCAGCGTCCATGCCAGGCTGCTCGAACAGGTGGCGAAGGCGAAGCCGGCTGCCGTGATCTACGACGTGCTCTTTACCGAAGCCAATCCGGAAGACGCCCAGCTCGCCCGCGCGATCGCCCTGAGTCCCACCTATCTGCCGATGCTGCTGACTCCGCCGGACAGCGCCGGTCAGCGCGTGGCGGTCGAACCGGTGGCGCCGCTCGCGCGTGCCGCGGCCGGACTTGGGCATATCAATCTCGAAGTCGACAGCGACGGCATCGTGCGCAGCGTCGCGCGGTTCGAGGGCGACGCGAATTCGCGCTGGCCGCAATTGATGGTGCCGGTCGCACAGGCCATCGAGCGTGGCGCGCTGCAATTGAGCGGGGGGCCGCGCCGGCAACCTTCCGGCAGGGCGGCGACCCAATCCAGTGACAACGACGAAGGCGAAGACCGCTTTCTGATTCCCTTCGGTCTGAATGCGCAGAACTACACGAAGCTGAGTTTCGCCAGCGTGCTCGCGGGCGATGCCCCGACGGACAAGCTGCGCGGGCGTATCGTGCTGATCGGCGTGACCGCATCCGGCTTGTACGACCGCTTTGCCACACCGGTGTCCGGCGAGCTGGGGCCGCTGCCCGGTGTCTATATCCATGCGAACGTGCTCGATACGCTGCTGACCGGTCGCGAGCTCGAGCCCGCGGAGCCGTGGGTGCTGTTCATCGCGTCGCTGGCGCCGCTTGCTGCGCTGCTTGCCGGTTTCCTGGTGCTGTCGCCGCGCCGTTCGTTGCTGTTGACCGTCGCGTTGGGCGTGCTCGCCACGGCTGGCAGCGCGATCTTGCTCTACGGCGCGCGGCTCTGGATGTCACCGGTGCCGGCGATTTTCAGTTTGATCGTGGTGTATCCGATCTGGAACTGGCGGCGCCTCGAAATGACGATGGCCTATCTGCGCGAAGAGCTGCAACGCCTCGCCGACGAGCCCCACCTCCTGCCGGAAACACCGCAGCGCCGCCGCGAGTTCGGCGGCGACGTGCTGGAGCAGCATATGGCGCTGATGGCGCAGGCCGCGCAGCGCGTGCAGGACATGAAGCGCTTCGTGTGGGACAGCCTCGACAGCATGCCCGAGCCGATTCTGGTGAGCGACGTGGAAGGCATCGTGCTGATTGCGAACCATGCGGCCAAGGCGCATTTCGCCCGCCTTGGCGCGCCACTGCCGGAAGGCCTGCCGATGCGGACGGTGCTGGGCGGCCTGACGCTGGTCAAGACCATCGACAGCGGCGCGCCGTCGGACGCCGAGAACAATCTGCTCGCGCATGCCCAGTGGCCCGCGCTGCTCGATCCCGCACGCCGCGAGTTCGCCGCGCTGATGGAGCAGGGCGTAGAGGTGCGCGACGCCCACGAGCGCGACCATCTGCTGCGCTATGCGAATTGCACGAACGAGCAAGGTGAGACGACGGGCTGGATCGCGGGCCTGGTCGACGTATCGGCCTTGCATGCCGCCGAGCGTCAGCGGGAAGACGCGTTGCGGCTGCTGTCGCACGATATGCGCTCGCCGCAGGCTTCGATACTGGCGCTGGTGGAGATCGAGCGGGCGCGCAGCGAGCCGGTGCTCGCGCGTGGCCTGCTGGAGCGTATCGAGCGCTATGCACAACGTGCGCTGACGCTCGCCGACGACTTCGTGCAACTCGCGCGAGCCGAATCGCAGACCTATGTGCTCGAACCCGTGAGCATGACCGAACTGATGATCGACGCCAGCGACGAGGTCTGGCCGCAGGCCCACGCCAAACGCATCACGCTGCAAACCGATACGGAAAATGAAGCCGATGCCGGGGACGAGGGCCATTGGATCTGCGCCGACCGTTCATTGATGACGCGCGCGCTCGTCAACATTCTGAACAATGCGGTCAAGTACAGTCCGCCGGATACGCGGATCACGTGCAGCCTGAAGAGCATCGGCAGCTTTGCGCAGACGGGCGTGCCTGGCGCGGCAAAGCGCGTGTCGTGCACGATTCGCGACGAAGGCTACGGTATTCCCATGGAGCAGCAGGCGGGTCTGTTCGAGCGCTTCAGGCGCTTTCACGAAACGGAGCGGCCGGACGTGGGCGGCGCGGGGTTGGGGATGGCGTTTGTCAAGACGGTCGTGACGCGCCATGGCGGCGACGTCGAGGTAGTCAGCGCGCCTGGCAAGGGAACGGCGTTCACGATTTTCCTGCCGGCACTCGACGACGCGCAATCCGATGCCGCTGCAACCGCACGCTGATAACCTATGAACACTCATCTTATTGAAGCGAGGAGCTGGTGAAAGCGATATTGATCTGTGCTGCGCTAGCCGCGGCGAGTCTGACCGGATGCGCGGGTTTGAGCGCCGACGTGCACACGGCGAACCCTTCGGCCGCGCTGCAGGGCGAGCGCACCTATACGATTGCGCGCCTGCCTTCGCAGGATGCCAGCGCGGATCATCCGCAATTTGAAACCATGCTGCGTGACGAGCTGACGAAGAACGGCTTCACCGACACGGCGGGCAAGTCGGCGCACTATTTACTGTCGATAGCGTATGACACGCGGCCGGCCACGGTCGGCGTGAGCGTGAAGGATTGCGCACCAGGCGCATGCGAACGCGCGCCCGAACCCCCGTTTGCGCTGTTCGGCGGACGCGCCTATCAGCATTCGTTGACGCTGCGGTTTTTCGAGCAGTCGAGCGGACAGGAAGTCTATAGCGTGAAAGCGGCCAGCAGCGATCGCGACGCTGACCCACTGCACGCGATGCCGGCACTCGTTAAAAGCGCCCTGGCAAAATTTCCTTTCGAAGCGCCGCCCGACTGGCGCGTGAAACTGCGGGCCGATCAGGCGAGCGGCGTGCCGGATGTGGTTTCGCTTAAACCCGTTCAGCCGCAGCAGTAAGAACCCCGCGCCCGCTCTATTCGGGTGCTTTGTTTTCTTCCGGCCAGCGGTTTTCGAACACGCAATCGGCGAGCGGCATACGGTTTGCCCAGCGCTCGGTTTCCAGCATCGGCTCGCTGTAGAACTGATCGACGTGGCCGAGACACAGGATCGCCACCGGCCGCGCGCCTTCGGGCATATGCAGCAGCGTACGGACCGTGTCGACGTCGAATAGCGACACCCAGCCCATTCCCAAACCTTCCGCGCGCGCGGCGAGCCACATGTTCTGGATAGCGCACGCCACGGACGCAAGGTCCATCTCCGGCAAAGTGCGGCGTCCGAAGATGTGCCGCTCGCGACCGTCCATCAGCGCCATCACCAGCAGTTCGCCGCAGTCCAGCATGCCTTCCACTTTCAGCTTCATGAACTCTTCGCGCCGCTTGCCGAGGGCGTCGGCGGTGGCGAGGCGTTCGCTTTCGACCGTTGCGTGCAATGCCGTGCGTAAAGCCGGGTCGGTGATGCGCGCAATGCGCCAGGGCTGCATGAAGCCGACGCTCGGCGCGTGATGCGCCGCGTCGAGCAGGCGTTGCAAGATGGCAGGGTCGACCGGCTCGCGCACGAAGTGGCGCATGTCGCGCCGTTCGTAAATGGCGCGGTAGACGGCGTCCCGCTCGGAATCGTTAAAAGGCTTCGCCATGGAACAGGGCGGCCGTGAAGGCCGGGTTGGAGGGCCAATAAGCGTGCATGTAGGTTGCCACAATCGAACCGGCACGGAACACGTTTTCGCCGGGGGCATCGCCGTGTGGCCGGGTGGCTGAACGCAGCGGCGTGAGCGGCGTAGTCAGTCTGGAGTAGTGGAAGGTGTGACCGGTCATCGGACCGTGCAGGCTGTCGATCTGTTGCATGCCGAGCGCGGTGAAGCGCGTTTGCATCGTGGCGTGACCGGGTAGCAGGCCGAGCATCGGCGTGGTGGTGCCGCTCGTGTCGGTCAACTGTTCAAGCAGGTACAGCATGCCGCCGCATTCGGCGACGATCGGTTTGTTCGCGGCGGCATGTGCGCGAATCGTTGTGGCGCTTTGCGTGTTGCTTGCGAGCACTGCGACATGCAGTTCGGGGTAGCCGCCAGGGAGGTACAGGGCGTCGGCGTGCTCTGGCAGTGGATCATCGGCGAGCGGGGAGAAATAGTCGATGTGCGCGCCGAGTGTCTCCAGCAGCGTGACGTTGGCCGGATAGATGAACGAGAACGCGGCATCGCGCGCGATCGCGATTCGTTTGCCTTCCAGAAGACGCGGCAGAGCCTCAGGCGCGGGCGCTCCGAATTCGACCGGCGGCGGCAATTCAGCCAGCGTGGTTTGCGCGAGCGCATCGGCGGCGCGATCCAGGCGCGTTTCCAGGTCTTCGATCTCTGCGGCTTGATGCAGGCCGAGATGGCGATCGGGCAATTCGATTTCGTCGTTACCGGCAATGTGCCCACACCAGCGCAGGCTCGGCGGTAGCGCTTCGGCGAGCATCTGCGCATGTCTTGGGGAGCCGACACGATTGGCGAGCACGCCATAAAACGGCACGTGCGGCCTGAATTGCGCCAGGCCGAAAGCGACCGCGCCAAAGGTCTGCGCCATCGCTTTCGCCGAAATCACCGCGAGCACCGGTACGCCGAACGTGGTGGCGAGATCGGCGCTGCTCGGCGTGCCGTCGTACAGACCCATCACGCCTTCGATCAGGATCAGATCCGCTTCGGCTACTGCTTGCGCCAGCAGGTTGCGGCAGGCGGATTCGCCCACCATCCACAGATCGAGCGACAGTACCGGCGCGCCGCTGGCACGCGCGAGGATCATCGGGTCGAGAAAGTCCGGACCCGTCTTGAAGACGCGCACGCGTCGCCCGAGCCGCCGATGGTAGCGCGCCAGACCCGCGGTAATCGTGGTCTTGCCTTGGCCCGACGCAGGCGCGCTGATGAACAGGGCGGGGCACGCTCCTCCGGACGAAGTCCGCTCAGGGGATGCCCCGAAGGACGCCTTCTGCCCCGCAGGAAGCCCCCTTGGGGGATTGACGGACGCTTCGAACGAAGCCCCCTTGGGGGACGCTGACATCGCTCAGAACTCCACGCCGCGCTGCGCTTTCACGCCTTGCTCGCGATACGGGTGCTTGACGATGCGCATTTCGGTGACGAGGTCGGCGGCTTCGATCAGTGCGTCCGGCGCGTGGCGGCCGGTCACCACCACGTGCAGCATCTCCGCGCGCGCGTTCAGGACCGACAGCACTTCGTCGAGCGGCAGGTATTCGTACTTCAGCACCGTGTTCAGTTCGTCGAGGATCACCATCTGATAGTCGCCGCTCTCGATCATGCGGCGCGCTTCGTCCCAGCCTTTGCGCGCGGTGGCGATGTCGGCGTCACGATTCTGGGTGTTCCAGGTGTAGCCGTCGCCCATCGTGACGAAATCGCAATTGGCGATCGCACCGAGGAAATCGCGCTCCGAGGTATGCAGCGCGCCTTTGATGAATTGCACGACGCCCAGGCGCATGCCGTGCCCCAGCACGCGCACGGCCATGCCGAACGCTGCCGTGGTTTTGCCTTTACCGGTGCCGGTGTTGACGATCAGCAGACCTTTTTCGACCGTGGCGCTGGCCTGTTTTTTCTCGTGGCCTTCGCGCCGGCGCTCGGTCATACGTTGATGCGATTCGGGATCGGTCTTCATGGAAGATCCTGTTCTTGAGGGTCGTTGTTTGTCTGTTCGCCGACGGGGTGGGCGGTGGTTGAGGCTATCGCCACCGTGACGCCGTTGTGGATGGTTTTGCGCACGAGTAGTTGTGCGTTGCGGGTATTGGGTGTGATCGATGCGACGGCGGCAGTGGCCGATGCAACTGATGCATGAACCGCACGAGGTGCGCTGGCCGTATCGGATCCGGCCGTCGCCGCAGCAGCGAGCAAGGCGCACGGTTCGCAGACGCCGTCTACACCGAGATGCTCGCGTGCGGGCGACGACGGATCGTCCACCGCTATCGCCGCAATCTGTTCGCGGCTGAACAACTTCAGCGGCAGCGCGTGACGTGCGCAGAATTCGAGCAGACCGGCTTCGTGGGCTTTGGTGTCGATCGAGGCAATCGTGCCGATTTCATCGAATGCATGCGAGCCGAGTGCAGCGCGCACGGCCGCTTCGATCTGCTCAGCCGGGCTGTGCAGGCGGCAGCCGATGCCGATGGCGAGTGTTTTCATTGCGTGTCCAGCTTGCTCGCCATACTGGCTTTCGCGGCATTCCGCGCCAAAGCCAGCGACGCCACGCCGCCGATCACCACGATCGCCGGCGATCCGAGTCCGGCATGTGAGACCGCCTTCACGAACTCGCCGAGCCGCGCGAGCACGTGCCGTTGCTCGGGACGCGTCGCCGATTCGATCGCCGCGCACGGCGTATCGGCGCTCATGCCGGCCGCGAGCAACGCGCCGGCGATATCGCTCAGGCGACGCATACCCATATAGATCACCAGTGTCATTCGCGTGGCGACGAGCGCGGCCCAATCCGGCTCGCCACTGCCGGCGCCGTGCCCGGTAACGAACACCACGCCCTGCGCGTAATCGCGATGCGTGACAGGAATACCGATTGCCGCGGGCGCTGCAATCCCGGCGGTGATGCCGTTGATCACGTCCACGCTGATGCCCGCTGCGTGCAGCGCCTGCTGTTCTTCGCCGCCACGGCCGAACACGAACGGATCGCCGCCTTTCAAACGGGCGACGCTGCGCCCAGCCTGCACATGGTCGAGCATCTGCGCGACGATGCCGGCCTGCGGCGTCGACGGATGCCCGCCACGTTTGCCGACGTACACGACCTGCGCGTCGGCGCGTGCGAACTGCAGCACGTCGGGGTTCACCAGATCGTCGACCAGCACCACATCGGCTTGTGCCAGGGCGCGCGTTGCCTTGAGCGTCATCAGTTCGACGTCGCCGGGACCGGCGCCGATCAGCCAGGCGCGGCTCATCGCGGCGTGCATGGCGCGCGCCATGTCGTGACAAGCGGGAACGGGTGGGACGCGAAGAGGCCCGAGGCGGCGGAAATCGAGGTCATGCGGTATGACAGAGTACGCGCGACGAACAACGCTGCCCGCCGCGTTCCCCGTTCACTATGGGAAAACGCCAACGGCCGCGCCACGTCGTGCTTCAGCGCCTTCACATCCGTCCCTCGCGGATTCCGGCGGCCGGCAGCGTGACGTTCACTGCCTCCGCGTCTGGCCGGTATCCGGGCTGGCGGCCTCATGCGTTTTGCCTTCCCGTCCGGATTCGTCAGACAGTGGCATCAAAAACGCATGCGCGATGCGCAAGCACCGCAGGTCGCTTACCGTTGCGGGGACAGCACAGGTTGCGCGCAGCGAGCGCGGCCTGTTTCCCGTTTAACTGCACATGCGAACGCATGTGCGGGCACCAAACGCGCGCATACGATAGCACACGGCAGGCCGCGCCGGCACTGCGGAAAGGCCCTGTCAGCCCCTGCGTTTCCTTGACGGCACGGGGCTCCCGGCCTAAACTCGCACGCACTTTGGTGCTCGCATGCGCGCTCGTGCGCATGCAGTTAAACGGGAAACAGGGTGCCCACCTGCAATGGACCGGGTCAACCTGTGCTGCCCCCGCAACGGTAAGCGAAAAGCGGTTCCAGGCTGTTTGCCTGGCGCCGCGGAGCCGGCTTCGATGTCCACGCGCAAGGCCGCGTCGGCATATAACCACTGGGCGAGAAACCACTCGTCCGGGAAGGGGAAGCGGCGCTTTCGCCAGCCCGGATACCGGCCAGACTACGCAGAATGACCACCGCGGGGATGCGGCGGCGCGTTCATGACCTCATTCCCGTTTTCTGTTTTCTGTTGCCCCGGCAACGCCGTTATTCGTCCTCGTGTCTGGTTAGTGTGGTTATGTCGTGGCTGGGTGCATCTGCCCCGTTTGCCCGGCCTATACAGCCAAATGCGCAGGCGCGCCGGCGTGCTCATGCAACTCCTACGGATGGACCTCACGATGCAAACTCAAATGCGCAAGATCCCCGTCACCATCGTCACGGGCTTTCTCGGCAGCGGCAAGACCACACTGCTGCGGCACATTCTTCAGCATGCGGGCGGCAAGCGCATCGCGGTGATCGTCAACGAATTCGGCGAACTCGGCATCGACGGGGAAATCCTCAAGGGTTGCGGGATCGGTTGCGATGAAAACGGCGTCGAAACTGAAGGGCAACTGTATGAACTTGCGAACGGCTGCCTGTGCTGCACCGTGCAGGAAGAGTTTTTCCCGGTGATGGAAAAGCTGGTGGAACGCCGCGAGCAGATCGATCACGTGCTGATCGAGACGTCCGGTCTCGCGTTGCCGAAGCCGCTGGTGCAGGCGTTCAACTGGCCGCAGATCAAGAACAGCTTCACTGTCGACGCGGTCGTCACCGTGGTTGACGGCCCGGCCGCTGCGAGTGGCCAGTTCGCCGACAATCCGGTCGCCGTGGATGCACAACGCAAGGCCGATCCGAATCTCGATCACGAATCGCCGCTGCACGAGCTGTTCGAAGATCAATTGTCGGCGGCCGATCTGGTGATTCTGAACAAAACGGATTTGCTCGACGATGCGCAGCAAGCGTCTGTCGAAGCCGCCATTCGTGAGGAAATTCCGTCGCAAGTGAAGATCGTGCGTGCGCAGATGGGCCAGCTCGATCTGCATACATTGCTCGGCCTGGAAGCGGCTTCTGAAGAAACGATTCACCTGCGTCACGATCACCATGGTTCGGCCGAAGACGCCGATCACCATCACGACGAATTCGATTCGGTGGTGGTGCACGCGAATGTTTCCTCGCGCGAGGCTGTGATCGCCGCGTTGCAAGGGCTGGTCGAAACCAACACGATTTACCGCATCAAAGGCTTCGCGGCATTGCCGGGCGCCGCGATGCGCCTGGTGATTCAGGGCGTGGGCCGTCGTTTCGATAGTTACTTCGACCGGCGCTGGCAAGCGGGCGAAACAGGCGCAGGCCAGCAAAGCCGCTTCGTGCTGATCGGTGAAGACCTCGACCAGGCCGCGCTGCAACAGGCATTCGACGCCGCGTTGGGCGCCGTGGCAAGCGCTCAGCCGCAACAGGCGTAACCGGTCATGCATCTGCTGCGCACCACGCCGGGTGGTTTTGTCGACGATACGCAAGGCGTGATCCGTATCGATCAGCAGCCTGCGGATATCGTGGTGCTCAGTTCCGCCGATACGACACTGTCGCTGCTGGCGAGCGTGGTGCCTCGTTTGGGTGAAGGCTTCCCAAGCTTACGGCTCGCGAACGTCACGTATTTGCGGCAGCCGGCTTCGGTCGATTTCTACGTCGAAGACGTGTTGCAGCATGCGCGTGTCGTGGTGGTCGATCATCTGGGCGGCGAGGCGTACTGGCCGTACGGAATCGAACAGGTGGTCGCGCTCGCCGAGCGCAAGCAGCAGACGCTCGCGATGTTCTCCGGCGATCTGCAGGAGGACCCGAACCTGCTCGCGCGCAGCACCGCCGACGCCGATCTGTGTCATCAGCTATGGCGCTATCTGCGTGAAGGCGGGCCGCAGAATGCAGAGGCGTTCCTGCGCGCGATCGCGTATCGCGCGCTTGGCTGGGGGCGCGAGCCTGCGCCGCCGCGTGCGTTGCCGGCCGCGACGCTCTACCATTCCGAACGCGATACGCCGACTGTGGCCGATTGGCAGGCGCGCTGGGTCAAGGGCGCGCCGGTCGCCGCGATTCTGTTCTACAAGGCGCATCTGCAAGCGGCCAACACGGCTGTGTTCGATGCGCTGATCGATGCGCTCGAAGCACAGGGCCTGAATCCACTGCCGATCGCGATTACCTCGCTGAAAGATGCGATGAGCCGCGAAGTCGTGCAGCAGTTGTGTGCGCAACACGATGTCGCATTGGTGCTGAATACGACTGCATTCGCCGCATCTGCCATCGACGACCCCGAGCCGCTTGCGCTCGCCGGTGACGCGCCGGTCATGCAGGTGATTCTGAGCGGGGGCAATCGCGAGGATTGGCTCAAGGACAATCAGGGCCTCAACTCGCGCGATATCGCCATGCATATCGCGCTGCCGGAAGTGGATGGACGCATCATCACGCGGGCGATCAGTTTCAAGGGGCTCGCGTATCGTTGTCCGCATACCGAAGTCGATGTGGTCCGCTACCAGCCTGACCTCGAACGTGTCGGCTTTCTGGCCGAACTGAGCCGCCGCTGGTGCCGCCTGCGCACGCTCGATAACGCGGACAAAAAACTCGCGCTGATCCTCGCCAACTATCCGATGAGTGAAGGGCGCATCGGCAATGGCGTGGGGCTCGATACGCCGGCCTCGGTGGTCGGCATTCTGTCGATGTTGCGCGCTGAGGGATACCGTCTCGCCACATTGCCTGCTGATGGCGACGCGCTGCTGAAGGCATTGACCGAAGGCGTGACCAACGATCCCGTGGTGCGCGATTTGCGGCCCGCATTGCAAAGCCTTGCGCTCGACGATTACCTTTTGTACTTCAACGCGTTGCCGGCGGAAGCTCGCAATGCATTGAACGCGCGCTGGGGCTCGCCCGAACAGGATCCGACCTTGCGGCGCGGCCGTTTCATGATCGCGGGCTGGCGCTGCGGGCAAGTGTTCGTCGGCATTCAACCGTCGCGTTCGCGTGAGCAGGGCGATTACGCGAGCTATCACGACGCTGAGCTCGTGCCGCCGCATGCGTATCTGGCGTTCTATTTCTGGTTGCGTCATCAGTTCGGCGTCGATGCAGTTGTGCATGTCGGCAAGCACGGCAATCTTGAATGGCTGCCCGGCAAGAGCGTCGCGTTGAGCGATGCCTGCTGGCCCGATCTGATTCTCGGACCGATGCCGCATCTGTACCCGTTCATCGTCAACGATCCGGGCGAGGGGAGTCAGGCGAAGCGCCGCGCGCAGGCCGTCATCATCGATCACCTGATGCCGCCGCTCACACGCGCCGAAACTTACGGGCCGTTGCAGGACCTCGAGCGTCAGGTCGACGAATACTATGAAGCGCTGATGGTCGACCCGCGCCGCTCAAAGCTGTTGAGGCGCACCATTCTCGCGACCATCGTCGAGCATAAGCTGCATGACGAACTGAGTCTTGCGGAGCCGAATGGACAGGACGCCGAGGACGCGCTGCTGACGCGCGTCGATGCATGGCTGTGCGAGTTGAAGGAAGCACAGATTCGCGATGGTTTGCATACGTTCGGGCAATCGCCTGACGGGGTGCAGCGGCGCGATACGTTGCTGGCTTTGGGGCGCTTTCCGGTTGGTGATGGCCATGGCGGCAAGGCGGGTTTGATCGATGCATTGGCGCGCGATCTGCGGATGGATCATCTGTTCGATCCGCTGTCGGTAGATTGGTCGGCGGCGTGGGATGGTCCGCGTCCTGATGTATTGCAGCAGGTGAGCGATGCGCCGTGGCGGCACTGCGGCGATACACGCGAGCGCCTGGAACTGCTGGCAGCCGAAATGTTGCGCGAAGTGTGTGGTGACGGAACGTTCAATGCGGCGCCCGTGAACGGGAGCTTGCCCCAGGCGGAGCGAGTGATCGAGCGACTGCGCAACGACGTATTGCTGCGACTCGACGCCTGCGGTCCAGAGGAAATGAGGCATCTGAAGCGCGGGCTCGAAGGGCGCTTCGTGCCGCCGGGGCCGAGCGGGTCGCCTTCGCGTGGACGGCCTGACGTGCTGCCCACCGGTCGCAACTTCTATTCCGTCGATACGCGCGTCGTGCCGACTCAAGCGGCATGGTCGCTTGGTTTGAAATCCGCGCAGCAGTTGATCGAGCGGCATCTGCAGGAAAAGGGCGACTACCCGCGTGCAATTGGCCTTTCCGTTTGGGGCACCGCAACCATGCGCACCGGTGGCGACGATATTGCCCAGGCGCTTGCTTTGCTCGGCGTGCGGCCGAAATGGGCGCCAGGCAGTCACCGTGTGACCGACTTCGAGATCATGCCGATCGAAGTATTCGACCGGCCGCGTATCGACGTTACCTTGCGCGTGTCCGGTTTTTTCCGCGATGCCTTTGCGAACGTGATGCATCTGTTCGACGCCGCCGTGCAGGCCGTGGCTGAACTCGACGAACCCGAAGACCTGAACCCGATTCGCGCACGCGTGCTGCGCGAACGCGACGCGCTGATTGCGCGCGGCATGGATGCCGCCGAAGCGCGCAAGCGCGCCGGCTGGCGTGTCTTCAGCGCGCGGCCCGGCGCATATGGCGCGGGTCTGCAGGACATGATCGACTCGCAGCCGTGGCAAACCGACGCCGATCTCGCGAACGCGTATCAGGCGTGGGGCGGTTATGCCTACACGCAGAAAAGCGCCGGCGAAGAGGCGCGTCACGCGTTCGGCACACGTCTTGCCGCAATGGACGTGGTGCTGCAGAACCAGGACAACCGCGAGCACGACCTGCTCGATTCGAATGATTACTATCAGTTCCAGGGCGGCATGGTCGCGGCGGTGCGGCATCTGGCGGGCCAGCAGCCGCAGATCTATCACGCGGACCACAGCAACCCGGCTGCGCCGCGCGTTCGCACGCTGCATGAAGAAATTGCGCGAGTGGTCCGGTCACGCGTGGTTAATCCGAAATGGCTCGATGGCGTGAAGCGCCACGGCTACAAAGGCGCCGCGGAAATCGCGGCGACGGTCGATTATCTCTACGGCTACGATGCCACTGCGCGAGTGGTCGCCGATCATCAATATGCGCTTGTCGCCGATGCTTATCTGAACGACGCCGATACGCGCGAGTTCTTGCAGCGGCACAATCCGCACGCCATGCATTCGATCTGCGAGCGTCTGCTCGAAGCGATGCAGCGCGGTTTGTGGCAAGCGCCCGGCGATTATCGCGCGCAAGTCGAACAGCATTTGCTCGCGAGCGAGCAGCAGATCGAAGGAATGCAAACATGAATGCAGCGACCCAACGGCCCGCTTTTCCATTTGCTGCGCTGATCGGTCAGGCACCGTTGCAGCAGGCGCTTCTGTTGGCCGCGATCGATCCCGGTCTGGGTGGCGTGCTGGTGAGCGGGCCGCGCGGCACGGCCAAATCGACTGCGGCGCGCGCGCTCGCCGAATTGTTGCCGGAAGGGCAATTGGTGAATTTGCCGCTCGGCGCGAGTGAAGACCGCTTGATCGGCACGCTCGATATCGAAACGGTGTTGCGCGACAGCTCGGTGCGCTTTTCGCCTGGTTTGCTCGCGAAAGCGCATCGCGGCGTGCTGTACGTCGATGAGGTGAATCTGCTGCCCGACGCGCTCGTCGATGCATTGCTCGATGCGGCCGCCAGCGGCGTGAATACCGTCGAGCGCGATGGCGTCTCGCATAGTCACGATGCGAGCTTCGTGCTGATCGGCACGATGAATCCGGAAGAAGGCGAGTTGCGGCCGCAACTGATCGACCGCTTCGGTTTGATGGTCGAGTTGCAGAACTGTTTTGAGCCGCAGGTGCGTCAGCAGATCGTCAAGGCACGTCTCGCGTTCGATCTCGATCCGCGCGGCTTTCGCGCTGGATATGCGCAGCAACAGGAAACGTATGTTCAGCGGATTCGTGCGGCGCGTGAAGTACTGCCGCAACTCGATTTCGACGACGCTGTGCATGCGCATGTCAGCGCGTTATGCATCGACGCGGCGGTCGATGGCTTGCGCGCCGATCTCGTGATGTTGCGCGCGGCGCGGGCATTGGCGGCACTGGAGCAGGCGGCTGCGGTCACGACTGAGCATGTCGGGCGGGTCGCCGAGGCGGTGTTGATGCATAGGCGTCACGATCGTGAGGCACGTGCGGAGGGTGACGTGCGTGGGAATGAAGCATCGCGGCAGGCTGGTGACGATGCGAATGCTGCGTCTTCACAACCTTCGCACGAGACAACGCCCGGTGCTGCTGCTGCCGGCGATAGCGATTGGGGTTACTTGCCACCGCAGCCTACGGGCGTCGCGCAGGTGAAAGGCGTCATTCCGCTCAACGCAAAAAAACGCTGAGCCATCGGAAGGGCGCCGCCGCTGACTCGCGCAGCGGTTTTCGATGGCGGCAAGGTGCCGGTGCAGGTTCGCGTGGCCGTTTGCAAGGCGCGCCGGGTAAGCGTATCGCCTGGCTGCCGACGTTTGCCGCGATGCGTCAGGATGCCTTGCGTGCAGAGCATCTGCGGTTCGTGCGCGAGGTGCCGCGCGGTGGTGTGCTGCACTGTTTCGTGCTCGATTGTTCGGGTTCCATGCTGGGTGGTCAGCGTCTCGCACTTGCGAAAGGGTTGCTGAGTGCGTTGTTCGATCGTGCGAGTACTGCGCGGGCCGAGGCGGCGCTGGTGTGTTTTGGTGGGGCGGGTGCGGATTTGCGGTTTGGTCCTGCTGTGCCGCGTTGGTGGAATGAGCGGTGGCTAAGGCCGGTGGGTGGGGGCGGGGGGACGCCGCTTGCGTCTGGCGTGCGGCTGGCCGCGCAGGTGCTGGAGCGTAGCGCTCGACGTAAGCCTGCGCAGCAGCGCTGGTTGTGGATTCTGACTGATGGGCGTAGTGGTGATTGGCCGGTGCGGCCGCTTCACGCGGATGAGGTGGTGTTTGTTGATTTTGAGCAGGGTGCGGTGCGGTTGGGGCGTTGTGGGGTGATTGCCGGGGCTTGGGGGGCGGTGGTTTTTGAGCCGGAAGGGTTGATTGGATGAGGTGGTGGTGGAGTCGAGTCGCGCGCGACATGCCGAGTTTGCTCATGCGTGTTGGCCGCGCTCAGGGCTTCATGTTAGTCGCCAGTTTCGGCGATGCTGAAGCGCACAGTGAAGTGTGCGCGCGCGGATTGGGTTTTTGTTTGTTCTGTGCGGTTTGTTTTGTTTGCCTTGGGGTGTTGGCCTTTCCTTGCTTTCTTATTGGTTTATTAGCGTTTGCCCCTGTGCGGGGCGGCACTTACTTTCTTTGCCGCCGCAAAGAAAGATAAGCAAAGAAAGCGGCTCACACCGCTAATTCTGAAGCGGGTCCCCCGCACAGCCACGGTAGTGGTGCATCTGGAATCTGTGTCCTCGCACACTCCGCCCTGGTGACAAGGGCGTCATACTTCCGGCGACGCTGCGCGCGCCGAAGAGTATGTCGTGGGACCGCTCTGCGCGTTCGCGCTTCTCGTTTGTTCTTTGTCTTCTTGGCTCGCGCGCAGTTTCCACGGTTTCTATTGCGCGTCCTCGATTCGCTCGTTCTCGCTGCATCCCCTCATCTTCCCGATCTCCCGATCTCCCGATCTCCCGATCTCCCGATCTCCCGATCTCCCATCTCCCATCTCCCACGTCTCCCACGTCTCCCACGTCTCCCACGTCTCCGGTTGCGCGGGATCGGTCGATAGAGTTGGTGTTTCTCGCTTGCAAAAAATTGCAATTGCTGGTATTTGGCAAAAAATATCTCGGATAACTAAGTATTTTCGTGGTGCGCGAACTAGCGCTGGTTCGGTGCTTCTCAACTTTTTGAAAATAATTGCATGGGAGGGATTGACGACATGCCGACCGTTCTCCATAATCTCGTTTCTCTGCTGCAGATGCAGCGACGCAGAACGAAGCGGTGCCGGTGGTTGCGAGGTGTGCGGCGCGGTGCGGTTTCGGTAGTGAATGCGGATCGATCTTTAAAAATTAACAGCCGATAAGTGTGGGCGCTTGATGCGCGACGCGAGCTGGATCTTTCGGGGTCTGGCATAAGCGAAAGTATCAAGTCTCACACTAGTATTAAAGGAAGGTTTTCCTGTCGGGGTGGATTCACGCCGATGGGATGATCATTCGTCAGTACGTTGAGTGAGCGACCGGGTTCGAAAGAGCCCGAAAAACAGTAACAGGTTTGAACTGAAGAGTTTGATCCTGGCTCAGATTGAACGCTGGCGGCATGCCTTACACATGCAAGTCGAACGGCAGCACGGACTTCGGTCTGGTGGCGAGTGGCGAACGGGTGAGTAATACATCGGAACGTGTCCTGTAGTGGGGGATAGCCCGGCGAAAGCCGGATTAATACCGCATACGCTCTACGGAGGAAAGGGGGGGATCTTAGGACCTCTCGCTACAGGGGCGGCCGATGGCAGATTAGCTAGTTGGTGGGGTAAAGGCCTACCAAGGCGACGATCTGTAGCTGGTCTGAGAGGACGACCAGCCACACTGGGACTGAGACACGGCCCAGACTCCTACGGGAGGCAGCAGTGGGGAATTTTGGACAATGGGCGCAAGCCTGATCCAGCAATGCCGCGTGTGTGAAGAAGGCCTTCGGGTTGTAAAGCACTTTTGTCCGGAAAGAAAACCTCCGCCCTAATATGGTGGGGGGATGACGGTACCGGAAGAATAAGCACCGGCTAACTACGTGCCAGCAGCCGCGGTAATACGTAGGGTGCAAGCGTTAATCGGAATTACTGGGCGTAAAGCGTGCGCAGGCGGTTCGCTAAGACAGATGTGAAATCCCCGGGCTTAACCTGGGAACTGCATTTGTGACTGGCGGGCTAGAGTATGGCAGAGGGGGGTAGAATTCCACGTGTAGCAGTGAAATGCGTAGAGATGTGGAGGAATACCGATGGCGAAGGCAGCCCCCTGGGCCAATACTGACGCTCATGCACGAAAGCGTGGGGAGCAAACAGGATTAGATACCCTGGTAGTCCACGCCCTAAACGATGTCAACTAGTTGTCGGGTCTTCATTGACTTGGTAACGTAGCTAACGCGTGAAGTTGACCGCCTGGGGAGTACGGTCGCAAGATTAAAACTCAAAGGAATTGACGGGGACCCGCACAAGCGGTGGATGATGTGGATTAATTCGATGCAACGCGAAAAACCTTACCTACCCTTGACATGTATGGAACCCTGCTGAGAGGTGGGGGTGCCCGAAAGGGAGCCATAACACAGGTGCTGCATGGCTGTCGTCAGCTCGTGTCGTGAGATGTTGGGTTAAGTCCCGCAACGAGCGCAACCCTTGTCCCTAGTTGCTACGCAAGAGCACTCTAGGGAGACTGCCGGTGACAAACCGGAGGAAGGTGGGGATGACGTCAAGTCCTCATGGCCCTTATGGGTAGGGCTTCACACGTCATACAATGGTCGGAACAGAGGGTTGCCAAGCCGCGAGGTGGAGCCAATCCCAGAAAACCGATCGTAGTCCGGATCGCACTCTGCAACTCGAGTGCGTGAAGCTGGAATCGCTAGTAATCGCGGATCAGCATGCCGCGGTGAATACGTTCCCGGGTCTTGTACACACCGCCCGTCACACCATGGGAGTGGGTTTTACCAGAAGTGGCTAGTCTAACCGCAAGGAGGACGGTCACCACGGTAGGATTCATGACTGGGGTGAAGTCGTAACAAGGTAGCCGTATCGGAAGGTGCGGCTGGATCACCTCCTTTCTCGAGCTAACGTGTCAATGCGTTGAGCGCTCACGCTTATCGGCTGTGAATTAGGACAGTAAGTCAGACAGACTGAGGGGTCTGTAGCTCAGTCGGTTAGAGCACCGTCTTGATAAGGCGGGGGTCGATGGTTCGAATCCATCCAGACCCACCATTGTCTTGTCTGCGATGGCTGCGCTAGTCGATGAACCCTGAAGTGTGATGATGCTATCTGTGCATGACTGGGGGATTAGCTCAGCTGGGAGAGCACCTGCTTTGCAAGCAGGGGGTCGTCGGTTCGATCCCGTCATCCTCCACCAATCTTCAATGCCGGTTTTACTGCGGCAAGCCCTGAAAGGGGTTTGCGGTGTAGTGAAACAGGCATTGGCGATTGAGCCAGTCAGAGTGATACGCGGTTATAGCAATCGTGATATCGGCTGTCGTTCTTTAACAATCAGGAAGAAGTAGTAAAGAGATTCACGAAAGCATACTTAGAGATGGGTGTGTGAGTAGGTGAATCAGGGTTGTGATTGTATCAATGTATTTTTAAGTGATCGAAAGATTGCTTTGGAATACGGCGCAACACGAATACTCAACCTGTAGCGATTGTGGCGAAGGTGGCATTCCCAGTGAATGACACATGAGACACACCCGTTATAGGGTCAAGCGAACAAGTGCATGTGGTGGATGCCTTGGCGATCACAGGCGATGAAGGACGCGGTAGCCTGCGAAAAGCGACGGGGAGCTGGCAAACGAGCTTTGATCCGTCGATGTCCGAATGGGGAAACCCACCTCTTTTGAGGTATCCGTAACTGAATACATAGGTTACGTGAAGCGAACGCGGTGAACTGAAACATCTAAGTAACCGCAGGAAAAGAAATCAACCGAGATTCCCAGAGTAGTGGCGAGCGAAATGGGATCAGCCTGTACTCTTTATTCTTATTGTTAGTCGAAGGCTCTGGAAAGTGCCGCCATAGCAGGTGATAGCCCTGTAGACGAAAACAGTTTGAAAGAACTAGGTGTACGACAAGTAGGGCGGGACACGTGAAATCCTGTCTGAAGATGGGGGGACCATCCTCCAAGGCTAAATACTCGTGATCGACCGATAGTGAACCAGTACCGTGAGGGAAAGGCGAAAAGAACCCCGGGAGGGGAGTGAAACAGATCCTGAAACCGCATGCATACAAACAGTCGGAGCCTCGCAAGGGGTGACGGCGTACCTTTTGTATAATGGGTCAGCGACTTACATTCAGTGGCAAGCTTAACCGATTAGGGCAGGCGTAGCGAAAGCGAGTCCGAACAGGGCGTTCAGTCGCTGGGTGTAGACCCGAAACCAGGTGATCTATCCATGGCCAGGATGAAGGTGCGGTAACACGTACTGGAGGTCCGAACCCACTAACGTTGAAAAGTTAGGGGATGAGCTGTGGATAGGGGTGAAAGGCTAAACAAACCTGGAAATAGCTGGTTCTCTCCGAAAACTATTTAGGTAGTGCCTCGTGTATCACCTTCGGGGGTAGAGCACTGTCATGGTTGTGGGGTCCATTGCGGATTACTACGCCATAGCAAACTCCGAATACCGAAGAGTGCAATCACGGGAGACAGACATCGGGTGCTAACGTCCGGTGTCAAGAGGGAAACAACCCAGACCGCCAGCTAAGGTCCCCAAATATTGCTAAGTGGGAAACGAAGTGGGAAGGCTAAAACAGTCAGGAGGTTGGCTTAGAAGCAGCCATCCTTTAAAGAAAGCGTAATAGCTCACTGATCGAGTCGTCCTGCGCGGAAGATGTAACGGGGCTAAGCAATATACCGAAGCTGCGGATGCACATTTATGTGCATGGTAGGAGAGCGTTCCGTAAGCCTGCGAAGGTGCACTGGAAAGTGTGCTGGAGGTATCGGAAGTGCGAATGCTGACATGAGTAGCGATAAAGGGGGTGAAAGGCCCCCTCGCCGTAAGCCCAAGGTTTCCTACGCAACGTTCATCGGCGTAGGGTGAGTCGGCCCCTAAGGCGAGGCAGAAATGCGTAGCTGATGGGAAGCAGGTTAATATTCCTGCACCATTGTTAAATGCGATGGGGGGACGGATCGCGGAAGGTTGTCCGGGTGTTGGAAGTCCCGGTCCTTGCATTGGAGAAGGCGCTTTGGCAAATCCGGGCGCGGAATTCAAGGGTGCGAGGCCATTCACTTAGGTGAAGAAGCAACTGGAAGTGGTTCCAAGAAAAGCCTCTAAGCTTCAGTTTAACAGGACCGTACCGCAAACCGACACAGGTGGGCGAGATGAGTATTCTAAGGCGCTTGAGAGAACTCGGGAGAAGGAACTCGGCAAATTGGTACCGTAACTTCGGGATAAGGTACGCCCCTGTAGCTTGACTGGCCTGCGCCAGAAGGGTGAAGGGGTTGCAATAAACTGGTGGCTGCGACTGTTTAATAAAAACACAGCACTCTGCAAACACGAAAGTGGACGTATAGGGTGTGACGCCTGCCCGGTGCCGGAAGATTAAATGATGGGGTGCAAGCTCTTGATTGAAGTCCCGGTAAACGGCGGCCGTAACTATAACGGTCCTAAGGTAGCGAAATTCCTTGTCGGGTAAGTTCCGACCTGCACGAATGGCGTAACGATGGCCACACTGTCTCCTCCCGAGACTCAGCGAAGTTGAAGTGTTTGTGATGATGCAATCTCCCCGCGGCTAGACGGAAAGACCCCATGAACCTTTACTGTAGCTTTGCATTGGACTTTGAACCGATCTGTGTAGGATAGGTGGGAGGCTATGAAGCGTGGACGCCAGTCTGCGTGGAGCCGTCCTTGAAATACCACCCTGGTTTGTTTGAGGTTCTAACCTTGGTCCGTTATCCGGACTGGGGACAGTGCATGGTAGGCAGTTTGACTGGGGCGGTCTCCTCCCAAAGTGTAACGGAGGAGTACGAAGGTACGCTAGGTACGGTCGGAAATCGTGCTGATAGTGCAATGGCATAAGCGTGCTTAACTGCGAGACCGACAAGTCGAGCAGGTGCGAAAGCAGGTCATAGTGATCCGGTGGTTCTGTATGGAAGGGCCATCGCTCAACGGATAAAAGGTACTCTGGGGATAACAGGCTGATACCGCCCAAGAGTTCATATCGACGGCGGTGTTTGGCACCTCGATGTCGGCTCATCTCATCCTGGGGCTGTAGCCGGTCCCAAGGGTATGGCTGTTCGCCATTTAAAGAGGTACGTGAGCTGGGTTTAAAACGTCGTGAGACAGTTTGGTCCCTATCTGCCGTGGGCGCTGGATATTTGAAGGGGGCTGCTCCTAGTACGAGAGGACCGGAGTGGACGAACCTCTGGTGTACCGGTTGTCACGCCAGTGGCATCGCCGGGTAGCTATGTTCGGAAGAGATAACCGCTGAAAGCATCTAAGCGGGAAACTCGCCTTAAGATGAGATATCCCCGGGGCTTCGAGCCCCTTGAAGGGTCGTTCAAGACCAGGACGTTGATAGGTCAGGTGTGGAAGCGCAGTAATGCGTTAAGCTAACTGATACTAATTGCCCGTAAGGCTTGATCCTATAACAGGTGTGTTTCGTTTCGGGTTGCGCTTTAGCGCTTAGCCGAAACAACCCCCGCAGGGGGCAGCACACAGGTTGAGATCAGTGTTGTGCCGGAAACAACACAACCCCCGAATCTCCCTCTGGTGAGCATCACCAGAAACTACTTCTTCCAGATTGGCTGTCTTGCCCCAAGGCACTACAGCAACAAGTCATGCCTGATGACCATAGCGAGTCGGTCCCACCCCTTCCCATCCCGAACAGGACCGTGAAACGACTCCACGCCGATGATAGTGCGGATTCCCGTGTGAAAGTAGGTAATCGTCAGGCTCCCCTGCAGCAACAGAAACCCCACCCCAAAAAGGTGGGGTTTCTGCGTTTACGGCGCCAAGGAACAGCTCGGCAAAGCAGACCCGGAAAGCAGATCCGGGAAAGCAGACCCGGAACAGGCCTTCGCCTTCTGCCTTGCCATCACGGCGGCCACGCCGCGTCCACGCCAGGGCCGTGCGCAGCCCGGCAGCCGGTCCGTCGGCCACGGCTGGACCGGAAAATCCCCGCCGGCGCGCACCCTGCCTGCTACGCGCCGGTTCCTCCGGCGCTCACTCCTTCCCGATCCGCAGCGCGTTCGCGTAACCCGTCAGTTCCAGATACGCGCGCCCAACGTCCACCCCTTCACGGCTCACCCGCACCGCACCTTCCCAATACACCGCGCCGGTCGATTGACGGGAATCGAGCTCCTGGTCGTCCATCAGCGGATCGAGGCGCCACATCAACGCACCGGTCTTGACCGTCATCGAGATGGGATACGACGTGTTCGTGCGTGGCGAGCGCCATGTGCGAACCGGAGTGAAGTCGACCTCATCGTGGCCAAATGTCTTTACCTGACCATCGCGATTTCTCAGTGCTGCGTGAGCCCATACCGTGTGTCCATCGCGACTGCGGACCTTGAAAGCCATCAAAGCCGAGCCATCCGTCAGGTTGGCGCCAAGCCAATCCCATCCGACCGCGTCAGTATCGAGCAAGGTGCTCGACCATTCGTGATCGAGCCATGCCGCCCCGGTGACGGCCGTTTCGCCCCTCGAATTACCGCCTGCCGCGATCGGCCGAACCACGCTGCCGCTCACGCGTAATTGCGGCTCGCTGTAGTAATAGCTCGCCTGTTCAGGCCGTGGACCTTTGCGCGAGTAGCCGTGTTCGCCCTGGACCAGCGGTGTCTGTGTCGGCGTCAGCGCGAGATGTAGCGCGAATCCGTTCGCGTCGACTGTAACGTCGTAGTGACCATCGGCGGCACGGATGATTTTCCATGCATCGAGTTTGACGTCAGTGTTGTCCGGCTTCGCGTACGCGAGCCCGAAACCTTGGCGGGCAATACGCTGATCGTGCGCGAGATGACCGAGTGCGGGATCGCTTAAGGCGGCATGAGCAATGATCAATTGCGACGGCGCGAATGCACTCGGATCGGCCGCATCATGGTCAGTCGCCGAGCGGAAGAACGTGATCTGGAAACCAAGCGGCTGATTGTCCGGTGTCGTGAGCCAGCCTGTCGCATACCACCATTCGGTGCGAAAAGCCGGGTGTGCGCCGGTGTCTTGCGGAAGGGCGATCGGATGATCCGACGTGACCGCCGCGAACTCGGCGGTGGCGGTGAACGCAGGCGCGCCAGCTAGCATGCTCATACAAAGCAATGCGACACGAGCCTTGGCGCTTAGCCGCCGCGCACTCACAACGCGAGACAACGCCACGGGTAATGTGCGCGATAAGGCCGCGGCGAGCCAGAGGCGCTTCGTGCAATAAAAACGAGCCACTCGACCAACACGCTTAGGTCGACAATTTTGCCCAACGCCAACGCCAACGCCAACGCCAACGCCAACGCCAACGCCAACGCCAACGCCCTCATGCATCAATGCCCGAACCATCTCGCGCGACAACCCCACCATCACCAATCCTCCTTCACCGCGCGCACCGCATCCACCGATACGGCGCCGCGCCCCGCAATCACGGCCGTCGAACACGACGAGGCGAGCATCACCAACGCCACCGTGCCGAGCACCGTCCACGGAACGTGCAGCGACATGCTCCAATGAAACGACTGCGGATTGACGACGAACACCAGGATCAGACTAATCGCGAATCCGAGAACGAAGCCCATCGCGATGCCGCAAGCAGTGAGCATTCCGCCTTCGAGCGCGAGAATCGAAAGAACTTGCGAGCGGGTTACGCCCACATGCCGCAGCATGCCGAACTCCCTCGCTCGTGCGAGTGTTTGCGCAGAGAACGTCGCAGCGACACCGAACAGCCCGATCACAATCGCGACACCCTCGAGCAGATAAGTGACGGCAAAACTCCGATCGAAGATAACCAGCGTACGCGCGCGAATTTCACCCGGCAGCGAAAGATCGAGCGACGCACCGTAAGGCAGTGCACGCAGTCCGGCAATCACGTGGTCGACGCTCACTCCAGGTTGAACGGTGACAGCCACATCCGTCGCGCTTGTATCGCCGGTTAAGCGCCGGTAATCCGAAAGCCGTATCTGGATCGCCCCGGTCTGACGCACGTAATCGCGCCATATGCCGGCCACAACGAACACGTGACCGCGCTCGCCGAGCGGCAACTGCACGCGCTGACCGAGCTTATATCCATACAGATCGACCATTGCTTCGGATACCCAAACAGGTATCTCACCCTCATGCAACGAGGAGAGGGGCAGCACCGCCCCAGTCATCTGCAGATTCGCGCCTGGATCGCCGGCGTCGATTTCACGCGCGAGCACGGCGACGTCCGGTCGTGCAGGATCGAGCGTGAGATGCGAAGTGCGGGCAAACGCGGCGGTCCTGATGCCGGGCACGGCGGCCAGCAGCCCCTGTTCGTCAGGGCGCAAGCCGCCGGTGTCACCGTTCGGTGCAACGCGAACGTACAGATCGGCCGAAAGCAGATGGCCCAGCCAGTCTTCGACGGAAACGCGGAAGCTGGCCACCATGATCGCCATCGCGACGATCAGCGCGAAGCTCGACAGCACGCCGCCCATCGCGATCGACGCATGGCCCGGGGCATTCGCGAGACGCGCGAGAGCCAACGTGCTCGCCGCACCGGCGCGACGTCGCGCGCCGAGTGCTCGGCACGCTGCGCCAAAGATCAGCGCGGTCACACGCGGCATCAGCGCAATTCCGCCGACCAGCAACAGCGCAACGGCCAGATAGCCGCCGATAGGCGCATCGAACAACGGCGGCGCCTGCGTGAGCACGGCGGCAACCAGCAGACATGCCAAAGCGGGCCACGGCGTAGCGAGTCGCGCCAACGCGCCTTCTTCGGCGCCGGCTTTGAGCGCCGCTGCGGGCCGCGCACGCGCCGCTTCCAGTGCGGGTGCAAGACTGCCTAATACCGACACTACGATGCCGAGCGCCAGAAATAGCGCGGTCGCCAGCGGTTCGAAACCGACGCGCGGCTGCACGCCGGGAAAGTAGCCGCCGCCCAGATCGCTGCCGAAAAAGCGCAACGCGCCGCTCGCCAAGGCATAGCCGAGCGCAAGTCCGGACAGCGAACCGAGCAGGCCGAGCAGCGCGCCTTCCATCAGGATCTGCCGTAACAACTGGCCACGCGTCAGACCAAGCACGCGAAGCATGGCGAACTGCGCACGGCGTCGCACGACACCCAGCGCCTGCGTCGAAAACACCAGAAAGGCGCCGGTGAAAAGCGCCACCAGCGCGAGCACATTCATATTGATCCGGTAGGCGCGCGACAGACGATCGGTCCGGCTTTCGGCATCGCGCGTCTCGGATATCACCCACTGCCTGCCGAGTCGCGCTTGCAGGTCACGCTTGAAGCGTTCCCGGTCGACGCCGCGTTCGAGTTGCACGTCGATACGCGACAGCTTGCCCACCTTGCCGAACTTCCACTGAGCAGCGGCGATATCCATGACCGCGAGCCGCTGACCCGGCCGCGTTCTCACAAGCCCGCCCGCCACGCGAAAATGCACGGTGGACGTGCCGCTTCGCAGCGCCACGTCATCGCCAATTTTCACCTTCAGCCATTGCTGCGCGGCCGGCGAAAGAAACACCGTATTGGCCGCGAGCGTATCGAACGGTCGCTCCGGGGAAGGCACGCCGATCAGATCAGGCGCAATGCGGCTGGCCTTGAATACATCGATGCCGAGCACAGGCAGCGCGGCGTTCTGATCCGGCACGGTGACATCGAGAGCGAGTACGGGGCTCGCCAGCACCACACCGGGCTCGTTCGACAAACGCGGATAGATGGACTCGTCGAATAAAGGTTGTGCGCCGCGCACCTGCAGATCGGCCTGGCCCGACAGGCTGCGAGCCGCCGCCGAGAATTCGTTGAAGGCCGCGCTGTTGATCAATTGAACGGCGTAGCCCAATGCGACGCCGAGCGCGATCGTTGCGATCGCGACCAGGGCGCGTCCGCGATGGCTGCGCCACTCCGCGCCCAACAGCCAACGCGCAAGCATGCGATGACCGCGCATTCGTTGCAGTGGGTGTGGATCAGCGTGCATCATCGGCCGAACGCGCAATGGATCGAGCGTCGGGTGACGAACCGGAAAACGCGGTACGTCCGGACGACGATGCGTGCAAGCCGCCTTCGCTCAGAATCAGAATGCGATCCGCCACGGCCGCGGCTGCTTCCGAGTGCGTGACCATGATGGTGGCCGCGCCGGTTGCCTTGCTTTGCGTGCGGAACAGGCCGAGCACGTCGTGAGCGGTATCGGGATCGAGGTTGCCGGTGGGTTCGTCGGCAAGAATCAGTTTCGGGCGATGCACCAGCGCCCGCGCAATGGCGACGCGCTGTAACTCGCCGCCCGACAACTGCCGCGGAAAATCGTCGCCTCGGCCGCTCAGGCCGACGGCCGCGAGCATATCGAGCGCGCCCGCCGTGGGTAGATCGTTGAGCAGCAGCGGCAGAGCGACATTCTGCGCAAGTGTCAGATGCGGCAGCACGTGAAACGCCTGGAACACGAAGCCGAGTTTTTGCCGGCGCAAGCGCGTTGCCGCGTTGTCATCCAGGCGCGAGACCGCGCTGCCGTCGATGATCACGTCGCCGCTATCCGCGCTGTCGAGCCCTGCAATAAGGTTCAGCAGCGTCGATTTGCCGACGCCGGAGTCACCCATGATCGCGACGAACTCACCCGGCGCGAGTGTGAAATCGAGGTGTGCCAGCACGATGCGCCCGGCGCCGTAGGTCTTGCTCAGCTCGCGGCATTCGAGCGCGGGAACGACACCTTCATCACGAAGCACCATGCGGAATCCGATAAGTCTGGCTGGTGAGGGCGGCGTCTAACCGTGCAGGAAACTACCATGCTGCGCACGAGCGTCGACCCTTGAACCGCCGAAGTATATTCGGGTTTTGTAAGGCTCGCAGATACATGCGACCGTTGCCCGATACGCATCTGGAAGCAGGCGGGTGACTGGATAACGCGGGTCTTTTTCGGCGCGCACGGACGCTTCTTTAGAGTGCCGGATCAAAAAAATTTTCTGCGCGCGGACGCGCTAAATTTTTGCCAACTCCCCGAAACCGCCCCTGATGGTGTGTCATGCACCAGCATGATCTATTTCAATTCAATCGTTGCGTGGAAGCGTTTGTGCAAGAGTGCTTAAATCCCGCTCAACTGCTTTCTTCTCCATGCAAAAAGCATGGTGAGAATCCCTCGACGACGAATTTGTGCGTTTGCACATTTTCTGGCGTTTCGCAAGGGCAGGCGTGGCAACAATGCATTGTGAAAGGCGTCGCAGCATTGTTGCGCTGCAAAAGTATTCTTATCTTGGTAATCTCCCACCCTTGGTCATTCGACTGCGGGTAAACGTGGAGCAGGCAGCACCGCTTCGACGTCAATTTCAGCGAAATCCAGCCTACATATCCATTTCAATGCTTTCGTTTTTGAAGGCATTGATGCGGCGTTTTGTATTTCAAGTTTTCAACCGAACACATGCCATTGCCTCCGCTTCTTAGCCTACTCATCTGGATCCCTATTGTCGCCGGCCTGGTGGTTTTGCGTGCCGGATCTGACGCGGCACGTAGTCGCACGCGATGGCTTGCGCTGATAGGCGCGGTGGCGGGCTTCCTGCCGGTGATTCCGCTCGTGTCGAATTTCCGCAACGATGTGACGTCGATGCAGTTCGTCGAGAACGTCCGCTGGTCGCCTACGTTCGATATTGCATGGCATGTCGGGGTGGACGGGATTTCGCTGTGGCTCGTCGCGCTGACCGCGCTGACCACGATCATCATCGTGGTCGCCTCGTGGGAATCGATCACCGAGCGCACCGCGCAGTACTTCGGCGCGTTCCTGATGCTGTCGGGCTTCATGCAGGGCGTGTTCACGTCGATGGACGGCATGCTGTTCTTCATCTCGTTCGAAGCGACGCTGATTCCGCTGTACCTGCTGATCGGCACGTGGGGCAATTCGAACCGCTCGTATGCCGCGGTGAAGTTCTTCTTCGTCTCGTTCCTCGGCTCGCTGATGATGCTGATGTCGATGCTGTACCTGTATGCGCAGACGCATAGTTTCGACCTCGCGCTGTGGCGCGAAACGCATCTCGGCACCTGGCCGCAAGTGCTGATCTTCCTCGGCTTCCTTGCTGCGTTCGGCGTCAAGGTGCCGATGTGGCCGCTGCATACGTGGCTGCCCGACGTTCACCTCGACGGCCCGACCGGCGCCGCTGTGATGATCGGCATGCTCAAGCTGGGCGGTTACGGTCTGCTGCGTTTCGCGCTGCCGATCGCCCCGCAGGCCAGCCATTTCTTCGCGCCGATGATGATCACGTTGTCGCTGGTCGCGGTGATCTATTCGAGTCTGCTGGCGCTCGTGCAGACCGACATGCGCCGCCTGCTCGCGTACTCGACGATTGCGCACATGGGGCTTGTGACACTCGGCCTGTTCGTCTTCAACCGCATCGGCCAGGCCGGCGCGATCGTGCAGATGCTGTCGTACGGCGTGGTGTCCGGCGCAATGCTGTTGTGCACGGGCATGCTGTTCGATCGTACGAAGACCGCTTCGATCGCCGAATACGGCGGCGTCGCCAACACCATGCCGCGCTTCGCCGCGTTCGTGATGCTGTTCTCGATGGCCAATATCGGCCTGCCGGGCACCTCGGGTTTTGTCGGCGAGTTCATGGTGCTGATGGGCGCGATTCGCTTCAATTTCTGGATCGGCGCAATCGCCGCGACCACGTTGGTCCTGAGCGCGGCCTACACGCTGTGGATGTACAAGCGCGTGATTTTCGGCGCGATCGCCAATGCACGCGTCGCGAAGCTGCAGGACCTCGGCAAGCGCGAGTTCGTGTTGCTCGGCGCGATGGCTTTGCTGGTGCTGGCCATCGGTATCAATCCGAAGCCGTTCACCGATGCGATCGACCCGTCGGTCGGTACGCTGCTGGCTCAGTCGGAACGAAGCACACATCCTTCGGATTCCGTACCGGCTGACGGTGGCGAGCATCTGCAGGCGGCGGCGCCAGCTGTCGTCGCGGCACGCACGCCGGGCTAACCGGAACGCAGTACAGTGCAGGTGCAGCATTCTTCGCACGGATGCAGCGCCTGCCGACGTGATTTTTCGCATCGACGCAGATCCATTTCAAGCACTAAAGCGCAGCGTAACCATTCAGGCTGCGCTGCGTTTTAGTGCTTGTTTAACGGGATTTTCGTGATCTGGCGAATACGCCGACGCTTTGCAAGAGTGCATTGCAGATTCACACATGCGCACAGCCGTGCGGCAACGTGTCGCACGGTGTTGCGACGCAATAGATTGTTGCTGAATCGGGTGTTTATATCCCCTTGACGTCCCCCTATTATGCGATCGCTTACTAAGGGAGAGCGGTCGAATGACGTTCGTTGAAGTCGTAAAAGAAGGGCAATGGATATGAAAGGAAAGACTCTGCGTGGGTCGATAAGTTTCCTGTCCACCGGCCTCGTGTTGTTGCTCTCGGGTTGCAGCAATCTCGATATTTTGAATCCGAAGGGGAGTGTGGGGCTGGCCGAACGTGAGCTGATTGCCACGTCGGTCTGGGCCATGCTGATCGTGGTCGTTCCGGTTATCGCGCTCACGCTGTTTTTTGCATGGCGCTATCGCGCGTCGAACAGGAATGCCGAATACAAGCCGGGCTGGGTGCATTCCACCGGCATTGAAATCGCCATCTGGACGATTCCGACGCTGATCATTCTTTTCCTCGCCGTGTTGACGTGGAAGAGCACGCACGAACTCGATCCGTATAAGCCGCTCGAGTCGCAGGTCAAGCCGATCAACGTCGAAGTCGTCGCACTCGACTGGAAGTGGCTCTTCATCTACCCCGACCTCGGCATTGCATCGGTGAACCAGCTGGCGTTCCCGGTCGGCACGCCGGTGAACTTCCTCATCACGTCCGACACGGTGATGAACTCCTTCTTCATTCCGCAACTCGGCGGCCAGATCTACGCAATGGCGGGCATGCAAACGCGTCTGCATCTGATCGCCGACGAAGCCGGCAACTACGCGGGCACTGCGGCGAACTTCAGCGGCAAGGGTTTCTCGGACATGAAGTTCCGCGCACTCGCTACGTCGCCTGACGAGTTCAACGCGTGGGTCGCCAAGGTACGCGGCTCGTCCGACCGCCTCGACATGGACCGCTATCACGCGATGTCGGCGCCTACCGAGAAAGAGCCGGTGCGCTACTTCTCGTCGGTCGATCCGAAGCTCTTTCACAACATCATTGCCCGATACAACAACGGTAACGTCATCGACAACATGAACGACGCTAACTGTGCGCCAAAGGGTAAGGGGTAAGGCATGTTCGGAAAACTTACACTCGATGCGATTCCGTATCACGAGCCAATCATCGTGGGCGCGGGCGTCTTCATGGCGCTCGTCGGGCTGGCCGTGCTGGGCACGGTCACGTATCTCGGCAAATGGCGCTACCTGTGGACGGAATGGCTGACCTCCGTCGACCACAAGAAGCTCGGCGTCATGTACATCATCGTGGCGATGATCATGCTGCTGCGCGGCTTCTCGGACGCGATCATGATGCGTTTGCAGCAGGCGCTCGGCTATCTGAGCCCCGGCTATCTGCCGCCGCATCACTACGACCAGGTGTTCACGGCCCACGGCGTCATCATGATTTTCTTCATGGCGATGGCGTTCATGATCGGCCTGATGAACCTGATCGTGCCGCTGCAGATCGGCGCGCGCGACGTCGCGTTCCCGTTCATCAACTCGTTGAGCTTCTGGATGACCGCGGTTAGCGCGATTCTGATCAACGTGTCGCTGGTGATCGGCGAGTTCGCGCAAACGGGCTGGCTGGCTTATCCGCCGCTATCCGAATTGCAGTTCAGTCCGGGTGTCGGGGTCGACTATTACCTGTGGAGTTTGCAGCTCTCCGGTATCGGCACCTTGCTCACTGGTGTGAACTTCTTCGCGACCATCGTGAAGATGCGCGCCCCGGGCATGACCTGGATGAAGATGCCGGTGTTCACGTGGACCGCGCTCTGCACCAACGTGCTGATCATGGCCTCGTTCCCGATTCTGACTGTGACGCTCGCGTTGCTCGGTCTGGACCGCTATCTCGGCATGCACTTCTTCACGAATGACGGCGGCGGCAACGCCATGCTGTACCTGAACCTGATCTGGGCATGGGGTCACCCGGAGGTGTACATCCTGATCCTGCCGGCGTTCGGTATCTTCTCGGAAGTCGTGGCCACCTTCGCCAAGAAGCCGCTGTTCGGCTACAAGACGATGGTATGGGCAACCTGCGCGATCATGGTGCTGTCGTTCCTCGTGTGGCTGCACCACTTCTTCACGATGGGGTCGGGCGCTGACGTCAACGCGTTCTTCGGTATTGCGACGATGGTGATTGCGATTCCGACCGGCGTGAAAGTGTTCAACTGGTTGTTCACGATTTACAAGGGCCGTCTGGAATTCACCACACCCGTGTTGTGGACGATCGGCTTCATGATCACGTTCACGATCGGCGGCATGACCGGCGTGATGATGGCGATCCCGGGCGCGGACTTCGTGCTGCACAACAGCCTGTTCCTGATCGCGCACTTCCATAACGTGATTATCGGTGGCGTGCTGTTCGGTTATCTGGCCGGTTTCAACTACTGGTTCCCGAAAGCATTCGGTTTCAAGCTGAATGAAAAGCTCGGCAAGGCAGCGTTCTGGTTCTGGCTGGTCGGCTTCTATGTCGCCTTCATGCCGCTGTACGTGCTCGGCTTCATGGGCATGACGCGCCGTCTGAATCACTACGACAATCCGGCATGGCATCCGTGGCTGATCCTCGCTGCGTTCGGCGCAGGGCTGATCGCTATCGGCATTGCTTGCCAACTGGCGCAGTTGTACGTCAGCATCCGCGACCGCAATCTGCCGGAAAACCGCGACGTCACCGGCGATCCGTGGAATGGCCACACGCTGGAATGGGCAATGAGCTCGCCGCCGCCGGTGTACAACTTCGCGCTCATCCCGACGGTACGCAAGCTGGACGCGTTCACCGACATGAAGTCGCGTAAAGCGCCGCAAAGCGAGCCGGTGTATCGCGACATTCATATGCCGTCGAATACCTCGGCGGGTCTGCTGGTCGGGCTGTTCTCGCTGGCGCTCGGGTTTGCCGGTGTATGGCACATCTGGTGGCTGGCGATCGTCGGCCTGGTCGGTGCAATCGGCACGGTGATCGTCTATAGCTTCCAGGACAACGACGGCTATTACATTCCGGCCGACACCGTTGCGCTGATCGAAGAGAAGCGCGCCGGCGCGGGTGCCCACATTGCGGTTGAGGTGGACTGATGCTACAGAAGACTATTGCGGTTCAACCGCATCTCGCGCCGGACCATGTGCCGTCGCAATCGGTATTCGGTTTCTGGCTGTACCTGATGACCGACTGCATCATCTTTGCCGCGTTGTTCGCCGTATTCGCGGTGATGGGCCACCAGTTCGCGGGTGGTCCGAGCGGCAAGGATCTGTTCGAGATCCCGGGCGTCGCGCTTGAAACGTCGATGCTGCTGCTGAGCAGTATCACGTACGGCTTCGCGATGCTGGGCGCGCACAAGAACAGGAAGGGCGTGCTGCTCTTCTGGCTCGGCGTGACCTTCCTGCTGGGTCTCGCGTTCCTCGTGCTGGAAATGCGCGAGTTCTCGCACCTGATCGCAGAGGGCGCAGGCCCGAGCCGCAGCGCGTTCCTGTCGTCGTTCTTTACGCTGGTCGGCACGCACGGTTTGCACGTGACGTGCGGCCTGATCTGGATGGTGGTGCTCGCGATTCAGGTGATGCGTCATCGCGATCTGACCGAACGCGACATGATTCGCCTGACGTGCCTGAGCCTTTTCTGGCACTTTCTGGATGTCGTGTGGATCGGCGTCTTCACCTTTGTCTATCTTGCGAGCGTGATCTAAATGGACCATAGCCATCACTCACACCTGGCGCACCCGGACGAAGGACATGGGGGCGAAAGTCACGGCAGCTTTGGCAGCTATACGATGGGTTTCATTCTCTCCGTCGTATTGACCGCCGCAGCCTTCGGCCTCGTGCTGAACGGCACGCTGACCGGCGAGAACGCCTTGCTCGCGATCGCGGGCCTCGCGCTCGTGCAGATCGTCGTGCACCTGATTTTCTTCCTGCACATGAATACGTCGTCGGCGCAGCGCTGGAACGTCATGGCATTCGGCTTTACGGTGCTGACGGCCGTGATTCTGATTGTCGGGTCATTGTGGATCATGCATAACGTCAGCATGCACATGATGTCGCGATAGGCGGAAAACGTAGTCGCTTGAGAAAAAGCCCCGCAAGGTGAAAGTCTTGCGGGGCTTTTACGTTTTCTGGCGCGGCGGCTACGCGCGGGGCGTGAGCTTTTGCCGGAAACGCCATGACGCATGGCGGATTCCGTTGCGGGTCCAGCGAATTGCTTTGAGCAGCGGCCGCATCCGGTTGCCGCGAACCTGTTCGAGCGGTCGTGCAGCCTGTGGCGCGAGTTGTTCGACTACCGCTTCCGGCGTGGTGAAAAGACGCGTGCGCCAGTCCCAGTAGAGCGGGTAGCGCAGCAGCACGCCTGCGCACAACATGTCCAGCGTCAGCGTGCGATGGCGCCATGGTAAGGGCGCGAGTGCGTCGTGCGTCAGGCCCCAGCCTGCATAGAAAGGCAGCCCGTAGGTGAAGACCGCTTTGCCGCGCAACAACGCGTCGAAGCCCGCGAGCGACGACAAGGTGTGCACCTCGTCCGCCACGTCGACGAGCGATAGCAAGTCCGCTTCCGTGTCGACGATATCCGCGAGTTGCTGCGCGTCGATCAGTCCATTGCGATTGCCCGACAGAACATCCGGATGCGGCTTGTAGACCACGAATGCATCGGGACGCAGCCGGCGCACTTCGCGCAGCAGTGCGTCGGCGGTGCTGATGGCACGCGTGCCGAGGCGGATCGATGCGTCGTCGGCGACTTGCCCTGGAACCAGCACGACCCGCTTGCCTGCCGGCGCGGTCCACGCAGGACGACGCCGGCCGAGGTTGTATTTGGTGACGCCGAGTTTCGCCACGCGTTCACGCAACGCCGCAGCACGCGCCAGTTCGGTGGCGCTGAACTCGGTTTCGTTGAGCAGTACGCTGAGATCGCTCGGCTGGCTTGCGTCGAAGTAGAGGCCGCGGCGGTCGATCACCTGGCTGCGCGGCGCGATCATGTCGGAGCCGAGGCCCGTCGAATGAAAGAAGCCGTCTTCGATTCTGACGCGGCGAACCTCGGGTGCAAGACCGTCCGCGCTGCGCGCGCCCCACAGTACCGCGCATTCGTTCGCCTGCACGGACTGCGGCTCGTGCGTCCAGCGTAACGTTGCGCCGCCTGCGCCTATGTAAGGCGTCGCAAATGGGCGCTTCCACCACTGGAAGCGAATCGCCGCGGCGTGCTGCACATCGGCGAAACGGTGCTGGACTGCTCGCTGCAGCTCGATGCTGTCGAGCAGATCGTCGAGCGTACCCAGCGTGTGCGTGAACGGATTCAGGTAGCGCGCAAAACGCAGGAAAACCACGTCGAATAGCGCGGCGAGTGTGGGGCGTACGCTGCGGTTCGGTGGTTGCAGGTCGTCGTCGGTCAATCCCCAGCCCGCGTAATAGGGGGCACCGAATACGTGCACGGGCACGCCGGCCAGCAACGCATGCATGCCCTCCGAGGCGCCTAACGTATAGACGTGGTCGACATGAGGCAACGCGGCGCACAGCGATTCGTGATCGGCGAGTTGTCGGGCGCCGGCTGGCATACCGTCGGCCGACGTAGAAAGCCAGCGCCCCGCGCCTTTGTCATCCGATCGGGCGATCCAGAATTCGGCTTGCGGATGGGCAGAGCGCGCGGTTTGCACCATCCGCGCGAAGGCTCGACGTGAATTGCGGACCGGGACCGCACCGAGCCCATGAGAGCGGGCGCGCTCGTCGATCAGCATGACGCGGGTTAGGCGTTTGGTTTCGAGTAACGCGGCGGGGCAACTGGCGTGCTGTCGACGCTGTGTCGAGGCATGGTTGTGTGCGAAACGCTGCATCAGCCGCTCGACCCCGCCTCCGACTTCAACTTCGGCCTCAGCCTCAGGCGAGGCGCCGACGCTCCGATCGTGTTCGAGGGCCACGATAAGTGCCGAATTGATCGCGGCAGCGAAAGCATCGGCGCTGGCACCCGTCACCGGCGCGCTGAACCACGACAACAACGGCGTACCCGACGCGCCCTGCGACCAGACCGGACCCGGCCAAGCCGCGTTGACGTGTCTGCCGCCCAAGCGGGCGACGCGCAATGCGACGCGCCCGAACCACCGGTCGATCCACAGATGTTCCGCGCGTCCGGCAAGCCAATTTAGCGAGCGGAAGCCGCGCGTGATGCCGAGTAGATTGATCGCCGGGATTTCCGGAGCCGGTTGCCCAGTGACGCGTTGCTTCATCTAGCGCAGCGTCTCAAGAAAGCCGTCGACATGCTCGAAATGCTCCGCCCATGTCGGCTCGCGAAAGCGTTCGATGCGGACCAATTGCGCGTCGCGCGCCGGACTGTTGGCCTGAGCATAGGCCTGAATCTGAGCGAGCCAGCCCGGACCGTCGAGCGGGTCGAGATAGTCCGGGATGTCGCCGGCGATTTCGTGAAAGACGTCGAGGTCGCTGGCGAGCACCGGCACCTTGAGCGCGAGCGCTTCGGCGAGCGGCATGCCGTAGCCCTCGACGAATGACGGGAACAGCAGCGCCTGAGCATGCTGGAGATAGGCATGAAGCTGCTCGTCGGAGCAGTGCGCTTCTTCTATCACGACGTTTTTCAGGCTCTGGCAGCGCTCCAGCATGTCGACGACGTTTTCGCATTCCCAGCCGCGCCGGCCGATCACGACCAACTTTGGTGCAGCTGCGCCGAGTTGCTCGACCAGACGCCGCCACACGTGCAGGACGAACCAGTGGTTCTTGCGCGGCTCGATGGTGCCGAGCATGACGAAGTAGGGCGTGGGCAGCGGGCGCGGGGCGAGCGGCTGCTGGGTGACGCCTGAGGCGAGGCGCGCGACCACGCTCGGCGGGAGCGGCAGATTGGCCTGGCGTGCTTCGGCAGCGAGCGAATCCAGCGTGGCTTGCGAATTGGCGATCAGACCGCTCGCGTGTTTGAGCGCTGTATGTATGCGGTGCCGATGAGTCGTCTCGACTCCCGGGCGGCAGTATTCGGCATGAGTCAATGGAATTAAATCGTGAACCATGAATACCGGGCGGATTTCGCGCTTTGTCATAGCCCGGTAATAACGGCCAAATTCCATCCCGTTGTGACTGGTATGCAACAGCACTCCATTAAGTCTTGTTTCTCGCACACGATTAAGGCACGCGCGCACGACTAAAGCGCGGATTGCGTTCCGATTGCGGACGGATGCAAGAAGCATTGCAAACGTTTGCTGTGAATCCCGCTCGGTCAAAACCGTGGAGAAGCCGCGTTCGCTAAGGATTGCGCGCGCTTGAGCACCGTATTTTTGAATATATGCGAGGCCGACGCGATCTACGCCCGTGGGCAAAAGCCCGTCGTAAAGGCGCGTAAGGAGGCGCGTGACGTCCAGGAATAGAGTTGACACTAGGGTGTGCTTTTTGGGCTGTCGTTCGGACCTTTTTGGTCCTTCGAGTGTGGCTTTTTTTTTACAACGAGCCATTTTACCCGAGTGCGTGAGAGAATTTGCGTCGACGTTTTGTAACTCTGCGGTAAGGCGTTAGTCGGGTGGCTGCGCTAAGTGCTGCTTTCCGGCGGCAACAGCAACTCCGGCTTTCATGGCTGCGTTTAGTGTCGGGCAGGGATGGTTTTTCCCGACATGAAGTAACACCTTCGCCCGAAGTAGATCCTGAGCGGCGGTGTGCTAACCAGATGGTAAAGAGAACTGGCGGCTCGAGTGCAGCCAGTTTGGCGTGTCTTGTGCCGGCAGCGCTTTGCACTTAAGTGCGGGCTCGCCGATGCGTGGGCGGTTTGATTCGGCGCGACGATTGGGTTGAGTTTCTACCCGCTATATGCGCGTCGGATAGTGGTTACTACATATATATCTGAGAGTGATGGACAGAAGTTATACCGATCCCGTGGTTCCGCCGGTGGCCCAGATTACTGTGAGCAGTTGCGCGTCAACGAAACAGCAGCGTCCGCTGGTTATCTGGTTTACCGGCATGTCTGGCGCCGGCAAGTCGACGTTGGCGGGCGTGCTCGATAAAGAATTGCAGGCCCGCGGTCTTCGCACGTACATTCTCGACGGCGATAATCTCCGCCAGGGTTTGAATAACGACCTCGACTTTTCCGATGCCAGCCGCCACGAAAGCATCCGGCGAGCCGCTGAAGTGGCTCGATTGATGGTCGATGCGGGTATTATCGTTATTGCCTCATTCATTTCCCCGTTCCGGGCGGATCGCGACGCGGCCAGAGCATTGTTCGGGGCTGGGCAGTTCATCGAAGTGCATGTGGACGCGCCGTTTGAGGTTGTCGAGGCGCGGGACGTCAAAGGACTCTACAAAAGAGCGCGAGAAGGTTCGCTGCCGAAATTCACCGGGATTGATTCGCCTTATGAGGCGCCGATTAATCCGGAATTGCGGTTGAATACGGCCGAGCTTAATCTGCAAGAAGCACTGCAACGGATTCTCCTTGTGGTGAGTTCGCTCGACGCTGATGGCGGCGAGATGTCGGCGCAACGGCTCGACGCATAAGTCGCGTACTTGTGGTTTTGCGTGGCGCTCGGTAGAAACGGGGCGCCCATGGAAAACGAGAAGTGTCGCGTCGACTGATGGATTCGGGTTGGCCGGAATGCGGAAATCCATCGGTTATCGGGCGCGTTCCAGGCAGGCGCGCAACGTAGCTTTCACTGAGGCTGCGACGCGGGCGTATACCAGAACTTTATGTAAGGATTGGTATTGGCTTGTTGAATGGTGGGAAATAAATTGCCATCCACAGAAGCTGAATAGATGTTCTTCATCGCGTCACTTGCTATGCAAACGTTTGGCGTTGGAGGGTATTTTGTTAAACCCTGGCTTTTCCGCAAGGATCGCGAGCCAGTTGCTTCGCCCTGTTAAGCGCTTGATCCTCCGCAGTCCCTGTCTGATATGCAGTTACATAGCTTGCGTTTGAGGTGAAGCGCAAGCTATGTGCGCTTGCGAAGAGATTTTTAGCCTCCGGAGTGTGGATTTTTTTTCACACCGTGCCATTTCCCCCAACAGCATGAGACAATTCGCGCGAACTCAAATTCCTTACTAAATCCTGCAATAAATGTCGCGTCTGTCTCCTGGTGTTATTTTTACCGCGGTTGTCTTTGGCGCGCTTTCGTTTAGCGGTTGCTCGAGTATCCCTACGTCTGGGCCTAGCAGCTCGCAGATAAACCGCGCCGCAGCCCCTGCCAATCCGGCGGGCATCCAGATCGTCGATGTAACGGATGATGTCGCGCGCAAGCTGTTCGCTGAGCGCAGCGTTGGCGATTTCTCTGCCACGTTGGGTAATAGCACGACGTTCCAGCAGCAGCTTGGCGTGGGCGACACGATCGAAGTATCGATTTGGGAGGCGCCGCCCGCCACGCTGTTTGGCGCTGCGCAATTGGACTCCAAGGCCGGCACCAGCAATGCGCGCGTGACTGTGCTGCCCGATCAGACGATCGACGGCAGCGGCAAAATCAATGTGCCTTTCGCGGGGGACTTGATGGCGGTGGGGCGCACGCCGACTCAACTGCAGCGTGACATTGCTGCCCGCCTCAAGAATATTGCCCACGACCCGCAAGTACTGGTGAAGCTCTCGCGCAACGCGACCTCGTATGTGACGGTTGTTGGCGACGTGGCCAGTAGTAACCGGATGCCATTGACCGCGCGCGGCGAACGCCTTCTTGATGCGCTGGCTGCGGCCGGCGGTGTGAAGCAACCTGTCGACAAGATCACTATTCAGGTGACGCGTGGCGACACGGTGGCTTCTCTGCCGCTTGAAACGGTCATTCGGGATCCGCGCCAGAACGTGCCGCTGCATGCCGGCGACGTGGTGACAGCGCTGTTCCAGCCGTTCAGCTTTACGTCGCTCGGTGCGACTGGCAAGAATGAGGAAATCAATTTCGAGGCGCAGGGGATTACGCTTGCTCAAGCGTTGGCGCGCTCGGGTGGCCTGCAGGATTCCCGTTCGGATGCGCAGGGCGTGTTCATTTTCCGTCTTGAAGATGCGAAGGCATTGCCGTGGCCTAACTCGCCGGTGCGTACAACTGCGGATGGCAAGGTGCCGGTTGTTTATCGCGTGAATCTGCGTGACCCGAACTCTTTCTTCGTCGCGCAGAGCTTCATGATGGATAACAAGGATCTGCTGTATGTGTCGAATGCGCCGATCGCCGAGGTGCAGAAGTTCTTGAATGTGGTGTTCTCGGTGGCGTATCCGGTGATTACGGGGGTTCAGACGTTTAGGTAAGCAGGAAGAGGGCTGTCGCCCATTAGGGCGACATGGCCAATCTTTTTGTTAAATGAAAGCGCCTTTTTTAACATCGATTGGCCTATTAATTGGCTGACGGTGTCCCCGAGCTTGGTGACCGAATCGAGGCAGTTGCGCGAGGATCTGACTTGTCTCAAGTTGTCGTTCAATAAGCCGGGCGCGCGACCAGGGCGCTATATCAAGTGCGATTCTGGCCGGGGATGTTGGATTTTTGTTTGTCACGCACAGGTGACGCTAAATAAAGCAGGCCGCCGCAACGCGGAGTGCGTCCTTTGACGCCTCGCCTCGGAGCGTTGAGCCTAATAACGAATGGATTGCTGGCGCGTGTCGTCGAGTGCTGCGGCGCTCCGATGCCGCCGCACTCGATGGCCGTCGAAGAGAGAAGTGAAAATCGTGCTTTATCTTTATTCTGGAATACGGAGAGGGGGGCGGGTGCGCGCGAGATTCGACAACGCTGGCGCTGATTCGCTCGCGTGCCGTTACATCCGCTGCGCGTCGATCTTTCTGTCTTCGAAGCGTCTGACCGTCTTTCCGGCAATCGACGCGGGATCACTTTTCGGCTTCAACGCCTAGGGCGATTTCAATGGGTCTCGCATCTGTCATCCAGCGCGTAAGGTTTTCGTTTTCGGTTAAACCCGATGTTGCGCTTCGTCCCGACCCTGCACTGCCTCTGATTCGGAAGTCATAACGTGAGTATTACCTCTTATGCTCAGAATTTCGAAGATGTCATGCTTTGGCGTGCGCTCGCGCATGTCGAGAAGGGTTCGTATATTGATATCGGCGCCCAGGATCCAGTAATCGACTCTGTGAGCCTCGCATTTCATGAGCGCGGATGGCGAGGTATTCACGTTGAGCCGACACCGCATTATGCTGAATTGCTGAGGCAGCAGCGGCCGGGGGATATGGTTATTCAGGCGGCTGTTTGTAATGGACCAGGCGTTCTACAGTTCTTTGAAATTCCAAGCACTGGGATTTCTACCGGAGACGCGAGCATAGCGGCACAGCATCGTGAACGCGGTTTCGACGTGCATGAAATAGTTGTGCCCTGCGTTACTCTGGCAGAGATTTTCGCCGCATCGACACGGTCTGAAATACATTGGCTCAAGATTGATGTAGAGGGACTTGAGCACGAAGTGCTGTCCACTTGGGGAGCATCTGCAGCTCGCCCCTGGATTGTTGTGGTCGAAAGCACGCTTCCCATGACTCAGATTGAAACGCATGAGAGCTGGGAAGCAATACTTGTCTCGTATGGATACTCTCCAGTCTATTTCGACGGATTGAATCGCTATTACGTGTCAGAAGGGCATCCAGAAATTAAAGGCGCGTTCCAGTCACCTCCGAACGTGTTTGATGGATTCGTCCTCAATGGCACATCCAGCGCTCCCTTTCATAATTTGATCAAGCAGCGCTACGAAGAATCGGTGAGTGAGGCTTTCGCCGAAGTCGAGCGGCAAAGGCAGTCCGTCAGCAGTGAGATTGAAGGCCTCAATCGAAGCGTCGCCGCGCTCGAGACAGCACGCGGCGAACAGAATCAGAATTGGGTCCGGCGTGAGCAGGAGTTCGTCACGCAACTGTCGGTAGTTCAACGTCGGGCATCCGATGAGAGCGCCGCGCAGGCTCAGATGCATGTCGAACGGGAGCGTGAACTACACCGTCTGCAAGTCGATCGCGAGAACGCTTTCACTCAGAGATTGCAAGCCGAGCGCGATGAATTGCGCAGTGTTCAGCAAGACTGGGTGAAAAGAGAGCAGGCGCTGTCGGAGCGCGCCAGCCAGGTGCAGGAACGGTTGGAAAGTGCCTTACTTGCTCGGACTCAACGTGAGCAGGAAGTCGCCGCGCAATTGTTGGCAATTCAAGAGCAAGCCGCACGGGAAAAGGGTGAGTTGGCTCGGAGCCAAGTAGATCGCGAGCAGGAATTGTTTCGGCAACATGCTGCCCGGGAACAAGTGCTTAACTCGCACCTCGAGGCGGAACAAAAAGAGCGTCGACGGTTGGAGCAAGAGATTGGCCGGCGTGAAAAAGAATACGCCGAACAAATTGACCAATCACGACAAGCACTTGAAGCGCTGCTGCGGGAAAAGGTAAAGCGTGAGCAGGAGATAACTGCGCAACTGCTGGAGAGCCAGCGACAGACGGCCCGGGAAAGGGCCGAGCTGGTACGCAGCCATAGCGAGCAGGAGCATGCGCTTCAACTTAAGCATGCAAGGCGAGAGCTGGTTCTTGTCGAACAGCATCAAGCCGTGCAAGAGGCCGCTCGCCTGCAAGAGCAGGAATGGGTTAGGCAAGAAAAGGCGCTCGGTAAGACAATCGTAGATTTACAAGGTGAAACGCAGACTCTCCAATTCAATCAGCAATTGGAAGCACAACGACATCACGCCGAACTCAATGCAAGGGTTGAAGAGCATAACCGCCTTGCTGCAGAGAGTGCGTCGGCTGCGGCACGGCTCAAATCCGAAATACTAGCTGAGCAACAAACAAGCATGCGGCTACGTCAATCGCTCGCGCATGTCCAGGAGAGTCTGGCTGCGACGCAAGCTTCACTGACGTGGCGAATGACTGCGCCGTTGCGCAGGTTGGCCGCGCTTGGTGCGCCTAAATCGAAAGCGAATAGTGGCGGAGTATCTGTTTCATTGAGCGAACCCGATCAGTCAATGAATGTCGCTGAAGAGTCGCAATCCAGAAAAATACAAGCAGCAAGCGGGGAGTCCGACATTCCCGTCTTTTCCGATGACGCCGTCCTTCCTGTGCCTACTTTGCAAGCGAGTGAAGGCGAGGTACATCACGCACTCATGTCATCGAATTTAGAATCAAACGCGATCAACGTTCGCGACGCATCCATTGAGTCCATCATGATTTCTTTCACGCAAGCGGTTGATCCGATTGCTCCGGCCGTTGCGTCCACGCTGGAGGAGTTACTCGCCCATCACGATCAGCAGTTCGTGCGCTGTGCCTATCAAACGTTATTGGGGCGAACGCCGGATTCCGAGGGTTTGGGATACTACCTGGGTCGGATCCGCGCCGGGATATCCAAAATCCGGATCTTGGCGCAAATAAGATTTTCCGCTGAAGGAAAGGCGCATGCAGCCAATCTTCCTGGGCTGGACGCGGCTATTCGGCGATACGAAAGTGGGCAATTGCCGCTGATCGGTTGGCTATTTAGGTGGTCCAACGGCGGGGAAGGTAATCGTGCAAGTGAACGTAATCTGCGAGCGATTGAGAACCAACTTCGCCTGATGAGTGATGAGAGTAATTATCGCTTTAAGAAACTGGAAGGTGCGCTTACCGATTTGCGCAACCTGGTCCTTGAAAACAGGACACTCGGTGCGACTGCATCGGGTAGCAGGCATGCGGCTGTCGAAAACATCCCCGTCACCACATCGATTTCACCGACGGTGTCGGACGGGGCAGTGCAGCTTTCGACACGTGCCAGAACTATCTATAAACAAATCAAATCGTCTGCTGAGAGGGGCGCCTAAATGCGTATCGTGATTGATCTACAGGGAGCGCAGAGCTCGGGTTCTCGGTATAGGGGCATCGGTCGTTACACGATGTCGCTGGCGCAAGCAATCGTCCGCAACAAAGGTGAGCACGAGGTCTTTCTTGCGCTCAACGGGCTCTTTCCTGATTCGATAGAACCGATTCGAGCGGCTTTTCAAGGATTGCTTTCGCAAGCGAATATTCGCGTCTGGCAGGTCCCGGGGCCGGTAGGCCACATGGATACGAACAATGACTGGCGTCGTCAGTCAGCTGAGTTAGTGCGGGAAGCTTTTTTGGCCAGTTTGAAGCCCGACGTGGTCTTGATCAGCAGCCTGATCGAAGGGCTCGGAGATGACATCGTAACGAGCGTGGGCTTGTTGAGTAGCAACGTGCCAACGGCGGTGATATTGTATGATTTGATTCCGTTAATTAACCCTCATCTTTATTTCCAGAACCCAGTCGTTGAGAAGTGGTTCGAATACAAATACGGAAATATTCGTCGAGCTGATTTGCTGCTAGCCATCTCGGAGTCGTCGCGTCAGGAGGCTATTGATTATCTCGGGTTCCCGGGGGAATTGGCTGTCAATGTTTCGACTGCCGCTGAGCCGCAATTTCAGCCTATAGTTGTTAGTGCCGAGAAAGAGCACGATGTCCGTCAAAGACACAATTTGCATCGACAATTTGTGATGTATACCGGCGGGATCGATTTCCGTAAAAATATCGATGGTCTGATTCGCGCCTATGCCAGGCTGCCAAAACGTATTCGAGCAAAAACTCAGCTAGCTATAGTCTGTTCGATTCAGCAGCACAACAGGGACGAGTTGTTGGCCTTGGCGAAGAAACATGGTCTTGCTACTGATGAACTCGTACTTACGGGTTTCGTTTCGGAAGATGACTTGCTTTCGCTATATAACCTTTGTCAAGTGTTTGTTTTCCCGTCGTGGCATGAAGGTTTTGGCTTGCCAGCGTTGGAGGCCATGTCTTGCGGTCGTGCCGTGATCGGTGCGAATACGTCGAGTTTGCCTGAGGTCATCGGCCGAGACGACGCTCTTTTTGACCCACATAGCGACGAGTCAATTGCCAAAAAACTCGAGCAGGTTCTTACCGACGGACAATTTCGTCGGCAATTAGAGATCCATGGCTTGGAGCAATCGAAACGTTTTTCCTGGGATGCAAGCGGGAAAGCCGCCATTGCTGCATTTTGCTCGTGGAAAAAAAACGAGGCAACCTCGCGCGCGCTCGTTGCCCCGTCCAATCGACGCCCTAAGTTAGCGTATTTTTCTCCGCTTCCTCCAGAACGCAGCGGCATTAGTGACTATAGTGCGGAGTTACTGCCTGAGTTGGCCCGTCATTATGATGTCGATGTTATCCTGGCTCAGGGCGCAATCTCTGATCCTTGGATTTCCGCGAACTGTGCTCAGCGCAGCATTGAATGGTTTAAGGCTCATTCAAATCGTTATGAGCGAGTGCTCTATCACTTTGGCAACTCGCACTTTCATGAACACATGCTGGATCTGTTGGAGGACTATCCTGGGGTAGTCGTTCTGCACGATTTCTTTCTGTCCGGGATGACGCAGTGCATGGATGTACACGGTATTCGCCCATCCGCGCTAGTCAAAGAGCTTATTCATGCACATGGTTACGCTTCTGTGCAGCGTCGCTTCCAGATAGCAGATATAGAGGAAGCGGTTTTATGGCAATACCCGTGTAATCTGAGTGTGCTCCAAAGTGCGCTCAGCGTGATCGTACACTCCAATCATTCAAAGCAATTGGCGAAAAAGTGGTACGGCGAAGGGGCAGGCGACGATTGGTCTGTTTTACCTTTGCTCCGGACGCCGCCGAAAGATATTGGTCGAAAGGAAGCTCGCCGGGCGCTCAATCTCGACCCTGATGATTTTGTCATCTGCAGTTTCGGTATTCTGGCTCCTACCAAGTTGAATCACCGGTTGCTAAAAGCCTGGCTTTCCTCGGCACTCTCAAAAGACTACAAATGTGTCTTGGTGTTTGTTGGCCAAAATCACGGCGGTGACTATGGCGCTCAATTGCTGGAAGTCATTGCAGACAGCGGAGTGCAAAAGAATATTCGCATAACGGGTTGGACCGATGCCACCGAGTTCCGTCAATATTTGGCTGCGGCCGATGTTGGCGTGCAGTTGCGCACGCTTTCGCGTGGAGAGACATCCGCGTCAGTGCTGGACTGTATGAACTGGGGTATGCCAACTATCGTAAATGCAAACGGCAGTATGGTGGATCTGCCTGACGAAGCGGTATGGAAACTCCCTGACGAGTTTGAAGATGAGCAGCTCGTTGAAGCTCTGGAAACACTTTGGAAGGATGCGTCGCTTCGCAAGCGATTGGGTGAAAGTGCTAGTCATATCGTCCGGACTTACCATGCGCCGCGAACGTGCGCGGATCAGTATGCGGAAGTGATCGAACGCACTTATCGTGAGGCGGCCGCTGGTGTTGGTGCATTGGCGCGTGCGTTAGGTACCCTGGAACCAGCACCAAATGATGCTGACTCATGGATGAATTTGGCAACCGGCGTGGAAAGATCCATCGTTCCAACGATAGGTCTGCGTCAGCTACTAATTGACGTTTCTGGTTTGATCGAAGAAAGCGACAGGAACGAAACCAGCGATGTGGCGCGTAGCCTTCTGAGAGAGTTGTTTGCTAATCCTCCACATGGCTATCGAGTTGACCCAGTGTACGCGACACCGGATCAAGGGTATCGCTACGCGCGTCGATTTTCGCTGCGCTTTCTGGATTGTCCTGATTCAGTGTTGGCCGATGAGCCGATCGAATTTCGGGCCGGTGACCAATTCCTCGGTTTGGCTGTCCAGAAGCAAGTTGTTCTGACTCACGATTCGTTTTATCAGACGATACGAAACTGCGGAGTACAGGTCAATTTTGTTGTTTATGACATGCTTCCTGTCTTGCAGCCTCAGCGATTTGAGTCGGATGTAACCGACCAATTCCAGGAATTTCTGCGGGTAATAATGCGTTGCGACGGCGTGCTATGCCCATCGCGTACAGTTGCCGACGAAATGCTGGATGCGCTATCTGTCGGCGCTTTGGATCGGCTAAGACCTTTCAATATTGGTTGCTTCCAACTAGGTGTTGATGTCGAGTCGTCCGTGAAGACTGATGCTGCATCTTCAGTTGTGGATGCTTCAATGCAGGCCATTGCATCTAAGCCTAGCTTCTTGATTCCTGGTGAGTTGACGAATGGGAAAGGACATGAGCAGGCGTTGGAAGCGTTTGAGGGGTTGTGGGCACAGGGCGTCGAAGTCAATTTGGTGATAGTAGGAAAAGCCGGTCAGATGGCAGGGACATTGGCCGAAACAATTCGCAGCCATTCGTCTTTCAATCGTCGATTGTTCTGGTTGGAGGATGCCGACGGTTCGCGCATTCAGAAAGTCTACGAGACGTCAGCGTGCCTGATCGCAGTTTCCGAACGAGAGGGTTTTGATTTATCACTTATTGAGGCCGTGCGGTACAAACTGCCCGTGATTGCTCGGGATATCCCGCTGTTTCGTGAGTTGGCCGGTGAGCAAGCTATGTACTTCTCGGGGCGCTCTCCTGAAGCGCTGGCCGACTCAGTTCGGACTTGGTTAGCACTCGGCAAGGCAGCGCGTGCTCGCCGATTGGGCGCCGCGTCCTGGTTAAGTTGGAAACAGAGTGCAAAGAACTTAATGGATGTCGTTCTTGGCGGACAGTGGTATCAGGAGTGGATGCCCGACGACGTGAAACGCTTTTGGGGCAGCGATAAACGCCTTCTTACGCAGGTGGGGTTGCGCAGTGGTCGGACCGTACGAAGCACGGGCCAATCGGGGTATTTGATATTTGGCCCGTACATTGCATTGGCTGCAGGCGAGTATCGTGTAGTTATTCACGGTTTCGCAGGAAAGGGTAATCGTGCGGGGGCGAAATTTGATGTGTCCGTGAATCAGGCTTCGCTGATCCTTGGTACGTCCGATCTCGGTGAAGCGGATAAGGACGGCGTGCTGGTCACACAGACAATAACTCTTGATGCCGCGTGCAAGGACCTTGAAGTCAGGGTATGGGTGCAAGACCATTCGGACGTGACTATTTCGTTACTCGAGATACAGCCAGTGCCTGTGTCCGATCAAAAGTATTCGGATATATCGGTTCCGCACCAGCAATCACACGTAACTGCATTGCATTCGGGGCGAGCGGGAGCGCAGGTAGCAGTGGCGAAGCATGCGGACACGAGCATCCAGTCAGTTGGTGTGAGCGAACGAAAGAAGCGGCATCAAATTAAAAATATTTTTTATTGATAACGAGATTTGAACTATGAAATCAGCAATCATCACGGGTATTACGGGGCAAGACGGCGCATATCTTGCAGAGCAGTTGCTCGATAAGGGCTATGCCGTGTATGGTACTTACCGTCGTACGAGCTCGGTAAATTTCTGGCGTATTGAGGAGTTGGGCGTTGACAAGCACCCCAATCTTCATTTGGTTGAATATGACCTCACCGATCTGGGGGCCAGCATCCGTCTTTTGGAGACCACTGGCGCAACAGAAGTTTACAATCTGGCCGCGCAGAGTTTTGTCGGGGTCTCATTCGATCAACCCGTCACGACTGGTCACATTACGGGCCTTGGGCCGGTGAATCTGCTTGAGGCGATCCGAATCGTCAATCCGGCAATTCGCTTCTATCAAGCCAGTACTTCGGAGATGTTTGGTAAGGTTCAGGCCATTCCGCAGATTGAAAGCACACCATTCTATCCGCGTAGTCCGTACGGGGTCGCAAAACTCTATGCACACTGGATGGCAATTAACTATCGGGAAAGTTACAACATATTCGCTAGTAGCGGGATTCTGTTTAATCACGAATCCCCATTGCGCGGCCGCGAGTTTGTTACCCGTAAAATCACAGATAGCATCGCGAAGATCCGTTTGGGAAAGCTTGATGTGCTGGAGCTCGGAAATATGGACGCCAAGCGCGATTGGGGTTTTGCCAAAGAATATGTGGACGGCATGTGGCGCATGCTGCAAGCCGATAAGCCGGACACTTATGTGTTGGCAACTAATCGCACGGAAACTGTGCGAGATTTCGTCTCAATGGCTGCCCGTGCGGCTGACTTTGATCTGATCTGGGAAGGCTCAGCAGAGAATGAGGTGGCCATTGATCGCAAGAGCGGCAAACCGCTCGTCAAGGTCAATCCCAAATTTTACCGACCGGCTGAAGTCGAATTGCTAATTGGGAATCCAGAGAAGGCGATGCGGGAGTTGGATTGGCGGCCCAAAACCACCTTGGAGGAATTGTGTGGAATGATGGTGGAAGCCGATATTCGACGAAATCAGGCTGGGTTCTCGTTTTAATATAGTGGGTGATGAAATAAAATGATAACTGGAGATGATGTATTCTCCGGTCGGGTGATTTTCGACCATCTTCCCAAGACGGCTGGCCAGGCGATCAATGCCTGGCTCGTCGAGGCTTTGGGAGCCGGTTGCGTTACTACCAACCTGATCGGAGATCATCGCGATTTAATCCGAAAATATGGCGGACTTTATTCAATTATTAGTGCGCACGTTTTTTTTCATAACGCGGAGCAGCTGGATCCTCGTTATCAATATATGACGTTTTTCCGGGATCCCATTGATCGGGCCATTTCCTGGATTTTTTATCTGTCAAACAACGTTGGTATTGTAAGGAAAACCGTTGCTCACAAAGACGGCGCGAGCCGGTTTCTTGCGAGTGACGGCTGTGATGCGTCCCCTGAGTTTATTGAATCGATTTCGAACCCGTACACTGAGCATTTTTGCAGAATTTTGGGTGACGGTACCGAGTCGGACGAAGTGAAGGTCGCCAATGCCTTCGCTGCGATTCAGAAGTATGCGGTTGTTGGCATATACGAAAATATGTCAAATTTTCTCGAAGAGGCTGCTGCCTTGATCGGGATTAATCCGCCGATTGAACTTGCGCAGGTTAATGTGACTAACCAGCGGCCCGCGGTAGAAAAAGTATCTCCAGTATTAAGAAAGCGCATTGAGGAACTTAATCAGCTTGACCTACGCCTTTACGCAGCGGTGGTCGCCTGGAAGACGTCGGCTGAAAAAACAAACGTGGCAAAAATTTCCCGCCAGACTGTATCGGGATGGCGGAAATATGAGCCAACGTTGGCTCGCACCTTTAGTGCACCGGACATCACAATTCACTCCGCGATGCTGCAACAAGGTTACGATATCCGGCATGGCCAGCCGATAACGTTCGACGTCGATTTCTCCCTTTCGCGAGACGTGAAGGGGCTTGAGATGGGAATCCATCTGTTCGACAGTGATGGACAGTGGGCGTTTGGCATCAATAGCACGTTGTTGGGTCAGACTCACCAGTTCGTGACGGCAGGCCGGTATTGCGTAAGTCACCACCTGATCCCGAATCTCCCTGCCGGCACGTATACGGCTGGTTTTGCATTTACCGAGCGATCACCTGAAGGTGCGCAGGAGCTCGCATGGCATGATGCTATGTGTGAATTTCAGATTTATCACGAAGTTAGTCGCACCTTTGCCGGTTACTCCTATTTGCCTGCTGAAATCAGCCTTAGAGCTATCGATTCTGCCGAGAATATAGCTGCCGATGGTATTGCGCAGGGGTATCGCTTTCTTGGTATTGACGACCGCGTGTGCACGCAGGTTGGCATACGTGTAGGGCACGAGATCGCTTGCACAGGAAGGGCGGGATATCTAACGTTTGGTCCTTATATTCCGCTGGCCGCCGGTCGATATCGACTGGCGATTCGCGGTGTACTGGGCAAAGCTGGGTTCGCCGGGGCATATATGGATGTCGTAGTTGATAAGGGCGATCGCGTGATTGCAGAGCGACACCTTGTCGAACGAGACAGCGAGGAATGCCTCGTCATCTTGCCAATATTATTGGCTGCTTCATGCGTTGACCTTGAAGTTAGGGTTTTGGTCACTGATAGCACAGACTTGCGACTCTCAATGATCGAGATCTGGCCTTGGGAGTCTGAGGAGGTACATATCCATGTGCCAACGGCAATCCTGGACGGAAGCGATGAATTAGTTGAATGCAGTGTGAGCTCAAACGCAACGGGCGATTCAAATGAGTAGCCTTCCTGACTGAAGGTCTGGGCCGGACGTCTTGAAAGCGTCAAGCAGATTTGTAAGCGGGGAGGGTAAACCTCCCCGTATGTTTGAATGCTGTACAGCTATCACTGGCTCAGAGTGTAACGATGAAAAAACTGACTGTGCCATCGAGATTTATCTCCCCCCAGTCTGCTCTCGTATCAATCGATCGTACGGACAATGAGTTGCGACCGTTCCTCCGGAATATCGCCATGGCGGTTAATTCTATCTTTGTTCTTCATCTGACTCTGCGACGGAACGGTTTGCGTCATCTGCCTGAGAACGTTGTATGAAATTGATCCTGGCTGTAGATGCGCTGGTTCCTCCCCTAACTGGTATCGGTCGGTACGCATGGGAACTGGCATCCCACTACCACGGCATGCGTCACGAACTTGACTCGATGCGTTTTTTCTTCGCCGGCCATTGGATCGGCAACCCGGCGGACCTGCTACAGGTAGCCGCACATACTCAGAAGCATAAGCGCCGTCTTTTGCGCCCTCCTAAGAGTTGGCGCCAATGGCACTTGAGGCGTGAAATGCGGGGACACCTGTTCCACTCTCCGAATTACTTCTTGCCGGAGTCTGTGGACAGCGGAATCGTGACAGTGCACGATCTGTCAGTCTTTAAATATCCAGAGATGCATCCCGCCGCGCGCATCAAACACTTCGAGAGCAGTTTTGCATCGACACTGGCACGCGCCGCTCATTTAATTACGGATTCTGATGCGACCCGCAATGAAATCATTGATTATTTCGGCTGGTCCCCCGAGCGTATTACAGCCATTGCTTTAGGCGCACGAGCGGAGTTTCGCCGTCGTGACGCGCCGGAGGTTGCATCTGCCTTGAGTAGCTACGGTCTTGTTTATGGTGGCTATGCGCTGTGTGTTTCCACACTCGAACCCCGCAAGCGAATTGATCATTTGCTGGCGGCCTACCTTGATTTGCCACGATTGGTGCGTGCACGTTATCCATTGGTTTTGGCTGGTAGCGCAGGGTGGCTGAACGACGCGTTACGTGAGCAGATCGAACGGGGAGAAAAAGAAGGCTGGTTGCGGTATTTGGGATTTGTCGACGAAGCATTCCTGCCGTTGCTCTATGCGGGAGCGCGGGCATTTCTTTATCCATCGGTCTACGAGGGATTTGGGCTTCCTGTGCTCGAAGCAATGGCAAGCGGAGTACCCACTTTAACCTCAAACTCTTCGTCGTTGCCGGAAGTCGCCGGCGGTGCGGCTTTGCTCGTCGAGCCCGATAATCACGAAGTGCTGCGTAGCGGTATAGAACAAGTGCTGTGCGATGACGCGTGGCGTGATACCGCTGCGGCACGTGGGTTGCGGGTTGCCAGCGTGTTGACATGGGAGCGCTGTGCCAAAACAACCTTTGAGGTGTACCGTCGTTTTAGTTGAGCTAACGCGGGCAGTCTAAATTCGCCAGCAATGCTTTTAGACGGTCAGCACTTGCGGACCACGTCAGCGGCTTTATGGTTTGGCTGGTGGGTGCCGTGCCGTTCTTTAACCGGTCCAGCCATTGGGCTAATTGAGGCGCTAGTTCAACGCCACTTTGTGCCGAGAAATAGGCCGCGTGTTCGCCAGCCACTTCGCGAAACACGGGGATGTCTCGGACAAATAGGGGCATTCCGTATTGAGCAGCTTCCACTAACGGTAGTCCGAAACCTTCCGCCTCCGATGCCACTACGAGTCCGTCGAGCTCCGCATACAACCGCATCAATTGGACATCGTCGATATCCGGGCACCAAAGTAGACGCTTACCTATTTCGGGGTGACTTTTCAGGCGCTCGATAAATGATTCGACATGCCAGCCTTGTCCACCCACAATAATCAGTTTACTTCCCACACCATTGCGCCATAGCAGTTCGAATGCGTCGAGTACTTGCGCGTGGCCTTTACGCGGCTCGATTGTGCCTACCATGAGAACGGCGCGCTGCCTTGAGCTGGGATTCACGCAGTCCAACTGCGCTGTGTCGACAGCAACTTCGGTGTCGGTGATCGGTAGGTTGGCTCCGAGATGAAACCATTCGATTGCAGGTTCGTTTCCAACCAGATTGAAACGACGCTCCATGCAACCGCGCACCTCGTTGGAAACCGCGTTGGAAATGCAAAACAGTGCGTCTGCATGTACTGCCAGTGTGGATAACCAATCACGGAACGAGCGATATGCGCGAGGCGTGAACCAATGGCGATGCAGTAGCGGCAATAAATCGTAAACCACGAAGGCACAGCGCACACCCTTTGCACGCCACTTGAGCAGGTCGATCTGGCGGCGGGGCGCGATTCGGCTGGCTAAGTCGAGTCCAAGGAAAATGTCACCGTTGAATACTTGTACTTCCGAGTCTTCCTGAACGAGTCCCGACGAAGTCAACGATGCAAGGTAGCTATTGGCGTAACGATAGGACCGCTTTCTTGTCGCACGCACAGGCCTGATTTCGAAACCAGAGGGGGGCGATTCCAGAAGTTGCAGTAGTAAGGACCGAACTGCGCGCTGAATTCCCGTGCCTGCATCGTGCGAAGCGATAATTGAAACATCAACGAGTAGCTGTCGGGCCGGTTGCGGGGCGCCGATGGCTGTTGGTTGAAGCGCCATGACTGCACTTCGCGCCGCTTTGACGAGCCGCGGCAACCACCAGATCGCGGCAAACTGGAGCGCTCCGGCTTTGAGTTTGTTAATCAGTTCGGGCAATTGTATTGCTGCGCGATGAACCTCAATTCACGCTTTCCTGGTAGAACGTGTAGGCATCCTGGACTTGATCGAATGCGTGAAGCTTGCCTTGAACAAGCACGGCGGCACGATCGCAATGTTCTCTGATGTATCCGGCATCGTGACTGACGATGATCAGTGAGCGATCCCGGCGGCGATCGAAAAGCTCGTGATGGCACTTCGCGTGAAAACGGCTGTCACCGACAGCCACGATTTCATCGATCAGAAAGCAGTCGAATTCGACTGCCATCGAAATGGCAAAGGCGAGGCGCGCGCGCATACCGGCTGAGTAACTCTTGACCGGCTCGCGTAGGTAATAGCCGAGCTCGGAGAATTCCTGAACAAACGGCTCGGCGGCCTTCGCGTCGGCACCATATACCCGGCAGATAAAACGGAGATTGTCCATTCCAGTCAAACTGCCTTGAAAGGCGCCGCCGAATGCGAGAGGCCAGGAAACACTCATGCTGCGACGGATCTTTCCCGACGTCGGCAACTCGGCTCCGCTGATCATGCGAATCATCGTCGATTTGCCGGCGCCATTGCGCCCAAGGATGCCGATTTTCTCTCCGGCATTGACGCGCAGATTGATCCCGTCAAGGACGCGACGGCGGCCTTGACGCGTGTGATAGTCTTTGCAAACTTCCTTGAGTTCGATCATTCGGGTTCGACTCGCTTGCTTGCGTCTTTTACGAGAAATAGGCCGATGAACATCAGGACCAGGTCGCACGTAATCATGTAGCTAATATCGTAGTGAGGCTTAACGAGCGATCCGAAATAGCCGCCACGCAACATTTCAGTACCGTGGACCATTGGTAGAAGCAAAATGATCTTTTGGAACTTCTCCGGCAACCAGTCGACCATGAAGAGGGCGCCGGAGAGCGGAAACAGCAGGTACGCAACAGTATGCCAAACGCGTTCTACGGTTTCGCTTCGTTCGCTCAATGCGCCAATAGCAAATCCCAGCGAGCTACCGAATAGAGCCAGGTAGACCCACGCACCGATAATCAGTGTAATGTCTTGCGGAGGGGGCATTAACCCGATCGTCACGAAGAAAACTGTTAAGAAGACGAAGGATATCGTAGCCCCGGTGATCTCCAACAGCACCCGCGCCATGAACAAGTCGATTACGCGTACATTCCGGTGGTAGAGCAGCGCCTGATTCGGCAGGATGGCAAGCGCACAACGATTTGCACAATTTCGCCAAAGTAGAACGGAAGAATATCCGGTGACGGCGAACGACGTGATCGGAAGCGTTGACCCGTGCGTCGCTTTGGTAGCGGTCCACAGGCCGAGAACCCCCAACGTAAACATCATCGGCTCAAAAAAAATCCACAAAAAGCCGACGTTATGCCGCCCGTATCTCGTCAGGATCTCTCGCATCAAAAGCGCGCCTACCACGCGCATTTGAATTTGCAGCGATCTCAGGAAGGGTGTGTCGTGATGCACGTTTTCCAGTCCTTAGTCGTGGTGCTCACGTACGCCCGCGAGCAGCAGACTCAACACGCCCCAAACGATCATCCCCAGCGCGAACACTTCAAAAATCGACTTCAATCGCTTCGGCTCAATCGCCACGTCCGGCGTATTCGGCTGAACCAGCCTTTCCAGATACAGTTGTTTGCGCTGCGCTTCAGCCCGCGCGCTTTCTAGCGCAGCCATGGCCGAGGCCAATTGCTTGTCCGCAAACTGCGAGTCCAGTTGCAGACGTGCGTATATGGCCGCCTTATTCGACAACGAATTTTTCCCGCCAGTCACCCCGCCATTCGCACCCTCGATCTGCTTTTCAAGCGTCTCAATGCTGGTCTTGAGTACAGGAATCTGCGGGTTCTGCGGAGCGATCGATTGCAACTGGATCAGTTGCGTTTGAGCGGCGAACAGTTGCGTTTGCAGCGCAGTGACCTGCTGCAATTGAAGCGCGGACTGCCGGTCAGGATCGAAAACCGTGTACGAGTTACGATAGGTCGCCAGCGCTGCGGCTGCATCTTTGGCTTTGCCCGCGGCGATATCGACCTGGGCCTGTGCGAACTGAACCGTGTCGGCCGCAGCTCTCGAATTCATGCGGTTGACCAGCCGCTCGCTCATCTCGAGCAGCTTTTCGTTGATTTTTTCAGCGTCGTCGGCGGTATAGCCGCGGACCTGAAGCGTTGTAATCGCCGAGGTGGAGTCCAGATCGACAGTAACGATATGTTTGCCGTAATACTTCCACAACGCTTCGAAGCTGCCATCGAGGTGTCGTGAAAAATGACTCAGCAAGTCACCGTGATTACCATAGGCATCGGCAATATAGTCACTCTGATTTAACTCTTTCAGCGCGTCGCGAGACTGAATGTAGTCGATCACGGGATACGTATCGTCTTGCGCCCGTGAGAAGCCCGTACCTTGCAGCAGCGCACCCACCACGCTGGTCTGACTCTGCCTTTGCGCACTCCGCACCACAAAGCGCGACTCCGAAACATAAATATCGGATGCAATCAGCCCGAAGTACAGCACGGCGATTGTTGTCGGCACAACCACAGTCAACGCAAAGAGCCGGTTGACCCCCTTGATGCGCTCAACCAGGCCTTTCTTCTTCCCCGTGGGCGGCAGTGCCGCGTTGTTACTAGATGCAGTTTCCAACGTCTTATCCAACTTTGAATAGTTCTTTCAATTCCGCTGGCGCCCATCAGGCGAATCCAGAGGAAGAGGGAAAGCACCCACAAAAGTGTGCGGCCACGATAGGCGCAAACGTTTTGCGTGAGCCAATACAAATCCTTACGCAACGTTTTTCCCCGGGTTTACAAATGCAAGCTGAGCGTTGCAATCCTTACGGGGAAAATAACGGCGCATACCCAGCCAATAGACCAGGGCGGCCGATTATAGCCACCCGATAATCCCGGCGCCATCGACCTTCGTGTCATTCCAACAAATTTCTTAATTTTTCCTAGTGTTTCTTATTTTTCATCGCGTAATGTTGTATTCTTCGATCCTTGCTTAAGACCAGCAGCAACTATTCAAACGATTCCAAGGTCTTCGGGGGAAGAGCGCATGGGTTCGGCGTTCTATCGGTAGAGCCCGGGCCGCTTTTCGACGTTCCAACATGCACCGTTCCTTTCTCGCCCTGCAAGGCACGGCTTCCCCGTTCTTTAGCCGACTTGCCACTGCACTGCGCGAGCGTGGTCACGCGGTACGCCGAGTTAATTTCTGTGGTGGCGATCTGGCATACGCCGGTAATGGCGATGCGTGGAATTTCCGTGGTCAAGCGAGCGATTTAACAGATTGGTATGTCAATCGAGTGAAAGCAAGCAGCTTTACCGACGTCATAATGTTCGGCGACTGCCGCGAAATTCATCGTTATATGCATCCTGTTGCGCAAGCTAATGGGATGCGCGTTCACGTCTTCGAAGAAGGCTATGTTCGCCCGCACTGGCTGACACTGGAAAAACACGGTGTAAACGGCCGTTCGCAATTACCCCGTGACCCCGCGTGGTATCGGGATCAACGCCGTGTCACGCCGCCGAGCCCGGCAGGGCAGCCCACTGGCTACAACCTCTACGAACGCGCCTTCCACGACATTCGCTATCGCGGCGCCAACACATTATTCGCCACGCGTTTCCCGCATTACCGCAGCCATCGTCCGAGAAACGGTTTTTTCGAATACTCGGGGCTTGCCGTGCGCGCATTGCGTCAACGCCAGCATCATCGCGATTCCGATAATGTCACGCGCGATCTGCTCGAAGCCGGCCACGCGTATTACATCTTCCCGCTGCAACTGAACTCGGACGCGCAGATCGTCGTCCATTCGCCGTTCGACGGCGTGCGCGAAGCAATCACGAAAGTAGTCAGGTCGTTTGCGCTGCACGCCCCGGCCGATAGCTGGCTCGTGATCAAAAACCATCCCCTCGACACCGGCCTGATCGACTACCGCCGTCATGCCGAGCAGCTTGCACGCGAGCTCGGTATCGCGGATCGCCTGCGTTTCATCGACGCCGGTCATCTGCCGACGCTTCTCGATCACGCACGCGGCGCCGTGGTGGTGAATAGCACGGTCGGCTTGTCGGCGCTGCATCACCGCCGTCCGTTGATCGCGCTCGGCACGGCGATCTACAGCATGCCGGGTCTGACCTGGCAAGGCTCGCTTGACGATTTCTGGCTGCATGGCGAGCAGCCGGACATGCATCTGTATCAAGCCTTCCTGGACTACGTCGTCCACCACACGCAGATCAACGGCGACTTCTACACCCGCTCCGGCATTGCCATGGCAACCGCCGGCGCCGTGCGTCGTCTCGAGGCGGCAGCACATGCCTAGCGCCGCCCCGCGCCATATCGTGATCACCGGCGCCAGTGCGGGGCTCGGCCGTGCGCTGGCGTTGGCGTACGCGGCGCCAGGTGTAGTGCTCGGTCTCATTGGCCGTGACGGGAAAAGACTCGAAGAATCGGCCGGCGCCTGCCGCGCAAAAGGCGCGACGGTGGAAACGGGGCTGATCGACGTCCGCGAAGCGCCGGCCATGCAATCCTGGCTGCACCAATTCGACGACACTCACCCCATCGACCTCCTGATCGCCAACGCCGGCGCGGCCAGCACGCTCGCGTCCGCCCAGGACTGGGAAGAGCTGGCGCGCACCGCCGCGATCGTCGACACCAATTTCTACGGCGCGATGCACGCGGTCCTGCCGGTTATCGCCCGCATGCGCCCGCGCCGCAGCGGCCAGATCGCGCTGATCAGCTCGCTCGCCGCCTTGCGCGGCATGGCCATTTCGCCGGCCTACTGCGCCAGCAAGGCGGCCATCAAAGCCTACGGCGATTCCGTCCGCCCGATCCTGTCGCGCGACGGCATCCGCATGTCGATCGTCTTACCCGGCTTCGTGAAGACGGCCATGAGCGACGTTTTCCCCGGCGACAAGCCGTTCCTCTGGTCGGCCGACAAAGCCGCAGAGCACATCCAGCGCAAACTGAACGCAGGCCGCGCCGAAATCGCGTTCCCCGGTTTGCTTGCGTTCGGCATGCGTCTTCTGCCGTTGCTGCCGGTGGTCATGGCCGATGCAATTCTGGGCGGGCTGTCCTATTTGCCCCGCGAGGAGCGCTGATTGGAAACGACGCTCGCGCTCAGCTTCACGGTCGCCGCTGGCCTCGCGCTTCTGCCGGAAGCGATCGCGGTGCCGCGCGCGTCGTTGCGCCGTTCGCCGGTTGCCTTTGCTTTGCACGTCGCTGCAATCGTGTTCGTTTGTCTGTGCCTGTTGCTGGTCACCGGGCGCATCAGATTTTCCGCATTTGTCGCCATCGCGCTGGTCGCGCTGCTTGCCGGCGTGAGTAATGCCAAATATGCGTCGCTGCGCGAGCCGTTTGTCTTCACGGATCTGAGCCTGTTCAGCCAGCTGTTCGCGCATCCCCGTTTGTACTTGCCGTTTCTCAGCTTAGGCACGGTCGTGGCGATCGTCGTCGGTATCGCGGTGGTGATCGGCGGTTTCGTTGTGGACACACCGATGGCCGGCAGGCCAATCGGGGCTATCGCCGTCGCTGCCGCCGCTTGTCTCGCCGCCGGCTATCTGCTCGCCGCACGTCTGCCGCTCACACTGAATCCATCCGACGATCAGAAGCGTCATGGCTTTTTCGCGGTTTTCGTCGCCTATCTGTTGAACGGCATGAAGCCGGCCACGCCGCGCCAGTTGCGCGACGCACTCGCCGCTGGTCCGTTTGCCTCAGGCACGCCACGTTCGACGCCCGACGTGATCCTGATCCAGAGCGAATCGTTCTTTGACGCCCGTCGCCTCACCGAATCGATCGCCCCGGCCATCCTGCATCACTTCGACACCGCGCGCCGCGAGTCCGTCCAGCACGGCGAACTGACCGTCCCGGCGTGGGGCGCCAATACCATGCGCACGGAGTTCGCGGTCCTGACCGGCGTCGAAGGCGCGCAACTCGGTTATGCGCGCTTCTATCCGTATGCGTTCGTGCGCCGGGCCTGTGCATCGCTCGCCTCGTGGTTCAAACACGGCGGCTATCAGACCCGGGCGATTCACCCGTACTACGCGGATTTCTTCGGCCGTGAGCGCGCCTTCAGGCATCTTCAGATCGACCGCTTTCTGGACATCGAATCGTTCGCCGATGCCCCACGCGCCGGCCCCTACGTCGCCGATATGGCGGTGGCCGAGTCGATCATCCGGGCGCTGGACGAACCGCGCGACAAGCCCGCCTTCATCTTCGCGATGACGATGGAAAACCACGGTCCGCTGCACCTCGAACCGGTGCAGGCAGGCGAGGGCGCCGCGTTTCACACGCTGGGCGACGACGCGCGCTGGCGCGATCTGACCGCGTATCTGCGCCACCTTGCCAACGCCGACGCGATGCTCGGCCGGCTGCTCGCCGCACTGCGCGCACGCCGGCGCGACACGGTGCTGTGTTTTTACGGCGATCACGTGCCGGCACTGCCGCGCGTATTCGGCGAACTCGGCTGTGAGCCGGCTCGCAGCGATTACTTTATCTGGCGCAATTACGGCGACGCGCCCGCCACGAATGAAGCTTTGCGTGCCGAGCAACTCGGCCTCGCCCTGATTCGAGCACTCGAACCAGGTTTGCCGAGCGGTGAACCGGCGCGCACGTTGCACCCAACAACAGAACGATGACTAAACCGATTGCTATTGTGGGGATGGCCTGCCGCTTCCCCGGCCATGTCCAGGGCCCCGACGATTTCTGGGCGCTGCTGCGCGACGAAAAAGATGCGGTCACGCAGGTACCGGCCGACCGTTTCGGCACGGAGTTCTATCAGCACCCGTCCAAGCGCGAAGCGGGCAAGAGCTACACATTCTCAGCCGGCGTGCTCGACGACGTGGCCGGTTTCGACGCCGCCTTTTTCGGCATTTCGCCGCGCGAAGCGCAACAGATGGACCCGCAGCAGCGCCTGTTGCTCGAACTCGCATGGGAAACCTTCGAAGACGCGGGCGTGCGTCCGCGCGACATGGAAGGCAGCAATTGCGCGGTCTATATCGGCGTCGCGAGCCCGGACTACGGCAATCGTTTCGTCGACGACCTGAACGCGGTGGATCCGTATTCGGCTACCGGAAATACGCTCAGCATCGCGTCCAACCGTCTGTCCTATCTGTTCGATCTGCGCGGACCGAGCGTATCGGTCGATACGGCGTGTTCGTCGTCGCTGGTCGCCTTGCATCAGGCGTGTCAGGCGTTGCATTCGGGCGACGCCGAAATGGCGCTCGCAGGCGGCGTAAATCTGCTTCTGCATCCGTTCGGTTTCGTGACGTTCTCGAAAGCGTCGATGCTGTCGCCCCGCGGGCGTTGCCGCGCGTTCGACGCGACCGGCGACGGTTACGTGCGTTCGGAAGGCGGCGCGCTGGTGATGCTCAAGACACTCGAGCGCGCGCTGGCGGATGGCGACACGATTCACGCCGTGATCGCCGGTTCGGGCGTCAACTCGGACGGCTACTCGCAAGGCGGGATCAGCGTGCCGGGCGCGGCGACGCAAGCGGCATTGCTGCGCACGGTCTACGAACGCGCAGGTGTCGATCCACGCTCGCTCGCCTATGTCGAGGCACACGGTACGGGCACGGCGGTCGGCGATCCGATCGAAGCGCGCGCCTTGATGGAAGTCGCATCGGCCGGGCGTCCGGTCGATCAGCCGTTGCTGATCGGTTCCGTGAAAACCAACGTCGGCCACCTCGAAACGGCTTCGGGTATGGCGGGGCTGATGAAGGCGATTCTCTGCCTGAAGCACCGCGCTGTGCCGAAAACCTTGCACTTCGAAACGCCGAATCCGGCGATCGATTTCGTCGGCGGCCGCCTGCGTGTCGTGGACCGGCTGACTTCGCTCGATGGCGGCACGGAGCCGCTGGTGATCGGCGTCAATTCGTTCGGTTTTGGCGGCACCAATGCGCACGTCGTGTTGCGGGAAGCGCCGCTAGTCGTCACTACCGCGCGAAGCGGAAAAGACCCCCGGGCACTGTCGCCGCTGATTCTCTCGACGCGCACCGCAGCCGCGCTGCCCGCGCTGGCCGCCCGCTATCTGTCGATGCTCGACGACGGCACGCCGTGGAACACCCTGGCATCGAACGCGGCGCATCGCCGCCAATGGCTCAAGCATCGCGCGATCATCGCGCCGGCGACACGAGCCGAGGCGCGCACCGCACTGGCCTCACTCGCCGACCCGGCGCGGGATCGCACGGAGCCGGCCTTCGTGCAGGGCGAAGCGCCGGGCGACGATACCCGTCTCGCCCTGGTGTTCTCCGGCAACGGCTCGCAGTGGGCCGGCATGGGCAAGCAATTGCTCGAACAGGAACCGGTGTTCCGTGCCGCGCTCGACGAACTCGACGCGCTGTGGCGCGCCGACGGCAGCGCCTCGCTGGTCGAGGTGCTGCGCGAAGGCGTCACTGCCGTCACGCTGCAAGCCACCGAACATGCGCAGCCGCTGCTGTTCGCGATCCAGGTGGGTGTGGTGCGCGTCATTGAAGCACGCGGCGTCGGCTATGACGTGTGCCTCGGCCACAGCGTCGGCGAAGTTGCCGCGGCGTGGGCGTCGGGTGCGCTGACGCTGGCGCAGGCTGTCGATGTAATCAAGATTCGCAGCCGCGCTCAGGCAAGCACGCGCGGCACGGGCCGCATGGCCGCCGCCGGACTCGGCGAAGCCGCCATGCGCGCGCTGATGGCGCAACTCGGCGTGGATACCGAGGTGGAAGTGGCCGGTGTCAACAGCCCGCAGGCGGTCACGCTGGCCGGCCCGCTCGGCGCGTTGCAGGTGCTGGAAGCGGCAGTGAAGGAAAGCGGCCGTTTCTTCCAGATGCTGGAACTGGACTACGCGTTCCACAGCCGTCAGATGGACCCGATCGAGCCCAGCGTGCTGCAGGGCCTCGCGGATCTCGCGCCGAATGCCGCCACGCGCAGCTTCGTTTCGACCGTCACAGGCGCTGAACTCGCGGGCACCGAACTCGATGCGCACTACTGGTGGCGCAATATCCGCGAACCGGTGCGTTTCGGCGACGCCGTTGCGCAGATCGCCCGGACGGGCGTGCGCCTGTTCCTCGAAGTCGGCCCGCATTCGATTCTGCGCAGCTATGTGACGCAAACGCTCGACGAGGCCCGCATCAGCGGCCGCTCGCTGGCGACGCTCAAGCGCAATCACGACAGCGCGCAGATGCTTCACCACGCGATCTACGCGATGCTCGCAAACGGTGCGCGCGTCGACGCCGAACGTTTTGCGCCAATGAGCACGCGCGTGGCGCTGCCGTCCTATCCGTGGCAGCACGAACACTATTGGCTCGGCCCGACCGCCGAGGCGTACAACCTGGTCAATCGCCGCCGCGAACATCCGTTGTTGGGCTACCGTCTTGGCGAGCACGCGCTCGCCTGGGAAAATCAGCTCGATCCGGCCGGCTTGCCCATGCTGGCCGATCACGTGGTGGATGGCGGCGTGGCGTTCCCGGGCGCAGGCTACGTCGAAATGGCGCTGGCGGCCGCGCGCGTGCATTTCGGCACACCGGACTGCGCGGTCGAGAACCTCGAAATCCGTCTGCCGGTCGTATTCCAGCCGCAGCATTCCAAGCTGTTCCGCTTCACCGTCGACGTGCGCACCGCGAGCTTCACGATCGAAACACGCGACCGCATGTCCGACGAAGCGTGGTCGCTCAACGTCACCGGCCGTTTGCTGGCGAGCGGTTGCGCGCTGGGCGCGGAAGACGGCGCGAGCACGCTGCCGGCCACCACGCTCGCCGAATTGTTCGCGCGGCCGGCCATGTCCGGCGCAACGCTGTATGCCAACACCACCGCGATCGGCCTGAGCTACGGCCCGGCATTCCAATGGGTGCGCGCGGTGCACGTCGATGCGGACGCCGACATTGCGCTTGCCGAAGTGGAAGTCCCCGCCGTACTCGCGCAAACCGAAGCCGCACTGAGCGCCTATGCGCTTCATCCGGCCTTGATGGACAGCGGTTTCCATCCGCTGTTCGCCTTGCTCGCGTCGGCGGATCAGGCGGAGATCGAACACGCAGCCTATGTGCCGGTGCAGATCGGACGTGTCGACTATCTGCGCGGCGACGCGATTCGCTACGTGGTCGCCCGCATCGAACGGCGCAGTCCGCATTCGGTGGTGGCATCGTTCGAATTCGCCGACGAACATGGCGCGATCGTCGCGCGGCTCGGCGCGTGCCGTTTCCGCCGCGTCGATCTGATGGGGCGTCGCCAGCATGCGCCGGCACGTTACGCGTATATCGCCGAAGCCAGGCCGCTTGCCGCCGACCTCGACGCACACATGTTGCCCGAACCGGCCGCACTACTCGAAGATGGCATCGGGGCATTGGCGACACAGGAAGATCATCTGCGCCGGCAGTCACACCTGACTGAAATGCTGCCGCTGCTCGACGTGCTCGCAAGCGCTTACGCATTGAATGCGCTCGACGCGATGAACGTTTTTGCCCACGCGACGCTGCCGGACTGTGCGCATCCAGCCCTGCTGGCGCGTCTCGTGCAAATCGTCGTGGAAGACGGGCTGGTGCAGCGCGACGGCACGCGTCTCGTGCGAGAGGCAGCGGCCTGCGAGATGCTGCCGGGCATCGACGAACTGTGGCGCGACCTGCTTGCGCAATCGCCCGCGCACGTGGCCGAACTGACGCTGCTCGCGCATTGTGGCGCGGCGCTGCCTGCCGTGTTGCGCGGCGAAGTGAGCGGCGCGCAGATCCTGCCGCCGTCGCGCAGCAGCCTGGTCGAACATTTCTTTGAAGCTTCGCCGACGTGGGCGCATGTCAATGCGTTGACCGGCGCCTGTCTGCATCGCGCGATCGAAGGGTGGAGCGAACCGCGCCGCCTGCGCGTGCTCGAACTCGATTCGCCCTTGAGCGACGTGCTTCAACCGCTCGCGATTCACGTGCCGGTATCGCGTTGCGACTACACGATTGCAGGCACGCATGAGCAGTTGAGCGGCTTCGACGCGAGCGAGCATCCGTCCATCCGTATCGCGAACATCGAGTTCGGCGATGCGCCGCGTCTGTCTGGAATCGACGCCGGCGAGCGTTACGACATCGTCGTGGCAAGCCACGTGCTGGCCGCACAGACCGAACCGCGCGCGCTGCTCGCGGCGCTGCGCGGCTGGCTTGCGCCGGGCGCGCTGGTGGTGATCGCGGAGCCGCGCAATAGCCGCTTCGCCGATATCGTGTTCGATCTCGACGCGGACGCCGCGCACGCCAACGCGCGCCGCGCGGCATGGCTGTCGCCGGTGGCGTTGACGAAACACCTCGAAGAAGCCGGCTTCGAACAGATCGCACGGCATACGGAACAGGGCCTGGATCTCGAAGGCGCACCGACGCTGATCGTCGCGCGCGAGCCGCGTATGGGCGTGTCGGCCGGCAACGTGAGCGAAGCGCAGACGCCGTCAGCGCATTGGTCCTTGCTGGTCGCAACGGAAACCGCGGTCGATGCGACTTTGGCCGCTGCCTTGCAGGCCGCCGGCCATACGACGTCGAGCAGCACGCTTACGGCATTGCGTCATGACATGAGCAAGCTGCAAGCGCCGGCAGGGCGTCCACATCACGTCGTATTCATCGCGCCGGATCACGCGCTCTCCGCCGATGCGGACGGCGCGGAAGTCATGCGCGTGCAGCAGCAAACCACGCTCGCGTTGGCGCAACTGGTGCGGGACCTCGCCGCTGTTGCCGGCGTGATGCAGCCGCAATTGTGGATCGTGACGCGCGGCGGTGCGCCGGTCGCCACCCCATTCGCCGATGCCGCGACGCTGCGCCCTGAGCAAGCGGCGATGTGGGGGCTTGGCCGTGTGCTGGCCAATGAACATCCGGAATTGGCGTGCCGTTTGATCGACCTGTCTCCGGCGTGCCGCGATGCAGGCGCCGAGTTGGCGCGTGAACTGCTTTCGTCCGACGGTGAAGAAGAAGTGCTGCTCACGTCGCACGGCCGCTACGTGCCGCGCATGTTGCCGGCGGCGAGTGCCGCATTGCGCAGCGGATCCGCCGCGGTACGTCCGCAAAACGAAGCCGCGGTGCTCGGTTTCGCCTCGCCAGGTTCGTTGCGCAATCTCGAGTGGTTCGCGCTCGCGCAACACGAACTCGCCGCCGATGAAGTCGAAATCGAGCCGGTCGCGACCGGGCTCAATTTCCGCGACGTGATGTACGCGATGGGTTTGCTGTCCGACGAGGCTGTCGAAAACGGTTTTGCCGGCGCGACGATCGGCATGGAACTGTCGGGGCGCGTCGTGCGCGTTGGCCGTAACGTGCGGCGTTTCGCGCCGGGCGACGCGGTACTCGGTTTCGCGCCGGCGTCCTTCTCGAGCCATGTACGTACGAAGGCCGAGGCCATCGCGCGCAAGCCCGAGCGTCTCACGTTCGAAGAAGCGGCCACGGTGCCGACCACGTTCTTCACGGCGTACTACGCGCTGTGCGAGTTGGCGCGGCTGCGCCGCGGCGAACGCGTGCTGGTGCATGGCGCGGCGGGCGGCGTGGGGATCGCGGCGATCCAGCTCGCGCGCCACCTGGGCGCGGAAGTTTTCGCGACCGCCGGCAGCCGCGAGAAGCGTGAATTCGTGCGCCTGCTCGGCGCCGACCACGTGTTCGATTCGCGAAGCCTTGCATTTGCGGATGAAATCCGCGAGCGCACGCAAGGTGCGGGCGTCGATATCGTGCTCAATTCGCTGGCCGGTGAGGCGATGGTGCGCAGCATTGACACGCTGCGTCCGTTCGGCCGCTTCCTCGAACTCGGCAAGCGCGACTTCTACGAGAACAGCCGTATTGGCCTGCGGCCGTTCCGCAACAACATCAGCTATTTCGGCATCGATGCCGACCAGTTGATGAGCGCCTTGCCGGACCTGACCGCGCGTCTGTTCGAAGAGGTCATGCAACTGTTTGCGGATGGCGTGCTGCATCCGTTGCCGTATCGCGCGTTCCCGGCCGAACGCGTCGAGGAAGCATTCCGGCACATGCAGCAGGCGCGTCAGATCGGCAAGATTCTCGTGACCTATCCGGCCGGCACGCCGAGTCCGTCGCGTGCAACGGATGGCGCGGAAGCGCTGCAACTCGATCCGAAAGCGGCGTATCTGATCGTCGGCGGCACGGGTGGACTCGGCTTCGCCACCGCGCGCTGGATGAGATCGTGCGGCGCACGCCATCTCACGCTCGCGAGCCGTTCGGGCACGCTCGCACCGGAACTCGCCGCGGAAGCCGCGCGTTGGCGCGAAGAAAATGGCACACAGGTACACACGGCAGCCTGCGACGTCACCGACGCAACCGCGCTCGACACGCTGCTCGCCGACATCGCCACGCGCGGCGCGCCGCTCAAGGGCGTGCTGCATTCGGCGATGGTGATCGACGACGGCCTCGTGCGCAATCTCGACGACGCGCGTTTCGCCGCAGTGCTCGCGCCGAAGCTGGCGGGTGCCTGGAACCTGCATCGCGCCACGCGTGGCACGAAACTCGACTTCTTCGTGGTCTATTCATCGGCGACGACTTTCCTCGGCAATCCGGGACAGTCGAGCTATGTGGCGGCCAATACCTTCCTCGAAGCGCTGGTTGCGCAACGCCGCGCGGCCGGTTTGCCGGGTACCTACATGGCGTGGGGCCCGTTGGACGACGTCGGCTTCCTCGCACGTAACGCGGAGACCCGCGAAGCGCTGCAGGCACGCATCGGCGGCCTGTCGATCACGTCGGCCGAAGCGCTCGCGGCGCTGGAACGCGCGATCGTCGAGATGAACGTGGGTGAAGCCGTGGTGCGGCTCGACTGGCAAGCGCTTTCGCTAGGCATGCCGGCCGCGCGCGCCCGTCGCTACACGGACATGCATGCGCGCGGCAGTCACGAGCCGGCACGTCAGGGCGGCGCGCAGATGCGTGACCAGATTCTCGGACTGCCCTTCGCGGATGCGTTGCAACTGGTCGCGGAAACCTTGCAGGCCCAGATCGCGCGCATTCTGCACATGTCGCCGGAAAAAATCGAAACCGGCCGCTCGATTCTCGACATGGGCATGGATTCGCTGATGGGCATGGAACTCGGCATGGCTGTCGAAGAGAGCTTCCAGGTCAAGCTGTCGATCATGACGATGGCCGAAGGCGCAACGGTGCATTCGCTGGCGCAGCGGATCGTCGAATCGATCCAGACGCAGAACGAGACGGCGGAACCGAACGGCGCCGCGGCTCAGGTGGCGACGTTCGTCGCGCAACATGCGATCGATGTCGACACGCATGCGCTGGCCGACGTTGCCGATGCGTTGTCGGGGCAACCCGGCACGGCAACGCCGCTCCCGGCACAAGCCGCGACGGAGCTCGTCTGATGAACGTGCCCGCAGGTTGGAGCCGCAGCGAAGGAACGCTCGCGCGACCGCTGGCGTTAAGCGGTCACGGCCTGCATACCGGGCGGCGCGTGAACGTGCGAATTCTCCCCGGCGACACCGATAGTCCGCGCGGCATCGTGTTCCGGCGGATGCAGGGCGCCGGCGTGCTGGCCGAGTTCGCGGTGAGCCCGGCGTTGCGGCGCGGCCAGCCGCTTTGCACGATGCTCGAAAGCACCGATGGCATCCGTGTGCGTACCGTCGAGCATCTGCTGGCGTCGCTGCTGACCTGCGAAATCGATCGCGCGACCGTCGAACTGGATGCCGAAGAAGTACCGATTCTGGACGGCAGCGCACAGCCGTGGATCGACGCGATCCGAGTCTGCGGACGCACCGAATTGCCACATGCCAAGCGCTTTATTCGTGTGCTGCGTGTGCTGAAAATTGCCGACGGCGAGGGCACACGTGACGAACGCAGTATCTCGATCGAGCCGTCGGCCGCCTATGAAATGGCCGTGCGCAACGATCTGAAAGGCTTCGGCGCATTGCGCTGGGACGGCGCGGTCACGCCGACGAGTTTTGCCGAAGAAATCGCACCGTCGCGTTCATATGGACGGGTCAAATGGGCGATCCCCGCGATTCTCGCTGGCTACGTGCGCGGCATGCCGATTCTGCGGGGCGCGCGCCTGTCGTGCACCGCTGCGATCGTCGGCAATCGTGTGCTGGGCGGCATGCGTGTGCCCGATGAATTTGTGCGACACCGCGTGCTGGATCTGGTCGGCGACATGGCGATGGCCGGCGCGCCCTTGCTCGGCCGCGTCACCGCATTGCGGCCAAGCCATGAAATGAATTACCGGCTGGTTGCCCAACTGCTCGCCACGCGCGACGCGTGGGAATGGGCTGAATTTCCGGCTTGATATCGACATCAGGCCAGCACCTCACAGGGTTATCTGAACAGCATGGGATTGGGTGATCACATCCGCCAGCAACTCGCCGCGAAGGCGTTGATGCGGCAACTGGAACGCGTCTCCGAAGAGGCGCAGACGCCGGGCGCGCCGTTGCCCAGCGGCGGCACGCGCGCAGCGCAGGACGCCTCGCGCGCCGCGCTGTGCAGCTTCGAGACCATGCCGGGTTATCAGCAGGTCGAAATCATGCGGCAGATGGGCGAGAAGCTGCAGGTCCAGTCGCCGTTTTTCCGCGTGCACGAAGGTATTGCGGGCGCGACCACGCAGATCGGCGGCGCGGAGTATCTGAACTACGCGAATTACAACTATCTCGGTCTTGCCGGCGATCCACTCGTTTCCGCGCGCGCGAAAGCGGCGATCGATCTCTACGGCACGTCGGCATCGGCAAGCCGGATGGTGGCGGGCGAACGGCCCGTGCAGCGCGAACTCGAAGCGGCACTCGCCGAGGTGTACGAGGTGGACGATTGCGTCGTGTTCGTGAGCGGCCATGCCACCAACGTGACGGTGATCGGTTCGCTGTTCGGTCCCGGCGATCTGATCGTGCACGACTCGCTCGCGCACAACAGCATCGTGCAAGGCGCGCAATTGAGCGGCGCGAAACGGCTGGGTTTTCCGCACAACGACTGGCAGGCGCTCGACGCGTTGCTCACGCGCGTGCGGCACGATTACCGGCGTGTGCTGATCGTGATCGAAGGCCTGTACAGCATGGACGGGGATATTCCCGATCTGGCGCAGTTCGTCGACATCAAGCGCCGGCATGCCGCGTTTCTGATGGTCGATGAAGCGCACTCGCTCGGTGTGCTCGGTGAACGGGGCAAGGGCGTTCGCGAGCATTGCGGCGTGGCGAGCGGCGATGTCGATATCTGGATGGGCACGCTCAGCAAAACATTGGCGGGATGCGGCGGGTTTATTGCCGGCTCGCAGGCGCTGATCGATATCCTGCGACACCTCGCGCCGGGCTTTCTGTATAGCGTAGGCCTTGCTCCGGCATTGGCGGCAGCGTCGCTGGCCGCGCTGGAAAGGCTGATTGCCGAACCGGAGCGAGTGGCGCTGCTGCGCGCGCGTGGCAAACAGTTTCTCGACGAAGCGCGGGCCGCCGGTCTCGACACCGGCAAAAGCGCGGGCTATGCGGTCGTGCCGATCATTACCGGCAGCACCCTGAAGGCGGCGCAATGGGCCAACGCGATGTTCACGGAAGGCATCAACGTACAGCCGATTTTCTATCCCGCTGTGGAAGAAAAGGCGGCACGTTTGCGGTTTTTTATCTGTTCGACGCATGAGCCGGAACAGATCAGTCGAACCATTGCGGCGCTCAAGCGCCTGCCTCGTTAGAGAGGAATACCCGTCATGTACGCCGTTCAATCAGAGCGCGCTCGCGCGTTGCAGCAAGGCCGGGAATCGGGTGAGTTGCAACTGCGTCCCGCGCGAGCGGAAGACGCCGAAGCGTGCGCGCCGTTGATCTTCGCTTCGGGTGTGCGTGAGTTCGGGTTCTTTCTTGGCGAATCTGACACGCGGTGTATCGAGTTTCTGGAATTCGCCTTCACGTCGAAACACGGCCGTTTCTCCTATCGGCGGCACCACGTCGCCGTGACGGGCAACGGCAAGGTGGTGGCGGTGCTGGCCATGCATGACGGCCGGAACATCTGGTTTGACGATCCGCATGTCGCGCTGATGCTGCTGATGTTTTTCGGCGTGCGCCGCACGGTTGCCATGCTGTTGCGCGGGTTGGTGCTGGAGAGTGAATTGCCTGCACCCAAGTCGTCGCAGACACTGATCGCACATTGCGCGACCGCTGAACAGATGCGGAGTACCGGTGTGTTCAGCACGCTATTTACCAGCGTGCTGCGCGCGGGGCTGATGCATGACGAACCGGATCGGCAGGTCGTACTGGACGTACTTGTCAGCAACCGGCGCGCATACGAGTTGTATCAACGCCTCGGCTTTGTCGAACTGCCACGCCGCGCGCCAGTTTCGCGCCGTTTACCGCATGAACTGGAATCGGTGCGAATGCAGCTTATGCGCCGGACTTGAATGAGAGCAGAGGGAATCGGCTCGCGCAAATTCAAACAATACCTAGAGAGGAAAAAGACCATGCATATTCATCCAGTAATTCTTTGCGGTGGGAGCGGTACCCGGCTGTGGCCGATGTCGCGCGGCGGATATCCGAAGCAATATCTCAAGCTGACGGGCGAAAACACTCTGGTTCAGCAAACCGCGCTGCGCCTGAACGGTATCGCCGACATTGCATCGCCGATCGTCGTGACGAACAATGAACAGCGCTTTCTGGTTGCCGAGCAGTTGCGCCAGGTCGATGTCGTGTCGTCGGCGATCGTGCTCGAGCCCGCCAGCCGCAACACGGCGCCGGCTATCGCGGTCGCGGCCTTGCTCGCATTGCGCGAAAGCCCGGACTCGTTGCTGCTCGTTCTGCCGTCCGATCACGTGATCACCGGCGAAGCGGCTTTCGTCAAAGCGGCCGAAGCAGCGGCCCAGATCGCCAAAGACGGCTACCTGGTGACGTTCGGTATCACGCCGACCGAACCGCATACCGGTTACGGCTACATTCGTTCGGGTACGAGTCTTGTGGAAGGCGAACCGACCTTCGCGGTCGATTCGTTCGTCGAGAAGCCGGATGCGGCGACCGCGCAGCGTTTCCTTGACGATGGCAGCTACTACTGGAATAGCGGCATGTTCATGCTGAAGGCGTCCACCTACATGGAAGAGCTGCGCCGCTACGAACCTGAAATCGCGAAGCAGGCGGAGCTTTCGCTGGAGGGGGCGCAGCGCGACAACGATTTCGTGCGCCTTGAAGCAGAAACGTTCTCGGCCTCTCCCAACATCTCGGTCGATCATGCCGTGATGGAGAAAACGAAGCGCGCCGCCGTGGTCGCGGTTGCGGATCTCGGCTGGAACGACATCGGGTCGTGGACTGCGCTGGCTGACATTGCGGAGCGCGATGCGCAGGGCAATGCGCTGCTCGGCGACGTGCTGACCGATGCCGTGACCAATTCGTACATCCGCGCCGAGCACCGGCTGGTTGCCGCGATCGGGCTGGATAACGTGGTTATCGTCGAGACGGCTGATGCGGTGCTCGTGGCGCATCGTGACCAGGCGCAAGACGTCAAAAAGATCGTTGCGCAGTTGAATGCGATGGGACGTCACGAGTCGGTCACGCACCGCCGCGTGGTGCGGCCGTGGGGCTCGTATGAAGGCATCGACAGCGGCGACCGGTTCCAGGTCAAGCGCATCGTCGTCAGCCCCGGCGCGCAACTGAGCTTGCAGATGCATCATCATCGCGCGGAGCATTGGATTGTCGTGAAGGGTACCGCGCTCGTTACCAATGGCGATAACGAGATCATCCTGACGGAAAATCAATCGACGTATATTCCGCTTGGCGTGACGCATCGGTTGCTGAATCCGGGCAAGATTCCGCTCGAGTTGATTGAAGTGCAGTCGGGTGCCTATCTTGGCGAGGACGATATCGTGCGCTTTGAAGATACGTATGGGCGTGTGGCGAAGGCTTAAGCGTAATCGCTGACTACACGTAGTGCACACGGCAACGAGATCGTTGCCGTGTGCCGATCGGCTTTTGCTCAGACGGTGCCTTAAAGCGGCACCACCACCGGCTCAGGGTGCGAAGGCGACTTCCCGTATGGGAAATGGACCGGCTCACAGCCCCAATGAATCGGCGGACACTCCCAGCCGCGCCGAATGACAATGGGCGGCATCAATTCGCCGGGGCAAGCCGGCGGTGCTTCCCGGGTGAGGCAGGCGGTGCCGCCGTGGACGGCTTGCGAAGCCGCGCGATCGAGTTCGTCGACGCGAGGCAGATCTTTGAGGACGAGTGCTTTCATGGTGGATCTCCGGCAAAGTTGGATTGACAGTGAGCTTGGGTATCGCCGCGCTCACTGGGTCCCGTTGCACACACCATGCCATCCGCCGCAAAGCGGCATGCCGCCCCTATGCGCTGATCTGGCGGCCGCAAGGTGGTTGAGATCGACCGACTTGCCGGCGCCAGAATGTCGGTGCGCTGCCAACAGTTACGCTCGTTGCGAGCATTCCCTTGGCCGACTGGAATTCCAGGCACAATAGGCAAACCCGCGCCGCTCGCGCGCGATTCGCCGATTCCGGTTAGCAAAAAGACCAACCGCCTCGCGATGGGATATCGCGTACCGATCGATCCTGCATTCGAATAACGGCGTGCCCTCAGCCCTGCACGCCACGCCATCCGGCGAGCAACGCGGGCAATTCGGCCATGTCCCGGAACACATGAACCGCACCCGCGCCGTGCAATGCGGTGGCGCTGCTGTGGCTCAGTTCTTTCGGGCAATAGCCGAACACGGTAGCGCCGGCGGCCACCCCCGCCGTCACGCCCGTGACGGTATCGTCCACGACGGCGCATCGTTGCGGTTCGATGCCGACCCCCGCGGCCGCGGCGAGGTAGACATCGGGATACGGCTTGTTGCGCGGCATTTCGTGGCCGCTGAAGATGCGTCCGTCGAAGCAGTCGAGGATCCCGGCCTTCACCAGTTGTAACTCGACTTTGATGCGATCGGCACCCGACGCGACCGCAATACGCCCGTTAAGCGTCGCGTAAAGCGCGCGCACGGCTGACGCCGCGCCGTCAATCGCCACCAGCTCGCGATCGAGCGCCTCGTTACGGCGCGCGCGAAACTGCATGAGCCAATCCGCCGTAATCGCGAAGCCGGTGCGTGCTTCGATGAGCGCGGCTTCATCCCTGACGGCCTTGCCGACAAAAATGAGCATGGCTTCTTCAACGGTCAATTGCCAGCCCAGCTCACCGAGCATTTCGGTCAGCACGCGATTGGTGATGGGTTCGGAGTCGACGAGCACGCCGTCGCAGTCGAAAAGTACGGCGTCGAAAGGGAAATCGGACATCAGGCAGGGTACGGATAGAGGTCGCGGAACCGGCAAGGATACCTCACCGGCTCGCGCGACGCTGCGCAAAGGCTATGCACCCACCCCCTGCGGGCGCTCAGGACCCTGAAACCTTATACCCGTCACTCAGCGTTTTCATAAACGCAATGATGTCCTGGATATCCTGATCCGTCATGGCCGGCTGATCACCGAACTTGCGGTCGAACGGCGCATCGGCGACGTCGACATTGGCATGATACTGAGCCGGTAGATCGTTGTACTTCTGTACCTTGCCGGACGCATCGCGCGGATAGATTTTCTCAGGCGCCGTATTGCGCAGGTTGTAGAAGTCCATGACCTGCTTGAGGTCGTGGTACACGCCGTTGTGGAAGAACACCTTACGCTCGGCAACATTGCGCAAGGTCGGCGTCAGGAACATGCCGCAGTACTGCGTTTCCTTCTTCATGTCGTCGCGGAACGGGCCGCACACGCCCATATCGAAGAACTTCGGATCCTTGTTGGCCGGAATGGCCGGATTACGCGGCACGCCAAGCGCCTCGTATTGCGTATCGGTAAAGACCGGCGGCAAGCCATCCTTGCTAGGCTGACTCAAATGGCAACCCGCGCAGTTGGCCTTGTCCTTGTCGTTGAACAACTGCAAACCGTGCAACTCGGCATGCGTCAAACGCGCTTTACCTTCGAGCCAGTAATCGTACTTGCTGGTAAAGGCATGAAACGACTGATCCTCGGTCTGATACCGTCCCACCGCGAACATGGCCTCCGAGATCAACAGGCTCGGATTGTTGAGAATGCCCGGCCCGAAGATCTGTTTGAACTGGTCGACATACTTCGTTTGCAGCAGCTTGTGCGCGACATCGGCTTCCGTCGCATTGGCCATCTCCACCGGATTCGTCAGCGGACCGATCGCCTGGATTTGCAGCGTATCGGCGCGGCCGTCCCAGAACAGTCCGCCTTGCGGCACCATCGCCGGAGCGGCGGGCGCGGCAAGTGCCGTTTTCTGCGCGCGTTGCACGCCGGCTGCCTGTGAAGCCAGTTGCGTCAAATCGACAGGCACATCGGTATCGCCCTGATCCGGCCCGATGCTGAACGGCGCCTGGCGGTACAGATACGCCAGCGACGGCGGCGGCCGATAGCCGGCCTGATTCATGTGCGGTCCGCCGAGTTGAACCGGAAACGCGTTATCCGGCGCGTACGAATGCTGTGCCGAATGGCACGAGGCACACGACTGCGTGCCCGAGGCCGATAACGTCTGGTCGAAGAAAATCTGTTTGCCGAGCAGCGCAACCGCGCTCAGCGGGGCGTCTTGCGGACGCATCAAATGAACCGGATTAGGATTCGCGCCGGTGATTTCTTCGACGATCGCGCCGACTGCGGGCGGCATCCGTTCCGGGTAGACGAGCGCGTACGCGCAGGCCACTAGGAGTGCGAGCACGATGCCGGCAGCGCTCCACGCGAGCAGCCTGAGCCACGAGCGGCGGGTAATGACGGGACCCGGTTCACCGCCGGCGGGCAGATGCGAGGGCAGGGCAGCGTCTGAAGAATGATTCATGGCGATGGTGACTAGTAATTCGATCAGGTGCGATCAAAAAGCAAATCGAGCCAGCACGTTTGCACTGGCTCGACGCCTGACTACAGCTTGATGTGTGTCCTGTTCTTCCCCGCGCCGCGCTTCGTCACGCCATGCACGAACAGCGTTCGTGCATGGCGTGACGTGAAGCGTACCGAAGGGCAGCCCGCACACGTGCGGGGATCAGCTGGCCGGCGGCGCCGACAGCTTCGTACCCAGGTTTTCATCCAGATACAGCGCCGGGTTGTTGCCCGAGCCCGTGAAGTTGAACATGTTCATGATGCTGCCTGCGTTTGCATCGAATGAGCCATTGCCAAGGCGTTGACCGCCAAGCCAGTTGTCCTCGATGAACTTGACCACGGACGCCTGGGTGATCGGCGTATCGTCGACGAAGTTGACCTTCGCCCACGGCGACACCACGATAAACGGCGTACGCGTACCCGGGCCGCAACGGCCGTTCACTGCGCCGCCATTCACGCCCTGCGGTTGCACCGCGCCCGTTGCCGTACACGCGCCCGTACCGCTCAGGTTGTCGCTGCCGGCGATCGTCGCGCCGCCGGCGGACTGCGCCGTGGTCGAATCGAACGACGAGCTCGTCGGCGCCTTGTAGCGGTGATCGTACCAACCGTCCGAATCGTCATAGGCGATGATCACGGCGGTGTTCTTCCAGTCAGGCTGTTGCTGCAGGAAGTTGATCACCTTCGTGACGAAGGCCTGCTCGTCGATCGGGTCCGAATTGCCCGGGTGGCCGTCGCCGATTGCCGGCGCCTTCAGGAAGTTCACCGACGGATAGTTGCCCGCCTTCACCGCGGCGAAGAAGTCGTCGGTGTCGTACTGGTGGTGAACCGGCGTTGCGGTGTTGTCGAGCGGATCGGTCGCGCCGATCACAGCCGTCGACGTCGGACGTGTGTGCTTCAGGTTGGCCGTCGTCGCGTAGTACTGGAACCATGCGTGATGCTGCACGTAGTCAGCCTTGGTCGCGTTCAGGACTTGCGAGAACGTCGAGCGTGCGCAACCGGTTGTGCCGTTGGTATTGGTCGTCGTCAGGTTGAAGCCGCCCATGAAGCCGCCCCACGTCAGACCCTTCGCGTTGAGCAGGTCGCCGATGTTCTTGTTGTTCGACGACATTGCGCCCGTCACCGTGCTGCCCGCCGCGATCGTGCAGACGTCGCCGGTCGGGTCCAGGTCGCCGATCATCGTGAAGCCGCCGGTCGAATCCGGAATCGCGTTGGCCGAGGTTCCGCCCGTCACCACGACGCCGTTGTTCTGGCCCGAGACCACTTCGATTGCACCCGGCGTCGACGGACCGTACGTGTCCGTGTACGCGTTCTGGTTCAGCGCGAAGTTCTGCGCGTAGTTCCACATTGCCGTGACCGTGTTGCCGTCGAAGTAACCGAGCACCTGGCCCTTCGTGGCGAACGCGCCGGTGCTGCCGGCAATCGTCGAACCTGCCGCCGTGAACAGCGGGAACGAGTCCATCGCGCCGTTGTTATACGCAAGCTGTTCCGCGGCATAGGCGTGGTTCTGGCTCGACGTATTGGCCTGCGAACGATCGAGACGGAACGGCAGCAGATCGGCTGCCGGCAGGCCGAGGCCCGCGATCGTCACGCTGCCGACCGTGCGGCCTGCCGTATTCGGCGAGGTCGCGAGCGCGTTCGGGTTCGCGGTGATCAGGTTGTTGGTGCTGAGGTTGTTGACCGTCGGCGTGCCTGCGGCTGCCGTGAATTGCGGCTCGCCAACCGGATTGCTCGCTTGCGGGTAGGTCGCGAAGTAGTGGTCGAACGAGACGTTCTCGCCGAAGATCACCACCACGTGTTTGATCGGTGTGGCCGTCGTGACGGCGTCCTGCGCCGACACCGTGGCTACCGGTGTCGATGCAGCCGCCGGCGTCGATGCCGTCGAGTTCACGCTATTGTTTCCGCAAGCTGCGAGCGCAAGCATCGCAGCAAATGGGATGGGTAAGAGGGTTCTACGGAACATGTGACTGGCTCCAGATTCGACTTCGCCGTTCAGCGTTTCCAGTAATGCACGTGTGGAGGTTCGCTGGGGATATTGTTAGAAATACAGCTAGTGGTCTTACCGCAAGAAACTGGGCGCATTGAAACATCCGCTGATTAAGATTTGAGGGCGCGAACATTACGCTGCCTATCGGTCACCATTCAGTTGAATAACACTTTCTGTCGTTAGCCTTTCGTTTGCCGGCGATGCGAAGGCCGTTTTGTTGGCTAATTATTTGCATGCGGTAACACGTTTTTCCCATGCCGCTCACAGCGACGGATTTGTCCGGCTGCTGCGTTCAAGAAGAAACGGAGCTGCTCACGGATTCAACTCTTATGAAAGAAAGCAACCTGATGTGGAGCCGCGAGCCTTGAGCGAACGCGATCCCGATGCGGAACTGCTGGCGGGGGTTGCCAGGCAAGACCCGGCTGCCGTCCGCTCGCTCGTCGCGCGCAAGTTGCCGCGTCTGCTCGCGCTCGCCACGCGCATGCTGGGCGATCGCATGGAAGCCGAAGACGTGGCGCAGGAGGTCTTCGTGCGGATCTGGAAACAGGCTTCACGCTGGCGGGAAGGCGAGGCGAAGGTCGATACGTGGGTGCATCGCGTGGCGCTCAATCTTTGCTATGACCGCTTGCGCGGCCGCCGCGAATTCCCTGACGACAATCTGCCCGACGAAATCGACCCCGCCGCATTACCCGACGCCACGCTCGAAGCGCGCGCCCAGAACGAGCGTGTTCGCGAGGCGCTCGCCGCCTTACCGGCACGACAGCGCGAGGCGCTGGTGCTCAATTACTACCAGGAGATGTCGAACATCGACGCCGCCGCCCTGATGGGCATCACGGTCGATGCACTGGAAAGTCTGCTGGCACGTGCGCGCCGCAATCTGCGCGCCCAACTGGCCGGCAGCGGCCTTAGCAAGGACAAGTCATGACGCCTGAAAGATTTCATCAAATCGTCGAAGCCTACGGTGCCGATCCGCGCCGCTGGCCGCAACAGGAACGCGCAGCCGCAAAGACCTGGGCCGCAGTGCATCGTGTCGAGGCCGATGCGGTGCTGGCGGCCGCGGCCGGTATCGACGCGTTGCTGGCGGCCGATAAGGTCGATCCGCCGGGCGCGGCGTTGCAGCAGCGCATTATCGCCAGCGCGCCGGTACGGCAACCGGCCGCGCCGCGCCGGCGCTTGTGGTGGTCGGGCGCGGCGGTGGCCGGTGTGGGATTGCTCGGTGGCGTTGCCGGAGCGCTTGCCATGTCGTTCTTCGTGTTGACGGAGACGGCTCCGCAAGTGCACGAGTCCTCTTATTTAACTTCGAGTTTCGGTGGGTCGTCCGCCGATTGGAGCGGCGAATGAACGGCCGGTCATGGAAAATCGTGCTGGTGGCTTCGCTGGTGCTCAACGTGTTTCTGCTGGGTGCGATTGCCGGCGGTGCTTATCAATGGTTCGCGGCACATGGCGCGATGACGCCCGTGCTGGCGCGGCAGCACACGGAACTGCGCTTTGCCGCCGAAACGCTGTCGGCCGAGCGTCAAAAGGCCTTTATCGACGGTTTGAAGAATGCGCGCCGTGAGGGCAAGGAGTTTGCCCGCGAGGGGCGTGAAGGACGTCACGACGTATTGCGTCTGCTTGCCGCGCCGCAGTTCGATCGCGCGGCGCTGGACGCCGCGCTGGCCCGCACGCGTCAAGCCGATAGCAGCCTGCGTGCGCAAGTGGAGGGCAGTGTGGCGGATTTTGCGGCTACGCTGTCGCCCGAGGAGCGCGTCGAATTCGCCGACAGCCTGAAGCTGCGCGGTCAATGGCGTGAACCGCAACCGGCCGCCAATGCGAAAAAACCGCCGCAACCGGCCGCGTCTTTGCCGACCGCGAGTGAGGCTTCGGGTGGAGCCTCAGGTACAACGTCGGGTACAACTTCAGGTGCCGCTTCGGGGGGATAAAAATTTCTGAGCGGGCGCGACGGATTTCATCGTGGCGCTCGTTTAAAGAAATATCCAACGCCGAAGAGGACGGTATGGCTACCTCACCGAACATGAATGCCGCGGCGATTGCACTGAATCGTTTCGGCCTTGGTGCCCGTGCCGACGACACGCCGCCCGCCGACCCGAAGGGCTGGCTGCTCGCGCAGTTCGAGCAGTATCAGCCGCGGCCCGCCGCATGGGCGAACCAGCCTGATTCTGTGGCGCTGTCCACGGAACTGGTGCAGCAGCGCATGCAGCTGAATCAGCTCAACCGGCAGGATCAGCAGAATCAGCGGAACGCCGGCGAAAGCGCAGGCGCCAATCAGGCGAGTGTGCAGGCCAACGGGCAAATCACCGCACAAGCCAACGCACAAGCCAACGGGCAAGCCACAACAGAAACCACCGCCCAGCTTGCTAAGCAAGCCGAACGAAAAGCACTGCGCGGTGAAGTGCTCGACATGTACCGTTCCTCGGTGAACGCACGGGTCGCAAGCGCACTGACCACGCAGACGCCTTTCATCGAGCGGCTGGTTCATTTCTGGGCGAACCATTTCGCGGTGTCTACGGAAAAGCCCGGCGTGGCGGCACTGGCCGGTTCATTCGAAGCGGAAGCAATCCGCCCGCACGTGCTGGGCCGTTTTGAAGACATGCTGGTCGCGGTGGAGCGGCATCCGGCCATGCAGTTGTTTCTCGATCAGACGCGCTCGGTCGGACCCGACAGCATGGCGGCCATGCGCGCCGCGCAGCGCAATCCGAACGTCAAGCGTGGTCTGAATGAAAATCTGGCGCGCGAAATCATGGAGCTGCATACGCTCGGCGTACGCAGCGGCTATAACCAGGACGACGTCACCGAATTCGCCCGCGCATTGACCGGCTGGAGTCTGGCCGGCAATCCTGCCAATCCTGCGAATCTTGTTAACCCTGGCAATCCGAACAATCCAGGCAATCTGCTTCGGCAGGGTGTGCCGCCGAACGCCGCGCCAGGCACTTTCGTGTTTCGCACCGCACTGCATGAGCCGGGCTCGCGAACCATCATGGGGCGCCGCTATGACCAGCCAGGAGAAGAGCAGGCGCTGGCGATTCTGCACGACCTCGCGAGCGCGCCCGCAACGGCACAGCACATCGGCGGCAAACTCGCCCGTCACTTCGTCGCGGACAATCCGCCGCCGGACGTGAGCGAGCGGCTCGCGAACGCGTTCGCGCGCAGCGGCGGCGATCTGCCGACCGTCTACCGGACCTTGCTCGATATGCCGCAAGCGTGGTCGCCAGTCGCCGTGAAGTTCAAGACGCCGTGGGAATGGACTATTTCTTCGATGCGCGGGCTCGGCTGGCAGGACGTAGACAACCTGCAAACCGCGCCCATTCTGACGCAGCTCGGTCAGCCGGTGTGGCGCCCGGGCTCGCCTGCCGGCTACGACGACATTGCCGCGAGCTGGGCGGCGCCCGATGCGCTCGTGCGCCGGGTCGAAGTGGCGCAGCGCTTCGCCTCGCGCGTCGGCGACCGGCTCGATGCGCGCTCGCTCGGCCAGACCTTGCTGGCCGGCTCGCTCAGTGCGCCGACGGCCACGGCTGTGTCACGTGCCGAAAGCGCGTCCACGGCGATTGCGCTGCTGCTGGTCTCGCCGGATTTTCAACGGAGATAAACGCCATGTTTTCACGCCGCAAATTTCTGAGCGTCGCCGCTGCGGGTGCGGGCGCGATTCTCGTGTCGCCGCAGATCGCTTTTGCCAGCGTCGCAACCGACCGCCGTTTCGTGTTCGTGATCCAGCGCGGCGCGGCCGACGGCCTGAACATCGTCGTGCCGTACGCCGAACCCGCCTACGCGACACTGCGCGGCGCGCTCGCGATCGACCCATCCAAAGCGACCCGGCTCGACGGAACCTTTGCGCTGCATCCTTCGCTCACACAGATCGCGGCGATGTATGCGGACCGTCAGGCGCTATTCGTCCATGCGGTGGCGTCGCCGTATCGCGACCGCTCGCACTTCGACGGGCAGAACGTGCTGGAGACCGGCGGCACGTCGCCGTATCAGATGAAGGACGGCTGGTTGAACCGGCTCGCCGCATCGATGCCCACCACGCGCGAGAACGCGATCGCCTTCGCGCCGACCGTGCCGATGGCGCTGCGCGGCAAGGCGGCGGTGACGTCGTACGCGCCCTCGGGGTTGCCGCAGGCGCCTGACGATCTGCTCGAGCGGGTCGCGCAACTGTACGACCAGGATGCGCAATTGCGGCCGCTGTGGGAGTCGGCCATGACCGCACGCGGGCTCGCGGGCGACGCCGGTGCGCGTCAGGACCCGGCAAGCCTCGGCAAGCTCGCCGCGGGCTTTATGTCACGCGACGACGGTCCGCGTATTGCGATGATCGAAACCGGCGGCTGGGACACGCATACCGCGCAGAACGCGCGCCTCGCCAATCAGTTGAAAGCGCTCGACACGATGCTCGCGGCGTTGCGTGACGGCATGGGGCCGTTGTGGAGCAAGACCACGGTGGTGGTGGCCACCGAGTTCGGCAGAACCGCCGCCGCCAACGGCACGGGAGGCACCGACCACGGCACCGGTTCGGTGGCGATGGTGCTGGGTGGATCGGTGGCGGGCGGGCGTGTGCTCGCCGATTGGCCCGGCCTGAAACCGGGCGACCTTTACGAAGCGCGCGACCTCAAACCGACCCTGTCGCTGGATGCCTTGATCGCCGGTGTCGCGAGCGAAAGTCTCGGACTCGATCCGCAGCGCACGGCTGGCTCGCTATTTGGCCAGACCGCGGGCATGCGGCCGATCACCGGGCTCGTACGTGCGTAACTTGATAATCACCAGGGAGAGCAAATGAAAATCAGATCGACTATTCACGCCGTATCGCTTGCAGGTCTTTGTACCGCGTTGTTGTCAGCCTGCGTTGTCGAACCGGCGCGGCCACCGCAGCCCGCGCCGCTCGTCGAGGTGGTGCCGGCCGCGCCGGCGCCGGGCTATCACTGGGTGAAAGGCCACTATCGCTGGGAAGGCAATCACTGGGCGTGGGTGCCGGGACACTGGGCAGGCTGATCGTGGCGCCGTACGTGCTATCGGCTGGTTACGAATTGAGTATGTAATACGTCAATGTCGGCATCGGCTGCGAGCAATCGCGTCCGGGTGAGCGTTTCAAATACCGGGACGATATCAAGGCGATGGGCAGCGCCGCAGATTGGCGCTTGCGGCGCTGCCCATCGCAACCTGTTGTCGTTCGTCAATCGCGCGATGCGATTAACCTCCACCGCCTTGCGTGCCGAGCGTCAGCTTGTTGTTCACCGACTTTACGCCGGCAACACCTTTCGCCACTTCCTCCGCTTGCGGAATCTGCGCACCATCAGGCACCGATCCAGTCAAGGTCACCGCGCCGCCGCGGGCCCGGACGAACACGTTCGACACATCAAAACCCTGTGCTTTCGCCAAAGCCTTGCGTACGGTCAGACCCAGCTTGCGGTCCGAGCTCTTCATCGCCTTCGTATTCGTAGCCGGCGCCGCCATGGTGCCCGACGCCATGGCGTCGCTCGATTGGGCATAAGCACTGGACGCAGTCGCTACACACAATGCGATACCGAGTGCCTTCAATAGATTGACTGTTTTCACGTTTTCTCCATTCCTCGAAAAGTTGATTTCGCATCGTTGCATGCAAAAAACACGCGCCTGCCAGCACTTTTCCGCTCGCATGGAGTTCCCTGTCTTGTAGAAGAGTGACGTTGCGAAGCTCCCAGCGCGCTTAAACAATACTCCAGCAAACGAACCAGCGTTGAAAAAACTGACCTGGTCGCCCGGTGCACGATTCGCCTATCATGACGGCTTCGATCATCAAAGGCGCACCGCAGATGTCCGACGGCGTACAGCAACAACTCCACGAACCACGCGCGAATGCCGCTGCATCGTCGATCGATTATGGCCTGTGGGCACTGACCTTCAGCTACGTGCTCAGTCAGTTTTTCCGTAGTTATATCGCCGTGATCTCCACCCAGTTGATCGGCGATTTTCATTTCTCGCCGCAAATGTTTGGCTGGTTCGCGGGCTCGTTTTTTCTCGTGTTCGCCATCGCGCAACTGCCGGTCGGCCTCATGTTCGATCGCTACGGCGTGCGCGGGCCGACCGCGCTTTTGATGGGCATCGGCGGCGCGTGCGCCGGCATTCTCTCGATGACGACCAGCGCAACCGTGGCGCTCGTCGCGCAAGCCGGCATTGGACTCGGTTGCGCGCCCATCTTCATGGGGCTGCTCAATTACGTGCTGCATTCCGGCCACGGCACGCGCAACGTGCGCGCCGTCACGACGGCGAGTGCGATCGGCATGGCGGGCGCACTGCTGGCCGCGTTTCCACTGAGCCGGGCAACGGCCAGCTTCGGTTGGCGTCCGGTCATGGTCACGGCTGCGCTCGCCATGCTATGCGCGACGCTTGGCGTCGTATGCTTCGTGCGCCGGCGCGATGCCGCCGCGCATGAACAAAGTCTCGCTGCATTGCAACACACGGCAAACACAGTAAAACGGCGCACCGGTCTCTGGACCTTGATGCCGGCTTGTCTTGCGCTCTCGGTTGGCAGCACGTTCCGAACGTCGTGGGGTGGGCCGTATCTCGCTGACGTATACGGCTTCGATGTGATCGCGCGCGGCAATGCCATGACCGTCACCAGCGTAATCGCGATCGCCGCGTCCTTCTGCATTCCTGTGGCCGTGAGGTTCTGCGCGCCCAAGCTGATTTCGCTGCTGTGGCTGATCGCCGGCGTACTGGCGGCACTGGTGCTCGCGGTCAGCCCGGACGGCAACTGGCTGGTCAGCGTCGCGTTGATCTGCGTGCTGTTCTCGGTCGGCTCGATCCATCCGCTTGTGATGTCGCAAGCGCGCGCCATCATTGCGCCACGGCGGCTCGGGCTCGGTTTGGGCCTGCTCAACAGCCTCGTTTTTCTCGGTATTGCGCTGACCAGCAGTTGTTTCGGCTGGATCGCGGGGGCGGCAAAACAGGCGCATCTATCGAATGCCGGGATCTACTCGGCGCTCTTCGCCGTGACCGTCGTGCCGCTTGCGGCCGGCGCCGTGGTTTATTTTTTTAGCCCGGTGGTCGCCGCGTCGAGAGAAAAAATCTGAGCCGTTGCTTGAGTGGTGTTGCGTAAGCCCGTGTCGAACTTCAGGGCGAATATGTCGTCACCCGGTGTCCGCACCGATTTCGTGCACGTCGTTACTCCGGACTATAATTCCGCAGCCCGGCCCACCCTCGATCCGAGGCTAGGGTGTGTCCTTCAGATGGTGCCGTTTCGCGGGAGCGCGTTTCATTTTGAGTAAAACCCATCACAACCCGATCGATAATCCGGTCGACATCCCGAACGCCGGCGAAGCGCTAAAACCCGCTGCGTCCGCGAAAACCAATCTGGTCCTCGCGAGCCGGACCGCGCACGAGGCACACAAAGACGACCGGCATTTCGTCACGGCGCTCGCGCGTGGGCTCGAGGTGCTGGCGTGTTTTCGCTCGGGCGACAAATCGTTGAGCAATCAGGAACTCGCACTGCGTTGCAAGTTGCCGAAATCGACGGTATCGCGCCTGACGCATACGCTCACACTGCTCGGCTATCTGATTCATTTGAAAGAGAGCGGTAAATACCGGCTTGGCACGGCTTCGCTCGCGCTAGGCAGCGCGATGCTGGCGCGGCTCGATGTGCGCAAGATTGCCCGGCCCGTGATGCAGGAACTGGCCGACGTATCCGGTGCAACCGTGTCGCTGGGAACGCGCGACCGGCTCTCGATGATCTATGTGGAGAATTGCCGGAGCTCGGTTGCGCTCACGCTGACGCTGGAAGTGGGTTCGCGTATTCCTGTCGCCACGTCGGCGATTGGCCGCGCGTGGCTCGCGGCGATTCCTGAGCATGACCGCCTTAGCTTCATGGAGCAGGTACGTGAACTTGATCACGTCGCGTGGCCGAAAACCCGGCGCGGCATTGAGAAGGCGCTTGAAGATTACAGCACGCTCGGCGTCACGACTTCATTCGGCGACTGGCAGAAAGACGTGAATGGTATCGCGCGTGCTTTTCAACCGGGCGGTGAACTGCCGATCATGGCGATCAATGTGGGCGGCCCTTCTTTCAAGCTCTCGAAGGAATTCCTGCTCGAAGAAGTGCGGCCCCGGTTGATCGACGTGGTGACGCAACTGGAAAGCGCGTTGTCGCATTGAGCGGTGTTGAGCGGCATCCGGCTACACGGATGCCGCGTTCGGCTGAATCGCAGCACGGCACGGCACTCAGAACCACTGAGGCGCCATGCTGAGCGTCGTATCGTCGAGACCGCGCAGCGTGGCAAGCATGAGCGAAACGCGCGGCAATTCCCAACGGAAGAACCACTGGCACGCATGCAGCTTGCCGCGATAGAAGTCACTATCGGCTGCGCTTTTCGCATCGGGTAACGCAGCGCTTGCGACGATCGCCTGCCGTAGCCATGTCCACGCAATCACGATATGGCCGAATGCTTCGAGAAAGGCATTCGCGTTGGCGAGCCCGCGTTCGCTTTCGCGCGCCAGCGTGGGCAATAACGATTCGACCGTGCCGGTCAACTCGCTCCATGCCTTGCTGAGTGAATCGGCATGCGCTTGCAGCGCCGGGTGAACTCGCGCCGATTCAACACTGCGCTGTATTTCGCGCTCCAGTTGCTTGAGCGCAGCGCCTTGTTTCATGACTACTTTGCGACCCAGCAGATCGATTGCCTGGATGCCGTGCGTGCCTTCGTGAATCATGTTCAGGCGATTGTCGCGGTAGAACTGCTCGACCGGATATTCGCGGGTGTAGCCGTAACCGCCGTGAATCTGGATCGCCAGACTATTCGCTTCGAGGCACCACTGCGACGGCCACGATTTCACCACCGGTGTCAGCAGATCGAGCAACAAGCCCGCTTCGGCGCGCGCCGTATCGCTCTCGCCGGTGTTCTGTTCGTCGACGAGGCGCGCCGCATACAGACACAGCGCGTAGGCGCCTTCCACGTAGGCCTTTTGTGCGAGCAGCATGCGGCGCACGTCGGCATGTTCGATCAACGGCAATTGCGGATCGAGCGGGTTCTTGTTATCCGGACGGCGTCCTTGCGGCCGCTCGCGTGCGTAATCGAGCGACGCCAGATAGCCGCGATAGCCGAGCATGACCGCACCGAGGCCTACGCCGATGCGTGCCTCGTTCATCATGTGGAACATGTAAGCGAGGCCGTTATGCGGTTCTCCCACCAGTTCGCCGATACATTCGCCGCGCTCGCCAAACGACAGCATTGTCGAGGTCGTGCCGCGCCAACCCATCTTGTGAATCAGCCCTGCGAGCGCGACGTCGTTGCGGTCGCCGAGGCTGCCGTCGTCATTCACGTGAAACTTCGGCACCGTGAAGAGCGAGATGCCTTTGACGCCTGGCGGCCCGCCTGGAATACGCGCCAGCACCAGGTGGACGATGTTCTCGCTCAGCTCGTGATCGCCGCCCGAAATGAAAATCTTGTTGCCGCGGATCGAATAGGTGCCGTCTTCGTTGGGCGTGGCACTGGTGACGAGATCCGAGAGGCTCGAACCCGCTTGCGGTTCGGTCAGCGCCATGGTGCCGAACGCGCGCCCCTCGAATAACGCCTGCAGATACTTGCGTTTCTGTGCGGCACTGCCGAAACGTTCGATCACGTTGGCATTCGCCGTGGTCAGCATCACGTAAGACGAGGTGGCGATGTTGGCGCTCTTGAAGAGCGACAGGCACGCAAAGGAAATCACCGAGGGCAACTGCATGCCGCCCCATTCGTAGTCTTTGCCCGCCGCAAGGAAACCGGCCGAGCGGAACGCGTCGAGCGCTTCCTTGATCTCCGCGGGCATCGTGACGCGTTGACCGTCGAATTGCGGTTCGTGTTCGTCCGAGAGGCGGTTGTGCGGCGCGAATTTTTCCGCTGCGACCGCATGAGCCGTTTCGAGCGCCGCGTTGAAAGTCTCGCGGCTATGGTCGGCGTGGCGCGCGCGCTGCGTGAGCGTCTCGGCCTCGAGCACTTCAAACAGCTGGAATTCCAGATCACGCGAGTTGATGATCAGCGCATCTTGCATGGGAGAAGCCCCGTCTAAAGGTGAGCCGCTATGCAGAACAGCTACGCAACAAGCACAAAAACGCATGAGTTCGCACTCGTGCGGCCCGATTGAGAAGCGCGGCATTCGGGTAAGTCCCGATGAGCCGTCCACCGGCGATGCGTGTCAGTTTAAATCAAAAGTGAATGAGCGTGCTTTTATTTACACGCCGAATTTCGGCACGTATGATGGTCACAGAATCTGGAACATAAGTCTGCATTGCAGAACAACCTGGAGGAGCGTCGTAATGTCTGTGAAAGACCTGTTTCAACTGGACGGCAAGGTTGCACTGATCACAGGAGGTTCTCGCGGACTCGGCCTGCAAATGGCCGAGGCGCTGGGCGAAATGGGCTGCCGCGTGGCGATCACGGCGCGCAAGGCCGACGAACTCGCCGAGGCGAAATCGCATCTGCAAAGCCGGGGTATCGAGGTGCAGACGGTAGTCAACGATCTGCAGCGCTTCGAAGGTATTCCGGGTTTGGTGGATGAAGTGCTCGGCCTGCATGGCAGCATCGACATTCTCGTGAACAACGCCGGCGCGACATGGGGCGCACCCGCCGAAGACTATCCCGACGAAGCGTGGCACAAGGTGATGAACCTGAACGTCAACGCGCCGTTTTTCGTCGCGCGCGAAGTCGGCAAGCGCAGCATGATTCCGCGCCGTGCGGGCAAGATCATCAATATCGCTTCGGTAGCGGGCCTGAAGGGTTCGCCGCCCGGCATGAACACGATTGCGTACAACACGTCCAAGGCCGCAGCAATCAACTTTACGCGGGCGCTCGCGGCGGAGTGGGGCAAGTACAACATCAACGTCAACGTGATTTGCCCGGGCTTTTTCCCGTCGAAGATGTCGGCGGGTTTGCTCGACAAACTCGAAGACACCGTCATCTCACGCACGCCTTTGCAGCGTCTGGGCGGTGACGAGGATCTCAAAGGCCCAATCGTGTTCCTTGCGAGTGAGGCGTCGCGTCATATCACCGGGCAGTATTTCGCGGTGGATGGTGGCTCGATCATCGTCTGATTGATTTACCGACTGGTTTCGAGGCGCGGCGCGAGAGGCCAGCGGCGCTGCGCTTACGTATAGAACGGCTTTGCATGCGATCAGAGTAACGAGCTTTGCATGGGATCGGAGTAACGCGCTAAAGCGCGAACTCCGATCGACAGCTAAAGCGCGAACGCTCATCGACATGTTATGCATGGGACTGGAGACACTGCATGGATTTTCAGCACTCGGATAAGGTCAAGAGTTTGCAGCAGCGCCTGAACGCTTTCATGGACGAGTACGTCTATCCAGCCGAGGCGATCTTCGAAGCGCAGATGGACGCGGCGCGCGAAGCCGGTAACCGGTGGCAGCCCGCACCGGTGATCGAGGAACTGAAAGAGAAAGCGAAGGCCGTAGGCCTGTGGAACCTCTTCCTGCCCGAGTCGAAATACGGTGCGGGGCTCACCAACCTGGAATACGCACCGCTGTGCGAAATCATGGGGCGCTCGCATATCGGCGCGGAGCCGTTCAATTGCTCGGCGCCGGACACGGGCAACATGGAAACGCTGGTGCGTTACGCCACGCCCGAGCAGCAACAACAATGGCTGCTGCCGTTGCTCGACGGCACGATCCGTTCGGCATTCGCGATGACCGAGCCGGAAGTGGCGTCGTCGGATGCCACCAATATTGAAGCGCGCATTGAACGCGACGGCGACGAATACATTCTGAACGGCCGCAAATGGTGGACTTCCGGCGCGAACGATCCGCGCTGCAAGGTGCTGATCTTCATGGGCAAGTCCAATCCGGATCATACGAACCGGCATCAGCAGCAGTCGATGATTCTGGTGCCCAAGGACACGCCTGGCGTCAAAGTGCTGCGTCATCTGCCCGTATTCGGCTATGACGATGCGCCACACGGTCACGCCGAAATCTCATTTGAAAACGTGCGTGTGCCGGCCAGCAACATGCTGCTCGGCGAGGGCCGCGGCTTCGAGATCGCGCAAGGGCGGCTCGGACCGGGCCGCATCCATCATTGCATGCGCCTGATCGGGCGCGCCGAGCGCGCACTCGAAGCGATGTGCCGCCGCTCGCTGGAGCGCGTGGCGTTTGGCCGGCCGATTGCCGATCAGGGTGTCACGCGTGAGCGGATAGCGAATGCCCGCATCATGATCGACCAGACGCGTTTTCTGGTCCTGAACGCGGCGCACAAGATGGATACGGTCGGCAATAAAGACGCGCGCCAGGAAATCGCCATGATCAAGGTGGCGGCGCCGAGCATGGCATGCCAGGTGATCGACTGGGCAATGCAGGTGCATGGCGGCGGCGCGGTCAGCGACGACTTCGGCCTCGCGCGCGCGTATGCGAGTTCGCGCACGCTGCGTTTCGCCGATGGCCCCGATGAAGTGCATCGCAATGCCATCGCGAAGATGGAGCTTGGGCGTCACCTCGGGCGTTTATAAAGCCCTGAGTCCGTCGACTCCCTTGACTCATTAGCCAGCCGTATCCGCCACGCGGCGGATGTGAACGAAGCGCGCACCTCAAGTGTGAAACGCGCACAGACAGTAAAGCAGGAGACGCTGATGAACGAACGCCATCACCCGCATTGGCCGCCGCAAGTGCCTCTGCATCTAACGCTGCCCGAAACCAACATTTTCTATAACGCCGAGGTGTCGGCGGCGCGCTTTCCCAACAAGCCGTTCATCGTCTTCTACGACACACCGGTCACGTTCGGAGAGTTCAAGGACGAAGCCGAGCGCATCGCGGGATTCCTTCAGCAGGAGTGCCACGTCAAGGCGGGCGACCGCGTGCTGCTTTACATGCAGAACAGCCCGCAATGGATCATCGCTTACTACGGGATCTTGCGCGCGAACGCCGTGGTGGTGCCGATCAATCCGATGAACATGAGCGCCGAGCTGGTTCATTACGTCGAAGACAGCGGCGCGACCACGATCATCGCACCGCAATGCCTGTTCGCGAACGTCGAGCCGCTGATCGGCAGCGGGCCTGGTCGGGGCATCGAGCATGCAATCGTCGCGACGTATAGCGATTACGTGACGCGGCCATCGCCGATTCCCGTGCCGGAATTCGTGGCGGCGCCGCGCAAGACCTTCGATATCCCCGGCGTCACGTCCTGGCGCGAGGTAATCGAGCGGTGTATCGCGCCGGGTCCGCTCACCACCGGTCCGGACGACCTGTGCGTGATGCCGTACACGTCCGGCACCACCGGCAAGCCGAAGGGGTGCATGCATACGCACCGCAGCGTGATGAGCACGCTGCTCGGCGGTTGCGTGTGGTTCTCGGCGCCGTCGGACGGTGTGTATCTATCGATTTTGCCGTTCTTTCACGTGACGGGCATGCAAGGCGGCATGAACAGCGCGGTCTTCTCGGGCGCCACGATCGTCGTGTTGCCGCGCTGGGATCGGGAAGCGGCGGCGCAATGCATGCAGAAATATCGCGTGACCGCGTGGCAGTCGATCACGGCGATGATGGTCGACTTTCTCTCGAATCCGAAGCTCGGCGAATACGATCTTTCGAGTCTGACGGGGGCGCGCGGCGGTGGCGCGGCGATGCCGGATGCCATTGCCAGAAAGCTCAAATCGCTGACGGGGCTCGATTATGTCGAAGGCTACGGCATGTCCGAGACGATTGCCGGTACGCACATCAATCCGCCGCATCGGCCGAAACCGCAATGCCTGGGTATTCCGGTGTTCGATGTTGACTCGCGCGTGATCGATCCGGTCACGTTGCAGGAACTCCCGCAAGGCGAAACGGGCGAGATCGTCGTGAACGCGCCGCAAGTGATGCAAGGCTACTGGCGCAATCCGAAGGGCACCGAAGAAGCGTTTATCCAACTCGACGGCAAGCGTTTTCTGCGTACCGGCGACCTCGGCCATATCGACGAGGACGGGTATTTCTTCATGACCGACCGCCTCAAACGCATGATCAATGCGTCGGGCTACAAAGTCTGGCCCGCGGAAGTCGAGGCGCTCATGTACCGGAATCCGGCGATTCAGGAGGTGTGCGTGATCGGCGTGAAGGACGCGAAGCGCGGCGAAACCGTGAAGGCGCTGGTGGTGCCCGCGGCTGCGCACGCCGGCACGATCACCGAGCAGGACATCATCGACTGGTCGCATGAGCAGATGGCGGCTTACAAGGCGCCGCGTATCGTCGAGTTCGTGACGTCGCTGCCGAAGTCGGGCAGCGGCAAGATTCTGTGGCGCAAATTGCAGGAAGAGGATGCGGCGCGCACGGCGGCGGCCGATGAGAGCAACGGTACCCGGGGAGGCTGACAACAATGGGCTGGCTCGAAGCGTTACTGGACGAACCGTTCGTCTGCATCACCGACACGCTCCGCCGTTTCGCCAAAGAACGTGGCGAACACGCGGCGTTGATCTGTGACGGCGAGGTTGTGACTTACGCCGCGCTGGACGCGCGAGTCGATCGCTTTGCCGCCGCATCGCAGCGCGACGGCATCAAGCCTTGCGATGCGATTGCGTTGTGCGCGGCAGCCTCGGTGGAATACGCGGTGGCGTTTCTCGGCGGCCTGCGGGCAGGGGCGGCGGTTGCGCCACTCGCGCCGTCGTCGAGTGCGGCGAGTCTTGTCAGCATGATCGGCAACTCGGGCGCGCGGCTGTTGTTTCTCGATGCAGACGTCAAGCGTTTGCTCGAACCGGTGGCCGCGGAGATTAGCGCAACCCCCGTGGCGTTAGACGCGCACGCAGGCAGCACCACGCTCGAAGCGTGGCTCGCACCGAATGGCGCTGTGCCTGAAGCGGTCACGATCGATCCGGCGTGGCCTTTCAACATCATCTATTCGTCTGGCACCACGGGCACGCCGAAAGGCATCGTGCAATCGCACGGCATGCGTTGGGCCTACGCGGTGCGCAGTATTCTGCGCGGCTACGGCCCCGACGCCACGACGCTGATTTCCACGCCCTTGTATTCGAACACAACGCTCGTGAGTTTCATGCCGACGCTGACCTTCGGCGGCACCATCGTGTTGATGCCGAAGTTCGACGCCACACGGTATCTCGAGCTTGCGCAACAGTATCGTGTCACGCATACGATGCTGGTGCCGGTCCAGTATCAGCGTCTGATGGCGCACCCGGACTTCGACCGTTACGACCTGACCAGTTTCCAGGCCAAGTTCTGCACGAGCGCACCGTTCGCCGCGAGCGTGAAGGCCGACGTGGTGCGCCGCTGGCCGGGCAAGCTCACCGAGTACTACGGCATGACCGAAGGCGGCGGCTCGTGCCAGTTGGAAGCCGACCAATTCCCCACCAAGCTGCATACGGTCGGCCAACCGATGGAAGGTCACGATATCCGTTTGATCGACGAACTCGGCAACGAGGTGGCACCAGGCGAGGTGGGCGAAATAGTCGGCCATTCTCCCGCGATGATGACCGGCTACTACCGCCAGCCAGATAAGACGGCCGAGGCGGAGTGGTACGACCCGAGCGGCAAGCGCTTCATCCGCACGGGCGATATGGGCCGCTTCGATGCCGACGGGTTTTTGACGCTGCTCGATCGCAAGAAGGACATGATTATTTCGGGCGGCTTCAACGTCTATCCGAGCGATCTCGAGGCTGAACTGTGCTTGCATCCGGACGTCGCGGATGTGGCCGTGGTGGGCGCGCAATCTGAGCAGTGGGGCGAGACGCCGGTTGCGTTCGTGGTGCGCCGACCGCTTGCCCAGATCGACGCCGACACGCTACTCGCCTGGGTCAACGCGCGGCTCGGCAAGATGCAGCGACTTTCCGCGCTGACCTTCATGGAGGCGTTGCCGCGCAGCCCGATCGGCAAGGTATTGAAACGCGAATTGCGCGAGCAGTTTTATCCCGCTAAGCGTTGACTCGGTGTAAAGACGCTTCAGCACGCTTGAATACACTAACTTGCAATGGGACAAGGCATGGACAAATTTGAAGGCAAGGTTGCGGTAATCACCGGCGCCGGCTCCGGATTCGGCCGTGAATTTGCACGGCTCGGCACGAAGCTCGGCATGCGTCTCGTACTCGCCGACGTCCAACAGGACGCACTCGACGAAACCTTCGCCGAGGTCAGCGCAGCCGGTGCGCAGGCTATCGCGCGCCGCGTCGATGTTGCGAAAGGCGAGGAAATCGACGCGCTCGCTCGCGTCACGCTCGATACCTACGGCAGCGTGAATCTGGTCTTCAACAACGCAGGTGTAGGCGGCAGCGGCGGCCTCATATGGGAGAACACCGAACGCGACTGGCAATGGCTGCTCGGCGTCAACCTGTGGGGCGTGATTCATGGCGTGCGGGTTTTCACGCCGCTCATGCTCGAGGCCGCCAAACGCGATCCGGGTTATCGCGGCTACATCGTCAATACGGCTTCGATGGCGGGCATGCTCAATCCGCCGATGATGGGGCCGTACAACGTATCGAAACACGCGGTGGTGTCGCTGACCGAGTCGCTGTATCAGGATCTTTCGCTGGTCACGCAACAGGTGGCGTGCTCCGTGCTGTGCCCGTATTTCGTGCCGACGGGTATCGCGAAGGCGCACCGCAACCGTCCGTCCGAGCTGGATAACGATACGCCGCCGACCTTGTCGCAACGTGTATCGCGTGCAATGAGCGAGAAGGCCGTGAGTTCGGGGAAGGTGAGCGCTGAACAGGTCGCGGGGATGGTGTTCGATGCGATTCGCGACGAGCAGTTCTATATCTTTTCACATCCGCATGCGCTGGCCGCCGTGAAAACGCGTGCCGAGGATATCGTGACGCCGCGCAATCCGACCGATCCGTTTGCGGAGCGGCCTGAGGTGCGTACGCAGATTATCGAGGCGTTGAAGGGGTAGTGGCGAGCCGACAGGGAGAACGGCACGGTTAGCACGAACTCCCGCCATAAACGGCCGGGTTATAAAAAACGGCAGCATCATGCGCAAGTCGGCAATTTTGCGCAGCGCAGCGCCGCTGTCGTACTTCAACTGCCTCCGGTAAACGCCCGAGGTTCCATAAACGTGTGCCGGAAATACTCGCGCACCGCATGCATCGCCGGACTCAATTCGGCATTTCTGCGCCAGGCGAGACCCACGCTCATCGGCGGCACCGGGTCGCGCAGCAGCATGGTCTCGATGCGCCTGCCTTCCAGCGACCACGGGCGATACACCATATCCGACAGGATCGCCACGCCGCTTCCATTTGCCACCATGCTGCGCACCGCTTCAACGGACGACGTGCGGAGCTTCACGTTCGGCCGGTACGGCGTCTCGTTCCAGTAGCGCAGGGCTGTAAATGCCGCTTCGTCGACGGTCAACATCACGAACGGTTCGGCGGCAACATCGGCGAGCGTGACGTTCTCACGCTTTAACAGGGGATGTTGCGCGCACAACCACAGCCGCCGAACCGAATGAATGACCGGCTCGAGTACCAGTTCCGGATTCGCAACGTTCGACGTGAGCAGCACCGCCATGTCATATCGGTCCGCGATCAGGCCTTCTTCGATGGACTCCCGGTTCAACTCGTGCAGTTGAATGGTGAGCCGCGGATAGAGCGTGTTCAGGCGCAGCAGATGATGCGGCAGAAAATAGCCGAGCACGGTGTAGCTTGCGGCAAGCGTCAGCGTGCCCGTGAGTGTGCTTTCGAGGTTCGGAATACGCATGGCCTCATCCACCGACGACAGGATCGTGTACGCCTGATTGAGGAAGCGCCGCCCGGTGTTGGTCAACGTCATGCCGGAGGCGGTACGCATAAATAGCTGGGTACCGAGGCTGTCTTCCAGCTCCTTGATGGCATTGGTCACGGCCGACTGCGAAATCGTCAGTTGAATTGCCGCCTGTGAAATCTGACCGAGTTCAGCGGTGGCGACAAAGTATTTCAGCTGCCGGAGCGTCAAAGCCATGAGGTTCACCTGAAAAAATGATATTGCTCTGCGCAATATCTTACCCTCCACAGGCCATCAGAAACGGCTCGGGCTCCGTCAGCTTTAACTGGTGGGCTTCACGCCCGATTTTCTTCATCTGCGTTCGCGCGGAAGCCATCGAAAAAACAGATAACGTGCCATATAAAAATAGAACTATTTTGGCGACCGGCGAGCGGATAACGTTCTTCTGAGCCGGTCTGGCGAGCATCTTTCAAGCCGACCGGGCTGCTTAACCCAGGAGAGATTGAGGATGAAAAAGCACAGCGTCGACTTGAATTCCGACATGGGGGAAGGTTTTGGCTCATGGAAGATCGGTGACGGCGTCGACGAGGAAATCATGCCCCTCATCAGCTCGGCCAACATCGCGACGGGGTTTCATGCGGGAGACCCGAACATCATGGCGCGCACGGTGCAACTCGCGAAACAGGCCGGTGTCGGGATTGGCGCACACCCTGGATTCCGCGACCTGGTGGGCTTCGGACGCCGCAATATTGCCGAGACGCCCCAGGCGCTCGTCAACGACATCGTGTTCCAGCTTGGTGCGCTGCGCGAATTCGCCCGCCTTTACAACGTCAGCGTTCAGCACGTGAAGCCTCACGGAGCGCTCTACATGCTCGCCGCACGCGATGAAGATCTGTCGCGCCTGCTGATCGCAACGCTTCAGACGCTGGACCCGACACTGCTGCTGTATTGCATGGAAGCGTCGGTGACCTACCGGATCGCGCGCGAGCTAGGTCAGCCGGTGATCCGCGAGTTCTACGCCGACCGCGACTACGATCGCAGCGGCTCGATCGTCTTTACCCGGCGCGTCGGACGGCTCGATCCGGCGCAGGTGGCGGCGAAGGTGGTGCGCGCATGCGTGGAAGGACGGGTTGCCACAGTCGACGGTGAAGACATCGATATCGATTTCGACTCGGTCTGCATTCATAGCGACACGCCGGGCGCACTTAAGCTCGTCGAGGCCACGCGTGCCGCACTGGTCAATCACGATATTCGTGTGGCAGCCCCGTTATATCCGATCGCAGGCTAATTCCCGTTACCCCAAAAGACATGAGGAGCATCCCGATGGCACTACACGATATTGTCAGCCCGCTGCCCGGCACTTTCTATCGGCGCGCATCGCCAGACGCCGCGCCCTACGTCGAAGCAGGCGGATCCGTCGAAAGCGGTGCAGTGGTTGGGCTCGTCGAGGTGATGAAGCAGTTCAGCGATGTCGAAACGGACGTGGCAGGCCGCGTCACCGAAATTCTTGTCGACGACGGCGAGCCGGTCGACGCAGGACAGGTCTTGATGCGGATCGAAGGGTGAAACCGATGAACATGTCGAACAAGGACGCTGCCTCGCAGACGTTCTATCAGCCGAAGCGAATCCGCACGGTACTGGTCGCCAATCGCGGCGAAATTGCCGTGCGCGTGATCCGCGCGGCACACGAACTGGGTATGCGGGCAGTCGCGGTGGTCAGCGACGCCGATCGCGACAGCCTTGCCGCGCGGATGGCCGACGAGGCCATTCACATCGGCTCCGCGCATGCGGCGAAAAGCTACCTGAACCCCGCGGCCATTCTCGCGGCGGCACGGCAGTGTGGGGCGGATGCGATTCATCCGGGATACGGCTTCCTTTCCGAAAACGCGGAATTCGCCGCGCAGGTCGAGAGCGCCGGGATAATCTTTGTCGGCCCTTCGTCGAGTGTCATTGCGACCATGGGCGACAAGGCAAAAGCGCGGGAAACCGCGCAGCGCGCCGACGTATCGACGGTTCCGGGCAGCAACGGCGTTGTTCTGTCGCTCGACGAAGCACGCGGCATTGCAGCGAGAATTGGCTACCCTGTGATGATCAAGGCAGCAGCCGGCGGCGGTGGCCGCGGGATCCGGGTGGCGCATGATGCCGCGCAACTCGACGCCGAGTTACCTCTTGCGCAACGCGAGGCCCAGGCGGCGTTCGGCAACGGTGGCGTATATCTCGAACGATTCATTGCGCGCGCCCGGCATATCGAAGTGCAAGTGCTCGGCGACGGCAGCGACGTTGTCCATCTGTTCGAGCGCGAGTGCTCGTTGCAACGGCGTCGCCAGAAAATTATGGAGGAGGCGCCGTCACCCTCGCTCACACCGGCGCTGCGCGAGGCGCTGTGTGCATCCGCAACGCGGCTTGCGAGGCAGGTGGGCTATCGCAGCGCCGGAACGCTGGAATACCTGTTCGATGACACACGCGACGAGTTCTACTTCATTGAAATGAATACACGCATTCAGGTCGAGCATCCGGTGACCGAGGCTATCACCGGAATCGATCTGGTGCGCGAGACACTGCGTATCGCCGACGGCGAACCGTTACGTTTCAGGCAGAGTGACATCGTAATGCGCGGCGCCGCGCTGGAGTGCCGGATCAACGCGGAAGACCCCGAGCAGGATTTTCGTCCGAACCCTGGCCGCATCGACGAACTGGTCTGGCCGACGGGCCCAGGCGTGCGCATCGATTCGATGCTCTATCAGGGTTACACCGTCCCGCCGTTCTACGACTCCTTGCTCGCCAAGCTGATTGTCCTCGACGAAAGCCGGCCTGCAGCGCTCGCCCGGCTCAAGCGGGCGTTGAGCGAGCTGCACATTGCGGGTATCAGGACTACCGCAACGCTGCACCGCGCGTTGCTTGAAGACGACGACATTCGCGCCGGGCGCTACCACACCAACTATCTGGAAGCATGGGTAACAGACTGGCGCGCCAGACAGGTAGCGCTCGCAGCCGGAAATGAGGAGGCGGCATGACGATCCGATATACATTCGGCGGCGACGAGTTCATCTTCGTGGAGATCAGCGAAGACATGTCGCTCGAAGCGTTCTTCACGGGTACCGCGATCACACGCGAACTGCAACGCCGCAAGGTGAACGGCGTGACCGAAATCTGCCCGGCCAACGCGTCTTTTCAGGTTCGATACGATCCCGACGTGATCGAGCCGGACGCGCTTCTCGCGCTGCTCAAGCAGATTGAAGCGGAGGTCGCCGGCGCGACGGAGCTGGACCTCGCGACACGCATCGTCGAGATACCCGTGCTTTATAACGATCCCTGGACGCACGAGACCCTGATGCGTTTCCGCGAGCGCCATCAGGACCCGGCTTCAACCGACCTGGAATACGCAGCACGGGTCAACGGAAAGAAGGACGTCGATGAATTCATCGACGCGCACGCCGGTTCTCCGTGGTTTGTCTCCATGGTGGGCTTCGTTGCCGGCTTGCCCTTTATGTTCCAGATGGTCGAGCGCGCCCGTCAGTTGCAGGTGCCGAAATATCTGCGGCCTCGCACCGACACCCCAAAACTGACGGTGGGTCACGGCGGTTGCTTCGGCTGCATTTATTCGGTGCGTGGCGCCGGGGGCTATCAGATGTTTGGCGTGACGCCCGCACCGATTTTCGATCCTGCCCAGCGCCTGGATTATCTGCGCGACTTCATGGTGTTCTTCCGCCCCGGCGACATCGTCAAGTTCAAGCCGGTCGATCGGGAGACGTATGACAAAGCCGTGGCCGCCGTCGACGCGGGGACTTTTTCATTGCGTGTGCGCGAGGTGAATTTCTCGCTCGGCGCTTTCTTGCGCGACCCCGAAGCCTATAACCGCTCGTTGATCGAGGTGCTCAATGCCGACTAACTTGCTCCACGCTATCGAGGTCGTTAAACCCGGACTGGCGACATCGGTGCAGGATACCGGCCGGCAAGGGTACTACCATGTCGGTATCCCGCCTTCCGGCGCACTGGATCAGTACGCATTGCGCGCGGCCAATCTTCTGGTTGGCAACCTCGAAAGTGCGGCCGCACTCGAGTGCACGCTGCTCGGCCCGCAACTTCTGTTTCATGTGGACACGCTGATTGCGGTGACGGGCGCTGAAATGCAGCCCAAAATCGACGGTGTGTCGCAGGCATGCAATGTCGCTCTGCGAATCAAGGCAGGCAGTACGCTCACGTTCGACTATGTGAAAGGCGGCGCGCGAGCCTGCCTTGCGGTGGCAGGCGGCATTGACGTACCGATGGTGCTCGGAAGCCGCTCTACTTATACGCTCGGAGCGTTCGGCGGACATGAAGGGCGGCGTCTGCAGAAGGGCGACCGGCTCGGAATCGGGCATGCCCGAGGGCCCGCCCGTGAGGGCAGGGAATTGCCCGAGAACCTGCGTACGCCGCTTGCTCGCGAAGTCGAATTGCGTGTGCTGCCGGGTCTCTACCATCACCGCCTGACGGACGAGTCGGCCCGCACGTTTTTCGACGATACGTGGACCGTTGCCCCTGAAGCGGACCGCATCGGTTATCGCTACAAGCAGGGCCGGCCACTCAAGTTTCGCGAGCGCGAACAGCCGTTCGGCGCGGGCTCCGATCCCTCAAACATCGTCGACGCCTGCTATCCGATCGGCTCGATCCAGGTCCCGGCCGGGCTCGAGCCGATCATCCTGCATCGCGATGCTGTCTCTGGCGGCGGCTACGCCACGATCGGCACGGTCATCAGCGCCGACATGGACCTGATCGGGCAAATGCAGCCGAACCATCAGGCGCACTTCGTGCCCGTCACCATGACCCAGGCGCTCGCGGGCCGCCGCGACGCACAACTGCGGCTCGCACGGCTGCGCGACGTACTGCTGCTCTAGCGAACCCGCAGCGCATGCGCGGACCGGCCGAATCAAATGCCGGCCGCGTGCCTCCCGATTGCATTTTCGCGAATCCGTTCGTGCGGCGCCATGCGCCGCGCGCGGGCGCGTGCATTCATTTTCCGCCGTACCGGTTGTCTTTCTTATACACGCCTCCATGGTGCCGCACATCCGGTTGCCATGACGGCGTCACTCTCAAACTTGCAGATGTATTGAGGAGCACGATCATGGCCAATCTGGCACAGGAATCCGCTGAGGGCGATCTCGATCTATCGACTGTTGCCATACCGGAGAACGCCCGCATGCCGGCGTTTTCGCTCACGATGGCGTGGTGGGCGGTTTGCAGCGCGGTGTTCTACATTGTGGTCGGCGCAACGCTTGCCCTCAACTACGGTGCGCGCAACGCGTTGATCGGCATGGCGCTTTCGGTGGTGTCGTACGGTCTTGTCAACGCCGTGATCAGCCGCTACGCGGTTCGCACCGGATTGTCCGTTGCGCTGTTTTCACGGGTCTTGTTCGGCAGCGCGGGCGCCGCGCTCGCCACGCTGATCTTCTTCGCGACTGCGATCTATTACGCGGTATTTGAAGGATCCGTGATCGCCGTCGCGGCGCACAACCTGTTTCCCGCGCTCGACTACCGATGGGCCGCGCTGATCGTGGTTTGCTACAGCGTGCCGCTCGTGTTCGGCAGTGTGCAGCACTGGCTCGACAAGTTCAACGGCGTGCTGCTGCCGTTCTATCTGCTGGGACTGGTCGCGGCCGTCGTGCTGGCGACTCATGAATATGGCTACAACGCGGCGTGGCTCGACTTCGGCCCGAAAGGCAACGTGCCGGCCAATGGCTGGTGGAGTTGTTTTGTCTATTACATGGGCGTCTGGGTGCTGATGATGTTCACTTTCGACTACGCCCGCTTCGGCCGCAAGCAGGACGCCGAATATCATGGCCGCTTCAACTTCGGCATGCCTTTTTATCTGGTCACATTTCTGCTGAATGGCGCGGTCGGCATCTATCTGGTCAGTACGATTTCCGATCTCGGCACGCTCTCGGAGGTGTCCGTCGTGCTGGCGCTGCTCAAGCTGATGGGGATCTGGGGCCTCATGTTCGTGTGGGTCACGCAGTCGCGTATCAACACGGCGAATTACTATCTCGCCGCCATTAACATGCAGGCGTTCTTTCAGAAAGCGATCGGCCTGCGCGCGCCGAAGTTCGTGTGGGCGCTGGTTGTCGGCGCGGTTGTTTATGCTCTGATGATGGCCGACGTATTTTCGAAAATCCTGCAGGCGCTGGCGTATCAGGGGATCTTCGTGGTCGCGTGGGTCGGCGTGGCGCTCGCACACATTCTTTCAGCACGCTACGGCGAACTGATCGGCAACGAAATCGAATGCCGCGATTCGCACGTGCCTGCATTCAATCCGGGCGGACTGACCGCATGGTTTGCAGGCACGTTTGCGGGCCTTGTGTTGATGAATGTGCCGGGACCGGTGCAGTCGTTCTCCGCACCGGCGAGCTTTGTCGTTTCCTGGCTTGTCTATCGTGGCATGCTTGCTTCGGCTAAGCGAACATGGTTCGTGCGTGGCTAACCATCACTTCGCCGCTGTCAACGAACTCAGCGCGGCCGACTTCAACTGGCCGCCCTGAACCACCGCCGCAATCGGATTGCCGATCACGAAGCCACCGTGATCGTCGACGCCGGTCACACTTTGCGGATTCGCCTGCGGCGGTAGCGCTTTCACAGCCTTATCGAACTGATTGCGGATCGCCGTGGCGTCGCTGACGCTACCGGCCAGCTTCATCGCGAGTGCCGTTGCGTAGACCGCGGTGTAGTTCAGCGATACCTCCTGGCTCGGGTCCCGCCCGCCATGGGTCTTGCGGAAGCGTTCCACAAACATTTTGGCGTTCGGCGTGTCGTCGTTGGCCAACGGCAATACGCCGATTGCACCGTTCAGCGCCGCATAACCGCCGGTGACCTTGGCCACTTCGTCGAGCTTGGCCTGATCCATCACGATAAAGCCGCCCTTGAAGCCGAGCTCGCGCGCCTGCTGCGCAATCAGGCCGGTCGGCTCGGACGGGCCGCCGATAAACATCACATCGGGCTTGGCCGCCAGTACGCGGCTCACACCGCTGTAGAAATCGGTGGCACGGTTATACGACATGGCATTGTCCGCGACGATTGTGCCGCCTGCTGCTTCCCACGCGGGTTTGAATGCCGCAACCCAGACCTTGCCGTAGTCGGTATCCGTGGCGGCGAGCGCAACCTTCTTGCCGTACGTCGCCATTTCGTACTTGATGAAGGAATTCAGATACGACGTGAACGCGGGCGGAATACGCACGGTGAGTTTGTTGCCGCGCTCGCTGATCTGCGGCACGCTGGTGTACGAGAGCAGCAGCAATTTCTGTTGCTCGTTGCTGGTCTGCACCGCAAAGCCGCCGCCCGAATGCGGCACGAGCACCACGGCGGCCTGTTGTTCCTGCGCGAGACGGCGTGCGTTGATCGCGGTTTCGGCGGGGTTGTACTTGTCGTCGAGCGGCACGATTTCGAATTTGATCTTCTTGCCGGCTACTTCTATGCCGGCCTGATTGACGTCGGCGGCGGCCATCTGCATGCCTTCGAGCACTTCCTGACCGTACTTCGCCGCGCCGCCGCTCAACGGACCCGAGTAGCCGATATGCACCACCTGCTGCGCCATCGCGGCGCCCGAGCCCAGGAGCGCGGTCGTAGCGACTGCCGCATACAGGCCGGCCCGTCCGCACAAGCGTTTGATCGTCATACGTGTCTCCTTTGATTTATAAAATGTGCCCGTACTCAAGGTCTCGTTGCACGGGCCGTGCATCAAACGCGTTCAGCCGCCGACGTAAGCGCGCCGGATCGCTTCGTTGTTCATCAGGCTCGCGTGATCGCCCTCGAGCACGATGCGGCCGTTTTCGATGACATAGGCACGGTGCGCGATCTTCAATGCCGCGAACGCGTTCTGTTCGGCGAGCAGTACGGTCGTGCCCGCGCGATTGATCTGCTGGATCACCTCGAACACCTGCTTGACGACCAGCGGTGCAAGACCGAGCGACGGTTCGTCGAGCAGCAGCACCTTGGGCCGAGCCATCATCGCGCGGCCGATTGCCACCATCTGCTGTTGCCCGCCGGATAGCGAGCCGGCCGGATGGTCCTTGCGTTCCGCGAGAAGCGGGAAGAGCGAGAACACCTGGTCGAGATTGCGCTGATTGCCGGCTTTGTCGCCGCGATGCACGTAGGCGCCGAGCGTGAGGTTCTTCAGCACCGACATGCCCGGAAACAGCTTGCGGCCTTCGGGGCACTGAATCACGCCGCTGCGCACGATCTGCGCCGGCGTCATGCCAAGCAGCTCGCGTGTGCCAAGCCGCAGGCTGCCGCTTGCGGCGCGGCGCAAACCGCTCGTGGCGAGAAAGATCGAACTCTTGCCTGCGCCGTTGGCGCCGAGCAGCACCACCAGTTCGCCGTCGTCCGCGTGGAGATTGATGCCGTCCAGTGCGCGAAAACTGCCGTAATCGAGCGCGACGTTTTCAAACTTCAGCATGCTCGCTCCCAAGATAGGCGTCGATCACGGCCGGGTTCGCGCGAATCTCGGCGGGTGTGCCTTCAGCAATTTTCTTGCCGTAGTTCAGCACCATGATGCGATCGGCGAGCTTCATGATCATGTTCATCTTGTGTTCGACAAGGCACACGGTTATGCCGTGCCTGACCAGCTTGCGGATCAGTTCGGCGAGGCCCTCGGTCTCTTCGGGATTCACGCCGCCCGCGGGTTCGTCGAGCAACATCAGGCTCGGTTCGGTGGCAAGCGCGAGCGCCACGGCCGCGCGTTTGCGCTCTTCCTGCGAGATGTCGCCGGCCATCCGTTCCGCCATCGCCGACAAGCCGACGAAGTCCAACGCCTCGCGCGCCTTCTCGCGGCAGATGCGTTCTTCCTGCCTGAGCCGCGCTGAATGCGTCAGCACGTCCCAGAGCCCCGAGCGCGTGCGCAGCCGGTGGCCGACGATCAGGTTGTCGAGCACGCTGGCCCGGTCGAACAGCGCGGTGGATTGAAACGTGCGCGCGACACCGAGGCGCGCCATCTGATCGGCGCCCAGCTTCGTCACGTCCTGGCCTTTGAAGACGATGCGCCCCGAGCTCGGCGGATGAGTGCCGCTGATCAGATTGAAGAAGGTGGTTTTGCCCGCGCCGTTCGGCCCGATGATCGCGTTGATCTTGCCGGCTTCGATATGCGTGCTGACGTCGTCCACCGCGATGAGGCCGCCGAAGCGTTTGCTGAGCGAGTCGATTTCAAGCATGACGGTCTCCGCGCGTGGGCTGCGATTGACGCGCGACGATGCCGTTTTTCGGCAGGGTAAGTTTCGCGCGCCGGCTCTTTCTCGCCATATACAAACCGACGATACCGTTCGGCAGAAAGATGACCAGCAGAATCAGGATCGGACCGAACACGACGAAACGGTACTCCTGCAGAAATTGCAGATACTGTGTGAGCCATGGAATAGCGAGCGCGCCGAGCAAGGGGCCGGCGAGGGTGCCGATGCCGCCCACCAGCATGTACATCGTCATGTCGAAGGTATGCTCGACGGCGGCCAGGTCCGGTGCGAGAAAGCGCACGGAGCCCGCATAAAGACCGCCCGCGAGCCCTGCATAGACGACCGACAGGACAAAGGCCAGCACCTTGTTGCGCATCAGGTTGATGCCGAGCGACTGCGCGAGGCCGTCGCTATTGCGGATCGCCATGAAGGTCCGGCCGAGCAGCGAGTTGACGATGCGATGCATCAGCCACACGCCGAGCACCAGAAACGCGAACACCAGGTAATAGAGTGGCCGCGGATTTTCAAACGAGACGATGCCGAAACCCGAAGGCGCCGGAATGCCGACAATGTCCGTGACGCCGTGCGTCAGGCTGTCCCATTTCTCGATCACGAGAAACATGATGTAGCCGACGCATAGCGTGAAAATCGAAAAGTAGTGGCCACGCAGACGCAGCGACACGAGGCCGACCAGCGCGCCCAGTATCGCGACGACAACACCCGAGGCAATAAACGCGAACCAGAACGGCACCTGATGATCGACCGTGAGAATGCCCACCGTGTACGCGCCCACGGCCATGAAACTGCTGTGCGCGAGGTTGAACTGTCCCGTATAGCCGGTGATCAGATTCAGCCCGACGGTGGCCAACGCGAAGATGTAGGCGGTGGACATCACGGTGAGCATGTAGTCGTTGCCGGCCAGAAACGGAAACACGAGACCGAGCACGAACAGCAGCGTCCACCCCAGCTTGCCCTCGAATAATTTCATGACTGATCTCACGATGCACGCAGTTCCCGGGTGAACAGCCCTTGAGGACGAACCGACAGAATCACCACCAGCAGCACGAAGGCGATGATGTCCTTGTAATCGGTCGAGATATAGAAGGCGCCGAAGCTCTCCGCCATGCCGATGATCAGCCCGCCCACGATCGCGCCCGGCACGCTGCCCATGCCGCCGAGAATGATGATCACGAAGGCCTTCAGGATCACCAGTTGCCCCATGGCCGGATAGACGAGGTTGATCGGCGCGTACAGCGTGGCCGCCACGGCGGCGAGCAGGCCCGAGATGCCGAAGGTCAGCATCGTCACCTTGTTGGCGTCGATGCCCATTAGCGAGGCGCCTTCGCGGTCCTGCGCCATCGCGATGATGCTAGAGCCGACCACCGTGTATTTAAGGAAGAGTTGCAACAGCACCACCAGCGTGAACGCGGCGCCGATGATCAGCAGGCGCTGCAACGGTGCGGTCACGCCACCCAGTTCGATGATGCCGGCGTAGGGCGTGGCCATGCGATGAAAGTCCGCCCCCCAGATCGCTTGCGCGCCGGCTTCGAGAAACAGTAGAAGGCCGATCGCGGCGATCATCGGATGCAATTCGGAGGATTTGCGCAGCGGATGAAACACCAGCCGCTCCGCGAGAATCGCGAGCACCGCGACCGCGACGCCGGAGCCGATCATGGCGAGCCAGTAGTTCAAGCCGAGCCGGCTCATCAGGTAGAACGAGACGAACGCGCCGACCATGTAGAACGCGCCGTGAGCGAAATTCGGCACCGCCAGAATGCCGTAGACCAGCGTGAGTCCGAGTGCGACGAGGCTGTAGATGCCGCCCAGCGTCAAGCCGTTGAGAAACTGCTGCAAAAACATATCCACGCTTTCACACCCTCCAACGGGGGCGCGCTATGCAATTGTCACCCGTGCTTCCGGGGACGCTTCGCCGCACGCCTGACTACGGACGGGACAACGGCCGCTGCCTGAATCCGGCGACTGTTATCGACGGTTTGAAACGCGCACGCATCGGCGGCAAACTACAAACAGCGATGTGCGGTGGCGCGAGAGAAATTTGGCACGGGCGTTCACTTTTCGTCAACAGGTTTTTCCATTTGCATGTTCTGCATTGCAGATTATTAGGGAAGTCACTTAGATCGCTCGCGCGCCAGGCACGCACGTTTGATACCTGATGTGCCAATCACGGAAGAGCCGCACTGTTGCTTGCATTCAGCATAGATCGAAAACTTGTCGATCACGTACGCAAGCCATGTCGGTGAAAATGGAAAGTCGGCTTGACTTCGCTTTGTACGCCCCAGTATTCTGCAATGCAGAAATTAATCCGCTGCTCACGCGCTCGATACATCCCGGCGCGCGTGCTTCGCCACGCGGCCGTCAATACGACGTTCCCCGCTTTCTCAAGGTGCCCCGCCCATGAACTCCGCACTCGAAATTCCTAGCGTTCGTCAGATGGTGTCGCCTGAGGAGTGGCAGGCGCGCGTCGACCTTGCCGCCGCGTACCGGCTGGTGGCTTTGTTCGGTTGGGACGATCTGGTGTTCACACATATTTCGGCACGTGTGCCGGGGCACGAGCACCAGTTTCTGATCAACCCATACGGCCTGTTCTTCGAAGAAATCACCGCGTCGAGTCTGGTCAAAGTGGACCATGAGGGCCACCCCGTCATGCCGACACCGTTCGACGTGAATCCTGCCGGCTTCGTGATTCATAGCGCCGTGCATGAAGCGCGGCCCAGCGTGAATTGCGTGTTGCATACGCATACGGCCTATGGCGTCGCCGTCGCGGCTCAACAGGAGGGCTTGCTGCCGTTGTCGCAGCAATCGGGCTTCGTGTTGACGAACCTCGCCTATCACGACTATGAAGGCGTCGCGCTGCGCGACGCGGAAAAGGCGAGGCTGGTCAGCGATCTCGGTAACGCCAATTACATGATGCTGCGCAATCATGGCTTGCTGACCTGCGGACGTACCGTCGCCGAAGCGTTTCAGGCCATGTATCTGTTCGAAACGTCATGTCGTATCCAGATTCTCGCGCAAGCAGGCGGCAAGCTGATCGACGTGCCGCAGTCGATCATCGAGACGATGGGCGAACAGGCGCGTCAGGTCAGCAAAGGCAAGGGCGCCGATCTGGTGTGGCCAGGCCTGCTGCGTCGGTTGACGCGGCGTAATCCCGGCTACGATCAGTAGCGCCGCTATTTCACATGATCCGGCGCACCGCTCGCGCGGCACGCCGGCATCTCGCGTTCCGCACCCGCTAGAACATGTGCCGGATGCCGACGTTCACGCCGGCCGAGGTACCGGTGACTTCGTTCAGCGCGTTGTTGACGGACAGGCCGGTGTGCATGGAACCGTGGTTCGTGACGAAACCGCCTTGCCCATACACGACGGTGGCCTTCGACAGCGAATACTCAACCCCGGCAGACGCGAGTATCGAATTGTTCGACGAGTTGTTTCCATCGCGCGTAACCCACACGCCCGCGTCGACGTTCAGCGCCGGTGTGATGCGATAACTGGCGCCGCCTGAATAGACGCGATCGTTGAACGAACCTGCCACCTTGTACTGTACGTACGAGGCCTTCAGGGTCAGGCTGTTGAACACGTAGCTGGCGCCGATTGCGCGGCCGTCGAACTCGACTACGCTCGGAATCGCGATCGAGGCAGCGCTGCCGCCGGCGTTGCCGCTATAGAGCGCGGCGTCGACCGTCAGCGAACCGAGGTGATAGCGCAGGCTCGCCGAGTATTGACGGCCTGCCTGAAAATTTCCGGCTGTGCCGCCCAGGGCCATCATCGCGCTGGCTTGCAGGCCGGCGATTTCCGGCGACGTGTACGAAATGCCGTTCGGGTTGAACAGGCCGGTCACGTAGACGTTATTGAGGTAGGTGATGAGGCCGCTGCCGAAGTACGACATCTCGCGCGGATCGAAGTCGTATACCGCGAGGAAGAAGGGCGAGAATTGCAAACCGGCCTTGACCGTACCGTAGCGGCTGTCGATGCCGACCCACGCCTGCCGCCCGAATTGATTGCCGTTCGAATTGCTGAGCGCGCCATTGGCAACGCTGATACCGCTTTCGAGTTCGAAGATCGCACGCATGCTGCCGCCGAGATCTTCAGCGCCACGCATGCCGAAGCGCGAACCGGAGAGACCGCTGTCGGTGAACGAGTATTGATGGCCCGCGTTCTGGCCGGTCGTCGAGTTAAGTGTTTTGCTGGTGTAAAGAAGGGAGGCGTCGACGATACCGTACAGCGTGACGCTGCTTTGCGCATGCGCGTACTGGGCGGCGCCCAATGCACACATACCCGCTAATCCGAGAATGGCTCCTACCCGATTGCGATGACTTGCCGGCATGCTTCGTGTCTCCTTGTTTATTGAAATCAATCGAACTGGCGAAGTAATGCGGGTGCTGCAAGATTCTGGCGATCCGTTGCGCGATACGATTTCAATGGGCGATAACGTGCCTTCGCAATCTGATAAGGGATGCGAAATAGTGACTTCGTTGGTGTGCGCCTTGGGTCCGGTTGCCTGCTGGGTTGTCTCCTGATCGCTGGGCGGCTGGGCGCTGCTATGGGCTCATTGATCGCGTGCTTGCGCACAGGATGCAGGCGCAATTTGGCACGACCGTTCGTTCTGTGTCAACGGGGGAAATCGCTCGTTTGGACTGCAATGCAGGCCAAAATAGGGAAAACACCTGGCGTTAACAGCGTGCTTGATTTGTGCCGTAAGGCTTTGTAATTCAAGGGGGTTAGCGGAGTTATCCGGTTTGAATTGGCGAACGGGTGTTTGATGATGGCGTTCTGCATTGCAGAACTTCGGGGTGCCGTCTCAACGTGCCCCAAGCGTTTCTATCAACATGTCGACGAATGCTTTGACCCGCGCCGTCATTTGCAACTGTTGCGGGTACACCGCGTAAATATCGGCACCCGGCGTGCGGTATTCCGGCAGTACGTGAATCAGGCGGCCGTCGGCGAGGTACTCCGCGATATCCCATTCCGCCCGCATCAGAATGCCGTGGCCGTCGAGTGCCCACTTCACTGCGATCTCGCCGTCGTTAGTCGTGAGGTTGCCGCGCACGCGTACCGTTTCGGTCTTTTCGGTTGCGCCGCGTCCGCTGGTCAGACGCCATAGTCCGTAGCCATCGCCACCCTGACGAATGCCGATGCAATTGTGTTGCGATAGTTCTGCCGGACTGCGCGGTGCGCGCCGTTTGGCGAAGTATGCAGGCGAGGCGCAAAGCAGCCGCCGATTGGACGCGACTCGCCGCGCGATCACACGCGCATCCGGCGGTTCGCCGAAGCGCACGCAGACGTCGAAGGCGTCGTCGCTGATGGGCGGCGGGTCGACGGAGAGTTGCAACTGCACGTCCACCTCGGGAAAGCGCCGCACAAACCGGGAAATCAGCGGCGCCACGTGACTGCGGCCGAAACCCAGCGTCGCGTTCACGCGCAGCAGCCCTTTCGGCACCGCTTGCGAGCCGCCGAGCAACTGCGCCAGGTCGTCCATTTCGCTCAGGATGCGCCGTGCGCGTGTCAGATAAAGCTCGCCCTCCGGCGTGAGGCTCATGCGCCGCGTCGTGCGGTTGACGAGCGACACGCCCGCGCGCGATTCCATCTGCGACAGATGCTTGCTCACGGCCGCGGTGCTCAAACCGAGTTCGCGCGCGGCCGCCGTCAGGCTGCCACTGGCGGCGAGTGTGGAGAAGAAGGCGAGGTCGTCCGGTTGTATCGACGAGGTCATGTTGAGTGGGGTTGAGTGAGCCAATAAGCAACCCGGAGCAACCCGGCAAGTCGCTCATTATTAACTGTAGGTTAAAGATGCTTTGAGTCTAGCAGCGTTTTCACGAACGGTCCTCGTTCTAGGATGCAGCCATACGTTCAAACTCATGGAGACGCCAGTGAAGACCTATCAGATCGCAACCATTCCCGGCGACGGCATCGGCAAGGAAGTCGTGCCTGCCGGCCAACGGGTTCTCGAAGCCATCGCCGCGCGAAGCGACGCCTTCAGATTCGAGTTCGAGAATTTCGATTGGGGCGGCGATTTTTACCGTCAGCACGGTGTGATGATGCCGGCCGACGGCCTGGATGCCATCCGTCACAAGGATGCGATTCTGTTCGGCTCCGCGGGCGATCCGCACATTCCCGATCACGTGACGCTCTGGGGTTTGCGCCTGAAGATCTGTCAGGGCTTCGATCAGTACGCGAACGTGCGTCCCACCCGCATCCTTCCCGGCATCGACGCACCGTTAAAGCGCTGCGGGCCGAAGGACCTTGACTGGGTGATCGTTCGCGAGAACTCCGAGGGTGAGTACTCCGGCGTTGGCGGGCGCGCGCATCAGGGTCATCCGATCGAGGTGGCCACGGACGTTTCGATGATGACCCGCGCGGGCGTCGAGCGCATTCTCCGTTTCGCGTTCCGGCTCGCACAGTCGCGGCCGCGCAAGTTGCTGACGGTGATCACCAAGAGCAATGCGCAACGCCATGCCATGGTCATGTGGGACGAGATTGCGCTTGAAGTCTCGAAAGAGTTTCCCGACGTCGCATGGGACAAGGAGCTTGTCGACGCTGCAACCGCCCGCATGGTCAATCGTCCCGCAACGCTCGATACGATCGTCGCCACCAACCTTCATGCGGACATTCTCAGCGATCTGGCCGCGGCACTGGCCGGCAGCCTCGGCATTGCGCCGACTGCGAATCTCGATCCCGAGCGCCGCTATCCCTCGATGTTCGAGCCGATTCACGGCTCGGCGTTCGACATCATGGGCAAGGGTCTCGCCAATCCGGTCGGCACGTTCTGGTCCGTTGTGATGATGCTCGAGCATCTCGGCGAGAAAGCCGCCGCGCGCCAATTGATGAATGCGATCGAGCGCATTACGGTTGACCCGGCGTTGCACACGGGCGACCTCGGCGGCACAGCCACGACCGTCCAGGTGACCGATGCCGTTTGCGCGATCCTCGCAGCGGAACCGGTGGCGGAGTTCAAAGCGGCTTGACGCGTAATACGCCGCGGGCGATATACCGCGCGTAATACCCAGGCGACACAAGCGACACAAGCGACACAAGCGCCGCAAACGACACAAACGCCGCAACCGTGTACGTCACACAAAAACATAACGCCCGGACGAACACGTCACGGGCGATTTGAAGAATGGAGACTGGCATGGCCAATGAATTGCAAGCCCGGGTGGTTCGCAAGCTGACGTGGCGCATTTTGCCCTTCGTCATGCTGCTTTACTTTGTCAGCTTTCTCGATCGAGTGAACGTCGGCTTCGCCGCGCTGACGATGAACAAGGACCTCGGACTCTCGCCGACCATGTTCGGGCTGGGCGGCGGCATTTTCTTTCTCGGGTACTTTCTATTCGAAGTGCCTTCGAACCTGATTCTGAACAAGGTCGGGGCGCGCATCTGGATCGCACGCGTGATGGTGACGTGGGGACTGGTGTCGGCGGCTTCCGCGTTTGTCGTCGGACCGAACTCGTTCTATACGCTGCGTTTTCTGCTCGGTGTGGCCGAAGCCGGTTTCTTTCCCGGCATCATTCTTTATCTCAGCCAGTGGTTTCCCGCACGGCAGCGCGCGGTTGCGGCGGCTGCATTCATGGCGGCCGCACCGTTGTCGACGGCAATCGGCTCGCCCATTTCAGGTGCCATCATGCAGATGCCGGCGCTGTTCGGATTGAAAGACTGGCAATGGCTCTTCATCATCGAAGCGATTCCTGCCGTCGTGCTCGGGTTCGTGGTGTTGAAAGCGCTCACCGATTCGCCAGAAAAAGCGACATGGCTCGCCGCGGATGAAAAAGCGTGGCTCATCGCGACCTTGCGCGAAGAACGCGCGGGACGCGAATCGCAGGCAGGGCATGCGGCCGGTGCGCTCGCGGCACTGCGCGACCCGCGCGTATGGATCATGTCGATGATTTACTTCGGCACGTCGGCGGGTCTTTATACGCTCGGGTTGTGGGCGCCGCTGATCATTCGTCAATTCGGTTTTAGCGCGCTTGGCACCGGTGCGTTGAATGCGATTCCCAGCGTGCTGGCTGTGATCGGCATGGTGATGTGGGCTCGCCATTCGGACCGCACTGGCGAACGCACGTGGCACGTGGTGATTCCGTGCGTTGCGGCGGGTATCGGACTCGCATGGGCGGGTTCTGCGGACACGATCGTTGCGGTGGTGCTGGCCTTGATTCTCGTGAACGTGGGCATTAGCGCGGCCAAGGCGCCGTTGTGGGCCATGCCGAGTACTTTTCTCTCGGGCGCCGGCGCGGCGGCCGGTATTGCGATGATCAACTCGATCGGCAACCTTGGCGGCTTTGTCGGCCCGTTTGCGATTGGCTGGCTGAAGAGCGTGACGGGTGGCTATGCTGCCGGGCTTTATGTGGTGGCGGCGAGTCTCGCGGTATCGGCCATGCTCGCGTTGGCTGTCGGCCGGCGAGGATATCGGGCGGCGCCGGCGCCGCAATGATCTCGCCGGTTTCCCGGTCGGTTGTCTGATTGACGACGTGCCCCGCTCCCGTGCCGCTTCTTATCCACTGACCTGCTGCGAGTGATGGACAGCAAGGGGACGGCGCGAACGTGCGGGGCATCGTCGCGCGTATTCAATGGTTGTACGTTCGCGAGTTCTTGCCCGTGAAATGCATCGACGAGGATTGCGAAAAGCTTGTGGCAGGCGCGCCGTAACCCGAGCTGTCGCCGGATGTTGTGCGTGAAGGCTGCCGATACTGCGTACCCGGCTGATTGTTCTGCGTGTCGTGCATCGAGACGGCGGGTGCAGATGTTGTGTCGTTCATCGGCGGGTTCATCTGCTGGGCAAACGACAAGGCCGGGATGGCGAGGATCGAAGCAACGAGCATGATGTGTTTGAGTGCTTTCACTGTGGTTCTCCAAAAGAGTGATGGTGCCGCGCCGGTCATTTCGGCCGATGCGTGTCCACAGAGTAAGCAGCTTTGCTTAGCTTCTCCTTAGCTGATCACAAACAATTTTATTCTGTATTTCGAAGCGCGAAGAATACGAATCATTTGTGCGCTGAGGAGGTCATGCATAAGCATGTCTTAAGAGATCAAGAAGTTCCATGAGTACGGCCGCTTGCAAAAGCGGCTTTTTTTTTGCCTCGAAAACTTACCCACTTAAGCGTCCCTTAAGTGGTGAACAAGTAGTTTCCATCGAGTGGGCGAGAAGGAGAAGTCCAGCGATTCGTTCAACAAAATAAATTCTTTCAAGGTGTGCCTGCACTTCGCAACGTCATTCGATTGACATTTCCAGCCGTTAAAGTGAAACCGCCGGTTTATACGGTTTTGGTTTTTACTGTACAGGTGTGATAGAGGGATGTCGTTTCCTTGACGAAGAAAAGATATATTTAATCAGGACACCTTTAAAATGAAAAAGACTTCCATTGCTTTGATGATTTCGGCTGTATTGGTGCTTTCAGCGTGTGGCGGAGGCGTGAGTAATCCGAACGCGGCGGCGGCAGTGGCAGCGGCAACGCCGGTTCCCAACACGGCAACCGCCACCGGTTATTCGCTGGCTGTATTCGCAAAAGCACCTTCAACCACGCAAAGGCCGGATTCGATCGTGCAGATGGGTTCCAGCATATTCATCGGGTATCAGAACGCCGGGGAAGTGAAGGACGGCTCGGTGCCCGGCATCACCAACCAGGTCGTGCAGTACGATCTGAACGGAAACGCTCAGAAAACCTTTACGGTACCGGGCCACGTGGACGGCCTGATGGCGCGCAGCGACACGAACACGCTATGGGCAATGGCGAATGAAGACGGCAATCCCGAGTTGACTATCATCGACCTGGCCACGGGCGCTCAGAAGACCTATCAGGCTACGGTCAATCCCACCTTGCACGGCGGCGGCTACGACGACATGCAACTCATCAACGGTGTCGTGTACGTGAGTGCTTCGGCGCCCACGACTCCGGGCGTGGGCCCGACCGTCGTTGCGCTCACGCTGAATGCCAACGGTTCCACCTTCGACGTGACGCCGGTGCTGGCCGGCAACGCCCAGGCGATCGACGTGACGCCATCCATAGGCGGCGCAGCGAACCCGACGTTCAATCAGCCGGTGACGTTGACCCTGACCGATCCGGATTCCCTGGCCATCGACCCGTCGGGGAAGCTTGTGCTGGATAGCCAGGCGGACGGCAAACTCGTGTTCATCAGCAATCCTGGACCCGCCCAGAGCGTCAGTGTCCTGACGCTCACGCTGTACAGCGATAAGGATGGTCCGGTCTACCCAGTGGACGATACGCGTTTTGTCCCGGCGCCAGGCTCGACGGGAAAGACATTCATGCTGTTTACCGATGCTTACAACACGACGTATCGCGTCGATGCGCCGTTCAGGCAGGGCGACGCGTACAGCGCGGGCCAGGGGCAGGTGATGCAACTGGACGTGAAGTCGGGCCACCTCACGCCCGTCGTGGCGGGTATCGGCAGTGCCTCCGCGCTGCAGGATCCGCACGGTATGCTCTTCGTCGCTCAGTAAGGTAGCCCGCAAGGCTCGCCTCAGTGAGTTCAGTGAGTTTTCTGAGGCGGCCGGCGGCACAACGGGTCCGTTGCCGGTAGGCCCTTACCGCCGCCTCATGTCTCAATCCTCATCCCAGCCGTGACGCTCGTGCCATTCGCGCTCGTGCTCTTCATGCTCATGGTGGCGCCACTGCCGTTCGCGCCATTCCTGCCGCTCGTGCCACTCACGGGCACGCCAATCGTCGCCGTAGCCATATTCCACGACGGGCGCGGGCGCGTAGACGACCGGCGGAGGCGCGATATAGGCCGGTTGCGCGGGCACGAAAACCGGCCCGGGAATGCCAATGCCGATGCCTACGTCGACGTGGGCGGAAGCGATTGTGGAAACCATCAATATCGCGCCGCCGAGAATCGCTGATAATAGGTTCTTGCGCATTTTTTCGTGTCGCCTGGCGGTTGCAGGCGATGATAGTGAAGATGGTGCGCAGTGTAGGCAGAGCCGCGGTTCGCAGGTGCAAGAGGGATGCTAGATTGGTAACACGGAGTAACGCTGCGCAGCCTTAAGGTTGCCATAATGATTCACGTGCACCATAAACCGGCTAGACCTCCGGTTTCTCCCCGCTGCATCCAAACCAGCGATGCTGTTTTCGTCACGAACCGGCAATCAATAGCCCGGTCGTGCCATGTCAAATCTTGCCGGCTGATATCCACGTTTGATCGGGGAATGCAATGGGTTTTTCTGCTGAAGCTTGGGCGCTCGCGCGCCTGTGGTGCATGTACCCGGTGCTGGGCGGCATTGCGATCTGGTATTTTTCGCGGGCGGACCGTCTGCTGCAGGCTGTTCGCGCACGAAATTGAGCATCGACTCATTGATCGTCGGGTGCTCCGACGGGTGCGCAACGGCGCCCGTTGAGCGCAACTGCGCGCTTGCTGCGCTGCGGCAAGTGCGGCTTTCACTGCCCTGACATAGCTGTTTTCTCCGCCAAACCGCATTCACTTGCTCTGGCGCGACACGCCCGGTTGCCCCCCACATCGCCCCGAAAAGCCTTATCCAGCAAGGGTTTGCCGACCGTCTGGCGGCGTCCGCGCGACAACGGTGTCGCATTTCCACATGTGGTTGTCGCAAATAGTCGGCTAGGCGTACTTTTTTCTGGCAACTATGTATGCACAGCGCGGACGGACGTCCGCCACCGCAGCAACTGTCTTGCATGGGACCGCAGTAGGAGCTTTGCATGGGCCCGGAGTAAGCGCTAAAGCGCCAACTCCGGCCGACAGCTAAAGCGCTAACTGCAGTCGACAGCTTTGCATGGGACCGGAGTAAGTGCTGAAGCGCTAACTCCGGTCGACAGCTTTGCATGGGACTGCAGTAAGCGCTAAAGCGCTAACTGCAGTCGACAAAGGAGAGCATTCAATGAATTCCCCCAAGGTCGTGGTTGAAGGGCTGTGCAAAGTGTTCGGCACCAACCCGAAACAGGCGATCGGCATGCTGGCAGGCGGCGCCACGAAAGAGGAAGTGTTCGCGCGCACCGGTCAGATAGTCGGCGTCCATAACGTATCGTTCGAAGTCAAGGAAGGCGAGATCTTCGTGCTGATGGGCCTCTCGGGCTCCGGCAAGTCGACGCTGATTCGCCTGATCAATCGTCTCGTCGAGCCGACGGCCGGCAAAGTGCTGATCGACGGCCGCGACGTGGCCAGCGTGCCGCGCGCGGAATTGACGGCGCTGCGCCGCAAGGACATGAGCATGGTGTTCCAGTCCTTCGCGCTGATGCCGCAGCGCACGGTGCTGTCCAACGCGGCGTTCGGGCTGGAAGTGGCGGGCGTCGGCAAGAAGGAGCGCGAGAAGCGCGCCATGACCGTGCTCGAACAGGTCGGTCTCGCGCCGTTTGCGGAAAAGCTGCCGGCCCAACTGTCCGGCGGCATGCAGCAACGCGTGGGGCTGGCGCGGGCGCTGGCGGTCAACCCGTCGCTGATGATCATGGACGAAGCGTTCTCCGCGCTCGATCCGCTCAAACGCAAGGAAATGCAGAACGTGCTGCTCGATCTGCAACGCGAGCAGCAGCGCACCATCCTGTTCGTCTCGCACGATCTGGAAGAAGCGATGCGCATCGGCACCCGGATCGCGATCATGGAAGGCGGCAAGGTCGTCCAGGTCGGCACGCCGCAGCAGATCATCACCAATCCCGCCGACGACTACGTGCGCGCGTTCTTCGAAGGCATCGACACCAGCCGCTATCTGACGGCCGGCGACCTGATGCAGACGGACGCCGTGCCGCTCATGCAGCACTCGCCGCAGATCGATGCCTCGAGCGTGGCCGCGACGCTCAACGGCAGCGCCGAATACGCGTTCGTGCTCGACGGCGAGCGCAAGATCCGCGGCTTCGTGTGCCGCGACGCGATGGGCAGCGCATCGCCGCAGCTCAATCATATCGAATGCATCCGCCGCACCACGCCTCTGGACGACGTCGTCGAACGCGTGGTGGCGAGCCGCGCGCCGCTGCCGGTCGTCGAAGCGGACGGCTCCTATTGCGGTTCGGTCAACAAGACGAACGTGCTGAACGTTCTCACGCGCCATCGAGGTTCCCATGTCTGAAGTCATTCCACTTGGCGCCTGGGTCGATCACGGCGTTCACTACCTGCTCGACCACGACGCAAAAACCTTCGATTCCATCGGCAAGGTCATCGAGAGTTTTGCCGCGCTGATCGAACATGGCCTGCAAGCGGTGCCGATGTGGGCGCTGATGGCATTCTTCGTGGGTGTCGGTTTGTGGCGGGTGGGCTGGCGTTTCGCACTGTTCACCTTGCTGGCGATGCTGCTGATCTACGGCACCGGCTTCTGGGATCAGATGGTGATCACGCTCGGCCTCACGCTCTCGTCGACCTTGATCAGCCTGCTGCTCGGCGTGCCGCTCGGCATCTGGACCGCAAAGAGCCGCACCGTCGAAACGATCGTGCGCCCCGTGCTCGATCTGATGCAGACCATGCCGGCGTTCGTCTACCTGATTCCGGCGGCGATGCTGTTCGGTCTCGGCCGCGTGCCGGGGATCCTCTCCACGGTGATCTTCGCCATGCCGCCTGCTGTGCGCCTCACGTCGCTCGGCATCAAGCACGTGAATCGCGAAATCGTCGAAGCAGGGCAGGCGTTCGGTTGCACGCCCCTGCAGTTGCTCTACAAGGTGCAGTTTCCGAACGCGCTGCCGTCGATCATGACCGGCGTGAACCAGACCATCATGATGGCGCTTTCGATGGTGATCATCGCCTCGATGGTAGGCGCGGGCGGTCTCGGCAACGACGTGCTCGCAAGTATTCAGCGGCTCGATATCGGGCTCGGTTTCGAAAGTGGACTTTCAGTGGTGATGCTCGCGATCATTCTCGACCGCATCACGGAAAGCTTTGGCCGCACGCCGGGCACGGCGCGGGCACCCTTGCTGTCGGGTCTGCGCAGTGTCATGAAGGTGCGCAGGGCGCCGGCGGCGCAGCACGGCTGAGCCGCCTATGAAGCGCGACGCGATCTCTCCTGTCGAGGTTCAATCCGATTCGCCGCTGTCCAGACTCGCACACTTCGGCTTTCTGACGCTGCCGAATTTTTCGATGATCGCCTTCACGAGCGCGGTCGAAGTGCTGCGCATGGCAAATTACGTGGGCCGCGCGCAGCACTACACGTGGTCGGTGATTACGCCGGACGGCGAGCCGGCGCGAGCGAGCAACGGCATCACCGTGAAGCCGACCACGACGTTGGCCGAAGCGGGCATGCCGGATGTGCTGATCGTCTGCGCCGGCTGGCACGTGCGCGACTACGTGGACGATACGATCATTGCCTTGCTGCGGGAGGTCGCGTTGAAAGGTATTCCGCTTGGCGGCATTTGCACGGGACCGTATGCGTTGCTGGCGGCAAATCTGCTCGACGGGTATCGCTGTACCGTGCATTGGGAAGACATGTCGCCGTTGCACAAGAGTTATCCGCACGTGCGTTTTGCCGATGAACTGTTCGTGATCGACCGTGACCGGATGACTTGCACCGGCGGCACCGCGCCGCTCGATCTGATGCTGAACCTGGTCGGCATGCGCCTGGGGCACGCGGTCGCGGCGCAAGTGTCCGAGCAGTTCATCGTCGAACGGATTCGCGGCTCGACCGATTACCAGCATATTCCCGTCGACGCGCGGGTCGGTTTCTCGCGAGCGGAACTGATCGAAGTGGTGCGCCTGATGGAAGCGAATATCGAAGAACCGTTGTCGCTCGATGAACTCGCGCGGCTCGTGCATCTGTCGCAGCGTCATTTGCAGCGCATGTTCAAGATGTTTCTGAGCGTGTCGCCAACGCACTATTACCTGACGCTGCGTTTGCGCCGGGCGCGTGAACTGCTGCGCAATACGGATGCGTCGATCGCGCGGGTAACGGCTGTGTGCGGCTTTCATTCGCCGTGTCATTTCAGCAAGGCTTACCGCGCGCAGTTCGGTCATGCGCCGAGCGTCGAGCGGCGGCTTTCGGCGTAGAAGAATCGGCGCAGACGAGTCGGCGTTAAAGAGTTGATGTTAATGAAGTCCGCGTAAAAAACCGCACCTGAAAATCCTTTTAATAAAACCAGTCAAGCATCAATCACCCTAAGGGAACGCCATGAAACTTCTGTTGGCTGCGTCGTTGTGCGCGCTGTCGGTGTCGTCTGTCCTTGCTGCGGAACCGGCCACTTGCCGGGACGTCCGGTTTGCCGATGTCGGCTGGACCGATATCGCGGCGACTACCGGTCTTGCCTCGACGGTGCTCGAAGGGCTCGGCTACAAGCCGACCAAGACCATCGCCTCGGTGCCGATCACCTTCGCGGGTGTGAAGAGCAAGCAGATCGACGTATTCCTCGGCTACTGGTCGCCGACCATGGATCCGATGATCGATCCGTTCAAAAAGGCCGGCCAGCTTACCGTGCTGCCCACGCCGAATCTGACCGGCGCGAAATACACGCTGGCCGTGCCGGACTACGCGTATCAGGCGGGTATCAAAACCTTCACCGACATTGCGAAGAACTACGACAAGCTCGACGGCAAGATCTATGGCATCGAACCGGGTAACGACGGCAATGCGTTGATCAAGAAAATGATCGACAGCAACCAGTACGGCCTTGGCAAGTTCAAGCTGGTGGAGTCGAGCGAGGCGGGCATGCTGGTCGAAGTAAATCGCGCGGTTCGCGACAAGAAACCGATCGTGTTTCTCGGCTGGGAACCGCATCCGATGAACGTGCAGATGAAGATCGATTATCTGTCCGGTGGCGACGACGTGTTCGGCCCGAACTACGGTGAGGCGAAAGTGCTGACCGTTGTTCCGAGCGATTACTCGACGCGTTGCCCGAATGTCGCGAAGCTGGTGTCGAACCTGCAATTCACGACGGATATCGAGAATCACGTGATGCTGCCGATCATGAACAAGACGGATCCGAACAAGGCCGCGAAGGATTGGCTGAAGGCGAATCCTGGTGTGCTCGACAAGTGGCTGGCGGGCGTGAAGACGTTTGACGGCAAGGATGGGTTGCCGGCTGTGAAGGCTTATGTAGCGGGTAAGTGACGCTTGAGAGTTCGGGCTTTCGCGCCGCTGTGGCGGCGCGAAAGCGGGGCTGCAAGACCTGACCTATCAATTCAGCGCTGCAAAATCCGGACGGCAAACGCCGCGCTCAGATCGCCTGAGCCCGCCCCGGAAAAGTCTCGTCATATCCACCGCTATCTTCCGCTTCGGCTGCCGTACCGCGTTGCTCGCGGTACATCATCGGCGGCAGGCCGAACTGCTTGCGGAATTCGCGTCCCAGATGCGAGGCATCGGAAAAGCCGCAGCTCGACGCGATATCCGCCACTGTCTTATCCGAACTCGTCAGCAGCCAGGCGGCGGTGCGCAAACGCACCTGCTTCGCGTATGCCTGCGGTGCCTTACCGGTTTGCGCCTTGAAGAGCCGCTCGAGCTGACGTGGCGACAAATCGAGTTTGCGCGCCAGTTCATCGAGCGATAACGATCGCCCCACATGCTGCTCCATCAGCAAGATTGCGCGCTTCACCTTCGGATGCGCAGCGGGCGCCAGTCCCGGTGGATGCGGCTGCGGCGCATTACCCTTCTGCATATCGTCCACCAGCAGAATCCGCAGCGCCTTCTGCACCGTGGCCGTTTCAAAGTGGCGCAGCAGAATCGCGGCCGCCACGTCGATCGACGCTCGTCCACCCGAGCACGTAATGCGGCGACGGTCGATCACAAACAGGCGGTCCGCCACCAGCGCTTCCTCATTGACCGCCGGAAAGCGCTCGATGAAATCCCAGTAGTGAAACCAGCTCACGCAGATGCGGTGGCCGTCCAGCACGCCTGCGCGCATCAGCGAAAACACGCCGGTGCACATGCCGACGAGCGTTGCATCGGTGGCAGCCGCGCGGCGGATGAACGCCAGCGTCGCTTCGTTCGCGGCGGGGCCGGAATGCAGCAGGCCGCCTACCACGACGACGTAATCGAACGGCTCGGCGTTGTCGAACGTTTCCCACGGCGTGATCTGGATGCCGCAACTCGCGCGCACCGGAGCGAGGGTTTCCCCTATCACGCTCCACGAACAGCGCACGGGTTTGCTGAAGTCGCCTTCATCCGCGGACAGGCGCAGCAGGTCGACGAAACCCGAGAACGCCGTCAGCGTGAAATTCGGCAGCAGGATGATGCCGAAGCGGATGCGCTGCTTCGAGGGGCCGTCGATCGATTGAAGGGAAAGCGGTTCAGCGGAATTCATGCATGCAGCCAGCAAGGGAAAAGGTTGATTCAAGCATAGCACCGGGGATGGCGGCCGCTTCATCAGGCCAATGATCAATGAGCGGGCCATTCATTGGGGGCCGTTCAGCCGTGGCATCAGCATCGCCAGCCGCAACCCCCGCGCCTGTCGCAAATGCGTCAGAACTCATCGCAAATCCGCCGCCACGCTTGGCCGGCGGCCCCGCTTGACGCCACTATCCCACTGTCATGCCGTTTTTATTCTATCGGTTCAATTTGACGTGCGGTGCAATAGGGGCTAGTTCAAGCCAAACCCGGCACCATGCATCGCAACGTATAAGGCACGTCATGAACGTCAGCGTCTTCGATCTGTTCAAGATCGGCATCGGTCCTTCCAGCTCGCACACCGTCGGGCCGATGATCGCTGCGTGCCGCTTCGCCTCGCATATCGAAGACGCCAATCTGCTGGGCTTCGTGCGCCGCGTCAAGGTCGAACTGTTCGGTTCGCTCGGCGCGACCGGCAAGGGGCACGGCACGGACAAGGCGGTGCTGCTCGGTCTCGAAGGCAATCTGCCGGATCTGATCGATCCGGACGTGATCGAACCGCGTCTGCAATCGATCCGCGAAACGAAGCAACTGGTGCTGCTCGGCAAGCATCCGGTCAAATTCGACGAGCGCGAACACCTCGGCTTTTTTCGCAAGCTGATGCCGGGCGCACCGGGTTCCAGCGTTGTGCATCCGAACGGCATGCGTTTTCAGGCCTTCGACGAGAACGGCCAACTGCTGGTGGAGAAAGAGTATTACTCGATCGGCGGCGGCTTCGTGATCAATCGCGAAGGCGACCGCGTCAATGGTTTGCGCGCCGGCGCGGACGTGCCGTTTCCGTTTCGCACCGGCGACGATCTGATGCGCGTCTGCCGCGAAACGGGTTTGTCGATCGCAGAGGTCACGCTGCGCAACGAATGCGCGTCGCGCTCCGAACAGGACGTGCGCGAGGGCTTGCTGACGATCTGGCGCGTCATGTCCGCCTGCGTCGAACGTGGCTGCAAGGTACGCGGCGAGTTGCCTGGTCCGATGCACGTAAAGCGGCGCGCTGCCGATCTGAGCGCGCAATTGCGTTCGCGTTCGGAAGAGTCGCTGCGCGATCCGCTGTCGATGCTCGACTGGGTCAATCTCTACGCCATGGCCGTGAACGAAGAAAACGCCGCGGGCGGGCGCGTCGTCACGGCGCCGACCAACGGCGCGGCCGGCGTGATTCCGGCGGTGCTGCATTACTACGTGAAGTTCATGCATGCGTCGAACGACGAGGGCATCGTCACCTTCCTGCTGACGGCCGCGGCGATCGGCATCATCTACAAGGAAACCGCCTCGATCTCGGGCGCCGAAGTGGGCTGCCAGGGCGAGGTGGGGGTTGCGTGCTCGATGGCCGCCGCGGCGCTCGCCGCCGTGATGGGCGGCACGCCGACGCAAGTGGAAAACGCCGCCGAAATCGGCATGGAACACAACCTCGGCATGACCTGCGATCCGGTCGGCGGTCTCGTGCAGATTCCCTGCATCGAACGCAATGCGATGGGCGCGATCAAGGCGCTGAACGCCGCACGCATGGCGATGAAGGGCGACGGCCAGCACTACGTGTCGCTCGACAACGTGATCAAGACGATGCGCGAAACCGGCGCGGACATGAAGACCAAATACAAGGAGACGTCGCGCGGCGGCCTCGCCGTGAACGTCATCGAGTGTTGAACAAGTTAAGAATCAAAGAGTAACAACAGGATCCAAAGGACCAACAATGAGCCGCTATTCGATATTCAGCCTGTTGCGCAACGGGATGTCGTATCACGAGAACTGGGAGCGTCAGTGGAAGAGCCCGGAGCCCAAGCGTGAGTACGACGTCGTGATCGTCGGCGGCGGCGGGCATGGTCTCGCCACTGCCTATTACCTCGCGAAAGAGCATGGCGTGCGCAATATCGCCGTGCTGGAGAAGGGCTGGATCGGCGGCGGCAATACCGCGCGCAATACGACCATCGTGCGCTCGAATTATCTGTGGGACGAATCGGCCGCGCTCTATGAGAAAGCAATGAAGCTGTGGGAAGGTCTGTCGCAGGACCTCAACTACAACGTGATGTTCAGTCAGCGCGGCGTGATGAACCTCGCGCATACGTTGCAGGATGTGCGCGATACCGAGCGTCGTGTGAATGCAAATCGCCTGAACGGTGTGGATGCGGAATTTCTCACGCCGGAGCAGATCAAGGAAATCGAGCCGACCATCAATCTGAACAGCCGCTATCCGGTGCTCGGCGCTTCGATTCAACGCCGTGGCGGTGTGGCACGACACGATGCAGTGGCGTGGGGTTTCGCGCGCGGAGCGGATCAGCATGGCGTCGACATCGTGCAGAACTGCCAGGTCACGGGGATTCGCCGCGACGGCAGCCAGGTGATCGGCGTGGATACCACCAAGGGTTTCATCAAGGCGAAGAAGGTCGCGGTGGTCGCGGCGGGCAATACGTCCACGCTCGCGGACATGGCCGGCATCCGTTTGCCTTTGGAGAGCCATCCGTTGCAGGCATTGGTCTCCGAGCCGATCAAACCGGTCGTCAATACGGTGGTGATGTCGAACGCGGTGCACGCGTACATCAGCCAGTCCGACAAGGGCGATCTGGTGATCGGCGCGGGTGTCGATCAATACACGGGCTTCGGCCAACGCGGCAGTTTCCAGATTATCGAAGGCACGCTCGAAGCGATTGTCGAAATGTTCCCGGTGTTCTCGCGGGTGCGGATGAATCGCCAGTGGGGCGGCATCGTCGACGTGTCGCCGGATGCGTGCCCGATCATCAGCAAGACCGATGTGAAAGGGCTTTATTTCAACTGCGGTTGGGGCACGGGTGGCTTCAAGGCGACGCCGGGTTCGGGCTGGGCGTATGCGCACACGATCGCGAAGGACGAGCCGCATCCGCTGAACGCGCCGTTCTCGTTGGACCGTTTTTACACCGGCCATTTGATCGACGAGCACGGCGCTGCCGCTGTTGCCCACTAACGCTTTCCACGGAAAAACCAGATGCTGCTGATCGAATGCCCATGGTGCGGGCCACGCGCCGAAACCGAATTTTCTTGTGGCGGCGAAGCGGATATTGCACGTCCGCTCGACACCGACAAGCTCACCGACAAGGAATGGGGCGACTACCTGTTCATGCGCAAGAATCCGCGCGGCGTGCACCGTGAGCAATGGCTGCACACGCAAGGATGCCGCCGCTGGTTCAAGGCGCAGCGCGACACGGTGAGCTACGAGATCCAGGGCTACGAGACGTTCGAACGTCCGTTGCTCGCACTGGATAGCAACGAAGCTAACGCACAAGACAAGGCACACGAGGGTAAGGCACCATGAGCCAGAAAGACCGACTCCCCAGCGGCGGGCGCATCAACCGCGCAATCGTACTGAATTTCACGTTCAACGGCCGCAAGTTTCAGGGCTATCAGGGCGACACGCTCGCGTCAGCGCTGCTCGCGAACGGTGAGCACTTCGTGGCGCGCAGCTGGAAGTACCACCGGCCGCGCGGCATCGTGACGGCGGGTGTGGAAGAGCCGAATGCAGTCGTGCAACTCGAAACCGGCGCGTACACGGTGCCGAACGCGCGTGCGACCGAAGTGGAGTTGTACCAGGGGCTCGTCGCGACCAGTGTGAACGCGAAGCCGAGCATCGAGAAAGACCGCATGGCCGTCAACCAGAAGTTTGCGCGCTTCATCCCGGCGGGCTTCTACTACAAGACCTTCATGTGGCCACGCAAGTTCTGGCCGAAGTATGAAGAAGTAATCCGTGACGCGGCCGGCCTCGGCAAGGCGCCCGAGCAAACCGATGCGGACCGCTACGACAAGTGTTTTGCGCATTGCGACGTGCTGGTGGTCGGCGGTGGCCCGACGGGTCTGGCGGCGGCGCATGCGGCGGCATTGTCGGGCGCGCGCGTGACGCTGATCGACGATCAGCCGGAACTCGGCGGCTCGCTGTTGTCGTGCCGCGCAGAGATCGACGGCAAACCGGCGCTGCAATGGGTCCACAAGATCGAGGACGAACTGCGGCAGATGCCCGACGTGAAGATCTTGAGCCGCAGCACGGCTTTCGGTTACCAGGACCATAACCTTGTCACCGTCACGCAGCGGCTCACCGAGCATCTGCCGGTGTCGCAGAGAAAGGGCACACGCGAGCTGATGTGGAAGATTCGCGCGAAACGCGTGATTCTCGCAACCGGCGCGCATGAGCGGCCGATCGTGTTCGGCAACAACGATCTGCCGGGCGTGATGCTGGCTTCGGCGGTGTCGACGTACCTGCATCGCTATGCAGTGTTGCCCGGACGCAATGCCGTGGTGTTCACGAACAACGACGACGGTTATCAATGCGCGCTCGATCTGAAAGCCGCGGGCGCCCAGGTGACGGTTGTCGATCCGCGGGCGGGGGAATCGAAGGGTACGCTGCCCGCGCTCGCCCGGCGCTACGGCGTCAAGGTGATGAACGGTGTGGCCGTTACGGCCGCGCACGGCAAACTTCGCGTGTCGTCGGTCGACGTAGCGTCGTATTCGAAAGGACAGGTCGGTGCGAAGCAGAGCGAGTTGCCCTGCGATCTGCTCGCCATGTCCGGCGGCTGGAGCCCCGTGCTGCACCTGTTCGCGCAATCGGGCGGCAAGGCGCACTGGCATGACGACAAGGCCTGCTTCGTGCCGGGCAAGGCGATGCAGGCCGAGACGAGCATCGGCGCGTGTGCCGGCGACTTCACGCTGGGACAGGGCATCCGTTTCGCGGTCGACGCCGGGGTCGAGGCGGCGCGTGCGGCCGGCTACATCGTTACCCGGCCGACTCCGGTGCAGGTGACGGAGATTACCGAAACGAAGATGCAACCGCTGTGGCTCGTCGGTGGCCGCGAACTCGCCACGCGCGGGCCGAAGCAGTTCGTCGATTTCCAGAACGACGTCTCAGCGGCCGATATTTTCCTCGCGGCGCGCGAAGGCTTCGAATCCGTCGAACACGTAAAGCGTTATACGGCGATGGGCTTCGGCACCGATCAGGGCAAGCTCGGCAACATCAACGGCATGGCGATTCTCGCGCAGGCGCTCGGCAAGACGATTCCCGAAACAGGCACGACGACGTTCCGTCCGAACTACACGCCGGTGACGTTCGGCACGTTTGCCGGCCGTGAGCTGGGTGAGTTTCTCGATCCGGTGCGCAAGACGGCGGTGCACGAATGGCATGTGGAAAACGGCGCGGCATTCGAGGACGTCGGCAACTGGAAGCGCCCCTGGTATTTCGCGAAGCCGGGCGAGGATATGCACGCCGCTGTCGCGCGTGAGTCGCTGGCGGTGCGCACGCGCGTCGGCATTCTCGATGCTTCGACGCTCGGCAAGATCGACATTCAAGGCCCTGATTCGGCGAAGCTGCTGAACTGGGTCTATACGAATCCGTGGAGCAAGCTGGAAGTCGGCAAGTGCCGTTATGGCCTGATGCTCGACGAAAACGGCATGATTTTCGACGACGGCGTGACCGTGCGTCTCGCCGACCAGCACTACATGATGACGACCACCACGGGCGGCGCGGCACGCGTGCTCACGTGGCTCGAACGCTGGCTGCAAACCGAGTGGCCGGACATGCGCGTGCGGCTCGCTTCCGTGACGGATCACTGGGCCACGTTCGCCGTGGTCGGTCCGAACAGCCGCAAGGTCTTGCAGAAGGTGTGCCACGACATCGACTTTGCGAATGCGGCGTTCCCGTTCATGAGTTATCGCGAAGGCACCGTGGCAGGCGCGGCGTCGCGCGTCATGCGGATCAGCTTCTCGGGCGAGCTCGCCTATGAAGTGAACGTGCCCGCGAACGTAGGGCGCGCGGTGTGGGAAGCGCTAATGGCCGCGGGCGCGGAATACGACATCACGCCGTATGGCACGGAAACCATGCACGTGCTGCGTGCGGAGAAGGGCTACATCATCGTCGGTCAGGATACGGACGGCTCGATGACACCGTACGACCTCGGCATGGGCGGGCTGGTCGCGAAGTCGAAAGACTTTCTCGGCAAGCGTTCATTGACGCGAACGGACACCGCGAAAGCAGGGCGCAAGCAACTGGTCGGGCTGCTCGCGGACGATCCGTCGTTCGTGATTCCCGAAGGCTCGCAGATCGTCGCCGGACCGTTCCAGGGCGACACCGCGCCGATGCTCGGCCACGTCACGTCGAGCTATTACAGCCCGATTCTGAAGCGCTCGATTGCGATGGCGGTGGTGAAGGGCGGTCTCGACAAGATCGGCGAAACGGTCACGATTCCGCTCGCGAGCGGCAAGCAGATTGCAGCCAAGGTCACCAGTTCGGTGTTCTACGACAGCGAAGGAGCACGTCAACATGTGGAATGAAACGAGAGGTACGGTGTCGGCGGTGGATCGCGCTGTCAGCAAGCAAACGGGCGTGTGGCAGGAGTCGCCGCTGGTGGGGACGGATGCATTGCTGAAGAAGCATCAGGCGACGGCCTCGGCGGCGTTCCGCTTGAGCGAGCGGCCGTTTCTGGAGCTGGTAAACGTGCGCGGCGATACACGCGATGCCGCGTTCATGAAGGCCATGGAGAGTGTGATCGGCTGCCGTCCGCCGGAGAAAGCGAACACCGTCGCCCGAGGTAATGGCTACGACATGTTGTGGCTCGGGCCGGACGAATGGCTGGTGCGCTCCGCTACGGCGCACGACGCAACCCGCACCGCGCCGTTGCAGGCGAAGCTCGGCGCGGCATTTGCGGGCGTGTTCGCGTCGGCGGTGGATATCGGCAGCGGCTATACGGTGCTCGAAATCGACGGCACGCGTACGCGTGAAGTGCTGGCGCGCGGTTGCCCGCTCGATCTGCACCCCAAGCTGTTCGGCGAAGGGCAGTGCGCACAGAGCCACTACTTCAAGGCATCCATGACGTTGTTGCCCACGGGGGCGGACAGTTTCGATATCGTCGTGCGCCGCAGTTTTGCGGACTACTTCGTCAAGATGATGCTCGACGCGGCCGAGCCGCTGATGTCGTGACATGCGGCGAGCGGTGTCCTGCTGAGGCACCGCTCGCGGCTTTCCCGGCCGCCGACTGACATGACGTCGACCCGTCTAGCCACCGCGCGCCTCACCGAACGCGCGTGCCATCAAGGCGATGCCCATGCCGCGCTAGCGCTGCTCGATCAGAGCATTGTGTTGCGGCACCGGCGCATCGCGCTGATCCGCTATCTCCTCGCGCAGCAACTCGGCGCGCCGCTTCAACCGCGGCATCACGAATACGTTGAAAAAATAGCCGCCCGTTTGAGTGCGGATGCGCTCGCGCGTATTGCCGGCGCCGCGCGTGCGCGGTTGCGATCATAAGTTACTAGAAATAAGGCGCCGAAATAAGGCCCCCGAACGGCCGGAACGACGACTCCGTTCCATCCCCATGACGTATTTCTTCTATGTGGCGGATTTATGTCGGCGTCTACTGAATTGCACTGACCGGAACGTCCACGCGGCACCCGTCGCACACGCCACATCAACAAGGGAATGACATGTCTACCGCTTTTCAGACTCGCGCGAGCGCAGCCGCCAGACTCGAGCGACTGCCGTTCTCCGGATATCACCGGACCATTTTCATCATCATCGCGCTCGCGTTCTTTTTCGACTCGATCGATCTCGGCACGATGACCTTCGTGCTCGGCTCGATCAAGAGCGAATTTCATCTGTCGACCGCGACGGCGGGACTGGTCGCGAGCGCGAGCTTCTTCGGCATGGTGATCGGCGCGGCCGTTGCCGGATTGCTGGCCGATCGCTTCGGACGGCGCCCTGTGTTTCAGTGGAGCATGGTGTTGTGGGGGCTCGCATCGTATCTCTGTTCGACCGCGCAGAGTGTCGAGGCGCTGATTTTCTATCGCGTGCTGCTGGGCATCGGTATGGGCATGGAATTTCCGATTGCGCAGGCGCTGTTGTCCGAATTCGTGCCGGCAGCGTCACGCGGACGTTTGATCGCACTGATGGACGGCTTCTGGCCGCTCGGGTTCATCACGGCGGGCGTGGTGTCGTATTTCGTCTTGCCCGCGTTCGGGTGGCGCACGGAGTTCGCGTTGCTGGCGATTCCCTCCGTGTTCGTGCTGATCGTGCGTCGCGTCGTGCCGGAATCGCCGCGCTGGCTGGAACATCGCGGACGCCTCGCCGAAGCGGACACGATTCTCGCCGAAGTCGAAGTGAAGGTGATGAAGGCGGCCGGCCTGAGCCAGTTGCCGGCGCCGGTGATGCTGCAGGAACCGCCGGCCGCGAAAGGCGCGGGTGCGTTCCGCGAGATCTGGAGCATCGCGTATCGACGCCGCACGATCATGGTGTGGACGCTGTGGTTTTTCGCATTGCTCGGATTTTATGGGTTGACGTCGTGGCTCGGCGCGTTGATGCAGCAAGCGGGCTTTGCGGTGACGAAATCGGTGCTGTATACCGTGCTGATTTCGCTCGGCGGGATTCCGGGATTCGTCTGCGCAGCGTGGCTCATCGAACGTTGGGGACGCAAGCCGACCTGTATCGCGTCGCTGGCCGGCAGCGCGGTGATGGCCTATGTCTACGGACAAACCGCGCTGCACGCACAAACGCCGACGCTGTTGATCTGCGCCGGACTCGCCATGCAGTTCTTTATGTTTGCGATGTGGGCGGCGCTGTACACCTACACCCCTGAACTTTATGGCACGGGAGCACGGGCTACAGGGTCAGGCTTTGCCTCGGCGATTGGCCGCGTGGGTTCGTTGATCGGCCCGTACGTGGTGGGTGTCGTGCTGCCGGTGTTCGGCCAGGGTGGTGTGTTTTCGCTTGGCGCGATGTGTTTCGTGATCGCGGCCGCGGCGGTGTGGATCATGGGGATCGAGACGCGTGGGCTGGCGCTGGAGACTTTGGTGTCCGAGGCGGTTGAATCGGACGCGCATGGGGCGTTGAGTCCTGCGCGTGAATGAGTGCTTGCTGGGCACGAAGAAAAAGGCCGCGACTGGTTCGCGGCCTTAAGCGTCCTTCTACTGCTGCTGTGCCGGAAAAGACCCACGCTAGAGGATCGGCTGATCGAGCGGCATGCTCGGCGTGTCAGTTTTTTTTGCTGCGCTCAGATAGTGAATGAATTCATCTGTCGGAGCGCACGCTTACCATTCCGAGCGCAATTCCTTCTGACGTTCGAGGCTAGCGGATTCTTTGTCCGTCCGCACTCCGAAAACGTCGGCCTTGATTTCCCGCTTCCGCGAAGCCGCGCCATTCGCCACAAAGTAAGGCGTCTCTACCCGCGCCAGCGCTGCCCGCCCACGAATCCGATCCGCGATCTTCTCCGCAAGCATGATCGTCGGCGCGTTCAGATTGCCTGTTGTGATCAGCGGCATGATCGATGCGTCGACCACGCGCAGTGCTTCCATGCCGTGCACGCGCCCTTCGTTATCCACCACAGCCATATCGTCATAGCCCATCTTGCACGAGCACGATGGATGAAACGCGGTTTCCGCACGCATCCGCACGAAAGAGTCGAGTTGCTCGTCCGTGGTCAACTCCGCGCCCGGATTCAGCTCTCGGCCGCGATAGCGATCCAAAGCCGGCTGGCGCATGATCTCGCGCGTAATGCGGATGCCGTCACGGAATTCGCGCCAGTCGAGCGGATCGGCCATGTAGTTGAACAGGATGCTCGGATGCGCGCCCGGATCGCGCGACGTGAGCTTCACACGGCCACGGCTCGGCGAACGCATCGAACCGACATGCGCCTGAAAGCCGTGCATTTTGATGGCGTTAGACCCGTTGTAGTTAATCGCGACGGGCAGGAAGTGATACTGGATGTTGGGCCACAGATCATCGTCGCGGGTGCGGATGAAACCGCCCGCTTCGAACTGGTTGCTTGCACCAATGCCCGTGCCGTTAAGCATCCATTCAAGTCCGATGGCAGGTTGATTCCACCATTGCAACGCCGGATACAACGAGACCGGCTCCTTGCATTCGTACTGGATATACATCTCCAGATGGTCCTGCAGATTTTCGCCCACACCCGGCAGATCGTGCACGAGCGGCACGTCGAGTTCACGCAACCACGTCGAGCGGCCGACGCCTGAGCGTTGCAGCAATTGCGGCGAAGCAATCGCGCCACTGCACACCAGCACTTCACGGCGTGCATGCACAGTCACCGCGTTGCCATGATGCAGATACGCGACGCCAATCGCGCGCTTGCCCGAGAACAGCACGCGATCGGTCACGGCATGCGTGACGATGGTCAGATTCGGGCGGCTCTTCGCGCGATCCAGATAGCCGCGCGCGGTGCTGGCGCGCCGGCCGTTCGCCGTGACTGTGCGATCCATCGGACCGAAGCCTTCCTGCTGATAGCCGTTCAGGTCGTCGGTACGCGGGAAGCCTGCCTGGACGCCGGCCTCGACCATCGCGGCGAACAAGGGATTGTTGCCGGGCTTGCTCGTTGTCACATGCACCGGGCCGTCGCCGCCGTGATACGCGTTGGCGCCCACATCGCGCGTTTCAGCTTTGCGGAAGTAGGGCAGGCAATCCAGATAGGTCCAGTTTTCCAGCCCTTGACGCGTTGCCCAGCCGTCGTAATCGAGCGCATTGCCGCGGATGTAGCACATGCCGTTGATCAGCGACGACCCGCCGAGCCCCTTGCCACGTCCGCATTCCATGCGGCGGTTGTTCATATGCGGCTCGGGATCGGTTTCGTACGCCCAGTTATATCGCCGCCCCTGCAACGGATAGGCGAGTGCCGCCGGCATCTGCGTGCGGAAATCGAAACGGTAGTCGGGGCCGCCTGCTTCGAGAAGCAGCACGGTCACGTCCGCGTCTTCGGTCAGACGCGAGGCGAGCACGTTGCCCGCCGAACCGGCGCCGACGATGATGTAGTCGTATTCGTTCGAAGCCATCGCCGCTTCTCCTTAGAACACGGGTTGATACGGGCCGAGCTCGACCTGCACGGATTTGATGCGCGTGTAGTGTTCGAGCGTGGTGATGCCGTTTTCCCGGCCGACGCCCGATTGCTTGTAGCCGCCCACTGGCATTTCCGCGGGCGACTCGCCCCAGGTGTTGATCCAGCAGATACCCGCTTCGAGCCGATGAATCACACGATGCGCACGCGCCAGGTTCTCGGTCACGACACCCGCGGCGAGACCGTAGGCGGTGTGGTTGGCACGCGAGATCGCTTCGTCTTCGTCGTCGAACACGAGGATGCTCATTACGGGGCCGAAGATTTCTTCGCGCACGATACGCATATCGTCATGGCAAGCGGTGAAAACCGTTGGCTCGACATACTGGCCGTTGCCGAAGTGGCCTTCCGTTAGCCGCTTGCCACCGGCAACGAGCCGCGCGCCTTCCTGCACACCGCTTTCGATGTAGCCGAGCACTTTCTGCAATTGCGCGGCGCTGACCAGCGGACCGAAGTTGGTGTCGGCATCAGTCGGTGCACCGACGCGGATCCGCTTGACACGTTCCAGCACCAGCGCTTCGAACCGTTCCAGCACGCTACGCTGCACGAATACGCGGGTGCCGTTGGTGCAGACCTGACCGGAGCTGAAGAAGTTGGCGCTCATCGCGATGTCGGCGGCGCGTTCGAGGTTGGCATCGTCGAAGACGAGCAGGGGGGACTTGCCGCCCAGTTCCATCGTCACTTCTTTCAGTGACGAGGCGCCTGCGAGCGACATCACTTTCTTGCCCGTTTCCACGCCGCCCGTAAACGAAATCTTCTCGATGTCCGGATGGGCGGCAAGCATCGCTCCGACGCGTCCGTCGCCTTGTACGACGTTGAACACGCCAGCCGGTACACCGGCTTCGGTATAAATCTCAGCGAGTTTCAGCGCGGACAGTGGCGTGATTTCGCTCGGCTTGAAGATCATCGCATTGCCGGCCGCCAACGCGGGTGCCGATTTCCAGCACGCGATCTGGATCGGGTAATTCCACGCGCCGATACCTGCGCACACGCCTAGCGGTTCGCGCCGCGTATAAACAAACGACGAAGGCCGCAACGGAATCTGCTGCCCCTCGATAGCGGTGGCCAGCCCCGCGTAGTACTCGATCACGTCCGCGCCAGTGACGATATCGACAGCGCGGGTCTCCGCAATCGCCTTGCCGGTGTCGCGTGTTTCGAGCGCGGCGAGTTCGTTGTTGCGTTCCCGCAAGATATCGACCGCGCGGCGCAGAATGCGCGAGCGTTGCATTGCGGTGAGCGCGGCCCATTCGCGTTGACCGTCACGCGCGGATTGCACCGCGCGATCGACGTCGGCCGCCGAAGCCTGCTGAACCGTTGCGAGGGTTTCGCCGGTGGCGGGGTCGAGCGTATCGAAGGTCTCGCCACTGGTCGCGTCGACGTAGGCGCCACCTATATAAAGGCGTTGCGTTGCGAATACCGCCATGACTTGCTCCTTTTCTGTAAATGTCGCCGGTCTAGGTGCGTGCTTCCAGCACCAGATCGATGTATTCGTTCGCGACGCGCAGTGCGGCCTTGGTATCGAAGGGCTCACCGGACAAGGCGCCGCGCAGCCACAGTCCGTCGATCAGCGCCGCGAGACCGCCAGCCGCTCGGCGCGCCGCCGGACGCGGCAGCGCTTTCGAAAAATCCGCGCACAGATTCGAGTTCAGGCGGCGCGTGTTCACGTGCTGAAGCCGCCGGAATTGCGGCTTGTGCATGCTTTCGGACCAGAACGCGAGCCACGTTTTCATCACCGGGCCGCTGGTCTGCTCGGCGTCGAAATTCGCCGCGACGACTGCGCGGAGTTTCGAGCGCGGGTCCGCCTTCGCCGCCCGGCGCCTGCGTGACGTGGCTTGCCACAGATCGCGCAATACGTGGCGCATGGTGGCTTCCAGCAAACCGTCCTTGTCGCCGAAATAGTGACTGACGATGCCGGTGGAAATGCTCGCGCGCTGCGCCACCGTGGCGAGCGTGGCACCGGATAGACCGGCCTGGTCGATGGTCAGCAGCGTGGCGTCGATCAACTGTGCGCGGCGGATTTCGCGCATTCCAAGTTTGGGCATGGTGCCAGTGGCGGCAGGCGCAGGCAGGCCGCCCAAGTATTCGATGGGCTATGTTAGGTTTTTTATATTGAACGGTCAATCAATAAAAAACGGGTTGTATCGGCGCGGACAAGAGTTGCGCCTGGCGTGTCGGTTCCAGTCAAACCCGTGTCGTGTTCGGTACATGTCCTTTGTTTCAACGGGCGCTACGCTGGTTGAACGGCGCATCGGGCAACAACCATGCAGAGCCAGATGCGCCGCTCACGAGACATGGAGACAGACAAATGAGCAGCAATCGCGGCGTCGTGTATTTAGGGCAGGGCAAGGTGGAAGTGCAGTCGATCGACTATCCGAAGATGGTCGATCCGCGTGGCCGGTCGATCGGTCACGGCGTAATCCTGAAGGTGGTCAGCACGAATATTTGCGGTTCCGATCAGCATATGGTGCGCGGCCGCACGACCGCCGAAGTCGGCCTCGTGCTCGGCCACGAGATCACCGGCGAGGTGATCGAGATCGGCCGTGACGTTGAAACGCTCAAGATCGGCGACCTCGTGTCGGTGCCGTTCAACGTGGCCTGCGGACGCTGCCCGACCTGCAAGGCGCAGCACACCGGCGTGTGCCTGAACGTGAATCCGTCGCGCGCGGGCGGCGCTTATGGCTACGTCGACATGGGCGGCTGGATCGGCGGTCAGGCCGAGTACGTGCTGGTGCCGTACGCCGATTTCAATCTGCTGAAATTCCCCGACCGCGCTCAGGCGATGTCGAAAATCCGCGACCTCACGTGCTTGTCCGACATTCTGCCGACCGGTTATCACGGCGCGGTGATGGCGGGCGTGAAGCCCGGCGCTACCGTCTATATCGCCGGTGCGGGGCCGGTGGGAATGGCGGCCGCCGCTTCCGCGCGGCTGTTGGGCGCGGCCTGTACGATCGTCGGCGATATGAATGAGGCGCGTCTTGCGCATGCTCGCAAGATGGGTTTCCAGACCATCGACCTGTCGAAAGACGCCACGCTCGGCGAGCAGATCGAACAGATTCTAGGCAAGCCCGAAGTGGATTGCGCGGTGGACTGCGTCGGCTTCGAGGCGCACGGCCACGGCAGCAGCGGCTCGCATGAGGAAGCGCCGGCCACGGTGCTCAATTCGCTGATGGAGATCACCCGTGCCGCGGGCGCGATCGGCATTCCGGGCCTGTACGTGACGGACGATCCGGGCGCCACCGATGCCGCCGCCCGCAAAGGCAGCCTGAGCATACGCTTCGGTCTCGGCTGGGCCAAGTCGCACTCGTTCCATACCGGGCAAACGCCGGTGATGAAATACAACCACAATCTGATGCAGGCGATCCTGTGGGACCGGTTGCCGATTGCGGACATCGTGAACGTGACCGTCGTATCGCTCGACCAGGCGCCTGACGGCTACCGGCAGTTCGATGGCGGCGCGCCGAAGAAGTTTGTGATCGATCCGCACGGGCTGTTGAAAGCGGCTTGAGGCACAGCATGGCACGGGCGGGATGGTTTCTCGATCTCGCCCGAGACTGACCGCTGAGCGCTGAACGACATCACCAAAACATAACGCGTTGAATGGGAAACCGTTCAACGCGTTATGTTTTCAGGCAGTAACGTGTAGGCGAGGCGAGGCGAGCGGGTCGGATCAAGCGGCCATGACAGGCACAGCGGCCAGCGAGGGCGCCTGCTTGCGCCGTTCGCGCGTGGGCGCGGTGCCGAACGCATCGCGATAGCTCTTCGAAAAATGACAAGCCGACTGGAAGCCGCAAGCCATCGTGATATGCATGATCGACATGTCGGTCTGCAGCAGCAATTCGCGCGCGCGCCGCAAGCGCAGTGTCAGATAGTAGTGCGTCGGCGTCATGCCGAGATGTTCGCGGAACAGCCGCTGCAACTGCCGTTGCGACATGCCGGCGAGCCGCGCGAGTTCTTCGCGTGAAAGCGGCTCTTCGATATTGTTCTCCATCAGCGCGATCACTTCGAAGAGCGACTTGTTGGCCGAACCGAGCCGCGCCACCAGGGGCATTTTCTGTTGTGCGCTCGTATCGCGCACATGTTCGACGATGAACTGCTCCGCGATCTGCGTGACCCGCGCCGTGCCGACACGCGGCGCGATCAGGTTGAGCATCATGTCGAGCGGCGCGACGCCGCCTGTGCACGTGACGCGATCGCGATCGATCACGAACAGTTCTTTCAGAAAGCGCGTATCGGGAAACTCTTCCTTGAGCGCCGACATGTTCTCCCAATGAATCGCACACGCATAACCGGCCAGCAAGCCGGCACGCGCCAGCGCATAGGTGCCGGTGCACAGACTGCCGAGCACGCTGCCCGTGCGGGCGAAACGGCGCAGGGCGGACAGATGGGCGGGCGTGGTGGCGCGCTGTACATCGATACCGCCGACCACGAACACGATATCCGGCTGACCGACGCTTTCAACCGGGCTGGTGTCGACCGAGAGGCCGTTGCTCGCCGTCACCGGACCGCCTTCGGGGCTCACGATCGACCAGCGGTAAAGCGTTTGTCCTGTCAGGTAGTTCGCCATGCGGAGAACTTCGATCGCGTTGCTGAAGGCAATCATCGTGAAGTTCGGAACCGGCATGAATGCGAAATGCGACAGCGACGCCGTGCGATCGGTGGACATGGGAGGAATGATTCCTTCGAATCTGTAATGTCACGTCGCCGTGGGGAGCGGCAACTCCTGCAATTTTGAGGACTAGCGCAACTACCGTGCCATCAGGCTAAACCCTCGGTTGCGCATGAATAAAGCCGGGTAGCAAAAACAAATGGCACCAGAACGGCACCGCTGGCGTTCATGCGCGCACCCGAACTGCGCACAACGATCAGCTGCAGTGCAGCAAAAGCGCGAACGCGCGGACGACCGTTCGAAATCCGCTTTCGCCGACTTGTCGAAAAAGGACGCGGATGGCGGAAAAGGCAAAGAACACGTCTGAATTCGTAAATTGACGCGCGGGGCGAAAGTCAAGAATAGACGCAATGCAGACCGGTAGCGGCAGGGTTTCAAGGCTCGCTTTATAGGCCACTTTGAAGCCCCTTTGAAGCCCGCTTCACAGCAGCTTCCGGCCCTCCGCCAACCACCCCACGGACCTTCCATGTCGAACCCGAATCCTTTCTTCGAAGAATCGCTGGCCACGCGTGACGCGGCGGTGCGCGGCGCCATTTTGAAAGAGCTGGAGCGCCAGCAGTCGCAAGTCGAATTGATCGCGTCGGAAAACATCGTGTCGCGCGCGGTGCTCGACGCGCAGGGCTCGGTGCTGACCAACAAGTACGCGGAAGGGTATCCGGGCAAGCGCTATTACGGCGGGTGTGAATACGCCGACGTGATCGAAACGCTGGCGCTCGATCGCATCAAGCAGATCTTCAATGCGAAATTTGCCAACGTGCAGCCGCATTCCGGCGCGCAGGCGAACGGCGCCGTGATGCTGGCGCTGGTGAAACCGGGCGACACGGTACTCGGCATGTCGCTCGACGCAGGCGGCCACCTGACCCACGGCGCCAAGCCGGCGATGTCGGGTAAGTGGTTCAACGCGGTGCAATACGGCGTGAATCGCGACACGATGCTGATCGATTACGAGCAGATCGAGGAACTCGCGCAGCAACACAAACCAACACTGCTGATCGCCGGTTTCTCGGCGTATCCGCGTGCGCTGGATTTCGCACGGCTGCGCAAGATCGCCGACGGCGTGGGTGCGAAGCTGATGGTGGATATGGCGCACATTGCCGGGATTATCGCGGCGGGGCGTCATCAGAATCCGGTCGAGCATGCGCACGTTGTTACGTCGACCACGCACAAGACGTTGCGCGGTCCGCGCGGCGGCTTTGTACTGACCAACGACGAAGACATCGCCAAGAAGATCAACTCAGCCGTGTTCCCGGGCTTGCAGGGCGGCCCGCTGATGCATGTGATCGCCGGCAAGGCGGTGGCGTTCGGCGAGGCGCTGCAACCGGGCTTCAAGACCTACATCGACAACGTACTCGCCAACGCACAGGCGCTCGGCGAAGTGCTGAAAGCGGGTGGCGTGGATCTGGTGACGGGCGGCACGGACAACCATCTGCTGCTGGTCGATCTGCGCCCTAAGGGCCTCAAAGGCAATCAGGTCGAGCAGGCGCTGGAACGCGCGGGCATCACCTGCAATAAGAACGGCATTCCTTTCGACACCGAGAAGCCGACGGTCACCTCCGGCGTTCGCCTCGGCACGCCGGCGGGCACGACACGCGGCTTCGGCGTGAGCGAATTCCGCGAAGTCGGGCGGCTGATCGTCGAGGTGCTCGATGCGCTGCGTGATCACCCGGAAGGCCATGCCGCAACCGAACAACGCGTGCGCCGCGAGATTTTCGCGCTGTGCGAACGCTTTCCCATCTACTAAGCACGCCTGGAGCAAACGATGAGCACTCTGCACGACAACAGCATCATCATCGACGGTCTGAACATTTCGAAGTTCGAGCGCTCGGTGTTCGAAGACATGCGCAAGGGCGGCGTCACCGCGGTGAACTGCACGGTGTCCGTCTGGGAAAGCTTCCAGAAGACCGTCGACAACATCGCCGAGATGAAGCAACAGATCCGCGAATATGGCGAGATCCTCACGCTCGTGCGCACCACGGACGACATCTTCCGCGCGAAGAAAGAGAACAAGACCGGCATCATTTTCGGCTTCCAGAACGCGCATGCGTTCGAAGACAACCTCGGTTATATCGAGGCCTTCAAGGACCTCGGCGTGAACGTGGTCCAGCTTTGCTACAACACGCAGAATCTGGTCGGCACGGGCTGCTATGAGCGCGACGGCGGTCTGTCGGGCTATGGCCGTGAAGTGATTCAGGAGATGAACCGCGTCGGCATCATGGTCGATCTCTCGCATGTGGGCGGCAAGACCTCGTCCGAAGCGATTGCCGCGTCGAACAAGCCGGTGTGTTACTCGCATTGCTGTCCGTCGGGGTTGAAAGAGCACCCGCGCAACAAGAGCGACGAGCAACTGAAAGAGATTGCGGACGCAGGCGGTTTCGTCGGCGTGACGATGTTCGCGCCGTTCCTCAAGCGCGGTCCGGACGCAACCATCGAAGACTATATCGAAGCGATCGAATACGTGGTGAACCTGATCGGCGAAGACCAGGTCGGCATTGGCACGGACTTCACGCAAGGCTATAGCACGGAGTTCTTCGACTGGATCACGCACGACAAGGGCCGCTATCGCCAACTGACGAACTTCGGCAAGGTGGTGAATCCGGAGGGCATTCGCACGATCGGCGAGTTTCCGAACCTGACGGCCGCGATGGAACGCGCCGGTTGGAGCGAAACGCGCATCAAGAAGATCATGGGCGAAAACTGGGTACGTGTGTTCGGCGAAGTGTGGAAGGTCTGATTCCCCACTCACTGAAACCGAACCTGAATCTATAAAAACGGAGTCCCACATGCAACCCCAACTGCCTATCGACGTCGATCCGAATACCGGCGTCTGGACCACCGACGCGTTGCCGATGCTTTACGTGCCGCGTCACTTCTTCACGAACAATCACACCGCTGTTGAAGAAGCGCTCGGCATCGACACGTATGCCGAGATTCTCTACAAAGCCGGCTACAAGTCAGCGTATTTCTGGTGCGATAAGGAAGCGAAACAGCACGGTATTGCCGGCATGGCGGTGTTCGAGCATTACCTGAACCGCCTCTCGCAACGTGGTTGGGGGCTCTTCACGATCACGGAAGCCGATCCGTCCAGCTCGCGTGCCCGCATTGAATTGCATCACTCGTCGTTCGTGCTTGCGCAACCGGGGAAGGTTGGCAAGCTTTGCTACATGTTCGCCGGCTGGTTCGCGGGCGCGATGGACTGGGTCAACGACACGGCGCCGGACGGACAGCGCAAGGGTCCGCCGTCCCATTCGAAGGAAGCGCGCTGCGCGGCTGAAGGCCACGATCACTGCGTGTTCGAAGTCTCGCCGCTCGCGTCGTAAAAACGCACAAAGCCTATCCATTCCGAGGTCGATCGCGATGCGTTACCCGAACCTTTTCAAGCCTCTCACGCTGAACAAACTGACGTTGCGCAACCGCATTGTCAGCACCGCGCACGCGGAGGTGTATGCGGAACCGGGTGGTTTGCCCGGCGACCGTTATATCCGTTACTACGAAGAGAAGGCCAAGGGCGGCGTCGGCCTCGCCGTGTGCGGCGGCTCGAGCCCGGTATCGATCGACAGTCCGCAAGGCTGGTGGAAGTCGGTGAATCTCTCGACCGACAAGATCATCGATCCGCTCGCGCGACTCGCCGAAGCGATGCATCAGCACGGCGCGAAGATCATGATTCAGGCTACGCACATGGGCCGCCGTTCGGCGTTTCATGGCGAGCACTGGCCGCATCTGATGTCGCCTTCGGGCGTGCGTGAGCCGGTGCACCGCGGCAATGCGAAGATCATCGAAGTGGAAGAGATTCGGCGGATCATCTCGGACTTTGCGGCCGCCGCGAAGCGCGTGAAAGATGCCGGCATGGACGGCATCGAAATTTCAGCGGCGCACCAGCATCTGATCGATCAGTTCTGGAGCCCGCGCACCAATTTCCGCACCGACGAATGGGGCGGTTCGCTCGAAAACCGCCTGCGTTTCGGCACGGAAGTGCTGAAGGCCGTGCGCGAAGCGGTGGGCGCGGATTTCTGCGTCGGTCTGCGCATGTGCGGCGACGAATTCCATGAAGACGGGCTCGATCACGAACAGTTGAAAGAGATCGCTCAGGCAATGAGCGAGTCCGGCCTGATCGATTACCTCGGCGTGATCGGTTCCGGTGCGGATACGCACAACACGCTGGCGAACTGCATGCCGCCCATGGCGCTGCCGCCCGAGCCGTTCGTGCATCTCGCGGCCGGCATCAAGTCGGTGGTGAAACTGCCCGTTATGCACGCGCAAAGCATTCGCGATGCGGGCCAGGCAGAACGTCTGCTCGCGAGCGGCATGGTCGATCTGGTCGGCATGACGCGCGCGCAGATCGCCGATCCGCATATGGTCATCAAGATCCGCGACGGTCGCGAAGACGAGATCAAGCAATGCGTCGGCGCGAACTATTGCATCGACCGCCAGTACAACGGGCTCGACGTGCTGTGCGTGCAGAACGCCGCGACGTCGCGTGAAGAAACCATGCCGCACGTGATCGCGAAGACGCGTGGGCCGAAGCGCAAGGTGGTCGTGATCGGTGCAGGTCCGGCCGGACTGGAAGCGGCGCGCGTAGCGAAGTCGCGCGGTCATGACGTGGTGCTGTTCGAGAAGAACGATTACGTCGGCGGGCAGATCATGCTGGCCGCCAAAGCGCCGCAGCGCGAGCAGATGGCAGGCATCGTGCGCTGGTTCGATATGGAAACGAAACGCCTCGGCGTCGATCGGCGTCTCGGTGTCGCCGCCGACGAAAAAACCATCATGGCCGAGAAGCCGGACATTGTTGTGCTGGCCACGGGCGGTTCGTCGTTCACGTCGCAAGTGGCAGCGTGGGGTGTCGAAGAAGGGCTCGCGGTCAGTTCATGGGACGTGCTGTCGGGCAAGGTCGAACCAGGCAAGAACGTGCTGGTTTACGACGGCGTCAGCACGCATGCCGGTGCGGGTGTGGCCGATTTCATGTCGAGCCGCGGCTCGAACGTCGAGATCGTGACACCTGACGTGAAAGTGGCCGACGACGTAGGCGGCACCACGTTCCCGATCTTCTATCGCCGTCTCTATGCACAAGGCGTGGTCCATACGCCGAACTACTGGCTCGACAAGGTCTATGAGGAAGACGGCAAGAAGATCGCCGTGATCCGCAACGAGTACACCGAAGAGCAGGAAGAACGCGCGGTCGATCAGGTGGTGATCGAAAACGGCAGCACGCCGAACGACGAACTCTACTGGAAGCTCAAGCCTGAGTCGTTGAATCGTGGTCAGGTGGACGTGCACAAGCTGTTCGCTTCCGAGCCGCAACCGTCGTTGAGCGAAGAACTCGGTAACGGCCGCTTCCTGCTGTTCCGCGTCGGCGACTGCATTTCCATGCACAACATTCACGGCGCGATCTACGACGCGCTGCGCCTTTGCAAGGATTTCTGACGATGAGCCCCGTGTTTGTCATCACCGTCCTGCTGTGGTTGTCGGTGGCGGGTCTTGCGTTCGCGCTCGCCAAACGCGCTGCCTACTGGCGTGAAGGCCGCGCCACGGCGGCGGGTGCGTACGGCTGGGCCAATCTGCTGTCGATTCCAAAGCGCTATTTCGTCGACCTGCACCATGTGGTTGCACGCGACCCGTACATCGCGAAGACACACGTGGCGACTGCGGGCGGAGCGATCCTCGCGATGGCGCTGGTGTTCGTCAACTACGGCCTCGCCATCTACTCGCCGTGGCTCGACAAGCTGATCTTTCTCGCGGCACTGGTGATGCTGGTCGGCGCGGTGTTCGTCTGGCGCCGGCGGCATGGTGCGAAGGCGGTGCCCGCACGGCTCTCGCGCGGGCCCTGGGATCATCTGCCGCTGCTGCTTGGCTCGTTCGCGCTCGGTTTGGCGCTGTTCATCGCATTGCCGGCTGCTGCGATGTCGGGTGCGCTGGCGATCATCGTCGCGTTGCTGATCGCGGTGGGCGCGTTCACGATGACGTTCGGCGCGGCACGCGGCGGTCCGATGAAGCATGCACTCGCCGGTCTGTTGCACCTTGCGTTTCATCCGCGTCAGGAGCGGTTTGCCGGGCACAACGACAATGACGTCGTACCGCCGACCGCGCTGAAGGCGCCGCTGCTCGACGCGAAAGAATACGGTGTCGGCAAGCCGGTGGAGTTTCGCTGGAACCAGTTGCTGAGCTTCGACGCCTGCGTGCAATGCGGCAAGTGCGAGGCGGCGTGCCCCGCGTTTGCCGCCGGGCAGCCGCTCAATCCGAAGAAGCTGATTCAGGATCTGGTCACGGGCATGGTGGGTGGCACGGACGAGGCTTATGCCGGCAGCCCGACGCCGGGCATTCCGGTCGGCAAGCATAGCGGTGCGCCGGGCAAGCCGCTCGTGTCGAGCCTGATCGAAGCGGACACGCTGTGGTCGTGCACCACCTGCCGCGCCTGTGTGCAGGAATGCCCGATGCTGATCGAACACGTCGACGCGATCGTGGATATGCGCCGCAACCAGACGCTGGTTGAAGGCACGGTGCCGGGTAAAGGTCCGATCACGCTCGCCAATCTGCGTGAGACTGGCAGTTCGAACGGTTACGACATCGGTGCGCGTTACGACTGGGCAGTGGATTTGCAGGTTCAGGTTGCGCAACCGGGACGTCCGGTGGACGTACTGTTGATCGCCGGTGAAGGTGCGTTCGACATGCGCTATCAGCGTACGTTGCGCGCACTGATCAAGGTCCTGAATCGGGCCGGGATCGACTACGCGGTGCTCGGTGGCGTCGAAACCGATACCGGCGATACAGCACGGCGTCTCGGCGACGAAGCGACCTTCCAGCAACTCGCACAACGGCTGATCGGCACGCTGTCGCAGTACTCGTTCGGCAAGATCGTGACCGCCGATCCGCACGTGCTGCACAGCCTGCGCAACGAATATCGCGCGCTCGGCGGCTTTTACGAGGTCCAGCATCATACGGCGCTGATCGAAGAACTGGTGTCGAGCGGCAAGCTGTCGCCAAAGGCCGTCGCCGCATTTGCGGACCGCAAGATCACCTATCACGATCCGTGCTATCTGGGCCGCTATAACGGTGAAACGGAAGCGCCGCGCCGTTTGCTGAAATCCATCGGTATCAAGGTGGTCGAGATGGAACGCAATGGCATGCGTGGACGTTGCTGCGGCGGTGGCGGCGGTGCACCGTTGACCGATATTCCCGGGAAAAAACGCATTCCGGATATCCGTATCGACGACGCCCGCGCGATCAACGCGGAGATCGTCGCGGTGGGCTGCCCGAATTGCACGGCGATGCTTGAAGGCGTGGTCGGCCCGCGTCCGGAAGTACTGGACGTTGCCGAACTGGTTGCAGCGGCGCTGGAGTAACGCCATGAACAATCTCAAACGAATCGATCCGCGCCGGCCGTTCACCATCACGGCCGAAGGGCTCAAGCGCATCACGCTCGGTATGACGGGCGTGGCCGGCTCGATGGAACTTGCCGCGCATGGCTCGACGGCGTCGGCGCATCGCGAGCAAGTGAAACCGCGCCGCACGACCGCGACGCCGCAACGTGTACTACTGGTGGCCGCCCACGCGGACCGCGGCGCGCTGGACGATCACGCGCGCCAGACGCTGGCCGCCGCCGCGCTGATCGCGGACGCGACAACTGAAGTCGTACTGCTCGTATTTGGTGAGTTCAGCGGCGACGCCGCCGCACTCGGCGCCGACAAGCTGATCGAGTTGCCGATGTTCGACCGCCGCGTTTTCGCGCCGCTGGACGAATTGAACGCACTGGCCGCATGCATCGCAGCCTATGCACCGGCGCACGTTTTCCTGCCCGACAACGCTACCGGCGACGGTGACCTCGGCCGCCGTTATGCGGCAGCCGCGAATGCAAGCGTCGCGACGCACGTGGTCGAGATCGACGCGGCTCATGTCGCAGCTTATATTCAGACGAATACGGCGTTCGCCGCGCGAGCGCTGCCGGAGGTCGTTCTGCTGGCAGCGAACGCGGTCGATCCGAAATTGCCGTTTGTCGGCGCGGGTGAGCGGGTGGTGTGGCGCTTCGATGGCGAACCGGCTTCGTCCAAAGGCATCGTGCGCGATCTGGGCATCGAGGAAATCGACGCCGCCCAGCTCGCGCTCGAGGAAGCGGATTTCATCGTCTCGGCAGGCAATGGCGTGAGCGATGTGCCCGCGTTCGAGCGTCTTGCGGCGACGTTAGGCGCTGCGATCGGCGCAAGCCGTGTTGCTGTGGACGACGGCAAGTTCACCCGCGACAAGCAGATCGGCGCCACCGGCAAGACTGTCGAAGCGAGCGTCTATATCGCGTTCGGCATTTCCGGCGCGGTTCAGCATCTGCAGGGCATCAAGGATTGCCGGCACGTGATCGCCGTGAATCTCGACGCCAGCGCGCCGATTGCCAAGCGAGCGAACTTGACCGTCGTCGCCGACGCCGAGGAAACGATCGCGGCGCTGAACGAAGCCGCGGCGGCCGCGCGTTCGGCACGCGGTACCGGTGCTGCATTATTGAATTCGACGGCTGTTGTGGAAGGAGCGCTTGCATGAAAATCGCCGTACTGGTTTCCGTGGGGCGGCACCCGGTGAGCGGCACGGCGCGTTACAGCCGTAACGACGCCGCCGCGCTGACAATCGCGCTCTCGCTCGCCAAAAAGCATGGCGCGACGCTCGACGTGCTGCACGCGGGCGATCCGTCGAATCCGGCGCTCACGGAATATCTTGCGCTAGGCGCGCGCACTGTCGAAGTGCTCGAGGTGTCCGCGACGCCTGAATTGCAAGGCGACGCGATAGCGCCGCTCGCCGCGCGTCTGCGCGGTTACGACCTCGTATTGACCGGCACCCGCGCGGAAGGCGCCTTCGATAGCGGCATGCTGCCGTATCGCGTCGCCAGTGCGCTGGACATGCCGCTGGTCGGCGCCGCAGTCGATCTGACGCTGCGCGATGGCTGCGCGGAAGTCCGGCAATTTATGCCGAAGGGTTTGCGCCGCCGTGTCGAAGTGCAGTTGCCGGCTTTGATCGCCGTGCATCCCATGGCCAATGCGGCCCCGAGCTACGCCTATGCAAGGCTGCGCGAGGGCACGATCCGTCCGGTCGCGGCGCAATCACCTGGCAACCTCGACGATCTCGCCTGGACGACCCGTCCCGCGACCGCCAAACCGGTGCGTCTCGCCGCCGCCGAAAAGCGCTCCGGCCACGCCCGCATGCTCTCGGCGACGACGACCGAAAGCCGCGGCGGCAGCGTCGTAATTGAAGGGAGTTCCGTCGAAAAAGCACAAGTGATCCTCGCGTATTTGCGCGAGCATCAACTCGTGGATTACTGATTTCCGGTTCGGGCGAGCATGCGACCAGGAGGGCCTGGCGCAGCGCCAGACGTGACATGCAACGGAGCACACAATGAAAGTTTCGGCAGACGTTCGCGCAATGATCGAACGCCGCAAAAAGAATCACACGCTGGAAGCGCCGTTTTATACGGGCGACGAGATTTTCGCGCTCGATATGGAGGCGATTTTCCGCAAGCACTGGATTCAGGTCGCGGTGGAACCGGATGTACCTGAGCCGGGCGACTACATCACAGTGGAAATCGGTAACGATTCGATCCTGATCGTACGCGACGACGACATGCAGGTGCGGGCGTTCCATAACGTCTGCCGCCATCGTGGCGCGCGTTTGTGCAATACGGACAAGGGTTCGCTCGGCAATATCGTGTGCCCGTATCACAGTTGGACCTACAACCTGAACGGCGACCTGATGTTCGCCGAGCATATGGGCGAGCAGTTCGACCGCTGCAAGCACAGCCTGAAAGCGGTGCACCTCCAGAATCTCGCCGGTCTGATCTTTATCTGTCTCGCGGACGAACCGCCGGCCGACTTCGCCGTGTTGCGCGCCGCGATGGAGCCGTATCTGTTGCCGCACGATCTCGCCGGCTGCAAGGTCGCGGCATCGATCGACATCATCGAAGAGGGCAACTGGAAGCTCACGATGGAGAACAATCGCGAGTGCTATCACTGCGTCGCGAACCATCCCGAGTTGACGATTTCGCTCTATGAATACGGTTTTGGTTATCAACGCACGCCTGCCAATGAGGAAGGCATGGCGGCGTTCGAGGAGACCGTGGCGCGCCGCACCGCGCAATGGGAGGCGATGAAACTGCCGTCCGCGGAAATCGACCGTCTGGCCGATATGGTCACGGGTTTCCGCACGCAACGCCTGCCGCTCGATCGCGATGGCGAATCGCAGACCATGGATGCAAAGGTCGCCTCGAAGAAGCTGCTCGGCGGTTTCGAGCAGGCCGATCTCGGCGGTCTCTCGTTCTGGACTCAGCCGAATTCGTGGCATCACTTCATGAGCGACCATATCGTCAGCTTTTCGGTGATCCCGTTGTCGGCGGGAAAAACGCTGGTTCGCACAAAGTGGCTCGTTCACAAGGATGCACGCGAAGGCATCGATTACGACGTGAGCAATCTCACGGCCGTGTGGCGCGCGACCAATGATCAGGACCGTGCGCTTGTGGAGTATTCGCAACGCGGCGCGACCAGCAGCGCCTATGAGCCGGGCCCGTATTCGCCGTTCACGGAAGGTCTCGTCGAGAAGTTCTGCGAGTGGTACATCGGCCGTATTGCGGAGTACAGCAATGCGCCCCAAACCCATGATGCCGGCGATGCACCGGTTTCGCACGGCGAAAAAGTCGTGTCTTTCATGCGCTGAGCGCGATACCGCAACCAGGAGCGGGAGAAAATGATGATGCGCGATCAGGCGATGTTTCGGCTAAGCCCCGAGGCGGATCCAAACCTCGAGACTTCAAGCCGTGTCACGCAGCCGCGTTTCTGGGAGGCATTGCCGGCGCGCTGGAACAGCGATACCGACGAGACGCTGGTGTGCTGCCAGGTTCGTCAGGAAACGCATGACGTCAAGAGTTTTTTCTTTCGCGCGCCTTCCGGGCGGGCGTTCGTGTTCGAACCGGGGCAGTTCATCACGCTGGAGCTGGAGATCGACGGCGAGGCGGTAAATCGCTGCTATACGATATCTTCGCCGCCCACGCGTCCGCACACCATCTCCATCACCGTGAAGCGTGTGCCGGACGGCAAGGTGTCGAACTGGCTGCACGACAATCTGCACGCGGGTACGCAGGTTCGCGTGCTGGGGCCGGCCGGCGAGTTCACCTGTGCGCGGCATCCGGCGCGCAAGTTTCTGTTCCTGTCGGCAGGCTCGGGCGTTACGCCGCTGATGTCGATGAGCCGCGCACATCATGAGCTCGGCGAGGACAGCGATATCGTGTTCGTGCACAGCGCCCGCACGCCGGACGACATCATCTTCGCGCGCGAGCTCGATCTGATTGCATCGAATCAGAGTAATTTTCGCACCGCGTTTGTTTGTGAACGGCTTGGTGCGCGGACCAATTGGCCCGGCGTCACCGGCTTTCTGAGCTTGCCCCTGCTTAAGCTCATCGCGCCGGATTTTCTCGATCGCGAGATTTTCACCTGCGGTCCTGCGCCTTATATGCAGGCCGTCCGCAATCTGCTGGATGAGGGCGGCTTCGACCGTAGCCATTATCACGAGGAAAGCTTCTCGTTCGAGACGATCGGCGAGGTGGCCGCGCAATTGACGACCGCGCATGTCGCGGATGCGTTGCAAGCGCCGACAGCCACTGCCGAGAGCTTTGCCGAAGCGCGTGAACAGGCGGCCGGTTTCACGCCCGCGCAGGTGCCGTTCGAAACGGACACAACGTTCAAGGTGAGCTTCGCCAAAAGCAATCGGGAGATCGAATGCGGCAGCGGCCAGCATGTACTCGACGCGGCGAAAAAAGCCGGTGTGCGACTTCCTGCGTCGTGCACGCAAGGCATGTGCGGCACCTGCAAGGTGAAATTGGTGTCGGGTGAAGTCGCCATGAAACACGCCGGCGGCATTCGTCAGCGCGAAATCGATCAGGGCATGGTGCTGCTGTGTTGCAGCAAGCCGTTGAGTGACCTCGTGGTCGATAAGTAAGACAAGAGCGGGGGCGGGATTACGACCAGGACTCGCAGTCGAAGTCGCCTGCGGACAACTGGATGTCGGAAAACGACGCTACCCGGCAATTCTGGTTGGCGATTCTAAATGCTCAATGGGTAGTTTGGACGGCGAACGGGAGAACGGCGATGAGACTGGTCAAAAAGATACTGATATTGAGCGCGATGAGCGCGGCGCTGGCGGCGAGCAGCGTGGGTGTGTCGGCCGATACCAAGCCGACGATCAAGATTGGTTACGTGGAAGGCTGGGACGACAGCGTGGCAACGTCGAACGTTGCCGCACGTGTGATCGAAAAGCGCCTCGGCTATCAGGTGCAACTCGTGCCGGTCGCGGCCGGCGTGATGTGGCAAGGCGTGGCGCGTGGCGACCTCGACGCGACGCTGTCCGCATGGCTGCCGATTACGCATGGCGCGTACTGGAACAACTTCAAGGATAAAGTTGTCGACCTGGGTCCCAACTTCAACGATGCGAAGATCGGTCTGATCGTGCCGGATAACGCCGACGTGAAGAGCGTGGGCGATCTGGAAGCGAAGAAGACGGAATTCGGCTCGCGCATTGTCGGTATCGATGCCGGCGCGGGCGTGATGCAGAAAACCAGCGAAGCGATCAAGGCATACGGGCTCGATTATCAGCTGATGCCGAGTTCGGGCAGCGCGATGACGGCGGAACTGGCGCGTTCGGAAGCGGCAAGCAAGCCGATCATCGTAACGGGCTGGAAGCCGCACTGGATGTTCGCGAAGTACAAGCTCAAATTCCTCGACGATCCGAAGAAAGTGTTCGGCGAAGCGGAGCACGTGGATAGTGTCGTGAATCCTGAACTGGAGAAGAAGGCGCCGCCGGTGGTTGCGTTCCTCAAGAAGTTCCAATGGAAGCCGGGCGAGATCGACAGCGTGATGCTGGCGACGCAAAACGGCGAGAAGCCGACAGCGGCCGCCGATGCGTGGATCAGCGCGCATGGAGACCGTGTGGATAGCTGGGTGAAGTGACTTCGTGCTTCACCAGAATGAGCGTTGCCGCTTCTGATGAGCGGCAACTTCTACAAAAAACGCCGCTATTTCAGCGGCGTTTTTTTATTGCAGCACGACAGTCCTGTCGCCGTTGATGAATACACGTCGTTCGATAAACGCTTTCACGGCTCGCGCAAGCGTGATGCACTCGACGTCGCGCCCCGTCGCAAGCAGCCGCTCCGGGCTGTATGAGTGATCGACGCGCTCCACGACCTGCTCGATGATCGGACCTTCGTCGAGGTCGTCGGTGACGAAATGCGCGGTTGCGCCGATCAGTTTCACGCCGCGCGCGTGCGCCTGGTGATAAGGCTTTGCGCCTTTGAAGCCAGGCAGAAACGAATGATGAATATTGATCGCGCGGGCCGCGAGCGCACGGCTGGTCTCGCCCGACAGAATCTGCATGTAGCGCGCAAGAATCATCAACTCAGCGCCGGATGTTTCGAACAGGTCGAGCAAACGCGCTTCCTGTTGAGGTTTGGTATCGGCGCTGATCGGCAGATGATGGAACGGCAAGCCGTGCTGCTGCGCGAGCGGTTCGAAATCGCGATGGTTCGAACCGATGCCCACGATATCCATTTTCAACTCGCCCATGCGCCAGCGGAACAGCAGATCGGCGAGACAGTGTTCGAGTTTCGACACCATGATCAGCACCTTCGGCCGCATGCCGACGTCATGTATGGCCCATGTCATCTGGAAGCGTTCGGCGATCGATTCGAATTCGCGTTTCAGTGCCGCGATATGCAGGGTTTCGTTGGTGTCGACACCATGAAACACGCAACGCACGAAGAAACGCTCGCTGAGGTCGTCGTCGAAAACGGTCAGTTCGTCGATATAGCAATGGTGCCGGTCGAGAAAGCCGACGACGGCGGCGACCTGGCCCGCCGCGCTCGGACACGCGACAGTGAGAACCAGTTGATCGGGACGGGAATCGGCAGACATGCACTCTCCACTTGAGGCGATAGGGCAACGCCGCGGGACGCGGCATGCATCATCGCAGTAGAGCAAATCAGCGGTGCGCGGGGATAGAAGCTAAACGCCGTCGCAATGGAACGGGAACGTCAGGTGAGGTTGGGGCGGGGTGGCGCGCCCCAGGCACAAATCAATCTCAGGCGTGGGCAGGCGCCGCGTGCAACTCCAGACCGAGGGCGCGGATCACCTTGATGATCGTCGCGAAGCTGGGATTGCCATCTTCGGACAGCGCCTTATACAGACCCTCGCGAGAGATTCCGGTGTCGCGGGCGAGCTGCGCCATGCCACGCGCACGCGCGATTACACCCAACGCATGCGCGAGGAATGCAGGGTCGTCACCGCCTTCAAGCAGACAGGCCTCGAAGTATTCAGCCATATCCGTTTCGGTCTTCAGGTGTTCGGCCGAATTCCACTGCCGGGTTTTGATCTTCTCCATAGTTCACTCCGATTCAAGGTTCGCCAGCATCTTGTGTGCGGCTTTGATATCTGCGGGTTGAGTCGACTTGTCTCCACCACACAGCAGGATCACCAGAACTGCGCCGCGCTGTACGTAGTAGACGCGATAGCCGGGACCGTGATCGATCCGCAGTTCGGTAATCGGCGCGCCTGCGGAATTCGTGTCACCGGGGTTGCCCATCGCCAGACGGTCGATGCGGGCCTGAATGCGACGCTTGGCGATCCGGTCTTTCAAGCCATCGAACCAGGCGTCAAATGTCTCTGTGGTGCGGATATTCAACATTCAAAAAGTGTAATCCATGGATTACACTTTTGTCAACTGGGGTTCACGGCTCATCCGCACTTTTCTGAGGCGATTCCGTCATTCGACGTCGAGCCCACATTCTCCGAGCAACCATTGGCGGAATGCGCTGACCGCCGGAGTCGCCGCGCGCTGCGTGACGAGCAGATAGCCGCGCTCGGTGACCACGGGCGTATCGAACGGTTCGACGAGTTGCCCTGTGGCGAGCAATTCGTCGACCAGCGGCGCCCAGCCGAGCGCGACGCCCTGGCCCATGATCGCTGCGTGGGCCACGAGCGTAAAGCTGTTGAACGTGATGCCCCGATGCGCGGCGGGTGCATCGAGACCCTGCGCCGTGAACCAGTCGGCCCATGACAGCCAGCGGGCCGGCTGCGTTGGCTCGAGATGCAGCAGCGGCAAGCTCGTCAAATCGGACGGCGTACGCAACTGCGGATGCGCTACAAGAAACGCCGGACTGCACACCGGGGTGACGCGCTCGGGAAATAGTTTGAGCGCGCCTCGCGCGGTCCAGTCCGCATTCTCATCGCCGAACGCAATCACAATGTCCGCCTGATCGTGCGACGGTTCGAACACGTTTTGCGACGTGATGATCTTGACGTCGACGTCCGGCATGAGCGCCTTGAATTGCGACAGGCGCGGCATCAGCCAATAGGTTGCGAAACCGAAGTCGGTGGAGAGCGTGAGGGTTTGCGGCGTGCGCCGCGCGCGGATCTCGGCGGTGGCGAGGCGGATGGTGTCGAGGGCGTGGCGCACCGCTTCGAAGAGACGTACGCCGTCTTCCGTTAGCGTGACGCCGCGATGCCCGCGCTCGAACAGCGGTGCGCCGAGCGCTTCTTCGAGTTGCACCACGCGCTGGCTGACAGCCGGTTGCGTCGAACCCAGTTCGCGTGCAGCCGCGGTGAAGCTCGCGAGACGCGCGGCGGATTCGAACATCGCCAACGCCTGCATTGGCGGTAACCGATCCTGCCTCGACATAAGGCCCCCTTATAGGCGTATAACGATTTGCCGTCTTCACAGCCGCGAATTGACCGGCAATAGTGGTGTCATGCGGACCCGGCGCGCCGGCTGCTCCGCTTGCAACGACCCCCGCACCCCTATTTGCGATTCTATTCGAGGCTCGCTCCAATGCATGACACGAAACAGAATATCCTTATTCTGATGGCCGACCAGATGACACCGTTTGCGCTTGCCGCATACGGGCATCGTTTAACGAAAACGCCCAATCTCGATCGCCTTGCGAAGCAGGGGGTGGTATTCGACTCGGCGTATTGCGCCAGCCCGCTATGTGCACCGTCGCGGTTTTCGTTTTTGTCGGGCAAATTGCCGTCGGCGATTGGCGCTTATGACAATGCAGCAGAATTTCCGTCGCAAACACTGACGTTCGCACACTATCTTCGCGCTGAAGGGTATCGCACGATCCTGTCCGGCAAAATGCATTTCTGCGGCGCCGACCAACTGCATGGTTTCGAAGAACGGCTCACCACCGATATCTATCCCGCCGATTTTGGCTGGACGCCGAACTGGGACGATTTCGAAACGCGGCCCACGTGGTACCACAACATGAGCTCGGTGATCGACGCAGGCCCCTGCGTGCGCACGAACCAGCTCGACTTCGACGATGAAGTGACGTTTACCACTCGCCAGAAGCTCTTCGATATCGCGCGTGAGCGGCATGCCGGCAAAGACGCCAGGCCGTTCTGTATGATCGCCTCGTTGACGCATCCGCACGACCCGTACGCGATTCCGCAAAAGTACTGGGACATGTATGCGAACGAAGACATCGAGATGCCCGCGCATCGCGACTCATTCGATGAAGCCGATCCGCATTCGAAGCGCTTGCGGCATGTGTGCGAAACCGACCGCACGCCGCCCACCGACCAGCAGATCCGCAACGCACGGCGCGCTTATTACGGCGCGATCTCTTACGTCGACGACCAGTTCGGTGCGATCCTCGATGCGCTCGAACAGTCCGGGCTCGCAAAAGACACCGTTATCGTGGTGACGTCCGATCATGGCGAGATGCTTGGCGAGCGCGGGCTTTGGTACAAGATGACTTTCTTTGAAGGCGGTTGCCGCGTGCCGCTGATCGTGCATGCACCGCAGCAGTTCGACGCGCACCGTGTGCATGAGTCGGTCTCGCATCTCGATCTGCTGCCCACGCTGGTGGAAATGGCGCGCGGCGAACAGCCGGCTGTCTGGCCGGATTCACTCGACGGTCAAAGTCTTGTGCCGCATCTGAAAGGCACTCACGGCGGTCACGACGAAGCGATCGGCGAATATCTCGCGGAAGGCGCTATAGCGCCGATTGTGATGCTGCGACGCGGACGCTTCAAGTTCATTCACGCGCCAGCCGATCCTGACCAGCTCTATGACGTGGCAGCGGATCCGCTGGAACGCGAGAACCTCGCAGCGCGTGCTGAATACGCATCGCAGGTCGCATCGTTTCGTGAAGAGATCGCACGGCGCTGGGACCTCACCGCACTGCACAACGAAGTGCTGAAAAGCCAGCGTCGCCGTCACTTCCATTTCGAGGCCACGACACAAGGCGCGGTCGCGTCATGGGACTGGCAACCGCATGTCGATGCGAGCCAGCGCTACATGCGCAATCACATCGATCTCGACACGCTCGAAGCGATGGCACGTTTTCCCGCTGTGACGCGTTGAGATCTCCGCTTACGATTCATCCCACCTACAGGAAGCCGACATGATGAAAAAGCTCTTCAAACAGGCTGTATCCGGCGTCGCGTTGCTGTGCGCGGCGACCACCTTTGCCGCGGCTGCCGAACCGCAGTCCTGTACGCAGGTCAACATGGCGGGGCCGGGCTGGACCGACATCGACGCCACCAATGCAATGACGGGCGTGCTGCTGAAGGCGCTTGGCTACCATCAGAATGTCTCGAACCTGTCGGTGCCGATTACCTATCAAGGCCTGAAGAAAGGGCAGATCGACGTGTTTCTCGGCAACTGGATGCCGGCGCAAGCACCGGTCGTCAAGCCGTTCGAGGATGAAAAATCGATCGAGGTCGTGCATCCGAATCTGAGCAACGCGAAGTTCACGCTTGCGGTGCCTGACTATGTGGCGGCCGCGGGCGTGCATTCATTCACCGACCTCGCGAAAAATGCCGACAAGTTCGACAGCAAGATCTATGGCATCGAGCCAGGGGCGCCGGCCAATCAGAACATCAAAAAGATGGTCGACGACAAGGCCTTCGGGCTCGGCAGCTGGAAGCTGGTCGAATCGAGTGAAACCGGCATGCTCACGCAGGTCGAGCGCGCGGTGCGTGAGAAGAAATGGATCGTGTTCCTGGCGTGGGAACCGCACCTGATGAACACGAAGTTCAAGCTGACCTACCTCGACGGCGGCGACAAATACTTCGGGCCGAACTACGGCGGCGCCACGGTCAATACCGTTGCGCGCAGCGGCTACGCCGAGCAATGTCCGAATGTCGGCCGCCTGTTCAGGCAACTCACGTTTAATGTCGATCTGGAAAACGGCGTGATCACTGAAGTACTGGAAAAGAAAACCGGCGTCGATGCGGCTGCCACCGAAGCACTCAAGCGCCACCCCGAATTGTTGAAGTCATGGCTCGATGGCGTGAACACCGCCAGCGGCGGCAACGGCTTGCAAGCGGTTCAAACCGCACTCGGCGTGAAATAAGCCCCGCAATCCTGGCTTCGAGGTCGCTACTCGACAGATTCATGTCGCATCCGGTCGAATCCTCATAAATCTGGACCCTTATTCTTGTTCCGTCGATGCAGGCATGCCAGATGATCGTATGCAGTGCCGATAGCTTCAATCAGCTTAGTCAGCATTAGTCGGCTTGGTCTGCGCGAGTGAGCTTCAATTCGTTTCAATCAGTCTCAGCCGGTTTCGAACTGCCCGTCATGCGAGAAGCGCCGCGCGTTGGAAGAGCGCGCGCGGCAGGGATCGCTTTATCCAACGAAATACGCAGGCAAAGAGCAGGGGAGAATTAGATGAAGAAGAAAAATGCCGTTAGTCTTTCGGGACTCGCCCTCGCGGCAAGCGCAGTATGCGTGCCGACGGCGGCCCATGCACAAAGCAGCGTCACCCTGTACGGGATTCTGGACGCAGGCATCACCTATGTGAACAATGCCGGCGGTGCACATCAGTTCAAATTCGACGACGGCATTTCGTACGGCAACCGGATCGGCTTCAAAGGCGTGGAAGATCTCGGCGGCGGTATGCAAGCGGTGTTTGTACTCGAATCGGGTTTTCACCTGGGTAACGGGCAATTGGGATTCGGCGGTGCTGAATTCGGACGCCAGGCTTATGTAGGGATCAAGAACTCGTGGGGGACTTTCTCGTTCGGTAATCAACTCGATATGACTGAAGAGTTCGTTTTTCTGTACAACATCTCCGCGTGGGCGAGCGGCTACGCAATTCACCAGGGCGACTTCGACCGGATGAACGGCGACCGTCTGCCGAACTCGGTGAAGTTCCTGTCGAACGATTTTTCCGGCTTTACTTTTGGCGGCATGTACTCGTTCGGCAATACTGCCGGCGACTTCCATGAGAAGAGCGCTTGGAGCGTGGGTGCGCATTACGACCACGGTCCGTTCAACATGGGCGTGGCGTATACGCAGTTGAACAATCCGTTCGGCATCTATGCGTTCGACCCGTACGCGATGCTCGGCACGCGCACCTTCCTCGGCCAGCCGACCGTTTCTGTCGATGCAACCACCGGCGCCGTGACCGATCTGTATAGCTCGTCGGCATTCCCGGTGGACAAGCAAGGTGCGTTTGCGATCGGCGCCGCCTATACGATCGGCAACCTGATGCTCACAGGCGATTTCACCTACACGACGATCAAGGGCTTTGGTGAGACCTCGCACATGCAGGTTTATGAAGCGGGCGCCTCGTATAACTTCACGCCCGCGTTGTCGCTCTACGGTGGTTATCAGCACACGAACTTCGAAGGCAATCACTGGAATCAGGGCTCGCTCGGCTTGCACTACCTGTTGTCCAAGCGTACCGATGTCTATATTTCCGGCGACTATCTGCGTGCGTCGGATGGCGTGAATGCGGTGATCGGCTACAGCTTCACGCCGTCGTCGTCGAATACGCAGTCCGATGTGCGGATCGGCATGCGGCATTCGTTCTAGTCTCCAGTCTATTGACGCGGGCGGCGCTCCGGGTACGGGAGCCGCTCGCGTTCATCACGCCGTTCAATATCCTCCTGTAAGTTTGGCAAGACATTCCATTCGCTCCGCCACTCGCTTACATCAAGTTCCTCAAGTCTCAAATCCTTACAGAAAATTCCCCGGCGTCTGAAAACAATACGCTAGGTATATCCCTACATTAAATTCAGGAAATCCGTACAACGGGTTTACTGAAGCAGTCAAAGCGCATAGCCGTATACCGAAGTATTCACCCGGGATATCGGCACTCTCGCTTTGAGTTTTGCCGAGTCAAACCCGGGTGCCACTTTTGAGCGGGCGCGAGATGGGTAATTTTTTTCAGACAATCAGGTTCAAGATCATTCTCGCGTTTGGTCTGTGCGTGATCTTCATGGCTGCGATCGGCCTGTTTGGAATACTGGGGCTCTCCAGAGTCAATGCAAATGTGACTAACGGGTACACCGGCAACACCGTCCCGATTGCCGATCTGTCGGAGCTACGCGAGGCCGTTTCAGATATTCGCCTTCAGTTGCGGCGAATCCAGGTGTATCGCGATCAGGAAAAAACAAAGCTGTCGATTGATAGAATTCACCGTGACGAGGCGCGCATCAGTCAGGTATGGAACCACTATTATCCGAGCGGCGTTTCCGATGCAAAGGAGCTCGAGATTGCGGAAAGGATCAAGACCAATTTGCAGTTAATGCTGGGCACGAGTGACCAGGCGGTGGCTGCGTTCACTGCCGGCAACTACGACGCGGCGACGCCCCTGGTCGATGCGACAGCCACACACGGCGATGTTTTGGCAGCGGCGTTATATGAAGACGCGACGCTGAATCTGGCTCAGGCTCAGGAATTTGTCATCGACAGCGGTGCGACGTTCAGGACGACCCTTTGGATCGCGATTGCGCTTCTTGTCGCCGGTATTGTGGTTGCTATCGGCATCTCGCTTTATCTGCTGCGTGCGATCTCGCGTCCGCTCAACAAGGCTGTTGAGATAGCGAACCATATCGCGGACGGCGAGCTTGAGAATCAGGTCGTAGTGGATTCGCAAGGTGAGTTCGGTCAGCTTCTCGAAGCACTCAGAACCATGGACGGCAAGCTTACCGATACGGTCCGCGGAATCAAAACGTCAACCGAGTCCGTTACTGTCGCGTCGCGCGAAATCGCAAGCGGCAACCTGGATCTGTCTGCGCGCACCGAGGAACAGGCGGCGTCGCTTGAAGAAACCGCTGCCAGCATGACGCAGTTGACCGAGACGGTGAAGCAGAACGCCGACAATGCCCGGCAGGCGAATGCGCTGGCGACCAGCGCGACGGATATGGCCGACACCGGTAACGACTCGGTTCAGGCCATGGTCGGAACCATCGAGCAGATCAGCGGCAGTTCAAGCAAGATTTCCGAAATCACCGGCGTCATTGAAGGCATTGCTTTTCAGACCAACATCCTTGCGCTGAACGCAGCGGTCGAAGCCGCACGCGCCGGCGAACAGGGGCGAGGCTTCGCTGTGGTTGCCAGCGAGGTGCGAAGCCTGGCTCAGCGCTCTGCCGCCGCGGCCAAGGAAATCAAGGAACTGATCAGCTCGTCCGTGACGATGATTCAGGGTGGCGCGAAGCAGGCAACAGAAGTCAGCGCCACCATGGGGCGGGTCAAGCAGGCCATCAAACAGGTCTCGGATATCGTCGGTGAAATTGCTGCTGCGTCTGAAGAGCAGAGCCGTGGCATTGAGCAGGTGAATCAGGCCGTCGGTCAGATGGACGCAGTGACCCAGCAGAATGCGGCATTGGTTGAACAGGCCGCAGCGGCGGCGCAGTCGCTCGAGGAACAGGCGACAAGGCTGAAAGACGCCGTTTCTGTGTTCAGGGTCGCGCATACCGTTGGGGCGCTCACCGCTGCGTCGGGAAAGTTAACGCCGGCGCTCGAACTGCATTAGCACAACAATACGACCTGTCCCCGTTCGCGATTGCCCCTGCTCCGATAGCGCTCAGTGAGCTCACGTCGAGGGGGCCGCCTCCGTTTGTGAATGCGTCCCCTCGCGTTCGAGCCATGAGCGGAACAGCGCGACCACGTCATCTGCGGACCTTCCATCCGGAACGTAAGTGCAATAGCTCCGGGACGGTAGACGAGGGCCGGCGAACGGCGCGACAAGCCGGCCGGCGGCAAGGTCGTCTGATACAAGCGCAGTCGGTCCCATCGCGATGCCTATGCCGTCGATGGCAGCCTGCAACGTCAGATAGAAGTGATCGAAGGTGAGGGTGGCAGCCGGCCGGAGTGCAGAAATCTGTGCGCTCCCCAGCCAGTCCGGCCAGAGTCGCGGCAGACTCGATGTGTGCAGCAACGTATGCTGATGAAGATCGTCTGGCATCCTAAGCGGCAGTTTCTGCAACAGTGCCGGGCTGCAGACCGGGAGTCTCTCTTCGGACAGAAAAGGCCGCATCGAATAGCCATAGAACGTGTCCGGACCGCCCCGGATGATGACGTCATAGATATCTTTCAGACTCTCCACCGGCTCGTTCGACGTCTCCACCTTGACGTCCACGTCGGGATGCTCGACACGAAATTTCGCCAGTCTCGGCACCAGCCAGCGCAACGTGAACGTTGCGGGCGCGTTCACGGACAGTGTCCGGGAGAGCGTTGCAGGGACGCCATATCGGGCGGTTGCCTGCGAGAGCTGCTCGAACACGGGGCCGATTTCCTCCAGGTAGGCCTTCGCCGCGGCAGTGAGCACCACGCGGCGGTTGTGCCGTTCAAATAGCGGAGCGCCCAGCCACTCCTCGAGCAGCCGCACGTGCTGGCTCACCGCACCGTGAGTCACGTGCAATTCCGTGGCGGCTTCCTTGAAACTGCCTAGCCGGCCTGCGGCCTCGAAGGCACGTAATGCATTGAGTGGAGGCAGTACCCGTTTCATTCGAAATAGTTTATCTAACGCGAAATGGCAATTTATCTGGTTTGTTAGCGCGCCACAAGATAGATATCCTTCTTGCTGCACTCTTTCTCCAGGACCCGCATGCTCAGCTATACCGGCGGTTTCGTCCTCCTCGCCGCGCTGCTCCACGCGAGCTGGAACGCGATGCTGCACGGCAACGGCGACCGCTTGCTGTCCATGACGTGGATGAGCATCGCCATCGCGGCGGTCTCCACGGTCGTGATTCTGTTCGCACCGTTACCGGCCGGCGCGGCCTGGCCGTACATCGTCGCATCGGGGCTCGTGCATATCGTCTACAACGTGACGCTCGTGCGGTCGTACCGCCGCAACGATCTGGCGCAGGCCTATCCGATCGCGCGCGGTTCGTCGCCGCTGCTCGTCACACTCGGCGCGGCGCTCTTCGCGCGTGAGGCGATTGGCCCGTTGCACGTGCTCGGGATCGCGATGATATCGGGGGGCATCATCGCGATCGCGCTGGAGAGGGGCCACTTGTCGCGTGCGGGTTTGCTGGCTGCGCTGACGACCGGCGTAACCATTGCCATCTATACCGTGATCGACGGCATCGGCGTGCGTTTATCCGGTGGCGAGGCGCTCGCCTATACCGCGTGGATGTTCCTGTTCTATTGGCTGATGCCGGTGTTGTTCGTTGCAACGCGTGGGCTCGCGGCGCTGTGGATGCCGGTAAAGGCGGCGCCAATGGCAATCGGCTCATCGCTCGTCGGCGGCCTCGTGTCGATCGCGGCGTACGGCATCGTGATATGGGCGCTGCAGTCGGGCGCGATGGGTGCGGTATCGGCGTTGCGCGAAACCAGCGTGGTGTTCGCGGTGCTGATCGGGCGTGGATTTCTGCGAGAAACGGTTAGTGGAAAACGCTGGCTCGCGTGCGTGATCGTCGCGGGTGGGGCGGTTTGTTTGGGGCTTTGACGTTGCCCGACAGGATGGATTCGTTATGAATTTTCTCAAGGAATATATATATGCCAAGGACTCCAGACAGTGTCCCGCAGGCGCCACTCATTCTGATAACCGGTGGCGGCCGCGGCGTAGGCGCGGCGACTGCGCGGCTCGCTGCTGCACAAGGTTACGATGTGGCGATCAGCTTCGTCTCCAACGAGTCAGCCGCCCTCGCGGTGGCGGCCGATGTAGAAGCTGTTGGGCGCCGCGCTCTGCCCGTGCGCGCAGATAGCGCGGATCCAGAGCAGGTCGCCCGGCTATTCGCCGCGATCGACCACGAGTTCGGCCGGATCGATGTACTGGTGAACAACGCCGCGGTACTTGCGCCGCAGTCCCGGTTAGAGGATCTCGAATTCGAGCGGATGCGGCGTATCTTCGCGGTCAACTCGATCGGCCCTATCCTCTGTGCGCAGCAAGCGGTGAAGCGCATGTCGTATCGTCACAATGGACGGGGCGGCTCCGTGATCAACATCTCATCGGCGTCGGCCCGGCTCGGCAGTCCAAACGAATATGTCGACTACGCTGCATCGAAGGGCGCTCTTGAGACATTCACTACCGGCTTCGCCAAGGAGGTCGCACGGGATGGGATACGCGTCAACTGCATTCGCCCTGGACACATCTACACGGACATGCATGCTAGCGGTGGAGAGCCAGGGCGGGTGGACCGCGTCAAAGACTCGATCCCCATGGGAAGAGGTGGTCAACCAGAAGAGGTTGCGCGGGCGATCCTATGGCTGGCAAGCGCCGAGGCTTCCTTCATCACCGGCACGTTCCTCGATGTCACTGGCGGGAAGTGAGTAGCAGGGTGTGGCGCGGGGCCTTTGCCTCGGCGACGCGCCACCCCAAGTGCCGGCTTTCCGCGTACGCGACGGTATGCCGGGCGCTCCGCCATCACTGCCTGGTAGCCGGCATCCGCCGCTCCTTGCCTGCCGCCTTTCCCCAATACCCTCAACCACAAGATATCTGCGCCGTTTACATCACGACGAAGGGAGGTTTGGTCATTTGATTGGATATTTGACGGTTTACGTTATATTATTTACTCAATTCCATGAGGTACCGTCATGTCCGACTCCCTGACCGATGAAGCACGCCTCGCCGGCGAAATCGACCGGCTGAAGGCCGAATTCCCCAAAACCCGCGAGCTGTATCGCGAGGTCTGCGCGCTGCTGTTCTTCCGCTTCGGCATTACGCCGACCGCGAACCGGCTGTATCAGTTGGTGAAGCGCGGCAGTATGAGTACGCCGACTCAGGTGCTCGGCGAGTTCTGGGTTGAGTTGCGCGAGAAGAGCAGGGTGCGGATCGAACATCCCGATTTGCCGGCAGAGTTGCAGGCGGCAGCCGGGGAGTTGATCGCGGCGCTGTGGACGAAGTCCGCGGCATCGGCGCAAGCGGCGCTCGAGACGCTGCGCAATGACGCCGAGGCGGAAAAGTTGAGCGCGCGCCACGAAGTAACGTCATTACAGGGGGAACTCGCGCGGACCGAAACGGCGCTTGAGCAGCGCACCGGCGCGTTGCTGGCGGCACAGGTGCGAATTCAGGAACTCGAACAGGCGCAGGCTGCAGCGGAGGCGACGCGTCAGTCGCTCGAGACTGAACTCGCGCGTCAGCAGGACGAGATCGGCGCGCGTGACCGGGCACTGGTGCAGGCGAGGACGGATTTTTCGAGTGAGCTCGACAAACTGCGGAGTAGCGCCGAGCTTGCGGAAGAGCGTTTGCGCGCGGCCGAGAAGCGGGCGTTACTTGAGATCGAGCACGAGCGGGTTGCGAGTACGCGATCCAAAAATGAACTTGAGGCAGCCGCGCGTCGGGCGGAGCAACGTGAAAATCGACACCGGGAGGAAATCCAGGCGTTGCAGGTCCAGCTTGGCGACGCGCGTCATCAAGCCGGTGTCATGGAGGGAAGTCTGGTGGCGCTTCGCGATTCGAACGCCGGATACGTCGCGGAACTCAGCGTATTAAGGTCGCAGTTGGCAACCGCCAGGACGCATCAGGCGAGCACAAAAAAGCGCGCGCAATCTTCGGTTGAGGCTAGTCAGCCTCGCCACGTCACAGCCAAGGCCGGGACGAAGAAGCGAGCAGCATCCTGAGGCTGTAACGTCGGTCTGTGGGCTGGTCGATTTCTGCGTGAGCCTTTTATTCGAGGTGATCGGGATCGCGGGGTTTGCCGAAGATCCTGCTGCAAAACCAGATGAACAGACGCATGGCAAAACCTGAAAAAGACCCCGCGAAGCGGGTTAAACACATGTTACGGCGCGAGGATCGCTCCGAACCGTCGAGAGAGAAACGTCCGCCTTGCGCGGACGTTTTCTATGGTGCTGTCGAATGTTCCGGGCAGCTTGGCGGGCCGCACTTTATCAGCAACGATTCCAGAATCGGGGGTAATGCGTGGGATGGTAAGGATTGGACGCGTAGTCAGGCGGGAGAGCGGGTATCCAAGGATTTTGTTTAATTTGACATAAGATAAATTATCAACAATTTTAACAGAGCACGCTGCTATAATCGCAGCGACTTCAACCGGGTTCCAGCTTGCCGGTTTCCCCAAGATAATTTCTGTCCCGGGCGCGATCATCGGCGCTCACTGATCAAACGCATGACCAAAGATCCGGATACTCCCGTGTGGGCGAGCGCGCGCGGCAGCGCGCGGTGGTCAGCGTCAATCGCGAACTGGTCACACTGTATTGGCAGATTGGCCGCGACATTCTTGACAGGCAGCAGAAACAAGGCTGGGGTGCGGGCGTTGTCGACCGGCTCGCGCGCGATCTCAAGGCGGCATTCCCCGACATGCGCGGCTTCTCGCCACGCAACCTCAAGTACATGCGTGCGCTCGCGCAAGCCTTCCCGCAGCCGGAATTTGTGCAACAACCTGTTGCACAATTACCGTGGTCGCACGTAGTGACGCTGCTCGACAAGCTGGACGACACTGCCCAGCGGCTCTGGTATGCGGAAAAATCGCTTGAACACGGCTGGTCGCGCAGTGTGCTGACCATGCAGATTGAAACGACCGCCCATGCGCGTGTGGGCAAGGCCGTGACGAATTTTGCCGAGCGTCTGCCGCCAGCGCAATCCGATCTCGCGCGCGACGCGCTCAAGGATCCCTATATCTTCGACTTCCTCGCCCTGACTGAGAGCGCACAGGAGCGTGACATCGAGCATGCGCTCACCCAGCACATCACGCGTTTCCTGCTCGAACTGGGTGCCGGGTTCGCCTTCGTAGGGCGTCAGTACCGGCTGGAGGTAGGCGGTGACGAGTTTTTCATCGATCTACTTTTCTACCACCTGAAGCTGCGCTGCTATGTCGTTGTCGAACTGAAAACGACGCCGTTCAAACCCGAGTACGCAGGCCAGTTGAACTTCTACCTTTCGGCGATCGACGCGCAGGTCAAGGCGCAGGAAGACCAGCCGACCATCGGTCTGCTGCTGTGCAAGGAAAAGAACAGGCTCGTGGCGGAATATGCGTTGCGCGGCGTAGCCAAGCCGATGGGTGTGGCCGAGTACCAGCTCATGCGCGAGGTACCGGAGTCACTGGAGACGGACTTGCCCACCATCGACCAGATTGAGGCGGAACTACGTCCCGATCTTCCGGACGCAGCCACGTAGTATCTGTTGGTTAGCGCCCCGCCCTCTGAATTTGCGCCGCGAGATTGCCTGCGATGAACTCGAGGCGTGGGACTCGCGGTGGTGGCCGAAGGTGTCGAGACGCGCGAGCTGGCCGACTGGCTCGCCGCCATCGGCTGCGACATGGGGCAAGGCTCTCTATGGTCCAGCGCGGTTCCTCCGCACACGCTCCTCGAGATGAAAACGCACGCGCGCGAGTCTGCGCCGACGGTCGTGCAACTGCACAACCGTCGGGTCAATGAACGAGTGATGCTGGAAGTTCAGTCCAACCCGGCTACCGGATCGACACGGCCCCGAAGTTCACGCGGCCAAACGGGCTGACGCGATAGCCATCGACATTCGGACGCGTGATCGCGGCCACCAGTGGATGCACCAGCGGAATCCAGAGCGCCTGATCATGCGCGATCTTCACGGCGCGGTCGTAATCCTGCGCGCGAATCGACGCGGTGCTGGTCGCCTTCCCGCTTGCGATCGATGCATCCAGCGACGCATCGCAGTAACGCTGGAAGTTGGTGCCGCCCTTCACCGCGTCGCACGAAAATAGCGGCGACAGAAAGTTGTCGGGGTCGCCGTTGTCGCCGGCCCAGCCCATAAACAGCAGATCGTATTGCCCCTGCTTGATTTCATGAAGCAGCTCGCCCCACTCCAGGGTCTTGATCCGCGCGTCGATCCCTATCCTGGTGAGGTCGGCCTGAAGCAGTTCCGCACCCACCTTCGGATTGGGATTGAGCGTGCTGCCGGTCGAGCGGGTCCAGATCGTCAGGCTCAGTCCGTTCGCCATGCCGGCCTGAGCCAGCAGCTTTTTCGCGAGCGCGGGATCGTACGTATAGCCGGTCTTCGCCTCCGTGCCGCTGGGATACGGATCCGTCGCGGGGATTGCGCTGGTGCCGAACAACGTCTTCACGTACGTATCGCGATCGAAGGCCAGGTTGATCGCGCGGCGCACGGTCGGGCTATCGAGACCATGACGTTGCGTATTGAGCGCGACGAACGCCGTCATGAAACCGGGCACGTCGAGCACCTTCAATGACGGATCCTTGCGCGCCGATGCAAGGTCGTCCGGTTTCGGTGCGAGCGCGATATCGCATTCGCCGGCCTTGACCCGTTGCGCGCGCACAGTCGGATCGGGCGTAATCGCGTAGATCAGTCCGTCGACCTTGGGTTTCGGTCCCCAGTAGTCCGGGTTCACCGTGTAGCGGATCGTTGCGTCCGGGCGATAGCTCTTCAGAACGAACGGGCCCGTCGATACCGGTTTGGCATTCAGGTCCGCGATCGCGTTGGTCTTCAGCAGTTGCGCAAGATATTCGCTTGAATATATCGAGGCGAAACTCATCGTCAGGATCGGCAGCAAGGTGGCGTCCGGATGATTGAGAACGATGCGAACCGTCAGCGGATCGACCTTGTCGACCGATTTGATCAGCTTCGTGAGCTGCATCGACTGCACGTTCGGCATCACCACCGTCGGCAACGCCTTGCGCCATGCGTTGTCCGGATTGAGCATCCGGTCGAACGTGGCAATCACGTCGTCGGCATCGAACGTCCGGGTCGGCTTGAAGTAATCAGTCGTCTGGAAATGGACGTTGGGACGCAGATGGAACGTGTAGACGTCGCCGGACCGGTTGACGTCCCAGCTCTGCGCGAGCGCCGGCTGCACCGTGCCGGTGGCATCGTCATAGGTGACGAGTCCGTTGAAGATGACGTCGGCGGACGCATTCGTGATGGTCAGCGTGCTATAACGCACCGGGTCGAATCCTTCCGGACTGGCTTCGGTGCAGACGACCAAAGGCTTCGCAAATGCACTCGCGAGCGGTAAAAGCATGAGCCACGCTATAGCGGAAAATCGCAATTTCATTGGATGTTTCTCGTTTGACTTGATCCCGCCGCGACGCGCGTGCGGCGGACGAGGTCCGGCACAGGTTCAATCGGGATATCAGAAGTTGTGGGCGATACCGACGCGCACGTTGGCCTGCGTCTGTGTGCTCGACGGGGTGAATGCATAGCCGATCACCGCATTCACGCCGCTCGATGCGCGGAGGTAACCCGCTGACGTGTAGATCCGTGTGCTCTTCGAGAGACTCTCGTAGAGACCGATCGACAGTTCGTTCCAGTGATGATGCTCGAAGGTCGTGTACTGGTAGCCCGAGCGGAGCGCCAGCGCAGGCGAAAGCTGATACGCGCCGCCCGTTTCGTATACGTGCATGAAAGACGATACGGTTCCATCGGCCGACGTGATTTTGGTCAGCGTCGTGTTGACCTTGATCGTGAGTTTGTCGAAGCTGTAGCTCGCACCGATTCCACCGGTGTCGAGGTGGCTCACCGTCAACCCGGTGCTTGAATAGAGCGAGGTGAGCTGGCCGGTCGAACTGCTGACTGCGGCGGTCCTGGTGCCGAGAAACGACGAGAGGCCCAGCGCGTCGTATGGATCGATCGTCGTGCTGTTCAACTGCGAGTATGCCGCTGCCGCGCTGAACGCGCCCGCCGAGTAAAGCACGCCTGCGCTCCATGCAGAGCCGGTGTGGAAACTGCCGGCCGTATTGCTGAACGAATACATTGCGCCCGCGCTCAGGCCGTTGAAACTCTTGCTCGCGAATTTGACTGAGTTGATCATCGTGTCGCCGCTCATGCGATCGAGGTCACCTAGGTGAATCGCGTAGCCGTCGCCGTCCTGGCTGATGTTGTAGCGCGACGTATAGTCGTTGATGAAGTCGTATTGCCTGCCGAGCGTCAGCGTGCCGAGCCAGTTGCTCAAGCCCACCAGGGCGGTTTTGCCGAACATGTAGCCGCTGCTGGGCTTCGAGCTGCCATCGGTCACACGAAAGCCGGAGCGAAGGTCGAATACGGCCTGTGTGCCACCACCGAGGTCTTCCGTGCCGCGCAACCCCCAGTAATTGCTATACACAACACCGCTGTCCATTTTGTATTGGTGCTGGCCGCCGGTGTCCGTTATATAGCTCACTCCGTTGTCCATCCGACCATAGAGCGTCACGCTGTTGTCCGCTCGCGCCGCCGATGTTGCCAGCATCGCAGTCGTTCCCAAAACCCCAAACCCGAGAATGAATCTTGATTTCATGTGCCGTATTTTTAGTGTGAATTCCATAGAAGCCGGACCGGAACCCATGTGATGCGGCAAGGCGCTGCACATCGAGTCCCGAGCGGCATTCCCGCTCGTCGGGGAACGGAATCACTGTATCGCGCGGCAAGTAGAAGAAAAAACTAAAACCCTTCGTTTGGTTCGATCAATTTGAAATAACGTTCTATTTTGGTTGGTGATTAGGAAAGGTAGCATTCGTTTTATGTCTCGAATGCGCTAGTTAATTCTTACCACCGATTACATAACTTTACCCATGTGCCAACTCCTTGCTCTCAGCTGTGCTGAGCCGACCGATGTGACCTTTTCATTCACGGGATTTGCAGCGCGAGGCGGTCTGACCGATCACCATGTGGATGGATGGGGAATCGCGTTTTATGAGGAACGGGCATGCCGTTTATTCATCGACGACAAGCCTGCCTGCCGTTCGCCCATGGCCGAATTCGTGAAGCGTTATCCGATCAAATCGCGCAATGTCATTGCGCACATCCGGAAGGCTACCCAAGGCGGCGCGAGTGCCGAGAATTGCCATCCGTTCATGCGCGAACATAACGGGCAGCAATGGGTATTCGCACATAACGGCGATTTGCGGGAGCGGAACTGGTGGGTGCCGGGTCCTTATGCCCCGGTGGGAACAACCGACAGTGAAATGGCCTTCTGCACGATCATGAATGTGATCCATGAGCACGGTGTCGATCGGGAGACCACGCCGGACGCGTTGTTCGACGTCGTCGAGGCCATGACTCGCAACCTGAATCGCTATGGAATTTTCAACTTCCTGCTGTCGAACGGACAGTCGCAGTTTGCCTACTGCTCCACGAGACTGGCCTATGTGACGCGCCGCTGGCCGTTCTCAAGCGCGAGACTCGTCGACGCCGATATGTCGGTCGACTTCTCCGCTTATGCGACCTCGAAAGACTGCACGGCCGTGATCGCGACGACACCGCTCACCGATGAAGCATGGATCACGTGTCAGCCGGGCGATCTGCTCATGTTTCGGGACGGCCTTCTGGTCAGACGCGCATACGTCCCAGTACCGGACGAGGTGCTTGCTGCCGCGCGGTATGCACCGTCCGAGGCATCGGGCGCACCGGTCTACTAACCCCCCGCCCCCGAATACGCAGCCTTCAGCGCGGCGACATCGAACTTCGTCATCTTCATCATCGCCGCGGCAACACGCCCGGCCTTTACTGGATCCGGGTCGGCCATCATCGCGATGAGATCGTTTGGAACGATCTGCCACGAGACGCCGAAGCGGTCTTTCAACCAGCCGCATTCCTCGGTCGAGCCGCCGCCCTTGAGAAACGCATCCCAATAGCGGTCAAGTTCTGCCTGATCGCTACAGTTGACCATCAGGGAGATCGCGTGATTGAACGGGTCGAGTCGCCCGGCGCTCATGGCGATGAAGGGCTGCCCAAAGAGAACAAACTCGACGACTTTGGTGGAGCCGGCGCTCGGCACCGCCGTGACCCGAACGACGCGCGAGTCCGGGAAGATGCCCGTATAGAAAGCGGCGGCCTCCTCGGCTTCGTTCGAGTACCAGAGGAATGGCGTGATCTTTTGAATCGTCATGGCAAATCTCCTGTCAGTTCTGGCTGAATGCGGCAGCAAGCCACATGCATGCCGACATTGAGACGACGAAGAAAGACTATCAAAATCGACACGCCGGGAAGAAAAATTAGTGTGCCCTCGCCCTCAATTACGTCCGGCTGAGCGTTCGATACAACTCGTTGGCGCGATTCAGATGCGCGCGCATCGCTTCGGCCGCGCCGTCGCCATCATGTTTCGCGATCGCGTCGACGATTCGCTGATGCTCCGACAACGTCAATTCTTCGGCGCCCGGCGCGCGCACCAGCGGGCGGTAGTATTCGCCCGCCCAGCGAAACAGCGATTCGACAATCGACGGGAAAATAGGATTGCCGCTGATCAGCGCGATCTCGCGATGAAACGCCATATCCCGCTCGATAAACTCCTCGAGATTGACCATCGAAGCGCGGTGCCGGGCAACACTGAGTTGCAATCGGGCGACGTCTTCCTCTGTAGCGCGCTCCGCCGCCATGCGCGCGGTGCCCGTCTCGAGAAAGACTCGCGCCTCTTTCAGGTGAATCAGCATGTCCGGATGGCTGCGCAGCAGATGCATCGCGCCGCCGGCGATCTGCGCGATCAGCCGGTCCGCGGTCGGCACGACCACCCTCGCGCGCTCGCCGTGGACGATCTCGACGATGCCCGAGCGCTCCAGCGTTTGCAGCGCCTCGCGGATCGCCGGCCTGCCGACACCGTATATTTCCATCAACTCCCGTTCCGACGGAAGCTGGGCGCCGGGCGCAATTTCACCCGAGCGAATGCGCTCCATGAGTCGATCGACAACTTCCTGATACAGCTTCCGGCGCTGAATGATCTCAGCCATGACATATCCGCGTAGAACCAAGTGGTGTAATGACCTTACCACGGACTACCCAGCAGATGGAAGCGTACCAGGCCGGCGGTGTCCGTGACACGGCCGGACCGATGGCCGCGGCGCAACCGCCAGCTGTTTCGACATGCATCCATGCCGCATCCGCACGTCATGCCGCGGACACGCGCCCTTCCCTCACTGCGCCGAAGAACGATGCTTCGCCCAGTTGACCGCCTTTCAGCACGATTTGCAGACCGTCGCGCCGCGGTTCGGCCGACCACGCGCGACACAGCGGAGCGCCAGGCGCAAGCCCGGCCACGACGCTCAACGCGTCGATACCGAGCGTGCTCGCCACTTCGCCCGAACTGTCGCCGCCCGCAACCACTATGCGCGCCAGATCGACGCGATCGAGCAACCGCCGCATCACCTCGGCCAAGGCGCGCCCGACCTTGCGCGCCGCGTCGTGGCGCGTCAGCCCCGCTGACGAGGCGATAGCATCGAAGCCGGTGACCGCCGGGTCGTCGGGTCCTTCGGCGCTATACACGATCGCGCTTATCCCGCGAGTCAACGCCTGCTCGGCCGCCGTCACGACGCGCTCGATCTCCGCGTCGCCATCGCGCGGGTCGAGCGCCCTGCGCAAATCCAGGCGTTCCGCGTGAAAACCATGCGCGCGTGCCCAGCCAATCTGCGCGGCCGTCACGGGCGAACAACTGCCGCTGACTGCTGCAATCGTCTGAACGGGTTCGGCGACCGGTAGCGACGGCGTCGGCGGTATCAGGCCGCACGCTCGCCAGTACGCCGCAAGCGCGTATTGCAGACCCGACGACGACGCCGTAAAAATCCCCTCGCCGCGATGCGCCCAGATCAGACGGCCCGCTGCCGCGAGCGTCTCTTCATCGAGCACGTCGATCAGCGCGACCGGCGTGTCGGCCGCGCTCAGCGCGCGAACCCGAGTGTCGACGTCGCCGTTGCGAAGCTGGATCATATCGATCAGTTCGATGCGGCGCGCGGTCTGCCGCGCGAGATGCACGCGAAGATCGGACTCGCTCATCGGCGTGACCGGATGCCGCGACATCGTCGGGTGCCGGTCGAGCCGGTAGCCGACACCGTCCACCGCGGCGAACAGATTGCCGAACATCTGATAACGCTTCAGGCGTGGCGCGCCGACCACCATCGGCGACCAGCTTCCGGGCATCTGCTTCACGCCGATGTCGATCGCGCGGCCGATCGATCCGACCTCGGGCGACGAATCAAATGTCGAGCAAACCTTGTATTGCAGGATCGACGCGCCGAGCGCGCCAAGACTCGCGAAAGCCGCCGGCAGTTCGTCGTCCATCCAGGCGTTGGAACGCCCACGTGACGAGCCGGCCATGCCCACGCATCGAACCTCGGGAAAACGCGCCAGCAACTCGCGTGTGGGCTTTTGCAGACAGAGCACGGTCGGCACGCCAGCGGCCGACATGGCTTCCATCGCGTCGGTCGATCCCGTGAAATCGTCGCCGTAATAGGCGAGCAGCAGCCCATCGGGCCACGCCGTCTCGCCTTCGCGCGTCCCGTTCATTTCCAGAACTCCAGCGCGGCGTTCAGTGCGGGATGCCGTGCCGCATGCTGTTTCAGCGGCACGCCTTCGATGGCCGCGACCCATGCCTCGCGCAACGCCTCGACGCCCGCCGCCACGCCGCCGGGATGCCCGAAAATGCCGCCGCCGGCTGTATGAATCAGATCGGCACAGCCGATCGCGGCATACGTGTCCGCGGCCTGGAGGCCGGTCTGTCCCGAACTGAAGACGGGCATCGCCGGCATCGGCGCGCCGGGCATTACCGGCGCGAGTACCGCGCGCGCGGCGGCGATCACGCTGTCGTCGGGTTCGCTGAACTTGTTGCGCAGGCCGTTCACATGCAAATGGTCGGCGCCGGCAAGACGCCAGATCATTTGCCACGGCGCGTAGTCCCAGCCGAGCTCAGGACAGCGCGACAGATACCCCCAGCCGGCGCGATGCGCGTGAATCGGCAATTGCGAATGGCGGCGCAGCTCATGCATGCCGACGAGGCCGACGGAGTTCAGCACCGCCATCACGCACGTTCCGCCCTCGGCCAGCACGAGATCGTGGCGACGGCGCATCTGATCGAGGTCGCCGGTCAGATTGAACGCGACCATCGCCTTCTTGCCGGTGCGATCCGCCTCCTGGTTGACCACGCGCATGACCGCCCGCACGCGCTCGTCGAACGGACAATGCGGGCCGTCCGCCTGCAACTCGTCGTCCTTGATGAAGTCGATGCCGCCCGCAACCAGTTCGCGCACCTGTTGCGCGGTTTCTTCGGCCGACAACCCGACGCTCGGTTTGATGATCGTGCCGATCAACGGGCCGTGGCTCACGCCGCTCAGCCGCCGCGTGCCTTCGATACCGAACGCCGGCCCCGGATAGGCCGCCGCGAACGACGGCGGCAATTGGAGCCCCGTCAGACGAAGCCCCGACACCTGGCGCAATTCGAACAGATTGCCGGCAATCGTGGACATCAGATTCGGTAACGACGGACCGATGTTCTCGATCGGCCACGACAGTTCGAGCGTGCAGCGCGTGTACCTGTCCGACACGATTCCGCCAGCCAGGCTCGGCGCGCCGGCTGTCTCCAGCACGGTGAGGCGCTCGACGCGCGCGCCCGAACGGGCCTTCAGTTCCGGCGTCTCGTTAGGCAGTGCGACGAAGGTGCCGCTCGACTGCTCGCCGGCGATCACGTCGGCGGCGCGTTGAGGATCATCGCCCGTTTCGAGCCAGTAAGTGGCGTGGATACGTTCGCTCACGATATAAGTCCCTGTTCAGAAATCTGCATGAAAGCGTGACGCTGCGGCCTGTCAGGTAATCCGGCGAATGCTCTCGGCGATCTCCGCGTGATCGAACACGTTCTTCCAGTCGTCGCGCATCAGCCGCGGCTTGCCGAATTCGATCGCCTTATTGCAGGCATCGGAGAACGCGCCGGGAATTTCGTTGAAGATCACCGCGCTCAGGATGTTCATGTGGCCAAGCAGAAAGTCGCGCGCGGCTTCTTTCGGCACGCCTCGTTTCACGGTCTCGTCCATCGCTTCGCGCATCACGTACAGCAGCGTCGCGCAGATCGTTTCCGACAGGCCGGGTTCGAGCAGCGCCATCTGGTCGACACTCAATCGATACGAGCGAAGAATCGGCGCGTAGATCACCTTCGCCACGTCTTCACCGAGATCGAACGCGGCTTCCGGACCTTGCATCAGCGCGCTGGTGATCGACTGTTTTGCATAGGCGCCGCCGAAGAAATCGCGACGTGCCTTGGGATCGGCGTCGTCGTTGAAAATCAGCGGATGGCACGGATGCGCAACGAAGTACGTCAGGTCGTCGCGCTTGGGCAGATGGCCGGCGAACGGCGCGGCGGCGTCGAGCGTCATCACCATCGTGCCGGCCGGCAGCTTCGGTGCAATCTCGTGACTGAGCTTGCCGATCAGCGTGTCAGGCACGGCGAGAATCACCACCTGAGCGCCGTCGAGCGCCGCATCGGTCGATACGCACTCGACGTTCAATTCGTCCTTGAGGCGCTTCTGCCCTGCTTCGCTCACTTCGACGTGGGCGACGCGGTAGTCCGACTTCAGCAGGTTGCTGGTGAGGCGAAAGCCCATCTTTCCGCCCGCGCCGAACAGTGCGATTTTTTCTTTCATGGTGCGACCTCCTTACATGGATTCATTGAAATGCGTGACGACTAGCTCGAATGCGATTGCGGTCCGAGCGCGACGGGTGCAACGCCGTCGCCGGGTTTCGGCAACCGCGCGCTGCTGCAGAACGCGAAAGCGAGTCCCGCGCTCACCAGCATCAGTGCACCGACGACAAACATGGGCGCGTGATAGGAGCCCGTGGCGTCCTTGACGGCGCCCGTGAGATACGGCGCGACGAAACCGGCGAGATTGCCGATGGTGTTGATCAGCGCGATGCCCGCGGCGGCAGCGGCGCCGGACAGAAAACGCGCGGGCAGTGCCCAGAAGTTCGGCAGCGCGGAAAAGATCGCGCAAGCGGTCACGGTGATCACCGCGACGGTGGCCGCGGGCGATTGCATGTACAGCGCGACCGGGATGCTCGCCGCGCCGATCAGCGCCGGCACGCCGATGTGCCAGGCGCGCACGCTGTGTTTCGTCGCGTTGCGGCTCCAGAGGAACAGCGCGAGCGCGGCGGGCAGATACGGAATCGCCGTGATCAAACCTTTCTGGAACACGTTGAAGTGCGTGCCGAACTGGCCTTCGAAGCCGCCGATGATCGTCGGCAGGAAAAATGCCAGCGCGTAGAGACCGTAGATCAGGCCGAAGTACATCAGCGCGAACATCCAGACGCGGCCGCTTTTGAGCGCGGCAAACGCATGCATCGAGTGCGATGCGGACGCGTTGGCGCGGCTGCGCTCCTCCGCTTCGAGTTCGGCGGTGAGCCAGGTTTTCTCGGCGGGTGTCAGCCAGCGCGCCTGCGACGGACGGTCAGCCAGATAGAACCACGCCACGACGCCGATCACGATGGCCGGCACCGCGACGCCGAAGAACATCACCCGCCAGCCCGCGAGTCCAAACAGGCCGTGCGCTTCGATCAGCAAGGCGGCGACGGGCGCGCCGATCACAATCGTCAGCGGCTGCGCCAGGTAGAAGAGCGCGAGGATATGGCTGCGATATCGCGAAGGCACCCACATGCTGAGGAACAGGATCGCGCCCGGGAAAAAGCCCGCCTCGGTCACGCCGAGCAGGAACCGCAACGTGTACAGGCCGGGAACGCTGCTGACCCACGTGAACAGCAGCGCGACGATCCCCCACGACACCATGATCCGCGCCAGCCAGCGACGGGCGCCGAACTTGTGCAAGGCGAGATTGCTCGGGATCTCCAGCACGATGTAGCCGATGAAAAACACGCCGGCTGCGAGCCCGAACTGCGCGGCGCTCAGGCCGAGATCCTTCGTCATGCCGTTCGGACCGGCGAACGAGATCGCTGTACGGTCCAGAAAATTGATGAAGAACATCAACGCCACGAACGGCACCAGCCGCATCGACACCTTGCGTATGGCCGATCGTTCGATGGGATCCACAGGTACGGTTTGCATCTCACACCCTCCAATCAGACCATGTCTCTGTCAGTATCTCTCAGTACACATCACTCATGTGATAAACTGGTGTGATGAGTAGACCATGATGCTCAAAGTTTAGACACTGGGGTATTCACCAAGCACGATTCACTGGCAAAAGCGGCTATCGACCGTCGCGCCACCCTGCGTTGCCGCGTGGGTGCCGACGGCCGCTCACGACGATCGTCGAGTTTCGTATGACGAGAAGTCGCGCCCGAAAGGCGTCGGCCCGGAAGCGATCTGGACGCAGGCAAATGGATTGAGCACGAAACTGTCGCGTCCGGGGCTTATGCGATCCGCCGGCACGTGCCCTGCACGCGCCTTCCCGGCCGACGATTCGTCGAGCGTCGCAAGGCTCATGTCGCCAGGAATGTTTCCGCGGCCGGGATTCAGCCGAACCGTGCGTTTTTCAGGCGTCAGGTTGGCGACGATCAGGCGCAGGCGTCCTTCGGTGTCGCTCGCCGCGAAACACGCAACGTCCCGAGGATTTTCAGCGCGGCATGGCAGCCGGTTCAGACCGGCCATCCGCGCCAGTGCCGCTGCGATATGAAACGCCGGATAGCGCGACGGATCCGCCGCGCCGTCGCCCGATCCACCGACCAGGCCGCGCGGTCCTGTCAGCGCGCCGAGGGTCAGGCATTCGAGCGAGGCGCCTTGCAGCGCCATCGCATAACCCGCAAGCCAGGCCGCGCCAAACAGACTGCACTGACGTGGATCGTCGCCGGCCATCGCCACACGCTCGCCTCGCGGATTGGGCATGACACGCGAACCATACGGGTTCTGCCGCATGCCGATCGATACGGGGCCGATTGCATACGGCCGCGCGCCGATCAACGCGCGGCACGAGCGCGTGATATGCGGGATGGCCTCCAGCGTTTCCAGCACGCTGCGATCGTCGGCCGCGTGAACGATGGGACAGGTTGCGTGCGTGACCCAGTCGACCCTCTCCAGTGGCGGCCGCTTCCGATTGAGTTCGGTGAAGTAGCTCAGCATCCCGCCGCCCAGACGCAAATCGGGAAACACCCGTCGAGCCGCGCGATAAACCTCGTCGGGCGGCGGGCATGGCGGACTGATGCTCCCCGGCGGGTTCGACTGCCGGTGCACGGACGGACTCACGACGATGCCGGTCAACGCGAGCTCCGCCGCTCGAATGTGTGCCGCGATCTCCTGCAATTCCTGTTCGGGCGCGGCGACGCCCGGCAGCGCGCATTCGAGCACCGCCGCGATTCCGGCGCGGCGCTGCAATTGTGCGAAACGGTCGAGTTCCGCCTGACCATGACCCGCGACCGGATCGAAGTGCAGCGTCAGTTGCTGCGGCGCGAGTTCGGCCAGCAACGGCAGATTCGCAAGTGCCGCGGCGATTTCATCGGGTGCAATCGCGACGCCGAGAGCGGGCATGGCTTCGTCCATGCCGTGCAGGTCGAGCAGGACTTCACATTCTCGATCCGACACGGCCGGTAACGCGGGCGATGGCTCCCGCACGGCTTCGATCTCAAGACGCACCGACTGCTCGTGTGCCGAGCCCGCTTCCATCGTGTAGGGCCACGGCAGTTCAAGCGGCCGCGAATACGTCTTGAACGACGCGTCCGACCAGTTGCGCTGGTCCTCCATTTCGAACACGTCACCCGTGAAGACGCAGCGCACATTCAGGCCCGACGCATGCGAGTGCCCGATCGTCCGGATGTCCTTGAACGGTTGCCACGGATCGATCAACGCGGGAAACGATGACTCGTCGACCGTGCCGTCGCTATGCTCGACGTGCGCCGCCGCGCCCGCCACGCCGTCGATCGGATGCAGAACCACGAAGCCGCAGCGCGCGGCAAGAAAATCCGTTTGCGCTGTCGCGCGTGCGCGGAATTCGAGGGCGCCGTCAGCATCGCAATCGATCGCAACGGCGTAGTCCAGCACATGGCCGTCGGGATTCGTGCATTCGGCGGAGTAGGAGACGTGCAGGCCGTGAGCATGCGGCGCAATTTCGATGCCGCGTATCACCGGCCGGCAGGTGCCCCAATCCCGGTCGCGTACAAGGTAAGCAATCGCCCGGATGACTTCGATGCCCCGATAACGGATATCGCGCAATGCGCCGTCGACGAACAGCGCGGACCAGGGGCCGGCCGTCAGCGTCTGCCCTTGCGTTTCGATCTGCGAGGTGCCGTAATACACGTGCGAAAGTGAGGTCTCACGGCTATTCATCGTGACACCGCGTTCAGCGAGCTGATCGTGTCCGTCGCCACCTCTTCATCGAGCGACTTCAGCGTCACCGTTCGACCTTCGCGCGCGGAAAGATAAGTGGCTTCGACCAGGGCGAGCGTCTTCAGATTGTCGTGGCCGCTCGTCGCCGGTTCGCATCCAGTGCGAAGACATTCGATCCAGTGCCGCTGAATGTTCAGAACGCTGCCCTGAATGGCCTCCCAGGGCGCGGACGCCCATGCCGATGGCGGCGGCGCCACGGTTTCCGTGCGCGTGCCGTCACGGTTGTGTATTTCCAGCCGATAATCCGCCGACAGTCGCAGCGTGCCGTCCGTGCCATCCACTTCGATCAACGTCTGCGGAAACAGCTCCTGCGCGCGCCGCGACGCATAGCTGCAATCCACCACGCTCGTCGCACCGGACTCATGGCTCAGCAGGATCGTCGCGACGTCTTCACCGGCGATTGCAGCGTTCACCCTTGAGGTGGTCGCACTGAGACGCTCGACGTCGCCGAACAGGAACCGTGCGATATCGAGGATATGAATGCCAAGATCCTCGACGATAAAGCGCTCGTTTTTCGCGAGATACGGCTGTCCGCTGAACACGTCGAACGCTGAACGAAACGACACCCTGCCCCAGAACGGCGCGCCGATCAGACCGTCCTGAAGCGCGCGGCCCACCGCCAGAACGGCAGGCTGCCAGCGAAAGTTCTCATGGACCATGAGCGGCACGCCCGCTCGATCGCACGCAGCGACCATCGCGCGTGCATCGGCCAGCGTCAGCGCGAACGGTTTCTGGCAGATCGTCGCAACGCCTGCATGCGCGGCCATCTCGACGAGCGGGCGGTGGCTCGGCGCCGTCGTGGCGATGTCGACGAAATCCAGCACCTCGGCGTTCAACATCGCCGCTGCGTCCGTGTACAGGCGTTCGATGCCGAACGCCTGACCGGTCGCCCGCAAGCGCTCGCTATCCGCATCGCACAGCGCGACGATTTCGGCGGCATCGAGGTCCTGCCAGGCATGCAGATGGTTCCGCGAGAAGAATCCGCATCCGATCAAACCGCCCCTGAAACGCTTCGCGCCTGCGTTCGTTGCGTTCATCGCTCACGCTCCCGTCGTCGCGGCCTGCTTCTGCAAGGCGAAGCGCTGCTGTACGCGCCGCTGGATCTGGTCGACGACCACTGCCGCCACGATCACCACGCCCTTGATGACCGTTTGCCAGAACGAACTGACGCCCATCATCACGAGTCCGTCGGACAGAATGCCGATCACGAATGCGCCGATGATCGTGCCGCCGATCTTGCCCCGGCCTCCCGACATCGACGTTCCGCCCAGCACGGCCGCAGCGATCGCATTGAGTTCGAACGTCTCGCCGCTCAGCGGATGCGACGCAACCAGTTCGGACGAGATGATCAGTCCGACGATCGCCGCGCAAAAGCCCGAGAACATATAGACGAACATTTTCACGCGATTGACCCGCACGCCCGAGAGTTGCGCCGCGCGCTCGTTGCTGCCGATCGCATAGATCTGCCGCCCAAGCGGTGTGCGTGCCGCAAGATAGGCCGCGAATACGCCGACCACGACCAGCAGCCAGACTGTCAAAGGAATGCCGAGAACGGACGCGCTGCCGAGGATCGGAAAACCCGTCGTGCCGTAATCCGGATTGCCGGTCAGGTTAGGAAACGTTTCACCGCCCGAGGACAGCAGCGCCGCGCCACGCGCGATATACAGCGTACCGAGCGTGGCGATGAACGGCGCAACGTTGAGGCGGGTGATCAGCAGACCGTTCAGCGCGCCAACCGCGACACCCGACAGCAACGCAACGCCGATCACCTCGGGCACGCTGAGGTAAAGGGTGTAGCTGCTGCCGATCGGAATGCCGTTCAGAATCAAACCGCCTGCCACCATCCCCGAAAGACCGACAATCGAGCCGACCGACAGATCGATGCCGCCGGCCACGATGACGAACGTCATGCCGATCGCGAGAAACGCGTTGAGCGCAACGTGGCGCGACATGATCAGCATGTTCTCGATGCTGAGAAAGTTATGCGCCGCGAACGAAAAGAAAATAACCACCGCGAAGAGCGCGATGAACGTCCGCAGCTTGAGTAAAACCAGAAGCGGTGCCTCTCCGAAATTTGTACCGGGTGAAGCGGTTTTTATGGCAATGGTCATGAATGCGTCTCCATTAATACGGTCAGGCCGGCGTGCGTCGCGCGATACATGCATGTATCGACATGCATCGCGGGACGTCAGGCGGCGGCGAGTTGTCCGGCTCCATGCGTGTCCACCCGGTGTCCAATCGCCGATGCCGCGACAAGCGCATCCTGCGTCGCCTCGGCTGCATCGAATTCGGCCGTAATACGGCCGTTCGACATCACGAGAATGCGATCGGACAGCGCCATCACTTCTTCGAGATCGGACGTGACGAACAGGATGCCGAGCCCTTTGACGGCGAGGTCCCGCATCACCTTGAAGATGTCCGCCTTCGCACCCACGTCGATGCCGCGGCTTGGCTCGTCCATCAGCAAAACCTTAGGCGCCGTCATCAAGGCACGGGCGATGATCACCTTTTGCTGGTTACCGCCGGAGAGCGAGCTGACAGGCAGATACGAGTCGGCCACCTTGATCGCCAGATCCCGGATGAAACGCGTAATGGCGCTTTGCTCACGCTGGCGCTGGATGTGAAAACCGCGCGCGAAATCGGCGAGGCTCGACAGCGTCATATTGCTGCCGATGGATAGAATCGGCAGCAATGCATCGGCTTTGCGGTCTTCGGGGATCAACGCAAGACCGCCGGCTACGCGCTGTGCAATCGCCTTGCCGTTCAGCGTTTTTCCGTCCAGCACGACGTCGCCTGTCGCATGCGGATGGCAGCCGAGAATGCATTCGAACAGCTCGGAACGCCCTGCTCCCATCAGCCCGTAGATGCCGACAATCTCGCCCGCGTGCAGCGACAATGACACGTGGTCCACCAGCAAACCCGCTCCCTTGCGCGGCAGCGACACGTCACGCACGGTCAGTACTTCGCCGCCTCGTTCGTGTCCGATCGGGCGGGAAAAATCTTTCGTCTCACGTCCCACCATCTGTCGCACGATCCACGGCACGTCCACCTGGTCCATCGGTTGATGGCCGGTGATACGGCCGTCGCGCAGCACCGTGATGTAGTCGCCGATACGAATCAGTTCTTCGAGCCGATGCGAGATATAGACGATGGCAACACCTTGCGACTTCAGATCCGCGATCACCTGAAACAGCACCTCGACCTCCGCCGCGCTTAGCGCGGATGTCGGTTCGTCGAGGATCAGGATGCGTGCGTCGTGAGCCAGCGCCTTGGCGATTTCGACCAACTGTTGCTGTCCAATGCGCAGTTCCTCGACCAGCGTATCCGGGCTGACATCGAGTTCGAGCCGCTTCAGCAACTCGCGCACTTTGCGCCGCTGCGCGCCGGCGTCGATATCGATGCGGCCACGTGTGATTTCGTGCGCAATGAAGACGTTTTCGGCAATCGACAGATTCGGGAACAGATTCAGCTCCTGAAACACGATGCCGATGCCGTGCCGCAACGCCTCCGAACTGCTCGTCAGTTCAATGGGCCGGCCATCGAGCAGCAAGCGCCCCGTGCTGGGTTGCTCCGCCCCGGCGATGATTTTCATCATCGTGGATTTTCCCGCGCCGTTCTCGCCTACCAGCACGTTGACAGCGCCGCGCCGCACGCTGAAGTTCACGTCTTTCAACGCGACGGTGCCCGGGTACACCTTCGTCACGCCTTCCACCTGAAGGATGACGTCGTTCATGACGTCCCCGGCGGCGCCGTTTTTCGCAAGACTTTCGCTCATGGCTTGCCCCCGAGCGCGACCGCTAGCGGAACGACTTCCGGCTGGTCGCTGGAGCTGTCATAGGAGAACGCGCCGGTCACCGTAATCGTCTGCCCGTTGAGCTTGTTGCGCGGCAATGTTTCCATCACATGGGCCACGGCATAGGCATTGAGCGCGGTGCCGAATCTGGCGTACTCGATCTGATTGCGGAAATCCGCGAACGAGACGAAGTCGAGCGAATCGCGCAAGGTCGTGCCCAGCACCGTCGGCCCGATGTCGACGATAACGTCGGCCTTACCATCGCCGGTGGTATCGACGCCGACCGTACCCTGACTCGAATCGGTGTCGACCGACACGATCGTGCCATGCACTTTGGCCGGGAAATTCCACGGCGCGCCGTCGTCCTTGCCGCGATAGCCGTATTTCTTGCCGGCCGCGTCGGGGTCGATCTTGATCGCGTCCATCAGCACCTTGATATCGGTTGCGCGCTTCTCGACATCGGGTACCACTTTCGTGCTCCACATCGAAGCGACCATCGCGTTCGGATCGTAGCCCGCCGATGCATACGCATCGCGTGGCCCTTTGGCCGCCTGGGGGTCGTTCTTGACGAGTTTGCAACCGGACAGCGCGCAGCTCGCGACCAGCAGGACGGCCGCGCATACAGAAGCTCTCATGAATGTCCTCGCTTTACGCCGGATGAGAACCTGGAGGCATTCCGCCTCCAGGGGCCTGTCTTTAGCGCAGCGCAAACATATCGAGCTTGCCGGCGTTCGCCTTGGTAATCAGCGAGCAGTTGATCAACTGCTTTTCAGGCTTGCCGGTCGAACCGGTCTTCATATATTTGTCGGCCTGGTCTACGGCTTCGGTTGCGGCCAGCGCGGCCGGTTGCATGACCGTGGCCCGGATGTCGTTGCGCATGATTGCATCGCGGACGTCGTTGCTGCCGTCGAAGCCGACCACGATCACGTCGTTGCGTTTCGCGGCCTTCAGTGCCGCCGATACCCCCATGGCCATCGTATCGTTGCCCGCGATCACACCTTTGATATCGGGGTGGCTCTGCAGAATGGTCTCCATCACGCTGAACGCTTCAGTCTGACTCCAGTTGGCCGATTGCCGCTCGACCATCTTCATGTTCGGGAACTGATCGATCACGTCGTGATACCCCTTTGAACGGATACCCGCATTGATGTCCGCTTCACGCCCAACGAGTTCGACGTAGTTACCCTTCTCGCCGAGCGCCTTGACGAATGCGCGGCCGCCAAGCTGCGCGCCCTGATAGTTGTTCGACACGATTTGCGAAACGGCGATACCCGTCGCATTGATTTCACGGTCGATCAGGAACGACGGAATACCCGCCGCCTTCGCCTTGCGCACCGCGGCGATCGATGCCTCGGAGCCCGCGTTGTCGAGAATGATGGCCTTGGCGCCGCGTGCGATGGCGGTGTCGACCAGATTCGATTGCTTGTTCGCGTCGTCGTCATGTACGAGGACGATCGTGTCGTAGCCCAGCGCCTTGGCGCGCGCATTCGCCGTATCCGCTTCGGCCTTGAAGAACGGATTGTCGTGCGAGGGCGTAATGATGGCGATCAGGTTGGCTGCCTCAGCAGCCCCCGCCGCGGTGAAAAGGGTGATCGTGGCTGCCGCCAGCGCGAGCCAGTGTTTTGAGGCCTTCATCGTTTGTCTCCTGTGTAAACGTCTGTGCACTGCAAAACCAGTGGCGCGGGACGAGGCGCGTTTCTTGTTCTAGTCGCGCTCGTCACTTATAGCGTCATGATGTCATCATACCAGTTGATTTTCGCTGTGGAAGGACGATTTGGTCAGGGTTTTCTCTAGACGGCAGTCGCACGAGGTACTTGCGGGCGAGCTATTCACAATGCATTCCCACCTTACATTTTGACATGTTATGATGCGAATCATTCTCATTTACAGAAGCGTCGCATCCATCGATCTGACGCGCACGGCAGGCCATGGCGGCAAACGAATCGGCCCTGCATCACGAGATGCAGGTGCTCTACAGCAATCATCACGGCTGGCTTCACGCATGGCTGCGTAAGAAGCTCGGCTGCGCGCATCGTGCCGCCGATCTCGCGCACGATACGTTCGTGCGTCTGCTCGCCCGCGATGAGCCGCTTGGCCTGCAAGAGCCGCGTGCGTTCCTGACCACGGTCGCGCAACGCGTGATCGCCAACTACTGGCGCCGCGAGCAGATCGAGCGTGCTTACGTGGAAGCCCTGGCGCTCGTGCCTGAAAGTTTCGCGCCCTCGCCTGAAGAACGCGCGCTGCTGCTGGAAGCGCTGTGTGAAATCGACAGTCTGCTGGAGCGGCTGCCGGTCGCCGTCAAGCGTGCCTTTCTGCTGGCCCAGCTCGACGGCTTGAGCCACGCCGAGATTGCCGCACAACTGAAGCTTTCCATCTCGACCGTGAAACGCCACCTCGTTCGCGCCGGCGCGCAGTGTTTCTTCGCGCTGAACGCAGCCTGACGGATGGCCGGATGAACGCGAGCGCGAGACCCGATATTCCGCAACACATCGCCCTGCGCGCCGTGGAGTGGTGGATGGAACTGCAATCCGGCGAAAACACGCGCGCGCAGCAACTCGCGCTGACGCGCTGGCGTGCCGAGCATCCCGATCACGAACGCGCCTGGCAACACATCTGCACTGTCAGCAGCCGCTTCAGGGGCCTCGCCGAAGCAAGCCCGGGAAACGCTGGCGCAAGTGGCGCGTCGGTCGCACGCGCTGCGCTGACGCGTACCGGCACGGCAAGGCGCCGCGCGAGCGTCAAGGTGCTCGCAAGCCTGCTGTTCGCCGGCGGCGCGACATGGATTGCCGGCGAACACGTGCCGTGGCGCGCATGGAGCGCCGATACGCGCACCGCGCTCGGCGAGCGCCGCACCGTGACGCTCGCCGACGGCACCCGCATGACGCTGAACACCGACAGCGCGGTGGATATCCGCTTCAGTGGCACCGAGCGGCGCGTGCGCCTGATCAAAGGCGAAATCATGATCGCCACCGGTCACGGTCATGGTGACGGCGAGCGGCGGCCGTTCATTGTCGAGACCGCGCAAGGCAGTTTGCAGCCGCTCGGCACACGTTTCGCCGTCAGACAGCAAAGCGCGCTGTGCCGTCTCGATGTGTTCGAGGGCGCCGTGCGGATCAGCCCGTTCGATGCGCCCGGCCTCGCACCGGTTATCCGTGCCGGTCAACGCGCCCGATTTACGCGCGACGACGTCAGCGCGATCGAGCCCATCACCGAGAACGACGCCGCATGGACGGACGGTCTGATCGTCGCGAGCAGCATGCGGCTCGGCGATTTTGTGAGCGAGCTCGACCGCTATCGCGCGGGGCATCTGAGTTGCGATCCCTCAGTGGCGGGCTTGCGGCTTTCGGGTACCTACCCGCTCGCGGATACCGATCGCGTGCTGGGCACCATCGTGAAGACCTTGCCCGTCGAGGTCGTATTTATCACGCGCTACTGGGGCACTGTGCGTGCGGCTCGTTCCTGAACGCAGTGCGCGCCAGCGGCGCTGAATTTTTTTCGTTTGTTGTGAGCTGTTTTCGAATCTCGCGTGACAAGGGAGATGAGAGCAACACATCGTCTACCTTCCAGCGAGCTTTGAACATGGGACAGTATCGAAAGACCAGTGCCGTTACCGGTACCGGTAAAAGCGGCAGCCGCGGTCGCGGCACTCGTGGCGCGTTGCGCGCGCGGCAGCCGGCACACTTCGCGCGGCATCTCGCAGCGGCTGCGCTGATCTCGGCGGGACTGCCATGCAACGTGGCGCTGGCAGCCGATGCGCCGTCCGCCGCGGCGGCGTCGGCGCGCAAGAGCTACGACATTCCGGCCGGCCCGCTCGAAGCGGCGCTCAATCGCTTCGGGCGCGAGAGCGGGCTGCTGCTGTCGTTCCCCGCGGCACTGACGGCTGGGCGTACGAGCGAAGGCCTGCATGGTGACTACGACGTGCAGCAAGGCTTCGATCGAATCCTGCGCGGAACGGGGCTCGTCGCGGTGCAACAGTCCAACGGTAGTTACACGCTCGTGCAACATGCCGAATCTGCAGCGGACGGCAGCAGCACGGAGGGCGCCACCCTCCCCGCCGTGACCGTCAGCTCGACCATGGTGAAAGCCGGCAGTTACCGGCCGCCCGTCGATGCAGTGGTGACGCGTTCGGATACGCCGGTGCTGGACACGGCCCAGGCCGTCAACATCGTGCCGGCCCAGGTATTGCACGACCAGCGTCCGCGCAATCTGGACGACGCGCTCGCGAACGTGAGCGGCATCGTGCAAGGCAATACGCTGGCCGGTACGCAGGACACCTTGCTCAAGCGAGGTTTTGGCGGCAATCGCGACGGCTCGATCATGCACAACGGCATGCCGCTCGTGCAGGGACGCGCGCTGAACGCGGCCGCCGACAGCGTCGAAGTGCTCAAAGGTCCGACTTCGTTGTTATACGGGATCATGGACCCGGGCGGCGTGGTCAACGTGGTGAGCAAGCAGCCCTTGCTGCAACCCTATCACGCGATCTCCGTGCTCGGCTCGACCTATGGACACGGCCGCAATGGAGCCGGCGCGACGCTCGACACGACCGGCCCGATCGGTGATTCCGGCCTCGCCTACCGGCTGGTTGTCGATCAGACCGACGAGCAATATTGGCGCAACTTCGGCGAACATCGCGAGACGCTCGTGGCGCCCTCGCTCGCGTGGTACGGACGCGATACCCAGGTCGTGGTGTCGTACGAATATCGCAAGTTTCTCTATCCGTTTGACCGCGGCACGGCGCTCGACCCGAAGACCAACAAACCGCTCGCCATTTCGAGCCGCGAACGTCTCGACGAACCGTCCAACGAAATGGACGGCGAATCGAACCTCGCGCAGATCAGCGTCGACCATCAGATCAACGCCAACTGGAAGGCGCATTTCGGCTACAGCTATAACCGCGAGACCTACGACGCGGGCCAGTTGCGCGTGCAAGGCATTAACAGCACCACCGGCGCCGTGTCGCGCAGCAACGATGCCACGCACGGTGCGCTCAGTACGGACAGCTACGCGATCGCCTATGTGGACGGCCATTTCGACATTGCCGGTTTGCGCAACGATCTGCAGGTCGGTGTCGACGACGAATACCGCCGCATCTATCGCAAGGACCTGCTGCGCCAGGCCACGAAATATTCGTTTAACTATTTCAATCCGGTCTACGGTCTGGAAAGTCCGTCGACCACCGTATCGGCAAGCGACAGCGACCAGACCGACACGCTACACGACCGCTCGCTGTTCTTCCAGGACAGTTTGCATCTCACCGACAAGTGGATTCTGATCGGCGGCGCGCGGTTCCTGAGCTACAACCAGATTGCGGGAAAGGGCCGGCCGTTCGTCGTCAACACGGACATCAACGGCACGAAATGGCTGCCGCGCGCGGGCGTGGTTTACAAATGGACCGACACCGTGTCGCTGTACGGCAGCTATACGCAGTCGCTCAAACCGACCTCCACGATCGCACCGCTCGCCTCCGGCGTGGTGATCGACTCATCGGTACAGCCTGAGGAAGCGACCTCCTGGGAACTCGGCGCCAAGGTAGCGATGCCGGCCGGCCTGACCGGCACGCTGGCGATCTTCAATATCGACAAGAAGAACGTGCTGGTGCAGCAGTACAACGACACCACCAAGCAGACCGACTGGCGCACGGCCGGCAAGGCGCGTTCGCGCGGCGTCGAGCTCGACGTAGCCGGTCAGATCGGCCAGCACTGGAGCGTGATAGCGAGCTACGCGTACATCGACGCGAAGACCACTGAGGATCCGCTCTATGCCGGCAAGCGCCTGTGGAACGCGCCGCAGAACACGGCATCGCTCGCGGCGGTGTACGACTTCGGCACGATCTTCGGCGGCGACCAACTGCGCGTTGGCGCCGGCGCGCATTACGTCGGCGTACGCCCGGGCGATTCGGCCAACAGCTTCACGCTGCCCGCCTACACCGTCGCCGACGCCTTCGCCACGTACGACACCAAACTCGGCAACCGGCACCTGTCGTTCCAGCTCAACGTGAAGAACCTGTTCAACAAGACCTACTACCCGTCGAGCGTGAACAAATACTTCGTATCGGTCGGCGACGCGCGTCAGGTTTCCTTGCTGTCGACACTCGAGTTCTAAGTCATACCGAATCACACGAATCACACGAATCACACGAGATACACGAGATACACGAGATACACGAGATACACGAGATACACGAGATACACGAGATACACGCCCTCAACTGATCAACACGGGACGGAAATCGTCATGAAGCGTCAAAATCAAGGCTCAGAAAACGAAAAGAGTTCAGCACCCGCACCGAAGCGCCGCACATTCCTGACCGCGGCAGCGGGCCTCGGCGCGCTGCTGGCTGTCACGACACCGGCTGCGCGCGCCGCATCGACCGCGCCACGCGCCGGCAAAAAAGTCGTCATGGTTGTGCAACTGAGCGGACCGAACCTGGCTGTCGACCAGAAGATCGCGGCCCATCTGGACGCACGCGGTTACAGCGTGCGGATGCTGGATCAGGCACAACCACCCGAGGCGATTGGCGACGCCGATCTCGTGATCATTTCATCGACGGTCTCATCCAAACAGGTGGCAGCCGGCTGGCGCTATTTGCCCAAACCGTTGCTGACATGGGAAAACGATTTACTTGACGACTTCGCGATGACGGGCAAGCGCCACGACGTCGATTTTGGCGAAGCGGAGAAAGAGCGTTACCTCTGGCTGGTCAACGCCCCCCACCCGATCGCGGCTGGCTTACCCGCAGGCGTAACAAACGTATATGGAAAGCAGGCAGCGATGAGCTGGGGCAAACCAGGGCTTGGCGCAACGACGATTGCGACCTTGTACGGCCAACCGGAAAAGGCGGCGATTTTCGCATACGAGAAAGGCGCCACGATGGATTACGAATCGCTGGCACCGGCCCGACGCGTGATGTTCTTCCTGAACAACGACACATTCGGGAACCTCTCCCCGGCGGGAAACAGCTTATTCGACGCCGCCGTAGACTGGACGGCAGGAGCAAGCTGAGAAAAAATCAGACGGAGACACGGAGACACGGAGACACGGAGACACGGAGACACGACAACGCGGCAATACGACAACGCACCCACCGCGACAAGCAGAGCGCTGACAAGAAAACACAACAACAGGCTGCGCGTTGCGCAAACCCGTGCATGAAATACCCTTCGGCGCGCGCAGCGCCGCCGGAGGTATGACTGCTTGGTCACAAACGCGGAGTGTGCGAGAACACAGATTCCAGATGCACCACTACCGCGACTGTGCGGGGGACCCGCTTAAGAGTTAGCGGTGTGAGCCGCTTTCTTTTGCCTACTTTTCTTTGCGGCATGCAAAGAAAAGTAGGTGCCTGCCCCGCACAGGGGCGAACACCAATATACCGACAAGAATTCAAGGAAAGGCCAAAAAAACAGACCAAGAACAAATCAAGAAAAGGCCAAAAATCCAGACCAAGAAAAGACCAAAACCCAAGCAAACCCCAACGCCGTAGGCAAACCACACCACCAGCATCAATCAGAAGAAGACGGAGACGAGGACGAGGACGAGGACGAAGCCGCAGCCGTCTTCGCGGCCCCCTCCCCCCCATGCTGAATCGCATAAATCTCCCGATTCCGCGCAATCTCTCTCGCCGAAGGCGGATAGTCACTATTCGAAGTCGGCACAACCCCTTGAGCCTGGGCTTGCTGCAACTGCGCGATGACATCGGCGCGCGTCAACCCTGACGGATTAGATTGAGCAAAGGCATTAGCGCCAAACGGCAGACTAAGCGCAGCAACAGCAATAGCGGTAAGCAGTTTCATGATGTTTCTCCGATGAGGATGATGACGACGATGACGAGTAAGAAACGAGTGGCCTGAACCACGCTTTCTATTCTTGTCATTTCACCTGTCGGAGCACTGACCTGAAGATTACCGTTTTGTTATCTCCGCACCGCGCCGCACTTGAACCCAAACCCAACCCCAACCCCCAGATAACAGAACGGTAATGTAGCGGACCACAGCCCGTAAGGGCCAACCCTCCACACTCCTGACTCACGAAGAAGCCCGCGCCCCGCGCCACCCGGCGCATCAAAAACCGCCCGCTTCCCTCTGCCTCTCTTCAGGAAACCGTCATGTGGATCGTCAAGCTCGCGCTGCGCCGCCCATATACATTCGTGGTTCTCGCGGTGTTGATCTTTATCGTTGGCCCGCTCGCGATACTGCGCACGCCCACCGATATCTTTCCGAACATCGACATCCCGGTGGTCAGCATCGTCTGGACGTATAACGGCTTTTCCGCCCAGGACATGGCCAATCGCATCACCTCGAACTACGAGCGCGCGCTGACCTCCGACGTCGACGATATCGAGCACATCGAGTCGCAATCGCTGAACGGCGTCTCCGTAGTGAAGATCTTTTTCCACCCGGGCGCGGACATCAATCGCGCGATTGCCGAGGCGGCTTCCAATTCCGCATCGATCCTGCGCGTGCTGCCGCCTGGTACGCTGCCGCCGAACATCATCACGTATAACGCGTCGACGGTGCCGATCCTGCAACTCGGCCTTTCCAGCGACACGCTGTCCGAACAGCAGCTCTACGACCTCGGCAACAGCCAGATCCGCACGCAACTGGCGACGGTGCAAGGCGCCTCGGTGCCGCTGCCGTTCGGCGGCAAGGTTCGCCAGATCATGGTCGATATCGATCCGCGCGCACTCCAGGCCAAAGGTCTTTCCCCGCTCGACGTGGTCAACGCCGTCAACGCGCAGAACCTGATTCTGCCGGGCGGCACCGCCAAGATCGGCACGAAGGAATACAACGTGCAGATGAACGGCAGCACCGGCACGGTGGCCGCGCTGAACAACCTGCCGATCAAGACGGTAGCCGGCGGCGTGGTGTATGTGCGCGACGTGGCCCATGTGCGCGACGGTTACGCGCCGCAAACCAACATCGTGCGCAGCGACGGCAAACGCGCCGCGCTCCTCACCATCGAAAAATCCGGCAGCACGTCCACCTTGACCATCATCCAGCAGGTCAAGGCGATGCTGCCGCATATCGCAGCCGGTTTGCCGAGCGCGCTGCATATCACCGCGCTGTCGGATCAATCGGTGTTCGTGAAGTCGGCGGTAGTGGGCGTGGCGCGCGAGGCCGTGATCGCCGCTGCCCTGACTGCGCTGATGATCCTGCTGTTTCTCGGCAGCTGGCGCGCCACGCTGATCATTGCGGTGTCGATTCCGCTCGCGGTGCTGACGTCACTGATCGCGCTGTCCGCGCTCGGCCAGACCATCAACATCATGACGCTCGGCGGCCTCGCGCTCGCCGTGGGGATTCTCGTCGACGATGCCACCGTCGCGATCGAAAACATCACACACCATCTGGAAAACGGCGAGCCGCTGCACGACGCGATTCTGAACGGCTCGGGCGAAATCGCGGTGCCGACTTTTGTTTCGACCCTGTCGATCTGCATCGTGTTCGTGCCGATGTTCCTGCTTTCCGGCGTGGCGCGCTATCTGTTCGTGCCGCTCGCCGAAGCCGTGGTATTCGCGATGATCGCGTCGTACTTCTTCTCGCGTACGCTGGTGCCGACGCTCGCGATGTACCTGATGCGCGCGCGCAGCAACACACCGGTCACGGGCAATGGCCCGATTGCACGGCTGATCCGCTTCCAGGCTGCCTTTGAACATCGCTTCGAACGCTTGCGCGAAGGCTATCGCGGCGTGCTTGCCCGAGCAATTGCGAGTCCACGCCGTTTCATCGTCATTTTCCTCGCGCTGTGTATCGGCTCGCTCGCGCTGGTGCCATTCTCCGGCCGCGACTTCTTCCCTGCTGTCGATACCGGCGAAATTCGCCTGCATCTGCGTGCGCCGACCGGCACCCGTATCGAAGATACCGCACGCATCACCGATGAAGTCGAAGCCAAAGTGCGCAGCGTGATCCCGAAGCAGGAACTCGCGGCGATGCTCGACAACATCGGCGTGCCGGTGAGCGGCATCAACTTGACCTACGATTCGTCCGACCCGATCGGCCCCGAAGACGCCGACGTGATGATCACGCTCGCAGCCGGACACAAGCCCACTGCCGCCTATGTGGCGACGCTGCGCACCACGCTCGCGAAAGATTTCCCCGGCGTCACGTTTGCCTTCCTGCCCGCCGATATCGTCAGCCAGATTCTCAACTTCGGCCTGCCGGCGCCGATCGATATCCAGATCGTGGGCAACAAGCTCGCCGCCAATCGCGTGGTGGCGAACCGCTTGCTCGCTCAACTGCGCGGTGTGCGCGGCCTCGTCGATGCGCGCATCCAGCAACCGGGCGACGAACCCGCGATCAACGTGAACGTCGACCGTACGCGGGCAATTCAGGCGGGTCTGTTGCAACGCGACGTGTCGCAGAACCTGCTGATCGCGCTGTCGGGCAGCTCGCAGACTACGCCGAATTTCTGGCTCGATCCGAGCAACGGCGTCAGCTATCCGTTGATGGCGATGATGCCGCAATACGACATCAATTCATTGCAGGCGCTGGCGAATATCCCAGTCGCGCAGAGCGGCAGCGCGGGAGCCGGCGCAACGAACGCGTCCACTGCTGGCAACGGCAACGGCCCCGCTCCACAGAACCTGCTTGGCGCGATGAGCACGCTGACGCGCGCCACCCAGCAAGCCGTCGTCTCGCATTACAACGTGCAGCCGGTGCTCGATATTTTCGCGTCGGCGCAAGGGCGCGACCTCGGGGGCGTGGCGGCCGACGTGAACCGGCTCGTCGATCAGATCCGGCCGCAATTGCCGCCGGGCGCGTCGATCGTGGTGCGCGGCCAGGTGCAGGCGATGCACGACTCGTTCAGCGGTCTCGCAAGCGGCCTCGTGTTCGCGATCGGCCTCGTCTATCTGCTGATGGTCGTCAATTTTCAATCGTGGCTCGATCCGTTCATCATCATCAGCGGCCTGCCGGGCTCGCTCGCGGGCATCGCGTGGATGCTGTTCAGCACGGGCACGACCCTGAGCGTGTCGGCACTGACCGGCACCATTCTGTGTATTGGCATTGCCACGGCCAACAGCATTCTTGTGATCAACACCGCGCGTGAATTCCACCACGGCGGCAAGCCGCCGCTGCAGGCCGCGCTCGAAGCAGGTTTCAGCCGCTTCCGTCCCGTGCTGATGACCGCGCTCGCCATGCTGATCGGCATGCTGCCGATGGCGCTCGGCCTCGGCGACGGCGGCGAACAGAACGCGCCGCTTGGCCGCGCCGTGATCGGTGGCCTCGCGCTCGGCACGGTGTCGACCTTGCTGTTCGTTCCGGTCGTCTACGGGATGGTGCATGCGTGGCTCGACAAACGCCGCGCGGCTCGCACCGCCGCACAGGAATCCCGCGTTCCCGCCCGCACACTTTGACTCCGACGAGAACTAGCTCATGAACAATCCATCACTTCCGCCGGACCTCGGCGATAGATCTGAACCGGCTGTCGAGGCCGATCAAGCCACCGAGGCTGCCAAGGTCGACGAAGCGGTCAACGCCTCCGACACTGCGCATTCAACTGAGACTGTGCATGCCGCTCCATCCGCTCAGCCCGCGGGCGACAAGGCAGACCATCCGCACGCCGCTACAGCAACCACCCGCTCCGCCGACACTGCCGGAATCGCACGCTCGGCCGACACGAGTGCAAGCCAGAAACCACGCCGCCCCGTGTGGCCGTTCGCCTTGGCCGGCCTCGCAGCAGCCTTACTGATCGTCGGCATCGTGCCGCGTCTGCACGCCAGCGCCGCGCTGACGCAACAGACGCAAGCGCAAAGCATGCTCAGCGTTTCAGTAGTCACGCCACGCCCCGCGCCGGCCGTCAACGAGTTGCTGCTGCCTGGCGCGGTGACGCCGTTCGCCGAAGCATCGATCTATGCGCGCACAAGCGGCTACCTGGCGCACTGGAACACCGATATCGGTGCCAAGGTGAAAAGCGGCCAGACACTCGCCACGATCGACGCCCCCGATCTGGACGCCCAACTGCGCCAGGCCCGCGCCGACGAAGCTACCGCGCAAGCCAACTTCGACTTCGCGAAGACCACCGCGCAGCGCTGGCAGGAGATGCTGAAAACCCAATCGGTCGCGCAACAGGATGCGGATACGAAGGTCAGCGACATGGAAGCGCGCCGCGCGATGCTGGCGTCGGCGCAGGCCAACGTCGCGCATCTGGCCGAGCTGGTGTCGTACGAGAAAATCACCGCGCCGTTCGACGGCACGATCACCGTGCGCAACGTCGATGTCGGGTCACTGGTAACGGCGGGCGGTACGCCCGGCACGCCGGGTATGTCGGGCGAACTGTTTCATATCCAGCAGACCGGCGTGCTGCGCGTGTTCGTCGACGTGCCGCAGAACGACGCGCCCTACGTCACGCCCAATACCGGCGTGTATCTGAGCGCGCAGCAATATCCCGGGCGGCAGATCGCAGCCAGGGTGGCGCGCACAACCGGCTCGATCGATCCGACGAGCCGCACGTTGCGCGTGGAGATCGACGTCGATAACAAGGACGGTGCGTTGATGCCCGGCGCCTATGTGCAGGTGCATCTGCAGTTGCAGTCGACCACCCCCGCGCTCGATCTGCCGGTCAGCGCCCTGCTTTTCCGGCCGGATGGCGTGACGGTCGCCGTGGTCGACGGCAACGGCCGTGCGGTGCTCAAGACGGTGCACATCGGCCGCGATTTCGGCACGCATGTGGAGATCACCACGGGCCTCGCGGCCACCGACCGCGTGATCGACAACCCCGGCGATTCGCTAAGCACCGGTCAGGCCGTGCAGATCGCGCCGGCCGCACACGGCTGAGCGCCTGTCATCGAAAGGAATTGCCGATGTTCACACTGCCTCCTTCGCGCTCCTTGCTGCGCCGTTCCATTGCCGCCACGCTGATCGGCGCGCTGCTGAGCGCCTGCTCGACATTGCCGCCGTACCAGCGCCCCACCGCAGATATCCCCGCGCAATACGCAGGCGCGTCGCCCGGCTGGGCTCAAGCCGCCCCCGCCGACACCGTGCCGCGCGGCCCATGGTGGACGATCTTCAACGATCCGGTGCTGAATCAACTCGAAGCGCGCGTCGACGTCTCGAACCAGACCGTGCGCAAGGCGGTTGCTCAAGTGCAGCAAGCGCGTTCGATGGTGGATTATCAGCGTGCCGGTTTCTTCCCGACCATCACCGCAGGTGCTGCGCAGCAGCGCTTCCGGACCTCGCAGAACGTCGAAGGGAAATCGCTCGCGGGCAAAACCGTGCCGGATTATTCAGCGGGCGTGTCCGCGAGTTGGGAGCCGGATCTGTTCGGCCGCGTAAGCGATAGCGTGACCGGTGCGAAGGCCGATGCTGAGGCGAGCGAAGCGGACCTCGAAGCCGTGCGTCTTTCCATGAGCGCCGACCTCGCCGTCGACTATTTCTCCCTGCGCTCGCTCGACACGCAAAAGAAGCTGCTCGACGACAGCGTGACCGCCTACGCCGCCGCCTTGAAACTCCTGCAGCAGCAACTGAAAGACGGCGCTATCGATGCCTCCGCGGTCGCTCAGGCCACCACCCAACTCGAAGCGACGCGCACGCAAGATACCGACATCGATGTCACGCGCGCGCAGATGCAGCACGCGATTGCGACGCTGGTCGGCGAGCCGGCTTCGACCTTCACGCTGCCGCCGGATGGCTCCGCTGCGACGCCGCCGGCGATTCCCGTCGGCGTGCCGTCGCAACTGCTCGAACGGCGTCCCGACATCGCGGCCGCCGAGCGGCGCGTGGCGTCGGCGAATGCGCAGATCGGCGAGGCGCATGCAGCGTTTTTCCCGGACCTGGTGCTGTCTGCGAGCGCGGGGCTGGAAAGCACCTTCTTCGCGCCGTGGCTCAGTGCGCCGAGTCTGTTCTGGTCGCTCGGTCCGCAGCTTGTCGGCACGTTGTTCGACGGCGGCAAGCGTACGGCCAGCCTGCATGGCGCGACGGCGCAGTACGACGGCGCGGTGGCGGATTACAGGCAATCGGTGCTGGTGGCCTTCCAGCAGGTCGAGGACAACCTGTCCGCCCTGCATTCGCTCGCCGACGAAGCCGCCAGCCAGCAGCGCGCAACCACGGCCGCGGATCTGTCGTTGCGACTCACCACAAACCGCTTCAACGCGGGCGCAGTGAGTTATCTCGACGTGGTGACGGCGCAGACGATTGCGTTGACGAACCAGCGCACGGCAGATCAGATTGCCGCGCGGCAGTTGGAGTCGAGTGTGTTGCTGTTGAAGGCGCTGGGCGGGACGTGGGAGGGTCAAGGCGACCGCGCCGCGCAGTCGGCCACTCAATCAACCGCTCAGTCAACCGTTCAATCGGCCACTCAGTCAACCGCTCTTTCAACCGCTAAACCCGCCGGAACGTAAGGACGAAGCGCGTACTCCGCGCGTCGCTCTCGGCATGCACCGTGCCGCCATGCAATTCCATGATCGTGCGGACGATGGCCAGCCCAAGCCCCGTCGAACCGGTGGACCCTTGCGACGAGCCGGATGAAGGCAAGGAACTGCGCGACGGATCGATTCGATAGAAACGGTCGAAGATCCGTTCGAGATGCTCGGCGGCGATCGGCTGCCCCTGGTTCGACACGGTGACGCGCACCTCGCCGGCCGATGCGCGGGCATCCAGCGCGATCTCGCCGCCGCGCGGCGTATAGCGGATTGCATTGGCGAGCAGATTGCTGACGGCACGGCGAAACAGTTCAAGATCCGCCGTCAGGGTCGCAGCACCCGTCACCTGCACCTTGACGTTTGCGTCGTCGGCGATTCCTTCGAAGTATTCGGCAATCCGCGTCAATTCCTGCACGGCATCGAACTCGCGCATGTGTTTGACGAACTGCGGATGTTCGGCGCGCGCGAGAAACAGCACGTTTTCGATCATGCGCGACAGGCGATCGCACTCTTCGAGATTCGACGCGAGCAGCGACTCGTACTCGTCAATGGAACGCGGCCGGGCGAGCGCGACTTCGGCGGCGCCGCGCATGTTGCCAAGCGGCGTGCGCATATCGTGCGCGAGGTCGGCGGTGAAACGCGAGAGCCGCTGAAAGCCGTGATCGACGCGTTCAAGCATGGCATTCAGCGATGCCACCAGGGCTTCGAGTTCGCCCGGCACACGCGCCACGGTGATGCGCGTATTCAGACGGTTGACCGTGACGCGCCCCGCACTCGCCGCGATATCGCGCAACGGCCGCATAGCCGCGCGAATCAGCAGATAGCTCAGCAGCATCGCGAGGATCACGCCGGCCGCAACGGCGATTTCGAGCTTGTCGCGATAGCGGTCGAGCAGTCGCCAGCGGTCGTTCATGTTGCGCGCGATCAGCAGGGTCGCCGTGTCGCCGTCACGCAGCCGCGCGTCCGCGAGAATGCCGCGAATCGGCACGCCATTGCGGCCGGTCCAGGCGCCGATATCCGCGTCGGTAATGCGCGCCGCAGCGGGAATGCGTGTGAGCGGCGGCAACGCGGCGATCGTCTCGACGCCGCCGGCTTCGGCGGTTTCGCCGGCATCGCTGGGATCGCTGGGATCGCTTGCCGCATCGAGTGCCGCGGAAGCAGCAGGCGCATGTGATGCGGTAGACGCCGTGCCACCTGCCGTGCCGGCTGGCGCCGGGAATGTCTCTCCGGCGTTGTGTTCGATCGCCATGCGTCCATCCGGACTGAACACCTCCATCGACATCGCTTCATTGCCGAACACGGTGCTGGCCAACCGTTCGCTATGTTCGCGGATGCCTTTCGAGGTATCGAGTTCCTCCGCGAGCCGCCGTGCGTGGCGTGCGGCGAGCACGATGTCGAGATCGTCCTGCGCCTTGATCTGCTTCTCCAGCGCAAGGTACAGAAAACTCCCGACGAGCACGAAAACCGCGAGCGTGGTGACGCCGAATGCAAGCGCGAGCGTCGCGGCGAGCGAACGGCCGCGCATCAGGCGGCGTCCTTCAATTCGAGCACATAGCCGACGCCGCGCACCGTATGAATCAGCTTGACGGGAAAGTTATCGTCGATCTTGGTGCGCAGCCGGCGGATCGCGACTTCGACGACATTGGTGTCGCTGTCGAAATTCATATCCCACACATAGGATGCGATCTGCGTGCGGCTCAGCACTTCGCCCTGACGGCGCGCCAGCAATTGCAGCAGCGAAAACTCGCGCGGCGTGAGATCGATACGCGTGCCACCGCGTTTCACGCGCCGCCGGTTGACGTCCATTTCCAGATCGCCCACCTTGATCAGCTCGCTTTCGCGCGGCGGGCCACGGCGCGCCAGCGTACGCACCCGGGCCAGCAATTCGACGAAGGCGAAGGGCTTGACCAGGTAATCGTCCGCGCCGAGTTCAAGGCCGCGCACGCGGTCGTCGACGTCGTCGCGAGCCGTGAGGAACAGCACCGGCGTGGTCCGCGTGCTGCGCAAGGTCTTGACGATGGTCCAGCCGTCCATGCCGGGCAGCATTACGTCGAGCACGATCACGTCATATTCTTCTTCCTGCGCGAGGATCAGTCCTTGTGGACCGTCGTTCGCGACGTCGACCGCGTAGCCGGATTCTTCGAGGCCTTTCTTCAGATAAGCCGCTGTTTTGAGCTCGTCCTCGATCACCAGGATTCGCATGGGGAGTGCTCCGCTGTGCTTGATTCTCAAATCATACCGGCAAGCGGGGCGTGTGATGATTACGATCCGGTAATGTCGGCGGCGAACAGTGGCCATCCTGGCCCGCTCGCAGAAAGGCCACGTTTAAGCCGCCGCCGTACCGTTGAACATCGACATCCTCTCCAGCATCCAGCGCAGCAACTCATCTGCGGCGGTGGCCAGCGGCCGGCCGGCTCGCACCAGTATCCGGGCCTTCGCTGAGGCAAACAGCGGATGCTCGATCGGCAACGCAACGAGTTCGCCCGCCGCGATTTCGTGCATCGCCGCGAAGCTGCCGATCAGCGTCGCCCCGTTGCCCTTCTTGACGAAGCATTTCAACACCGTAAGCGAATTGGTGGTGAGCGTCGCGCGGATCTGCACGTTTTCGGCGAAGGCGAGCATCTGCACGGCCTGCCCGAGACCGAACGCCGGCGGCATCAGCGCGAGCGGACACTGGAGCATCTCGTCGACGCTGACCGGCCCGCCGCGCACCGCCAGTGGATGCCCGGCGTGCACGAGCAGCACCACGGGCTGCGGCGAGGTTGCCCGGTACTCGATATGCGAGTCGCTCGGCGGGTTATACGCGAGCCCGATATGAGCATGACCTTCGACGACTTCGCTCACCACGTCGTTGACCGGCAGCGTGTCGACCGTGATGTCGAGCTTCGGATAGCGGGCGCAGAAGTCGGTCAGCACCTCGTCCATCAGGCCGTCGATATAGCCCTCACTGATCGCCAGCCTGACATGCCCCTGCTGCAGCCCATGGAGCGCCTGTAAGCGCTGTTCGAACTGCTCCTGCTGCGCCTGGCAGCCGCGCCAGAATTCGATCAGATGCTGCGCCGCCTCGGTGGGCGAAACGCCGCGCGCCTGGCGCTCGAACAGCGGCGCGCCGATCTCCTCCTCCAGCAGCCTGATTTGCCGTGTGATCACCGAAGCCGCCGTGTTCAGCCGGTCTGCCGCGCCGCGAATCGAGCCGTGCGCGAGTACTTCATGGAAATAGCGCAAGCGGCGCTGGTTGATTTCCCGCATCGTCTGGTTCCTTTGCTTTTGCCTTTGACGGCGCGCATTGCTCATTCGCGATGTCGTTGAACGTTGCCTAATGAGCAACATTACTTCACTTTAGTTGCTCTTGCTATCCAGTTATTGGTTGCCGACTATCGCCCCGGTACCCCATCAAGAGAAATCGCAACACAGCCGTCACGTAGTCGTTTCCTATCCGCCGTTCGCAACCGTTCCCCTGGAGGCTGTCCGTGTCCGCTATTCCATCGAATCCGAGTGCCGACGAGGCAACGGCGCTTTACAGCCGGCTCAACTGGCGTTTGTTGCCGTTCCTGCTCATCTGCTATCTGTTTGCATGCCTCGACCGGCTCAACATCGGCTTCGCGAAACTGCAGATGCAAAGCGATCTGGGTTTTTCCGATGCGGTCTATGGCGTCGGCGCGGGCATCTTCTTTCTCGGCTACGTGCTGTTCGAAGTGCCGAGCAATCTGCTGCTGCCGAAAGTGGGTGCACGCAAGACGATCAGCCGCATTCTGGTGCTGTGGGGCCTCACGTCCGCGTCGATGCTATTCGTCCACAACGTGCCGATGTTTTACGGCCTGCGCTTTCTGCTCGGCGTATTCGAAGCCGGCTTCGCGCCCGGGATGATCTTTTACCTGACCTACTGGTACGGCGAAGCGCGCATGGCGCGCGCGATCGCGACCGTGATGATCGCCGGGCCGCTCAGCGGCGTGGTGGGCGGCCCGCTGTCGACGTGGGTTATGACGGCCTTTGCGGGCGCCTACGGACTCGCCGGCTGGCAATGGATGTTTCTGGTCGAAGGACTGCCGTGCATCGTGCTCGGTGTGGTCGCGTGGTTCTTTCTGGTCGATCGCCCCGCCGACGCGAAGTGGCTCTCCGCCGACGACAAGCGCGTGCTCGACAGTGGGCTGGGCGCACCGCCCGCGGCGCATCACTCGTTTGGCCAGATTGCCCGCGATCCACGCGTGTACCTGATGGCGATCGCGTATTTCTGCGTGATCTGCGGCATCTATACGGTCAACTTCTGGCTGCCGACCATTCTCAAGGCCGACGGCGTGACCGACACGATGCAGATCGGCCTTTATTCGACGATTCCCTACATGGCCGCGGTGATCGGCATGTATCTCGGAGGACGCAGTTCGGATCGCCACGGCGAACGGCGTTGGCACAGCGCGGCGCCGGCGCTCATCGGTGCGGCGGCGCTGGCCGTCGCGACGCTTGCGAACGGACATCTCGTGTTGTCGCTGCTTTTCATGACGGTCGCCACGGCGATGATGTGGGTCTCCTACACCGTCTTCTGGGCCATTCCGTCCGCTTATCTGAAAGGCGATTCGGCTGCCGGCGGCATTGCGCTGATCAACACCATCGGCCTGTTGGGCGGCTTTCTGAGCCCTACGATCATCGGTTGGGCCAAGACGGCGACGGGCAGCCTGCAAGCCGGCCTGTACGTGATGGTCGGGCTGCTTGCGCTTGGGGCAATTCTGCTGCTCGTGAACCGCCTGCCTGCACCGGGCGCCGTGCAGGCTCGCCGGGTCTGACATGCCGGTTCGCGTGACTCAACGAGCTGACTCAATGAGCTGACTCAGCGACCAAACTGAGTCACCGATCTGCGTGACCAGCCTGAATGAACCGACTCAACGGACATGCCGGCGCGCCCGTGTGCGCCGGCTTCTTCAACGGAGAACATTAACTTGGCATTCAAGATCCTGATTGCTGGCTTCCAGCACGAGACCAATACCTTTGCGCCGTCGCCCGCGACCTACGACAGCTTCGTGCGCGGTGAGGGCCACCCGGCCATGACGCACGGCGACGCCGTGCTCGCGCTGCGCGACGTCAATCTGCCGATCGGCGGCTTTATCCGTGCGAGCGAGCAGCACGGACATACGTTGATGCCGGTGATCTGGACCGCCGCCAGCCCATCCGCGCAAGTCACCGAAGACGCCTACGAGCGGATTGCCGGCGAGATCGTCGCGGCAGCCGGCGCAGGCGGTTTCGATGCCATCTATCTCGACCTGCACGGCGCGATGGTCGCGCAGCATGTGGACGACGGCGAAGGCGAACTGCTCGCGCGGTTGCGGGCGAAAGTCGGTGCGTCCGTGCCGATCGTCGCCTCGCTCGACCTTCATGCGAACGTGACCGAGCGCATGCTCGCAAGCGCGGATGCGTTGGTCGCCTACCGTACCTATCCGCACGTTGACATGGCGGCGACAGGGGCACGGGCCGAGCGCCTGCTCGCGCGTTTGCTGGACAAGCACAAGCCGCTCGTGCGCGCCGCGCGCCGCTTGCCGTTTCTGATCCCGATCAACGGCATGTGCACGCTGCTCGAACCGGCTCGCTCGCTGTACGGGACACTCGGCGCGCTGGAAAAAGATCAGGTCGTCTCGCTGTCGTTCGCGCCAGGCTTTCCGGCTGCCGATTTTCCCGAGTGCGGCCCGGTTATCTGGGGCTACGGCGACAACGCGACTGCGGCGCGCACAGCCGTCGACGCACTCTACGACACCATGTTGCGCGACGAGTCCTTATGGGCCGTGCCGTTTCTATCCCCCGAAGCTGCCGTCGTCGAGGCGATACGCCTGAGCGCCACGGCGCAGAAACCCGTGGTGATTGCGGACACGCAGGACAATCCCGGCGCGGGTGCAGATTCGAACACGACCGGCATGCTGCGCGCGTTGCTGGCCGGAGGCGCACAAGATGCCGCACTCGGCCTGATCTGGGATCCGGAAGCGGCCGCGCAAGCACACGCGGCGGGTGTGGGCGCCACGCTCGCGTTGGCGCTCGGCGGCCGCTCGAACGTACCGGGCGACACGCCGTTTGCGGGACGCTTCGAGGTCGTGGCGCTGTCCGATGGCCGTTGCCGCTACGACGGGCCGATGATGCACGGCATGCAGGTGAATCTCGGACCCGTCGCCTGCCTGAAAATCGGCGGCGTGCGGATTGCGGTGAGTTCGACCAAGGCGCAGATGCTCGACCGCAATCTGTATCGGGTCGCGGGCATCGAACCGGAGCAGATGAAAATACTCGTGAACAAGAGCTCGGTGCATTTTCGGGCCGACTTCGAACCGATTGCGCACGCCGTGCTGGTCGCCAAGGCGCCGGGTCCGATGACCGCGGATCCGGGCGACTTGCCATGGACGCGGCTCACGCCCGGCATCCGCACGCGACCGATGGGCGCGCCGTTCGCCGGCTAGGTCCAGCTACACAGGCCGAGTGCGCCGGCCACCTTCACTCGACGTTATCCGCCACGTCCACCATCCGGATCATATGGGGTTTGACGGCATCGTCTTCCTCATCGACGGCGGCCGTGGGCGGATGAATCAGCGCTTCGAGCCGCGCCTTGGTAGCAAGAAATTCCGCCGACGTGACTTGCGAATAATCGCGCGGACGCGGCACCGGCACCTCGATCAATTCCTGCACCTCGCCGGGATTGGCTTTCAGCACCAGAATGCGGTCGGCGAGAAAAATCGCTTCGTCGAGATCGTGCGTGATGAACAGCACGGTGACGTCGATGTTGCGCCAGATATCGAGCAAATGCGTTTGCATCTTCGCGCGCGTCTGCGCATCGAGCGCGCCGAACGGCTCGTCCATCAACAGAATACGCGGCCGGTTCGCGAGCGCGCGCGCGATCGCCACGCGCTGCTTCATGCCGCCGGACAATTGATGAGGATACGCATTGGCGAACTTCGTCAGGCCGACCAGATCGAGCCACTGCAGCGCCTCGCGTTCGGCGTGCAGGCTGCTGTGGCCGTTCATCTTCAAGCCGAACATGACGTTTTTCTTGACCGTCAGCCATGGAAACAGCGTGTAGCCCTGAAACACCATGCCGCGATCGGCGCCGGGCCCCTCCACCGGCTTGCCGTCGAGCAGCACGCTGCCGCTCGTCTGCCGCTCGAGGCCCGCGAGAATGCGGATCAAGGTGGACTTGCCGCAGCCCGACGGTCCGATGACGCAGACGAACTCGCGCCGGTGCGTCTTGAAGCTGATGCCGTTCAGCGCGGTGCACTCTCCGTGCGCGCCTTGAAAACGCTTGCCGAGATCGCGAACTTCCAGGATCACTTCGCGCGACTTCAGACGGTCGAAACGCTCGCGCACCGCCTCGGACTGGATAAGGTACGACGGAATCGGTTGCGGATTTAACATGATGGAATCCTTTGAATGCGGTGCGGTGGGCTGCCATGAGCCGTGGTATGAACCAGGCCGCTACGCTTTGAGCGTACGGTCCCACGGAAACAGCTTGCGGCCGAGCCAGGCCAGCACGAGGTCGGTGCCCAGCCCGATGATCCCGATCATCATGATCGCCGCGTAGACGTTGTCGAAATGCTCATAGCGAGCCTGCTGCGTGATGTACCACGTGATGCCGGAGCTGGTGCCGACCAGTTCCGCCACGATCAGATAGGTCCACGCCCAGCCGAGCAGAATGCGCTGATCGCGGTACAGGTCCGGCAGGATGCCGGGAATCACCACATGGCTGAGCAGCTTGAGCTTCTTCGTGCCGAGTGTCATCGCGGCTTCGAAGAGGCCGTACTCCAGCTTGCGCGTGGTGTTCGCCACGATCAGCACCTGCTGGAACAGCGTGCCGATCACGATAATGGCGATCTTGGGGCCGTCGTAAATGCCGAGGATCGCCACCATCAGCGCGCCGAACGCGGGCGCCGGCAAGTAGCGGAAGAACTCGAAAAACGGCTCCTGCAGCCGCGCAATCGCACTATACGTACCGCACACAATGCCGATCGGCACGCCGATCAATGACGACAGCACAAAGCCCCAGAAGATCACCTGAATGCTATGCCACAGGCTTTGATGCAACCATACGCCGTCGCGCGATGCGGGCGGTGTCGTGAACGCGGTGTAGAACGCGCGCAGGACTTCGTGCGGCGCGGGCAGGTACACCGGATTGACCGGCTCGCCCGTCGGCAAGGGGGTGTGGTTCGCCCGCGCGTGGCTCAGTTCGTCGGCGAAAACGGCCTTGTCGAGCCGCATGCCCGGCTGGAAATAATCGACGCTGCCTGGGCTGTCGATCAGCACCTGCGGATGCCAGACAAACGGCACATAGCTGACGATGCACCACACGAGCAGCGGCAGCAGGAACGAGCCGGCGCCCAGCAGCCACTTGCCGCGCACCGAGAGTTCGCGGCGCACCGCGAACCAGTCGCTTCGGTTAATGACCGTCATGGGATTCTCCGAGGCAAAGTTCGGTTGTGTCACGGTCGCCGCCTGTGTTCTCCGCAGCGTTTGTGGACCTTGCACCCGCCGACGCCAGGCTCTGCTCGCATGCCGCTTCGCCGAGCCACGCGCGCGCCAGATCGAGCAGCATCAGATCCTCGTGCGCGCGACCGACGAAGGTCACGCCGAACGGCAAGCCAGCATGCACACCGCTCGCGCAGATACCCGCCGGTACGGCAAGCGCCGACAGGTCGAGCAGATTGACGAAGTTCGTGTAGTAGCCGAAGCGCGAGTTGACGCGAATCGGGTCCGCCTCCAGTTGATCGACCGTGGCGGTCGTGGCCGAGGTGGGCGTGACGATCGCATCGATCTGCTGCCACACCTGACCGGCCTGCATGCGCAGGACGGCAAGGCGATCGAAGGCGGCGAACACATCCGCCGCGCTCCAACGCGCGGCGCCGCCAATGATCTCGCGGATCACCGGATGCAACGCGTCCGGCTGCGTTTCGACGAACTCGCGGAGCGCGGCGAGCCGCTCCGCAACCCACGGTCCCTCGTATAACAGCCGTGCGGTGACCAGGAACGGCTCGAAGTCGATCTCGATCAGTTCGGCGCCGGCTTCACGCAAGCGTGTCAGGGCGGCGTCGAAGGCCAGCGCGTACGAGGTGTCGCCGAAAAATTCGAGCTGCTGCGCGCGCGGCACGCCGAAGCGCACGCCGTGCAGCGATGGTTGTGAAGCAGACGCTGTCATCGGATCAAGTGCATGCGACGGCGACTGCAGCAACGCGTGCGGTTGCGCCTGCACCGGCGGCTCAAACACCCGCGCGTACGGGTCCGCTTCCGCGACGCCGCGCGCCACCTCGAACACGCGCTGTGCATCGTTCGCCGAGCGCGCGAAGATCGACACACAATCGAGCGACTTGCAGGCCGGCACCACGCCGAGCGTACTCAGCACGCCCTTGGTCGGCTTGAGTCCGATCAGGCCATGAAACGCAGCCGGCACGCGACCCGAGCCGGCCGTGTCGGTGCCCAGCGCAAATGCCGCGAGGCCGAGCGCAACCGACACCGCCGAACCGGAGCTGGAGCCCCCGGACGCATAACGCGGATCGAGCGCATTGCGGCAGGCGCCATGCGGCGAACGCTGTCCGGACAAGCCGGTGGCGAACTGGTCGAGATTGGTCTTGCCGACAGGAATCGCACCGGCTGCAATCAGACGTTGCACGACCGCCGCGCTTTGGCTCGGCGTGTAGGCATAGGCCGGACACGCGGCCGTCGTCGGAATACCGGCCAGATCGATGTTGTCCTTGATCGCGAACGGAATGCCGTAGAGCGGCAGCGCGTCGATCTCGCGGCCCGCGAGTGCATCGACGTAGCGCATCATCTCGTCGCGGCTCAACGGACGAATCCACGCGTGATGGGGATCGTCTCCCGAGGTATGCGCAGCAATCGCTTCGACCACCTGCGCCGGCGTGAGGCTGCCATCGCGGTAGCGCGCCTGCAGCGCTGCAATCGACATCGATTCGAACAGATCGTCGTGTTGTTTCATTTGCACGTAGCCTCCTCTGTGGCGCCGGCGGCAACGCCTGCACCCGACACCCGCAGCACCATCAACCGCTGACCCGCGACAACGGCCGCGCCGGCCGCACAATCGATCGTTTCGATCACGCCGTCTTCCGCGACGGCGACGGACACTTCCATCTTCATCGATTCCACGATCGCCACCACCTGCCCTTCGCTGACGCGCTCGCCTTCGCTAACGAGCAGTTTCCAGACGCTGCCCGACACATCGGCGACGATGCTCTGCTGGCCGGCCGCCAGCGCGTCGTCCGCCCCGTTGCCGGCAGCCGGACCCGCGTCGCTGCCCGGTTCGCCGACGTACTCCGCGTGGCCGGCTGCAGCCCAGCGTTCTCGCTCCTCGTCGAAAGCCGCCTGCTGCGCGTTCTTGAATCGGGCAATCGATTCGGCTTCGTCCTGCAGGAAGCGGTTGTAGGCGCCGAGGTCGAACACCGACTCCTCGATTTTCAGACTCGCGCGGCCCGCGACGAAGTCGGCGCGCAACTCGGCGAGCTCGGTTTCGCTCACTTCGTAGAAACGGATCTCGTCGAAAAACCGCAGCAGCCACGGTTTGCCGGCTTCGAATTCACGCGTGGTGCGATAGCGGTTCCACATCTGCACGGTGCGGCCGACAAACTGATAGCCGCCCGGCCCTTCCATGCCGTACACGCACAGATAAGCGCCGCCGATCCCCACCGCGTTTTCCGGCGTCCACGTGCGCGCCGGGTTGTATTTGGTGGTGACGAGCCGGTGGCGCGGATCGAGCGGCGTCGCCACCGGCGCGCCGAGATAGACGTCGCCGAGACCCATCACCAGATAGCGGGCATCGAACACGATGCGCTTCACCTCGTCGATGCTATCGAGGCCGTTGATCCGGCGAATGAACTCGATATTGCTCGGACACCAAGGCGCATCGGGCCGCACCGATTGCATATAGCGTTCGATTGCGATCCGCGTCGACGGGTCGTCCCATGACAGCGGCAGATGCACGATACGGTTCGGCACGCGCATGGCGTCGACGGCGGGCAATTCGCGCTCGGCGTGTTGAAGATGCGCCAGCAAGATATCGAGCGGCAGCGTGCGCGGGTCGAAGTGCACCTGCAGCGAACGGATGCCCGGTGTGAGATCGACAATGCCGGGCAGCCGGTGGGCGTCGAGCCAGTTCATCAACGCATGCACGCGAAAGCGCAGGTTCAGGTCGAGCATGAGCGGACCATATTCGACCAGCACGTTCTGATCGCCCGAACGGCGGTAGACCACGCCTGTGCCCTCGCCTGCCGATGAATCGCTGTAGAGAACGCAATCGTGAGCATCGAGATTCGCGCTCGCCGAGGAGCTGGCAGATGCCTTCAGCGACGGTTGTGCGCTTACAGGCTCGAAGCGAACCGTATCCCCCGGCCGCAATTGCCCCAGCTTCCACAACTCGTCGCTCACCACGGTCACCGGACAGACGAAACCGCCGAGGCTCGGACCGTCCGGACCGAGAATGACCGGCATGTCGCCGGTGAAATCGACCGCGCCGACCGCATACGCATTGTCGTGAATATTCGACGGATGCAGCCCCGCCTCGCCGCCGTCCGTGCGCGCCCATTGCGGCTTCGGGCCGATCAGCCGGACGCCGGTGCGGCTGGAGTTGTAGTGGACCGCCCAGCGCGTGCCGTACAGCATGGCGATGTCGTCGGGCGTGAAAAAATCCGGCGCGCCGTGCGGGCCGTCGAGCACGCCAAGGCTCCAGTCGTGTGTCAGCACCGGCACGCGCGCGGGATCGAGTTGCGCGCCGGCTTCGCCGCGGCCGGCTTCCGCGGCGAGATGCAGCACGTCCCCCTTGCGCAGGGCGCGCCCGGCGTGGCCGCCGAACTGACCTAGCGTGAAGGTCGCCTTGCTGCCGAGATAGTCCGGCACCTGCAGGCCGCCCTTGAGCGCGAGGCACGCGCGCATGCCGGCGCCGGTCACGCCGCCGAGCTTGAGCACGGAACCTGCCGCCGCGCGCGTGACCTGCCAGAGCGCGACCGGCTGGCCGTCGAGCGTAGCGGCCAGCGGCGCGCCGCCCAGCACGAACAGCGTCGCGGTGTTGAAGCGCAGCGTCGCGCCGACCATCGCGCATTCGAGCCCGGCCGCGTCGGCCGGATTGCCGAGGAGCTCGTTGGCGAGCCGGAACGACAGATCGTCCATCGGGCCGGACGGCGGTACGCCGATGTCCCAGTAACCGACTCGCCCAGGCGTCTGCTGCACGGTGGTCTGCACGCCGCCGTCGAGCACGTCGATGGTGTGCGGCGCGAATACGAAGCGCGTGAGGAAGGCGGTCGTTTGCTCACCCCGCGCGAAAGTCGCCGAACCGGCGATGGCGCGCAGATAGTCGAGGTTCGTCTCGATGCCGTACAACTGGGTTTGCGCCAGCGCGGCACGCAAGCTGGCGAGCGCGGCATCGCGGGTTGCGCCTTTGACGATGATCTTCGCGAGTAGCGGGTCGTAGAACGCGCTGACTTCGGTGCCGGCATCGACCCAGGTGTCCACGCGTGCGTCGGCGGCGAAAGCCACGTGCGTCAGCACGCCCGCGCTCGGCTGAAACTGCTTGTGCGGATCTTCCGCGTACAGGCGGACCTGGATGCTCGCGCCGGTGGATGTGGGAATCAGCGTGTCGAGCGGTGCAAGCTCGCCCTCTGCCTGACGAATCATCCATTCGACCAGATCGACGCCCGTCACCTCCTCCGTGACGCAATGCTCCACCTGCAACCGCGTGTTCACTTCGAGGAAATAGAAGCGGCGCGTGTCGGCGTCGAATACGAATTCGACGGTGCCGGCGGATGCGTAATTCACGGCCTGAGCGAGGCGCACGGCGCTCGCGTGCAGTGCCGTGCGTTCCGCTTGCGACAGACCCGGCGCGGGTGTCTCCTCGATCACTTTCTGATTACGCCGCTGCACCGAGCAGTCGCGTTCGCCGAGCGCAATCACGCCGCCGCGGCCGTCGCCGAAAATCTGCACTTCGATGTGGCGCGCGTTCTCGACGAACTTCTCGATGTAGACGCCCGCGTTCGCGAAGTTGGCCTCGCCGAGCCGCGCGACCGATGCGAACACGCTTTCCAGTTGCGCCGCGTCGCGGCACAGCGACATGCCGATGCCGCCACCGCCCGCGGTGCTTTTCAGCATCACCGGATAACCGATCGATTCGGCCTCGCTTAAAGCAGCCGACACATCCGGCAGCAGGCCCGTACCCGGCAGCAAGGCGACGTCGTTGGCTTGCGCGATTTCACGGGCCGTGTGTTTCAGGCCGAACTCGCGCATCTGCTCGGGGCGCGGCCCTATGAAGCGGATGCCCGCGTCTTCGCAGGCCTGCGCGAAAGCGGCATTTTCCGAGAGAAAACCGTAACCGGGATGCACGGCTTTCGCACCGGTCGCGCGCGCCGCCTCGAGAATCGCCGCGCTATTCAGATAGCTGCCGGCTGCCACCGCCGGGCCGATACAGATCGCTTCGTCGGCCAGCATCACATGCATGGCGTGGCGATCGGCTTCCGAATAGACCGCAACCGAAGCAATGCCGAGGCGTTTGAGTGTGCGTATCACGCGGCAGGCAATTTCACCGCGATTGGCAATCAGGACTTTATCGAATCTCATTGGGCATCCCAGATGGTCAGCCGTACGGGCGTCGGGTTGTAGCCGTTGCATGGATTGTTCAACTGGGGGCAGTTCGAGATCAGCACCGTGACGTCCATTTCGGCACGCATTTCGACGTATTTGCCCGGTGCCGAGATGCCGTCTTCGAAGGTCAGTTTGCCGAGCGGCGTGACCGGCACGTTCATGAAGAAGTTGATATTGCTGACGATGTCGCGTTTGCCCAGTTGCGTGCCCACGCCGCACGTGCAGTGCGTAATCGCATGCAGGAAGCTGTCGCGGCAGCTATGCATGTAGCGTTTATCGAGCGCGTAGCGGACCGTGTTGCTTTCGGCCGCACAAGCGCCGCCGAGCGTATCGTGGCGTCCGCACGTATCCGCCACGATGGTCAGCATCGGTTTACCGAGGTTCGACATCAGCGTGCTGCCGGCGGACAGATAGAGATTGCGTTGCGCGCGGATCGTGTCCTGCGCGCTATAGCGTTCGAGCGGATCGGCGCTGTTATAGAACAGCGTATCGACGGCCTGATTGCCTTCCAGGTCGAGAATGCGGAACAGTTGTCCGCGCTTCACTTCATGCAGCCACGGCTCGCCGGACGGCAGCGTGAGGTCGTAGACCGCATGACGGAGATCGAGTGTGCTTTCGACGATAGGCATCGCGGGTCTCCCTAAACGAACAGACGATCGGTGTTGACGAAGCCACGCTCGTTCTCAGGACAGGCTGAGCGGCAGGGATCGTCGGCCGGTACCGAGGCATCGGCGGCATACGCGCGATACGCCATCAGCCTGACCGGCTTCGGTTGATATTCGGATGAAGGGTTCAGTGGATGCGGTGCGCTGGAAAACGCGGCGAGCGTATCCATTTCGAAGCGCAGATCGAACGCCGCGCCGGCTTTCGAATGACCGGTCACGAAGTCGAGCGAACCGTCCTCGCCGATATCGAGTTTGCTGAAAAAGTTGATGTTGGCAACCAGATCGCGTGCGCCCAGGCCGTGCTTGGCCAGTTCGAGCAGCAGGCTGTCGCGGCCGTTGCGGATCATCGCATTGCGATGTTGTTGATAGCGGGCCACGCCGTACCGGCTCGCGAACAGATCGGCATCGCCAAGACCGCCGAGCGGATCGTGCCAGCCGAGTGTGTCGGCGGTGATCGAGGCCATCACGCGGCCCATATCCGAGTAGAGCACGTGGTCGCGCGTCAGATGCGCGGTGTGCTGCGCCTTCAGCGTATCGGCCATGTTGTAGCGTTCGAGCGGTTCGTCGTGGCGATAGAACACGGCGGCCAGATTGGCGCCGCCTTCGAAATCGACGACGCGCAGCGCCATGCCACGGCGCAGCACGCCGGACCAGTGAGTGCCGGCGGGAATCACCGTTTCCCACAACACGTGCGGGATCGGTGTGAGATCGACTGGGGATTGCGTCGACATGGAGGCTCCAGGTATCGGTTGGGAAAAAGCATGAGAGGGCGATTGACCGACATCGCGACCTCCCGGGCTTTTATCCCTCCGTGGAGCCTCGCCGGCGCCTTGAAAGAAGGTGAACGGCAAGACCGGATTGCTCTCGGACCAGACATCGTGCGTGCTTTAAAGCGCTTTTAAAAAGCCTTTAAAGCGGTACGACCGGAACCCTAGCGATCCTGAAGATGATGCAAATTACTTCGCACCTCTCGCTGCATGGCTAAGCGAGTTGCGTGCCAGCGTGATGGCAACGAGGCCGTCAGCGCAAGACGGCAAGGGATTGCATGCGGTCAGCGGCGCGCCGCGATGGCCGGCGCCTGATCCGATTGATGGCGAATGCAGCACGCCCGCGGGCGAATCGGCACCAACTGGATGCGCGGCGCACCATGATTGGGCCGTGTGTTCACGCGTTGTACGCGCCATAGGGGCGCTGCACGATGGCACGATGCGTGCGAGTTGTAGCGTCATACTCATCACGTTCATTATCCCGCCATGCTCACGCTTGCCACGCTTCGCCGCACGCTCCATACCCTGATGTCGGCGCGTTTCATCGAATTGCAAAAGCAACGGCGCCGCTCGTAAAAGGCACGGCGAACGCGCGCCTTCACTGAACCTCGCCCTGCTCGGCACTCGCATAACGCGCCTGTTGTCCAAAACTCGCCAATCCTTTCGACCCATCCGGCAACACCAGTTCACCGCGCTCGATACGCTGCTTCAGATAGGTAAAGCTCTGCGCCGTCTGGGCGAACAGATGATCGCCGGCCGATACCGGCGGGTATTTCGCCAGCGCCTCGGGTGTCGCGAATTGCGGCAGCGGCGCGACCACCGTGCGGTAGTCGCAGGCGAAGAAAAGCGGAAACGAATAGCGCTCTTCCCTCACCTTGCGCACGCGATGTGACGTGGCGACGTAGGTGCCGCCTGTCCACACTTCCAACATGTCGCCGATGTTCACGACGAACGCGTTGTCGACCGGCGGCGCGTCGATCCACTCACCGTTGCCGTTCATCACTTCGAGGCCTGGGGCGGTTGGCAGCAGGATCGTGAAGCACTCGTAGTCGGTATGCGCGCCGATGCCCGGTCGGTCTTCCGCGGATGGGTCGAGCGGATAGTGAATCAGGCGCAACTGGCTCGGCGGCTTCTGCAAATAGCGCTCGAAATGCGTCTCCGGCAAGCCTAGCGCGAGCGAGAAGCCTCGGAACAACGCGCGGCCGAGCGTAAACGCCGCATCGTAATAGCCCCCGACCGCTTCACGAAAACCCGGCTGTTCGGGCCATCTATTCGGTCCGAGCATCGGCGTGCCGGCTTTGACGTCGGGGTCGTCGAGCGGCAGGTCCCGGCCCGTATCGAATGCTTCTTTCCTGTCGCGCTTGCCGCTCGCGAAGACCTCTTCGCCTTCGGGCACATAGCCCCGATGTGCGGTCGATTTGCCGATGTAGTAGCGCATCTTCCAGTCGTCGGGACTGGCGAAGAACCGCTTTGCCTGTTCGATTAGCGCAGCTTGCTGTGCGCGCGAAATCTGATGGCCGGTGACGTAGAAAAAGCCTGCGTCACGCGCTGCGCGGTCGAGTTCGCGGGCAGTTGCAAGACGCTGGTCCGGGTCGTCGCTAAAGAGACCGCCGACGTCGACGATGGGCAGGCGGTCGAAACTCGTATGGGTTTGGCTCATGAGATTGACCTATACGTGCTGCGGATCAATGGGCGATTGGGCCGGCGAACGCATGTGCGTTTGCATGTGCATTTGCGGATCGATTGGCTGCCCGTCACTCCCTTCACGTCCGGCAAGAAACGCCGCGAAATGACGCCGCTCTTCACGCCCCATCCACGTGTTGATGTCCCACAGATCCGCTACGGGCGCATTCGTGAAAGGCAGCGTATGCAGATAGCCATCGGGGCCGAACTCCGGTGTCATTGTCGTGGTCGTGTAGCCCTTTTCGATTTGCGCGCTCCACAGCGCCTCCCAGATCCGTTGATGAGAAGCGAGGCAGTCCGCGTACTCGGGCGCAGCCGGATGCGGAACCTGTGGACCTTGCGGATAGCCTACGCGTCCGTGCAGATGATGCGCATGGGGCGCCAATTCGAGGATCGTGTCCCATTCGCTGTCGAGCAGACGTTCGCACACCGCTACCCAATGGCTGAAGTCGCATGTCAGTTTGAGCGATGGCACCGCACGCGCGACATCGCGGGTCATCCACGGGTTGTAAAACGAGCGGCCGCGATGCGTTTCGAAGCTGCAGATCACCGCGTGCCTGTCGGCGACCTCCACCGCACGGGCGAAGAAATCCACCTGTGTGGCCGCCGGCCACGCATCGCAGCCCGCCATCACGTTGAAGAAACGTGGCTTGAGCGGCTTACCCCACACGATCTTTTCCTCGAGGTCGCGCAGATGATCCGCCGGCGTTGCAGACCGTTGCGGAACATAGCTGCCCGCCGTGGTGATCTCGGCGATGAAGGCAAGGCGTTCGTCGGCAATGGCCTGCGCAAAAGCGTCACGCTCGGCCCCACCCACCGGAACCGGCGCTTCGATTCCGTCAAAGCCGGCGGCGCGCACCTGTGGCGCGGCATCATGCGGACCGCCGTCGAATCCCCAGAACGTCTTGAACAGCTCGAATTTCATCGCCCCTCCAAATTACATGCAAAATTGCATGTAATAGTACACGTGAAATTCTCTCGCCAATAAGATATCCTGGGGACGCGACGCATAATTCCGGCGCGCCCGATTTCTGGCTCAATTAGCACTTAAACTGTGCACCCCTCCTCCTCGTGGTGAATCGATGAAGAAAAAACTTGCGCGTCACAAGGGGCAATCCGTTGCACGCGCCATTCTCGACATGGACTGGCAGTGGTCCGCGCATTTCGGCGACCTGGGGCTGAACGACCTTAATTACAGCGATCTGTTTTGCCGGATGTGGGTGGATGCGGAACGCAACTTCGCCAAGACGGCGCTCTACGATTTCATGCCTGGCGTGAGCCGCCGCACAGCGGTTCGCTACGTGCAGGCGTTGATCGACGCAGGCTGGCTGCTGGAGACGAGTTCCGAAGAAGACCGCCGCATCAAACAGATCAGCCTCGCGGCATCGATCGAAGAGCGCCTCGAACAGTTTCTCGCTTACGTGCATCAACGTTTTGCCGCACTGGATTAACGTTTTGGAGTCATGTTTGCGTTGAAGCATTGGCATAACAGCATCTGGCGATCTCACTCAATCCGGCTGGCATATTTCTAGCTAGATTAAGCGCCGAGAGGTGCGGCAGCGTCGCATCTTAGGGATGCTAGGGTTCCGATTCGCAAGAATGTCTGGTCCGAGAGCAGCCCGGTGCACCGGTTCGTTCGATACGGGTTCAACACGGATATCAACTCGAAAGCGAACGGCGGTTGCACTACACGGCGGGACAAAAGCCCGGGAGATTGGCGATAGCGATGCCTATCGTGCCTCTCCGTGGCCGGCGTTTGTCTCCCGCAGTTTTCGCGCAGTGTCCGCACCATTCGGATTCTCGCGGGAACCGGTCATGTTGTTTTATCGCGCAGTCGCCGCGCGATCCAACTCAACAATCGCAATTGACCGGTCTCCTGGAGAAAACGATGAAACGCTTCGAATCCACCCGTACGCCCCTCACCCCATTGAACCGCATTGCCTCGTCGTGCCGTGTGCGCCGCATGCGTGGCGCGCTGGCCGGCGTTGCCGCCGCGCTTGCTATCGGTTTCGCCGGTTTCGGCGCCACCCCCGCACAGGCGGCCGCGCCCCTCGCGATCGGCTACAGCGACTGGCCCGGCTTCGTCGCCTTTCAGATTGCCATCGACAAAGGCTGGTTCAAGGAGGCCGGCGTGGATGTCAATTTCCAGTGGTTCGACTACTCGGCCTCACTCGACGCATTCTCCGCGGGCAAGCTTGACGCAGTCGGCGCAACCAACGGCGATGCGTTGGTCACCGGCGCAAGCGGCGCCAAAAACGTCATGATTCTGCTGACCGACTACTCGAGCGGCAACGACATGATCGTGGCCAAGCCGCCGATTCGCACAGTGGATGGACTCAAGGGCAAAAAGGTCGGTGTGGAGATGGGTCTGGTCGATCACCTGCTGCTGGACACGGCGCTCGAAAAGCACGCGCTCAAGGAATCGGACATCACGCTCGTCAATGCGAAGACGAATGAGTTGCCGCAGGTGCTGGCGTCATCCAACGACGTTGCCGCGGTCGGCGCATGGCAGCCGAACGCGGGCGAGGCGCTCAAGCGTGTGCCGGGCTCACGTCCGATCTTCACCTCGGCCGACGCGCCGGGCCTGATCTACGACGCGATCACGGTCAATCCGGTCAGCCTGCAGTCGCGCAAAGCCGATTGGGCCAAGGTGATCAAGGTCTGGTATCGCTGCGTGGCCTACATCAACGATCCGAAGACGCAACCCGATGCCGTGAAGATCATGTCCGCGCGCGTCGGTCTGACGCCCGCCCAGTACCTGCCGTTGCTGAAAGGCACCCATTTGCTCGACGCAGCGGCGGCCAGAAAGGCCTTCGTCAAGGGTGACGGGCTGGACTCGGTGTACGGTTCGAGCCTGAACGCGGACAAGTTCAACGTGCGCAACGCGGTCTACAAACAGGCTCAGAACGTGAATGCCTACCTTGACCCGGCGTTGACCAATGCGCCGTAAGGACCACGCCGTGAGCCGGCTGCGCGGCCTTCTGGCGCGGCAACTGCGGTGCTCCAACCGGACACGGTAATATGAGCGGCAGCATGCGCTGCCGCTTAACTCACACGATTCGTTGTGGCGCGGGCGCACTGCCACAAGGAGGCAATCGTGTATCACAACCGGTCTTGCTATCGCGCCCTGCTCGCGCTGGCGCCTTTGCTGGTGTTCGCGCTGCTGGCCCAGCCGCGGCTCGCATCCGCCAGCGAGGACGGCGCCAACGGCAGCGCGGAAGCCGCAGGCCAGCGTGCCCGCTTTGCCCAGGAGTTCTGTGGCGACTCCGCGCAGGACGTGACGGCGTACAAGGAAAAGCTCAGAAAGGTGCTCACCGAAGCCAGCCAGTTCGACACCCGCTGGCAGGCGGGCTGGCAGCGCGGGGACAGCGATGCGATCCAGATGCGGTCGCTGCAACTCAGTTCCCCGGAGGAATTCGCGGTGCGGGTCAAAGGCAACTGCGAACGCATCAAGTGGCAAGCCGACAATCTGCTTCGGGTACGCCCGCCCAAATAGCCGTCCTCCCGAAACTGTTATTCTTCCCTCTCTCCCGACCGTCAACTGGTCGCCTGCCGCCTCCGGGCGGCATTTCCAATGCGGCGCGCTCACGCGTCCGGCATCAGCGAGACAGGAATTTGCATGTTCGGTTTTCTGCGTGGCTATTTTTCCAACGACCTGGCAATCGACCTCGGCACGTCGAACACGCTCATCTACATGCGTGGCAAGGGCATCGTGCTGGACGAACCTTCGGTGGTCTCGATCCGTCAGGAAGGCGGCCCCAACGGCAAGAAAATCATTCTGGCCGTCGGCAAGGAAGCAAAACAGATGCTCGGCAAGGTGCCGGGCAATATCGAGGCGATCCGCCCGATGAAGGACGGCGTGATCGCCGACTTCAACATCACCCAGCAGATGATCAAGCGTTTCATCCAGATGGCGCACGAGTCGCGGATGTTCGCGCCGTCGCCGCGCATCATCATCTGCGTGCCGTGCGGGTCGACTCAGGTCGAACGGCGCGCAATCAAGGAAGCCGCGCATAGCGCGGGCGCCTCCCAGGTCTATCTGATCGAGGAGCCGATGGCGGCGGCCACCGGTTCGGGCTTGCCCGTCTCCGAGGCGACTGGCTCGATGGTGGTCGACATCGGCGGCGGCACCACGGAGGTGGGGGTGATCTCGCTCGGCGGCGTCGTTTATAAAGGCTCGGTGCGCGTGGGCGGCGACAAGTTCGACGATGCGATCGTCAACTATATCCGCCGCAACTACGGCATGCTGATCGGCGAGCAAACCGCCGAGGCGATCAAGAAAGAAATCGGCTCCGCGTTCCCGGGCTCCGAAGTCAAGGAGATGGAAGTCAAAGGCCGCAATATGTCGGAGGGGATTCCGCGCAGCTTCACGGTGTCCAGCAACGAGGTTCTCGAAGCCCTCACCGATCCGCTGAATCAGATCGTCTCGGCGGTGAAGATCGCGCTGGAACAGACGCCGCCGGAACTCGGCGCTGACATTGCCGAGCGCGGCATCATGCTGGCGGGCGGCGGCGCCTTGCTGCGCGATCTGGACCGTCTGCTCGCCGAAGAAACCGGCCTGCCGGTGTTCGTCGCCGAGGCGCCGCTGACCTGCGTGGTGCGCGGCTCGGGCATGGCGCTAGAGCGGATGGATAAGTTCGGCGGAGCTTTTTCGTACGAATGACGGCGGCGTGGCAACCGCTTCGCCACGCCTTGCGTCACACGTCACTCGTTTCGCTGCACTGTCAGTTCGTCGGCAGCTTCAGGTCTCTCAGGTTCTTCACGATACAAACGGCAACTTGCTATCGCGTGCAGCGGCCAACATGGACAACGTGATCTTGCGCACTTCCAGCTTGCTCTGCGTGATATGCGCGCGCAACAGGATGGTCGCTTCAGTCAGCCGGTTGCGTTCGATCAGATTCAGCATGGTCGAATGTTCGTCGTAGGTGGCGTTCGTGCGGTGCGGTTTCAGAAAGTCCAGCCGCCGCACAATGCGGATGCGCTCGGTCACTTCGTTGTGCACGCGCAGCATCTCCGCATTGCCGGTCGCCGCGACCAGTTGACGGTGGAAGTTCTCGTCCATGCCGAACATCTTCGCGGGATCGCTCTCGCGCAATTCCGGTTCGACGCACCAGATCGCCTTCAATGCCTCGACGGCCGCGTGCGCGACGTCGCCGCCTGTCCCTAGCCGCTCCACGGCGGCCACTTCCAGCACGATGCGCAGATCGTAGAGCTGATCGAGCTGGTCGAAGTCGATCGGCGAAACTTTCCAGCCGCGCCGGAAGCCGACTTCCAGATAGCCCTCGCGTTGCAGACGAAACAGGCCGTCGCGCATCGGTGTGCGCGACACGCCGTAGTGCTGCGCGATGCCGTTCTCCGAAAAACGGTCGCCGGGAAACAGGCGGAAGCTGAAGATATCGTTCTTCAGTTGCTGGTACACCTGCTCGGCAAGCGGATTGGCCGCGGCCGGCCCGGCAGGCATGCCGGGTGCTCCGAGTGTTCCTGGTGTTCCAGGCTCGGCGGGTGTTTCGATCAGATTCGTCGGATCGTCGTTCATTGAGGCCACATTCCCTTTTTCTTATTATCGTCGGTTCATGGCATGGCGATAAGGCTGACGTGCGCCGCAACGATTTTCCAGCCGTCGGCGGGACCGAGCCTGGCCCACGTCTGCATCTGACGGCCGATCAACGGCGTTGCATCGCTGGTGAATTCGGTGCTGACGGTAGCGAAGTCGGTGCCGAACGTTGTGATCACGGTTCGATGCAGCGTACGCGACCTGGGCACCGGCTCACAGGTCTCGCGCCACGCGCGGATCGCTTCGCCGCCATGCTGGATTTCGGCGATGCCGTAGCGAACCGTTTCCGGCGTGTGCCAGAAAAGCGCGTTCATCGCCGCGACGTCGTTGTCGACCAGCGCCCGCTCGTACTCGACAAACGCCGCCTGAACCTGGGCTACCACGTCGGGTTGATTTACTTCCATGCGGGGAACACCTCGTCGTCGAGTTTCGTCAATGAAGAAAACGGCGCGGTCCAGCCGACAATGCCGCCTTGCGATCGCACCATGTCGAGGGTGGCCTGTTTGAAGGCGGGGAAATAGCTGGCGGTGGCGTCTTCGATCAGCAGACTGTCGTAGCCGCGGTCGTTGGCTTCGCGCATCGAGGTTTGCACGCAGACCTCAGTGGTCACGCCCGCGAACACGAGATGCGTAATGCCGCGCATCGCGAGCTCTTCGCCGAGCCGGGTGGCGTAGAACGCGCCCTTGCCGGGTTTGTCGATCACGAGTTCACCGGCAAGCGGCGCGAGCGGCTCGACGATCGCATTGCCGGGCTCGCCGCGAATCAGGATGCGCCCCATCGGCCCGGCATCGCCGATGCGGGCATTCGGCGCACCTCTCAGGCGCTTCGCCGCCGGGCAGTCGGACAGATCCGCCGCATGTGACTCCCGTGTGTGCACGACGAGCCATTGATGTCTGCGCGCGAACGCCAGCAACGCCGCTACAGTCGGCACGATCCCGGCCAGCAGCGCGACGTCGTTACCTAGCGATTCGCCGAAGCCGCCCGGCTCGATGAAATCGCGTTGCATGTCGATCACGATCAGCGCGGTTTGTGTAGGCTTAAAGGTGAACGGACCGGGTTGGGCGTCGATAGTCAGCGAGGTTGACTGGATCATTCGATGGCTTCCTTCAATTTTTCGGCGGCTGCGGCGTGATGCGCCGGGGTCTCGCTGTGCCCCGCCATATGCTGACCCAGCACGGTCCGATCCGCGCGTGCCGCCGGTGTCTCGAACACCAGTGCGCCCTCCGCGATCACCGTGATGCGGTCCGCCAGTTCGAGCAATTCGTCGAGGTCCTCGCTGACCAGCAGCACCGCCGCGCCTGCATCGCGCGCGGCCATCAAACGGGCATGGATATCCGCGACCGAGGCAAAATCCAGACCGAACACGGGATTCGCGACGATCAGCACATCCACGGGCTGCCCAAGTTCGCGCGCCAGCACGGCGCGCTGCACGTTGCCGCCCGACAGCGTGCCGATCGTCCGTTCGGGCAGCGGTGGGCGCACATTGAACTCGTCGATCAGTTGCGCGGCACGCTCACGCATTGCACGCCGGTCGAGCCACCATCCGCCGCGCCGCAACGGCTCCCGATCGAAGTCGCGCAGCGCGAGGTTCTGCGCCACGCTCATCGACGCGACGCAGGCGTTCTTCAACGGCTCCTCGGGAATCGCGAACACGCGCCGCTGGGTCATCTCTTCGCGGGTTGCATGATAGGGCCTGCCCGCCACCTGCATATCGCCCGCTTTGACACGGCGTTGACCGACCAGCGCTTCCACCAGCTCCTTCTGTCCATTGCCGGAAACACCGGCCAGTCCGAGGATTTCGCCCGCGCGCACGGACAGCGTGGCGTGCCTGACTGCTGTGTGGCCGCGATCGTCTTCGACAGAAACGTCGTGCAGTGCGAGACGCACTGGCGCGCTGTCGTCGACGGGTTTGCGCGGCATGCGTTCCATGGTCACCGCCGCCATCACCGGCGCTTCGTCTTGCAAGGGGATTGGCTTCGAGGCGCCCTCCAACGGAACTTCCTTCGGGGCAGGCGTGGCGGCCGTACCCATCATCCATGCGGCGAGTTCGTCGCGGCTGGTGTCGGCAACCGCACTCGTGCCGACTTGCCTGCCCTTGCGCAACACGGTGACGTCGTCGGCATAGGCCATCACTTCGCGGAACTTGTGCGTGATCATCAGCACGGTCAACTCACCGCGCGAGGTCAGCTTGCGCATCAGGCCGAGCACTTCGTCCGCTTCCTGCGGCGTCAGCACCGAGGTGGGTTCGTCGAGAATCAGAAAGCGCTGCTGCAAATAAAGCTGCTTCAGGATTTCGAGTTTCTGCTTTTCACCGGCGGCGAGCATGGCCACCGGCGCGTCGAGCGGCAAACGAAACGGCATGCGCTGCATGAACGCGGCAAGCGCGGCGCGCTCGCTCTTCCAGTCGATTTTCCACGCCATCTGGCCGCGTGCGAGCAGCAGGTTTTCTTCGACCGACAGGCCGGACGCCAGCGTGAAATGCTGATACACCATGCCGATGCCGAGCGTCTGTGCATCGCGTGGCGAGGCGATCCGGACCTCATGGGCATCGGCGACGATCTGTCCGTCGTCGAGCACGCCGTAGCCGACCAGCCCCTTCACGAGCGTGCTCTTGCCCGCGCCGTTCTCGCCGAGCAGCGCGTGAATGGTGCCGGCAGTGACCTTGATCGAGACGCTATCCAACGCGCGAAACGCGCCGAACGACTTGCTCGCGTTCAGCACTTCCACACCCAATGCCCTCGGCGCCGTGGTCATGGTTTATCTGCCGGAAGTGGCCAGCGCCGCAGCCGGCGCCGCCGTGGTGGCGAGTAGCGTGGCCCGCAGTGCGTGCGAATCCGACACCGTGCCGAACACGCCGCCTTGCATGGTGATCATGTGCAACGCGGCGTCGTGATTGCCCTTGTCGGTCGCGCCGCAGCAATCGGCCAGCACCGTGCATTCGAAGCCGCGGTCGTTGGCTTCGCGCATTGTCGTGTGGACGCAGACGTCGGTGGTGATGCCGGTCAACACCAGATTGACGATGCCGCGCGTGCGCAGGATCAGTTCGAGATCCGTCGCGCAGAAGGAGCCCTTGCCGGGTTTGTCGATAATGATCTCGCCAGGCAGCGGTTTCAGTTCATCGATGATTTCCCAACCTGGTTCGCCGCGTACGAGAATCTTGCCGCAGGGGCCGTCGTCGCCGATTCCTACGCCGTTGGTCCCCGCACGGCGGCTGCGCCAACGCTTGTTCGCCGGGAGGTCGGAGAGGTCCGGCCGATGCCCTTCGCGCGTGTGAATGATCGTGAAGCCCAGCTCGCGCATCGGCTTCAGCACGCTGTTGATCGGCTCGATCGGCGCGCGCGTCAGCGACAGGTCGTAGCCCATTTTGTCGACATAGCCGCCATGGCCGCAGAAATCGGTCTGCATGTCGATGATCACGAGCGCCGTGTTGTCCGGGCGCAGGTTGCCGTCGTAGGGCCACGGATAGGGTTTCGCTTCGATGAATCGGTTCATGATGGTGAGATCCTTGTGGGGTCCTTGTTCTGTCCTTGATGGCTCGCAGGGCACACGGCAGGTCGAGGCCGGCTGGTCGGGTTCGGGCTCGAACCAGGCGGCTTGCGCTCTGCGCGTCAGCGGTTCAGATTCGGCGGCCCAGATTCAGCGGGTCAAACTCAACTCTCCCGGCGCGCCGGCCAGCGTGCGATCCGGACGGCAATTGACGATCATGATCGCGAGCGTCAGCACATACGGCGCGGCGTTGTAGAGGTAATAGCCGCTCGTCACGCCGATCGCCTGCAGCGCCGGCCCGAGCGCGCCCGCCGCGCCGAACAGCAACGCAGCCCATAAACAGCGCAACGGCTGCCAGCGCGCGAAAATCACCAGTGCGACCGCCATCAACCCTTGTCCGCTGGAGAGCCCTTCGTTCCAGCTCCCCGGATAAACCAGCGACAGATACGCACCGCCGATGCCCGCGAACACACCACCCACCGCCGTCGCGGCGATGCGCACACGCGTGAGCGGATAGCCCATCGCGCGCGCCGTTTCAGCGTGATCGCCGACGAGCCGCAGCACCATGCCCCAGCGCGTATTGCGCAAACCCCATTGCAGAACGAAGGCCAGCGCTACGCCGATCACGAACAGCAGATTGATATGCAGCGCGTTATGCAATTGCGGCGACGAGGTCCACGTGCCGAGGTCGATGAACGGCAGCATCGGCGCCTGCGGTTCGATAAACGGCTTGCCGAGATAGAACGCGAGCCCGGTACCGAGCAGCATCAGCGCGATGCCGAACGCAATGTCCGACACGCGCGGCAACGAGCACACGAGGCCGTGCAGACAGCCGAGCAGCAAACCCACGAAGCCGGCCGCGAGCACGCCGGCCCACGGCGAGCCGCTCAGGAAAGCGCCGGCATAGCCGCTCATCGCGCCGGACACGAGGATGCCTTCGAGGCCGAGATCCACGCGGCCGCCTTTCTCGGTCAGACATTCGCCGAGACTGACGAACAGATACGGCGTGCTGACCCGGATCGCACCGGCGAACAGCGACAGCAACAAGATCACGATGGGCGAGTGCATATCAGGCATGGGTCTGCTCCAGTCGCACGGGAAGATCGGCAAGCGCCGCGGCCTGCAATTTGACGCGCCATGCGGCGATGCGCCCGCCGAGCGCTTCCCACGCCAGCAAATTGGCGAACAGCAGACCTTGCAGAACGAGCGTGGTGGCGTCGGGCAGATCGAGCCGCCGTTGCAGTAACGAGCCGCTCGCTTCGATGCCGCCGATCATCAGCGCGCACGCGATGATCGCGAGCGGATTCTGACGCGCGGCGAAGGCGACCAGGATGCCCGCATAGCCATAGCCCGCCAGCAAAGATGCATTCGCGCTGCCCTGCACGGCCGCCACTTCGAACATGCCGCCCAGTCCCGCGGCGGCGCCACCCAATACGCACGCGGCAAGCGCAAGCAGATTGACCGGCAGGCCGACCAGACGCGCCGCGCGATGGCTGCCGCCCACCACGCGCATCGCGAAACCCTTGGTGCTGAACTTCACGAACACCCACGCCGCGATGCACGTGACGACGCCCCAGAACAGTCCCCAGTGCGTGTCGAGTCCGGGGATCGAACCGATCATCATCGCGTCGGGCACGGGATAGGTAGACGGCTTGTTCAGGCTGGCGGGATCGCGCAGCGGCCCTTCCACCAGATGCTTGAAAAGCGCGATCGCGATATACGACATCAGCAGGCTGCTGATCGTCTCGTTGACCCCGCGCCATTGCCGCAACGCGCCGACCGCGCCGATCCAGATGCCGCCGGCCAGCATGCCGGCCACCGCCATCAACGGCGTGGCGACGAGCCAGGGCGTGCCGTTCGGCAGCATCTGCGGGACGATCGCCGCGCACATGCCGCCCAGCGCGAGCGCGCCCTCGCCGCCGATCACGATCAACCCGACCTGGGCGGGCAGCGCGACGCAGAGCGCCGTCAGCATCAGCGGCGACGCGCGCAGCAAGGTGCTCTGCCATGCGAACGACGAGCCGAATGCGCCCTCGAAAATCAGCCCGATCGCATCGAACGCCGGCTGTCCCTGCACCAGCAGGAACAGCGAGAACAGCAGCAACGTGCCGAGCACCGCCGACGCGGTCGGCAGCGCGGGCAAGAGCGACAGCATCACTCTCGCGGTGGGGGCATTGGGACGCATCACGGCTCCTTCGCTCATAGAAACGCAAGCAGACACGCAGCCGTCGTCAGATCTGACCGACGACGCCCGCCACCAGGTAGTTCATGCTTTCGAGCGTGTAGTCGGTCTGCACATGGCTCGCACCCGAGGCGATCGCCGTGCCGCCCTTGTTGTCCTTCATCGGGCCTTTGAAGATCACGAAATTGCCCGCCACCATGCTGCTTCTGATCGAGTCGGCGTTCTGCTTCGCCTGCGCGGTGACTTTCGCGCCGTACGGCGACATCTTCACGAAGCCCTCTTTCAACCCGCCGCGCAGCACATTGGGTTGCGCCGTGCCGGCCTGGGCGCCGCTCACCAGTTGCTTATAAGGCGTCGCCCAATCCCATTCCGCGCCGGTCAGATAGCCCTTCGGCGCGAGCGCCGCCTGGCTCGCGTGGTAACCGCAACTCATCGCGCCGCGCTTTTCCGCTGTTTCGACGACCACCTTCGGACCGTCGACGTGACAGGTCAGCACGTCGCAGCCCTGGTCGATCAGACTGTTGGTGGCTTCCGCTTCCTTGACGGGCATCGACCAGTCGCCGGTGAAAATCACCTGTGTGGTGATCGACGGATCGACGGACTGCGCGCCGAGCGTGAACGAATTGATGTTGCGCAGCACTTGCGGAATCGGTTTGGCGGCGACGAAGCCGAGCTTTTTGCTCTTCGTCATATGGCCCGCGATCACGCCGTTCAGGTACTGGCATTCGTCGATATAGCCGAAGTAGCTGGTGATGTTCGACGGGTTGCCCTGCTTCCACAATCCGCCGCAATGGGCGAAACGCACCTTCGGATATTTGGCCGCCATCTTCAGGACATGCGGATCGAAGTAACCGAACGAGGTCGCGAAAATCAGCGTCGCGCCGTCCTGTTCGATCATCGCTTCCATGGTCTTCTGCACGGCGATGGTTTCAGGCACGTTCTCCTCTTCCACCACCTTCACGTCGGGCATCTTCTTGATGACGGCAGCGGCCGTTGCCTGAGCCTGGTTGTAGCCGTAGTCGCTGCGCGCGCCGACGTAGATCACGCCGACCGTTGTCTTCGGCGCGGCAAACACCGACTGGATCGGCAGGATATTGCCGAGCGTCAACAGGCTGGCGCTCTTGATGAAATTGCGGCGGCTGGTCATGGTGTCCAATTCCTGGTTGGGGTTAGTGAGCGTTGGCCTTCAGTTGACATTCAGGCTGTCGAGATAGGCGATCCAGCCGCCAAACGAGGTGATGTCGGTTGCGCCGCTGTCTGCGTCGACCGCCGACGGCTCGCAGATGAAACCTTTCACGGTGAGGCCGTTGTCGAGTTGCAGCGTGCCGATGCCGAGCGGCGCGGGCACGTCGGCGACGAATTTGCCGAAGGTGCGCAGCGGGACTTCCCAGACTTCGACGGCGATGCGCTGGCCGGTTGATCCGGCCGTGCGTACGAGGCCAGGTTTGGGCGGCTGCGTGTTGGCGAGTGCGTAAAGCGTGTAGCCGGGCACGGTATGGGTTGCTTCGATAAACCGCGCGCCGGCTTCCTGCAATTGCCAGTTCAACGGCTGTCCGCGCAGATGCGCGCCGACCACGGCAAGCGCGACGGTCGGCTCGTGAAACGGAAGCGGTTCGAGCGGGTTCGTCGCGGCGGCTTTGGTTTCGACTTTGGTTTCGACTTTGGCTTCGGTTTGGGTTTCTGTTTCGGGCACGGCAGATGTTCCGCTGCGGGTCTCAACTGCACTCGCGAACAGCGCCTGAATGCGCTGGCCCAATTCGGCGAGACGGCGGTCCGCACCGCTCGGCGCGATCAGCGTGACGCCGGCCGGCAGACCGTCATCGCGGCGCCGACACGGCACAGCCAGCGCGCACAGATCGAGCAGATTGACGAAGTTCGTATAGCAGCCAAGCTGGCTGTTCAACTCGACGGGATTAGCCTGCACGTCTGCGATCAACGGATGCGTCGGCGTGGTCGGAACGATCAGGATGTCGATCGTCTCGAAGAGCTGTTCGGCGTGGCGCTTCAGGTCGGCTAGTGCGTACTGGCCGTTGAACGCGTCGGCGGCACTGTAGCGGTCCGCTTTGCCGATCACCCCGGCGACGACCGGATCGATCGCTTCGTGATGCGTCTCGAAGAAGCTGCCGAGCGCGGCGCGCCGTTCGGCCACCCAGGGGCCGTCGTAGAGCAGCGCAGAGGTCGCGCTGAGCGGCTTGAAGTCGATCGGCAAGGGGCTGAGGTGCAGATGTGTCGAGAGCGCATCGAGCGACGTGGAGAACGCCTGGCTTGCCGCTGCGTCGCCGTGGAACTCGAGGTGGTCCGGCACGCCGATCCGTGGCGCGCCGCGCAGCAGACCGAGACTCGGCACCTTGCGTGAAAAGCCGTCGAGGGAATCGAAGCAGGCGATTTCGCCGAGCACGCGCCATGCATCGTCGACGTCGTGCGCGAACACCGAGATCGTGTCGAGGCTACGGCACGCCGGCACGACACCGCGTTTGCTGACCAGTCCCAGCGACGGCTTCAAGCCGACGAGTCCGTTGAAGCCCGCCGGCACGCGCCCCGATCCGGCCGTGTCGGTGCCGAGCGAAAAAGCCACGCAACCCGCGGCAACGGCAACCGCTGAACCGGAACTCGAACCTCCGGATACACGCTGCGCAAACTCAGCGTTACGCACCGCGCCATACGGCGAACGCGTGCCGACAAGGCCGGTTGCGAACTGATCGAGATTGGTCTTGCCGATCAGGATTGCACCGGCGTCGATGAGACGCTGCACGGCGAACGCGGACGTGTCCGGCGTGTAGCTGAAGGGCTCGCACGCGGCAGTGGTCGGCAGGCCGGCGACGTCGATGTTGTCCTTGACCGCGAATGGCACGCCGAACAACGGCATCCGCTCGAACACGGCGGCGCCCTGCTCTTCGTAAAGCGCTTCGAGCGCGCTGGCGCGTGCCTGCACGTCCGCGGCGGGCACACGCAAGATCCAGACTTCCGGCCGGTCGATTTCGTCGATACGCGCAAACGTCGACGCCACAGTTTGCCGTGGCGTCAGACGTTTGTCGGCATAGGCCTGAAGCAGACCTCGGACCGTCAGTGGTGAAGAAATAGGCACCTGTTTTTCCTTGAGTTCAATCTTGAATACAAGTTTGAACTCAAATTAGCAGGAGCTATGCCAAGTGTGTTTCGGATTTGCCGGAACGGTCGGTCATCCTTGTCAGGATTGGGTTTGCGGTGATTCGCAGGGTGCCCGGCCAGTGGTTTTCGCGGCAGGTTGCTCAACGCCTGATGGTGCGGCGCTCCCCAACTCGGGGCTTGCACGCCCCGCATTCGCGCCCGCTCTCCACCCTTCGAGCTCACCCCGCCAGGCAGAAAAAATGCTGAAGGCAACCTGCCGCAAATCGCGCTCCCTTTCAGCGACAAAATCAATCTCCCACTCTCACTGTCGATCATCGGCGCGCGCGGCAGCGATCGCGCGTTGCTTGCCCTCGTACGCGATCTATACTCGCGGCACACCTCAGCGAATCTTCGGTAGCGGAGCATCGATGCACAATCTGAAACTCGCCAGCAGCACCGGCGGCATGGTCACCAGCCCGCACGCAATAGCCAGCGCCGCGGGCCTCGACGTATTGCGCGCGGGCGGCAACGCGATCGAAGCCGCGATCGCCATCGGTGCGGCGCTGTGCGTGACGTATCCGCATTTCACGGGACTCGGCGGCGACGCGTTCTGGGTCATCGGCGATCGGCAAGGGATGTTGCGCACGGTATCGGGCATCGGCCAGGCCGCGGCGCGACTGCCGGCGTTCAGCGGCGCGATTCCCCTGCGCGGCGCAGCGTCTGCGATTACCACGGCCGCCACCGTCGATACGTGGAATCAGGCTTATACAATCAGCCGGACATCGTGGGGTGGCCGGCAATCGTGGGCATCGCTATTCGATCGTGCGCTCGACTATGCAGCGGATGGATTTCCGGTCACCCCTTCGCAGCACTTCTGGCAATCTCTGCGCGCGAATGAATTGCGCTCATTGCCCGGCTTTGCCGCGACTTTCGCGCCGCAGGGCCGTATTCCCGCTATCGCCGAACGCTTTGTGCAGCCCGCGCTGGCGAAGAGCATCGAGCGGATTGCCCGCTTCGGCGCGCACGAATTTTATCAAGGCGAGCTGGCGGAGCGAATCGCACGCGGTTTGCGCGAGGCCGGCTCACCGCTGACGTCGAGCGACCTGGCGCGAACGCAAGCGCGCGATGAAATGCCATTGCGGGTCGCTTATCGTGGCGGCGAACTGGTCAGCATGCGACCGCCGACTCAAGGCGTGACGACGCTGCAGATCATGGGCATCCTCGAGCGTTTCGATATCGCGCGGATTGCCGAAGGCAGCGCCGATTACTACCATTTGCTGGTGGAGGCCGTGAAATGCGCGTTCGTGGATCGCGACCGCTTCGTGTCCGATCCTGAGTTCAATGCCGTGCCGGTCGACGACATGCTGTCGCCTGTTACGCTCGATGCGCATGCGCGCTCGATCGATCTGCGTGAAGCGCGTGCCTGGCCTCATGTATTCCGCCCGGGCGACACGGTGTTTATCGGCGCAACGGATAGCGAAGGCCGCAGCGCCAGCGTTCTGCAAACGGTTTACTTCGATTGGGGAAGCGGCGTGGTGGCGGGCGATACGGGCATTCTGTGGCACAACCGCGGCGCGTCGTTCAGCACGAATCCCCTGCATCACAACGCGGTGCAACCCGGTAAGCGGCCGTTCCATACGCTCAACCCCGGTATGTATCTGAAGGATGGCCGGCCCCACCTGCTGTTCGGCACGCAAGGCGCCGACGGTCAGCCGCAAACGCTGGCCGCGATACTCACACGCCTGATCGACTACGGGATGGACCCGCTCACTGCCCTCGCCCGTCCGCGTTTTCTGCTGGGCAAGACCTTCTCCGACACGCGCGACGCCTTGAAGCTCGAAGAAGACGCCGGCGCCGACGTGTTCACGGCGCTTGCCGCGCGTGGGCATGAAGTGAGCGCCATCCCGGCGCAGAGTCCTTTAGCGGGGCATCCTGGCGTGATCCGCATCGAAGCGAATGGCTTGGCTTCAGGCGCTCATGATCCGCGCAGTGATGGTCGTGCGCTCGGGGTTTAACGCTGGCTCGCGATCGGCTCGTAGCGTTGTTATCCGACGGTCGCTCCGAAGTCGATTGCCACGCCCACGCGGGCCTAAGTTTGAGTGGCGTAGCTGGTGATGCCGAGCAACTGGCCGAGGCTTTTCTCGCCGCGCATCCGCGACGTTTCGATCCGCTCCTGGATATCGCGAAGATGGGCTTCCATGTGGGCCATCGCGCCCGCTGCGTCGCGTGCCTCGATGCAATCGACGATCAACGCATGCTCCGCGTGTTCGCATGGCGCATGCCCCGGCGGCTCGTACACGCCGACAATTAGCGAGCAGCGCGAAACCAGTTCCTTCAGATAATTTTGCAGAATCGAGTTGCCTGCGAGCGCGGCGATGCGCATATGAAAACTGCTGGCGAGCGTGGCCCACGAAGGCTGGTCGAAGCGATGCATCGCCTCGTGTTCGCTCGCCAACTGCTGGCGCAGGGCTTTGATGTCCTTCGCACTCGCACGCTGCACGGCCAGCTCGACCAGCATGCGTTCGACTGAGCGCCGCGCTTCGAAGATCTCGCGGGTTTCTTCCGGCGTCGGCTCTGCAATCACCGCCCCCTTGTTCGGTCGCAGCACGACGATGCCGTCGTAAGCGAGCTTCTCCAGCACGCGCCGCGCGGCCGCGCGGCCCACGCCGAACAGTTGACACAATTCGGGTTCCGGCAGCTTCGTGCCGGGCGTCAAACGATGATTCAACACGCCGTCGAAGATCGCCTGATAGATGCGCGCGTCGGCATCCGCTTCTTCCTTCGGGGTTTTTCTGGCGGTGGCCGCGCCGGCTTTCGGGCTCATGCTCATGCGGCCTCTGGGCGCAGCAAGCCGTCCCGCTCCAATGTATCCATGTGACGCGCGATTGCACCAGGTGTTGTCACCCACACCTCGCTTTTCGCTCGCGCCGCCGCGATATGGTTGAGCGCGCGGCGCAAATGCCGCAGTCTGTACGGCTGCCCCACCAGATAAGGATGCAGCGCGATGCCCATCACGAGCGCCTGGGGTTGCGTGCCGCGATTGGCCTGTTCGAGCATCTCGTCGAACTGGTCGACGATCATGTCGGCGAACGCGCGGCCGTCCATATGGCGGCCCACCATCATCGGTAGATCGTTGAGTTCCTGCGGGTACGGAATCGACCATAGCGGGCCGCCTCGCGTGGCCATGCGTACCGGGCGATCGTCGTGACACCAGTTCAGCGTGTAGCGATACCCGGTCTCCGCCAGCAGATCGGGCGTCAGGTGCGATTCGGAGATCCATGGCGAGAGCCAGCCCGCCGGCGGCGTGCCGGATGTTTCGGCGATACGTTCGCGGCAATGCAGAAGCAGTTCGCGTTCGCCGTTTTCGTCGAGGTCGCTCTGCCGATGCGCATTGGTGTGCCCGTGGCCGATCAGTTCGTCGCCACGCGCCACGCAGGCCGCGATCAATTCCGGGCAATGATCGTAGAGCGCGGTATTGATGAGCGTGCCCGCAGGCATGTCCAGTTGATCGAACAGTTCGATGCAGCGCCACGCACCCACGCGGTTACCGTATTCGCGCCAGCTATGGTTCAGCACATCCGGCTGCGGCGAAATCGGGCCGAGTGCGGCGCCGAGTCCCTCGCCGAACGCAAAGTGTTCGATGTTGAAGCCCAGGTAGACCGCGAGTCCGCTATCGCCGGGCCAGCGGAAGGCGTCGCTGTCCGTGATCGGGCGATACGAAAAGCGGCCATGGGTGGTGATCGATTGACGGGCGCGGTTCTCTGCTGCGGGCATGTTCCGTGTGTCGTTCATATAAAGAAACCGTGGATGACGCAAAGCGGCGCGTCGTGCCCCGCATGAACCGAGTTGGCCGGATCATGCCCCGGGACGGAACGAAGACGCACCGCGATCGCGCAGAAAATGCTCTTTGATCGCTGACGATCGACGCTACGGATCGTTTGCAATATGTGAGCCAACTCGTCGACGTTAAGTACACCGGCGCGTTTGCAATCGGCGAGCATCGCGATGTGCCGGATGGCACATGTCTTGCATTTGGATGATTTCGCATAGGCATCGCAAGTGACTTTGCGTGCGCCCGCTCTTTGCCGTTCACGAGGACACTTCCTTCATGATTCAGTCTGCTTCAACGGTGCTCGAAACCAAAGCCGCCGATATTGAACTGGTGCACGTGTCCAAGCAATACGGCGATTCGCTTGCCGTCGACGCCATCGATCTGCGCATTGCCGGCGGTCAGTATTGCTGCCTGCTCGGGCCGTCGGGATGCGGCAAGACCTCGACCTTGCGCATGATCGCCGGGCATGAATCCGTTACCGAAGGCGACATTCTGATCGCGGGCCGCAACGTCACGCGTGCGGAACCCGCGGCCCGCGGCACGGCCATGGTGTTTCAGAACTACGCGCTGTTCCCGCATCTGAGCGCGCTTGATAACGTCGCGTTCAGCCTGAAGATGCGCGGCATCGCGAAGGATGTGCGCCGCAAGCGCGCCGGCGAACTGCTGGAACTGGTCGCGATGTCCGCCTATGCCGAACGCAAACCCGCTCAGCTGTCAGGCGGCCAGCAGCAGCGCGTCGCGCTCGCGCGCGCGTTGCTGAATCAACCCGGCTGTCTATTGCTCGACGAACCGCTGTCCGCGCTCGACCCCTTTCTGCGCGTGCAGATGCGCGCCGAACTCAAGCGTTGGCAGAAAGAACTCGGCATTACGTTCGTGCACGTCACGCACTCGCAGGAAGAAGCGATGGCGCTGGCCGATCTGGTGGTCGTCATGAGCCACGGTCGGATCGAACAAAGCGGCACGCCACACGAAGTATTCAACCGTCCGCGCACCGAATTCGTCGCGCGTTTCCTCGGCGGTCACAACGTATTCAATGCGAACGGCCGCGCGTTTACCGTGCGGGCCGATCATCTGCGGGTGGTGCCGCACGGCGTCACGCCCGTCCAGACGGCAACCGGCGAGACCGGCCTGACCCGGATCGGCGGCGTGCCTTGCAAGGTGCGCGAGGCGGAATACCAGGGCACCCATTTGCGTATGACGCTCGATCCGCTCGACGGCTCGCCCGAACTGATCTCGCTGGTCAGCGACAGCGACTACGACTCGGCGCGCCTCGGCCCCGATGCGCGCGTGGTGGTCTGGTGGAACGAGCAGGACGCGCATCCGCTGGCGGCCTGACCGGCTGCGCGGCATGGCGCGACACGGCAGCGAAGAGAACGTCTGACCAGGAAAACCGAACGTCAACTGAGGAGAAAGCAATGAGTGAAGCGAACGAGAGCCCGGCAACGGCCGCATCCGACCTGACGGAAAAAGGCCTGTCGCGCCGCACGTTCATCAAGGGCGCCGTGGCGGCGGCCGGTATTGCCGGTTTTCCGTACGTGCATGCGCAGGAGAAGATCACGCTGCGCTATCTCGGCACGGCGGTGAATCAGAGTGCCGACATCGCGAAGAAATTCAAGGAAGATACCGGCATCGACATCCAGTACGTGCCGGTAACGACCGACGACGTGGCCAAGCGCATCATCACGCAGCCCAACTCGTTCGACATTGTCGACACCGAATACTTCGCGCTCAAGAAACTGATTCCGGCCGGCACGCTCGCGGGCATGGACGCGAAGCGCATCAAACTCGCCGACAAGATCACGCCGGTGCTGACCCGCGGCGAAGTGAACGGCAAGAAGATCGGCGACCAGGGCACCGCGCCGAAGAAAGTGATGTTCCTGACCGGCCCGCGCTCCACCGAATTCTCGGCAACGCCGACCGAATGGATGACGCTGATCCCGACTACGTACAACGCGGACACGCTCGGTATTCGCCCCGATCTCATCAAACGCCCGATCGACAGTTGGGCCGAACTGCTCAACCCGCAGTTCAAGGGCAAAGCGGCGCTATTGAACATTCCAGCGATCGGCATTATGGATTCGGCGATGGCGATCGAGGCAATGGGTCACATGAAATACGGCGACAAAGGCAACATGACCAAGGCCGAGATCGACCAGACCATCAAGATCCTGATCGAAGCCAAGCGCGGTGGCCAGTTCCGCGCGTTCTGGAAGGACTTCAACGAAAGCGTGAACCTGATGGCCTCGGGCGAAGTGGTGATCCAGTCGATGTGGTCGCCGGCCGTGACCAAAGTGCGCACTATGGGCATCGCCTGCAAATTCCAGCCGCTCAAGGAGGGCTATCGCTCGTGGGCCTCGGGTTTCGGCTTTCCGCGCTCGCTGCAGGGCAAGAAGCTCGACGCCGCGTACGAGTTCGTCAACTGGTTCCAGGACGGTTGGGCGGGTGCTTACCTGATGCGCCAGGGCTATTACTCGGGCGTGCTTGAGACCGCGAAAACGCACATGCAGCCGTACGAATGGGACTACTGGATCGAAGGCAAGGCGGCCACGCAGGACATCAAGGCGCCCGATGGCCAGTTGCTCGAAAAAGCCGGCACGGTGCGCGACGGCGGCTCCTACAACCAGCGAATGGGTGCGATTGCCTGCTGGAATGCGGTGATGGACGAGAACATCTACATGGTTCAGAAGTGGAACGAGTTCATCGCGGCTTGATCCTGATCTTGACTCTGACCGACGCAGTTGCATGAGAGGCTGCCGGTGTACGACACGCCGGCAGTTTCTCGATGACGCGCTCATTTCGCAGCGCCGTGTTTCTCCAGATAACCGCCCATGGCAACGATCGAGCTTTCCTCTCACGCACAGGACGAACCCGTCAAACACCGGCGCGCGCCGGCCTGGCTGCAGGCCACGCCGCTTTCGCTGACGTTCCTGCTGTTTTTCATCGTGCCGTTGGTTATCACGTTGATTGTCAGCTTCTGGGACTTCAACGAATACCAGATCATCCCGGCCTTCACGCTGAAAAACTACGCGGCGATTTTCAACGGCTGTTCGTCGATGACGGACGTCTGCGTAACCTTCAAGACGTATTGGTCGACGCTCAAGTTCTGCGCGATCGTGTGGGCCGTGACTTTGCTGCTGGGTTTTTCGATCGCCTACTTCCTCGCGTTCCACGTGCGCACGACGAGTATGCAGACGGTCCTGTTCCTTGTCTGCACGATTCCGTTCTGGACCTCGAACGTGATCCGCATGATCTCGTGGATGCCGCTGCTCGGCCGTAACGGCCTCGTCAATCAGGCGCTGCTGGGCGTGCATCTGATCGATCAGCCGCTCGAATGGCTGCTGTATTCGAACTTCTCGGTCGTGCTGGCGTTCGTGCATCTCTATACGTTCTTCATGATCGTGCCGATTTTCAACGCGATGATGCGTATCGACCGCTCGTTGCTCGAAGCCGCGCGCGATGCCGGCGCAAGCGGCTGGCAGGTGATTCGCGACGTGGTGTTGCCGCTGTCGAAGACCGGCATCGTCATCGGCTCGATCTTTGTCATCACGATCGTGATGGGCGATTTTCTGACCGTCGGCGTGATGGGCGGCCAGCAGATCGCATCGGTCGGCAAGATCATTCAGGTGCAGACCGGCTACCTGCAATTTCCCGCAGCGGCGGCCAACGCGATCATTCTGCTGGCGGTGGTGCTGATGATCGTGTGGGGTTTGACGCGGGTGGTCGACATCCGCAAGGAGCTGTAAAGATGCCGGGGACTCGCCTCAAACATCGGGAACATCGCCCGGCCAGCTTTTACTGGCTCGCGCTGCTGTTCGGCCTGTTCGTTCTGTTTTTATACGGACCGGTGATTACGATTTTTATTCTTTCGTTTCAGGGCCCCGAGGGCGGATTGACGTTTCCGATGCGCGGCGTGTCGCTGCACTGGTTTGCCGTGCTGCGAGACGGCGTGGGCGACGTCGACATCTGGGCGGCATTCGGCCGGTCCGTGCGGCTCGCGTTGGCGGTGACTGTTCTGACCGTTCTGTTCTCCGTGGCGGCCGGGTTGGCGTTTCGCCGACGGTTTCGCGGGGATACGGCGGTGTTTTATGTGTCGGTCGCCAGTCTGATCATGCCGTCCATTATCGTTTCGCTTGGGGTCGGGTTGACGTTCCGGCTGCTCGATAACGGAGTGAAGTATCTTGCTTCCGCGTGGGGGTATCAGTCTTTTGCCGATACTTATACGACGTCGATGGGTTTGTTCACCTCGGCGCTGGGCGCGCATCTGACGTGGACGTTGCCGTTTGGTTTGCTCGTGATGTTTGCGGTTTTCAATCGCTTTAATCCTGCTTATGAGGAGGCTTCGCGGGACCTGGGCGCCACGCCGTGGCAGAGTTTCCGGCATGTTGTTTTGCCGATTATCGGACCTTCGGTGGTTGGCGTCGCCATGTTCGGGTTCACGCTTTCATGGGATGAGATTGCTCGTACCTCGCAGGCGATCGGGGATCAGAATACGTTGCCGCTTGAGTTGCAAGGGTTGACTACTTCGGTGACTACGCCGGTGATTTATGCGTTGGGGACGATGACTACGGTTTTGTCGCTTGCTGTTGTGGGGGTTTGTTTGTTCGCGGTGCGGGGGTGGAGGCGGTGAGGGTTCTTTTTGCCTTTGGCGGTGGTCGTTTTTTGAATTGTTATTGGGTTGTTAGTGTTTGACACCTGTGGTGGAGCTGGGTTTTTTGGCCTTTCCTTGTTATGTTTGCCTGTGCGGCGCTTATTGTCTGGTCGCCTGCGGTGTTGGCCTTTTCTTGTCTGGTTGCCTGCGGCGTTGGCCTTTCCTTGAATTGATATTGGTTTATTAGCGTCGCCCCTGTGCGGGGCAGGCACCTACTTTTCTTTGCCTGCTGCAAAGAAAAGTAGGCAAAAGAAAGCAGCTCACCCCGCTAACTCCTAAGCGGGTCCCCCGCACAGCCACGGTAGTGGTGCATCTGGAATCTGTGCCCTCGCACATTCGACGTTCGTGACAAGGCCGTCATTCTTCCGGCGACGCTGCGCGCGCCGAAGCCCACCGCATGGAACCGATCGCTACGTTTTCGTACTCGCGCTTCGCTCAGTATCGTGGCTCGCCAATGGCATTGGCACACCTCAAGAACCCATCTCCACGTTCTCGCATGCGTGCTCCATTTGATGCTCCACCGAGGCAAAGCCGATGGTCCCCACCGCGCCTAAACGAAGCCGATAGTCCCCCAAGCAATTCCGTCGTCGCCAAGGCGCAGCCGATGGCCCCACCGCGCGCAAACGAAGCCACTGGTTTCCCATGCAATTCCTTCGTCGCCGAGGCAAAGCCGATGGTCCCCACCGCGCCCAAACGAAACCGCTGGTCTCCCAAGCAATTCCGTCGTCGCCGAGGCGCAGCCGATGGCCCCACCGCGCGCAAACGAAGCCACTGGTTTCCCATGCAATTCCTTCGTCGCCGAGGCAAAGCCGATGGTCCCCACCGCGCCCAAACGAAGCCGCTGGTCTCCCAAGCAATCCCGTCGGCGCCGAGGCGCAGCCGATCGCCCCACCGCGCGTAAACGAAACCGTTGGTTTCCCAAGCAATTCCGTCGTTGCCGAGGCGAAGCCGACGGCCCCATCGCGCGCAAACGAAGCCTCCAGGTTTCCCTGGCGGGCCCGTCCGCGACGCACGTAGTGCGGAGTGGGAGCGGATGAGTGCTTTGTCACTCACGCCGAATGTGCGAGAACACGGATTCCAGATGCACCACTACCGTGGCTGTGCGGGGGACCCGCTTATAAGCTGGCGGTTTGAGCTGCTTTCTTTTGCCTACTTTTCTTTGCAGCAGGCAAAGAAAAGTAGGTGCCTGCCCCGCACAGGGGCGACGCTAATAAACCAATAAGAAAACAAGGAAAGGCCAAAGAATCGAGCCCCACCACAGGTGGCGACCGCCAATAATCCAATAACAAAACAAGAAAGGCCAAAGAACCCAGCTCCACCACAAAGGCGAACGCCAATAAACCAATAACAATTCAAGAAAAGACCAAAACCCCCAACCCCACCACAGGTGGCGAACACCACCCCCTAAGACCAATTTCATCAATAGATATAAATAGAAATTGGAACGCACACCAACACTATCCTTCATCATCCAAAGTTTGATGCGAATTTGAACAACACGCTTCCCGTGGAGATTTCTGCACCATGTCGACACTCCCTCCCCGCTTCGGCATCTGGGCGCTGGTTCACGGCAGCCGCGCCGCGCTGCAGGACCCCGATGAGCCGTACGACGCGTCGTGGGCAAGAAACAAAGCCCTCGTGCTCGAAGCCGAGCGGCTCGGTTACGACTCCGTGCTGGTCGCGCAGCACACGATCAACCCGCACAACCCCGAGTTCGATCAGCTCGAAGCATGGACCGCGTCGGCCGCGCTAGCGGCACTGACCGAACGCATCGAGATCATCGCCGCGATCAAGCCGTATCTGTATCACCCGGTGGTGCTGGCAAAGATGGCGCAGCAGATCGAACACATCAGCGGTGGGCGTTTTGCGATCAATCTCGTCAACGCATGGAATCGGCCGGAGCTGGAGCGCGCCGGTATCGGCTTCGCGGAGCATGACGCGCGTTACGCCTATGGGCGCGAGTGGATTACGGTGGTCGATTCTTTGCTGCGTGGCGAACGCACACATTTTCGCGGCGAGCATTTCAATGTGGATGACTATTTATTGCGCCCCGATGACCCGTTTCGCAGCCGTCCGCGCATCTACGTCGGCGGGGAATCGGAACCGGCGCGGGGACTGGTCGCGGACAAAGGCGACGTGTGGTTCATCAACGGCCAGCCGCTGGACGAGGTCAAGGCATTGATCGCGGATGTCTCGGCCCGCAAGCGCCCCGCGGCGCACGAGCCGTTGCGCTTCGGTTTGTCGGCGTTCGTTATTGCTCGCGAAACGGATGAGGCCGCGGATCGGCACCTTGAGCATCTCTTTGCACTGGCTTCGAAAGATGCCCCGTTGCGTGAGCAACAGAAGCCGAACATCGACCCGAAGGCGGTGATGTTCCAGACCTTCGCGCGAACACCGCGGGTCGGCTCGAACGGTGGCACGGCAGCCGGACTGGTCGGCAGCTATGACACGGTCGCAGAGCGGATCGCCGGCTTCCATCGTGCAGGGATCGAATTGTTCATGCTGCAATTCCAGCCGTTCGAAACCGACATGCGCATTTTTGCCGAGGAAGTCATTCCGCGCGTACGCCGTCTGCTCGAATGATCGGAGAAGGTTCTGCAGCGTTCAGTTCGTGGCGCTCATGTGGCACAGTATCGTCAAGCGCATGCGCTACGCTTGCGAAACTGAACAGCCCCGACGAGCGATATGAAGAACCTGACTGCGTACGAGCCCCCGGTCGACGAAGACCAGCTTCTGCTGAAATGGATCCGGCGCGCGCGTGAATCCCAGATGAGCCACTACGACATGGCCGACCTTCTCTCGGCGCGAGACCGCGGCGTCGGCTGGCTGGTCACCGTATTGACCGCTTTTGTGGGCACGGCCGTGTTTGCGTCGCTGAGTTCGGCCACCGTCTCGCCGGCGCTCAGGATCGCCTTGGGCTTCGTGAGCGTTGCCGCTGCGGTCTCCGCCGCGCTGCAAACGTTCCTCCGATACGCGGAGCGTGCGGAAAAGCATCGTGCAGCGGGCGCGCGCTATGGCGCCGTGCGGCGCAGGCTCGAAGCGATCTTCGCAGGTGACGCGGATGCCCGCGACGGCCACTATCTCACCGCCATCCGCGACGAACTCGACCGGCTCGCTGAAGATTCGCCCAACGTGCCGCCACGCGTTTTTTATCGCACCCAGCGAACCCTGTCCAACGAACCGCGGCGAAGCCGCGATGCCTGAGCGAGCGGCCAGCCCATTGGCCGTTGAAAAATGCGGGGGCGTCGTAAATGTTCTGTGTCATTTGTAAAGAGCATTAACTGTCATTGAGGCAACGCGGCCGCATGTTGTATAAGCGGGGAAATGCTACGGCGTGCCATTTCCCCCATACTATTTCGCTTGCCGGACAGCTCTGTCACGGTTTCCTGCAATGCGGCGAAAGGTTCGCACAGCCCCTTCCTCAAGCCGCTTAAGCGTCATTTAAGTTCGCTGCCTGCACAATGCACGCTGGTGAGAATACCCCTGTTCCCGGACATGTTTTTCCGTCAGGCATTTGAAATACGGTATTCCCACCCGGTCCGCCAGTATTCACATTTTCCGGGTCTTTCCCTTTGCCCGACTATGGTATTGTCCGACCTGCGCTGTAAAGCGCATTGCCACACTCAATCGGGAAGCATAATCGCTCCCTAAAAAAAAGATTATGGAAGTCCAAAACGCCCGTCGCTGGGCACCAAGGGGAACACGCGTCTGGCTCGGCGCGGCCGCCGCATTGGCGATCGCCAGCGGAGTGCGCATGTTGCTCCATCCGCTTATCGGACCGATCATGCCGGGCACTGCGTTCTGTATCGCGGCGTCGCTGGTCGAATATTTTTGCGGGCTGGCCCCGGCGCTTACGGTCATGCTGCTCGGCCTGGGTATTGCGGACTATCTGTTCGTCCCGCCCTACGCAACCATCGCCGTATTCGATCGCGCCGACCTGGTCCTGCTGATCTCGTATCCGTTGGTGACGCTGTTCGTCATCATGCTGATCGAGCGTCTGCGCCGCGCGCAGTTTCGAGCGGAACTGATCGCATCGGTTGCGCAGTCGCGCTATGAAATGCTGCTGCGTCACGACAACGAACGCATGCTCGCACGCCGTGCCGTCGACGAAACGCATCGGCTGCTGCGCCATCTTTCGCATCACCACAGAACCTTCATTTTCATTCAGGCGCTCGAGCGCAACGCACTGCAACCCGCGGACGACCTCAAACCGCAAGGCGTGCTGCCGCGTCTGCCTAACGAAATCGCGCCCGGCCCGCGCTTTACCGATGTCGATCCTGAGGACATCCAGCGGCTCAGCAAAGCACTGTGGCCCGGCAGTCATCGCGTGCGCCTGAAAAGCGGCGACGGCGTCTCGAAGCTGACCGAATGCGTGTGCGAGCGGTTCACTACCCATGCCGGCGAGTTTCTCGTGCTGCGGATCGGGACCTGATCCATGAGCCAACCAACGAGTCTCCTCTTACCCGGCGACGACCATGCCGTGCTGATGCTGCACGGCCTGTCGAGCTCGCCGCTCGAATTACGCTTTCTCGCACGCTATCTGAACGCCGAGGGCTTCACGGCTTGCGCGCCGGTCCTGCCAGGCTATAGCGCAGGCTCGGAAGAAGCGGCGATGGAAGTATGGCTCGAGGCCGCCGTGCGCGAGTACGACGCGCTGGCCGCGCGCTTTGCACGTGTCTCGATCTGTGGGCTGTCGATCGGTGCGGCATTGGCGCTGGCGCTGGCGCATCGCCGTCCCGCGGCGCAGTCGCTCGTGTTGTTGTCGCTGACGCTCTCATACGACGGCTGGGCAATTCCCTGGTATCGCTTCCTGCTCAACTGGGCGTACTTCACGCCGATGCGCAAACGCTGGCGTTATCGCGAGGAAGCGCCGTTCGGACTGCGCAACGAAGCGCTCAGAGCGAAGATCGCCCGCGCGATGCAGCGCAGCGACTTCAGCGAAGTCGGGCCGTCCACGATCTCGTTGCCCGCCTTGCATCAGGCGAGCCGCCTCGCCGCGAGCGTGCGCACGCAGGTGCGCGACATCAAGACCGATTGCCTGATTGTCCATGCGATCGACGATGAAACGTCGAGCCCCCGCAATGCTCTTTTTGTCGCCGGGAATATCGGCGCGGCCTTTTTACGCACAATCTGGCTGGATGATTCGTACCACATGATTACGTCGGACAACGAGCGCGAAATCGTCGCGCGCGAAACCGCGCTATTTTTGCGCGAGAGCGAAGCTGCCCACAGCGGCGACGAGAGCGGCAAACAACAGGTCGTCTCGAAGGCTTTGGCGCGACGCCTCCGGCAACTCGCGGCGCTGGGCAAGGAGCGCGCATGACGATGCGTACGGCGCCCAGTTTCGGCAAACCGGCGAGCGTGTCGCTGCGTACCCCAGTCAGATTCGGCAGACCCGCACACCTGTCGCTGCTGCTCGCCGCTGCGCTGGGCCTTTGCACCGCGCGTGCCGCGTATGCGGACGACGCAAGTCCGAACGCGACGGCCGACACGAGCACGGACGCGGCCACCGACAGCAAATGGAAAATTGGCGTGGGCCCTGGCGTGGTCATCACGCCCAGCTACCCGGGATCGCGGCAGTTGAAGGTATTCCCCTTCCCTGCGCTGGACATTTCATACGACGACCGGATTTTCTCGCAGGGTCCTGACGTGCTTGGCGTCAATGTGCTGCGCGGTCCGGCCTATCACGTGGGCGCCGCTTTCAGTTTCGATTTCCAGACGCGCAAGGAGTCCGACGATTCACGCTTGCATGGGCTTGGCAACGTCGATGGCGGACCGAAACTGAAGCTCTTCGCCGACTACACGTGGTGGGCGTTTACCGGTTCGGTGGCGCTGTACCAGGATATCGCCGGGCACCATCAGGGGACGACGATCAGTACGGATTTCGTGGCGTCGGCGCCGGTTGGCGGCTGGTTGTTCTCGGTGGGCCCTGGGTTCACGTGGGCGAACGGGACGTATACGCGGACGTTCTTCGGCGTCTCGGAACAGCAGAGCGCGGCCTCGGGATTGCCCACGTATAACACCAGTGCCGGTGTGCGGGACATCCATATGAACGCCATGGTGACGTATGACTTTTCAAAGCACTGGAATGGCTCGGTTTCCGCTACTTTCGGACGACTGGAGCACGACGCGGCGAATAGCCCGATTGCCGAAAAAAGGTTCGAACTCAATACGCTCGCTTCGGTGAACTACAAGTTCTAGTTTTTGGCTTTTTGCGCGCTCATGGCGCTCACATCGCTCATGGCGCGCAAAAAGCCGGCAGCGTTTCAGTCTTCCGTGCCAGGCTCGTCGACTTCGATTCCCAACTCGGCGGCCATGCGCCGCACCACCGCCTGAAGCCGGCTCAGTTCATCGGCAAGCCGCTTCTGTTCAGCTTTTACCGCCTCGAACGCCGACAGCGGCACAACCTCGTCTTCTCCGCCTGCAGGTGCAAGCTCGCTTGCGCTGACTTCGCCGCATAGCAGATGCATCCAGCGATTCTCGCGCTCGCCAGGCGTCCGGGCCAGCTTCACGACTCGCGACGGGTTCCCGCCAGCCAGTTCATCGAGAAACGCCTCCACCGACGAAATATCGGCAAACCCATGCAAGCGCGCGCTGTTCAATCGCAACTCGGCCGCGGTCTGCGGGCCGCGCAGCAACAAGGTAGTCAGTAACGCAGCCGACTGACTCGGCAATCCCAACACGCGGTTCATGTTGTGCTCGAAGCGCGGCACACGGCTGCTGCTGCCCTCCATTACCAGGCTCAGGCGCTTCAATCCGTCGACGGCGGTCAGCACCTCCGCCTCGGTCGCGTTCATCACCGGCGCACGGCCGGTTTTCTGGTTGCAGCCCAGGGTCAGCGCGTTCAGGGACAGTGGATAGCTGTCCGGCACCGTGTGCTGCTTTTCGACGAGCACGCCGAGTACGCGCCCTTCAAGCAAGGTCAAAGCACGGAGAGAGGAACGGGAAACAGCGTCGGGCGTGGAGTTCATAGAGAGGATGTCGCGACATGCGCCGCCAGGTCTCGCGGATGGTGTGCCATACCGTTGCACAGCCGGGCGGCAGGTTTTAGTTTGTGGGCCCTATGATAAACGCCCCAGCCTCTTGCGGTGTATGAATCTCCGGCGACGCTCCGGGGCGAGCGATGCTGCCTGGCACGTCCAGTGTTGCAACAAGAAACCCTCCCCGGCGCCACTTAACCGCTCATCCGCTCGCACGTCCCGGCAGTCCGCTCGCTTTCGCGCCAATGCATTTTTGTTTCGTTGACGACTTTCCATATTCGAGATAATTTCCCGAATATGGAAAACACAATCACCGACGACAATGCCATCGACCGCCGCATCGCCCAGCGTCTGCGAGGGCTGCGCGCCGAGCGCAACTGGTCGCTCGACGATCTGGCGAAGCGCAGCAACGTCAGCCGCGCCACCCTGTCACGCCTCGAAAACGCTGCCGTGAGTCCCACGGCGAGCGTGCTGGGCAAACTTTGCGTCGCCTACGGCCTGCCGATGTCGCGCCTCATGCACATGGTCGAAGAAGACTTCGCGCCGCTGGTGCCGCGCGAAGCGCAGACGGTCTGGACCGACGCGAGCGTCGGCTTCCGGCGCCGCTCGGTGTCGCCGCCGGCGCAAGCGCTGAGCGGCGAGGCGCTGGAGTGCGAACTGGATGCCGGCGTGCGTATCAGTTACGACGCATCGCCGAGAGCCGGACTCGAACATCATCTGATCCTGCTCGAAGGGCAATTGCAGATCACAGTGGACGGCCGAAGCCACGATCTGCATCCCGGCGACTGTCTGCGCTATCAGTTGTTCGGCCCCAGCGCTTTCGTCACGCCCGCGCACAGCGCGGCGCGCTACATCCTCTTTATCGTCTGAATGCGAGCCAACATGAGCGCGATCACCATCACGACCTTTTCCGCCGACGACCTCGTCCGCCATCTGCCCGAATTCGGCGCGCTGCTGCGTGCCTGCGTCCATGATGGCGCGAGCGTCGGATTTGTATTGCCGTATAGCGTTGAGGAGAGTGAGGCGTTCTGGAGCAGCAAAGTGCTGCCGTCGCTGCGCGAGGGCGCGCTCGTGCTGTTCGTCGCGCATCATGGCGAGTCGATCGCCGGCACCGTGCAACTGGACTACGACATGATGCCGAACCAGCGTCATCGCGCGGAGGTGCGCAAGCTGCTGGTTCACCCCGCGTTTCGTCGCCAGGGTATCGCCCGAGCGCTGATGGTGGGACTGGAACATCGTGCGCACCAATTGCAGCGCAGCTTGCTGACGCTCGATACGCGCACAGGCGACAAGGCCGAGCCGCTCTATACCGCACTGGGTTATCAAACGGCCGGCACGATCCCGCAGTTTTGCCGCGACACGTTGGAGGAGCGGCTTGATTCGGCCACCATCATGTACAAGGCGCTCTGAGCCCAAGGTGAGCGATACGCCCTCAGAAAGCCCGCAATACGGACTCAGGCGACACCTCGAGCTGCGCTTTAGCGGCGCGAATCGAACGCGATCCGCACGGCCAGACCAGCAAGCACGGTGCCCATCAGCCACCGTTGCACTTGCAACCATACCGGCCGCCCGGCGAGAAACCCGGCGATCGAGCCCGCCGTGCTGGCAATCAGCGCGTTGATCGTGACGGCGATGACGATTTGCACGCAACCCAGCGCGATCGACTGCGTGAGCACGCTGCCGTGCGCCGGTGAAATGAATTGCGGCAGCAGCGACAGATACATCACCGCGATCTTCGGATTCGCGAGGTTGGTGACGAGACCCATGGTGAACAACTTGCGGCTGCTGTCGTGCGGCAGGTCGCGCACCTGGAACGGCGAGCGGCCGCCCGGCTTGACCGCTTGCCACGCCAGATACAGCAGATAAAGCGCGCCGCCGAAACGCAATGCGTCGTACGCGTACGGCACCGTCAACAGCAGCGCGGTGATGCCGAACGCCGCGCAAAACATGTAGAACACGTAGCCGAGCGCGACCCCGCCAAGCGACACCAGCCCGGCACGCCGCCCCTGGCAGAGCGATCGCGAGATCAGATAAATCATGTTCGGGCCGGGTGTGAGCACCATGCCGAGCGAGACCAGGGCAAAGGCGAGCAGCGTTGTGACAGCGGGCACGGCGGTCTCTCCTGTGTGTTGAAAATCGAAGTCAGGCAGTGCCGCTAAATATAGCCGATGTCGCCAATTCAAGCCTTAAACCCATACTTGAAAAATTCTAATAGACCGTTGAATGATGTTCATCGCGTCTGACTGCGTATCGCTTCACGGTTCACTCTCCAGCTCAGAAACCGGGCCGCGTAGCCACGCGTTCATGATGCGGCTGTTGAAATCGCCGTCACGTGAATGGGGTTTTTCAGCGTGATTTGCGCCGCTTTCCATCCGGCCAATGGCGCGCTGCATCGCAAGAAACACTTGCGGTGAAATTTATTGCCCGGTATCGTCATGCCGTTCTGCAACGCAGCGCGGGAGAGATCGTCAGAAGATTGTGACGACGCCGACGGAGCAACCGCCCCGGAAACTCTCAGGCAAAAGGACCGCGCAGCTGGAACATCTGGAGAGCGGCGCCATGCGCGCCCACCGAAGGGGATTCCCTGCATACGGCCTGCATTGCGCTCGTATGCTCACGGGAAGAAACTCTCAGGTACATGGACAGATGGGGCATCGACGCCGGTTTCGACACGAAATCGACACCGGTGATGCTCAACTACTCTGGACCATGTCATGTCACGAATCGCCATTATCGGCGCCGGCATTACCGGCGTCACGACTGCGCACGCCCTCGCGCAACGCGGCCACCACGTCACCGTGTTCGAACGTCATCGCTATGCGGCGATGGAGACCTCGTTCGCCAACGGCGGCCAGTTGTCCGCCAGCAATGCCGAAGTCTGGAACAGCGCGGCTACCGTGATGAAAGGCTTGCGTTGGATGCTCACGCGCGACGCCCCGTTGCTGCTCAATCCGATGCCCACGTGGCACAAGTATTCGTGGATGGGCGAATTTCTGCGGCAGATTCCGCACTATCGCGCGAACACCGTCGAAACGGTGCGGCTCGCGATTGCGGCGCGCGAACATCTGTTTTCGATTGCCGAACGCGAAGGGATCGACTTCGATCTGGAACGGCGCGGCATTTTGCACATCTATAAAACGCGCAAGGAATTCGATGCGGCCAGCAAGGTGAATGCGTTGCTGCGCGAAGGCGGCCTCGACCGCAATCCGGTGACCGCGAGCGAGTTGCACGCGATCGAGCCGACGATAAAGGGCGATTTTTTCGGTGGTTTTTTTACGCCTTCCGATTCGACCGGCGATATTCACAAGTTCACGCGCGGCCTCGCAGATGCCTGCGTGCGGCACGGCGTCGAATTTCACTACGACGCCGAGATCACGGCGATCGAACAGCCGGCAGAGGGACGCTTTTCGCTGACGGTCAATCTCGAGGGCGAGTCACAACGCTTTGCCTTCGAGCGGATCGTCGTGTGCGCCGGCGTGAAGAGCCGCGATTTTGCGGCGCTGCTGGGCGATCACGTGAACGTCTATCCGGTGAAGGGTTATTCGATCACCGTGTGCCTCGACGACGAGGTGAGTCAGCAGCGCGCGCCGTGGGTGAGTCTGCTCGACGATAGCGCGAAGATCGTGACGAGCCGGCTGGGCGTAGATCGGTTCCGGGTTGCCGGGACGGCGGAGATCAACGGCTTTAACCGCGATATCCGCTCGGACCGGATCGCTCCGCTGGTGGACTGGACCCGGCAGTATTTCCCCGAGGTGTCGACCGCGCGCGTAATTCCATGGGCGGGCTTGCGGCCGATGTTGCCGAGTATGCTGCCGAAGGTGGGGCGCGGCAAACGACGCGGCGTTTTTTATAACACCGGGCATGGGCATTTGGGGTGGACGTTGTCGGCGGCTACGGCGCAAGTTGTGGCCGAGGCCGTTCAATAAAGCCTGTTTAAAGCCTGTTTAAAGCCTGTTTAAAGCCTGTTTGCCAGCGCCACGCTCAAACGCGTGGCGCAACCCGAGCGCATTTTCACTCTTTCAGATCGACGGTTCTCGCGCCCAGGTCCACGCGCCGCCGCGCACCGGTCAGGCGCGATCCAGCAAGCTCTTTAGCAGATCCGCGCCCTTCTTTCCTTTGGCCGCGTCGATCCAGAGGCGGTCGATCATTTTGCGGTACATGGTCACCGCGTCCGGCGCGATCGTGATGGTCGCGATACCCGTTCGGATATTGGGCAACTCGCCGAGGCGGAACGGAGATGTTGCGACATACGTCTTATCCTGGACTCCAAAGATCTGGAAGGTCTCGCTCGGCATGTTGTCACTGACAATGCCGATATGAATGCCTTCGACGTCGCGCTCGAGCATCTCGACGATGCGCATGACTTCCCGGCGCGCGGCGAGCTTGCGTTCGAGCTGCACGCCCGGCGGCAGGCCGAGGTGGCCCACCAGCCCGTGATGCAGGAACTGTTCGATCTGACGCAGGCCGATCAGGCTCGTCACGTTGGGACGCGCCTGTTTGAATGCCGCCTTACGTTCGGCGAGGATGGCCGTGACGCGGCTCAGCATCTGCTGCCACGATGCGTCGTTCAACGATGACGGAATGCTTTCGTCGAGCATCTGCTTGAGCCAGCCGTCGTATTCGTCGGAGGTCAGCAGGAAGGAGAACGGGTCGAAATGGGCAACGATGCGCGCCGAACGGCTTTCCAGTTGACGCATCCGCTCGAAGTAACTGACCGCCGAGTCGTGATACTCCACTTCCACGCCGAGCAGATTGGCGAGCGATACGCCGAACAGCGCCGCGAGACGCTCTAGCGTGTCGACCTTGACGATCTCACCGCGTTCGAGCTTGTAGACCGCGGCGCGCGAGATGTTCAGCCGGTCCGCAACATCTTCGCTGCGCAGCTCGGCCGCCATCCGGTAGGCACGCAGACGTTCGCCGATGCTCTGATAATCGAAGCATGCCCCGCGCGGGCGTTTTTTCCGTGTACTGGACGATGTCACTCTAGAGGCCTCTGACGTTTGCGCAAGTGTACCGCGAGCCGTAGCCGATCACGTCCCTTCCCGCTTCCAGTTCATCGACAACGAATTGCTTTGTCTATTTTTTTGGATAGTGTATTTTAACTCGGACGGCATCGCGTAAGGATGCACGAGGTAGCTTTCGCACCATAATGACTGGCAGAACGTCCTCGATGAAGGGGATAGCGTATGCCTCGGCTGTTTAAATAAAAAGACAGGCGATCTCGGCACGACGTTCACCGGTGTGCCGGGACTCTACAGCCAGAGCACGGTTCAGTATGACGTCAGGATCGTCAAGCTTTACGCAACGTCCAAGACCGCTCGCCGATCGGCAATTTCCACGGCAACACCGCGCAGACGGGCGTAAGCGTACCGATCGGCGCCGGCATGCGTACTCGTTTCTGATGCAACTGCGCATTCGTATCCATCTTTCAATCAATGCTTGCATTCTCCGATTCGCACCGGTAGTCTAAATATTTAGACAAGAAGCGACAAAAATGGATCTTGCGATCGCCAACGCATGGCTCGCCCAGGACATAGTCGGTTTTTCGATATCCATCGCTTTGCGGAACGTTGCCGGGACCCGTCGTTGTCCGGCGGGCATGACGCGGCTGCACTGGTTCTGCCCGCGCACACAAGTCCAGACGTTCCGGGTGTAAACGCCCGCTATTACCTGAGAAAGAGGAGAACCATGCTTGACCACGCAACCAACGAATTGCTCACGCGCGTCGGACCCAATACACCGTGCGGCGGCTATTTGCCGATGAGTTGCGAGCCCGATCCGACCTTTCGGCAAAGCCGCGAATTCTCCGACATTTTCGACGACTCGCATCTCGAGTACGAAATCCCGCAATCTCACCCGCGATGAGCAGTTGAGCGAATCCGCTCCCGGTCATTTATCACGCGAGGCAAAACGTTTGAACACGAGAAACAGAATTGCGCCGACATTGCTGGCGGTGGGGCTGGCGGCGATCGTGCTGCTGGGTTGGCGAGGACTGTTGTCGGCGCAGGATACCCGGATCGTCGCCATTGTTTTTACGTGCATCGTGCTGTGGGCGACGTCGCTGGTCGGCGGTCTGCTGGTGTCGCTGCTGTTCTTTTTTCTGGCCGCGACGCTGACCTCGGTACCGACTCAGGAGATATTCTCCGGCTTCGCATCCAGCGCATTCTGGCTGGTGTTCAGCGGCTCCGCGATCGGCTTCGCGCTGAAGGAAAGCGGCTTGAGCGAACGCATCGGCATGGCGCTCGCGCGCCGCATCGGCGGCTCGTATCTGAAAGCTCTGCTCGCCTTCGCGGTGCTGAGCTTTCTGCTGTCGCTGGTGATGCCGTCCACGTTCGGCCGCGTCGCGATCCTGATTCCGATCGCCATGGGCTATTGCGACGTGGTGCGCCTCGGCGAATCCGCCAACGGACGGCGCGGTATTCTGCTGCTCGTGATCGTCGGCTCGTATGAACTGGCCTCGGCCGTGCTGCCGGCGAATCTGCCGAACGTGATCATGGCGGGGATTCTCGAACAGACGCACGGTATGCATCTGCGTTTCTCGGAGTACCTGCTGTACTTCTTTCCGGCCGGCGTGCTCGTGCGCGGCGCGATTCTCGTGTATGCATCGCACTGGCTGTTCGCGGACACGGTCGACGAAGTGGCGATACCAGCGGCAAAGGTACGCATGAGCACGCGCGAACTGCATGCCGTTGTGCTGCTCACGATCACGCTGCTGTTCTGGTTCACCGATTCGATCCACCACATTGCGCCGGGCTGGGTCGGACTCGGCTTCACGCTCGCATACTTCCTGACCTCGCCCGCGGAGCTGCTCACGCGCTTCACCGCGACGGTCAAGATGGATCTGTTGTGGTTTATCGCCGCGATCATCGGCTTGACCGCGCTCGTCAATCATCTCGGCGTGCGCATTCCGGACGGCCTCGCGCTGGCCTCGCTGCGCGATAGCCCCTTCGGCGCTTATCTGGTGTTGAGCGCGATGTCGATCGCGCTGTGCTTCGCGGTGACCTCGAACGCCGAACCCGCCCTGTTCGTGCCGGTCGTTTCGCGGGTGCTGGCGCAGAGCGTTCATCTGAAAGCGGGACTGTTATCGCAAGTGATGGGCTACGGCACCACTTTCCTGCCCTATCAGTCGCCGCCGATCGTCTTCGGCAATGAACTGGCGCGGCTCGACCGGCGCGCGGCCGTCAAGTATTGCCTCGTGACGGCGGCGCTCGGCCTGCTGCTGGTATTGCCGGTCAATGCCTTGTGGTGGCGGCTCATCGGGCTTCTGTAACCACGGTATCTGCAAACTCACTCGATACTCAATTCTCGGCGGCATGCCCGACCACCAGGATGCCTTTTAGAGCCCGGCGGATAAGGCGCGTAATGATTGTGTCATGTCATGCGTGTCGCGCTGCCAGGGTGAGCGTCTGGCGCTGGATATCTGGGCATGGCTCTCACAACAGGGGTGTTGACGCGCGGAATTGGACAGGCAGGCATTCGGCACGATCCGCACCTGCCTCGCCAGGCTGTGCAAACAGAACCGCTGAGGGTCGCCAGGCGGAAATCTGCTAGTGTTGGTCAATCGCGGCCCACTCTCGAGGGAATCGCTGTGACCAGACACCGCTCCGGTACGCGCAGCCACGCAAGCACGCATCTCACCGATGAACAGATCGCCGCGGAAGCGACGAAGCGCCTCGCCTGGGATGCTGCTGTGCCCCGAAACGCCGTGCAAGTCAAAGTCTCGCGCGGACGCATCACCCTGCTCGGCATTTTTCCCTGCGACCAGCAACGAATCGCTGCACTCGAAGACGTCGCCCGTCTGTTCGGTGTCGCCGGCGTTTCCGATCGCACCAGGATCAAAGCAAAATAGCATCGGGCCGCCAGCTATTCATTCGCTGGTGTTCAGCTAAAACCGCTCTACTCCTGTTTCTTCCCCTCCCGTTGCAGCGGACGGTAGCGCGATTTGCCGGCGTTGGGGTCATTGCGCGCGTCATCCTGTTCGCGTTGCCCGGCGCGCCAAAGACTGCCGGTCTTGCGCTAGACTTTAAGCGAGCATTAAGTGAATGCGACTAAGCTCGCCATGCTAAATGCGCGACGGCGGACCGCATCTGGCGCGTCCTGTCCCGTTCGCCCATCATCTGAACGGCCATCATGTCGACATCCAGCCGCCTCAAAGCGCCTCTGATTCTCGTTCTTTCGCTCGTGCTGTTGTGCGCCGGCGTCGCCGTTCTGGTGGGCGTGTTCGGTTTGCTGGTAACGGTGCTCGGCAAGCTGTAGTCCTGTGGTCCGCTACTCGGCGGGCACCGGCGCAGCAAAATGTGTATCCTGATCGATCTTCCCCGTGCCGCCCTGGTGGCCAGGATTATTGCAAGGAGATTGCATTGACGGACCACGCTGAACCTCCCACGCCCGCCAAGCCGGAGATCGATCCGGCCCTGGTCGAACTGGCGCATGAAGTTTTCGATCTCGCACGACGCGGCGACGCGACCATGCTCGCCGCGGTAATCGAAAAAGGCGTGCCGCCGAATTTACGCAACGATAAGGGTGACAGTCTCGTCATGCTGGCGAGCTATCACGGTCACGTAGATGCGGTACGCACGCTGCTCGAGCACGGGGCCGACCCGGATCTGCGCAACGACAATGGACAGACACCCATTGCGGGCGCTGCTTTCAAAGGTTTCAATGCTGTCATCGAAACCTTGCTTGCACACGGTGCCGATGTCGAAGGCGCGTCGCCCGATGGCCGCACCGCGTTGATGATCGCGGCGATGTTCAACCGCACGGAAATCGTCGACCTGTTGATCAGGCACGGTGCGAATCCGCAAGCGCGAGACGCGAGCGGCGTTACTCCGCTGGATGCCGCCAACAGAATGGGCGCGACGGATACGCCCGCGCAATTGAAGAAGGCGAGTTCGTAGCTGGCCGCGACTGTGTAGCGTGCTGGCCGCAGCTACACAGTCACTCGGCTTCATCAATGTCGTTGCGAACGCTGTGCACCTCCGCCGCGTACTTCGAGAGAGACGACACGCACACGCAACGCTGCCAAACCGCGGAAGGCACAAAGCCTATTAGGCCCCGCCCACAGTGCCCCCGCTAAGCAAACCATCCAGATCGATCTCGGCCAGCTCGCCAATCCTCTCAACCGTCACATCCGCCGGCGGATTACTTGCAATCTCCTTGGGATCGAAAGCGTAATGCCCCTGGCGAGGAAAAACCGTCGTCAGTCTTTCGCCCCAACTCTTCTTCATGGCCGTCAGGATCCGCAACTTGTCGTCCACCATCACATAGTGACGGGCCGGATAACACTCCATCACCTGATCGAGCATGAGCTCCTTATGGATGTAAATCAGAACCCGCCCTTCGACCTCGTCCCATAGGCCCGAGCGTGCAATCTTCCTTGGCTGGAACACCACGTCTCCGTCGGACAAAATCACCGCCGGCCCTCGCTGCGACACGTGCCGGATCGCATCCAGTGCGCCCGGATAAAGCCGGTTCGCAAACGGATACTCGATCAGAAACGACGACATCAGCAACAAGCCCGTGTCGCGCGGATGCTCCTGCCGGTACCGCTGCAACGCGCCCAGGTAATCGGCATAGCCCAGCTCGGCCCGCAGGTCTTCAAAGATTTGCCAGTACCGTGTGCTGTTCTGTTCGCCGAACTGCCGCATCATGTGCGCGCGTAAATCCACCAGCACATGATCGTTGTCCAGCAACGTGTTATCGCAATCGAACAGAAACACAACCTCGTGAGGCGTGGTGTTAGCGGCTTGCATGACGGCCTCCGTGAGTTAGTTCTTGCGTCCGTCGGCGGGCGTGGCCGCTTTCTCGACGTGACCGCCGAAGTCGTGCCGCATGGCCGACAACACCCGGTTCGCAAAATCCGCGTCGCCCCGCGAGCTGAAACGCGCGAACAGCGCCGCGCTCAGCACCGGCGTCGGTACGCCTTCGTCGATCGCGGCCGCCACCGTCCAGCGCCCTTCGCCCGAATCCGAGACGCGCCCGGCGTAGCTTTGCAGATCGGCGTCGCTGACGAGCGATCCGGCGATCAGGTCCAGCAGCCACGAACCGATCACGCTGCCGCGTCGCCATACCTCGGTGACTTCGGCGAGATTCAACTCGTACTGATACAGCTCGGGACGGCGCAGCGGCGACGTTTCGGCATCGGCTTCGCGTGCATGCTTGCCGGCGTCGGCGTGGTGCAGAATGTTCAGGCCCTCGGCATACGCGGCCATCATTCCGTATTCGATGCCGTTGTGGACCATCTTCACAAAATGCCCCGCGCCCTGCGGACCGCAATGCAGGAAGCCTTGATCGGCCGTGCTGGCGCCGGCCGTGCGGCCCGGCGTGGCGGGCACGGAACCCACGCCCGGCGCGAGCGTCGAGAAAATCGGTTCGAGCCGCTTCACGACCTCGGCCTCGCCACCGATCATCAGACAGTAGCCGCGCTCGCGTCCCGCGACGCCGCCGCTCGTGCCGACGTCCACATAGTGCAACTGACGTTTGGCCAGATCGGCGCCGCGCCGAATGTCGTCGTGGTAATAGGAGTTGCCGCCGTCGATCACGATGTCGCCGGGTTCCAGCAGGGGCACCAGGTTCTCAAGCGTTTTGTCGACCACCGCCGCGGGCACCATCAGCCACACCGCGCGCGGTTTTTGCAGTTGCGCGACCAGGTCCTCGAGCGAGGTTGCGCCTGCTACGCCTTCCTGTTTCAGCTTGTCCACCGCGGCCGGCTGCACGTCGTAAGCGATGCATTGCTGACCGCCTTTCGTCAGGCGCCGCACCATGTCCGCGCCCATGCGTCCCAATCCAATCATGCCTAGCTGCATATCTCGCTCCGGAAAGTGTCTCGTTGCGCTGCCCGATCTGAGTCGACGTATTGCGGCCACGCCGCGTACTTAGCTGGCGGCGAGTGGCTTTCATGACTGTAGTTGTTAGTTGCCGGCGTTGTGTTCACGCGATCCGGTGGATATACGGTAGCAGCCCCGGATCGCCCGTGCAGTGAATCGTGCATTCCCCGCCTGCATCGAATGACGCATCGAATGACGCATCAACCGACAATACGCTTCTTTGCAGAGGTTTTGAATTGCAGGCCCTAGCGCCGCCGCGCCTGAAACTTCCCGTATTGCGTGCGCGCGAAACGCTGCACGGCGCGCCACATCAGCGGATAGCGATAACCCGGCACGGCGAACAACACCAGCGCGCACAGCGCCAGCAAACCGCAGAACAGGAACGTGCCGCGAAAGCTGAATGCCTCCACCAGCAAACCCGATAGCACGCCGGAGAGAATCGAGCCGACCCGCGCCGCATTGAAGAACAGCGCAGTCGCGCGGCCGGGCGACTGCGGCATCAGATCCTGCACGTAAGTCATGCCGAGGCACGAGGTCACCGCGACCACGAACGCGTTGAGTATCTGCATCGGAATCAGTACGTGGACGCTCCCCGCCAGCGACATCGCGACGAAATACACGGCGTGAACCGCGGCGCAGGCCGCCAGCCAGTTAGGCTTGTGCAGCGTCGACGACTTCGCGCCGAGCGCGAGCATCATCGGAATCTCCATCAAGGCGCCGAGGCCGAGCATGACCGACACGTCCAGATGCGTGCCGTTCAGGCCGTGCACGATGTAGAGCGGCAACACGATCATGGTGGCGTTCGCGGCCAGACCGAGCAAGGTGAGCGCGGCCACGGCACGGCGGATGTCGTTCGGTGAGGCGACCTCCGGCAGGTCCTCGTGCGCCTCTTCGCCGGGCGCGGTCAGCGGCGGCACGGTGATCGAAGCCGATGGTTCCGAGGCCGTGTCTTCCACCGTGTGATCGCCCAGATGACCTTGCGGCTCCCGCATCCGCCAGACGATGGTTGCGCAGGCCGCGAAACTGGCCGCCGCGAACAGGAAGAGCCCATAGAAGCCGGCGCCCGCGAGCACCAGCGCGCCCACCGACGGACCGAACACCCACGCCGCCGAGAGGATCGTCCGCAACGTGGCGCTGGCGAACGCGCGCTCCGCGGGATCGGGCACCGGCAGCGCCGCGCGGCTGAACGAGAACACCATCGAAATGGCCGAGCCGCCCGCGCCGATAAACACAATCCCGACCGCCAGCAACAGGCGGTAGTCACGCACCACGCATAAACAGAGATAGCCGAGCGCGGCGGCTACGAGTGCCGCCAGCAACAAGGGCCGATGCCGGCCGCTCGCATCGCTCCAACGGCCGGCGAAGGTGCTGGCGAGCACCCCGCTGGCGGCGATCAGCGTCATGAATATGCCGAGCTTGAGGGGCGTCATGCCGGCGCGCTCGACGCCGAACAGCGACAGATACGGAGCGGTGAACGACATCGCCACGCCGAGCATGAGGGTGGCGGCGGCCAAAGGCTTGAAGCCAGGGATGCGCAGCAGGTCGAAAAAACGGGAGGTTTTCAACACGGGGTGGCGGTGGGTCAGGGAAAGCGAGCCCGCGGCGCGATGTGCGCCGCGGACATCGTGGCCGGAACAACTGGGGCATTATCGGCCTGGCTTGCAGGCGCGTAAACCCGCAATCCTGCATCCCAAATTTGTGTTGCGGGGTGTTGCAGACGAACTGACGGCATGGACGGCGTTACTTGCTGTCCGTTGCGCGCATTTTCTGCGCTTGCGCTTTGTAATCGTAGGTCGGATAAAACTCGGTGCGATAGCCGCCCCACGCCGTCGTCTCGATGGCCCGGTTGACTTCACGCAGACGGCTGGCCGGCACTCGCAGCGTGACCACCTGGCCGATACCCATCATCACGTACCACGACACGACCTCGATGCCCGGCGGCGGAAAGGTCTTGAAGAATCCTTGCGCGCGCAACTGGTCGTTGATTTTCGGCAGCGGCTTCGACTCGTCATGGCGCAGGAAGATGGTAAGCAGGAAGGTGTCGTCAGGCGCGGCAGCCGACGCTGCGGCAGGCATGGCCGCTTGTGCGCCTGCCGCGACCGGCGTGCCAGGCGTGGGCGCGGCATCGGCTGCGGGATCTGCGCTATGGGCAAGCGGCGCGATGCAGAGCGACGCGACGAGTGCCGCGCCGAGCAGGCCACGACGCAGCATGGCAGCAGGCGCGGCGGGCAAGGCGGACGTGCTTATGGCGATTGCAATTGGCATCGAATGCCTCCATGACGGCGGGGGAAGACCCGGCGACGTGCTTCAGCGGACTTGCTTAGAGGGATGTTCACGCGCGGCCTGAGGATCAGCAATATCCGCTCCCGCCAGACTGCCCTCGCCCGCCGGCTGCACGACGACATATCCTTGCTTTTCGAGCGTCCAGCGGTGCCACTGGTTGCCATAGACACCACAGGCAACACCGAACAGCACGGACAGCACCAGTCCGATCGTGCCGATCGTTTCACCCCATAAGCCCGAGAAAAACAGCAGCGTATTGACCGCCAGCATGATGAAGGTGGCAAACCACATCCTCTTCGACATGGCCCAGACGAAGCCCAACAGCAATGCGCCCCAGCTAAAACCGGTGGCGACCGCGACCGTTTCGTCCTTACCGGGGTACCGAAGGTAGATCCTTTCTGCCATGTTCTTTCCTGAATACGATGACGCCGCTAGAGCGAATCATGACGTTTAACATGTCACGCTTGCAAGAACATGCGTTTGTGTGAAATTTACGCGACGACCCAAGCATCGGCAGCATCAATGCGACATGTCAAATTTTAGTTGCTTTGCTAATCATCTTGCGGTTCAATAGCGCCTATGTTCGATCATTGCCTTTACTTCAATTCATCCGCACTGGCGCGGCTTGCCGAGCGCGAATGGGGTGTCGTGTATGCCGAATTCGGGCTGACGCCCCCGCAAGGTTTCGTGCTGCGTGTCGTGCTGGCTACGCCCGGTTGCCTGAGCAGCCAGGTGGCGGATCTGCTGGGCATTGCCCGCCCCACTGCGACGCGGCTAATCGATAACCTGAGCGACAAGGGGCTGGTGGAGCGCCGCCAGGGCGAAACCGACGGCCGCGAATGGCGGGTGCATGCCACACGGGCCGGCAAGGCGCTTGAGCGGCCTATCAACGAAGCCAGCGCGCAAATTGCGAAAAACCTGCGCGCCAGGATCGGGCCGGAGTTGTTCGAAGCAGCCGTTGCCTCGATGCATGGCGTGCGAAAAGCGCTTGGATAAGGCACTTTTTTTTAATCCAATAGTTGTCTTGCTAATTATATAAAGAGAGGATCGAATGGACCATCTGGCGAGTCGGCGCAGCGCGGCAACCCGCAGCGGCACGAGACGATTTTCAGGCGGCGCGCGGGTCTCGGCAAACTGGATTTTCGGCGCTGCGATCGGCTTGTCGCTTTGTATCCTGCTGGGCATCGCGATTGCTTGCGCACCGGCTGCCGTGCGCAGCAACAACGAGCGCTGCCTGCAAGCGCTGGCGGATGAGCAGCACGTGAGTGTCGAAGATTTTTTCCAGAACCCCGCCAAACAGGATGTTTTGGCGCTGGCAGTCGAGCAATGCGCGCGATGACCGGTTTGCCCCACGTTCCGGGCGCGGGCCTGGGGTAAGACCATGAGTCAGTGGGCACACCCGAACGCGGGAACGTCCCCTGCCCCCGTCACTGACGATCTCCACCATAGCTGCTACTCTTTTGCTTAGTCCGTGCGCGGCCGGGCCCTCGTAAGGGAAAACCGCTGCCTGCGCAGGTAAAAAAAGCACCGGAGCACCCATGGCAAGCGCAAAACCCTATTCCTCCCACGCCCCCTCCCGAGCCGAGATCGACGCCCTGGCGGGCGCCACGGTCATCGAATTCGGCACGGACTGGTGCGGCTTCTGCCAAGGCGCGCAAGCGTCGATTACCCAGGCCTTCGAACCTCATGCCGACGTCCGGCATCTGAAGATCGAAGACGGTCCGGGCCGCCCGCTTGGCCGCTCCTTCAAGGTCAAACTCTGGCCCACCCTGGTGTTCATGCGCGACGGCGCGGAAGTCGCGCGCATCGTCCGCCCGACTGGCCCTGCAGCCATAGCCGAGGCCTTCGCTTCGCTCTGACTGGCGCGGCGCGCGAACACCTGCACGATTTCATCCGCAAACCGGATTAAATGGAGCACACCTCATGGACACCCGTAGCGAGCTGCAAGCCACCGTCAAGGCGATGGTCCAACCCGGCAAAGGCCTTCTCGCCGCCGACGAAAGCGGTCCGACCATCGCCAAACGCTTCAAGACGATCGGCCTCGAATCCAGCGAGGAAAACCGCCGCGCCTATCGCAACCTGCTGCTTACCACGCCGGGCCTCGGCGAGTTCGTGAGCGGCGTGATCCTTTACGAAGAAACACTCGGGCAGAAAGCGGACGACGGCACGCCTTTTCCGCAACTCGCCGCCAGAAACGGCGTGGTGCCCGGCATCAAGGTGGACCTCGGCAAGATTCCGCTTGCGCTCGCCCCGGGTGACGAAATCACCGAAGGTCTCGACGGCCTCGCCAAACGGTTCGTCGACTATAAGCGGCAAGGCGCGCGTTTCGCCAAATGGCGCGCGGTGTACAACATCACGGCGAGTTTGCCGAGCCGCCTCGCCATCGAAGCCAATGCCGACTCGCTGGCGCGCTATGCGGCGATCTCGCAGGAAGCGGGCATTGTGCCGATCGTCGAACCGGAAGTGCTGATGGACGGTAACCACACCATTGCACGCTCTGCGGAAGTGACCGAGGCCGTGTTGCACGAAGTGTTTAACGCGCTGCACCGGCATCACGTCGTGCTCGAACATATTCTGCTGAAGCCGAGCATGGTGCTGGCGGGCGCTGAACATGCGCAGCAGTCGTCGACTTCGGATATCGCGGCCCACACCGTGCGGATACTCAAACGCACGGTGCCGTCGGCGGTGCCGGGGATCGTGTTCCTGTCCGGCGGACAAACGCCGGAGGAAGCAACGGCCAACCTCGATGCCATGAATCGCCTTGGGCCGCTGCCGTGGAATCTGAGCTTCTCGTATGGCCGCGCGTTGCAGGAGCCGCCGCTGCAAGCGTGGCAGGGGCAAGCGGGCAACGTTAAAAGCGCGCAGGAGGCGTTGCTCAAACGCGCTCGCCTGAATAGCGCGGCGGCGCTCGGCAAGTACGACGCAGCGCAGGAAAAGGGCTAGCCTGTAGCACAGATCGGTTCGAGCACGCCGCCACTTTTCGGTAAGCGTGATCCCTGTCGAACAGGCTTCGAACGAAGTTGTCGCGCGGGAAGATCACCCGCGACTGAACGAGTCGTAATGGCGCCAGTGGTGGCGACGGCGCGCGCAATCCTGTCGAGTAACGCCGGCAGCGAAACCGGCTTGCCGAGATCGCCTTACGGTTCGCAAACCACCAGTGCGTGCAGTTCGTCGATATTGAAGGGTTTGGCGAGAATGGCGACGCCGAGCCGACGTGCCCGTTCGAGTTCGTCGGCGTAGCCGGTCATCAGCGCGATCTTCTGCGCGGGCCACGCGCTGCGCACCTTCTCCGCGAGGTCGATGCCGCTGAGCCTGCCCGGCATCTGGATGTCCGACAGCACGAGTTCGAACTTTGCCCCGCCGCTCAGCACGTCGAGCGCCTGGTCCGCGGTCGGTTCGTGCCGCACTTTGCAGCCAAACGTTTCCAGCACGGCGGCTACGCCTGCCGCCACGTCTTCATTGTCTTCCACCAGCAGCACGACACCCCTTACAGCCAGCACCGGTTGTTGCGCAATTTCCGCGTCGGGCACCACGGCCCGCTGCCGCTCGCGGTAGCGCGGCAAATAAAGCCTGACCGTCGTGCCGCTGCCCGGCACGCTGTCGATTCTGGCGGTGCCGCCCGCCTGTTCGCACATGGCGAGGACCTGGGCGAGGCCGAGGCCGCTGCCCGAACCGCGCAGCTTGGTGGTGAACAGCGGCTCGAACGCGCGACGGGCAACGGCTTCGGACATGCCTTCGCCGTCGTCGGAACAGGCTATCAGCACGTATTCGCCGTCGGGCAGCAAGGTGTCGCTGCCCACCAGACGGTTGTTCTGGCAACGGATCACGAAGCGGCCGCCGCGCGGCATCGCATCGCGCGCGTTGACCGCCAGATTCATGATCGCGAATTCAAGGTCGATCGGATCGGCCAGCACCTGCCAGACGTTGTCGACCATGTTCAAAGCCATTTCGACGGTGTCGCCGAGCGCCGCGTCGATCAGCGGCGCGGCGCCCGGCAGCCAGGTGGCGAGGTCGACCGGTTCCTGCTTGAGCGGCTGCTTTTTCGCCACGCTCAGAAGCTGCCGTGTCAGCGATTCCGCCGTGGCGGTGGCGCGCTCGACGGCCTGCACTTCCTTTTCAAGGTTGTTATAGCGCTTCAGGCGCGCCAGTTCAGTGTTGGCCGACACCACCATCAGCAGGTTGTTGAAGTCGTGGGCAACGTTGGCGACGAGATTGCCGAGCGCGCCCATGCGCTGCAATTGCCGGCTCGACGCTTCCGCGGAAAGACGCATGGCCACTTCACCCTGCCAGCGTTCCCAGGCGCGGCGTTCGTCGGCGAGCTGGCGCAATGAGAAGAACACCAGCAGCCAGATCGCCACGCAAGGCACGGCCGTGATCGCCGCGATCATCATGAAGTGCTGGCGCCACGCCGCGCCGATCGCGGCTGTTTCGTACGCGCTCATCACATAGAGCGGATAGTCGCCGACACGGCGAAACGCCAGCAACCGCTCGACGCCGTCGACCGTGGAAGTCAAACGGATGTGGCCAAATAGCTGCTTGTCGCGCAAGGCCGCGGTGAACGCGCTCTCCTGGGTGGGTTTGGCGCCCGCTGACCAGGCCGGGTAACGCACCAGCAAATTGCCGTCCTGACGGTACAGTCCCAACGACACCGACGTATCGCCATTCGTCAGATCATGATAGAAACGCGAAAAGTACTCGGTGCGCAGCGCCACGGACACCACGCCGAGGAATTGTCCGTTCTCGCCCGAGCGGCCGGTGGCGGTGTTGAATACATTGGTCTGCGACAGCGGCCCGAACATGGGCAGCGAAAAATACGGCTGCGGCCGCATCGCTTTGGCGGCGTTGAAGTCTTCACGCTGGCCGGTCGACATGGCCGGTGCCGGATAAGCGCGGCTCGACACCAGCAGATCGCCGTTCACGCCAAGCACGTAAATCGACGCGACCTGCGGAAAGTCGCCGCCGATTAGCCGCAAACGGTCATGTAATCCGCTTTCCTGCGCGCGAATCTGTGCGTCGCCGTCGTTGCCGAGCAGGTCGACGATGCGCGAGGATACCTGCTGATTGAGGTCCAGCACCTTGACGGCCTGTTCCTCGATCACGCGCGCGAGCCGGTCGATCATGTCGTTCGAATCGGCAACCCGGCGCTGGTAATCGAAATATCCATAACCCGCGAGGCAGGCCAGCGGAAACACAATCGAAACAGCGAGCACGATCAGAAGCACGCGCCGCGTCGCCGCGAAATTGCGCGATGGCATGGGGAAATCGACGGCGACACGCTCCGCACGTTGCACGGTCACGATCTCCATGAAAGATAAAACCAGGTCGGGGTGGCGGTGCACGACATGCCCCGCATTGTTCGAGTGCTATTTCCTTTTCCGGAATTTACCGCACTTCCGCCGTTCGCCATAGGGTGTGCCGCTGCATATAGCCGGATACACGGGTTGCCGATATCCCGTCACGTTCCCGCAGGGCGTTCGCTTTCATCCGTGGTGAGCTGTTCTTCCAGACGATCGAACACGCGTTGTGTCGCGCGGCTCGGCGCATCGAGTGCGAACAGCAGCAACGAACGGCCGGTGACCTGATACGCGTCGCCGGCACAGAATTGCGGCAACTCGGCGCGCACCGGCATGTTCGTATCCAGCAGACAGGTCCACTGATCGCCCTCAGGAATGTCCGGCAGCGTGAAATTGACCACGTCGTGATGTGCATTCAGCACCAGCAGCAAAGTCGCATCGGATGCGGGGCGCCGGATGCCGCTCGCCTGGGCGCGTCCGTCGATCACAAGGCCGAAGCAGCGCATCGACGGATCGTCCCACTGCTCCTGCGAGAGATCGGTACCGTCTGGCGAAAGCCAGCGGGCGTCGGTTACGTCGAGTGCCTCGTTGTATTCGCCGCTGAGAAAGCGTCCACGGCGCAGTACCGGCAGACGATGGCGCAGCGTGGTCAGATTCTTGACGAACTCGATCAGCGCGCGCCCGTCGTCGTCGATGCCTTCCCAATCGACCCAGCTGATCTCGTTGTCCTGGCAATACGCGTTGTTATTGCCCTTCTGCGTGCGGCCGAATTCGTCGCCCGCGAGCATCATCGGCGTGCCTTGCGAAAGCAGCAAGGTAGCCAGCAGATTGCGCTTCTGGCGTTCGCGTTGCTGGCGGATTTCCGGATCGTCGGTCGGACCTTCGACACCCATGTTCCATGATTTGTTGTCCGAATGACCGTCGTTGTTGTCTTCGCCGTTGGCCTCGTTGTGCTTGTCGTTGTACGAGACCAGATCGTTGAGCGTGAAGCCGTCGTGCGCGGCGATGAAGTTGACGCTCGCCCATGGACGCCGCCCGCGATGATTGAACTTGTCGCCCGACCCGGTAACGCGCGTCCCGAGATCGGCCACCTTGCCTTCGTCGCCCTTCCAGTATTCGCGCACGGTATCGCGGAAGCGGTCGTTCCACTCCGCCCAGCCGGGCGGAAAACCGCCCACCTGATAACCGCCGGGGCCACAGTCCCACGGCTCCGCAACCAGCCGCACGCTCGAGAGCACCGGGTCCTGCCGGCAACTGTCGAGAAACCCGCCACCTTCGTCGAACCCGTGCGTTTCACGGCCGAGAATCGTGGCGAGGTCGAAACGGAAGCCGTCTACTTTCATCTCCGTCACCCAGTAGCGCAGGCTGTCCGTGACCATCTGCAAGACGCGCGGATGAGACAGATTGAGCGTGTTGCCGGTGCCGGTATCGTTGATGTAATAGCGAGGCTCGTCCGGCATCAGCCGGTAGTACGACGCGTTGTCGATGCCTTTGAAGGAAATCGTCGGACCGCGTTCGTTGCCTTCGGCCGTGTGGTTGTAGACCACGTCGAGAATGACTTCGAGATTGGCATTATGAAAACGGTCCACCATTTCCTTGAATTCGCCGACCGGATCGGTCGACGATGCGAAGAAGCGCGGATCGGCCGCGAAGAAACCGATCGTGTTGTAGCCCCAGTAGTTGGTGAGACCTTTGTCGAGCAGATGGCTGTCGTTGACGAAAGTCTGAATCGGCATCAACTCGACCGAGGTGACACCGAGGCTCCTGATGTAATCGAGCACAACCTGCTGGCCGAGTCCGGCGAAGGTGCCACGCAAATGCGCCGGCACGCCGGGATGACGTTTGGTAAAACCGCGCACATGGGTTTCGTAGAAGATCACGCGATCCCAGGGCAGCGCATTGCGTTCCGGATGACTCCACGAAAAATTCGCGTCGACCACCTTGCACTTCGGCACGAAAGGCGCGCTGTCGCGCTCGTCGAACGACAGGTCGCCCTCTTCCGAATCGAGCGTATAGCCGAAGATTTCGGGCACCCATTTGAGCTCGCCGATATGGGCTTTGGCGTAGGGATCGAGCAGGAGCTTGTTCGGATTGAAACGATGCCCTTTTTCCGGCTCATAGGGACCGTGGACCCGAAAACCGTACACCGCGCCCGGTTTGAGATTCGGCACGAACACGTGCCAGACCTCGTCGGTGTATTCCGGCAGTTCGATGCGATCGATTTCCGTCTCGCCGGTTTCATCGAACAGGCAGAGTTCGACTTTGGTGGCGTGTACTGAGAACAGCGCGAAGTTGACGCCGCTTCCGTTCCACGTCGCGCCTAGCGGGAAAGGTGTGCCTTCCGCGATGCGCGTCGAGTAACTGGCCTGGGATGACATAGGAATTCCTGTGGAAGCTGAGGGCATTGGCACACGTGTTTGAAAGGATCAAGCAGGGTCAAACTTGTTTGAGCAGCAAATTCTGGACCCGTGTGTTGCGCGTGGCACAAAGCATCCCGCATTCCAGCCGTTACATCGTTTTTACAGGCGGTCCGACGGCATGCAGCGCGGCGGCCGACTCGAGCAAGCGTAACAGGCGCTCCGGCGTCAAGGGTTTCGCACAATGCGCATCGAACCCCGCGGCCCTGGCGCGCGCACGGTCTTCGCGCGAAGCAAAGGCGGTACAGGCCACCAGCAGCATGTCCGCAGTCAACGGGTTGGCCCGCAGGCGGCGAGCCAGTTCAAGACCATCCAGGCCGGGCATCTTGATGTCGAGCACAATGGCGAACGGCTGCCACTCGCAGGCCACGCCGCAAACGGCGAATGGATCTTCCAGCGCGCGGCACTCGAAACCGTCGGCGTTCAGCAGCATCTGCAAGGCTTCGGCCGCTTCCAGGTAATCGTCGACCACGAGCACGCGACGATGCGACGCCATCGCATACCGGACAGGCCGCCAGATGACGACGTCGTCGTTCTCGTCCATTCTGTCGTTGAACGTCACCCTATTCTCCCTCATTACCTCATCACCATAGCTCAGCGGACGATCTGCCGCTTCCTGATTTATGCTGTCTTGACTCCTCGCGACAGTTCGTCGCAAAGAATGGGATATTGCGTTGAAGGAAGCATGAAACGCACTTCCGTCGCGCATGCCGCGCTTGCTGCGTGCATTGCGCATAACTTCATGTCGACCTCGACATCATCACCCGCTATATATGGGCGAATATAGTCGCGGCAAGTTGGGGAAAACACGCAAACGTCCCGTGGATGCCAACGCGCGTTTTTTCAACAATACGGCATCGCGTGAAGGCATGCTGCTTGCGGGTTATCCCGAGTCCCGCGGGTTGCGATCAGTGGGTACATGAGACCGTTGCATCCCTCTGACGGAACTCCTTCGGGTCAAGACCACCGATGCGAACGCGGTATGCAAACGCTACAAATGGCCACTCCATTGCATCGCACGGCCCAGGCCCGACGGCGAGACTGCGGTAACATTCCCCAAAGATGCCGGACCTTGCGTATTCATCGCCTATCCCGGCCGGCCACAGGACCCGACGATGAGCATCAGCACGCGCAACAACGTAAGCATGTCCGGTAGCGGCACGCTGCACCTCATTGAGAACGGCGGGCATGGTCCGCGTTTGAATTCGTCCGCTGCGAGCGTCACGGCCACATACGCTTTTCTCGAGCCGGTGAGTCAATAAAACGATGCAAAGCACGCACCGTCCGTTGCCGTCCTCCGATGCCTTGTTCGAACATGCCGCCTGCGGCCTGCTCGTGACGGCCCCCGACGGCCAGATCCTGCGCGTGAACGCCACCTTCTGCGGCTGGCTCGGCTACAGCGCGCCAGAGCTCGCGGAGACGAAGCACATTCAGGATCTGCTGACCGCCGGCGGTAAAACGTTCTATGACACGCATTGGGTACCGCTGCTGCAGATGCAGGATTCGGTCGCCGAGATCAAGCTGAACATGGTGCATCGGGACGGCCGCATGGTGCCGATGCTGCTCAACGCCGTGCGCCGCCATCACGGCGAAAGCAGTTACCTCGAAGTCGCGGTGCTGATCGTCGCGGATCGTCACAAGTACGAGCAGGAGTTGCTGCTGGCGCGCCGCAACGCGGAGGCGTCGGTCGCCGCGCACCAGCTCGCACAGAAAGAATTGCAGGAAAGCCGCGACGTGTTGAGCCTCGCCATGCGCGGGGCACGCATGGGTGCGTGGTCGCACGAACCCAGGTCGGGCAAATTCTGGTGGAGCCGCGAACTGGAAGCGCTGGCGGGTTACGCCGAGGGACGTTTCGCGAAAATGCCCGGTGGTTTTTTCGACCTGATTCATCCGGGCGATCTGATTGCGCTCAACGAGGCAGTCGATCAGGCCGTGGCAAGCAGTGACGACTACGTCGCCGAATTCCGCTTCCTGCATGCAAGCGGCGACTGGTGCTGGATGGAAGGCCGCGGCCGCGCCACCTACGACGCCCACGGCGAGCCGTTGACGATCTACGGCCTCGGCATCGACATCACCGAACGCAAGGACGCGCAGACTGTGCTGCTGCGCCAGGCGGCAATTTTCGAGCACCTGAGCGACGCCATCGTCATCACCGACTTGCGCGGCAACATCACCGATTTCAACGCCGGCGGCGAGCGCATGCTGGGTTACCGTTTGCGCGAAATTCTCGGCAAGCCGATCGCCATGTTCCATCCACCGGAAGACGCGTTGCGCGTGCGTCGCGAAGTGCTGGCCGCCCTCGCCGCCGACGGCACATGGCGCAGCGAACTGACTTTCGTGCGGCGCGACGGCACACGCGGGGTCTGTGAAACGGTGGTCAAACCGCTGGCGAACGCACGCGGCGACACCTATGGCGCGGTCTGCGTGAGCCGCGACATCACCGGGCGCAGACGCGCCGAACAGCAATTGCAGCGGCTGAATCTGGAACTCTCGAAAGCCGATCGCCGCAAGGACGAATTTCTCGCCACGCTCGCGCATGAGTTGCGCAATCCGCTCGCGCCCATGCGCAACGTGCTCGAAATTCTGCGTTTGAAGGAATTCGCCGACGCGCAACTGAGCTGGTCTCGCGACGTATTCGACCGGCAATTGCAACACATGACGCATCTGGTCGACGACCTGCTGGAAGTGTCGCGCATCACGCAGGGCAAGCTCGAATTGCGCAAGCAGCGGCTCGAACTCGCACGCGCGATGCAGTCCGCCATGGAAGCGGCGCAACCCACCGTGCAGGCCTCGGCGCATCATCTGAGCGTGACGTTGCCGCGCGAGCCGCTCTACCTCGACGCCGATCCCACGCGGCTGTCGCAGATGATCCTGAACCTGCTGAACAACGCCGCCAAATACACACCGCCCGGCGGCAATATTTCTCTCGCCGCGGAGCGCGAAGGCGATGAGGCGGTGATCGTCGTGCACGATTCGGGGATCGGCATTCCGCGCGAGCATCTGGACAGCGTGTTCGAAATGTTCTCGCAACTCGCGCCGGCATTGGAGCGCTCGCAAGGCGGCCTCGGCATCGGTCTTGCACTGGTGCGCGGGCTCGCCGAACTTCACGGCGGCACGGTCGCCGCGTTCAGCAACGGGCCGGGCAGCGGCAGCGAATTCGTGATCCGCCTGCCGCTATCGAAAACACCCGCGGTGCCGTCGAATAGTGCGCCTTCTGAGGTGCTGAACACGGCGGGCTTGCGTGTCGTAATCGTCGACGACAATGCGGATGCCGCCGATAGCCTCGCGATGGTGCTCGAACTCGAAGGCCACGAAGTGCGCACGGCCGGCGACGGCATCGCCGGGCTGGAACTGATCGGCGAATTCGCGCCGCAGGCGGTGATTCTCGACATCGGTTTGCCGCGCCTGAATGGCTACGAAGTGGCGCGCCGCATTCGCCACGACCATCACGACGCCGACATTCTGCTGATTGCCGTCACCGGCTGGGGTCAACAGCAGGACAAGCAGACCGCTGAAGCCGCCGGCTTCGATCATCACTTCACCAAACCGGTCGACCCGCGCGAACTGCAACGCGTGTTGAGTCGCCAACGGGATTAAATGCTCAGGGCTACCATGCTCACCGATAAGACTACGGCCTTCACCGCCGTCCTGCACGACACGTTTTCGCCACGGACGGAGACTGCACTTCATGCTCGATGAAGCCACGGTAATCAATGCACTCGCCGCGCGCGACATCGTTCCCGATGCAACTCAACGCGACGCAATTGCGGCGCGCATGAATTGCTGAACGCTAAAAAGCACGAAGCCCAATAAAAAAGCCGGCGAACTTCACGTTGCCGGCTTCTTCACACCTGATGGCGTCCTGACCGCGAATACGCCTTACTTCTGGCTGCGCTTCGCGTTCACCCGCGCAATCTGCTGCTTCGCCGCGTCATACACGTGCTCGGGTGTGAAGCCGAACTTCTTCTTCAGATCCGCGAGCGGTGCGGACGCGCCGAACGTATGCATCACCACCTGCGCGCCGAGCCGTCCGACATAGCGATCCCAACCGAGCGTCGCCGCCTGTTCGACCGCGACGCGCGCATCCACATCGGGTGGCAACACCGAATCCTGATACGCCTCGTCCTGGCGCTCGAAGAGATCCCACGACGGCATTGACACCACGCGCGCCGCGATGCCTTCGCTCTTGAGCTTTTCGTAGACGTCGACACACAGCGACAATTCGCTGCCCGTTGTGAGCAGGATCACTTCGGGCGTTTTCCCATCGGGGGCATCGGCGAGCACATACGCGCCCTTCTGCACACCCTTGGCCGATGCATAGCGCGTGCGATCCAGGGTCGGCAACGCCTGGCGCGACACGATGATGCACGACGGCCGCCGCGGATCCGACATCGCCACCCGCCAGACCTCGGCAACTTCGTTCGCATCGCCCGGGCGCAGCACGGTCAGCCCTGGCACGCCCCGCAGCGAGGCCAGTTGCTCGATCGGCTGATGGGTCGGACCATCTTCGCCGACGCCAATGGAATCGTGCGTGAACACATAGATGGCCGGGACTTCCATGATCGCCGAGAGCCGGATCGGCGGCTTCATGTAGTCGCTGAAAATCAGGAAGGTTGAACCGAACGGCCGCAAATTCGACAACGCGAGGCCGTTGACCGCTGCGCCCATGCCGTGCTCGCGAATCCCGAAGTGCAGGTTGCAGCCGCCATAGTTGTCGTGTTCGAAGCTGCCCGCGCCTTCGAATTTCAGATTGGTCTTGGTGGAGGGCGAAAGATCGGCCGCACCGCCGATCATCCAGGGCACGCGCGCGGCAATGGCGTTGAGCACCTTACCCGACGATTCGCGCGAGGCGATGCCTTTCGGGTCGGCATCGAACGTGGGGATGCCGCTGTCCCAACCCTCGGGCAATTCATGCGCTTCGATCTGGGCGAATTCACGCGACAGTTCCGGGTATTTCCTGTGGTACGCGTCGTACCTGCTCTGCCATTCCTCGCGCGCCGCCTTGCCGCGCGCGCCGATACCCTGCGCGAAGCGTTCATGCACGCCGTCCGGCACATAGAAGAATTTGTCTTCGGGCCAGCCATAGGCTTTCTTGGCAAGCGCCACTTCTTCGACGCCGAGCGGTTCGCCATGCGCGGCGGACGTATCCTGCTTATGCGGCGCGCCCCAACCGATAATGCTGTGAACCACGATCAGCGTCGGCCGGTCCGTGATGCTTTTCGCTTCGACAAACGCGGCTTCCAGCGCCGCGGCGTCATTCGCGTCGTTCACATGCAGCGTGTGCCAGTTGTAACCGCGAAAGCGCGTCTCGACGTCGTCGCTATACGCGAGGTCGGTGTGGCCTTCGATCGTCACGCGGTTGCTGTCGTAGATCCAGATCAGGTTCGACAACTGCAGATGGCCGGCGAGCGACGCCGCTTCGTGCGAGATGCCCTCCATCATGTCGCCATCGCCGCACAGCGCATAGACGCGGTAATCGAACAGCGGCGCATCGGGTTGGTTGAAGCGGCTTTCGTACCAGCGTGCGGCCATCGCCATGCCGACGCTATTGCCCAGCCCCTGGCCGAGCGGCCCGGTGGTGGTTTCCACACCGGTGGTCATGCGGTATTCGGGGTGGCCCGGCGTCCTGCTGCCGAGCTGGCGGAAATGTTCGATATCGTCGAGCGAAACGGCGGGCGAACCGGTCGGCTTGCCGTCGTCATCCACGGCTTTGACGTTCGCCAGATGCAGCAGCGAGTACAGCAGCATCGAGGCATGCCCCACCGAGAGCACGAAGCGGTCGCGATTCGGCCACAGCGGCTCGTCCGGATCATAGCGAAGGTGGTTCTGCCACAGATGATAGGCGACCGGCGCCAGAGCCATCGGCGTGCCGGGGTGACCGGAATTGGCCTTTTGCACAGCGTCCATCGATAGCGTGCGAATCGTGTTGATGCACAACTGATCGAGGGCGGGATCGTTTTGCATGAGGACACTCCTTGTTCGGCGGTTGGAGACATCGCCAGGAAGCACGGTATCGGCGTGGCCGGCGATCGGTGTTCGTAGGGAGGCGCGTGCAACGACGCATGAGGAACCGCAGCCAGACTCGACGATGATGCACCGATGCGCGGAAATCTGCACGGCGCGTTACATCCGCGCGCCGTGTTGACCTGATGATTGGAGCGTGTTCTTTCAGGCGGCTTGCAATTTTGCGTGAGCACACTGCGAAGCCGCCCTCCCTGCGCTTGCGAAAATCCGCTTAACGCAGCTTCGCCACGTCCTTATCGCTCACCCGCGTTGCGGCCGGATTCCCGAACTGCGTGGTCACATAGTTGGTGAGCGCGGCAATCTGCGCATCGTTCAACTGCGCGGCGAATGCCGGCATGCCGACATCGTTGCCTGCGGTCTTGCGGTACAGCCCATGCAAGATCACCTGCACGAGGTTGCCCGGATTGGACGCACCCACTGTCGAGTTATGCAGCAGCGGTGGATAGTACCCGTCAGGCGTGCCCTTGCCTTGCGCCTGGTGGCAGGTCGCACAGTTGCCGAGGTACAGGCGCGCCGGATCGAGCGTAGCGTCGCTCAAGGCAACACCCCGCAAACGCGTGACGTCGGTCGACGGCTTGCCCCATGCGTTGCGTGGCTGCGAACTGCCGTCGTTCACCGCCGGCACCGTGCGCACGTAGGTGGCGATCGCATCGATATCCGCATCGGTCATCTTCGAGAAGCTGTGCTCGACGGCTTCGCCCATCGGACCGGCCGCTTGCGCGACGCCCGGCACGCTGCCGGTTTGCAGATACTGCACGAGCTGCGCGTGGCTCCAGCCGCCAATGCCGCTATTGGCCGACGACGTGATGTTGTAGCCCTCCCAGCCCGCCAGCACCGAGCCGCCGAGGAAGCCGCCGCCGGTTTCGTCGAGCGCCTTCTCCTGCATCGCAAAGCCGCGCGGTGTATGGCAGGTGCTGCAATGCGCGAGACCTTGCACGAGGTACGCGCCGCGATTCCATGCGACGCTCTGGCCCGGCTTGGCCTCATACGCGCCGTTCTTCAGGAACACCCAGTTCCATACGGTCAGCGGCCAGCGCATGTTGAGCGGCCACGGAATGTCGCTCTCGCGCGTGGCCTGATTCACGGGCGCCACGCCGTAGCGGAAGTAGGCATACAGCGCCTTCACGTCGTCGTCGCTCACCTTCGCGTAGGACACGTACGGCATGGCCGGATACAGATTGTGGCCGTCCTTGGAGACACCCTTGCGCACCGCGCGATCGAAGTCTTCGAGCGTCCAGTTGCCGATACCCGTTTGCGGGTCCGGTGTGATGTTGCTCGAATAGATCGTTCCGAGCATCGGCACTTTCAGCGGCAGGCCGCCGGCAAACGGCTTGCCCTTGGCGGTGCTATGGCAGGCCATGCAATCGCCCGCCGTTGCGAGGTATTCGCCGCGTTTGATCAACGCGGTGTCGGTGCCGCTCACCGAACCGGCGGCATCGTCGGCCTGCGCCAGTGCGGGGACCGCCAACGCACCGGCCAGCAGCCAGAAAAAGGTCTTTTTCAGCACGTTCACACTTCCTTCTTCAACTGGTCGGCCATGCGAAGTGCAAGCGCGGCAATGGTCAGCGTCACGTTGACGGTGCCCACTGTCGGCATCGTCGCGCTACTCGAGATAAACAGGTTCGGGTGATCGAAGGTCCGGCAATACTTGTCGACCACCGAATCGCGCGGATCGCTGCCCATGATGGTCGCGCCCGTGATGTGGTTGTTCGGCGCAAACTCGTCCTGATACTCGATCTCCGTGCCGCCCAGCACTTTCGCTGCGTTCGTGTAGATCTCTTTCGTATGGACCGCACTGCGTTTCACGTAATCGTCGATCGCATAGGTGATCTCCGGGCGCGGAATGCCGATCGCGTCGACTTCCGTCTTGCTCGGCACGATACGGTTTTGCGGCTGCGGCAGGATCTCGTGGAAGCAGTCGAATTCGACAAAGCGCGCTGAACGGTCGCGAATCTGCGCGTCCAGGTCGGCTGGTTTGATCAGCTTGCCCTGCTTGAAAATTTTCGCCGTTTCCTGATCGATGCGCGAGAGGTTCGACAAGTGAATCTTCTTGCCCGCTTCATTTGCACGGAACGCGCCGTCGCGAAAGCCGATCAGCGAGGTCATTTCCTGCGGACCGCGGCCCGGCCAGAGTTTTTCGTCCGCGTAGAACGTGATGCCCGTGCCCGGGTGGTCCATCAGGTTCCGCCCCACCATGTCGGAGCTATTGCCCACGCCATTCGGGAAATCGTGGCTGGTGGACATCAGCATGATCTTCGGCGTTTCGATCCCGTTCGCGGCGAGCACGAAATACTTGCCTTCCACGCGATGCTCATTGCCCTGCGGATCTTTATATAAAGCCGCGGCGATGCGCTTGTTCGCACCGACTTCGAGCTTGTAGACGACCGCGTTGTCGATCAGCTTCGCGCCGGCCTGCTCGGCTTTTTCAACGTGAACGATGCCGTTGTACATCGCGCCAATCGGGCAGATCGGCATGCAGTTGTTGTTGCCGCAGCAGGTCGGGCGGCCGTCGTACGGACGGCTGTTCCGCGCGACCGGTTCGGTCACGACGTGATAGCGCGCGTCGAACGCGTTGAGCTTGCCCTTGATGGTCTGCTCGTTATACGACAGCGGCAGCGGCGCCATCGGGTACGGCTGGCTGCGCGGCGAACCGAGTTCTTCGTCTGTCGGGCCCCATACACCGAGTTCTTCTTCGGCGCGCTGGTAATACGGCTCCAGCTCTTCATACGCCATCGGCCAGTCGCGGCCCACGCCATAGGTGGTCTTCATGCGGAAGTCGTTCGGCAGGAAGCGCCATGCGGACGCGGCCCAGTGCCACGTCGTCCCGCCCACCGCGCGGATGTACTGCGAGTTGAATTTGTGCTCGCCCTTCAGGATCAGATAGTTGTTCGGCGGCCCGTATTCCGGATGCGGCGCCCATGCGCTCGACGGATACGGCGCCGAGTTATCGGACTTGTCGAACTGATTGCGAAAACGTTCGACGATCTCCCAGCGCGGCATGCGCGGCCCCGCTTCGAGCAGGATCACGGACTTGCCCGCGAGGGCCATTTGATGCGCGACGATCGCGCCCGCGACGCCCGACCCGACGACGACGATATCGGCTTGTAGTGTTTCGGCCATTGCTTAAGCTTGCCTTTCGACGGGTTTGGCGGCCCAGAAACCGGGTTTGTTGGGGCAGTACGAACGGATGATCAGCGTGTCGGACACGACGCCGTACATCAGCGCCTGTTCATACGTGATCACCTGGTTGTCCACCGTGCCGAGATACCAGGCTTCCATGATCTTCAGCGCGAGCGCCTGTTGCGCGGCATCGGCGGAACCGCCTGCGAGCGCGCCGGCCAGCTTCGGCAACTGCTGCGCGAGGTCGGGCGTGGACTTCTGCAGCGCGGCCAGAAGGCGCGTGCCGACATCGCGATCGAGACCGGACTTCGCGGTCAACGATTGCGACAGCGTCATGAAGGCGTCGATCGGCGCGGCGGCCGCGTCGTCGGCCAATGCCTTGAGCGCGAGCGAGCCGGTCAGACCGGCGGCCGTCAACGCGAGCGCGCCTTGCAGCCAGCGGCGGCGCGTCATGGTGGACGGCTCATCGATCGCGGCGTATGTGCCGGACGAAGTCCCCTTGAGGGACTCGTCGTGAGAGTCTTGTGGAGTCAATTGTTGTTTTTCCCTTGTGAGGCGTTTTATACGTATCGAGGGTATCGCGGGTACTGCGCGTACTGCGGGTACTGCGGGTACTGCGGAGCCAGGGACGACGCCAGCCGTGTTGCGCGTTGCGATGCTTCCGTGCTGCCTGCCGTCTTGCCCAGGATCGTGCCGAACGTACTGAAGGCAGCGCTAAAGCTGCGTTAGAACTGATGCATCATCCCGACATACGCGCCGGTTTGCGATTCGCCGGCGAGCGGACTCGTGTTATTGGCGGCATCGCGTGGCGACGCTTCAAGCGAGAAATTCGCGTTGCTGCTGTTGCTTACATACGCCACGGTGCCGTACAGGAAGGTGCGCTTCGACAGGTTATAGGTCGTGCCGAGCGCATACATCATGGCATGCCCGGACGGATCATGCGAGGCATCGCCGGCGCCGTCGCCGACCCGGATGTAGTATCCGCCCCCTGTCACGGCCCAACGCGGCTGGATGTTGTAGGTGGCGCCGAGCCAATAGTGATCGGCGCTGTCGGCGACACCCGCCGGCGAATCCGGCGCCGAGTAATGCGTATAGGCACCCTGAATCTTCACCGCATCGAAATGCACGTTGGCGCCGACGAAATATTCACGCGAGGCCTGGAAGATATTGCTGAAGCGGCCGTTGCTGTCGCGCAGTTCGTCGTAGATGCCGCGCACGTCGAAAAGCGGCGAGTGATACGTCAGCATGATGCCGTCGGAGCGGCCGAACTCACCTGTCGCGCCGCTGTTGAACGCGCCTGGCTGATTGCCGAACGAGTATTGCCCCTGCACGTCGAAGCCCCACAACACCGGGCTGTGATATTCGACGTTGTTGCTGGTCTGCTGCCAGTTGCGCCCGCGCACGAGCGACGCCGACGAAAATGCCTGTTGCACGAACGGGTCGAATTCCCACACACCGTCGCTGTCGATGAACAGATTGCGCCCGGCTTGCAACGTGCCCCACTGGTCGCTCTTCAAGCCGACGAATGCACGCCGCGACCACAACCGTCCGCCGCTGGTCGTGCCGTTCATGATCTGCAGACCGGTTTCCAGGTTGAAGATCGCATTCAGTCCGCCACCCAGATCTTCATTGCCTTTGAGACCCAGCATACTGGTGCCCCAATCGCCGCCTTCAGCACTCCAGCGGCTCGAACTGCCGCCCGCGCCATTGCTGATGTGATTCAGATATTCCACGCCGCCGTCGAGACGGCCATATAGCTCCACGCTGGTTTGACCATATGCCAGCGGACTTGCGACCGCGAGAGCAGTCATTAATTTTGTATGTAGTCGCATTGCCAATAGGATGTTGTAAAACTACATGCTTCGCGCACGCACTATAGGGGAACGACGCTTCATAGCCTATCCGTTTGACGCAATAAACTTTTGCTGTCAGCGCGCTCGACATTGGAAATCCGCAATCGAATCGGCACACCCCAATCGGCACACCCCAAAAGAAATCCCAGTCGGGCAGATCGAAAGGTACTCACGATAAGATAGTCGCTCATTCGGCCGCCGCCAAATCGAAACGCATTATTTGTTAATTGACCATTCATTATTTGCCACTTGCCATGAACGCGCCTGAACTCACGGAAGACGAAAACCTCGGCCTTTACCAACGCGTGACTGAAACCGGCGCGGAATGGTGGCGTGTCAGCGTGGCGGACCGGCCGGAGAACTACCGGCTCGAGCATGGCATCGATGAAGGCAACGGCGCCGGGTCGGTCGATATCGATCTGGTGGTCGACGCCGAAAACCTGCGCGCGAAACTGAAGAAGTGGCGCCGCGAAGGTTTTGCGATCGATACACCCGGTGCCGCCGACGAAGCGGGCGCGGCAGAACGGGTGGCCTTCATGCCGGAGTTGCAGCGCGTCGCGGCACGGGTCTCGGCGGCGCGCCACCTGCCGGTGGAAGGCACGGGCGAAACAGTACGCATCGGCCATGTCGACGTGCCGTGCGGCGTGGCCAATCCGCTCGTGCCGCGCGTCAATCCGGCCTATCTGTTTTCCGAGCGCTTTAACGACATTGTCGAAGATATCGTGGAGAACCGGCGCGTGATGCTGATCGGGCACACGGGCGCCGGCAAGACCAGCCTGATCGAACAGGTCGCCGCGCGCTCGCATCACGGCGTATTGCGCTCGAACATGAATGGGCAAACCACCGTCGGCGATTTTGTCGGCTTCTGGACGGTCAAGGGCGGCGAAACGATCTGGGTGGATGGCGTGCTGCCCACGGCGATGCGCGAAGGCTTGTGGCTGATTGTCGATGAAATCGATTTCGCCGAACCGTCTATTCTCGCCGCCCTCACCGCCGTGCTCGAACCGCACGGCCGCCTCGTGCTAAAAGAGAAAGGCAATGAGATCGTCGCGCCGCATCCGGCGTTCCGGTTGTTCGCCACGGCCAACGCCGTTGGTGCGATGAGCCAGTTCCGCCATCTGTATCAGGGCGCGAATCTGATGAACGAAGCGTTTCTCGATCGCTGGCGCGTCTACATGCTGGACTATCTGACGCCGGCCGAAGAAGCCGACGTACTGATGCGCACGCTCGCCCCGCATATGACGCGTGCGCTCGCGACCACGCTCGCCGCGATTGCCGCCGACTGCCGCGCGGCGTTCGCCCGCGAGGACCTGTCGAGCGCATTCTCCACGCGGCGCCTGCTCGACTGGGCCGAACTGATGCTGCGCACCGGCGACCCTGAACGCGCCGCCGGTCCGGCGATTTACGCCAAGGTCAGTCCCGAAGATGCCGCGCTGATTCGCGGCATCGTGCGCCATCACATCGCACCGGCCGCCTGACGCGGCCCGTGAATACATCGAGTACATCGAGCACAACCCGCACCATGGGCACCATGCACGCAACGCGCGACACGCAAGGCTTCGCGTTCGAATCGACGCTCGGCAAAGTGGCGCGCGTGCTGACCGGGCAATACGGCGTGACAGTCGCGTTCAGTCCGGATGGTCCGCGTGTCGAGCCGGGCCGCATCGTCATTCCCGACTATGAGTCGAGCGGCGGTGTCGAACGTGACGTACTGATCGGCTATCTGGATCTGCTGGTGGCGCGCGCCAAGCATTCATCGCTCGCGCAGATGAGCGCGCTGCCTGCCGGCGTTGCGACGAATCTCGCGCAGGTTATCGAAGACCGCCGCGTCTGTGCGCAACTGCTCGACGAGTATCCGGGCGCGCGCTGGTTTGTCGGCAAGCTGCGCGCGCATGCCGCCGAACAGGCTCGACAGCGGTGGGCGAAGCTGCATTGGCGCGACCGGCTGGTCTGGCTGGTGGAGCGCGCGCTGTGGGACGAACCGCCGACACGCACCGAAGCGATTCATTCACTGCTGGCCGCCCTGCATGCCTCGCAGGATCTGCTTGACGAGGCGCGCAGAAGCCGCTCGACCACGCAAAGCATCGCGGTAGCGCAGGCATTGGTGGCACGCGTGCGCGCTTTGTCGGCGGGCGACGTCAACAGCATGGTGTTCACCGCCGATCCGGTTGAAGACATCGATACCGAACGCGCCGCTTCGTCATCGGCGCCGCTCGACGATGACGATACAACCCTGCCCGACCAGGACAATGCCACCTCGCCGCCGTCCGACAAAAGTGGCGGCGCGCAGGCGGACAATGCCGTGGGCATGGGGCAATCGCTGGCGGATGCGCAGCAGCCGTCGGCACGTTCCGAGGGCGAAGCAGGCGCGGTGTCGGAGGCCAACCGCGCGCGGCTATCGATTCCGCTCGCGACCGAATTCGACGAAATCACCGACGTCACGGGTCAAGGCGACAGCGCGACCTGGCGCGAGCTGCGCGCGCAGGCACGGGCAGATACCGCACCGCTCAAGGAAAAGCTCGAACGCGCGTTGAGCGCCGACGAACGCATCCGGTGGCGCCGCGAACAGGAGCGCGGAGAGATCGACCGCACCGCGCTGGCGAAACTCGCCACCTCGCCCGGCTACCGCACGCCGTTTCGCACGCAACGGGCGGCCAAAGGACGCGACGTCGCCGTGACCTTGCTGATCGATCGCAGCGGTTCGATGGCCGGGCGCAAGATCGAACTCGCGCGTCTATGCGCGACGGCGTTGTGCGATGCGCTGACCCAGTTATCGTTCGACTGCGAAGTGCTCGGCTATTGCTCGCTCGAATCCGCACCGATGAAGCAACTGTATGAACGGCAACTGGCGGGCGGCGCGGATTTGCGGCGCTACAACCGCTTTGTCGAACGGCTCGATCTGAAGGTCTACAAACGCTTTGGCGCCACGGATCTGAGCGGTATCGCGAAGATCGATTGCGGACACGAGAATCCGGACGGCGAAGCGCTGGCCTGGGCGGCGACACGCCTCGCCGATCATCAGGCCGAACGGCGCATCCTGATCGTGTTCTCAGACGGCTATCCGTCAACCGGCGACGGCGATCCTCACGTGTTGCGCCACGATCTGCGCGAACGCGTCGCGGCGATCCAGAAACGCGGCATCGAACTGGTGGGAATCGGCGTGCTGACCGACGCAGTCGAAGACTTCTATCCGCACAACGTGGTGGTGAGCCGCCTGGCCGAATTGCCCTCGACGGTGTTCTCGGTGTTGAGCTCGATGCTGCTGACGCGCTAGCGCATCAAAATGCATTCAACGGAATCTTCAGATAGCGCACACCGTTTGCTTCCGGTTCAGGCGGCATGCCCGCGCGGATATTGAGCTGGATCGCCGGCAGTATGAGCGTCGGCATGCCGAGCGTGCGGTCACGCGCGGTGCGCATCGCAACGAAAGCTTCCTGCGTCACCCCGTCATTCAGATGAATATTGCTGTGGCGCTGTTCAGCCACGGTGGTCTGCCAGTTCGGTCCGCGTGACGGCGGCGGGTAGTCGTGACACACGCACAGCCGTGTTTCCGGCGGCAACGTGAGCAGTTTGTGAACCGAGGCATATAAGGTGTTGGCATCGCCGCCCGGAAAATCGCAGCGCGCCGAACCGACGTCCGGCATGAAGAGCGTATCGCCGATAAACACGGTGTCGCCAATCTGATACGCCATATCCGCCGGTGTATGACCGGGCACGTGCAGCGCCTCGCCGCTCAGTTCGCCGATGCTGAAACGCTCGCCGGACGCGAACAGATGATCGAACTGGCGGCCGTCGGTATGCATGTCGTCGCCGAGATTGAAAATGCGCTTGAACGCGGCCTGGACGATGCAGATACTTTCGCCAATCGCAATCTTGCCGCCCAACGCCGCTTGCAGATAAGGCGCCGCCGATACGTGATCGGCATGAGCATGCGTCTCCAGCAACCATTCGACGCGCAGCTCATGTTGTCTGACGAAAGCGACCACACGTTCGACCGAACGAGTCGACGTGTGGCCGGATTTTGAGTCGTAGTCGAGCACCGGATCGATCACGGCGCACGCCGAACCTTCGGACGCATACACCACATAGGTGAACGTGCCGGTCACCGGATCGTAAAAGGCTTCTATCTGAGGGCTCATGGCGCGCTACACCAATTTGGGCTGGAACGAATACTGTTCGATCCCGCCGCCCCGCGCGACCACGACCGTGCTCTCCGGAATTTCCTCCCACCAGCCCGGCAAATCCGCGAGCGGCTCCGACAACACCAGAAACGCGTCCTCGCCAACGGCCGTGATGCGCGGGTCGTCCGGATACAGCTCGTGCAGATGCCGGAACGAGGTGCTGTGGAACAGCGAGCGCGATTGCCCTTCGCTCGAATAGCGAACCGCGACGATCTGCTCGCCGTCGGTTGCGCAGACCGTCATGTTCAGCGGCTCTTCGATATCGTGTTTGCGCCCGACGTCTTCCACAAAACCCACCATTCGCTCGATCGCGGTAACGGGCGCCAGTTCGAGACCGAAGGTCAGCGCCAGGAAAAAAAGCACCTCGGAATCCGTCGAACCTTCAATCGACGGAAACAACTCTGGATCGATCGCCAGCATCAGATCGCGGCGTACCGCCGAAAAGTTGCGCACCAGCCCGTTGTGCATGAAGAGCCAGCGGCCATAGCGGAACGGATGACAGTTGGTTTCCTGTGACGGCGTGCCGGTGGCCGCGCGGATGTGCGCGACGAACAGCGGCGCGCGGATGGCCCGCGCGGCCTCGCGTAGATTGCGGTCGCTCCAGGCCGGCTGGATGCAGCGATAGCGAAACGGAATGTCGGTCGGGTGGCCGTACCAGCCGATGCCGAATCCGTCGCCGTTCGTGGTGGTCTGGCCAAGCGTGGAATGCAGGCTCTGGTCGATCAGGGAGTGTTTGGCGTTGAACAGCACCGTTTCGAGTTGAAGCGGGTTACCGGTATAGGCGAGCCAGCGGCACATGAGTTTTTCTCCTGTCGCGACAACATGTCTGACGAACCTCGCCCGGCCTCGAATAGGCCCGCGTGCCGCCGTTCGCTATTTGACCACGGGTTGCATCTGTGCGATCGGTATCAGGAACTCTGAAAACCCGGTCAGGATAATTTGCACGCCGATGCACAGCAGCAGAAACGAGGAAACGCGCATCGCGACCTTGGTGCCGTCCACGCCGAGATACCTGGCGAATACCACCGCCCGGCTGTAGATCAGATACACGGTGGCCGCCACCAGAAGCGAGATCACCACCGAGGCGATGCTCGACAGCACGAACGCCGAGAGCTTATGCGTGCGGTTCGCGGTCAGGGCGATCGCGGTGGCGATCGAACCCGGCCCGGTGGTCAGCGGAATCGTGAGCGGGAAGAACGCCTTCGACATGGCGTTATCCGAATCCACCCGTTTGACGGACGGCTGCTCGGCCGGTTGCGTGTCGGGTGCATTGAGCATTTGCCAGCCGCCAACGGCAACCGCGAGCCCGCCGCCGATGCGCAAGGCCTCCATGGAGATGCCGAAGAAATGAAGAATCGGGGTGCCGACAAAGAAAGCGACGAGCATCACGCACATGACGTTGAAGGCGATTTTCTTGGCGAGCGCGGTGCGGTCTTCCGTGGTGAGCGATGCCGTCCGGTCGAGAAAGACGAACGCCATGCCGATTGGGTTGATGATGCTGATCAGCCCGGTAAAGCCGAAGAGGATATCCGAGATCAGGCTTTCGACCATATGCGATCCGTTTCGGGCAGCGGCGCGGGCGGGCTGATTATTCGGCTGACTGCCCACCGTTGCGCCGCGCCAGGTTGAAGTGCCGGACGCCTTCGGGCGTTCCAGAGCGATGCTCGCGTTGCGTGGGTCAGATGATATCGCGGCGCGGCACGCAAATCGGTAAAAAAGGGTGGCCATGCACGCGGTGCGCGGCGCTGCACCGCAGCAGACGAGCGTCGAAAGATGCGTCCACAACTTTCTAAAAGCCTACACTTTTTTGACTTACTTTACGTAGTCAAAGCATCAGGCATACAGTCCTCCCCGAAGCTGCACTTTCAACGAGACGTACTTACCGGTTCGAGGAGTTGCTCCCATGTTGCTTCGTGTACTCGCTGCGCTGCCGTTCGTCGGCATTCTGCTGGGCGTCCCGTTTGTGAATAGTGTCGAGCCGCTGGTGCTCGGCATGCCGTTCGTGCTGGCCTGGATCGTCATGTGGGTGGTGCTGAGTTCGATCATCATGGCGATCGTTTACCGTCTGGACTCGAGCAACCGGCAGCTTGCCGCGGAAGGCGAGGAGGTCCGATCATGAGCGCACTCGTCATCATTGCGGCCATTACGCTGTTTGCGCTCTACCTGGGCGTGCGCGCGCGGCGCGGCCACGACATGAGTCTCGAACAATGGACGGTGGGGGGCCGCAGCTTCGGCACCGCATTCGTGTTCCTGCTCATGGCAGGCGAGATCTACACGACCTTCACCTTCCTCGGCGGCAGCGGCTTTGCTTATGGCAAAGGCGCGCCGGTCTACTACATTCTTGCCTACGGCACGCTTGCGTACATCCTCTCGTACTGGATGCTGCCGCCCATCTGGCGTTACGCGAAAAATCACCACCTCGTCTCGCAGCCGCACTTCTTTGCGCGCAAGTACGAAAGCCCGGCGCTCGGCACACTCGTCGCGCTGGTCGGCGTGGCCGCGCTGATTCCCTATCTCGTGCTGCAACTCAAGGGGCTCGGCATCATCGTGGCAACGGCCTCGTATGGCGCGATTTCTTCGACAGCCGCCATCTGGATCGGCGCCGCGGTGGTGACGGCTTACGTGATCGTCTCCGGCGTGCGCGGCTCGGCGTGGAATTCGGTCGTGAAAGATCTGCTGATTCTGGCAATCGTGCTGTTCCTCGGCATCTATTTGCCCTTGCACTACTACGGCGGCCTCGGCGCGATGTTCCATGCAATCGATGCCGCGCGTCCGGGTTTCCTGACCTTCCCGGCCAAGGGTTCGAGCGTGACCTGGTTCCAGTCGACCGTGCTCCTGACTGCGCTGGGCTTCTTCATGTGGCCGCATACCTTCGGTTCGATTTACACCGCGAAGGACGAGCGTATTTTCCGGCGCAACGCGATCGTGCTGCCGCTGTATCAGCTCATTCTGCTGTTCGTGTTCTTCGTGGGATTTGCCGCGACGCTGAAGGTGCCGGGCCTGAAAGGTGCCGACATCGACCTGTCGCTGTTCCGCCTCTCGTCGCAGACTTTCGACCCATGGTTCGTCGGCGTGATCGGCGCGGCGGGGATCCTGACGGCGCTGGTGCCGGGATCGATGATCTTGACGTCGGCATCCACATTGCTCGCCAACGACGTGTATCGCGGCATGGTGAACCGCAATGCGCCGGATGCAACCGTGACCAAGCTCGCACGCTTCCTTGTGCCCGTGGTGGCACTGGTAGCCGTGGGTTTTACGCTGCACGGCGGCGAGACGATCGTGGCGTTGCTGCTGATGGGCTATAGCTTCGTGACCCAGCTGTTTCCGGCGGTGATCTGCAGTTTGCTGCGGCGTAACCGGGCGACCAAGTACGGCGCGTTTTGCGGGATTCTGGCGGGCGTCGCGGTGGTGACGTTGACGACCACCATGCATCTGAGTGTTGCGCAGTTGATGCCGTTTTTGCCTGACGCGCTGAAGGACGTCAATATCGGCTTCCTTGCGTTGGCCGTGAACATCATTGTTTTTGTTGCGGTAAGCGCTGTGACGCAACCGCGGCCGGTCGAGCAGACGCACGCGCCGGTGCATTAAGGCTTTCTTCGTATCGTCCTGTATCGCGGTTGAAGGGGCTGACCGCCTTGAGCGCCAGCCCTTTTTGCTGCTTTCACGCTATGCTCTGCGGCACGCCTATCATCTGTGGAGTTGCCGATGCAGTCGCCCGTTCTCCGAGTCGCTCGTCCAACCAACGACCTGCGCAAACTCGCCGATTTCTATACCCGGGGATTAGGCTTCGAGGTTCTCGCCCGCTTCGAAAATCACGAGGGTTTCGATGGTATCGTGCTTGGGCGGCACGGATGCCCCTGGCACATCGAGTTCACACACCAGCACGGCGTCACGGTGGAGCGCGCACCGACCACCGAGCATCTTCTGGTGCTTTATCTGCCCGAACATCATGAGTGGCTTGCCGCGGTCGAGCGGATCGAGGCACTTGGCGTCCTACCCTGCGAATCGGAAAATCCGTATTGGGATCGCCTGGGGAAAACTTTCGAGGATCCCGACGGCTATCGGATCGTTTTGCAGAACGCTGCCTGGGGTTGAAGAGATTCCCGGCGATGCCGACCGGTCGTGCAAGCCGCCTGAAAACCGCCAACCAGTCAGTTCGCTCGCGTGCCGACGATCACAATGCCGCGTGAAAGTCCGCTCACGCTATCGGCCGCCAGGGCGCCTGCATAAAGCTGCGTGACCGGCACCCATACCGCTGGATACTTGTAGCGCGCGACGTCGAGAAGCAACGCGCTATCGCTTGCGGCGTCGTATGCGGCAAGTGGCGACCAGTGGCCGCCCCCTGCTTCGCCTATATCTACCCGCCTGAAGTTCAATAACGCAAAACGGCCGCTGTGACCCGTCGTGTCGCGAATCAGATCGCGAAACTGGGCGAGCGTCAGATCGGCGGCGTGGAATTTCCTCACGTCGATCGGAAACGCGCTTAGGGCCGCGCTGAGCTGGTCGAGCGTCATGCCCTCCTTCGATACCTGTGCGGCGTTGGCCACCTGTGGATCGACGCCGCGGAAGAAATCCTGTTGCGAGAAGTATGGGAAATCCGGATACTGCGTCGACTCGGGGCGCTGGATGCCTAACGCATTGAGCGCCATCACCGAGGTCGCGACCGAACAGTAGGCCTCGTTGCGCTGCGTTTCGAAGTACTGCGAGAGCGGCCAGTACGACTGCTTGTGAGTGGTGGCCATCAAGCGCTTTTGCCCTGCTGGTTGTGTCAACGCAATGAGGTTCGGAGGAACGGGCAGCGGTCCGTCGGCTGGGCGTGACGCGGCCGATGCAGGAGCTTGATACGGCGAATCCTGATGCGAGGTTTGATCCGCGGCTTGATTGGCAACCGGTGGCGGCAACGGCGCGCAGGCCACCAATGTTGCCGTCAGCACACCAACGATCCACTCGGGCCGGTTTACGCGCTCCATGGCATGCATTAATGAGTATCTGGACATTAACCCTTCCGTTTGGGATAGATTCGGAACGACCTCGACCGTGCCGATGCATGTCATCCCATATCGGCAAGCTTCGATTTTTTAACATGAAATAAGTCGGCGCGTGCGTGTGCGGCCAGAGGTCAGACGCCGGCGCGAACTGACGCGCGGTTCATTCGACCTGTCGCACGTCACCGCCGAAGTCAACCCAACGGAACTGATGGCCTGAACATGGCAATTGAATCACCCTGCATCGACATCTGCAAAATCGACGGCAAAACGGGCTTCTGCATTGGATGCCTGCGAACCCGGGACGAGATTCGCGAATGGAAAAACATGACCGACCACCGGCGCCATCAGGTCATCAATGACGCTTCGCGCCGCAAGGCGAAGGTAAAACCAGAGGCGCCGGCAACGCAAGAAACGCAAACCTCGTAAAAATGCGAGTTAGTTCGCATGGTCGGCGAACGCATAACTGTTCTTGCCGCTGCGCTTGACCCGGTACATCGCTTCGTCGGCTGCGGCCACGAGGCGATGGTAATCCTCGACGTGCTCCGGAAAACTGGCAATGCCGATGCTGGCGCGAACCCGTCCGACCCCCATCGCCCGGTCCGTTTGAACCACGCAGGCAATAAGCCGCCGGGCGATTTCGCCGAGCTCGGCATTCGTCGAAAATTCTCGAATCAGAACAGCGAATTCGTCGCCGCCAATCCTGGCGACGACATCGACTTTACGCACCGACTCACGAAAGCGTTTCGAAACCGCGATCAGAAATTCATCGCCGACGCGGTGGCCGAGCGAGTCGTTGACCTGTTTGAACCCGTCCAGATCGATATACAGCACGGCAATTTTGCAAGACTCGGCGACTGCGGACGATTTCGCCGCCGCCTCTTCGAGCGCGGCAAACAACTTGCGCCGATTCGGCAAGCCGGTCATCGCGTCGTGCAGCGCCGCGTACTCGAATTCGTGCGACTGGCCCGCCAGTTGACGATTCCGTTTGGCATACATTCCCAGCGCGGTGATCAGCATGCAGAACAGCAGCGCCGCCGATGCGATGAGCGTGCGCGCGACATAAGCAATCCGCACGCGCACGTCGGCACTGTCAGTGTCGCGTTGCGCTCGCCAGTACGTCGACATGGCATTGAGCAAGGCATCCGTGCCACGCATATCGGCGTCGGGTGCGAGCGAAGATGGGGATATCGGCGGCGGCGCCGACGGACTCGCATTCACCAGCGCCGCGAGCGATGTGAGGCGATGCGTGAGCTCGGTTCGAGCCTGCTGATACCCGGCGGCTCTGGCCGGCGTGGCGTTGGGCAGTTGCTGCCAGATGCCGGCCACACTCCGGGCGCTTTCCGCCCGCTCGACCGCTTCGAGAACCAGTCCCGCATATTCCTGCTTCAATTGATCGGACAAAATCGTCCTGATCTGCAGCACGAGATACAAAAGGCCAATCAGCAGACAAACCAGCGCGGCAGCGGCGATCGCGGCCGGACCCTGCCTGAAGCGGATTGCGAAGGCACGCCCCCGAGCGGCGCGCTGGATGCGAAGCCGCTCAGGGATGCGAATAGGTGGTTTGCTGGCTTCCGGTGCCATGCTGGCGATAGCTTACGCGACGAAAGAACGAACTCACCCGGGCGAACAGACTGTCCTTGTGTCGGGAATTCGCCGTCGAAGAAGACCGGCGATCCTGCTGGGCGAGACGCGCGTCTTTGCCGGAGCGGCCGGACGCCACCTGCTGGGACGGGCGCGGCGCGCGCTGAACCGAAGCGACAGAAGGCGCGGGTGCGGCGGCGGGTGTCGCGCCGGCTATGCTGGTTTGACTGGCCGCAGGCGCCGGGAGTCGCGTAACCGGACCGGACCACGAGGCCTGCTTACTTCCTTCTTCTCCGTCATCTCTGTCCGATGCCGCCGCCGCTGCCTGCATTTGTGCGTTGACCGGCCCGCCTGGCACAGCTTGCGTTCCCGTTGTCACCGGCGGCGTAGCGACCGGGGCTTGCATGCCGGACGCTGTCCGCCCCGCTGCCGCCGTCGGCGCTGATTGCGGCGCTGCCGCGAAAATTGCCGCCCCTGGCGGCGTTATCGATTTCGCCGACGCCGGGCTTACCGCCGCTGACGCAGCGGTCCCGAGCGCCTGCCGCGCGCCCGCCATGGCGTCGGCATACGCCTGCTGATCGTGGTTGAACCAGATGCCGTACGCCACGGTGCCCACCACGCCAAAAGCCAGCGCGCTTGCTGTCGCAACGCATAGAGCCAGACGTCCGAATCGCACAGGCGGTGCTGCAGCCGACGGCTCGGCCTCCGCGTCGAAGCCGGTATCCAGATTCTCTTCAGAAGATTTTGGCAAATCAGTATCGTTGAACATGGCAATACTCTCCGGAATCCTTACGTCTGACATGTCGGCAGACTGTGTTCGCACGATTTGGCGGTCGTCGATCTGGAGTTGTTGGAAGAATTTGCCCCGCTACGCCCGGTAGCGGCAATATGCTGATGCTGCGCTTTAAACGCCGGTTTTGCGAGTCCGCCGTGCGTCGATAAAACAGGTAAAAGATTCAACGCCGCTTATATCCACGGGTAGTGCAGCGAGCCGTTTCAGCCCGCTCCTGCGCCGGGCGGGAGGCCGGCGATTCGATCGCCGCGTTGCGGCTCTCTGCCATGCAATAAACACGCCAATATGAAACGCTGATTTGGGGCCATCGCTTAAACAGTACGCATGCCCAGTGGGGCGCATAGCGCCCCACACTGAAGCCGGCGCCTATTGCACGGTGATGGTTTCTTTCATATTCGGGTGGATGCCGCAAAACACCTTGTACACGCCCGGTTTGTCGAACTTGAACTGGAACGTATCGTTCTGATCGAGCGCGGCCGAACGGAACATGCCCGCGTCGTTCACCACCGTATGCGGCTCGCCGTCGAGATTTTTCCAGGTCACCGTGGAGCCGGCTTTAACGGTAAGCGCCATCGGCGTGAACATGAAGTTCTTGATGACCACGGCGTTCGGTGTCTGCGTCTGCGCCCGCGCAACGGAAAGTCCCGCAGAAGCCGCGATGAGCGCCGCACTCCCGAACAGCAGGAAGAACACGCGGCGAATAGTATTAGTTTGCATAACTGATCTCCTGCGAGAAATAATTTCTGAAATCAAGCGAGTGTCGTATCGGAAAGCGTCGCCTTGAGCGGATGACGCGCGATTTTTATGCTGGTCACGCCGAGCATCTTCGGAAGCTGATCGCTCGCGACCGTAAGCGGGCCCGGGCCAGGACCATTGCCGGCAGTCGGCTGCGGATAGGCTGTCGAGCGCGCGGTGTGGAACGTGATATTGCCTTCGACCTTCGACACGATCTGGTGAATATGGCCGTTCAGCACGGTGACCGAGCCGAAGCGCTTCAAATAACTCATGGCCTGCCCGGCATCGCCCGTGCCCCACCCCCACGGCTCGTAGATGGTCCACATCGGCATGTGGGCAAAGACGACGATCGGCGTGCTGGAAGAGCGGCCTTTCAGGTCGTTTTCGAGCCACGCGAGTTGATCGTCGCCGAGACCGCCCAGGCCGTTGGGCTTGAAATGCATCACGTTGACGAGCGCGACGAAGTGCACGCCGTTATGGTCGAAGCTGTAATAGCCTTTGTTGTCCGAGGCCTTGCCGAAGCGGCTGAAGTATTCGGTTCCGGGGCCGTCGGTCACGTCGTGCTCGCCCGGCACGGTGTGGAGTTCCGTGATATTCAGACCCGACATCAACTGCGCCGCCAGATCGAACTCCGCCGGCTTGGAGAGATGCGTGATGTCGCCCGTGTGGATGGTCAGCGCGGGCTTGACCGGCATGGCATTGACGTAGTCGATCGTCTGTTTGAGCGTACCCGCGACGTCCGGATTGGCTTCCTTATTGAAGCCGATATGCGAGTCGCTGATCTGCAGGAAAAGCGGCACCCCCATGGACGTCGCGGATGATTTCGCGTCGGCCGCCAGCGCCAGTTCCACCGGCGTAAGAATGCCGCCGGCAAGAACGAAGACCGTGCCTACGCCGCCGAAAGCGAGGCATTTCAGTGCGCCACGGCGTGAGGGGCTGAATGCGGGGCCAAATTCAGGATCGGATGAATGGTTTGACGACATGTTGACCTCACGATAAGGATTCGCGGGCAAACCGCGGGATTATCCGGCGGGCCTCACGACTCGGTTCATCAGGAAGACTGCGGTGCCGCCGGTTTTATTCCCGGAACAGAAAAATTAGCGTGCGAGTGAGCGAGTCCAGTCGCGTGGACCTGTATGTCCGGTGCCTGAACAGACGGGAATAGCCGCGCCGCTGCAACGGTCATGCAGGGTGAGAGAACCTGAAAGGAGTAGTCAACATGGACATCATCGACATGGCTCGTGCCTCTGGCATGGCGGTCATCCTCGACGGCAGGATTGGCCGCGAGGAATACCAGAGCGTGTGTGGCTCGCTATCCGCGTTACAGCGATTTGCGGAAGCGGTGCGCCAGGGTACCGTGCAACAGGGTGGATATCAGAAACGCGCCGCCACGCCCGCTCGCAGAGCATGAGGCGCGTGAAGAGTGCGAAGCGCGTGAGGCGGCCGGCGCGCGGCATGCTCGACACGGCTCGACTGCGGGCCGCCGGGCCGCTTTCCAAAGCATACAAATTGAAAGGGGAATAACGTGCGACCGGAATTGCAACACGTTCTGCGCCGCCTGCAACTCGGATCGGGTGTGGTGCTGCTTATTTATCTATTTTTGCACCTGGTCAATCACGCGCTCGGCATCTGGTCGCTCGATCTTGCCGGGCGTGGACTCACGCTGGCGCTGTGGATCTGGCATAGCGTGCCCGGCACGATCCTGCTGTACGGCGCGGCCCTGCTCCATTTCGCGCTGGCTGTGCGCACGATTTACGGACGTCGCCACTGGGCGCTCCCGCCTGCTGAATGGATCCGGCTGTGGGCCGGGCTCAGCCTGCCATTGCTGCTGATCCGGCATGCCGTGGCAACGCGCCTCGCGGCGTCGTTGTATGGTTTCGAGCCGAACTACGAGCGGATCGTGATATCGCTGATCACGAGCGGCACGCAGGGTTTGCAACTTGCGTTGCTCGCGCCAGGCTGGATTCATGGCTGCCTCGGCGTGTGGTTTCGATTGCGTCACTATCCGTCGATGCAACGCGCGAAACCCGTCATGCTGGCCCTGCTGGTTGGCTTGCCATTGCTATCCGCCGTGGGTTTTCTGCGGATGAAGCAAGCCGTCGTGGCAATGCATGCGGTTCTCCCCGCACCTGATTCGAAACTGCTGATGCACCAGCTTTCACTCGATACGTGGCGCCACAGCCTCGTCTCGCTTTACCTTGCCGTGATCGTCAGCGCGCTTCTGGCAGGTCTGTTGCGGAACTGGCTGGAGCGCCGGCCGCGTTCGGCATGATCCAGCAGATGCGTCGATCTCATCGTTCCAGTTGGGAGCTGGCCGGATGATCGGAGGTAAAAGCGGTAGCGACGGGCGCACCCGAACCATACAGGCATGCCGCGCCTGCCGCGCCGGTAAGGCGTACAGTATGAAAGGGAGGCCGACATGTTATCGATTGAATCCACGCTATCCAATCTGCCGGCCGACCTGCCACGCGCCCCGCTCACCGCTTTCGTGTTTTCCGCCGGCGGCAGCCTGGGTGCGATCGAGGTCGGCATGCTGCGGGAACTGGTCAATCGGGGCGAGCGTCCTGATTTCGTCGTCGGCGCCTCCGCGGGGGCGATCAATGCCGCCTATTTCGCGGGAAATCCGACTCGTGACGGCGTAGCCATGCTCGAGGCGTTGTGGTGCCGGGTACGCCGGCAGGACATCATGCCGTTCTCTATGCTCGGGCTGCTCGACATGGTGCTAGGGCGCCGTACGCATCTCGTGGAGGCAACGGGGCTGCGTATGCTGCTCGAAAAGAACCTTTCATATGAGCGCGTGGAGCAAGCGGCGTTGCCCCTGCACATTGTCGCGACCGATCTGCTTCTGGGTAGCGAGGTCGTCCTGTCGTCCGGTTCGGTGGTCGATGCCGTGTTGGCTAGCGCTGCGATTCCCGGGGTGTTTCCGTCCGTACGGATCGACGGCAGGGAGCTGGTCGATGGCGGCGTCGCCGATACCACGCCGATATCGGTGGCCGTCACGCTTGGCGCGACCCGGATTATCGTTCTGCCCGCGGTTTTCGCCTGCCCGCTCGAAGCACCGCCCACCAGCGCGATCGCTCAGGCCACGCACGCGCTCACGCTCGTGATCGCACGCCAGCTCGTTCACGATCTGGCGTTCTACGCCACCCGCGCCGAGCTCTTCGTGGCGCCCCAGGTGTGTCCGCTCAACATTTCACCTTACGACTACACGCAATGCGCCAGCCTGATCGCCCTTGCCGCGGAAACAACACGCGCCTGGCTCGATGACGGCGGTCTCGGACACGCTTTTGTCGCCAGCGAATTGCGCGAGTACGCGCATACGGCACAATGAAGGCCGTCGCCCCTTTTTTTTACGGATCCCTGTCATAACGTCGGATCTGTATCGACTAACAACAACGCTAACATTTTTGAACAGGAAATCAGGGTGGACGACATCGACTTCGGATGTACCTCATGCGGCAAATGCTGCCACGACTTGCGCCTCGCGCTGACGATCACCGAGGCAATCGCGTGGCTGGAGCGCGGCGGGCACATGGAACTCATCTGCGAGGCCATACCCTGGCCCGTGGAGCCCGAGCCCGGCAATGCGCAAGCTGAGTACAAACGGGCGCGCTCTTCACCGGCAATGAGCGGAAGCCTGCCGGTCCGCATCTCGATCGTTCTTGCCGCGGCATTCGGTGGCGCATGTCCCAACCTGCACGCCGACATGCGCTGCGGCATCTATGAACAAAGGCCACTGGTGTGCCGGATCTATCCCGCCGAAATCAATCCGTTCGTCGAATTGGCGCCTGAAAACAAGGGATGCCCGTCAGAGGCGTGGCAAGGTGAGCCACTGCAAAGGCAGGGCATTCTGGTCGATGCGACAACTGTCGAACTGGTCGGGCAGTCGCGTCGCGCGAATCAACTCGAGGCGCCGCTGCGCATGCAGGTGTGCCTCGAGTTGGGACTGAACGATGCCGCGCTCGCGAACGAAGGCTTTGTCATGTACTCGCCGGATAGCGCAGCGCTGCTGACCGCGCTGCGCCAGATTCAAGCCTCCTCCAGGCCGCAGGAATCCGCTTCACAGTGGACCTTCGTTTCGAATCGCGCCGGAACGCTTGAAACGCTCCTGTCGGTCGGCGCAACCGGCCATCTTGCTGAGGCTGCCGCTACTGGCAATTCCCGGTATCACGGTTTTTTCCCGCCGTCCTAGACGTAAAGCCAGCAGCGGCTGCTCGCGGACAATCAGACGCCGCTGCCGCCTACCGTCTTGATGCTCTTCCACTGACCTTGCTGGACCTGGAACAGCGTGTACGGCGGCTTGATCAGATCGCCATACGGATCGAAGGTGATATTGCCGGTCACGCCCGTGACCTTCACTTTCGCCAGACTATCCACGATCTTCGCGCGATCGAGCGAGTCGGCGCCGTGAATCGCCTTGATCATGGCGAGCGCGGCGTCGTACGCAAACGGCGCGTACAGTTCGACATCCTGATTGAAGCGTGCCTTGTAGCGCTTGCCGAATTCCTGCGCGGCAGGCAGCTTATCGAGCGCCGGACCGGGTTCGAGATCCTGCGTACCGTCACCCGCCGTACCGGCGATCTGCAGGAAAGCATTGCTCTTCAGCGCGCCCGCGCCGAACAGTTGCGCCTGCATACCCAGCGAGCGCATCTGCTTGACCAGCATCGCACCCTGTTCGTCCAGGCCGCCGAAGAAAATCAGATCGACATTCTTGCTCTTGAGCGTCGTCAGGATCGCGCGAAAATCCACCGCCTTGTCGTTCGTGAACTCGCGGTCGACGATATTGCCGTTCGCTTCCTTTGCGCCTTTTTCGAACGCATCCGCGAGCCCTTGCCCGAATGCCGTGCGGTCGTCGATGATGCCGATGCGCTTCGCCTTCATCTGCTCCACCACGAAATGCCCCGCCACGACACCGCCAATGCCGTCATGCCCCATGGTGCGGAACACGTTTTTGAAGCCTTGTTTCGTGAGTTGCGGATTGGTCGAACCCGGCGTGATCATCGCAACGTTCGCCTGGTGATAGACCGTCGAGGCCGGAATGCTGCACCCCGAGTTGTAATGCCCGATCACGCCGACTACACCGTCGTCGACCAGTTTCTGCGCGACCTGAATCGCCACGCGCGGGTCCGCCTGATCGTCCTGCACATCGAGCACGAATTTGACCGGCTTTCCGCCAATCACGGGATGTTTCGCGTTCTCTTCGTCGAGCGCGAGTTGCGCACCGTACTGCAGGTCTTTGCCGACCCGAGCAACCGGTCCGGTTAACGGTCCGACGAAACCGATCTTGACGACGTCCGGATCGGCCGCCCACGAAGACGGGATATACGTGAAGAGTGCGCATACCGTGGCACTCAACAGCCAATAACGACGATTCATGATGTGCTCCTTGCGTGGTGTAACGTCGCGCGATTGTAGGTTGGCCGATCCGATGCGCGACGCCTCGAAACCGTCCTGCAGTGCTTATCGTGAAGCGAAAAAACCTGTACGGCCAGGGGCCCGGCAAAAGTCAAAAGCGCGTTGCAGCGTAGGGCGCAAGATCGAGCGGCGGCGCACGCTGCGCGATGAGATCGGCGACGATACGTCCGCTCACCCCGGCTAGCGTCAACCCGAGATGCTGGTGCCCGAAGGCGTAGATCACCCGGCTGCTTGCGCGCGATCGTCCCAGTACCGGCACGCCGTCCGGCAACGTCGGACGGAACCCGAGCCAACTGCTATCCGGCGTATCGAGCGCGGGTAAGGCGCGTTTCGACGAAAACGTCAGCAGATCGATCAGCGAACGGTTGCGCGCATCGCTGAACCCCGCCAGTTCGACCGTGCCCGCCACACGCAGGCCGTCGCTCATCGGCGTCATGTAGAAGCCGCGCTCGGCCCAGCCCACCGGTCGAGAAACCAGTTGCTGCGCGCCAGGAAAACGGACGTGATAGCCGCGCTCCGTGTCGAGCGGGACCGGATCGCCGCATTGTTTGGCGAATCGGGCGGAGCGCGCGCCGGTGGCGATCACGATGTGACTGAAGCGGCGCGCAGTATCCGCCACGGTCAAAGTCGCGCCTTCCGCGCAAGGCTGCACGGCATCGACGGCCGAACGCTCCAGCTTCAATCCTTGTGCGGTGAGCCGCTGATAGAGCGTCTGCAAAAAACCGTGCGGATCGGAGAAATGCCAACTGTTGCTGAACAGCACACCACGCTCGAAGATCGGCGCGAGCGACGGTTCGAGTGCGCGGATGTCGCTGCCGCCCAGCACGTTGAAGGCGACGCCCAACTGCCTGCGCAGAGCGAGCGCGGCGCTCGCGGCGTCGAACGAAGCGGCATTCGAATAGAGATAGAGACATTCGCGCGACCGGACGAAGCTCGCCAGTTCCGCATCGGCAAGCAGAGGCGCATAACCGTCGTGCGCGCAATCGAGTAACGCGGCGAGTGCGCCGGCGCTCGCTTCGTAGCGCCGTGGCAACGAGCTCAGCATGAAACGCGCGAGCCATGGTGCGAGATGCGGCAGATAACCCCAGCGCAATCTGAACGGACTGTCGTTCGATAGCAGAAAGCGCGGCAAATCGCGGAACACAGACGGGTTGTTGACGGGGATGCACGCATAGTGCGCAAAGGTCCCCGCGTTGCCGAACGACGCGCCCTGCCCCACGCCGGCCGGATCGAACAGCGTGACTCGATGGCCGTCGCGTATGAGCGCCGCAGCGCTCGCTAGGCCGATGAATCCCGCGCCGATGATGGCAATCTCCGACATTACTTGCGCCCTTCCATTGAAAAAACGCCGCGGCACCCACGCCACCAGACAAACTCTGGCAATCAGAATCACACAATATTTTTTTGTGTGCAATTAAAACTCACATTGTGTGGCCCTGGCATTTTCCCTGGATGGTGTGTGGCGCGCTCCTTGCAAACGCTGCAGCGCCCGAGGAAAAGCTCGCCGGCCGGTCTGTTTAGGCGTTGCAGTGGCGCTTGTCTGGTATAGAATCGGCAAAATTCCGCACAATCGCGGACAAAGCCGATTTTGTATGGAGACATCTGTTCTTATGGCTTCTGGCAAAGACACAGCGCGTGGGGCCAACGGGGCGCCGACGCAGACGAAGCGTTCCACGTATGTCGAGGTGTCCAGCTCGATCGAGAACGAGATCCGCAGCGGCATCTATCCGCCGGGCAGCCGCCTGCCGCCGCAGCGGCAACTGGCCACCGAGCTGGGCATCAATGTGTCGACGGTGTCCCGCGCGTACAAGGAATTGCAGTTGCGCGGGCTGGTGATCGGCAGCAAGCGTCGCGGGTCGCTCGTCACGGGCGGAGCGATGCCGAGCGTCGAACCGGCACAGGCAACCAGCAACGCGGCGATCGACTTGACCGTCAACCGGCCGGCTACGGGCGAATTCCTGAATTGCCTCGCGCGCACGCTGGCGGAATTGCCGCGCGATCCGCGCTACCCGCAATTGCAGGAGTACCAGCCGCCGCAAGGTCCCGCCTGGGCGCGCGCCGCCGGCGCCCGCTGGATGGCCGCGCCGGGCTTCACGCCGGCACCCGACCACGTGGTGGTGACGAGCGGTGCGCAGCACGGCTTGTATGCGGTGCTGAACAGCCTGATCGGCACGGACGGCGTGATCCTTGCCGATCAGCTCACCTACTACGGCCTGAAAGCGCTGGCCCCCGTGTTCCAGTTCGAAATCGTCGGCATTCCGAGCGACCGCGACGGCCTCCTGACCGACGAGGTGGAGCGTGCCTGCCGGCGTATGCCGGTGAAAGCGATCTTCACGGTGCCGAATCTGCAGAACCCCACTGTGACGACGATGAGTCTCGAGCGCCGCATGGCGCTTGTCGACATTGCGCGCCGGCATGGCGTGGCCATCATCGAAGACGACGTTTATGGGCCGCTGGTTTCGCAGCGGCTGCCGACCATCGCGAGCCTCTGTCCGGAACTGACGTTCCACCTCGCGGCCACCTCGAAGATCCTCGCGCCCGGATTGCGGCTCGGCTACCTGCTGAGTCCGCCGGACAGTTCAGCGTTATGTGCGGAGGCGGTGCGCACCACCGCATGGATGCCCGCGCCGATGTCGATGCTGATCGCGTCGATCTGGATCGAAGACGGCACCGCGCGTCACATCATGGACGCGCAGCTTGCCGAAATTCGCGCGCGACAAGACCTGGCTCGCGAGTTGTTGCCGCAGGAATTGCTGCAGACCGATCCGGCGTGCATGTTCGTGTGGCTCAAGCTGCCGCCGCCGTGGCGTGCCGACGACTTTGCGGCCAATGCGAAGGCGCGCGGCGTGGTGGTGATGCCGTCCTCGGCGTTTGCCGTGGACAGGTCGGAGATCGAGCACGGGGTACGCATCAACCTCGCGTGCGCGACGAGCCGAGATCAACTCGTGAGCGCGTTACGACTGCTGACGGGCACGCTGAAAGATCGCCCCCGGGCGCTGTTCGGGACGATCTGATATCGAAGCTAACTCTTCGCGCTACGCACCGCGTAAGCCGACCGCGTAGCGAGACGTTCCATACTCAGAAACCGGGCGATGCGTTTCACCGCACGACGCATGCGGCCACGCAGATGCGCCACGCGCATACGTCGCCAGAAACGATCCGGCGCAAATTCGGCAAACCGCGCCTCCTTTTCGAGCAAGGTCTTGCCGCCGGGTAAATGAACGAAAGAGCAGCAGCGGAACCAGCGCATGTCCCGATAGTTATTGCCGGGCCAATGGCGGCCCACCGCCTGATATGCGCCCACCTCGATCAGCCCCTGCCCTTCGTCGACCAGCAGATTGAGCGCTGCGGAAACGAACGCTTCGTCGCCGTGATGCTTCACGCGCCCGCTTTCGCGGATATAGCGCGCGTAACTGGCGCGGGCGCGCGGCACCAGCCGGCGCAATGCGGCGGGCGTCGCCAGCAGAAACTCGCCGCCGTACCAGCGCGGATTTCTGAGCCGCCTGCCCGCCACGATTTCCAGATCCGCAACGACACGATCGCTGCCGTACGGCGGGAATACCTGATCCGAAATATCGAATGCGCCAATCCCGGCTGCGGCGCAGCGCTCGATCAGATTGCGATCGAGCGGAAGCAGCGCGACCATGTCGGCGTCGAGCAGCAACAGCATCGTGTCGGCGGGGAGCGAATCGGCCACCTGGTCCATCAGATCCAGCTTGAAATGCGCGGCGTAGAACGGCGTGTTCTTCGGCAACTCGATCGTCGCATTCAACGTCACCAGCGCGGGCCGGTGCTTCACCGCCATGCTATCGAGCCGTCGCTCGACCAGCGCCGGCGCGTTGGTCATGATGGTCAGCGTCGGCATGCCGACCTGCCGCAAGCTGTTGTTCAGGCAGATCGCCTGACTCACATACGAGAGCGGATCGCGATTCGTCGAGTTGGGACCCGGACTCGCGTCGGCATCCACATAAACCAGCGTGCAAGGAAAAAGATTCACGTTGCTCCTCACGAGGCGTGAGAGACGGTTCGCTTTTTCCAGCGCTGCCGTTATTGTTCACGGATCGATCCACATGTCCTTTTGTGGGGCAAGCCAGAAGCCCGCGCACAACGCGCAGCCGTCGTGCCGCGGCTCGCGCCTTCATGGCGTCACGCTCGAGCCGGGTGAGCTGATCTGCGACGATGGAGTCGGATGAACCGGGGCGCAGAGATCAGGTATGACCTATCGTTTCATGTCCTTGCATCGCCTTTCCGCCAAAAGTCAGCGAGACGCAACGCGGGTGCCGTCAATCCGCTTTCGGCCGGTCGAAAGTACGCGGCAACAATGGGCTTTTTGACATTTGAGTGAACAAGTTACCTGCGTGCGGCACACGATTTTCGCGTCAACTTTCAGCGACGCTATCTTCCCCATATCGCATGCCGTGCGTGCTGAGCAAACGGTACAGCGTCGCGCGTGAAATGCTCAGCTCGCGCGCGGCGTCGCCGGGCCGTCCGCGATGGCGCAGCAGCGCGAGTTCGATCGCCTGCCGCTCCGCCGTCTCGCGTGCCTGCGCAAGCGTCACGGGCGTGATCGCGACGTAACCCGACAGTTCGAGATCGTCCGCGGTAATCGTGCGCCCCTCCGACATCACAATGGCGCGGCGAACCCGGTTGATCAGCTCGCGTACGTTGCCGGGCCAGTCGTACTGATGCAGCGCTGCGATCGCGTCGGGTGAAAAACCATATAGCCGGCGGCTCGCATCTTTCCTGTAGCGGTCCAGCGTGTACAGCGCGAGCAGTTCGATGTCCTTGCCGCGCGCGCGCAGCGGCGGCTCGTCGATGCGCAGTACGCACAAGCGGTGGTACAGGTCCGCACGGAAGCGCCCGTCTTCAATTGCGGCGTCCATATCGACGTGAGTGGCGGAAATGATGCGCACGTCGACGTCGATCGAACCGTTGCCGCCCAGACGGTCGATGGTGTTTTCCTGCAGAAACCGCAGCAGCGCCGACTGGCTTTCGAACGGCAGATCGCCGATTTCGTCGAGAAACAAGGTGCCGCCGTGAGCGGCTTCAACGCGCCCTATTCTGCGTTGATTCGCGCCCGTGAAAGCGCCGCGCTCGTAGCCGAACAATTCCGACTGCAACAGATGCGGCGGAATCGCACCGCAGTTGATGGCGACGAACGGCTGGTTACGGCGCGGCGAGTGCGCGTGAATCGCGGCCGCCGTCAGCTCCTTGCCGGTGCCGGATTCGCCGGAGACGAAGACGGGTGCGTCGTTTGCCGCGACTTTGCGGATCGAGCGGAATAACGCGAGCATGGCGTCGCACGTGCCGATCATCTCGCCTTCGGCCGTGGAGGTATCGACGAAGACGGGCTCGCCGAGCGAGATCATGCCGCAGGCATGACCTACCGTATCGACGATCCTGGCGTTCGCGGCAGGGAGCGTGACGTAATCGAAGCAGTAATCCCGCACCAGCCTGCGTACAGCGGGGTCGTCGAGCTCCAGCGCCGCGGTGATCGCCACCCATCCGATGTTCGGCATCGCAAGGCAGGCTTCCAGCGCGGCAATGTCGCGAGCGTCGAACACGCTCGCAAAATCGACCAGGCCGGCCGCCAGCGAGCCGTCATGCACGGCTTGCCGCACTTCTGCAACCGAACCGATGACTTCAACCGCCCAGTCGCGCTCCTCGAAGCTCGCCAGTAATTCTGGCGAGGGATCGCGCGTGAAGTAGATAACACGCCGCGTAATGGCCTTCATTTTTTTCATGGTTTTTTATTGTTTCGCAGAGCCTTCCCTGAGACGTATTGCGCTCAGGGCTCTCGTTGCTGCGTTGTTCTTATTACCCCATGCACGTGTGGATGCCTGTCCTCGCGAATCAGACGCGTACGGGGCGTTGCTATTCATGATGCATCGAATTCGGGCGAGTCGACGACGCTGTCAACGTAAGCTCGCGAGAAAACGGTTGCGCGGATGCGCGGATACGATAGCGACCGTCGATCATACGCGGCTACGCGGCCGCTGCAGTGAACGGCTGACTATATTTGAAAATTGAGTTCGCAATAAGTTGATACGTCTATTGCCTCAGCTTTCTGAAAAACTTGCGAATCTCGGCAGCCAGCAGATCCGGTTTCTCCATCGCCGCAAAATGGCCACCGCCCGGCATGTCGGTCCATTGCACGATGTTGAAGGTCCGTTCGAGCCACGAGCGCGGCGGATGATTGATCTCTTTGGGAAAACGAGCGAATCCCACAGGCGGGACGACGCGCTGCCCGTCGGCGAAGCGCATCGGCTGCAACCGGTTTTCCCAATACATCTGCATCGCCGGACCGATACTCTGTGTATGCCAGTAGAGCGAAATGTTGGTGAGCAATTCGTCTTTTGAGAACACGCGCTCAACATCGCCATCGCAATCGCTCCACGCGCGAAACTTCTCGCCGATCCATGCAGCGAGCCCCACCGGCGAATCGTTCAGCGAGGCCGCCACGGTCTGCGGCTTCGTGCTGTGCATATGGGCGTAGCCGCCTTCGAAGGCGGCCCATTCATTCTTCTCCTGCAGATAGGCTTCTTCCGCAGGCGTGAGCGGTGTCTGCGCGGCGCCCTCCGCGGGCTCGTACGAGCTCGGCAAGAAGTTGAGATGAATACCGTCGACAACCGGGTGATGCCGCGCCGCGAGCGCGATCGAAACGCCGGCGCCCAGGTCGCCGCCTTGAGCACCGAAGCGCTCATAACCGAGGCCACGCATCAGCGAAGCCCACAGGTCCGCCACCTGAAACGCGGACGTGCCGGGCGCGATCGGCGCCTGCGAGAACCCGAAGCCGGGCAGCGAGGGCGCGACGACGTCGAATGCATCGGCGGGATCGCAGCCGAACGCGGCCGGGTCGCACAGCCGGTCGATCAGCGCGTGGAACTCGAAAAACGACCCTGGCCAGCCATGCGTGATCACGAGCGGATAACACGCCGGGCCGACACCGCGCCGATGCACGAAGTGCACGCGCTGCCCCTCGACCTCGGCGAGAAATTGCGGCTGCAGATTCAAGCGGCGCTCGGCTTCGCGCCAATCGAAACGCTCGGCCCAGTACGTCGCGAGTTCGCGCAGCCAGGCGGAATCGACACCTTGCTGCCAGGCGGGCGATGGCGTCGCCGGTGCCCAACGTGTCGCACGAATGCGCCGGCGAAGATCGTCTATCTCAGCATCCGGCACGGCAATCCGAAAGGGCTCTATCTGCATGTCAGTTCATCCGGCACAAGGCGTGGCAATAACAGGCGCTTCGGATTCGGCTGCGCTGGTCACGATCATTCAGCGGGGGCGAAGTCACAAAGCGGACACGAGGCGGCCACGGCGCGCGTGAAGCAATCTGCATGGTACACAATGAGCGCGTTTCACGTTTTGCGTAGCGGGGAGCATCCGGAGGAGACGTCCCCGATGTGTCGCCCATGTCCCGATACACCTTCTACCTATCTCCCGGTTCCACACACCGCACCAAACGAAAAAAGCCCGCTCAACGCGGGCTTCTTCACAGCTTGCTGCCTGTACCGGCCGCTTAGAAGCGGTGACGGATACCTACCGTGCCAACCACCTGCGAGTCGGTCGACGAGGCGCTCACGCCGACGATATCCGCCGTGATGCCCGAGTTGCCCACGCTGCCCACGTGCTGATAGGCCGCTTCAACATACACGTCGGTACGCTTGGACAATGCGTAGTCGGACTGCAGCGTGATCTGCTGGTACTTCGGGCTCGCGCCGTTCAGGCTTGCATCGGTGAACGTGTACGCACCCGACACCGTCCATGCCGGCGTAAATGCGTAACGTGCGTTCAGTTCATAGTTCGTGAAACGCGCGCTGCCGCCTGTCAGGGTGAAGCCGCTCGTCGTACCCGACGCCGACGATCCGATCAACGTTGCGTTGTTCAGTTGCGTCTGCGTGAACACGAGGCCCACGTTGGCCGCGCCGAACGCATAGTTCACACCCGCGCCGTAAGTGCGCTGACGGGCTGCGTTGAACGTCGAATCGCCGGATGCCACGGCGCCACTCGTATTGGTGGTCGAGCCGCCGCCGTTCAGTTGCAGGTAGCCGGCCGCGAACTTCAGGCCGCCGAATGCGTACGATGCGCCGACGCTGTAAGCGCGGCTGTCCGCGAAGCTGCCCGCTGCATTCGAGAAGCCATACAGCGCGCCGAACTTGAAGCCGCCGTAGTCGACGCTCTGGAACTTGACGGAGTTGTTGATACGCACCGAGTTGTTCAGGTTGTCGTTGTCGTACGGGTGCGCGGCGAGCGTACCGCCATATTGCGTGCCGTTCAATGCGAGCGGGGCGAGATAGTCGACCACGCTGTCGTACTGGCGGCCCAGCGTGACCGAACCGAACTGGTCGCTCGACAGACCCACGTAGGCCTGACGGCCGAACTCACGGCTGTTCTGACCCAGCTTGCCGGTCGAAAGATTGAAGCCGTTTTCCAGCACGAACACCGCCTTCAGGCCGTTGCCCAGGTCTTCCGAACCACGCAGGCCCCAACGGTTGCCGTTCAGCATGCCGCTGGCTTGCTGGAAGTTACTGCTGCCGCTCGAGTTGCTGGTGTAGGTCAGCCCCGTGTCGATCAGGCCGTACAGCGTGACCGAGCTTTGTGCGTGAGCGACGCTCGCGGCGCCGATGAGTGCGAGCGAGAAGCCCGACAATACGAATTTGTTCATTGATTTCTCTCCTAACTCAAATAGCGAATGCTATTGAGCGGCCGAGAATATCGCAGCAAACGGAATACTGTTTTTCAGTTGATTACTGACGTTGTGTTTATGCGACGTCACTGATTTGTTTTATTTCCGATCATTTCGCCGGCGCCGCCGATCTGACGCCGATCACCCGCCGCAAATGAAATGGGGCGTACTCCTCTCGCGAGCACGCCCCAAGTGCCTGATTTGATACTGCTCTCGGAGAATCAAGCCCGCGCAGAATAACACGCCACTTCTGCTCCAACAAATCTTATCGGCCAATTTATTATTCCAATTAATTTCAATGGAAATTAATTGGAATAACTTGCCAGACAAATAAACTGATTCAGCCAATTATTGCGGGAATTGAAAATAGTATTTGCCGATTTTAAAATCAGCCTGGAAATTGCGTTATTGAGGGAAGCCGGCTGAACCGCGTCCACCATTTGCCTCGCAGCACGCCTCTACACGAGCGGCCCTTCCGTCTGCTTGCCGCGCACCGCAACCGCAATCGAGCTTCCAACAATCAAGGCAATTCCGAACAGCGACATGCTGCCGATGGTCTCGCCCCAAGCGACATAGCCGAATAACGCAGCCCACACGATGCTGGTGTAGTTATACGGCGCAAGCGCACCGGCATCGGCCTGTCGAAATGCCATCGTCATCAGCAACTGCCCTGCCGTGGCAAATCCGCCAAGCAAGGCCATCACCGCGAGTGCTTCGATCGAAGGCGTGCGCCACGCGAAAAATAACGATGCACCGGTGACAATCGCGCCGACCACCGTGAAATACAGCACCGTGGTGCCCGAATCGTCGGTGGCGCGAATCCGCTTGATCTGAATGATCGATAACGCGCCGAAAAACGCGCTCGCAATCAGCAGAACCGGACCAAGCCAACTCGAATGCGAACCGTCCGGACGCACCACAAAAAGTACGCCGACAAAACCGACCGCGGCAGCAAGCGCATCGCGCGGCTTGAGCGTTTCCTTCAGAAGCAGCGGGGCAAGAACGATGACCAGCAAGGTCTCCGAGTACACGATCGCCACTGCTTCGCTGAGCGGCACATAAGGCAGTCCCGCGAAGAAGAGCCCCGAGGCGCCGAGCAAGGTCAGCGAGCGCAAGGTCTGCCCACGCACATCCATATGCCGAAGACGTTCGACGAGCGGTTTGCCGCGCAGGCAAACCGCCACGGCGGGCAACAAGCCGAACACCATCCGGAAGAACGTCACCTCATTGGCCGGATAGGCCAGCGCGACAGATTTCGCGAGAGCGTCGACGAGTGCGAAGCAGAACATCGAAACCAGAATCAGCGCGACGCTGCGTAGCGGCACGGCGCCAGTCCGGACAGCGGTGATGGGCGGCATGAGTTTTCCTGAGAGCGCGCGAAGCAGCGCGTCGCCTGGGCTTCGCCCCCGGTGAAAGGGGAGCGTAATCGGAAAACGGATTATGCCTGCTGCGCTTCGCGCTATCGACCGGAAAACCGCGTTCACCCATTTTGCATGACGCCGGCATGCGCTCCAGCGTCCAGCCTGGTTTCCTGCCCCTCTTTCACATCATGTCGGGTAAGTACCGATACAGGTCTTGCGAACTAATAATATTATTCATAGCGATTTCCGCCCGCATGGGGCGTAGACGCTATGTCTATGGCCCTATGCAGATTTAATAATAATTATGACCATCAATTAAGCGGGGACATCAGGAGATACAGGTGCGCAATTACTTTGTGCTGGCAACGCTCGCCATGCTGGGCGCTTGCGGCGGCAATGACGGTTCGCCGGACGTGGCCGCGTCGGCGAACAGGCAGATCGCGGCAGTCGATTCTTCCGCGGCGGCATCGGCGGCCTCAGCCGCAGCGGCGGCCGCGGCCTCTGCGGACACCGCCAACGTTGAAGCCGAGTTCAGGGCCGCGAAGACGATCCCGCTGGGGATGAAAACGACGACACCGCCGCTCGTGATCGCCGACCCCACCCTCAACCTTCCGCCCTACACGCCCCCGCCTCCGCCCACTCCGGTTTCCACCACGACGCTTAATTTCGGCGACTTCACGAGCTACCTCGCGCCGGGATCGACACAAGGGTGGCAGCCCGGCACGAGCAGTTCGAGCATCACGATTCCGCCACCGGCAACCAACGGCACCGGCGCCGGCGACAAAACCGTTGCGCTTGCAAGCACCTATGCGACGGCGTCTTACGAAGCGGACGTGACGGTGAGCGCGCCCGTGGGCAACGGCGCGGCGAACGCCGGCTTTATCGTCCGCACGACAAATCCCACCGCGGGCGGCCCCGATAGCCTGACCGGCTATTACATCGGTCTCGACACGGGCTCGCACGTCTTGCAGGTCGGCCGTGAAAACAACAACTGGACCAGCTTTATCGCGTATCCGATGAGCACGATCGTGGGCGGCAGCACGCACCATCTGAAGGTCACGACGAGCGGCACGGCGATCACCGTCGACCTCGACCAGCAGCGCGTAATCAGCGTCAACGACGCCACCAACGCACTGCCCTCGACCTTCCAGTCGGGCAGCTTCGGGTTGCGGCGATTCGGTGTAGGCGCCACCTTCAGCAACATCACGATCCGCACGTATCCGACCGTCACGTCACCCAGCTTCGATTTTTCCAAGGTGGTCGGCGCGGTCTACACGCCGTCCAGCGCGGTGAACGCGATCGACTTCTGGGAGAACTACGATCCGGAGATCGTCAACCGAGAGCTGACCTACGCGCAAACGTACGGCATGAACACGATTGCCGTGTATCTGCACTATCTCGTGTGGGCGAACGATCGCGTCGCATTCCTGAGCAAGTTCGAAAACCTGCTGAAAATCGCCGCGCGGCATGGCATCAAGGTCTCGCCGATCTTCTACGACGACTGCTGGAACCCGACACCCGCCTATGGTCCGCAGCCCGCGCCGATCTGGGGCGTGCATAACAGCCAGTGGGTGCAGTCGCCCGGAACGCCGGTCGAACAGGCGTATTTCCAGCCGACCCCGGCCAATGCCAGCATCACCTACAAGCAGAGTCTCGCGAGCTACATCACCGACTTCGTTGCGCCACACCGCAACGACCCGCGCATCATCTTCTGGGAGCCCATGAACGAACCGGGTTGCAGTGGCAATGGTTCGTTGCAACAAACCCGCGCCGTGATGATGAACGACGCGCGCATCGCGATTCTGAATGCGGGTGCAACGCAGCCGATCAATTCGCCGCAAGTGCAGGAGGACGAAGGCTCGTATTTCTCGGACTTCTATGCGTTCCACCCGTACGGCAACCCGTACACGGGTCCGGTGAACGGCAGCAATGTCAGCGCGCTGAATTCCGAAACGCTGCAACGCGGCTTCCCGGGTACAACGGGACAGACCATGCCGGGCATTGTGGCGAACTACGGCGGCACGACGGGTTTCGTCGTGTGGGAGTTGATGATCGGCCGCACCAATACGCGCTTCCACTGGGGGCAGGTGCCGAGCGCGCCCGCCACGGTCGAACCGGCAACGCCGTTCCAGGGAACGATCTATCCGGACGGTCACCCGTGGCAGACGTCGGAGACCCAGGCTTTGACGGGAGGATTCGACGTGAAGCTGCCGGTGCTGCAGGTCGGCTACTACAACGATCCGACCTTCAACAGTGCGCCGGTCAAGACCTCGGTCACACCCTTGATCGACTTCGATCTGAACACCGAGCGCGGCACCGATTCGCCTGATGCCTCCGCGGGTATCAACGCGACCGGCTATGGCGTGCGTTGGACCGGTGCGATTCAGGCTGCCAGAACAGGGCTCTACACGTTCTCGATCAATAGCGATAACGTTGCGCGACTCTGGATCAACGGCGTGCAGGTCATCAACAAGAAGACCTCGACGCTAGCCACCGTGAGCGGCGCGACATGGCTCGCCGCGAAGCAACGCGCCTCGATCAAGGTCGAGTATGTGCATGGTACGGGGCCGGCAAGCATGCACCTGTCATGGTCGAGCCCGGCGGCACAGAACCCTGGGGCACTGCGGATCGTGCCATCGGATTCGCTCGTGACGTCGAACTGAGGGAAGCAGGCTAGCCGGCCGGCGGCGTTCGTCACGCCGCCGGCCGGCTTATGCGGTACAGGATTCCGTCAATGCTAGACAGCGTAAATTTCAGGGTTCTCCGTCAAAGGCAAAAACTGCCCTGTGCGCCCATCGAGCGCCAGCATCACGCCACTTTCGATGTTGAAAATCCAGCCGTGCAGCCGCAGCGTCTTGTTCGCGACGCCCACGGCCACTGACGGATGAGTACGAATGTTCGCGAGCTGGGCAATCACGTTATCTTTGACCAGGGCGGCGAGGCGCTCCGCATCCGAGGCATAAGTCCGCGATGCGTTGATCGCTTTTGCCGCGTCAGCATGACGGAGCCAACCCGCCACTGCCGGCATGTGGTCGAGGTTCGTGCACGTGCAGATCGCCGTCATCGCACCGCAATTGGAGTGGCCGCAAATCACGATATCCTGCACACCCAGCACCGCAACCGCATACTCGACGGTGGCCGACACCCCGCCCGGCTCCGGACCATAAGACGGCACGATGTTGCCCGCGTTGCGAATCACGAACAGCGCGCCGGGCTCCACCTGCGTCAGCAACTCGGGAACGACACGGCTATCGGAGCAGGTCACGAACAGCGTGTTCGGACTTTGCGAAATCGACAAACGTTTGAACAATGCGCTCTGCTGCGGGAATACCTCGCGTTGAAAGCGGATGAATCCTTCTATGATTTCCTGCACGACATTCTCCGGATAATCAAAACCCCGGCCTGCGACGAGCCGAGGCGTGTCTGCGATCGGGTCGCGCGACTATACCGCAGCCACGGTCGCTTCACGATCTGGCACGTCGGCGATTCTTCCAGATATGATCGGAGCAGGCCCGGCGCCCCGCTGCCGGACCTCGCTCCTGCGTCAGGAATTGGGCAGAGCGTGCCTCAATTGAAATCCCCGGTTTCGAGTTCCACGGACTGTCCCCCGTTTTTCTCGAGCACCCGCCGCGTTGCATTTTCAATCCGCGCGCGATTTGCCTCGAAGGTCCCGACCAGATTGTGGGCCGATGGCCCCTCATTGCCGAAATGGTCGTTCAGCGCATCAAGCGACACACTGCACCAGACGTCGGCCCCATCGACATTGGCTTCGAAGGCTACGCGCGCCGCTGCCACCACTTCACGGCGTCCGGTGAATTCGATCCTCATAATGACCCTCCATTTGGCGAAAGTGTCATCGAGCGCGCAAAGGTTGTGCCAAGCCGCTTTGTCGCGGCGTCGGCTTCGCCATATCGGCTTGCGCCCAGCACACATTCTCCGCAAGGTGCATACTTGATATCGGCCGCCTCCGGGCGGCCGCGCTTATGCGTCGCGGCATGCATGCCTCCTGTCACGCCATCAGACGCCTCCAACATACTAATACTACCCGCCCCATGTCCCGCAGCCCGCAATCGTCGCGTCCTTTAGTCATTGCCGCAGTCATGGCTTCAATGGCGATGGTCGCCATCGAGGCCACCATCGTTTCCACCGCCATGCCGCAGATCGTTGCGCAACTCGGCGATCTGCATCTGTATAGCTGGGTCTTTTCGTCGTTCCTGCTGACGCAAACCGCGATGACCGTGGTGTTCGGCAAGCTCGCCGATCTGTACGGACGCAAACCGGTCGTGCTGGCCGGCATCGCGATCTTTTTACTCGGCTCGGTGCTGGCCGGCTTCGCGTGGTCGATGCCCGCCATGATCGTGTTCCGCCTGATTCAGGGCGTCGGCGCGGGCGCGATCCAGCCGGTCACGCTGACCATCGTCGCCGATCTCTACCCGGCGCGCGAACGCGGCAAGGTGCAAGGCTATCTTGCCAGCGTGTGGGCCATTTCCGCGGTGGTCGGTCCGATGGTGGGCGGCTTCATCATTCACAATATGTCGTGGGCGTGGATCTTCTGGATGAACGTGCCGATCGGCCTTGCGTCCGCGGCCGGCTTCATCGCGTTCCTGCGCGAATCGGAGCGGCATGCGCGTCCGTCGATCGACTTCGCGGGCGCGGCGCTGTTCATGGCGGCAATCGCCGCGCTGATGATGGCGCTGACTTACGCAGGCGACGACGACCTCGCCAAGGCGTCGCTCGCGGGCGCGGCGTTCATGGCGTGCCTGGTGTTGTTCGTGTTTCAGGAGCGCCGCGCAACTGAGCCGATGATCTCGTTCGCGCTCTGGAGCCGCCGGCCGATTGCCGCATGCAATGCCGCAACCGTACTGTCCGGCATGATCCTGATGGGCTCCACCACCTTCCTGCCGATGTACGTTCAGGGCGTGCTGCATCGCTCGCCCGTGGTCGCCGGTCTTGCACTCACGATGATGATGGTGGGCTGGCCGGCCGGCGCGACGCTCGCGGCGAAATCGTTTCACCGCATCGGCTTGCGGCGCATTCTGATCGGCGGCAGCGCGTTCATACCGATTGGCGCGGTGCTGCTGCTGTTCCTGCAGCCTGGCGGCTCGCCGCTCGTCGCGGCATTCGGTTCGCTCATCATGGGCTTCGGCATGGGCACGTCGAGCGTCAGTTCGCTGGTGCTGATCCAGGAAATCGTCAAGATGGACGAACGCGGCAGCGCCACCGCATCGAATCTCTTTTCGCGCAATCTCGGCAGCACGCTCGGCGCGACGCTGTTCGGCGCGGTGCTCAACTTCGGGCTCAGTCACTCGAAAGGCGTCGCAGCCGTCACCTCGGATCAGCTAAAAGCGCTGCTGCAGAATCAGGCGGCAAGTCTCGCCGACAGCGAGTTGGTCCGCATGGTGTTGCATCAATCGCTGCATCTGACCTTCATCTCGATCTTTGCGATTGCGATTTTTGTGGTCGTGCTGTTGGGCTTCGTGCCGGCGATCAACATCGGATCGGGGAAGACAGTACCGCTTGAGGCGTTGTCGCCGCTCGAAGACTGAGCTTCGTTACGAGCCTCACGCGGGCAACGCGGCCGCGAAAAGTCGAGCGCACGCTGGGGCATCTGAGCATGAGTTGCGTCGCGCTCGACGCATAATCAACGCACGCTCCACGTTCAATACTACAATCGGAACAACACGACGCCGAAAAGGCGCACACCAAGAAAAAGACATCGAGAGAAAGGGGATCGTATGGATCGTGTGGAACCCATCCTGACAGCGCCAGGCCACGCTTCGGGAAGCACTCCTTTTGCCGGTTGGGACGACACGCAAACCTTCAGCGTGCGCTACTCGATCAAACCGCCCGGCAGGCAAGGCATTTTTTCCACGATTCGCCATGCAGCCGGCATCAACGGGAAACTGTCGTTTTCAAAAGACGACATCGCCCTGCACGGCTCGACCGACGCTGAACGACGATATCTTCAGCGGGCCGAAATCTTCGACATCAAACTCGCCGGCCGTCGCATTTCATTCGATCTGCATGGCGCGCAAGGCGGCATCGAGCACGTTGTACTGAAGACGCGCGGCGAGGACGACATTCGACGCATCGTCGAGTTGCTGCCGGCGCGAATGACGCCCGCATACGCGGCTGAGCGTATCGCGCTCACCACGTTCAAAGACAGGCTCGCCGCCTTGACGCCGGTCACCTGGGTCACCTATCTGCTGATCGCGCTGAACGTTATCGTGCTCGTTGCGATGAGCGCCGCGGGCGTTGTCGGCGTGGGGAAAGTGGACCTTCACGCGATCATCGGCTGGGGCACGAACTTCGGGCCCTATACGCTCGGCGACGAACCCTGGCGGCTCATCACGTCGACGTTCGTGCATTTCGGCTGGCTGCATCTCACGTTCAACATGATCGCGCTTTACGCCGTGGGACGTCTGACGGAGCGCCTTTACGGGAATATGCGATTCCTCGCGCTTTACCTGTTCGCCGGACTGACCGGCAGCATCGCAAGCGTCCTCGCGCATCCGACCACCGACAGCGCCGGCGCGTCCGGCGCCGTCTTCGGCGTCGCCGGTGGCCTGCTGATTTTCGTGCTGCGTTTTCGCAAGGAATTCCCTGCCTCCATTGCCGCACGGAATCGTAGCTGGATGTGGGTGTTCATTCTCGTCAACCTGCTCGACGGCTTCAGGCACCGCGGCATCGACAATGCCGCGCACCTTGGCGGGCTGGCCGGCGGTTTGCTGATCGGCGCACTGCTGGCAAGACCGCTCGCGAGCGAAGCGCGTCAGCGGTACTCATTCAGAAGCGCGTTGCTGTCATGGTTGGTGGCAGGTGTCACGCTGGGCGCCCTGACCTATCCGCTGACGCACGTCAGCGAAGCCAAACGCGAGGAACTTCAGTTTTCGAAACTGCTGGTCGAATTGGACCCGAACGAGAAGCACGCTATCGCGGCCACTGCCGCATGGCTGCATATGAAAATGCATTCGCAGATTGAACGGGATGCCGCCTCCAACAAGATCATCGTGGAGATTCTTCCCCAATGGGACGCGCTCTATACGTCGCTCGATAACACCAAGCTGCCCGACGGTTCACCGCGCACCGCGCTACGGCAAGCATTGCTGCGCTACATCGACGACAACCGCCGCTTCGCCCGCGCCGCGGCTCTCATGCTCACGCATACCCAGGATCCCGATTCGGCGGCGATGGCGCCGCTCCACGCGCTTAGCCAGGATGCGATAAAACAGGCGGCGTTGATCAAGAAGCTGGGTGCGGCGAGCAACGGACCACCACGCTGATGCAAAGGTAGGCGTCCGGACGCGCAACCGAACCCGCGGTGTATTAATCGCCGTCCCGGCAGAGCTGCATCATCCACGCATAAACCGCATCCACCGCCGCAGAGCGCGCCGGCTGTGCCGAACGCATCAGCCAGAGCGGCGCGAGCGCGAATCCCGGCACCTGCGGCAGGATCTCGACACGCCCGCTCGTCAATGCATCGCCCGCGGCGAGCCGGGACACCATCGCGATGCCCGCTTCCTGCTCGGCGGCCGCCACGAGGAAGCGCGGATCGCTGACCGTCATCGCACGCCGCGTACGCAAACCGCCGCGCCTTAACTCAGGCAACCACGGTGCCCACTCCGCGTGTGCTTCATGAACCAGCAAGGGCGCCTGCGTCAGAACCTCGGGAAATGACGCCGAGCGCAGACGGTGTGCCGTCGCGGGGCCGCAGATAGCGACCGCTTCTTCTTCGAACAGCAGTTCGCACACCACTTCCGGCGTGCGAATTTCCTTTGCCGACACCACCAGATCGACGTCCACGCGATCGATCTCGTTGACCTCTTCACCGGTCACGAGCCAGATCTCGAGATTCGGCAACGCCTCGGAAAACGCCCGCATACGCGGCATCAGCCAGCCCGAGGCGAACTGCGGCGCGCACACGAGAATCACCGAATCGGGATTGCCGTACGGCTCGATGCGATCGCGCCCATCGGCAAGCGTGGACAGCGCGGTGGTCACGGTCTGCGCGTACAGCGTGCCGGCGGCCGTCAACGCGACGCCACGGCCAATCCGCCGGAACAGAGGCTGGCCGGTCCATTCCTCGAGTTGCTGAATCTGATGGCTGATCGCCGATTGGGTCAGCGCCAGTTCCTGCGCGGCGCGCGTGAAACTGCCGAGGCGCGCGGCGGCGTCGAAAGCGAGCAAAGCCTGCAGAGGGGGAAGTCTACGCATCGGATCGTCAGGAGCAGAGTTACGGTCAGATATTAGAAATATCGATACTTCCAGCAAGATTCTTCGCTTTTCGCCGGAATATTGCCCCGCAATGATAGCGCCAGTTGCACTTCACACAGCGTGTGCCGTTCCGGCAGACATGAGAAAAATTTGTGTGATGGCGCTCATTGAAACCGACCGGATCGATCTGTATGACCCTGAATCTGAACGCTTTGCACGCCACCGTCACTCCACCTGTTGCCGGCGCTGATGCCGCCGCAGCCGGGCAACCCGCCGCGCCCACCTACGCCGGTGTGCTGTCCTTCATGCGCCGACCTTACTCGCGCGATCTCACCGGCGTCGACGTCGCCGTATCGGGCATTCCGCTCGACCTCGCGACCACCTTCCGCCCCGGCACGCGTTTCGGTCCGGCGGGCATGCGCGCGGCCTCGGTACAACTGGCCGACCTGGGCGCGTTTCCGTGGGGCGTCGATCCGTTCGATCATCTCAATGTGGTCGACTACGGCGACTGCTGGTTCGACGCCCACAACCCACCCGGCATTCGCGACGCGATCGTCGCTCACGCCCGCGAGATTCTCGCAACCGGCACCCGCATGCTGACGTTCGGCGGCGATCACTACATCACGTACCCGCTGCTGATCGCGCACGCTGAAAAGTACGGCAAGCCGCTGAGCCTGATTCATTTCGACGCGCATTGCGACACCTGGCCGGACGACAACCCCGCTTCGCTGAACCACGGCACGATGTTCTACAAGGCTATCCGTGAAAGCCTGATCGATCCCTCCCGCTCGGTGCAAGTCGGCATTCGCACCTGGAACGACGACTTCATGGGTGTGCGCATTCTCGACGCACCATGGGTTCATCGCAACGGCACGCAGGCGGCCATCGACGAAGTGTTGTCGATCATCGGCGATGCGCCCACCTACCTCACCTTCGACATCGACTGTCTCGATCCGGCCTTCGCGCCCGGCACGGGCACGCCGGTGGCGGGCGGCCTGAGTTCGGCGCAGGCGCTGGAGATCGTCCGCGCGCTGGGCCCCGTGAATCTGGTGGGCGCGGACGTGGTGGAAGTCTCGCCGCCGTACGACCACAGCGACGTGACCGCGCTCGCCGCGGCCCACCTTGCCGCCGACATGCTGTGCCTGATGCGCAATCAGAAACTGCAACGCCATCAGCGCATGTAAGACCTCGACCGATCTGTTGAAACCTTTCTCTGGACGACCACCATGCCCCACACCGTCATGAAGCGGCAGCCCGCCGCACCGAGGTTCGCTGCGCCGATTCTGGCAGCGCTGTTGTTCTGCGCATTCGGCACCGCCGCGCACGCCGACTCGAAGCAGCTCAACCTCTATAACTGGGCCGACTACATCGCGAAAGACACGGTGCCGAACTTCGAAAAAGAGTCCGGCATTCACGTGCAATACGACGTCTACGACGGCGACGAAACCTTGCAGGCGAAACTGTTGACCGGTTCGACCGGCTACGACGTCGTGGTGCCGACCTCGAACTTTCTCGCCAAACAGATCGAAGCCGGCATCTACCAGAAGCTCGACAAATCGAAACTGCCGAACCTGGTGAATCTCGACCGCAATTTGCTGAAGCTGGTCGCCGATGCGGACCCCGGCAATCAGTACGCGGTGCCGTGGGCGTGGGGCACCACGGGGCTCGGCTACAACGTTACGCGAGTCAGGAAGATTCTCGGCAACGATGCACCGCTCGATAGCTGGGACATCCTGTTCAAACCCGAGTATCTGAGCAAGCTGAAGAGTTGCGGTGTGTCCGTGCTCGACGCGCCGACCGATGTATTCGCGGTCACCTTGCACTACCTTGGCCGCGACCCCAACAGCACGAACCCGGCCGACTACCAGGCCGCCTACGACGCGCTGAAGAAAATCCGCCCGTATATCACGCAGTTCAACGCGACGAGTTACATCAACGACCTCGCGGGCGACGACATCTGTTTCGCGCTGAGCTGGTCGGGCGACGTGTCGATGGCGAGCCATCGTGCCCGCGAAGCCAACAAGAGCTACGAGCTTAAATACTTCATTCCTCAAGACGGCGCGCCGGTCTGGTTCGACATGATGGCGATCCCGAAAGACGCGCCGCATCCGGAAGCGGCGCTCGACTGGATCAACTACATCGAGCGCCCCGAGGTTCATGCCGGGATCACCAATGCGGTGTTCTATCCGAATGCGGACGCCGCTGCGCGCAAATTCGTGCGGCCGGAAATTCTCAACGATCCGACCGTGTATCCGCCCGAGTCCGTGCTGAAAACGCTGTTTCTGCTCAAGCCGCTGCCCGCCCCGATCAAGCGCCTGGAAGGCAGGCTGTGGGCGCAGTTGAAGACTGGCGGATAGAAAGCTCTCCGGACCTGGGCGGGTGGATGGACCGCCCAGGTTCTGGCTTGACCTTATGCCGCGAGCAGTTCGATTCCGTCTAATTGCGCCGCGCACGTATCGCGCACGATCCTGACGAAATCGTCGAAGTAAGGCCGGCTCGCAAAGCCTTTGGCCGCCACCGCATATAGCTCGCTCCACAAGCCCTGCGTACCGACGCGTTTGGCCAGCACGTAGTCGTGGTCGACGTAGTTTTTCACGCCCCAGTTCGGCAGCGCCGCAATCCCGCGGCGGCTCGCCACCAGTTGCATGATCGCAATGGTCAACTCCGCCGTGCGCCGCTCGAGTTTGATGCCAGCCGGCTCCAGCACTTCGCGAATCAGATCGATACGCGCTTCGGGCACGGGATACGTAATCAGCGTCTCGTCGCGAAGATCGTCCGACACCACGCGCCGTTTATTCCGCAACCGGTGTTCGTTGGCCATCACCACCAGAATTTCGAAGCGGAATAGCGGCGCGATATGCAGGCTGCGCTTGGTGGCGGGCTTCGAACCGATCACCACATCCGCCTTGCCGTCGCTCAACAGGCGCAGCGGGTCCGCATGAAAGCCCGCGACCAGATCGACTTCGACTTCGGGCCAGCGCCTGCGGAACTCGTCCATGACCGGCATCAGCCAGTCGAAGCACGTATGGCATTCCAGCACGATGCGCAATTCGCCGCGCGTATCGCCTTTCAAACGCACCAGATCGCGCTCCGCCGCGTTCACCGCGGCAATCGTCTCGCGCCCGAGCGCCAGCAGCCGCTCGCCCGCCGCGGTGAACCGCAAACCCTGCTTGGTGCGCTCGAATAACGAGACCTCGTAGTGCGCCTCGATATCGCGGATCTGATGCGACAGCGCGGACTGGCTCAGATGAACGCGTTCGGCCGCCGCCACCAGTTTGCCGGAATCGGCGATGGCGATCAGCGAACGCAAGTGGCGAAGCTCAAGCATTTCGCAGCCCCGTTCTGGAAGGATTTGTTCGGATATGAATTTGGCTCATACATTGGTGAAAACATGTCGCTTGATGAATCATAGCGCGACTTCCACACTGAGCGCCAATTCATACAACGCACAAAAGGAATTCGCATGGCCCGCACGCACATCCCCGGCTTTCCGCGCATCGGCGCGCAACGCGAACTGAAATTCGCGCAGGAATCGTTCTGGCGCGGCGAATCGGACGAAACCTATCTGCGTGGCGTCGCCAAGGCGTTGCGCGCCCGCCATTGGCAGTTGCAACAGGACGCCAGGCTGGATTTCGTCACCGTCGGCGATTTCGCCTACTACGATCAGATGCTCAATCTGAGCGCGCTGCTCGGCGCGTTACCGGAGCGCTTCGGCTTCGATCCCACAACGCTGTCGCTCGGCCAGTACTACGAACTCGCACGCGGCAACCATGCGCAACCCGCGATGGAAATGACCAAGTGGTTCGATACGAACTACCACTACCTCGTGCCGGAACTGGGTCCGGATACGCGCTTTAACGGCGGCGTCGAATGGCTGTTCGACGAGATCGATGAAGCGCTCGCGCTGAATCGGCCGGTCAAGCCAGTGCTGATCGGGCCGATCACCTACCTGTGGCTGTCGAAGAGTCACGTGGCCGGGTTCGACCGGTTGTCGTTGTTGCCGAAGCTCGTGATCCGCTACGGCCGCATTCTGGAGGCGCTCAAGCAACGCGGCATCGAATGGGTGCAACTGGATGAGCCGGCGCTGTGCCTCGATCTGCCGACGGAATGGCTAGATGCGTTTTCCGCCGCGTACGACGTGCTCGGCACGGCGGGCGTCAAGGTGCTGCTGGCGACGTACTTCGAAACCGCCGCGGATCACGCGCAGCGCGTCGCCGGCTTGCCAGTTGCCGGCGTGCATATCGATCTGGTGCGTGCGCCACAACAACTCGAAGCCTGGCGCGCCGCGTTGCCCGCACATGCGGTATTGTCGGTGGGGGTGATCGACGGCCGCAATATCTGGCGCGCGGATCTCGGCGACATCGTCGAGTCGTTGCAGACGCTGCATGTGGAGCTTGGCGATCGTTTGTGGATCGCATCGTCGTGCTCGCTGCTGCATGTCCCGGTTTCGCTCGACGCGGAGAAAAAGCTCGATACCGATCTGAAATCCTGGCTCGCCTTCGCCACTGAAAAACTCGATGAAGTCAGCACGATCGCCCTCGCCCTGCACAACCCTGCCGCGGCTGAACCGAAGCTCGCCGCCGCCGACCTCGCGCTGGAGGCACGCCGCCACTCGAGCGCGGTCGTGAATGCGCTGGTGCAAAAACGTGTGGCCGCGGTGAGCACGGCGATGGCGGAACGTAAAAACCCCTTCGCCGAGCGCAATCGCGTGCAGCGCGAAGCGCTCGACCTGCCGCTCCTGCCCACCACCACGATCGGTTCGTTCCCGCAAACCCCGGCGATCCGTCAGGCACGCGCCGCCTACAAACGCGGCGAACTGCGCGCGCTCGACTATCTGCAGCGGATGCGCGCCGAGATCGAAATCGCCGTGCGCAAACAGGAAGAACTGGGGCTCGACGTTCTTGTGCATGGCGAAGCCGAACGCAACGACATGGTCGAGTATTTCGGCGAACAGTTGTGGGGTTATGCGTTCACGGAAAACGGCTGGGTGCAGAGCTATGGCTCGCGCTGCGTGAAACCGCCGATCATTTACGGCGACGTCTATCGCCCCGAACCGATGACGGTCGAGACCACCCGTTACGCGCAATCGCTCACGCATCGCCTGATGAAAGGCATGTTGACCGGACCGGTGACGATGCTGCAGTGGTCCTTCGTGCGCGACGACCAGCCGCGCTCGACCACCGCGCTGCAACTTGCGCTTGCGATTCGTGACGAAGTGGTGGACCTCGAAAAAGCCGGCATCCGCATCATTCAGATCGACGAACCGGCTTTCCGCGAAGGCTTGCCGTTGCGTCAAGCCGATTGGGCTGCGTATCTCGAATGGGCAACGCGCGTGTTCCGTATTTCGGCAGCGGGCGTCGCCGATCAGACGCAGATTCACACGCATATGTGCTATTCGGAATTCAACGACATTCTGCCGTCGATTGCCGCGATGGACGCCGACGTCATCACGATCGAAACCTCGCGCTCGGCAATGGAACTGCTCGACGGCTTCGGCGCGTTCGCGTATCCGAACGAGATCGGCCCGGGTGTCTACGATATTCACTCGCCACGCGTGCCGAACACGGAAACCATGCAGCGGCTGCTGGAACGCGCCTGCGAAGTGATTCCGGCGGAGCGGCTGTGGGTCAATCCGGATTGCGGACTGAAGACGCGCGGCTGGCCGGAGACGGAAGCGGCCTTGACGAATATGGTGCACGCCGCAAAGGCGCTGCGGGTGAAGCTGGCGGCGAAACAGCTTGAATTGACTGAGTGATTCGACGGTTGCCGGCGGGCGCATTCGTGAGCGAACGCCTAGGGAAAACACGGCTGCTGCGCCCATCCGTAAACAACTGTTCACGGATGGGCTTGCAGACGCCTGTCGCTCAACCGCCTTTGGCGTACAACGTCGACTCGGCAAATCCTTCAGCGGCCAGCACCTGTCCCACCAGTATCAGCGCCGTGCGCTCGATATTCGTGGACTGCACCTTGCCGACGATATCGTCGAGCGTGCCCGTGATTTTTTCTTCATCCGGCCAGCTCGCGCGATAGATCACCGCGATCGGACAATCACCGCCGTAGTGCGGCCGCAATTCATCGACGATGCGTGCAAGGTGCCGCACGCCGAGGTGAATTGCCATCGTCGCGCGATGTCTCGCGAGGTCGGCGAGTTGCTCGCCTTCCGGCATGGTCGTTTTGCTTGCGAAGCGCGTGAGGATCAGCGTCTGCGAAATATCGGGCAACGTGAGTTCGCAGCCGAGCGTGGCCGCGCATGCCGCGGTTGCCGTCACACCGGGCACGATCTCGTAGGGAATCTCGAGTTCGCGGAGTTTGCGGATCTGCTCGCCGATCGCGCCATACAGCGACGGGTCGCCGGAATGCACGCGCGCCACGTCCTGACCTTTGTCGTGTGCCGCCTTGAGTAACGCGACGATCTGATCGAGGTCGAGCTCGGCGGTATTGACGACCTGCTCCGCGCTATGCCCTTCCAGCACGGCGGCCGGCACCAGCGAGCCCGCGTAGAGAATCACCGGGCAGCTTCGCACAAGGCGCTGCCCTTTCACCGTGATCAGTTCCGGGTCGCCAGGACCCGCGCCGATAAAAAACACCGTCATTCAATACTCCACGATTTGTTCGGCCAGCATGCCATGTATGCGCCATTTAACCTAAGACCTGCAATGCTTCCAGCAAGCCGGTCACGTCGGCAAACTCGCGATCGACCGCGGGTAATTCGGGCCGCCGCAGCATGACGACCGGCAAGCCTCGTTCGCGCGCGACTTCGAGTTTCGCTTCGGTGGCGCTGCCGCCGCTGTTTTTACTGACGACGACATCGAATGCTTCCGCGCTGAACAACGCTCGCTCATCTTCGAGCGTAAACGGGCCGCGTGCCGCCAGAATTCGCGCGTGCGCGTTACCTTCGTATGGATCGAGGCAACGTATCGTCCAGAACTGCTGCGGCGGAATGTCGTCGAGATGCGCGAGCGGTTCGCGTCCGAGCGTGAACAGCGGCCGCCTGAACGAAGCGAGCGCGGCCGTCAGTTCGGCCCAATCGTCGACCATGCGCCAATCGTCGCCGGTTTGCGGCTGCCATCCCTCGCGACGCAGTGCCCAGCACGGCACGCGCGCGGCCCGGCTCGCCTGCGCGGCATTGGCGCTGATCTGCGCGGCGTACGGATGCGTCGCGTCGATCACGAGGTCAATGCGTTCGTCTTCGATATAGCGCGCCATGCCCTCGCTGCCACCGAAACCGCCCACACGCACCTCGCACGACAGATCGTCCGGCACCTTGCCGAGGCCCGCGAGACTGTACACGTGCTCAGCGCCGAGCTGTCTTGCGATCCGCAATGCGTCGCCGGTACCGCCCAGCAGCAGGACCCGCGTCATTGCGCGGCTCCGATCAGATTGCCCTGGCGGTCGATAGCGAACATTTCGACGGCAACCTGCGGCGGCACGATATTGCGTGCGACGGCGAGCGCATGACGGCAGACGATATCGCCGAGCGGCACGTGTTGGGCGTGCGCCAATGCAACAGCCTGCTGACTCGTATTGGCTGCGAGAATCGCCGCCCGCAAGGTGTCGTCCGCGCCATAGTCGGCGGCCCATGTAGCAAGCCGCTCCAGATCGATGCTCGAATTGCGGCTATGCAGATCGAGATGTCCGGCTGCCAGCTTGCTGAGTTTGCCGAAGCCGCCGCACACGCTCAAACGTTCGACCGGCGCGCGCCTCATATGCTTGAGCACCGCGCCGACGAAGTCGCCCATTTCGATCAGCGCGATATCCGGCAGACCGTAATGCGCACGCATGGCGTCTTCGCTCGCGTTGCCGGTGCAGGCCGCGAGATGCACGTAACCGTTGGCGCGCGCGACGTCGATGCCCTGATGAATCGATGCGATATAAGCCGAGCACGAAAACGGCCGCACGATGCCGGTAGTGCCGAGAATCGACAAGCCGCCGAGAATGCCGAGGCGCGGGTTCATCGTTTTCAGTGCGAGTGCTTCGCCGCCCTCGACACCGATCGTCACCTCGAAACCGCCTGCGTATCCCTGTTCGGCGGCGAGATCGGTCAGATGCTCGGTCATCATCTTGCGCGGCACCGGGTTGATCGCCGGTTCGCCGACCGGCAGCGTGAGGCCGGCGCGCGTCACCGTGCCGACGCCCGGCCCTGCACGGAATATCACGCCCGGTTCAGCGCGCAAGCGCACGCGGGCGAATACGATCGCGCCGTGCGTGACGTCCGGGTCGTCGCCGGCATCCTTGACGGTGCCCGCTTCCGCGCCGTCGGCGGTCGGGCGGCAGAACACCAGCGGCATCGGCACATGCTGGCCCTTCGGCAATACGATCTCCGCGACCTCGCTGACGACTCCCGCGAGCAGCAGACGCGCGGCCGCGAGCGACGTCGCGGTGGCGCAACTGCCGGTCGTATAGCCGCTACGCAGCGGCGCGGGTTGTTCGGGCGTTTCTTCGCGCATTACGGGTGAGGTGGTGAGTCGGCTGAACGGGTGGACCTGCTGGATATGGCGCTCGTGCCTGAGGTGCCGTTGGTGCCATTCTTACCGTGCGCGCTGTTCGTGCTGGAGAGGCCGCTCGTGCTGCTGGCCAGCTTCGTGACATCCAGCAGCGTGATCGGCAGCGCCTGGCGCCACGTATCGAAGCCGCCGAGCGGCTGGGCGTCGGCCAGCGCGATGCGGGTCAGCGTGCCGCCATGTTGCTCCCGCCACGCCACGAGCGCCGCCTCGCCTTGCAGGGTGACCGCATTGGCGACCAGTCTCCCGCCGTCGCGCAAACGCGCCCAGCAGGCATCGAGCACGCCCGGCACCGTCACGCCACCGCCGATGAACACGGCATCCGGCACAGCGAGTCCTTCCAGCGCATCGGGCGCGCGGCCGGCCACCAGTTGCAAACCCGGCACGCCCAACGCATCGCGATTGTGTTCGATGAAGCGCTGCCGTTCCGCGTGCCCTTCGATCGCGATCGCGCGGCAAGTCGGGTGCGCGCGCATCCATTCGATGCCGATCGAGCCGCTGCCCGCGCCCACGTCCCACAACAGTTCACCGGGCGCCGGCGCGAGGCGCGCGAGGGTGATCGCGCGGACGTCGCGCTTGGTCAACTGACCGTCGTGGCGAAAAGCGTCGTCGGGCAAGCCCGAGGTCAGCGGCAAACGCGGGGCGCCTTCCGTTGCACGGCATTCGAGCGCAATCAGGTTCAGCGCCGCCACTTCCTGTGCCGACCATTGGTCCGCGCGCCCGTCGATGTGCCGTTCCAGATCGCCGCCCAAATGCTCCAGCACGGTCATCCGGGTCGCGCCGAAACCACGCGCGTTCAGCAATTCGGCCAATGCCGCGGGCGTGCGCCCGTCGGCGCTGAGCACGAAGACACGCGCGCCGTCGTGCAAATGAGCATTCAGCGTCGGCAACGGCCGGCCGACCAGCGAAACTGTCGCGACGTCCTGTAACGGCCAGCCAAGCCGCGCGGCCGCCAGCGACAACGACGACGGTGCGGGCAGCACCCGCAACTCACCCGCCGGCAACTGCCGCGCCAAGGTCGCGCCAACGCCGAACAGCATCGGATCGCCGCTCGCCAGCACACACACGGCCCCGTTACGCTCCGCCAGCAACGGCGCGAGATCGAACGGTTTCGGCCATGCCGCACGGCGGGCGGCCAGGCGCGCCGGCAGCATCGCCAGATGCCGTTCGCCGCCGTAGACCACCGACGCCTCCAGCAAAGCACGCCGCGCGGGCCTCCCCAAGCCGGCGAAGCCATCATCGCCTATGCCCACCACGGTCAGCCATGCCGGCATGCATCCATCCTCATTCTGTATCTGCAAATATTGCGCTGTGCCACGCCGATCAAAGCGTCCAGCCTCGTTGTGCTGTTCGAAAAAAGGCATAATACAGCCGCCGGTGCCCTTCGGGGCCGAAGAGGGAACACAGTGTCACTGTGGCTGCCCCCGCAACTGTATGCAGCGAGTCCGCCTGCGCTCCGCGCCACTGGTTCGACCGGGAAGGCCGCGGCGGACCACGACCTGCCAGCCAGGAGACCTGCCGGCGAGACTGTTCGTGCCAGCCTACATCGGGCGGGGTGTACCGATGCCGCAGCCATGCCGCCTTGCGGCTTGCTCGGGCCGTCGCGCGACGCTAAACCCGGTGTCCGTCTTGAATCAAGCTTCGCCCTCCACTGTTTTGCCCAACGCGGCCCAGGTGCTGCGGCCCTCGGCGTGTCCGGGGCTGCTGCGCATCGTCGCCGCGCGCGACGGCGGGATTTGCCGGATCAAATTGCCCGGCGGCGAGCTGAGCGCGGCGCAAGCCGCGGTGATTGCCGACGTGAGCGAGCAGCATGCGGCCGGTGTGATCGAGTTGACTAATCGCGCGAATCTGCAGGTGCGAGGCGTGCGAAGCGGGCATGAGGCGGCGTTGATCGCGGCGTTGGTCGATGCGGGTCTTGGGCCGGTGCGGACGACTGGCGCTGTGGATGCATCCAGCTTGCTGTCCGCGACGTCGGCGGATACTTCAGATACTTCGGACGCATCTCGACTCGGCGCTGCAGACGATGTGCGCAATGTGATGGTGAGCCCGGTTGCCGGGCGCGATCCGTTTGCGCTGTTCGACACGCGATCGCTTGGCGCCGAGCTGCTCACCTTGCTGCAAACCGAAACGCGCTTCGTGGGACTTTCGCCGAAATTCGCGCTGCTGCTGGATGGCGGTGAACGCCTTGCCAGGCTCGATCATCCGCATGATGTCTGGCTGGCCGCGACGCAAGCTGAAGATGGCGTGCGGTTTGTGTTTGGGTTGGCGGGTTGTCCGCCTGGGATGGTGAACGCGGGTATTGAAGCCGATGCCGATGCCGATGCCGATGCCGATGCCGATGCCGATGCCGATGCCGATGCCGATGCCGATGCCGATGCCGATGCCGATGCGTTCCAGCATACCAACTCGCGTGGCCTCGTCGAGCATTCTCGTTCGAATAACACGGCGGGCCTCGCCGAGCACGCTGGCTCGAATGCCACAGGCGCCCTCGCCGCCGTGCTCCCCGCGCAAGTCACGGATCTGGTTCGTGCATTGCTGCACACGTTCCTCGATCTGGCCGCCGCCGACGCCACGCGCATGCGTCATCTGCTCGCCACGCATTCCGTCGATGCGCTATTGCAACACGCCCAACCGTATGTCGATTTCCCGCTGTCACGCGATCCGTCGCTCGCAAACTGGCAACGCGGCACGCCTGCCGATGCCGCGCTGCGCCTTGGCGCGCACGCACAGCGCGTGGTGGGAATGCTGCACGTAGGCGGCCAACCGCCGCTCGGACGCCTCGACGCCATCACCTTGCGCGGCCTCGCCACGCTCTCGCAACAGCAAGGCAACGGCACGCTGCGCGTGACGCCCTGGCAAAGCGTCCTGCTGCCCGATATCGCTGCCAATGCAGCACCCGCCGTGCTCGCAGAAATGAACGCGCTAGGCCTCGCCTGCGATCCCACGCAGCCTCTTACGCGCCTGATCGCCTGCGCCGGTTCCACAGGCTGCGTAAAAAGCTTCGCCGATACCAAAGCTGACGCACTGCTTTTAGCGGATCGCTTGCCCGACGGCGTCGACGTCCATCTGAGCGGCTGTTCGCGTTCATGCGCCGCCGCGCATTGCGCGCCGTACACGCTGCTGGCCGTGGCGCCCGGCATCTACGACCTTTATCGCCGCGACGGCCAGCCGGGTTTCGGCTCGCGCGTCGCGCACCAACTCACGATCGAACAGGCCGCCGACATGCTCGACCCATTGGCACACCTGACCCGGAGCTTTCCAGATGCTTGATTACATTCGCGACGGTCAGGAGATCTATCGCCAATCCTTCGCGACGATCCGTGCGGAGGCCGATCTCGCGCGCATCCCCGCCGACCTCGAAAAGCTCGCGGTGCGCGTGATCCACGCTTGCGGCATGGTCGACATCATTGAAGATCTCCAGTTTTCTGAAGGCGCGGGTACCGCGGGGCGCACGGCGCTGGCACAAGGCGCGCCGATTCTGTGCGACGCCGGCATGGTGGCGCAAGGCATCACGCGCGCACGGCTGCCCGCGAACAATGAAGTGATCTGCACGCTCACGCACGAGGACGTGCCTGGATTGGCACGCGAACTCCGCAATACGCGCTCGGCCGCCGCGCTCGAATTGTGGCGGCCGTATCTGACCGGCAGCGTCGTCGTGATCGGCAACGCGCCGACCGCGCTCTTTCATCTGCTCGACATGCTCGATGCCGGAGCGCCGAAACCCGCGCTGATTCTCGGTTTTCCGGTGGGGTTTGTCGGTGCGGCCGAATCGAAAGCCATGCTCGCTGAAGACAGCCGCGGTGTGCCCTATGTCGTGGTTCACGGCCGGCGCGGCGGCAGCGCGATGGCCGCAGCCGCTGTGAATGCACTGGCAACGGAGGTCGAATAAATGACCGTGCGAGGACGTTTATTCGGACTCGGCGTCGGCCCCGGCGACCCCGAACTCATCACGCTGAAAGCGCTGCGTTTGCTGAAAGCGGCACCCGTAGTCGCGTATTTCGTTGCGAAGGGAAAAAAGGGCAACGCCTTCAGCATCATCGAGGCGCATTTGCATGATGCCCAGCAGCATCTGCCGCTCGTCTATCCCGTGACCACCGAAGCGCTCGAACCGCCGCTTTCGTATGAAGCGATCATCGCCGACTTCTACGACACCGCCGCGCAGATCGTGGCCGGCCATCTCGATGCGGGCCGCGACGTCGCGGTGATTTGTGAAGGCGATCCGTTTTTCTACGGCTCGTACATGTATTTGCACGACCGTCTCGCGGCGCGCTTCGAAGCCGAAGTCGTGCCCGGCGTATGCTCGATGCTCGGCGGTGCAGCGGTGCTCGGTTCGCCGCTGGTGTATCGCAATCAGAGTTTGTCGGTGCTGTCCGGCGTGTTGCCCGAAGACGAGTTGCGTCGGCGTCTCGCCGATGCGGACGCTGCCGTCATCATGAAACTCGGCCGCAATTTCGATAAGGTGCGACGCGTGCTCGGCGAACTGGGCCTCGCGCATCGTGCGCTCTACGTCGAACGCGCGACGATGGGCAATCAGCGCATCGTGCCGCTCGCCGAAGTCGATCCGATGGCGTCGCCATATTTTTCGCTGCTCGTCGTGCCGGGGGAAAAATGGCAAGCATGACGCCACCTGCGATTGTTATTCTCGGTACGGGCGCGCTGGCGACTGCGCGGCGCATTCAGACGTTGTATGCGGGGTGCCAGGTGCACGCGTTGCAGGGGCGAGTCGAGGCTGATGTCTCTTATACGGAGCTCGGCGCGCATTTGTGTGATCTGTATACGCGCGGCACGCCGATTGTCGCGTTGTGCGCTGCGGGGATTGTGATTCGTTGCGTTGCGCCGTTGCTGTCGAACAAGGGCGCCGAGCCGCCGGTGCTGGCTGTTGCCGAAGATGGCAGCGCGGTGGTGCCCCTGCTTGGCGGGTTGGCAGGCGTCAACGTGATGGCGCGCGAGATTGCGGCAGCGCTGGCTGTGGCGCCGGCGATTACGACGAGCGGCGAACTGCGTTTCGGCACGTGCGTGCTCAATCCGCCTGAAGGCTATACCCTCGCCGATATAACGCAAGGCAAGCGCTTCGTGTCGGATCTGCTGGCGGGCGAAAGCACGCGGGTCGAAGGCGAAGCGCCCTGGCTCGATGAGGCGCAACTGCCGCGCTCTGAATCGGCGCGCTTGGCGATTCGCGTGACGCCGCATGCGTGGGATGGGCGTGATGATGAGTTGGTGATTCATCCACGGAGTGTGGTGGCGGCGGTGACGAGCACAGCGGTAACGGGTGCTGGTGCTGGTGCTGGTGCTGGTGCAGAGATTGCAGCACGTGTGTGCGAGGCGCTGAACTCGCATGGGCTTGCGGTGCTTTCCCTGGCGGCACTGCTGGCTCCGGCCGATCGAATAGCCGACCCGGCTCTGGCCGACGCCGCCACGACCCTGAACGTCCCGCTACGCTTCACACAAACGCGTCCCGAAGACGGTGAGCCGCCCGCCAACCTGTTGCATGCCGCGCTGCGCGTCCCTTATCAAACGCTGCATGACGACGCGGACGCCGGAGTCGCGCTCGCGTTAGCAGCGCTGGCAATCGACCCGGCCACGATCGGCCGTGCACGTGGCCGCCTGACGGTGATCGGCCTCGGCCCCGGCAGTGCCGATCTGATGGTGCCCGCCGCAAGAACAGCGCTGAACGAAGCCACCGACATCCTCGGCTACGAAACCTACGTGAAAATGGCCGGCCCCTTGCGCGCCGATCAACGCGTGCACGGCACGGACAATCGCGAAGAGATGCAGCGCGCGCGTCATGCGTTCGAACTCGCCAGCACCGGACGGTCAGTGGTGATGGTGTCGTCGGGAGACCCCGGTGTGTTCGCGATGGCGGCTGCCGTGCTTGAAGCGCTCGAAGAAGTATCCCCGACGAACCCAGACTGGCGCGCGGTTCAACTTGCCATCGTGCCGGGCGTATCGGCGGCCATGGCGACCGCGGCGCAAGCCGGCGCGCCGCTGGGCCATGACTTCTGCATGCTATCGTTATCCGACAATCTGAAACCGTGGACCATCATCGAAAAGCGCCTCCGGCATGCGGCGGAAGCGGATCTGGCGATGGCGTTCTACAACCCGATCTCTCGCGCACGGCCGTGGCAGTTGGATAAAGCTTTGGACATCGTGCGGGAATATCGCACCGCAGCCACGAAAGTCGTGCTCGGACGCGACATCGGCAGGCCGGGCGGCACGCTGCGTACGATCACGCTCGGTGAACTGCGCTCGACCGATGTCGACATGCGCACGATGGTAATCGTGGGATCGTCGACGACGCGGGCGTTTGCCAACGGCGTCGACGGTGGCGAATGGGTTTATACGCCGCGGTGGTATGAGTAAGCACGTTGCTCGCTACGCTGCGACCTTCAAATCGTCAATCGCCCGCTGCTTCACACCCAGATCGTCCCATAGCTCGGGATGGCACGTGAACACCAGAATCTGGTGCCGCGTAGCCGCATCGATCAATGCGCGCTTGATCGCATCGCGCCGCGTCGCATCGGTATGCACGGCGGCATCGTCGAGCATCAGCAAGGTGGGGCGGCCCGACGCCTTCAAAAGATCCGCATACGCGAGGCGCGTCAGAATGCCCAGTTGCTCCCGCGTGCCGAAGCTCAACGCGTCGAGCGTATCCGCGCGGCCATAGCGATCCAGCGTCGCGGGACTCAGATCGTCGCCGAGTGCAATCGTCGACTGCGGGAAAATCCGCTTCAGGTAGTGGCCAAGGCGTTCGGTCAACGGCGCATGCAATTGCGCTACGGCCGCGTCGCGTTCGTCGACGAGCACTTCGTCGAGCAGGCTCAACGCGCTTGCCCGTAAGCTGAGTTCATCCTTGCGGCGCGTGGCTTGTTCCACCGACGCCTTCACCGCTGCAAGACGCTCCCCCAGTCCGGACGCGCCAACCGTCTCAAGCTGACTGCGCAACTGCGCAATTCGTACTTGTCGTTCGTGTTGTTCGTTGCGCGCGAGCTCCGCCGACGCGCGATAGCGCTTCGCTTCAGCCACCGGATCGTCGAGACGCGCCGCGCCCAATTCGCGCTCTCGTCCTTCGCGCTGCTTCTTCAGCGCCTCGACCTGCACACGCTGTTCGACGATCTTCGTTTGCCATTGCGCACGGTTGCGGCAAAACGTTTCGTCGGCCAGTTGCGCTTCCTTGCGTTGCAATTGAGCGGCGAGCGATTCTGTCGTCGCCGTTGCTGTGGATTTCTTTTCCGCGGCCTGCGTCAGTGCTTTTCTGGCGGCTTCAAGTGCGTCACGCGCTATATCGGCGTTGCGGCGAGCTTCGTCAAGCGGCGGCGCGGCGGATACATCCGGCAAGATCGCCAGCCGTTCATTCGATGCTTGCAGCCGTGCAGCGACCGAAGCCAACGCAGCACGCAGTGCGTCGATTCCCTGCGGTGCATGCACTTCAAGAATCTTCGCGTGGCTTTTCTGTTGAGCGACCAGCGTTTTCCATTGCTCGTGCCGGCCCTCTGCCTCATTCAGCGACGCCACGCCCAGCGCCTGCAACAACTGCGCATGCTGGGCGTCGAGCGACGCCAGCTCGGACAACCGCGCCGGCAGATCGGAAACGCCCGGAATCACCCGCAATTCGCCGAGTTCGCCAAGACCGATCCGTTTTTCCTCGTCGAGCCGCAGCACGCCCTCGCCGCTCACCTTCGCATCGCCGACGGTGATCGCGCCATTCAAGCGGTATTCGATGCGGGTCATCGCCGCTTCGGTGCGCGCGCGCAGCACGGTCAACTCGGCATCGAGCGATTGAAGCCGCTTCAATTGCGCGCCGTCGATTTCGACCGCCGCCGCGGCACGCGTCGCTTCCAGCACGGCCTCGTTTGCTTTGCCGGCGGCCGCAATCGCCGCTTCAAGCCGCGCGCTTTCGGTGCCGTGCAGCGCAATCTGACTGCGCAGATCGCCGGCGGTCACCGCTGCGTTCGCCAATTCGAGCGCGCGGCTGGCATCGGCGTACGCCTGCTCGAATTGCGTTACGCTCGCCTGAGCCTGCGCGTGTTCGTTCTGAACCGCCGACACGTTGGCCCGCGCGGCGTCGAGTTGCTGCCGATCGCGTGCAACGGCCGCTTCCAGTTCGTTCGCCGCCTGCTCCTGTTGCAGGGAAAACGCCAGTTCCGCTTCACTCAATTGCAGCGAATGCGAAAGCCCCTGAAGACTGCGTTCGAGTTCCGCCGCGGCATCGGCACGCGTTTGTGCCTGCACGGCCTTCTGCTCATGAAGCTCCCAGGGGCGCTTACGCTGCGCATCGTCGAAGGCTTCCTGCTGCGTGGCCAGACGCACGATGTTCTCGTCGAACTGCTGGCGCTGCCGTTCGAGATCGTCGCGTTCAACGGTCAGCGCCGCCAACGCCTGTTCCGCCTCGGCCAGCGGCCCGGTGGACTTCTGCGTACGCGCTGTGAGCAATTGCCGAAGCTCACGCTGCACCGCGGCGATCAGCGCATCTTCACCGGCGGATTCATTGCCGCCCGAGAGTTGCGAAAGCGCATCGCGCAGATACTGCGCCGCGTGTCCGGTGGAATCGCGAACCTCCTGCGTGCCGCCTTGTTGCACCCACAACAAACCGGGGACGCCGGCATTCTCCGCCTTCAGCGGTCCACGCGCGGCACGCGAAAAACCGAGCAGCGCGGCGAGCTTGTCTTCCGCTTCGTCCTCGCCGAACACCGCCTGACCGATCTTCAACTCGCAACGCTGCCGCGTGACGAACTGCTTCGAGAGCCTGCACGCTGTACCGTCCAGATCGAACGTCACTTCAACCGACGGCTGCCCGCTCGCCTTGCCCCACGGCAACAAATCTTTCAGATGCGAAGCCTTGTAGCGTTCGAGGAACGCCGCTCGCACGGCTTCGGCGATCGTGCTCTTGCCGGCCTCGTTCGGGCCGGTGAAGAGATTGAGTCCGGGTTGCAGATCGTCGATCACGAGCCGTCCGGTGAACTGCTTGAACTCCTGAATCGCGATACTTTCCAGCTTCATGCGGACCTCGCTTCGCGCGGCAGTTCACGTTGAAAGCGCGCCAGAAGCAACAACGCCTCGGCCGCGCGCTTGACCTGCTGCGGATCGGACTGCGGGTCCTCCTGCAAGCCGCGCAGTCGCGCCACCACTTTTGCCAGGTAGCCGCTCTGCGCGCCGAGTTCCGCGAGGTCGTCGGCGGTGGGCAGCACCTGCAGGCCGCTCAGATCGACGCGCAACGCACGCACCCGCGCGCGGGTTTCCTCCACCGCGACGTGAATCGCTTCGGCCTCGGCCAGCGCCGTCGTGCCGCTGACGGTGACCCGCAGCACGTCGTGACTGCCTAATGCGCCGAGGCGCATCTTGAGCGAGTCCACGTCGGTCGGCACGGAAATCGTCTCGTCCCAGCGATGCCATTGATATTGACCGACCCGCACCGCTTCAACTGCCGGCACGGCGCCCGGTTCGGTCAGCGTGACGTCGAGCATGAAACCCGGATCGTTGCCGCGAAAGCGGTCCTGCTCATGCGTGCCCGCATACCAGGTACGCTCGTCGACACGCAAATGACCGTGCCAGTCGCCGAGCGCAAGATAGTCCAGACGCGCGCTCGCGGCACGCGTCGGCGCAATCGGGTTCGACGAGTCAATGCCCTCCTGCAAAATCCCGCTCACGCTGCCATGCGCGAGTCCGATGCGGTGATAGCCGTCCGGCGTCTCCGTTGTGTCGAAGAAGCCGGTGGTGTCGTCGTAAGTGATACGTTGCGTGAGCGGGGCGCAGAGCAACGCGCATTTGCACGCGTCGAGCGTCACTACGCCCGGTTCGAGCACCACGCGCACGTTCGGCGCAATGCAGTTCAGGCGCTGCGCGCGAGTCCACACACTCTCGACCAGCGCGGCATCGTGATTGCCCGGCAGCATGATCCACGGCCCGGAAAACGCTTGCAGCGCACCGAACAAACGGCGGATCACCGTGTCCGATACCGTCTGCAGGTCGAACACGTCGCCCGCGACCAGCACGGCGTCGACCTTGCGCGCCGCCGCTTCCTCGGCGATCCGGCGCACGGTGTCGAAGCGCGCTTGCGCGAGATGCGCCGCTTCGTCCGGTTCGAACTGGCCGAATTGCGTACCTATCTGCCAATCCGCGGTGTGCAGAAACCTGATCACTGTGCCTCCATTCCGTTCAATTGCATCGCCTCGCAGTCTAACCGCACATGTTACCGCGCCGGCGGGTCAAAGAATGTCCAACACCGGCGCCACATAGCCGGAACAGCAGCGCTACACTCGCGTTTCCGGACCAGCACGCCAATCGCACCGCACCATTCCAATCGAATCGAACTCCGCTGCCCCGCTGCCGATGAACAAAGAAACCGAACTGAAGAAGGCCAAGCGCACGCCGTTGCTGCTGCTGGCGGCCGCCGCCTGCGTTTTCGTCGTCACCGCTTTCATGCCGCGCGGCCTCTGGGTGGACGGCATCAAGGCCGTGGCCGAAGCAGCCATGGTCGGCGCGCTGGCCGACTGGTTCGCCTTGGTCGCGCTGTTTCGCCGGGTGCCGATTCCAATCGTCTCCGCGCACACCGCGATCATTCCGAAGAACAAGCACAAGATCGCCGACAACCTCGCGGTGTTCGTGCAGGACAAGTTTCTGGACGTACAGTCGCTGGTCGGCCTGATCCAGAAACACGACCCGGCGCAAAGCATCACCGGCTGGCTGACCAAACCGGCCAATACCGCGCGTCTGGGCGACTACGTGGTCAAACTGACGGGCGGCATCCTCGAATTGACCGACGACGTGCGCATCCAGGTCTTCATCAAGGACGCGCTGCGCGACGTGCTCGCCAAAGTCGATCTGTCGCAATCCATGGGCTCGATTCTCGACACGCTCACCAAAGACGGCCGTCACCAGGAACTGCTCGACGCCGGCATCGAACAGGTGGTGGCGCTGCTGCGCGAACCGCAGGCGCGCGAGTTTATCGCCGAACGTATCGTCGAGTGGGTGAAGAGCGAATATCCCAAGATGGAGATGATTCTGCCGTCGGCGTGGCTCGGCGAAAAAGGTGCGGACGCGATCGCCAACGCGGTGAACCGGATGCTCGAGCAGATCAGCGAGAACCCCACCCATCAACTGCGCCAGAAATTCGACGACGCGGCCCAGAAGCTGATCGTCAAACTCAAGAGCGACCCGGCGTTCCTGCAAAAAGGCGAGGAATTGAAGCGCTATCTGGTGGAAGGCGAAGCGCTCAGCACCTATGTGAAAGACATGTGGGGCGAATTGCGCGCATGGCTCAAACGCGATCTGCAAAGCAGCGATTCGGCCCTGCACGCCAGAGTGATGGCAATGGGCCAATGGGTCGGGCGCGAACTGGCGCACGACCCGGCGTTGCGTCAGTCGCTGAACGATCATCTGGAAGAAGCGGCGCGGGCCATGGCGCCGGATTTCGCCCAGTTCCTCACGCGCCATATCAGCGACACCGTGAAAAACTGGGACGCGCGAGACATGTCACGGCAAATCGAGCTGAACATTAGTAAGGATCTGCAATACATCCGCATCAACGGGACGATTGTGGGCGGCTTTATCGGCCTGCTGCTCTATGTAAGCTCGCAACTGTTCGCGCTGTTGCGTTTGCACATGGGCTGAGGGATCGGTCCTCCGCGAGTCAAAGCGCCTACAATTCGGGCATATGAATTGCTCATGCGCTTTTACCTGACTGCCGCCGTCTCCTACGCGCGCCCTCAATAAAAGCGACTGCGCCACAACATCGAGAAGTGTGCTTATGAAAATATCGTTACCGCCGCACGGAACACCGAACCGCGTGTATCCGCCCGGCGCTCCCAGTCTGCATGGTTTGGCCTCGATCATCACGGGCGTCGTGGTGGTGTGTGCGCTTTACTTCGGCCGCGAAGTGTTGATCCCCATCACGCTTTCCGTGCTGCTCAGTTTTCTGCTCGCCCCACTGGTGCAGGCGTTGCGGCGCTTGCACATGGGTCAACTGCCGTCGATTTTTATCGCCGTACTGTTCGCCCTCGCCACCTTACTGGCCGTCGGCGGGCTGATCGGCGCGCAGCTGGTGCAACTGGCGGGCGATCTGCCGCAGTATCAGGTTGCGATCGAGCAGAAGATCGAGACGGTGCAGGAGAAAACCGTCGGCCGGGCCGATTCGCTGATGAGCCGCGCCGCCGCCACGCTCCAGCGCGTGGCGCCGAGCAAGCCGGCTCCGCCGCGCCTCACCGGGCGCGCGGCGCGCAATGCCCCCGCGGTGCCGACACCGGTTGAAGTGCACGAGCCGGCGCCCACGCCGATGCAGCTCGCGCAACGCGCATTGTCGCCTGCGATCGCGCCGATCGAGACCACCTTCATCGTGCTGGTCGTCACGATCTTCATCTTGTTGCAGCGCGAGGATCTGCGCGACCGTTTGATCAGTCTTTTCGGTTCGCGCGATCTGCACCGCACCACTACCGCGATCAACGACGCCGCCGGGCGGCTGAGCCGCTACTTCGTTGCGCAACTGGGCGTGAATCTCAGCGCGGGCGGAGCCATCGCAATCGGTCTGGCGATCATCGGCGTGCCGGGGGCGCTGCTGTTCGGCGTGATTGCCGCCTTGCTGCGCTTCGTGCCGTATATCGGCATCTGGATCGCCGCGATCCTTGCCGTGTTTCTCGCCGCCGCCATTCAGCCGCAATGGACCATGGCGGTCTATACGCTGATCCTGTTTATCGTTGTCGATGTGGTGGCCGGACAGATTGCCGAGCCGCTGTTGTACGGCCACCGCTCGGGGCTGTCGCCGCTGGCGGTGGTGGTGGCAGCGATTTTCTGGAGCTGGCTGTGGGGGCCGATCGGCCTCGTGCTGTCCACGCCGCTTACGCTGTGCGTGGTCACCTTGGGCCGTTACGCCGACCGTCTGAACTTTCTCACGGTGCTGCTGGGTGACCAGCCGGCGCTCACGCCCGCTCAGAATTTTTATCAGCGCCTTCTGGCGGACGATCCGCACGAAGCCATCGTGCAGGCCGAGCGCCTGTTGCGCGAGATGTCGCTGATCGATTACTACGACAACGTCGCGCTGGAGGGCCTCAAGCTCGCGCGCAACGACGCGATGCGCGGGGTTTTGATGCCCGAGCAATTGGCGAGAATCAATGACGCGCTAGTGGACATCGTCGAAAACCTGGAAATCGCCGACGGACTGCCGGATCGCCTGTCGCGCACGGATCATGCTGAGACCGCCGACGCGCAATTGGCTTCGGCGTCCGCCGATCTTTCGGAGCGGCACGAGAGTCACATTTCAGCGCGCCCACCGGTGCGTCATGAAATCGAAAAGACCTCGGTACTGTGCGTACCCGGGCGCGGCGCATTCGACGAGGTCTCCACCGCAATCGCCGTGCAATTGCTCGGACGTCAGGGGCTTGCACCGATGATGGCCACGCACTCGGGTTATCGCAGCGCGCATGCCGACGAACCGAGCTTCAAGGACGCGCCGATCATCTGCATCGTCTCGCTCGACGCGCCGGAGTCGCCGCCGTATCTGCGCAATATGCTGCGACGCACGCGGGAATGGCGGCCGAGGGCGACGGTGGTGGTCGGCGTCGGCGGTGCGCCGGAAGGCGGCCCGGAGATGGGCGCGACCGGCGCTTCGCACGCGGCGCCGACGTTCCGCGCGATGATCGAGGAATGTCAGGCAGGCGCAAGCCTGCAGCACACGCGCCAGCCTTCGCATACGGCTGGGGCGGACTAGACGTACCCAAAATGAGGACAGCCGCGTCTCCCCCCTCCTTCATACTTCACGTGCCGATTTGCACCGCCTCCGAAGAGCGTCTATGCCCCGGCGGGCAATCCATCTGCACCGAAGATCCAGGAGACAGGCATGAGCCGCAGCTTCAAACCCTATCCGTTCACGCCCCGCCACTATGCGGGCGTGGCGCCGCCGCTGGTCGACGGGCATGATCCCGTACGGCGCGCCGTAGCGATCGTCGGAGGCGGTCCGGTAGGCATGACGCTGGCGCTCGCGCTGGCCCGTCAGGGCGTGCGCTCCGTGCTGATCGAGGCCGACGACGGCGTCTGCACCGGCAGCCGCGCGATCTGCATTTCACGGCGCAGTCTGGAGATATTCAAACGCCTGGGTGTAGTACACGGTTTCCTGCAGAAAGGCCTGCCGTGGACGGGCGGCCGCAGCTTCTATCGCGATGCCGAAGTGTTCCGCTTCGCCATGCATCAGGACGATGAGCAATCGCTGCCGCCGATGATCAACATCGCGCAATACCAGATCGAACAGTTGCTGCTCGACGAAGTGGAACAGCACGCCGATCTGATCGAAGTCCGCTGGCAAACCCGCGTGACCGGCATCGAACAACATAGCGGCAACGGCACGGCTGGCGCGACGCTTGATCTACGCACCGCTGACACCGAATGGAAAATGCGCGCGGATTGGGCCGTCGCGTGCGACGGCGGCCGCAGCACGATTCGCGAGGCACTGGGCCTCAAGCTCACCGGTACGACGTACGAAGGCCGCTACGTGATCGTCGATATCGAACTGAAGAGCGCGCGCCCCACGGAACGCCTCGCCTATTTCGATCCGCCCTCCAATCCCGGCTCGACGGTGCTGGTGCACAAGCAGCCCGATAACGTCTGGCGCATCGACTACCAGCTTCGCGACGACGAAGACCCCGAGGCTGCGGTCAAACCTGAAAACGTGATGCCACGTGTGCAGAGCGTGCTCGACTCGATGGGCGAAACGGGTGAATGGTCGCCGATCTGGATCACCGTCTACAAGGCCAACGCATTGACGCTCGAACGCTACCGGCACGGTTCGGTGCTGTTCGCGGGCGATGCCGCGCATCTCGTGCCGATTTTCGGCGTGCGCGGCGCGAATTCCGGTATCGACGACGCCGACAATCTCGGCTGGAAACTCGGTTGCGTGGTCAACGGCATCGCGTCGGACCGTTTGCTCGACAGCTACAGCGACGAGCGCGTTTTCGCGGCGCGCGAAAACCTGAGCTACGGGATGAAGAGCACGGAGTTCATGGCGCCGCCCTCGTTCGCATTCGATCTGATGCGCAATGCCGTATTGGGACTTGCCGAGCGCCATCCTGCTGTGCGCCCGTTGATCAATCCGCGGCAGACGCATGCGATTGCGTATGTTCAGTCGCCGCTTAATCGGGTTGCAGACGAGGCATCGGGCACATTCGCCACAGGCCCGGCGCCAGGCACGGTGCTGCCGGAGTGCCGCCTTCAACGCGTGTGCGACGGCGTGGTAGTTGATATTCATCTCACCGATCTGCTGGGACCATGTTTCACCGCATTGCGCTTCGGCGCCGACGTGGCGCAAGACGAAGCGTGGCAGCAATTGCAACATGTGCTCGGCGAACACAGCATTCCATTCAAAGCAGTCACGCTGGTGACGAGCGACGCGTCGCCGCGCGCCACCAGCGCACATGGGGTCGATCCGACGGGACGCCTGCATGAAATGCTCGACGCGACGCCGGGCACCGTCTATCTGATCAGACCGGACGGCCATGTGCTCGCCCGCTGGCGCGACGGCAGCGCGGCGAACGTGCAAGGCGCCGTGACGGCCTGTCTGACGGACTGACGCAAGAGGAACCCCACCATGACCGATAGCGAACTCGACCTCGTCTACACGACGCTCTGCAAGACATTGACCGCTGAGGGCGAAGCACAAGCGCCCTTGTATCTGGCACGCCTTGCGCTGCTATTCATGACGGAACTCGATGACGCGCAGCGAGCGTTGTCGTTGATTGATGCGGCGAAGCTGCAGCAGTCTTCCGCGGTGGCTGCGTGATGCAGTAGGAGTATGACGTGGGACCAAAGAAGTAAGACATAAAGCAAAAAAACGCCCCGCTGAGAATGCGGGGCGTTTTTTTGTAGCAACAATTCTACTGTCGTGGATACAAACCCAACGTGCTCGCATGCAGGCGCGCGAGTCCGAGCAACGCATCCGTGTACGGTGTCGGTACATCGGTAAGCTGCCCCAGTTCACGCACGGCGGCCACCAGTGCATCGAGTTCGACAGCCTTGCCCGCTTGCACATCCTGCAGCATCGACGTTTTCATCGCGCCGAGTTTGAGCGTGACCTCGTGGCGATCGGCCGGTGCCTGCTCGATCGGAATACCGAAGCGCGCGCCGATCTCCTTCGCTTCCAGCATGATGCTCGTGACAAAGTTGCGTACCAGTTCGTCGCTGAGTATCCGGTCGGTCGTCGCACCGGTGATGGCGCTGATCGGATTCATCGTCATGTTGCCCCACAGCTTGTACCAGACGTCGCGCTGAATCTGCTCCGACATCGACGCGTTGAAGCCGGCCGCGACCAGCGTGGCCGTTAGCGCCTTGACGCGTTCGCCCGGTTGCCCCGACGCCTCGCCGACGATCAGCCCATTGCCCTGATGATGCCTGATGACGCCGGGCGAATCGATCAGACAGCTGGCATGCACCACGCAGCCTACTGTTTGCGCAGTCGGAATCGCGGCGACGATCGCACCCTCGGGATCGATCGACTTCAGCCGCTTGCCGGCGAAATCGCGGCCGAGCCCGTCGCAGAACCACCACGGCACGCCGTTCATCGCCGTCAGCACAATCGTCTGCGGATTCAGCAGCGGCGCAATATGCGCGGCCACCGACGCCATTGCCGGACCCTTGACCGCCACCACGACGAGGTCCTGCACGCCGAGATCCGCCGGCTGTTCGCTCGCCTTCACCTTCACGGTATGCGTCACGCCGCCTTCGATCAGGCGCAAGCCGTGCTGCTGCAACGCGCCGAGCGTCGCGCCGCGCGCCACCACGCTCACCTCATGGCCGGCCTGCGCGAGCTTGACGCCCATCCAGCCGCCGATTGCGCCTGCCCCGTAGATTCCCACTCTCATCGATTCAATCCTTGCGTTAATTCCCAGGCCGATCTTCGACTCAGTGTTCCCGTCGATCTTCGACTCAATCCTTGTAGCTCGCGTCGATCCGATCCACGCGCCGTACCAGCGCGTCGAACACATCCTGCCCCGCGCCATGGCGCGGATCGAATTGCAGCGAGTCGCGCGAGCAGCGGATCGCCACCTCTTCCGGCACCGGCCGTGCGCGGCCCATCGCGAACGTGGCCATCTGGATTTCGCACGCGCGGTTGAGCGTCCACAGAATAGCGAAAGTCTGCGGCACCGTGTGGCCCCATGCAAGCAAACCATGATTGCGCAAAATCACCGCCTGCCGGTTGCCGATATGTTCGAGCAGACGCGGCCCTTCTTCCGCATGCACCGTGATGCCCTCGAAGTCGTGATACGCGATGCGGTCGTGCAACTGCGCGCTATAGAAGTTGGTTTGCTCCAGACCGTTTTCGAGGCAGGCCACGGCGACGCCGGCCGTCGTGTGCGTGTGCATCACGCAGTGCGCATCGGCCACGCCTTCGTGAATCGCCGCATGCACGACAAAACCCGCGGGATTCACCGGATACGGCGAGTTGTCGAGCACACGCCCTTCGCCGTCGATCTTCACGAGATTGCTCGCCGTCACTTCGCTATAGTGCAGGCCGAACGGATTGATCAGGAAGTGGCGTGCGTCGCCGCTTACGCTCGCCGGCACGCGCAAGGTGATGTGGTTGTAGATCATCTCGGTCCAGCCGAGCATATCGAAGATGCGATAGCACGCGGCCAGTTGCACGCGCGCCTGCCATTCGTCGGGATGCATCGAGGCGGGTTTCGGCGGGGGCGTTGCTTGCATTTCAAGAATCGTCATCAGGGTCTCCGTTGTTGCCGTTCGCTATCGTCATGTTTAGCCGTTGTGGGCCGCAGCCGTGGGGCATAGCCATGAGTCACAGCCATGCGTCACGGCCATGAGTTACAGCCGTTATGCGCCCGCCACCACCGCTGCAATCGACGACGCCACATAGCCGGCGTTGCGTGCATTCAATCCGGCGACGCACATGCGTCCCGAACGCAGCACGTACACGGCGTATTCGCTGCGCAAACGCTCGACCTGGGCTTCGCTCAAACCCGTGTACGTAAACATGCCGCGCTGCGCGACGTAACGCGCTCGCATCACTTCATCGACGCGGCCCGCCAGACCTTCGTGAATCGTGCCGCGCATGGCCAGAATCCGTTCGCGCATGCCGGCGAGTTCCGCTTCCCACGAAGCGCGCAAGGACGTATCCGACAGTACGCTAGCCACGAGGCGCGCGCCATGCGTAGGCGGATTGCTGTAGTTGGCGCGCACCGCCGACATCAGTTGACCGAGCACGCGAGCGGCCTCTTCCTTGCTCTTGCACACCACGCTCAATGCGCCGCAGCGCTCGCCATACAGTGAGAAATTCTTCGAGAACGAATTGGCGGCGATCAGCGGCACACCCGCATCGGCCAGCAGACGCACGCAAGCGGCGTCCTCTTCGAGACCCGAGCCGAAACCCTGATATGCCATGTCGACGAACGCAATCAGTTTGCGGCGCTGCAATACCGGCACCAGTTCCGCCCATTGCGCCGGGCTCAGATCGACGCCGGTCGGATTGTGGCAGCACGCGTGCAGCAGCACGATGCTCTGTTCCGGCAGGCGGCCGATCGTGTCGATCATGTCGGCGAAACGCAGGCCGCCGGTGTGTTCGTCATAGTACGGATAGGTGTTGACCGTGAGGCCCGCGCCTTCGAATACCACGCGATGGTTTTCCCAGCTCGGATCGCTGATCCAGATCTGCGAACCCGGGAAATAGCGCTTCAGAAAATCGGCGCCGACTTTCAGCGCGCCTGAGCCGCCGATTGTTTGCAAGGTCGCAATCCGGCCCGCTGCGCGCGCTTCGTTGTCCGCGCCGAACACCAGTGCTTGTGCTGCATCGCGGTAGAGCGGCAGGCCTGCCATCGGCAGGTAGGAGCGCGGGCCGATCGAATCGAGCAGCGCGGTTTCGGCGCGCCGTACGGCGTCCATCACCGGCAGTTTGCCGGCGTCGTCGAAATAGATGCCGATGCTCAGGTTGACCTTGTTAGGCCGCGGATCGACTTGAAAATCCTCGTTCAGGCTCAGAATCGGGTCGCCCGGATAGGCGGGAATGTGGTCGAACATGGCAATTCCTTGAGTGGAGCCCTGCGTTGGGCCTGAATATGGGTCTGACTGCAGGCCTAGCTGCGGGCCCGCGTGTGCCCCGAGTACGGACGGGTCCAGCCCTGCCCTGGCCGCGTGGGCGAGACGGAAGTCTAAGCGGGTTTCCCGCTTCGCGTCGATCAGGATAAGTGTCGACCAATGGCTCGCCAGATACAATCAATCGATTTTTCATGATTAGTAAGTTTTTCTTTAGAATCGCCTGATGCCACTCACACGCGTCACCATTCGTCAGTTCGAAGCGTTTCTCGCTATCGTCGATTTGCACAGTATCGGCGCGGCGGCGGAACGGCTCGGGCTGACCTCGTCGGCGGTCAGCCAGTTGCTGGCCGACCTGGAAACGGAACTGGGCTTTCGCCTCTTCGACCGTACGACGCGGCGCGTCAATCTGTCGAGTGCGGGACAGGATTTTCTGTCGTCGGCCGAATCGGTGTTGCGCCATGTGCGCGCCGCCGCCCAATCCGCCGACGACATCCGCAATCGCGCGGCCGGCATCGTGCGAGTCGGCGCGCCACTGGTGCTCGCGGCCACCGCGCTGCCGGCGGCCATCGCCGAATATGCACGCGGCAAACCGAAGGTGGTCGTGCGCATTTGCGACACCGTGGTCGAACAACTGGTGGAGCGCGTGGAAAGCGGCGACGTGGACCTGGCAATCGGCCCGGATCGCCAGAGCGGCACGCGGGTGCGCTGCGATCCGGCCTTCGCGAGCCCGTGGGTGATGTGGTGCGCGCCGGCGCATCCGTTGAACGCGCGGCGCCGGGTGCAGTGGCAGCATTTGCGCGACGTGCCGATTATCGCCACCGGCCGCGATCACGAGCGCGCAGTCGAACAGATGCTGGCCAATCTGCCGGTGGAGGCGCGCATCATCCCCGTGGACGTGGTGGACAACGTCACCACGGCCTTCGGTCTGGCTTCACAGGGGCTTGCCGTCACGCTCGCGCCCGCCTATGTCGCGCCGCTCGCGCGCACTTTCGGGCTGGTGATGAAGCGGATTGTCGATCCGGAAACGATCCGTGAGGTGTGCGTGTATCGCTCGACCGAACGTGCGCTGTCGCCGCCCGCGGACGGATTCGCGGAATTCATCATGCCGTGGCTGAAGCGCTGGGATCGCGAGACGCAGGCCGATGCACGGGCGAAACGCGGGTGATTTTTTCGGCGCGAACTCAATGGCGGTTCGCGCGATTCCATGGCGGCAAATAAGTTGCGGTGCAGTCAATCTACGGCCACAACGCACGTCACACGCAGAATCAGGACCGCTCAGGCAGCAGACATAGCGCGAACAACTGGCGTTGGCTGGAGATACCCAGCCGCGCGTAAGCGCGTTTCTGATAGGTAATCACGCTCGTGGTTTTCACGCCCATCTGTTCGGCGATCTCGGTTGCACTTGCGCCTTCGAGCACGCCACGCAGCACATCGATCTCGCGTGGCGTAAGCGCCGGGCAGGCACGTCGGACACGTGCCAGCATTGCGGCGGCCGTCCCTCGCTGATGCTGTCCGTTGAGCGCGTAATGGCTTTTCGCGGCGTGCGCGAACAGATGCGCCACGCTTTCCACGTGTTCCAGTTCGCCCGGCTGGAACATGCCGTAGGCGCTGTCGCGATACAGATTGATCGACAGCCAGACGCTTTCCACAGGTTGCAGGAGCAACGATAGCCGGTCGGACACATTGGGCTGTGCGTAGCAGGCAGCGCGATAGGCTTCGTTTTCGATTTCTTCGCTTTGTTGCTGGTGCAGCACCAACGCCTCGCGCGCCTGTTTCGCCGGCGGACAGCCGACGATGGCGCGATTGCCGTCGAGCGCATAGAAGTGCGTGGCGTAGCGGTCGGCGACATCGCGGAGAAAGCGGCCGCCGCGATGGTCGGCGGCGGAGACAGTGCGCGGCCGCGCGTCGAATTCGTAGGCAAAAATCGTGCACTGCGAAACGGGAAGCGTGTCGCCAACGGTTTTCAGAATGCTTGCAGCGAGCGCGTCCGGGTCGGCATGCGAGATCGACATGACGAGATCGGTAACACGCGAAGTGTCGATGTGTCCGCTGCGAGGCGGTGTGGATATGCGCCAGGAACGCATGATGAGCGCGGGGTCATGGTACGGGGTTTTCGGTTCGGCAAGCGTAGCACAATGAAGCATTACGCCTGCCGCTGCGCTGCTTTCACGGCGAGCCTCGGTCACACCCTTAGCCCCTGCGTCCGCCCCAAGGCGAACGAAAAAACTACAGCGTTCCCAATTTGACAGCGAGGAAATCGACCAGCAAGCGTGTTCTCTGCGGCAAGCGCCGCGTCTTCGCCCACATTGCATGCAACGGCAAGGGCGTAAGCTGAAAATCCGCCAGCAAAACCTCCACCTTTCCTGCCTCGATCCATTCCTGAATCTGCCAGAATGCAGCGATCCCTATCCCCATCCCGCCCAGCACGCCGGCATTGACCGCAGCCACCTGATTGCTGTCAAAACGCCCGGCCACGTTCACCACAATCTCGTTGCCGTCGGACGACGTAAACGCCCACCGCCCAGGATACGGCACGCCGGTTCGAACGACACAATCATGTCTCGCCAGATCCCGCGGATGCGACGGTCTGCCGTGTTCGGCAAGATAACCAGGCGCGGCGAACACCACTCGCCGAAGCGTGCCGATCCGTCGCGCCACCAGCCGTGAATCCGGCGTTTCGCCAATGCGGATCGTCACATCCGCCCCCGTCTCAACCGGATCGCGATATGCGTCGCTCAGATCGAGCGACAACTGCAGTTGCGGATGACGCTGCAAAAACTCCGCGGCGAGCGGCGCGATGAATTGCGGTCCGAACAGCGTGGGTGCGTTGATCAGCAATCGGCCGGTGAGCCGATGCGCTTCCTCGGCCAGTTCGGTGCGCGCCAGTTCGAGTTCGGTCAGCGCGCCTTTGACACGTTCGTAAAACCGCATGCCGGCAGCGCTCGGCTGCGAGGTGCGCGTAGTTCGCGCGATCAAGGTCGACCCGTGCGCTCGTTCGAGCACCTGCAGCGACCGGCTGACGGCCTGCAACGACCGGCCAAGGCGTCGCGCGGCGCTCGTCAGACTGCCTTCCTCGACAATCGCCACCAGGGTTTCCAGATCGCGCAAGGCATCCATCGCCGATTCTCCCGTTTTTCGTGAGGATGTATCCAATTCAGTGCGAATTGTATTTGCCGGACGTGAGAGTAGCATCGATTCAACTTCACTTAACGGATAGCCCAACGATGGACTCTCCCACGATTCAATGCTCGAGCGCAGCCCAAACGGCTACGCCGCCGGCACAGAGCGTTCCGACCGTGCGGTTCGCCGCGATGGTCGCGGTCGCCGTGTTGCCCCTGTATGCGTCACAAACGTTGATCGGCCCGCTCAACCTCTCGCTGCATCTCGGCGCATGGACCACACTCGTCACTGCATTGACATTGCTCGGCTATGCGGTCGGCCTCGTCGGACTTGTGCCGCTAATCGACCGCCTGCCCAACCGGCCCCTGATTGCCGCGACCCTGTTCGCACAGATCGCGTGTCTCGCACTGGCCGCGATCGCTCCGCTGGCGCCCGTGTTTCTGGCGGCTTCGTTCGCGGTGGGCGTGACGTCGAGCGTCGTGCAGATGCTGGTGCCCGCGGCGGCATCGCTCGCGCCGCCGGCTTCGCGCGGCAAAGTGGTCGGCAATGTGATGAGCGGCCTGATGCTCGGCATTCTCTTGTCCCGGCCGCTAGCCAGTGTGATCGGAGGCGCATTTGGCTGGCGCGCGTTTTACGCCGCCGACGCCCTATTGCTCACCGCTGTCACGCTTGCCGTGGTGCCGCGTTTGCCGGATGTTCACCCTGCCGGCGCGCCGCCCTATGCCGCGTTATTGACGTCGATGGCGCGCCTGGTTGCGCAAGAGCCGGTGCTGCGCCGCCGGGCGCTGTATCAAGGCCTGTTGATGGCGGGGTTCAATGCATTCTGGAGCAGCGTCGCGATTGTCCTGACACGCGCGCCGCTGGGTCTGAACAGCACCTCCGTCGCGCTGTTCGCACTGGCCGGCGGCGGCAGCGTATTCATCGCGCCGTTGGCGGGCCGCGCCGGTGACAGGGGCTGGTCGAAGCCCGCCAGCATGCTCGCTCATGCGGTCGCCATCGCGGCCGCCTTGATGGCGGCATTCGCGCTGACGTCGGGCGTATCGCGCGTCTTGTCGATCACCCTGCTCGCCGTGGCCGCATTTTTCATCGACGGCGGCGTGATTGCCGATCAGGCGCTCGGCCGACGCGCGATCAATCTGCTTGCGCCCGAATCACGTGGCCGGGTGAATGGACTCTATACGGGGCTCTTTTTCATCGGCAGCGCGGTAGGCGCCACGATCGCCGGGCCGGCGCTCGCGCATTGGGGCTGGCCGGGTGTATGCGTCGCGGCATTGGGTTTTTTCGCCGCGGCGGCGGTCCTGCATCTGCGCGATAGTTCGCGCGCCGCGTGAGCAATCTTACGAAAGACTGAAGGAGCATGGTCATGACATCCACACGCACCGGGATGCGCTATCGCAGCATCGACATCGACGGCCTCGACATTTTCTATCGCGAAGCAGGACCACGCGATGCACCTGCGATTCTGTTGCTGCACGGTTTCCCATCGTCGTCGCGGATGTACGAGACGCTGATGCCGCTGCTCGCGCAAAATTACAGGCTGATCGCGCCGGACTACCCCGGCTTCGGCCACAGCAGCGCACCGTCGCCCGACGCGTTCAGGTACACGTTTGACCACCTCGCCGAGGTGATGATGCGTTTTGCCGACGCACTGGAACTGAAGCGCTACACGCTGGTGATGCAGGACTACGGCGGTCCGGTGGGGTTTCGGCTTGCACTTTCAAACCCTGAAAGGATCGCGGCGTTGGTCGTGCAAAACGCCGTTGCCCACGAAGCAGGCCTCGGTCCGTTGTGGCAAACACGTAAGGCTTTCTGGAACGATCGCGCAACGCATGAAGCGGCACTACGGGCTAATTTGCTCTCGTTCGAGGCAACGCGGTTGCGGCATGTCGGGCGTAGTCCGAATGTCGATCGTTACGATCCCGATACCTGGACTGATGAATTTGCGTTTTTATCGCGGCCCGGCCAGATCGATATCCAGACCGAACTCTTCTACGACTATCGGACGAATGTCGAGCGGTATCCGCTGTGGCAGCGGTATCTGGAGGAACGCCAACCCGCCATGCTTGTGCTGTGGGGGAAGTACGATCCTTCATTCGAAATAGAAGGTGCGCACGCGTATCGCGCCAATGTGTCCGGCGCGGAAGTGCATCTGCTTGAAGGAGGCCATTTCGTGCTGGATGAAGCCGTCGATCAGGTTGCGGCGCTGATGATCCCGTTTCTGGATGCACGGCTGGCCAGGTAGCGCATGTCAAACGGCGTGCCGCAATGGCACGCCGTCGTCCTTTGGATCGAACGCGGAAACCGCTGCGTCAGAAGCGGTAGTTGATGGAGATATCGGCCACACCGGTGGCCCTGCTGTGCGTAATCGGACTGTTCCCCGCACCGCCGACCAGTTGTTCGAATGCGCCGTCGGCAGTGGCAAACCAGTGCTTGTCGAACAGCCACACCATGCTGACGCCGAAGCCCACCGACTTGAAGCCCGCGCTCGCGTGATACTGCGAGTATTGCGAATGCGCCGCCTGGTTCTGGTTCACACCGTACCAGCTGTTCATGTAGGTGGAGTCCGCGAGCGTCACGTTCGGACCGGCGAACCAGAAGAACTGTTTGCCGCTGCCCGGCATCGGCAGATAGGCGCCCAGATCGCCGGTCCAGCCGTTCGAGCCGCCGAAATAGCGGCGCACGTCGGCGCGCAGCACGAGTGGGAAATCCTTCGACACGACATATTCGCCTGAAAGTTTGAGGCCCGGCGCCGGATTGATGTTGCCGAGGCCGTTCAACTCCTCCGGATCGTCATGACCGCGCCGCCCGAGATCGTAGACGGCCGCGAGACTCGCGCGCCAGTTCTGCCCCTGCGCGAAGTTGACCCCAAAGCCTTCGCCGCTCGAAAAGAAGAACAGGTCCTTGTAGCGCACGTCGACGCTCGGGCCGGCCATCACGCGATACCGGTCGGAGCCCTCATAACGTGGCTGGAACGACGTCGCCGCGCCAATGCGCAACTGCCAGTCCGGGATATCCGCTTGCCACATCTTCTGCAGCGGAATGCCTGCGGAGTACTGCCATTCGCCCAACGGCGACGGGGTTTGGGCCAAGGCCGAACCCGGCAGAATGCCGATCCCGCCGATAGTCACGGCAACCAGAGATGATGCCGCGATGCCTGTTTGTTGATTGCGAATCTTGCCGACCCGCTTTCTACGGCTATTCAACACCAGAAACCTCCGTTTCTCGCGTATCGCGAGGGGGTTCATGTTCTTGCCCAATGCCCACAACGGATTAGAAAACATCCGGGTGACCGCTGCATTGCAACACACGGCAGATAATTTTTCAGCGGACGGCACACATTTTCCCGGCAAAACGCACCGCTCGAACCCGATGCCACCCCGTAAATTGGGCATTCGGACGAACCGACGCGTGCGAAAAATTTGCCGACGCATGCGTCTGCGCAAAATGCGGGCCTGGTCGCTGGAGAGTCGGGCTGGATCGGCCCGGCGCGGTTCGGAAAGCGGAAAGCGGAAAGGACAGACCGACGGACGCCGGCAAGCGCGCCCGTGGCGATAGTGACAGGCAGAATACAACCACAAAAAAGGCGGCCGGCGCCGCGCGATGCGACGCCGGAAAAAGGAAGATCGCCTTCGACGCGGCGCTCGACGTTTTACTGCGCCGCTTCGACCAGCACGGCCTTGTCGCGATAGAGCGTCGGGAACAGACGCTTCAGGTTCGCGATCTTCGGCATATCGTAGATTGCGATATAGGCGGAGTTCGGATGCAGCGTCAGGTAGTTCTGATGGTAAGACTCCGCAGGATAGAAAGCCTTGAACGGCTCGGTCCTGGTGACGATCGGCGCGGGAAACGCATGCGCCTTCTCGAGCTGGGCGATATAGCTTTGCGCGACATGCCGCTGCGTGTCATTCAGCGGGAACACCGCCGAACGATATTGCGTGCCGCTGTCCGGCCCCTGGCGGTTCAACTCGGTCGGATCCTGAATCACCGAGAAGTAGACCTGCAACAACTGCCCGTAGGTAACCTTGGTCGGGTCGAACGTAACCTGTACGGATTCCGCATGGCCCGTTTCGCCACCGCTGACGGTCTCGTACTGCGCGGTGTTGCGCTGACCACCCGAATACCCTGCCACCGCCTTCGTGACACCCTTTACGTGCTGGAACACGCCCTGCACACCCCAGAAGCAGCCGCCCGCGAACACAGCGGTTTCTTCGTGCGCGGTGGCGGCTGAGACCGGCTCGTCGACTGCGGGCGGTGCAATGACCACCGCCGTCTCCGACGAGAATGCCACGCGCTGCGCCAGCAGCAGCGCCAGCGCGCCGAGCCCGAGCGAAAGCGCGAGCGCCGCGCCGCGTGAGCGGGCCGGATTGCCCGTGATGCGTTTCCCGATGTTCATGATGTCCGTCCAGATTCGATCAGCTCGTGCCGCGCGCGGCGGGCGCGAACGTTAAGGCGAGGCCGTTCATGCAATAGCGCAGGCCGGTCGGCTTGGGGCCGTCGTCGAATACGTGACCCAGATGGCTGCCGCAGCGCCGGCACAATACTTCGTCGCGCGTCATGCCGAACGACTTGTCGGTATGCGTGATGACCGCGTGGTCCAGCGGCTGCCAGAAGCTTGGCCAGCCGGTGCCGCTATCGAACTTCGTCTTCGACGAAAACAACGGCAGTGCGCAACCGGCGCAGGCAAATATGCCGGCGCGATGCTCGTCGTTTAGCGGGCTGCTGAACGGCCGCTCCGTGCCGGCTTCGCGCAGCACGCGGTACTGCGCGTCCGTGAGCAGCTTGTGCCATTCGGCGTCGCTGTGCGCGACCTCGTAGGCCGCCGCGGCGCCCAACTCCGCCGCGCCTGCCGTGCGCCATGCCGCGGTACTGCCGGCGAGCGACGCCGCGCCGATTAACCTGAAGAAACTCCGTCTGCTGCAAGCCATGATGATCGTCCCGGAAAGTCCGTACCGTTCACCCGTCGAGGCGCTGACCGCGCCGCCCGCGAGTGGTCCTGCCACTTAGTCGGACGACGAGGGGATTTATGACAGCATGCGCGTTTTTTGTGTGACGGCGGCGCTTACAGCGGAAATTTCGTGGTCGACAGGATTTCCTTGAGCACCATGAACGAGCGGATTTGCCGGACGCCGGGCAGATAGAGCAACTGTTCCGCGTGCAGACGATTGAAGCTGTCGCTATCGCGCGTGCGGATCATCATGAAATAGTCGAACTCACCGGTCACGACGTGGCACTCCATGCACCCCGCCACCTTCTGCGCCGCTTTCTCGAACTCGGCAAACGACTCTGGCGTAGACCGATCCAGCACGACGCCGATGATGACCACCATCCCCGCCCCGACCGCCTTCGGATCGATGAGCGCGACGACGCCCCGAATCAGCCCTGACTCCTTAAGCCGCTCGACGCGCCGCAAACAGGCCGGCGCACTCAATTTGACTTTGGCCGCAAGCGCGACATTCGAAATCGACGCATCCGCTTGCAGTTGCCGCAGGATGGCCCGATCGATGCGATCGAGCGCGTGAAGCGCCTCGGCGTCCGCAACTGAAACTGCGGCGGCCTCGGTGGTCTCGGAGGCTGGGACACGACGAACTTTTGTTGCACTCATAGATACGTATCGGATTCTTTATTAGGTCATGGACCGTTGACGGTTTTCAAAAGTACGCCCGCCAAAATTTCTTTGCAAGCTCATCCCAGCCACACGCACGACACAGGGGGCGCCCGACCGATCCGGCGCATGAGGGAAAATCGATGCACGCCACGGTGCACAAAGACGAGCGAAGCCAACAACAAAATCACACCGAAGTTTCAGGTACCCTTCGGCGCGCGCAGCGCCGCCGGAAGAATGACTGCCTTGTCACAAACGCGGAATGTGCGAGAACACAGATTCCAGATGCACCACTACCGCGACTGCGCGGGGGATCCGCTTATGAGCTAGCGGTGTGAGCCGCTTTCTTTGCTTATCTTTCTTTGCGGCGGCAAAGAAAGTAAGTGCCGCCCCGCACAGGGGCAAACACTAATAAACCAATAAGTGATCAAGAAAAGGCCAACACCATAGGCACACAGACAAGCGCTGCAAAAGGCAAAACCGAAAAAGGCAAAACCGAAAAAGGCAAAACAATTCAACCCCCAAACTTCTCCCGCAAAAACCCAACAAAAACCCGAACCGCAACAGAACTCTGCCGATGCTGCGGATAAACAGCATAAACACCAACCGCCGCAGGCAAAAACCCTTCCAACACCCTCACAAGCAGCCCTCCATCCAGAGCATCGGCAACAATAAAATCAGGAAGCCGAACAATCCCCAACCCAGCCACCGCCGCATCGCGAATCAGCTCCCCATTATTAGCCCGCAACGGCCCATGCACTTCAAACCCTTTCGACACACCATCGACAACAAAATCCCAACTCACCGCCCCGCCATGCCCATACAACAGACATGAATGCCGCGCCAGATCGGCAGGATGAAGCGGCGCCCCACGCCGCCGCACATACCCCGGACTGCAACATGCCACCATCCTGACATCGACAAGCTTCTGCGCGATCAGCGACGAATCCGGCAACGCGCCGATCCGGATCGCCATATCGAACCCCTCGCCCACCACGTCGACGGTGCGATCGCTCAGCTCCATATCGAAGCGCACATCCGCATGCTCACGCAGGAAATTCGCCACCAGCGGCGACAGATGCGTCATCCCGAACGACATCGGCGCGCTGACCCGCAGCAGTCCGCGCGGCCCGGCCCGGCGCAGCGACATGGCCTGCTCGGCGTCTTCGACTTCGCCGAGGATACGTCTGGCACGCTCGTAAAACTCCTGGCCGAGTTCGGTCACGGCCAGCTTGCGCGTATTGCGGATCAGCAGTTGCACGCCGAGCGCCTCCTCCAGCGCCATCACGCGCCGGCTGACAAACTGCTTCGATAGCGCCAGCCGCTTTGCCGCCGCGGTGAAGTTATGGGCGTCGACGGTGGCGACGAAGATCCGCATGTCATCGAGTTGCATCGTATTGTCCACCTGACCGAGACAGTGTTTCCAATTTCATCATGATTATATCCATTCAGATTGACCTACACTGTCATTCATGGATCGCGGACAAACATCTGGCCGGATCGCACAACCAGAACCAGGAGAAATACGATGCTCGAAATCAGACACGCCAATCAACGCGGCCGCGCGGAGCACGGCTGGCTTAGCTCGCGTCACACGTTTTCCTTCGCGAACTATCACGACCCGAAACAGAACGGTTTTTCCGACCTGCTCGTGATCAACGACGACCGTGTCGCGCCGGCGCAAGGTTTCGGCAAGCATCCGCACCGCGATATGGAAATTTTCTCGTACGTGCTGGAAGGCGCGCTGGAACATAAGGACACGATGGGTACCGGTTCAGTGATCGTGCCTGGCGACATCCAGTTGATGAGCGCGGGGACCGGCGTCGCACATAGCGAATACAACCATTCGAAGAGCGAGCCCGTGCACTTCATGCAGATCTGGATTGCACCGGCGCAGAAAGGCACCGCACCGCGCTATCAGCAACGTCACTTTGGCGCGGATCAGAAGCGCGGTGTGTTGCGCCTCGTGATGTCGCCGGACGGTGCGCAAGACTCGCTGGTCCTGCAGCAGGATGCACGAGTTTATGCCGGTCTTTTCGACGGCGACGAAACTGCTCGCCTCGAACTCGCCAACAATCGCTATGCTTATATCCACGTGGCGCGCGGCAGCGTCACGGTGAATGGCGTCGAACTTGGCGAAGGCGATGGCGCACGGGTCCGCGGCGAAGAGGCCCTCACCTTCACGCAAGGTCACGATGCGGAAGTGTTGGTGTTCGATCTGCGTAACATCGAAATGTCGGAGTTGTGGGCTTAAGCGGCGTAACCCTGTCGAAAGACCTGGCCGGCTTAAGCACGGCTCGCTGCCCGATTTGCGGCGAGCCGCCCCTTTCCTTATCTACTGAGAAAAATCATGCGCTATACGCTATTTGAAAACCAGAAAGACGCTCTCATTCTCGTCGCCCGTATCCTGTTGATGGTGCTGTTCGTGATGTTCGGCTGGTCGAAGCTGACCGGCTTTTCCGGCACCGTCGCTTATATGGCGTCGACTGGCGCGCCGGCGCCGGAGTTGTCGGCGGCTATAGCGGTCGTCATGGAGTTCGTTGTGGGCATTGCGCTGGTGGTGGGCTTCTATACGCGGCCGCTCGCGCTGCTGCTGGCGCTCTATACGTTGGGTACGGCGATCATCGGTCATCACTACTGGAACATGACGGGCGCGATGCAGTACGACAACATGATCCACTTCTACAAGAACATCAGCATCATGGGTGGACTGCTGTTGTTGTGCGTGACCGGCGCAGGCAAGTATTCGATCGACCGGCGTTAAGGCTGCACTGCTGTGCTTCGACAAGCGCGATAAAAAAGCCGCCCGGCATTGGCCGTGCGGCTTTTTCTTTGCATGAAACCATCCGCGTCAGGTTAGCCGGCAAACTGCGCCAGCACACGTTCACGAATTGCCGGCCGGATATTCGACTGCGCCATATTGCCTTGATAATGCGCGACCACGCGTGGGTTCATCACGCGAAACCACAGTGGCGGCACATACGCGAACATGATCATCGTCGCGTAACCGGAGGGCAATTGCGGCGCGCCGTCGAAATGACGCAGCGCCTGATAGGAGCGCGTCGGATTCGCGTGATGATCGGCGTGACGCTGCAACTGATACAGGAACAGATTCGTCACGATGCGATTACTGTTCCACGAATGCTGCGGCTGGCAGCGCTCATAACGGCCGCTCGCGAGTTGCTTGCGGCCAAGTCCGTAGTGTTCCAGATAATTGACCACTTCGAGCAGCGAGGCGCCGTACGCAGCCTGAATCAACAGGAACGGAATCACTGTTTTACCGAACAACGCGATCATCACGCCCCACAACACTACCGTCATGGCCCATGAATGCAGGACTTCATTGCGCCACGTCCAGGGCGATTTGCCGAGGCGTTCGAGCCGATGCTTCTCGAGACGCCACGCCGACGCGATGCTGCCGAATACCGTGCGCGGCAGAAAACGCCAGAACGATTCGCCGTAGCGCGCGCTCGCCGGATCAGGCGGTGTCGCGACACGCACGTGGTGTCCACGATTGTGTTCGACAAAAAAATGACCATAGGCGACCGGCGCCAGCGTGATCTTGGCGAGCCATCGTTCGAAACCGTCGGTCTTGTGGCCGAGTTCGTGAGCGGTATTGATCGATACGCCGGTGGCCGCGCCCAGCGAGAGCGCAAAGCCGAGATAGTCGTACCACGTCAGCGAATGCGTACCGACGATCCACAGCGCGCCGATAAACGACACATATTCGATGAAGGTAGCGAGATAAACCACGCGGCGGTAATAGCGCTCCCGTTCGAGCGTGGGGACGACGTCCTCCGGCGGGTTGCTCGGATCGTCGCCGATCAGATAGTCGAGCACCGGGATAATGCCAAACACGAAAATCGGCCCGAACCACCAGAAAATATGCCAGCCGGTTTGCAACGCCAGATTGGCGGCATGCAGCGGCAAGGTGATCGTGAGTGCACCGAGTAGCCACAAATAGCGTTTGCCGTCGACCCACCGGGTGGGGGCCGCTTTCGATGCTGCCATTGTCTCCCTCCTTTTTTATGTCGCCTGGTATCGGCAAGCTGCGCGCTTGCGAGCCAGTACGCATGTCGGCGGGACCTTGCCCGACTCCCAGATTTATATGGCCTGACGGGCGTGATAGCCAAGGAATTGGCCTAGGTGGGAGACTCCAAACAAAGGGGCCGTTGGCGTGGCATTCGGGGTGGGCTTCGAGCGGGTGAATGAAACGGGTGTTTGCCGGGTTGCTGCAGCGCACTTCGCGTGCCAGTCGAAATCATCAAATGGTAAAAACCGTATTGACGCGGGTTCTAGCTGCAACCACAAACAAAAACGGCGGCCCGCAGGCCGCCGCTCACTACTCACACAACATCATCAAACTGTCGCTTCAGCTTCCGCTTCGCTCGCCACTTCAACCTCATCGCCGTGACGAATCAGGTGATCGAACGCGGAGAGCGATGCCTTCGCGCCCTCGCCCACCGCAATCACGATCTGCTTGAACGGGACCGTGGTCACGTCGCCGGCAGCGAACACGCCCGGCACCGAGGTCGCGCCGCGTGCATCGACAACGATCTCGCCGTGCTTCGACAACTCCACCGTGCCCTTCAGCCATTCGGTATTCGGCACAAGACCGATCTGCACGAACACGCCTTCAAGTTCGACGCTCTTCGTTTCGCCAGAACGCAGGTCCTTGTAGACCAGACCGTTGACCTTCTTGCCGTCGCCGGTGATTTCCGTGGTCTGTGCCTGCGTGACGATCGTCACGTTAGCGAGGCTGCGCAGCTTGCGTTGCAGCACTTCGTCCGCACGCAATTGCGCGCCGAATTCGAACAGCGTCACTTCACGCACGATACCCGCGAGGTCGATCGCCGCTTCGACGCCCGAATTGCCGCCGCCGATTACCGCCACGCGCTTGCCCTTGAACAGCGGACCATCGCAGTGCGGGCAGTACGCCACGCCATGGTTGCGGTACTCGCGCTCGCCCGGCACGTTGATTTCGCGCCAACGGGCACCCGTCGCCAGAATGATCGTCTTTGCCTTCAGCACCGCGCCGTTCGCCAGACGCACTTCGTTGATGCGGCCCGGGATCAGCGCTTCAGCGCGCTGCACGTCCATGATGTCGACTTCGTAGCTCTTCACGTGCTGTTCGAGCGCCGTGGCGAATTTCGGTCCTTCCGTTTCCGTGACGGAGACGAAGTTCTCGATCGCCAGCGTATCCAGCACCTGGCCGCCGAAGCGTTCCGCCACGACACCCGTCGCAATACCCTTGCGCGCCGAGTAAATCGCCGCAGCCGCGCCCGCAGGGCCGCCGCCGACGATCAGCGTATCGAACACCGGCTTCTTTTCCAGTTCCTTCGCCGCACGCGCACCGGCATTGGTGTCGAGCTTGGCGAGGATTTCCTTCACGCCGCTGCGGCCCTGGCCGAATACTTCGCCGTTCATGAACATGGTCGGTACCGCCATGATCTGGCGCGCTTCGACTTCGTTCTGGAACAGCGCGCCGTCGATCGCCACGTGGCGGATGCGCGGGTTGATCAGCGCCATCACGTTCAGTGCCTGGACCACTTCCGGGCAGTTCTGGCATGACAGCGAAAAATACGTTTCGAATTGATAGTCGCCGTCGAGACTGCGGATCTGTTCGATCACGGCGTCTTCGAGTTTGACCGGATGGCCGCCGACCTGCAACAACGCGAGGACGAGCGACGTGAATTCATGCCCCATCGGAATGCCCGCGAAACGGATGCCCGTTTCCTTGCCCGGCTCGCCGATCGAAAACGACGGCTTGCGCTCTTCGTCGCCGCGACGCTCGATCACGGTCACGCGTTCCGACAACGTCGCGATATCGTTCAGCAATGCCAGCAGCTCTTGCGATTTCGCACTGTCGTCGAGCGACGCGACGATCTCGATAGGCCTGCTAACCTTTTCGAGGTAGGATTTCAACTGAGTCTTGAGATTGGCGTCCAGCATGGCTTTCGATTCCGTGACGAGGGGTGTTGGGTCCCAGGTGCCGCACGCATCCGGATAGGAAGCGCGCGGCCCGGGGGCGTGCGAACCGCTGTAAGAAGCGGTCCGCACAGCGGTGCGCCATAAGGCGCTTACTGCGAGGGTCGGTTAGACCTTAGATCTTGCCGATCAGGTCGAGCGACGGGGTCAGCGTTTCTGCGCCCGGCGTCCACTTGGCGGGGCAAACTTCACCCGGGTGAGCCGCGATGTATTGCGCAGCTTGAACCTTGCGCAGCAATTCGCCAGCGTCACGGCCGATGCCGTTGTCGTGCACTTCGCACAGCTTGATCTCGCCTTCCGGGTTGACCACGAACGTGCCGCGCAGTGCCAGACCTTCTTCTTCGATCAGCACGTCGAAGTTGCGCGAAATCGCCAGGGTCGGGTCAGCGATCATCGGGTACTTGATCTTCTGGATCGTGTCCGACGTGTCGTGCCATGCCTTGTGCGTGAAGTGCGTATCGGTCGACACGCTGTAGATTTCAACGCCGAGCTTCTGGAATTCGGCGTAACGATCGGCCAGGTCACCCAGTTCCGTCGGGCAAACAAACGTGAAGTCAGCCGGATAGAAAACGAAAACCGACCACTTGCCCTTCAGGCTTTCTTCAGTGACGGTCACGAAATCGCCATTGTGATAAGCCTGTGCCTTGAACGGTTTGACTTGACTATTGATGATCGGCATTTGCTGAGTCCTCTTTCGGAGTGGTTGGAAAGTGGAGTCAGTATGTCAGACGACGCTTAATAGGTAAAGCGGATTGTTTTAATCATGATGATAGTCATACGCTATTTATCGACCTTCCGCTGGCTATTGCACCGGATCAGTCTTTCATGAGCCGCCAAAGGGTTGTGCGGCCGATTCCCAGTGCGCGGCTTGCCGCGGCGCGGTTGCCGCCGACGTGTTCGAGGGCGCGTATGACGTCCTCCCGGGTGGGCGACGCGCGGGCGGGAGCATCGCCGCCGCCGCTGCCGTTCCCCACTGCGACAGACGCTCGCAAGGCCGCCGCCTGCTGCATGCGGCCGAATTCCGGAAACACGGCCTGCAGATCCTGCCCGCTCCCGCCGGCCGAATCGCCCAGATAAATCGCGGCGCGCGCCAGCAGATTTTCCAGCTCCCGCACATTGCCGGGCCACGCATAGTGCTCGAACAGGGGCGTGAGGAATGCCAGCACCTGCTCGAACGTGGCGTCCGACAGCCCATATTGGAGCACGCTACGGCTTAACAAGTGCCGCGCCAGTTGCGCGACGTCGCCGCGCCGTTCGCGCAGCGGCGGCAATTCTATCTGAAGCAGGTTGAGACGAAAATACAAATCCGCGCGAAATACGCCCTGCTCGACCAGCGCATGCAAATCGCGATGCGTGGCGGCGATCACCCGCACGTCGACGGGAGTCGCCCGCCCGGAGCCGAGTTTCATGACTTCGCGTTCCTGCAATACCCGCAGCAGCCGGCTCTGCAGCGCCGCCGGCATCTCGCCGATTTCGTCGAGAAAGATCGTCCCGGTGTGGGCAATCTCGAAGAGCCCCGGCTTGCCGCCCCGCCGCGCGCCGGTGAACGCGCCTTCCTCGTGACCGAACAGTTCGCTTTCGATCAGCCCTTCGGGGAGCGCCGCGCAATTGAAGGCCACAAACGGATTGCCACGCCGCCGCCCGGCATTGTGAATACCTTGCGCGACCAGTTCCTTGCCGGTGCCGCTTTCGCCGCTCAACAGCACGGTGGCATCGTGAGCCGCGCCTGCGCGTGCGAGCCGCCGCACCCGTTCGAGCGCCGCCGAGCTGCCGACCAGATCGTCCAGATGATGCCGCGCGACCAGATGCTTCGGCCGCTGGCTGGTACGCAGCGAGCGGTCGATCCGCTGCGCGACCAGCGCGTCCTGCACGGTGACCACCGAGCCCGAACGCAAACCCTGCTCGACGATCGGCACACAGTTGACGATCAATGCGCGGCCGCCGATCTGCTCGATACGCTCCTCGACCGGCATGTCGTGCTCGAGCGTCTCGCGTAACAACGGCCCGATGACGCGCGTCAATTGCGCCGCGACGTCCGGTTCGCGGCCTCCCAAGACGACTTCCTTCGACGCGTCGAGGCCAAGCAGCTCAAGCATCGCCGGGTTGACCGCTTCGAGTTGACCGGCGTCGTCGAAAGCGGCCACGCCGTCGCGCAAGTGGGCGACGATCGTGTTCAGGCGCACCCGCTTCGATTCCTTCTGGCGGCTCACGCGCGCCAGTTCGACCGAGCGCTCGAACGCTTCTTCCACCGCGCCCAGCGAGTATAGAAAGACGCTCTCCAGACCCGCTTGCTGGGCAAAATCGCAGGCCATGCCGGGGCCGATGATCACGCTGCAGCCTTCGGCCGCCAGATTGCCGACCGCCAGCCGCACTTCGTCGACCGAGCGATAAGCGCGCTGTTTCAGGCCGACGTTCAGCCACGGGCTCAGGTCCGCGAGTTCGTGCGAGATGGTTTCATGCAGGACCAGGCCAATCTGCGCGCCGGGCCAGGTCGTCGTGGCGCGGGTGATCGCGCTCAGCACGTCGAAGCCGTTCACCTTGACCATCACCACCGGCACGCTCAGGTGGTCGCGCAGGTAAGCGCCATTCGATCCGGCTGCCAGCACGACATCGACCGAACCCGCGTCCACATAGGCTTGCAGGGCCGTGACGGCGGCGCCGTAACCTTCCCGGACCGAAAAGAACCGGGCCCGCCCGGTGTAACGAGGCGCAACCGTCTCGCAAAGCGATTGCAAGCGGCTGATACTCACCAATGCAACGCCAGGGCGGCCAGAATTGGAATTGGCAAGGGACGGCATGAAAGTGGACACTGCGACGCTCCGCTCGTGACTGGAACGTTCCATGAAACGTTTCATGGAACGTTCCAGCATTCTGCCATGAACCGCGCCGCCGCACCCTTTCCGTCCAAGCTGCTGATTGTTCGACACAAATCCTGAGAGCCGCGAATGGCATGCTTCCTGCACTTCCAGCCCGGCGTTCCATCACCCACTTTCCCATCTGGAGACACATCACCATGAGCACTTCCGCCAATCGCCGCGCCGCGTTCCGCGCCAAGGTCAATCAACGCCAGGGCCTGCTCGTGCCGGGCGCCTTCAACGCCATGAGCGCGCGCGTGATTGAAGATGCCGGCTTCGAGGCGATCTACATCACGGGTGCGGGCGTCACCAATATGTCGCTCGGCTTGCCCGATCTGGGCTTCATCGGACTCGCCGAAGTCGCCGAACATTGCGCGCGGATTCGCGACGCGGTCGCGCTGCCGCTGATCGTCGACGCCGACACCGGCTTCGGCAACGCGCTAAACGTACGCCAGACCGTGCGCGTGCTCGAGCGCAGCGGCGCCGACGTGATCCAGTTCGAAGACCAGATCATGCCGAAGAAATGCGGCCACTTCGCCGGCAAGGAAGTGGTCAGCACCAGCGAGATGGTCGGCAAGATCCGCGCGGCTGTCGACGCCCGCGAAGACGGCAACCTGCAGATCATGGCGCGCACCGATTCGGCTGCCGTTCATGGCATCGAAGACGCGATCGAGCGCGGCCATCGCTTCATCGAGGCCGGCGCCGACATTCTGTTTATCGAAGCGACCGAATCGCTTGCCGACATCGAGCGTTTGCCGTCGCTCTTCGACACGCCGCAACTGATCAACATCGTGATCGGCGGCAAGACACCGGTGCAATCGCGTGAAGCGCTCGCCAAGCTCGGCTACGGCATCGTCCTGTACGCGAACGCGGCGCTGCAAGGCGCGGTGCTCGGCATGCAACGCGCGCTCGGCACGCTGAAGAACAATGGCCGTCTCGACGAAGACGCGACGCTCGTCGCGCCGTTCAGCGAACGCCAGCGCCTGGTGAACAAGCCGCTGTACGACAAGCTCGATCGCGAATACGCGGCGAAGGACTGAGCGGCAAGAAAACCGTGTTTCCGGCGCGGTGCACGCCACGGGTTGTCGCCGCGCGCCTTTGTCTGCGGCGGCGCACTGGCGTCTGCCGCCGTGTCGCCGTGTGCCGGCATCGGCTGCCGTGTCCCGCTGCGTCCCGCTGTGTGCCGCGAATTGTTGCGTTACGATGCAGGGCTGGCGGCGAGGGGCCGTGGTTCAGGAGCGATGGCTGCACGACATCCGCGCCGGTGGCAAAGCGGGAGCGGCCCAGGCGCATCGTCCATGAAAAAGGCCATAAGTGGGTCTTTCCCCGCATAGCTCCGCTAGCACCAAACAGACCGCGGCCTCGTTGCTCATCTACCGAGGGACGCCGGAAACACGCTTTCAAAAGGTTGTCGCAAGAACATGAAGTCAACACAATCGCGCGGGACAGGCCGACACGCTAAAGACGTTAAAGGCGTAAAAGGCGCTAAAGACATCGTCGAATCCACACGCAACGGCAAGGCGGCGAGGACGGTGCAATGAGCAGCGGCACACGCAACTCGCATGTCGGCTGGCTGCCGTACGTCGTCGCGGCAACCTTCTTCATGGAGTATCTCGACACCACGGTGATCGCCACTGCCTTGCCGCAGATGGCGCACTCGTTCGGCGTCGGGCCGAACAGCCTGAGCCTCGGCATGACAGCTTACATGCTGGCGCTGGCGATTTTTATTCCGGTGAGCGGCTGGGTCGCCGACCGCTGCGGCTCGCGCACGGTGTTCTTCAGCGCGATCGGCGTGTTCACGGTGGCTTCGGTGTTGTGCGGCCTGTCGCAGAACGTGACCGAGTTTACCGCCGCGCGGCTGCTGCAAGGCATGGGCGGCGCGATGATGGTGCCGGTGGGCCGTTTGATCGTGGTCCGCAGCACGGAAAAGAGCCGGATGATGCAGGCGATCTCGACCATCACCTGGCCGGCCATCGCCGCGCCGGTGGTCGGGCCGCCGGTGGGCGGCTTCATCACCACCTATGCGTCCTGGCGCTGGATCTTTCTGCTCAACGTGCCGTTCGGTCTGGCCGCGATGGCCGTTGCGCTCGCGCTGGTGCCGAACCTGCGCGGCACCGAACGCAAGCCGCTTGACGTGGTCGGCCTCCTGCTGAGCGCCGCGACGTTGACGGCGATCCTGTACGGCGCGGAACTGGCAAGCCAGCCGGGTGAGAATCCCTGGGTGGCGGGCGCGTTCATCGTCGGCGGATTGCTGATGGGCGTGGTGGCGTTCCAGCATGCAAAGCGTCACCCGCATCCGCTAATCGACGTCTCCACGCTGAAAATCCCGACTTTCTCCGTGACGGTGGTCACCGGCTCGTTCACCCGCATCGGCATTGGCGCAGTGCCGTATCTGATGCCGCTGCTGTTCCAGGTCGGCTTCGGCTTGTCGGCGTTCAAGTCGGGCCTTCTGCTACTGGCCAGCGCGCTGGGCAATCTCGGCATGAAGGCGCTGACCACCCGCATCCTGCAACGCTACGGTTTCCGGATGGTGTCGATTGTCGACGTGACGGTCGCCGGCGTTTTCATCATTGCCTGCGGGCTGCTGACGCCGAATGTACCGCTCGCGCTCGTTCTGTTCGTGGTGTTCATTTACGGCGTCGCGCGTTCCATGCAATTCTCGACGCTTGCCACCCTCGCCTACGCCGATGTCGCGCAGCCGCAGATGAGCGCGGCGAGCACGCTGTGGAGCGCCGCCGCCCAGATGACGATCGGTCTGGGCATTGCCTTCGGCGCCGTCTCGCTACGGGCGGCAGCGTTCTTCAATGGCGAGACGACCGGGCGTGTTTTCACGCTGGACGATTTCCGCCTGGCGTTTCTGTTTGCCGGCGTGCTGACCTTGATGTCCGTGACCGGTTACCTCGGTCTCGCGCGCGATGCCGGACAGAGCATCGGCGGTGGTTCGCGTGGCGTCGAGGACCCGGCGAAGAGCTGAGCGCAAGGCAGGCCGAACGGAAAATCTGACGATGCCGGCGGCGCTGCAGCAACGGCGCCGAACCCAAAGCCGTACCCTTTGATTGCTTAACCAGAACAGGCGGAGACACGCGGTGCAAGCTAACGAGCTGACGATTTCAAGCAACAAGGCCGACCTCGACATCGAGATGATCTACGCGTTCCTGTCACAGGAAACAGCTTGGGCGAAGGGCATGCCGCGCGAGACGTTCGACCGGGCGATAGCGGGATCGCTATGTTTCGGCGCATATATCGAAGGCAAGCAGATCGCGTTTGCCCGCCTGATAACGGACCAGGCGACATTCGCCTACCTGTGCGACGTATTCGTGCTGCCGGCGTACCGCGGCAAGGGCTACGCGTCAGCGTTGATGAAGCACGTATTCGCCAGCCCCTCTCTGACCGGTTTGCGCAGAATCGTGCTGGTAACGACCGACGCTCATCACGTCTACACGCCGCACGGCTTCAGGGAACTGACGGCGCCGGAGCGCTATATGGAACTGCACAATCCGGACGTCTATAAAACGGCCTGAGCGAAGCGCGGGGCGGCAGCTGATAGCCAGGCCATGCATTGACGACACACCAGCAGGCACGGGATCGATGGACGGCCGCCGTTGAGCGTAATGCGCACGGTTTTGAAAGCTTGACGTGCCAGCCGAAAGAACGGGCGACATGCCGCACGCTTGCGCAGCCGGGGCGTCCTTGATCGCAAACAGCCACTGCCGCACTGTCATCCGCGCGCCACGTTGGACGGGTAATTTTCTGCAACAACATAATCCGTCCCGACCCGATGCCACAGCCTTCCGTGCGCAACAACGACAGCGAGAACCGCGCTACGAAAGGCGGCCGCCTTGCTTAAAGCCGCCTCCGTCAGCGCGCTGCTCAACGCCTTCCTCATGGCGATGCAGATCGCCATTGGCTTAACCGCGCATTCGGATGGACTGTTCGCGGACGGCGTCCACACTCTGAGCGATCTGGCCGCCGACAGCATCGTGCTTATCGTGCTGTTCCTCAGCACGAAACACGCGAATGCAACGCCGCGTGACGGGGACAGCAACCTCCCGCAAGCCGTGGCATCCCTCTTCATCGCCGCGTTGCTGATCGTCACAGCAGCCGAAATGCTCTGGCACAGCATCGGACAAACCGCCACGTTGAGCGGCAGCACGGCGATGCAAATCGTCGCCCTCGCCGTCAGCGGGTTCGTCACGATCGCCAAGGAAACGCTGTTCCGCTACATGCGCGCCCAAGGCCGGCGCACCGGCTCGGCGATTCTGCTGGCAAGCGCATGGCATGCGCGCATGGATGCGGTGTCGGCGCTGGTCGCGACCGTGGGCGTGGCCGGCAGCATGGCGGGTTTGCCGATGCTCGACCATGTGGCAGGCGCGGCAATCGGCCTGATGATCATGCGCATGGGGTTCGTCAGCGCGCGCGGCGCATTCCAGCAACTGTCAGCCGGCACAGCGGGAAAAACGGCTGCAGGTCACGCGGCCGACTAGCACGAAGCCTTAACCGTAGGCGCGCTCGCGCATCCACTTCGTCATGATCCATTTTTCGCCGCCGAGCACCGGCGCGCCGCCGTGCAACGTCAGCGGATCGAGTTGACGCTGGCCGTTCATATAGCGGAAATACACCGCGCCGCCTTGCCTCGCCGCGACTGACATACCCGCTTCGGGAAAAATCGTTTCGCCGCCGTCGGGTACGTCGTTCAGATAGATCACCAGGGTCGCCACCCGTTGGCCGCCCTGGGCGGTATGCACCGCGCTGCCGGCCTGATCGGGCGGGAAGTAGTCGAAATGCGGACGATATTCGCCGGTCGTACCGTAATGCAGAATCTGCAGGCCTTCACCGTTTTCGACCGGCCAGTTCATCAGGCCGGATATGCGGCGGTCCATCTTCTCGATGAACGCGTCTTCGCCGCGCTGATACCAGATGCCCTCGCTGGTGCGGTTGCGGATCACGTCTTCCTTACCGGTGACGGGATTGACCGTGGTGGAGCGTTTCAGCCGATGACGCGAGCGTTCGATCATCTCGTTGCACTCGTCCGGCGACAGCACATCCGCGAACACGATCACTTGCGGCCGCTCGCAACGCATCAACACGCGGACATCGCGATCGTGCGCACGGATCACATTGCCACGCGCAACCGGCGACTCGTCGTACTGGTACGTTTGCGGCGCGGCTTTTGCGAGCGCCGCCTCGGTCGCTGCCGATGGCGAACCCGCCGCGTCCGCCGGGTTCATGCCGAACGCCTTGTGCACTTCGGCACGCGCGGCTTCCGTGGCGAAACCGGCCTGCACCATCGCGTCGATCATCGAGTCGATGCTGCAACCGCGCGCGACATTGCTGCTCAGCCACTCTTCCCATGACGCATCCACTACCGGCATACCGCTCCCCGCTTGTCCATGTCACGAAATACTGCATCAACTGGCCGGCTCATAGCAAGACTGGGGGATGGCAGCCGGGCCGTCCTGTCAGATGCTGCGCTGCCGGTGACGATAGAGGTCGAGCCCTTTTCTCGCCTGCGCCCTGATTGCGCGCTGCACGAACGGTGTCCAGCCTAACAGCGCGCCCTTGATCCCCAAGGCCTGGCGGGTCCAGCGCCAAAGGTCGAAGGTATCGCGGTGTTCGGCGATGCGGCCTTCGCGAAACACGAAACGGGCGTCGATGCGGTTGACCACCGTACGGCCCGTCTGACTGAAGGTGTAACGGGCCACCCAGTAGGCGCAGCCGTTGAGATCGTCCGCTTCGACGCCGTCGAAGGTCAGCGAAAAGTCCTGTGCGCGCGCCACCAGCATGCGCCACATGTCGCGCGCCTCGTCTCCGCGCAGCTCGCCGAATGCCGGATCGCTGAAGACCACATCGTCGGCATAGCAGGCCGCCATGGCTTCGGCGTCGCGCTGCTGGAACGCGGTGTAAAACCGCTCGATCAGTTCCGTGTTGGGATGGCTCATTTTCTTGTACTGTGCGTTGCCTGGCCGTGGAAACGGCCCGGAAAGGAGCACGCGCCGAGGTTTGAGCGCGCACGAGCAGCACAATATCGGAAAACCGGGCGGCCGGGGCGCTCAGGAGCGGACGGGCGGCATGGCGGCTGCCAGGGCGGTAAGGCCCGCTCGGGCGGCCTCCGCTACCCTCGCGGCGGCTTTCGTTATATCCTGTCGAATATCACGGTATGCTCTCGTAAAGCGCGGCGGCTTGCCCGCCGGGCGCGTACGACGAAGCGAAACAGGCAGAAACAAGCAAGCAGGAGCCAGCAGCAGTGCGTAGCCGACCCATATTGCAACCCACCTTGCGATCCACCTTGTCCGAACCGGCGGGACGCGCCCCGAAAGGGCTTTCGTCGACTATCGTCGCGGTGAAGTCGGCGTCCGAACGCGGCCGCGCCGAGCTGATCCGCGATGTCGTCGATGCCTACCGGCGCCTTTACGGCAGCGTGCAGCGTTTCGTGCTGATGCTGACGGACGACCAGTTGAACTTTGCATCGGTGGGCACGTCGGGTTCGCACTCACTGAATCAGTTGCTGTCGATCCTGGCCGAGCAGGCCAAGGTGGCGGCGTTCGTCCGTCTGCGCGATCTGAAAGCTTCGATCGAAGAAGCGCGCTCGGCCGAACAGCTTCGCGACGCGATTTTCTCGGATGCGTTCAGCAACGACCTGGCCGCGTTACGCAAGGTGGTGGCGGAACTCGAACGGCTCGACACGGCATTTATCGGCCTGTGCGTTGGGCACGTTCTGGAGCAGCATGCACGGGCAGCCGGCGATACCGCACCCACCGCCGCCCGGCGCGCCGCCGGACGCACTATCGCTGCAGCGCCCGCTGCCTCTCCGCGCCCCTCACGCGCGGAGTCCATCCTCGTCCGCTCAAACGACTGATTCATCATTGCCGCACATGAACGCGCACATGAACGTTTTATCTGGCCTATCGCTATATCCTTTCGAACATATCGCCAGTCGCGCTTGCACGGCGAGCGTGTCCAGCACGCGCATTCAGTCAGCCTGACGCCAGAACCTGATTCGAGGTCCTCATGCACACGCCGCCGTTTCGTCTCGCCCAGCCCCAGCGCCTCAAACTGTCCGGCGACGAAGCCGCCGGTACCGGCTTGCGCGCAGCCGACCCGTGCTGCACACCCGCCAAGGCGTCGTTGCCGAACACCAAACGGCGCGCGCGCCTCGCGGAACTCGACGGGCAATTGCATTGTTCGATCATCGGTACCTGCCTCAGCACGCACGAACTGCGCAAGCTGGTGCCCAGATTCACCAACCTCGATCGCCGGGACGCGAGCGATCTCGAGATTCATCATTCGGCGGTCGAACTCGCAATCGATGGCGGCGCGGGCGCCAAAGCCCTGCACAAATTGCTCGACGAGCACTACGCGATGGCGATCCGCCACTTCGACAAAGCCGCCGACGACGTCGAGTTGCTCAAGCTCTGGAATGAAGCGCTGAAAAGCGGCGACATCCCGCCCGCTTACTGGGCTTTGATGACGCATCCGTACGCAACCCTGCACGTACGCCAGAAAGCGTTCGGCGACCTGCACATGCTGTCGCATCTGGTCGGCGCGGCTAATCGCGCGGACATCCGCAGACTGGTTGCGCTCGAAGCGGAAAACGCCGAGTTGAAAGAGAAGATCGAGCGGCAGCAAAGCCGCCTACAGGAAATCAGCATGCAGCGCGACGCGTCGATTGCTGCGCTCAACGAGCAGATCGTGCAACTCACCGCCCTGGCCACACGGCAGACGCCAACGGATCCCAGCGATCTCGAAGCCGAGATCGCTGCGCTGCGCGGCAAGCTGGCCGACACCGATCAGCGGGTGGCGCTGCATACGAGCCGCCGGGAGGCCGCGGAACAGCGCGTGCTGCAGGAACAAGGCGCGGCGCTCAGGTTACGCAAGAGCCACGATCAGGCGTTGGCGCTGCTCAAGCTGGTCCAAAGCGAATGCGATGCGCTGGAACGCGCGACGGTGGAGGCCGCTGACAGCCATGGTGCGGGGACGCGGCAAGCCAGCCTCGACGGCGTACGCGGCAAACGGATTGTGTATGTGGGCGGCCGGCCCGGTTCGAATTCCGCGCTCAAGCGGCTGGTGGAGGCCGCCGGCGGTGATTTCGTGGTGCACGACGGCGGCGTGGAAGATCGCAAAGGTCTGCTTGCGACCGCGTTGCCGGGCGCGGATATCGTCGTGTTTCCAGTCGACTGCGTCGATCACGATTCGATGAATACGCTCAAGCGCGTTTGCGAACGCCATCGGATCGACTACCACCCGTTGCGCACGGCGAGCGTGGCGAGCTTTGTCGAATTGATGGACCGCCTGCGCCCAGAGCATCTTGCCCAGTTGGGCAGCCCGTCACCGTCGGCGTTTTGCCTGCGCCACGGCTGAAACTTGAGGCGTGAAAACCTCAACGCGTGAAGGCGCGATCAGCGAATCATTCTCGTCAGCTCGGCGATCTGTTTCGCACAGCTTCGTTGCGCCTCTACTTCGACATCGCGGTACAGACGAATGATGTTCTCGCCGACCGGCGTCAGCGTACAGCCGCCGCCGCTTTGACCACCCTGCTCCGAGTGCGTGGCGGGGGCTTTGAGCGAGCGGTTCAACTCGTCGATCAGCAGCCAGGCGCGCCGGTACGACATGCCGAGGCTGCGCGCGGCAGCGGAGATCGAGCCGTATTCGCGCACGGCTTCGAGCAGTTCGACTTTGCCCGGCCCAAGCGCGACAGCATCGCCGCTGCGGATGCGCATTCTGAAGCGCACTTCGGGGCGCGGCTTTACAGCCTTGGTTACAGCCTTTGTCGCGGATTTCGTCGCGGGTGCTGGTTTGGTTTTCGTGGTATCAGCCATGCGCGAAAGCATACACGAACCGCCTCACCCTGCCACCCTGGCTGAATGGCCATCAGTGGCGGTCCGGGAAGCAATGCCCGTAGTCTTCGCAGCCCGGGCAACCGGGCGCCGGGCCAGGCTGAAGCCCTAATGAAAGCGCGCGTTGCTGGGCGAGGAATTTCTTCCAGCGCAGATTGCCGACATTCAATGCGACGAGCGAGGGGAAATAACGCGTCAGCATCCAGGTGACTTCTTCGCGGCCCGCGAGACCGAGGTCGCGCCACAGGTGATCCGGCCGCAGGCACGCGTGAGCAATGATCGAGGCGAGGCAGCGAGCGTCGTTCGCGTCGACGGCCATGCTGGAATACGTGAGCAGCAGCGCACGTAGCGTTTCGACGAATTCCGCGTGTTCGCCGGTGTTGGCGGGCGGCAATGAAGACAACGACGCCGACACTGCGGCGCGCGCAAAATGCCGCTCCAGTAGCGCGCCCCATGTTTGCTGCGACAACCCCAACAGCGCGAGTTCGTGGCGCACGTCGCGCGCGGCGATCAGTCTGGCAAACAATTGAGTATCGGGCGATGCGGGGTCTGTGGCCGCAGCCAGCCATTTTGCCTGGCATTCGGCAACCTGCGCGTCGAGCGACGTAAGCAACGGTTCCGGGCCACGCGCGGCAACATCCGCAGCGGGCGAAAGCGGTTCGTCAGACATGGCGGCGAGACGATGATGAACGGCCAACCATGTTACGCCTGTCGCTCGAATCGCCTACGCCAAAGGTTTCAAAACATGCGCCTCGATACGTGCGAGACGTTTGACGTGGCGTGGCGCGGGCAGAATATCCGAGCCGGAAAACAGAATCGGCGCGCCGTCCTCGGCATCGATCGCGCGGCCACCGCATTCGTACGCGACCAGCACGTTCTCGCCGACCGGCGTATTGAACAGTTCATGCCACGAAAACGTCACGACGTAGCCATCGTGCCCCACCGCCACGAACACCGTGCGCTTGAACTCGCCCGGCACCTCGTTCGGCAGCCCTGCTTCCGAAATCAGGGTCGTCAAACGCACGCCGCGATATGGCTCGACGCTGCGGATGAAACGATTCGTCGTGTAGCAGCGCAGATCGAACGGCGTGGACAGCACGCTTTCGTAACCCTTGAGCCGCGCGAGATCGAAAGACAGCGGGCGCTGGAACCGTCCGCTCAGGACGAGCGCGCCAGCGACGGCAGGCGCGGCGATCACATTCACACTATCCATCTGCGGTTATCTCCAGCATCGATGCCTGAGCGGCCTGTTCACACGTTATGTCCGTGTGTATATTACGCTGCGATGGCCGCGGCGGCGCGAAAATGCATCGATACGCACTATATCGCCGGGCATATCGGCCACTCGGCCGGCCTCGTCCGCGCCGGCAATGTCGCATGACACGCGCAGCGGCGCACAACGCAATGCGATGACGTCGTAATATAGCGCTCTTAATAACGTATCGGGGTTAATCGTATGATTCGCAAGCTCCTTGCATCTTTCGTGGTCGCCGCCGGGGTGGTGGCAGCCGCTCCCGCCTTCGCGCAGGACAACACGGTCAACGTGCTGTACGCCGGTTCGCTCGTCAATCTGATGGAACGCAGCGTGGGGCCGGCGTTTGAAAAGGCCACCGGCCAGCAGTTCCGCGGCTATGCGGCGGGCTCGAACAAGATCGCCAACGAGATCAAGGGCAAGCTGCGCCGCGGCGACGTGTTCATCAGCGCGAGTCCGAAGGTGAACACCAGCCTGATGGGCGAGGCGAACGGCGACCACGTCACGTGGTATGTGAACTTCGCCGAATCGCCGTTGATGATCGGCTACAACCCGCAAAGCAAGTTCGCGGCGGATTTCAGGAGCAAGCGCTGGGATCAGGTGTTGCAGGAGCCGGGTATCCGTATCGGCCGTACCGATCCGAAGCTCGACCCCAAAGGCGCGTTCACCGTCGAAATGGTGACGAAGGCCGCGCAGCTCTACCACCAGCCGGACCTCGTCGAAAAGACGCTGGGCGAAGCGGAAAATCCCGCACAGGTTTTGCCTGAAGAAACGCTGGTGGGCCGCCTGCAATCCGGCCAGCTCGACGGCGGCTTTTTCTATTCGACCGAAACGTCCGATCTGAAGATTCCGGCGATCCGTCCCGCACCCGAATTGCAGGCCAAAGCAAGCTACACGTTGACGATTCTCAGCGACGCACCGAACCATGCGGGCGCGAGCAGTTTCGTCGACTTCCTGCTGAGCGCACAAGGTCGCGCGCTCCTCAAGCAACACGGCGTGGACGTGATCAAGCCCACCGTGACCGGCAACGTGCAAGCAATGCCGCCTTCGGTACAAGCCGTGATCGACGCCGCGCAATAAGGTGGCGAAACAGGCAGTGAACCGGCCCACCGCACGGCCGCTGCTCTGGCTGGCGGCGCTGCTTGCCGTCTATCTGTGCGCCCCGTTTGTCGCGAGCGTGCCGCAACTCGGCGCGGCCGACTGGCTGAATGTCGATTGGCACGCAACGTGGTCGGCGGTCGCTGTATCGGCGGCAAGCGCCAGCGTGGCTTCGCTGGTCATTCTGCTGGGCGGCGTGCCGCTCGGCTATTTTCTGGCGCGCTCGAATTCGCGCAAGGTGGCGCTGCTCGGCTTCGTCGTACAGTTGCCGCTTGCCTTGCCGCCGCTCACCAGCGGCGTGCTGCTGCTGTTTCTGCTCGGCCCGTATAGCTGGGTCGGCCGGTTCACCAACGGGGCACTGACGGATTCGTTTGCCGGCATCGTGCTCGCGGAAACCTTCGTGGCCGCCCCCTTCCTGATCATCGCCGCAAAGTCCGCGTTCACCGCCGTGGACCCCGTGCTCGACGACGTGGCCGCGACGCTCGGCCATCATGCGGGCAGCCGCTTTTTCCGCGTGATGCTGCCGGTCGCATGGCCGGCGATTCGCGCAGGACTCGCGCTCGCGTGGCTGCGTGCGTTCGGCGAATTCGGCGCGACGGTGATGGTGGCTTACCACCCGTATTCGCTGCCGGTGTACACGTACGTCGTGTTCGGCGGCCAGGGCCTGCCGGCGATGATGCCTCTGCTTCTGCCCACGCTCGCGATCGCGATTGTCTGCGCGGCGCTGTCGATCTATAGCCTTCGGCAGAAAGCGTCGCTCGAACAAACCGAAAACGGCGACGACGCCCTGGAACCTGGCGCGGATCTGACGGCGAGCCGGGGCGAGACGTCCGATCTTCGTCTCGCCTTTCATTTGCAGCGCCGGCTTGGCGCGTTCGAACTCGACATAGCATGGACGCCCGCGACGCGGCGGCTTGCGATCATCGGGCCGTCGGGCTCGGGTAAATCGCTGGCATTGCGCCTGATCGCAGGGCTCGAATCCAACGCATCCTGTTCCGTGCGGCTCGGCGCCACCGACCTGAGCACGCTGCCGCCCGAGCGCCGCCAGATCGGCTACATGCCGCAAGACTACGGTCTGTTTCCGCACATGACGGTCGCGCAGCAACTCGCGTTTCCCGTCGACGCCGACGCGGCCAGCGCGCGTTACTGGCTCGATCATCTCGGCCTCGCGCAGCTGATTGCACGCCTGCCGCATCAATTGTCGTTCGGTCAGCGGCAACGTGTGGCGCTGGCGCGGGCACTCACGCGTCATAGCGAATTGTTGCTGTTCGACGAACCGTTCGCGGCGCTCGATACGCCGCGGCGGCGTCGTTTGCAGCAGTCGCTGCGGGCATTGCAGCGCGAGATTGCGGCGGTGACGATCATCGTCACGCACGATCCCGACGAAGCGGCATTGCTGGCCGATGAGGTGCTGGTTCTGGAACAGGGGCGCGTGCTGCAGGCCGGTTCCATCGACACGGTGTTCGAACGGCCGGCTTCGATGCGGGTTGCCGAGCTGCTCGGCTTGCACAACGTCGGCGAAGGTTTGATGACTGCGCCTGGACGCGTGGAGATCGGCAATGGGTTGGCGATCTCCACGGGCGATGGCGGCTCTGCGATTCCCGCCGGGCAGCGGGTGATGTGGCGCATCTCGTCGCATGCCGTGACGATTTCTCCCGACGGCGCTCATGCCGGCGTGGTCGATACGGTCGAGTTACGGCGTGGTGAGCGATATGTCCGCCTGAATATCGCGGGCGTGCGCTTCGACATCGCGAACGAGGATGCCCGGTTGCAGGAAGGAAGTGCTTGCCGGATCGATGTGGATGCCGTCGGCGTTTCGGTCTGGAATGTGAGCTAGTCCGCGCTTGGTTTGTCCTGCGCGCTAGCGAGCGGTGACCTGGCGGTTTAGCCACCGCCACGGCCAGCGCCGATACCAGCTAACCCTCACCCGCGTGAGCCCGCTGCCTGACTTCAGAAAATGCAACGTCGACCAGCAATTTGCCTGAATCGAAAACCGTGACGAGCGCTTCGTCCCAATCATCTTCAACGGTACGGTCATCCCACACCACCGGCAACGTGACCGTCCGATACTCGCCTGTGTGACGGTTCACCAGCAACGTCAACCGACCTTTCATCGATCGCTTGCCGGCATCCGTGACCGGGTCCTTGTGCACGTCGCGCCATTCATCCCCAAGCCGGATGGCCGAACACTTCATGGCGAATCGCTGTGTGTCGCGATTGATCTGCTGCAGCAGCGCACCGCCCATGCCGAACACGATGTTGTCCGCGGCGAAGCCCGCTTCATCCATACCCGCCAGAATCGCCTCGATCGAATCCGGATTCACGCCGTCGCCCTGAATCACGCGGACGTGATTGAGCACGCGCCGCCCTTTGCCGTTCACCGTCGAACCGAACGACGCCTCGAGCGCCCGCATGGTCTGCAGGACAATCGTCAGCGGATCGCCGGAATCAGGCCGGATCACCAGCGTGCCGCCGGAATCGAGCACCGCCTGCTTCAACTCCGTGCCCCACACCTGGAGCGCGGCGTACAGGTCGTAGGAATCGGACACCACCGAAACGATCGCCCCCGGTTTGCCGAACTTCGCGATCATGTTGCGGAACGCATCCGTTTCACGCTCACGTCCCCATGACGTGATCGTGCTGTGCTCTGCTGCCGGCACCGAAAACGCCGCCATCGGTTCGTTGTAGAAACGATTCGCGGCAACGACGCCGAGCACCGTATCCGAACCCATGAAACTGACGAGATGCGCCGAGCCGCCGATCGCCGCCGACTCCGCACTCGACACGCCACGCGCGCCGAAATCGTGCAGCTTGAACGGCAGTTGCGCGAGGTCGTCGCTACTCTTCTCCAGATAGGCACGAATCGTCTTGCGCAGATGCCAGCTTTGCGTCGCGACCGTAATCGGATACCACACGCGCAGCAGCATCGTCTCCAGATACGAGGCCAGCCAGAACACCTGGGGATCGTCGCATTCGACCGTGACCAGAACGTTGTGCGTGGGCACCACCGAGCCTTCCGGCACGGCGCGAATCCGCACCGGCAGATAGCCGTGATGGCGCTCGACGATGTAGCGCCAGCCGGCTTCGTTGAACGGCTCGCCATGCGCAGTGAAGAACGCCTTTGCCTGCCCGATCATCTCCGCGGTGATGGGGCGGCACAGATACTCCTTGATGAGCATCTGAAGGCCGAAGAACAGCGTGCGGTCATAGCGCCCGCCACGCGACTCGATGTATGAAAACATCGCCGACGCTTCGGGCGGATATTGCAGGTAGTGCGACGCCTTATACGAATCCGTGTTGAGGATCGGATTGGACAGGATCGACGCCATGTCGTTGAGCGGGTGGGTATCGTTCTGCATGAATGATGCTGGGCTCGTGCGGCTCGCTTAAGGGAAATCAGGTGGGCCGGGGTCTTGCCGCCTGCGCCGCAGGCACAACTACACCATACACCGGCAAAACATGCCCGGCATCGCCCGAAACCGCACCTTACCCGTGTCAGCCCGACACGGCCCGACGCTGGACAGACGCCGCGCCTCCCGCACCATGCACTCAGACTGCAGCGCAAACGGGCGTCCGCAAATGATCGCGTTCTGAATCCCGACGTTCGCCGGCATTCGGCCGCGCTGTGAACAGGCGGCCGAACGCCCTTAACACTAGACGTTCAGGTGTATTCGTCGGGATCGGACGAGTAGGTGTCCGTGCCGCACTCGGGCTCTGATTCACGCGAAACCGGGATCTCAAACACCGCGTCGCGCAACACGTCGCGCTGAATCTCGGGCTGAGCCTTGCGTTTCATCGCCTCGGCGATCACCAGTGTGAGCAGATCGACCGGCGGCGCTGCGAACAGGGTACGCTGCCACGCAAAGCGACGCCGATAACAGAGACGTGCGCCGTGCGCTGCGGTGTGGTGATCCAGCCGCGATGCGGCCGGCTTGCTGATCGTTTTCATGACAACCCCCGAATCCCGAATGACCGGCCGCTTCCAGGCCACTTCCAGGCCACTTCCAGGCCATTTCCGCCGTATCCAGGTAAGCCATGCCCGCGCCAATATGCGGGCATGGCGCCCGGTCCACCTCGTAGCATGTGCCTCTCTATGGAGACTAAGGCCGTTCCTCCCCGCTTCTTCGCGCCGGCCGGTCCTGACCGTGCGCTGCCCTTCCCTGTTCTGTACGTCGCGCGCTCGCGAATGGCTCGAGTGCGGTACCTGTCGCTATTGGCCATCAATGGCGGCCGTCGATTTCGAATCCGTCCAGCCGGACAGAAAAAGTGGCGTGGTCAGCGCTTCACGTCGTCCGGTGACGAATGACCGATACGTCGTATCGGCCATTCCTCCCGTTTTTTTGACGTCCGTTTTTCGGTGGCCCCGCCGCACCTTCGTAAGACACCTTGGCTTCCCCGGCCGCGCTTACGAAGACAATGTTTGCCACCGGGTTCCAGTTGCTGCTTCCACGGCTCTCAGAATGCTGGCGGCAATGTATTCGTTTGTGAGGCTCCTGTTGCAATGGCTGTGCCATGCACCATCAATCCCCTGCTGCACGGTGATTTTGCCGCTGCGCACGTCGCCGGACCCGGCCGGGCCGTACACGATGATTCAGATTCGACACACGATTCGTTCACCCTCCAACGCATCGCGGAAGGATCTGCCTGCCTGCATGGCCGGTTGCACGCTTCGGCGGGCCACGTCCGGCTGTGCTTTGCGGCACGATCCGGTCAAAAATGCCGATGCTTCGGGCCACGAAACGGCGCTGACGGCAGGATGCCGAACATGTCGCAAGCGTGAGACACGGCGGCCCGAGAGCACGATATCCGTCGCACATCGACAGCAATGCGGTTTGCAACGTTGTGTGGCATGCCGCACATAGCCGGGCTTGACCGGTTATTTCTGAACAGCAAGCCACCCTCTCGCGACATGAAAAACACTTCTGAATCCATATTTGTTTGTATAGCGCTCGAAAGCGCTTTCGCTTATGGTTAAGCCATGCGCCATGTAGAGCGCCTGTGTCAGGCCAAAAAGGCAAAAACGGGCTTGAATGATACGGGGATGAAATAATCCGGCGGTTTCAGCGTTGAACGCTGTTCTGCCACCGGTCCGATGTGTAACACCTCGCGGCTCACGCCGCGACTCCATGCCCCCGTCATTGCCGCTACCGTGAGTTTGTCCTTACCGGTTTGCCCAGTTCTGAGAGCCGCAACGATCCGGGGGTTACATGAATACGACTTGCACGCCTGTCGACACCGAACGCACCGTTCTATACGTATCGAACTCGCCCGACCACGATCTCGCCAGCTTCCTGGCGGCATCGGGCTGGCAAGCGGTGCACGCCAGAAGCACGGCGATTGCCGAACGGATAATCGAGCGCGACAACATCAAGGTCGGGCTCGTCGAATTGCCTGGTGATTGCACGTCCCAGCATTTGTCCATCCTCGCCTCCTGCATGCGGCGCGTCGAAACCAACTGGGTCGCGCAGATCGCGCCGGGCCAGGCGGAAAACGAACTGGTCAGCCGTTTTATCCTCGACTATTGCTTCGATTTCGTTACCCGGCCGTGGCTGAACGAGCGGCTCGTCTTCGCGCTGGGCCACGCGCACGGGCTGTCGAGCCTGCGGCGTGCGCCGGCCGCGCCGGAGCCGTCGCTCGGCCAGCACGGCATGGTCGGGCAATGCGAGGCCATGCAGCAGCTATACCGTCGCATCGACAGATGCAGCGTGACCGAAGCACCGGTGTTCATCGCCGGCGAATCGGGCACCGGCAAGGAACTGACCGCTCGTGCGATTCATGAGCGCTCGCCGCGCGCGGCCCAGGCGTTTGTCGCGATCAATTGCGCAGCCATTCCACCGAGCCTGCTGCAAGCCGAATTGTTCGGCCACGAGCGCGGCGCCTTTACCGGCGCGTTGCAGCGCAAGATCGGCCGGATCGAAAGCGCGAACGAGGGCACCCTGTTTCTGGATGAAATCGGCGATATGCCGCATGAATGCCAGGCAGTCCTGTTGCGCTTTTTGCAGGAAGGCACCATCGAACGGCTGGGCGGCAATGGCACGATCAAGGTCGACGCACGGGTGATTTCGGCGACCCACGTCGATCTGGACAAAGCCGTCGAAGACGGCCGTTTCCGCTCCGACCTGTATCACCGCCTGTGCGTGCTGCGGCTCGTCGAGCCGCCATTGCGCGAGCGTGGCGGCGACATCAAGCTGCTCGCCAACTACGCGCTCAGCATGTACCGTCAGGACGGCGCGCGCAAATTGCGCGGGCTGTCGAGCGATGCGATCGTCGCCATGTCGAATTATCCGTGGCCCGGCAACGTGCGCGAGCTGATCAACTGCGTGCGCCGTGCCGTGGTGATGAGCGAAGGTCGTTTTATCACGGCAAGCGACCTCGGCCTGCCGGAAACCGACGCCGGGCCGGCCATCACCCTGGCGGAGATCCGCAGCAAGGCCGAAAAGGACGCCATCGAGCACGCGTTGCAACGGCACGGCTACAAATTGTCCGAGACCGCGGCCGAACTCGGCGTTTCGCGGGCAACGCTGTATCGCCTGATGCATGCGAACCGGCTGCATCAGGAACCGGCGGCCGGGCGCGCCTCGAACACGAACGGCGGCGCGGATGCCGACGACGAGGCGGAGCGGCACGCTTCAACGCTGGCTTGACCTTACGGGCTGCTTAAGCGGGTCTAGCGCGGGTCAAGCGGGCCAACCTCCGCGAACCCGCGCCGCGCCGGTTGCCGCGCGCCGGAGCGCCGGCCGTCGTAACCCGCTCGTCGAATCCTCTTTGACGATGCCCGCTCGCAATGCGCCGCACACAACAGTCACACTGCTACATCGACAGTTCATCACGTAGCGAAACGTCGCGATCAACCTGCGGCCATACTGGAGTCCGGGTCCTCGGACCATCCTCATCCGATTGGGAGCTCGCACATGACGATTACCTGCTTTATCCGTTATCAGATCGATCCATTCCAACGCGATGCCTTCGACGACTACGCGCGCAACTGGGGCCGCATTATTCCCCGCTGCGGCGGTCATCTGCTCGGCTACTTTCTGCCCTACGAAGGCACCAACGACATCGCGTGGGGCTTGATCGCGTTCGACAGTCTGGCCGCGTATGAAACGTACCGGGCGCGGCTGCGAACCGATCCCGAAGCGCGCGAAAATTTCAGGCTGGCGCAGACGAAGCGCTTCATTCTGCGCGAGGAACGCACCTTCACCGAAGTCGTCGAAGGCACGCTGGGGCTGGCTGCGATGGGCGGGATGGAAGCGACGGAATAGACGTTGGCGGACGCGATGTCCCGAAGGTCCGAAGCCCCGGCGCTTTCGCTTTTGACGACGCAGCCCCGGGCGGCTGCGTCCGCGTCGCGGCTGAAGTACAAGTGGTCGGCGCCCTCCGTCAGGCAAGCTTTCTGCTACCTGACGTTACAATTCAATCCAACTGGCCGAACCTTCGCCTGACCGCCGCAAGCCGCCACGGATGGAACTTGTACGGCCGAACCCGTGTCGGTTCAGGGTCGCCTCGCCGAACCGCTCCACGCGTCCCGGCACCGTCGTCCGCACCTGGTACCCCGCCTTACACCCTATGCGCAAAATATTTCACGCCTGGTTTGTCATTTTTCTCCTCCTGGGCGCTCCGCCGTCCTTTGCCGCAGCGGCTCAACCCGCCGCCTCTGCCGCCTCTGCGGCTTCCGGCGCCGCGCTCACCCTGACACCTGAGCAGGCTCGCCAGGCCCTCAGCGTCCTCAACGATCCCCAGCGCCGCGCGCAAGTCAGCGACACGCTCGAGGCGATTGCCGCAGCGGGTGCGCTCAGCGCGCCGCCAGCCTCGGCGGCTGCGGCCGCTTCGGCGCCCGCCGCGGCCAGCAGCGCCACCGCGCTCGCGCCAGCCGCGTTCAAGTCCAATGGCCTCGCTTCGCAACTGGCGCGTCAGGGCGCGCATTGGGCCGCGCACCTTGGCACGTCATTGCGCAATTCGGCCGCCGCGCTGCTCGACATAGGGTCGGTGCGTGCCTGGTGGCATTGGCAATCGACCAACCCGCACGCGCGCAGCGTGCTCGGCCAGGTCGTCTGGTCGCTGCTGGCGGCGCTGCTGCCCGCGCTGGGGCTCGAATGGCTCGCGCGCCGCCTGTTGCGCCGCGCCTACACGGCCCTCGCCGCGCGCCGCGAACGTGGCGATGAAGACAGCGCGCTACAAGCCGACCTGCCCGTCGACGTCGTGCCGCAACAGGTCGATGCGCCGAATGCCGCGCCGCCGCTGCCCGTTTCTCCCGATGCGTCGGCGCAGGCGGCGAAACAGCCTGGCACGTCCTCGTCATCGCCCTCGCCCATGCGCTCCACAGGCCAGGCCACCGAAGCCAAAGGCCAGCAGAAAGCCGTGCTTCACCTGACGCTCCTGCAGCGTCTGCCGCGCGCGCTGCTGACGATGGTGCTGCGCCTGTTGCCGCTCTTCGTGTTCGTCGGCGCAGCGAGCGCGCTGATGTCGATCTTCACCGACGATGGCACGCCGCAAGACCGCGCGCTCGATTCTCTGATCGACATCTACGTGCTGTGCCGCGTGATCGTGATCGTCAGCGGCTTCTTTCTGCAGCCCGCCGCGCCGCGCCTGCGCCTGTTGCGCATGAGCGATGCGTGGGCCGTTTTCGTGCAGCGCTGGATCGTGCGGATCGTCGCCGTGGTCGGCGCCGGTTCTGCGATCGCGGAGATCGCGCAGGCGCTCGGTTTGAACGACGCGGCGCATCTCGCGCTGATGAAGGTGGTCGCGCTCGCGGGCCACATCATGATCTCGATCCTGATCCTGCGATGCGCGAAGCCGGTCGGCGAATTGATCCGCAGGCGCTTCGCCGCGCGCGAGTCGCTGCAAATGTTCGGCAATGCACTCGCCGACGCATGGGCATGGTTCGCGGTGTTCATCGTGATGGCGCTATGGTTCATCTGGGCGCTCGACGTGCAGAACGGCTATTACACCCTGCTGCATCTCGGCGGCATTACGCTGGCGATCCTGGTGGGCGCGCGAGTCGTCTCGATCGTGATTTTCGGTGCGATGGCGCGGCTCTTCCATGTCCAGGGCGACGCGGAGCAGTCGCTCGTGCACCAGCATGCCTACCGCTATTACCCGCTGCTGCGGCGAGTCGTCTCGTGGATCATCGGCGTCGTCACCGCGCTCGCGCTGCTGCAGGTATGGGGCGTCAACGTGGGCGAACTGTTCCGGGCCGGTTCGATTGGCCATCGGCTGGCTTCGGCGATGATCACGATCGGCGTTGCCGCCGCGATCGCGCTGCTGGTGTGGGAAAGCGTCAACGTGGCGGTCGAACGGCGGCTCGACCGCTGGACCACCAGTGGCGACCTGGTGCGCGCCGCGCGCCTGCGCACCCTCCTGCCGATGCTGCGCAGCGCGCTCTTCTGCGTGATCGCGCTGGTTGTGGTGCTGACCGGCTTGAGCGAACTCGGCGTGAACATCGGGCCGCTGCTGGCGGGCGCGAGTATCTTCGGCGTGGCGCTCGGCTTCGGCTCGCAAAAGCTCGTGCAGGATTTCATCACCGGCATGTTCCTGTTGATGGAAAACGCCATGCAGGTCGGCGACTGGGTCACGCTCGCGGGCGTATCCGGCACGGTCGAATATCTGTCGATCCGCACCGTGCGCTTACGCGGCAGCGACGGTTCGCTGTACACCGTGCCGTTCAGTTCGGTCTCGACCGTGAACAACACCAATCGCGGGCTCGGCAATGCGGCGGTGCGGGTGAATATCGTGTTCGGCGCGGATGTCGATCTGGCTATCGCCACGTTGAAGGAAATCGGCGCCGCGCTGCGCGAGGACGAGAAGTTCAAGGACGGCATCCTGTCCGACTTCAGCTTCTGGGGCGTGGACGGGCTGGATGGTTCAGCGGTGACGCTGGCCGGCCAGATCCAATGCCGCGACACCGCGCGCTGGGGCGTGCAGCGCGAATTCAACCGGCGCATTTTCGACCAGTTCAGCGCGCGTGGCATCGAAATCGCGAACCCGCAGCGGCATTTGTTGACGTGGGATGCGGAGAGCGTACCGGCCAAGGTCGACTCGAACGGCGCGCGCGAGACACCCGAAGCGAAGTGAGGTGCGCGATTCGTCTGTGCCTGCCTGTGCTCGTCTCTGCCCGCCGGTGCCTGTGTCGACCTGTTGTCGACCTATTGCACCTGCCACCAGCGCGGCAACAGGCGCTGCACTTCCGGGCGCCGGTAGCGGTCGTCGATCAGATGCACCACACCCTGGTCCTGCTCGGTGCGAATGACCCGGCCCGCGGCCTGCACGACTTTCTGCAAACCCGGATACAGATACATGTAGTCGTAGCCGCTGCCGAATTTCGCGTCCATGGTGCGGCGCATCTGTTCGTTGACGTCGTTCATCTGCGGCAGGCCGAGCGTCGCGATAAAGGCGCCGATCAGTTGCTGACCGACCAGATCGATGCCCTCGGAGAACGCGCCGCCTAACACCGCGAAGCCCACGCCCTGGTTCATGGTGCGAAAGCGCGCGAGGAATGCATCGCGCGCCGGCTCGTCCATGCCCTGTTCCTGCGCCCATACCGGCAATGTCGGATGACGCTCGCGCATCAACGCCACCACCTGCTGCAGATACTCGAAGCTGCTCAGAAAGCCGAGATAGTTGCCCGGCTGCGTCGCGTATTGCCGCGCGATCAGATCGGCGATGGGCACCAGCGACCGTTCGCGGTCCCGCCAGCGCGTCGATACATTGCCGGCCACCCGCACCTGCAGTTGCTCGGCGCGAAACGGCCCTTCTACGTCGAGCCAGTTCGTCTGCTCGGGCAGACCCAGCGTGTCGCGATAGAAATGATACGGATTGAGCGTGCCGGAGAACATCACCGTGGTGCGCGCGGCAGCGTAGCGCCCCGCGAGGAACGGCGCCGGGATCACGTTGCGCACGCACAGCGTGGCATTGCGCTTGTCGCGCGGCGCGTAGCGATCCGTGCTGAGCGTAATGTCGAAAATCGAATGCTCGCCGAATTGCTCCGCCAGCGCGACGAAATGCATGGCATCGAAGAAAAACCGCAGCGACGCATCGTCGATTGAAAGGGGTGCGTCGGCAAGTTGCTCCGTCACCGCGCCGATCAGATTCTGTGCGGCCGAAAGCAGCTTGAATGGGACGTCGGTATAGACCTGATAGGTGTCGGTCTGTGCGCGCTTGACGGCGTTCCACTCGCGCTGAAGCCGTTCAAGCGGCTTCTTCAACGTCGCCGGCGCGGTTTTGCGGGCGAGCCGGAACACAGCCTGATCGAGCGACGCGCTGTACATGCGCCGTGCCCGCTCGAGCAGGTTGTGCGCCTCGTCGACCAGCACGCCGACGCGCCACTGATTGATCTGGGTGAGCGCGTACAGCATCGCGCTGCTGTCGTAGTAGTAGTTGTAATCGCCGACCACCACGTCGGACCAGCGCGCCAGTTCCTGCGCGAGGTAGTACGGGCAGACCTCGTGTTCGAGGGCGGCTTCTCGCACCGACGCCCGGTCGAGCCTGGGCCCTGCCAACGCCTTGCTGCGAGCCGCGTCGAGCCGGTCGTAAAAGCCGCTCGCGAGCGGACAGGACTCGCCGTTGCAGGCTTTGTCGGGATGCTCGCAGGCCTTGTCGCGCGCGACCAGCTCCAGCGTTCTGAGCGGCAATCGCTCAACGGACGGCGTGGCGCTTTGATGAAGCGTTTCGATTGCATCGAGGGCCAGCGCGCGGCCCGGCGTTTTCGCGGTAAGGAAGAACACGCGATCGATCTGGTCCGACGCGCACGCCTTGAGTAGCGGAAAAATCGTCGCCAGCGTCTTGCCGATGCCGGTGGGCGCCTGCGCCATCAACGGCTTGCCGTCACGCGCCGCGCGATACACCGACACCGCCAGTTCGCGCTGACCGCTGCGGAACTGCCCGTGCGGAAACTGCAAGGCGCCGAGTGCGGCGTTACGCGCGGCCCGATGCGCCTCTTCCTGCACGGCCCAGTCGAGAAAGCATTCGCATTGCTCGACGAAGAAAATCTCCAGTTCACGCGCGGTGTGCGTTTCGGTCAGCACCGTTTCCTTCTGCGTGCCGATATCGAAGTACACCAGCGCGACCGTCAATTCGGCGAGCCCGCGGGTGCGGCATAGCAGATGGCCGTACACCCGCGCCTGTGCCCAATGCAGCGTGCGGTGATTGGCGGGCATCCGTTCGAGCGCGCCGCGGTAGGTTTTGACCTCTTCGAGCCGGTTCGCCGCCCGGTCGTAACCGTCGGCCCGGCCACGCACGGTCAAACCGCGATGCGTGCCGGTCAGCGTGATCTCGGTTTCGTAGCCGCCCGCGCGCCGCCCGGCAACTGTCAGATGGCCGGCCATGCCTTCCAGCGAGGTGGGTGCGGGCGTGAAGCGCAGATCCAGATCGCCGCGCCGCGCGGTGAATTCGCACATCGCCCGCACGGCGACCACGTAGGTCATGAGGTGGCCTCTTTCGGAGCCGCGCTCGCGCCCACTTCTGCGATCTCTGCCCTCACCCCGGTCCCGGCTTCTGCTGCCACTTCGGACACGCCGGCGTCTTCATCCGCCCAGCGCACGTCGAGCACGCGCACCGGCATGCCGTGCTGCGCGCAGTAGGCGAGCCAGCGGATCTGGTTGTCCTGCAAACGGTCGCCGGGGCCCTTTACCTCGATCAACTCGTAACGGCGTTCGGCCGGCCAGAAACGGATCAGATCCGGCAGGCCCGACCGGTTGCCGCGGATGTCGCGCAGCAAACGCTCGAACCATAGTTTCAGATGCGCGGCAGGCAGGCAATCGAGCGCCAGGGCGATGAGTTCCGGTGTCAGCAAGCCCCAGAATACGAATGGCGATTGCAGACCTTCCTTGTTTTGCAGATGCCGCAGAATCGTCTCGCGATAGGCGCCGCTGTCGAGTTGCGCAAGACATGCCGCGAACTGTCCGGCACGGCGCGCATGAAAATCCGGCGCATGCAGATCGGCCGGTCCGCGCTGGAACGGATGGAAAAACGCCCCGGGCAGCGCCGCGAACACCGGCTCCCAGCACAGCAGGCCGAATAGCGAATTGATCAGCGCATTCTCGACGTAGTGAACCGGAGCGGAGTCGCAAGTCAGATGGTCGCGGGCCACGTATTCGACTGGGTGCGGCACCTCCGGCCTCGGCAACACCAATGTGCTGCGCTCGACCGGCCGTGCGGCAGGCACACGCGCCACCGGCTCGCCACGCTTGCGCTGCAAACGAGGCAACATGCGCGCGACGCGCTGCGCTTCCTCTTCACTTTCGGGCCTGGCCGCGGCTTGCGAAGCGAGCGCGAACGCTTCGTCGAATCGTTCGCTGCGCTCCAGCACACGCAAGCGCCGATGGCGCGCGCCGGGCCACGCGCAACGCTCGTAGACGGCAAGCGCCGCCGGCCAGCTCTGTTGACGCTCGCAATGCTGGCCGATACGAAACAGCAGTTTCGCGCGGCGCGTTTCGAGCCAGGGGTTCGAGGTTTCGATCGCGGCGATCGCGGCAACGAGCTCGCCGATCGCCCCGGCTTCTGCTTCTGGGTCGCCGGTGGGCAGCCAGTCGAGCGCCTCGCGGCATGCATGCAACGCAAGATAGACATCGACGTCCACGCGCTGCTGAAACGCGCGCGACGACGGAGCGAATGCGACCTTCTCGTACTGGAACACGCCGAGATCGGCAAGCACGAACTCCGACCAGTCCTGCTGCAGATTGCCGAAGAACATCAGGCGCAGACGCTCGCAAAGCGGCGCGATGACGACGTGAAAGACGCGATCGGTGGTGTGGCTGTGCCATGTGGACAAAGGATGCGCAAGCGGGCCTTGTTCGCCGCCCTCGCCGTCACCTTGAGCCTCGCCTTCACGCCCGTAAAACGGCCGTAGCGTTTCCAGCAGATCGGGTTTGCGCAAGCTCTTCGCGCCGGGGATCAAAGCGATCGCGTCCGCAAAGATCAGCAGCAACTCGGGACGTGTGGTGAGCGCAAACAGATCGTCAAGCGTCAAATCCGGCTCGGCATCGACCCAGCCGAGCGCCGCCAGTGGCGCAACTGCCTGAAACGGGCAACCGATCTCGTCGTAGGAAAGACGGCTGGCGCGGAACAGCGTGCCCTTGCGCATCAGCATGCGAACCAGCAAGGCGCGCGACGGTTGCGGCAAAGCGGCGAAATCGCGCAGGAAACCGAGCTCGTGCGCGTCCAGCAGATCGCCGTAACGCTCGTCGAGCCACGTTAGCGCACGCTCGAAGTTCAGCAGGTAGTAAGGGGCATCAGAACGGACGTCTGACGGAGCTTCTGTCGCCACGGGCTATCACGAAACCTGTATGTTTATACAGTGATGATATCAAAGTTCGTGGCTGCCTCGGCCGTTTCGCCGGCGGTCTTGCCTATGAATGAAATCGTCGCATCGATGGCCAGCTTCTTAAGCCGCCACCGCTACCAGCGCCAACCACCGCCTGGCGCACCGCGAATCGGCATGTCTTCGACGTCCGCCGCGACGAAAAATCCAATGACTCAAGCTAGCCCTTACCCGCCGCATAAAAGCTCGCCAGATCCCGCTTGAGCACATGCAACGCGGCATCGTCCAGATAGATCATGTGGCCGGTCGGGTAGTAAGCGATCCGCACGTTGGCGCGCAGCGGCGCGTCGATACCCAGGTGGGCGAGCGCGTATTCGGTTGCATAGAACGGCGTGGCGAGGTCGAAATAACCGTTCAACGACATCACGCGCAGTTGCGGATTCTGGCGCATCGCTTCGGCGAGATCGCCCGCCGCATACGGCACGGACAATTGCTCACCCCACCATTCGCGATGCTTCCAGTCCCACTGCTTCAACGCATCGTCGTTGAAGACGCGATAGCGGTCGGCGGGCGTGAAGTGCAGGTCTTGCGCAAAATGCTGATGAAGCGCGGCGTCAAACGCGCTCGCCACGCTGCTGACCGATGCGTCGAAATCGGGACGCTCGGACACGCCGTCAAATTCGAGGCCTTCGAAACGGGCATCGAAACGGCCGACGCTGTGCGACTGGTCACGCAGCAATTGATTGCGAAAGCGCGAGGGATAAAGACGCAGACGGCTGCGCTTCACATAATCGACGTCGAGCCCGGTGAACTGCGCGACGCGTGCAGCGATTTCGTCGCGCTGCGCGTCGGGTAACGCATCGCCTTGCGCGAGCGCTTGCGCATAAGGTCCACGCGCGAACGCGCGGACCTCGTCGAGAAAGGCCGGCAGGTTGGCCGGCTTCGGCACGATCTTGTCGTGGTACCACGCAATCGCTGCAAAGCTCGGCAAGTAGCTTTCGCTCTGAAAATCGAAGCCGGGTGAAAACGCCGAGGAATCGAGTACCGACGACATCAGGATCACGCCGTTGAGCGCAATATTGTTTTGCCCCAGTTGGTACGCGAGCATCGCGGCGCGCGCGGTGCCGTACGATTCACCGAGCAGGTACTTCGGCGAATTCCAGCGCTGATTCACCGTCAGATAGCGGTCGATGAATTGCGCAAACGCGTCGAGGTCTTTATCGACGCCCCAGAAATCCTTCCCCGTGCCGTGCCCGACGGTCCTCGACAGGCCCGCGCCGACCGCATCGATAAAGACCAGATCGGTCGTGTCGAGCAGACTATCGGGGTTGTCCTCCAGCGCATACGGCGCGGGTGGCGTACTCGCGGGACTCGCCGTGCGCACCCGCTTCGGGCCGAACGAGCCGATCATCAGGAACACGCTGCCCGCGCCCGGTCCGCCGTTGAAGAGGAACGTGACGGGACGCGTCGAGGGCGCCTTGGTGGCGACCGTGTAGGCGGTATAGAAGACGCTTGCATTCGCCTGGCCGTTTTTGTCACGCAGCAGCAGGTTGCCGGCGGTCGCCGTGTAGTCGATCTTGCGACCGTCGAGCCGGATCGAATGCTGGGTCACTGCCGTGTTTTCCGGCGGCACAGGGATCGCCACAGGTTTGGCGTCGTGCTGCGGATTGTCTTGCGTATCGTTCTCGGCAGGCGCGGAAACCTCGGGTGAACGGCTGGTACGTGATGGATTGGCGCGCGACGCTTTAGCGGCCTGGCCGTTTGCATCGACGGACTTGCCCGCGGTCTCTGCCTGAACGCCAGGCACGCTGGGTGTGCCTGGCACGTTCACCGAACTCGCCGGGGACGTCGCCATGTCCGTGCTCGCAGATGCCGCGGATGAGTCGTCCAGTTCGGCCGCGGCGCACATCTGGCTGAACGCGGCAAGGACGGCGAGGAGCAAGGCCATCGCCACCATCGCGACCGCCATGGATCCTGCCACCAGTGATTGGCGCAACGAGAGGTAGAAGCGGAGGGCCATATGCGTGGTTCCCGGCTGCGAGTCGATATGCGTCGATATCCGACCGTCCAGACTAAGACGAACTCGGCGAACGATTCTTGACGCAAGCATTGACTACGTCAACCGAAAACTGGCTGTAACGCGCGCCTCTCACATACCGCCTCGTTTCAACGAGGAGAAGCGAAAGCGGGACGAAATACTTAAGAAAGCCATTCAGCGATCGTGGCTTCGCGAGGACCTCGTCTGGCGCTCAAGGTTTCGGCCGCGTGTCTCTTCCAGACTACGCCCGATTACGCACCGGCAATCCACCGACAAACGCAGCAATCCGTTCGCACGCGTCGATCAGGCTCGCTTCGTCGACCACGAAACCCAACCGTACGAAGCCATTCGCGGTCTCGCCGAACGCGCTGGCATCGAGCAGCGACACCCCTTGCGCGCGAAATAGTTGCCAGGTGAAATCGACCGTATCGAGGCCGGTGCCGCTCACGTCGAGCATCATGAACATGCCAGCTTCCGGCAACAGGCAACGCAAACCCGGCACGCGATGCAGGCGCTCGAACACGACGTCACGGCGGCGCCGATAAATCTCGCGCATCTCGGCGACGATCGGCGCCTTGTTCTGCAGGGCCGTCAATGCTGCCTGCTGGATGAAACCCGGCAAGCCATAGAGCATAGCCAGCGCAAGCCGGCCCATATGCTCGATGAGTGCGGCAGGCCCAATTGCCCAGCCCACACGCCAACCCGCCATGGCATGCGATTTCGACAGACTGCCGAGCGTCACCGTGCGTTCCGCCATGCCGGGCAACGTAACAATGCTTACGTGTTCGCGCTCGAACGTGAGATCCGCATAAACCTCGTCGGACAGCACCCAAAGGTCGTGCTCGCTGGCAAGGCGCGCGATGCGCTCGAGATCGGCTCGCGGCATCACCACACCGGTCGGATTGCAGGGCGTGGCAAAGAAAATGGCCTTGGTGCGCGGCGTGACGGCCGCTTCGAGCGCGTCGCAGTCGAGATGAAACGCCCGCGCGGGATCGACCGGCACCGGCACGAGCGTGGCGCCCGCGGCGCGCACACAGGCCTCGTACGTGAGATACATGGGCTCGGGGACGATCACTTCGTCGCCCGCTTCCAGCAAACATAGCGACGTGGCGAACACGCCGTTCTGCGCACCCGCCGTCAGAATCACGTTAGCCGCGCTCGCGGCGCAACCGGTGGTGCGCGTGTGTTCTTCGGCAATCGCCACGCGCAGCGGTTCACGCCCGGACACGGCGCTGTAATGCGTATCGCCGCTGCGCAATGCCTCGATGGCGCGTTCGACGATCGGCATGGGCGTTGCGAAGTCGGGGTCGCCGACGCTCAGCACGATCACGTCCTCGCCATTGGCGAGCGCCTGTTGCGCGACACGATGGATTTCCCACGCCGACGTGCGCTTGCCTTGCAAACGCTCGACCAGATTCGAGTACTTCATTGACTCACCCCGTTTCGACTTGAGCCGCCAATGTAATGGGGCGCGCGCGAAACGTCCAGATACGAAAAAGAGTCATGCGAGCACGCAGTCTCGCATGACCCTTCGATAAAGCTTCGCTGGATCGGGTGACGTCCGCTTAAACCTGGCGGCGCAACTCGGCCGGCGGCACTTTCATCAGATGGCGATACTTCGCTATCGTGCGCCGCGCCACCAGCACGCCCTGATCCGCGAGCATCTTCGCGAGCGTCACGTCAGACAGCGGATCGTGCGTATTTTCCGCGGCAATCATTTCCTTGAGCAGTGCGCGCACGGCCGCGGCCGAACAGGTGCCGCCGCTTTCCGTGCCGAGTTCACGCGGAAAGAAGTGCTTGAACTCGAAGATGCCGCGCGGCGTAGCCATATATTTGTTGCCGGTCGCACGGGAAATGGTGGACTCGTGCAGACCGAGTTCTTCAGCCACGTCGCGCAACACCATCGGCTTGAGCGCTATTTCACCGTACTGGAAGAAGGCCTTCTGATACGCGACGATGCATTCGGCCACCCGTTGAATCGTATCGAAGCGCTGCTGCGCATTGCGGATCAGCCAGCGCGCTTCCTGCAATTGCTGCGCGAGCGGCGAACGGCTCGTACCGGCCGACTGCGCGAACAGCTCCGCATACATGCGATGGATGCGAGCGCGCGGCTGCACCGCCGGATTGATCGTCACGACCCATTTGTTGCGCACCTGACGCACGATCACGTCCGGCACCACGTAGTTGTCTTCGGTACGGCCGTAGCTGTTGCCCGGCTTCGGGTCGAGCTTGCGCACCAGCGCGCAGGCCACGCGCAGTTCCTCGGCGCTGCAGCCGATCTGCTTTTGCAGTTCAGCCTGCTCGCGGCGCGCGAGGCGTTCGAGATGATGGTCGACGATCTGCCGTGCCACCTCGCGTCCCGGCGTGTCCGCCGGCAAGGCGCTGACTTGCAGCGACAGACATTCGGACAGCGTGCGCGCACCGAGACCGGGACGATCGAGCGATTGCACAAGACGCAATGCGACCAGCAATTCCTCTTCGGTCAGTACAGGTTCGAGATCGACACTCTCTGCAAGATCGGAGAGCGTCTGACGCAGATAGCCATCGTCGTCGAGCGCTTCGACGATGAAGCGGGCCACCGCGCGGTCACGCTCGTCGAGCCGGTACAAACGCAGCGAGTCGTGCAGCTGCTCGCGCAAGGTGGGTTGCGAACGCGCCCATTCGGCGGGATCGCTGCCTTCGGAGTCGCTATTCTGGCGCGTCGAACTACGGCTGCTGTACTCGCCCGAAAAGTCGCCGGGTATGTCGTCCTGCTCCGCGCTCTCCGTCGTACCACTGGCTTCGGCCGGAATCGGTTCGGCTTCGGCCGCGGCGACTATGTCCGTGGCAGGTGTCGTACCGGCATCGTCGCCCGGCGACGCAGTGGCGAGCGCGACGTCTTCCGTTTCCGACGAGTCGTACTCGAGGAACGGATTGGTGTCGAGCGCTGTACGCAACTCCTGCTGGAACTCCAGAGACGACAACTGCAACAGGCGCACTGATTGCTGCAGACGTGGCGTGAGTGCGAGAGACTGCCTTGTCCGTAGTTCGATTGAAGGCATTGTAGTGAGGTCCCGTTAATCGCTGAAAAATGGTTCGTGGCCTCTATACAGCAACTGTCATACCAGTTCGCCCAACGCACTGTTTTTTCTAAGTTTTGCTCTTTCAGGCCCGCCGATTGCACCGTGCGGCGAGCCCCATTTTTACAAGCACCCGGCAAATTCCGGTCGCGCACCTTTCAGGCCGCCGGACAGCACGCTGCGCGCAGACACGCCGCTATTCCTCTGTCTAAACGCATGGGCGGTAACGGCTTTTCCGGTATTCGAGGTATCCGTACGGTGGGCCGGGCACATGGCTTGCGGACCGATTGTCTTCAGGCAACAAAACCCGTTTTCATCAACATCTAAAGGAGAAACCATGAAGACCATCCAACTTCTGAAGACCGCGGGCAGTATTGCCTGTGTCGCATTCGCACTGAACGCTACGGCGCAAACCAGCAGTTCGGCGCCGTCGGCAGCGTCCGAAACCATCGGCCAGCACGTCGACGACGGCGCCATCACCACCAAGGTCAAGGCCGAACTGCTTGGCGCGAAGAACGTCAAGTCGACCCATATCCACGTCAAGACCCGCAAGGGCGTGGTGTGGCTCACGGGTTCGGTACCGTCTTCCGACGACAAGGCCGCCGCAGGAGAAGTCGTGAAGGGCGTCGATGGTGTTTCGAGCGTGAAGAACCATCTGAAGGTCGCCGCGGAATAAGGTCGAACGAATGCAAAACGGCCCGACATGTGTCGAGCCGTTTTAGCGTTTACCGCGTCTACGCTCAAACGAAAGCGCTCACCTCACTCAAGCATGCCGCTCGCTGAATTCGTTGAGCGGTTCGGGGGTTTTGAGCGGATCGAAGTCGGCCCAGCGCCCTTGTTGCCAGCGCCCGTGTGCGCGTTCGATTGCCAGCCCTCCCGCTTCGCGTAGTACGCGAGCCGCGTCGAACTGATTGTCAGGCGACACATGCACCGCGACCAGTACGCCGGAATCGCGCATTTCCTGATGAAATGGCAAATGGTGGCCGGTTTTGCCGAATTCGCGGGTACGCACCATCGCCCCGGCCATCGACCCGATGTATGCGCCGACGCCGGCCGCAATCAGCGAGACCAGAATCGGCGCCGAGAACGCCGCAAATATCGCGACGCCGACCACCGCACCCACTACCGCGCCGATGGTGACACCCATTCCCGCGCCTTTCGGTGCGTCCCTCACGCTTGCATCGGTGACGGTGTCGCCGCCGATCTGATAACGCGCGTGCTGGCCGCGCGGATTGACAAAGAACAGCGTGACGTCTTCTTCGACGAAACCTGCATTGAAGAGCTTTTGCGCCGCGTCTTCCGCGGTGGGAAAAGTCGTAAACCGTGCTGCGACGATGAGTGACATGAGGCCTCCTTGCATCGTGGAATCGCCTTTTGCGGACCATGCCGCCGAACAGCGCCGCGCTGAACCTTGCGCGCAGACGGCAGGCATGCGCCCGGACTACGCGGCGGTGCCGCGATCAGGCTCCATGCCTGCCACTCTGTACAGTCCACTATGCAACACTACGCCTTCTCCGCCGTTCCGGTCGAGTGCTTCGGCGCTATTGCCAGGGTTTCCAACCCGGTTTACCGGTTAGCGCCGGGGCACGGCCAGATCGTAAATTGAAGTCGCTAGAATACGAGTCCTTCATGCTGCAACAGGGTTCTTCCCCATTCGATGACCACCCCTCATGACTCAAGACGCGCAGCGCGAACAAGCGCCGCCGACTCGCTGTTTGCGTTTCTCAAGTCGCTGCCGCTGGGCGACCGGCTGATCGAAGGCGGCGTGATGGCGGCGCAGGCGGTGGCCGGCGCCAGCCTCGCTTTCGCGATCGGCCGCTGGCTGCATACCGAACAGGCCTTCTGGGCTGCCATTACGGCGATCGCGGTCAGCCAGCACAGTTATATCGACACCCGCAAGCTCTCGCGCGATCAGTTCATCGGCGCGATGGTCGGGGGCGTGTGCGGTCTCGTCGGCGCAACGCTCGGCGGCGGCAATCTCGCGGCCTACGGAGCCACGGTTGCGGTGGCGATCGTAGTCTGCTGGATCGTGAACGTGGGCAGCGCGGCGCGTCTGGGCGGCATCACCGCGACCATCATGCTGCTCGTACCGGGCGCCGGTTCGCCTTGGGACAAGGCTCTGCTGCGCCTCGGCGAAGTCACGCTGGGCACGATCTGCGCACTGCTGGTGACGTGGATCATGTCGTGGATCGAGCGGCGCTGGCTCGGCAAACCCGACGAAGCCTAGCCGGGCTTCTGATTGTTCTCCTGCGGCTGACGCCGGTAACGTCCCGGCGTCAGCCCGACGCTCTGCTGAAACGCCTTGCCGAAAGCGGCTTCCGATTGATACCCCACGGCCTCACCGATTTCCGCGGCGCTGCGCTGCGTGCGCAGCAGCAGATCGCACGCAATCGTCATGCGGATCTGCGTGAGAAAGTCCATCACGGTCATGCCCGCGCGCTCGTTGAAGTGACGCGCGTAGGTCGCGCGGGACATGGCTGCGAGCTCACCTAACTCCGCGATCGTCCACGCCCGTTCCGGCGCGCGCAACATGCCCTGGACAGAAGCGCCGAGACGCACGTCGGCCAGCAGCGCCAATACGCCCGAGGTCGACGCATTCTGTTCGCCATACACGCGCAAGGCCATCGCGAAGAGGGCCTGACTCAATGCGGTGACGATCGCGAGCGCGCCGGGCTGACGTCGCTCGGCTTCGGTACGCATCAGCACGATCACCGTCTGCAACGCACCGAGCGTTTGCGCGCCGCCGAGCGACACGTGAAATGGATCGGGCAGCGCGTTGAGCAGCAACGCGGAGGAACCCGGTGCGTAGACGAACCGGCCGCAGAGAAGATCGAGATCGGCGCCGGCGTGGTGTTCGCCGTTGGGATTGCGCGCATGGGCGCCTTTACTGATGTTTTTGCGCGCGTGGTCGGTTGCGTTGGTAACGACTCCGTTGACAGTGTGATGCCCCCCAACGTCGTCGCCGTCATTGCGGCGCAGCGGCAGCATGCCGTCATGACTCAACGTCAACGGCGCGGCGACAGCCGCCCGCCCGACATCGCGCACCCGATGCGCAGCCCCGCGCGGGAACAGCATGAAATCGCCTGCGTGCAGGGCGACCTGCGCACCACCCGCAGTCTCGACGACGCAAGCGCCGTCCAGCACCAGATGAAAAGGCGCGATACCCGCTTCCATCGGCGCATGATCGATCTCGAAGCCGCCCGTGAGCAGACAACGTAAATCGAGACTGGCTTGCGGCCGGGCAAGGTCGATCAGCCGGCTGAGTGTGTCCATGAGACGATCGCGCTAAAAGTTGAGCGAATCGAGTATTCAGGATGTCACGGCACAGCGCAATACTTTGTCTCACGACACCGGCACCCGCCGGCTCGCTGCAAACAAAGGAGCACTGTCATGTTGAACTGGATCGATTACCGCAAGGAACTGTTCGGCCGCATCGGCGAGATCGCCAAATTGTCGCCGGATACCGTGAAGGCCTATCAAACGATGTCGAGCGCCGGCCAGAAAGCCGACCTGCTCGGCGCGAAGACGCGTGAACTGATTTCGCTCGCGGTGGCCGTGACCGTGCGATGCGACGGCTGTATCACCGTGCATACCGCCGAAGCGCTGAAACACGGTGCGACACGTGAAGAGATCGCCGAAGCGCTGGGTGTGGCAGTCGCCGTGAACGCGGGTGCCGCCATGGTGTATTCGGCACGAACCATGGACGCCGTGGCCGCGTATCAGGCGGACAGCAAGCCGGCAGCGTAAGGCACGCGGTATAGCGGTGTGGCGGCGCAGCGGTATCGCGACACGCGAGGCGCGTAGCGGACTGTTACACCGCAAACGCGCCCCAACTGTCCGGCACACCGCTCACCCACGACCTGTTCAACGCGCAACGCAAGCGACCAACGCCACGGCCCCCACCTACCGCTGCACCGGATAACGCGCCTCTTCAAGCTGCTTGCGGCGCACCTCGCCCTGGCGTTCCAGCATCCAGCCCGGGTACTCGGACGGCAGCGTGCTGACCTGGTCGAGCTTCGCAAGCTCCTCGGCGGTCAACGTCACGCCGGTGGCGGCGATATTGTCGTCGAGTTGCTCGATTTTCTTCGCGCCGACGATCACCGAGGTCACCACGCGTTGATGCAGCAGCCACGCGAGCGCGATCTGCGCCACCGAGGTTTTCTTCGTCTCCGCGATATCACGCATCACGTCGATACAGTCATAGGCGCGCTCACGATTGACCGGCGGAAAGTCGAACGTCGTGCGACGGCTGCCTGCCTCACCCTGCTGCTCGCGCCCGTATTTGCCGCTCAGCAAGCCGCCCGCGAGCGGGCTCCACACCATCAGGCCGAGACCTTCGCTATGCAGCATCGGGACGAGTTCGCGTTCGAGGTCGCGGCCCGCCAGCGTGTAATACGCCTGCAGCGTTTCAAAGCGCGCGAGGCCGAGGCGCTCCGCAATGCCCAGCGCCTTGACGATCTGCCACGCGGCCCAGTTCGACACGCCGACATAGCGCACATGACCATGCTGAACCAGCGTATCGAGCGCGCGCACGGTTTCCTCGATCGGCGTGGCCGGATCGAAACCGTGGATCTGATACAGGTCGATGTGATCGAGTTGCAGGCGCTTCAGGCTCGCCTTGACGCCGTCGATGATGTGATAGCGCGATGCCCCGCGCGCGTTCGGAAACGTTGCCGTCTGGCCGAATACTTTGGTTGCGACTACAACCTTGTCGCGCGGCACCTTGAGGTTCTTCAGCGCCTGGCCCGTGATCTGTTCGGATAAGCCTTCGGCATAGACGTCGGCCGTGTCGATGAAATTGATTCCCGCGTCGAGCGCCCGGCCGACCAGCCGCTCCGCGTCCTGCTGCTGCAGATCGCCGATCTGCCTCCATATGCCCTCGCCACCGCCGAAGGTCATCGTGCCCAGACATAGCTCTGAAACAAACACACCGGTACGGCCCAACGGGTTGTATCGCATCGTCGAAACTCCATTATGGATTCGTGGATGAGTAGGTCGTACAGAGTACTGCACCTGGCAAATTTCGGCAGGACGCGACACGAGTCCTGGCCAGCCGTCCGTCGAACGCATGTTTCAAATTCCTTACAGTTCGCATGGCAACCGCGCTAGCGCTTTCCCCGCCCGGAAAACCGGCCTCTCCTTGGCAAGCAAGGCGCCATGCGGGTCTCCAGCCAGCGTCGGTGATCCACCACAAATTCGTAAGTTATGCCGGCGGCAATTGGAAAGTGTTAGTAAGACGTGTATAAGTCGGACCATTCCGCTCGTAGGTGTAGTGCCCCTAACAAGGACCGCGCATATGAAGAAGAAGAAAACACTTGGAATCGGCCTGGGCAGCGTCGTGCTGCTCTCCAGAGCACTCACCCCTTCCGCAATGGCCGCGTGCAGCAATACCGCACCGCCGAGCAATACCACCGTCACCTGCACGGGCAGCGGCCTCGCTGCAGTCATTGCGCAAACCGGCAGCACGGGCGTCACTATTAATGCCGATAGCACCGCTGCGGGCAGTTTCGTACGCACCGCCACGCCGGTCGTCTTCAGCGTCGACACCAACAGCACCATCAACAGCAGCGGCAACTTCTCGCTGACCGGCGGCGGCGGCACGGGTACCGTGCGTGGCGCCGTGCTGCTCGGCGTGGGCAACGGCAATCAGATCACCAATGCGACCGGCGGGGTCATCACCACGAGCGGCGCCTTCAACGACGGCATGGCCGCCAACGGCAGCGGCAACACCCTGACCAATAACGGCTCGATCACCACCAGCGGCCCCAACGCTTACGGCATGACCGCCACGTGGGGACAAACGAATGTCGGTCAGTTGAACAACAAGTTGATCAACACCGGCACGGTGACAACCTCGGGCAGCAACGCGCGCGCGGCATCGATTCTGGGCGGCAGCGGCAGCATCACCAATAGCGGCACGCTGTCCACCACCGGCTCCGCCAGTCCCACCGCTTATCTGCAAGGCAATAACGATCAGTTGATCAACAGCGGCACGATCAGCGCGAGCGGCAGCGGCTCGGACGCGGTGTTTTCGAACACGGCGGGATCGAGCTTCGTGGCGACGATCCAGAACCTCGCGGGCGGCAGCATCATCAGCCAGAACGGCTCCGGCATCCGCACGCTCAACGGCAACAGCACCATCATCAATGCGGGACTCGTGCAGAGCGGCATCGGCACGGCCATCACAATGGGCAACGGCAACAATTCGCTGATTCTGCAAACCGGCTCCGTGATCAACGGCACGGCCAATGGCGGAGCAGGAACGAATACGGTGACCCTGCAGGGCTCGGGCACGGCTTCGAATGCGTTCACCAACTTTCAGACCCTGCTGATGCAGGGCGCATTGTGGAACTGGACCGGCAGCGGGACCTTCACGCTCGCGCACGTGCAAACCGGCACGCTCAATCTCACCGGTACGCTCGGCGCGAGCGCCACGGCGCTCGTCGATAGCGGCGCGACCTTGCAGGCGAATGCGCAGAACCTGCCTTCCAGCGTCACCGACAATGGACTCGTGCGCTTTGCCCAGGACAGCGCGGGCACCTACGCGGGATCGATCAGCGGCACGGGCGCAGTCGATAAGACCGGCGCCGGCGTGTTGACGCTCGCGCCCGCTGCGGCGAGCGGAAACACCTACTCGGGCGGCACGACGATCGACCAAGGCACGATCGCCGCCGGTGCGGACAACGCGCTCGGCGCGAACACCGGCGGTCTCACGTTCAACGGCGGCACACTGCAATTGACGACGAGCTTCGACCTCGCCGGCACGCGCGCCATCACGTTGGCAGCGGGTGGCGGCACAATCGATACGCAATCGTTCGATACGACGCTCACCCAGGCAGTGAGCGGAACCGGCGCGTTGACGAAAGCCGGTAGCGGCAGCTTGCTGATGACGGGCGTGAGCACCTATAGCGGCGCAACCACGGTCGCGGCGGGCACCCTCGCGATCGGCGATGCGGCGCATGCCAACGCCGCGCTGACGGGCGGCGGCGCCACCACGGTCGCGGCGGGCGCAACGCTCGGCGGCTATGGCAGCGTGACAGGCGCGGTCACGAACAACGGCACGCTCGCGGTGGCGAATGCGTTGCCGTCGCTGGCAAGCGAGGGAAACGGCGCGTTCTCGATCAATGGCTCGCTGGTGAACGCCGGACTCGTGCAGATCGGCGGCCCTGCCGCCGGAGGTGTGGGCAACCTGCTGAACGTGACAGGCAACTACACCGGACAGAACGGCACCATCGGCCTGAACACCGTCGTCGCCGGCGACGGCGCGGCGTCCGATCGCCTCGTGCTGAGCGGCGGAACAGCCACGGGCTCGACGCACCTGCAAGTCACGAACGTGGGCGGCCAGGGCGCACAAACGGTTGCGGACGGCATTGAACTGGTTCAGGCGACCAATGGCGCCACCACGAATGCGAGCGCCTTCTCGCTGGCGGCACCGGTGAAGGCCGGCGCGTATTCCTACTACCTCGCCAAAGGCGGTGTGAGCGGCGGCACGACAGACAACTGGTATCTGCGCAATACGGTTGCGCCGCTGCCGCCAGGAGTGACGGCTCCACCGCCGGTCACCACGCCAGGCGAGCCAGCCGTTGTGGAATCCGGCGTACCGATCGCCGCCGCGGGTACGCCGCCTTTGCCTCCCGCACCGGCCGCGGGCTCGGCCGCCACGCCGCTGTATCGCGTCGAAGTCCCGGTGTACGCCGCGGCGCCCGGCGTCGCGCGTGAACTTGGCTTGATGCAAATCGATACGTTTCATGACCGGCAAGGCGATCAGGCCGTGTTGAACGACAGCGGCACGCTGCCTGCCGCGTGGGGCCGCGTGTGGGGCGGTCATAGCGTGCTGAGTCAGGACAGTGCGGCGAGTCCTCAATTCGACGGCTCGGTGTACGGCATTCAGGCCGGACAGGATCTATATGCCGACCGCAGCGCGAGCGGCCAGCGCAATCACTACGGTTTATTCGTCGGCTTCGCGCGTGCGACCGGCGACGTCGACGGTTTCGCGCTCGGCATGCCCAATCTCGCCGTGGGCCACCTGGCGATCAATGCTTACAGCCTCGGCGGCTACTGGACGCATATCGGCCCGAGCGGCTGGTACACGGACGCCGTGCTGATGGGGAGTTCGCTGACCGTCGATCCGGCCTCGCGCGACGGCCTCAACACGACGACGCACGGCAGCGCGGTGACCGGCTCGCTCGAAGGCGGCCTGCCGATTCCGCTCGGCGCGGGGCTCACGCTCGAACCGCAAGCGCAACTCGTGTGGCAGCATCTTTCGCTATCCGACTTCAACGATGGCGTGTCGAGTGTCGGCTTCAACAGCGGCAATACTTTCGTCGGACGAATCGGTGCACGCCTGCAAGGCCAGTTCGACGCGTTCGCGACAGCCTGGCGGCCTTATGTGCGGGTCAGCCTGTTACGCGAGTTCGGTTCCGACGACAAAGTCACCTTCGGCGGCGGGACCGTGATTCCGGGCACTGTCGGGCAAACCGCGGCGCAACTCGGCGCGGGCGTGGTCGGACAATTCAGCACATCGGGCAGCGTGTTCGCGACGCTCGGCTGGGTGACGAACCTGGGCGGCGCGCATCAGAGAACGGTGACGGGCGATGCGGGGGTGCGCTGGGTCTGGTAGTCTGGATAAGGCACACCGCGTCCCCATCTATGCCAGCATGACTTCGGCTTCGACATCCACCACCGCTCTCGACCCGCGCCCTGATTCTTCGCGCTTCGATCCGGCATCGCTGGCAACTTCAGATGCTGCTTCGGGGCGCGCTGCGGCCCTTGCTTCGGGCTCCTTCACGGGCAGCGCGCTGGATGACTTTCATCCGGCGGTCGCCGGCTGGTTCCTGAAAACGTTTCCCGCCCCCACCGACGCCCAGGCCGCGGCATGGCCGCAGATTCGCAGCGGGCGCTCGACCCTCGTGGCCGCGCCGACCGGTTCGGGCAAAACGCTCACGGCCTTCCTGTCCGCGCTCGACGAACTCGTCCAGCAAGGCCTCGCCAACGGCGGCGCCCTGCCTGACGAAACCCTGGTGGTTTATGTCTCGCCGCTGAAAGCGCTTTCCAACGACATCCGCATCAATCTGCAAGTGCCGTTGCAAGGCATCGCCGCGGAACTCGACGCGCGCGGCCTGCCGCCGCTCGATATCCGCACCGCAGTGCGCACCGGCGACACCACGCAACAGGAACGCAGCGCACTGAAAAAACGCGCGCCGCATATTCTCGTGACCACGCCGGAATCGCTGTACGTGCTGCTCGGCTCGGATTCCGGCCGCCGCATGCTGTCGACGGTGCGCACGGTGATCGTCGACGAAATTCATGCGCTCGCCGGCAGCAAGCGCGGCAGTCATCTGGCGCTCAGCCTCGAACGGCTCGACGCGCTGTGTCAGCGCCGCTTGCCGCGTATCGGCCTGTCGGCGACGCAGAAGCCGGTCAGTGCCGTCGCGCGCTTTCTGGTGGGTGGCGCGAGCATCGAAAGCAACGCTCCTGCTGACTGCGCGATCATCGACGTGGGGCACATCCGCGAGCGCGATCTCGCGCTGGAGATTCCACCTGTGCCGCTCGAAGCGGTGATGCCCAACGAAGTGTGGGAGCGCGTCTACGACCGGCTCGCCGAACTGGTCGCGATGCATCGCACGACGCTGATTTTCGTCAACACACGCCGGATGGCCGAACGCGCCGCCCGCCATCTGACCGAACGGCTCGGCAAGGATGCGGTCGCCGCGCATCATGGCAGTCTCGCCAAGGAACACCGTTTCGACGCTGAACAGCGGCTGAAACGCGGCGAGTTGCGGGTGCTGATCGCCACCGCCTCGCTGGAGCTGGGCATCGATATCGGCGACATCGATCTGGTCTGCCAGATGGGTTCGCCGCGCGCGATTGCGCCGTTCCTGCAGCGTGTCGGACGCTCGGGCCACCATGTCGGCGGCATGCCGAAGGGTCGCCTTTTTCCGGCTTCGCGCGACGATCTGATCGAATGTGCGGCGCTGCTCGATTGCGTGCGGCGTGGCGAACTCGACGCGTTGCGGATTCCGCGCGCACCGCTCGACGTGCTCGCGCAGCAGGTCGTCGCCGAGGTATCGAGCGCCGAATGGGGCGAAGACGCGTTGTTCGAAATGATGCGACGCGCGGCACCCTACGCGGACCTGGCGCGCGAACAATACGACGCCGTGTTGCGCATGCTGGCCGAAGGCTATACGAGCCGCAACGGTCCGCGCGGCGCCTATATTCATCGCGACGCCGTGAGCGGCACCTTGCGCGGCCGGCGCGGCGGCAAACTGGTCGCCGTGACGTCCGGCGGCACGATCCCCGAGAACGCCGATTACGCCGTCGTGCTCGAACCGCAGGCGATCAATATCGGCACCGTCAACGAAGATTTCGCCGTCGAGAGTCTGGCGGGCGACGTGTTCCAGCTCGGCAACGCGTCGTACCGGATTCTGCGCATCGAGAGCGGCCGCGTGCGGGTCGAGGACGCGCAGGGGCAGCCGCCGAATATTCCGTTCTGGCTCGGCGAGGCGCCGGGGCGCAGCGATGAACTGTCGTTCGGCGTGGCGCGTTTGCGTGAGCAGATTGGGCGCCTGCTCGATGGAGAAGAAGCGGATACGGCGGTCTCGACCCGCGCTCTGCAATCGCCGCGAGGCAAGTCCAAACGGACCACGCTATCTGCGGCAGACAAAGCGCGAACAACACCGAGCGCCACATCACCAACCGCCGTTGAAGACCCCGCGGCAGAGATCATGACCGCGCGCCTCCAACGCGCAATCGGCTGGCTGATCGACGTGCCCGGTCTCGACGAAGCCGCCGCCCGCCAGATCGTCGACTATCTCGCCCGCGCACGCGCCGCGCTCAGCGTGCTGCCGTCGCAAAACACGCTCGTGATGGAGCGTTTCTTCGACGAATCCGGCGGCACGCAACTCGTGATCCATGCGCCGTTCGGCAGCCGCGTCAACCGCGCGTGGGGCCTCGCGCTGCGCAAGCGTTTTTGCCGGACCTTCAACTTCGAACTGCAAGCCGCGGCCACCGAAGACGCGATCGTCCTCTCGCTGACCGGCAGCCATTCGTTCGTCCTCGACGAAGTGTGGCGCTACCTGCATTCGAACAGCGCCGAGCATCTGCTGATCCAGGCGCTGCTCGACGCGCCGCTGTTCGGCGTACGCTGGCGCTGGAACGCAACCACCTCGCTAGGCCTGCCGCGTTATACCGGCGGGCGCAAAACACCGCCGCAATTGCAACGCATGCGTAGCGAAGATCTGCTGGCGAGCGTGTTTCCCGAGCAGGCCGCGTGTCTCGAGAACATCGTCGGCGAACGCGAACTGCCGTGTCATCCGTTAGTGGACCAAACCGTCGACGACTGCCTGCACGAAGCGATGGACAGCGAAAGCTGGCTTGCCTTGCTGCGTCGCATGGAACAGGGCGACGTGCAACTGATCGCCCGCGATTTGCCGGCGCCCTCGCCGCTTGCCGCTGAGATCCTCACCGCCAAGCCGTACGCCTATCTCGACGACGCGCCGATCGAAGAGCGCCGCACCCAGGCCGTGCTGAATCGCCGCTGGACCGATCCGTCCAGCGCCGACGATCTCGGTGCGCTCGACGCCGATGCGATCGAAAGCGTACGCGACGAAGCATGGCCGCAGGCGCGCACCGCCGACGAGATGCACGAAGCATTGACCGGCCTTGCCTGCATCACCGAGGCCGAAGCGCGTAATGAAGAAGGCTGGCCGGCATGGCTCGCTTCGCTTGCCGAATCCGGCCGCGCGACCCGCCTGCGGATCGCCGCCGATAACGTGCTGTGGCTGCCCGCCGAGCGCCTGACCTGTTTCCAGGCGCTCTACCCTGACGTCCGGTTTGACCCACCGCTCACCGCGCCCAAAGGCTACACCGACACCTGGAACGCCGACGACGCCCTGCTCGACTTGCTGCGCGCCCGGCTGACCGGCTTCGGCCCACTGCCGGTACGCGCGATTTCAGAGGCGCTGAACTTGCCTGTGGCATCCGTCGAACAAACGCTGACGCGTCTCGAAGCGGAAGGCTATGTGATGCGTGGCCGCTTCTCGCCGGGAGCAATCGAAGAAGAATGGTGCGAGCGTCATCTGCTTGCGCGAATCCACCGTTACACGGTGAAACGCTTGCGACGCGAAATCGAGCCGGTGGAACGGCACGACTTCATGCGCTTTCTGTTCGAGTGGCAGCATCTCACGCCGGACACGCGCGCCGAAGGACGTGACGCTCTCGCCGCCGTACTCGATCAGATGGAGGGTTTTCAGGCCGCGGCCGCCGCATGGGAAGAAGACATTCTGCCGGCGCGCGTGAAGGCTTACGCCAACGTTTCGCTCGACGAACTATGTCGCGCCGGCAAGATCGTCTGGACCCGCCTGACCGAGCGGGCACGCAGTGCGGCGGGACCGGTGCGCAGCACGCCGATCGTGCTTTTGCCGCGGGCCCAGGTGCGCGTCTGGAGCGCGCTGATCGACACCTCGAAACAACCGGAGTTGTCGGCCAGGGCGCAGAGCGTCTATGACACGCTATCGCAACATGGCGCGATGTTTTTCGACGAACTGCTGACCGAAGTGAGCGGTTTGCGTATCGAACTGGAGAACGCGCTGGGTGAACTGGTTGCAGCGGGTCTCGTGAATTCCGACAGTTTCGCCGGCTTGCGCGCGTTGTTGAAACCCGTCGCCAAACGCAGTGCTTACGCGAGTAGCCGGCGTGTCAGGTCGAGTGCATTGATCGGAGGAATGGACGACGCGGGACGCTGGGCGCTTATCAAGCGTCCGGTGAAAGCGAAACTCGCGAGACCCGAAAGCAGTGACGGCAATGGCAACGAGAATGGCGGAAAACCCACGTTAGCCGGACAGCGTGCGCCACTTGCACTCGACATACTCGAACACATTGCGATGACCTTGCTGCGCCGCTATGGCGTGGTGTTCTGGCGCCTGCTCCAACGCGAGGCCGAATGGTTGCCGCCGTGGCGGGACCTGTTGCGGGTGTTTCAGCGGCTCGAGGCACGTGGCCAGGTACGGGGCGGGCGCTTCGTCAACGGTCTTGCGGGAGAACAATTTGCTTTGCCCGAGGCCATTCCGTTGCTGCGCGAAGTACGTCGGCATGCGAACGACGGCGTGTGGGTATGCGTATCGGCAACCGATCCGCTCAATCTCGCCGGCACCTTGCTGACCGGCGACAAGATACCGGCAGTAGCGGGTAACCGCCTGCTGTTTCGCGACGGCATCGTGGTCGCGACACTCGTGGCGGGAGAATTCCACTTTCTGCCGGCACTCGGCGCCGAAACCGACGCCAATCTCAGGACAGAGGCCCGCCTGCGGCTTGCGCAGCGCCATTGATCAGGCATCGCGCCTGTTCTGTGATCGACTTCTAGCGGCCTCGCCAGGCATCGTCCCTGGCTATCCGGCAGATCAAACTGTGCGCCAATTTGCCACTCTCTGAATCGGTATTCAGGATCACAAATCAATTACCCTTCTGCGACACTCATCCTCGAGTGGTGAGTCCGATACGTAAAGATACCTGACGATACGTAACGTCACGGATGACTTTTTAGTCCGCGACAACGAACTGCTTGCCGGCTCATTTTCTATCGCAGTCTGCGCGGCTTGAACGGAACCGAAACGGCCGCCTATTCGAAGGAGCAGCACATGTGGTCCAGTGATGCAACGAAAAATCTCATCTTGTCGCAGTCGGTCGGAGAGGTCGCCAATACATCGATTTGCGCCACGCCTGACGGCGGCTTCTATGTCAGTTGGCTCGATGCCGACGAAGGCTATTCGTTATTTCTCCAACGGCTCGATGTGCACGGCAACGCCATGTGGGCGTCCAACGGCAAGCTGATTTGTCGTCGCGATATACGAAGCATTATCACGTATGGCTTGAGCGTCGATCCGGACGGCAATGCGATTGTCGGTATAGATGCAGGCATTGCGGCGCTTCACGCACCAGGCGGGCCGGTACTTGCATTCAAAGTTTCGCCCGCAGGTGACTTCTTGTGGGGTTCGACAGGCATCACGCTGTCGCCGCCGGACGTGGTGGTTTCAACGGTACTCTGTTGCGCCACAAGCGATCGGGGAGCGGTTTTTACGTGGGGGAAAACGGAACAGGAAGACCTGATCAGCCTGACAAAACTCGATGCCGCGGGAAATCAGGTGTGGGCGACGAACGTGGCGCGCGATACACCCGACGCGGCGCTCACGCCCACGAACATTATTGCGTCGGACAACGGCTCGGTGATCTACGCCTATGTTCAAAGCATCAACAAAATGAGCGGTACCTACAACAGCGTGTTCACGCAGAAGCTGGCGGCCGGGAACGGCGCCAATCTTTGGGGCGACACGCCAGTCACGGTGGTCGACAGCAGCGTTGCCACCGGCGTGACATTGCCGATGGGCGTCGTGCCGACGCTGATCACGGATAGTGCCGGCGGGGCCGTGTTTGGCTATTCGCTCACTGACACAACCGAACGAATTTACGTACAACGCATGAATTCGACCGGCCGGCCGTCGTTCGCCCCGAACGGCACGCCGGTATCAGGGAACTTGATCGACGCTTCGGCGGCGCGCTTTGGTTTCGATCCACGCGACGGCAGGGTTTATATCGCGTGGAATGCCAATTACACCGGTATGTCCGGCGTGCGGGCACAATGCCTCGATAACGCCGGCGCGCTGCTGTGGGACGAGGCCGGCGTTGCCCTGGCGGCGTACGAGCCGCTGGCCTTCATGTCGCCAGTCGCTATGTTGCCTGTGACAGGTGGCGTAATCGCCGCGTGGATACAACAGCCGCCGCAAGCGGCCTTTTTGCCGCAACCACTGCGCACTTCCATGCTGGATCCGAGCGGCGCGCCAGTCTGGCAAAACCCGGTTGTGGACGTCAAAACTTCTGCCACCAGCACGACCGACAACGCTGTTGGAGCGCTCAGCACAGCAGGCTATGGCGCGTTTGCATGGACGAGCGACGACTACACGGTGCGGGCGCAGAACATCAACCCGGACGGCACGCTCGGCGTAGCGTCATAACATCAGATGTAACGACGCACCGGCAGGCGCAAGCGTCGGCATCGCAACCCAACGTGCTTCCAGCTACGCGAGGCCGCGTACCGTCCCTGAGGACCGGAATGGCGCGTGCCTTTTCCCTCCGCAAAAGCAAAAAAGCACGCTTGTGCCAGTATCTAACCAAGCCCCCAACCCGCTGCCAGCAAGCCGGAACTACCGGCACACAATGCGCCTACAACGCACCCACGACGCACCAGCGCGAATTTTCAATAAAACCTTAACGGTGTGGGCTTATAAAAAAGCCGGCCATCCCAACCGTTAATGTTTATAGGCCCGAACTGCAGCCGCTTCGCTACAATAGGCCAGTCTTTAAGTATGATGAAGACTGGCTGCCGCCAATCCGGCTTCACGAGCGGCTCACCGGCACACACCGCCCGGGGATCTCATGAATGACGACCAACACGATCAGGTGCTTTTTGCGCAGTTCGGCACAAGCAGCCCCTGCTGGCGTCTGTCGAACGACAGCAACGCATTGGAACTCACGCCCGTCACCGGCGACGTGCCGGCCAATGTCGCCATTCCACTGAATCCCCAACAGGCTTCGCAAATCCGTTGCCTCACCGGCGTCACCTCGCATCTCATCCTCGACGTGCGGCTGTTCGGCGAACCGCTGCGCCTGCATCTCGTCGGTAAAAAACTCGCCAGCAATACATGGGCCGGCACCGCCTCGGCCTACGACGATACGGAGTCCGTCGCGCGCGATCTGGTGCACGGTCTCTCTTTCGCCGAACAGGTCGTCTCCGAAGTCAATTCGGTCGTGGTGATCGTCGACAGGCACGGTCGAATACAACGCTTCAACCGTCTCGCCGAGGAACTCACCGGCGTGAAGGAAGAGGACATCGTCGGCCGCAATGTGTGGGCGCTGTTCATGTCCACCGAATCCGGCGCGGCGTCGAGCCAGAACATTACGGGGTTCTTCAATCGCGGCGTCTCGTATGAAGTCGAGCGGCGCGTAAAAACCCTTCGCGGCGAACGGCTATTCCTGTTTCGCAACAAGTTCGTTCATAGCGGCAGCGGCGTCGAAGAACAGTTTCTGATCTGCTCGGGCACCGACATCACCGAAGAACGGCTCGCGCAGGAACGGCTCACCGAACTGGCGAACACCGATTCGCTCACCGGCCTCGCCAATCGCAACGCCATCCAGGACAAGATCCGCGCCGCGATCGAAGCAGCCGCCCCAGGCGAGTCGGTCGGCGTGCTGTTCCTCGATCTCGACAACTTCAAGAAGGTCAACGACCACTACGGCCACGTGTTCGGCGACCGGCTGATCCGCGATGTGTCGGCGGCCATCCGCACCTGTCTGGACGAAGGCGATGCGCTCGCGCGACTCGGCGGCGACGAGTTCATCGTGCTCGCCGCCAAAAGCACTGCCCATGATCTCGAAGCCACCGCGCAGCGCATTCTCGAACGCCTGCGCACGCCGTTCGGCCTGGGGCTCGTCGAGGTCTACACCGGCTGCTCAATCGGCATCGCGCTGTATCCGGAACACGGCAACAACCTCGAATCGCTGATCCGTTCGGCGGACACGGCAATGTACGTTGCCAAAGACGAAGGCAAGCGCACCTACCGCGTGTTTTCGCCCGACATGAACCGTAAAGTCGCCGAGTACATGTGGCTCGACACCAATCTGCGGCGCGGTCTCGAAGAGGGGCAGCTAACCCTGCACTACCAGCCCAAGCTCGTGCTCGCCACCGGCGCGGTACAAGGCGTGGAGGCGCTGGTGCGCTGGAATTCGCCGGAGCGTGGGCAGATCATGCCGGTCGAGTTCATCCGTTATGCTGAAGAATCCGGGCTGATCGGCGTGCTCGGCCGCTGGGTCATGGAAACGGCCGCGAGGCAAGCCGCCAAATGGAAGGCGGACGGCTACAACCTGCGCGTCGCGATCAACGTGTCGGCACGGCAACTGGTCGACACCGCCGTGGTGCGGCATTTCAGCGAAGCACTGCAACGAGCCGGCCTCGACCCGTGCCTGATCGACCTGGAACTCACCGAGAGCTGCCTGATCGAGGACGAAGCGGCGGCGATCGATCTGATCACGCAGTTCCGCCAGCTCGGCGCCCAGGTGCATCTGGACGACTTCGGCACCGGCTATTCGTCGTTGTCGCAATTGGGCCGTATTCCGCTCGACGTCATCAAGCTCGATCGCAGTTTCGTCCGTTCCATCAATGCCGATACCAAAGCGCAGGCACTCGTACGCTCAATGGTGGCGGTCGCGCAGGAACTGAATTTCAAGGTCGTCGCCGAAGGTATCGAAACCGAATCGGAAGAAGTGTTCATGAAGGGGCTGGGCGTCGACTACGTACAGGGCTTCCTGTACGGCCAGGCCATGCCGGCTGCGGAATTCGAAAGCTGGTTGCAGGATCGGCAGAAGCTCAGATTGATTGCCTGAACGCCGCGCACTACGGGAAGTTCCAAGGGGACGGAGCCGCGGGAAGTCCCCTTACGGGAAGCCTTGAAGAAAGTCCTCCTAGGGGAGCTCCGAAGAAAATCCCCCTGAGGGACAGGACCGCAACTGCCGCTCCATCACACCGGGACACAGATCGATTCAGGCGAAATTGGCCGCGCTGGAGGCCGTCTGCCGCAGGTTCGAATGACGGCGGTTTTGCAGCATCACCAGCCGCTCCATGAAGGCGAGGTCCTTCTCCTCGATCATGAAGGCGGCATCCACCCAGTCCTCGGTAATTTCCATCAGCTCGGCGCGCGAAAGTTGCAGCACGCGCTGGCGTGCCCGCAGCATCGCGCGGATGCCGTTCATCTTGGGCCTGAGCGTGTCGATGAAGGTACGCGTCGCCATATAGGCGTCGCCCGGTTCGAACAGCTGGTCGACCAGTCCCTTGCTGAAGTGCCACTCAGCCGTATGCGATTCGCCTACGCCGATCAACTCTTCAGCGAGACGCATGCCCGCCTTGCGCGCAACCAGCGAGTAACCGCCCATGCCCGGGAACAGGTTGAACGCGATCTCGGGAAAGCCCATCCGCACATCGTTCTGCGCCAGCAGAAAATGATGCGCGAGTGCCGCCTCGAAGCCTCCTCCGAGCGCCGTGCCCTCCACCATCGCGATTGAAATCGCGCCCGTATCGAAACCGCGCGCCGCCGCGTGCACACAATCGACGCAAGCGCGCGCGTACGCCATCAGCGCCTGGCGTTTGCCGGAGCGGATCGAGTCCGCAAAAAAATCGAGGTCGCCCCCGACGTTGAACATGGTTGGAATCAACGATCCGGTCACCCAGAAGTCGATCGGCAAGCCGGACTCTCGTGCTGCCTGCGCGAGACCCAGAATGTCGTGCACCAGATCGAGATTAAAACAGGGACGCGGCTGCGCCCGCAGCATCATCCACATGATGTTGCGGCCTTCTTCGTAGTAAGCGGAAATTTGCGACAAATTGCCGGCTTCGATGAACGGACGGCAGGCGTGGTGGCTATGCAGATTCATTTTGAATGGTCCTTTTAAGGTTAAACACTGGCATTGCAATGCGAGCCTAAATCAGACCGGAATGGGATGGGAGCGGGGTAACCAACAGATGATTGCAACACGCGTGCTAAGCCCCGTCAGACGGCGCTCGGCAAGGAGATAAAGCGGATGAAAAAGAATGACGCAGACGCAAACGCTTGCGCACCGGAGTTGGGCGAAATTAGCCCACAGAAGAACATCTGGCTCGCAATAAATTAGCGAGCGAACAAAGCTGGAATTTCTTGCCGGATTTGAAAGGAAAAGAAATGTTTTCGATTATGTAATGCAATCGAAGATATCGCTCTCCAGATACTTGTTTTTTATTTGTGGGCTAGCAGACGGAATATTCAAATTGCATATTTAAACGCAGGCGCCGCAAAGCGCCCGTTGATTGACAAGCAATCGCTATTGCAACTGGGCGGACCACCGCTCAACCTGCTCCGTGCTCATACCGACGGCCAGCGCCGCTGCGCGAATCTGCGCCCACGTGGCGGCATCGACCGGGATACCTTCGGCCTCGCGTTGCGCGCGCGTCACCCGCTCCGGTTCGCCGGGCTCATAGATATGGTTCGTGCCGGCCGCGAGCGGCGAAGCCTTCACCCAGTCGATGAATGCATCGGCTTCGGCTTGCGCGCCGGCGGCGTCGAACGCAGCGGGATCGACGATCACTGAAAGCATGCAGTTGATGATCGCATTGGTCGTGCCGAGCGTGTCCGCGTGCGTGGTGAAGCCGCCCGACAATGCACCCGCGAAAATCTCGCACATCGCCGCGAGTCCAAAGCCCTTGTGACCACCGAACGGCGTCAGCGAACCGAACGGCGCTTCCTGCATAACTTTGGGTTCGAGGGTTGGAAAGCCCTCGTGATCGATCAGCGCGCCAGGCGGCACCTGCTTGCCCTGGTTATATGCAACACGCGTCTTGCCGTACGCCACCGTGCTGGTCGCGAAGTCGAGTACGAGCGGCGGCTTGCCGGGCCGTGGATACGCTGCGCAAAACGGATTCGTGCCGATGCGGCGGTCCGCGCCGCCGAACGGCGCGACGAGCGGATCGCCCGCCACGTTGACGAAATGGAACGATACGAGGCCGGCGCGCGCGCATTGTTCGGCCCAGTGGCCGATGCGGCCGATGTGGTGCGCGCCGCGCAAGCCGACCGCGCAGATGCCGAGGCGTTTGGCGCGCTCGATACCCTGCTCCATCGCCTCGAACGCGACCACCTGGCCGAAGCCCCTGGCGCCTTCGACGGTCAGGACCGCGCCGGCGTCCTTCACGACTTGCGCATGCAGGTTCAGTTGCAGTTGCGCGTCGGCCAGCGACGCCACATAGCGCGGGATCATCCCCACGCCATGCGAATCGTGACCGGTCAGATTCGCCGCCACCAGATGATCCGCGACCAGCTCGGCTTCGCGCGGCGTACTGCCCGCCTGCTCCCAGATCGCCCGTACGTAGGCATGCAATTGATCGGCCGGAATCCGGGGCGTGGGGAGGTGAGCAGTCGCGTTATCGGTCATTCACAGGGTCGGCGTGGGTGGAAAGATCAAGGCAAAAACGCGCCTCAAGGCGCGGCCGCGATCACCTGGGCTACGGCGGCCGTCAGCTTCTTGCCGTACGGCACGTGCAGAAACTCGTTCGGTCCGTGTGCATTCGACTTCGGCCCGAGCACGCCGCACACCATGAACTGCGACTTCGGGAAACCCGACTTCAGCACGTTCATCAATGGGATCGTGCCGCCCTGCCCCATGTAGGCAACGTCCGCGCCGTAGTGCGTACGCGACGCGTCGTTCAACGCGGTGGCGAGCCACGGTGCGAGATCGGGCGCGCTCCAGCCGCTCGCCGCGCCGGCGTCCGGCTTGAAGGTGACCTTGGCGTTGTACGGCGGATCGAATTCGAGCAGCGCCTTCAGTTCGGCGACCGCCTTCTCTGCCTCGATCAGCGGCGGCAGGCGCAGCGACAGCTTGAACGCCGTGCGCGGACGCAGCACGTTGCCGGCGTCGGCGAGCGAGGGCAAGCCGGCCGCGCCGGTCACCGACAGCGACGGACGCCATGTCGAGTTGAGCAAGGCTTCTTGCGGGTCAGTGGTGGTGGGCAGCACCTGACGGCCGTCCTGGCCGCAGGCCCACGGCAGCTTCTTCCAGACGTCGTCGCCGAGAATCTGGGCGGTTGCTTCCGCTTCACGCAGACGATCCGCCGGGATCTGAACGTGGAAACCCTTCGGCAACAAGGTGCCGTTGGCGGAGTCTTCAAGACGGTCGAACAGTTGCCGCATGATGCGGAAACTCGACGGCGCAATGCCGCCGTAACCGCCCGAGTGAATCCCTTCGTCGAGCACCTGGACTTCAAGGTCGCCGGCCACCAGTCCGCGCAGCGAAGTGGTAAGCCACAGTTGATCGTAGTTGCCCGCACCCGAATCGAGACACACCACGAGACCGACTTTGCCGAGCCGTTCGCGCAAAGCGTCGACGTACGGCAGCAGATCGTAGCTGCCCGATTCCTCGCAGGTTTCGATCAGGCCGACACAGCGCGGACGCTCGATGCCTTGCGCGTCCAGCGCGGCCAGTGCCGTGAGGCTCGCATAGATCGCGTAGCCGTCGTCGGCGCCGCCGCGACCGTACAGCTTGTCGTTTTCGAGCTTCGGCGTCCAGGGGCCAAGGTCGTTGCGCCAGCCGTCGAATTCAGGCTGCTTGTCGAGGTGGCCGTACAGCACGATGGTTTCTTCGCTGCCCGACCGGGTCGCGGCCGTTTCGAAGAAAATCACCGGCGTGCGGCCCGGCAAACGGACCACTTCGAGTTTCAGGCCACGCACGGGTTGCTGTTCGGCCCATTGCGCCGCGTCCGTGATCACGCGTTCGAGATAGCCGTGCTTGACCCACTCGGGATCGAACGCCGGACTCTTGGCCGGCACGGCGATGTAATCCGTGAGCGCGGGGACGATCTCGTCGTTCCATTTGCGGTCTACGAATTCGCGTAGCGTGTCCTGGTTGATGCGTTGGGTCTGCTCGGTCGTATGGTCGGAGATCATGGTGGCGGTCCGTGGCGGCTCTGTTCGGGAGAAACGTCCATGATAGTCCCGATGCGCGATGCGCTGAACCCCTGCGCGGTCCATTCGCGTCAACACTGCGCAAAGTAAACAATCGCGCGACAATCGCAAGATACGTCGCGTCCTGGGGAGCAGACTATGGGTAGCAACGTCGTGGTTCAGGCCATCGCCGCGGCGCTCGCGTTGGCGCTGTATTTTCTGCCGAGCATTCTCGCGGACCGGCGCAAGCGTCATGACGTGCTGACGCTGGCACTCTTCAATGCGTGCCTGGGCTGGACTGGTTTTGGCTGGCTGCTTGCGCTCTACTGGTCGTTGCAGCCGAACCCGCCGAAGAATGTGGCAGGCGAAGTCGTAGAGACGCGGAAGATCGTACGGATGCGGGCGTTTTCTTCGGCGCTTCTGGTGCGCGTGCAAAGGCGCGCCACGGCGCGTGACCGCGCGGAAAAATAATCAGGCCGCGCGGCCCATTCTGCCCCACATCACCGAGCCGGCGGGGATCGAGCGCGGCTCGGCCCGCACGCTCTCGTGCGCGAACATCTCGCGGCGCAGTTCGCCGTGTTCGTCGAACCACTCGCAAATCAGCCAGTCGCCCGGGTTGAGCGCCACCGGACCTGCGTAGGTCACGGTCATGCGCGGGCCGCCTTCTTTCAGCGTGACAACATCGCCGGCACTGAAGCGCGCGGCTGGCGGTGTATCTAATACCTCAATGGTAGCGGTCAGCATATTCAATCCCCTACGGAACCCGTTGAGCGGAATCAAGTCATTGCGTCATGCTTTGCAACACTGAACTTGCCGAAGGAAAACTCTAAAAAGTTTGCCCAGATTAACAATCGAAATTAATCGCGGCAAGTGCTTTTTATTGATACCGTTTTCATCGGCACTGGAATAGGTTTCCTAACCCGGCAATCGGCCGGTCAAGCCGGGAAAACCCTTCCGAACCGCGCCTGGCCGCCACCCGTGCGGCACTGCACGATCGCAAAACTTACGTTTGGATGTCCGCTCCGCAGGTAGAAAATGCGACGGCGATTTATCATATATAAAGCGCCGCCGATAAATCCAAATCCGGGTTTATTCGGATCGCCTGCAAACGAAGTTACCTGTGAACGGAAAACTCACCGGTAAATTTACTCACGCCAAAACCGGTTTTGTTTAAAGTGCATAATAGTTTTTAGCGGCCACCGTTGAAAACGATTTCCCGGCCGCTATTTTCAAACCGGCTGGGCAGCCCGGCGCAATGCCAGTTGTTGATGCCGCACCAGCAGCACGCTCAAACCGATACACACGAACATCAGACACGCGTTGATCGCAAGGCTGAGCTGGAAGGCGTGGGCATAAGCGCCCGGCGTCACGCTGCCGCCGATCGCCCCGAAAAACGCACCGCTGATAGCCGCCGTGCCGAACGCCGAGCCGATCTGCAAGGTCGACGACACCACGCCCGAGGCCAGCCCCGCCTTCTCCGGCGCGACTTCCTGCAGCACGATGCGCATGATCGACGGCAGCAGCAGCCCGTGACCGACGCCCGCGCACACCAGTCCGCAATAGAACAGCAGATCCGGTGTAGCCGCATGGGTCGCCGACCAGCCGGTAACCGTGAAGCCGACTGTCATCATCGAGAAGCCGAGGGCCAGCACGTGGCCGCCAATGCGCTTGACCACGGCGGGCGACGTCAGCGGCCCGATCACGAAGCCGATCGCGAACGGCATGATGGCCATGCCCGAGGCAAGCGGCGTCCAGTGCAAGCCGGTTTGCAGGAAGATCCCGTAGGTCAGGAAAAACGCGCTGTTGCAGTAGAACAGGAACGCGAGCACCAGACCCAATGCGAAAGCCGGGTTGCGGAACAATTGCAGATCCACCAGCGGATGGCCGCCGCCGCGCTCGACGCGCCGCTCGGTTACCACGAATAGCGCGAACACCGGGACGGCGAGCGCGAACATCACGAAGGTCCACGCGGGCCAGCCGGCTTCGCGGCCGTGCGTCATCGGGTAGATGACGAGCAGCAGCACCGCCGAGAGCAGCGCGACACCCTTCAGGTCGATACCGGTACTCGTGGCCGGCTGATTTTCCGGCACGAACTTCCACGTACCGATGAAGGCCACGATACCGATCGGTATGTTGATGAGAAAGATGATGCGCCAGTCGAGTCCGAACGGGTGATAGGTGATCAGCGCGCCGCCGCCCAACTGGCCGACGATCGACGAAAGCCCGAAGACGAAACCGTAGAGGCTCATGACCTTGGTCTGCCGATGCAGCGGCACGACCGCGCGGATGGTTGCGAGCACCTGCGGCGCCATGATCGCGGCCGCGATGCCCTGCACGATCCGCGAGATCACGAGCATGTGGCCGCTCGTGGCGAAGCCGCACAACGCGGAGGCGACCACGAACGCCGCCATCCCCGTCATGAACATGCGACGCCGCCCGAACAGGTCGCCGAGACGTCCGCCCGTGATCAGCAGCACGGCATAAGCGGACGCGTAGGCGGACACCACGAGTTGCAGTTGCGCATTTGTGGCATCCAGACCGGTATGAATCGACGGCAACGCGAGGTTGACGATGAAATAGTCCAGCGGCGCAAGGAAAGCGCCGACGAACAGCACCGCGAGCGCGAGCCCCTGGCGCTCGAAGCCGGATACAGCCTTCCCGGCCGCCGCAGCGCTGGCGGCCACCGCGCCCACGCCTGGGCAGACGGCCGCGCCAACCCCACCAACGGCCGGCTGCCTCGCGGGTCCAACGAATGCCGCCGGAGCGGACTTGATGGCGTCTCTATTCATGACCGATCGTTCAAAAATTAGGTAAAAAAATTAGACGAGCGCGCGCATGGCGACGTCTACGATCCCGATCAACGCATCTTCCTTGTGGGCGACGCGTCCCAAGACGCGCAGGCCTTGCATCACACACAGCAGGAAATCGCCGACGGCTTTTTCGTCGAGCGTGGAATTGAAAGCGCCGCTCGCCTGACCGCGAATCACCGACGCCGCCAGCAAAGTCGCCATGCGGCGTTGAATTGCCGCGACGCGGGTGCGCAATTCTTCGTCGCCGGGTTGCATCTCCAGCGTGGTGTTGGTGATGAAGCAGCTGCGCTCGCCGATCAATGCGCTAGCGACCCGGGCGTAATGCAGCAAAGCGTTGCGCAGCGCCTCTTCCGGCGGCACCGGCGCGTTCAGCCGCTCGGCCAGCCGCGCGACCGAACCTTCCGCGTAGTGATCGAGCGCTGCGAGCATGATGCCGTGCTTGTCGCCGAATACGCCGTACAGACTCCCGCGCAACAGGCCGGTGGCCTTGCAAAGGTCGTCGATCGAGGTGGCGTGATAGCCGTGATTCCAGAAAACCTGGCTCGCGCTCGCCAATACGGCGTCCGTGTCGAACTCGCGCGGCCTGCCACGAGAGCAGACCTCGCCCGCTTTTTTCACGGATTGCTTCGAATTGCCTGATTGCGTCATGTGACGGATATTATGACTAACCGTTCAACAATGCAAGGCAATTGAGGCGCTTATTTGCCGACGGTTCGGCTGGCGAGGCGTCGCGTATGGCACAAGCGTCGTTGCGCCCCGCCCGCCTGCTTGCCTGCTTGCCTGCTGGCTTGGTGGCCCATTTTCGTCAGCCGCCCGCCTGCTTGCCCCACTTCTGCGCGGCGGTCGTGAAGAGCTGGTTGATCTCATTGCCGCTGGCGGCTTCTTTCGTGTAGTTGAACGTGCCGTGATCGTGCATTTCGTGCGCGGCGCGGAGAAACGCGCCCAACGCCGCACGCGCCAGCGAACCGCCCACGCTGACGCGCCGCACGCCCAGCGCGCGCAGGTCGTCGAAACTGAGCAGGACGCCTTGCAGCCCCATCAACACATTGACCGGCCGCTCGAGCGCGCCGACCACGGCGGCGATCTCTTCGCGCGTTTTCAGGCCGGGCGCGTAAAGCACATCCGCGCCGGCTTCCTGATAGGCCTGCAGGCGCCGGATCGTGTCGTCGAGATCGGGCCGGCCCACCAGATAGTTCTCGGCGCGCGCCGTCAACGTGAATGGAAACGGCTGGGCACGCGCGGCAGCGACCGCCGCCCGCACACGCTCCACGGCGGCTTCGAACGGGTAGATCGGTTGATCCGCGCGACCGGTCGCATCCTCGATCGAACCACCGACCACGCCTGCCGCCGCGGCCTGCCTGATCGTTTCGGCACAGTCTTCCGGAGCGTCGCCGAAGCCGTTTTCCAGATCGGCGCTGACCGGCAAGTCGGTCGCGCCCGCGATTTCGGCGAGATGCACCATCATCTGCGCCCGGCCGATGGCGTTATCCGGCAGGCCACGCGAAAACGCATAGCCTGCGCTGCTGGTGGCGAGCGCCTTGAACCCGGCCAGCGCCAGGAGCCGCGCCGTGCCGATGTCCCACGGATTCGGGATGATGAAGGCCTCGCCCGCTGCGTGGTACGACTGGAATTGCTGTGCTTTTTCGGTTTGCGTTGTCATCGACAGTTCCATTGGAGACGGAGACCAGCGTTTTCGCGTCCACGCGCTGTCCGGTCGTCGTTATGTTCGTGAAGTGGCAAATGGTGTGCGGGTGAATTGCAAGTACGCGGCAGATGCAAGTGCGCGGCAAACGACCTGCAAATCGGAAAAACCAACGGAAAGCGGCAGCCGGCGGCGCCTGGCTACCTCTGCCGGCCGGCCCTGCATAGGTTTGCAGTGGATGAACCGCGGCTCAGGTCTCGAGCCTGGCGTCCATCGTGATAGTGGCGTTCAGTACCTTGGAAACCGGGCAACCTGCCTTGGCGTCCGCAGTAGCCTGCTCGAATGCGGCTTTGTCGCCTCCGGGGATTTTGACGGCTACGTCGAGATGCACCGCGGTAATCGAAAAGCCGCCGCCGTCCTTGTCGAGCGTGACTGTTGCCGTGGTGCCGATACGTTCCGGGGTGATGCCGGCCTTGCCCAGTTCGGCCGATAGCGCCATCGAGAAACAACCCGCGTGCGCGGCCGCAATCAGCTCTTCCGGATTCGTGCCGATGCCGTCCGCGAAGCGTGTGGCAAACGAGTATTGAGTTTCCTTGAGGACGCCGCTGTCGGTGGAAATCGAGCCTTTGCCGTTTTGCAGGTTGCCTTGCCAGACCGCTGATGCCTTGCGCTTCATCGCTCTCTCCTGTTTGTGCCCTGCTTCGCGCCGCCCCTCAACCCTACGTGATGCCACCCGCAACGGTCCAGCCCGGATTTTCGTGGTATCGGCATCGGTTGTAAGTGCCCCAGGGAGATTTCCTTCGGGGCATGCCGCGCGGCGCTGCAAGCGCGGGGTGGGCCGAACTTCATCATAGGCGCTTCCGTGTGCCAGTGTCGTGACGACGCCGGCAACCGAATCAAACAGGACGACGCCGGCGCTATTCGGCGAACGGCAAGCTCGCCTGCCCCACGGCTCGCATATCGAACACGTTCAGCGTCATCGCCACCAGCGCGTAGTAGCCGAGCAGGCCCACCAGATTGATCACCACTTCGTGGCCGAAGCGCTCGACCGCCTTTTTATAGGTGACATCCGACACCCGTTTGGTGTCGTACAGTTCGCTCGCGAAGTCGTGGATCAAGGCGTCGTCTGGCTCCGTGAAGGCCGGGCGCTGACCCTGGCGGATCGCCTCGGCGTCCGCTTCGGGCACACCGGCTTCCAGGGCGATCGGATAGTGGATATACCACTCGGCTTGCGCCTGCCAGCGCGCCGCGGTCACCAGAATCGCCAGCTCCGACAGGCGCAGCGGCAAGCCGGTGCGATAGCGGCAGAACGCGCCGAGCCGCTGCGCCTGCTGCGCCAGCTCCGGACTATGAATCCAGCCCAGAAACGGCCCGTTCAGATTGCCGCGCGGGCCGGACAGGATCTCGTCGAGCACGGCCTTCTGTTCAGGCGTGGCATCGGACAGCTCGAAGTGAGGCAAACGCTCGGTCATCGCAAATCTCGCAGGAATGGGAAAGACATCAAATGGCGGTCAGCGCGCCTTCGATCGCATCCGTCAACCGGCTGACGATCTCGTCGATGTCGCGTGCGGTGCAGATGAACGGCGGCGCCAGCAGCACATGATCGCCGAGATTGCCGTCGACAGTGCCGCCCATCGGATACACCATCAAACCCCGCGCGAACGCTTCGCGCCGGATCGCCGCGTGCAGCTTCAGCTTCGCATCGAACGGCGTTTTGGTGGCGCGATCCTGAACCAGTTCGACGCCGACAAAGAGGCCGCGCCCGCGGACGTCGCCGATATGCGGATGCTGCGCATAATGCTCGCGCAGCCGGCCGCGCAACTGCTCGCCGCGCGCCTGCACGTTCGGCAGTAGATGGTCGTCGGCAATCACGCGTTGCACTTCCAGCGCCGCGGCGCAGGCGGTGGCGTGGCCGATATACGTATGCCCATGCTGAAAGAAACCCGAACCGCCGACGATCGCCTGATAAATCCTGTCGCTGACCAGCGTCGCGCCGATCGGCTGATAGCCGGCGCCGAGCCCCTTGGCGATGGTCAGCATGTCCGGCGCGACGCCGTCTTCTTCGCACGCGTACAGGTAGCCCGTGCGGCCCATGCCCGACATGATCTCGTCGAGGATCAGCAGCACGCCATAGCGATCGCACACCGCGCGAATCTTGCGGAAATACTCGCGCACCGGCGGCACCGCGCCGGCCGTGGCGCCCACCACCGTTTCCGCAACGAACGCGGCCACCGTGTCGGCGCCGAGTTCGAGAATCTTCTGCTCGAGTTCGTCCGCGAGACGCTGCGCGAACTGCTCTTCGGATTCGTCGGCGCGCTGCTCGCGATACGCGTAACACGGGCTCACGTGATGCGCTTCGATCAGGATCGGCAGAAACGGCTCGCGCCGCCACGCATTGCCGCCAATCGCCAGCGCCCCCAGCGTGTTGCCGTGATAGCTCTGGCGCCGCGCGATGAAATGACGGCGCTGCACCTCGCCCTTCTCGACGAAATATTGCCGCGCCAGTTTGAGCGCCGCCTCGATCGCTTCCGAACCGCCCGACACGAAGTACACGTGTTCGAGCCCTTGCGGCGCGCTCGCCACGAGACGGTCGGCGAGTTCCTCGGCGACCTGGGTCGTGAAGAACGACGTGTGCGCGTAAGGCAATTGCTGCGACTGCCGTTTGATCGCGTCGATCACGCGCTGATTGCTGTGGCCGAGGCACGAAACGGCAGCGCCGCCTGAGGCGTCGATATAGCGCTTGCCGGTCGAATCGATGATTTCGATGCCGTCACCGGCGACAGCCACCGGCAACGACTGCTTCGGCGAACGATGGAATACAGTGGACATGGTTTCACTTTCCTTTCTGATTGCGACGGCTGCTCAAACGCCGGTCTGCGCTGGCGATAGGCGTGCGATGAAGGTGTCGAACGCGCATTGCCCCTGTCGATAAACTTTCATGGCGACACCGGTGCTGCCGAGTTCGAAAAGCGCCGTGGCGAGGGTGTTTTCGTCGTCGGGATCGAGCGGGTCGTCGCGGTAGATTGGCAGGCCCGAAGGCGCGCGATCCTGCAACACGTCGAGCAATGCAGCCGGCTTGACTGGACCCGCGAGCGTGCCCAGCAGATGATCGACGCGCACCTGCCGGTCACGCGATGAATCGGTGACGATTTGCGCTTCGGCTTCGCAGCCGGAATGAATCAGATGGTTCGCATGGCCGGCGATAGCGGACACTGTCTGCACAGAACATCGCTGCGCACTGGCTTCGACGCTGAAAAGACGCGCGTCGCCCGCGCAACCGAGTGTGTGATGAAAACCGCTCGCGGCCGGCGTACGGCGCAGGATATGCAGCGCCTCGTCGAGCGAAGCCGCGTCGAGCACTGCCCGCGCGAGAATCATGCGCGGCACGCCCGCTGCGGGTACGCGAATGCGCAGATTGTTGATGGCCTGCACGAGACCGGCGCGGCTGGCGGCAAAGGTGTGGCCCGGCAACGATCCGGGGTAATAGAAGCTCACGAAGCCCGGCTTGCCTGCAGGTTGAACCTCGACCAGAGAACAACGCTCGCGCAGAAAGGGATCGCCGTCTTCATTGTGCGCGATGAAACGCGCATCGCCTTCGACGGCCGCCAACGTCGTGCAACCGTCCGGCGCGTTGTGAATCAACTCGCCGCGGCAATTCCACAAAAAGATATCTTCCGCCGACCAGCCCAGTCCTGCCGCCATGCCGTCGAGTTCTACCAGCAGCGCCGGGAAATGCGCTTCGGTAGCATCGCGCAGCTTCTGCACGAACGGATCGCCGCGCCAGCGCCGAACCGCGCGCCATGCGCCGCTCTGCTCCATATAATCGGCGAACACTGGCCTGGCGAGTTCGCCCAGCCGATAGCCGATGTCATACGGCTCACCGCTCACCTGAAAAAGATTCAAATCCTGCTTCGACGCCACGGCGCACACTCATTCAACAATCGGTACGCATTTATACTTCCAAACAACATTTGTTGTCAAACAGTGTGGCGACGAAACAGATGACGCGTTGATGCTCCGTGGCAGATATCGGCCTGATTCAGACGAAGCGCATCAAGGCACATACGCGCCCTTGTCATGCAGCGATTGCTCGGCAATACCGAGTTGCTCGACGGCGCCCGCCCCTTCCAGCGCGAGCAGATGCGCGACCAGCGATTCGGAAATCGCCGTGGCCGCCACCAGCGAAGGAAAGAACGATGGGCTTTCATGCGAAAAAATCAGCACCTTGTCGGCGTTCAACGCGATCGGCGACACCGCACTGTCGGTGATCGCGATCAGCTTGCTGCCCTTTTCCAGCGCCGCCTCCGCCACGCGCGCCGCTTCGACTGAATACGGCGCGAAACTGATGACGATGGTCGCACTGTCGTGCTCGATCGTGCGCAGTTGCATCTCGAGCGTGCCCGCTTCGCCGTTGAGCAGCGACACGGACGAACGGAACAGCCGGTAGCCGTAGATAAGCCCGAACGCCACCGCATAGCAGGAGCGAAAGCCCGCGACATGCACATGCGAAGCGCGCCGCAACAGACGCGCCGCTTCCACGATCGCGCGACCGTTGTGCGCGGCAGTGACCTCCAGATTGTGCTGTTGCGCGGCCAGCAGGTCGTTGGCCAGCGCATCTTTCGATTTGACGAGCGAACGGGCGCGGCTGGTGAGCGGCTCGGGCCGCGTGCGCACGCGCGCGACGAACAGGTTGCGTAATTCGTTCCAGCCGGGGAAACCCAATTGTTGCGACAGGCGTACCAGCGAGGCCGGTTGCACCTGCGCCCGCTCGGCCACTTTACGCATTGATGAGACCGCGACTTCGTCGGGATGATCGAGCAAAAACCCTGCTCCCATCTGGAACTGCGGACTCAGTTCGGAGAAGCGCGCCCGGATCAGGGCGGCAAGCTGGTCGAAGCTGTCTGGCATGCGATATACCGGGTGAACGGTCGATAAGGATGACAACAAATGTTACCACCCGGTGCATCGCATCCAACAAAACTTCCAGCGTATGAACAGCAGTTGCCTAAAGAAGCGCGACCACCCGCACGTCGCCCTGCTCGGCCGCCGATGCGACCACCTTGTCGCCGATTCGCCTGAACGTGATCGACACCGACGAATCGCCCACCTTGAGATCGCCGACCTCGAGCCAGTCGATACCCTCGGGCAACATCGGTTGCTCGATCACGACTTCGCGCCGGGCCGCATCGATCGTGATGCCCAGACAGGCTTCGAGCATCATGAACGGCGAGCCCGCCGCCCAGGCTTGCGGCAGACAGGCGACCGGATAAGCGGTGGGCGGTTCGCCGCGCCGCCGCGGGAAGCCGCAGAAGAGCTCCGGCAAACGCATGTCGAAATTGACCGCCGCCTGGAATAGCGCCTGCAACAGCCGCACGGCCGCCGCCTTGCCGCCGTAGCGTGACAGACCGCGGGCACAGAGCGCATTGTCATGCGGCCAGACCGAGCCGTTGTGATACGCCATCGGGTTGAAGCGCGCCTGGCTCGCGGCCAGCGTACGCACGCCCCAGCCGGTATGGAACAGCGTGGAGTCGAGCGCGTGCACGACAGCTTCGCCACGCTCACGCGAGGGCAGACCGAAGGCCAGCAGGTGGCCCGCATTCGACGCCATCACGCGACACAGTTCGCCGTGACCGTCGAGCGCGATGCCGTAGAAGCCGGCCTCTTCCATCCAGTACTTTTCTTCGACGCACTGACGGATTTTCTTTGCGCGCTCGCTGTATTGCCTGGCGGGATCCTGCAGGCCGCGCAGCTTTGCGAAGTGAGCCATCGTGTCGAATGCCGCGCTCGCATAGGCCTGCACTTCGACGAGCGCGATAGGACCGTCGGGGAAATGGCCGTCGGCGTGGAAGACCGAATCGTGGCTGTCTTTCCAGCCTTGATTTGCAAGACCGCCATCGGATTCGCGCTGGTAGTCCAGCAGACCGTAACGGTTCTTGTCGCAGACACCCGCAACCCATTGCGCCGCGCGCTCCAGCGCCGGCCACAATTCGTCGATCAGTGCGAGATCGCCGGTGCGTGCCGCATAGGCGCCGGCCAGCACGATAAACAGCGGCGTGGTGTCGACGCCGCCGTAGTACAGCGCGAACGGCACTTCGCCGGTGGCGGCCATTTCGCCTTTGCGCATCTCGTGCATGATCTTGCCGGGCGCGGCGTCACGAAACGGCGAATTTTCACGTGCCTGATGTTCGGCGAGAAAGCGCAACACGCCTGCGGCCAGAGTCGGTTGCAGCCACAGCGCCTGCAACGACGTGATGACGGCATCGCGCCCGAACGGTGTTGAAAACCACGGGATGCCGGCGTACGGATACGGACCGGTGGCGAGATCGGTAGTCAGCAAACCCAGATCGGCGAGCGAGCGATCGATCCATGCGTTGAAGAGCGGATTGCTCGAACGCACCCGCGCGGTGACGCGGCGCCGCTCACGCATCACCAAGTGGGCGTCGACCAGTGCGGCGCGCACTGCGGCGCGGCCGACGCGCGGGCGCTCCGCATCGATTTGCGACAGATGAGCCTCGCTCACCGCATGCATGGGTTGTGCGACGTCCGCGCCCGGTTTGTTGGCTTGCGGGACAACTTTCACCGCAACCGACAGATAGATCGACACGCAGGCTTGCGCCGGCAGCTTGACGGTGTAGTCGGCGCGGTCGGCGAAAAGCTTGTCGGGTTCCGGCGAGAAGGCGATCTGCACATTGCGCGCCACGTCATCGAGACCGATATAGCCGAGCAGCACTTCGCGGTTCTCGACACGCGCCGGTTTGACTCGGCCCTGTTTGTCGCGTTTAAGGCCGCGCACTTCGAACATGTCGCGGAAGTCGCTGGCAAACGAGATAGAAAGCGGCACGACGGCGTCGCTCGTGCCGTAGTTGGTGAGTTCGATGGCTTCGTTGAGGACGGTGCCCGAGAGCACACGTACGCGCTCGACGTGGATCACGCCTTCGGGCGTGCTGTCGCCGCCGAGCGGCGGCAAGGGACGGTTGGTCAGGTGCGCGGTGAACGACGTGTTGTCGCTGTTGACGCTGCCCGACAGCAGCGACGGCGCGCGGCCACCGAAGGTGAGACGTAGTTGCGAGAGGACGCGGGTGTCGTTGACGAACAGGCCGTCGTCGTGGCCGGTGATATCGCCGAGGGGGTCGTTGACGATAAAGGTGTTGCCAGACTTCAGCACATGCTGGGTGGCGCTCGCGACGTTGAGATTTTCCGTCGGGATGAATGCGCCGTCCGGCTCGGGTTCGTGGTGGTCGATTCCACCCGAGTGAGACAGGCCGCCGAGGGCTTCTGGCTGCTGCATCAGGGTCGCTCCTATGGGTTCGGGTTTGGGTTCGGGTTTGCTTTCGCTTTTGCGTTTGCTTTCGGATTCGGTTGCTGGTGGGCGGTTGGGCGCTGCCCGGTCGTTTCTGATTGTAGAGGGTCTGTCCGCGTCAGACGAACTTATCACATGGGAGTTTCGATTTTTTGTTTTGATCTCACTTTGGGGTTTGGGTTTTTGTTTTGATTTTTGTTTTGATTGGGGTTTGGATTTTTTTTGGCATGGGAGATGCAGGTGCGGGTTTGATTCCCCGCGCGGGGCTTGTTTGTCTGTTCGCCTGTGGCGTTGGTCTTTCCCTGGTTTTATGGTCTGTGCGACACTTGTTTGTCTGGTTGTCTGTTCGACGCGTTTTTCTGTGCGCTTTTGGCGTTGGCCTTTCTTTGATATGTTTGCCTGCGGGGCGCTTATTGTCTGGTCGCCTGCGGTGTTGGCCTTTTCTTGTCTGGTTGCCTACGGCGTTGGCCTTTCCTTGATCTGGATTCTTTGGGCTTTGGTTCTTGGCCTTTCCTTGAATGGATATTGGTTTATTAGCGTCGCCCCTGTGCGGGGCAGGCACCTACTTTTCTTTGCCTGCTGCAAAGAAAAGTAGGCAAAAGAAAGCAGCTCACACCGCTAATTCTTAAGCGGGTCCCCCGCACAGTCACGGTAGTGGTGCATCTGGAATCGGTGCCCTCGCACATTCGGCCCTGGTGACAAGGCTGTCATGCTTCCCGCCTCGCACTACGTGCTCGCCGGAAGGGGCCATCAGGAAACCAAGGGCTTCGCTTGGTCGTGGCGAAAGCCATCGGCCCCGCCTCGGCGACAACGGTATTGCCTGGGAAACCAGAGGCTTCGTTTGGGCGTGGTGGGAACCATCGGCTCCACCTCGGTGACAACCGTATTGCCCGGGAAACCAGAGGCTTCGTTTGGGCGTGGTGGGAACCATCGGCTCCACCTCGGTGACAACCGTATTGCCTGGGAAACCAGAGGCTTCGTTTGGGCGTGACGTGAACCATCGGCTCCGCCTCGGCGACAACGGTATTGCCTGGGAAACCAGAGGCTTCGTTTGGGCGTGGTGGGAACCATCGGCTCCGCCTCGGCGACAATGGTATTGCCTGGGAAACCAGAGGCTTCGTTTGGGCGTGGTGGGAGCCATCGGCTCCGCCCCGGTGACGACGGTATTGCTTGGGAAACCAGGGGCTTCGTTTAGGCTTGACGGGAACCATCGGCTCCGCCCCGGTGACGACGGTATTGCATGAGAAACAGGGGCTTCGTTTAAGCGCGATGTGGCCATCGGCGTCACCTCGGCAACGATGGAGTTGTGTGGGAAGCTGGGGGGTATCGTGAGGCGCGATTAGGCCATCGGCTTCGCCCCGGCGGAGCGCCGAATAGAGCACTCATGCGAGAACGTGGAGATGAGTTCTTGAAGTGTGCCCATGCCATTGGCGAGTCAAGATACTGAGCGAAACGCGGGTACGAAAACGTAGCGATTGGTTTTATGAAATGCGCGTCGGCGCGCGCAGCGCCGCCGGAAGTATGACGGCCTTGTCACGAACGTCGAATGTGCGAGGGCACCGATTCCAGATGCGCCACTACCGTGACTGTGCGGGGGACCCGCTTAAGAATTAGCGGGGTGAGCTGCTTTCTTTTGCCTACTTTTCTTTGCAGCAGGCAAAGAAAAGTAGGTGCCTGCCCCGCACAGGGGGCAATCCACAAAATATCTTCTTTCCCGCGAACCTCTTGTCTGGCATGGGTTTCCGCGATTTTGCCGTTCACCGGAAGAAGATTTTTATTTGCATCAGGACAATCTGAGGACAATTTCTGCGGCTTTCCTGCAACACACCAGCGTATCCCGCACCCATACACAAAGAAACCCGCCGAAGCGGGTTCTGGCTGTCGAAGCCGTTTATGCCACGCCGGGACAGCGGCGCAGTCAGTCAACCGTTTCCGCTTCCTCTTCAAACACGTCGAGCGTACCGCGCACGCCGGGCCTATGCAGGAGCGACAGGACGCGCGCCGAAACCTGTTCGTCTCCTGGGTAGACCTTGACCCGGAATGTGTACGCGACGGTGCCGCCCTCCCTGGGTACGAACCTGATCCTGTCCAGCTTCGCGTCGGTGAACGGCAGGTCGTCGTCATGATCGCTATCGCTGAATGTGAAGTCAGCAGGGAAACTGCCCGACCAGTGCAACGTCCCTAACTGGGGGTTGCGCAGGCGCGGCGTGTGATCGGGGTCAACCAGATCACCGGTTCCGTCCGCATCATAAAGCGAGCGGCGCAGCGTGGACGACAGCCGGTCGAGCGACGTATTCGGGAGGTCGGTCGTGATTATCAGATCAAGGGCCAGCACTTCGTCATCGCCGTGATACTCAGTGCGCGTATTGATGTGCTCAACCCTGACCGGTTGATTTTCGAAGGTCATCATCGCGCGCCTCTCAATCGGACGGCGGCTCTTGCCGCGCCCAGCGGTATGCTTCGCCGAGATATGCCCGTTTCTCCCGTTGCAGGATTTCGAGCACCAGTATGCTTACAACGTCGCTGTCGATGTCTGCAAGCGTGTTGACTGTCTCCAGCACAACGAGCGCGCCCGCGTAGAAGCATGCGCGCATATCAGAGACCTGCCCGTCAGACAATGTTGCCGGTATCACCTGACGTCTGAAGCGATCCCAGCCCTCGCCAATCGTTACCGTATTCATTGTGTTCATTGCTCGCCCTCCATCCTGTGGCGTTTCGTTACATAGAACTCTTCCAGTTCTTCGCGCTGGCCTTCGTCCGGCACGCTGCGTATCAGGTTGGCGGCAACGTCGAGAAGGCCAGTTGCATCGGCTTTTTCAAGTCCGTCCATGACCTGCGCGAAGGTCATCGCGATCGGTTCCGCGTCAGTTACCTTCCTGCCCGCCTGCGAAGCGGCACGCGCTGCTGCAAGCCTGTCGCTGTACGCGGTGCGCGCAATCTCCTTTTCCTGACCGGTGCGCAACTTCATGGCGAGTTCGCCCGCTGCGGTGAGTTCACCGGCGCTCCGTGCCTCTGCAATCCGCTTCAGGACTTCATCCAGCGTCGGCACGGTTTCGTGTGGTGGCGCATTCCTGCTCATGCGCTGCTTGACGCTGTTGGTGCGCGACGATTCACGCGGCGGGTCGGGCCGCACTTCTTCGGCTATTCCCATATCGTGCACGCCGCCGTCGATCACTTCCAGTTCGTCAGGCGTGCGCACGCCGAAAACAACTTCGGACGCGTGCAGGCGTGACCAGCGCTTACCGGACAGGTAAGCAATCTGCTGCTTCGGGTCGTCCGCCCATAGTGTCGAGTTGCGTACGCGCGCCTGCTTCATCAGGATCGTGAGCACACGCGGTCCGCGCTCGCCCCTGAGCGTCGCGAAGCAACGCACGCCAAGCCTATCTTCGTCTTCGATGTTCCACGCAGGCACGCGATACCGGACAGGCTCGCCGTGTTCGTTCTTCTTCGTCTTCGACTCGCGTTCAGCGAACTGTCCGACGATCTTTTCCCACGGGCCGAACCATTCCCAGTTGATACGGTCCGCCAGCAGGCCGGAGGTGTTGACGGCGGCGATGACTAGCTGCGCTTCATAGCCGATCTGATTGTTGACGAAGTGCGTCTTTGCTGCGACCGCGAATGGGTTCATGTTCCAGGTCAACGCTTGCAATGTCACTGCCGCACAGTTGCCCGGATTGTTTCGATAAGGCTCCGGTACGGTGATGCCGGCTGTGGACATCAGCATCGCGAAGCGCTCGACATACCCAAGGGTATCGGCGTTAAGTTCGAATCGCGTGCCGCTCAATAAGGTGTTGTCGCTCATAGCGTATTTCCCTCATGCAATCGCCGCTTCGCGGCTAGATAAACCACGTAGGCATCGGCGGATGTCGCGTACCGTCCGAGATTTAGCTTTTTCCCTCCTGCTGAAATCTGCGCAAGATACCTTCCTCGCGAAACGTCGTAACTGACGCCAAGCAGCCCTGTTGTGTTGTCGCTGCGGGCTGAGTGCTGATTCTGGGAATTGATCGATGGTGTTGCATCGCGCAGGTTCTTCCAGCGGTTATTCGAGGTTTTCCCGTCGCGATGATCGACGGGGCCTGACGGCCAGCCGCCGGTCATATAAAGAAAGGCGAGCCGATGCGCCTTGTAGTTTCGACCGCAAATATGTATTTGCACATAACCATCGGCATCGAGGCTGCCCGCTATCCGATTGGCGACAGCTTTACCGGACCGGGTTACACGATTGATGAATACCCCGTTGTCAGGGTTATAACTCAACAACTCGCGAAGACGCGGAGCAGTCAACTGTGTGCTCATTACACGCTCTCCCTGGGCTTGCTGTAGGTCAGCGTCGTGTAATCGCAGTCCTCGACGCTGTACGCAGGGCGGTGCACGACCCTGCGCCGGTATGCGCCGCCATTCGGCAGGCGACCTACCGCGGCGTCCCCCATCGCGTGCAGGAGGTGCGCGCGTGCGCCGTCGCTGACGGCCTGATACGACTTGACCTGTTCGTCGGCTTCGATACGCACGTAATGCCAGTCCATCAGCGAAGCATCGAGCCTGACGGTTTCGCCGGTTGTGCCCGGATAAAGCCGCTTCAGGATTTCAACGGCGTGCCGGTGCGAGTAGTCAAACGGCGGTGGTTCGCCGGTTTCCACGAACGTCCAGAACGTCATTTCCTGGTCAATCAGCAGTTCGGAAAATTCGGGGTCGCGCTCAATGGTGTAGGTCACAAGACGGTTGCCACCGACCACCGCGCCAAGGTGCCAGACGTCGTAATCGAGTACCGTCAGATAGTGATGGCACTGGCACAGGTATTCGACCGGAACCTGGTCGGAACCCTGATCGCCCCATTCGCCGGAGAATCTGAAAAAGTCGGCGTTGACGTTCTTCGCTTCGAAGCCTTCGCGGCGGCCTTCCACCAGCCGGTCAACCGACGCCGCCATAAAGGGATACTTCGGGTGGCGGATGATCTGGTTGCGACGGCGCAGGCGCACGCCCATGCGATGCGCAAACATGTCGGCTGCAATTGCTTCCATCGCCTGGCCGAAGCGGATCGCTTCGTTTTCTTCGCGCTCGCCCGCTGTCTGCCCGGTCTTGTCCAGCCACAACTCATAGGCTGTCTGATAGCGCGACTGCCCGATAGCGGCGGCCGCATCGCTGCCGCCGACGCCCTTGCGGCGCTCCGCAAGCCATTCGTCCCTTGAGTTCATGGGCTTTACCCTTTGAGCGAAAGACCACGCAGTGCCAGCGTGTCGGCAACGCAATGCGCTGAGTACTCGCCGATGCCCTGAATCAGTTGCAGGTCATGCAGACTGTGCGCGCACAGTTCGCCTATTGACCAGATCCCGGCCGCCTGAAGCCGGTTGGTGATCCGTGCCGTCACGCCGAGCACCGTAACCGGCTGTTGAGCGAGCAGCGCGCTGACCATCGGGCTACGCTGTGGGAGGTCGAACGTACTCATTGCAGCGGCTCCGGCAGGACGCGAACGAACACCGTCCACAGACCCGTTTCGATGTCGCGGTACTGACCGGTGATGACCGGCATGCGGCTCGCCTGGAGCGAGTCCCGGACAGTCAGCGCATGGCGGTAGGTCACGTCGCTATCGGGTCCGCGAACAACGTGTATTTCGCCGCCGCTTTCATGTGGCATCGCCCAGGTCTCGACAAAACTGTTTTCCACGCGTCCACTCCTTGACTCAGGCACGATTAAGGATACGCACGCGGTCAGATATTTTTCAAGTGACCTATGACGCGAGGACGAGACATTGTTTTTAATTATATGGCGCAAGCCGGATTGAATTGTCCATTAACAATCAATGTGTTATTAGCAATCCTGAGCAACTTTCCTGATGGCTGCATTTTCCAGTCGTGATGACGTAGGTGTATGTCCCATATCCCTTGATTTTTCGGCTGAAACGTCAGAACACATTAGTGCACTACCATGGACAATTAAAGCAAACTGTATTAATTGACCACCGGCCTTTTAGCGGCTAATTTTAATTCATGGAATCTGACCGGCGATTTAAAAAAAGACAACCGGAAGGCCACATTCCATAGCGTCGATTGCCTGATGTGGTTGAACCGGAGAACGGTCGTGGTTAGAAACTCGCCAGTCCTGTGGGCGGCTTACCTCTGTACAGGTGAACAGGGTGCCGCGTCGCGCTCCTTCGCGTAGGGGCGAACATGGCACGCGCCCGCAACATCAAGCCCGGCACGATGGAAAACGAAGCGCTCGCGGCGTTGCCGCCGTTGCACCGGCTGCTCTGGATTTACCTTTGGATGCTTGCTGACCGCGAAGGACGGCTCGAAGACCGGCCGCAGCGTATCAAGGTCAAGGCACTGCCCTACGACAGCGCAAACGTTGATGCGATGTTGCGCGACCTCCATCAAGCCGGATTCATCATCCGCTATGCGGTGAGCGGACGCCGTTTTATCCAGATCGTGAATTTCGCGAAGCACCAGAAGCCGCACGGCAATGAGGCGGTAAGTGAAATTCCGCCGCCCGAAAGCGCTGATCCAGCACCCGCCGAAGCGGTGGGCGCTGGCGACGTGCGCGGCGACGAAGGACTTACGACCATGGTAGTAAGCCCTTCTGATTCTGGTGATAAGGACTTCGCACCAGAAGAACAAGCACTTGGCCCTTGTATCTCTGATTCTCTGATTGACCGATTGTCTGATTCTCTGATTGCTGGGGATGAGAACTCATCCCGGGTTTTAAAGCTTAAGCCGCGCGAAAAACGCGATTCGCGCGGCGCTCGCCTGCCCGAAGGCTGGACGCTGCCCGACGAATGGGCGCTCTGGGCTATCCGCAGGTGCGGATTCTCGCCTTCGCAGGTGTGCGGAACCGCCGAAGCATTTGCCGACTACTGGCACGCGGAAAGCAGCGCGAAAGCGCGCAAGTGCGACTGGTTCGCGACGTGGCGCAACTGGTGCCGCAGGGAACGCGCACAGCACGCCTCACACGGGCCGCCGTATGCGCCTTCCGCACGCGATCTGCGCGAACACCGCGACCGCGTGATGGTGACGGCGCTGACCGGGCGCGACCCGTGGCAGCCGCCGCCCGATGTGATCGATCTTGCACCGGAGGATGTGCGGCATGTTCCCGACAGACGGCACTGAAACGCGCGGCGAATGGCTGTTCCGGCATCAGTTGACGCTCTACGGTTCGCGCTTCCTGGCAATGTGGCGCAACGTTGACCCCGAAGACCTGAAACGCTCCTGGACACAACGCCTGAGCGGTCTTTCGCCCGAAGCGCTGCGCGCAGGGATTGAAGCGCTCGCGGGCGTCACGCATCCGCCGATGCTGCCGGAATTCCTTGAACTGTGCCGCGAGTCACGCGCGCAGAACGCCGCCTATGACCTGCCACGTCTGCCGTTTCCGACTGCGCCTGTGACACCTGAAGTTGCGGAAGCAAACCTCGCACGCATGCGCGCGATTGCCGCCGCGATGCTCAGGAACAGCAGGCCGTCGCCGAAATGGGCATTCGGTTTTCTCGACAAGGTGGCGAAGCTGGGCCGGATTCCAGGCCCGCACGATGCGAGGAAAAACGCGCTTGATGCCGTTGCATCGTCTGCGGGAAGCGCGTATATCGCGAATGCGACGGACGAACAGCGCGGGCGGTGGCGGGCCGCGCTCGCAATCATCGGCTGCGCTGCCGGTCTGATCCCCTCACGCGTGCCTGGTGAGGATGACGAACCTGTTGAAGCTGGGGTGCAGCATGATCCGGTTTGAAAGCGATGCACGCACACGTGGCGAGCAGATGGTGCTGCGCATGATCCTGCGCGGCGAAGGGATCGCACATTCCGACTGGCATTCACTGCGTGCGCAGGATTTCTCGCACGATCTGCACGGCCAGATCTTCCGGAATGCCGAACGCCTGGCAGAGAGGCGCGTGCAGCACGACCCCGCCGCGGTATTTGCATCGATGCGCAGGGAACGTCACGGATGCGTGCAGGGTGTCGCCGGATATCTGGACTGGCTGGCGGGTGACGATCCCTGCTTCGCAACCGGCCGCCTGAAAGCGCTGCTTGCATTCCGTGACGCGCTTGACGCGCAGCACGAAGCCGGAACGCAGCCCAAAGCGATGCGGGGCAGCAGGTGAATGCGCGTCTACTGGTATCGCTGCAATCACCGACGGCGGGCGTATATCGCAATGACCGTTGCGTGCGCGAACGGCATATCTATCACGGCATCAACCGCACGAACCCGCGTGCCGAAATCGTTGTTGAGCTGATGGTGGCGCAACAGGTGCAGTTGCCCGGCTTCCCTGCGGCGGGGGGCCTATGACCTGGTATTTTTCGCGGGCCATGCTCGAAGCCTTCGCGCGTCAGCGGGAGGAACCATGCGCGATGACGGAACCCTGCGCGAACTCGTGCTGTTCGCCGGTGCCGGTGGCGGAATTCTCGGCGCAAAACTGCGTGGACATCGCATCGTGTACGCCGTCGAACTCGACGCCTACGCCCGATCTGTACTCATCGCACGGCAGAACGACGGGACGCTCGAACCGTTTCCGATATTTGAGGACGTGCGTGAGTTTGACGGACGCGCATGGTGCGGCTGTGTTGACGTGGTATCGGGCGGCTTTCCGTGCCAGGACATCAGCACGGCCGGACGCGGTGCCGGAATCGGTGGCGAACAGTCAGGACTGTGGCGCGAAATGGCGCGCATCGTTCGCGAGGTACGACCGCAGTTCGTGCTCGTGGAAAACAGCCCAATGCTCACTGTTCGCGGACTCGGAACCGTGCTTGGAGATCTGGCCGCGATGGGGCTTGATGCGCGCTGGGGCGTGCTATCCGCTGCCGGTTGCGGCGCCCCGCATATCAGGGAACGAATCTGGATACTGGCGCACTCCGCTTGCCGCTGACGCCAGCGACGGAAGACATAACGGCCGCGGCGATCCCGGGCTGAGTGCTGAAGTCAGGCTGTGGCCCACGCCGGTCGCGAACGATGCGAAAAAGCGTGGCGATTTCTACGCGGCAAATCCACGCAATGGTCTGCCTGCAGCCGTGCGAACGTGGCCGACGCCCATGAAAACCGATGCGGCCGGCGCATCGCCGGGCCGCCTGCGACGCCATACGCCGCAACTGTGCTGCCATGCGGACGGCGGGCCGCTCAATCCGGCGTGGGTGGAATGGCTCATGGGCTGGCCCGTGGGATGGACGGACCTCGCGCCGCCCGGTGCCGCGCATTTCGACGCGTGGGCGCGCCAGCACGGCCCACACGCCGCTGGCGAGCCTGATCCATGGTTCGGCATCGACCCGGCGACGCTGGCCCCCGGCGCGCCCGGATTCGTGCCGCGCATGGCACAAATGAAGGTGCCGCACCGCGCGAAGCGCATCGAGGCACTGGGTAACGGCCAGGTGCCACGCTGTGTGGTGCAGGCGTGGGCGGTGCTGCTCGACGGGCACGCTGCGAACGATGACCGCGCCGACGCGCCGCGCCTTGCGGCAGGTGGCGACCCATGAAACCCGCCCGACAGATCCGGCGCAACACGTGCCCGTCTTTTCCGACGCCAGAGAGGTACGCAATGAAACCGTTAGAACTTCATCCGCTGTGCGCGCTGTTTCCCCGGCTTGCGCAAACCGATTTTGACGTACTACGCGCGGACATAGCGGCGCACGGATTGCGCCAGCCCATCGTGCTGTTCGACGGCATGATCCTGGACGGCGGCAACCGCTACCGCGCCTGCATCGAGGCGGGCCTTGAACCGGCTACGGTGCCGTTTGGCGACGGCGATCCGCTCGCTTTCGTCTTGTCTGAAAACCTGCACCGCCGCCACCTGACGCCGGGCCAGCAGGCCGCCATCGTGGCGAGCGCTCAGGACTGGGCGAAAGCCCAGCTACAAGGCGCAAACAGGCACACGATCAAGAGGTGCAACGTTGCACCTCTTGAAACTGTTGCTGATCGTGCGGCGAAATCCGGCGGATCAATTCGCACTCAGAAAATGGCCGACAAGGTGGCAAAAGCGGACCCGGAACTGGCGAAGAAGGTTGCGCACGGCGAAATCACCCTACCGCAGGCAGCCACCATGGCCGCGCAGAAAGACCGGCCGGAAGTGCATCATCCGCGCCCAGCCAGACGCTCAAAGAACGGGAAAAAGGCCGATGCGATGCGCCGCGAACTGGCGCAACTCAGCGCGTATGGTGTGTCGATGCTCTGCACCTATGCGCGCCTGCTGCGCACGGCAATCCACGCCCAGGCAGACTTTAGCGACGAAGAGCGCGACATGCTCGCGCAACTCGGACGCGACATCAGCAACATCCCGGTCAGGAGGGTTTCAGCATGAAAAAGGACATCACGTACCAGTCCGCGATGCTTGCGCACATGCGGGACTTCGTGACCGTGGCGATTTTCGGGGAGTTGCCGAAAAAGAAAAAGGCCATGACAGACGCCACGGCCCCGAAGGGTGTTTCCGAAGACAATCATACACCCTGGGTGGCGCGTCTGCCATTGCACTGATCGCGAGCGCGTCATGAACCTGAAGCAGCGCGAGATTCGCATCATGCACGCCGACCGGTTGCGCGTGCGGGCGCTGCACGACCTCACCAGGGCGCGTGAAGTGCTCGACCTGATACGCGCGCTCGCCGAAGTGCCGACACGCAATCCGGCCACCGCGCTCCAGTCCATCGCGCGTCTTGCGCGTGTAGCGCTCGCGGGCGCGACGCCGCCTGATCCCTCATTCACCCACGGCGAGGAACACGACAGGAGTTAGCCATGATTGAGATACCCGGTCCACTTGCCGATTTCGTGAGCATCGCGGACAACCGTCTGGTCACGGATACGCTGCGCGTCGCAAGGCACTTTCATAAACGTCACGCGGATGTGCTGCGCACTTACGATAATCGGGAGTGCTCAGCCGAATTCAGCCAACGCAATTTTGCGCCGACCGGATATATCGACATACAGGGCAAGTTGCGTCGCATGGTGCAGATGACGAAAGACGGGTTCATGTTTCTGGTGCTCGGCTTCACGGGCAGCGAAGCGGCACGCATCAAGGAAGCGTTTATTGCTGCGTTCAACGAAATGGCCGCTTTCGTGCGCACCGAACAGCGCGGGCTGCTGCATGACCTGTTCGCACTGCACGAGCGGGAGCGGGCATCGAAAGAACGGGCCTCGACCGGATCACATCTGATGCTGGAACGCAAGGCAACAAAACCAGCGATGGAGGCGGAGCGTTACCGGCTGATGGCGATGATCCAGCCGTCGCTGTTCGACTAGCAGGAGGCTTGCGATGAAAAATCGCGAAAGTGGATTTCCGGTGGGCGGCGCATTGCCGCCGCTGGGTGTCACCCTGGGCGACCAGGTGCGGCGTGAGGCGTTGCGCCGTGGCAGTCCGTGGGCGGTGCACGCTGACGAATGCGCGCGCCGGGCCGAAGCGTGGTACGGGCGACGCCCATGCACGGGCGACGATCTGCGGCTCGTATTCAGTGAAGTCTTTCGCGAGAAGTAACGCCATGCCCGAAAACCTCGCGCGGTATGTCGTGAGCGGCCCGGCGCAGATCTGTTTCAGCGGCGGGCGGACTAGCGCGTACATGCTCCATCAGGTCCTGTGCGCCAACTGCGGATTGCCGCGCGACTGCTTCGTGGTATTCCAGAACACGGGCAAGGAACGCGAAGAAACGCTCGCGTTCGTGGACGAATGTGCACGGCGCTGGAGCGTGCCGGTTGCATGGATCGAGTGGACGGGCTTTATTGAAGGTCGCGCACAGCGCTTCTGCACTTACCAGCTTGTCACGTTTGAAACGGCGGCGCGACATGGCGAACCGTTCGCGGCGATGGCGCGTGCCACCAACATGCTGCCGAATCCTGCGGCCCGGCTCTGCACGATCAATCTGAAGATGCGCGCGAGTAGCGCCTACATGCGCGCACAGGGCTTCGAAGAATGGGACAGCGTGATCGGCATACGCGCCGATGAACCTCGCCGCGTGGCGCGCATGATGGACCCCGCCCGCGACAACTCCAACGGCGTGCCGGTGCTGCCGCTCGTGCGAGCGAACGTCACGAAAGCCGATGTACTCGCATTCTGGCGCGCGCAACCGTTCGACCTCCAGCTCGATCCGATGGGCGACCTGGGCAACTGCGACTGCTGTTTTCTCAAGGCGCATCACAAGATCGTTCGTGCTCTGGTTGCCGAACCGTGGCGCGCTGACTGGTGGATCGGACAGGAAAGCGCGGAACACGGCGCGACGTTCCGCAACGACCGGCCGCCGTATCGTGACCTGAAACGCGAGGCGCTTTTTTACGCGCGCCAGATTCCGCTCGCGCTCGAAGACACGGACGAAGCGCCGCTCGTTGACTGTTTCTGTGGAGACTGAGCCATGCCGACGATATCGGACGAAGCAACGGCGCTCGTTGATCTGCGTTATCAGGCGATGTGTCGTGCCATTGCGGAATGTGCCGCAGTCGATGAGGTGAAGGATATCCACGATAAGGCCATGGCGCTCGAAGTGTATGCACGCCAGGCCAACAATTTCGAGGCGGAACGGACTGCGCAGGAAATCCGCGTGAGGGCGGCAAAGCGCATAGGCGCGTTGCTGAACGAACGTCCGGCCCCGGCGAAAGGCGGTGATCGAAAGAGCGCCGAATATCAACGGTCCAGGGAAGTGACCATTGATTCTGATCCGCACCCTGAAACACTTCGTGCGCTAGGCATCTCGAAAAACCAGTCTTCGCAATGGCAACAACTTGCCGCCGTGCCTGACGAAACCTTCGAAGCCGTGATGGCGGACAAAAGCGAACCTTTAAGCGCGCAGCGTGTGCTGAACGTGCATCGCGCAAACCAGGCCACGAAAGAACCGGTTGAAGTCGAATCAACGAAATCCCTGAAACGGATGCATCCTGATGCGTTATGGCTTTGGGGGCTGCATGAAGTGACTGAACGTATCGTGAAGATCGATATCGATGCAATGCTCGAAGAAATGACGGCACATGAAGGCTACGAATTCATGCGCAGCGATACGATCGAGAATGCAAGGGAGCTTGGTACGATCCTGAGTTCGATTGGGGAGAAATATAATGCGTGAGCCAGATCATGATCTGAAGAAGTCCGAGCACGCGGAAATCATCGCGCTCGTAGACCAAACCTTGAGCGACATGCGCAAGCGCAACGAAACGGTAGTCAGGCAGGATGAGATCGGCGACAAGGTGGCTGACCTGCTCGATCCGATGCACCGCGCGCCACACCTTGCGGCCTTTGCGTCGCGCATGATGTGCCGGGAGTATGCGCGTGCCCGCCTGCGCAACTTCAATCGTGAAATGCGCGCCAATCAGCAAGGTGCATTCGAACTTGAACCCTATTGTCCGACCGGAAACGGGGATGAGTATGTACTTCGTCTGGAAATGACGCTCGAAGAGCGCGCGGCGTTTTCGCAGGCGCTCGGCAATGAGATAGAAACCAAGGCGGAGCACAGGAAAGCGTTTGATGCAGAGACGCGCAAGCTCATTGGCGAGAACTACTTTGATGAGCGTGGCCGCCCGAAAAACTCGCGGCGCAATTTCGATAATGCGGCGTGATGAAGCCTGGCGTGGAGCGGCCGCACCTATCGCCACGGCTTCGAGACGAGCATACACCCGACGCCCGCCTATGTCGAAGCGCACCGCGCCGCGCTCGAATGGATACGCGAACATGCAAAGGAGTCGCCATCATGATCGACCCTGTTGCATTACCCGATCCGCTGCTCGTGGTACATGAAGGCGAACCACGTGCGGATTCGTGCATCGTCGCGAAGATACTCGGCAAGCTGCACGCCGATGTCTTACGGATGATTCGTGACCTGCTGAAAACGCGGCCGGAACCAGAACGCAGTTTTGCGTTCCTGATCGATGTCATGGGAGTCCACAATGGCTGAACCTGCATCGATGGTGGCCCGGGCGAGCGCAGGGGTGCTGGCAGGTGCAGGGCTGGCGATCAGCCTGCCGCTGCACCCGGATTTTACGGTGATGAGCGGCGTGCTGTGTGGCGCACTCGTGTTCGTGATGCGCAGCCGCGAGCCTTCGCGCTTCCGGCGCCTGCTTTACTTCGCGGTCTCGCTGGTGGGCGGCTACGCGCTCACGCCTGAACTGCACACCCGTCTTGCATGGCTGCCAGAATGGGCCGCCGCGTTTGTCTCGGCGGCGGGCGTCGTGACCGCCGCAGTCGTGCTGCTCGACTGGTCGGAAAACTCAGTGCCCGCGCTGCTCACCCAGCTCGTGCAGCGCTTCATTGGAGGAGACCGGTCATGATGGCCTCGCTGGTTCATACCTTCGGCGCGAAGGGCGTTGCCGATTTCTGGCTGCTGATGCTCAACGGGCTGCTCGCCACCACGATCTTTGCGGTGCTGCTGCTCGCCCATCCGCGTGGGCACGTGGTCGCCACCTTCCGCGCGCGGCTCGCGCGCTTTGCGCTCGTGTGCGCCTACGGCGTGCTCGCGCTGCGCGTGTGGGCCGGCTGGTACAACACGCCGGTTGAACCCACGCATGTGGTGGTCAATCTGATCGTGCTGTGGATCGTGTGGACCGCGCGTGGCGACGTGTCGGAGATCGTCGCCTCGCTGAAAAACCTGCGCACGGATCACTCGTCTGATCCGCCCACCGCCTGAAACCAGAGGCTCCCGTGGTCTCTCCCATCGGCACAGCGACGGCTGGGCTGTTCTGAAGGGTAACGGGGTGGCCGGGCAATTTACCTCCGTCCCCACGACGACCCGCAGGTTTTCCATCAAGGTCTTGTATGCCTGCGGGTTACCCGGCCGTAAAGGGCAGGAAAAGATGCGAATACCGAAAAAAAGGACTCGCGCCGGTCAGGGTGCGAGTCCCAAGAGGGATCCTAGCTATGAAGCACGGGCGCGACCCAAAGGAGAGAGGCTTGCGCGCCCGGAACTGATTATGACCAGCTCCCGTGAGCGGCGATATGGGAAATATCCTGGCCCAAGCTTCTGCGCGGTATGGCACGTCAGTATCGGGGAAAATGACCTGATTTGCCTCGTGCAGAGCACCCGCACGCCACGGCATGCGGGCAGTACCGCTCAATAACCTTGCGCTTGCCAGGTCCCTAGTGCATGACCTTCGCTCTCCTGAATCATTGATTTCGCGCAAGACATGATGCGATTTCGCACCGCGCGCATCACTGTCGAACCCTCGTGCGATGAGAAAATAGCTGGCACCAGTTGCATACGCTATTCCCCGCCTGAAGCCCGTTCAACATCATTCACATGTCCGACATCCAGCCCGATCCGACCCGCTCTCCAGCCGATGCAACACCGTGTGTTCCCGTTGCGCCGCCAGCTAACGCCAGGCCAGGCTTCTGGCTACTCATGCTCTCAGGGTTCGCGTTACTGGGCGCCGTGCTTGTTCTGGCGCTGATGGTACTTGTGGTGTCCAGTAGCTATGGGTACATAGCCACTGCGACGATCAACACGTTGAGCCTGGCATCCGGCGGGCTCGCAGGTACAGGCGTTACCGTGCTCGCGCTATATGCGTGGATCTACCGGCCATGGAGATTGCCGGATCGCGGCGGACCTGCTTTCTGGCTCCAGGTCGGGTTCGTGGTGTTGGCCCTGTACGTCGCCCTGTACGAGTTGATCGCGCTTGGCTTCTTCAATTTTCACTAAAAGAACTGCACGCGCGACTCGCGTCGTGACTGGCGTGTGCCGTTCGCCTTACCTGCCCGACGCCTGAACCTGAGAGAAAAGGATAACGAAAGATGGGACTCAGCCCGACCGGACCCGAACGTCTGAAATATACGGATATGTTCGACGCGATCCACCGGGGCATCATGCAGCACGAGCGCCTGCTGATGCTGGACACGCCGCTCGGCAGCAATGCGTTGATCCCACTACGGGCACGCGGATCAGCCAGAATCGGGCGCGACTATTCCTGGACCATCGATGTCGCGTCGTTGCGTGACGACACCACGCTGCTGTCGCTGATGCACCAGCCTGTCACGCTCTGGATCCAGCAACCGGGCACGCCGGATGCCGGTCCGGCCTACCGCCCGGTCCACGGTTTCGTGCATCAGGTCGGCTATCTCGGCGGGGATGGTGGGCTGTCTACGTACCAGATCGGATTCTCGTCCGCCCTGGTCTTTCTCGGCAACACGCACAACGAGGAAGGATGGCTCGAACAGGATGCGCGCGAAATAGTCACCGACGTGTTCAACCGGTATCCGCAACTGCAGGGAACATTCCGTTTCGACCTGTCACGCGAACCGGCCAGACGGTCGTGGTGCCGTCAGAGCGAATCGGACCTCCATTTTGTTCACCGCCTGCTCGAAGATGAAGGCTGGTATTTCTACTGGGTTCACGAGACAGCCAGCGGTGACGAAACGCCGAAAACAACGCTGGTAATTCTGGACCGGGTGTCGTCCTTGCCGCAGGCGCAGCCTGCCGGGTTCTATCGCGGCAACAGCGACCATGAGGTCGATGGATTCACGCAGTGGGCGGCCATGCAGACGATGCAGAGTCTGCGGTACATGTCGCACGCATTCGACTACAAGCGCCCTGCGTCCAGCTTCGAAGCCAGCAGTCTCCTCCAGTCTGTCACGTATGAGGTGCAGGAGCGGCGACCGGGGGACGAGCGCAGTATCCCAAGTGCGCCGATGACGGTGTACGAATCGACGGCTTATGGCTATCCCGACCCGGATAGCGGTGACGCACGTGCGCGTCGTCGCGTCCAGGTGTGGGAAGCGCAGGCCCGGCGGTATTTTGGAGTGGGCGGCCTGCGCTGGCTCGATGCAGGTTCGCGCTTCATCCTGAACAACCATCCACGGCATCAGGACAGCGATGCAACAAAACGGGAATTTCTCGTAGTCGAAACGCGCTGGTTCATCGAGAACAACGTACCGGTTGGCAGGCAGACGGCCGAATTTCCGCTCAGTCTGCGCGCGACGCTGGCGCAACAGCAGGCCGTGCGTGGCGCGCGCTTCAGGACACCGGGCCAGGCAGCAGACGGGACGGCGGGTTTTTACGTCATCGAGGTCGAAGCCCAGGACGCCCGCGTCGATTACCGCAGTCCATTCGATCACGTGAAGCCGGTGATGTCGAATGAACACGCGCTTGTCGTGACCCAGAAGGGCTTCGAGGCGTGGTCGAACGAGCGCAATCAGGTCCGGGTGCATTTCGCATGGGACCATAAAAATCCCCCCGGCGCGTTCAATTCGTCGCCGCTGCTGTCGGCGATCCAGTCCGATACCGGCAACGGTTATGGATCGGTTCACGTCCCAAGGGCGGGCGAATGGGTCGTCATCGGTTACTGGAATAACGACTGCGACAGACCATTCATCCTGGGGCGTGTCAATGGCGGCACAACCCCGTCCCCATGGCATACGAACGTCCTGCTGTCGGGGTTCCGGTCTCGCGGCTTCGGCAGTACCGGCGCATACAACGCCTTCGTGCATGACGACGCAACGCATCAGGGCGGCACGCGCATCGTCAGCTACACCGGGAAAAGCTACGCATCGTTCGCACAGGGTTATCTGATCCGGCAGGACGGCAACAGGCGCGGCCGGTATCTGGGTGCAGGTTTCACACTGCACGCCGACGAGTTCGGCGCGGTGCGTGCCAGCAAGGGGCTGTCGATCAGCACGCACCCTAAAGCCCACGATGACGAGCAGATGGGCGTAGACGAGGCGCACTCGCAGTTGCAGCAGGCAGGGATGCTGGTCGAGTCGCTGTCGAGTGCGAGCACGACGGCGCAGGCCGGATCGCTGCGGGCAGGACAGAACGCGCTCAAGGGCCTGTCCACGGAGATCCTGCACCCGGTATCGGGGGCAAGCGCAGGCGGTGTGACGGCGGGCGGCGGCACGGGTAATGCCAATGGATTTGCCCAGCCGAACATTCTTGTCTCGACACCCAGAGACGTCGCAATGGTTGCGGATCGCTCGGCACATATCGTTGCGGATGGTGAGGCCAATATCGTCAGCAACGGCAACACGCATGTTGCGACCGGCAAGTCGCTGATCGCGGCGGCAGCGGAAAAAATCAGTCTGTTCGCGCAGAAGCTCGGCATATTAATCCGCACGGCAAAAGGGCCAATCGATATAACGGCACTCACCGGCAACGTAAACTTCAACGCGGCAAAAGACGCTACCACGAAGGCCAAACGAATCATCCTCGATGCCGACGAAATCTGGATCAGGGCGGGCGGTTCCTACACCCGATGGTCGGCGGCCGGAATCGAGGACGGCACGCAAGGCCCGCGCACCGTCAGGGCGGCATCGTTCAGCCGCCAGGGGCCGGGTTCGGTTGCCCAGCACATGAACAGCCTGCCGAAGGCGATATTCAATGATCCCTACACGTTGCACGACCAGATCACGGGCGAGCCGTTGAAGAATCACCCCTACGAACTGGTGCGAGGCGATGGAACGCGTTTGACCGGGACGACTAACGAGTCGGGACATGTGACCGAACAGAAGAGCGATGACGTTGAATCGCTGATGCTGCATGCGCTGCGGCGAACGCCGGACGCTGGTAGTGCTGCGGAATAACTTCGTCTGACAGATACAAACTTATTTTGCGAATGCTATGGGCACTAATCCGACAGGTAATCCAAACGTAGTTTCGCCGTTCAATAACGACTTCGATCAGGACGTGGTGCAGGTCATGGGGCGCACTGCACCAGACGGTTCGTCTTTCGGAAGTTTCACCCTGACGCCAGCCAGCGACACACGAAGAAAGGAACTTTTGTGCGACGTGCGGCCGATCATTCCGGTGATTTTTATTCCCGGCGTAATGGGTACGCTATTGGTCAACGAGAAAACCGGGGATGAGATGTTTTTCCCGCCGAATGCGGCTCCCGGTGATTCAAAGGCTGCAGCGGGAGCCTGGTTATATGGTGCCTACCACAAGAATGCGGCCGAGCGTCAGACGAAATTCAATCCGCTGGAAGCGAAAGTCACTACACTCGGCCCCATCAATGCCGGTGACGGAAAGACAATCAGTGAAGATGAAGCGCGGCGAAGGGGCTGGGGGTCCGTACATCGATGGAGCTACCACCCGTTCCTTTTATGGCTTGAGCAGACGCTTAACTCACCAAAGTTTTTCGGAAAGCTACAGGGGCCGTGGATCAATCCTGATCCAACCGGTGAGACGTGGGCGCTTCACCCGGTCCTCGGGACCGATCCGAAACAATATGGCGGCTTTGGCAAGGGGGCGCCGATTGCTCCGGATTCAGCGGAGTTCAATCATTTTCTCAAATTTCGTTATCGGGTATATGCGATTGGATACAACTGGCTTCAATCAAACGCTGATTCGGCCAGGCAGGTGATAGAAAGTACCGATTATTTCAATCCGAAATCCAGGAAAAAAACTCACCTGATGGGAATCAGGGAGATCATCGCCGAGAATCATAGTGGCAAGGCCATCGTCGTCACGCACTCGATGGGCGGCCTGGTGGCTCGCATGGCCATCGCGATGCACGGCGCGGAGGATCTGATCCACGGGGTGTTTCATGGCGTACAACCTGCGACCGGCGCGCCGCTGGCCGCGAAGCGATTCCGCGCAGGGGCCGGGAGCGAGGGCCCTACCACGTTCCTGATCGGGGACGGCTATAAAAATGGCGCACTGATGGGCCGCGATGAAAACGAGTTCGTCGCGGTGACGGCGAACGCGCCCGGGCCACTCGAACTGTTGCCGATGCCGGATTACAACGACGGTAAGCCGTGGTGGATCTTTGCTCGCATCAACGGCGAGCCGGTCATGCGGTTGCCGAAGAATGGCAATGCGTACGCAGAGATTTATACGAACCCAAAATGGTACGGCCTTGTTCCCGACGCATCGATGCTTGATCCCGCTGGAATCGTAAAAAAGAGACTGGATGAGATTGGAAGAAATAAAACCGTTCCAGAAAACTTCCGCGATGTTTTGAAAGACGTTGTTGGAAAGCAGAACAATATAATAAATGCTTACCATAAAAACACCTATGCCGCTTACTGCGGCGGTGTCCTCGATCCGAAAATGCAGGGCGGCGCATCGGCAAAAACTGACAGCAAGCCTACCATCGAGAAAGGTGAGCCGCTGGATAAGCTGCTGACGTGGGGCACGGTCGTATGGACCGGAAATCTGCCGGCAGGCGTGACGGAAGAAGAACTGCTTGCAGCCAGACCGCTGTATGACTCGCACAAGGGAGAGTTGCGGGTGTATCTGGAATCGCGCAAGCTGACCGTCGATTTTGAGGTTCAGAAATCGGCTTCCCTGCCAGGTGGCCCGGGCGGGACGCTCAGGACACTGGAAGGAAGCCGGAATGGCATCATTCCCGGCGACGGCACCGTACCCGTGTGGTCGGCACGCGCGCAGGCGCGCGGGCTCAAACCGGGCGCGGATGGTGGTCCTGCGCAGGGCGTGCAGATGGCATTCGAACAGGGCGGATACCCGCACCAGTTCAGCTATGAGCATCCGTGGACGCGCTGGGCGTTGCTTTACAGTATCGTGAACATTGCGCAGGACGCACCGGAACCCAAATGCTGAAACGTATTGCCAAAACTCTGCTGCTCGTGGCAGGCCTCGATGCCTGCTCAGCAGCTTTTTCCGGGGAACCGACCATGACTAGTCCTTTGCTGTCCAAAACGCGGCCGTGGTGCATTGGTCGCTTTGTATTTGACCGTCCTGCCGCGAGCGAAATCTCGAACCAGCGGTATGAGTTTCGAGGGGAGAAGCTCGAAACCCAGTACAACGTCCCGGTTGCGACCTATCAAGCTAAGGTCGAAGCTCGGGAGAAGGAATTACGCACCAGGAAACGCATAGATCCGGGAAATAGAAATAGGGAAACGAGCCATTTCTGGCTTGAAAAAGCACTTTCTCCCATCAAAGACTCGCGAGTCTTCGTTTATCAGGATTCCGCAACGGAAGGAGTTTCGCTTCCATTTGACTCAGAGGGCTTCATTTACGAAAACGGTATGGTATTCCATACGGTTGGCGGATTTGGATCAACAGGATTAAACAAGGTCGATGATTTTTACAATAACCTTTACCATCGAATAAAAGCGCGCGACAACTGGTCGGTGCCGGTGGAGTCAGGATTCTGCTTCGACGGCGGGATCGTGACGGGTTCGTCGACCTACCCGGAGGAAGTAAGCCAGTCATTTGCTCTGATGCCGGAACATCGCCCTGCACTGCTGTTGATCCAGATGCGCGATTCGGTCAGTCAGGATCGCGATCCTGCGGCATCCCTTCTTAAGACCCTGCCTGATTTGCGAGCGAAACTGGATGCAATCGATGCGCCCTACCGTATTTTGCGCCAGGGTCATCGCAAGATCGCGGGCATGGATGCCGAAGAGGTGCTGTTCGAAGTTAGAGACGGGGGCGTTACCGAATACCGCTTCTCTCTACTTGCGCCGGGTGACCCGAGCACGCTGGCAAAGCCGCATACGTCGATTCAGATGATCCTTGGGGACGTCAGTGGCCGTGATATGCCGGCTGAAGAGCGAACCGCTCCAGTCGATGAGGCAGGGGCGTTGCAGGCTTGGGATACGTTTCTGAACAGTTTGCGGCTGCGGCCGGGCGCGGTGTAAAGGGAGGTGGCATGCGACGCTACGACATTGTAAAGGGCGACACGACAACGGCAGGCGGCATCGTGAAAGGCGGCGACGGTGCCGATCCGATCGGTGAGCGCGGACAGGCCTACGAGCACGATCCGGTGTGGTGTCCTGCGTGCGGGACAACTGGCAGGATTGTGTGTGCAGGTCCCCGGATTTCCGGCACGGGACCGGATGGCCGGGAGGTCGCGCTGAGTGATGATCTGTGTGAATGTCAATGTTCGCCAGCACCGACACTCGTGGCGTCACAGTCGGTGTCGTATATCGAGATATGAACCGGACGTGGTGGCGGGCAGGTCGGGATTGCCTGCTGGCCCGTCAGCGCCCATCGCATCATCCGATCCGGCTGCCAGTCCTTCGTTAGAATCGGTGGCCTGGGTCGATCCGTACCGGCCCGATTTATCAGAAATTGACTTTCGCCAGATTCTGGCTAATATGGGCCTCTATCGGGATGCTCGAAATCTGTCCCGAACCAGAACCCGCGCGAGCGGGTTTTTTCATGTCCGGCCCCGGTTGTTCCGTTCCCGTGCGCTGCCTCTATTCCAGTCCCGCCGCCGCCCTGCGCGACGCGTTACGCCATGCCGTCGAACGCGGCGGCCTGTCTTCGCTGGCCGTGTTGCATCAGGGCGTGCCGTCCGCTTCCACGCTGACCGGTACGGATGCGACCGTGCAGGCCGCGCGCATCCGTCGCCAGCTCGAACGGCTCGCGCCGCTGCCGCGCGCGCTGCTTGTACTGGCCTATGCGCCGCATGCGCTCAAATGTTCGTGCGGCTCGCGCTGCTGTTCGGGCAGTTATCCCAATCCCGAATGGGCCGGTGCCATGCGCGTTACGCTCGCGCACGTTGCGCCGCTACTCGCCGGGCACGGTCCCAATGACCGGTTGCGCGCGGCGATCGTGGCCAACGCCCTGACGCGCACGAAAGAGACAACGGTGAGCCTCGCGCAGCGCTGCGGCGTGGACCGCCATACGGTCGCCGCTCACACCGGCATCATCGAGGCGGAACTGGTCGGCAACCGGCATGTACCGGGCCGGTTCGATACCGCGAGCGGGCGCATAGACACCCTGTTACGCGAGGCGGGCATCGTCGCAGACGGGAACGACGACGCGCGTCCGGTCAGTCAGAAGGCGCAACAGGCGGCGTAAGCGGACATTGCCCACGTTGCCGCTGGACACACCACGGGCGCACAACCGGTACGGCCTCAAGCGGACACCCTGCGGGCACGGCAAGCCGCGCAAGCGTGACCGGCAGACGCATCGGGCACCCGGCAGGGTTGGCCGCGATCGCCAGCGATCCGTTACCAGGCATCGGGCATGCGTAGTATCAGTGCGGTCTCTGTGTTGTCTGGCATGGTCCGTAGTCTCGTTGGGAAACAGGCGCTCAGGCCTGAACCGCTGTAAAAAACAGCGGCGTGTCCGAATCTACACGACAGAATTCCTGCGGGCCGTATCGCAGCGTCAAATATTGTCAATATCCAGTCACTTCATGCGCATCGCGTTGATTGGGACATGGCAGGGCTTTCAGTACGCGCAACCACGCGCGAAATTACCGCAGGCGCGAGCCCGAACCCGAACCCGAAAGACGACATCCGCGCGATCGTGCGCGCACTCAACAGGACCGCTGCGCAGGCGCGCACGGGTGGTGCCCGCATGGTGCGCGCATCCGGCTACAACCTGAAGGCGAGCGCCATCAAACGCTCCTTTACGATCGAACGCGCGACACCCTCACGGCTCGCGGTGACGCTCAGGGCAACCGGGCGACCCGTCGCGCTGATCAACTACGGTGCGACGCAGACGAAGAACGGCGTAACGGTGCGTGTGAAGAACGGCCGCAAAACGCTACGCCATGCGTTCATCGCCACGATGCCGAACGGACACAGAGGCGTATTCGAGCGCACCGGCAGGGGACACCGGAAAGTGACGAAAGACGGCCGCACGTACATGTCCGGTCTGCCGATCCGTGAACTGTACGGCCCGTCGATACCGGATGCGCTGCTGAACGACACCGTACAGAAGGCGCTCGCGAATCTCATTGCCGGAAAGTATCCGGCGATTCTGGCGCACGAAATCGCGTGGCTTGCGGGCAGGTGACGCGGCCCGCTGGCCCCTCCCGCCACGCGCGGGAAGGCTCGCCCCGGCCCTTGGCGCAAAAGGTACTTCCGCGCAGGAAACGGGCATGCGGACGCGAAGACCCGCGATATTCGCCTAGCTGCGGTCGAAAAAAATTGTCCTGGGACACTTGAATGGGCGAGCGGATTAGCGCAATGGAATTCGCGCGTCGGGCCGGTTGCGACGTGAAGCAGGTACGCCGCGCAATCGAACGGGGCACGCTCACACGCGGGAAAGACGACAGGCTCGACGCTTCGCAGCTTGCCAAAACATGGCGACGCGCGAACCGACGCACGCAGAGCAAAGACACGCCGCAATTGTCCCAGGACAACGCGACCGGTGAGGAAACTGCCGCGAGTGTCGATGAAGCGCTGCGCCTGTTCGAACAGCAGGCCGCCGCCGTCACTGAGCGCGTGCTAAAGGGCGCGTCCTACTCCGACGCCCTGCGCATCAAGGAAAACTATCTGGCCTTGCTGCGCCAGCTCGAATACTCGATCAAGGCCGGTGCCGTGATCGACCTTGCTGCGGCCGAGCAGACCGTATTCGACCTGTTCCGGGGCGTGCGCGATGCGTGGCTTAACTGGCCCGCGCGCGTCGCACCACTGATCGCCGCCGACCTCGATTACGAAGACGTGGACCGGCTGGGCTCGGTGCTCGCGGCGCACGTGCAGACGCAGCTGGCAGGCCTTGGCGAACCCCAGTACACCTTCGAACGCGGGGAAGGTTGAAGCGCTTCGACGGGTCACCCGTCGCGCATTGACACCGCCGCCGAGCATTTCGGTTGCACAGTGGGCCGATCGCTACCGCTACCTCGCGCGCGAAGCCGGTAGCACGGCGGGCAAATGGAATACAGCAACCGTAGAAATCGCACGCGGGCCGATGGCTGCAATAACGGAATTGGGCGTGCATACCATAACAGTTATGGTTGCCACGCAGCTACTTAAAACGGAACTGCTTTTAAATGTTATTGGGTATCACGCGCATTTAAACCCGTGCCCGATTCTGATTCTGCAACCCAAAGGCGAAAGCGCAGAAGAATTCAGCAGGGAACGTGTTAGCCCGATGATTCGCGTAACGCCGGTTTTGCGTGACCTGATTGGCACGAGAAAAATGCGCAGCGCTGACGAGAAAATCTCCTTTAAACCTTTTGAAGGCGGATTTCTGGCAATTGCGGGTGCGGGCTCACCTGATAACCTCGCACGGCGGCCGGTAAAAATCGTGCTGTTCGATGAATGCGATAAATATATCGTAACCCGCGAAGGCGACCCTATTTCACTGGCGGAAGAAAGACTCGCGACCTATGCGAACTCGTTAAGCATCCGCGCCTGTTCGCCAACCATCGAAGGGCAAAGCCGCATTGCCGCGTCTTTCGAGGAATCAGACCAGCGCCGCGCATCCGTTGTGTGCCCGCATTGCGGACACCGAACGTTTCTGGAATTTTTTAAAGACGTTCGATGGTCGCGTGATGCCGCAGACGAAACCCGACACCTACCACGAACCGCCAGAATTTTTTGCGAAGCATGCGGCGCACAATGGAGCGAAGCGCAACGGCTGCGCGCATTGCAGACAATACGCTGGCATCAAACCAGGGCTTTTGACTGTTGCGGCGTGCATCATGAACCGCTCGAAGATTACGCGCGGGCATGGCACGCGCTCGAAACTGACGCCGCCCCGGATATCGCCGTAAATGGTATATGGGACTGGTGGAGCGGTGAACTGCACGCCGTCTATCGCCTGAAATGCCCGAAGTGCGGCGCGTGGCCCGTCGATAACCGGCATGCAGGCTTTACGGCTTCAAAGCTCTACAGCCCGTGGGCAAAAGACCGGCCCGCCGAAATTGCGGCGAAATGGCTGGCCTCGTATCGCGACGAAGTTTTAAAACAGGTCTGGTGGAACACACAACTTGGCGCACCGTACCGCCTTCGTGCAGGCAAGGAAGTCAAGGTTGAAGTACTGGCCGCGCGAGCGGAACACTGGGCGGGCGAAATTCCCGCAGGCGTCGGCGTTCTGACTGCGGGAATTGACATTCAGGACGACCGCGTTGAACTGGAAATTGTCGGCTGGGGCATTGACGAGGAATCGTGGAGCATTGCTTACGAGATTATCGAAGGCGATCCGAATTCGGTTGACCTCTGGCGCGAAGTGGACGCGGCCTTGTTGCGGACATACCGCCGCGAAGACGGCCGTCCGTTCTCCATCATGGCCGCGTGCATTGATTCGGGCGGACACCATACGCAGGCGGTCTATCAGTTCTGCAAGGAACGCGTTGGCCGCCGCGTGTACGCAATCAAGGGCGAAGCAGCGCGCGCGGGGCAACGTTCGCCCGTATGGCCCAATAAAAAGCCGACGCGCCGCACAAAAGCGACCTACCGGCCCGTGATACTCGGCGTCAATGCCGCCAAGGATTCGATACGCGCGCGGCTCGCGCTCGATGCGCCGGGACCGGGTTACATGCACTTTCCAGCCGACCGCGACCGCAACTATTACGCACAACTGGTTGCTGAGCGCATCGCTGTTCGCGAAGTCGCGGGGCACCGCTTTTACGTGTGGGAACTGCCGCCCGGCCGTGCCAATGAGGCGCTTGATTGTCGCGTTTATGCATTTGCCGCCCTGGCCGCACTTCAGCATTTCGGTTTGCGCCTGAACGTCTTCACGCAGCGCGCCGCCGCGCCCTATGGTGATGCGGATACGGACATCGCCGCTGAGTCTGGCGAGTCTCGCGGATCGCGCGCGCTGCTTTCGCAGCTTGCCTGACCATGGATACGCCCTATGTCCGCAGTTGCGACTGCTACGACCCGTCGCAATCCATCTTTGCGGGCATGACTGCCGCGCAACTGCAGGCCGCGCTCGCGGCGGCGCAGGCGGCCTATGTGAAGCTCCTGGCGGGCGGCCAGGGCGTGTCATTCAGCTACACGCAGGGCGACGGCACGCGCAGCGTCACTTATACCGCAGCGAACCCCGCGACCCTCGCGGCCCTGATCCGGCAATTGCAGCAACAGCTGGGGATTGTCTGCAGGGGGCGCGCACCGATCCGGCTGATCTATCGTTAGATAGCATCGGCTTTTACCCGAAGGAAGCCGAAGTGAAATCATTGTTCCGGAATATCCTGGTGTGGATAACAGGGTCGCCCGCCGCGACGCGCTCCCGGTCCTTACCGGTCGCACCAACGGTACTGCCTGCCCACTGGTACAACGCCATGCAGGCGGAGATGCGGCGCACTATGGCGTCAGCGTCGCATCCGCAGAGGACGCGTCCCCGGTGGAAATCCCCCGGGCAACGAGACATAAAACCTTCGCAATTTCAGGCGCGTTCGAAACGCCAGCGGGGATAAGCGTTGCCGCGCTTTCAAGGGACTTCGCAAATTCGTTCTCATCCAGCAGCTTTCGCGCAGCAAGGTGCTTCACGAGGTGGATATAGGCGGTATCCATCGCCTGAAAGTGAGCGATGACCAGCTCGAAAACCTGCACAAATTCCTTGCCCTGATCCATAAGAGCCTCAGTCGTTGACGGGTTGACCTGCCGGGGAAAACCGCATTTTCGCACGACTGGCAGCGCGATCTGTGACGGCCATGCCAGGCGTTGAAATCCTCGATCCGGACGGGCGGCCGTTCCCGCCGCGCTCGCGTGTCGTGTCCATGCTCGCGGGTAGCGTGCCCTATGACGCGGCGGACGCGACCAGCCCTGATCTGGCGCTCTGGACACCCTGGCTCGGCTCGCCGGACATCGAGCTTAACCCGTACCGCGATCGCATCGTATCGCGCGTGCGCGATCTGGTCCGCAACGACGGGTGGGCATCGGGCGGCGTTACACGGATTCTCGATAACGCGATTGGCGCAAATTTCCGTCCGGTATCGAAACCGGATTTCCGCGCGCTTGCGTACCTGAGTGGTAACAAGGCTTTTGATAGCGAATGGGCCGATGAATTCGGCCGCGCGCTCGATGCGCGCTGGCGGGCATGGGCGAATGACGTGGCGCGCTATTGCGACGTGCAGCGCAATCTGACGATCCCGCAGATTTTCCGCCTTGCCTTCCGCCACAAGCTTGTGGACGGTGACGCGCTCGCCATGCTGCACTGGCTCCCCGATCGCGTGGAACCTGGCCGCGCGCAGTATGCCACCGCCGTGCAACTGATCGACCCTGACCGGCTCTCCAATCCCTACATGATGTTCGACCAGCAGACCATGCGCGGTGGCGTGGAAATCGACGCGCGCGGCGCGGCCGTGTCCTACTGGATTCGCGAGGCGCACCAGTCCTCATGGTTTGAGGGGCCAAAGGTGATGGAGTGGCAACGCGTGCAGCGTGAGACCTCCTGGGGCCGCCCCGTTATCGTGCACGACTTCGAGCACGACCGCGCGGACCAGCATCGCGGCGGCGCCGGCATTTTTACGCCCGTGCTTGACCGGCTGAAAATGCTCATCAGATATGACGCGACCGAACTGGAAAGCGCCATTGTCAACGCGATCTTTTCGGCCTATATCGAGTCGCCGTTCGATCCGTCATTCGTGGAAGACGCGCTGGGCGACTGCGTGGAACTCAGGGGCTACCAGAAGCTTCGCGCCGACTTTCACGACCAGCGGCGGCTCCTGCTTGGCGGTGTGCGTATTCCCGCGCTCTTTACCGGCGAGAAGATCAGCACGGTTAGCGCGGTCCGGCCAACCTCGAATTTTCGTGATTTCGAAGGCGCAGCGCTGCGCAACGTCGCCGCGTGCCTCGGCGTGAGCGCGCAGCAGCTTTCGCAGGACTGGTCGGACGTGAATTACTCCAGCGCGCGCGCCGGTCTGCTCGAAGCATGGAAGACGCTGAACCGTCGCCGCACCGACTTTGCGAACGGCTTTGCGTATCCGGTGCGCGCCGCCTTCGTGGAAGAAGCGCTCGACGTGGACGATCTGCCGTTGCCCGATCACGCACCCGCGTTCATCGAGGCACGCGGCGCGTATTCGCGCTGTACGTGGATCGGCCCCGGCCGTGGCTGGATTGATCCGGTCGCGGAAAAACAGGGCGCGGTGCTTGGCATGGATGCGGGCCTGTCCACGCTCGAAATGGAGTGCGCGGAAAACACGGGCGAAGACTGGGAGGACATGCTCGACCAGCGCGCCCGCGAAGTGCAGGCGTTCAGGGATCGCGACCTGCCGCTGCCGCAATGGGCGGGACTGGCGCAGGCGGAGATTGCAGCGCGCACGCCGCCACGCCCCCAGCCGCAATAAAGGCGAAAGCCCCGGCTGCTCACGACAGTCCGGGGCTTTCTGTTTCCACCATCTGGGTCCAGGCAGACGATGAAACATGTCGGAAAGTATACGCCGTTCCTGCGGGAGTTAAAGATGATGGCCGAAGAACTGCGCGCTTCGCGCTACTGGTCACTCTGGTTCATTGCGTTTCTGCTCGCCGCCGCTCCCGTACTTCTCGCTGTGGCGAAACTTCTTGAGGCGATACGGTGAACGCGACGCCCCCGCGCTTCGCATTCCTCGCGCAACGGCTCTTCAATACGCCGCTCGCGATCCACCCGGCCAAAGCGGAAATCCTGCTCGCCGTGCTTGCGCAGCGCCTGGGCATTGTGAGCGTGCGTGGGCTCGACGGCGACGTACACGCGCCGGGTGCCCCGATGCTTCTCGCGTCAGATGGGGGTATGTCGCGGCACGCTGCACCCGTGGGCTATGACGTGCTTGCGGGCGTGGCCGTAATACCTGTCTACGGCACGCTGGTTCACCGGCTCGGCACATTGCAGCCTGAATCGGGCATGACGGGCTATGACGGCATCCGCCAGAACTTTCTGACTGCGCTCGCCGATAGCGCGGTGCGCGCGATCGTGCTTGATATCGACTCGTCAGGCGGGGAAGTTTCGGGCGCGTTTGATCTTGCCGACACCATCCAGGCCACGCGCGGCACCAAACCCGTGTGGGCCATCCTGAGCGAGAACGCCTATAGCGCGGCCTACGCGATCGCGAGCGCGGCCGACCGGATCACGGTGCCACGCACGGGCGGCACGGGCTCGATCGGTGTCGTATGGATGCACGTTGACTGGTCGCGCGCGCTCGACAGCGCTGGCCTCGCGGTGACGTTCATCACGTGGGGCGAGCGCAAGCTCGACGGCTATCCGGAGTTGCCGCTCTCGCCCGAAGCGCGCGAGCGCGCCCAGGCGGATATCGACGCGACGGGCGAACTGTTCGCCGCAACGGTCGCGCGCAATCGCGGGCTGTCCGTCGATGTGGTGCGCGCGATGCAGGCCGCCACGTTCGCGGGCGCGCAGGGTGTCGCCATGGGTCTCGCGGATGCCGTGCAGGCACCCGACGAAGCGTTCGCGTCACTGCTTGAATCTCTCGCACAGTAAGGGGACCATCATGGGCCTGAATTTCACTGCCACGCGCTTCGCGCATCTGCTGGGGCCGCTTGCGCGACCGTTCGCCGCCGCCCGTGCTGAAGACGACGAAGACGAAGACCAGAAGGACGATGACGCCCGCGCCGAAGATAACGACGAAGACGGCAAGGACGACAACAACGACAACGATAAGGACAGCCGCAAGGGCCGCAGATCGAAGCGCGGGAAGAAGGCACGCGCTGAAGATGACGACGAAGCGCGGGCCGAAGACGAAGATGACGGCGACGACGAAGCGCGCGCAGCCGACGATGACAATGACGACGGCGACGACGATAAAAAGGACGACGCGCGCAAGGCGAAGCATGCACGGCTCGCAGAGCGCGCGCGTTGCGCACAGATTTTCCGGTGCAGCGCGGCCGGTGCCCGCCCCGATGTCGCGGCGCATCTCGCCTTCGAAACGGACATGCGCGGCCCCGATGCCGTCAGGCTGCTGGGCGCGATCGCATCGGGTGACGGCGCGCGCCTTTCACGCGGCGATACATTGCGCGCCCGCATGGCGGGCGTGAGTCTGCCTGCGCTCGGTACTGACGGCGGCACGGCCGGCGAGCGCGACGGGCCGCAGGCCGCCGCCTCGATGATTCTCGCCGCCGCCCGTCGCGCGCGCGGCGAAGCCTGAAGGGACGTAATGGGACGCGATGGGACGTAACTGGACGTAAAGGGAGTGCCACGAAATGACGACGACCACTAGCGACAACCCGTTCATGCCAGGCATGGTGAGCGAGTCCTATGTACCGGATCAGCTCATTGCGGGCGACTTCAAGCTCGTTACCGAAGGCCAGGCAAAATTCCCGGCCGGGCTCCATCTCAGGCGCGGAACCGTGCTGGCGCAACAGGCAGACGGCACCTATGCCGCCGCGACGTCCAGCGGCGCAACGGCTAACGCGATCCTTGCCGATGACGTGGACAGCACGGCCGGGTCCGTTACGGGCGGTGTGTATCTCACGGGCGAATTCAACGGGCGCGCGCTGGTTCTCGATGCGTCGCTTACGCTCGCGGCCGCAACAACGGCGCTGCGCGCATTCGCCATTTTCGTCAGGCCCGGTGTATCCGCCGCCGATCCGAAGTAAGCCCGTTCCGAAGTAAGCCCTTTGTGTCGTTCGCCATCCTTTTTCTAACGTAGCGCGCTTCTCCCGCGATTTCTCCCGATTTCTCCCGAAGGTACGCCGCTCATCGCAGCCCATCTGCGGCCCTCGTCAGCCCGCCCGGTTCCGACCGGTGCGGGCTTTTTTTTGCGCGCGCCGCCAGGAGCCCAGCCAATGAATATCTACGATACGAATGCGCTGATTCTCGTTGTGCCGAATCTCAAGCGCCCGCAAAAATTCCTGCTCGACCGCTATTTTCCGAACATCGTCACCAGCGATACGGAAGAAGTGAGTATCGACGTTGACGTGGGCAAACGGCGTATGTCGCCGTTTGTCTCGCCGCTGCTCGAAGGGCGACTCGTTGAACAGCGCCGCTACCAGACCAACACATTCCGGCCCGCGTATATCAAGGACAAGCGCGTGCCCGATCTGCGCAAGCCGGTTCGCCGGATGATCGGCGAGCGCATCGGCGGCGCACTGAACGGCGAGGAACGCGCGGCGGCCAACATCGCGGCGGAAATGACCGACCAGATTGACCTGCTCGACCGTCGCCTCGAATGGATGGCCGCGCAGGCGCTGATGAAGGCGACCGTACTGATCGAGGGTGACGGCTTCCCCTCCGCGCTTGTCGATTTCGGCCGCGATCCGTTGCTGACTGTTGCACTGTCCGGTTCATCGCAGTGGGGGCAAAGCGGTGGCGCACCCACGCGCGATATCGAACACTGGCAACGCCTGATCCTTAAAAAGAGCGGCGCGCAGGTAACGGACCTTATCTTTACCACGACCCCCTGGGAATGTTTCATTGCCGACGAACGCGTCAAGGCTGCCGTCTACTTTCCGAAGCTTTCCGACTTTGGCAACGCGATCGACCCCGGCGCGCAGATCACCACGGGCGCGGTGTACAAGGGCCGCTGGGGGCAATATTCGCTCTGGGTCTATAACGACTGGTACGTTGACGACAGGGACGTGGAACAGCCGATGTTGCCCGATGGCGTGGTCATCATGGCCGGTCCCGACCTCATGGGCACGCGCGCATTCGGCATGATCATGGACCCGCGCTTCAACTATCAGGCGCTGCCCTATGCGCCGAAAATGTGGATTGCCGACGATCCGCCGCAGCGCTTTCTCATGATGCAGAGCGCGCCCATTGTGATTCCCTCGCGCGTCAATGCGGCACTGTGCGCAACGGTGTGCGCCCCGGTGGAGGACTGAGCCATGAATACGCCAGAGACAACGCCCACGACAACCGAGACCGTGACCATCGCGCGCGGGCATTCCGTGCGCCACGATGGAAAGACGTATTCAGCGGGCCAGCGTGTCACGCTGCCCGCCGCCGATGCGGAGCGACTGCGCGAGCGCGGATTCATCGCGACCCCGCACGATGACCTGCAGGCTGATACACAGCCCGCAGACGAAGAACAGGCCCGCACCCAGGCGCCGACCTTCGAAACAAAAACCGGGCCCAGCGTGAAGCAGAAGCGCTAGCGGTTCTGCTCCGATGCCGCTGGCCGTTCCCGATGACTTCGACGGCCAACTCCTCGCGCCCCTGTTCGATCAGTTTGCCGAAGGCGTCACGTACACCCACGCGGGCGGCGACACGCTCGCGATCAGCGGGATTCTTGACGAAGCCTATCGCGAACTGATCCCGCAGGGCGGCGTGCTCGCGTACACGACCGAGCGCCCCGTGTGTGGCGTGCGGCTTGTCGAGTTCGGCGACTCGCCGCCGCATCAGGGCGACGCGCTGACCGTGGATCGAACGGGCAACGTCTACGAAGTGCAGGAAGTGCGCCTCGACGGACACGGCGCGGCAAAGCTCATGCTGAACTGGATCGACGCCGCCGCGCTGTAGCCGTTCGTTATCGTCGCCGTGTACCGCCCGCCATGCTTTACCGCTCGTTGCTGCGCGATATCGCAGCGGACGTGCTACGGCGCGCGCAGACCCTCGCCGCCGGTCGGGTGTACACGCCCCGCGACTGGCCGACGACACAGTGTTACCCGTGCATTCTCGTGGACTGCCTGAATGACCGGAAGGAATCGCTCGGACAGGAGCCGCCCGCATTCACCGCAACGGCGACGCTCGACGTGACCGCACGCGTGCAGGAAACCAGCGTGGCCGCCGCGCGCGATACGTGCGAGGCGCTATGCGACCAGATCGAATGCACGTTACTGACCTGCCGCGATCTGCTCTCGCGCATCCAGCGTGTATCGACCATCGAAAGCACGATGGAGCTGAACGCGACCGGCCGCGTGCATATCGCCGACATGCGGATGGCGTTTGAACTCGAATATTTCATTGCGTTTGATCCCTTCACCGATACGCCGCCCGCACTGCAACCCGTCGCCGTGCCGCTCCAGTCGCTCGGCATTCACGCCGACACCGTTAGGCCCGCCGACCGTTCGGGCACCTATGCGAATCCACCATTTCCCGACGCCGTGATACCCGCACCGCGCACACGCGGCCCCGATGGCCGCGACGAAGGAACGCTCGACATCACGCCTCAGGACCCGCACGGCGCGCAGTAACCCGCCATCGCCCCGAAGGACTCCCATGAAAACGCTACGCATCCGCCCGGCGGCGGGCCGCGTCGTGCGCGATCCCGATCTGCACGACCTCATCACCGGTGCGCGCACGGTGCCGGATTCGCCTTTCTGGCGGCGTCGCTTGCGCGATGGCGACGTGACCCCCGATGACTCGCCGCCGGGCGCGCCTGAGCCCGTGCATGAACCCACTACGCAAGCAGGCGCACCGCAATCGAAGCGCACCGGCGACAAAGGGGAGACGCCATGATTCCGTTTCATCAGATCCCCGCCAATATCCGGGTTCCCCTGTTCTACGCGGAAGTCGATAACTCGCAGGCGAACACCGCGCAGACCACGCAACGCGCGCTGATTCTTGCGCAGATCACGAAAGACGGCACCGCGCAGCCGAACGTGCCAGCGATTTCGCAAGGCCCGGACGATGCGATCCACGCGGGCGGCGTGGGCTCCATGCTTGCGCTCATGCTCGCGGCGTACCGGGCCAGCGATGGCTTCGGCGAACTCTGGTATCTGCCGCTTGCCGACGCGAGCGGCGCGACCGCCGCAAAAGGTAGCCTCACGATCAACACGCCGCCGACGGCGGCAGGTACGTTGTCCCTGTATATCGCGGGCGTGCGCATCGCCCAGCCCGTGCAGCCAGCACAGAGCGCCAGCGACATCGCCGCCGCGCTTGTCGCGACGATCCGCAAAACGCCGCGTATGCCTGCGACGGCGGACGCGACGGGGGCAACGGTCAGTTTCACGGCCGTCAATGCCGGGCCATGCGGTAACGGGATCGATCTGCGCGTCAACTACCTGGGCACGCCGGGCGGTGAAGTCACGCCGCCCGGCCTGACGTACACCCTGACGCCAATGGCGGGCGGCGCGACTGCCCCCGATCTGTCTGCCGCGCTCGATGCGCTTGGCGATATGGCCTTCGATTTCATCGTCTGCCCCTATACCGATGCGACCTCGCTTGATGCGCTGAAGACCTTTCTGGATGACATCAACGGCCGGTGGTCCTGGCGCCAGATGCTGTACGGCCACGTCTTCACCGCCGCACGCGGCACGTACGGGGAGCTTGTCGCGACCGGCACCGCGCGCAACGACCAGCACGCGTCAATCATGGGCTTTAAAGATAGCCCCACGCCCGCGTGGATCTGGGCCGCGAGTCTCGCGGGCGCGTCGGCAGTCAGCCTGCGCGCCGATCCTGCCACGCCACTCCAGACCCTGCCGCTCATTGGCGTACTCGCGCCACCCGTGCAGTCTCGCTTTGCACTGTCCGATCGCAACGCGCTTCTGTATGACGGCATTTCAACCTTCACGGTGGCCGATGACGGCACCGTTGCCATTGAAAACCTGATTTCGACGTACCAGAAAAACGCCTTCGGGCAACCCGACGACTCCTATCTCGAAGTCGAAACCCTGTACTCGCTTTCGACGGTACTACGCCATCTGCGCGCGGTTGTCACCAGCCGGTATGCGCGCGTGAAGCTGGCCGACAACGGTACGCGGTTTGCCGCGGGGTCGAACGTCGTGACACCCAACATCATCCGGGCCGACCTGATCGCAACGTACCAGACCGACGAAAAAAACGGCCTCGTGCAGGACTCGGCCGTGTTCGCGAAGGGCCTGATTGTGGAGCGCCACCCGGGCAGTCCGAACCGCGTTGACGCGCTCTGGCCGGGCATTCTCATCAACCAGTTGCGCATCTTCGCGCTGCTCGCGCAATTCCGCGTGAGCGCGTGAGCACGTAAGGGGGCAACCATGCCCGACACGACGAACCGGCTAGCCGGTATTGCCTATATCTCGGTCGATGGACAGAGCTACATGCTCGCGGGCGAACTCACGTATTCGCCGGGCGACGTGGAGCGCGAAAGCCTGATCGGCCAGGACCGCGTCCACGGCTACAGCGAAAAGCCGCGTGCGCCGTTCATCTCGGGAAGTTTTCGTGACGCGGGAACGCTGACGGTTGCCGACTTCAACCGCATGACGAACGTGACCGTCACGTGCGAACTCGCGAACGGAAAGACGGTTATCGGCCGCAACATGTGGACCACCACCGCGCAGGAAGTGAAGACGCCCGACGCCACGTTCGAAGTGAAATTTGAAGGCTTTAGCGGCTCGGTCACTGAGCAGTAAGGGGCGCGCCATGGACGAAGAAACCTGTAGCGAAGAAACCTACACGCTTCTCACGCCGATCGGTGGCGTGACGGAAATCGGATTGCGCGAGCCGACACTCGATGAACTCGCGAAGCTCTCCGATGACGCGCAGCGCTTCGGCAACGTGCGCGCCATGAAGAACCTGCTTGCCACGATGACAGGAATTGAAATCGCCTCGATCGGCAGGATGGGCGCACGCGACTTCACGCACTGCAATAAATTCATTAGCGCTTTTTTCGAGTAGTCCCGCGCAATGTCCGCGACGTGATAGCGGACGTGACCTGGTTCTATCACTGGGGGCCGCGCGATGCGGGCGCGCTCACCTGGACCGAGCTGGCCGGGTGGTATGTACACGCGCAGCGCATCGGGCATGCGCAAGGCGGGTGAAGCATGGCGGATGAATCATGGCCGGCAAGACCTTCGAATACACGATCTCGGCCGTTGATAAAGCCACGGCGACGATCGAGCGCGTCAACCGGTCCATCGACAGGATGACCGCGCCCTTCAGGGCACTGTCGAAAAGCACGAAGGCGCTTGCCGATGCATCGGGCCTGACGAAGCTGTCGAAGAGCCTGGGGGACGTGGCGAAACACGCGGACCGGGCTGCGCGCAGCGTGACGAAGATCGCCGCGCCGCTGCTCGCGATCGTGGGCGGCGGCACGCTCGCGGGCCTGTCCGACATGGTGACGCACTGGGAGCGCATCGGCGCGGAGACTGAGCGCACCTCACGCCTGATTGGCATCACCGCAAATGAACTCACGCAGATGCGTGGTGCAGCGAATCTCATGGGCGTATCCGCCGACTCGATGACGGCGGGTTTACAGTCATTGCAGGACACCTTGCAGGATGCGCGCTGGGGCCGCAACCAGGGCGCATTCGCCACCTTGCAGGCGCTCGGCATCACGCTGAAGACGACGAAGAACGGCGCGATCGATACGCACCCGGCCTTGGTTGACCTCGCTGACCGGATGCAGCGCATCCAGAAGCGAGATCCGGCCGCCGCCCGCAATCTCGCACGCTCGCTCGGTGTTGAACAGCTATTGCCCGTTCTCGTCCAGGGGCGCGCGGCGATGCAGCAGTATGAAGCCGAAGCACGGCGCCTGCGCGGCGACTTCACGCCTGACATGGCGACGCGCGCGCAGGGCTTCGCGCGCTCGCTTTCGCGCATGGGCGAAGCTGCGGACGGACTGAAGACTTCGATAGCGGACAGGCTCACGCCGGTTCTGCAGCCGCTGATAGACCGGCTGACAGAATGGATCGCGAAGAATCGCGAAATGATCGGCCAGCACGTGGCGGCGATCGTGCAGCGCATCGCGGATGCACTGTCCAGCGTTGACTGGAACAGGTTCGCCGACAGCCTGACGCGCGCCGTCAGCGACATTCTCGATTTCGCGGGCTCGGTGGCAAACCTCGTTGAGCATCTTGGCGGCTGGAAGACGGTAGCCACCGCGCTCGCGCTCTACATGGGCGGCGGCTTTGTCGCGTCGATTGCAGCAACGATTGCGAGCGTCGTCATGCTCGGCATCCGACTCGCCGGTCTGATCCGCGCATGGGGCGCGGCAGGCAGGGCGGCAGGCACCGCCGCCGAAACGATGGCCGGTGCTGGCGGCGGCCTGCTCGCGCGTGCCGGTGGCTTTGCGGGTCGCCTGCTGACAAGTCCGCTCGCCGCTGGTGCGGCACTGATGGGGTACAGCGCGAACCTGAATACGGGCGAGGACGAACAGCTCAAACGCATCCGGGCGGCCGAAGCCGCCTCGGGCGGTCAGTGGACGGGGGCGAATTTCCAGCCCGCCGACGCCACAAAAAATGCGACGGTGACGCAATGGGCGCAGAAGCTCAATTTCGCAGGCCTCGAAAAACAGTACGGCCTGCCGTCCGGTCTACTTTCGGCCGTCGCGCAAACGGAATCACACGGCAACGCGTCGGCTGTCTCACCGGCAGGTGCTGCGGGCCTTTTTCAGTTCATGCCGAAGACCGCTGCCGAATACGGGATAAACGCACTCGATCCGGCGCAGTCTGCGAACGCCGCCGCAAAAAAGCTTGCCGGGCTCATGTCGCACTATCACGGCAACCTGTCATCGGCACTCTCGGCGTACAACTGGGGCGAAGGCAATCTGGACCGCAAGGGCATCACGAACGCGCCTGCCGAAACGCTCGCCTACGCGCCAAAGGTGATGGCGCTGCTGGGACCGGATGGCGGTATGAACGCGGGCGCACCGATGCCGCCGCTGAACACACCGCCACCGCCGCAGGCGGTGATTGCGCCGCCCGTTGTCAACGTCACGACCCGGGTTCACGTCGAGCGTGACGGGCGTACCGCCGTACGCACTGAAACGCCGAACGGGCTGCACGTCGCGTACCCGATGGCGGGCGCGTCATGAATGCGATACAGCGGCCGTTCTTCTCGTCGTTGCAGACGGCGAGCTGGCGCGGCGTGCCGTTCGCGGTGACGGGTTCAACCGTCAAGGTAGGCCGACGCGTCGCACTGCATGAATATCCGTACCGGGATGACGTGTGGGTGGAAGACCTGGGACGTGCCGGGCGGCGCATTTCGCTCACCGGTTTTCTGTTGCAGGATGCCGCCTATGGTGCGGGCGATGTCATCGCCCAGCGCGCGGCGATGATAGCCGCATGTGAGACGCCCAGCGAGACACCCGGAAACGGTACGGGCGAACTGGTTCACCCGTCGCTCGGGCGGCTCACCGCATCGCTGCTCGATTTCGAATGCGAGGAACGCAGCGGGCGCGGCCGTTCATTTGAACTCCGCTTTACGTTCATCGAGGCGGGTACAGCGCAATTCCCCTCGCTCGCGATCGCGACGCAGGCGCAGACCGGGCTTTCTGTGGTCGCCGCGTATGCGGCCATTGCGCAGGATTTTGCGAATCGCCTGGGCGCGCTGCTACGCACGCCCCCGATTGTCGGGGAGATCGAGCGCACCGCGCGCGCCTTCGTGGTGAACGCGCAGGCGATCACGCAGCGCGCAACGTCGCTCGTTGCGATGGTGGCGGCGCTCAGGGGCAACTATGGCCGCTTTGTCGGCGAATTCACCGCGACTATCAGGAACGCCAGCACGACCATCGAGCAGCTAACCGGTGCGGGCGCGCAGGCACGCCAGGCGGTTACGCAAAGCGGTCACGCGCTGATTGCCGCTGCATCGGTGGACGATTACGCGGGCATGTCAGCGGCGACGCAATTGCTTGTCGCAGCGGTGCAGCATGCGAACCCCGACCCGAACCAGGCCATTCAAAGCCTCGCCTCACTGCAGGCGCAAACGCTCACGCAGGTTCGCGCCAATGATGCACTGACGGCAGCCCATACCGGGCTGACGGCGATGTTACGGCGTGTAGCGGTGGTGGCACTCGCAGACAGTACGCGTGATTATGCGCCCACCTCCTATGACGACGCGCAGGCGCTACGCCCGACCGTCTGCGACGCGCTCGACACAGAAATAGTGAGCGCGGCCGACGCGGGCGACGATGCAACCTTCGAAGCGCTCGGCGCGCTCGAAACTGCCGTTGTGCTCGACCTCACCACGCGCGGCGAATCGCTCGCAACGATGCAGACAATCACAATGGGCGCATCGCTGCCCGTGCTTGTGCTCGCGCAACGGCTCTATCAAGACGTCTCACGCTACGACGCGCTTGCGCAGCAGATAGACCCGGTGAACCCGGCGTTTTCGCCCGTCACCTTCAGCGCGCCGGTTTCGTGAAGCGGTGACAGCGTGACCGATGATGTGACGCTCACGGTCGGCGGTCAGCGCATTGCCGGGTGGACCACGATCCGCATCACGCGCGGCATGGAGCGCATACCGGCCGATTTCGATATCGGGCTGACAGAGCGCTACCCGCACACGACAGGCGTCATCGTCAGTGAAGGCGACCCATGCACACTCGCGATCGGCGGCGATACCGTGATAACCGGCTATGTCGATCGGGTGGCCGAACAGGTCGATGCGCACAATCACGCGCTGGCGATTTCAGGGCGTGGCAGGTGCGAAGACCTGATCGACTGCGCCGCGCAGTTCGATTCGTTCCAGTTCCAGAGCGTCTCCACCGCCGAGATTGCGACGGCGCTCTGCAGGCCGTTCGGCATCGCGGTCAAGGCGCTATCGCCCGGCATCGTACACCCGCAGGTCTGTCTGAACGTGGGCGAATCGCCTTACCAGGTGATCGACCGGCTGTGCAAAATCGCGCAGCTACTCTGCTACGAAGACGCAGACGGCGCGCTGGTAATCGGCCCGCTCTCGACGGTCGAAGCGGCGGGCGGTTTCGCACTCGGCATCAACTGCGAACGCGCGAGCTATACACGCGACATGTCGCAGCGCTTCAGCGAGTACCGTGTCTATCTGGTCGGAACTGGCATATTCACCGATGCGGGGCAACAGCCGTTTGCCGAATACACGTTACAGGACGCCACGATGCCGCGATATCGTCCGAAGGCATTCATTGCAGAAACGGGCGACGCAGGCGCGAGCGTTTCAAAGGCGCACGCGCTATGGGAGTGCAACCGGCGCATCGGGCGCGGGAATCTGGTCACGGTTGCCGCTTCGGGCTGGCGCGACAGTGCAGGAACGCTGTACACGCCCAACACGCTCGCGGCGCTGTCCCTGCCGCAACTGAAGCTGCTGGACGGCCAGAAATTTTTGATTGGCGAAGTCACCTACCGGCGCGACATGAACGGCTCGGGCTGCGATATCACGCTGATGCTGCCGCAGGCGTTCCAGCCTGAGCCCATCCTTTACATGCCGCTCGCGCAGGACGCAGCCGCCGCGCTCGGCATGGGCTAGTCATGCAGTCGCTTTTCTGGAATCTCGTTCGCTCGCTCGGGCGCGCACGCCTCACGCGCATCGATGACAGCGGCGCAGTCCAGCTTGTGCAGATGCAGCTATCGCAGAACGAAACGCACGACGCGACCCCGCGCGTGTGCGAATACGGATTCCAGTCGAATCCGCCCGATGGGGCCGACGCGGTGGCGGTGTTTCTCGCGGGAAACCGGACAAATGGTGTCGTGATTGCGTGCGGCCACCAGCAGTACCGCATGCGCGGCCTCGGCAGTGGTGAAGTGGCGATAAGCGATAACCGGGGGCAATCGGTCTATCTCAGTGCAGCCGGAATCGTCGTCAATGGCGGCGGTCATCCGGTCACGATCACGAACGCCCCTGAAATTACCGCCGATTCACCGCTCATGCACTGCACGGGAAATATCGCGTGCGACGGCAACATCGCGGCGGCCGGTGACATTCTCGACAACAGCGGCACGAACACGCAGAGCATGGCGGCGAGCCGTCGCACCTACGACATTCACACGCACGATGTGCCGAACGTCCAGGGCGGCAACAGTACGGCACACAGTGACCCGCCGCAACCGCAGGAATAGGCGTGCGCCGTGGCCGATATCTCGACAGTCTGGGACGTGCAGCGCATGCGCGGCAACTGGGTACTCTCTGGCCCTTCGCTGCTATCGGGTAATGACCTGCATACCGCCGTGCTTATCAGCCTCTTTTCAGACCGTCTTGCGTTACCCAGCGATCCGGTACCGGACGGTGACCGGCGCGGATGGTGGGGTGACGATCCGAAATACCCGACTGGTTCGCGTCTGTGGCTGCTCGATCGGGTCAAGGGACCGCAGGACGTGCCGCAACGCGCGCAGGACTACGCCGCCGAGGCGCTGCAATGGCTGATTGATGACGGCGTGGTCGCGCGCTTCGACATCGTGGCGCAGTGGATTACACCTGACCGGCTCGACCTCACCATCACCGCCAACCGTCGCGACGGCTCACGTGTCGCCATGCAATTCCCGCAGGTCTGGACGCGCTAGCCGTTCCCGATTGCGCGCGGCACAGCCCGCGCCGTTCCGCCATGCCTTTTTCGCGCCCCACGCTCACAGCGCTACGCGCGCAGGCGGCGCAGCAACTGAACGCGCAATTGCCCGGTGCGGATGCGCTCCTGCGGTTTTCGAACCTGCGCGTCATCGGCGACATCGAGGCGGGTCTCGCGTGCATGCTGTACGGCTATCTCGACTGGATCGCGCTGCAATGCACGCCGTTTACGGCGACCGATGAATACCTCGAAGCCTGGGGCGCGCTTAAAGGCGTCACGCGCAAGCCGTGCGCGCAGGCTTCCGGCTCGCTTGTCTTCACGGGCGCAGACGGCAAGGTAATCGACATCGGCGCAGCCGTGCAGCGCAGCGACGGCCTGGCGTACACCACGACCGGCGCGGGCAAGGTCGCGGGTGGCGCGGTAACGGTGACCGCTTCGGCCGTCCCTGATCCGCAGGGGCTGACGGGCGCGAACGGCGACTGTCCAGCGGGGACGGCTTTCACACTATCGAATGCGATTGCCGGTATCGACTCGACGGGTTCCGCTGCAACCGCGTTTCTCGGCGGGGCCGATATCGAGCGTAACGACGATTACCGCGACCGGGTTCTGTACGTCTACCAGAACCCGCCGCAGGGCGGCGACGAAAGAGACTATGTAGAGTGGGCGCTATCGGTTCCCGGTGTCACGCGTGCATGGTGTGTCGGCAACGGCTACGGCATCGGCTCCGTGCTGATCTATTTCATGATGGACGCAGCGAACGCGGCGCATGAAGGTTTTCCGCAGGGCTTGAACGGATGCGCGACGCGCGAAACGCGTGGCCCTCCTGCGACCGGAGACCAGCTCACGGTCGCCAACGCGATCTATCCGCTCAGGCCCGTGACCGCACTCGTATATGTCGTCGCGCCGGTTCGCCGGGCGATTGATATCAGCATTCGCGGCGTTGCCGTGCAATACCAGGCGGCGGTGGCGGCCTCGATCGATGCGCAACTGAAGGCGGATGGACAGCCGGGCGGCGAAATTACCGTTTCGCACCTGTGGTCGGCCGTGTCGGCCGTGCCGGGCGTGGACGATTTTCTGCTTCTCTCGCCCGTGCAGGACATCCGTCTGCCTGCCGGCACCATCCCCGTTGCCGGCCCGATAACGTGGAGCTGATCGCGTGGGCACGGATAACACGTGGGCCGCGCGCGGCATCGTGGCGGCGCGCAACACGGCGGCCGACTATGCCGGTGTGCTGCGCAGACTGCTACCGCGTGGGCGCGTCTGGACGCGCGACGGGGTGGACAACGATGGCGGCACGCAGGCCGCCGTGCTCGATGCGCTCGCGGTAACGGCCGAAAGTCTCGATAGCGAGGCGCTCACGCTGATTGCCGCGGGATTTCCCGCGACGGCCGGTCAACTCCTGCCCGAATGGGATGAAACATTAGGGCTCCCCGATGCGTGCTTCGGGCCATTCGCGAATGATGCAGCGAATCGCCAGCAGGTCGTGGCGAAATTGATCAGCACGGGCGGGCAAAGTATTCCGTACTTTGAATCGCTCGCGCGCTCGCTTGGTTACGTCATCCACATCACCGAATTCGCCATCCATACGGTTATCAGTCCGGTCACGGCACCTGTCGCGGGGCTCGACTGGCCCTTTACATGGGAAGTCGAAATCATCGGCACGCCGGGCGTGCGCTGGCACAGGGTGGACGGCCCCGTGCGGGAAGCGCTTTCATTCCTTGGCACGACACCAACCGAACAGGTTCTCGAATGCCTGTTAAGGCGCTACGCCCCCGCGCATACCGTGCTGATTTTCCGGTATTCATGAATTCATGATGCGAGGCACCGATGGACCACTACTGGGAAGCAAACGCGCACACCACCGCGCCGCCCGTGCCGTCGAAATCATCAGGCACCTATCCGACTGACGGCAATCCCGTCACCGTCACGCCGCCGACAACGCCGGGCGCGTGGTGGTATTACCAGATCACCGAAGAAATCCGCAATGCGATTGTGAAGCTCGGCGGTACACCCGATTTCACCCGGGTGGACCAGCTCGCCAGTGCGCTCGTTGCGTCGATTGGATCAGCTATCAGCGGCATGGCCGACCAGCTTGCGAAAGTCGCGTATTCGGGCAGCTACAACGATCTGAAAAACCAGCCAGCCATACAGGCACCGCTCGGCTTTACGCCCGTTCAGCAGGGCGGCGGCATAAGTCAGGCCGCCAACAAAGTTTGCATCGGATGGGACGGCGGCGGACTACGCGCGACGGTTGACAGCACGGACGAGGGACGCTTCGTGTTTGAAACTGAACTGCAGGCGAACATGACGAACCTGCAGAACAACATTAACAGCGTCGCCAGTTCGGCTGGCAATGGGTGGACGCGTGGCAACCTGCAACCGCTTAACGTGAACGGTATCGGATATGTCGCCTTCATCGTGAAGAGCGGCGACGGCAGCCAGTCTGCGAATGAAGGCACCGTTGCGGTGTTGCCGGGGCGGCCCGGTTCCTGGCTCAGTAGCGGTAACGCGGCCTCATCGGGCGACCACTGGTGCGTATGGACACGGATCGCGTGATGGACTATCTGCGCGTGACGGCGCCGCAATGGGCCGATGCCGCGCACAGCGCAATACGTTGCCGCGTGCAGTTTGCGGGTTTTCCTGTGGACGTGCCATTCATGGCGATGCCCGATGATCCGCACGCGCACGGGCGCTCGATTTTTGATGAATGCGTGGCCGGGCGCTACGGGCGGGTACGTGAATGGGATGGGTCCGGCGCGACGGACGGGGTGTAAGACGGACGGGGCGTAATATGGACCGCTATTACCAGGCCAATGCGGTGGCCGATGCCCCGGCCGTACCCGCGAACAATCCGGGCGGCTATCCGGCAAACGGCAACGCTGCAGTAGGCATCGATGGCACGGTGCCTGGCGCGTGGTGGTATCACACGATCACTGAAGAATTGCGCAACGCGATCGTCGCGCTTGGCGGTGCGCCCGATTTCACGCAGACGGACCAGCTCGCGACGGCGTTGCTTGCCAGGTTCGTGCAGCCGTGGGTCACGCCTCAGGATTTCGACGCGGTGTGCGATGGCGAGACTGACGACAGCGCGGCGCTGCACAGGGCGCTGGGTTCCGGCAAGCCGGTACGTCACCTTCACGGCGTGCTGGCGATCTCGTCAGTCACCGTCGATACGACGTGCGACTTCGAGATTGCGGCGGGCGCATCGGTCAGGCTGTTACCTACGGGCAACGCCAGTACCGGTCTTACGCTGAACGGACCTCATTCGCGCCTGGTTGCGTGGGGGCTGATCGACGGCAATCTCACCGGCCGCACGGCAGTTGCGCTCGGCACGCCCGGCGGCGCGACAGCGGACTACGCCCAGGCGTATCTCTTCAACGTGCAGAACGTATCAGGTGAAACGTTTTCGGGCACGCATCCGTCCGGTATTGAAATCAACGGCGGCACCGGCCAGAAGTTCTACATCAACGCACGCAATTTCCCGAACAACCTGGCAGGGCAGACAGGTTCCCCTGCGCGCGCCGCGACGGTAGAAGGCCATGCGGACCGCGTGGTAGGCGAAGTGGACGCGGACAATGTGTGGATCGGTGTCGTGCTGGCAACGACAACGTGCCATATGACGCGCGTCAAGGTGACGAATTCGGGTCTGGAAGCCGTCTACAACCTCAACGGCGATAACACCATTGGAGACGTGATTTACGCGGGCCAGTATCAGGCGGTCGTGAATGAGGCGAGCGTTCATGTCGGCCGGATTTTTCACACGGGCGGCAACCCGCCGACCGGTGCGCAGAGCGCGACAAATGGCGGCGCAACCATCGCACTACAGAACGCGACGGTGACCGATGTCGGCCTGATCCAGGTCGGGACCAATCCGGCGCTACCTGTCAAGGGCTCGGGGACGCTGCTGATCGTGCGCGCAGGCAACGTCCAGAGCGGCCCGGTCCGGATTGGTCGTGTGCAGGGGACCATGCGCCCGGCGTCGGTTGCATCGCTCACCTATCACGGTCTGGTGCAGGAAGTCTCGATCCAGAACGTAGACCTGAGCGTGGAGTACGACAGCACCGTCATGACTTCACCCGCGAATTTCTGCGATCTGACGGCCGCGCAGGAATTCTCCCTGCGCAACTGGCGCATGAAAGTCATCGACGTGAACAGCCAGTTCCCGCACAACTTTTTCAGTTTTAACCTGCCGGGCGCGAACCTGATACGTCCGGGCCATTTTGAGGACGTGCATATCCGCTTTTACGAAGCGGACGGCGCGACGCCTGCCGATCCGGCGACATCGGCTTACCTGCACGTCTACGGCGCGGCAAATCCGCTGGTCTACACACGCAACCAGGTCTGGCAGGGAAACCTCATGCTGATCCGTGAAGCGTCCGCCTACGGGGGCGCAGTGAACGGCGGCGATACCTGTACATCCGTGCCGGTCGCTGGCACATGGGCGGCGGGCCGGTACATGTGGAATTACGCGCCTGTCCTTGCCGGACCGGCAGGCTGCCAGTATGTCGTGCGGGGGTGGACATGTGTCGCGGCAGGCACGCCGGGAACGTGGGTGCAGGACTGCGCGCTGAGCGGGCCGATCGTGCTGAAGCCCGGCGCAGCCATTGCGCTGACTGACGTTGCGGGCGGTATCCAGATCGACGTGACGCCCGCGACACATGTCGCGCTGGGTGGCATGAAACCCGGTGTGGGCGTGTCGGTCGCCACAGACGGCACTATATCCGCCGATGGCAGCCTTATCATCAACGTCACGCCAGCCGCAGCGGTCGCGCTCGACCTGACGCCCATTGCTGCGGGCATCCCCGAAATCATTTTCAACCTTCAGCCGGTAGCACCGGCAACGACGCTCACCTTCGCCAATGCCCCCGCTACGGGCACCATGGCGCTGTTCGTCGTCGTGGTTGCCAACGTCGCCGGCGCTTCAATCAACTGGCCCGCAAGCGTCAGATGGCCGGGCGGTGCAGCGCCGGCCCTGACGGGCACGGCGGGCAAAACCGACACGTTCGTGCTCTACACGCAGGACGGCGGCACAACGTATCACGGCTTTGTCGCCGGACAGAATCAATGAGCTATCTTGCGCGCCGGTTGCTCATGGTGACGACGACGCCGTGGACAGGAATACTGGACCGGCTCGCGACTGCTGCGGCCGGTGCATGGAGTCTGCGGCGGCTACGCGGTGGCTACGCCGGGCCGTGCGTTAATGTACGCCGCGATTCGGACAACGCGACCCAGGACATCAGCTTTACCGCTTCGGGCGACCTGAACGTTACCGCGCTGCTCGCGTTTGTCGGAAACGGTAACGGGTACGTAACGGCATGGTACGACCAGACGCCCGGCGCGTCGCATCTCGTGCAGGATGCCGCAGCAAGCCAGCCGCAAATCGTGAGTGCCGGTGCACTGGTGAAGATGCTCACGTTCGCCAGCCGTCCGGGCGCTTCGACCAATGGCGGCACGCCCAACGGCCCGAATCCGACGAACGGCCAGGACATGGCAACGGCACAGCCTGCGGCCTCGCTGACGTTCGCACAGCCATTCACGCGCTCGTCGGTCATCTCGTTTCCTGTTGCGCCCGCAGGCACAACGCCGAATCCGGTCGTGCTCAACAGCAACAGTGACCCGGTGGCGCTTTACGACACGGGGCCGGGCCAGTTGTCGATGTCCGTGAACGGCGGATTCACCGCGATTTCCGGTATTACAGCCGGGTCGGCGGGCGTTCTCCTGGAACTGTTCAACCAGGCGGCCAGCTCATGCGTTTTCAACAGCGTCACACGCACAGGTAGCGTCGGCCCGGGCGGCCCGGGCTCTGACTTTCTGGGTATCGGTGGCCACGGCTGGGTGAGCGGCGAACGCAATTTCGAAGCGATCTACGGCGAAATGATCGTCTTTGCGCAACCGCTTCCCGCCCGTGACCAGCAGGCCCTCACAACAGACCAGTGCGGCTACTGGCAGACACCATCGCCTTACCGGAGCGTTGTCCTCGCCGATGGTCCCTATGCTTACTGGCCGCTGAACGAAGCGGGCGGTACGGTAGCGGCGGATATCTCAGGGAACAGCCGTAACGGCACCTATCAGGCCGGGGCGCAACCTGCATCGGGTTTGATGCTGCCGGGCATGGACGGCGCATATGTGAGACTGAACGGGACGTCGGATTCGTATATTGATGTGAGCGCCGCAAACCGGTTCTGCGCCGGGTCGGCATGGTCGATTGAATGCTGGGCACAGGTAGCGGGCTATAACAGTCTCCCGGTCGGTGGCTTTACCGGTGACAGGGGGTGCCGCTTTATCGGCAATGTTCTTTATACGACCTCGGGCGGCTGGCAACCGGGCATCGAATGGGGCATCCAGTCATATGACGGCGTCAATCCCGGTACTTACAAATACTACGACTCGAAGTATTCCTATACGCCGTCTGTCACGCCCCCTCGGGCGGGCGTATTGCAGCATGTCGTGATAACGCACGCGCCGGACAGTACGTCGGTCTATCTCAACGGGAAACCCGTTGTTCCTGCTGCGAATGCGTCGGCGTTGGCCACCATTCAACCGGTACTACAGATCGGCTCGCACGGCGGCTCAATGGGTGCAATGAACGGCACGATTGGCGAAGTCGCGGTGTATAACTCGGCATTGTCCGCGCAGCAGGTGGCCGCGCACTACGCGGCCGGTATCGCATCACGTGCCGGCCTGCTCGATAGCCTCACTACGCCGGTCGTCGGCGCGTGGAGTCTGCGACGCCTTCGCGGCGCGTACACGGGGCCATGCCTGAATGTGAGACGCGACAGTGATAGCGCAACGCAGGATATCGGCTTTACGGCAACGGGCGACCTCGATCTGGCCGCATTGCTCGCATTCACCGGCACCGCGAACGGCTTTGTTACGGCCTGGTACGACCAGACCACCAACCCGTCTGACATGGTGCAGAGTCTCCCGACCCGGCAACCGCTCATCGTCGCGAATGGGGTGCTCAATCCCGCGTCGGCCGGATCGGCGATGGCGGGCATTCTCGCGAGCGCGGGCGCAACATCGATTCAGGAACTACGCGCGAGCGCAGGCAAGCTCACACTGGACCCGCCATTCAGCCGCGCGTGTGTCACGGGAATTCCCGCAGGCGCAACCAGCACCAGCTTTACCGTGCTTACAGGGAGTACCGACAATCCAGTCATCGCGTTAAACGCAGTGAACCTCAGGTATCAGATGGACGGCCCCACAACGGGGCTCACGGCAGGCAATGCCGTTACCGCAGGCGCGATCAACAGCGTGACGGAAAACTACAGCACGACGGCCAGCAGTCTGAGCGTCAACGGCACCACGACTAACGGCTCGATCGGCTCGTCCGGTGACGGTACGGATCTTGTAGCCGCAGGCGTACTTACCCGGATCGCGGGCGCGTCGGCGACATTCTGTGAAATCATTCAATTCGGCGCGCTGCTCGCGAGTGCCGATCAAGCCGCGCTTTACGCAAGCCAGAAACACTACTGGGGTACGCCGTAGGTGTACCCCTCCCAATCTGAACAGGCCGCCCCCTGTGTGGCGGTTTTTTCCTCTGGAGCCATCATGGACCGCGACACATTCCAGCGCGCCGCCGCGCTTTCCGATACGCTCGCTGCGCGATGGTTCGCGCCGGTATCGGTGGCAATGTCCGAATTCTCGATCAACACGGCCGCACGTCAAACCGCATTCATCGCGCAGATACGGCATGAATCAGGGGGGCTCACGCAGCTTGTCGAATCATTCAACTATGCGCCCGCCGCGCTCACGATCTTCTCTCGCGTGCCTGCCTCGATGCGCGCGACGCTCGGCCGCCATCCTGACGAAAAGACCGTACCGCCAGAGCGTCAGAAGGAAATTGCCAGTCTCGCGTATGGCGGGCGCTACGGCAACGGCGACGCCGCGAGCGGCGATGGCTGGCGTTTCAGGGGGCGCGGCCTGAAGCAGATCACCTTTCGTGACAACTATCTCGCGTGCGGGCGTGCGCTCGGCGTGGACCTGATTGCGAATCCCGATCTGCTGGCCACGGATGACACGCTCGCCGCGCGCTCGGCGGCCTGGTTCTGGAGTGCGCACGGCTGCAACGAAGCGGCCGACAAAGGCGATTTCGCGCAGACCACGCGAATTATCAACGGCCCGGCAATGGATCAGCAGGCGAAGCGCGAAGCCTGTTACGCAGCGGCAAAAACCGCGTTCGGCCTTGCGTGAATCGCACGGCGTATGGCGGTGGCGTGCCATGTGGGAAACCCTCGCCGGACTCTGGCAGGGCGACGATGTACACGCGGCAACCAGGGCGGCATCTTTCGTTATGCGTAATGGTTGCGCCTACGCTTGCTGCCTCGATGGCGGTGGCCGTTTATGTATCCAGCATCATGCACCGCTACGCAACGCCGTTTGAATGCGTATTGAATATCGCGGGTGCATTCGCGGCTTGTGCACAAGGTGTGCGACATCATTGCCGATGCGCGCAGGACGCCCGATACGTGGTAGACGCGGCGCAAAAAAAAAAGCCCGCGATGCGCGGGCCTTCAAACACACACGCCAACACCTGGGAACAGGTATCGCGTCGGCGGAACCATACCAGTTGCGCGAGGCATTGTCATTACACAATCCTGGTCACGCAGAGCAGGCGCAGGCCCGGCCGTCCGCGTTCATCGATCAGCAAGTCGGCTCGTACCTGGATTATTCCCTTCGCGTCTCAAGAAGATTGTCGATAAACATACTCGCGGCAATAGAGAGCAGTGCGCTACGCGAGATGCCCAGACGGTGTGCACAGGCATCGATGCGCGCGAGCAATCCCACCTCCATCGATATCGTTGTCCTGGTCGTCGGCGCGCTGATTCGATTCCTCCGCGCGCCTTCTCCCTGATCCGGTTTTTGTGCCTGACTTCTCTTGCGCCCCTGGGCTGCTGGCATCGCATGTGCTCCACTCATGTTGATTGAAGGGCGCTTGCTGACTGTCGTGCATGTGCCGACGGGTGCATTGATGGCGCTGTTCGTCGCGCCTGCGGTTGACCGGCAATGGTTGCAGCATGGCACGCTGGAAATGCAATGCGCCATCGCGTTCGTGCCTGGCGCGCTCGGCCCGCTGGCTGTCGATATCGTGATCCGCCTCGTGCAGCGTCGTGACGATGACTTCGCAGACCGCATTGCGGACTGGCTTGCGAGGTGGCTGTCAGGCGGCAGGCGTCCAGATCAATGAGAGATCATGTATTCACGCGCTGATCCGGAACATGCGTGTGGGATCGCTCGTCCAGATAGCGCCTGCAGAACGGGCCCGCGCCGTGCGGGCCAGCGTCGAAGTTAGCGGTACATTCTGTGGCGATTGACGCGCGGCGCTCCCGATTCACGCAGCCATTTTTCCCGTTCTGCCGGAATTGTCCCGAGCAGGCGCGTAACCCGTTCCTGCTGTCCCGCTTCCGTCGCCTGTGCCATACCGGCTTCGTACTCACCAGGGGTCGGTGCCATACCGTCGCACAGCCGGTTGACCAGAACCGTCAGCGCGTCCATTGGTGGTCCAGCATATCCTTGCCGTAATGCCGTCAGGCCATCCGGTGTCAGCCGCGTCAGGTCGTCCGATTGCAGCGTATCGGCGCTAACCCGTAGCACGGGCGCCACGCGCGCTAGTATCCATGAGGTGTGCTGCTTGCGTGCCTCAAGCGAGTAAAGACTGTTGCGATACCTTTCCCTCTCGTGATCGCTCGCGCCCGCAGGCACGAAGCGATAGAGGAATTCCGGATGTTCCCATCCCATGTGTTCGCGTACACATACAACATTTGCTCCGAGGTTCATTTCCAGACTCCAATAATAAAAAACCCGCACAGGGTGCGGGTTCTCCAGGTACTTCACAGTCCGGGGGGCTGGACCGTGCCGTTTCCAACACGAGTCTATCCATCCGGTTTTGTGACAAGCACAGGAGTGCGATATGCACCAGTTTCAAGGCTCTCAATTTCAAATCCCGGTAATCTCTTTGAAGACTCAGCGGGCTCTGTCTCGCGCTTTCTTCGGCTTAACTTGAAGGTCAGCATTTCTTTCTCCGTTCACTTGTCACAGGCTTGCTCATTGAAGCCCGAGAACTATCAATAGCTAGACGTAGGCTCTTTGCGCGTTACCTTTGCCAGCATCCCGTCGTCGTGACGCATCCAGCGGCACAGCGCCTGGTGCGACGAGGCTTTGAGTCGCAAGTCCCTCAGGTAGCAGCAACTGCACGGGCTTGCAGGTGAAGATAATGGCGAGGCGCTTGCGGGTTCGGTCACGTAGCACCGGCAGTCCTTCCATCACCTTGATATTGGCGGGTGTCGAGCCATACGCCTTGGCGCATTGCTCGATGGTCATACGCCGGTGCATCCGCCAGGCGGTAAGCGGCGACTTACCGGCCATGAGATGCGCCATGACGGCGTCAGGATATTCAGTGTCATCGGGGGCGAATTCGATCGCGTGCGCTCTGGCGGTGCTGTCTTGCTGGTCATCGGGCATAGTGGGGGAGCCCGGCTGTGCGCTCAGTTGTCCCACCGTGCAATCGTAGATATCGGCGAAGCGCTTCAGTGTGTCGGCACTGGGCACGTTGTAGCCGTTCTCATGCCAGACGATCGTATCGCGCGACAGCCCCGCCAGTTCGGCTGCTTCGACAGGAGAAAGCTCGCGATGGAGCCGCCACGCGCGCAGAAAATAGGTTCCCTTGCCAATCTGCTTCGCAACCTCGTCAGGTATCGGCTCCACGAATGCGCGGGGGAAGAAGATGCGCCGTTTCCGCTTGCTCGACGGCGTAGACTGGCTGGAGTCGATGACCATCCTGGCAGAGCCCTGAGACGCTTCGACGGAACATGCGGGGAAGTCGACGGCCCGTGAAGCCTCGCGCATCAGGCGTTCTTCTGGCGTGAGAAAGAGCCCTTCAGCGCGCTCGCGCCTGGTCGGTGGTGCCAGCGAAAGGGGCGTAACGGGAACGCACAGAAGGGGTTCAGAATCAGGCCGACCCGGCAGGTCCGCGAGAGAACTGCGGAAGGTGCCCCGTGGCGTCGTTCTCTCCATCGCCTCCGTCTGCGCCCGCAGCGCGGCGTTCCTGAATTCCACCAGCAGATCGAACAGCCGGATCGGCATGTCTACCCTTAGCCGCTTGCCCTCATGGTCGGTGGTGAACTGGCATGCCGATAGATCAAGTCCGTGGTTCATGTCGAATCCTCGTCACTGGTTTGGCCCTGCGGTGTGATGCTGCCTGCGCATCCGCTCTTCCCATTCGCGGGCGTCGCTGACGGTCACAATTACCTTGCGGCCCAGCCGGGTTTCGCGCGGTCCTCTGGCGGTGTTACGCAGCCGGTAATAGAAGGAACGGCTCAGGTGATACGCGTCGCAGAACTCATCAATCGAATACACGCGCGGCAAATCTGGTGCATCGACTGTGGACGGTGCAGGTCTTGCAGACTCGCTGGCAGGCCGCGCGCGAGACCCGCCGATAGTTTCCGGCTCCATGAATCGCCTCCGTTCATGCGTCTGAAGTGGCAAACACATTTATAAATGTCAGTACATGCCTGTGGATAAGTGTTTTTTCCTATGATGAAACCGTTGGCGATTGAATCTATAGACGAAAAAACGCACGCTTTCCGGCGTGCGCCTCATGCTGCTCTGGTTACGGTTTGCCTATGCCGCAAGCCGCGCCGATTCGTTTGCTGGCCGCTCCAGCAGGCGCACGGCGCGGGCACGATGCCCAGGTGACAGATGCGCGTAGCGCAGCGTCATTTTGAGGTCCGCATGTCCGAGCAGTTCGCGCACGGTGTTCAGATCGACCCCGGCCATAACCAGGCGAGACGCGAAGTGGTGGCGCATGTCGTGCCAGCGGAACACTGCCAGTTTTGCGGCCGTGCGGATTTCAGGCCACGCCTTGAGGTCCCGTATCGGCGCTTCGCCCGACCTGTTCGGGAAGACCAGCCCGTTGGTGGCGCGCGCCTTCCAGCGCGCAAGAATCGCCAGGGCTTCCGCGTTGAGCGGAACGTGACGCTGCCGCCGAGACTTGGCATTGATCGACAGCACCGTGACAAACGCATGGCGCAGGTCCACGTCGGACCAGCGCAGCGTGAACAGTTCGCCGCGACGCAGACCGGTATGCAGACTCACGACGATGGCGACCTCGGCCGCGTCTTCGTAATCCTCGCCGTACTTCGCACGTAGCAATGCGCGGCGTTCATCCAGCGCGTCATACAGGCGTTGTTCTTCTTCGGGATCAAGAAAGCGCACCTTGCCGCCCGGTTCGTCCTGCTTCTTTACTTTCTTCATCGGGCTGGCCGTTATCACTTCCCACTCGACGGCCCGCGCGAACAGACCGCGCAGCGCGTTCAGCTTGCGGTTCAACGTGGACGGCTTCAATCCCTTCTTCAGTAAATCCGAACGCCATTCTTCGATCATGTATGCCGTGCATTCGTCCAGCGGCTTGTCCAGCAGACCGGCGAACGACTTGCGGATCATCTTCGCCGTTATCACGGCGCGGGCCTGCGTCAGTTTCGTTTGAAGGTGAAGTTCATAGCGCCCATCAAGAAATGCGCGGATCGTCGGCACGCCCGCAATCTTCTGCACGGCAACGCGCTGCGTTTTGCGTTCGACAAGTTGAAGGGGCGAATCATTCTTGCGATCCAGCAGGGCAATCTCACGACGACAGCGCTCGCGCGCTTCGCCCGGTTGCAGGTCTGGCCAGCGTCCGATGTTGCGGCGGCCCTGGGTGCCGTCCGGCTTGACCCAGCGGTACGTGTAGGCGACGGTACCAATCGGCGAAATCTTGATGCCGAACCCGGTCAGGTCGGCGTCCTGATACGCCTGGTATTTGCCGTTCGGCGCGATGGCGCGGATAAAGTGACGGTCGATGCGATGACGTGTGCCCATGCTGGCAAAATCCTTTGGTGCGGTTCATGTAAAGGCACCGTCGCATGACCATCCGTCAGGACAAAAACAGGACAAAGACTGCGGTGTACAACGGTGCACATCCAGACACCAGGATAGACACAAGCCATTGATTTGAAAAGCGTTTGGAACTTCAGTAGACACCAGTAGACAGCAAGAATCCCCCGCACAGGGGCGACGCTAATAAACCAATAACAAAACAAGGAAAGGCCAACGCCGTAGGCAACCAGACAATAAGCGCCGCACAGGCAGACAAATCAGGGAAAGCCCAACGCCGCAGGCGAACAGACAACCCGCAGACCATAAAACCAGGCAAACGCCAACGCCGTAGGCACACAGAAAAGAAAGCGCCCCGCAGGCAAACACCTCAAAACAAAAAGCCCCTGCCTGCAAGGCAACCAAACCACCCCACTCAGCGCCTCGCAGGCAAAACCAAAACCAAAACCCAAAACCTTTACCGCCGGGCAAGCGGAAGAGCCTGCCGCTGCCCCTCCCCGACGAACAACTGCCGCGGCCTCCCAATCTTCTGTTCCGGATCGGCGATCATTTCATTCCACTGCGCAATCCAACCCACTGTCCGCGCCATCGCGAAGATACACGTAAACATGGCCGTCGGAATCCCCAACGCACGCTGCACAATCCCCGAATAAAAATCGACATTCGGATACAGCTTACGCGACACAAAATACTCATCTTCCAGCGCGATCTTTTCCAACGCCATGGCAAGCTTGAACAACGGGTCGTCGTGCAGACCCAGCTCTTCCAGCACTTCGTGGCACGTTTCACGCATCAGCTTCGCACGCGGATCGTAATTCTTATAGACACGATGACCGAAGCCCATCAGCTTCACGCCGGAGTTCTTGTCCTTCACCTTCGCAATGAACTCAGGGATATTGTCGACCGAGCCAATCTCCTCCAGCATGTTCAGCGCAGCTTCGTTCGCACCGCCATGCGCCGGCCCCCACAAACAGGCGATACCCGCCGCAATACACGCAAACGGATTCGCGCCCGACGAACCCGCCAGACGAACCGTCGACGTCGACGCATTCTGTTCGTGGTCCGCATGCAAAATCAGAATGCGATCCAGCGCGCGCACCAGCACGTCGTTGACCTCGTACTCTTCGGCCGGATTGGCGAACATCATCCGCATGAAATTCGCGCTGTACGACAGGTCGTTCTTCGGATAGACGAACGGCTGACCCACGGTGTACTTGTACGCCATCGCGACGAGAGTAGGCAGCTTCGCGATCATGCGGATCGCGGATACGTCGCGGTGCTGCTGGTTATTGATGTCGAGCGAGTCGTGATAGAACGCCGACAATGCGCCAACTGCGGCGACCAGAATCGCCATCGGGTGAGCGTCGCGGCGGAAACCGCGGAAGAAGAAATGCATCTGCTCGTGCACCATCGTATGCTGCGTAACGGTGTTGACGAACTCTTCCTTCTGCTGCGCATCCGGCAATTCGCCCTTCAGCAGCAGGTAGCACGTTTCGAGGAAGTCGGCGTTTTGCGCCAGATTGTCGATCGGATAACCGCGATACAGCAGCTCGCCTTTGTCACCGTCGATATACGTGATTTCCGAATTGCATGCCGCCGTGGACATGAACCCCGGGTCATACGTGAACTTGCCGGTCTGGCCGTACAGCTTGCGGATATCGATGACATCCGGCCCGAGCGTGCCCTGGTAAATGGGCAAATCAATCGTCTGGTCGCTGTCGGAAAAGCTCAGCGTTGCGTGTGTCTTCGAGTTCATCTACACGTTCCTTTTACTTTCACATCGCACACGTGCCGGCATGCTGGATCGTCGGATCGCCGCTTGGCATGCTCAGGCTCCGCTTTGCATTCTACGGTCCGAAGAGGCTTTGATTGCGACGATTGACCGCAACAATCCATCTCGACTGGCGCAACATTCGTTGCCTGAAAGAGGCCCGTAATCGCCTGAAACACGCGGAAATAAGCGTCAGGACGCAGCACGATTCCCACTCAAAGGCGTTGCCAGCCAAATGAAAGTTAGCGCGCTTACTGCAACAATGTTTTGCGCCGCTCAAGCTGCACAAGTAACGCCGCTCTGCGATACTGAATCCGTGTTTTGCTTCCCCTGCGAACACATCGCTGTCTTTGGCCCGCCGTCCTACGGCGGGCCTTTTTAATCAGCCAGAAGAATACGGAAGGACCAGATGAACGCCTCGCTCGAAACACTGTTTCCGGATCACGTCCACAACGAAGACAACATCGTCACCGCGCTGAATCATCAGGACATCGTCGTGGCGTTGTCAGCGGCGCTGAAAACGCAGGACGTGGCGGTATTGCATATGCTTTACCCGCGTACCGACGCGCGCACCCATCGCAGCCTCGATACGCTCGTCGATGTCTTGCACGGCCACGGCCTGCATGAAGTCGCGGATCTGATCGCGCAGGAAGCGCACTATCTGCTCTTCAAAGACCCCGTGAAGGCATGGAAAGCCTTTCACGAAATTCGCAACGACTCGCTCGCGATCGGTGTGCATCTGTACTATCACGGCCTCGTCGGCGAAGCGGCGGAACGTGCACTCGATAAAGACGCGCATCGCAAGGCTTGAATGTCGGACGGCGCGCAGTGACTAACTGCAGGCGCCAGGCCCAGCAGCGCGTGAGCCGGTGCGAGGCAACAAGCATGTGTCCATCGCAGGCTTGTTGAGTGCCGGCTGAGCATCCAGATGCGGACTCTGGTGTGAATGCCTGCAAGCCCGCTTAGCGCGCGCCTATCAAACGTCCACTGAGCGAATAAACTCGTCGACGTAGCGATTGAACGCCGCCGGATGCGCGAGATTCATGCCGTGCGAGGCGCCGCGCACGGTTTCGCGGCGCGAATCCGGCAGCCATGTTTGCAGCGCCGTCGCCGTGCGCCGGAACATGTCGGGACTTTTTTCACCGTCGATCAGCAACACCGGGCAGCGTACTTCGCCCGCCTGCTCGGGTATGTACGCGGGCAGCGGGTCGCGGAATTGCCGCGCGAGCGTGTGTGAGTTGTCGGTCGCCATCCTGCGAAAACCGGGCGTGCTCATCGCCCAGAATCCGGGACGGCTCACCGAATCGACGAACAGTTGCAAACCCGCTTCCACTTCACCCGTTTCGATCAGTTGTGCGGCTTTCGCACGCAATGCGTTGACGGTCTCCGGCAAACTCGCGGGCGGCCGTCCGGCGATCTGCAACGGGCCGCCCGGGTCGGCAAGCGTCAACGTGCGCACATACTGCGGATGGCGCCGCGCGAAATGAAATGCCACGCAACCGCCACGCGAATGACCCACCACGTGCGCCGGCCCGGCGCCAAAACGATCGATGAATTCAGCCACGTCGTCCGCATGTTCGCTCCAGCTGAATGGCTGGTCGGGCTCGGTATCCGTCACCGGCCAGTAATGCGTGAGACTCACTGTGACGCAGCGATATTGCTTCGACAAACCTGCCAGTTGCGGTTGCCAGTAACGGTAATCGCACAGCGAGCCATGCACGAACAGGAGCAGTTCGCCCTCGCCTGCTTCTACATAAGGCATGCGCAAGCCGCTATGCAGCTCGATAAAGGACGGGGATGCGGGAGAGGACGAAGCGGAAACAGATTGATTCACAGGTGGTTCACGGACGGCGCGGCAACGGCTGACTGTCTCAGCGGCGCCGGCTAGAAATGGATTCGAGGAAAAAGCGTGTTCGCATCCCTCAAATTGGGATGCAGGGCGTATTGTCACACAGCCGTCAAATATGCGCCGAGGCCGCCTTGCCACCTGTAAGGCGGTACGTCCCGCAGCACATCATTCGTAGGCGCTGTCGTCGAGCAAACCGGCGGCAGCCGCCGTGCCCGCGCCACGCACCGCACAGGTGAGCGGCTCATCGGCGACGCGGACTTCGAGTCCCAGTTCGTTGGTCAGGCGGCGGCCCAGATTGCCGAGCAGCGCGCCGCCACCGGTCAGCACGATGCCGCTGTGCGCGATATCGGTCACCAGTTCGGCAGGCGCCGTTTCGAGCGCACGTTTCACGGCGCCGATCACCTGGCGCAGCGGGCCCTCGATCGCGTCGGCAATATCGTGGTTGCTCAACTGAACCGTGCGCGGCAAGCCGTCGTCGACGCTGCGTCCGGTTGCGTTCATGTGCTCGACCGGCACGTCGCGCACCGCCGAACCGATGCCCTTCTTGACGTGTTCCGCGGTTTGCTCGCCAAGCAGCACGCCATACAGGTTGCGCACGTAACTGACGATCGCCATGTCGAAACTGTCGCCGCCCACGCGAACCGAGCCGCTATACGCGAGGCCGCCGAGTGAGATCACGCCGACTTCGGTGGTGCCGCCGCCGATGTCGACCACCATCGAGCCGACCGCCTCCGATACCGGCAGGCCCGCGCCGACCGCCGACGCCAGCGATTCGCCGATCAGACTGACCTTCCACGCGCCGGCCGCCACGGCGGCTTCCTTGATCGCGCGCCGCTCGACCTGGGTCGCGCCCGCGGGGATGCACAGGGTGAACGCGGCGCGCCGGCTGAACCACGGCCGCGGGCGCGCCATGTCGACGAATTGCCGGATCATATGCTCGGCAGCGGAAAAATTGGCGATCACACCATGCCGCATCGGCCGCACGGCTTCGACGTTGCCCGGCGCGCGGCCGAGCAGCTGGCGCGCTTCCGTGCCCACTGCCGCCACGCGTTTTTGCCCGGCGGTGGACTCTTTCTGGAAGGCCACGACGGACGGCTCGTTCAGCACGATGCCGCCGTTGTCGGTATAGATGAGGGTATTGGCCGTGCCGAGGTCCACTGCCACGGAATGACGGAACAGTCGATCGAAAAGCGGGTAATACGGCGTCGGTCTGGCCATAGGAAGGCTCTGATGTGTCGTTATCCGCCCTTTCCGGGCAGTCTGGAAAATGCGCCCCCGGTCACCCGAACCGCTTGGCACGCCCGGATGGGCGTTGCGCGATCCGCGCGGCGGAAGTGATTTTCATACCAATGAGCAGTTAACGGCAAGCAAATCAGAATCTTTAGGGCCACTTTTTAATTCTGGCGAGTCAATCGCGCGACAAAGCCCCCAATGCATGCTCCAGAGCCTGCTTGCCGAGCTCGACACCGTCCGCGTTGATCGTGTGGCCAATGCCGGGCAACGCGTAGGCGTCGACCGTGTAGCCGGCGTTGCTGAAGGCGTCGGCAGCGTATTCCAGCTCCTCCACCGGGATCACTTCGTCGTCTTCGCCGTGCACGAGCGTAAGCGGTGTGCCGTTCTGCGCGACGATCGCCGAGGCGAGCCGCCCCGAATACGCGACGACGGCAGCAGCGCCTTCCGTGCTGGCCGCCACGTGATGCATCGCCATGATCGAGCCTTGTGAGAAACCGACCAGTGCAAGGCGATCGAAAGAAAGCTGCCGGTGCGCCAGTTCCACCTCGAGCATCTGCCGCAACGCCGGATAGGCGGCAGCGACGCGCGCGTCGCGATTGCCTTCGTTGACATCGCGCAGGCTGAACCACTGGCGTCCGCCGAAGCCGCCGTCGAAGGCATCGGTGCCGTCGAGCGAGGTGAACGCGACATCCGGCAGGGTCTCGCTCCAGATGTCCGCAAGCGGCATCAGATCGCGCGCATTGCTGCCCACGCCGTGCATCAGCACGACCAAGGCTCTCGCAGGCGTTGTCGCCGGTGCGCGCCGCCAACCGTGTTCGAATTGCTCCCAGGCCATATTCAATTCCCCTATTTGTGCTCGTTGTACTCCCGGTTCGCGTTTCTACAAACGCGGCCGGTTCGTCAGGCGGCAATGTGCTGTCCGCTGTCCTCTGTCGCCTTACGCAGGCTCACATCGCCAGGTGTCGCTTCATGCGGCCTCAGCCGCGAGCATACGCTGCCGGATTTGTTTCCGCTTTCGGATCTATATGTATGGGTCGACGACGCCAAAACGTGAATGCCGGTATGCTTTTGCAAGCATTCGACCGGCTGCCCGGCTCCTTGCCCTGGCAGCGAATCAAGCGCCGTATAAAACATCCGTAGCACCGCAATCCGGAGATTCGTTTGAGCCAGCCCTCTGCCGCGCCTGCTGCCACGCCGCCCGCCCCACCGCCGCCGTTACAGGGCGGCAAACTGGTTCTGGCGACCATCGCCGTCGCGCTCGCCACCTTCATGAACGTGCTCGACACGTCGATTGCGAACGTTGCGATTCCAACCATCTCGGGCAACCTCGGTGTCTCGGTCGACGAAGGCACGTGGGTCATCACCGTATTCGCCGCGGCCAACGCCGTCTCGATTCCGCTGACCGGCTGGCTCACGCAACGCATCGGCCAGGTCAAGCTGTTCGTCGGCGCGATCCTGATGTTCGTGCTGGCTTCGTGGTTGTGCGGCATCGCGCCCACGCTGCCGATCCTGCTGGTCGCGCGGGTGTTCCAGGGCGCCGTGGCCGGCCCGCTGATTCCGCTCTCGCAAGCGATTCTGCTCGGCTCGTATCCCAAGGAAAAATCGTCGACGGCACTCTCGCTATGGGCCATGACGGCCACCGTCGGTCCGATTGCGGGACCCGCGCTCGGCGGCTGGATCACGGATAGCTATAGCTGGTCGTGGATCTTCTACATCAACATCCCGGTCGGCATTTTCGCGGCCGGCGTGACGTGGATGATCTATCGCACCCGCGAAACCGCAACCCGCAAGCCACCCATCGACGTGATCGGACTCGGCCTGCTGATTACGTGGGTCGCGTCGCTGCAAATCATGCTCGACAAGGGCAAGGACCTCGACTGGTTTTCGTCGCCGGTGATCGTGATTCTCGGCATTACCGCGGTGATCAGTTTCGCGTTTTTCCTCGTGTGGGAGCTCACCGAGGAAAATCCGATCGTCGACTTGCGGCTCTTCCGGCAGCGCAATTTTCTCGGTGGCACGATTGCGATTTCGGTGGCGTACGGCGTGTTCTTCGGCAACCTGGTGCTGCTGCCGCAATGGATGCAGGAGTATCTGAACTACCGCTCGGTGGACGCCGGTCTCGTTACCGCGCCGCTCGGCGTCTTCGCGGTGATCCTTGCGCCGGTGATGGGCCGCGTGCTGCCGCGCTCGGACGCACGCATCATCGCAACCCTCGCGTTTATCGGTTTTGCCGTCGTGTTTTATATGCGCTCGAAGTACGTGATCGAAATCGATACGTGGCACCTCGTGCTTCCCACGCTACTGCAAGGCATTCCAATGGCGCTGTTCTTCGTGCCGCTGACCGCGATCATTCTGTCCGGCCAGCCGCCGAACAGAATTCCGGCGGCCGCGGGTCTGTCGAATTTCGTGCGCGTGTTTTGCGGCGCGGTGGGCACGTCGATCGCCGGCAACGAGTGGAATAACCGCACGGTGCTGCATCACGAGCGGCTCACCGAGCGCGCCAGCGTCGATAACCCGCTGTTCAGCCAGCAGATCGATTCGACCCAGTCGCTGCTGCATCTGAATACGCAATCGGCGCACGCGCTGTTCGATTTCACGGTGAACACCCAGGCCGCGATGATGGGTCTGAACGACATCTTCTATGTGTCGTCGATCATTTTCATTCTGATCATTCCGCTGATCTGGATTACGAAGCCGGCCAAGGGCGGCGGAGCGGGTGCGGCGGGCGCGCACTGATTGCGGTGTTTCCGGCGCTGCGTCAGCGGAAGTAACGCGCGGGTGTGTCGCCGAAGGCGTCGCGGAACACGGCAATAAACGACGACACGTCGCCGTAGCCGACTTCGAGCGCCACTTGCGTGACGCTCGCTCCGGTACCCAGGTGCTCCAGCGCAACCAGCAACCGCAATTGCTGCCGCCACTGACCGAAGGTCTGCCCGGTTTCCTTGACGAAGAGGCGCGCCGCCGTCCGGGCGGTCACGCCGGCAGCCGTCGCCAAATCGTCGAGCACCGCCGGTTCCGCCGGGTTGAGGTTCAGCGCCTCGGCGATCCGCCGAATCCGCGGATCGCTCGGCCAATGCAGCGCCAGTGGCGCGGTAGGCAAGCCGGACAAGCGGTCCAGCAAGACTTGCAGAAGGCGTTCGGCAGGTTCGTCGAACGGTTTGCCGTGCGGCAGATCGGCGGCGGCGCTCAGTAAAGCTTCAGCCAGCCGATCGAGCGCCAGTGCACTGTTTTGCGCGGGCAGCGGCGCCGCATCGGCGTCGGCATACAGCGAATGAAGCTGCACCGGCCCGGTGGCAGACAGGCAGTGCTGCACATTCGCCATCAGCCAAAGCGCGTGACCTTGCGGCACGACCCATCGTCCGGTTTCGGTTCGCACGGTCAGCACGCCGACGCTCACATGGATCAAGCGCGCGCGGCGATAGGCGCGCCACGGTTCGTCCAGCGCATCGTAGTGCTCGCCGACCACGAATACCGGACGCGCGATGCCGTCCGGATCGAAAGCTTCCACCATGAATGTCCGTTTTGCCCGGTTGCTGCAAGAAAGGCAGCAAGATTAGCATAGCCCGGGCAAAGCGTCGCTCGAACCCGGCGGGGGCGCGACACGAACAATTCGCGCCAGGTTGCCAGTAGAATCGCGACTTCAACGGTCCGAGCCCCATGAACTACGCATCCATCCTCGAACAGATTCACCGCGATCTTCAGCCTTACCTGGGTACCGGCAAGGTGGCCGACTACATTCCCGAACTGGCAAAAGTCCCGGCCGACAGCTTTGGCATGGCTATCGTCACGCCGTCCGGCGAGATTTTCCGCATCGGCCAGGCCGACACACGCTTCTCGATTCAGAGTATCTCCAAGTTGTTCGCCTGCACCATGGCGTTCCGGCTGCTCGGCGACGAACTGTGGCAGCGCGTCGGCCGCGAGCCGTCGGGCACGCCGTTCAATTCGCTGGTACAGCTCGAAACGGAGCAAGGCAAGCCGCGCAACCCGTTTATCAACGCTGGGGCCCTGGTCGTCACCGACGTGCTGTGCCGCCGCTTCGTGCGCGCCGAGACAGCGCTGGTGGAATTTATGCGGCGGCTGACCGGCGAAGTCACGATCGACTACGATTCGCGCGTCGCGCAGTCAGAGCTTCAACATGCGGACCGCAACCAGGCGATGGCGCATTTCATCGCGAGCTTCGGCAATATGGACATGCCCGTCCACGCGGTGGTCGAGGCGTATTGCCGGCAGTGCGCGATTTCGATGAGCTGTGTCGAACTGGCCAAGGCTGCGTTGTTTCTGAGTAATGGGGGCGTCGTGCCGTCGACCGGAGAACGCATTCTCGACAGCAGTTCGACCAAGCGTTTGTCCGCGCTGATGCTGACCTGCGGCACCTACGACGCGGCGGGCGACTTCGTCTTTCGTGTCGGCTTGCCGGCAAAGAGCGGCGTGGGCGGCGGCATCGTCGCGGTGCTGCCGGGCGAGATGGCGGTGTGCGTGTGGTCGCCGGGGCTCGACGCGAACGGCAACTCGCTGGCCGGCGCGAAGGCACTGGAATTGTTGACCACGATCACCGGGCGATCGATCTTTTAATACCGCCGATCCGGATAACTTCACGGCTTGTTTCCTGCGAGCACAGGCGTGCTGGCGCTGGAGTGGTTGGCTATGTATAACGGGGCAGCCGGTTTTTTTGCTTCTTTGTCACCACCGCAGTTGCGGCGTGGCGCGCTTGGCGGATGTCCCCCATCCTCGTCATGCCACCACTGCCCCCATTGGCCAGCCTCCTCCTAACCCACCCGCTCAACCAACTCCGCCAGCACCGTCTGATAAGCCGTGCTGCCGATCACCCGTTCATTCACGCCGTCTTCGAAATCGATCCACCCGGAATTGAAACCGTCGATCATCTCGATGCGTGGCGCTGGCCATGCCGTGCCTTGTGACTGAAAGAGTGCTTCCCACTGATCGCGCGGCACCGACTGAGCCCTCACCGAACGTCCGAGCACGCCACCGAGCATCGCGGCAATCTCGTTTTGCGTATAGCGCCGCGGCCCTTCAATCTCGATCACGCGGCGCCCCTGCCACGATGAGACAAGCGTTTCGGCAATCACCCGGCCGATATCCGCGGTTGCAATCATCGGATACGCACGATCGAGCGGCTGCAGAAAGCTCGGCATCACGCCCGTCTCTCGCGCCGGCGCAATATCCCATAACGAATTCTCCATAAACCACGCAGGCCGCAAAATCGCCGTCGGAATCGGCAGATCTGCCAGCGCATCTTCGAGAATATGCACTTGCGTGATGAGGCCGAGACCCGACTCGCGCTGTCCGCCAATCGATGAGAGCGCCGCGACGCGCTCAGGCCTCGCCTTCGTCAATGCCTCTTTCAGCACGGCCACCGCCGCGTGAGCATTCGGATAACCCGGTTGCGGCGCGAAATTCGGCGCCACCATCACGAAGACGCCCGCCGCACCGCTAAATGCGGCGGCGAGCGCATCCGCGTCTTCAAAGGACGCGATCGCCACTTCGGCGCCCCGCTCGATCCACTCCGCCGCCTTCTTTTTGTCGCGCAAGACGGCGCGCACTGCGTGTCCTGCACCTAATAACGCGCGTGCCGCCGCGCCGCCCACCTGCCCTGTCACACCGGTAATTGCATACATGTCCGTCGCTCCTTGAATACGGTCAATACCGTTCCGAGCGAGATTCTCGGCGTTTCCCGATGATTTCACGAGAGCATGAATGTCATTTATTTAATGACTCTATGGCATCAAAAGCTCTATCGAGGGAGCTCATGATGCAAAAAATAAATTTGACAGACTATCTTTAGATATATATCTTACGACACATCTTAAGACACACATGGGAGTACCCAACATGCGTCATCAACATCGTTTTTCCCGTTCGCGCGGCGCGGACGAAGGTTTCTTCGCAGGGCATGACCGCCCGTCTTTGCATGCGCTTTGGCATGCTTTCGCCCGTCATTACGAGCTCCGTGGCGAGCGCGGCGATAACGCACGAAGCGAAGATTTCGAACGCCGTCATGGCGGCCGCGGCTACTGGCACGAGTTCCGCGGCGACGAGCGTGGCCGCAGCGACCGGCACGAATTCCGCGGCGACGAGCGTGGCCGCGGCGACCGGCACGAGTTCCACGGCGGCGAGCGGGGCCGTGGCGACCGGCACGAATTCCATGGCGACGAGCGTGGCAATGGCCGCAATGGCGAGCGCGGTCAACGCGGTGAACACGACGACCGCCGTGGCTTCGGTCGCGGCCACCGCTTCGGCCACCGTGGCCACGACCGTTTCTCGCTGCATTTACTGTGGCACGCAATCGGCCGCCATCACGATCCGCGCGGCGGCGGTCGCGGCGGACGTTTTGGCGGCGGTGGCCCCGGCGGCTTCGGTGGCGAAGGCGACGGTTTTCCGCGCGGCCGCAAATTCACCTCGGAAGATCTGCAGTTGCTGCTGCTGTCGATGATCGACGCGCAGCCTAGCCACGGCTACGAGCTGATCAAGGCGCTCGAAACGCGCTCGAACGGTTTCTATAGCCCGAGCCCCGGCATGGTTTATCCGGCGCTCACGTACCTGGAAGAACTCGGCTACATCACCGTGCAGCTCGAAGGCAACCGCAAGCGTTACGAACTGTCGGAAACGGGCCGCGAGTACCTGGCTGCCAACCGCGACCGCGTCGAATTGATGCTCGCCAAGCTGACGCATATCGCCCGCAAGATGGATTCGGTACGTCGCGCGTTTGCCGGTGAAGAGCCGGCCGACGTCAGCGAAGGCGGCTGGTTGCCGGAATTGAGCGAAGCGCGCCGCGCGCTGAAGCATGCACTGCTGCGCCGTGACAACGTGCCGGCTGACGAACAGCGCCGCATCGCCGCGATCCTGATGCGCGCAGCAAAAGAGATCGAAGGCGAAGGCAATCCTCGCAGCGACGAAGGCGGCGAACCGGCTGCCTGAGATCGCGCTATCCGACACTCGCGTTCGAAGGTGCCCATGAGCACCTTCGAACGTCAATCAAACCGACAGGAGTGACACCTTATGCTGACAAATGACAACCGTGCCGATCTGGCAGTTTATCGCGTGCGGCATCCGCTGAAGTTCCGTCTGTTGCAGGTCAAGGAGGTGCGTGCGCTGACCCCGCATCTGATTCGCGTCACCTTCACGGGTGAGGATTTGCACGACTTCGTTTCCGCTTCGTTCGACGACCACATCAAGGTGTTCTTCCCCGAACCCGGCGCCGACAAACCCATCCTGCCGGAAGCCGGTCCTGACGGTCCCGTGTTTCCCACCGGCCAGCCGCGGCCGGTTGCCCGCGATTTCACGCCGCGCCGCTTCGATGCTGAAGCGCGTGAACTGGACATCGAGTTCGCCATGCACGAGGCCGGTCCGGCTGCCACATGGGCAGCGCAAGCCAAAGTGGGTCAATACCTCGGCGTCGGCGGTCCGCGCGGCTCGCTGGTGATACCGACCGGCTTCGACTGGCATCTGCTGATCGGCGACGACACCGCGCTGCCGGCAATTGCCCGCCGTCTCGAAGAACTGCCGCCCGGCGCACGCGTCGCGGCAGTGATCGAGGTGGCCGATCAGTCGGCACAGATCGAATTCAGGACGCAGGCCGAACTGCATATCGTCTGGCGCCATCGCAGCGAATCGGGTTATCGCGGCGACGCCTTGCTGCAAGCGGTCCGCGAAATCTACCTGCCTGAAGACGGCGAAGGCTACGTGTGGGCCGCCGGCGAATCCGCGACGATGCGTGCGGTGCGCTATCACCTGTGCACGGAACGCGGCGTCGACAAATCGCGCATTCGCGCCGCCAGCTACTGGAAACAGGGTGCCGAAGCCGTGCATGAAACGCTCGACGACTGACCGCCCATAGTGCGTTTGTGCGTGTGCGTGTGCGTGTGCGTCGCAGGGTGAGTTGCGTGAGATGCGTGAGATGTGTGAACCCAGCAACCGGCGTGCTTCGAAAAAAATAAGGAATTAATCGATGTATTCAATTAGCACAAAGCACGAGCGTCGTTTGCTGTGGCTGCTTGCGCTGACGCAGTTCACCATCATCATGGACTTCATGGTGATGATGCCGCTTGGCCCGCAGATCATGCACGCGTTCAGCATCACACCGGCCGCGTTTGCGACGGCCGTATCCGCGTATTCGTGGTGTTCGGGGCTATCGGGTTTATTCGCGGCGACCTATATCGACCGCTTCGACCGGCGCCGTTTATTGCTGACGGTGTATGCGTTATTCGCGCTGTCGAATCTCGCGTGCGCATTGGCGGGTACCTTTCCGCTTCTGCTTGCCGCGCGTGCTTTTGCGGGCATTACGGGTGGCGTGTTGGGCTCGGTGATCATGGCGATCGTCGGCGACGTCATTCCCGTGCAGCGCCGCGGCGCCGCGACCGGCACGATCATGACCGCCTTTTCACTGGCTGCGATTGCCGGCGTGCCGGCTGGCGTGATGCTCGGCGCGCACTTCAACTGGGCGGCCCCATTCTATTTGCTGGTGGTGCTGTCGTTGGCCGTCTGGATCGCGGGCTGGCAACTGGTCCCTTCGCTTGCCGAGCATTTGAGCCGCCGCCAGCCGGCGCTTGGCGAGGTGCTGCCTGATTTGTGGCGTTTATTGAGCAGCCCGCGGCACATGAATGCGTTTGCGCTGACGTTCATGATGATGATCGCGCATATGCTGGTGATCCCTTTTATCTCGCCCGTACTGGTCGCCAATCACGGCGTGGCGCCGGCGCAGTTGTCGTGGCTGTATATGGCGGGTGGCGCGGCGACATTCTTCACATCGCGCCGGGTAGGCAGGCTTGCCGATCGATTCGGCACCCGGCGTGTATTCCGGATTACGGCAATCCTTTCGTTTCTACCCGTCCTGTTTGTGACGCACCTGCCGAATCTACCGTTCTACGCGCTGGTGATGTTCTTCCCATTTTTCATGGTGCTGATGTCCGGACGAATGGTGCCAATGCAGGCCCTGCTGACGACGGTACCCGAGCCCACCCGGCGAGGTGCTTTTCTTAGCGCCAACAGCGCACTGCAGGCATTGGGCACGGGATGCGGCGCATGGATTGGAGGCCTGATGCTGACCAGTTCCCCGACGGGGCAGATCGTGGGATACGGGACTGTCGGATGGGTAGCGGTCGCAATCGCGTTGATCGGCGTGTTCTGGATATCGCGAGTGCACGGAGCACAAAGCCCATTGCCACCGACGGGCGCATTGGCGGGCCACACAGTCGGAGAAGGTTAAAGAGACCCCACCAACGCACCTCGAAAACACCCCGGAAACACCGCTAAAACACCGCTGAAGTACCGCGTCGGCGCGCGCAGCGCCGCCGGAAGCATGACTGCCTTGTCACATACGCCAAATGTGCGAGAACACAGATTCCAGATGCACCACTACCGCGACTGTGCGGGGGACCCGCTTATAAGCTGGCGGTGTGAGCCGCTTTCTTTTGCCTACTTTTCTTTGCGGCAGGCAAAGAAAAGTAGGTGCCTGCCCCGCACAGGGGCGAACGCTAATATACCGATAACAAATCAAGGAAAGGCCAAAGAATTCAGATCCACCACAGATAGCGAACGCTAATAAACCAGCAAAAATTCAAGGAAAGCCCACCACTGCAAGCACACAAAAAAAACAGAACAACACAAACCCAAATCACCCCTCTTCCCCCCCCAGCGCACGCAACGGATGCATCTCCCTCTTCCACGGCGAAGCCAGAAAATGCTGAACCCGCTCAGCCCGCACCTCCGCGAGCGTCGCCGGCGCCCATCGGCTTTTACGATCCTTATCGATCAACTGCGCCCGCACACCTTCGCAGAAATCACCCTCCTCGATCACCCGTTTAACGATGCCCAACTCCATCCGGAAGCACTCAGCCAAAGTCATCTGCCTACCTCGCAAAAGCGCCTCGCGAGTGACATACAGCATCGTAGGCGAATGCCCAGTCATCGCATCGTAAGCAGACTGCAGCCACTGCTTAACCTCACGCGGCAGCTCGCGCTCAAGATCATGCCGCAACGTCGCGACAATCCGCTCGATACTCGAACGCCGATCGAAATGTCTCAGGATCAACTGGGTATAAGGCCCCAAAGCAGCATGCGGAATGATGTTGCACGGCGGCTCGAACACGCCACGCAACGCAGCCATCAAATCCCCCGAGTGCGACATACGCTGCAGGCGTTCCTCGAACGTACCGAGCCACTCCGCCGGCACGCACAGATCAGCGAGTAGCAAACGCAACGCATCGGCACCAGACAACGCCACACCCGTAAGCCCCACATACAGTTCCACCTCAGCAGGCATCACACTCAGAAAACGCGTCGCGCCGACGTCCGGCAGGAAACCGATACGCGTCTCCGGCATCGCGATCTTGCTGCGTTCCGTCACGATACGCAACCGCGCCGCCTGGCCGAGCCCCATGCCGCCGCCCATCGAGATACCGTCGAGCAAGGCGACCACCGGCTTCGGAAACGTGTGCAGCGCATAGTCGAGCCGGTATTCGTCGACGAAAAACGCCAGCCACCGGTGGTCGCCATTTTTCGCGAGCCGGTGCACTTCGCGCACGTCGCCGCCGGCGCAAAAACCCTTGGTGCCCGCACCTTTCAGCACGAGGGCAACGATGCCGTCGTCGGTACGGCAATGTTCGACCAGGACGGCAAGCTCGCGCACCATCGCGTGCGATAGCGCGTTGAGCGCGGCCGGCCGGTTCAGCGTGATGATCGCCACACGGTTGACGACGCGAAACAGAATCTCGCGCTCCGCTTCTACGCTCGCATCGAGCGCGACGCTCTGCACGGCGCTCATCGATGCGTCTCCTGCTCGGCGTTGCCAACCGGCTCAGCTTGCGTCACCTGCCAGCGTGGCGCGCGCTTCTCGAGAAACGCATTGACGCCTTCGCGCTGATCGGCGCCGTCGAACAGATCGACAAAGCGTTCCCGTTCCACCGCCAGGGCCGCCGCGCGCGGCACGCCGTTGCGCCCCTGGTGAATCAGCGTCTTGCTGAAGCCGACCGCTTGCGGGCTCAATGTTGCGACACGCGCCGCCATGGTCAGCGCGGCCTCGCGCGCGGCGCCCTTCTCCACCACTTCTTCGACCAGACCGATACGCAACGCGGTCGCTGCATCGACGCGTTCGCCGGTCAGAATCATCCGCTTGGCCCAGCCTTCGCCGACCAGCCACGGCAGTGTCTGCGTGCCGCAGCCGCACGGCAGCAATCCCACTGCCGTTTCGGGCAAAGCCATCAATGCGTGTTGCTCGGCGATGCGGATATCGCAGGCCAGCGCGCATTCGAGCCCGCCGCCCATCGCGTAGCCGTTGATTGCTGCGATCACCACCGGCCGCGCGTTCTGCAAAGTCTCGAAGGCCGCGCCAAAGCGCGTCGCCGCCGTGCGTGCGACTTCGCGGTTACCGTCAGCGAAGGTGTTCAGGTCGGCGCCCGCGCTGAAGAACTTGGGGCCGTCGCCCGTAATCACGATGGCCCGCACGCGCGCTTCGCCGTTCAAACGCTCGACGGTTTGTTGCAACAGCAGCAAGCCGTCCGGTGTGAACGCGTTCGCGGGCGGCCGTTTGAGCGTCAGCAGCGCGACGGCGCCGTCGTGGGCGTAGTCGAGTTCGATCATGACGCGCCTCCGTCCTTGCTAACTTTGGTATCCTGACGATAGAGCTTGATCACCGCCGAGAAGTCCAGACGTCCCGCACCGTTTGCGCTCATCGTCTGATAAAGCTGTTGAGCCAAAGCGCCGAGATACACCGGTTGACGCGCGAATTTCGCGGCGTCGGTGGCGAGGCCCAGGTCCTTGAGCATCAGATCGGTGCCGAAGCCACCGGTGTAACCGCGCGTGGACGGCGCGGTTTCGATCACGCCAGGCATCGGGTTGTAGGTGTCCGAACTCCAGCAGCGGCCCGTCGAGGTATTGATGATGCCGCCCAGTACTTTCGAATCGATGCCGAGCGCCTCGCCCAGCGACATCGCTTCGGCCACGCCTGCCATCGTGATGCCGAGCACGAGGTTGTTGCAGATCTTCGCGACCTGGCCGGTACCGGTCTCGCCGCAATGCACGATGTTCTTGCCCATCGCCGACAACACCGGCTTGACCTGCTCATACGCATCCGCGCTGCCGCCGACCATGAAGGTCAGCGTGCCCGCCGCCGCGCCGCCGGTGCCGCCCGAGACGGGCGCGTCGACAAACGTATTGCCGCGTTGCTCGGCAAGCTCGGCAAACGCCTTGACGCTTGCCGGGTCGATGGTGCTCGAATCGATGATCGTCACGCCTTCCGGGATGCCGGCGAAAACACCGTCATCCGCTATCAGCACGCTGCGCACGTGGGCGGCGGCGGGCAGCATCGTCACCACACATTCGACGTCGGTCACCGCGGCTTTCGGCGAGCTTGCCGCTTTGGCGCCTGCGTCGACGAGGGTCTGCACCGCTTGCGCGTTGAGGTCGAACACGTTGACCGCGTGGCCCGCCTTGAGCAAGTTAAGCGCCATCGGCGCGCCCATGTTGCCGAGTCCGATAAAACCTATTTTCATGATGCTGCCTCCGGTGTCGATGGGAGTTAGCGCTTTAGCGCTTACTCCCATCCCATGCAAAGCTGTCGATGGGAGTTAGCGCTTTAGCACTTACTCCCATCCCATGCAAAGCTGTCGATGGGAGTTAGCGCTTTAGCGCTTACTCCCATCCCATGCAAAGCTGTCGACGGGAGCTAGCGCTTCAGCGCCTACTCCTATCCCATGCAAAGCCCTCAGCCTTAGAGATCAACGCAGGCTGATAGTCGTGTTGACACCATCATTGACCGTATCGTCATCGAACCACCGCGCAGTAACCGTTTTAGTTTGCGTGTAGAACTGCACAACCTGCTTCCCGTAAGGCCCGAGATCACCAAGTTTCGAGCCGCGCGAACCGGTAAAGCTAAAAAACGGCACAGGCACAGGAATCGGAATATTGATGCCGACCTGTCCAATATCGATCTCGCTCTGGAATTTGCGGGCCGCCGCGCCGCTTTGCGTGAACAGACCCACACCGTTCCCAAACGGATTGCTGTTGACGAGCGCGATCGCGTCATCGAGCGTGGCGGCATTCAGCACCACCAGCACCGGGCCGAATATCTCCTGACGGTAGATTTCCATCTCGGTAGTGACGTTAGTGAAAACCGTCGGACCGATAAAATTGCCCTGCTCGTAACCCGGAACCTTTACGTCACGGCCATCGAGCGCGAGCGTCGCGCCTTCTTTCACGCCCGTTTCGATCAGGCCGAGAATGCGTTGCTTTGCCGCGCGCGAGACCACCGGGCCGATGTCCGTCTTCGGCTCGCTACCTGCGTTAACCTTCAGCGTCTTCGCCTTCGCGACCAGATCGGGCACCCATTGCTGCGCCGCGCCGACCAGCACCACCACGGAAGTCGCCATGCAACGCTGCCCTGCCGCACCGAAACCTGCACCGGCCAGCGCATTCAAGGTCTGCTCGCGATTCGCATCAGGCAGCACCACGGCGTGATTCTTGGCGCCCATCATCGATTGCACGCGCTTGCCGTGTTCGCTGCCGAGGCGATAAACGTGCGTGCCGACTGCCGTCGAACCAACGAACGAAATCGCTTTCACCAGATCGTGCGTGCAAAGCGCGTCGACCACGTCCTTGCCGCCATGCACGACATTCAGCACGCCCTTCGGCACACCGGCTTCGAGCGCCAGTTCGACCAGTTGCATCGTCGACAGCGGATCCTGCTCGGACGGCTTCAGCACGAAGGTATTGCCGCAGACGATCGCCATCGGGAACATCCACAGCGGGATCATCGCGGGGAAATTGAACGGCGTGATACCGGCGCATACTCCGATCGGCTGACGTAACGTGTAGGTATCCACGCCGCCCGCTACGTTCTCGGCGAATTCGCCCTGCTGCAAGGTGCCGATCGAGCAGGCGTGCTCGACCACTTCCAGCCCACGGAAGATATCGCCTTCCGCATCGGGAATGGTCTTGCCTTGTTCTGCGCTCAAGGTCCTGGCGATGCGCGGCGAATGCTCGCGAATCAACGCCTGGTATTTCAGCATGATGCGCATGCGCGTGCCGATCGGCGTGTCCTTCCACGTCTTGAACGCGGTGTGGGCCGAGCGGATCGCTTCGTTCACTTCATCGGCGGTGGCGAACGGCACGCGTGCGAGCACCTCTTGCGTAGCCGGGTTGACGATGTCGCGCCATTCGGTGGTTTTGGATTCGACGAACTCGCCGTTGATCAGCAGTTTGACGGTGGCGGCATGGTTCGAAGCAATTGCGCTCATGCTGGAACTCCTGTGCAATGGCCGCGTGGCGGCCGGACAGTGACTGGGAAAATTTGATTAACGCAGATCCGGGAAGTCCTCTTCCCAATACTCGCCGGGCAGGCGCGCGGGCTCGGCCTCGCGCTCCATTTCGCGGCGTCGCAATTCCACGCGGCGGATCTTGCCGGAGATGGTTTTCGGTAATTCGCTGAATTGCAGGCGGCGAATCCGCTTATACGGTGCGAGTTTTTCGCGCGAGAACGCAAAGACCGCGCGCGCGAGTTCGGGGCCGGCTTCGTAGCCCTGGCGCACGGTGACGAACGCCTTGGGTACCGACAGGCGCAACGCATCCGCACTCGGCACCACGGCCGCTTCGCCGATGGCTTCGTGTTCGATCAGCACGCTTTCGAGTTCGAAGGGACTCAGGCGGTAGTCGGACGATTTGAAGACGTCATCCGCGCGGCCGACGTAGACGTAGTAGCCGTCATCCCGGCGCAACGCGACGTCGGAGGTGTGATAGAAACCGTTGCGCATGGCTTGCGCGGTGGCATTGGCGTTGTTCGCGTAGCCGGTCATCAAACCGAGCGGACGTTCGGCCAGCGGCAGCGAGATTTCGCCTTCGGTGACGGGTTGATCGTCGGCATCGAGGAGCTCGATTTTGTAGCCCGGCAGCGGTCTGCCCATGGAACCCGGCACAACCGGTTGGTTGGGTGAGTTGCCGATCTGACAGGTCGTTTCGGTCTGGCCGAAACCATCGCGTATCGTGATACCCCACGCATGCTTGACGCGTTCGATGACCTCCGGATTCAACGGCTCGCCCGCGCCGACGATCTCACGCAATTTCACCGGATAGTCGGCGAGGTGTTCCTGCACGAGCATGCGCCAGACGGTGGGCGGCGCGCACAGCGTCGTCACGTTGAAACGCACCAGCACGTTGAGCGTGTCTTTCGGAACGAAGCGCGGGAAATTGAAAACGAACACACAGGCCTGCGCATTCCACGGCGCGTAGAAGCAGCTCCACGCGTGCTTGGCCCAGCCCGGCGAACTGATATTCCAATGGATGTCGTTCGGTTGCAGGCCGATCCAGTACATCGTCGACAGATGGCCGACCGGGTAGCTCTGGTGCGTGTGCTCGACCAGCTTCGGTTTGGACGTGGTGCCCGACGTGAAGTACAGCAGCAACGGATCGGTGGACTGCGTGACGCCGTCCGGCGTGAATTGCGGCGACGCATCATAGGCCGCGGCGAGATCGATCCAGCCTTCGCGCGGCGCGCCGACCGAGATGCGGGTGAGCGGCACATCGAGTGCATCGAACTTGGCGAGCTCCGCGCTATCGACCACCACGAACGTTGCGCCGCCGATCTGCACACGGTCGCGCACGTCGTCGGCGGAGAGCTGGGTGGTGGCCGGCAGCACAATCGCGCCGAGCTTCATGGCGGCGAGCATCACGTCCCACAGTTCGACGCGGTTCGGCAGCATCAGCAGCAAACGGTCGCCGCGCCCCACGCCGAGGCCGCGCAGGAAATTTGCCATGCGCGACGAGCGCTCCGACATCTGCGCGTAGGAGAGACGCAAGCCGTCGCTTGCCGGATCGTCGACGATCCACAGCGCCGGGTTGTCGTTATTGCGCGCGATCACGTCGAAGTAGTCGAGCGCCCAGTTGAACGCGCCTGGCGCCGGCCAAGCGAATTCGCGGTAGGCGCGGTCGTAATCGGTTCGATGGCGCAATAACAGGTCACGCGCTTCGAGAAAGCTCTTCGCTGCAGTCATCGTCGTCTCCTATGTCGACCGGAGTTAGTGCTTTGCATGGGATCGGAGTAGCGCACTAAAGCGCGAACTCCGATCGGCAGCTGAAGCCCTACCCCGGTCCCATGTTTGTGGCGCGGTATGCGCTCTGCTTTTTACCTTGCCGGCAGGCTATTTTGCGCTCAAACGCCGTCCAACTTGCGTTTAAACATGCCGTGCGATAACCATCCGCTGCACTTCGCTGGTTCCCTCGTAAATCTGCGTGATACGGGCGTCGCGATAGTGGCGCTCCACCGCATAGTCCTCGAGATAACCATAGCCGCCGTGAATCTGGATCGCATTCGAACAGATCTCTTCAGCGAGTTCCGACGCAAACAGCTTGGCCTGCGATGCCTCGGACAAACACGGCTTACCCTCCGTGCGCAACCGTGCCGCGTGATGCACGAGCAGACGCGCGGCGTTCAGACGGGTCGCCATGTCGGCGAGCATGTTGGCAATCGTTTGATGCTCCTTCAGCGCCTTGCCGAACTGGATGCGTTCGTTCGCGTAGAGGCGCGCGGCGTCGAATGCGGCGCGTGCGATGCCAACCGCCTGCGCCGCAATCCCGATGCGCCCGCCCTCGAGATTCGACAACGCGATACGCAGACCTTCGCCCGGCTCGCCGAGCAGATTGGCTTCAGGCACCGCGCAATCGTCGAACGAGATCGGGCAAGTATCCGAGGCGCGGATGCCCAGCTTGTGCTCGGGTTTGCCGACGTTGAAGCCCGGCGTATCGGTAGGCACGATGAAGGCCGACAGGCCGCGTTTGCCGCGGTCGGGATCGGTGACGGCGAACACGATCGCAATGTTCGCGCGCGCCCCGTTGGTCACGAACTGCTTGTTGCCGTTGAGAATCCATTTGCCGTCGCGCAGCACCGCGCGGGTGCGCAGATTGTTCGCCTCGGAGCCGGCTTGCGGCTCGGTCAGGCAGAACGCGCCGATGCGGCGTCCCGTGGCGAGGTCCTGCAGATAGCGGTCCTTTTGCGCGTCCGTGCCGAAGTTCAGGATCGGCCCGCAGCCGACCGAGTTATGCACGCTCATCAGCGTGGCGCAGGCGGCGCAGCCCGCAGCGATCTCTTCGAGCGCGAGCGCATAGGCCACGTAGTCGGTATAGGAGCCGCCCCACTCGGACGGCACGATCATGCCGAGAAAACCTAGCTCGCCCATTTGCGTCACGACTTCCGCGGGCAGCTTCGCGTCGCGATCCCACTGGCCGGCATAGGGTGCGAGGCGCTCGGTGGCGAAGTCGCGGGCGGCGTCGCGGATCATCCGCTGTTCGTCGGTATAGAAGCTGTCCATGCTCGATCCTGTTATGTGCATCGCGTCGCGGCACATCGCGACGTTGAGGCACGGCCTCGTCATTTGCGACTCGTCGCGGGCCTCGCCGTGGTGTCTCCGGGCGATGCGTTCCCGCAATCGGTTGAGCCCAAGTGTAGGGAAGCGGCTGGACAGGTTCGATGCTCAGCCCGATCATTCTGATTGAGCGCATTTACCATACCGGTATCATGAAGCCCTGACTCACGCCGCATTTTCAAAGGCTTAGCGAATCGCCACAAGGAAAATGTTGAGCGCGTTTGCCAGACCGTCATGAGAAACATGAAGAACTTGAAGAACCTCAAGAGCGATAAAGGCACGATTTCCGTCAGTCTGGTCGAGGAGGCGCTCGCGTTGGCGCGGGCCCGCGGTTTCGAGGCGCTGCCGCTTGCCGAAGCCGCCGGCATCGCGGCGACGATGCTGGCGTCGCCGAAAAGCCGGGTCTCGTCGACGCAGTACGGCGCGCTGTGGGCCGGCATCGCCCGCGCGCTGGACGACGAGTTCTTCGGCCAGGACTCGCATCGTATGAAAAGCGGCAGCTTCATCGCGATGACGCAGATGGCGCTGACCGCGCGTAACGGCGCGCAGGCGCTCGCGCGGGCGGTCGGCTTCATGCGGCTCGTGCTGGACGATCTCGGCGCACAGATCGAGACGGATGCGCAGCGGGTACGGCTCAGGTTCGTCGAACGTGAGGGCGCAAAATCGCCGGCCATGTTCGCTTATGCGACCTACTTCATCGTCGTCTACGGTCTGCTGTGCTGGCTGGTCGGGCGACGCATTCCATTGATCGAGGCGCGCTTTCGCTGCGCCGAGCCACCTGCCGCGCATGAATACCGTCTGATGTTCTGCGACGACATGACGTTCGATCAGGCGGAGTCGTATGTCGACCTCTCGCCGGCATTTCTCGACCTGCCGGTGATCCAGACCACGAAGTCGGTCAAGCCGTTCCTGCGCGATGCACCCGGCAGCTTCATCGTCAAATACCGCAATCCGGGCTCGCTTGCGGCCAGGGTGCGCAAGATGCTGCGCGCGCTGCCGATGGCCGGCTGGCCCGCCGCCGACCAGATGGCGCTGCGCCTGCACGTCGCGGAAGCCACCATGCGGCGGCGTTTGAAACAGGAAGGCTATACGTATCAGTCGATCAAGGACGACTTGCGGCGCGACATCGCAATCGGCGAACTGCAGGACACCGATCGCACGATCGCCGACATCGCCAGCGCCGTGGGTTTTGCCGAACCGAGCGCGTTTCATCGCGCGTTTCGCAAATGGACCGGCATGCGGCCGAGCGATTACCGGCCAGCGCGTGCGGATTTCACGCGGCGCGCGGAATCGGACTAGCCGACGTGCGGATTTCACGCGTCGCGCGGAATCGGACTAAGCTGTAAGCAGCAGGCCAGCCTTTTTTTGGGGTATCGGCCCGCGCCGGCCGATACCCGTCGGCATGGCGCGGCAGCCGTCAGCGATGAGCACGTTTCCACGTCTCCCGTTCCGGCAGTCTGGTCCGCGCTCTGCGCTTATCCGTAGCCCAGGCGTGAGCCGGTTGATGCGCGGCATGACCGCGTTCGGCGTGCTTTTGGCATTTGGATTCGCGTTGTGCGAAAACGCGCCGCGGGGTTGGGTTGCCGAGGCCGCCGCCGCGCCGGATAGCGTTGTCGTGATCCCGGTGAGCGGCGCAATCAGTCCGGCCAGCGCCGACTTTATCGTGCGCAGCCTGCAGCGCGCCGCCGACGATCGCGCGCAACTCGCAGTGCTGCAACTCGACACGCCCGGTGGACTGGATACGTCGATGCGGCAGATCATCAAGGCGATTCTCGGCTCGCCGGTGCCGGTCGCCACCTTTATCGCCCCGAGCGGCGCGCGAGCGGCGAGCGCCGGCACCTATATCGTCTACGCCAGCCATATCGCGGCGATGGCGCCGGGCACCAATCTCGGCGCGGCGACGCCGATCCAGATGGGCATTGGCGGTGCGGAGCCGCCTGCGGGCGGCGGCGGGATGCCGGGATTGCCTGGTACGGGGGGCGGCGCAGGCACGCCGAAAAATGCGCCCGGAGCGACTGGTTCGGCGGATTCCGCGAACCCGGCGAACTCCGCTAATTCGGCGAACTCGGCTAATTCGGCTAATTCGGCGACCCCGGCAAGCTCTACTAACTCTGCCAACTCAGCGACCCCGAACAACCCCGCCAACTCCGCGCCCTCGGCAAACACCGGCAACTCAGCCAGCGCCACCAGCGCCCCTCTTCCACTCGACACCCAATCCACCGAACTGCGCAAGCAGGTCCACGACGCCGCCGCCTACATCCGCGGTCTCGCGCAAATGCGTGGACGCAACGCCGACTGGGCCGAGCGCGCCGTACGCGAAGCCGTCAGCCTGTCGGCCAGCGAAGCGCTCGCGCAGCACGTGGTCGATCTGAATGCGCGCGACATTCCCGACCTGTTGCGCCAGGTGAACGGCCGCACGATCAGCACGAGCCGCGGCGACGTCAAGCTCAACACCGCCAATGCACCGGTCGTCACACTCGAGGCCGACTGGCGCAGCCAGTTCCTCGCGGTCATCACCGATCCGAACGTCGCGCTGGTTCTGCTGATGATCGGCATGTACGGCCTGTTCTTCGAGTTCGCCAATCCGGGCTTCGTGCTGCCGGGCGTAGTCGGCGCCATCAGTCTGCTGATGGGACTCTTCGCGATGCAAATGCTGCCGGTCAATTACGTGGGACTCGGCCTGATCTTTCTCGGCATCGCGTTCCTGATCGGCGAGGCGTTTCTGCCGACCTTCGGTTCGCTCGGCTTCGGCGGAATAGTCGCGTTCGTGATCGGCGCGCTGATGCTGATCGATACCGACGTGCCCGGCTACGGCATTCCGCTGCCCCTGATCGCGGCGGTGGTCGTGTTCAGCGTCGTGTTCGTATTCGGCGTGTCGAGACTCGCGTTGCGGGCGCGACGCCGGCCCGTGGTGACCGGCTCGGAAGGGTTGATCGGCAGTCTGGGCGTCGTGCTCGACGGTGGCCTGTTGCCGGACGATGGACCGCTGCCCGGCGACGCCGCAACGGGTGGCACGCTGGCCGGCTGGGCCCAGGTGCAGGGTGAACGCTGGCGGGTGTCCAGCACGGCGCCGGTCGCGGCCGGTCACGCGGTGCGCGTCACCGCGCGGCGCGGACTGACGCTGACCGTGGTGCCCGCGGAAGCACTACAACAAGGAGAACGCTCATGATCGGTTTCACATTCGGCTTCAGCAGCATTCTGATTCTGCTGGCGGCCGCCCTGATTGCTTCATCGATACGGATTTTTCGCGAGTACGAACGCGGCGTGGTGTTCATGCTCGGGCGCTTCTGGAAGGTCAAGGGGCCCGGCCTCGTACTGATCATCCCGGTCGTGCAGCAGGCGGTGCGCATGGATCTGCGCACCGTCGTGTTCGACGTGCCGCCGCAAGACGTGATTACACGCGACAACGTGTCGGTGAAGGTCAACGCGGTGGTGTATTTCCGTGTGGTCGATCCGGAAAAGGCGGTCATCCAGGTGGCGCGTTATTTCGAGGCGACCAGCCAGTTATCGCAAACCACGTTGCGCGCGGTGCTCGGCAAGCACGAACTCGACGACCTGCTGGCGGCGCGCGAGCAATTGAACGCCGATATCCAGAAGGTGCTTGATGCACAAACCGACGCGTGGGGCATCAAGGTGTCGATCGTCGAGATCAAGCACGTGGACATCAACGAGACGATGATCCGTGCGATTGCGCGTCAGGCGGAAGCCGAGCGCGAACGGCGCGCCAAGGTGATTCACGCGGAAGGCGAATTGCAGGCCTCGCAGCATCTGCTGGAAGCGGCGCAGACCCTCGCCCGGCAACCGCAGGCGATGCAGTTGCGCTACCTGCAAACCCTCACGACGATTGCCGCCGACAAGAATTCGACGATCGTATTTCCGCTGCCGATCGATCTGCTCAGCGCGGTGCTGGATCGGTTCAGCAAGCCGTCGGCCTCCTGAACCGGCGGTCGCGCAGGTCCGCGCAGGTCAACTGGGGACACATTGGATCACAGGATGAAACGGTGCATTGCCTTCAATCGACTTACTCGAAATGCATGCGAAAACTAAAATTCAAGGGTTGTTTTTTACCGCTCCATAGGAGCTAATCATGAAAATCGCCTCTCTCGTTGGACTCGGCGCGCTGTTAGCCGCCGTGAGTATGAGCACCGCGTTTGCACAGACCTCGCGGCCATACGACCCTTCGGCGCCGCTAACGCGCGCCCAGGTGAAAGCCGATCTGGCCGAATGGCGCGCCGCCGGCTACGATCCGCTCGACTGGATCGACTATCCGGACAACGCGCAACGCGCGGGCCGCATCGTCGCCGCGCGACGGGCGCAGCAGATGGGCACAAGCACGACGCAGTAATCAGCCTCGTTCGGGCCTGGTGCGCCGGGCCCCGTCTTTCCCCACTCCCTCCGAAAGCCCACCGTCCCTCTGCCGCAACATCGTAAATTGGCTTGCCGCGCCGCCCCGCGCGCAGGCAAGGTATCATCTCGCCCCTTCGGCAACCCCGCCACAGTCACGCAACACGGTTCGTTCGCTGCCGCCAATCATGATTACAATCCGCCGGTAGGCTTGGCCGCGTGGCGGACCGGTGCCGTGTCGGACGGCAGGGTCGCGCGTTTATTTGCCGCGCATAGCCCGTATCAACCACAAGAAACGCTTTTTGAACAACGAGAGACCCGCCTCATGGACTCCATAAAACGATACTTCGGCTTCGAAGCCGCCGGCACCAATCTGCGCACCGAGGTGCTCGCCGGACTCACCACCTTCCTGACGATGGCCTACATCATCTTCGTCAACCCGGCGATTCTCGGCGACGCCGGCATGCCGAAAGACGCGGTGTTCGTCGCGACCTGCATCGTGGCCGCGCTGGCTTCGCTGATCATGGGTCTCTATGCCAATTACCCGATTGCGCTCGCGCCCGGCATGGGCCTGAACGCGTACTTCGCGTACACCGTCGTCAAGGGCATGGGCTTCACGTGGCAGGCCGCGCTCGGCGCGGTGTTCATCTCCGGCTGCCTGTTCCTGATCGTCACGCTGTTTCGCGTGCGCGAAGTGATCGTCAACGGCATTCCCCATTCGATACGCATTGCGATCACCGGCGGTATCGGCCTCTTTCTCGCGATCATTTCGCTGAAGTCGGCCGGCGTGGTGGTCGGCAATCCGGCCACGCTGGTCACGCTCGGCGACCTGCACAACCCGCACGTGATCCTCGCGGTGATCGGCTTCTTCGCGATCGTCACGCTCGACTATCTGCGGGTGCGCGGCGCGATCCTGATCGGCATTGTCGGCGTGACGGTGCTGAGCTTTTTCTTCGGCGGCAATCAGTTTCACGGCATCGTTTCCGCACCGCCGTCGATCGCCCCGACGCTGTTCCAGCTCGACATTCGCGGCGCGCTCTCCGGCGGCGTGCTGAACGTGATCCTGGTGTTCTTCCTCGTCGAACTGTTCGACGCGACCGGCACGCTGATGGGCGTGGCTAATCGTGCCGGCCTGCTGGTCGAAGGCAAGATGTTCCGGCTGAATCGCGCGCTGCTCGCCGACAGTACGGCGATTCTGGCCGGCTCGATGCTGGGCACGTCGTCCACCACCGCGTATATCGAAAGTGCCTCGGGCGTGCAAGCCGGCGGCCGCACGGGTGTGACGGCGCTCACCGTCGCCGTGCTGTTCCTGCTGGCGCTGTTTTTCGCGCCGCTGGCAGGCGTGGTGCCCGGCTACGCGACGGCGCCGGCCCTGCTGTACGTGTCGTGCCTGATGCTGCGCGAAATGCTCGATCTGCCGTGGGACGACGCCACCGAAGTCGTGCCGGCCGCCTTGACCGCGCTGTTGATGCCGTTCACCTACTCGATCGCCAATGGCGTCGCGTTCGGCTTCATCTCTTATGCCGGCCTGAAACTGCTGACCGGGCAGGCGCGCAAAGTGAAACTGGTGGTGTGGATCATCGCGGCAATTTTCCTGTTCCGGTATTTCTACCTCGGTAGCGAATAAGCGCGGCGGCGGGCGCGGTCGCGCCTGAAGCGAAGGCGCGCGGCGTAGTCTGGGGATGGGCGATGCGGGGCGCCGCATCATGCGTCGCGGCCCGGCTGAAAGCAGCGCGGCGGCGCCCTGTTTGGCCACGGTTCGGTCTGGATCAACAATCGTTTTATTGAAGGCGCCCGTTCCGGTCGGGCACCCTTTATCATCCGATGATTGATAAAAACCAACGAACTGGTCACAGGAGTTCCCTGCATGTCGCCCTACAGCCGCGCCTCGGACCGTTATACGACGCCCGCCATCTTCTTCCACTGGGCGATTTTTCTGCTGGTCGCGCTCGCTTATCTGGCAATCGAAATACGCGGACCGAAAGGGTCCGACAGCCGAGCCTTCTGGAGCAACGTGCATTTCTGCGCCGGCACCCTGGTGCTGGGACTGTCGGTTCTGCGCCTGGTATGGCGGCTGTGGGCCGGCGCGCCCGCGGAAATGGAAGGCAATCGGCTGTTGGCGTTTCTGGCGCGGGCCGCGCATCTCGCCTTGTACATCTTTATCTTCGCGCAACCGCTGCTCGGCATCCTGATGGTCAATGCCGGCGGGCATCCGGTAACGCTGGCCTGGGTCAACCTCAATTACACGCTGATCGGCGCGGATCCGATTGCGCGGCCATTGCTCAAAACCGCGCATGAGTGGCTTGGCAACGCGTTTTACTGGGTCATCGGATTGCACGCGCTTGCGGCGATTGCGCATCACGTGGTGTTCAAGGATCGGACGCTGCGGCGGATGATTTAATCCGCTATCTGAACCACTTCCAGTCTTCAGCGCATGCGGAATCGGCGGCGCTTGCACTCTCGCAGCTTCTTGAACTTACTGCCTCTTGAACTTGCAGCCGCGCGGATTCGCTCAACCGCGCGGGGTACGCTCAGTTGCGCCAGTTCGCTTCATAGAAACGCACGTAGCCGCTCCTCAACACCAGGCATTGCGCCCTCGTTTCCGATAGCAGGCGTCGCGTCGCGGCTTCGATCCGGGTCCGGTGTGCGTCGAATGCGCCAACCATGTCCTCCAGACGCGGCGAGGCAGCGCCAAAGTGATCTTCCAGCGCCTCGGCCGTGATCATGCACTCCACCCTTAGCCCATCAACCATCGCCGGGAACGCCAAGGTAAGTTCGCGGCCTGAATATTCAGGAGTTTCGTTCGGGAATAGGATCTGCATGGGAGTTCACCTAATGGTTGGGTGCGGCGCTGGGTCGATTGGTACTGCGCACGCTGGTTGAGTCTGGTCGCACTCGCAGCGCTTTTCCCTCCTTGTCGTATGCCTGTGGCGCGGGGCCGTCACCTGCTCGCGCCGACGGCAATATAGTTCGCGCCGCGCGGAGGTGATTTGATTCACTGTAGACGAGTTCGGGCGCTGCGCAAGTTTTCCTTTTCGTTTGCTCGATTTTGGTGCCCGGTGCGGGTTTTCTGGGCATTTTTCCGCTTCAGAGCGCCCCCGTTTTTCTCTGCCGCGCGGCTTTCTCCAGGGTCCTGCTTCGTCCTGTAATATCAGTGTTCGGCCACAGACGCGTATGTTGCGCTGCGGAACGCAACGGCGGGCAACGCACCCGCCGGGTCCGATAACCGGAGACATGCTTTGATCCATCGTCCTGCCACGCCGCCCGCCATCGGTCGGCCAGATGTCATCGCGCAAGCTCATGCCCGCTCGCTCGAAGTCGGCCTGCGTGCGTCGGAAACGCCGGACTTTCATCCGTTGCGCCGCGTCGCGCTGCGTGAGCTCGTCGATCGGAACCAGTCGCTTTATACCCACGCGCTCCCCGTCATGGAGACCCTGCACGCGCAGATCGTCGACACGCAAAGCATGGTGCTGCTCACCGACAATCACGGCGTGATTCTCCACAGTCTCGGCGACAGCGATTTCGTCGAAAAAGCCAATCGCGTCGCGTTGTGTCCGGGCGTGTCGTGGGCCGAAGCGGATCGCGGCACGAATGCGATCGGCACCGCCCTGATCGACGGGCAACCGACCGTCGTGCATGCCGGCGAGCATTTCCTGCACGCGAACCGGATTCTCACCTGTTCGTGCACGCCGATCGCGGATCCGTTCGGCCGCACCATCGGCGCGCTCGATGTCAGCGGCGACTCGCGCGGCTTCCACAAGCACACGCTCGCACTCGTGCGGATGTCGGCGCAGATGATCGAAAATCATCTGTTCTCCAATCAATTCGTCGACGCCATCCGCATCCACTTTCACGCGCGCGCGGAATTCATCGGCACGCTGTACGAAGGGCTCGCCGCTTTTGCGCCGGACGGCACTTTTCTGTCCGCGAATCGCAGCGCGCTGTTTCAATTCGGTCAACCGCTCGCCGACCTGCTCCCGCAACCGTTCGAGGCGCTGTTCGGCATCGCCTTTGCCAGGGTGTTGCAGCAGATCGCCCGCGCACCCGGCGAAGGCATCGTGCTGACGCTGCCAAGCGGCGTGCGCGTGGTCGCACGCGGCGAGTTTGCGGCGCCGCGCTATGTTGCTTCGGCTGCGTCGGCAGAAGACTTTTTGGACGCCTCACGTACGGCCACGTCCGGCGGCACACGCGCCGCGGCCCGGCCTTCTGAAGCCGCCCCCCTCGCCACACTCGAAACGCTCGATACGGGCGACGCGCAAGTCGCAGCGATCTTGCGGCGCGTCGCCAAGCTGCGCGGACGCGACATTCCCATTCTCGTACTCGGCAAAACCGGCACCGGCAAGGAGTGGCTCGCCCGCGCGATCCATCACGATTCACCGCGACGGGCCGCGCCCTTCGTCGCGCTGAATTGCGCGTCGCTGCCCGATACGCTGATCGAAGCCGAGTTGTTCGGTTACGAAGACGGCGCCTTCACCGGCGCCAAGAAACGCGGCAGCGTCGGCAAGATCGTGCAGGCCGACGGCGGTACGCTTTTTCTCGACGAAATCGGCGATATGCCGCTCGCCCAGCAAGTGCGCCTGATGCGCGTGCTGCAGGAACGCATGGTCGTGCCGCTCGGTGGGACGCGAGCGATTCCGGTCGATCTGCGCATCGTCTGCGCGACCCACCGCAATCTGCGCGCGATGATCGAAGCCGGCACCTTCCGCGAGGATCTGTATTACCGGATCAACGGCCTCGTCGTCACCTTGCCGGCGCTGCGCGAGCGCAGCGATCTGGCGCCGCTCGTCGAACGCATGCTGGCATTGCAGCCCGACAACGAGCGTTTGCCGCGCCGCGTCTCCGATGAGGTACTGGAACGGTTTGCGCAATGCCGCTGGCCCGGCAATCTGCGGCAATTGGCCAACGTGCTGCGCACCGCAAGCATCATGGCCGAGGGTGCCGAGCAGATCGAACTCGAGGATTTGCCGGAGGATTTTCTGCAGGATTGCGAGGATGCGCCGGCCGGCGAAAAGGCCCAGCCGCCCGTGGCGCTTTCAGGCAACGGCGATGGCGGTGACGGGTACGAAAAAGCGGCCGCGCCGCTAAAAGGGTCGCCCGCCCGAATGGAAGATTGGCAGGCCACGTTGATCGCGCAAACGCTCGCGCGGCTCGACGGCAATGTGTCGGCGGCGGCACGCGAACTGGGGCTGGCGCGCAATACGGTGTACCGGTATCTGCGGCGTGGGAATACGACACATTGAAACGGCGGCACCGGAGCCGGAGGTTCGGTGCCCGGGCGATAACCGGGGCCGGCGCTTGGTGCCCAGACGATAAAAGGCATCAAACAGACGACGCGTTCGGCGCGCACTTCGACCATACGCGCGATGAACCCCGTTGCACCGTGTAAAGTGTGGCGCAGTCCGTCACCCATTCACACGATGTCCGATCCTACCCGCCCGCCTCTCGTTCGCGTCGAGCCGCTCGGCCAAAGCTTCGAAGCGCCCGATTCGCTCACGATTCTCGAAGCCGCCGGCTTTGCGAATCTGCGTTTGCCGCGCTCGTGCCGCAACGGGACTTGCCGCACATGTCTGTGCAAAATGACCGCGGGACGTGTGCGCTACACCATCGAGTGGCCGGGTCTCAGCCGCGAAGAAAAAGCGGAAGGCTACATCCTGCCGTGCGTGGCAATCGCGGAAACCGACGTGGTGATCGAAGCGCCGGATGCGGTTGAATTGCCGTAGCGCGGCGGACCGCTTCGCCTTCAGCCTTAACGGCCGTTGCCCATTGCCCGGGCGATTTTCTTGTCGGTGGTGTACTGGCTCAACGCATACACGGACCAGATCGCGGCCGGAATCCAGCCGATCAGCGTGATCTGCAAGATCAGACAGATGATCCCGGCAAACGGCCGGCCGATCGTGAAGAACTGGAACCACGGCAAAATGATGGCAAGCAATAGACGCATTCGGATTTCCTGTTTGTGTTGGCCTGGCAGTGCGCGTTCATCGAGTGCGATCGCGCTTGCAATCGCTTGAACGAGTCCCGCCTAGTTGATCGGCGCGAATCGCGGCACCTTGGCCCCGTCGATTTCGACCAGCTCGAAAAACACCGAAGCCGGGCGCGTCCAGATCGTACCATTGCTGGCTTTGTAGACGATCATCGTGACCGTCGGATCGGACTCCAGCGTGGCCTCGCAAACCAGCTCGTAAATACCGCCTTTGTAGTGTCGATAACGCACCATTCAACAACTCCTGTTCCGATCAACGGATTTTTTTAAGCGGGCCGACGTGCTCCGAAACAAAGCACGTGGTTGTGTTGCACTCGTCATTTTAAACGCCTGCCGCCGTGCGAAAGATCGCTGATGCGGGCTTTCGCTGTCGCCAACGTGGGTCCTTTCGTGCCGTGCCAAAGCAATGACACGGGCATGCGCTAAATTTCCCGACGACAATGTCGATTTCCAGCATGCCGATTCGTCGTCGTGTAAGAGCCACCCGTGATACTGAACCCGCCTCGGGGCCGTGCGGCTCAAACAACTCAATCAAGGAGAAGGACAATGCGCGTCATGGTAATGGTCAAAGCGACCAGCGATTCAGAGGCCGGCACAATGCCCAGCACGGAACTGCTGGCGGCAATGGGCAACTTCAATGAAGAACTCGTGAAAGCCGGCGTGATGCTCGCCGGCGAAGGTTTGCACCCGAGCGCGAAAGGTAAGCGGGTGCGCTTCTCCGGCACCCAGCGGACCGTGATCGATGGACCGTTCACGGAGACCAAGGAACTCGTCGCGGGGTTCTGGTTGTGGCAGGTCAAGTCGATCGAAGAAGCCGTCGAATGGGTCAAGCGCTGCCCCAATCCCATGATCGGCGACTCCGAGATCGAAATTCGTCCGCTGTTTGACGTCGATGATTTCGGCGCGGAACTGACACCTGAGCTGCGAGCCCAGGAGGAACGTCTGCGTGCCGAGGTCGACAGCGCGGCGAACAAGCCACGCTGATGCGGTACGCGAGGGCTGCCAGCGCGACTTGATGAGCGTCAGCCGCCCTCTTTCATCTGCTTCAGAATCTTGTAGACGGTGGCGCGCCCCATCGTCAGTACCGCGGCTACATAGTTGGCGGAACTGCGACCGCGAAACGCGCCTTGCGCGTGCAGCGCCTCGACGATTTCCCGCTTGTGTTCGCGCGTGAGCGCATTGATGCCGATCTGCCGCTCGCGCAGCCAGGTGTGCAGGAACGTGTTGATGCGGTCCTGCCAGTCGTCGCGGAACAGCTCCTCCGCGGGCGCGTCCGTCAGATTGCCGCCCTTGATGAACAGATCGAGCGTGGAGCGCACATCTTCGAACACCGCGATGTTGAAGTTGATGCACAGCATGCCGGCCGGCTTGCCTTCGTCGTCAAACAGGATGTTGCTCACGCAGCGCATGCGGCGGCCGTCCCAATTGAGCTTCTCATACGGACCGATGGTCCGGCCGCGCGCCGCGTAGTGGACTTCGTCGAGCACCGAGGGACCGCCCACTTCAAGCTTCGACAGGTTGTTCACGAGATACGCGATGGTTTGATCGCGCAGGTCGTGAATCACGACTTCGGCACATGGATAGAACAGCGCAGCGATGCCGTCTGCAATGGGTGCGTAGCGGTCCAGCAGCAGGTCTTTCACAGGAGAGACGGTTGTCTTGCGCATTGAGAAGTCGCTGTGTTCGAGGAATGCGGCACCGCTTTCGCCCGGATGGGCCAGGCGGGGCGCCAAGGTTATGACCGGCAGGCGGGGCAGGCACAACGATGCCGGGCAGCCGCGCGCTGCAACTCGCCATTGTAACGACCCCAATCAGCGGCGGCGACCGCGACGGCACGGTGGCCGCGCAGCGGCTATTTTATTGCGGGGCCGCATCACCCCCAGGGCATTGATGGGCAATCGGCGGCATGCTGCCCACGCCTTGTGCTTGTTGCATCCGCACACAATGAATTTTGTTTGCCTCGCCTGCGCTTTTTTTTCGTGCGATAAAAGAAGCAACTATTTCACGGAGCTGCAGATGGCCACGCTCGAAGCGTTTCGCGCCGTGCTCGACGACGAAGGCACGCCGGAGATCATTCGCAATCACATCATCGATTCGTTGCAATACACGCTGCGCAATCACGGGCAGATTTTTACGTCGAAGGAAGTCGAATGGCTTGCCGGCTGGGATGATGCGCGCATTCCGCTCGCCGCTTCGCGCGAACTGCAGAAGCGCGTCGCCGAAACCACCCGCTGACGCCCGCCCGCCGGCGCCGTCACGGCGCTATCTCGCCCACAGCGCGCCGGTCATACCCCGGCACGCTGTTCGCGGCGACCTTTTCTTGCTCAAAGCCCCGCCGGCTGGGCGATTTGCCCGCGCGCGGAAGTTTTTGCTATCCAATTAGCCCCATTTAGTGCATCATATTGGAATAGCTGTATTCCGCACCCGCACTATTGGCAATACAAGGCAACACGAGCGGGAATACAAGCGGCAGGGCAAAGCAGTATCAATTGGCGTCTCCGCACCACCCCCGACTGTTCGACCGCTGCCTGTCGGCGATCCCGTCACTCCGGCAATGCGCCGCCTGCATTCGCCGTCGCGAGTTGTGCAGCTGGGTGGTTCATTTACGCGCCCGATGTCTGCGCGACATCAGCGTGTTTCTTCTCCATCGAATCCGCGATTTTGCGCGGCCGCGCTCATGCCCTTGCCATCGGGCCTGTGCCAACCTTTTTCCATGGCTGCGCGCCCCAAGGTGCTGCGCAGCCGGGCCTGTTGTGCCGCGCGTAACACGCGTGACACGGGGGCCACGTAATACAGGACCACGCTTCATGAATTCAGTTGTCAAGACGTACAAGGGTTACGAAATTCACCCGCTCGTCTATCCGCGCCGTCCGGTGGACGGTCAGACGAGCCGCAATCCGGACGCAGGGTACGACGCGTCGGTGCGCATCTGCCGCGTGGGCGCCAATCCGGCGGCCGACGGGCGTGTGTTCCGTCTGCAGTATCTGTTTCCGTTCGACGGCACGGGCAAGGCGCGCATTGCGTGCATGGCTCACGCCGAGCAATTGATCGACGGCCGCGTAGACGGCCAGTCCGTCGCCGATCTTTGAGCGGTACTATCAGCGAATCCGCTGGAGCCGCAGCAGTTGGCCTGAAAGCCAACTGTCAACCGTATCAGATGTTGCGCAAGCCGGCTTAGCCGTGCGGCCAACACCCATTTATCCCATCGACCAGGAGTTATGCATGGCGAAAGAAGAACTGCTTGAACTTGACGGTATCGTCGACGAAGTACTTCCGGATAGTCGTTACCGCGTGACGCTCGACAACGGCGTCGTGGTTGGCGCTTACGCGTCCGGACGCATGCGCAAGAACCATATCCGTATTCTCGCGGGCGACCGCGTGACGCTGGAACTGTCGGTTTACGATCTGACCAAAGGCCGGATCAACTTCCGTCACAAAGACGAGCGCGCCACCGGTGGCGGCGGCGCACGCAATACGCAATTCCGTCGCCGTTAAGGCCGGCGGCACGCTGACCGCTTACTGGCGGTTGTTGCGTGACCCCTTGCTGTCCGTTGTTCGCGAAGCCTTTCGCGCGCCTCCTCCGGCTTGATTTGCTTGACTCGAGCCTGGGCGGCGCGCTGCGGCGTCGTATGAGTTGCATGCTTTGCAACCGCTTTGCGCCTACGCGCTTTGCAACCGTCCGCTTTTACCCACCCGCTTTGCACCCACCGCTTTCACCCACATGCTCCGCGCTGTGTCTGGCCGACCGTTTTGCTGAGTCGTCGTCCGCATAGCCGCAACTAGCGCGCGCCTCCGCCGCTCGCGCCGTCCTTCCGCAGCCGGGTGTCTCGCACCCTCGCGCACTCACTACGCTGCCTCTTTTTACACCCCGAACACCGCACCGAGATCCTCGCCGCCGGCGCTTTTGCGCATCTGCTCGACCACCCGCTCCTCCAGTTCCGACAGGTGCTCGCGCATCGCCGCCAGCGCCGTATGCAGGTCTCCCGCATCGAGTGCTTCGATGATCTGCATGTGCTCGTCCGCGGAGCAGGTCGAACCCTTCGACGGGTCGAACAAGGCCTTGTACAACTCCGTCTTCGCGACGAGTTGCCCAACCAGGCCAAGCAATTCCGTACCGCCTGCGAGTTCCGTCAACAGCACATGAAACTGGCCCGCGAGCCGCACGGATTCCTCGACTGCGCCGGCGCGTGACGCCTTCTCTTCGCCGCGCACATGGGCGCGCAGGCGGCGCTTGTGAGCCGCGCTCAAACTCCCGCACAAGGCCGCGACAATGCCCGCCTCGACAATTTGCCGGGCGCGATACACCTGACGAATGTCGTCTTCCGATGGCGACGGCACAAACGCCCCGCGATTCGCCGCGAGCACCAGCTTGCCCTCGAAGCCCAGCCGCGCGAGCACCTTGCGCAACGCGCCACGCGTACAGCCAAACGCCGCGGCGAGATCGCGCTCGACCAGTTGCGCACCCGGCCGCAGACGGCCTTGCAACAACGCCGCGGTGATCGACGCGTAAATACGCTCTTCGACGCTGATCGAGTCGTCGCCGATCGCGGCGTGAAGCGGCGTTTCTGTATCGGCTGACGATGCACTTCGGGAACGTGGGGCCATGGAATCCGGTGACGGGAACGGGGCGGTATCGCCCGGCATTCTAGCGGCGGCGGACCGCAAACGCCATGCGCTTATGACGCCGCCTATACCGGGCATCACTGAAATGGTTAACCATTTTAAGTTATTATGGTCAACCAAAATGAAGCTCAAGCGGATTTTTCGCTGCGCTCGAGGCTCTTTTCCAGCCGTGCCGCCAAGGTCGCGCAGTTTCTTTAGCGCTTGCGGGCGGCGTCCACCTCTCACACTCAGGTCCATCGTGAATTCGCACTCCAGCACCGCTCCGGCCCGTACCGACGTCAGCGTGACATCCCATGCGCTAACGTGGCGGGACGCCTTATGGCTGTGCGTAATCGTGGTAATCGGCATCAACTTGCGGCCCTTGCTGACGTCGATCAGTCCATTGATGACGACGATCCGCACGGCAACCGGCCTGAGCTTCTATGGCGCTTCGTTGCTGACCAGCTTGCCGGTCGTCGCGATGGGCATCGGCGCGTTCGGCGCCGGCGCATTGACCCGCACGATCGGCGAAACGCGCGGCGTCGCGCTCGGTTTGCTGGCGATCGCGCTGGCGTGCGGCGCGCGCTGGGCGACCGGAAGCGGTGCCGCCCTGCTGTTGACAGCGACTCTGGCAGGCATCGGCGTTGCGGCGATTCAGGCCCTGCTGCCCGCCGTCATGAAGCAGCGCTTCCATGCGCGGGTGCCGTTGGCGATGGGGGTCTTCTCCGCGTCGATCATGGGCGGCGGCGGGCTGGGGGCGAGTTTGAGTCCGTGGGTCAGCAACGCAATGGGGTCGTGGCACGCAGGGCTCGCGGTGTGGGCCGTTCCTGCTCTGATCGCGCTGATCTGCTGGCTCGGCCTGAATCTTCGACCTTCGACCGGCGCTGCGGCACAAGCCGCTCCGGCAAGCCCGCCGGCTCTTCCCCTGTGGCGCAAGCGGCGCGCGTGGACGCTTGGCCTCTACTTCGGAATCGTCAACGGCGGATATACGACACTCGTCGCGTGGCTGCCGGCGTTCTATCAGCAGCGCGGCGTGAGCGTCGCGGATAGCGGGTCGTTGCTCGCCAGCATGACCGTGTTTCAGGCTTCCGCCGCGCTATTGCTTCCGCTGGTCGCGGCGTCGTTCCGGGACCGGCGGCCGTGGCTGGTTCTGGGTTTGTCCGCTCAATTGGTCGGGTTGCTTGGTCTGATCCTGTGGCCTGATGCAGCGCCGCTGGTCTGGGTTGGCGTTGCCGGCGCCGGCCTTGGCGGGACGTTCGCGTTGACGCTCGTCACCGCTATGGATCATTCGGCCGATCATCGCGTCGCGGGCAGGCTGGTGGCGTTTACTCAGGGTGTCGGATTTATCGTGGCCGCGATCGCGCCCGTTTTTGCCGGGATCGTTCGAGGTTGGAGCGGCGGGTTCGGGGCCGCCTGGATCATGCTGGCAGTAAGCGTAGCCGCCATGATTGCTGTCAGTTGTCTGTTTTCGCCCCGGAGTTACGGCAAGTGGTATTGACTGGGGCGCGTCTTTCCTTCCGCTGCCATGCCAGGCTGGGCGTAACGCCGTTCTACCAAACTGGTTGAGTCGATTCCTCCGCTCGTGCGGCTTGTGCCACTTGAGTGATTGTGCGAGCAAACCACACCTGCAGTCTTACGCATCAAGTAACTTATCCGACGCACAAATAGCCAAGCCCGATGGTTTATATCAATCAGGCTATTTATCATCCTGCTCACGCCATTCCCCGAGCACAGCTACAAGAGCCCCGGCCCGGTGCCAACAGGAACGTATTACGTCATGGTGAGCACGGCCAAACCAATCGACGATATCCGCATCCAGTCGGTTGCTACTTACTATTCCCCATAAGCCGGTTGTGCACGAATGACGCCCCTGTACTGCAACGATGCATCAGGGGCGCACTTCCCGCAATCCATGTGGCAAACGATGAATGACAATGACACAGCCGTGGACGTTCTCGTTGCACGCGCGGATGCAGATTTTCTCGCGCGTCGTATGACCGATGCGATGAACGCTTATCAGAAGGTGCTAACCCGGCGCCCGCGCGATGCCCATGCGTTGCACCGCATGGGACTTGCCTGTGTTCATGTGAATGAAATGAGCCAGGCGCGCGGCTATCTGGACCTGGCCTTGCAAGCCGCCCCTGAACGCGCTGAGTTATGGGAACACGCAGGTCTGCTGGCGGCATTGAAACGTGACCATGTATCGGCTGAAGCGTTCTATCGTCACGCGCTGTATTTGACCGGAGATATCGCCAATACCGCCAGTCTTCACAGGAATCTGGCTGACTGCCTGCGATCGACCAACCGCCTGAATGAGGCAATCGCCCATTATCGGAAGTCCCTTGAAATCGAACCGCGTTTGCATCACGCCGTGCGCGCCCTGGCCCGGATCAATGCGCAAATCGGGCGGATCGACGACGCGGCGAACTACTGGCTACGCGCGTGGGCGCTTGCCCCCGCCAACCTGCAAGACGCGCTCGACCTGGTGACGGCGCTCGCAACCGCCAATCGCACGCGCGAGCTGGATGAAATTATCAAACAGATAAGAACCCGCTTTGCCGGCGATGTCGAAGCGCTAAAGTCGCTAGCGTACGCGTTAAACACCAACGACCGCTTCAGCGATGCGCTTAATGTCGCCCGACAAGGACTCGCTCTCGATCCGCACCACCCGCTCCTGCATCACAACGCGGCACGCGCACTCAGCATACAAGGCCATCTTGCCGAAAGCCGGCCGCACAGCATGGAAGCAGCGCGGCGCCTGCCGGACAACCCTCACCTGCAGTTTCATCTTGCGGGCGTACAGCTTGGCCTCGGCGAATTTGAAGAAGGCTGGAAGCGGTACAAATGGTTCTACGCACTCCCCGACAAGGCAGAAGAACGGATTCGACCTGCCTTCCCCGAGTGGAACGGAGAGCGGGTCGCTGGATGCCGGTTCCTCCTTGTTGGCGAGCAGGGACGTGGCGACGAGATCCAGTTCCTCAGATTCGCCGAATGGCTGTATTGGCGAGGAGCCACGGTCGACGTACTGGTTAGCCGGCCAATCGCGGCACTGGCTGCCAGTATGAAGAGCGTGCGGACCGTATTCACCACTCTGCCGTCCGGTCCCTATGAATACTGGTGCCCTATGCTAAGGATACCGGATCATATGAAACTCGATTTATCCATGCTTCCAATTGCAATGCCGTACCTCACGGCTGCGCCGGAAAAGGCACAGCGCTGGCAGACTCATCTCGACACCATTTCACGAGGCACGACGCAGGCGGGAAACAAACGTATCGGCATCGTCTGGGCAGGCAGCCCTCATCACGTACTCGACCGTTTCCGCTCAGTCCGGCTCGATGCACTCAAGCCGCTCTTTTCGCTTGCGGCGACCACCTGGTATTCGCTGCAGAAAGGCGACCGCGAAAACGAGAGCGGATACCTCAAGGATGAATATGACCTGCACACACTGGGCCCTGCCATTGACGACTTTGCCGACACGCTAGCGATATTGCACTCGCTCGATCTGCTCATCACGGTCGACACGTCGGTCGCTCATCTTGCAGGCGCTGCAGGACTGCCTGTCTGGGTACTCGTGCCGGCCTACTCGGAGTGGCGATGGTTGACCGGGAGGACGGACAGCCCATGGTACCCATCGATGCGTCTGTTCCGGCAGCGCGAGCCAGGCAAGTGGGAACCGGTGATCGAAGAAGTGCGGCATGCGCTGCGTGAGTGGCGCGACGCGCCCGCGGCCCAGCTTCGCCATTCCCAGCGCGTCCAATAATGCCGCGCCATGCGCCGCTTCGGTGCATGCCTCGAGCATGCCCCCTACAGGTGCAGCCCTATTATTCACGCCGTTCGCAAGTCCGTGATTGTGCTGCTTTCGGCATAGCGGTCATCGCCTGGCATACCTGTTGCTTTATTCGTATCCAGCCGTCGATAAAACACACCCCATGCTGCGCGTCCTGCTCGTTACCGATACCGATAAACCCATTGGCGATCTGCGCGATGCCCTCTCACGCCTCGGCTACGAGATGCTGGCCGGTACGGCGACACCGCAAGCGCTGCATCGCGTGGTTCAGAGCGAACGGCCGGACGTCATCATCATCGATACGGAATCGCCTTCGCGCGACACGCTCGAACAGCTCGCGGTGATGAACGCCACCGCGCCACGTCCCGTGCTGATGTTCAGTCACGACGCGAATCAGCAATTGATCCGCGACGCGGTCGGCGCCGGCGTCACAGCGTACCTCGCCGAAGGTCTCTCCACGGAACGGCTCGCACCGATACTCGAAGTCGCGCTCGCACGGTTTGCGCAGGAGTCGCAGTTGCGCGAACGCCTCGCACAGGTCGAAAACGAACTCGCCGAACGCAAGCTGATCGATCGCGCCAAACGCCTGCTGATGGATCAGCAGAAGATCACCGAACACGCTGCCTACGCGATCCTGCGCAAGCGCGCGATGAACCAGGGTGTCAAACTCGCCGAAGTCGCGCGCGCCGTCGTTGCGTCCGCAGACTCGCTCAAATGAAGCGTAGATCATGAACTCTCCCGCCTCCCTCACCCCATCTTCCGCACCCACGCGGCTCGAGAAAACCCATCTGAGACTCGGCTTCGTGGCGCTGTCCGATGTCGCGCCGCTCGTCGCCGCGAAGCTGCTCGAATTCGGCCATGCCCATGGTTTGACGCTGGAACTATGCCGGCAGCCTTCATGGGCCGCCGTGCGCGACAAGCTGCTGTCGGGCGATCTCGATGCGGCGCACGTGCTCTACGGTCTCGTCTACGGCGTGCAGTTGGGCCTCGGCGGTCCGCAAACAGATATGGCCGTGCTGATGGTGCTCAATCGCAACGGCCAGGCTATCACGCTGTCGAACCGTCTCGCCGACGCTCTCGCCGAACATGGCTCCCTGCCCAAGGCTCTGGCTACGCTGGGCCGCAAACCGGTGTTCGCGCAGACGTTCCCCACCGGCACGCATGCGATGTGGCTGTACTACTGGCTCGCCTCGCAAGGTGTGCATCCGTTGCGCGACATCGAGAGCGTCGCGATTCCGCCGCCGGAAATGGTGGCCGCGCTCGCGAAAGAAAGGCTCGATGGCTTTTGCGTCGGCGAGCCATGGAATGCAATGGCCGAAGCCGAAGGCGTCGGCCGCACCGTCGCTTATACGAGCGAGGTGTGGCCCGATCATGCCGAGAAAGTGCTGGCGTGCCGGCGTGATTTCGTCAGCGCCAATCCGAATACCGCGCGAGCGCTGGTGCAAACCATGCTGGAAGCCTGCCGATGGCTCGATGGCGCCGGACACCGCAAGGAGATTTCGCACTGGCTCGCGCGGCCTGAATTCATCGGCATCGATGAAGCATTGATTGCAGAGCGGCTCGGCGACGAGATCGCGGCCTCGGTGCCGCGCGGCCTGCCCATGCGGTTCTTCGACAACGGCACCGTGAATTATCCGCGAGCAGCCGATGGCGCCTGGTTCCTCACCCAATTCGAACGCTGGGGCATGCTCGACGCACGCACGGATTACGCGGAAATCGCGGCGCAAATCAATCAGACGCAGTTGTATCGTGAAGCCGCGGCACGCGTTGGGGTAGCGGTGCCAGGTGACGACATTTCGCAGGTGTTGATCGACGGCAAAGAGTGGGGTAGCAGCACGCCATCCACGGGTTACGCGCAAAGTTTCATCATCCGCAGGTAAAGCGTACTCAGCTCACACCTGCAGGGCTCGGCGTTACATTGTTTTTAACGCCGGAAACAGCACACTGACCACGAGTCCGCCGCCGGGCGCATCGCTCAACGCGATCAGCGCGCCATGCACCCGCGCAATTTCCCGCACGATCGACAACCCCAATCCGCTGCCCTCCACCGCCTGCGTCGCTTCACTGCGATAGAAACGCTCGAACACCACATCGCGTTCACTTATGGCAATACCCGGCCCGTTATCGACGACCTGCAGCAGCGCCTGCTCACCTTCGCACGCAACGCGTACCGTAATCACCGCTCCATCACCCGAATAACGAATCGCGTTGTCGATCAGATTGCCGACCAGTTCCGCAAGCAGATCCGTCTGTCCCATCACCTCGATACGCTCGTCCTGTTCGAAACCGAGATCGATGCCACGCGAGCGCGCCACCGGCGACCAGTCGAGCGTCACGCTGCGCGCCACTTTGTGCAGCGGCACGGCGGCATGCTTGACCGTGTAGCCGCTGTCCGCATCGAGCCGCGAGAGCGAAAGCAATTGCTGCACGATGCGCACCGCCTGCTGCACCGCGCGATTCAATCGCCGCAAATGGACCCCTTGCGGGCGATTGCCATGCGCGGCCTCTTCGCTCCCGTCGACATCGCGCAGCGCCAGTTCCGACTCCGCCTGAATGATCGCAAGCGGGGTCTTCAACTGATGTGCCGCGTCGTTGAAAAATCGCCGGCGCGATAACTGCATCAACTGCGTGCGGCCAATGTACTGATTGATCGAATCGACCAGCGGCGCGACTTCGCTCGGCAGGCCTACCGTATCGAGTGGCGCCGGATCGTCTTCGGCACGCGCCGCAACTTTCGCCGACAAACGGTTCAGCGGCCGCAAGCCACGCGCCACACCCAGCCATACGATGCCGAGCGCGAGCACGACCAGCAAAAACTCCTGTTGCAGCGAGCCGGTCAGAATCTCGCGCGCGAGAGCCTGACGCTGCTCGATCGTTTCGCCGACCCGCACCATAACCACTCGCGTCTGCGCCGACGGCACGTCGTGCACCGGCAAGCGCAGCATCGCGATGCGTAACGGCCGTCCGCGAAACACGTCGTCATAAAACTGCACACTGTAGGGCTCCGCAGGCGCCTTCGTGCCTGACGGTAGATCCGGATAGCCCGTCACCACGCGGCCACCCTCCTCGCGGATCTGATAGTAGATGTTGCCGCCACCGTTCGATTCGAACATCTCCAGCGCGAGATACGGCAGATCGACTTCGATCTCGCCGTCGCGCAAACGGATGCCGTCGCGTATCGAGCGCAGCGAGAACTCCAGCGTGCGATCGAAGGCCGCGTGCGCCGCGTTCATTGCACGTTGATACGTGAGCCATGCATCGAAGGCGAGCAGCAGAAGCAACGGCAGCAACAACCAGAGCGCGACGCGAACGCGCAGATTCGGCCGCGTCATGCGCCCTTCGCTTCCAGCAGATAGCCAAGCCCGCGCAGCGTCACGATGCCGACCGAACTGCGCTCGAGTTTCTTGCGCAAGCGGTGCACGTAGATCTCGATGGCATCGGCATTCACCGATTCATCGAGCCCGAAGATTTTCTCCGAGAGCGTGTCCTTGTTGATCGCACGGCCGTTGCGCAGGATCAGCACCTCCAGCACCGAACGTTCGCGCGGCGTCAGGGCGAGCGGCTCGCCGTCGAGCGTGAAGCCGCGGTCGACGCTGTCGTAAAGCAGCGTGCCGCATTGCGCATGCAGCGGTTCCTGCCCATGACTGCGGCGCAGCAGCGCCCGTGCGCGCGCTTCGAGTTCGGTGAGCGCGAAGGGTTTGGCGAGGTAATCGTCGGCGCCGAGATCGAGGCCGCGCACGCGCTCTTCCACCGAACCATGTGCTGTCAGCATCAATACGGGCACCGCGTTGCGCCGCGCGCGCAGACGACGCAGCACTTCGAGGCCGTCGAGCTTCGGCAAGCCGATGTCGAGAATCACCAGCGCGTAGTCTTGCGTGCGCAAAACATGGTCGGCGGATTCGCCGTCGTGCATGCAGTCGACGGTGAGTTTCGCGCTGGTCAGCGCATCGGTTAGCGAGCGGGAAAGGATTGGATTGTCTTCGACTAGCAGCACACGCATAAACAGAATCCCAGGGAAATCCATGAGGCGAATTCGACCATTGTGACGCATTTCTTTCGAAAACTGAAAGCATTCAGAAAGCACACTTCTCTTACCATTCGCCTACACAAAACAAACACAATGTTTTCTGGAGGAAGACGTGCAAATCGCTTTGAAGCATCTCGCCGTAGCCGTTGCATTCGCCGCAAACTCAGCATGGTCGGCCTTTCCGGCCGGTTATCCCAGCGACTACCAGGCCACCGTCGACGGGGCAAAAAAGGAAGGCAAGCTGATCGTTTATTCGGTCACGGACACCGCTCTGGTACGCCCGCTCATCAAGGACTTTGAAAGCCTGTACGGCATCAAGGTCGAATACAACGACATGAACAGCACCGAGCTGTACAACCGCTACATCAGCGAAAACGCGGCCAGCAGCACCAGCGCCGACGTGCTGTGGAGCTCGGCCATGGACCTGCAGGTCAAGCTCGTCAACGACGGCCTGATGGCCAGTTACGAATCGCCCGAAGCGAAGCAGTTGCCGCAATGGGCGCAGTACCAGAAGCAGGCGTACGGCACCACGTACGAGCCGCTGGCGATCGTCTACAACAAGCGCCTTCTGGCCGCAGGTGAAGTGCCGCAAACCCGCGCCGATCTGATCAAGCTGCTGCAAAGCAAGCCGGATCAGTTCAAGGGCAAGGTCACCACGTACGACATCGAGAAATCCGGCGTCGGCTTCAACTATCTGACGCAGGACGCACGCGTCAATCCGCAAGTCACGTGGGACCTCGTGAAAGCAATGGGCGCAACCGGCCCGAAACTGCAATCGAGTACCGGTGCGATGATGGAGCGCATTTCTTCGGGTGAAAACCTGATCGGCTACAACATTCTCGGTTCGTACGCGCTCACCAAAGCGAAGAAAGACCCGTCGATCGGCTACGTCTACCCGAAGGACTACACGCTGGTGGTGAGCCGCCTCGTGACGATTTCGAAGAAGGCGCAAAGCCCGAACGCCGCGAAGCTGTGGGTCGACTACCTGCTGTCGCAACGCGGTCAGACCTTGCTCGCCAATCAGGCCAGCCTGTTCTCGATTCGCGCGGACGTGGACGGTGAAACGTCGATGGCGGGCCTCACGAAACAACTCGGCGACTCGCTCAAACCGATTCCGATCGGCGCCGGCCTGCTGGTCTATCTCGACCAGTCCAAGCGGCTTGAATTCCTCAAGCAATGGCAACAGTCGATCAAGCGCTAAACCTCCGCTGACCTGATGGCGTCCGCGCCAAAACGCGCGGACGCCAAGCCTTCTTTCACTACCTGTCGATATGCGGCTTTCACGCTGCAGGGGGACACTCATGCTTTCCACTAGCGCAACCGGACACCGCGACGCACCACCTCTCGCGGCCGACGGCGGCACGATAGGCGCGCTGCCGCGCGGCGGTCTGCAGCCGTTGGCGGGGCTGCTGCGCTGGCTCGTCGTCGCGGTGCTGACCGTCGCGGTGGCGCTGCCGCTCGGCTTCATTCTGTTCCAGAGCGTGCTGAACGCGCCGTTCTTCGACGCCAAACGCACACTCGGTCTTGCAGGCTTCGAATTCATTTTCAGCGACCCCGACTTCTGGTCCGCGCTGAAAAACTCTTTCGTCATCGCGGCCGGGATGTTGTTTATCTCCATCCCGCTCGGCGGCATTCTCGCGTTCCTGATGGTGCGCACCGATCTGCCCGGCCGCCGCTGGCTCGAACCGCTGCTGCTCACTCCCGTATTCGTTTCGCCGATGGTGCTCGCATTCGGCTATGTCGTCGCGGCCGGCCCAGTAGGTTTCTATTCGGTCTGGTGGAAGGAACTGTTCGGTACCGCCGAAGCGCCATGGAGCGTGTACTCGATTCTCGCGATCACGATCATCGTCGGCCTTACGCATGTGCCGCACGTCTACCTGTATTCGTCGGCGGCGTTGCGCAATCTCGGCTCGGATGTCGAAGAAGCGGCGCGTGTTGCCGGTGCGCGGCCTTTCCGTGTCGCGCTCGACGTCAGCTTGCCGATGACGCTGCCCGCCCTGCTATTCGCTGGCGTCCTGGTGTTCTTCCTCGGCTTCGAAGTGTTCGGCCTGCCGCTCGTGCTCGGCGACCCTGAAGGACACCTCGTGCTGGCGACGTATCTGTACAAGCTCACCAACAAGCTCGGCGTGCCCTCGTACCACCTGATGGCTGCTGTCGCCGTATGCATCGTCGCGATCACGTTCCCGCTGGTTCTGTTGCAACGACGCCTGCTGAAGAGCGCCAACCGCTTCGTCACCGTCAAAGGTAAAGCGGGACGTCAGACCGTGTTGCCGCTCGGCGCATGGCGTTGGGTCGCGCTGGCGATCGTCGCGCTATGGCTGTTGCTCACGGTGTTCGTACCGCTCTCCGGCATCACGCTGCGCGCATTCGTTACCAACTGGGGCGAAGGCGTGAATCTCGCCGAAGTGCTGACGCTCGCCAACTTCACCGAGCTGTTCGAGCAGGACAACCTGGTCCGCGCGATTCTCAACACGCTCGGCATCGGTGTGATCGGTGGCGCGCTGGCAGTGGGTTTCTATTCGCTGGTCGCATTTGCCGGCCATCGCCGCAACGACTGGGCCACGCGTCTGCTCGACTACCTCGTGCTGCTGCCGCGTGCAGTGCCCGGCTTGCTCGCCGGTCTCGCGTTCCTGTGGATCTTCCTCTTCGTGCCCGGCCTGAAGGAACTGAAGAACTCCATGTGGAGCATCTGGATCGCGTACACGGTCGTGTGGCTCGCGTACGGCATGCGCCTGATTCAAAGCGCGCTGCTGCAAGTCGGGCCGGAACTCGAAGAAGCGGGACGCAGCGTCGGCGGCACGCGGGCGCGCGTCAGTCTCGACGTGACGCTGCCGCTCGTGCGTTTCGGTCTGCTCGCGGCATGGCTGCTGATCTTCATGATCTTCGAGCGCGAATACTCGACCGCCGTCTATCTGCTCTCGCCCGGCACGGAAGTGATCGGCGCGCTACTCGTGTCGCTGTGGGCGACCGGCGCGGTCGATCAGGTCGCGGCGCTTTCTGTCATCAACATCGCGATGGTCGGCGTCGGACTCGGCGTCGCCCTGCGCTTCGGAGTGAAATTGCATGGATAAGCTCTCGGTCGACAACCTGTTTCTCAGCTATGGCGACAACCCGATCCTGAAGGGCGTGTCGTTCGAACTGAACCCCGGTGAAGTGGTGTGCCTGCTGGGCGCGTCGGGCAGCGGCAAGACCACCCTGCTGCGCGCGGTCGCGGGACTCGAACAACCTTCCTCGGGCCGTATCGAGCTGGACGGCAAGGTGTTTTTCGACGGCGCTTCCAAAGTCGATCTGCCGGTCGAACAACGCTCGCTCGGGCTGGTGTTTCAGTCGTATGCGCTGTGGCCGCACCGCACGGTGGCGGACAACGTCGGCTATGGATTGAAGTTGCGGCGCGTGTCGAGCGCTGAGCAGAAAAAACGCGTGCAGTCTGCGCTCGACCAACTCGGCCTCGGTCATCTCGCCGCGCGTTATCCGTATCAGCTTTCCGGCGGCCAGCAACAGCGTGTGGCGATTGCACGCGCATTGGTCTACAACCCGCCCGTCATTCTGCTCGACGAACCGCTGTCGAATCTCGACGCCAAGCTGCGTGAAGAAGCGCGCGCCTGGCTGCGCGAACTGATCGTCTCGCTCGGCTTATCCGCACTGTGCGTCACGCACGACCAGACCGAAGCAATGGCGATGTCCGACCGCATCCTGCTATTGCGCAACGGCCGCATCGAACAGGAAGGCACGCCTGCCGAACTGTATGGCGCGCCCCGCTCGCTCTATACCGCCGAATTCATGGGCAGCAATAACCGCATCGACGCGCGCGTGGCCGCGGTCGACGGCGAACGCGTGACGCTGACCGGCGACGGCTGGCAATTGCAGGCCCAGGCGCGCGAAGCGCTCACCACCGGACAAAACGCGCAGGCCGTGATTCGCCTCGAGCGCGTACAGGTCGCCGATGGCCCAGGCGCGAACCGCCTCGAGGCGGACCTCATCACGTCGATGTATCTCGGCGACCGCTGGGAATACCTGTTCCATTGCGGCGATCTGCGCTTACGCGCCTTCGGCCATGTGCCGCGAGCGGCAGGCCGTCACTGGATCGAATTCCCCGCCAACGACTGCTGGGCGTTCGCACAGGCGAGCTGATGCAAGTTCAGACGTGCTGACGGACCCAGCCACACCGCATCCCCAACCGAAGTGAATAAACCAACCACAGGAGACTGTTGATGAAGTGGAGTATGACGAAGGCGACCCTCGGCGTAACATGCGCCAGCCTCGCCGGATTGGCAGCAACGGCGCACGCGCAATCGAGCGTGACCTTGTACGGCATCGTCGACGCGGGCGTCGAATACGTGAATCACGCGAGCATGGACGGCAGCGCTACGCGTCTCGTCTCGGGCGGCAAGAACACCTCGCGCTGGGGCCTGCGTGGCGTCGAGGACCTCGGCGGCGGACTGAAGGCGGTCTTCCAGTTGGAGAGCGGCATCAACGTCGCGAACGGCCAGTTCGACGACGGCCCCGGCGCGATCTTCGACCGCCGCGCCACGATCGGCCTGAAAAACCGCTTCGGGCAAATCACGCTCGGCCGCAATTTCACGACCACCTACGACTACATGCTGCAGTTCGACCCGATGGGTTACGCGCCGAACTACTCGTGGGCGACGTCATCCACCGCGACGGGTGGCCGTAAGGACGGTCTGTTCTCACGCTCGGCCAATTCCGTGCGCTATGACGGCACGTTCTCCGGCTTCAAGCTCGGCGCCATGTACGGCTTCGGCAACGTGCCGGGCAGCATGAAGTCGAGTTCCAAGTACGACTTTGGTCTGGGCTACGAGAACGGTCCGTTCGCCGTCGTCGCCACGTTCGACCGGCAGAACGGCGCCAACGACAGCGTGACGCCGGCAGATACCACCAACTACATCCAGGGCATTCATGCAGGCCTGAGCTACGACTTCGGCGTGGTGAAGGCGATGGCCGGCTATCGCAACTATCGGCGCACCTTCCACACCGCCGCACCGACCTTGCGCAGCGATATGTATTGGGTCGGCGGTCAATACGATGTGACGCCGTTCTTCTCGCTGTTTGCCGCGGTCTACCATCAGGACATCAAGGACGCGAGCGACGCCGATCCGACGCTGTTCTCGCTGCGCGCGCAGTACGCCTTGTCGAAGCGCACGGTGCTGTATATGGCAGGCGGTTATGCGATGGCCAAGCATGACAATGCGGTCAGCCTGTCGCGTGATCTGACCGGCGCGGCGGATACGCAAACGGGTGTGACGGCGGGGATTCAGCACCGCTTCTGACGCATCCGGAACGGATAGCGCATTCAGGCGTACAGGCATCCAAAGCAGAGCGAGGCGCGGAGAAGGTCCATCCTTCGGCGCGCCTCGCTCGTTTGCTTTTAGATGGATTCGGGCAGCTCATTCGCCTAGAATGGTTCAGGCAGATAGAGCACTCGCCCACTGGAGCCATGCCATGTCACAGGTAAGCCGTGATACCCCTAAGACGCCTCGCCACAGCCTGCTGTGGTTCGTTGCATTGTGGCTGCTTGGCGTCGGCGGGACGGCACTACTCGTGCTCCCGTTTCATCTTCTTGTCGCTGCAGCCATGCATCACTAGCATCGGCACCTTCCCCGGCGCTTATGCGTCTGTCTTCGCGCAACTCAAGATTACTCAAGCGTTGGCGGCAACTGTCCAAGCTGCCGGAACACCGATAGCCAGTCTTCGAGGTGCCACGTCTTCGCAATCAGATTTCCACGCATCTGATGGAAAGAGTGAATCGCGAAACTGATGTGTTTGGAACTTGCCGCAATGCCCAGTAGTTTCCCGGTTTGCGTGCCCGTGATTTCTGCGCGAACGCCCACCCGGTCCCCATGAATCAGCACGTCGAGAATGGTGATCTTCATATCCGGCAGCGCTGTGGCGATGTTCGCGAATATTTGAACCATCTGGTCAGGTCCCGGCGCCACCCCGGCGGGCTCGGGAATATATTCCCAATCAGGGGTAACGACCTTTCGTAACAACGCGACGCTTTTCTGCTCGAAGGCGCGATAGAGCCCTTCAATCGCTTCACGGGTGATCGCTTCGTCGGTAGATACGGCCATGTCCGGTTACTCCTGAAGAATGTACCCGGTCAGGCAAGTGGTTTGCGAAAAACACTCCCGCCATAACCGAGCACGATATTGTCGACTTCAAACGGTGACGCCTCCTGCGCCTCGAGGATGAAGGCCACGTGGCCAGGGGTCAGTTTGCCGGATATCGATGCGACCAGATCGTCGTCGAACATGTCCTTGATCGCATGCTCGGCCAGTCCACCGCTCGCCCCTATCGTGAAGCCAAGTAGCGCCCCTGCCGGTCCGCCAAGCATCCCGATCAAACCGCCCGTTAGCGCACCGATCACTGTGCCCCAAAACGGCCGGGTTTGCTTGTCGAGCACGATCAGTTTGCCGGTGGCATCCTTTTGAACCAGCACGCCGCTCTCGATTTTGAAACCAAGGTCTTTCTCCTCAAAATTCCTGAAATCCCGGCCGGCTCGTTCGGCGACGTCCACACTGTCGAAAACCGCGACGATCAACTGCTGTGCCATTTGATAGCTCCTTGACTCGCCAACGTTGTCTATCAAAGATAGTGACTTTCGCATCGCGCGCCATTTGTTTATTTCCGATTCGTGGTATCGGTCGAAGTGCGCCTTGACCCCGGCACGCGCTCTGCCGAGGATTTCCGGTGTGCAATGGCTTAGCATCGTCACAATCCGCTGTACCCGCATCGGTATCTGGCGTTGTGCCCGACTCAGGAGATTCAGTTCGAATGGCGGCACCTCGAAAGCCGGCAGGATTCGAACCAATCTGCCCGCTGCAAGCGCATCGACACACGCCGGCTCTTCCAGCACCCCGATGCCGGCGCCCGAAAGAATCATTTCATACATGGGCCGCCAATGACTGGTCTTAATCGCGGTACGGATCGGCGCGCTCTCCACAACGGTCGCCATGTGCCTGAGCGGCAACTGATCCGTGCCGAACATACCCTGAACCCGGATGAACGAATGATTGATCAGTTCAGACGGCTCGGTGATCGGACCATGCTGACTCAGATAGTCTGGCGCGGCGACGAGAACACGCCCAACCTGCCCCAGTTGACGGGCAATGAATGCCCCTTCGCCAAGCTGCCCAAGACGAAACGAAATATCGACGCCCTCCGTCACGAGGTCGACGACCCGGTCGTTCAGGACCAGTTCCAGATCCAGTTGCGGATAGGCTGCGCGCACCAGCGTCAACGCCTCTGGTACGACCGTCTCGCCAAAGCAATGAGGCGCCGCGATGCGAATCGTTCCCTTCAGACTCTGCTCGTCGCTCGAGACTTCAGCGACTGCCTGTTCCACGGCGTGCAGAATCCTCTTGCTACAGTTGTAGAAGGTGACGCCTTGGGGCGTACGATTGAATGCGCGGGCACTACGGAGCAGGAGCCGGCAGCCGAGGTACTTCTCCAGCCGCTCGATGCGTTCGCTTGCGGCCGGCTGCCCGATATTGAGGTCCCGTGCCGCGCCGGAGATACTCCCACGTTCAACCACCCTGACGTAGATGCGCATGGCTTCGAGCAGATTCACCGCACCCTACCTCCATTCGCAATGCGAATTATCAGGCGCCGCCTTTCTTGCCACGATAGACAGGCCTGAACGGATGGTAACGATATGACAGGAGAATAAAAGGCCGCCCGTTCCGATATGAAGTATCGAATGAGAAGCAGAGATTTGCGACAAAACAATGTCGAACCTCATCGGCACATGATCTCGCCTGAGCCACCTGATACGTTGCCGGCCGGTGAGCATGCAAAACGCAATCGGGTCGCCCGTCTGGCTTCGGAATGCCTCATTCGGACTCACCCAGATCCTTTGCACTGTTTCCATAATGCGCCTGGGCGGTATAACATCACTGGACGCATAGTTGAACATCGACAATGTCACGTATATCTGCGCACCTCCTGATGACGAAGCAACGCTTCACGTGTGCTTGCAGCGGCTGCGACAGCTCACGTGCTTCAATCATCCGGACGAAAATTTTGCGCGCGCCTTAGACAGATGATCGCGAAGGCGGAAAGACATTCGCTCCATTCCCGGAATCAATGACGGTTCATCCATATTCAATCCGATGCCCAAAGACATCCCAGAATCGCAAGCCGTTTGTAATGACATCACACGTAGCGCGATCTTCATCGTCGCGACCCTCGCGGCGGGCCAGGAGCCCGCTGAACAGGTGCGCGCGTGGTGCGGGGACGTTGCAGCCCTGGTGCGCTCGGTCGGCAAGCGCGTCCCCTCCGGCAACCTGTCGTGCGTGGTCGGCTTCGGCTCCGACGTGTGGGACACGTTGTTCGGCGCCCCGCGCCCGGCGAACCTGCATCCGTTCCGCGAATTCGGCGCAGGCGAACGGCGCGCCGTAAGTACGCCGGGGGATATCCTGCTGCACATCCGCGCGGACCAGATGGATCTCTGCTTCGAGCTCGCCACGCAGTTGACAGGACGGCTCGGCGCGGCGGTCTCGGTTATCGACGAAGTACACGGTTTTCGCAACTTCGATCTGCGCAGCATGGTGGGTTTCGTCGACGGCACCGAGAATCCGGCGGGTCGCGAGGCCGTCGATTTCACCCGCATCGGTGACGAGAACCCCGAGTTCGAGGCCGGCAGTTATGTCATCGTGCAGAAGTACCTGCATGACATGGCGGGCTGGAACGCGCTTTCCGTCGAGACTCAGGAGCGCATTATCGGTCGCACGAAACTGGCCGACATCGAGCTCGACGCAGCGGTCAAACCGACCTGTTCACACAGCTCGCTCACAACGATCACCGAGAACGGCGAGGAAGTGAAAATCCTCCGCGACAACATGCCGTTCGGCCGCCCCGGCATGGGCGAGTTCGGCACCTACTTTATCGGTTATGCGCGTTCGCCCGAGCCTATCGAGCAGATGATGGAAAACATGTTCGTCGGGCGGCCACCAGGCAACTACGACCGGTTGCTCGACTATAGCCGCGCGGTTACGGGCAATCTTTTCTTCATCCCGTCGGCCACCTTGCTCGAGGCGCTCGCCGATCGCGATCCGCAAGCAACCGCCGCCGCGGTCGAGCAACGGCCCGAACCGTCTTCATCCGCCGAGCCGCGCCACGACGGCTCGCTGAATATTGGCTCTCTCAAGGGAATCTCTCAACATGAATAATCTGCATCGCGAGCTTGCCCCCATCTCCCGTGCCGCCTGGTCGCAGCTCGAAGACGAAGTGGCTCGCACGTTCAAGCGCAGCGTCGCCGGCCGTCGTGTGGTCGACGTCAAGGGTCCTGGCGGAACCGAACTGTCCGGCGTCGGCACGGGGCACCAGATCGCGATCGCCGCGCCGCAGCAGGGCGTGGTGGCGAAACTTGCTGAGGTGAAGAGCCTCGTGCAGTTGACCGTGCCGTTCGAGCTGCAGCGCGAAGCGATCGACAGCGTCGTGCGCGGTGCGAAAGATGCCGACTGGCAGCCCGCGAAGGAAGCCGCCAAACAGCTCGCCTATGCCGAAGATCGCGCGATTTTCGATGGATATAAGGCTGCGGGCATAGGCGGGCTTCGCGAAGGCTCGTCGAATCCGTCGCTCGCATTGCCGGCCGACATCAGCGATTATCCGAACACGATCAGCAACGCGCTCGAAGAGCTGCGGCTTGCCGGCGTCGACGGACCCTATTCCGTGCTGCTCGGCGCCGACGCCTACACAGCGCTCGGCGAGGCGCGCGATCAGGGTTATCCGGTGATCGAGCACATCAAGCGGATCGTGAATGGCGACATCATCTGGGCGCCCGCACTTGCGGGCGGCAGCGTGCTGTCCACGCGCGGCGGCGACTTCGAGTTACATCTCGGCGAAGAGTTGTCGATCGGATACGTGAGCCATACCGACACGGTAGTGCGCCTCTATCTGTGCGAGACGCTGACCTTCCTGATGCTGACGAGCGAAGCGTCAGTCTCGTTGACGCAGGCAGAGTAAGCGCCTTCCGATTCCTGCTATCGGTTGCCGGGAGTTGCCAGATCTCCCGGCCTCAGCCATCGTTGCATATTCAGGCCCGCAACGATGGTGTTAGAAGCGCGGACACGTCATCGTCGGGAAGTACTTTGAAGCGGCTCGTCACTTCGCCGCAGTCGACGTGCACCCTTTCCAGGATTTCCGACGTGCACTTTCTCAACATCGTCACCATCATCCGTACCCGTGGCGGCACTGGACGTTGCGCCTGAATCAACAGATTCAGATCGAAGGGCAGCACCTCGAATTCCGGCAGTATGCGCACGAGCCTGCCCTCTGCAAGCGCATCGACGCATGCCGGCTCTTCCAGCACGCCGATGCCGGCACCCGAAAGGATCATTTCATACATGGGCCGCCAATGACTGGTCTTGATCGCGGTACGGATCGGCGCGCTCTCCACAACGGTCGCCATGTGCCTGAGCGGCAACTGGTCGGTGCCGAACATGCCCTGAACCCGGATGAACGAATGATTGACCAGTTCAGACGGCTCGGTGATCGGACCATGCTGACTCAGATAGCCTGGCGCGGCAACAAGAACGCGCCCAACCTGACCCAGTTGACGGGCAATGAATGCCCCTTCGCCAAGCTGCCCAAGACGAAACGAAATATCGACACCCTCCGTCACGAGGTCGACGACCCGGTCGTTCAGGACCAGCTCCAGATCCAGTTGCGGATAGGCTGCGCGCACCAGCGTCAACGCTTCCGGCACGACCGTCTCGCCAAAGCAATGAGGCGCCGCGATGCGAATCGTTCCCTTGAGATCCTGCCCGTCGTTCGACACTTCAGCAACCGCCTGCTCCACGGCGAGCAGAATCGCTTTGCTACGCTCGTAGAACGTAACGCCTTCGGGCGTGCAATTGAAAGCGCGTGCGCTACGGAGCAGGAGCCGGCAGCCGAGGTATTTCTCCAGCCGCTCGATGCGTTCGCTTGTGGCCGGCTGCCCCATATTGAGGTCCCGTGCCGCGCCGGAGATACTCTCTCGCTCAACCACCCTGACGTAAATCCGCATGGCTTCTAGCAGATTCATGGTGCCCAACCTCCCTGTATACCGATCTCGTGTCATTCGAACCAGTTTTTGCGCATCGGAAGACCCCTACGGGGCGACCTGGCAATGCGCATTCGATGGAGAACAGGTTAAGGCCGGGCCATCGGTCGCTGAGTGCACACATCGGGCCAACTTGAGTCAGTACAGTTCTGCTACGCTCCTTGCACCGGGCGGCGGCACGGCGAGGCGGGCGCGTGCCGCCCAGGGGAGAAGTCGATGCACCATGCCGCTGCGGAACGCTAAGGGAATCGTCCGATGAATCTCTACGAGAAACTGGCAGATGACATCGAGAAGCTGATCCGGCAAGGCGTGTACGGGCATGGCGAGCGCCTCCCCTCGGTACGGCAGACCAGCCAGCAGCATCGGCTCAGCGTGACGACGGTCATCCGCGCCTATCTGCTGCTCGAAAGCCGTGGCTTGCTGACGGCGAGGCCTCAGTCGGGCTATTTCGTCAACTTCCGGGGCGACGGGGGCGAACGGAAAGCGCTCGAACTCCGGCCATCCAAACCGATTCCGATTTCGTCGCCGGTCGACGTCAGCCGGCTGGTGCTGTCCACCTTGCGCTCGATCGGTGTCGACGACGCCGTGCCGCTTGGCTCGCCCTACCCCGACCCTGGCCTCTTTCCCTTCGAAAGGATCAACCGCTACGCTTACGACGCGGGACGCGGCAAAACGCGCTGGGGCGTGACCGACGCGCTGCCGCCCGGCAATGCGGCGCTTGTGCGGCAGATCGCGCGACGCTACCTCGAGAACGGCATGGCCGTCGATCCGAACGAGATCATCATCACGGTCGGCGCAACTGAGGCGATCAATCTGTGCCTGCAGGCGGTCGCGAAACCCGGCGACGTGATCGCGGTCGAGTCGCCGACGTTCTACGCGATGCTCCACGCGATCGAACGGATGGGCATGAAAGCGATCGAGGTGTCGACGCATCCGGAGCACGGCATCGATATTGAAGCGCTCGCCGCCATCGTAGAGTCGCAGACCGTCACGGCCTGCATGGTCATGCCGAACTTCCAGAATCCACTGGGCTTTCTGATGCCCGACGAGCGCAAGCGCGAACTCGTGGAGTTCCTGACGAAGCGGGACATTCCGGTCATCGAGAACGGGGTCTACAACGAGCTTCACTATGACAGCACGCACCCCAGTTCGTTGAAGTCCTTCGACACGAAGGGACTGGTGCTTCATTGCGGGTCGTTCTCGAAGACCCTCACGGCAGCCTACCGGATCGGTTGGGCGCTGCCGGGCCGATATCGCGATCAGGTGGAGAAACTCAAATTCCTGAATACGCTGACCTCGCCGTCGATTCCGCAAATGGCGATCGCGGAATTCCTCGAGCGCGATGGCTACGAGCATCACCTGCGAAGGGTGCGCCGAGCGTATGCGCAGCAGGCCAATCTGATGAAGGCGACCGTCTCGCGTTTCTTTCCCGAAGGCACGCGCATGTCCAACCCCGCGGGCGGATACGTGCTGTGGATCGAACTGCCGCCCAAGGTCGACGCCATGCGGCTCTATAACCTCGCGCTCGATCAAGGTATCACCATCGGACCGGGCTACATGTTCTCGGTCTCGGAGACGACTTATCGGAACTTCATCCGCCTCAATTACAGCAGCCCTTGGTCGAGCGAGATCGAACAGGCGGTGATTACCGTGGGCAAGCTCGTCGCGATGTGCGCTCGCTAGCGGCGTGCTGGTACGCCGGCCGCGGCCTTAGCGCGTGTGGGGCACGGGGCGCGGCTCGATCGGGATATCCAGTAGGCCTCAGCCCCCCGTGACCGGCGGAAAGAACGCGATTTCGCTGTCCTCGCGCACGACAAAGGTGTCGGCGACCATCTCTTGATTGACGGCGGTGCGAAGCGGCCGACCCGCACGCAGTGCCTCGGCCATCCGTTCGTCTCTCGCCGCCAGCCTGACGCGCAGGCAGTCAACGGGGAGCTCGGGTGCGTCGATGTGCACAATCTCCTGCGAGATGCCGAGTTGTTCACGAACGCTAGCAAAATATCTGATGGTGAGTTTCATTCGTCTGTTCCTGTTGCCGGCACGATGTGGGCACACGATCCGGGCGAACCGCGCATCAACCCCACCGCAGCATCGACTGTTCGTCGCGCGTCTTGGCCTCGACCCATCTGACTTCGCCGTCACGGCGGATCTCCTTCTTCCAGAGCGGTGCATGAGCTTTCAGGAAGTCCATCAGGAATTCGCAGGCATCGAATGCCGCCCTTCGATGCGGCGCGGCGACCACGACGAGCACCACCGCCTCGCCAAGCGCGACGCGGCCCACCCGATGCACGATCTTCACCGCCTCCAGGCGCCATCGTGCGATGGCTTCTTCGACGATGCTGCTGAACGACTGCTCCGTCATCCCCGGATAGTGTTCAAGCTCGAGTGCGACTACGTCGTCGAAATCGCCGCAATGACGCACCACGCCGAGGAAGTTTACGACGGCTCCCACGTTGGGATTGCGCGTGACCGGCATGATCTCCGACTGGATATCGATCGGCTGAAGCTGAACCCGCACTTCGAAGCCCGACGCGATGGACGCCTGAACAAGCGCTGGATCGCCTGCACGCTTGCCGGCATGCGCTACGTCAGGGTGTGCGCGATCACTGGGCGACGGTGTTGTCATGGCAGAACTCCGGTCTGTGTCGGCTTCGCAAGGACTCGCCAGGCATCACCCGCCGACCAGCGACATGCGGACGGTGGGATAGGCTTTGCCCGATCCTGGCTTGCGCGGCGTCGAGCGAAGCTCGGAGTAGCGATCGTCGCGTTGGATCCAACGGCTGCGGACAACTCCTGCCAGTTGCTCGACCGAAGCGGCCTCAGTGAGCCAAGGTCTGAGGTCCGTGCCATGTGTGGCGAAAAGACATGAATAAAGTTGACCGTCGGCCGATACGCGGGCGCGCGAACACGACCCGCAGAACGGCTGCGATACGCTCGCGATGAAGCCGACTTCGCCTGTGCCGTCGGCATGGCGATAGTTGACCGCGGTGCCCGTCTGTTCACGAACGACGACAGGCACAAGGGGAAACGCCGATTCGACCATGTCGCGCGTCTCGCGCGCCGTGATCACCTTCGTGTTCGACCAGCCGCCCGCGCCGCCAACGTCCATAAATTCGATGAAGCGCACCGCCACGCCAGTGCCCTTGAACTGCCGCACGAGCGGGAGGATCTGGCTATCGTTGACGCCTCGTTCGATCACCGCGTTGACCTTGATCGGCTCGAGTCCCACGGCGCGCGCCGCCTCGATCCCGTCCAGGATTCGCGACACGGGCATGTCGACGTCACTCATGCGGCGGAATACGGCATCGTCCACGGCGTCGAGGCTCACCGTCACGCGACCGAGGCCGGCATCGCGCAACGAACGCGCCTTGGCGGCAAGCAGGGAACCGTTTGTCGTCAGCGCGAGCTCCAGCGGTTTGCCGCTGGGTGTGGTCAGTTTCGCGAGCTGTTCGATCAGGGATTCGAGCCCACGCCGCAGGAGCGGCTCGCCGCCCGTGATGCGGATCTTCTCCACCCCGAGCAGCGTGAATGCTTTCGCGAGCTTGAGCATCTGTTCGAACGACAGGCGTTCCGAAGACGGCAGGAACCGGTAGTCCGCGCCGAAGGTCTCCCGCGGCATGCAATACGTACAGCGGAAATTGCATTGATCGATGACGGACAGGCGCAAATCCCGCAGCGGACGATGGAGCGTGTCGAGCGTGGTCGCGACGTCACCGGCGGATACGCCATGGCGGGATGCGGTGTCGGCGAGTATGGGCTGGTGGACGATATTCACGATCTATCCGAAGGTGGGCGACGTGCGGCGGCAAACGGAACAAGGGCGTGGCGGCAGTCGGACCGTCCGGCCGGGACAGCCGCTGGTCCGCCAATGACCTGCTGGCAGGATAGTGCGTCGGGCTCGTCCACGGGACGCACAGTCCGTGTCGAATTTCAGGAGTACAGTTCGTGCGCCCTATCGGGTGCGACGGTGAGTCTGACGCACGTCTTGCCGGGCAGACTCACCGGATGCGTGGAAGAACACGCACTAAGTCAGCTGGTACGCGCGCACCGGCACGACCTCCTCGGGAAGTTCGCAGCCACACAGTTCGAGAATCGATCGTTCGATGTTGCGGGTCATGGCGTCGAGCGCCAGCGCATTCGGCGCGGTGGTAAACGGCTCGGCGACTTCGCTCGCAATCGCTTCGAGCGCAATGAGCGTATAGGAAATGAAAACGCAAAGAAGCGGCGTGAAGAACTCCGTCGAATCGACCAGACCGAACGGCAGCAAAACGCAATAGGCGTAGACGGTGCGGTGCAGCAAGACACTGTAGGCAAACGGAATGGGCGTCGATGCGATCCGTTCGCAGCCGCCCACGGTTCTTCCCAATTCGTTGATCTGCGCATCCAGCATCCAGAGTTGGGTATCCGACATCAAGCCCCGAACCTGCAGATCGGCAAAATCGCGCCGAAGCTCATTGAGCAGCGCAGTCGGTTTGTAGCAGGTGTGCTGCAACGCCTCCGTGCGCGTGCGTCCAAGAAAGCGAACGAGATCGGAAGTCGGGTCGGTCCCACGCAGTTGATGCTTCAACGCGTACACCGCGGCAATCAGCGTATGGGCGATTTGAACGTTATGATCGCCCCGCGGGACGTAACACAGCATCTGTGAAGTCAGCGCGCGCGCCGAGATCAGGATGCTGCCCCAGAGATGGCGCGCCTCGTTGAAGCGCTCGTAACTTGCGTTGTTGCGAAACGCAAGGAAGATCGCAAGCGCCAGGCCGAACAATGTAAACGGCGCCGTATTGAGCGGGATCTTCTCGCCGAAAATGCGGCCTTGCGTCACCACAGCGAGACTGCTGACAGCCGCCATGAAAACCAGCTGCGGAATAATCGACTGCAACACGGAACCGTTCCAGATAAACAGCAGCCGGAACCAGTTCTGCCCTGGCCTCACAATCATAATGTGCTCTTTTAATGGTCTGACTGCGCCGTCACCCTCAGTGGTAACCGGCGTCCCCTTCCCGCACCTTGCCCCGGAACACGCGATACTGCATGACGTTGTAGACAAGGATGACCGGCAGCACGATCACCGTGCCGACCAGCGCGAACAACTGGCTCGAGTGGCTCGACGAGGCTTCCCAGATCGTCAGCGACGGCGGAACGATGTTCGGCCAGATGCTGATGAGCAAGCCGCTATAGCCGAGAAAGCACAGCGCGAGCGTGAGCAGGAACGGCGTCGCCTCGTGCTTCTGGCGAAGCGAACGGAAAACGCCCCACACGCATGCGACGACAAGAATCGGCACCGGCAGGAACCAGCCGAGATTGCCGCTTCCGAACCAGCGATGCGCAACCGCCGGCAAGCCGATTACCGTCCATAGACTCACGACAACCATCACGCCGAGCAGAATACCCACGAGCGGCCGCATTACCTCGCGCATCTTGTGCTGTAAATCCCCATCCGTCTTCAGGACCAGCCAGCCGCAACCGAGCGTCGCATACGTGGTAAGCACGCCGATTCCGCAGAACAGGCTGAACGGCGACAGCCAATCGAACGGGCCGCCGGCGAAGCGGCCGTCGACGATCTTGATGCCTTGCAGCAGCGACCCCAGCACAATGCCCTGACAGAGCCCCGCGAGCGCGGAACCGCCAATGAAGGCGAGATCCCACGCGTGCTGGGTCCTGACGGCCTTGGCACGCAGTTCGAAGGCCGCCCCGCGGAAGATCAGGCCCACCACCATCAGGATCAACGGCATATAGTTCGCCGGCAGCAACGTCGAATAGACCACCGGGAACGCCCCGTAAAGCCCGGCGCCGCCGAGCACGAGGAACGTCTCGTTACCGTCCCAGACCGGCGCGATCGTGTTGAGCATCACTTGCCGCTCGCCTTTCCCTTCGAAGAATGGAAACAGCAGGCCGATGCCCAGATCGAAGCCGTCAAGCATCACGTAGATGAAAACGCCGAGTCCGATGATCGCGGCCCACACAACAGGAAGATCGATTTGCATGATGTCACTCCCCTTCCAGTGCGTCCAACGGGCGATTACGCAAGACCGGATGCCGGCGGGATTCGCGACGCTCGACGTGCTCCTCAGGTCCGCGCTTCATCATCTTCATCATGTAGTAGAAACCCATGCCGAACACCAGGAAATACACCAGCACGAAGATCAGCAAGGACACGCCGACTTGCTGGGAACTGACCGGCGAGACGGAGTCCGCTGTACGCAGAACGCCGTAGACCGTCCAGGGTTGACGACCGACCTCGGTCGTTACCCACCCCGCCAACAACGCGACGATTCCGGAAGGCCCCATGCACAGAACAAAACCCTGATACCAGCGTGTCTCGTAGAGTCGGCCACGCAATCTGAGCAGCAAGCCAAGCAGTGCCGTCAACAGCATCAGCATGCCGAGCCCCGCCATGATCCGGAAAGTCCAGAACACGATCGGCGAATACGGTCGGTCCTCCGGCGGAAACTCTTTCAGGCCGCGAATCTCACCATCCCAACTGTGCGTCAGGATCAGGCTGCCCAGATGCGGTATCTGGATCGCGTATCGCGTCACTTCCGCATCCATGTCGGGCAGGCCGACCAGGTTGAGCGCGGTGCCGCCGTGCTCGGTTTCCCACAGGCCTTCGATTGCCGCGATCTTGGCCGGTTGATACTTGCGCGTATTGAGTCCGTGCGCATCGCCGACGAAAATCTGTATCGGCGTCAGGAACAGCAGAATCCACAGCGCCATCGAAAAACTACGCGTGACGGGTTTGTCGCGCCGGCCCTGCAGCAGATGCCACGCACCGCACGCAGCAACGATGAAGCCCGCGACAATGAACGCGGCAATCGTCATATGCGCGAGACGATACGGAAACGACGGGTTGAAAATCACTTTCATCCAGTCGACCGGCACGATCCGGCCATGCTCGATGGCGAATCCCTGCGGCGTCTGCATGAAACTATTCGACGCAAGAATCCAGAACGTGGAAATGAGCGTGCCCACCGCAACCATCAGCGTGGCGAAGAAGTGCGCGCGTGGACTGACGCGTTGCCAGCCAAACAGCATGACGCCGAGAAAGCCGGCCTCCAGAAAGAACGCCGTCAGCACTTCATAGGTCAGAAGCGGCCCCGTGACGTTGCCCGCCACGCTGGAAAATCCGCTCCAGTTGGTGCCGAACTCATAGGCCATCACCACGCCCGAGACCACCCCCATTCCAAAGCCGACCGCGAAGATCTTCGACCAGAACTGGAACATGTCCTTGTAGGCAACGTCGCCGGTAAGCAGCCAGCGCCATTCCAGCACGGCAAGGAAACTCGCCATGCCGATACTGATCGCGGGGAAAATAATATGAAACGAAACCGTAAACGCAAACTGCAACCTGGCAAGGTGGAATGCATCGAAGATTTCCATGATTGATCAATGGCTCCAGGTGATATCGGCGTTTGCGTAAAAACGGCATTCACGCCCGGCATCCTGCTGGTCGATCAACCGAACGCGCACGTCCGGTTGATCGACCCATCAAGTTCGCTTCAAATCAGGCTTCTGCCGAACGCACGACATGAACCGGAACAGACTTGTATGAAGGTGTGCCGCTCTCCTTGTCGATGAAGTCGAGTGGCACCAGCACGTTGGCTTCCGGATAATACGCCGCCACCGAGCCCGGCGCGATGTTGTAAGCGATCGCGGTGATCTTCTTCAAGCTACGCTGCCTGCCCGCTGAAATCGTTTCGATATCGACCAGATCGCCATGCTCGAGTCCACGTGTGGCAAGGTCGTCTTCGTTCATAAATAGCACGTCACGCCGGCCGAACACACCACGGTAACGGTCGTCCATGGCATAGATGGTAGTGTTGTACTGGTCATGGCTGCGGATCGTGATGAGTCGCAGCACATTCTCAGCGCCGAGCACGTCAGCGTCTTCCTTCACGCCACCGTACACCGAGAACATTGCCTTGCCTGACGGCGTGGGCCACACGCGTTCGGTCGGGGGAAGCGGCATACGGAATCCTCCAGGCACCCTGATTCGGGCATTGAATGCCTCGAATCCTGGCACAGTTTGTTCGATCAGGTCCCGAATCTTGTCGTAATCGGCAATGAGTTCCTTCCATGCTACCTTGCTGTTTGGCAACGTTGCGCTCGCGATACCGGCGACGATCGCAGGCTCGGATAGCAAGTGCTCGGACGCGGGTGTCAGCTTGCCGGAAGAAGCGTGAACCATCGACATGGAATCCTCGACCGTAATGGATTGCCGGCCGGTCGCCTGGATATCCAGCTCCGTGCGTCCCACAACTGGCAGCACGTACGTTTCTTTTGCTACCAGCAGGTGCGAACGATTGAGCTTGGTACCGAGGTGGACGCTCAAATCGAGCTTGCCCATTGCCGGAAAGCACTGCTCGGAATCAGGTAACGCAACAGCGAAGTTGCCGCCGAGGCAAATCAGCGCCTTGGCCGTACCGGCGATCATCGCCTGCATCGCCTGGACGGCGTCGTGTCCGTGCGCCGCGGGCGGCTTGAAGCCGAATACATCTTCGATCTGCTTGAGGAAGGTGGCAGACGGCTTTTCGGTGATGCCGACCGTGCGGTTCCCCTGCACGTTGGAATGCCCGCGCAAAGGACAGATGCCTGCACCGGGCTTGCCGATGTTGCCGCGCAATAGCAACAGATCCGCAATCAGACGGACATTGGCGGTGCCTTTGTTATGTTGGGTAATGCCCATGCCATACGTGACAATCGTCGCATTCGATTTGGCATAGGCAATCGCCACCTCCTCGATATCCTCACGCGTGAGTCCGCTGGCCTTTTCGATATCGTCCCATGACGTCGCTTCCAGATCGGCAGCAAACGCCTCGAACCCCTGGGTATGCGTTGCAATGAACTCGTGGTCCAGCACCGTGTTGCCCTGCTCCGCGTCCATCTGCAGGAGCGCCTTCATGATGCCCTTGAGGGCCGCGGCGTCTCCACCGGCGTCGAGCTGAAAATAGGTCGACGCGATTCGGGTCGACGCGAAGGTCGCCATTTCGAAAACGCTCTGCGGATCGGCGAAGCGCTCCAGCGCGCGCTCGCGCAACGGATTGAACACGATGATCGGCACGTTGCGCCGCGAGCATTCATGGAGCGTCCCCATCATGCGGGGGTGATTCGTGCCGGGGTTGTGGCCGATCGAGAGGATGAGCTCGGTCTTGTCGAAATCATCCAGCGATACCGTGCCTTTGCCGATCCCGATCGACTGGGGCAAGCCCACGCTGGTCGGCTCGTGGCACATGTTTGAACAATCCGGGAAATTGTTGGTGCCATATTCCCGCGCGAGCAACTGAAAGAGATAGGCGGCCTCGTTCGACGCTCTGCCTGAGGTATAAAACTCGGCCTCGTCGGGCGAGGACAATCCACGCAGCACTTCACCGATGCGAGCAAACGCATCCTCCCATTCGACCGCCCGGAATTTGTCTGTGGCACGATCGTAGACGAGCGGATGTGTCAGCCGGCCGAGATCTTCCAGTTCGTAATCCGTCCGCTGCAGCAGCGACGACACCGTGTTGTTCTCGAAAAACTCCGGCGTCACGCGCTTGGTGGTCGCTTCCCATGTGACCGCTTTGGCGCCGTTCTCGCAGAACTGGAACGTGGACTTGTGCTCCTTGTCCGGCCAGGCGCAACCGGGACAATCGAAACCGTCGGGCTGATTGGTCCGCATCAACGTAATCGGCGCCTCGATGCTTTCCATTTGAGTTCGGACGGCTTGAGCTGTCGCCCGGAGCGCTCCCCACCCGCCGGCGGGTCCGTCATACGGTCGGATTCCAGGCACTTCGCGTCGTGTGGTCATTTCAAACTCCATGGCCTTGATTAGGATGCCTGATGGCTATCCGGATTGAGGTTCCGCCGCACCACCGCATAATTACGGCATAAAACGTGGATACGGTTTCAGTCTAACTGGGTTGAAGCATCGCGAAAGGTACAGATCGGCCAATCGCGGACGTGCACAGTACACACAGTACGCAAAGTACAAGCACGATCACAGCGCCTGTATCGCCCAGACCGGGAGCCCGCGCACCGTCGCGGCGTCTCCCAGCTGGTTACACACCTCATTCCTTCGAATGAGCGCTTTCCGTTGGCTCTGGGCTGCTGACCTCTTTGGACGGTTTCTTCTTCGCACGTCCGTTGCCGGCCTTCGCGCCCGTCGCCTTAGGCGTAGGCGGCGCCTCGCTCCTGCTGAACTTCACTTCGCCGCTGTCCTTGTCATAACTGACCTCGACGCTGTCGCCCGACTTCAAGGCGTCGCTGAGAATCTCCTTCGCAAGCCGCGTTTCCAGTTCCTGGCGAATCTGGCGCTTCAACTCGCGTGCGCCGAACTCCGGACGATACCCGGCATCGGCGAGATGATCGACAACCGATTCGTCGATCTTGAGGGTAATGTCCTGCGCGGAGGCAGTGCGCACGACCCGTTCGAGCTGGATTTGCACGATCGAGCGGATGTTGTCGCGCGAGAGCCCGTGGAAGACGATGATCTCGTCGATCCGGTTCAGGAACTCGGGCCGGAAATGCCCCTTGAGCACGCCCATCAACTCCTCGCGGATGGCTTTCTCGGCTAGCCGATCCGCCTCGGGTTTTTCGAGGTTGTCCATGATGATCGACGCGCCGAGATTGCTCGTCGCAATGATGATCGTGTTGCTGAAGTCCACCACGCGGCCCTTGCCGTCGGTTAGCCGCCCGTCGTCGAACACCTGCAGCAGCACGTTGTACACGTCGGGGTGCGCCTTCTCGATCTCGTCAAGCAGGATCACGCTGTAAGGGCGCCGCCGCACGCGCTCGGTCAGTTGGCCGCCCTCGTCGTAACCGACGTAGCCCGGAGGAGCGCCGATCAACCGCGCGACCGCGTGACGCTCCATATACTCGGACATGTCGATGCGAACGACCGCCGACTCGTCGCCGAACACCGTTTCTGCCAGCGCCTTCGCAAGTTCGGTCTTGCCGACGCCCGTGGGTCCGAGGAACAGGAACGTCGCGATCGGCCGGTTCGTCTGGCCGAGTCCGGCACGCGACAGGCGCACGGCATCGCTCACGGCAACCACCGCGTCGTCCTGGCCAACCACGCGTTCGCGCAGCTTCTTCTCCATCTCCAGCAGTTTCTGGCGCTCTTCCTGCGTGAGCTCCGTGACTGGAATGCCGGTAAGACGCGACACCACTTCGGCGATTGACTGCACGGTCACTTCGAGCGTCTCCGAGCCGGTCTTGCGCTGCCATGCTTCCATCTGCTCGTCGAGTTTCGCCTGCTTTTCGCCGATACTGGCCTCGAAAGCCTTCGCTTCATCGAAACGCTTGCGCGAGGACGCATAATCCTGCTCGCGCTTCATCTGGGCGATTTCGGCTTCGAGTTCCTGGATGGCCGCAGGCCGCGAAGTCGCGCCGATGCGCACGCGTGCCGCCGCCTGGTCGATCAGGTCGATGGCCTTGTCGGGCAAAAAGCGCGACGTAATGTAGCGATCCGATAGTTCGGCTGCCGCGACGAACGCATCGTCGGCGAAAGTCACCTGATGGTGCGCCTCGAGCTTGTCGCGCAGGCCACGCAGAATGACGATGGTCTGCTCGACCGTCGGTTCCGGCACCAACACCGGCTGGAAGCGCCGCTCGAGCGCTGCATCCTTTTCGATGTACTTCTGGTACTCGTTGAGTGTCGTGGCGCCAATCAGACTGAGTTCGCCGCGTGCGAGCGCGGGCTTGAGCACGTTCGCGATATCGAGGCCGCCTTCTCCACCGCCTTGTCCGGCGCCCACGATCGTGTGCAGTTCGTCGATGAACAGAATCAGCTCGTCCTGCTTCGCCGTGACCTCATCGATCAACTGCTTGGCGCGCTCCTCGAATTCGCCGCGATATTTCGCGCCTGCCACCATCGAGTTGATGTTGACCTCGACGAGCCGCTTGCCGCGCAGCACTTCAGGCACGTCGCCGTTGATGATGCGCTGTGCCAGCCCTTCGACGATCGCCGTCTTGCCGACACCCGGTTCGCCGATCAGCACCGGATTGTTCTTCTTGCGGCGCGCGAGCACCTCGATCGTGCTCTCGATTTCCTGCGCGCGGCCGAGCACCGGGTCGAGCTTGCCTTGACGCGCCATGGCCGTGAGGTCGCGCCCGAACTTGTCGAGCGTGGGCGTGCCGGTTGGCGTGTCGACGCGACCGTCCTCCGCCCCTTTACCGACCACTTTCACGACTTTCTGCCGCAACGCTTCCGGCGTTACGCCATATTTTTTCAGCAGTGTGCCCGCGATACTGTCCGGCACGGCGGCGAGCCCAATGAGCAGATGTTCCGGACCGACATAGGAATGCCCCAGATCGCGCGACGCCTGAAACGCATATTGGAACGCCTTCTTCAGACGAGGCGACACAGTCATCTTGTCGACCTGCGAGTCGGGATCGCCCTTTCCTTTCTGTGCATGCTGATCGATGTAAGCCTTGATGTCCTGCGGCGAGAGCTTGAGTTCCTTCAGCAACGCCGCACACACGTCAGTGTCCGCGAGCACGTACAGCAGGTGCTCGGTGTCGAGTTCGTTACGGCCAAGCTCGTGGGCCTTTTCCGCGGCCCGCTGCAACAATTCGAGTGTCTGCTCGCTGAAAGCGTCGGTGGCATCGACCGATTCACGCGGCACTTCGGCGTATCCCGCGTCGTCGTCCTCGTCCCCTCCCTCCATACCGCCGAAGAAACGCGACAGGCCGCCGCCCCCCAGCAGTGAATCGAATGGGTTCTGCATGCTTTGATGTCGCATTAATTGCCGATAGTCGTAGTCGCAGATCGATAAGGATTTCCGCTCCCCGTTTTGCACAACGGTTACACGGGCGACAGCGGGACGGGCATTACAGATTTCGCAGAGGGCTGGCATCGGGAGTCACCTTTTCGGTTAAGGCATCCGGCTACGTAAAAGGTTATGGCACGCGGTCATATGAGTGGCGAAGGCTTGACGGGCTTCGCCAACATGTCAACTTGAGTCGCTGTTCATGATCCCTTTGCCTGGCTCAATAGCCGGGGACCCGTGATAGCGATGGCTCATCGAGCTCGACTCAAGCGTCGGTGCAGAGCAGCTGTTCGTGCTCGGCGAGCACTGTCTGAACAATACGGATCGGTTACAACGTTAAGAGCAATATGATTAGCATAACGAAGCCCTGAATCCACCATTGGATTCTATGAGGGGCCCGTGAATAATGGAACATTGGTTTTTCCGATGATAGGCATTGGCGCAATCTGCCAGCGACGCTTCATGGAACGGGATTTCGCGGCCCGGCTTGTGGACCGCATCAGACTTTTTCTGACATCACAGCGACTTAAAACGCCATCATTTGCCGGTCTCGCGACGGCTCTGCTCTTCAACAGTCAGGATCGCTTCCGGGGCGACTTCGAGCCGGGCTTTCGGTATCGGGTCACCACTCGCATCGGAGAGACCGTAGGTCCCCTCGTCGATCTTCTGCAGCGCGCGCTCGATATCGCTGATGCGCTGGTCGTTCACGTCGTGCAGCGCCTGGTGGACCTCGTTCTGCGCCATGCCCTGCGCCTCGTCCTCGAACTCCTGCGCTTCGTCGCCGTGCTGCTCCTCGGCCGTTCGCTCGTCCGCGATTGTGTTCTCCTCTCCACCCAACAGTTCCTGGCGTAGCGCGAGGAGGCGCTTGCGCTGTTGCGCAATGAACTCGTCACTCAACGTGCCCTGCTGCTCCGACATGGTTCTCTCCCTCGCCCTTTATCAGGCGACAGCGCGCTTTCAGCCAGCCTAAGGCAAGAATAGTACTAATTTGTAGCGATCAAAGCGCTATCTCGATCGATACAGGGAAGCGCCCGACTGGCAGGCTAGTGGATTCCCGAATCGGCACTCCACTGATTGGCATCTGCGCTGTCCCGCCCATTCCCTGCTCGATTGGACGGTCACGCGCCCAGCTCCTGAAACGCATGGCCGTTCGCCTCGAGCCCCTTCAGAATGTCCGGCGCCAACTCGCTTTGCCACACGTGTCCATTGAGTTGCCAGTCACTTGTGTCGACGAGGTCGGGGAGGCCCGCTCCCGCGCGCACATAGAGGCCGAGTGTCGGTTTCTTCAGGTTGATGTAGAAATCGAATTCCTGCTGCATGGCAACACCTCATGCGAGATACCGGGAGTCAACTATCGTCGACGTTGTCCGCATAATGGTCGATAGCGACTTTGCATTCGTCCACAACGACCTGAAGGAAAGCGGGCTCATTTCTTTCAACCCATCGTTCCACATGGAGAAAGCGTGCCGTTCCCAGATCGGCAATGCGCTCCTGGTCCGAGGTTGTGACATCGACCGTGACGATCCCCCGGTTACCCCGCAGAGGTGAGATCGTTGCGGCGATCAGGAACCGCCGATATGAAAGTTCATTCTGTGCCATGAAATCTCCCGCCAACCGGTCAACATAAAAGTTTGAGACTCACCGTTCCTTTGTAGTCGAAGTCTATGAGCAAGTCAGGTCCAGGTGAACATGGATTTCTCCGATGCTAGATATTGGTGAAATACGCCTACCGGTTTGTCATTTAACGGCAATATGCGCGTGCCGAACCGCCGGGGTTACGGCATGATGGCGTCTGCAGAGATGCACGCAGGCTGCATGGCGGGCGGATATCAATCGTGAACGCTGCGAAGGAGAAAACGATGCCAGACTCCACCGGTTCTTACACCGTTCCTTACGGCGAATTCGAGATCACCGTGCGCCCGGAGCGCAACACGCTCGGCGCCTGGATCGCCAGCGTGAGTGTGAGTCACGGCGCGCGAACAGTCATCGATATTCGCCCGAAAACCGTTCAACCCGAGTGGCTAACCGAAGAAGAGGCGACAAGAGACGGGGTCGAATGGGGACGCCGGTTCATCGATCGCGAGTTCAACACGCCGCCGGGGCGTTCCTGGGTCGCTGAGCGCTCTCATGCGGAAACCTGGTTCCGCGATACCGAGGAATCGGGTGGCTCGGAAACCAGCGTGTAGGGCACACATAAGCCTCCCAAGGCCACGATTCGTGGCCAGGTCGACATCGCTGTGTGAATGCTTACGACACCCAGGCTGATCTATCAGTGTCGCCGCAGGCGCGCTTCGATTTCCCGGGCATTGAGCGTCGACAGATCTTCGCTGGTCTGGTCGAATATCAGTCGACGGGTTTCCTCGCTGAGATCCGCTTTGACCATGCCGAGAAATTTTGGCTCGATGGCGAGTCTCAGCCGATTGTAGAGTTGATGAAGCCGGCCGGCCTCCAGATGCTGGGCAACGCGCTTTGCGAATTTTTCGCGGTCCTTTTCGGTCAGCATCGTGCCGGTATATTCAGTGTTGATGAGACTTTCTTTTTCTAGCAAGTCGAGCGTGAGTCCCGGCGTCTGGAAAACACGTGCACGGCCTGCGTCAGCCACAACAAGCCACGTCATTCCGATCATCATGCACCTCCAAGCAAGGATGTGTCTGCGTATACGGCATCCGTTCCGACTGCTCGCTTTTTCCTCGCCGAAAACGGCGACCATCAACTGTCGACGTCGATGATCACCCGCTGTTCGAGCGACGCTCACCCAAGGGATAGCAGTTCGGGCTCGCCACGCCCACGGTCGATATACCGACTCATAGTATAGGTCTTAAAGTTCACGCCGAAGCCTCCAGCGCGTACTCGCGGCGGCTTCCGGTTTGCCGGCCGGCATGCATATCCCGTACCTGAATTTCGGTTTACCCGGATCGATCAGGTTGGAAGCGCGGCAGTCAATGCCGCGCTCGGCTCGCTGGCTAGAAATTGAAGTTGTCGATATTGCTCGCATCGAACGTGGTCGGCGGTCCGAGAATGATTTCGCCTTGCGGTCCGATCGTGCGCTTGCCGAGCTTACCGGCATCGAACGATTCGCCTTCCTTGCCGGCAATCGTCCCCGAGGAGAGCGCCGCTGCCGCATAAGCCGCCAGATAGCCGAGCTGATTCGGGTCCCACAACTGGAACGCCTTGACGGTTCCGTTCTTGACGAACGCGCGCATCTGGTTCGGCGTGCCCAACCCGGTCACCTGCACCTTGCCCTTGCTCGACGACGACGAGATATAGCGCGCCGCCGCCGCAATGCCCACGGTGGTCGGCGCGACGATCGCCTTCAGATTCGGATACGCCTGCAGCAAGCCTTGCGTTTCGACGAACGACTTCTGGTCGTCGTCGTTACCGTAGGCAATCTTCACGAGCTTGATCTTCGAGTATTCGGGCTTTTTCAACTCCTCCTGCATCCACTTGATCCATGTATTCTGATTGGTCGCATTAGGCGTGGCCGACAGCACGGCAAACTCGCCCTCCCCGCCCATCAGTTTCGCGACCAGATGGATCTGTCCCCGTCCGATGCCTTCCGCGTTCGCCTGGTTGACGAAAAGCTGACGGCCTTCAGGCGCCGTGTCCGAATCGAAAGTCACGACCTTGATGCCTTGCGACATCGCTTTCTTCAGATACGGCACGACCGCGTTCGCGTCGTTGGCCGCGATCACGATCGCGTCCTGCCGCTGCGTAATCAACGTATTGATGTATTGCACTTGCGACGATGCGCCCGCATCCGACGGCCCCACGACCTTGCCCACACCGTTGAATTCCTTGATCGCGGCCATGCCGCCGTCGTCGGCAATCACTTCATAGGGGTTGTTGATCTGCTTCGGCACGAAAGCAATCTTCAGACCGCTTTTCAGGCCGGCCGCGGACGCAGCGCAACTGATCGCGACCAGGGCGATGCACAGCGCTGTCTTGCCGGTGTGGCGTAGAGGATTGAACATGAGGCGTCTCCTGCTTTGTTGTTGGACGACATGCTGTCCGGGTTGTCGGTATTTGGTATTGGGTATTTCTTGTGAAGCCGGTTTTAAGCGAACCTTATGAAGAAGAAGCGGACTTCGCGATGAAACGCCGGTCGCGCGCCGCCCGCCAGCGGGCAACCAGATTGGGAATCAGCACCGATGCCAGCAGCAGCACGCCGGTGACGATCGTGAGTGTTTCGCTCGATACATCATCGAGCGTCAACGCATTTTTCAGCACACCGATAATCAGCAGCGACAGCAGAACGCCGAACATCGAACCGCGTCCGCCGAAAATACTCACGCCGCCGAATAGCACCGCCGCGATCACGGACAATTCGAAACCTTCGCCGTTATCGCCGCGTGCGCTGGTGAACCGCAGCGTGTAGACGACTCCGGCCAGCGCGCTCATCGCGCCGGACAGCACGAATAAACGCAGCCTGATCTTCGCCACTTCGATACCGGAGAAAGCCGCCGCGGTCGGATTTGCCCCGATTGCGTAGAGGCTGCGTCCAAACGCCGTGGACTGCAACAGCACGGTAAACAGCACCGCGCCGACGATCACGATCGCAAAGGGCAACGGAATGAAAGTCGCGCCGACCGTATCCATGCCGAAGGCCGTATAACCCGCCGGAAAATCCGCGACCGCCTGATCGCCGAGCAGCACGTACGCGAGGCCGCGAAACAGCGCCAGTGTGCCGATCGTGACCGCGAGCGAAGGCAGATTGAGCTTCACGATCACGAGGCCGTTCAGCAGGCCCGCCAGCGCGCCGGCAATCAATACCAGTACGATCACGAGCGGCATCGGCAGGCCCATATGCCACAGCACGCCCATCAGCGCGCTCGACGCACCCAGCACCGATGCCACAGAAAGATCGATTTCCGCGGCGACGATAATCAAAGTCATGGGCAGCGCCATCAATGCGATCTCCGTCAGATCGGCAAGGATGTTGCTGACATTCGCACTGGTCAGAAAGACCGGCGACAACAACCGCCCGAGCGCAAGTGAGAGCGCCAGCACAACAACCAGCAATACTTCCCATTGCAGCGGCGTTTCGCGTTTGCGTGTGAGCAGCGCGGAATCGGGTTTAGCCATGATCGCGTTTCCTCATCATGCGTTTGGCGACGGAGCGGGCCAGCAAGGTATCGGCGGTAATCGCGGCGACGATCAGAGCACCCTGGATCGCCTGCTCCCAGAACGGCGAGACGTGCAGCACGACGAGCGCGATACTGATCACACCCAGCACGAGCGCGCCGAGCGTGGCGCCGAGAATGGTGCCTACGCCGCCCGTGATCGCCACGCTGCCCACCACGGCGGCGGCAACCACCTGCAATTCGATGCCTTTCGCGGTGCTTGCATCGACGGTGCCGAAGCGCGCGAGCCACAATGCGCCCGCGAAACCGGCAATCGCGCCGGACAGCAAAAAACCCGCCATCACGCGACGCTCGACGTTCACGCCGGCAAGCCGCGCCGCCTCCGGATTCGAGCCGATGGCATAGTGTTCGCGGCCGCCGCGAAACTGCTTCAGATAGACCGCCAGCGCGGCGAGCACGACGATCGCGATTAACGCGAGCGTCGGTATGCCGAAGAATGTGCCGGTAGCAAGGCGGGAAAATGCATCGGGCAAGCTGGTTGCATTGATCTGACCGCCGTGCACCCACGCATAGTCCGCGCCGCGGAAAATGTAGAGCGTGGACAGTGTCGCCACCAGCGACGGCACGCGCCCCACGGCCACGAGCAATGCATTGATACCGCCTGCCACCAGACCGATCGCCAGGCCGGCCAACAACGCGACGATCACCGGCATATGTGGAAACGCAACGTACAGGCTGCCGACCGCATAAGCGCTGATGCCGACCGTCGACCCCACCGACAGATCGATATGCCGCATCAGGATCACCACCGTCATGCCGGCTGTCAGCAAGCTGATAATCGACACATTCAGCAGCACGTCACGCAGATTCTGCAGATTCAAAAACTGCGGCTTCGCGAGACCCGTGCCCACGATCAACAGAATCAGCACGACGAAGAGCGTCGTTTCGCGGCTCTTAGCAATGCTCGCGACAAAGCCGCCCGGCGCGCTGCCGGAACGCTTCAGGGCCGGCGCCTGAACGGGCGCGGGATGGGTTGAGGAATGGCGCATCATGCCGCGTGCCCCAACGGTGGAAACGGCTGGCCGAGCGCGGCGCCCATGATGCGCTCTTCGTCAGCTTCGGCGCGCGCTATGTCCGCGCTGATACGTCCCTCGTGCATGACCAGTACACGATCGGCCATGCCGAGCACTTCCGGCAATTCGCTCGATATCATCAGCACGGCCATGCCGTCGCGCACCAGTTCTGCCAGCGCGCCATATACCTCGGCCTTGGCGCCGACGTCGATGCCGCGCGTGGGTTCGTCGATGATCAAGACCTTCGGGTTGGTGGCAAGCCACTTGCCCAGCACGACCTTTTGCTGATTACCACCGGACAGCGTGCCGACCGGCGCATTCGGGTCGCCCGCCTTGAGGCGCAAACGCGTGCCCCACTGATTGGCCAGTTGCGTTTCGCTTCGAGTGGAAATCAGGCCATGTTTGACGAGACGTCCAAGCACCGTCATCGACGCATTTCGCGCGATGCTCAATTCCAGTGCCAGCCCCTGCTGACGACGATCCTCCGGCACCAGCGCGAGGCCGGCGCGCACTGCTGCGGCCGGACTGCCCGCAGCCAGGCGCTTGCCGCCAATTGAAATTTCACCCGAGTCGAGCGGATCGATGCCGAAGATCGCGCGCGCGACTTCGCTGCGGCCCGCGCCGACGAGCCCTGCCAGAGCGACGATCTCGCCAGCGCGGACGTCGAAGGAAATGTCCTTGAAAACGCCTACGCGCGTAAGTCCTCGCACGGACAATCGCACTTCGCCCGGCGGCCGGTCGGCTTTCGGATAGAACGTCTCCAGATCGCGGCCCACCATCTTCGCGACGATGGATTCGGTGGTGAGATCGGCGGTGAGCCCGTCGAATACTTTTGCGCCGTCGCGCATGATCGTCACGCGTTGCGTCAGCGTGAACACTTCATCGAGCCGATGCGTGATGAACAGAATCGCCACATCGCGCTCGCGCAACTTGCGCACAATCGCAAAGAGCCGCTCCACTTCGGGCAATGACAAGGCGGCGGTCGGTTCGTCCATGATCAACACGTTCGCGTTCAACGACAACGCTTTCGCAATTTCAATCACCTGCTGATCGGCAATCGACAACCCACGCACGAGCTGATCCGCACGCAGATCGACACCGAGCGAGGCCAGCAACCCATCCACCTCGCGGCGCATGGCGTCGTACTGAATGCGGCCGAGCCGGTCGACCGGCTGCCGTCCCATGAAGATGTTCTCCGCGATCGAGAGATCGAAGAACAGCGTCGGCTCCTGATAGATCACGGCGAGACCCGCGTCACGCGCTTCGGCAGGCGTCGCGAATCCGCGCGTCACGCCGTCGACCCGCAGCTCGCCGGTATCCGGCTGATGCACGCCCGCAAGAATCTTCACGACCGTCGACTTGCCCGCGCCGTTTTCGCCGAGCAACGCATGCACTTCGCCCGGCCACAACGCGAGATCGCCGTCCGATAACGCACGGACCCGGCCGAATGATTTGCTCGCGTGCCGTAGTTCGAGTCTGGGCACAGCGGATGGGGATTGCTGCACTACGTGTCTCCTTCTTTTTTGCTTTCGGGAATGCGTCAGACGCAGTAGGTACGTCAGATACGATAAAAACGCTCCGCGTTACGGCAAAACAGCGCTTCTTTTTCGGCAACGCTCGCACCGCCGACAATCGCTGCGTACGCGTGCCACAAATCCTGGTAAGAACCGAACAACCGGTCGACCGGAAAATTCGACGCAAACATCGCGCGCTCGACGCCGAACGTATCGATTGTTTCGAGCACATAAGGGCGCAGACTTTCGACGCTCCACTGATGATCGAACATGGCAAGTCCGCTGATCTTCACCGCGACATTCCTGCAACCCGCGAGCGTGCGCATACCTTCACGCCACGCGCGATAACCGGCGACGCTGTTGCGGTCCACGAACATGCCCGCATGGTTGACGATAAAAATCGTGTCGCCGTGTGCACGCGCCAGCGCAGCCGCCTCTTCCATCTGCGACGGATACAGTTGCAGATCGAACGACATGTCATAACGGCGCAGCAACGCAAAATGTTCGCGCCATTGCGGCTCGCGCATGAAATGGCGGCCGACGTAATCGAACAGCTTGTTCTCGTGCACGTTCAGGATCTGCCTGATGCCACGCGTATTGGCGAACGACGCGTGCGCCTCGAGCACTTCCGGTGCATTCGCCGCGGACAGATCCACGGCGGCAACAATCGCGTTCGGCATGCCGCGCGACTCCGGACGATCGGCAATGGATTGCAACCAGCGGGTTTCCTCGACCGGATCGGCAGGATCGTGATTCGCCTCCACGTGCACCAGTTTGAGCACCTCGATATCGCCCGCCTCGCCGAGCAGGTCGTCGAGCAGATAGTCATGCTTCAGGTCGCGCGCATCCCCCACGAACGACACACCCGGGTTTTCCAGCCACGGATAACGATGCGTTTTCAGGTCCCACAGATGGATATGCGAATCGACAACCTGCATGCGATACCCTCCGCCCATTGGGCTAGCAGTCAGCAACGTCAGTTAAGCGAATTCAGATGAAAGACCGGTTCGAGCGGCTGTTGAAGCGGCGTATGGTCGGGGGCGGTCTGCATGATGTCGGCCATGTAATCCCACCATTTGCGCATCACCTCGAGTTGCGGCAGCGCATTCATCGTGTGATTCGTGCTGCGCGTCAGAATGGCGAAAAGGTGGTCCGTGCCCGCGTCGAAGAAAATCCGATAGTCGCGCACACCGGCGTTGTGCAATGCATCAACCAGTTCCGGCCAGATTTGCGCGTGACGTCGTTCGTATTCCTCGCGTATGCCGGGGTTGAGCACCATCCGGAAAGCGATTGTTTCCATTGCGGCCTGTCTCCCGTCGTATCCGGGCGCTTTCCCTGAGAAGCGTAGAAGCGTCTGGTACGACTATAATTCCTGCGTCGATAGCATCTCAATCCGTGTTTGGGATTGGGCGATCCACAAACCGAATCGCACCGGAATCATGAGCCAACATTCAGCTGCCATCGCACTCGTCAATCGGCTCAAGTTCAAGCACCTCGCGCTGCTCGTCGCGCTCGACGACGCGCGCAATCTCCACCAGGCCGCCGAGGCCATCAACGTCGCGCAACCCAGCGCGAGCCGCATGCTCGGCGATATCGAGGAGGCGTTCGGCTTCCTGCTGTTCGAGCGCAACGCGCGCGGCATGACGCCCACGCCGCTCGGCGTGGTCACGCTGGCTTATGCACGGCGCGCGCTTGCCGAGTTGACCCGTTTTGCCGAAGACCTCGACGTCAAACGCCGCGGCGGGCATGGACAGTTGACCGTCGGCGCGATCATGGGCGCCGCGCCCGATCTGCTGGCCATGGCGGTCGCCGCCCTGAAAACCGAAAGCCCCCTGCTGAACGTGCGCATTCTTGGCGAAACCAGCGACCAGGTCGTGCAATTGCTGCATCGCCGCGAAATCGATCTGGCGCTTGGACGCCTGACCAGTCCGCTGCAACACAACGACTTCAGTTTCGAGCCGCTCGCCCGCGAGACGTTGTTGCTGGTGGTGCGTTCGGTGCATCCGCTGGCGCAGCGCTCGCGCATCACATTGCGCGAGCTGATCGACTGGCCGTGGGTGGCGCAACCGGTTACGAGCCCCGCGCGCGTGCTGTTCGAAGAAGAACTCGCGCGTGCCGGTCTTGCGACGCCCGTCAACCTGACCGAGTGCGCGTCGATCTTCGCTACGCTGCAATTGCTCGAGAACTACGACGCTGTGGCCATGCTGCCCGAGTCGGTGGTGCGCGATCATGTGCGCGGCAAGCTGCTGGTCGCGCTGCCGCTTGAAATCGGCAAGAGCCTCGCCGGCTTCGGCATTCTCACGCGCAAGGAAGAAACCCTCGCCGAACCGGCGCTGCGTTTTATCGATTTGCTGCGCGGCTTCTCGCGCAAGCTCGCACGCGACGACTCCGCCTCGACGATGAGCAGGCCTGGGGTCGTATCCGCACCGGTTAGTTGATGGCACCATCGTGACGTCGGTATCACGCGTTATTGCAAGTTGACGAACAGGCCGCCGTCCACCAGCAGCGCGGCGCCTGTCACATAGCGCGCGCGGTCGGAGGCGAGGAATACCACGCAATCGGCGACGTCCTCCGGGCGGCCCAGTCTGCCCAATGGAATGCGCTTTTCGAAGTAAGCTTTTTTGGCTTCGTCGGCGAGATCTTCCGCGTTCAGGTCGGTCGCGATCGTGCCGGGCATCACCGAATTGCAGCGGATGCCGTACGGCCCCAACGCCACCGCGCACGACTGCATCAGCGAATGCACACCCGCTTTGGTCGGCGTGTAGTGCGTCTGCATGCCGCCGCCTACCAGGGCGCTGATCGAACTCGTCGCCACGATTGCGCCGCCCGTGCCCTGCGCTTTCATCTGTTGCGCGGCGGCTTGCGTGACGTAGAACGCACCGTTCAGATTGACTGCCACCGTCGACTCCAATACCTCGGGCGGCATGTCGAGAAAGGCGTGAAACGGGCAGATGCCGGCATTGCTCGCGAGCACGTCGACTTTGCCGAAGGCTTCAACGGTGCGGCGAACGAGTTCCTGACCCGTTTCACGCGCAGCGACATTGCCTTCGATCGCGATCACACGCCGCCCCAACGCTTCGATTTCGGCGACCACCTCGGCGACGGCCGAACGGCGCCCATACGATGCGTCGTTATCGCCCCAGTAGTTGATCGCCACATCCGCGCCTTCGGTTGCGCACGCAACCGCTATCGCGCGGCCAATGCCGCGCGAGCCGCCGGTGACGATCACAACCTTGTCCTTGAGCAACACGTCATTCTCCTGATAACTGAATCAATGCGATGTCGTGTGTCTTGTGTCATGTGGATCGAGCCGGGGTTCAATCCACTTTCCACGCACACTCAACGCGGATAAGGCCGCACCAGCGCGCACTCCGGATTGAGCCGCACGCCGAAGCCCGGTGTGTCAGGCACTTTCATCCGTCCATTCACGGGGACCGGTTCATCGAGCAGCAGCGGCGTGAACATCGGCACCACTTCATCGGCCTTTGGCGCCATCATCAGAAACTCGGCGAATGGCGAGTTGTGCCGCGTGACGACGAAGTGATAGCTATACACCGACGAACCGTGCGGCACCACCATCACATTGTGGGCATCGGCGAGCGCGGAGATCTTGACGAGTTCCGTCATGCCGCCGCACCAGCCCACATCCGGCTGGATCAGATCGCAGCACTGCATCTCCAGCAGCATGCGGAAACCCCAGCGCGTCGCTTCGTGCTCACCGGTCGACACCATCATGCCGCGCGGCACGTTGCGGCGCAGTTCGGCGTAACCCCAGTAGTCGTCCGGCGGCAGGCACTCTTCGATCCACTTCAAACCGTATTCGTGCGCTGCTTGAGCGAGCCGCGTTGCATACGGTACGTCGAGACTCATCCAGCAGTCGTACATCAGCCAGAAGTCATCGCCAACGCGGCTGCGCATCTCGGCGAGCTTATCCAGATTTTTCTTGAGACCCGCGTCGCCTTCAGCGGGACCGTGCTGCAACGGCAATTTTCCGCCAATGAAACCCATCTCCTTCGCGAGATCGGGACGTGCGCCAGTCGCGTAGAACACGAGTTCGTCGCGCACCGGGCCGCCCAATAGTTGGTACACCGGCTCCTTGCGCACCTTCGCTAGCAAATCCCACAACGCGAGATCGACGCCCGAGATCGTATTCAGCACCACGCCCTTGCGGCCGTAATACAGCGTCGAGAAATACATCTGATCCCACATCTTCTCGATGTCGGTGACAAGCTGGCCTTCGAGAAAACGCGCAAGATGTTTTTCGACAATGAACGCGCCGATCTCGCCGCCCGTCGTCACCGCAAAACCGACCGTGCCGTCACTCGCTTCGATCTCCACCACCAGCGTGCCGAGCACATTGATACCGAACGACTGGCGGCTTTGACGATACTCCGGATAACGCGCCATCGGCGTGGAAATGTGATCGTCGATCCAGTGTCCGTCGGGTTGATCGTGATAATCCGCACCGCCGCCGCGGACGATGAAGGCACGCACGTGCCGGATAGTTGGCATGGCCATAAAAAAGGGCTCCGTTGTTGATGCGTCGAACGTGCATCCGACAATGCGCCTAACGGGCGCGGTGCAGTAAGTGCTGGAAAGACCAGCTTGAATGTGCGTCGTCACGACGCAACAGCGTGCCGATCATGAGCGCTGCGAGCAGACTCGATACGCCCAGTACGATCAGCCCTGCCGAGGTCGACGAAAACGTTCGTTCCGCCGCGGTGCGCAGGCTCGGCGCAATAAATCCGCCGAGGCCGCCAAGTGAATTGATCAGCGCGATCCCGCCCGCGGCCGCGGCGCCCGTGAGGTAACGCGTGGGAAATGTCCAGAACAGCGGTTGCGCGGCGATGAAACCGCTGGCCGCACAGCACAGCGCGATCAAACCAATCGAAGGGTTATGGGCGAGTCCCGAAGCGCCGATGCCGAGACCCGCGAGCACCAGCAGCGCGACCGCCCAACGCCGGTGTCCGCCTGTTCGATCCGCACGACGCGGTACGTACCACGTCACAGCCAGCGCACAGACCCATGGCAAAGCAGCGACGAGTCCCACGCGGAAACCCACTGTCGTGCCGAGCAACGCGGCCACTTGCTGCGGTAAATAGAAGATCACACCGTAGACACTCACCTGAATCAGCAGATAGATCGCCGACAGCAGCAACACACGGCGGTCCACCAGCGCGGCGAGAATGTGACGCGGCCCATGAGCAGACGCGGCGCGCGCATCGTCGTCGAGCGCGCCGCGCAAGGTGCTACGCTCCTGCGCATCGAGCCAGCGCGCGTCTTCAGGGCGGTTGTCGAGATACCAGAACGCCCATACGCCAACTAACGAGGCCAGCGTCCCCTCGATCAGAAACAGCCACTGCCAGCCGGCCAAACCCAACGCACCATGCAACTCGAGCAAAGAACCCGATAACGGACTGCCGAAGATAAACGCCAGCGGCGCGCCGAAATAAAACACGCCCACCGCGCGCGCTCGCGCCGCTTGCGGAAACCAGTGAGTCAGGTAATAGATCACGCCGGGAAAGAAACCGGCTTCGGCGACACCCAGCAGAAAACGCAGGGAGTAAAAAGCAGTCGGCGTATGGGCAAGACACATCGCCGCGGAAACGAGCCCCCATGTCACCATGATCCGGCACATCCACGCACGCGCGCCGACCCGGTGCAGCAGCAGATTGCTCGGCACCTCGAACAATGCATAGCCGACGAAGAACACGCCCGCGCCGAAGGCAAAAGCCGCATTGGACAAACCCGTATCGTGTTGCAACGCCTTCTGCGCGAAGCCGATATTGGCGCGATCGAGAAACGCCAGCACATACATCAGCAAAAGAAACGGCAACAGCCGGCGCATGACCTTGCTGTTGATCGCCTCCAGCGATGCGGGCGAATGCGGATTCATGTCGTCTCCTTCGCAGAGCACGCGGGTCGCGCTCTGCGTTTTTCTACCTTTTGCACGGCCACTGCTACGGCTCAGGTGACGCCGTGACGACTCAGTACGTGGCTCGGCCGCCGGACAGGTCGAACACCGCGCCGGTGCTGAACGCGCAGTCTTCGGAAGAAAGCCACAGAATCAGCGACGCCGCTTCTTCCGGCAACAGGAACCGGTTCATTGGAATCTTCGAGAGCATGTAGTCGATATGCTGCTGCGACATCGAATCGAAGATCTCCGTTTTGGCCGCTGCGGGTGTGACCGCATTGACGAGGATGTTCTTCGTCGCGAGTTCTTTGCCGAGGGACTTGGTCAAGCCGATGAGCCCGGCTTTGGAAGCGCTGTAGTGCGAGGCGTTCGGGTTGCCCTCTTTGCCGGCCACCGAAGCGATATTGACGATCCGGCCGTAGCCCTGCTTGAGCATTTGCGGCACCACCGCGCGGCAGGTGAGATACGGGCCGATCAGATTCACGTCGATCACGCGGCGCCAGACCTCGGGGTCCAGCTCCCACGTCGTGCCGTTGCCGCCGGTGATGCCGGCGCAGTTGATCAGCACGTCGATCGCGCCGTGGGCGGCAACGGTCTGTGCTACCGCCTGAACCACCGAAGCTTCCTGGGTGAGTTCGACCGTGACAGCCGTTACCTTGCCCAGTTCGCTAAGCTCGCGCTCGCTGCGCGCGAGGCGCTCGGCGTCGATGTCCCATAGGGCGACCGACGCGCCCGAGTTCAATGCCCGTTGGGCCACCGCGTAACCAATGCCGCGCGCGCCACCAGTAATGGCGACAACACGCCCCTCCAGATCGATTCGATTCATCGCTTTGCTCCTGTGGCAAACCCGGGCGGCTTGCCTTTCTGTTGTTGTATTTTCTGCTGTCCGTGCTGTGTCTGCTTTCGTTCAGCCAATATACGAGCGGTGCGATGCGCTAACAATCCGTGTATTGGAGGGGGTGATAACAAAAGTGGATCGCTGGGTGTTGCGCTTGAAAGGCCTGCCCGCGAGTGGGTTTGCCGTCGACGGAATCCACCCAGAACGGTTTACGCGTGAGGACGAGACCGTCGAAATCCGCGGGAAATACGTCGTGATATGGAAGATGGAGGGTCGCGAGTGGGTCGTTGCCGTCGATATCGATAACACGGACCATCCGCTGTAACGGCTGTCGCTCGCGTGAACCTGGCAGCGCCCACGCCTCGAGTCCCGATGACGCCCTGGCCGGCACAGGGCATCAAACCTAATCAGTACACGCCGGACACGCTATCGACTCCGCAGCCATGACCTGCTTCGATTTCGGCTCCGACTCCGCAGCCACGATCTGCTCGCGCCACCCGAAACTCGCGAGCGCCGCGAGCCCCAGCAGCGCCAAACCGCTGCCGAAGAGAAAGTCGGCGGAAATGCCGACATGGTCGACCACCACGCCGCCAATCAGCGAGCCCAGCGCAATCGCCACCTGAATGATGCTGACAAACAACGCCGAGCCCGCTTCCGGCGAATCCGGCGTAGCGCGTTGAATCCAGACGCTGAAACACAGCGGCAGCGCCCCGAACGAAACACCCCACGCGAGGACGAGCGCGGCGACGCCGATCGGCGATTGTTGCAACAGCGGCATGGCGACCAGCGCGAACATCAGCAGGGAAACCATCGCGCCCACGGACATCTTCAGGTTGCGCGTCACCGTCGACGACACGGCGAAGTTCGAAAAGAACCCGATCATGCCGAAGCCGAGCAGCAGCAAGGTAATCGTCGACATCGTGAGATTCGCGTTACGCAGCAGGAACGGCGTGATGTACGTGTACGAGGAAAAATGCGCGCCAAATACGAGCCCGACCATCATCATGCTTCTACGCGGATGCGGGCGGCGCAGCAGCGCCACCAGATCGCGCATCCGCAATGCGGTTGCCGACGGCAGGGACGGTACGAAGACGAACTGGGCCACGAGCGCGATCGCGACAAGCACGCCGGTTGCCATGAACGAAGCACGCCACGACGCGAAACTGGCGATGAACGTGCCGAGCGGCACACCGATCACGGTCGCGCAGGTCACGCCGGTCAGGATCGTTGCCATGGCTCTCGCCGAATCCTTCGGCTTCACGAGACGCCCCGAAGCGGCCGTCGCCAGGGTCCAGAATCCGCCCAACGCCGCACCGAGCAACGCGCGTCCGAACAGCATGGACAGAAAATCGGGTGCAAAAGCCGAAATCAAATTCGACGCCAGCAGCAAGGCCGTAAGCAACAGAAACACACGCCGGCGATCCATCCGGCCGGCCACCAGCATCAAACCGGGCGCGGAGATGGCGGCAATCACGCCGGGCACCGTGACCATCAGGCCCGCGGTGCCTGGCAGCACGCCCAGATCCGCCGCTATGCGCGGCAGTAGTCCAACAGGTAAAAACTCCGTGGTCACGAATGCAAACGCACCGATTGCAACGGCCACGACAGCGAGCCATGAACGCAGGGACGACGAGGCGCCATCGTCCGGCGAGGCAGTGCTCGCCGGCAGATTATCTTCCATCAACATAGTATTGTTTGCGAGTAACTAAACAACGGGTGGGATTGGAGCAGTCATACCGGACTAATCAATTCGCGGACAGCCAATCACAATTAAAAAAGCAGGCGCTATTTGCCTGCTTATGATTGCTGCCGCAAAACTAACCGGTGAAAACCTGAACGGAACACACCTTAACATCGTATTAAATCGCTCGCTGACCGCTCCGAAAAAACGCAGTCGCGCGTATGGGTATTTCGACAAGGATTCCGTGCGGATTGGTTGGAGGCGGTGCGTGCTGCTTCCCTGACCGCCTCCTGAACTCCTGAACTCCTGAACTCCTGAACTCCTGAACTCCTGAACTCCTGAACTCCGATCAACTATTGACCAAAATAGATCCTGCATTGCGGCCCGGAAGTGCACGGCCGCTCCTGTCGGCCTCCCGCTTCCACCGCGCCCGCGGCCACGCCGCCATAGGAGACGTCCTGCACCGGTTGGGCCGCCGGCATCATGGTCCGCCCCGTTTCGCCAAACGACATGTCGGTGGTGTCTTGCACCGATTCGTTGGCGTTGCGCTGCATCATCGCCCGGCCCGACCCGGCGTCGTCCGGCTGACCGTCCAGTGCGCCGGCTGTATTCGGCGCCAGAAAGAGAGCGGCGCTTGCCAACGCCATCAATAAACGTAGTTTCATGTCCAGACTCCTCGAATCCGGCGCAGCAGCGCTTATCCCCTTCAAAAAGAATTGATTCGCGAAAAACGTCGTGTCGCCAGATCGAACTGACGGACGGGCGAATGCCTATGCGGGACTGCTGCGGCGAGTCACCGAACTAAACGAGTAAATAGTTGCCAAACCTGAAACCGATGTTCGGCGTGCACGCGCGGCTTACCGGAAGCGGTCGCCACCAGGCTGGAAACGCAGAGTGTTGCTCCGCAGTTTCGTTATAGGTCGGCCACCCAGGATTTCAATCCCGGCGGCGCAGACAATATTGGCGGCGCCGCCGGCAGGCCGGTCAGGAACATGCGGCAACAAAATCAACCGGGCCGGCGCGTCCTTTACCCGAACAGTGCGCTATGATGCTGGAATAACGCACAAAATCAGCCCTGCGCGGCACCGGCGAGAGACGGAGCGTAGGCATGAGACCGGCCATCCGCAATCAGTGCATCTTCATCAGCGTTCTTTCCATAGCAGCCGTAGGGCTTACCCAGCCGTACCTGCCGCGTGGCGGAGCGCTTGAATGTTCGCCGATCGGCGTGGCCAGCCGTACAGGCGGCCTGGCCGGGCATATGCAGTAACACGATTTATGAAGCATCGTTTTTTTACGTTGCTACCAGGATTTCCTTCGATCAATAACTTTACCGCGGGCGGATCCCATTTACGTGGGCTCAATGCTTTCGCGGCTTTCCCTCGCAATCTGTAATTGACAGAACGCTGGACGCTTTAGAAGGACGAATATCTTATGGACGAAAGGAAGCGAGATAGCATGATTGCGTATCTCCGCCATCGCATGGAAGAGTTTGGCATCAAACCAGAAGACCTCGCCGCGGTGCTGGCGGCCGAACCGAAGAGGCAAACCGCCGAGCGCTACCGCAGCGCAACGGGAGATAGCTGGGACGGCCAGGGTGAAATGCCCCAATGGCTTAAACAGGCAATCAGCGCAGGTCAATCAATCGACCACTTCGAATTGTCGGCCACGCCGGCACCCGCCCCGCAGCCGAGAAAACAGGTGGATTGGCTAAACGACCCATTCGCGGGAAGTCCGCTCGCGCGCCCGACCAATCGCTAAGCCGTCAGATCGGTAGATCGCTGGCGCAAGCCGGCGCTTCGGCGCGCGCGGCAGGCGCCCACGCGCTCGCGTATTGCGGCAAGTCGATGAAGGTGGTGACCTGCCGGACGATCTGCCAGAACACCTTTTCAAACGAACGGACGCGCTCCGGCTCGAGCATTCCGTCGGCGAGCGGATCGGCAAAGATCCAGCTGCACGACGGAGGGTCTCCGGGAAAGAGCGGCGCATGGTGGCCGGCAACGCACTCGTCCATAGCAACGACGAGGTCCATCCGCGGCGCCCATTCGCCCGTGAATTCCAGCCAGCTTTTCGGACTGAGCACGCCGAGGTCCGAAATACCGGGCCGCAATTGCGCGATCGCGCTGGGATGAACTCGCGCGGCCGGCTCCGGCCCCGCGCTGAATGCGTCGAACCGGTGTCCTGCCAGTTCACGCAGTAAAGCTTCGGCAATGATGCTGCGTGCTGAATTCTCACGACAGAGAAACAGCACCTTGTATTTTCTGGTCACGCTCACCCCGTACCGTGTTTTTCTTATCCTTCCGCGCCATTCTGCCAGCTCACTCTTGCGTCCTCGTGACACTACGATGTCTTAATTCGTTGCGCTACGAGAATTTGTATCGGGAGGGTCAATTCACGGGCATCGCGCGTTGCATTTGCGGCGAAGTCTGACAGCGTGGCATTCAATCTTTCAGCCTGCTGTCAATCGCGCACGGCGGCCTCTTCAGAACCGCAAGCCGTTCAGGAACTGAAACCAGAGTCCGCCCAGTACGCCGGCCGGATGAGCGTCGCCGGCAGTTTCTTCACGCTTGCCCGGGTTCACGCGGTTATCCGGCGCACCGCGATTGGCGGCATCGGCGGCATCGGCGGCAGCCGCCGGCGCTTTGGCCGAAACGTCAGAGACATCTGCCGCTTGCGCGGCCACCTCGGCCTCAACCTCCACTTTCTCGGCCTGCTCGGCCGCGCGCCGCGCCGCCTGCAATGCGGCCACACTGTCGGCGATCTGCGCGGCCCGCCGCGGATCGCATCGACGTCCCAGCAGCACGCCGAACAGCACGTCTCGATTGTGGCCGTCGTCGGCGAAACGCATGGCGAGCGACACCATCTCGGCATAGGCCGCTTCGTCCGCGGCGCGCGCCGCCGCCTCGCGTTCGGCTTGCGCCTTTTGCTGGCGGGCGCGCTGCGCTTCCCAGCCGCGCATCTGCTCGGCATAGACCGCGTCATACACCTTGCGCTGGGCGGCGTCGGAGAGGATCGCGTACGCGTCCCTGATTTCCTGGAAGGTGGCGCGGGCAACGTCCTCGGCGCCGTTGTTGCGATCCGGATGCCATTTCATCGCGGCCTTACGGTAGGCCCGCTTGATTTCTTCTTCCGTGGCATGCGCGTGCACACCGAGCGTGTCATATAAGGTTGCCATGGCTTGTTCGACCTCGCCGGGAATCGCTTCGCGGACCATCGTAGCATGCGAAAAACGGCTTTATCGTGAAGCGGCAAGCGCTTGCGCCACGGAAAGAGCAGACAAAAAAAGGCCCCGCCACTGACGTAGCGAGGCCGAGTCCCATGTCAAGGAGATGTCATGGAGGAGACGATTCGATCTTAACCGTGCGTCATCGTGCCCCCAACCAATGGATCGCCATATGCTTATCCGGCGCGGCTTCAACTGCATTGCACAGGACGGCGTATCGGCTTCGAAACGTTCGCCGGACAACCCGCTGGCTCGCCGGTAACCCCGCGCGGTTATATCGTTAGAACAAAAAGTCGCTTCGCCCGGCTCGCGGCGGTCATTAAGATAACGCTTCAAAGTCCGGTTCGCCCCGGTTCGTCTACGCGCAGCCCCGCGCCAGCGTTCCGTGAGCCGCTACCGAAGGAGCATTTCGTTGACCAGTTTCGATCATCAACGCCGGCCGCTCGTTATCGGCATTGGCGGCACGACACGCGCGGCGTCGTCGACCGAGCGCGCGCTCGGCTTTGCGCTGCGCGGCGCGGAAGCCGCGGGCGCGGACACCCGCCTGTTCGGCGGCACCTTCCTGCATAGCCTGCCCCACTACGCGCCGGAAAATCCGCAACGCACCGCCGAACAGCTCGAACTGATCGAAGCCGTGCGCCATGCGGACGCACTGATCATCGCGACGCCCGGCTATCACGGCGGCGTCTCGGGTCTCGTCAAGAACGCGCTCGACACGCTCGAGGAGCTGCGTGCCGACGAACGGCCGTATCTGGATGGCCGCGCGGTCGGCTGTATCGTCACGGCTTATGGCTGGCAGGCTGCCGGCTCGGTGCTGACCTCGCTGCGCTCGATCGTCCACGCGTTGCGCGGCTGGCCCACGCCGTTCGGCGCCGGAATCAACACGCTGGAAACGCGCTTCGAGACCGTCGACACCTGCTCCGACGCCAAGGTGGTCGATCAGCTCGCCACGGTCGGCCAGCAGGCCGCGCAATTCGCCCTGGCGTTCAACGCGCATCGCACGCCGACTGCCGCGCCGCTCGGCCATGCAACCAAGGAAGCGCAACCCGCCCGGTTGTTGCACGCGGTTTAACGTCCACGGTTTAATACCTTTACATACGACGTCGAGGGCCCACGCTTGCGGGTCCTCGACGCACCCACCCGCGTTTGCGTTGAACCAGCGGCCATCCCGCTGCCTCGACGAACCATTCGACGCATGGGCGCGCTTGCGTTGCTTCCCGTCCCCGCCAACCGCAGCATCCTCCAACAATACTTTCAAAGCCGCCAAGCCGCGCCATGCGCGCTCGAACGCGCTCGCGCTTTCGCTCGCCCAAACCGTGCGCCACACAACAGACTGCTCGCCCACAACGCCAGATAGTATGTTCAAACGTTGCGACTATGGTCCGCTCCGGCTTCCTGAAGACCGTTCCCGGACCTCGCTGATTTGCTTACGACGAAAGATTGGTTCACCCGCTGCGCGGCGCGGCCTACGCTTGATCCTGCCCGCTCACTCACCGGTTGCCCGACGCACAGGGTTGCGTCCCGCGCGCCGGCTCTCCAGCAACACACGCGGGCACACTCACTGCCACGACCATGAATTCAAATATCCGCTACAAGGGCTACGAAGTCGCACCGGCCGCACAACAACTGCCCAACGGCCTGTTCGCCGCCAACCTGACCATCGAGAAAACCTCGGCTAGCCAGGGTCAGGCCTACTCGTTCGACGCACTCGATTACTTCTTCGACGAAGAACACGCGCTCGCCTATGCGTTCCGCTGGGGACGCATGTGGATCGACAGCCGCCAGTAACAACAGTCAACGACAGCCGGTCCCTCCGGTAACGCCTGAAGAGCCCATAGCAGCGGTCACACCAGTCAAGCGCGCTGAAGCGGAAGGCCGGCCGCCCTATGAGCCGGCAAACCCAGGCCACCTTGCGCCACGCGGCGCCGGTCTTTAAGCGGCTGTGCCAGAATAGGCGTCACTTCAGTTCAAGGGACGCCGGCGATGACATGGACCGTCGATCAACAGTTGGCGCTGAGCGCAACGGAAGCGGTCGCGGCGATCCAGTCCGGCCGCCTCAAAGCCGCCGACTACATGGCCACGCTGCTGGCGCGGGCGGCGGCGCTGTCAACCCTCAATGCACTCACCACGCTCGATCTCGACGGCGCGCTGGCCGCCGCACAGCGCATCGACGCGTTGCCTCCGGAAGCAAAAGCGCGCTTGCCGCTCGCCGGTTTGCCCATCGTCGTGAAGGACAACATCAACACGGCCGGCTTGCAGACCTCGGCTGGCACACCCGCTCTGGAGGGCTTCCTGCCGAAGACGAACGCGCCTTCGGTACAACGGCTTCTCGACGCCGGCGCGATCGTGCTCGGCAAAGCCAACATGCACGAACTGGCGTTCGGCATCACCAGCACGAACTTCGCCCCGCACGCCGGACCGGTGCGCAATCCATACGACCCCTCGCTGATTCCAGGCGGCTCGTCGGGCGGCACTGCCGCCGCGATCGCCGCGCGCATCGTACCTGCGGGTCTGGGCACCGACACCGGCGGCTCGACCCGCATTCCGGCCGCGTTGACCGGCATCGCGGGGTTTCGTCCTTCGGTCGGTAACGGCGGCGCCGAGCGGCGTTATCACGACCCGGACGCCGTCGTACCGATCAGCCATACGCGCGATACCGTCGGCCCAATGGCGCGCACGGTCGCCGATATCGCTTTGCTCGACGGCGTGATCACAGGAACGGGGCCGCTGCCCGAGCTCACCCTGAACGGCTTGCGCATCGGCTTGCCCGCACCGCTCTGGGAAGGGCTCGAAAGGCAGGTGGACGACGTCGTGCGCGCCGCCTTGCGCCGGCTCGAAGCAGCGGGCGTTATCTTCGTGCCGGTCGAGATGAGCGAGCTGGAAACCTTGAACGGCCAGGTAGGCGGCCCGATCGCGATCCACGAACCGCGCGAAGACGTGCTCGCATGGCTCGTCGCCAACGACGCACCGGTTAAGACCGTGGCCGACATGGCGGCCCGCATCGCGAGCCCCGACGTGCGCGCGATTTACGACGGCGTGCTCGCCGACGTGCTCGGTGCGCATTACGACGCAGCGCTGAAACAATGGCGGCCGCGCTTGCAGCAGTATGTCGCCGCGACGTTCGCCGACGAGCGGCTCGACGCGCTGCTGTTCCCGACCACGCGTCTCACCGCGGTGCCGATCGACGACCAGAACGGCTCGTCGACAGTATCGATCGACGGCGCCGCGTCGATCGATACGATGGACGCGTTCCTGCGCAATACGGATCCGGCCAGCACGTCCGGCATTCCGGGCTTGTCGCTGGCGGCGGGGATGAGCGCCAGCGGCTTGCCGGTCGGTCTGGAACTGGACGGGCCGCTCGGCGAGGATCGACGGCTGCTGGCGATCGGCGTCGCATTCGAGCAGGTGCTCGGCGTGCTGCCGGCGCCGGTGCTTTGACGGCTTGAAGACGCCATTAACGATGCTGTTGAAAACTTCGATAAAAAAGTACCGATCCGCATGCCGATAACCGTGTCAAAACCAGGCCACCTTCGGGGAACGTTCCTGCGAACCGTCGCCGGCTTGGCGCTCGCCTTCACTGCGTCCTCCTGTGCGCGCCTTGCCGCAGTCGATCCGAACGCGCTCTGGAAAATCGTCGATCTGCGTTGCGTGCCATCGCAACAGGCCACCGGAACACCGGGCCAATGCACGGTCGTCGACCTCGATAAACGCTACGTGATCCTGAAGGATATCGTCGGCCGCTCGCAGCACCTGCTGATTCCAACCGACCGTGTCACCGGCATAGAAAGTCCATTCGTGCTGGAGCCCAATGCACAGGACTACTGGGACGACGCGTGGACGTCGCGGCTTTACGTCGAAAAGTCCGTCAAACGGCCCTTGCCCGACAATCAGCTCGGCATCGAGATCAACTCGCAATATCGCCGCTCGCAAAACCAGTTGCATATCCATATCGATTGCATGCACAGCAACGTGAGCGACGCCCTCGCGCGTCACGCGAAGGACACGCCTGACGAGTGGCGTTGGGATACGCTCGACGGCCAGCGTTATCGGATCATGCGCGTCACCTCGCTCACTCAGGCGAACAATCCGTTTCGTATCGTCGCCCGCGACAACCGGAACGTCGCGGCGATGGCCATGCAAACCATCCTCGTGACCGGCGCGGGTCCGTCGGCCGAGAAGGACGGCTGGCTCGTCGTGAATAGCGGCCTGGATGTCGACAATGGCAGCGGCACGGCGGAAGGTTTGCTCGATCATGCTTGCCGCGTGGCGGATGGCGATTGAGCATCTATAGCCAATTGCCAGGGCCGAATCCGCGAAAATCCTGCAAGGCGTTCTGAACGTCAGACGATGGTCGCCTCCCGCGGTACAAAGGCCCGCGATATGTCCCCCGCTCTATGCACGTTTTTGCAGATGCATTGCTGAACAAAATGGTTCTGGTCGTGTGAATTGGTCCGTAGGATCGGTCTAAACCTGTATTCCGACCGATCCAGCCGATGGCGATTTACCTCGACGACACGCAACGCAAAGTACTCGCCCAACAGGCTGCAAGCTTGACATGGCGCACCCAATGGCCGACGTGGCTGCTGATCGTCACGATCTACGGCGGATGGTTCGGCGTCGCGACGCATGCACGCGCGCTCGGCCTGCCATTGACCACCGCGCTGCTGGCACTGCTGGGCGCGTGGTACATGTCCCTGCAACACGAACTGCTGCACGGACATCCGACCCGCTCGCCGCACTTCAACGCCCTGCTCGGATTCGCGCCGCTCGCCGTGTGGTTTCCTTATGGCGTCTACCGTGATTCGCATCTTCAGCATCACGACGATCCGCATCTGACGCTTCCCGAGCGTGATCCCGAAAGCTACTTTGTGAGTCAGCATGTGTGGGAGCGTGCGGGTTTTGCGATTCGCGCGCTGCTGACGTTTCGCAATACGTTCACCGGGCGCTTGCTGGTTGGGCCGGCTTTTGCCATTGCGGCAACGGGCGTGAATGCGCTCGACAAAATCAAACGCGGCGATTGGCGCGATGTGCCGGTATGGTTCGTCCATCTGACCGCGCTAGTCGCACTGACTGTGTGGCTGCAACGCGCCTGCGGCATTCCCGCGTGGGTCTTTATCGTCGGCGCGGGGTATGGGTCGTTGTCGCTGGGCTCGATCCGCTCGTTTCAGGAACATCGGACCGCCCACGCGCACGAGCATCGTACTGTCGTCAACGAAGCAGGATGGTTCTGGCGTTTGCTGTTTCTGAACAACAACTACCATCTGGTTCATCACGACTTGCCGCATGTGCCATGGTTTGCGCTACGGGAAGTCTATGATGCGTCCCGCGAGCAATACATAGAACGCTCTGGAGGTTTTCTGGTAAAGGGTTACGGCGAGTGGGTGAGGCGGTATGCGTTCGCTCGGGTCGCTCATCCGGTTTATGGGGATCTGTCCGATTTGATCTGGAGTAATCCACCTGCTTCCGCCAGTTTTACGGGTAAATTGCGGGTGAAACTCATGGTAGTTGTCCGTCGAGGAGAACGCCATGAAGCCGACCTACCCGCTGCTGCTGAGCACCAAACCGCAAGACAAGCCCTATAAGATTCGCGACCGCGATTCCACGTATCTGCGGGTGTCGGTCCCGGGTTCGAAGGTGTGGAAATTTGGCAATCGGTTGGATGGCAAGGATTGCAGCTATATCCGCTTGTGAACATTGGAGGCTTTCGACAGGCAGAGGCTTGGTCAACCCTCCGTTGACCGTTGCGACTTCTTTCCACTGTTCGTGTTGTCCGTCTCGCGCAGCGCCGCGTTGGCCGTGACTAACAATGCCGCATCGTGGCCACGCAGCACCGCATCGACTGCGTCGAAAGTATTCTTTAGCGCCTTCTGCCCAGGTTTCATCACATTGCCGCCTTGCGAAATAGCATCAGCTTCCTTCTTCAATCGCTTTACGGGTTTCGCAGCAAACCGGCTATCCGGCGACCTGCCCTCAACGCACTCCTTGATCTGTAATGTCAACGCGATCGCCGCCTGGGCTTGTGTCCCAAGCGCCCTTGGGTGAATGCAGAAAGGTGAAGCTCGCCAATTACAGCCGCCCACGCATTTACCCAGTGAGTCGCGAGCATTCTCTCAACGTCCGAATCCGCAAGCATGAGACGTTGGGTCGCGAGACGCAGGCGCCCCAGCGCATATTGCTTGCGCGTGCATTCCCGGCACCGGCACGAGGCGTCTTTATGCATCGCTGACGAGTGAAGGAGACGAAAGGTGGCAAGGGAGAGTCCGACTGGCACTTCATAGTACCCCAATGACGCGCCGTGCCGCACAGCCAGACTCTGCCCGTCCCGATTGGAGATTTATCCACCGCCGCATAGCACCCCCGCTTCCAATGTCGCCGCACGGGGCGCGCGAGGCTGCATCGGCTCGAGTTGCGGTGTATTGGTCTCACGGAAAGCCACGCCGTTTTTCTTGAGGAAATCCTTGATCGGATCGACCTGGACAGCGATTACGTAGCTCGCCGCATCCGAGCGTGTTGCAACCGCACGTGCGTCGCCGCGCGATGTTTCGGCACGGCCGGTCACCAGCCCCACCACCAGCCCCGCTTGGTCCAGCACTGCGCTACCACTCGCTCCGTTGGTCGCGGACGACATCAGTGTGAACGCTATTGGGCCGGCTGAACTTTGCATGACGCTACGTGCAAATGCGTTGTATAGGGTTGTCGCACGATCCGGCATACGTCTCAGCGCTTCATAGCCCGCCGCGAACACGGGTTGGGCGACACTCACACTGCTTGTCCTGGCAAAGGTGGCCGACAGGAGTGGTCTGATTCTGCTGGCGATCACGGCCAGATCCTGGTCCGCGCTCACGGCTTTCACGCTCGCCCGCGCAACCTGCGTATCCTTGATCACGAACAACGACCGGCATGCCTCGATGACATGACGCGCGGTCAGCACATCGCCGTCGTCATTGACAAAGAAGCCGGTTGCACTCGCTTCAAGCGCGAACACATCCGTTTTCTTCGACGGCGTAATCATTTCCGGCTCGCGCGTGGTCTGTGCCGCTACGCCAACAGCAAACGCTACAGTACAAACGAAAAGCGCCAGGCGATGTATGCCGCTCGCACAAGGCGCAACGTTCACGATGCAGGTAAGCAGTGCGCGGCCAGACAGGGCAGGCTCGCCGCGTCGTCTGTAGTCGCTTTCATGCGCAGTCTCACGCGCAACGGCTGACGCATATCGGGCGGCGGAGGCTCGGTGATCGGGTGGCTTGTCAGCAGTTGCCGCAGCAACGCGTTAGCCTTCGGATCTCCGAGTGAATCGAAGGCGACGTCTGTAACCTTGCCGTCCGCCGCGATCCAGGCGCGGATCACAATTGCCGGCGGCGGCGCATCCCCTTTCGCGCTCAGGATCCGGTCTTCCAGGAACTGATGCAACTGATTCGCTTCATCGTCATCCGCTTCAAGCCAGGCCTGGAACTGACGCCCAACCAGTTGCGCGTAGCTGATCCATGGCTGCGGCACCTCGGACGGCGCCGCTTGCGCGTGTGCAAGCGGTATTCCTGTCACGCTCAATACCGGCGTCATGCATGCGATGAGTCCCAACAACCCGCCGAGGGCAAGCGTTTTCGTACCTGTCATGCCGGCCCCCCGCTCACATCGACGGGCAGATACAGGCGCGTCGTACCACGCTGGACCAGCAGGGCGGCATTCCCCTTGGTCTGCCTGAACTGGTCGGCAAGCTGATCGATCGTCGCCACCGGTGTTTCGTTGACCGCAAGCACGATGTCCCCTACCTTCAGTCCCACACGAGCCGCCTGGCCACTCACCTGCTGGATCAGCAGGCCGTGATCGACGCCCATCTTCTGCTGCTCCTGCGCCGTGAGCGGGCGCACCGTCACGCCGAGACGGGACGGCGCCTGCACCGTCGCGGGCACGCCTCCGTTACTGTCCAGGGCGCCGATCGTGACCGCTATCCTGGTAGCCGCACCGGAGCGCCAGACCCGCAGATCAGCCTGCTGCCCAGGCCGTAACCTGGCGACCGTCGTCAGCAGGTCCGCCGATTCGTCGATCACGCTGCCGTTGACCGCCAGCACCACGTCGCCAGCCTGCAATCCGGCCTGAGCGGCCGGCCCACCCGGGTCGACCGAGCTGATGAGCGCTCCATCCGGCTTCTGTAGTCCGAACGAGTGCGCGAGCGACTGGCTCACTTCCTGGACCGCCACCCCAAGATGTCCACGGCTCACCTGACCGGTCCTGATCAGTTGGTCCTTCACGTCCAGTGCGATGTCGATCGGGATCGCGAACGACAGTCCCTGATAGCCTCCCGTCTTCGAATAGATGTTCGAATTAATCGCGATCACGCGTCCGTTCAGATCGAAGAGCGGTCCACCCGAATTGCCAGGATTAATCGGCACGTCGGTCTGGATAAACGGGATGTACGCTTCACCCGGCAGCGAGCGCGATTTGGCGCTGACGATGCCCGCAGTGACCGTATTCGCAAAGCCATACGGCGAGCCGATCGCCATCACCCAGTCGCCTACCTCGGTGCGGTTCGGGTTGCCCGTCACGACCACGGGCAGATTCTGCGCGTTGATCTTGATGATCGCCACGTCGGACAGTACATCGCTGCCGAGTACCTTGCCTTTGAATTCGCGTTTATCCGTGAGCTTGACGTCGACCTCGCTGGCGTCACCCACCACATGGCGATTGGTCAGAATGACGCCATCGGCGCTCACAATGAACCCGGAGCCCAGACTCACTTCCTCGCGATTACCGATCACACGACGCGCGAGAAACGGCGCAAGCGGATTGCCCGGTGCGATGCCGGGCGGCAACTGGATGCCCATCTGGGTCACTTCACGCGTCACGCTGATGTTGACCACCGCCGGGCCGTAGCGTTTGACGAGCGTTGCGAAGTTCGGCACTGCGAACAGCGGCACTGCTGCAGGCATCGTCTCCTGGGCAACAGCAGGACCCGGCAGGCCGCCTTCGGCCATCAGTACCATGCTGACGACTGCAACGATGAGCAGCGCCTGCTTGACGCCTCCAAGCCTGCTGTCCGTCATACCGGTTTCAATTTTTCTTTCCCGTTGCTGCCGCCCGCGCTGGTCCATCACGCTTTCTCTCCTCCGTATCGTTCAACCCGGTCAACCGAACCGCGCACGCTTCCCCAAGCAGTCCGTCATCCCGCGTGACGTGCGAAAACCAGAATCGCCCTCAGTTCATCCAGCGTAAATCGACCATCCAGCACGATCCCGCCGCACTGCCAGTCTGGACGGTCGCCCACGTTATCCCAATCGATCCAGCCACCGGCACCTCGCAGGATCGCTCGGGCGTGGCTATATGTACCGGTTGCTACTTCACTCTCAGTTTCGCTGTCGTACATGACTTGCTCTCCATCACAACACCGGATCATGATCATTACCGCGGCGGCACGACCTGCAGCGCCGGCGGCCGTTGTGGTGTCACCGACTTTCCCCAGTTCGCACCGAAGCGGTTCTGCTCGCCCGACAGGTTAAAGGTGCCCACCTGGTTTGATGGTCTCTTTGCCAACGCTTCGGCCGCCGTCTGCGATGCGGCACCGCCCGCGATCGGTGTCGGCGCCAGTTGCCGGTTGAGGCAGCCGTACGACAATGTGCGTACGCCGTCGACCTCCGCATCGACGCATACCGGCTTCGAGGCCGGAGCCGGGGCCGTCGCCTGCGCCCACGCGATGCCGGCGAGACTCAGCCCCACTAGCGTCACCAGCGTATGTCTGCTCCACTGACAAGCTGTCATCGCACTCTCCTGACTTCGCCGACGTCCGCTCACGACGGCACATCGCTACCTGTCGCGCCGATCGTCAATGCCACGATTCAGATGCCCCCATCCGCGCGCCACAAACTGCCTGAACTCCGCAACTTCCGCCGGCGATAATTCCGGCGCCGGTCCGTCGAGCCATGCGGGCCGACTCGTCACCTCGTTCCAGTACAGCACCTGCGCGCCGGTAGGAAACGGCGTGAATTCCGGCTCCCCGTACGCCACCAGGAAAAGCCGGGGCGGCACCGGCCGAGGCTTCCACAAGTCCGCCACTTCCTGAACGCTCGTGTCGAACCAGAATCGCACCCAGGCTGCACCTTTCGCATCATTCGGCAATCGCATGAACCCTGCCAGCACGAGCAACACCACAGGAACGTCCTCCTGTCGCAACGCCGCACACGACCACAGATTCAGCACGTCGGCATACGCGATCACAGTCGCAAATCTCTGCACGGTCAGCGATGGCAGAAGCCGTCGCGCAGCAACGTAGTGATGCGTCCAGCAGCCGATAAAATGCTCCCGTTGACGCCCACCCACTATCACGTCGCGCCGTTCCTGTGCCGCCAGTTCCTTCGGCTGGTACGTGCTGGTGGTCAGCACGCAATCCGCATCGTTGGTGCGGTGTTTGTGCCGGAGATGTCCCGCTGTACCGGCAGCATGGCGTGCGCCGCGTGCCGGCGCGAGCTCGGTCTGGCACAGCGGGCAACGTGTGAGCGGTCCCACATCCGTCGCACCGGCGGCAGCGAGCGCGGCCAGATAAGTCTGCGGGTCGATTGTGATTTCCATGCGTGCGTGAACGCCTCGGGCGCGTTCAGGATTCGGGCGCCCGGCATGTGAATCGCTGCCCTGATGTCCGGTGAGGGGGTGCGCGGTCTGCGCCACGGTGTTCTCCTTGTCTGTTGCTGCGTGCCCGCTGTCCTGAGCGCAGCGCTTTATTGCACCGCTGCCAACGCCTTCTTCAGCGCGCTCTCATTGATCGTCACCGTGGTGGGCCCCGCGAGCTTTGCCAGATACGCCTGGGCATTCTGTTGCGTACGCTGTTGCCGCAATACCGCGCGGATCTGTTCCTTCACGTCAGCCAGCGGCCGAAGACCAGGCGGGCGTGTATCGACCAGTTTGATCACATGGAATCCGGCTGCTGTCTGGACCGGACCCGCCACATCGCCGACTTTCAGTTTTCCGACAGTCTGGCGAATCTCCGGCACCAGACTGGTTTCAGGCGTAAAGCCCATGTCGCCGCCATTCGCCGCACTGGTTTTGTCCTGCGAATTCGCCTTCGCGAGCGTGGCGAAATCCGCACCGGATGCCTGTGCCTGGCGCGCCAGATCCGTCGCCTGACGGCGCGCCTTGTCGATGCCCGCGGCATCCGCAGTCGACTCAGTTGCTACGAAGATCTGCGCGATACGCAGCATGCGCGGTGCGGTAAACGCCGCGTGGTTCTGGTCATACGCGCTCTGGATATCGGCATCCGACGGATAGTCGGCCGGCGGCGCGCTGACCGAAGCCAGATAGCTGCGCACAATGATTTCGCGCTGTGCATTCTCGACGGCCGCCTGCACCTGAGGCTGCTTATCCCAGCCTTTGACTTTCGCCTCGGCGAGGACCGACTTGTTGGCAAGCTGCGCGCGCACCATCTGATCCAGTGTGGCGGGATCGGCCGCGAGACGGAGACGATTGTCGGGGCTCAACGGTTTGATCAGCCCTTCGATATCTGCCTGTGTGACCGACGTTTTACCCAGGCTCGCGATCACATCGCTTTGCGCATACCCTGCCAACGGCAGGCTCAGGACAAGACCACCCAGTACCATTGCAAGTTTCTTCACCTTCACTCCTGCTGCAAAATTTTGAATGACAGAACATCGCGGCCTGGTCACAGGCGTACCCCTGAGCGGCCTGCTCCGCGCATGTTCCGCTCCGGTCAGAGCGCGGCCCCGAGCATGAGCCGCACAACGAGGGGCTGCGCCATACCGTGCGGTGGCTTCGCACCGATGTTCTGCGCCAATAACACTTGCCGAAGCTCAGCGTCGGCCTCGCTATCTCCCAGCGAGTCGAATTCGACGTGGCTCACCCGGCCGTCCGGTTCGAACCACGCCTTCACTCTCAGGACCGGCGGCGCTCCACCCGCAGCATCCGACGCACTCTGCTCGAAGCGCGCATAAACCCGCTGCACCGCGTCACTCTCGAGAGCCGCCTGGAACTGCTGCGACACGCGTTGCGCATAGGCCACCCACGCCTGCGGCGCCTTATCCACTGTCACAACGTCCGATTGGGCACGCAGACTGCCGCTCACGAGCGCAAGCAACGCGGCGAAAAGCGCTCCGATCCGGCCGCCGGATATCATTGCTGCGTCGCCTTGAGCCCGCTCTCGCCCGTGCCCGCCGCTGTCTCGCCAGACTGACCGGCACCTTGAGCTTCGACTGCCGCCATGGCGGGCCGATTGCGCAGATGCAGCAGGAACTCCTGAATCAGCCGGTCCCATAACTCGATCGTCGAGCGGAGGTGCCGTTCCGTCACGCCGCCCACCACCACGTCCATTTCGAGTACCAGGAACTGCGCCTGCACCCATAACCGCGCAAAGCGCTTCGTGCGGTTCCAGCCGGAAACAATCTCTGCGGGCAACTCGCCCTGTACTTGCAATGCGCAACTCAGCGTGTAGTCCAGATACTGTCCGTCCTCGGCGCCGCGGTTACCGAAGCGCACGGCGAAACCCACGCCCTGGCTCGCACTCATCAATTGCACGAGACCATTCTGTTCGGCGGCCGTGACGCGATAGCCGGCCGTCTTGAAGATGTCGCCCAACTGTTCGACGCTGACGGCTTCGATGACCGCCTCGGCGGTCTGATTCATTGCCGCCTTCCCGATCGCATCCCGCTCTTCGTTCGTCATGGTTCTTTCCTTTGATTTCAACTCAGTTCACCTTATTTAGATGCGGGGGACGCTGCAGATGCATCTGCACGGGGAGCACTGGCAGGGCTCGCCGCCTTTGCCGCGGGGTCGAACCTGCCCGCGTACATCTGGTCGCCGTAACGCTGCGCGATCTCGTCGTATTTCACCCGCGCGCCCTGTGCGAACGGTTCGCGCGAGCTCAGAAAGCTGCCGAGGCCCACGTGCTCATATGCATTCAGCACTTCCTGCCCGACCTGGTAGAGCTGGGCGTTTTTCGCTTCACACGTTCGTAACTGCTCTGCCTGCGTGTTGCCTAACGCCTGCAATTGTGTGCGCTCAGCATCACGCGAACGTGACAGCGCAAGCAGTTCTTCATACGAGGATCTGTATTTCTCGAGCTGTTGCGCGTCCTTCGCGTGACTGGACTTCTCGGCCGTCAACGCACGCTCCGCATTCGCCTCCGCGCCCGACTTGCCCTTCGCGGCCGCCAGATCCGCCTGGGCCTGCTTCAGGTCCGCAAGCGCCTTGTCGCGTTGCTGCTCAGCCGCTGTCCTGTCGGCCTGCAATTGCGCCTGCGTATCCTGCAGTTGCCGAAGCTCCTGCGTGGTCGAACGCAACTGCGTACGCAGTTTGTCCTCGATGCTCTGCGCCGAGGCCGGCGTCATCGCACAGAACCAGACTGCCGCCGTTCCGGCCGCCACGATCACCCGATGTTTTCGCATGATCACCTCAGAACCGTGCGTTCAGTTCAAGCTGCAGCACATCGATCGACAACGGCGCACCGTACACTTCCCGCGCGCTCAGATAGCGTGCCGACAACCACGTGTCGCGAGCCACCGCATACGCCGCGCCGAGGATGTACCCCTTCGCGTTGGTGCCGCCCAGGTGGAAGTCCGGGTCCGTGAACGCGTCCAGCGTCGCATCGGGTTGCAGATACTTGTAGGCGATCGAGAAGTTCCATTCACCCTTCTTCTTCGGCTCCGGCTCGCCGATCGTCGCCTTCGCCATGAAACCGTTCGGGCCGCTCTTGAAGTCCGATTGCGATACGCTGGCCGAGCTCGAATCGTAGTTGTTGACCGGCAGCGACGCCGCGCTGAACGCCTTGTTCTCGTTGTAAGCCAGGTTGCGCACAAACTCGCCGTCCAGCCGCAGCTTCACCCGGTCGGCCACCACCGTGTCCCACTGCGCCTTCACGTCGAAAAGCCGGTAGTTGAACGCAAGGCCAAAGAGCTGCGGATCAGGCGTCATGCCGGGAGCCAGATTCGGGTTCTGCACGATGTTGCGCAACGCGATCATCGTGTTGCCGCCCTGGATGAAGGCCGGCGCCTCGTTATCCGTGCTGCAGCTCGTTGCGCCTAAATAAAGCGCGCACGGCGAGGAAAGCGTGCCGCGCATATTCTGGAAGTCGTAGTACGCGACCGCGCCCTTTACACGGTTCTGCTCGTTGATCTTCCACTCGGCGCCGACCTGTGCGCCGAACATCCACTTGGTGTCGCTACCCGTCTTCTGGATGCTGTTCGACGGGAAGCCGTCGCTTGTGTACTGGATCGGGAAAACGCCCAGCGTGCCGAACAGCGTCACGTCCGGATCGGCCGGCAGCGCGTGACGGAAGTTCGCCGCGAGACCGTCCATCTCAAGGTCGTTGGAGAACAGCAGATCCGACGAGAAGAACGGGTTGTCAAACCGGCCACCGATGACATTCAGCCAGGGAGTGGGTTGATACTTGATATAGACCTTGTTCAGCCAGATATCTTTCTTTGCGAAGCCGCCGCCGGCTGTCGACGTCGTCGACACCGGCCCGCTATCGTTGCCGCTCGCGAGCTGGATGCCCGCGGTGAACTCGTCGGACAAGGTTGCCGTGACGCCCAGACGCGCACGGTAACGCTCCAGGTTGTTACGGTTCTGGGTCGAGTTGATGGTCGGCAGATTCGTGTGATTCGTATTCGGGTTGATGTCGAAACCACCGCCCTGATTGATCGCCGCGAAGTTCGTGAAATCGTTCGCGTTGTTCGGCGAATAGAAATGGTATTCGTCCCGCACCCGCACGTCGCCGTCGATCTTGATACGCGAGACCCAGTCCGGGAACGTATTGGGCTGCGCCCAATTCTCGGCCTTGGCCTGAGCAACGACCTCCTGCTTGACCTGGTCGCGGATCTGGTCGCGCACCACCTGCGGCACGTACGGTACCGCCACGTCGCCGGGTTGCGTCGGTGCATTCACCACGGCCGGTGCGGCTACCGCGGCACGGCTGTTCGACGCGGCCTTCGCCTGCGCGGCCTCAGCCTGTGCCTGCGCGATCAGGCTGCTCGCATTTGCTTTCGTCAGTACGCCCTGCTTGACCAGCAGGTTGATCAGATTGATCACGGTGCTCTCGGTGGGCACCGCCGTCCCCGTAGCAGCCTGCGTCTCGAGCGATTGCGCGTGGACGCTGCCGGCGAGCGCCATGCCGAACCCGGCGAGTACCGCCAGACTGACTCGCGTGCGTCGTAGCCGACTGCCGTCATTTGCCCCGTTGCGGCCACCCCGTGCCGAATACTTAGACATTCCCATTCTCCACATAACGTGCTGATTTTTTACTGGCACCGTTCGCTCACAAAACCGTGCGCGAACCTGTTGTTGAATCCGTTACTGAATCTGCCCGAACAGTTCGCTCACCCCGGCTTGCGTCCCTGTAACTTGACAAGCTTTGGGTACACGATCCCCGGTGGTGGCGTTTCGTCCACCCGTCCCAGGTCTTCGATAGCCGCGATCACCGCGTCGTCGATCCGGGCGTCGCCCGTCGACTGCACGATCGTCACCTTCGTGATGCGCCCCGACGGGTCCATCCACAGATTCAGGCTGCCGGCAAAGCGCGCACCGCCCGCGTCCTGCACCCGCTTGTCCTGCTCGATCGCCCGCTGCAGCGTGTAGCCCAGGTATTGCGCGTAGCTCGCATTGCCGAAGCTCCCCGTGCCGCCGCCGCTGCCCACCATGCCGCTGCCGTCGCCCGAGCCGATGTTGAAACCGTCCGTACCCGCCTGCGCCGGCGCGTTCATCGTCATCTGCTTCGGCTGGTTGTCCGAAGGCTTCGGAACCTCGGCCGGCTTCGGCGCCACTGTCGGTTTATCGACCGGCGTCTTCACGTCGTCCATCTTCTCGGGCGGCGGCTTCTGTTTCGGCGGCGGCGGTGGCGGGGGCGGCGGCAATGGAATGACCGTCGTCACCTGGGGCGCGGTGGCCCGCTTCACACCTGCGGTATCGCTCGCGAAATGCCAGATCAGCGCGCCGACGCCGAGCAGCACCAGCCCCGCGATCACCGGTTTGAGCCAGCGCCGGGACTCCCCGTCGTCGTCATCCGGACGGTCGCCGCGCCCGTTGTCGTAGGTCATCTCCATGGCGTATCCCTAGCCGCCCTGATGCGCTTTGCCCGTCACCAGTCCCACCTGAGACAGGTCGAGGCGGCGCAGCAGGTCGAGCACGTCCATCACTTTCTGGTAGGCCACCGTCGAGTCGCCCTTGAGCACGATCGGGAACTCCGGCGTGAGAGCCTTCTGCGTGCGCAGCCGGTCCTCCAGTTCGGTCATGCTGACCGGATACGCGTCGAGAAATATCTGGCCGCTGTCGGACACCGTGATCGCTTTGGTCTGCGGTTTCGCGAGACTCGTCGACGAACTCGCCTTCGGCAGATCAACCTTGATGCCCTGCACCGAGGCCGTCGTCATGATGATGAAAATGATCAGCAGTACGTACGCCAGGTCCAGCATCGGCGTGATGTTGATGTCGTCATACGGCTTGTCGTCGTCCTGAACCTGCATGGCGCTCTCCTTAATCGGCGACCAGCGCGTGGTCCGCGTTATTGCTGTGCGCTTCCGCCAGACGCGTCACAAACTCGTCGACGAACACCTGCATGTTCGCGGTCACGTTCTTGTTGCGAATGAGCAGGTAGTTGTAGCCAAAGAGTGCGGGGATCGCGACGAACAGACCTGTGACGGTCGCAAGCAATGCGGCGGCAATACCCGGGGCAATGGCGTTGACGTTCACGTCGCCCGCGGCGGCAATCGCGGCGAACGTGATCATCACGCCGACCACCGTGCCCAGCAGGCCGAGGAAAGGGCCACCCGAAATGGCGATGGTCAGCAACACCATCGATTTCGACAGCCGCTGGTTTTCGCGCACGAGCGTGGCGTCCATCGTCGCGCGGATCGCTTCGATCGATTCGGCGGTGATCACGGTGCGGCCATTGCCGTCGACCCGGCTGTGAATTTCCGAAACTCCGGCCCGGTAGAGGCGATACAGCGACGACTGGCGCAGACGCTTGCCTTCTTCCGATTTCTCATCGGTGTGAGCGAGACCCACCAGGTGTCTGCCCGCTACCTCACGGAAGCGCCGCACGAAGAAACCGTTGGCCTTGTCGACGTTACCGACATAGGTCGCCTTGTTCCACATCACGACCCATGAGGTAAATGCCATGACCAGCAGAATGCCGATCACCACCCATGCGTCCACCGTCACCGACTTGACGATCACGCCAAAGTAGCCAAAACCGAAACCGGACTGCTTCTCATCGGTGCCGTATGAAACCAGTTTCGATTCGGCACCCTGGCTGAGCGCATCGAGTGCGATCAGCGTCGCCGGTCGCGCCACCTTCGAGAGGCGCAACTCATCGACCACGCCGTTGAACGACGTGAAACCGGCCGGCGCACCGGCGATATCGCCACCGACGGCCGCCGCGCCCGTCAGGGCAGGCAATGCCGCCGCCACCTGGGTGTATTGCTTGCCGCCGACATAAAGCGTCAGGTTTTTGCCGTCTGCCGTCACCGCCACATGAGTCCACTGGTTCGCCGCGACCGGCTGACCGGCCGGCGTACGAACCGGTGCCGGACTGCCTGCCGCGCCGTCCACCTCGGCAAAGGGCACGCCGTTGTCCAGGCCGATCAGCAGCCCACTCGCGCCGTCGCGACGGCTATAGAGCAGCGTGTTCGGTGCGAGCGCACCCGGCTTGACCCATGCACTAAAAGTAAAGCTGCCGCCCGCGCTCACGTTCAGCGAGGGGCTGGCCGGCAGATTCAGCGGGCCGGACCCGTCGAGCTGCGCCGCCTTGCCGACGATGCCGTCCTCGACCGTTCTCTCCGGTGCGTTCTGCGCGTTGTTCCCATACGCGGTCAGATCTTTCGGCGGCGTACCGGCCGCACCGTTGAAGTGATAGACCAGCGTGTAGTCCGGGTCGAACGTGTCGGCGGCCTTGCTGCCGTCCGGCGCTTTCTTGTTGCCGTAGTACATCCAGATGTTCTGTGCCGCGCCCGCCGGGAATTGCGGAATGTCGACCCAGATCAGCGCGACGCCAAGCACTGCGTCGTACTGCTCGATGTGGTAGTTGAGCGGCGTTTTGTCGTCGGCCGCGACGAAACGGATGTCCGCACCGTTATCCTCGAGTCCGTCGAACTGGAAGTTGCCTGAATGCAAACGGATCAGGAGCGGCACGCGACCGGCGGACTCCGTGACGTTGGCGCCCTTGGGCGTCGTATCGATCGTGATCGCCTTGCGATAGGACCAGTCGTTCTGCCACCAGGCGTTGGCCACGCCCGGCAGACACCCCATCAGCACTGTCATGGCTGAAATGAAAAGAAATAACACTCGCTTCACAGTCGTACTCCCCCGATAAACCGGCTGGATCGCGCCGGCACAACACTTTTGAAAACCGGTCAATGCCTGTCGCTCACGCATTGTTCAGAACGCCAGACGAACAAAGAAATCGAAACGCGGGCTGTACTGCTTCGTATAGACCCCCGCCTTGAGCGGCCAGCCCGCCTCAAAGTCCGCGCTCGCGTACTTCAACAACTGGATGCGCGTGCCGAATCCAACCGATAGCAGATTGAAACTGGAGGTCTGCTCCGGCAGCGGGCTGAGCAGCCACAGATGCGCGGCATCGACAAACGCGTGGAAGCGCCACTCATTGATACGGCCATCTACGGCGCCGCCCAGATACTTCGAGATGGACGGGCTGCGCAGTTCCAGCGAGCCGATCACGCCGCTGTCCGCGGTGTCCTCCGCCTGCATGTAGCCGCGCACGCTGTTCATGCCGCCTGCGGCGAACTGTTCGCTCGACACCAGCGGCGAGTTCGCCAGCTGCGCGCTCACATGTGCGTTCGCGTCAATGTCGTGACCGAAATGCTGCGTGTGATTCACGTCGAACTTGCCGTATACGAAATCCGGCGTCGCGTTGTAACGCTTGTTGTCGTATGCATTCCAGTCGCTGCCCACACCCCGGATGTTGGTCGTGAGCGACGCCGAAAACGCGGTCTGCGAGTTCTTCAGGCTCAGTTGTCCGTTGTACGAAAACGTGACCGGCACATAGGTCAGCGGCGCGGTCGACGTCTGTCCTGCCAGGCTCACGTTCTCGTCGTAGTGCTTACGGTCGATCTCTACGCTGGCCGACTGCGCATACGTGTCGCTGGACGGTAGCGCGTAGATCGCGGTAAAGCCGAACGTCGTGCCTTTGCCCAGCACATTGGTGCCGCCCAGCGAAGCGACATTGCTGTCCGAATGAATGACCGTGGCCAGGAAACTCCAGTGCGAGTCCCGCAACGGCGCGAGGTAGGAGAACGAATACACCCGCGCGTCTTCCGGATGCTGCGGCGCGATCAGGTAGGTGCCCGAGAGCACATGTCCGAGTTGCCACAGGTTCGAGTAGCTGAGCGACGCGGTGGTGCGCAACGAGGACGTATTGGGGCTATTGTCGTTGTTCAGTTCGAGGCTGCCGTGCAGCGGATTGTGATCGTCGACCTTCAGGTCGACGTCCACCGTCTGCGGCAGCGCACCCGGCTTGAGTACCGGGATCACCTGCCGGTCCGCCGAGCGGTTCAGGTCCGTCAACTGCTGCTGGGCCACCGTGAAATCCGGCACGCTGCCTTCGGCAAGCGCGGGTACCGCGTCGCGGATGTTCTGCGGCGAGTAGTATTTCGCGCCTTCCACGCGCAGGCGTCCCACCTTCGCTTCGACCACTTGCAACAGGATCACGCCGTTGTTCACGCGTTGCTGTGGCAACTCGACCACCACCGACTGATAACCCTTATCCTGATAGACCTTCTGCAGTGCGTCCCGCGCAGCGTTCACGTCCGAAAGCGTCTTGCCCGGACCTTCGAACGGGTAAACCGCCTTCTCGATATCCAGACTCTGAAGCGCCGTATTGCCGCGTACGATGTACTCGTTCACGTCGAATGTTTGTGGCGAACCGGCTGCCGGTGCTGCTCCTGCCGGCGCAGACGCCCCGGGCGCCGCCATGGTAGCGACAGGCGTGCTTCCGGTTGCCGGTCCGGCATTCTGGGCGCTTGCGCCAGGTGCAAACGTCAACCCGCCAACCAGTAGTGCCCCTGCGAAATGCGGTCCGAACCGGCCGTACGCGAGACCGTTTATCGATCCTTGCGTACGCGCGCGCATTCGCCCAGGCATTGGCTTGCGCGCTTCGTCGTGTGATTCCCCGATAATTCCTGGCGTCATGCGCCATTCCCCTTGTCTGTTCGAAATCGTCCGTCTTGTCGTCCGGCCGCCCAGCGATGACACGTGGGCGTTACATCGCGCACATGTCATCGACGTGACAATTAGTTTGTATTCCTAAAAACAACGTGCGTTTAGTCTTCTTCAGATTAACGACGTATCTCCCGCTATACCACTCGCCGACGCGGAAGCATCCGCACAGACGTTCGCACCATGTCGATGTTCGCGAACTCCCGTTCCACGAAATCCATCAACCGCGTCACGCACTCGTCGACCGTGTGCGCGCCGGTATCGACCACCAGATCCGGATTCAAGGGAGGCTCCCAAGGCGCCGACACCCCGGTAAAATCAGGTACCTCGCCGCGCCGCGCCTTCCCGTACAAACCCTTTGGATCGCGCGCCTCACAAACCTCGAGGCCGGCTTTGACATACACTTCCCGAAACCGCTTGCCGACAATCTCGCGCGCCCGCCCCCGCATCGCGGCCAGCGGCGCAATCAGCGCAACGACTGCAATTTGACCGGTGTCCGCAAGGACCGCGGCGACCTCGCTCGCACGCCGCACGTTCTCGTAGCGGTCGCGCTCCGAAAAGCCCAGATCGCTGCTCAAGCCCCGCCGTAGAACATCGCCATCAAGCACCGTCGCGCGGAATCCCCGAACCATCAGCGCCGTTGCCAGCGCATGAGCAAGCGTGGTTTTACCCGCCCCTGAAAGGCCCGTTAGCCACAACACGGGCGCATCGTCGAATCCCTCATCGTTGGGCACCATCGCGCCGGATGACCTAGCCTGCATGTGCTTCGCCCTCGTCCTCTTCAGCAGGCCGTGTCTGCCAGAAGCCACCGTTCATGGTGACGATCGACGGCGTCTCGAACCACTGCCGCGGACTGAGAATCTCCGCACGCAGAATGCCCGGCAGCACCTGCACGTCGAAAATCTCCTCGACGCCGTTGTAAAACTCCAGGATTCCAAGCACCTGTCCGCTCCGCGCATCCACGGCTGCCACACCCGCTACCAGTTCGTCGCGCTCCGCTTCGATCGGCAGCCCTTGCGGTCCGCGTTTGTCGCGCAGTCTGGAAAGCCCGATGAACAGCACGCCGCCGTATTCGACCAGACCGTGCGTAAAACCCGGCAGCTTTGCAACCACACGCTTCGCACCGGTGCCAGGATCGATCTGCAGCAACTGTCCACGTCCACCTTCGAGCACGTAGAGTTGCCTGTTGATCACGCGCGGCGAATGAGGCATCGATAACCCCGATGCAACGATCCGGCCCGACGGCACTTCCATCACGATGCCACCGTCGGCCATACCCTTGCGCCACCCGAACGGGGTATCGGTCTGCCCAAGCGCGGTCACAAAGCGCACCTTGCCGTCATGAAATGCCATGCCGTTCAGATGGCATCGGTCTCCAGGACCGAACTCCGTCACGAACGGCGGCTGCCAGATAGATGTGAAATTGAAAAAGCCGTCGATCACGCTGATGCACGAGTAGCGCGTATTGATTGCCAGCACGACGTTCTTGTCGAACACCATGTCGTGCAGATCCAGATCGCCGGTGTAGTGCGCGGTGCGCGGCACAAAAACCGCGTCGTAGTAATCCGGGCGTGCCGGATAGCGCGACGCGAGCGACGGGACATTGGCGAAAATCATCAACTCGTGACTCGTGGCGATCGCAAGGCGATTACCCGACACCGCAAGTCCCATCGAACGCGGCAACAGACAGGCGGATAACGTCGGAATGCCCTTGTCGACGCCGAGCAAGGCGACCCCCGACGGGCGCCGGCTGATCGCCAGCGTGCACTTCAGCGAGGCGAGCACCTCCAGAAAGCGCCCGTTGTCGCGCAGATTGATGAAAGGCGAGTCGGCTTCGCTCGCATTCGTCGACGGAACAACTTCGCCTTCCCCGGCCTGCAATGCGTCTGCCGACTCGCTGCCTTGAACCTGTTCCACGTCCCTGTGCCTTTCAGAACTCCACGGCGCCCTGATAATGGACAACACGTGGTCATGCAATAAAAAGGCTGCGCGGCATCAAAGAGATCATCGCGCAGCAAGGAGCGATCCGGTGCGCTATTAGCGCGCTCTTCAAACGTCTTCCACCATTCCCCGGGATGAAATTAGCCGGCAACAGCGATGCCCGGGTTCATACCTACATAGACGGAATGAGTTACCCGATACCGCATACTTTTTTTTGCGTCAGCTTCGCGCCGATGATCGCTGGCAATTCACCGGCTTGCGTTGCAGTGTTTCCGCCGGCTCATCACGTATCTGAATGGCTCGCTAGCGCCGATATGGGTTGAATTAAGTCAGACGAAAGCGCGTTTATGGTCCTCTTTCAATACGTTACTTTTTATGACAGACCTTAACGACTCTGAAATATGCGCTGCGCGTATTTTGTACAGGCAGTGAAGCCACTGATCTGCTGCCGCCAAATCCGGTTTTCGTCTCACCCACGACGATTCTGAATGCGGCATAGGGACCGCCCATCCGTCTTATAAGAAGAAGACGCCGATATTCATGCAAGCGCGGCATCTCAGCTTCCCGGATGTCCATGAAAAATGTGCCTATGTCCATCGCCATGATGTTGCTCCGGCGGCTCGCCGAACGGTTGTTGCCCGGCGCCGTTGCCGCGAGCCGGTCCGCGGTTCCCGGCTCACGCCACACCGGCGGCTCGCTCGCGGCCATGCCCCTGCAATGGCGCACGCACTGGCTCGCGTGGCAGTTCCTGTCATGGATTTCAGGCACACTGCTCGCGCCGCCCTTCTGGATGGTCGGCATCCTGCTGATGATCAATGCGCACAGCGATCAACCGTTCTTCTGGTCCCTGACGATGGCTATTGTTCCCGTCACGAACGCCATAGCGATCGTTCATGCAAATCAGCGCCACCATCGCGAGCCATTCACCGCGCGCTGGCAGGTCGGCCTGCATTACTTCATAGCAGGCATGCTGACCGGCTGCGCACTGTTCATGCTGATGGGGTGGTATACGGGTGCTCTGCAGGGTCTCGTTGAGCCGTTAGTCGTCACGATGGGCGCATCGGGTCCCGCGGCTACCGTCTTATGGAGCGGTACTGTGATCGCAGCCTTCGGGGTGTTGTCCTTTGCACACGCCGCCGTTTTGCACGCATGGCTTGCTTTCGAGGCCTGAACGCCCTGGCCTTATTTCTGAGGATCGCTGACAGTCCGCAAACGAGCCGGCTGCGAATCGCCGGCCCGGCACGATCGGACCCAATTGGAGCGGACATGCATCGCATGCACCACGTTCAGACAAGGCGCCCGCCCCGGGAGCGCGGCATCGCTATCGTGACCGTGCTGCTGGTGGTGGCGTTGGCGGCCACGCTGGCCGCCAGCGTACTGTGGCGCCAGAGGGTTGCCATACGCGATGTCGAAAACCAGCGCCTGTCTGTCGAGACAATGTGGGTCGAACGCGCTGCCGTAGAGTGGGCGCGCGCGACACTGCGTCTACAAAGTGTCACTTCCAATGTGACTTACGACGGACAATCCTGGGCCGCCCCCGTCAGCGACATCCAGCTCGCCGACTTTCTGCCGCGCCAAACCATGGCCGTGAACGGCGAGCTGGCTAGTGCCTGGATTTCCGGTCACGTGGAGGATGCCCAAGCCAGGTTCAACCTGACGAACCTGGTTTCAAGGGCGGGCCCCGGTCGACCGTGGCAAGCCAACGGCGACGGCATATTGGGTTATCGTCGCTTGCTGGGCGAGCTTGGCCTGAACCCGGGTCTTGCGCAGATCACCGCCGCCTATATGCAGCGCTCGCTGAGCGAAACCAGGGACGCGGTTGACTGGCCGCTGCAACTTGTCTCGGTCGACGACCTGATCCGCATCCCGGGATACGACGCGCGCGCCGTCGAGACACTCTCGCCCTACGTCACGATCCTGCCGGACCTCACCACCGTCAATGCCAACACGGCGGCCGAACCGACGCTCGTCGCCGCCATTCCGACCCTGTCCCGCAGCCAGGCTCACACGCTTGTCGAGCGGCGCGCCACAGCCTACTTCGTCAGCACCGGGGACATCGCTGAAATATTGGCGCCGACCCAAACGAATACGACGCTGCCTCCCGGCTCACTCGTTGGGGTCAACAGCGGCTATTTCATCGTGCATTGCAGGATCCACTCAGCGCGGATCAATACGCGAATCGACACACTGATCGCGCGATATGGTATCGGCAATTTCAGCTGGACCGCCGTGCTCTGGGTGCATCGCGTCACCGGTTAGACGACGCCGGTCTAGTTGAGCGACGGCTTCGACGCGCTCTCATAAGCCGCCGCCTGAAATCCCGGATATTCAGGCGCCAGCCGATCCATGGTGGTTTCGCGTATTTCCGATTTCATCCGGTTCCAGTCTTCCACGGAAACCAGAAACGCGATTGCCTGACCGTATTTCGTGACCATCACCGGTGACTCGGCCGCGTCCCGCAACGCCTTCGATGGATTACTGCTGAAGTCGCGCGTGGCCATGGCGGTAGCACGCTGCCCGGAACGCGACCCGCCGTCCGGATCGACGCCGGCTTCCCGGCAAAACATGCTGTCGAGTGTCGACGCGCGCAACATGGCCTTGGTTTTCGGCGGCGTCGTATGCTCGCGCTGCTGCTTGCGCCGGCTGCGCGGATCGACATGCGCCGCAATATTTTTAAGGATGCGGCCGAATTGACTGGGCACAAGGTGATCGTAGTGCTGCCAGAATTCGGATGGAACGGCGATCATCATGCCCGCGTAGGCTTCCCTTACGCCCGCCGCAATGTAAAGCGGCAAGCGTCTGGTTTCGCGCTCGTTCAGTTCCTGCCTGTTGCTCACCGCGCGCACCATCGCGCTCAGTCCGTTATATGCCAGCGCGGCAACACCGAAAGCCAGTAGCGCTGCCCGCGGCGTGCCCGACGAAAGCACCCCGCTATAGAACACCGGCTCGAGCGGCACCGGCAACGTCTCGCTCCAGCGCCGGCAGGACAGACGCACGACCTCCTGAGCGCTCAGGTGCGAAGCAGGAACATTCGTCAGGATCCGGATCACCGTGTCACCGTCCATACCCGGATGATCCAGATGCAATTCGATGCGCCTGAAGACAAGCGACGAACCTAACTCGTCGGTCATGCTAACGGATTGTTCGTAGACGAGCCCCGACTCGATGCGGCCTTTTTCCAACCGGCCCTCCCTCTCCAGCCAGACGGGGCTGCAGCCATGTTCCTGCACGATGAATGCGCTGCCGCGTCGCGGCCAGCCGGCGAGTATGGCGCGGGTATTGAAGTGGCGATCGACGATCCACAGTTCGCCAGGCTGAACCGAATCCAGCAAGGCGGCCATGACAGACTGCTCCTGCGCCCGACCGTGTTCGCACGGCACCAGATCGACGATCATCGCGAGATCCGGATCGTAGACCACGAGCGACTGTGCGAGCGATTCCGTATCGCGTTCCCCACCGGGTGTCGTCGCACCGTGCATACAGCCCGACGGTCCCGGCGAGCATCTTTCGCTTGCCGGCAAACGGCTGCCGTCAAGAATCCTCAATCGATAACCGCTTACAGTCGCCTGCCGGTCGTGCAACATCGGTTGCACGAGGGGAAGCAATCGCTGCGCGCTGTCCCGTACAAGGGTGCGTCCCCAGCCGGACCGGGTCCGGCTGATCCTGTCGTGCAAGGCGGTGATCGATGCCGGCAACTCGGGAAGCGTTTTCACTGCCGTATCCATCGAATGCCGCAATCGCGCGGCGATGATCGACATCGTTTCCACCGTCATCGAGAACAACGACTCCCGTATCTGCAGACTGTCGCCAGCCTCCACCTGCTCGAATGAATCGCCGGCCCACTCCGCATCCAGCGCGCATTGCAGGACCAGACGCGCCATCAGGGTCATCGGGCTGTGTTCGACAAAGCGTTCTATCACTGCGCGTATCACCTGATTGCCTCGTAATTGTCTGGTAAAGCGCCCGCGAGCGCCCGATCCCATCACCGTGACGGGAAATCTTTCCCTTGATTCCCGTCACGCCCCTTGTCTTGCCACACCCATTAACATGGGGTGCCAAGATGCCCGCGCGTCATCCTTACCGCGATGCACGCGCCGGCCACGCGAATACATTCACTTTCCCTCAGGCACGCCCCGTTACGACCGCTGCCATCGACAACGACTTGCTGACGAGCTTGACGCGCCGTTTTCGATATCGGAATATCAAGCGTGACTGGATACCGGCGCGGCGGCACTACACTCCAGCAATCCGCTCAACTGGATCCGGGAGGAACCCGCATGTACGTAGATCCACGCGTCGCGCATGGCCGTGCGAAGTTCGACCTGAACCGCTCTCCACGCATGTTCGCTGAGGAGCGTCGCTGGAAAATCACCGACATCATCGTGAAGAGCCTTGAATACTTCGCCGGGACACCTAACCGGCGCGGCTTCATGCGACTTCTCGAACAGCAGATCGCACCGCGGCTCGAGCGCCTCGGACTCGAGCCGTACATCGGCACACTGGGCGATATGGAAGGCCTTTTTGTCAATTTTTCGACGATGAGCGCCGAGCACGGGTTGCGCGAATTCCAGTTGCGGCTCACCGTCCCCGACCTGGTCCTGAACAGCTTCGCCTCCAACACCATCAAACCACACGCTGTAGCGCGCTGCATGCAACGCAATGGGGTTCTGTCGGTCGCGGAAATCGAACGCGAGACCAACATGGCATTCGTGTTTGCGCGCGTGCTGCGTCCGCTCGCTCTGGTCGAGAAGTGGAAACAGGCCGCGGTTCCAACGGCAGACGGACTCTTTGTCGGCGAAATCAGCCATGCCGACGACATCTTCATGAACACGTACATCCGGCCCGCCGCCAGCGACCGGCCTTCCCGCTGGAGCGGTTTTGCCGAACTTTTCTCCGTCATGCCGGACTGGACTGCGGCCCAGATTCACGAAGGAAGCGATCTCCTGCAATGGATGATCAACCATATCCTGGCCTTGCGAAAAACCGCTTCATTAGCCGAGCGCTTTCCATTCCTGCTCGAACCCTATCAGGCACTCAACGATCCGCTCGACGCAACCTGGGACGCTGCGCGCGCCAGCGCCGACAGCGAGACGAACCCAGCGCCGCGCTAGGCGAGCCGCCGGTCGCGCAGCGGCCCTTGCGCACCATGCCTTGCAAGCCGTCGCGCGCAAAACCGCACGCCCGCATGATCGAGGCCTACATAAACAAGGTCGAACCCAGTGCGTCTATCCCGCAGATTTTTTTGGGGGGACGCTGCGAAAGGTCCTGATGCCCGGTTCGCAGGCCACGTCACGCGGATCGTCCAGCACGCCAAGTGTCCGCCAGACCCACATCGCCGCATACGCCGCTCGTGCATGTTCGGGACTCTGCGCACGCCAGCGCCGGAACGCATCCAGTTCGGCGGACGTACAGTCGGCCGTACGCAGCCAGAGCAACCACCGGATAGCGCCGTCCCGGACGCGATCGGACGCCGCCGCTTTCGCGAGAACGCGGCGTGAGCCTGCGTGATGATTTTTCATGGCCACTCCATCGCTCATGGGAGATCCGGCCCGAACTCGCGCACTTTGCTCGGTCCACGGCGGAGTTGCCCCGGTTCCTGCCAGACAGAGTCGGCCCTGTCATGCATGGCACATGGGAACCGGAACGCTGACAGGCCGTAAATAGCGGGCCTTCATGAGTTATGTCGGAAACGGCGGCCGTAACCCGCAGAAAATCGGGTGGCCGGAAACACCGCCTGCTCAGGCTCAGCTGAGCAGCACGATATTGCCGGGGAGTTTGGTGACGCGCGCGCCGTAGAGCCGGCCGAGCATATTGATGACGTCGTCCAGCTTGGCGATCGGAAACTGCGCCTGCATGCGATTTTCGCCCAGCGCCGCGTTCCGCAGAATGACTTTGCCCGGCCGGTAACGATTGATCTCGTCGACCACCTGGGCGAGCGGCACCCCGTTGAATACGAGCACCCCTCTTCGCCAGGCCATCACTTCGGCTGGATCCACCTGCGAAACGGCATGGACTTCCCGGTCGTCATAGACCAGTTGCTGGCCCGCAAGCAACGTCAGGCGCTGGCGGGGATGCTCGAATGCCACCGAACCCGATACGCAGGTCACGCAGACCTGGTCCCCGCTATTGCGAACATTGAATCGCGCGACTTGCGCCTGCATCCGGCCTTTACCTGCAACCAGTGCAATCGTCCGCAGCGGGTCGGTGCGACCGGCGGGCGGCGCCGCGGCAACGACCTCGGCCTCGCCCGCCAGCAATTCGACGCCACGGACCGCTTGCCGGGTAGGCAATATATTGAGCCGGGTCTGCGTATTCATCTCGACCACCACCCGGTCCGACAACGCCACACGACGCTGCTCACCGGTGCCCGTATGATAGTCGGCGGCGTAATCGGTCAAGGCCGGCCACAGGCTGAGGGGCGGACGCAGCGCGAGCCACGAAGCGCCCGCCGCTACGGCAAAACCCACGAATGCCCGCCGCCCGGGACGCAACGCGTGGGCGCGGCTCACGTTCCCTTTCCACGCCTGCCCCGATGCCAGTTCTTCCTGTCTGATCTCGGCGGCGGCGGTTCGCAGCATGCCCCACGTATCGCGCAACAGATGGGACGCGCGCGGGTGATCGTCGCACCATTGCTCAAAAGCCCGCACGTCATCCGGACACAGGTTCCCACCGCGCAGGCGCAGCAGCCATGCACGGGCCTGAGCCTGCTCTTCGCTCGCGGCATCGACCTCAGCTTTCGTCATCGGTAAGGTAATCAAAATTTTCGCGGCCCGCTTCTCGAACCCGTGTACGGATCGCCTAATTCCTGCATGCGTTCGAGGCAATACTTTATCGCAGTGCTCAGCTCGCTCTCGACCAGACGTAGCGAAATACCGAAACGTTCAGCGATTTCACGGTTCAACTGTCCATCCACACGCGCAGCCAGCAAGATCGCCCGGCGCCGGGGCGTCAGGCCACGCAGGATATCCTTGAGCGCCTCGACTTTGAAACGCGCTTCCACGATCCGTTCCGGATCGGCGAGTTCGTCCGGCAATTCGAGCAGCGCATCGACGTCGTCTTCATGGAAATGACGCCGCTCACGGCGATGCTGGTCAATCGCGACGTTGCTCGCCATGCCCAGAATATACGCGTCGCCATTCGCAACAGGCGTAGCGACGTTCGCGTTTTCGAGGCGCAACCAGGTTTCGTGCAAGGCGTCGGCGGCGCCGTCTTTCGATCCCGTCACGCGCTCAAGCCGTCGAACCAGATACGCATAGCGCGAAACCAGGAGTTTTTTTAGTTGTGTCCGGCTGCTGTCTGACATGACCCCTAGCCCCGTTCGCCTGATTGTGAGCAGTCGATATGCACGCCTTTACCGACTGGCCGCAGCAAAATCGTAACCGGCTCGGGAAGCCCGCGAGGCGGCGGCGAATCGAATCGCAACGTCCGGATCGCCCGCTCGATCGCCGCGTCCCGCGCCGACAGGCCTGTGGAGGTCACTACCGCGGCGGCTACCAGTTCTCCTTCATCGTCGATACGCAGTTGCGCCACCAGCCGGTAGCTTCCCGGACGCGTCAGGGGCAGCGCGCATAAAGCCTCGGTCAGGCGCGACTGGATCATCGCGGCATAAGCGCGCTGATCGCCGTCGTCGGCGATACCGTCGATCGCCAGCGTGCCGGTTGCATCCGGAACAACCGCGGGAGCGACCTCGTCGTTCTGTGGCGCGGCAACGATGAGCGCCTCGTCCGTGCCCGTAAAATCGGCCTGCAACCCGGTGCCTTCAAGCACGCGCTGCAGCGCTTCGCGGGGCAGATAGTCGCCGCTGAGCGGCGCGCTGATACGTCCATCGAGAAGCGGCGCGGGAGCGAGCACCACCAGTTCGGTCAGACGGCCAAACGCCTGAAGCACCTGTGCAAGAGGCTGCGCGGGCAAATCGAAGTGCACACTGCCCCCGGAGGGCCGACCACCCCGTCCGGCATCCTGTGCTTGAGCGCTCCGCACAATAAGGACGCAAAGTAAGAAGCATGCGGTAAGCGCCAGGACACCGGACGGTGCCCGTGAGCGTGTCATGTGTAAATCGCCGGAAGTTGGATTATGTCGTGCGGACCTGGGGCAGTCCGTGGCCAGCATCGAAACAGGTGAGCACCGTATCGTAAGAAGAGAATGTGACAGTTAAGTGTCCGCGACAATGTACGGTCGAGCTTGCCGCGGAGATTTACGTGCGCGCGCAACGATATGGCGTTATTGATCCGCCGCCGGCTGCAACGTTGCGGACACCGTAGCTTGCCCCTGCTTCACTTCCGCGCTCGCGTGAGCGTTGATCACGCGCACATGCTGCTCCCGGCGCGCCTGGTCGAGCCACGTCATCCACACTGCGAACGGTACAGCCTTCGCGTCGATCTGCACGCCTTTGCCCAGTACCGTAAACTGCGCGTTCGCGACACCTGCCTGCGTCAGCGACGCGCTTAGAGCCTCGCGCAATGCAATACCCGCAGACGGGCGAACCGCGGCCGCCGCTTTCAGCCGGCGCACCTCATCGACCTGCAACTGCACATCGGCGAGCTGCGCCTCGAGCAGCGGAAGCTTCGCGACGATCTGCGCGCGGCCATCGTAAGCCGGTTCCCACAGCACGTTGTAGACAAGCGCCAGTGCCACGAGCATGCCGCAACCAAGCAGCAGCTTTTTTTCGCGGGGGGCGCGCGCCTCGAACCACTGCGTCAGCGCGGCCCGGACTGCACGGATTTGACCGTCCATTTGCCGTTATCCTCCTGAGCGGACAAACCCTGCGCCGTCAGGCGGCGCTTGAGCCCGTCACTGTCGATCGTCGTGCCGGGCTTGAATGTCATATCAAGTGCGCCGCCGTTGTAGTCGAGCCCGGCGATCGCACTGGACGGCACCGGCCCCAGCGCATGGGCAACGCCGGTCGCGAGCGCCAGAAAATCGTCCGGCCGCAATTCCCCGGCCGCGCTGCGCAGCCGGGTCAATTCCGCGCCCATCTGCGCGTGCGGATCGAGAATCACCGTCGTACCCGGAAATGCGGTTTTCACAAGCTGCGCCATCTGCTCGTTCAGCGCGTCGCGACGATGGCGCAACTCGAACCATTGCACATTGACGGCGGCAATCGACACCACGAGCGACGCCGCAACGAAGCCGAGCGCCACCCGCCATGGCTTGAGTCCGCCGGCGCCGGGGCGGCTGCGCCCCGCATTCGCAAATTCGAACTGGCACAGGTCGAACCGGCAAGCGAGCGCTTCGCGAGCCACACTCACCCACGGCAGAACATGTGCCGCCAGAGGAAAGGCCGTGCCCGAATGGGCCGGCTGACCGGTCTGAGTCACCGTTGCGTCACCGCGGTGCTTTCCGGCTTCCTCGGCCGGACCGGCAGACGGAGCGCCGTCAGCGGTTGCGACTGCGAGCGAATAGACCATCAGCGGCTGACGCTTCGCCAGTTCCGCGATCGTCGCGTCCAGTTGAACCGCCGGGACACGCGTGCCGAAACCCAGCGCGCCCTGCCTGAGCGCCAGCTCTACCCATTGCACATCTTCGCTGCCCGACGCCGACGCTGACACCGACTCCGGCACTACGCGATCACATCTCATGATCAGCGCACTGGCTACGTCACGGCCCACTTCTGCTCCTACTTCTTCAAGCTCGTCGTTCGCAGCGGGACGATCGGTCACGGCCACGTCCTGCGGTTGTTCGGATGACTCCGCTGCCTGCGGCGATAGCGCGGCAGTCAGCAAAGGAATGCAGTGAATCAGCGGCACGGCGCGCAAGCGACGATGGCCTGCCGTCGTAAAGCGCTCGATGACAGACGCGAACCACTCACGGTCTACGACCGCCGCACACTTCACACCGGCGTCCTGCGGCGTGGGGTCGATCGCAATATGACTGTGCTGTGCGTCCTGAATCAGGAATTCCTCGACCACATTAGGCAATATGCGGCGCAATCGTGGCCCCGTCACCGGCGGCAACACGACATTGAGCAGCAGCGCGTCGCGCGCGGCCAGAACGAGCACCGTGGCATGCGCCCGAGGCAACGCATCCATCGCGGCAAGACCGGCCCGCACGGCTTTACCTTCACGGTCGAACAGCGCAAACGGCATCGCCTCGCCTGCGTTCGCCGCGCCCATGTCGCTCGACGGTAACAGCACGATCAGGCTCGACACGGTCTCACCTCACGGAGCAGGCGCTGATGACGACGGCAATCCCGCACCTTCATGGCCGGCTCACTGCAAAATTGCCGATCCCGCTGCTGATCACGAGCAGACGTACGGCACCCGAGTACAGCGTAATCGTGACTGGCACATCGATGCTCTCATTGCCCAGCACGACCCGCTGGATCGGATCGCCACTGCCCGTGTAGCGGATCGACACGCCGGTCACATCCGTGGCCCAGCGATGCGGGGCGAGCAACTCATCCGCCATCGGCCGCCAGGAGCCATCTCCTGCTCGCTGATAAAACCGGTAGCCGCCGTCGACAGGTTGCCACGCAATCGGAGCCGAGCGGATTTGCGCCTCATCGCCTGCGGACTCAAGCAGCGCGGCAAGGCGCTGCGCCTCTTCCGCAAGATCCGTGCGACGGTTCCGGCTTGGCGCCAGTGCGACGACCGCGACGAGCAGTCCGGCGATCACCAGCACCACCAGCATTTCCAGCAGCGTGAAACCCGCGGAACGGCGATGCACGTGCCGCCGCTGAACCGACGACGCGCGCCGTCGCCGTTGCATGCCGGCGCTATTGCCACGAACCAATATCGGCATCGTTACCCTCCCCACCCGCTTTGCCATCCGCGCCAAAACTGAATACGTCGATCGCACCATGCACGCCCGGGTTCAGGTACTGATAGGCATTGCCCCACGGATCGTTTGGCAAGCGTTCAAGATAGCCACCGTCTTTCCAGTTGTTGGGGAGTGGATCGACGCTCGGCTTTTCGACGAGCGCACGCAGCCCCTGGTCCGTGGTCGGATACCGGCCGTTGTCGAGCCGGTACAGATTGAGCGCCTGCATCACCGTGCCGATGTCCTGTTTCGCCGCGACACGCCGCGCTTCGTCAGGACGGCTCATGATCTTCGGCACGATCAGCGCGGCAAGGATCCCGAGAATCGCAATCACCACCATGATCTCAATCAGCGTAAAACCGTGCTGCGCGCGACGTCCTCTCCGACCGAAGTGAACGCCGATGCTACGTGAGCCCGGCATGTTTGAACCCGTCATCATGTATTCACCCTTTCGTCCAAGAATAAGAGCAAGCCGTGCGCTGTCGTGTCGTTGCCATGCGTATGCAATTCGAGTCAGCAACGCATCGCGCAATGCCCTCGATCCGTTCCTCTACCGCTTTGCCAGCCGGAATCCACATCATGCTTCGTCCCGTTCTGCATCGATTCTCGTCCCCGCCGCTGCTTGCAACCGTTGCAGCCATTGCACTGTTCGTAGCCGTTCTTGCAGCGTGGATCCGGATTCTGCATGCGCCGATGCCCGGCGCGTCGGCGCGTCCTGTCCCAGCCGCATCCATCGACGCGTCAGCTGGCGCGACGCTCTTCGGCGCACAACCCGATCAGGGCCAGCATGACGCAGTCCAACTGCTGGGCATCCTCTCCTTCGGTCCGCAACACGCCGCCGCCATTGTCAGCATCGGCGGTGAAGCAGCCCGCGTCGTTCGCGTGAACGGCGCGATCAACGATGCGACTACGCTCAGCGAAGTTCGCCCGCACTCGATCGTGGTCGACAGAAACGGCGTGCAGCATGAAATCGCGCTGCCCGCCGCTCAAGACCCGAGTGTGTTCGTGCGCTGAACGGTCCATCACTGCACCAGGTTGTTGAGTTCGATAATCGGCATCATCACGGCGAGTACGATCACGAGCACGACGCCGCCCATGGCCAGAATCAGCAGCGGCTCGAGCAGACTGGTCAGGAACATCGTGCGGCGTTCCAGCTCGCGCGACTCGCCGTCAGAGGCGCGGTCGAGCATGGTCGTCACGTCGCCGGTCGCTTCGCCCGAACGGATCAGGTGAACCAGCACCGGCGGGAATGTTTTGGTATTGCCCAGCGCGCGAGAGAGCGATGTCCCCTCGCGCACCCGCACGATCGCGTCGTCGATGTTGTCGTGCATCGCACGATTGCTCAACGTCTCGCCCGCTGCCTGTAACGCGCGCAGGATGGGCACGCCGGCCGCGGTGAGAATACCGAGCGTGCTCGCAAAGCGCACGGTGTTATAACCGCGCACCAGTTTGCCGAAGAGCGGCGCGGTGAGCGCCCACCGGTCGAATGCGAGTCTGGGGCCGGGCTGCGCGAGAATACGACGCACGAGCCAGACCACGATCGCAACCGCAATGAGGGTCGCCCACCACCAGTGCCGCACGTAACCGGAGAGCGCCAGCATCATGACGGTGAGAAGCGGCAACGCCTGTTTCGTGCTCACGAACACGTTGGCGACCTGGGGCACCACGTAACTCAGCAGGAAGGTCACAATGCCGAACGCGATACAGGTCACCACCGCCGGATACGTGAACGCGAGCATGATCTTCTGCTTGAGCGCATTGCTCTGTTCGATATAGTCGGCGAGACGCGAGAGCACGACGCCGAGCTTGCCGGTATGTTCGCCCGCCGCCACCAGTGCGCGATATATCTCCGGAAAATCCCGCGGATGCTGTGAGAGCGCGTTGGCAAACGAGTGTCCGCCCACAACCTCCGCGCGGATCGACGCCATCAGCTCGCGCACGTAGTCGCGCTCGGCCTGCTCGCTCAGCACCGACAACGTTTCGTCGAGCGGCAAGCCGGCGATCAGCAGACTGGCCAGCTGGCGTGTCAGGATGGCCTGCTCCCGCTGCGACAGCTTGCGGCCCAGCGCAAGACGCTGGCCTCGTGCGCCATGCGCGCGCGCCGCAGCCGGCTCGACAACCAGCGGCGTCAGCCCCTGTGTGCGAAGCTGGCTGCGTCCTGCTCGCGCACTATCGGCCTCCAGTACGCCCTTGAGTGTCTTGCCCGTTGCATTGATCGCCTCGTACCGGAATGCCGACATGTCATTCTCCGCCTGTCACCCGTAAGACTTCTTCCAGCGAGGTTGCCCCCGACGCGAGCCAGCGGTTGGCGTCCTCGCGTAGCGTGCGCATCCCCGCCGCCCTGCCGGTCGCCAGAATCTCCGCGTCGGCCGCATTTCTATGGATTAGCGATGTAATCGCGTCGTCCACCAGCAACAGTTCGTAGACACCGCGCCGTCCCGCATAGCCGGAGTGGTTGCATTTTTCGCAACCCACCGGATGCCACTGTTTTTGTTTTCTCTCAGGTTCTTCTTGATTGTGTTTTCTCTCAGGCTCTTCTTCGACACGTTCCACTTTGCACGCCGGGCATAGCTGACGCACCAGCCGCTGCGCCAGCACGCCAAGCAGCGACGACGCCAGCAGATACGGTTCAACGCCCATGTCAGTCAACCGGGTCACGGCGGATGCCGCGTCGTTCGTGTGCAGCGTCGCCAAAACAAGGTGACCTGTCAGCGATGCCTGCACCGCGATCTGCGCGGTTTCCAGGTCGCGGATTTCACCGATCATGATGACGTCCGGGTCCTGCCGCAAAATCGAGCGCAGCGCTCGCGCGAAGGTCATGCCGATCCGCTCGTTGACCTGCGTCTGACCGATGCCGGACAGGTCGTATTCGATCGGGTCTTCGACCGTCATGATGTTGGTGGTCGCGGTCTCGAGCCGCGACATCGACGCATACAGCGTGGTTGTCTTGCCCGAGCCGGTCGGGCCGGTTACCAGCACGATGCCGTGCGGTTTGCCGATCAGCTTGTCGAACCTGGCGAGCGTGTCCTGCGCCATCCCTAATCGCTCCAGATTCAGCCGCTGCGCGTCCTTTTCCAGCAGACGTAAAACTGCGCGTTCACCGTGACCGGTAGGCAAGGTGGAGACACGCACATCGACCGGGCGTCCGCCGACGCGCAACGTGATACGGCCGTCCTGCGGCAAACGTTTCTCGGCAATGTCGAGCTGCGCCATGATCTTGATCCGCGAGATCAGCGCGCCGTGCAACGCTTTCTTCGGCCGCACGACATCGCGCAAGGTGCCGTCGACGCGAAAGCGCACTGCGGAAGAAGTCTCGAACGGCTCGATGTGAATATCCGAAGCCTGTTCGCGCGCCGCTTGCGTGAGCAGCGCATTGATCATGCGGATGATCGGTGCATCGTCTTCCGATTCGAGTAGATCCTCGATCTCGGGAATGTCCTGCATCAGTCGCGACAGATCGACTTCGCCTTCCACTTCGCCGACCACTTGCGCCGCGCTGCCGTCCTGACGCGCGTAAGCGTGGTTGATCGCCTGGGCCAGTTCGTCGGCGGGCATGCATACCAGCGTCAGCCCGCCCGCGTGGCGCGCAACCTCGGCGACTGCCGACATCGGTGTGCGTTCGCTGATCCAGACTTCGAGCGTACCGGGCGCCGGGAGTGGATGCTGGTTCACGATCAGGATCTGCCCGGTGCGCGCAAAGCCATAAGGCAGCATGCGCAGCGTGTCGACCGGCGCACCCGCACGGGGACTCCTGAACGGACCGGGAGAAGTCATAACGGGCGCTTCGGGCGTCATGGCTGTGTCCGTTCGACGTTAGCGGGTTGCGACGCGCTGGGTTGTGACTCGTTAGGTTGCAGCGCGTTGGGTTGCGACGCGTTGGGCGCAGACGCATCGGGCCGCACCGGCGCCGGACGCGACATCCGGTTCAGGTCGAATATCCCCTCCGCCGGCGGGACGCCCTGTGCAGGACCCGGCGCAAGCGGCGGCAACGCCGGGCTATCGTGATCGCGCTCGATACGATTGTCCGACTGGTAATCCCCTGCCTGCTGCCTCAGATAGTCGTAACGGTTTTCGGAGATGCTCGCCGTGGTCTGGGCATCGCGAATGATCACCGGACGCAGGAACACCATCACATTGGTCTTCGTGCGGTTTTTGTTTTCAGCCCGAAACAGCGACCCGATGACCGGAATATCGCCCAGCAACGGCACCTTGTTATTGCCTTCGGAATAGTTGTCCTGGATCAGCCCGCCGAGCACGATGATCTCGCCGTCGTCGGACAGCACGGTGGACTGCACCGAGCGCTTGATGATCGTCACGCCGCCCTGGTTATTGACGGAGGTCGGGTCGACCGACGAGTCCTCCGAATAGATCTGCAGCTTGATGGTGCCGCCCTTCTCGATCTGCGGCTTCACGTGCAGCACGATACCCACGTCCTGCCGGTCGAATGTATTGAATGCGTTCACGCCGGTACTCGACACCGCCGTCGCCGTCGAATACGAACCGGTCTGCACCGGCACGTTCGAGCCCACCACGATCCGCGCCTCCTCATTGTCGAGCGTGATGAGGTTGGGCGACGACAGGATCGACGCATTGCTGACCGTTGCCAATGCCTGCACGAGCGCGCCGAGCCCGAAGAACTTGCCGAAGTTGTGAATCAGCCCGATGTTGATGCCGTTGTTCAGGAGCGTCGTCACCGCCGCCGTCGACAGGTTCTGGCTTATCGTCTGCCCCTGTGCGGTCAAGTTGACGATGCCCTGACTCGTCGACGTCGCAAAGTTGGTGCCGCCGTAAAGCACATTGTTGCCGCCGCTGGACTGCAGCGCGCCCTGCCACTGCACACCCAGGTTCGCCGCGGACGTCGCACTCATCTCCACGATCATCGCTTCGAGATAGACCTGCGCGCGGCGCACGTCGAGTTGTTCGATGACGTTGCGGATATTCTGGTAGAGCGGCTCGGGTGCGGTGATCACGAGCGAGTTGGTGGCGGCATCCGCCTGAATCATGCCGCCGCCCGTAGAGTCGCTGCCGCCGCCGCGCGCGGCGGCGATCAGGCCGCCCTGGCTGCCGGATGCGTCGCTGCCGCCGCCCGAGCTGCCGTCGGTCGTGCCAGGCAATGGCGGCACCCCTGCGGTGCCTGTCGATGAATTGGTCCCGGTCCCGCTTTTGCTCGAGGTCCCGCCGTTGCTCTGGTTGAAGCTTTTCGCGCCGGACTTGTCCGAGTCACTGCCGGTGTCACCACTGCCCAGCCCCATCATGCCGCGCAGCACCTTGGCAAGATCCGGGGCGTTCGCATTCTGCAATCGCACGACGTGCATGTTTCCAGGCACACGCGTGGGCGCATCGAGCTCCGCGATCAGCGCCTTCGCATCTTTGAGCCGGCCAGGGTCACTCGCACGCAGTAGCAATGCATTGATGCGCGGATTAGCCGTGACCGACACCTTGAGCGTTGCATCGGTGTTGCCGATGCCGCTCGGGTCGAGCATCTTCAGCACGACCGGCGCGAGGTCGACGGCGCTCTCGTGATTGAGCGGCACCACGGCGATCTTTTGCGAGGATCCCGAGTCAACGCCGGCGATGATGGAAGCGATACGCCGGATGTTGTCCGCGTAGTCGGTCACGATCAACGTGTTGTCGCTCGCATAGGCGGCGATGGTGTTGTTCGGGCTGATGAGCGGCTTGAGCACGGGCAGCAGGTTGGTCGCGGACTCGTTTCTCAGCCGGAAAACCTGGGTGATCACATGATCCCCGCGCGCTTGCGGCGTGTTGCCCACGTAGGTCGGCACACCTTGCAGTTTCGCATCGGCTTCGGGCACGACCTTCAGGATGCCGTTATCCCGCACGAGCGCGAAGCCTTGCATACGCAACGCGGCCTCGAGGGTCTTCAGCGCCCGTTCCTTGCTGACGGGGTTGTCCGATACGAGGTTGAGCTGCCCCTTGACGCGCGGATCGACAATGATCGTCGTGTCGGTTGCGGTGCCGATCGCTTTCGCGACCTGACCGATGTCGACATTGGAAAAACTGAGATTGACCTGGGCCTGGGCCATCTGTGCAAACAGCAGGTTGATTGCCAGCACCGTGCAGGCAACAGGATGACGCCGGGAGCAGGAGCGTGTGCGTGTCATAGACCTGGGGTTCGATGCCGGCACGACAGGCGGGCCGAGACGGACGCGCCTGCTGCGTGCATCGACTGCTCGACACACACCCCGCAAGTCAGCGTATGGTTTTCTGGTCCGTCCTGTTCTGCTGAACTCTCAACAGGCGGATTTACCGGGCAAAGACTAAGCAGTGAACCGGAGCAAAAATGTGACAGATGTTGGGTACCATTTTTGTCGCTCCTGCGAATAAATCTTTTCCCGACGGGAGTTGCGCGCTTAAAAACGCTTCACAAAAATTTAATCTTCATTTCGAATGACATTGGCGAGATCTTTTGATATTTAGCGGTGACTCTCCGGGAATATTTATTGGATGAAAACGTTGTCTTATTCATTTCGCATCGAACTTCGCACATTGAACGATCAGGCAGCGTGTTACGGATCTTTTGTCGCAAAGTTGACTTAAATGAAATTCGCCCCACGCGAATCGTCGAAGCACTAACGGTCTCTTGAGCAGGCATTCTGGAGGTAACGGACGCGCGCGATGTCCCGGCCGCTCCTGCCTCCGCCAACTTTTGCTCTCCGGTATCTACAACTCAATATTTGCGATTGCGCAATTCGCATGACGCATTCGGATAGCCGGTATTGCCAGTGTTTCAATGCTGAATTGGAACCGACAAAATGTTGGGTACCATCCGTTACTAAAAATTCACACGCCGCCCGTGAAATTCCATCTAAATTGATCACGCAGTCGACGCAGTACGCGACTGCAATCGCTGGCTCCCATTTATCTTCGTTCCAAGGAATTCTCATGAAATCCAGTAAGCGCAAGATTTGTCAGGTTCTCGCTCTCGTTATTTCGGGTATCGGCGCATCGGCCGCTATGGCTGCAGGCCCGCTCGTGCAAGGTGGCGGTTCGTCGCTCGTCGCTCCGACGATCGGCAACCCCGGCCTCACCGGCACCGAAATCGGTCTGTTCGGTACCACCGAAGGCACGTTCACGTACTACTCGGTTGGCTCGGGTGCAGGCCAGAACGCGTTCCTGGGTAACCAGCCGACGTTCCTCAGCCCCGGGCTGACGGGTACTGTTGACTTCGCCAACAGCGATGCCGCGCTGAGCGCCTCGCAACTCACGGCCTATAAAAGCGGCCTGGGCGCAACCAATGGTCCGCTGATCCAGATTCCGTACATCGTCACACCGATCACGGTTCCGCTCGTCAACGGTCCGACTGTCACCAGCACGACCACGCCGCAAACGACGCCGGGTCAGACACACAGCATCGCGCTGAACGACAACGACCTGTGCGGTATCTATTCGGGCAAGATCACGAACTGGAATCAGGTGATCAATCCTGAGACCACGTCGGCCTATGCCTTGAGCGCGCCGATCTCCGTCGTCTACCGTTCGGACGGTAGCGGCACGACCGAATTGCTGACCCGCCACCTGGCCGCCGTGTGTACGACCGCCAACACCGCTACGGGTGTCACGTTCGTCGACTCGCTGACTTTCACCGCATCGTTCCCGAGCGGCGTACCGTCGAATTTCGTCGCGGCTTCGGGTAGCGGTGGCGTTCGTACCTCGCTAATTTCCCTCTCGTCCGCCGGCACCGCCGCCGTTGCTTATCTGAGCCCGGACTACACGAACACGTTCCTCGCGCCGTCGAGCACGGTCGTGACGCCGACGGGCGCACTGCAACTCGCGGTGGCCAGCCTCGTCAACACGAACCAGACCCCCGCTGTGTACTACGCGCCGACGTATGCGAATGCTACGACTGCTCTCGGCTCTGTCGCGCCTCCCTCGACCAAACTTACAGCATCTAATCCGGCGAATTGGGTGCCTGCCGCAGGCAATCCCGCATCGGGCTATCCGGTTTCTGGAACGAGCCAGATCATCTTGAGCCAGTGCTACGCCGCCTCCACTGTCAAGACGGCTGTGCATGATTTCCTGAACGACCACTACACAAACGCCAGCTTCGCTTCGATCGTTCACGGCAATGGTTTCGACACTGTGCCGTCCACCTACCAGACGGCGATTTCGAACGACTTCCTGAGCAATGCCAGCACGTTCAACCTGGACATCGGCAACACAAGCGTTTGTACGGGAACCGTCACCGGCCGTTAAGCGATCGGTGGAATAGTACTTTCGCTGTACATCTGAACTGCGTCCCTGGGCAACCAGGGGCGCAGTTTTTTTACTTGAGCCACCGTCGTCGATCGTCCGCCGGCCATGTAATCCGGAAGCCGCATCCTGAGACTTCACATCTATCACGCGCAAACTTCATTTATTTTTTCAAAAGGTAAATTTCATGAAATCCAGCAAGCGCAAGATCTGTCAGATCCTCGCTCTCGCGCTATCAGGCGTGGGTACAGCTGCGGTCGCGACCGCAACTCCTCTCGTACAGGGCGGCGGTTCGTCGCTCGTCGCCCCGTTGCTCGGTAATCCCGCTGTCGTCAACTCCGAAATCGGTCTGTTCGGCACCAGCGAAGGAACGCTCACGTATTACTCGGTCGGCTCAGGCACCGGCCAGAACGCGTTCCTGAATAACCAGCCGACGTTCCTCAGCCGTGGGTTGACGGGTACGGTCGACTTCGCCAACAGCGACGCCGCACTGACCACCGCGCAGATCACCGCCTACCAGGCGGGCCTCGGCCGAACCAATGGTCCGCTGATCCAGATTCCGTACATCGTGACGCCGATCACTGTTGCACTCGTCAACGGCCCGGCCGTGACCAGCACGACCACGCCGCAAACGACGCCGGGTCAGACACACAGCATCGCGCTGAACGACAACGACCTGTGCGGTATCTTTTCGGGTAAGCTCACATACTGGTACCAGGTAATCAATCCGGAAACAAGCTCGGCGTACACGACGTTCAACATTCCGATCACCGTGGTCTACCCTCAAGAAGGTAGCGGAGAGACTGAACTCCTGACACGCCACCTGGCTGCCGTGTGTTCGACCGCCAGCACCGCTACGGGTGTCACGTTCGTCGACTCGATGACCTTTACCGCATCGTTCCCGAGCGGCGTACCGTCGAATTTCGCCCCAGCCTCTGGCAGCGGTGGCGTCCGCAACGCGTTGACGTCCCTTTCGTCCGCCGGCACGGCGGCTGTTGCCTATCTCGGTCCCAACTGGACCAACACGTTCCTTGCGCCGTCGAGTACGGTCGTGACGCCGACGGGTGCACTGCAACTCGCAGTGGCCAGCCTCGTCAACGCGAATAACCTCGTGTACTACGCGCCGACGTACACGAGCGCGACAACGGCGCTGGGCAATGTCAGGGTTCCCCCCACAAAACTTACCGCCTCCAATCCGGCGAACTGGGCACTAACCTCTGGCGCGGCTTACAGGAGCCTCAGCAACCCCGCATCGGGTTATCCGGTATCCGGTACTAGCCAGATCATCCTGAGCCAGTGCTACGCCGATCCCGCTGTCACTACGGCCGTGCATAATTTCCTGAACGACCACTACACCAACGCCAGCTTCGCTTCGATCGTTCACGGCAATGGCTTCGATACCGTACCGTCTAGCTACCAGACGGAAATTTCGAACAGTTTCCTGAGCAATGCCAACGGGTTCAATCTTGACATCGGCAACACAAGCGTTTGTACTGGGACGGTCACCGGTCGCTAAGTGGTCTGGCAAACTGGGACTTTAGCTGTTCATCTTCGAACTGTGGCCTTGAACCTCCAAGGCCACAGCGCCTTCGTCGCGTAACGTTTCCTGAAGCCAACAGACAAACGAAACTCCGATGCGCAATCCGTCAGTCAAACTGACGACCTCTACGCCCCTTTCAGATCTTGCCCAATCGCGCGCGTTCTTCCGGGCTCAATGCAGACCGCTGAGCAGCCCCAACCGGACCGAAGCCGAGAATCGATACCGCACTAGACGAATCGTAGCTGACCTGCCCCCCCCGCTTGTGCTTTTTCGTACCGTCATCTCCGGCGTCCCCAAAACCCTCTACCTGTACGGTAATGGTCCACCGTCTGGGGCCGACACCCGACGCATTGTTCTTCGCAAGATCCTGCGCCATCTGGCTGGCTGCCGATGCAGCCGAGCTAGCCGCCGTCAGCGCGCCCGTATTGACTGCCTGAACCACCGGGATGCCCGTCGATGTCCCCTGCACCTGGATGTTGTCGACGTTCGCCACATGAAGTGCCGCCACGTTCAGGTTACCCGACACGCGAATACCCGCGTCGCCCGCATCCACCGTGCCACGCGGCGCGATCAGGTTCGCGTTGCCCGCTGGCGCACCCGGCACTGTCTGCAGCGTTGCAATACCTGCCCCCGTCACCTCGCCACGCACATCCAACGTACAGTAGTGGTTCGCATCACACACATAGTTCGGCGCAGGCGTGTCGGCTGACGACTTCGCTCCCTTGCCGGCGTTGATGTCGCCGTTCGAACTCCACATCGTGATGTTGCCGCCCTGCTCGGTGAATATCCGGCTCTGCGCGAGCAGCACGCTCTGGTCGGTGAAGACATTGATGTCACCCTGCTCCAGCGTCAGGATACCCTGCGTGCCGGGGCCAGCCACGACCTGGCCATTGCCGTTCACGATCGCAGGCGGCGCCGAGGTACTGCCCACCAACGCCTGCCCGCCCGGCCCCAGGATCGTCACGTTCCCACCCTGCTGCGTCTGGATCGTCGTGCTGCGGATATCAAGGTTGCCGGTATCGACCAGTTTGTTCGCGCCGTTCACCCCACCACCCAGACTGTTGGCCGTGTAACCCAGCGAAGCCGGAAACAGCGTATTGATCGCCTGGTAACCACGTGCGTACTGCTGGTAGTACGGGCTCGCCTGATTGTTGTAGTCAAGGCCGACCGTATTGAGCACACTGAACAGCACCTGTTCGGCGAACAGTTGCTGCACATAGACTGGTAGCGCCTGAAACTGCTTCCATGCTTCGTCAGACGTCAGTGTGCCGACCTTCTTCTGCGCCGCGGCCTTGTCTGCTGCAAGTCCCGTATCGACACCTTGCCCTGCGTCGTACTGCTCCATGAACGCGATCAGCGCCGAGGTCGCGCTGGGAATGCCCGCCACCGTGCTGACCGGGTCAATGTAGGTCGAGATGAACGCAGCATTGTCGACGCCCGGCCCCACTCCGAACAGCACATTGACGTTCGCGCTCTCGTGCGGCAGGTTCGGATTGTTGGCGTTACCCACCGCGTCAATGCCGGTGATCGCGGTACCTGGATAGCCAGAGCCCAAAGCCGCGTATAACTGTGCCTGACTCGTAAGCGGACCGATATTCCTTCCAGCCTCGACATTGAAAGTACCAGGACCACCGAGTACCAGTGCCGGTATTGCCCCGCCGCCGTTGTTTGGAACTGGTGTGTCGTAAATATCGCGGCCCGCAACGATGCGGGTGATATCCGCGCTACGCAGGTTCTGCCCCTGGAACGCCAGGTTCACGATGTCCTGTCCAGCCTGAATCAGTGCGGACTTATCGACGACGAGCGGAATCAGCTTGTCGTAGAACCCGGCATTGCTACCAGCCGTTTCGAGAATCCCGTCGACGATGCTGCCGTTCAGGCTGTAGACATGCGCAGGCACGGTATCGTCGGCATGGAGTGCGTTAGCGGCATGCGCACCCAAAGTCGTTTCAGTCAGAAGGGGAATATTGGCGTGAGGATTCGTCGGTGATGGCATCAATGACGGATCCACATCGAGCATACCGAATACTGGACGTGAGCCAGACGTCGCACTTGAGGCTAATCCATTGAGACTGGAGAAATTGATCGATTGATCCGCTATCAGATTCAGGTTTCCGGAAGCCGACGGGTACAGTTCGCCGCTCGATGCCACTGTAATGCCGCCGCTGAACGCTGCCAGATTCACGGTCGCCGGCAAGACGAACGACATATCGTTCAATCCCGGCGTCGTGCTGCTAACACCACCATCAATCAGATCGATCCTGTTCAACGAGCTCATAATCACATCGCCGGTCGTCGACAAGACGCTTACTGAGGATGTCGGAGAGTATCCCTGCGCGTCCGCGTACTGCCCATAGCCAAACAGCAACGTACCGCTTTGCACGTATGACGGATCGAACACGCCTCCGATGTTTGCCCCCTGACGCGCATTGACGTTCAGCACGCCATCCTGTGTCGCCAGCAACGTGGCCACTTCTGCAACCAGCGGCTGTCCGGGGGCCTGCGGCGGGACAGCGAGATCCGCTCCGATCTTCCCGCCTGCAGTGATCGCTCCCGTCCCTTTCGCGACAAAGTAATCGCCGCTCAGGATGTCGCCGCCCGCGCGCACCGTCAGATTGCCGCCGCCGACCGTATTGACTGTCGGGTTATCTGTGTTCGCTCCAGTCAGATACCAGGTAGTCGGCAACGACACGGCCAGGTCGGAGATATTCCCGCCCGCCAGCACGGAAACGTTCCCCCCTACGCTCATGACGCCCTGGTCAAATGCGCCAAAATTGATCGACGTCTGAACGATCTGCGATTTCGGATTGCTTGCGCCCACCAGCCCTATCGGGTTGCCAATCTCCATCCATTGCCACCAGAACTGGCTGATGCTGTTGCCGGCCTGTCCCGTCACGGCACCCGTCGCATCTGTTGTGTATTCAACGCCCGTAATGTCGCCCTGTGCGCGAATCGAGATGTCCCCGGCGGAATCAGGGTTCACACTCGGCGTAACCAGGATATCCGGATTGCCGGTCCCTGCCTGCAGGACCTCGACATTGCTGCCAACTGCAGGCGCTGTCGCTGACGGCGCACCTGCCGTGTAAATGACGCCAGGGACGACCATCACACCCGGATCGTTCTTCGGCGTTGTACTTGCATCAAACAATGCAATTCCGTTCGCCGCCGCCACATCAATGGAGCCGGTGCCGGTGCGAATCATCGTCGGCGAGAGCAGCGCGCGCCCGTTAGCGTCCACATAGGCAAAGTAGCCGCCGAAGATCACGCTTGCGTTATCCGACGTGCCTACTGAGGCCGGTGCCGCTTGCAAGGCTAGCGGATTCGTGCTGTTCAGATCGGCACCCGCCACCACCCGGAACGAACTACTCGCGCCGCCGGCCAATGATGCGGAAAGAAGCGGAATGGGATTCGCTGCAGTGGCGACAGGCGAAGGCGTGTTATCGGTCTCGGCCGGCACGCTGATCGTCGCCGTCGTGATCACCGCGACCGGCTGAACAGCCGGCGGTACGACCGTGTCCACCAAAGGTTGGGTATGGCTCTTCACATCGAACTGAGCGGCCTGCAAAAGATACGTTTTGTACTGGTTCAGATAGATCAGATACGATCCAGGGTTGACAGCCTGCTCTGAAGCGGAGGGGGCAACCGGCGCGGCAGGCTGCCCCACCTGCACTTGGGCGCTGCTCCGCAAAGTGCTAATGACGTCGATAGTGTCGAAACTCGCAGCATTCCATCCGAGCGTGGAAGTTAGCGTGGTCGCGGGCTCAGCCAGATAACTTGCATACGCGGCATACAACGCGTAATACTCCGCTATTTCGTCAGGCGTCCCACCAGTTGGTTGTCCCGGCCCAAAAACCAGATTGTGGTTGGCTCCAGATCCTTGACTGCCAAAGTAAGAGATCCCGTACCCGTAACTTGCGAACTGCCCCGCTGGCGTGGTGTAGATCGTCTGCGCCGCGCTAAATGTCGACAGCGGCGGTACAGGAATCGTCCCACCACCACCCAACGGATTCGCAATCTGGAAGAAGCCATCGGTCAAGCTTGCCTTGACCTGGACGTTGTTCTCGGCCCGGAACGTGATGACGGGCGCCTGCCCGTTAAACCGGAATGCCAGATCCGTCGGCGACGTGCCCGCGCCCAGATTCCAGTTCGTCAGGATCGAGATATTGCCGTTGTTGATCGCCGTGCTCGGATTGTCCAGCTCGACGCCTGGCACCACGTGGAAGTTCGCTATGTTCGTCGTCGCGAACTGGGCAGCGACGCCGGCCACCCCATTCTCGACGAAGTTCATCAGCGTGCCAGGACCGGCAACCGTACCGTCGCTGTTCAGCGCATATCCATAGAAGCCCTGATGATCCGCATTGACCGCCGTCGGTGCAAAGAAGTCGTTCGCCAGATAGGTGGCAAACTGATCCGCCGTCGGATTGGCCAACGCGTTGCCCTTCTGGTCCGTCCACGTACCCGCCACCATCCCTGGCTGCCCCGCACCTGCGACGCTATCGCCATACCATCCCGCCGGATCGACAATGCCGTCGAAATGCTGCGCGCCGGTACTCGGATCAGTGGTGCTCCACACCGCGTACGCTTCCAGATTGACGCTGCGCGCGCCCTTGATCTGCGCGCCGGGCGCGAGCGTCACGTTCACACCGCCGTTATCCAGCAGCGGTGCCCGAAAGCTCACCGTGCCCCCCGACAGACCACCCGCCGTACCGCCCGATACATCGATCACCGCGTTATTGCCGAGCGTGATCACGCCCGAGTTTGCCGCCGAAATATTCTCGTAGCCATAAGTCGGATTCACCGTCACCGTGCTGCCCGGCGTTCCCGTTGTGTCGATAACCACCGTGCCGCCGCGCTGGGTCGCGCTCGAACCGGTTGCAATGAGCGAGCCTTCCACATCCACGCCGCTCTTTCCATACAGGCCGATCTGCCCGCCGGCGACACCCGCCGCATTGATCGTGCCGAGAATCTGCACGTTGCCGTTGTTCGGATCCTGCCCACCTGCGCCGCCGTCCGCGGTCAGCGACACCGCGTGCGCGGTCAGCGTGTTGCCCGGCGACAGCGTCAGGTTGCCCGCTTTCGTCTGGATCGCGATCGACTGATTCACGCCGCTTGAAGCAAGCGTGCTCGCCAGACTGTCGAGGTTGGCAGCGCCGCCCGTGTTCAACGACAACGACCCGCCTGCGTAACCCGTCGCCGCGCCGCCCTTGAGCGTACCGTTCAGGTTCACCACCTGATCCGGCGCCGACAGCGTCAGACTACCTGCCGCCCCGCCGCCGCTCGCGCCCGAGAAGTCCAGTGTCGAACCCATCTGCACATCCACGGTGCCGGTATCGGCAGTGAGCGTAATCGCACCGGCCGGTGCGTACTCCGTCACGTCGAAGAACTGCTTCGACACGCCCGCCGAACTCAGCTTCGCGCCGCTGCCGACCGTCAGGTTGCCGGTCGTCGCTTCGAGGCTCACATTGCCCGCGGGCGCCGCGAGCGTCGCGTTGTCGTTAATCGTGCCGCCGATAAAACTCCACGCGCCGCCCACCGGCGTAATCGTCAGCGCCGTGCCCGCTGCGTTGTTGAGACTCAGCGCGCCAGTCGTCTTCACGGTGGAAGCCGAACTCGTATCGGCCAGGAACACCGGCGCACTGAGCGTCACCGGCAGTGCGCCGAAGTCGAACGTGCCGGTACCCTGCCCGACAATGCCGCCCGTCGCATTCATCGTCACCGCGCCGAAGCCGCTCGCCGTCTTGCTGCCGGTGCCGAAGTCGATCTCCTTCGCGTTGACCGTCAGCGTGCCAGACCCGGCGGTGCCCACCGGGGCCGGCGCACCGGTCTCGTTCGTGAACGCGATCTGTTGCGCGTTCAGTGTCACCGCGCCACCGTTACCCGTGAAGGTGCCCGCGCTCAGGTCCACGCTGTTGCCGAACGACGCGTTCACGTCGCCGACGAAATTGATCGCCCCGCTACTGCGCAGGATCACCTGTTGCGCGTTCGCGAGTTGCGCGAGTCCGGCCGGATCCAGTACGAAGCCCGGCAGACCCGCGGCGGCCGCACTCGTTTCGTTCGTGAACGTGATCGCCGAGCCGTCCGCCGTGATCGCCTTCGCCGACAACACCGCGCTCGGATCCACCTTCAGGTCGCCCGATGAATCGAGCGTGAGCGCCTGACCACCCGTGAGCGTTGCACCCGCACCCACTGTCAGGAGGCCGGTTCCGGTTGCCCCGCTGCGCGTGAGCGTCGTCATCGCACCGTCCGACACGCGCAGCAGCGCGCCGTCGCCCGTGATCGCGATCGGCAGATCCTTCGACGCGGGGTAGCTGCCGGTTGCCGTAATCGCACTGCCCGCATCGACCCGCAAACCGTTGACCGCGTTCGGATCGGTTCCCGTCGAATCCGTCTTCGTGACCAGCATGATCTCCGGACCGCTGAGCGCGCTGCCGGCACTGTTGGAAACGACCACGCTATTCGCGATCGGATTGATCGTGATACCGGCTGTCGTGGCACTACGTGTGCCGCCGATCAGCAGGCTGCCGGCGTTGAGCGAATCGAGCGCATCGGCGCCGATCTGCAGATAGCCGGCCAGCGCGGCCTGGCCATTGCCGGTGATCTGGATATCCTGCGACGCGATGTCGACCTCGGCGGGGGCGCCACCGGTAGCGGCAGCCGTATTTAGCGTCGCGCCGAGCGTGAGCGCCTGCGTCGCCGCCAGCACCAGTTGCCCGCCGTCGATGGGCAGCGGCGGCGTGACGTTGCCCTTGCCCGCGGCCAGGGTCGGGAAGAAGGTATTGGCGCCCGTCAGCGTGTACTGCGAGTACTGCTGCCAGACCGCGCCGGATTGCACGTTGAACAACGTCGGCGTCGCGCTGCGGCTGCCGCTGAGTGCGTCGGTAAAGTAACCGGCCGTGACCACGGTACCGTCGGGCTGCACCTGGCTCGCGCCTGGCGCGACCGCACCCGTGGCGCTCGACACTGTCACGCGATAGGCGCCGGGCAGCGTCGCATATTTGCCCGGCAGCAGCGTATAGACGCCTGCGGCCAATCCGGGCACACCGGACAGGTACACCGCCTGCCCAACCGCACCGTTGAGCGACGCCTGGCCGACGCCGTCGCTCAGCGTGGTGGTGCTCACCGTGCCGTTCGCATTGGTCGACGGCTGCAGCGTTTGCGCGAGTACCGGATCGTATGCTGCTACCGGCGACTGCGCGCCCGGCACGATCGCGTAGACATTGCCGGCATTGGCGTTCACCGGAATGGCGACACCGCTCGCGCTCGACGCGTAGCTTACGTTGTATTGCGACAGCACGTCACGACTGCCGCCGGTACCGGCCACCCATTCGGCCGCCTGCAGATTGCCGCCGCCCGACAGGTCGATCGTCGCACCCGGATTGAGCGATACGCTGCTGCCGTTCACGCCGACGAACTTCGCCGGCGGCGCTGTCAGGTCCGGCGACGTGGTGCCGGCCACCGGGTTGAACTGCCACTCGACGCCGTCGACCGTCGTGCCGTAGGGAATCGTGGCGTTACCGTTCGACACCGAAGTGACGCTGCCACTGGCCAGGGCGACCGAGTCTGTTGCCACGAGCGGCAGGTTATTGAACTGGGTCAACGTCGCACTGTTCGTCGGGTCGCCCACGCCGAACACGAGTGTGCCCGACGGTGCGCGGACCGTGCCGCCCTGCACGATATTGGTCGCGTCGACAAGCAGCGTGCCGCCCGCCGACAACGGCACACCGGAGGCGCCGTTCGATTCGAAGGTGATCGTCGTCGGCGTGGGCTTGCCCGTTACCGGATCCGTGGGCCCAACCGCGTCGAGGACGAAGGTGCTGCCCGTCGCGGGATACAGGTCCGCCGCCCGGAAGGTCAGGTTGCCTGGCGTGTACAGTTCGCCCGCAATCAACGCTCCTGTGCCCGCTGGCACTCCGTTCGTCGAACTGAGCCGGATATCACCGCTGCTGGTGAAATTCGCCTGGGCGAAATTGTTCAGTTGAACCTGATTCTCGATATCGATGAACGACGCGCGTACGTTCAGCGTGCCATCCGCAGCCGCACGCACCGGCACCATGTCGGTGGATTGAGGCGTGAACAGAGGGCCGACCAATGCCACATAGGGGGCGTTGATGGTCACATCCGTACCCGTTGTGGTCGCCGCAGGCTGCGATGCCAGCAACGACGACAGGCTGGCCTGCTGCGGCGGCAGCCATTGTCCGGTAACAGGATCGACCGTCGGCAACAGACTGGCGAGCTGCCCGCTGCCCAGCGCGACAACCTGGCCCGCATTGACGATGACGGCCCGGCCCAGGTTCAGGTCGACGTTGCCGGAGAAAACGACCGGCACCGTCCCCAGGCTTGGCGTGCTGGCGGTACCCTGACTGCCCAGCACCAGTGTCGAGATACCGGACCCGTTCAGACGGTCGGCCGCGAACTGCAGCACCCCAGTGGGCGAGCCGACCGCATTGACAAAGCTCTGGCCCGGCGCAAGACCTGCCGGCACCAGATTGCCGCTTTGCTGAATGACAAGCGCGCTCGCACCCTGCTGGTTCGATCGTTCGGGCAGGATCGACAGCGTCCCGCCCTGCGCCTGGCTGGCGCCGGGCTGTGCCTGCAACGTGCCGTCGAAGTACAGTCCACTGGCGGCGGCCAGCGTGATCGAGCCCGCGTCGCTCCACACCGGCTGCGACGCATAAGTGCCGTTCGCCTGCAACTGATCGAAGCTCGCCGATGCGCCTGACGCGTTGATCAGCGACCCTGCCTGCGCGACTACGTAACCTGCATCGCCCACGATCGTGACCGAGCCGCCGGGCAGCACCTTGCCCGTGTTCGGCGTGAAGGTCGTCAATCCGCTCTTCACCGGTGTCGCCAGCGGGTTGGTCAGCGCCACGCCGGACACGTCGAGCACGGCATCCGCGCCCAGCCACACCGACTTGCTCGGGCTGGTGAACGTAGTCCCGCTGTTCTGTCCGCTTAGCAGATAGGGCCCACCGCTAACCGCATTCAGCGAGATCGAGCCGCCTAGCGCGATCAGCGAACCCAGCACTGTCACCTGCGCGGGCGAACCCAGTCCAATGCTCGCGCCCGCATCGCCGACGATCGACGCGCCCTGGCCAACCGTGATCGTATTGGTTACGCCAGCAAAGGCAGCCGTGTTCCCGACGTTGTCTTTCCAGACCAGATCCCCGCCTGCTGTCATCACGAGGCTCGTGGCCTGGCGATGGTAGGCGTCTAGCGTGCCGGTGGTCACACCGCCCGACGACAGGCTTGCGCCCGTCGCGATCTGCTGCAGCGTTTGCGCGTCCGGCATCAGGTTCTGCTGGGTCAGGCGTACGGTCGCACCCGGCGCGACCGACGCATCGTACAGTGCGTTCAGTACGTACCTGCCGAAACCCTGCTGCGCAAAAAAATCCTCAGGCAGCACCGTATCCCAGGCCGCTGCCTGCGCCGGATCGCCGCCAATCTGGAACCCCAGCGCCTGCAGTGTCAGCGTGCCGCCGCCCGAAAAACCAGCGCTGTCGATGGTGCCGCCCAACTCTATCCTGCCCGCTTGCGGCTGGCTGGACGGCAGGATGGGCGCGCTCGGATCGCCGCCGTATTGCGAGGACGCCCCGGCGGAATACGTCAACAACGACAGATTGCCGCCAAGCCCGGCGGGAATGCCGTTCTGCATCAGCAACTGCCCATTCGGCAGCATCTCACCACCGCTGGATACATCGATCAGGCTGCCCGGTTGCAGGATGATCGAACCGGTCGTGTCGTTATGACTCGACCCGTTCGCACTGCTGGGTACCGTCGCTAGCGTAATGCTGCCGCCGTTGATGTACTGGCTGTTGCCCGGCGTGGTGCCCGCTGCCGCCTGAGTGTCGTTGTTGACCCATTGGCCCGCAACACTCAGTGAGCCGCCGGCTCCGACGACGATATTGCCGCCAGCCGTGATCGCGATCGTGCCCGCCGGCGCGCTCAGCCCACCCAGGATACTGTCGCCTGCTCCCAGTGTTTTGAACGTGATCGAACCGCCAGGCTGCATCTGCAATTGCGTACCCTGCGCCACGACGACGCCTTTGCCGGACCCAGTGTCCTCCGTGACGTTCAGCTTCGCGAAGCCACCCGAGTTCAATACGTCGACCGGCACTACCGTCGTTGCCAGCACGTTGTTCGGATCGGTGCTGGACAACGCGCTCAGTGCGGCTGCATTGATCGGCGTAGTGGCAGAAAAACCTGGCGCAAGGTCAGTGAGTTGCGGTGCGTCGTCCTGCAGGATCACCGTACCGGTCTGTCCGTTGAACGACAGGTTGTTCGGTTGGGTCAGGTCGACGAGCGCACTGCTGCCCAGAGCCGGATCGGCGCCGAGATTGAACGTACCCCCTGTCGGCAGGCTATTGCCCTGCACCTGTTTCGAGCCGCCGAACGCCTGCGCGGTGATGTCGCCGTTAAGCACCAGCGCCTGCGTCGCGTAGAGGTCGAGCGTTCCCGCATTGCCGCCCACAATGTAGTCCGGCTGATATACGCCCCCTGTGGCAAGCGCGTTGTACCAGGTCTTCGTGATGCCCCAGCGCGGATGGCTCTCGGTGAATTGCCCGGCGATCCCGACGTACGTATCGTTCGGGCTCGCCTGACCGATCGGCACAATCACGCCGTTTGCGTCGATCAGGCGGGTCGTGTTCACCACGCCGCCGTCGTAATGCACGTACCCGCCGTTCAGGTTCATCGACGAACCGGCCGCCGTCATCACCTGGTTGCCCGATAGCGTGATCGTGCCGCCATTGGTCAGCAACTGGTCTACCGTGCGCGGAATCAGGCTGACATAGCCGGCCAGATTCAGGATCGGACTGCCAACCCACTGCAAGCCGTCGGCATTGGTGCCCGACAGCGTGCTGTCGACCACCACGTTCTTCAGGCCGAAAAGAAAACCATTGCGCAGCAGCGGCGAATCGGCCAGTTCGTTCTGGCCGATGCGGGGAATCGTGACCAGCGTATCGGCAACCGGCAACTCGACGTTCGCGAGACCCGACACGTCGATCGTCGCGCCGTCGTCCAGGTAGATACGGCCGGGAACCGCCGTTTGCCCCGGAGGTGTCGGACTGCTCAAGGCGGACGGCGTGAGTGCGACAACGGATACGCTCGAGCCCGGCGCCTCGATCAGCGAACCACCCTCGAACCACACCGAACCCGCCGTCATCGAGATACTGCCGGGGGTGAAGATCGTACCTGGCGCGGAAGTCGCAGTCTGGCCGTCCGTATCCGGCATGACGGTCGTCACGGAGCCGGGACCGAAGCTCAGCAGACCGGCACGGTGCGTGGTGTTCGCGTCGTTGCCTGTCACCTGTGAAAGACCCAGGTACTTGTTGCCTGACGGATTGTTCGAACTGTACTCGTCGACCGTCGAGATCGTGATGGTGCCTGGCGTGTTCACGCTCGTGGTTACACCCACTACACCATTTTGCGCCACCTGACTGCCCAGCAGATTCACGTTGCCGCGCGCGGCCTGAATGATGCCGGTATTGGTCAGCGTGCCGGCCGGCGTCAGGTCGATCGTCGCGCCATTCTGGCCGGTCGTGACAATCTGCCCGCTCAGTTCGGGCAGCAGCACCTGCGGATAGGCCGTTGCCCCTTTTTGATTGGGTTTGAGACTGACACCCACGCCCGCTGCCAGCACCACCTGACCATCAGTGGCGGTGATGTTCCCGCCATTGGTCACATTCGGCGCAGCCACCAGTACGAAGCCGCCGTCACTGGCCGTGCCGTTCTTCTGCGTCGTGATCGACGCACCCGGCGCGATCGTGATGTCGCCCCAGCCCTGATACTGGCTCGCCGAACTCAACGCGACCTGATTGCCAAGCCCCAGCACCTCGTTTGGAATCAGGCTATTTCCCTGCACACCGCTCGAACTACCCGATTCCTGGTACGCCAGCCCACCAGTCGTTCCGGCCGGCAGACTCAGGAACTGCTGGTTGCTCGCCACGATGCCGGCGACATCCTGCGCGAGGTTGCCGACGACCACCGGGTTGCCATTGACCAGTGCCTGGTTGTAGTCGTTCATGTTCAGCAGATCGAGCGACGACGCCACCAGCGCATGCACATTCACCTGCGACCCCGCACCGAACAGAATCCCGTTGCGGTTGATCACGTACACCGCGCCTTGCGCCTTGACACTACCCAGAATCTGGCTCGGCGCACCGCTCGGATCGTTGATACGGTTGAGCACCGCCCAGTTGTTCGCGCCGTTTGTTTGCGTGCCCGCCGACTGGTCGAAATTGAGCGTGGTCTGTTTGCCGACGTTCATCGTCTGCCAGGTCAGGATCGCGTTCTGCCCGGTCTGCGTGATGTCGACGTTCACGTGACCGCTGCTGTCGACGCTCTGCGTCGGTGCGTTCGCGTTGTACCAGAGCACCGCGTTGTTCGTATTGGCGGTTGCCGCCGTCGGCGCGCCCTTCGAATCGAAACTCAGCCCCGGCGCCACCTGCAGCCCGCCCGGCGTCAGGCCGTTCGGCACATTCGACGCGGTCGCAGCGGCCGCAGCGGCCTGCTGCGCGGCGATCTGTGCGGCGATGCCTTGCGCCGCGCGTCCCAGGTTCTGGATCGACGGCTGGCTTGCCTGCAGCGCCTGCTGCGGCGAGACGCCCAGGTTGGCGGTACCCGAACCGCCATAGCTTCCGCCGCTACCCGCCGCCACGCGCGCACCGACCTGACCCAGATTCACGATGCCGCCGGCATGCGCGTGTGCCGTCACGCCTGCGGCGAGCATCAGCGCAATCGCCCGGTAAAGCGGTCGCAGATCCGATCCCGGGACAAACCGCGAACGATGGAGGTCCTGTTGTCGTACTATGCGTGCGCGTGCTGCCATTCTCTACCCCGAACTCAAAGAATTTGACGGCTGAATCGATCGCGTCGAATCCGACGCCAACGCACAGCCTTGAATGTCGATTGCCTGTGGCAGGCAACCAGAATCAGTAGAAAATACGCAGCCCGCATGGCAACGAGATGGCGGGTGTTACGGACCACCATGCCGCCTCAAAAGGTCCGTACCTTTTGTCATATGAGCATGGTCAAGCCGGGTCGCCGACGGTCTGCAGCAGCCCAACCAGCGCCTCCCTGACGTGCCCGATCACGGCAGGCCAGTCGCCCGGCCTTGCCTGCCTGAAAAGCTTTGCGTCCGGATACCACGGACTGTCCTCGCGCTCGAGCAGCCAGCGCCAGTCGGGCACGCGCGGCAAAAGAACCCAGACCGGCCGTCCGACGGCGCCGGCCAGATGCGCCACCGACGTATCCACCGAAATCACCAGATCGAGCGCCTCGACAAGCGCGGCGGTATCCGCGTAGTTCGCGAGCGCATCGCCAAAGCTCAACATGCCGCTTGCCGCAAATGCCTCTGCATCGCGCGGCCTCACCTGCGGCTGCAGACTCACGAACGTCGCATCGCAGGTAAGAAGCGGCGCGAGCGCACCGAACGGCAGCGAGCGGTTTTCGTCGTTGTTGTGCCGCGGATTGCCGGCCCACGCGAGACCGATCTTCAGCCGTTTCGGCGAAGCCGCGGCATCGAGACGCCGCACCCATGCTTCGCGGCGCACCGCATCCGCCCGCAGATAGGGAATCTCAGCGGGAATCGTGTCGAGCGTGGTGCGCAAGGCAAGCGGCAGACTCATCAACGGACATTGCAGATCGAATGCAGGCGTAGCGTCGGCTTCGGTGACGATGCGGCTTACGCCGCGCAACGAACCGAGCAGCTCCGCGAGCGCGGACGGCACTTCCAGAATGACTGTCGCCCCCTTCTGTTCCACGAGGCTCGCATAACGGCAAAACTGCAACGTGTCGCCGAATCCCTGTTCGGCGTGCAGCATCACCGTCTTTCCCGCGACAGACTCGGCACCCAGCCATAGAGGCCGGTCGGCATGACGGCGGCGCAACAGCACGTCGGACGCCTGCCAGCGCGTTTCGTGCTGCGTCCAGCCGGCCTCGAAATCTCCCATCAGCAGACGGCAAAACGCCTCCGACCGCCGCGCCCCGCCGTGATGAGGATCGTGTTCGCAAGCGAGCAGGAAGTCTTCGAGCGCGGCCTCGTGCTTGCCAAGCTGCTGCAATGCCACGGCGCGTGTAAACAGACCTGGCGCACTTTCCGCGGGCGCCTGAGATGCCGCGGCATGGCTCGCGAGTGCCTCGTCGAAGCGTCCCAACTGCTGAAGCGCAAGGGCGCGGTTGTACAGGAGTTCGGCGTGCGCGCCGGTAATCGAGAGCGCGCGATCATAGTGCTCGATCGCCGCTTCCATATCTCCCAGCGCCCTTAGCGCCGCAGCGCGATTACGCAGCGCATCGATATGCTCCGGCATACGCGCAAGTGCTTCAGCGTAGGCCCCGGATGCTTCAACGTGCCGGTCCAGTCCGAGCAACGCATTGCCACGCCCGACCCATGCCGCCACGTTGTCCCGATTGCGCGCGAGCAAGCGGTCGCAGCGCCGCAGCAGTTCGTCACGCTCATGCAGCAGATCGAGCGCCACACAACTCGCATACAGCAACTGGTCGTCGCCCGGCGCCATGACCAGCCCTTCGTCCAGCCAGGCCAGCGCCTCGGCGATGCGGCCTAATTCGGTCAATACCACGCCGCACCAGAACACGAGCTCCGGCGTCTTGCCGCGAATGACCATGGCCAGCCGATAACAATGCAATGCCTCTTCATACCGGGGTAGCGCTCGCAACGCATGGCCGCGTTCGACGTACGTCGCCGGATCGTTCGAATCGATCCGCAACGCGCGATCGAAACTGATCAGCGCATCAGCCGGCCGGCCCAGTACTCGCAGCGCTTCACCGCGCTTGCTCCACGCCGCCGCAAGGCCGGGCTCCCGTTCGAGTGCGCGCTCGTAGGCAATCAATGCGTCATCCGGCAGTGCGAGCGCCAGCAGCGCATCGCCGCGTGCGGTGTTGGCCGCCGCATGCGCCGGATCGAGCCTCAGCGCTTCGTCGAGCACGGCAAGCGCTTCCCGATGGCGGCCCACGCCGGTAAGCGCCGCCCCATGATTGGCGAGATTCCAGGGCTGGCGCAACCCGAGTTGCATCGAGCGGGCAATCAGCGGTTCCGCACGAACGGCGTCGCCCTGGCGAAGATGGACAAGCCCAAGCAGATGCAGCGCCTCGACACTGTCGGGCGTCATGACCAGGACGCCCTCGTAGAGACGCTGCGCGCCGGCGAGGTCTTTCCTCTCCAGCAGCCCACGGGCATTTCGCAGCGCATCGTCGATCGCCGCGCGCAAGGCGCTTGCGTTCGTGCCTGCTCCCGTGCCTTGCTCGAGCGCCTGAGCCGGCTGCTGCCGGATCCCCTGGTGGCGGTTCATCGCACGGCTCCCTGCACGATCAGCGGCAGTGCCGCCTTGATCTGTTCGACGACCGGCGCCCACTTTCCGGCTTCCGGTTGGCGGCACAGTCTTGCCGTCGGGTACCACGGGCTATCTTCGCGCTCGAGCAGCCATCTGAAGTCGGGCGTGTGCGGCAGCATCACAACGAGCGGACGGCCCAGCGCGCCTGCCAGATGCGCCGCGGACGTATCGACGCTCACGACACAATCCATCAACTGGGTAAGCGCAGCGGTGTCGGCGAAATCCGCGAGATGTTCGCCGACGGATCGGATAGGACTCGACGCAAGCGCGGCCTGGTCCTCGTCGCGAATCACTTTCTGCAGGCTCACCCACTCGTACGCATCGTCCAGTAGCGGCAACAGGTCGGTCAGCGCCATCGACCGGTTGCGGTCGTTCAGATGCTTCGGATTGCCCGACCACACGAGGCCGACTCGCGGGCGCGCGGACGGTCCAAGCCGCTCTCTCCAGCGCTCGACACGCACCGGATCCGCCTGCAGATAGGGCACGTCCGATGGAATCGTCGGAATGTGGGTCTGAAATTCGAGCGGCAGACTCAGGAGCGGGCAATGCAGATCGAACGGCGGCAGCGGCGCGCCGCGTTCGACGAGCACATCCACGCCATCCAGGCTCTCCAGCAAGGCTTTGAGTTCCGTGGGCGACTCGAGGACGACCCGCGCCCCCAACGCCTTGACGAGCGACACGTAACGACAGAACTGCAGCGTGTCGCCGAGCCCCTGCTCGGCATACAACAGGATCGTCCGGTCAGCGAGCGGCATCTCTCTCGTCCATCTCGGCTGCGCAAATTCACGCCGGCTCGTGTCGAGTTGCGCGTCGCGCCAACGCCATTCGTATTCGGCCCAGCCCGCTTCAAAGTCACCGATCGACAGGCACAGAAACGCGCGCAGGCAGTGCGCCAGCACATAGTCCGGATCGATCTCGATCGCCTGCGCATAGGCTTCTTTCGCCTCTTCGTGGCGGCGCAGCGCACGCAGTGCATTGCCGCGATGAAAATGCGCGAATTTATCGCGCGGAGCAGTTGCCAGTACCCGGGCAAAATCCTCCAGTGACTCGTCATAGCGATGCGTTTCGAGCAGCACGCGGCCACGCGCGAACCACGCCGGCAGATAGTCCGGATCGACCGTCAGCGCATGCTGACAGGCTTGCCATGCATCGTCGTAACGGTCGATATGCATCAACGCGCTGGCGTAGTTGCATAACACGCCAAGGCTATCGGGCTCGACTTCAAGCGAACTCGCGTAGTTCGCAGCGGCCTCCCGGTTCCGCCCGACGTTGCTCGACGCGTTACCGCGATTGGCCAGCGCCATCGCGTGCTTCGGTGCAATCGCAAGCACACGGTCACAGCGCGTAATCGCCTCGTCATGCCGCCCCAACTGCTCGAGCGCGACGGAACTGTTGAAGATCGCATCGACGAAATCCGGACTCGCCGCGATCGCCCCGTTGAAGTCCGCGAGCGCGCGCTCCGGTTCGTTCAGATCGAGAAACGCCACGCCCCTCAGGAACATGACTTCGGCGCTGCCCGGCGTGATCGACAATGCGTGACCATAACTGTCCGCGGCTTCCCGGTACCGGCCGAGCGCGCGCAACACCAATCCTCGCTCGCGGTGGCCTTCGAAGGAACGCCCGGTCAGCGCAAGCGCACGATCGCAATCCGTCAGCGCATCGTCGAAGCGCCCGAGCGCGCGCAGCATGTCGCTCCGCTTCAGGAAACCGTCGGCAAAAGCCGGTGCAAGCTCGATCAGCCGATCGTATGCCGCAACAGCATCCGCATGGCGGCCCAATTGCGCCAGCAGACCGGCGCGTTGAAAAATGGCGCGCTGATGGGCGGGATTGATCGCCAACGCTTCGTCGAGGCGAGCAAGGGCGTCGTCTTCACGCCCCAGGCCGGCGAGCACGGCCGCGTAATTGGCCAGTGCCAGCGGCACCGGCTGACGTTCGATCGATGCCCGCATCAGCGTTTCGGCCTCGGCAAGCCGCCCCTGCTGAAAACGTACGGCGCCAAGCAGATGCAGCGCTTCCGAATGCTCCGGATCGAACGCCAGCAACTCACCGTACGCTTTCTCGGCCTGCTGAAGCGAGCCCTCGGAGTGTGCCTTGCGCGCCCGCAGCAGCAGCCTCTCGAGCCGTGCGCCGTCGGGCTTCGGGACGTCTGGCGGCCGCGGCGAAATCGTTGGTATCGCGAGCGTCGTCCCTTCCCCGTTCGAAGTCATTGTTTGGTTCCTGTTGTCACCCAGCAATTTTCTGCCTAACGGCCGATTCCACCGACAGCGGTCCGCACCGCGTCGATCACGCTCGTCCACTGCCCAGGGACCGGCTGCCGGAAAAGTCGTGCGCCGGGATACCACGGACTGTCCTGCCGGTCCCGCATCCAGCGCCATTCAGGCGGATCCGGCAGCAACAGCCAGAGGGGACGGCCCAGCGCACCGGCCAGATGCGCCACGGCGGAATCGACCGACAGCACCAGATCGAGCGACTGCATGAGCGCCGCCGTGTCCGCAAAATCGCCGAGCTCGTCGTCAAAGCGACGCACAGGCGCATTGGCGAGCAACGGCTCTTCATGCTCCCGCACGATCTTCTGCAAACTGATCCACTCCACGTCCAGTTCGAACAAGGGCGCGAAAAGCGCAAAGTCGATCGAGCGGTTATGGTCGTTGCGGTGCTCGGGATTACCGGACCAGGCAAGGCCGATGCGAGGCCGCCGCTTCTCGCCAAGCGTCTCCGCCCACGCCTGCACACGCTGCGGGTCCGCGCGAAGATACGGAACCTGCTGTGGAATATTCGTCAAATCCGTCCTGAACGCAGAAGGCAGGCTGAGCAGCGGAATTTGATAGTCGAATGCCGGCAGCGGCTCGCCTTTTGCGAGTACTTGTGTCGGCCCTGCCAACGACGCCATCAGCGACTTCAACGCGGGCTGCACTTCGAGCACGACGCGCGCGCCCTGCTCCGCGAGATGCGACGCATAGCGGCAAAACTGGAGCGTGTCGCCAAAGCCCTGTTCGGCGTGCAGCAGGATGGTCTTGCCGTCGAGCGGTTCGTCACCGCGCCACAAGGGTTGCGCAAACGGACGATAGTGGTGCGAAAGCAGCGAATCCCGCAGGCGCCATTCATATTCCGCCCATCCCCGCGCGAAGTCGCCCTGAACGAGGTAGAGCGAGGCCCGCGCGAAATGAGCATCCACGTAGTCGGCATTTAGTCCGATCGCGCGATCGTAGGCCGCCAGTGCTTCACGCTCGTGTCCCATCTCATAGTGCAGATTGCCGCGATTGAACCAGTTCGTCGCATGATCCGGCCGCAGCGCCGTCGCCCGGTCAAGCGTGCTCATGGCTTCCTCATAGCGATGCAGGTCCTGAAGCACGTTGCTGCGGTTGGTCCATGCCTCGGCAAAATTGTCGTTGGCGGCGATCGCGGCGTCGTAGCTTTGCAGCGCATCGTCAAACCGCTTCAGATAGCGCAGCGCCGTACCCCGATTGCACTGGACTTCACTCGCGCCGGGTTCGATCTCAAGTGCGCGCTCGTAGCTCGCCAGCGCGTCGGCATAGCGCTTTAGCTGCAGCAGCGCATTGCCGCGGCAGGCATGCGCCCGGGCGTGCCGCGGTTCGAGCGCCAGCAGGCGCTCGCATCGTCCGATCGCCTCTTCGGCGCGGTTCAACCGTTCAAGCGCCACGGCGCTGTTGTAGACAGCCTCCGCGAGGTCCGGCTGGATCGCAATCGCTTCGTTGAACGCCCCCATGGCTTCGTTCAACCGTCCCAGATCAACCAGCGTCTGACCGCGCGCCGAGAGCATCGTCGCAATACCCGGCTTGATCTCGATGGCTCGCTCGAAGCAGTGCAGCGCATCGGCAGAACGTTGCAGATCACGCAGAACAAGCCCACGGTTAAACCACGATTCGAACGAGCGGGGGTCCACCACGAGCGCGCGATCGTACGTCTCCAGCGCCTCGCGATGCCGCTTAAGCGCGCGCAACGCACTACCGCGATTGCACAGTGCATCGAGGACGAGCGGCGCAATCTCGAGCACCCGGTCAAACGAGGCGAGTGCCGGACCATATCGACGCAGGCCGATCAGCAGGTTGCCTTGCCGGACCAAGGTCTGAACGTCGTCGGGTTCGATGCGCAAGGCCGCGTCGAACTGCTCGAGCGCTTCCGTCGTGCGGCCGCTCTCGGCCAGTATTGCGCCAAGATCGGAGCGGGCGCGTGCACCCGATTCAAGCGAAATCGATCTGCGCACCAACGACTCCGCTTCCGCTGCCGCGCCACGTTGATACTGCAGCACGCCGTACAGATGCAAGGCCTGCGGATTGTCCGGATCGCGTGCCACCACTGCCGCGTATTCGCGGGCCGCGTCATCGAATCTGCCTGCCGAGTGCCAGTCCCGTGCGCGGGAGAGGCTCGCCACCGGTTGCCGTATTCCGGGCGCATCGGTCACCGATTGGGTGGAATCTGCACCATCCGGATACTCGACCTCCATATTCGCTCCCTCGTCGTGTTGCGGAATCCATTGCCACTGGATCGTCTGAAGCGACGGGTTGCCATGGCTATTTCCAAAGCCAGACTAGCGGACGAGTAGTAACAGGCGTATGACGGATGTTACGGACCATTTTGCCGACGCCCAGCGCTATCGGCATGCCATCAAAACCGGGGCAATTGCACTCGTTCAATCGAACACGGTTTCCGTGCAACGAGATCATTCAATGCGCATAAAGACAGCCGGTGAGTGCGAGGATCACTGGCCGATCGGGATCATCCGCTCGAAACGCTGAGGCGGGTTGCCCAGCGTCATGGAGAAGCGGATGCCGCGCGGCAGCGGCATCCCCAGCGAAGTGATATTGCTGATGCCGTGCTGCGCCAGGAACTGTGCGTACGCCTGATCGACGACCTCCTGTTTCGATGTCCAGCCTCCGGGGGCAACCCACACTGCAAGGCTCATCGAACGCACATCGTCATTGGCGACGACACCCGCAAAGTCGTCCATGTGGTGCAACGCGCTGGACAAATCGGCCAGTGTCGACAGGGGCTGCGATGCGCTGCGCATGAGCCGGTTGCCCTTGAGCTGATAGCGCACGACCTGCACCGAGGCCGGGCCATTGCCGACGCTCAGGTGTCTCACCAGTACAAGTTCGTTGGGACGGATGCGCAGCGGCGGCCCAAAAACCTCGTCGGCCGTCACCAGATTGAGCATGTCGTATTGCATCTGTGAAAAGTATCGACCCAGCATGCGCGTCTGCGTGAGACTCGCGACAATGTCGTCGCGTCCACGTACGGTTGCGTCGAGACCCCGCCAGGACAGCAGCGCGATCACCGCGAGCAGCGTAATCGCGACCAGCATCTCGATCAGCGTAAAACCGGCGACCCGCCTGCGGGCGGACCTTTTAGTGTCGAGCTTCATCCTGCACCACCGTAACGACTTCCGCGAGCACCGCGCGGCTGCCTGCCGAAGGGTAGACACTCACGGTCACCTGGCGTACCAAGGGGCTCCCTGAGGCAGCCACCGTCTGCCGGCAGACGAAGCGGTACTGCCCTTGTGGACAGACGAATGTACTTTGTCCCACTTCCGGCCACGCCGCCGAGATGCGTATCGCGCTCAGGGCATTGTCCGCGCTCCACAGAGCGAGCAGGCGCGCGCGTGCCGAGTCGGTATCCGTCGCCAGCGAACCAATTGCGCGTAGCACCGCACCCAGCGCAATGGCGACGATGGCCAGCGCGATCAATACCTCGATTAAGGTAAAGCCATTCGCGTTGGCATGTCGTCGTGCGGAATGTTTCGTGTGGAATGCGGCAGTCATCTGCCTTGTATGGAGCGCTCGCCATGGTCTGATCGACATCGGCTGTCTGGCATCGATATTAACCATTCAGTGCGGTGTCACCGGGCCCTTCCAGTCGCTGGAGGTACTCGCGCCACACCTCGACGGGAACGAACATCGCGACCTGTTTGTTTTCCTTGCAGATCGTCACGCCAATCCGCTCTGCCGTGCGCAGCACGCCCTCTGGATCGCGATCGGGTGCATCAACCGTTATCGTGACCATCGGTCCTGTTGATCGGGTGCCCATGGGATCCTCGACGAGCGAAAATGAAGTGACGAATCTCCAGGCCGAACTTACCGTGCTCCCGTTGCAGAAGCATGTCGGATTGTACGCAGCATTTCTGTCGTCTCATCCGGCGTAAGCTGCGCGAAAAAACGTGAGCCGGTGCTTAAGGATCTCCTTCTCCGGCCGCGTGTTCGATTCGGCATAGCGGCCATCACCATTGGCCACACGCGCCTCGGACGCTCTTCATCGCAGACCGCTCGGTGCTGAAGATGCGATCAGGGAAGCGCGTGCTCCAGAGCGCTCGAGACGGTGTCCGTCGAGGAGAACGCCATGAAGCCGACCTACCCGCCGCTGCTGAACGCCAAACCGCAAGACAAGCCCTATAAGATTCGCGACCGCGATTCCATGTATCCGCGGGTGTCGGTCCCGGGTTCGAAGGTATGGAAATTTGACTACCGGTTGGATGGCAAGGATTGCAGTTACACGCCTGGGCGATTCCCTGACCTGTCTATAAGCGACGCCCGCCAACGTCGCAACGATGCGGCCAGGCTCGCGGCGTCCGGCATCCATCCCAAAGCCCATGATCAGCAGTTGCAACTGCAAACGATCACGCACAACAAGAACACCTTTTGGGCCGTCTGCGAGGGCTGTCAATGCAGTGTTGATCCGCGCTGGATTTGATAACGAACGGCTAGCTTGAATTTCTGGTATCGCACCGGTCGTCAATCCCCTAATGACGATCAACATAACCCGGGAACATTGGCCATAACCCCGCACAATTGTTAAACATTGTCAGCCAACGTTTGCATCATAGCGGCGAAGGTTCAGTTTCTGAAAACGGCTCCGTAAACCAGAAATATGGCACCGCCGCCCGCCGGGTATAGAAACCTGGTAATTGAATATTTCATCTAATTACTTTATTTCCACCCGCTGCATTAACCCATCCACAATCCGGATGAACTGGCGCGCATCCTGAACATCGGGGCAGGCGTGGGTAACGGTCGCGGTAGCGGAGGGATAAGTGCCGCGCTGGGCGATTTTGAATATTTCGGACACAGGAGCAGACGCACCGGAGTCAACCACTCTCCCAACCCGATCGACTACCACGGCATCCTGGCGTGGTGGCGTCGCCGGATAAACCGGCAACCGTTTCAACGGGTAGACCCATTTTCGGAAGAGAGCGTTTTTGTGATTACGGTACTGGGGTGCATCTACCACAGGCACGATCTCTGGCTGGTGCTTGTGGCTACGCTGATCTGCGTGGCGGGCGCGTGGGTTACCGCCCGGCTGTTCCTTCGCACGGTCAGCACGGCCGGCATGCAGAAGGTCGGCTGGCATTTCCTGACCGCACTCGCCGCTGGGGTCTCGATCTGGTGCACGCATTTCGTCGCCATGCTCGGCTTCGACGCCGGCGTGCCGGCCAGTTTCGATCTGGCGCTCACGATTGTTTCCCTGCTGATCGCAGTCGGCGGCAGCACGATCGGCTTTATCGTCGCGGGCAGCGGCCTGACGCGATTCGCGCCGGCGCTGGGCGGAGCAATCGTCGGCGTGGCAATCGCACTCATGCACTACACCGGCATGCTGGCCTGGCGGGTGCAGGGCATCGTGTCGTGGGATCTGACTTACCTGGTCGCCTCTATTGTGCTGTCGGTCGGACTCTCGGCCGCGGCGCTGTACTGCGCGATGCGCCCGGATTCGCAATCCGTCAACCTCATGGCAGCCATGCTCGCGCTGGCTGTGCTTGCCCTGCATTTCACCGGCATGACGGCGCTTCGCATCGAGCCCGTGCGTGTCGACGAGGCGTACTCCAACCCGGCCGCGCTTCATACCCTCGCGCTCGCGATTGCGGGCATGTCGCTGGTCATTGTCTGCACCGGCCTCGTGAGCTACCTCATCGATGACAACGTGCGGGCCGAGTCGCTGGAACATCTGCGCCGCATGGCACTGAGCGACATGCTCACCGGCCTGCCGAACCGGGCGAATTTCGACGAGCGGCTTGACCTTGAGATAGCGCTCGCGAACGATCAGCGAAGCCGGCTCGCGCTGGTGGGTATCGACCTGAACCGCTTCAAGGAAATCAACGATCTGCGCGGTCATCATACGGGAGACGAGGTGCTGCGCACCCTGGGCCGGCGCATGTCCAACCTGCTGCGCGACGGCGAATTCGTCGCAAGAACGGGCGGCGACGAATTCGTTGCGATTCATCGCCTCGGCGAACAGGCGGGTCTGCTCGATTTCCTGGGCCGCCTGGAAACCGCGCTGTACAGGCCAGTCCGTCTTGATGACTGCGAGGTCATTCCCGGTGCGAGCTTCGGGGTCGCGATCTATCCCGACGATGCGGCAAGCAAGGCCGTGCTCATCAACAACGCCGACCTGGCCATGTACCGCGCCAAGGCTAACCGGACGCGTCCGGTCTGCTTCTATGAGCCCGGGATGGACGAACTGGCCAGGGCGCGCCGCGCGCTCGCGGCCGATCTGCGCCAGGCGCTGGGCGGCAACCAGTTCAGTATCCACTACCAGGTCCAGACGTCCCTGTCGACGGGAGACATCCTTGGCTATGAGGCCCTGCTACGGTGGTGGCACCCGAAGCAGGGACTCATTCTGCCGGAGGAGTTCATTCCGCTGGCCGAGGAAAACGGCCAGATTCTCGAGATCGGTGAATGGGTGCTGCGTGAGGCCTGCGCTGCGGCGGCGTCATGGGAGCCGCCCTGCAGGGTCGCGGTCAATCTGTCGGCCGTGCAGTTTGCCCATGCCGACCTGCCCCGGCTCGTGGCCGGCGTGCTGGCGCGCTCGGGGCTGCCGCCGGAGCGACTGGAGCTCGAGCTGACCGAGTCCACGATCTTCGCGGACAGGGAGCGCTCACTGCACACGCTGCGCCAGATCAAGGCCCTGGGCGTAAACATCGCGCTCGATGATTTCGGCACGGGCTATTCGTCGCTCGACACGCTGCGCGCCTTCCCTTTCGACCGGATCAAGCTCGACCAGTCGTTCGTGGGCGAAGCGGTCACCAGCCCGCAGGACAAGGCGATCATCCGCGCCGTCCTGGCGCTCGGCAGAAGCCTCGGCATCCCGGTCCTGGCAGAAGGTATCGAAACGCACGACCAGCTTGCGCTGCTCATCGACGAGGGCTGCGATGAAGCGCAGGGCTTCCTGCTCGGCCGGCCGGCTCCGCTCGGCCAGATAGTCCGAAGCGGCCAGTTCACGGTGACGGAAGACTCGTTCGTTCGCGCCGATGCATTGCCACCAACCGGCCCGAAGGCCTGACTGGAAATAGAGAGTACGCGATGATTCCGAAACAGTTGCTCTCTGCGAGAACGACGCTGATCCGCTTTCTCGCGGTGCCGTCGGACAATCCGGAACTGCTCAAGGCACAGTACCGTGCCTTTTCCCGACAGCTTCCGGTGATGTATTTCATCCTGCTGTCGAGCACCTGGAGCGTCGCCGTCACGCACATCGGGATTGCTCCCTTCTGGCTGACGATCGGCGTGCCGGTCGTGATGACACTCGCTGCAGCACTGCGTTTTTACTACTGGCTGAAGTCTCGCCGCATCGATCCGACGCCTGAGGTAGCCCGGCTCGCGCTCGTCCGGACCAATCAGCTTGCCAGCATCATCGCGATCGCCTTTACGGGCTGGGCGCTGATGATGTTTGCGTACGGCAATGCCTATGAGAAGGCGCAACTGGCTTTCTACATGGCGATCACCGTCATCGGCGTTATTTTCAGTCTCATGTTTCTGTGGTCGGCGGCGGTCATCGTAACCGCGATTGTCAACGGGGCTTTCATCGTCTTCTTTATCTCTACCGGCGAACCGACGCTCATCGCCGCGGCCATCAATGTTGCTCTGGTGTCGATCGCCCTGCTGGTTGTCGTGACCGTTAATTACCGGGGTTTCACGCTCCTGATCCGTGCGCAGACGGACTCGCGTCTGCGGGAGGAGGCGCAGAAACGGCTGCTGCGGATGATTGACGACATGCCGGTGGCTGTGATGACCGTGGATCTGGATACCTTTGACATCAACTATGCCAACGAAACCTCGAAGCACACGCTGCGCCGCATCGAGCACCTGCTGCCGGTTCGGGTCGACGAAATCCTTGGCACCTCGATTGACGTCTTCCACCGGCATCCGGAACACCAGCGCAAGCTGCTGGCCGACCCGGCCAACCTGCCGCACCGTACCCGCATCCGGCTTGGTCCCGAAGTGCTGGACCTCCAGGCATCGGCCATTCGCGATGCCGACGGCAGCTATATCGGGCCGATGCTTTCATGGTCCATCGTCACGCGCGAAGTACAGGCCGAGGAACGTATCCACCGGCTTGCCCACTACGATACGCTGACCGGCCTGCCCAACCGCGCGACGTTTCTGGCGGAACTCGAAACGGGTCTTGCGGAACCGGGCAGCCGGCCCGGTCTGCTGTACATCGACCTCGACGGTTTCAAGATGATCAACGACACCAGGGGTCATCACGCGGGAGACGATCTGCTCGGGCAGGTGGCGGGGCGCCTGCTCAGGGAATTCACGATACCCGGCATGACGCTTGGCCGCATTGGCGGCGACGAATTCACGGTCCTGATTCGCGACGCCACACCGGAAGGGATGAACGACGTCGCAGCCCGTATCGTCGACATGCTGGGCGCACCTTACCGCCTGGACAGCGACAGGCAGGTCCGGATCGGCGCATCGATCGGCGGCGTGCTTGCCCCTGTGCACGGAACGGATGCCGGAACCCTGCTCGCCCGGGCCGACATCGCACTCTATGCCGCCAAGGCGGCCGGCAAAGGGACCTTCCGGATGTTCTCGCCGGCCATGGAAACCCGGATCCAGGAACGCGTGGATCTCGAGGCACGACTACGCGAAGCAATCGAGCAGGACGCGGGCCTGTTCGTGTTCTATCAGCCGATCGTCGATATCGGAACCCGCCGGATCACGGCTCGCGAAGCGTTGCTGCGCTGGCATCACCCGAAGCGCGGGTGGATTCCTCCCGCCGAGTTCATTCCGGTTGCCGAAGACACCGGGCTGGTGGAACGCCTCGGTCTGTTTGTCCTTGATCGGGCCTGTCGGGACGCGGCCGGATGGCTAGATGAAGCACGCGTGGCCGTCAATATCTCGGCCGCCCAGCTTGGCAAGGGAACACTCGCCCTGTCGGTGAAGGCGGCGCTGGCCGCCACTGGCCTGGCGGCCGGCCGGCTGGAAATCGAGGTGACGGAAACCGCCCTGCTCAACGATCGGGATAGGGCCGTCTCCGATCTCACGCAATTACGGGAAATGGGCGTGCGGGTGGCGCTCGACGACTTTGGTACAGGGTACTCATCGCTGGCGCATCTGCGCGTGTTTTCGTTCGACAAGATCAAGATTGACGGGTCGTTCGTGCGCGATGCCGTGGAGCGGCCGGACTGCGCTGCCGTTGTCCGGGCGATTGCCGACCTGGGCAGGCGACTTGGCGTCACCACGGTGGCAGAAGGCGTCGAGACCGCGGAACAGCTGGCGCGGGTCACCGAAGAAGGTTGTGAGGAGGTTCAAGGCTATCTATTCGGCCGACCGGCGCCGGATGATCGCGATGCCGCGCTGGTCGCGCTTCTGCAATGATCAGTACTGCCAGATTGTTAAATCGCCACCCAGAATTGTTAAATCGACGCCTGATATCTCATTCGAATCATCCGTTATTTTCTGAAGTATGAAGAATTTAAATATTAAGTTATCCATATCATCAAGATTAAATAGATGCCCCACTAATCGCAGCCTTATCGCCATATAGAAATTCAATCGGTCGCAAACCTTTGCGGTCGCCCGATAAGGGATTGTCACCCTGCAGCAATACACAACCGTGCCGTAATGCAGGATGCATAGAGGCGAAATGTGCCCTCCGTGCAATCGGGAGCGCGTCGGCCGTGGAATCCAAACACCTTGAGTATTTTTTCGTCTACCAATAATAGCGTCAGGAGTTGAACCATGAATTTAAACAGTCTGTCAGTCAAGGCGAAGCTTTCCGCCGCTTTTGGCGTACTCGCCGTTGTCGTCCTGATCGTGTCGGGTCTGTCTCTCAAGTCACTTAACGATGCCAACGACCGCTTTTCGGGCTTTATCAGTGGCGTCATGGCGCGCGCTGATATGGCTGAATCGGTTCGCACCGCCGTGGATGATCGCGCGATGGCGGTCCGCAACCTGGTGCTGGTTACGACACCCGCCGACGTAGAGACCGAAAAAAATGCCGTCAGCGACGCGGAACGCCGGGTCGAGAACAATCTGGAAAAATTCAAGGCGATGGTGGCCAGCACCCAGGACATGAGTGAAAAGGAGCGCAGTCTCGCTGCGGAAATTCCACGCATCGAAGAGCTTTACCGTCCGGTTGCACTGGAAATTAACCAGCTTGCCCTGAACAACCAGCACGATGCCGCGGTGGCGGAGATCGATACGAAATGCAGGCCATTGCTCGCAGCCCTGATCAAGGCGGCTAACAACTACGCGGCCGCGACGCAGGAACGGGCAGCGCAGATGGTGCAGCAGTCCGGGGAGCAGTTCGCGCACCAGCGTAATCTGCTGATCGCCCTCTGCCTCGCCGCTGTCGCGATGGCGGTCGCGGCGGGTGTGGTCATCACACGAAGCCTGTTGCGTGCCCTCGGCGCCGAGCCGGCCGAACTGGGGGTGCTCACACAACGCGTCGCTGCGGGAGATCTGAGCCCGATCGCCGGAGCGAAGAATGCGCCAGCCGGCAGCGTGCTCGCGTCAATGGGCGAAATGCAGGCCAGTCTCGTCAGCCTGATCAGTCGGGTCCGCACCGCGGCAGACAGTATTGCCACGGGTTCCAGCCAGATCGCTTCGGGCAACGTCGATCTTTCTTCGCGAACCGAACAGCAGGCGGCATCGCTGCAGGAAACCGCCTCCAGCATGGAAGAGCTGACGTCGACGGTGAAGCAGAACGCCGAGAACGCACAGCAGGCAAGCTCGCTCTCCGCCAATGCGTCCGAGGTGGCGCTCAAGGGCAATGAGGTAGTCAGTCAGGTCGTCGGTACGATGGGCGAGATCAGCACGAGCTCCACAAAAATCGCGGATATCACGGGAATCATTGAAGGGATTGCGTTTCAGACCAACATCCTGGCGCTGAACGCAGCGGTGGAAGCAGCCCGGGCCGGCGAACAGGGCCGCGGGTTCGCGGTGGTCGCAAGCGAGGTGCGCAGCCTCGCGCAGCGTTCGTCCACTGCGGCGAAGGAAATCAAGGATCTGATCAACGCGTCGGTGCAGAAAATCCAGGATGGTTCGTCGCTCGCAAATGAAGCGGGAAAGACAATGTCGGAGGTCACGCAGGCGGTCGCCCGGGTGACCGACATCATGGGCGAAATCGCCGCCGCCTCGACCGAACAGAGCCGGGGCATCGAACAGGTCAATCAGGCGATTACACAGATGGACGAAGTCACGCAGCAGAATGCCGCACTGGTGGAGGAAGCGGCGGCGGCATCGAAGTCACTCGAAGACCAGGGACGACAACTGAATGACGCGATCTCGTTCTTCCGTCTGGATGCCAGTGCCGTTTCTCCAGTAACGGACGGACGGGCATCCGCAGCACATCGTCCGGCGCCACGTCCACAACCCGCACGCCCGATAACCCGGAAAGTTGCAGCGCCGACGCGGCCTGCCGTAGCATCGACGTTGCCCGCCAGCGCACCGGCAACGACCGTCGGCAGCGACGGCTGGGACACGTTCTGAGCCAGGTCGAAAAACATGAATCGTGGGGCACACCATGGAAACCATTGAAAAGAGTCAGGTCGCCCCCTCTGCGGCCGTACGTTCAGTTGGGGAGCCTGCCGGACACGCGAAGACCGCATCGCCACTGGCTGGAGAATTCCTGATTTTTCACCTTGGCGCCGAGGAGTACGGCATCGACATCCTGCGGGTTCAGGAGATCCGCTCATATGAGCCACCCACCTGCATTGCAAACGCACCTGACTTTATCAAGGGCGTAATTAACCTGCGGGGCGTGATCGTGCCGATCCTCGACCTGCGGCTCAAATTCGCCTTGAAATCGGTCGAATACGACGATCTGACTGTCGTTATCGTGCTGAACATGGGCGAGCGTGTAGTGGGCGTAGTCGTCGATGCGGTCAGTGATGTTCTTCCGCTCGGTCATTCGCAGATCAGCCCGGCGCCCGAACTCGACGCGACCGCCGACATCCGGTTCATCACCGGCATTGGCACTGCGGCGGGCGATGGGCACGAGCGCATGCTGATCCTGGTCGACATCGAACAACTGATTGCCGGGAGCCACCTCGATCTGGGTGGTGTCGCGCTGCGTTGAAAACGCCGGGTGGGAGGCCCGCATTTCTAAAAATTCCTATCGGAAGAAATAGAAAATTGCAGTGAGAGAAATGCAACTGTTATGGATGTCTTATTACTGGATTCCGAATCCGCGTTTCCAGTTATCCTAAAGCTCTCTCAGGTTCGGCCGGCCCTCGGAAACACCCGGACTTTTTTCAGCCGGCGCATGCGCCGGCTTTTTTACCTGTCCAACTTCGGAACACCTGCTCATTTCAGCCAACCAGTAACACGCGTGGTGTTCGATGCCTCGTACCTTTCTCTGCCGACGATACGCTCCGAGCAGGTACTCAAAGGCTTCCTGCGTGATGCGCTTGCCAAATGGATCGGATCAAGCCCTGGTTCCTATCGGCGTGAGATACCAAGCTATATCGAACGCGTACACAATGTGTCACAAAGCACCACATCGCCCAAGAAAGTCCTCGCTTGTCAGCTTTTTTTGACCAACGTATAAAAACAGTCATATTCCCGCCAATCGAACGGTTCGCGGGAGCTAATCGCCCAGTACGGTCACATTGAGCCCGGAGCACGGGTTTCCCCCAAGGAAAACTGCCATGCGGTTCGACTACTCCACACAACACGTTGCCTCAGACCAACGACTTGAGTACTGGCATGATTCCGTTTGTGCGCATTTCGTCAGTTGTGAATGCCGCACTGGATCAACCATGGAAGGGCAAATGCACGGGCAGACACTCGGCACCTTTCTCGCCGCCCAATACACCACACCGCATCCCCACTCATGGCATCGTTCTTATCAGGACGTTCGGCGCGATCCCGACGACGGAATCATTATGATTTTTATCGAGGCCGGGTCTGTTGGATTGACGCAATCGGGACGGGAATCGACACTGCATGCAGGCGATATCAGCATGTATGATGCGGCCCGCCCGTTTGTCATGTCTAACCCAGTTTCCATGATGCTCTTGCGCATGCCGCGCCGCCTGCTACTGTCACGACTTGCAATGGCCGAACACATGACAGGTAGCCGCATCGCATCGGACATTCCTATCACTGGGGCAATCGGCACAATGCTCCGGGAAGCAATCGCACTTTCAGGCGCGACACCGGAAGCAGTACGCGCGCGCTTAAGCACCGCGTTGCTGGACACGCTCACTGTCGTACTGGAGCTTGTTTCCGGAGTAGAAACGACCGACCGTCAAAGCGCTCAACATACCATGCTGTACAACAAGGCCGTTCGCTTCGTTGATGCCAATTTCGACAACTACGACCTGAGTGTCGCAGATATCGCAAACGCGCTCAATATCTCGGAACGCACGCTCCTGCGCCTGTTTGCCAAACAAGGTCTCACCCCTTCGCAACATCTTTCTCACCGTCGCCTTGAGCACAGCTTCATGCTGCTATCCGAGCGACGCGTGTCGCAGATCGCCCAAGCCGCCTACCAGAGCGGCTTCAACGATCTTTCGCATTTCTGCCGCCTGTTCAAGAAACATTTTGGCCACACACCAAGTCATGTGCTAACGGGTTGACTGGCGGCCGGAGGATCGAGACACGTTATTCCGACGAGAACTCACCTGGGTCTCTGGTTCGGCTTCGGTCGCGAAGCCATATGCACATGCCACCAGGATCACTGCGGAATAAATTGCGCGCACGAGATCGGAAAATATCGACATGATTGTCACTCCCTTACCAGCTATGGAGAGGCTTTAGATCCAGAGGGAATGCGTGCTAGCCACAGGCCGCCCGCACCGTTACGCCCAGCCCTACCGCAAATTCGCTGGTAAATCGTCGTATTTGCCGATCCGATAGATTGCGATCGAAATAATCCAGCTAACGAAAAAAATCCCGATTACCAGATAACCGATCGTGCCGAAATTGTCGGACAGATTCCCGGCGAAATCCCAGAACCGCCCCTTGAGATCAAACTCCTGACCGATGAGCGCCGCCACCTCGATACTACCGATCAACACAGCCACCGCGACCGACACAAACGTGATCGTGATGTTATAAAACAGCTTGCGTGTCGGACGCCGGAACGCCCATCCGTAGGCGCCGAGCATCAGCAGGCCGTCGGCGGTATCGATCAGCGTCATACCCGCCATGAACAACAACGGAAACACCATGATCACGCCCGCCGACATACCCTTGGCTGCCTGAGTCGCAGAGATACCGAACAAAGCCACCTCGGTTGCCGTATCGAAGCTCAATCCGAACAGGAAACCAATCGGGAGCATATGCCAGCTGCGGGTGACAAGCCTGAACAGCGGTCGGAAGAGTCGACTCAGCATGCCGCGCCCGTTCATCAAAATATCCATATCGTCCTCCATCAAGGTCTCGCCGCGCTTGACGCGGCGGAACGCCTTTACCAAGGACAGCAGAATCTGGACATTGACGATTGAGAGGGTCAACAGGAAGATTCCAGAGACTAGAGTGGAAATCACTGCGCCAACCGACTTCAACTCATCGAAATGCCCTTCGATGGAAGTTGTCGCAAAAGCCACGGCAATCGACAACATGATCACGATGGTGGAATGACCCAGGGCGAAAAAGAATCCCGCGGACACAGGCCGCTGCCCTGTTTGCATCAACTTGCGGGTCGTGTTGTCGATCGCTGCAATATGATCCGCGTCAACTGCATGTCGAAGACCAAACGTATAAGCGAGCAACGCAGTGCCCAACAGTAGCGGATGTCCCCTCAGTGCCACGATGGCATAGATCCATGTCGCCAGATTGGCAAGCAGGACTATCGCCGCTATCGCACCGGCTCGCCAACGCATGCTGCCTCTGTCGCCGTTCATAAAACCCATGAGATAGTTCATGTACAGAATCCTCTCTTCCTTTTGATACGAAGGTTGACCCGGGATATCAGAAAAGTTTCAGCAGACGCAGGGTGGCGTACAGATCTTGCTTGAAACCTCCGTTGACCTTGATGTCGTGCTCGAGCAATCCCTGGATCTGGAAAGTCGGCGTAACGAACTTGGACACCTCGAGTCGAATCTGGTCGACTCGTGTCGCCTGGCCATTCGCAACGCCGTCGAGGTACTGCACACCGCCCCAATACTTCGAATATCCGGCAGCAACGGTCCAGGTCCTGTCGGCTGGCGGGGTGTAGGTAAGCCACCCCTGGAACTGATAGGTATTGTTCTGTCGAAGCGTGCCTGTACCGATACCTGTAGCGTCGCCATTGTTCCCGTACCACATCACGTCGGCGGAAAGCTGAGTGGCAAACCCATGACCAAGTTGCTGCGTGCCACCAACTTGCAAATCGAATTTCCATCGGTTTTCACCGACGTTGAGCGTTCGCCCTGGCACGTATGAACCAGCCGGAATATAGAGATATGGAACGACAGCAAAGGTTGTTCTTGGGTTGTTTACGAACCATACCGGAAGGGCCAGGATAGGGTCGCCCGCACCACTGGCCGAATCGAGTTTTGCGCCTCCCAGTGAACCGTCAAACAGCCTCCCATACGGAAGCAGGACCTGCGGAGCGGCAATGAATCCGCCTATATCCATGTAGCGAACGTAGCGGGCGATACCCACCAACGACTTCAGATCCGTGCCATCTTTGTATGTAGTGCCGTTGGTTGATACAAAGCTGCCATAGTCCCCATAGCTAAAATACCCAAGCATCGCGTTGGTACCAGCCGGCGCTGGGATTAGATCCTGAGAATTGAGGTCAACCGCTCGAGCCGGAACCTCCAGTAAGCCGAAAAGCAATGCAGACAGGCTGACATATATAGCCGCAATCCTAAGTGTTCTCAACATCACCAGCTCTCCAATTTATTCAGTATTACTTATTTAAATAGGTATTATTTTCATCATCATGAGACAGTAGGCGACGTCTATACACCACCTACTGAGCTCAGCCCGCTTAACGGCACGAAAAAAATTCCTGGAAGTATTTGCCGCCTTTCCTACTCAACCAGCGCGTGCCGGGCTTACCAGTACCGGCTCACGACGTGGCGTATGTAAGTGGACATGCTCGGGCGGACAAGTGGCATGAACCAGTGCCACGGGCTGACCATGCGGCGTATTGAGATAAGCCTGCCGCCACTCGTCCGTGCGGCGGGAAATATCGTCCGACACAGTTAAACCGAGCACCGCGACCAGTTTTTCCATTGCCGCCAGCCATTGCCGGTAGTACGTGTCGTTCACGCTTTCCCCGTGCAGAGCCGGCGAAGCCTTGATCTCGTCGCTGAAAATCCGGACCCAGTCCGCCCAGGAAAACAGCCCCTTCTTGTGCAGATGAACCGTCAGCGAGAAAGCCTGTGCCTGCCAGGGATGATCAAACGCCGGACCGTTGGCATTTACCGGGACACTCAAAGATTCCTGATAGTCGAGCGTGGTCGTCATTTTCAGGCCTTCTCGAGATAGTCGTCCCACAGATCGATACGAACCGTGTCTACCGACGACGCTCCTTCGCCCCACAATTCAGCAGCAGTAAAGTTCACACAATAAACGTGCTGCGGATGCGCGCCCTTGCCGTGCGCCGCCGTGTCCGGTGTGACGAACACGCCATGATCGATTTCGATGGTCCCGAGCTTGCCTCGCGCATAACGTGGCAAGCGTGTATGCGTTGTCGGATTGAAATTCTTCGCGCGCACCCGATCGCCCACCTTGAAACTCGGCGCAACCACTTCGTTCATGCGCGTGGAGCCACCCGTTTTGACAAGCGTCTCGACCATCTCCCTCTTCAAGGCAGGCGAGGTCACCTTGCCGGATGCCGCCTTCCCGCTCTCGAGTTCCGCGTGTGTCACCACGCCTTTCTCGATCAACAAGGTTTCGAACGAATGCAACCAATGCTCGTAGTATTGCGAAGAGAGATATTCGGCAGGGCTCATACGTTCGATGGCATGCCGAAACTCATCTACATTGAAGAGCCCGCCGGCGAACAGCGCGGGAAACAATGCGAATACCCGCCGCTCCCAGTCATCATGGAATACCGGTTCGCTCACTTCAGCCACAACCGGACCAAGGCCATGCATACCGCCGAAGTCGTGTATACCGTTCATGCTTTTCTCCTTTTCGAATGGTGCCGGTTATTTGGCGGAAGGCTGCATCGGCAGCCCAGTCCCGATCATCGAATCCCGGGTCACGAGTTCAGCCAGCTGTTCCTCGCTCCAGCCTTCCGTCCCCGCCGGTCGCTCCGGAAGAACCAGATATCGCAGCTCCGCGCTGCTGTCCCAAACGCGAACTTCCTTGTCCTCGGGGATCGTCAAGCCAAACTCGGCCAACAGGCCACGCGGATCGATCACGATACGGGAACGATAAGGTGCCGTCTTGAACCAGACCGGCGGCAAACCCAGGGTCGGCCACGGATAGCAGGAACAAAGGGTGCAGACCATCACGTTGTGAACGGACGGGGTATTCTCGACAACCAACATGTCCTCGCCCTGCACGCCTGTAAAACCCAGTTCTGCGATTGCCGCGGTGCCGTCAGCCAGCAGTCGTGCCTTATAGGCCGGGTCAGCCCAGGCTTTTGCCACCACCTTGGCACCGTTGCGAGGTCCAATTCGGTGTTCATACGTGTCAATCAACTCGTCCAGCGCAGCCGGGTCCACCAGCCCCTTCTCAGTCAGAAGAGATTCGAGTGCCTTGACGCGCAGCGCGATTTCCGAAGGCGGTTCAGTGTGGTCATGGTTGTGGTCATGGGACATATCAATCTCCAAACGGTTTTCTGTTTTCAAACTTCGTTTTGTGACGAAAAGAATTGCTAAATCTATGTAACCCTGCTGAGATTCAGGCTCTCTGCGGATGCCATACGGGCTCAACCGATAACGTGTTTCCAGTCCACTGCCTGTTCATAGGCATAGGCACACCGGTAGATAGTCGCTTCATCGAAACGCTTACCGATCAACTGCAGACCAATCGGCAGTCCATCAACCAGGCCGCACGGCACTGACATGGCCGGGTGACCGGAAACGTCGAACGGTGTGGTATTGCCCAGCATTTCGAAGGCTCGGGCGAGCGATTCGTCCATCTGGCAACGGGCGGCCGGCAGTTGTGACGCGCGCAATGGCAGGGTCGGCATCAGCAGCAAATCGTACGAGGCCAGCGCCGTGTCGTAAGCAAGCCGCACGCGGCGCGCAAGATTCTGGGCCTTCGCGTAATAGCGCCCGTTGTAATGGGTCGTGAAGTATTCACCGAGCACCATCGTGAGTTTGACCGTGTCAGGCAGCTCATCTGCTCGAGCGCGCCAGCGCGCATGGTGATCAATCATGCTGGTCAGATACATGCCACGCCAGTTGAATCCGTGGCTGTTGCCTTTCATCATCTGCTGGGTCGCCCCCTCGGCCGCAATACCAAGCCAGATCGCTGGTGCGGTGGTGTGTAACGGCACCGAGACTTCCTCGACAGTCGCGCCGAGCTTTCCAAGTGTTTCCGCAGCAGCCCGCACGGCGGCATCGACCACGGGTTCGGAATTGGCCAGCCCGAAACCTTCTCGCAGGATGCCGATGCGCAGGCCGCGGATACCCTGATCAAGGCTAGCCGTATAACTGGCCGGTGCCGGAACATCGATCTGACGGGGGTCGAGTCCGTCGCTGCCGGCAATCACTTCAAGCATCAGCGCATTGTCCCGTACGCTGTTCGTCAACGGCCCGAGGTGGTCGACCGTAGTTTCGATAGGCATCGCTCCGGTGTAGGGCACGAGACCATGCGTCGGCTTCATGCCATAGATACCGCAATAAGAAGACGGGATACGTACCGACCCGCCCTGGTCGCTGCCGATCGCCATATCAGCTTCACCGGCTGCCACCAGCGCGGCGCTACCGGATGACGATCCGCCGGCCGAATAGCCAGGCTTACGAGGGTTCTGTACTGGACCGGTCGAACTTGTATGTGATCCACCAGAAAAACAAAAATACTCACATACGGATTTGCCGAGGATCGTTGCGCCAGCATCAAGTAGACGTGTAACCACCGTCGCATCGATGTCAGGCACATAGCCCTCGAACGTGCTTGCGCCGTTCATCATCGGTACTCCGGCTACGCTCACGTTGTCTTTGATGACCACAGTCCGCCCTTTTAACGTCCCTTCCGAGGCGCCCTGAATAACGGCTTTTCGTTGCCAGGCACCGAAGCGGTTTTCCTCACCTTCCGGACGATAACCAGGCAGGCGCGGGTAACGAACCTCGGGAAGAAAGTCCGGCAACGAATCGAGCACATCGTAGGCGTCGAAGTTCGCCTGTAATGCCGAGTCATAGGCCGCAACTTCGCCATCGCTCAAATGGATACCCAGGGAAGCGGCCAGCTTAAAGAGCTGATCGGGTGTTGGTCGTTTTACTGCCATACGAATCTCCTGAATTACGCCCCTCGTCATGAGGATGACGTATCACTGATCTTTAAGAGTCGCGTTGCAACTCACTCAAGCAACCTGATCAAGATTTGTTACCGATAAGGCCGATGCTTCTCAAGATGAATTTCGCGATACCTTTCTCCATTACATTTCTAAACTCTTAAAAACTCCAACCCTAGCCTCGACTCAGTGAGGAAAATTTAAAGTGACAAAAATCGAGACACTTGGTGTATCCCGCCAGCCTGCTTGACAGAATCAGACAACCCAATTTGCTCATCCGCTTAGCCTGAGACAAGCACGAGAGATCTCGATTTGGCACCATCTCGAGCGAAACACTGCGCTAACGCGGAACGTATTTTCGCCATGGTTTTCTGCTGGGAAACACCATGCCATCCGGGATGGCGTGGTGTCGGCACATCACTGATTCTGAATAGCGGCATCGCGCATCAACCCAGTGCGCGCGTGACAATTGATGTACTCGTACACTTGGTGTTTAGCGTCGAAAACCGATACTTCGTGATAGAGCCTCAACTTTGAGAGGCCAGTGACGACGCGAAAGAAGGTCACGAAAATCCGCAGATGGGTCGGATGAGATTCGGCCCAGCGTTCAAGCTTGTCCAGCGAACGCCAGTGCCCGATGTTGTAGCTCTCGTCCTGGAGATTTCCGTCCAGATCGATCGATTGCACATAGCGGTTGCTGTAGCAGCCGAGCTCTTGACCGTTATCGCGCAGGAAATCCATGCCGGCACGCAATGTCGGCTCGATCTCGCCGAAATAAAGGTGGCGTTCGTCCTCACCCGCTTCCCGCCATTCCTGGCCAGAGCGGATCAGCGCGATGTTGTCGTGTCCGCGCACAATCACCCGGCCACCCAGTTCCGGCTTGCCGTGGATGACCTCGAGCGCGCCGTTCGGGCGCATCCAGTCAGTCTGGGAGATGGGAAAGCGGTCCCGGATCGAACCCCAGTAGCCATGCTCCTGAACTTCGCCGCTCACTCCATCCATGATTGCACCGACCCCTGGAAAGTTGTCAGTGAATGCATAGAGTGTTTCGAATTGCTCGGCGCGCGGCGCGGCAATTTCGCGGAAATAGCCGATGCCCTCCTTCAATCGTTCATCCGAGTTCCACCACTCGCTGACGCTCGGGCTTGCAAGCCACCGGTGATGAGCTGCCGGATCACGCCAGTATGCGACGGCGATCAGGTTGTCATAGCCCTGGTTGTCCACATGGTGTGTCAAGTCGTAGTGGGCAGGGCCGTCGGTCAGGCCAAAATCAGTGACGATTTTCCGCAACGCTTCCAGTGCCCGCGAGCGCGTTTCGGAGCCGTGGTATTGCACGCCGAAATAGGCCATGACGACCTGGCTCATTTCCTCGCCGGCACGCGCCGCGTACATCGGAAACGGCGGCTGGTAATCGTCAGCCACTCGGCGAGAGAGCGTGCGCGGACATTGCAAGTGCTTGTCGATCGCGGATTCCATGAATTGTTCCAGTTTGTAGGGATGAGGGGCGGCCAATGCAGAAGACGTGGGCTTACCGCGCTTCGCTCCAAAGGCCAACTCGCACTCCGTTATGGATCCCCAGACATGCGCGGCGGGGAAACCATATCGTTTGCACGAGTTGAAGATTAAGAAGTCGAAATAAAACCTTCTGTGCCAGACGGGAACAAAAATTGTGCTGCAGAGGATTTGGCAGGTAAGGAGCACATGGCGGAACTCTGCGCTATCGCCGGAGCACATCGCCGGCAGACGGGAGGTAGCCAGCCGTCTCACCACCAGGCAAGTGACATAGCGATGGGCTGCCTCAGATGTAAAGCAATCGGCCGCGGCGCTGTCTTTTTTTGCCAAACAGATTGGCTGTCAAAAGCAAGCCCGAATGGACCACCCGACCTAACATGAGACGCAGCAGGCTTCCTTGCGGCTCTCGACATGAAAAGCCCGATTGCTTGCGCGCCCCCGTATGTTTCGGATTGACCATAGAGCCGACTCTACGCAAATCGGAAGATTGAGAAACTCACCCAAACGGAGAATTCGCAACATGACTGAAACGCAGGCATCCACGGAACAAAAACCTTCCCTCTATGAACGCCTTGGGGGCTATGACGCAATTTACAAATTTGCGGGAGAGGTGTTAAGGACGTGCATGAAGCATCCCGACATTGGCCATATCTGGAGTCACATGTCCGAATCAACTTTTCAAAAGGAGCACATCAATTTTGTCGATTTTCTCTCCGTACATTGGGGAGGAAATGCACAGTACAGAGGGCGCGATATGGTGACCGCGCACCGCGGAATGGGCCTGACAGAGGTCCACTGGCGAGCTGTACTTGAGTGTATGGATGAGTGCTACGATAACTTCGCAGTTCCGGCTGATATTCGGGAAGAAGTCACCGCTTTCCTGACCAAGTTCAAACCGGCTGTCATTGGCAGTCCGTCCTACCGAGATGTCGTGCTTGCGCATCCTGAAATGGATGTTGCGAAAGGAATGAGAAGCGTCGGCATTACCTGGCCGAAATCCTGAAGCGCGTCGCGGGAAGGAACGTGAGATTGTTCCAAAGACGAAGTACTGCTTCACTGTATTAGTTTGTTGTTGGCTTCGGAGACTGAAATCTCCGAAGCCTGATATTCAGCTGGCGTTGCCGAAGTTTGTGCTCTGTCCCCTGGTTGACCGCCTGGTGATGTGTGACATACGCATTTTCATGCTGGAGCGACGACTACGCGTCGGCTATATCTGGACACGGCGATTTTGAACGATCACACTTTCTAGCCCCCCGATTTTCCCATAAGGCATCAGTCATGTCGCAACAGGATAGCGCGCTCGCCACCGCTCGACATATTGTGACGAACAACGACACCGTCGAATGGAACACATCCTGCATCGAAATCAGCGCAAATGGATCGACGAGCCAGCGCATCGACTTCTGGCGAGAAATGATTCTGCGCCTGTTTGCCGACGTGCAGATCGCGGCGATCCAAAAGCAAAATTTCGTCGGACACGTCCGCTCTCAAAAATGCGACAGACTTCGCCTTTCGGACATCCAATCCTCTGACCAGACAGTCAACCGTCGATACAATCACGCTCGTGCGGAATACGAGGACAAGTACTTTGCCATCCTCATGCTTGAGGGCACGCAATCCGTCGAACAGGACGGTAAAGTGGTCACGCTGAAACCCGGCGATTTTGCGCTCTATGACGCGACCCGCCCTCATTTTCTGACCTTCCATCAACCCTGGCGGGAAATCGTGGTCAGCGTGCCCCGTGCGACGCTAAACCAGTTCGTCGTCGGTGTGGAGCAACGCACGGCGATCCCTATCGATACGTCGCAAGGCGTGGGTAATATCCTGCGCACCTATCTGGAAGGCATGTCATCCCAGATCGGCGCGGTTAGTGAACAGGAAATGCAGCAGCTATCGGATACCGCCATCACGCTGCTGTCGATGACGCTCGGAAAACTCAAGAGCAACGATCTCGTTCAGTCTCGGGTCAAGACCCTTACGTTGATGCGCGTCAAGGCTCAAATCAACACGCAACTCGGTAATCCCGGACTCGACGCGCGAACCGTAGCCGAGGCGGTCGGACTTTCTCCCCGATACATCAACAAACTCTTCGAGGTGGAAGACTCGTCCTTGATGCGCTACGTCTGGAATACCCGCCTTGAATATTGCGCCAGGGAGCTTGCAGACCCTGTCAGTTCGATCACGAGAATTTCCGACGTTGCCATGAAATGGGGATTCAACGACATGTCCCATTTCAGCCGCGTATTTCGAGAATTTTTTGATATGTCGCCTCGTGACTGGAGGAGAAAGTCAGCGCAAAACTAAACGACAGCGGGCTCATGCATGGGCGGACAGACAAAAGGGTTACGCCGCAGTCCGACGTGACCCTTTGATTTTTCTGGCGAAGCAGACGGGACTAGAACCCGCGCCTTGCTGGCTATAGTCATCGACACATTCGTGAAGCAGCGCGACCTGCTTGCAGTCATCGCCTTCAACGAAGGCGCTTCATGAGTCGCCCGGTCTCAGTGCGTTGATTCAGTTTCGGCAATCAATGCGTTTTCGCACTCTCTGGGGCGACAAACGCCTGTCACGAATTTTCCGGGTTGAACCTTGTGATGTAATCGGCGGGAACCGCCCGACACAGATTTGCGATCTATTGGCGATCGATCGAGAAGGCGTGCCAGTGAGCCTTTACGGAATACTCTCCAAACTTCTGATGCAGGTAGAGCACGGCGTTTGCCGCGAAGGACCGTGTATGCAATACAAGCACTTCGAGGGAGAAATGTGTCATTTTTATCACAGGCGACACTCAAACATTATTTAACACACGCCTCCATCGTATTTTGATAGCCTTTGAAGTGGCTGAGGAAGAGCATCCAACGACAAGAGGGCTTCGCCATGCTGAGATGGATCGCAAACTGGGCTGTACACAACGCACTCACCCCGGAGAAGCAGGCCGAAAAAGCGTTGCGGGAACTGCGTCTGGAGCTTTTCCAGGCGGAGCAGCGAATTCTCGATGCGCAAATGCATGCGGATTACTATCGTGCACGCCTGGCCTTTTGCGAGGAAGTCATAAAAAATGGCATTGAGCAGGTAGCCGATCAGCGCAAAGGTCAACAGGAAACGTCACAAGCGTCGCGGCCCGGACTCAAGCTCACGGCCGCGCAATAGCAAATAGCAAGTCGATCAGAGACACCCTCAACCGTTAAACCGATATTTCGTCATTCTCTCTGGGACACAGACATGAAGTTGAGAATCATCGTACCGCTTTTGATTGCTTCGCTACTTGGCGCCTCAGTTACCGCTTTCGCGCAGCCACACAATGACGACCACGGCGGTGACCAGCCTTCGCACGACAGGCCAAACCCTGGCCACGGGGCGCAGCATGATGGATATGGTCGCGGGCCTGCTTTGCACGACGCCTCGCGTGGAGGGCCAGGCGGCCCCATTCCTCATAACGACTGGCACAAGGGTGAGCGGCTTCCGGTGGAATACCGCGATCGCAATTACGTTGTTGACGACTGGCGTGGGCATGGACTGCAAGCGCCACCGCGCGGGTATCAGTGGGTGGGAGTGAACGGGGACTACGTACTCGCTGCTATCGCGACAGGTGTCATCGCAAACGTTCTGCTTTCCGGGCACTGACCAGTCGAATCGATATCGATCGCATTCCGAACTTCCAGGCATTATTCGTTATGCTGACAATTTAGACTAAAGCCTATCATTGTCGAGCACAGTCCTGCTTGTGTCGCATATTGATGACTATATTGATCGGCAAGTATGCCAACGACAGAAGCGGGATCAAGCAAACACCCCGAGCGGCGTCCCCACTCCATCGTCAATCGGCGAACTGAATCCTTGTGGAGACAACCTTTCCGCCCGTCGGAGCCAGCGGCTGGGAGAAAGGCGTTGTTGGGAAGAATGCTATACCCTCGAACGCCCCCCTAACCTCCCAACAGCGCGACGCCTCGCCCAGCCAAACTCCGGCATGAATCGCCAGACCAGCAGCAGCAACGCAAGCAACGCGGGGCACCAGCGCACATCGGTCGGCACCGGCTCCTCGTGAGCGAATCGGGCATCGAGCATGGCGTCGCTCAAAGACTCCGCCCCCGACAGGCGGCGATACCCGAAGCCGATCTGTCCGGCCACCGCCGCCAGGTATTGCCCATGCAATTCGGACAGCTCCTCGTGACTTGCCGCCGGCGTTGCGGAACCCGGCATCGGCGGAACCTGGATCACATCCTCTGCCTGCCAGTAGCCGTCGCGGGTACCGTCCGCATCGGTGCGCGGAATCGGCGCGGCCTGATCGCCACCCACGCCGATCAGCCAGCCCTTGACCCGAGCCGCCGGGTTGATGTCCTGCTTCAATGCATCCGACGGCAAGACCGGCGGCGCCTCCTGCCCATCGGTGACGAACATGACTGCCGCGCCGTGACCGACATCCCGCGCCACACGAACCGCGGAATAGACGCCGCCTTCCGCAATGCGGCTCCAGTTGGTCCAGCGCATGCGCCAGTCGATCCTGTCGAGCGACGAAAGCAGTGCGTCATAGTTGCTGCAGACTTCGACGGGCGGCAGCAGCAGCAATGTCCGCTGACCGGTAAATACACTCCAGCCGATCTTCGAGCCGCAAGGCAATTGCCCCAGCGCGTCGCGCATCGCAGCCCGCGCGAACACCAACCGGCTCACCGGGGCGCCATTCAGCATGACGTCCTCGACGTCCATGCTTTGCGTAATATCGAACGTAACGATGTAGCTGAACGTATTGCGCGGCAGTGTCACGCGTGGCATGGCGACCGCCGCGATCAGCAACACGAGCGCCACCGACGTCATCCAGTGGCGCCTGCCGAAAAAATCACGCGCCTGCGCGCCGAAGCTCACGGCAGATCCTTGCTTTGCGGGTCGCTCACCTTGACGTTGTGCTGCGACTTGACATCGGGCGAGTCCGGCGCGGAACGCGTTTCGGGTGCGAGCCACAGCGCCCGCTCGAGGTTGTAACGCGCGTCCCAATCGTCCGGCGCTGCACGCAGCAAGGTCCGGTAGCGCGCCTTGGCCTCCTCGATCATGGCGACCGACTGAACGGTGCCGGACGCGCTGTTGCCCATACCCTCACGCAGATACATGTTGCCAAGATCGAACAGCGCCGCGCGCCCCACGTCGTCGAGGCGTTCGCGAATCAGTTCCTCGAAGAGCGGGCCGGCCGTATCGTAAGCGCCCGCTTTCGACAGCGCCATTGCGCGCGCGAGTCTGACCTCCCGGGTGTCGTCGCTGCTGCGGCTGTTGCCCGGGGTACCTGTCGTACCTGCTTTGTCCGCTGCTTTGGTCATTTCTCCCGCGGCGGCGGCAACCGCCTGATTGACATGCTGCGCATGTTGCAGGCGTGCCCAGTCATACGCTGCCACCGCGGCGCACGCCAGTGCGACTGTCGCGAAGATGACGTGAATCGGCGTGCGCTTCATGACCAGGCTCGCACCTGAAACAGCCGCAAAGCCAGCAACAGCAGGCAACCCAACAGCGCCACCGCGAAGCAATACGCGCTCAGATCCTGCCGCGGCAAACGCTCGACAAATGACGTCAGCGCGTTTTGCTGCCGGTTGATCTCGGCCATGGCATCCATCATCGTCTTCGCATTGCCGGCCTGAAAAAGACGATAAGGCGTCTTCAGCGAGACGAAGTAGCGATGCAGTTCAGCTTCGGCCGAAGACTCGCGCGCGGGAACCGCGGCGTTCAGATCGGGACTGTAGATGCTGCTGCGCAAATAGATAAAGTAAAGCGCGATCTGGTTGCGCAGCAGTCCATCCTGGATAAGCCGCCGCACCGGCGCGTCGAGTTTCGCGCCGCCGTCGGAGACAAGAACGATCGCCCGCCGGGCCGATGACGCCCGCCCATCGAACTCGCCGATCGCCGCCAGCAACCCGCGGTCGAGTTGCGTGTCCGGCATGCCGCGGCCCACCGCGGTGCCCGCAATCGCCGCCTCGATCGCGCGATGGTCGTAGGTGAACGGCATCGCAAGGACCGGGCTCGTGCCGAACATCATGAACGCGAGCCGGTCGTTAGGCCGTTGGGCAACGAATCCGGTCAACGAAGCACGCGCCACCGTGTTCTTCGATTCGCCCGCCGACGACTCCACGCCTTTGCTATTCATCGTTTCATCCATGCTCGCACTGCGATCCATCAGGATCAGAATTTGCGCCCCGCTGCCCGTACGCAACACTTGCCGGTGCGAGCGCCCTGGGCCGGCCAGACCGACGACAATCGCCGCCACCGCCAGTACGGCGCTGCCCCGCCCGATAAAGCCGATCCACCGCCCGACGCGATCGTCCGGCAGCCACGCGACCCAGGAGAATGGCAGCGCATCGCCGCGCCGTGGCAACAACGGTAGCGCGGCCAGCGGCAGCAGTAAAAGCAGCCACGGATAGGCAAAATCGAATGCCATGTTCATCGCTGATGACGCTGCTCTGCGCGATACAGCGCCCGGCACAGCACCTGCAGCGGATAAGGGGCGACCGCCGGTGCAGGCGTGAAGAATCGCTCGGTCGATTGCCGATAGAACTGTTCGAGTTGCTCGCGGAGCGGTTGCAAATACGGCGCTCGAGCGAACAGACTGGGCAGCGAGCCCTGGTGAACGACGTGCCCCGCCGTTTCGTTCAGCGCGCGGTGCAGGCAGAGCCACGCTTCCGCGGACGTAGCTGCGTTCGCTCCGTCGAGCCGCCGCATCTGCCGCCAGGCGCGCGCGAACGGCAGCCGGGCCGATTCGCGCCAGCCGCGCCACAGCCACCAGCCTGCCCACGACAGCAAAGCCAGCAGCAGCAAGCCTGATGCGAGGCTCGCCTGCCGGCGCAGCGGCGCGGTCGGCACAGGGGGTACCTGCCGGTCGGGCCGCATCCCTTGCAGGTCGCCGGCATTGAAGGCGTCGGCGGGCGTCAGCGGGCCGATGCTCAGCGGCCACTCTGCAACCTGCAGCGTCGCGCCGGATGACGACGTCAATGTCAACGCGGGCAATGCAGCCCTGGTGAGCGTCGGCGCGACGTTGACGACCTGGTAGTCGATCGCCATCCACCGGCGGCCCTCAGCATCGGTTTCGAACCGGGCAAGCCGGCGCTCGAGCCACGCGCCGGTGCGGCCGATGGAAGGCGGCGTCACCGAACCCACATCGTGATCGCCGGCCGGCAGCAGAATGCGTTGTGTGAGGACATCTCCAAGCAGGTAGCCGAATGCGCGCGGCTGTTGAACCGTCGGCTGTATGACAGCGGCCGGGGTCGCGGCGATGCTCATCACCGGGGCCAGCGTTAACGAGGCGGCGAACATCGTCGCGACACGCGCGCGGCGAATTAAACCACCCGATCTGCCAGTCCGGCGCGCACCAGGTCTCATGCGATCGCCTCCAGAAAGTAGCGCGACATGGCCTCTGGATCAAAAACGTTCTCGACGTAAAACGGCTGGATCCCGTGCTGGCCGAATACCGCCGAGAGTTCCGCACGCCGCCGCACGACGGCCTCTCGCCAACGCTCGCGCACGCTGGCGCGCAGCCACAGCGTGCGCTGCCCGGCGGACTCGGCGTCGTTGAGCGCAAGCAGCGGACCGCCGTTGGGCGGTGCGATCTCAGCCGTATCCCAGACCACGATCGGGACCACGCATGCATGGACCAGCAGGTCGAGTACGGCGGGCAACTCCACGAGCGGCCAGTGGAAGTCGGAAACAACAAAGACCAGCGCCTGCCGTCCAGCCAATGTCGAAGCCGCGCGTTGCAGCCCCGCGATACCGCCGCTCCCGGCTGCAACGCTCGTGCTTTCGCGCAGCATCGTCGCGAGCGCGTTGCCGACGCCCCGGCCATATCGCGCCGGCATGAAGAGATCGTCGCGCGTGCCGGCATCGAAACCTAGCATGCCTAAATGATCGCCGACACGGAACGCGCTATATCCCAACGCCTCGACAAAGTCCGCGGCAACCTGCAACTTCGTCCGGCGCGTGCCGAAGTGCATCGACGCGGAAACGTCGGCGATCACCTGCACGGGCACCGCGGCGCGCTGCAGATGAACCCGCACCAGCCACTCCGAGCGCGCGGCGCGCACGCTTGCACGCAGATCCAGGCGGCGCGGATCCGGGTAGTCGAACAAACGGCCGTGCATCGCGAATTCCTGACCGGCGCCGAAGCTCGATCCAGGGTGCGAGCCGGGACGAAATCCCCCGGCGCGCATCGGCAAACGGTAGTGAAACTCCGATGTCCTGTTCATGGTTCAGGGTACGGCGAGCCTGTTCATGATTTGCGCGGTCAGGGCTTCGGCGAGTTCCTGGCGGCGCAGTTCATAGATCGGCGTGAAGAACACGCGATGCCCGAGCGCGGGCATCAGCACCGCATGAATATCTTCCGGTATCAGATGCGAGCGGCCGGCCAGCCACGCCACCACGCGGGCGGCCCGCAACAGCGCGCTCATGCCGCGTGGGCTCGCGCCCGCCAGAATGAGCCGATCCATATCGACGCCGTCGAGCGCAATGCCAAAACGCTGCGGTGTTTCCGTGGCCTGCCAGATATCCAGGACATAGCGCTCGATCGTTTCACTCGGCTGCACACTCTCCTGAATCGCCGCCCCGACCTGATTCAACTGTTCCCATGGCACGATCGCCGGCGAGAGCCGTGAGAGCAGCCTGTCGACGTCGTGGAACGCCGCATCGAATACCAGCGCGCGCCGCACCTCGGCCTCGTTCGGCGTAGGCATGCTCAACTCGAACAGGAAGCGGTCGCGCGCGGCCGACGCGAGCTCGAAGGTCTCTTCCTTCTCGACCTTGTTGCGGTCGGCGAACACCGTCATATGCGGGAAGCGATATTCGCGATCGAACGCCCACACCGAACGCTCCGCCATCGCACGCAGCAGGAGCGACTGAACCTGCGGACGCGCACGGTTGATTTCGTTGAAGAAGAAGGTGGTCAGCCGCTCGCCGTGCCGAAGAAGCGGACCGGGGTCGATACGCGGCTTCCCCTCGGCGTCGACGTAGGTGTGGTAGACGAGGTCGCCCGGCATCAGATCGATGGTGCCCTCGACACGCTCGAATTCCCCGCCCACGACGCGCGCAAACGCACGCAAGACGGTTGTCTTGCCGACACCGACGCCGCCTTCGAGGAGCACATGACCACGGGCGAACAAGGCCACATTGATGAGACGGATCGTCTGCGGCTGGCCGATCACGGCTTTCGAGATCTCGTCTTCGATTTGTAGCGCATGCAAACGCCAGTCCTGAAGCAGTTCGCCAGAACCCATCGATGCACTCCCCTATAGCAGTCCTGCAGGATCAGACTCGTCGTCAACCGGCGCGACGAACGTGCTTCTCGTGAAATCTGCGATGGTCTGTCTTCGCATACTCTGTGCCAGCATGGCGGCACGCGCAGCACGCGCTCGCGCGAAGAGGGATGTCACGCTGTCACGCCTTTTCAGTACACAGTGTGCCGCTGCGGCGCAATCCGGGCCCGTATCGCGGTGCGGCACCGTTAGCCGGTGCACCCGCGCCGTATCTTGCGCAACGCGCTCATTCATGTCAGCCCTCTGGACTTCGCGGGCAACGCGGCAAATGGCGCATACTCGCGCTCCAGATACGCGGCGGCCTGCTCGAGCAGAAACTGCCTGAATACCGTACAGGTCGGCGACAACTGCTTGGCCCGCAGATGTACGATCTGCCACGTACGTTCGATTGGCGTGCCGTTCACGTCGAGCAAGGCGATTTCTTTCGTACGCAATTCCAGCAGCAGCGTATGGAGGGAAATCAGGCTCACCCCCATCCCCGCCATCACCGCCTGCTTGATCGTTTCGTTGCTGCCGAGCGTGACGATCTTGACGGGCGTGAACAGATGCTGCCTGAACATTTCCTCCGCAGCCGCACGCGTTCCCGAGCCGGGTTCGCGCAACAGGAACGTGTCGCCTCGCAGTTCCTGCAGATCGAAGCGCCGCGCACCGCACAGCGGATGGGTAAGCGGCGCGATCACCACTTGCGGATGCCATGCCAGCGGCTCCGTGGTGGTGTCGAGTTCCGGCGGCGGCCGCCCCATGATGGCAAGATCGATCGCATTGTCCTGCAACAGGCGCAGCAGCGCGTCGCGGTTGCCGACGGAGAAGTGCACGTCGACTCTGGGATACAGGTGCGAATACATGGCCAGCAGTTTGGGCGCGAAATACGTCGCCGAACTGACGATGCCCACCGCGATCGAGCCGCTATCAGCCTGCTTGAGCGAGGTCATCGCGTCCTCGGCATCCTTGATCTCGCCGAGAATCCGGCTCGCGTGGTGACTCAGCTTTTCTCCCGCTTCGGTCAAGGTGAGTTTGCGCGCGATACGCTCGAACAGACGCAGGCCGACCGCATCCTCGAGCTGATGAATCTGCATCGACACCGCCGGCTGGGTCAGATGCAGTTCCTCCGCGGCCCGCGCGAAGCTCGTGTAACGGCTCGCCACGACGAAGATCTGCAACTGACGCAAGGTCAGCGAGCGGATGAAATTCACCTTGGCACGACCCCGCTAACGGCTCGCCCGAGGCGCATTAGACGGCTTCACAGGCGCATTCGGCGCATGCGGCGGCGGGGGCAGTTTTCGCACCACGGCCTGGAAGCTCAGCGTCTGGGTCTGCAGCGGATGCGCGAAATCGTTGTTCGCGCCAGGCACGTCGGTGCGGATCAGCGCGACCTGGCCCGGCACCGTATCGGCGATCAGGAACGTGTAGCGCTTGCCGGTGTATTGCGCGAAGCGTTCCGCATTGGGATCGCCCAGGTACGGCTGCACGACGATCTGCCGGGCCTTCACGGACTTGCCGCCAACCTGGCTCGTCACCGTCTCGATCTTCGGTCCCGCGGCGAGCGCGAGGCGCAGGCGCTGCTGGAAATAACGGCGCTGGCCGCCCGTCAGATGCTCCATCTCCGTGATGTCGCGCTCGAGGAAATAGATGATCACGGGGTTGCATTGCAAACCGCTGTTCGGCAACGGCACCGCTCCGCTGTGATCGGACACCTGGGCATCGCCTTTGGCGTTGTCCGGGCTGACCACCAGCACCCTGACGATATCCGTGCTGTGCGCCGGCTGGTCCGAGCTGAGCAACGCGTAGTCGAGCTCGGTTTGCTGCTCGATGCCGTGCAGATGATCCGTCGTGAAGATGAGCCGCTCGGCGGGCGATATTTCGTCGGTGCCCGCAGCCTGCGCAGCAACATGCATCTGACAGGCCACGCACGTGATGCAAACCGCGAGCACACGCCGCCACTCGCCGCGCAACCGCCTCTGCGCCCCCGTCATGGCGACCCATCCGCAGGCTTGCCGGCCGGCGTATCGATGGGCTTCAGAAGCGGCACTTCGTAACTCGTGAGGATGCTGTCGATCTTGTCGTGGTTCGCGCCGATCCATTGATCGACCTTGTCCTTCCACGCTTTCTCGCCGTAGCGCACGCCCATCGAGATCGTATAGTCGAAGCGGATTCCCGGCGTGGCCGGGAACGGCACCAGCTTCACCGTGTCGCCGGAGCGCCTCGCAAAGTAGCCCGCAATCGGTCCCCACAGGAACACGACGTCGACATTGCCCGCCTGCAGATCCTTTTCGATCATCTGGCCGGGATACTCCTGCGGGTCGCCGCTTTGCACCTGATACGACACCGCCTGGTCGATCAGATCGTGACTGAGCAGCCAGTCGACCGCGGGCGTCTGCGAGAAGATGCCGAAGCGCAGCTTGTGCAACTGGTCCGGCGGCAGCTTGAGCAGATCGTCCGGGGTATTGACGCCGGCCAGCTCGGGCCGCCTGGTGAACACCATCGCATACGTGGAGCGCAGATAGGGCTGCGTGGTCGAGGTCATGTCGTAGCCTTTCGGCACGCCGATGATCAGATCGCACTTATAGCGCTCGGTATCCGGCACCTTTTCGCGCAAGGTGTGGCGCACAAAACCCATGCGCTGCGGAAAATAGGTGTATTCGAGCTTGTAGCCGAAATCGCTCGCCATCTGGCTTGCGATGCGGTTCTCGTAGCCCTCGCCTTTGTTGTTGGACAAAGGCATGTTGTTCGGGTCCGCGCAGACCCGCAGCACGCCGTCGGCGCCATCGTTATTGGGCATTGCCTCGCCCTGGGCACGCACCGCGCCGCTCGCCATCGCCGCATAGCACAGCGCGGCGGCCACGAGCGCGACGTGCGCGGGCATTCGTTTGCCATGACGCATCGGTAACCTCCTGAGGTAGAGACGTGGGCGCTATTTCGCGTCGAGGGCCTGCAGATCGCCGGGCTTGATCTGGCCGTCGGAACGCCCTTTCAGATAGGCGTAGAGGTTCTCCCAGTTCTTCTGCATCATCTGGCTCGTGCTGAAGTCGGGCATGCCCTTGTCCACCCGGCCACCGAATACGGTGCGGTGAAACTCGGTCTTGTCCAGCGTCTTGAACGCCTCGACTAGCGACGGCCCGACCATACCCTGCTGCTGCGCGCCGTGACAGCGTTCGCAGGCCAGCGCGCGCCAGGTCTTCCATCCTTGCAGCGTATTGCTGTCGACCTTGCTGCCGTCGACCACCTTGTACGCCACCTGGGCAATCGCGGGATTGGTCTGGGCGTATGTAACGGGCAGCACGACGAAAATGGCGGGCAGTGCCGCCCGCAACAAGATTGATCGGCCTTTCATAAGCGAATGTCTCCTTCAAGGTAAGGCCGCGCACTGACGCGTTTCATCGACACATCTGCAACAAGGCGCGGACCGGATGATTCCTGAACGGCTCGTATGACGGAAAGCGTTGCCGGCCGCCCGATCCTCCGCAAGGGCAAGCCGGCCGCGCATGTCAGACTGTCCCGCTCATTCAGCTATTGCCGCCGGGAATGGCGAACACGAAGAGCGTGCCGCCCAGCGCCGTGTACTTCGCAAGCTCGCGATAACCGCCCACCGCGCCGAGGCCTTCAGTCGACTTCTCGAGGCCTGCCGCCATGCCGATGCCGGCCCAGCCGCCAATCCCCGAGTAGACGCCGATGAACTGCTTGCCCTGATACTCGTAGGTGAACACGTTGCCGATGATCCCCGACGGGGTCTTGAAGCGCCACAGTTCCTTGCCGTCCTTGATGCGGACAGCCTTGATGTAGCCTTCGAGCGTGCCATAGAACGCAATGCCGCCGGCCGTGGCCAACGCGCCCGACCACACCGAGAACCGCTCCGGCTTCGACCAGACGATCTTGCCCTTCGAGGCATCCCACGCGATGAAGTTACCCATCGAGTTGTTGTCGTTCGGGCCCGGATACATCGACAGTGTGGCGCCCACATACGGCTGGCCCGACACGTAGTCGACATCGAACGGCTCATAGTCCATGCAGACGTGATTGGTCGGCACGAGGAAGAGGCTCGTGTTCGGGTCGTACGCCGCCGGTTGCTGGTCCTTCGAGCCGAGCGCCGCCGGACAGATGCCCTTCACGTTGTGGTCGGAGCCGGCTGCCTGGGTCGAATACGCCGCGTTGCGAATCGGCTTGCCGCTCTTCATATCGACATGGTCAGCCCAGTTCACCGCCGGATCGAACTTCTGGGCAACGAGCAGTTGTCCGGTCGCGCGATTCAACGTGTAGCCGAAACCATTGCGATCGAAGTGAACGATGGCCGGTACCTTCTTGCCGTCGATCGTCAGGTCCGACAGGATCATTTCATTGACGCCGTCGTAGTCCCATTCGTCGTGGGGCGTCATCTGATAGACCCACTTGGCCTCACCGGTATTCAGGTCACGCGCGAAGATCGACAGCGACCATTTGTTGTCGCCCGGACGTTGCGTCGGATTCCATGTACCCGGATTGCCGGTACCGTAGTAGACAAGGTTGAGCTTCGGATCCCACGCATACCAGCCCCAGGTGGTGCCGCCGCCCAGCTTCCACTGGTCCCCCTTCCAGGACTTCAGCGACGAGTCCGCGCCCACCGGCACCATCTTGCCGTCGGCATACGTCATCGTCTTGTCGGGGTCCATCAGCATGTCCTTGTCCGGACCCGTGCTGTAGGCTGTCCAGGCCGGTTTCCCGGTCTTGATGTCATACGCGATGAGACGCCCGCGCACGCCGAACTCGCCGCCCGAAATGCCGGTCAGCACCTTGTCGCCGAATACGTGCGGCGCGTTGGTGTTGGTTTCACCCGCTTTCGGATTGCCGTTCTGCGCGGTCCAGACCACGTCGCCGGTTTTCGCGTTCAACGCGACGAGTTTGGTGTCGGCCTGCTGCAGGAAGATCTTGCCGTCGCCATATGCGAGCCCGCGGTTGACGGTATCGCAGCACATCACGGACACCACCGAATCGTCCTGCTTCGGCAGGTACTGCCAGATGAACGTCTGATCCTTCAGGTTGATTGCAATAACCTTATTGGGGAACGGCGAGTGGATATACATGGTGTCGCCGATCACGAGCGGCGCGCCTTCGTGGCCGCGCAGCACGCCGGTCGACATGGTCCATGCGACCTGTAGTTTCCCGACGTTGTTTTCGTTGATCTGCTTGAGTGGACTGTAGCGATGATTGGCGTAATCACCCGCCTGCGCCGCCCAGTTGGACGGATTTTTCATGAGCCCGTCGAGCTGCGAATCGGCCTGTGCAACGATAGAACTCAAGGCTGCCGACGCGAGGATCGCGAGCCCAAGAACCGTGGTGCGTAAGTTCATGTCTCCTCCAGAATGGTCTTGCTGTTCAACTCACGAATGACCCACGCTACCTCGTCGCATCGGGCGCGCCTCCTCGAATGCGGGTAACGATCAGCGCCCTCTCCCGATCGTTGTCGGGCTTTGCGGCGCATGACGGCCAACGCATATTCCGTGCCGGAATCGAACTACCGTGCGCATCGTTCGCCGCCACAAGCTCGTCCGCACACGCCGCGCGGCGCATTGGGCCGATCGGCGCCCTATCCCACCACCTTCGGATCGCTCACGATCCGGCGCAACGGTGTCACGGCCGTAACCGGCTGCGCCGCGGCACGTGGGACATTCTGTGTCACGCCCCGATACGAAGCGTGTCCGTCGCGAGGCAAGCTGCGAGAGAACACCCCTGCCCGCACACGATCGTGTAACTGGCCCGTCAATTGCTGCGCGTTAGACGGTTAGGGTGGTTCCAACACGCGCGGAGCAACGGTCATGGCAAACGCAGAACAGGTCTATTCCGACGAGGAGATCCAGCAACGCCTCGTCGGTCCGCTACAGCACTGGTATCTGGAAGACGGCTGGCTGCGGCGCAAATATCGCACCGAAGGCTGGAAAGGGACCCTGATGGTGGTGAACGCGGTGGGGCATCTCGCGGAAGCCGCGTGGCATCACCCGGATCTCACGGTCTCCTATGCATTCGTGACCGTGAAACTGAAAACGCACTCCGCGAAGGGCATCACGGACAAGGACTTTGCGCTCGCCGGCAAGATCGAATCATTCATTCAGTGGCAGCCGGGAACGGAAGGCGGCCCGCTCGAAGGCACGCCAACCGAAGACCAGCGCTTCCGCTATATCAAGTACGACGCGCCGAAAACCGCGCAAGGCGGTTGAAGCCGGCGCCGCACCGCGGGCCTGGTACGGCTTTCGCTTGAGGTCCCTCGCCGCGCCGCTGCGCCGCGGCACGCACCGTCGCCACGACGGCCCTTCGGGCACGCCCGCCAATGCGCAACGAATCAAGCACGAACAAGGACACTCGCGATGCAGCTTCACAGTCGCCGCCTTCAGCCTCATGCCAGCGTGACCGTCGATGCGCCCGCGCGGCTGCACCTGGGGTTTCTCGATCCGAACGCCTCGCTGGGACGCGCGTTCGGCAGCCTCGGGCTCGTGATCGACGGCGCCGGCACCCAGGTCGAAGCGCGGCTCGCCGGGCGCGACCAGATCGAAGGTGCGGTGACCGATGCGGAACGCGAGCGCATCGCACTCTGTCTGGAACGGCTGCACGCCGCCTACGACCCGACTCCCGTCGCTATCGAGGTCACCCAGACGCCACGCGCGCACAGCGGCCTGGGATCGGGCACGCAACTCTCGCTCGCGGTCGGCAGCGCCTTCGTCCGTTTGCTCGGCCACGTCGCGACCAGCGCCGAACTCGCGAGCCTGCTCGGACGCGGCGCGCGCTCGGGCATCGGCGTCCTCGGCTTCGATGCCGGCGGCCTGCTGGTCGACGGCGGCCCGTCCGGCGGCCTGCATCCGGGCGTGCCGCCTCTGCTCGCGCGCCAGCCGTTTCCGGATAGCTGGCGCGTCCTGCTTGTCAGCGACAACGCTCGCGAGGGTCTGCACGGTGCGGAAGAACGCCGCGGCCTCGCCGCGCTCGCCCCGTTTCCGCAAAAACTCGCCGCGCATCTGTGCCATCTCGTGCTGATGAAGATTCTGCCGGGCGCCGCGGAGCGCGACATCGTGCCCTTCGCGCATGGCCTCACGGAGATGCAGCAGACCATCGGCGAATACTTTGCCCCCGTGCAAGGCGGTGTGTTCGCGAGCCCCGATGTCGAGCGCGCGCTGCGCGCCGTGGCCGCGCAGCGAACGGCCGGCATCGGCCAGAGTTCGTGGGGGCCGACAGGCTTTGCGATCGTCGCCAACGCGCACGAGGCCGAGTGTGCACTCGCCACGGCGCGCGCGGCCACGCGTGGCATGCCGCACATCGAATGCACGGTCGTCGCGGGACGCAATCGCGGCGCGACGGTGCGCGCCGCCGAAGCCCGGCTACCGCAGCGCAGCGATGCCGCGTGACGCGCCTCGATCCCACGCCATTGCCCGCAACTCCGGTTGCTCACTCAGCCGGAGACAGCCGAACGCAACCGCATGCAACCGAATGCAACCGAATGCAACCGCACACAACCGCACACAGTCACACGCAGCCCTGAGCCCTTCCCTTGCGCTCTCCATGGATCGCCACTGAAACGAGCCCCCTGCCATGTCCGACACCACTGAAAAACCCACTGAAAGGCCTTATATCCTGCACATGCTCACGGCCACGCCGCAGATGAGTCCGTTCGACGTGAACATGGCCGCCGACGCCGGCTACCAGATCATCGTGCCGTATTGCGGCGTCGAGGCCGGGATGGTCGCGAATCTGACTCAGGACGCGATTTTTTCGCGCGGTCCGAAGGGTGTGTTGCGCACCGGCATCTTCATTGGCGGGCGCGACGTCATGCTCGCCGCCGACATGCTCGACACCGCGCGCAAAGCCATGGTCCCGCCGTTCGAAGTGTCGGTGTTCGCCGATCCGAGCGGTTCGTACACGACCGCCGCCGCGCTCGTCGCGCTGGTCGAGCGGCATCTGGCCAAGGCGTACGGCATGGAACTGGGTGGCAAGCGCGTGCTGATTCTGGGCGGCACCGGCGCGGTCGGGCGCGTGGCCGCGGCGATGGCGGCTTCGCTCGGCGCCGACGTGTCGATTGCGAGCCACGTCGAGCAGGCGCGCGCGGTGCGCGTCAGCGACGAGATCAATCAGCGCTTCGGCATTGTGACCAAGGGCGTGAGCACGGCGACACCGGCGGAACTGCGCGCGGCGTTGGGCGAGGCCGAAATCGTACTCGCCACGGCCATCGCCGGCGTTCAGGTCGTCAGTACCGCCGATCTTGCGCATGCCGCCCATCTGCTGATCGCCGCGGATGTGAACGCCGTGCCGCCGGAAGGCATCGCGGGCGTCAACGTGATGAACGACGGCAAGCCGATCGAAGGCGTGCCGACTGCCGGCGGCGCAATCGGCATCGGCGCGCTGGCGATCGGCAACGTCAAATATCAGGTGGAGCATCGGCTCTTCACACGAATGCGCACGGGCGGCAAGCCGGTCTATCTGGGTTTCCCGCAAGCTTTCGACGAAGCCCGCGCCGTCGCCGCCGGCCTCGGTTGAGCGCGCCGCGTGACGATCCGCGCGCCGTCGATATCGGAGTCGCCATGAACTCGCGTCCGTCGCTCTCGCATGCGCCATTCGTCGCGGTGGCGGGACTGTCCGTGCGGATGCTCGCACAGTCCGCCGCGCGCGCGGGCCTGCGCGTCGCCGCGCTCGACATCTTCGGCGACCGCGACACCCGCGAAGCCTCCGAACTGTGGTTTGACATTAGCGGTGGCCCGTTGTCGATCGACGGCGTGCGGCTCATGGAGGCGCTCGAACGCACCGCGCGCTTGCCGCGCCTGATCGGCTGGATCGACGGCAGCGGGCTCGAGCCGTTCGTCGCACAGTTGTGCCGCGCGCACGGCCTGCCCCGCTTTATCGGCAATCCCGTGGAGGCAACGGCCGCGGTGCGCGAGCCGCAGCGGTTTTTTGCGCTGCTGGATGCGCTGGCTATTCCGCATCCGGCGGTCGCGTTCACGCGGCCCGCTGCGGCGCAAGGCTGGCTGGTCAAACACGCGGACGGCTGCGGCGGAACGCATATCGAACCGGTCACGGCGTTCAGCGATTCTCGCGTTCCCGCCCAGGCTTATTTCCAGCGCCAAAGCAGCGGCCGCTCCCTATCCGCGCTGTTTATTGCCGCTCGCGGCAGCGCGCGCGTGCTCGGCTTCGCTGAGCAGCTCACCTGCGAGATGGGCAACCTGCCCTTCGTGCATGCCGGGTCGATAGGTCCGATCGATCTGCCGCCGGCCGTCAAGGCACGCGTGTGTGCGGCAATCGCAGCACTCTGTGCGCGGACCGGCCTCACCGGCATCAATAGCTGCGACTTTCTGCTCGACGGCGACGCCTTCGAACTGCTCGAAATCAACACCCGTCCCTCGTCGACGATGACGCTCTACGAAACCGCGTCGCCTGAAGCGTGGCCGCGCGGACTGCTCGCGTGTCATATCGAAGCCTGCCGCTACGGCCGTCTGCCGGCACCTGAAACGCCTGCGCCCGCAGCGTGGCGCGCCGGTCAACGGGTGCTGTTCGCGCCGCATCCGTTCGCCGTGTCCCAAGGCTTCAGCGACGCCTGCCTGCACGACCCGCGCTGCCGCGACGTGCCGATGCCCGGCACGTGGATCGAAGCCGGACAACCGGTCTGCACGCTGCTCGTGCGCGCGGCGTCGGTGGACGCGGTGCGGCGTGCACTCGACGCGCAGCACGCACTGGTTCTGCAACGAATCGAAACCTGCCATGAGCCCGACTATGCTTTCATCCAATGCCACTCCTGAGGCGCCTCAGCCGCCCCTCGCCCATGCTGCCGCGCTCAGCGTCAACGCGCTCAGCGAGCGTCTTGTCGCCCGGCTGGTCGGCGATGCGGCTCGCTTCGGCGTGGCGATCAGCCACGTGGGAAACGGCTGCGTGCTCGTGGACGCGGGCGTCGCCGCGCCCGGCAGCGTCGCGGCAGGCGTGCTGATCGCCCGCATCTGCATGGGCGGCCTCGGCCATGTCACGGTGCGCGAGAGCCTGGAGGCGCAGCCGCTGTGGCCCAGCATGATCGAGGTCCGCACCTCGTGGCCGGTGCTGGCCTGCCTCGGCAGCCAGTACGCCGGATGGAGCCTGTCGGCGACCAAAGAACAGACCGGCGGCAAGAAGTTTTTTTCGCTCGGATCGGGACCGGCACGCGCACTGGCCGTGAAGGAGCCGCTGTTCGCCGAACTCGGCTATCGCGACAGGCACGAGCGCGGCACGCTGGTACTCGAGGTCGACAGCCTGCCGCCGCAGGTCGTGATCGACAAGGTGCTGCACGACTGCGGTCTCGCGCCTGAGGGGCTGACGCTTGTCACCACGCCGACACACTCTGTCGCGGGAACGGTACAGGTGGTGGCGCGCGTCGTGGAAGTTGCATTGCACAAAACGCATGTGCTCGGCGTGCCGCTGGACGAGGTCGTGGAAGGCGGCGGCTCGGCGCCCTTGCCGCCGCCCGCGCCGGACGGCATTCAGGCGATGGGCCGCACCAACGACGCGATCCTGTACGGCGGTCGCGTGCATCTCACCGTGAAGCACGATGCCGTGGCAAAACGGCTTGCCGCGGAATTGCCCGCCTCGACCTCGCGCGATTATGGCCGCCCGTTCGCGGACATCTTCACGTCGTTCAACTACGACTTCTACCAGATCGATCCCGCGCTGTTCGCCCCCGCCGAAGTGTGGGTGAGCAGCCTCGAAAGCGGCGCGACGTATCACGGCGGGCGCGTCGACGCGGCGTTGCTGCACGCTCAATGGGGTGGCAAGTCATGAGCGTCTCCTTGCCTGGCTCGTCGTCTGGTTCTTCGCCGGGCTCTTTATCTGGCTCTTTATCCGGCGCGGCCCCCGCCAACACGCAAGCGACACTGCGCATTGCGATCATGACCGACGAAACGGGCTGGCACACCGGCCGCCTGAAAAAAGCCTTTCGCGCGCGCGGTGCCGAAGCGCGCTGCATCGATCTCGCGGACTGCCGGATCGACACCACGTGGGAACCCCACGGGCTGATGCTGCCGGGCTTCGGCCACACGCTGCCCGATGCGGTCTTCGTACGCGGCATTGCCGGCGGCACCTTCGAGCAGGTCACGCTGCGGCTCGGCATCCTGCATGCGTTGCGCGAATCCGGTGTGCCGGTCTACAACGACGCGCGCGCGATCGAACGCAGCGTCGACAAATCGATGACGAGTTTTCTGCTGCATCGCAACGGTGTACCGACGCCCGCGACGTGGGCCGGCGAATCCGCGGCGTTCGCGCAGCGCGTGCTGATGCGCGAAGCGGCGGCCGGACGCCAGGTTGTGCTCAAGCCCCTGTTCGGCTCGCAGGGCCACGGACTCAAGCGGCTCGGCGCAGGCGCCGCCCACCACGGCGCGCTGACGCCTCTGCCTTCGCTCAAGCCGTATCGGCAAGTCGCTTATCTGCAACGCTATATCGACGGTGGCCAGCCGGGCTTCGACTGGCGCGTGCTGGTGATTGGCGGCCGCGCCGTGGCGGCGATGCGGCGCGTCGGCGGCAAGGGCTGGATTCATAACTTCGCGCAGGGCGCCACGTGCGAAGCCGCCGAACTCGATCTCCCCCTCGCGCAAATCGCGGTCCGGGCTGCGGAGGCACTCGGACTCGACTATGCGGGCGTCGACCTGATCCCCGATCCGCACGATGCGGCCCGGCCGCTCGTGCTGGAAGTCAACGGCGTGGCGGCATGGCGCGGCCTGCAGTCGGTGACTTCAGTCGATCTCGCAGCGGCGCTCGCCGATGACCTGCTGCAGCGCAGGCTGCCCGCGCAGCGCCGCGACGCGGGTGGCCTTGCGCATACCGGCGAGCCTGCGGTCCTGGCGTTGCATGGACGCCATGGCTGAGCCGCCCTGTTTCGTTGCGTTCGAGCACGTTCACGCCGCGTTCCTCGCAGCCTGCCGGCTCGATGTGGAAGTACCCAAACCCGGCAACGTCAGTGTGCAAAGCGACGGGCACGGAATGCGCGCGGCCCAGTTCATCATCAGCGCAGAGGTCGCCGCCGACGCGCTGCTCGCACGCGGCGCGCCGGTCGGCCTGCGCGTGCTCGATGCGGTCACCCGCACGCGCGACGCCGTCGGCTGCAACACCAACCTCGGCATTCTGCTGCTCGTCGCCCCGCTCGCCGCGGCGCTGGAGGAAACGGCGCGCCCGCTGTCGCCCGACTGGCGCGCGGCGACCGGGCGCGTACTCGCGCGGCTCGACCTCGACGACACGCGCCTCGCGTACCGCGCGATTGCGCTGGCCAATCCCGGCGGTCTCGGCGACGCCCCCGAGCAATCGGTCCACACTTTGCCCACGGTCGGCCTGCGCGACGCAATGGCGCTCGCCGCCGGGCGCGACAGCATCGCCCGTCAATATGCGGAAGACTTTCGCGACATCTTCGAAACCGGCCTCGCCGCGTTCCGCGAAGTGCCCGCCGATCAGCCGCGGATCGCCACGCTCAACGTCTTTCTCAGCTTCCTCGGCCGTTGGCCCGACTCTCACATTGTGCGTAAGCAGGGCATGGCCGTGGCGCAGAGTGTCACGCTTGCGGCACGCGAACAGCACGCGCAATGGCGCCACGCGCTCGCGCAAAAGCGCCCTGACGCAGCGGCCCAACCGCTCGATGCATGGGATGCCGAACTGAAGGCGCACGCCATCAACCCCGGCACCAGTGCGGACCTGACGGTGGCGACGCTGTTCGTCGCCGGCTGCCTCGCCCCCGCCAGCAGCGCCGGCTTACACCCGCGCCCGCCACGCCAGCCGCGCGTATCGCGCTCTGGCACGGATCCTGTTAGTTAGTGCCACCGTGCATCAACACGCCGCCCGGCGATCGCGGACCCGCGCCGCCTTGGGCGACATGTCAGTTAGTCAGCAAGTCCCTATTCCACTCATCGGAGGAACAGAATGGCCAAGATAAATCGCGTCCTGATAGGAGAGTCGCTCGTCGGCGACGGCAACGAGGTCGCACACATCGACTTGCTGATCGGACCGCGGGGCTCGGCTGCCGAAACCGCGTTCTGCAATGCGCTCACCAATAACAAGGATGGGTTCACGTCGCTGCTCGCCGTCGTCGCGCCGAACCTGCTCACCAAGCCGAACACGATTCTGTTCAACAAGGTGACGATCAAGGGCGCCAAGCAGGCCGTGCAGATGTTCGGACCTGCGCAGCATGCCGTTGCGCTCGCTGTCGCGGACAGCGTCGAGGACGGCACGATCCCGAAGGACGAGGCAGACGATCTGTTCCTGTGCGTCGGCGTCTTCATTCACTGGCAGGCGGACGACGACAAGAAGATCCAGCAGTTCAACTACCAGGCGACGCGCGAGGCGATCAAGCGCGCCGTCGCCGGCGAACCGAGCGCCGCGGAGGTGGTGGCGAAAAAAGGCAGCGTCGCGCATCCGTTTGCACCGAACTGACGGTGCGCGGATTCGCGTGGATGCGACGAGGGTCCGCTGTCGCGCGGGCCTTCGTTGCCGTGCGAATCCTCTCTTAGAGGCATGAGATGACCATACGAAGTCGCGTGCTGGCGGCCTGTGCCTGCATCGCGCTCGCCGTACCGCTCGCCTGGGCGGACGGCGACGCGCCCAGGGCGCCGGCCCCGGCGGGAGGCTACAACTACCCGACGCAGGGACGCGTCGAATACGTGCTGAGTTGCATGGACGACAACGGACACGATTTTGTGAACGTATATAAATGCTCGTGCGTGATCGACAAGATGGCAACCACGCTGTCCTACGACGAGTTCGTCGATCAGTCGACCTTCTCGAAGTACGCCACATTGGGCGGTGAAGGCGGTTCGGAGTTTCGTGTCGACCACGCGAAAGCGCAGACGAAGAAATTCCGCGCGCTGCAGACCGAAGCGTACCGGAGCTGTGGGTTAGGCCCCGACAAGACTGCATCAGCGAAATAGCGGGCTAAGTACGCAAGCGCACCGTGCACGCGGCGCCATCCATCGGGCACCGGCGTGCACCGCGGTGCTTTTATGTTCGATCCGGAATCAGCCCTGCCCCGAGCGACGCATAGCCCATAAGTCCGGTGGCCGCTTGCGGTATATCGCTGCGCTGCCGCTCGATCTGCACGCCGACGGCCGACACGTCGTCGAACTTGGCCGGTTTGGCGAGCGCGACACGCACCCAGTGAGCGCCGAACTCGGTGATCAGGAGGCGTGCCACCGCTTCGGCAAGCGCTTCGAGCAGACGCACGCCATGCGACGCGAGCAGCGCATGCAGCGCACCGCGTACCGCTGCATAATTGATCGTGTCCTCGATGCGATCGGTCGTACACGCGCGAATAACGGGAACACCGATTGCGAGGTTCATCCTCACCGGCTGCGGGACATGTTGCTCGCTGGAATCGATACCGATGATCGTCTGACCGATAAAGTCCTCGATGAATACGATGTCCATGCGCCCGGACAGCGTGCCGGCAGCGGGCGCGTCGAACGGGGCGGTGGCGCCTGGAACGCCGGCAACGGAGAAACTGGCAAGACGAACGGCATCGATACGATCCATGGTGGACTCCGCCGCAGAGCGGCAAATAGTGAGCAAACGGTATTCGGGTAAACGCAAAGCACGACAGATGTGACAGAACACGAAGCACTCTGCGCCGAACCTGCAACACTCTCTTCGCAACCGGGGAGCGGAAGAGGCCTGAAACGGCATGGCGGAGATAAAAGCAAAAATCGGGCACGCCATGTATGGTTATTGCGACTTCTTATTGAACGGGAGCGCCATCCGGCGTACAGTTTTAAGTCAATGCCTGATATCAGGGCGGATCACTCGGTGCGCATACGGACCTCAGAATCCGCAGCGCCAGGGGAAGACGGTATCGATAAAGCGGCACTCGTGACGCGCGTGGCAAAGCAGAGCAAACGCAACGCAAGCCCGGCGCACACGAATTGACGCAACGGAGACACACCCCATGTCGTTGCTTGCTGACAGCACCATGCACGTCCGTGAAGTTCTGAACGTCGTCAATCATCAATTGGCCACGCGTCCAACGAGCGAGCCCGTCGCGCAATCGTGGGCGCGCTGCATGAACGAATTCCAGCTCGACCCTTCCCGTTTTGTCGTACCCCCTATCCTGACGGACTACGAACTAAGCTCGCGCCGCGAGGCGATGGGCGATCTGATCGCGTGTTCGAAGCTCGAAATGACCACGCTTTATCAGCAACTGGCCGATCCCGAACTCGCGGTGGTGCTGGTCGATGCGGGTGGCATGATCGTCCACCAGGTTTCGTCGGTGCCTTTCGCCGAAGCGGTCGCCGCCGACGGCTTTCGCGTCGGCGCCTTGTGGAGCGAGCGCGAAGCCGGTACGAACGGCATGGGCACCTGTCTGGCCGAACGCGACTGCATCGCGGTCTGTCAGCACGAGCATTTCTATCCGCGCTATACCTCGCTCACCTGCTCCGCCGCGCCGATTTTCGATGACCGCGGCGAGATTGCCGGCGTGCTGGACGTGACGAGCCGTTCGAAGCTGCTGCAGCAGCATTCGCTGGTGCTGGTCGGCATGTCGCGGCAGATGATCGAGAACCGTCTGCTGGATGCGCGTTACCGGCACGCGAACATGATCCATTTCCACAGCCGCCCGGAATTCGTCGGTACGCTGCACGGCGGCAAACTGGCGGTGGCGGACGACAGCACGGTGCTCGCGGCGAACCGCAGCGCCCTCTTCCAGCTCGGCTTCCGCACCCTCGGCGAATTGCGTGGCCGGCGCATCGAGGAAGCGTTCAATGCATCGCTCGAGGACATGATCGCGCGCAGCATCCGCGGGTCGTTCCATCCCGTCACCGTGTATAGCGCGAACGCGACCAACCGCTTCTTTCTCGTCGCACAGACGCCGCAAAACAGCGCGGGGCGCGGCACGCGGGTAGCGGTGACAGCGCCCGCGGCCCGCGCCCCTGAAAAACGGCTGCCGGCGGCCCGGCTCGACGAGATCGCGCACCTCGAGTTCGGTGACCCGCGCATGGCCTCGCAAATCCAGCTCGCGGCGCGCGTGGTTCAGCGCAAGATCCCGATCATACTCAGAGGGCAAACGGGTACCGGCAAGGAAGTCTTCGCGCAGGCGCTGCATAGCATCAGCCCGCATTCGTCCGGCCCGTTCGTGCCGGTGAATTGCGCGTCGCTGCCTGAAAACCTGATCGAAAGCGAACTGTTCGGCTATCGTGCCGGCGCGTTTACCGGCGCGCAGCGCGAAGGACGGCGCGGCAAGATCGTGCAGGCCAACGGCGGCACGCTCTTTCTCGATGAGATCGGCGACATGCCGCTCGCGTTGCAGGCGCGGCTCCTGCGGGTGATCGAAGAACACGAGGTCACGCCGCTCGGCGCCGAAACAACCGTCAAGGTCAATTTTCAGCTGATTAGCGCAAGTCACCGCAACCTGCTCGAACTCGTGCACAGCGGGCAGTTCCGCGAGGATCTGTACTACCGGCTCAAGGGCGTCGAGCTGAACCTGCCGCCGCTCAGCGAGCGGGTCGACAAGCTCGCGCTGATTCATCATCTGCTCGAAAACGAAACCGACAACGATCCGCCTGAGTTGACCCCGGAAGCCGAGCACGCCTTGCTGACCTATGCATGGCCCGGCAATATCCGCCAGTTGCGGCACGTCTTGCAGATGGCCATCGCACTGTGCGACGGACAGCCGATCCGCTGCGAGGACCTGCCCGTCGAAATCACGCAACGTATGCCGGAAACCGGAGCGCCGGCCGCCGGATCTCCAGCCACCGGACTGCCGGCCACTTCACACGCGGCGGCGAATCTCGACCCGCACCCTGCCGACGATGCGGATCTTTCCGCGCTCAATGCGATCCAGCTGAACGAACGCGAGACCGTCCTTACGCTGCTGGACGAGCACCGCTGGAACGTCAGCAATGTCGCCAAGGCGCTCGGCATCAGCCGCAACACGCTGTACCGGAAAATGCGGCGGTTGCATATCCGTCTGTCGCACGACGGCTCGACGCTCGACGGCGCACCGCCCGACGGAATGCCGCCCGACGATTCACCCCCTGAAGAATCGCCGCCCGTGATCAATGCATGACCCAGGCACCCACTCGCAATCTCACCGACTTCAAGCCTGATGCGCGCTTCGCGTGGTGCGTGACCGGCTCCGGCCATTTGATCGAGGAGTCGATCGCGCTCGCACTTGAATTGCCGTACGCCGATCTCTTCCTTTCCGCGGCGGCGGCGGAAGTCCTGCCGCTCTATAACTGGCCGCTGCCGAGGCTGCGCAAACACTTCCGCGTGTTTCGCGACAATAGCGCGAGCGGCGTGCCGGTCGGCATGCTCTATCACGGCATGTACCACACCGTTGTGATCGCACCGGCCACCAGCAACACCGTGGCCAAATGCGCGTTCGGCATCTCCGATACGCTGCCGACGAATATGTACGCGCAGGCAGGCAAGCAATGCATTCCAGGCATTGTCTTTGCATGCGACACGGAACCGACCGTGGTCACGCAGAGCCCGAACGAATGGGTCGAACTGCGGCCGCGGGCAATCGAACTCGACAACGTCGAGCGCCTGTCGCGCTTCGAATACACCACGGTCGTCCGCTCGCTGGATGAACTGAAAGCGGCGCTCGATGAACGCCTGTCGACGCTCGATCTTGCATGAACCACTCCCCGCGCGCGCTACGATCGCCGCCCCCCGCGGGGGAGTCAGTCCGCCCGGGGCGGCCCGGCGCGTACTGACATGGACCACATCGTCTTCCTGACTGGCCGGCTCGCCGAAAAGAGCCTGATCCGCGTGCTCGAGAGCATGACGCCGACGCCGTTCAGTTGGGAGATTCGCGAAATCGGCCTGCAGGTCGCCGCGCTGATGACGGCCGACATGATCCGCCGCAGAGTGCCCACCCCGCTCGTGGCGCAACGGGTCATCGTGCCCGGGCGCTGCCGTGGCGACCTCGCCGCGCTGACCGGGCATTACGGCGTGCCGTTCGAGCGCGGTCCCGAAGAGGTCAAGGATCTGCCGCAATTCTTCGGCCGCGAGGCGCAGCCCTTCGATCTGACGCGTTACGAGACCGAGATTTTCGCGGAGATCGTCGATGCGCCGCGGCTCGATCTGGACGGCATCGCCGCGCGCGCGCGCGACTATGCCGCGCAGGGCGCGGATGTGATCGACATCGGTTGCCTGCCGGAAACGCCGTTTCCTCATCTCGAAGACGCGGTGCGCCGGCTGAAGGCCGAAGGGTACCGTGTGAGCGTCGATTCGATGCTCGGCGAGGAACTGCTGCGCGGCGGCCGGGCAGGCGCGGACTACCTGATGAGCCTGAATCTCGATACGCTATGGATCGCCGACGAGGTGCCGTCCACGCCGATCCTCGTCGCGCGCGAACCGGGTGATCCGGCCTCGCTCGATGCCGCGATCGATCTGCTCGCCGCACGCGGCCGCGCGTTTCTCGCCGACCCGATTCTCGACCCGATTCCGTTCGGTCTCGCCACGTCGATTGCGCGTTATGTCCGGCTGCGCGAACGCTATCCGGACATCGCCATCATGATGGGTATCGGCAATGTGACCGAGTTGACTGAAGCCGACACCAGCGGCATCAACGCCGTGCTGCTCGGTATGGCAGCGGAGCTTCATGTGAGCGCCGTGCTCACCACCTCAGTCAGTCTGCACGCACGGCGCGCGATCCGCGAGGCCGATGTCGCGCGCAGGGTGATGCACGCCGCTCGCGAAGCGCAGGTGCTGCCCAAGGGCATTAACAGCGACCTCGCGACGGTTCACGCCAAACGCCCGTTTCCGTACACCGCGGCCGAAATCGACGAAGTTGCCCGCGACGTGCGTGATCCAAACTTTCGCGTCCAGGTCAGCACCGACGGTATTCATGTTTATAACCGCGATGGCCATCGCCAGGCCGGCGACCCATTCGCGCTCTACCCGGACCTGCATGTCGAAGCCGACGGCGGCCACGCATTCTATATGGGCGTCCAGCTCGCCCGCGCGGAGATCGCATGGCGGCTCGGCAAGCGGTTCGATCAGGACCAGCCGCTCGACTGGGGCTGCGCGGCCGATCGGCCCGAACAGGATCTCATGGCGTGGCAGGCACCCGGCGAGACAATGAAGAAGCGCTAAGGGCCGAAACCCGCACGGCCCTTCATCGCGCCACCGCCAACGCGCCGGCGCCTTCGTTGTCTTCGTTCACCTGCTCGAGCGCGGCGCGCATCCCGCCGATGGCCTGCGCGTAGTCGCCGGCGCCGAACACCGCCGAACCGGCCACGAACACATCCGCGCCCGCCGCTGCGATCTGCGCGATGTTCGCCCCCTTCACGCCGCCGTCCACTTCGATCAGCAACTGCCGTCCCGTCCGCTGCATGGTCGCGTCGACCCGCTCGCGCAAGGTCCGCAGTTTATCCAGCGTTTCCGGAATGAACGCCTGGCCGCCAAAACCCGGATTCACCGACATCACGAGCACCACGTCGAGCCGCTCGATCACATGATCGAGCACCGCGAGCGGCGTGGCCGGATTGAGCGCCAGTCCCGCGCGCGCACCGCTCGCCTTGATGAGTTCGATGGTTCGGTGCACATGGAGCGACGCTTCCGGATGAAAACTGATGGTATTCGCACCGGCTTCGGCAAAGCCGGCCACGAGCGAATCGACGGGCATCGTCATCAGATGCACGTCGATCGGTACGGACGTGTGCGGCCGGATCGCCGAGCACACAAGCGGCCCGACCGTGAGGTTCGGGACGTAGTGGTTGTCCATCACGTCCAGATGAATCCAGTCCGCGCCGGCTGCCACGACGTCGCGAATCTCGTCGGCAAGGCGGGCGAAATCCGCCGACAGCAGCGACGGAGCAATCAGGAAATCGCGCATGGCCGTCTCCTTGAAACCGGTCGGTGGATCAGTGGTAACGACGCGCCATCGCCTCCAACGGCAACGGCTTGATGCGCGACGCCTGGCCCGCACAGCCGAACGCCTCGAAACGTTCGACGCAGACGGCTCGCGCGGCCGCCGTCGCCGCCTTCAACGCGGCGCGCGGATCGAACTCGGAGCGCGCATTCGCCATCGACTTGCGCATCGCGCCGCTCATCGCGAGCCGGATATCGGTGTCGATATTGACCTTGCGTACACCGTGCGCAATGCCACGCTGGATTTCCTCGACGGGCACCCCGTACGTCGTCGGAATCTCGCCGCCATATTCGCGGATCACCGCAAGCCACTCCTGCGGCACCGACGACGAACCATGCATCACGAGGTGCGTATTCGGAATCCGCTCGTGAATCTCGACGATCCGGTCGATGGCCAGAATGTCACCGGTCGGTTGGCGGCTGAATTTGTATGCGCCATGCGAGGTGCCGATCGCGATCGCCAACGCGTCGACGCCGGTCGCCTCCACGAAAATCTGGGCCTCGCGCGGATCGGTGAGCAGATCGTCGCGCGAAAGCTGGCCTTGTGCGCCGACACCGTCCTCTTCGCCCGCCGTGCCGGTTTCGAGCGAACCGAGACAACCCAGTTCGCCTTCGACGGAAACGCCCACCGCGTGCGCCGCCTCGACGACCCGGCGGCTCACGTCGACGTTGTACTCGTACGCGGCGGGCGTTTTCTGGTCCGGCAGTAAAGAGCCGTCCATCATCACCGACGTGAAGCCCGAACGGATCGCCTGCTGACACACCGCCGGGCTCGCACCGTGATCCTGGTGCAGCACAAGCGGGATATCCGGATGCGCCTCGAGCGCGGCAAGCACAAGATGGCGCAGGTACGGCTCGCCCGCATACTTGCGAGCACCCGCCGACGCCTGCAGGATCACCGGGCTCGCGGTCGCCTCGGCGGCCTGCATGATCGCGTGGATCTGCTCCATGTTGTTGACGTTGAACGCGGGCACGCCGTAGCCGTGCTCGGCCGCGTGGTCCAATAGTTGCCGCAGTGCTATGAAGGCCATCGCAAACTCCTCGAAGTCGAATCGGATCAGGTCGTGGGCATGCTGTTCGTGCCACTTGTTCGTGTCGCTTGTGCGTGCTGCCTGTGCGTATTTAAGGCGCGAGTTGCGCGACGCGGCGGGCTTCGTCCACCACGGCCCGCGCCGTCAGGTTGAAATGCTCGAACAGCGCGGCGGCGGGGGCGGATTCGCCGAAGGTATCGACGCCCACCACGCCACCTTCGAGGCCCACGTATTGCCGCCAGAACGCGCGCACACCCGCCTCGACCGCGACGCGCGGCACGCCCGGCGGCAGAACCGCATCGCGCCATGCGCCCGGCTGCCGGTCGAACACACTGGTTGACGGCATCGACACGACTCGCGCGGCAATGCCGGCTTCCGCCAGCGGCGCGACGGCATCGAGCGCCAGCGAGACTTCCGAACCGCTAGCGATCAGCACGACGCGCGTCTGCGCCGGGGCATCCGGCCAGTCGCGCAAGACATAACCACCCCGCCCGATCGCGTCGATCTGCTCGCCGCTGCGCGCGGCGAACGGCAGATTCTGGCGGCTCAGCAGCAGACACGACGGCCCGTTGCGTTCAACCGCGCTCGCCCACGCCTGCGCGGTCTCGACCGTGTCGCATGGACGCCAGACGTCGAGGCCGGGAATGAGCCTCAGGCACGCCGCGTGTTCCACCGACTGATGCGTCGGCCCGTCTTCGCCGAGGCCGATCGAATCGTGCGTAAACACGAAGATCGAACGGGTCTTCATCAACGCAGCCATACGCAAGGCGTTGCGCGAGTAATCGGAGAACGTGAGGAAGGTACCGCCGAACGGAATATGCCCACGATGCAGCGCGATGCCGTTCATCACCGCGCTCATGCCGAACTCACGCACGCCGTAGTGCAGATAGTTGCCGCCTTGCAGACCGCCGTCGTCGGCATGAACGTCGACCGCGGCTTTCCAGTTGGTGAGGTTGGAGCCGGTCAGGTCCGCCGAACCGCCCAGCAGCTCCGGCAACGAACGCGCCAGTACGGCGATCGCCTGCTGCGAGGCCTTGCGTGTCGCAATCGATTCGGCCGCGCAGTCCGCGTCGCGCACCAGCGCGCGGACCGCATCGCGCCATTGCGCGGGTAGCGTGCCTTGCGTCCTGCGCTCGAACTCGGCAGCTTCATGCGGATAGTGCTTGCGATAGGCTTCGAAGCGGCTTGTCCAGTCCGCTTCGGCGACCGCGCCGCGCTCGCCTGCATCCCAGAGCGCGCGGACTTCGGCCGGTATCGCGAACGGCGGATGCGGCCAACCGAGCGCGCGGCGCGTGTTTGCCACCTCGTCCGCGCCGAGCGGCGCGCCGTGCACATCGTGCGTACCCGCTTTCGAAGGCGACCCTTTGCCGATCACCGTCCGGCAGCAGATCAGCGTCGGCCGGCCCGCGGCGCGCGCAGCACGCAAAGCCTGATCGACCGCGTCGGCGTCATGGCCGTCCACGTCGCGTACGACGTGCCAGCCGTAGGCGGCAAACCGCGCCGGCGTGTCGTCGCTAAACCACGGCGCAACGTGGCCGTCGATCGAGATGCCGTTGTCGTCGTACAGCACCGTGAGCTTGTCGAGCTTCAGCGTGCCGGCGAGCGACGCCGCTTCGTGCGAGATGCCTTCCATCAGGCAGCCGTCGCCGGCAAACACATACGTGCGGTGATCCACCACCGGATGGCCGGGCCGGTTGAATTCACGCGCAAGCAAGGCCTCGGCGAGCGCCATGCCGACCGCATTGGCCAGCCCCTGTCCGAGCGGCCCCGTAGTTGTCTCAACACCGGGTGTCACGCCCACCTCGGGATGTCCCGGCGTCTTGCTATGCAATTGCCGGAAGCGCTTCAGTTCGTCGATCGGCAGATCGTAGCCGGTGAGATGCAGCAGCCCGTACAATAGCATCGAGCCGTGTCCGTTCGACAGCACGAAGCGGTCGCGGTCGGGCCACGCAGGATTGCGCGGATTGTGTTTCAGATGGCGGTCCCACAGCGCGACCGCGATTTCGGCCATGCCGAGCGGCATGCCCGGATGACCCGATTTGGCCGCTTCGACCGCATCGATCGCGAGCATGCGCAGCGCGTCGGCCATCAGCCGGGTCGCGGGTGTTGCGACGGATTCTGCGACGGCACTCATCGAACCTCTCCTTACGCGAAATAAACAAACCGTGTTGCGCGGCGCCTCAGGCCCGCGCCCGCCGGTCGACCAGTTGAAGAATCATCGGCGTGAAAATCAGCTGCATCGCGAGACCCATCTTGCCGCCCGGCACGACGATCACATTCGGGCGCGACATGAACGAGTCGTGCAGCATCGTCAGCAGATACTGGAAGTCGATCCCTTTCGGGCGCGCGAAACGGATCACGACGAAGCTCTCGTCCGGCTGTGGAATCTCGCGGGCGATGAACGGATTCGACGTATCCACGGTCGGCACGCGCTGGAAGTTCACATGCGTGCGCGAGAACTGTGGACAGATGTAGTTCACGTAGTCAGGCATGCGCCGCAGGATCGTATCGACCACCGCCTCGTGCGAGTAGCCGCGCATGGTCTGGTCGCGGTGCAGCTTCTGAATCCATTCGAGATTGATGATCGGCACGACGCCGATCAGCAGATCCGCGTGCCGCGCGATGTCGATGCTGTCGGTCACCGCCGCGCCGTGCAGGCCTTCATAGAACATCAGGTCGGTTTCGGTCGTGACGTCCTCCCACGGCGTGAAGGTCCCGGCATCCTGCTTGTAGAGCCGCGCTTCAGGCTCGTCATGAACGTAGTGGCGCAACTTCCCGGTGCCGTTCTCGCCATAACTGGCAAACAGCGTTTCGAGTTCCTCGAGCAGATTCGCTTCCGGTCCGAAATGGCTGAAGTTCGGTGCGCCATCCTGCTCGTGCTGCTTCATGGCTTCGCGCATGCCGTTGCGGTCGTAGCGATGAAAAGCGTCGCCTTCGACGATCTGCGCATTGATTTTTTCGCGCCGGAAAATATGGGTGAAGCTCTTCATCACAGTCGTCGTGCCGGCGCCGCTCGAACCGGTCACTGCGATGATCGGGTGTTTGACTGACATGCGCTTGTCTCCGGATAGGGGTGTTCTGATCGGACCGCAGTTCGCGAACCTGGGTGTTCAGGCGGCTAAGCCGTGAAACCCGGCAGGAACAGCGAGCGCCGGCTAAAGAGCGGCGACGTGAAGGGCTGATCCTCGCCGCGGTCGTATTCGCCGTGATAGCGGCCAATGCGTTCCACCTCGTTCTTCGAGCCGAGGATCACCGGCACGCGTCCATGCAGCGCGCGCGGCATGACGTCGAGAATGCGTTCGCGCCCGGTGATCGAGAGGCCGCCCGCCTGTTCGACGAGAAAGCTCATCGGGTTAGCTTCGTACAAAAGCCGCAAGCGTCCTTCCATGGCCGGCGTCTTCGAGTCGCGTGGGTACATGAACACGCCGCCGCGCATCAGGATGCGATGCACCTCGGCGACCATCGAAGCGATCCAGCGCATATTGAAGTCACTCGAACGGCAGCCGCTGCGCCCGTCCTTGCATTCCTGCACGTAGCGGCGCACCGGTGGCTCCCAGAAGCGTTCGTTCGACGCGTTGATCGCGAACTCGACGGTGTCTTCGGGAATGCGGATATTCGAATGCGTGAGCACGAAATTGCCGATGTCGCGTTCCAGCGTGAAACCATGCGTGCCGTTGCCGACCGAGAGCACGAGCATCGTCGACGGACCGTAGACGGCGTAGCCCGCCGCGACCTGCTCGCAGCCCGGCCGCAGAAATGCGGACTCGCCGACCGACCCGTGCGGATCGCCGGGCTTGCCGTCGCCATTGCGCAGCACGGAAAAGATCGACCCCACCACACCGTTGATGTCGATATTCGACGAGCCGTCGAGCGGATCGAAGGCAAGCAGATAGTCGCCGCGCGGGTAGCCCGGCGGAATCGAATAGACGGTCTCCATTTCCTCGGACGCCATCGCGGCGAGCAGTCCGTCCCACTCGCACTGCTGCACGAAGATCTCGTTGGTCGCGACATCGAGCTTCTTCTGTTCCTCGCCGTGCGTGTTGACGCTCTGGGCGGAGCCGTAGTTGCCGCCAAGCGCGCCTTTGGTGAGCATCGCCGAAATCGACTTGATCGCGGCGGCTACGTCGATCAGCAACGCCGAGAGGCCGGCATTCTGCACCGTCCCCTCAGTACAAGGCTGGCGGTCGAGGGTGTCGATCAGAAACTTCGAAAGAGTCGTACGTCCGTCTTGCATGGCGATCTCCTGAGGATTGTTTTCGTTCAGCCTGGCGGCGCCGGCACGGCGCGCGTTGCATGAGAGGGCACAGGCGCCGCGTCGCCTGCCGCGAGCGGCTCGGCGAATACCCGGCTTGCGCGAACGTCGGCAGCGGCAATCAGGGTGAGCGCGGCGGCGTCGACCGGCGCGCCGCCTTGCATCGCCGTGGCGAAGAGGCGATTGGCCTGGCGCAGGCGCGAGCGATCGAGCGCATTGCGCACCGAGCGGGCGTTGGCGAAATTCGGCTGACGGGAGCGCCGGGCGAGATAGTCCGCGAAGGCGCGCCGCGAATCGGCGTCGAAGCGGTAATGCATCGTCGCGAGCATCCGCTCGGCGATGTCGAGCAGTTCCGCGTCGTCGTAATCGGGAAACGTGATGTGGTGCGCGATGCGCGAACGAAAACCCGGATTGCTCTCGAAGAACACCTCCATGCGCGCCGCGTAACCGGCCAGAATCACCACCAGATCGTCGCGCTGGTTTTCCATTGTCTGGAGCAGGATTTCAATCGCTTCCTGACCGTAATCACGTTCGTTTTCCGGGCGATACAGGTAATACGCTTCGTCGATAAAGAGCACGCCGCCCATCGCGCGCTTGAGCACGTCGCGCGTTTTCGGCGCGGTATGGCCGATGTACTGGCCGACCAGGTCGTCACGCGTCACCGAAACCAGATGATTGCGGCGAATGTAGCCAAGCCGGTGCAGCACTTCGGCCATGCGCAGCGCGACCGTGGTCTTGCCGGTGCCGGGATTGCCGGAGAAACACATATGAAGAGTCGGCGCACCGCCCGCGAGACCGAGCGAGTCGCGCGCGCGCTCGACGAGCAGATGCGCCGCGACCTCGCGAATGCGGGTCTTCACCGGGGCGAGCCCGACCAGATCGCGCTCGAGTTCGGCCAGCACGTCGCCGATGCCCGAGTCGCGATAGAGCGCGGCGAGATCGACCTGCGGCGCCTGCGCTCGGCTGTCCTGCAACGCGGCAGTGTCCCGTGCGGCGAACGACGGCGCGTTGGGGTTGACGTTGACGGCATCTATGGCGGCAGCTTCGGTCATGACCTCTTCCTCTGCGTGTGGCGGTTCATCGAGCCTCGCATCGCGGGCCATCCTCTAGCGCGCCGGTTCGTATCGTTCGCCTGACGGCCGGTCGCCCGCGTAGCCCGACAGCCCGTACCGCTGCGTCCGTCCCTGCCCGTCCTGGCGCGTGAGGCGGAAGCCCGGTTCCTCGTCCGGACGGTTGACGATGAACGACAGGCGCATCGTCTCGAAGCTGCGCACCGAGTCGAATGCGTTGATCTTGATGTAGTGCTGCGGCCGCGCCGCGCGGCATGCCTTCACTTCCTGCAGCACGCCGGCCGCATCGTGAAGATCGAACATCGGCAAGCCCCACATTTCCCAATAGGTGTTGCGCGGATGTGGGTCGTCGGTGAATTCGACCGAACAGGCCCAGCCTTGCCGCAGCGCGTAGTCGATCTGCAAGCTGATTTCCTCGTCGGTCAGTTCCGGCAGGAAGGAAAACGTGCCCTGTGTAATACGCATGACGTACCTCGTTAATGAGTGCAGCGGTAGGAACGGCGTCAACAGTCTCTCGCGCGGTGCGGCTGCACTGCGGTTGTCGGACCTGCCTTAAAAATTCTTTAAATGCCCGCTCTGGATGCCCACCATTCAGGCCGCGGTCGGCGTGGCCGCAAAATCCGGCGTGTCGGTCGACGCGTAGTTGAAGGTCACATCCCGCCACGTATCGAGCGCCTGTTTGAGCGGCGTGCACCAGCGCGCTGCCGCTTCGAGAATGTCCGGCCCTTCGTGAATAATGTCGCGGCCCTCGTTGCGCGCCTTCACCATCGCTTCGAGTGCGACGCGATTCGCTACCGCGCCTGCCTGAATACCGGCCGGATGACCGATCGTGCCGCCGCCGAACTGCAGGATCGCGTCGTCGCCGAACAGATCGAGCAGTTGATGCATCTGTCCCGCGTGAATGCCGCCCGAGGCCACCGGCATCACCTTGCGCAAGCCGGCCCACGGCTGATCGAAGAAAATCCCGCGTGACAGGTCGACCTCGTTGTGCGCCTCGCGGCACACGTTGTAATAGCCCTGCACCGACAGCGGATCGCCTTCGAGCTTGCCGACCGCGGTGCCCGCATGCGCGTGATCGACGCCCGCCATGCGCAGCCACTTCGCGATCACGCGGAACGAAATGCCGTGATTGCGTTGCCGCGTATAAGTACTGTGCCCCGCGCGATGCAGATGCAGAATCATGTCGTTCCTGCGCGCCCAGCGCGCCATCGATTGAATCGCGGTCCAGCCGATCACGAGATCGATCATCACGATGCATGAACCCAGTTCCTTCGCGAATTCGGCGCGCTCATACATATCCTCCATCGTGCCGGCCGTCACGTTCAGGTAGTGGCCCTTGATCTCACCCGTTTCCGCTTGCGCGCGATTCACCGCTTCCATCGAAAAAAGAAAACGGTCGCGCCAGTGCATAAAAGCCTGCGAGTTGATGTTCTCGTCGTCCTTCAGAAAGTCCAGGCCGCCGCGCAATCCTTCGTACACGACCCGGCCATAGTTCTTGCCCGACAAACCGAGCTTCGGCTTGACGGTCGCGCCAAGCAGCGGCCGCCCGTACTTGTCGAGCCGTTCGCGTTCGACGACGATTCCGGTCGGCGGCCCCTGGAAGGTCTTCAGATAAGCAACAGGTATGCGCATGTCTTCGAGACGCAGCGCCTTGAGCGGTTTGAAGCCGAACACGTTGCCGATAATCGACGCGGTCAGGTTGGCGACCGACCCCTCCTCGAACAGATCGAGTTCATAGGCGATGTACGCGAAATACTGCGGCTCATCGGCGCTCGAGGCCGGCACCGGGTCGACGCGGTAGGCCTTCGCGCGGTACATGTCGCACGCGGTCAGCCGGTCGGTCCACACCACGGTCCAGGTTGCCGTCGACGATTCGCCGGCCACAGCCGCCGCCGCCTCCTCCGGATCGACGCCGGGTTGCGGCGTGATGCGAAAGAGCGCAATGATGTCGGTATCTTTCGGCGTGTAATCCGGTTGCCAGTAGCCCATCTCGCGATACTTCATGACGCCGGCGGCGTACCGCTCGCGAGGATTGCCCGCATTGCGCGGCTTGTGTATGGACTCGATCACCGGTTGACTGAAATCGTTCATGACATATCCTCGAAGGTGAGCAAACGCGCTGTCGGAAGAACGAAGCGCTTGTTCGCACTGTAGGCAAGGACGTAGCCATTGGGAATTCACGATTTTATTTGGCAGACTTAACCGATCCATTATCGATTGCAGATCGTGAAGCGAATTTTCAACACGTGAGCGATCGATCGGCGGAGAATGGCCTGCATGGGAATTGCAAGCACTGCGTGACAGAAGGACAGAAATCTTCTGCCCGTGATGGAACACTTTGCTGCATTCCCGGAACAGTGCGCGGCGTGACCACATCGAGCCGCTCGCGCGGCCGCCGGGCCGGAGCAATTCGGCAAACGCTGCATTGCGGCGCGCCGATATGCTGCCCATGCCTCGTCATCCAGAACCCGGCATGGAGCTTGCATGGTAAGAAACGCCAATGAAGTCCGGCATCACGCCGGGCCGACGGCGCAATGCTGTATCAACACCTGGAGGAAGCACATATGCAATGGACGACTCCGAGCTACACCGATATGCGTTTTGGTTTTGAAATCACGATGTATATCGCTACGCGTTAAGCCCGCACGGGCCGCGAGGCGCGGCCCTTCTGCGGATTGTTCGTTAATCACCAGTTGAACGGCCGGCCTTTCGGCGCTGCCAGGACACGCGTTCCCACCCATGATCCACGAAACGATCGTCACCACGACAGCGTGCGATGGCCGTCCTCATATCGCGCCAATGGGAGCCCGTTACGAGGGCGACTTCGTCATCCTTTCGCCTTTTCGACCGTCGGTAACACTCGACAATATCGTTGCGTCGCATGCGGCGGTGCTGAACTTCACCACAGACGTCCGTATCTTCGCCGGCTGCGTGACGCATTGCGCGACCGATTGGCCGACGCTCGCCGCCAGCCGTGTGGCGAGCGTCAGGCTCGCCGGGTCGCTTGCGCACGCCGAACTCGAACTCGACGAGCTGCGTGACGACAAGGAGCGCCCGGTGCTGCGCATGAAATGCGTGCACCGCGAAAACCATGCGCCGTTCACGGGTTTCAACCGCGCCCAGGCAGCGGTGGTGGAAGGCGCGATTCTCGTGAGCCGGCTCTTCATGCTGCCGGCCGACAAGGTGGACCGCGAAATGGCCTACCTGCAGATCGCTATCGACAAAACCGCGGGCGATGCCGAACGCACCGCCTGGGGGTGGCTCACCGCCGCGATCGCGCGGCACCGCGAGAGCCTCGACTCTTCCGGCGGCCCGGCCGCCGAACTCGTATCCCACTAGCTTTTCCCGTCTTTTCGGAGAACACCGATGACCGCATTGCTCGCGAGCGTCCGCTCGGACGAAGAGGCATTCGACGCCGCCCAGGCCGGCGCCGAACTGATCGATCTGAAGGAGCCGAACGCGGGTGCGCTCGGCGGTTTGTCGATCGGCGACATCACGCATATCGCCCGCCGGCTTCGCGCGCGTTATCCGGTCAAGCCGATCAGCGCGACGATCGGCGACGTGCCGGCGGACGCGCTCGGCGAAATCGCCGCACGTGTCATCGAAGTCAGCGCCGCGGGCATCGATTATGTGAAAGTGGGCGTGACGCCAGGACCAGCTGCGCGGCGCTGCCTTGAACAATTGGCCAATCTGCCCGCCGCGGTCGTGCCGGTGCTGCTGTGCGACGGCGGCATGGACGGCGAACTGGTCGCCTATGCGGCCACGCTGGGCTTTGTGGGCGTGATGTTCGACACCGCCGGCAAGGACGGCAGCACGCTGTTCGATCATGTGGATAGCGAGACGCTCGCGCAATGGCTGCGGCTCACGCGCGAGCGTGGCGCCATGAGCGGCATTGCCGGCTCGCTCGGCTGGGCGCAGTTCGAGCAGATTCGCGCGCTCGCGCCGGATGTGGCGGGTTTTCGCACGGCGCTATGCGTCGACGGGCGGCGCTCGCGGCTCGATCCGCAGCGCGTCGCGCAATGGGCTGCCGCGCTGCACCGTCCGGCCGGCGCCATGAGTGGCGCGGTCATCGCGGCAGACGCCAGACCCTCGGGTGCGGCGCGCTTTTAATCCTCGCCATAACCTTTTCCCGCAACCTTCTCCCGCGCATGCCGGAGCAACGCTAGATCACCGGCATGTTCAGCAGCCGGTCGCGCATCAACGCGACATTGTCCTTGTTGAACAGCTCGACCACATAATTGGCTTCGTTCACATAGTCGACGAAACGGCAGTCGAGCACGCCCGTTGCGGCCAGCGTCTCGAGCCGGTCGTTCTCCGAGATGGGGCATGACTTCACCACGATCAGCCGCTCGGCGTTGAGCATGGTCGAGAGCCACGCGGCGAGGCTGTCGGAGGTGGTGTCCCAGTTGCTCATCGCGTCTGGCGTGTCGCGCATCAGCGCGGTCGGCATCCACACGGCGACATGGCCGTCGCGCAGCGCGCGGCGGATCTTCGCCTCGCTCGAGGCGAGCACGAGTTCGGGCAACATTCCTTGCATCAGGAGCGCGTACTGCGTCATGGCGAGCAGACACATGTTGTGCGCGGTGAGATCGTCGAAGCGCCACTCGCTCTGGTATTGCCGCACTTTGTCCGCGAAATCACCCCCACCGGGCACGATGACGACGCGCCCGCCGCCCACTTCGCATAGCTCGGTGAGCCACTGGCGCAGCATCGGCTCGTGACTCAGGCTACCCCCGATCTTGACCACCCACATGATCGTTGTCCTCGTTTCCGATTAACCGCGTTTGCCTGCCCGTTTGCTCAATTGCGTGCCAGTTTGTGTGCCCGCTCATGTGTCAGCTCATGTGTCAGCTCATGTGTCAGCTCATGTACCAGCTCATGTACCAGCTCATGTACCAGCTCATGTACCAGCTTACGTGCCCGCTTGCATACCCGCTTGTGTGTTCTGTCACGCGCGCTAGCGTTTTTCCGCCTTACACGCGAACGTGCGTCCCGGCGCGTCCGTCGCGTCAAGCCGCCCGCGATGCCGCGCTGCGACTGCCATCACCGGCTTCTCCGTAGCGAGTGGCCGCCAGCAATGCCACCGCCACGCTCGGGGCGCACGTCGCGGCCCATTCCGACAGGCTCGCCGGCACACCCGCCAGCGTGCCGAAATCAATGTAACCGCGGGCCTCTTCGCGCGCCAGCGCCGCCACGAGAAAACGTCCACAGCCTGCTCCCACCAGCGGCGCGGCGGCAAGGTCCGGGTGGGCCGCCGTCACGCGCGCCAGATTGACACCGATCTCACGCAACTGCAGCTCGCGCCAGCGCAGCGCGAATCCGCGCCATTCGGCGGGACTCTTTTCATGGGCATCCAGGCCGATCATCCGCGCGAGCCGCGTCCGGCTTGCGCTTTCCGTCTTCGGTCCCTGGTCGGCGCTCGGATGCAGGTCGTACTGCGGCGCCAGTTCCCCCGTGAGCCGGTAAATGTCCGCCGTGGTCGCAAACCATTCGTTCATCACGTTGACAGTTGCCCCACCGAATTCGATACGCTGCGCAATACCGCACAACGGCGTGCGCACGACCCCTTGATACACGAGTTCGCCGGTGACGAGCCGCCCGGCATCGGTCGCGGCACGCGCGACAACATGGCCGCCCGCGATCGGAATGATGTCGGTGGTGGTGCTGCCGATGTCGATCAGCAGCGCATCGGGTACGCGTGTCGCGACCCAGCGCGCGGTGGCGAGCCAGTTCGCCGAGGCGACGCTGCGCCAACCGGCCGCGCATGCCTGCGGCGTGAGCCAGCCCGCGTCGCCCGCATAGAAACGCAAGCGTGGTCCAAGCCGTTGCGCCAGCGCGGCGGCGATCGCCCGCACGCCTTGTGCGCGGTCCTCGAAAAGGTCGACCATCTCGCCGGTCATCGTCACCGCGTGCTGCGCGGCGTAAGTCTTCGCGGCCGGCCAGCGCTCGAAGACGAGGTCGATGGTTCGCTCAAGATGTTCAAGGCCCTGCCACAGCGGACACGCCCATTGCGCGACATCGAGCACGGTGCCGCCGGCGTCGGTCATCGACACCTTCACGTGCGCGCCGCCGACATCCCAGCCGAACACCGCCGCGCCATCCGCCGCCGCGGGGCTCGTGCGACCGACATGCGCGGCGCTCATGGCTGCGCTCCACAGGCCGACTGCGCGCCGTAGCTGCGCGCCGCCGGGCCGGATCGCCCGATACGCACCCCATGGGCTGCAAGCAGGGTGCGGGCGAGATTGCCGCCGAGCGCCGCGGACATACCGGCATACGCCACCGTCAGACGCGGATTGACCTCGATCACAACCGGGCCGCGCACCGGATGCCACACCACATCGATGCCGACAAAGCCGCGCAGACCCGGTATCGCCTTCGCCACCTGCTGCGCGAGCGCGTCGAGCATGCGGCCCTGGTCACCGGCCGGATCGATCTGGTTGACCATCACGCCATCGAATTCGACGATGTGCGGTTGCGGCCCCGGCGCCTCGCCGTCGCTCAAACTTATCTGCTGCCGGTTGATGCTGATGAGTTCGGCGCGCTCGCCGTGGCAGATCAGAGAAAGGCTGAGCGGCTCGCCGTCGATCCATGCCTGCAGCACCGGATTGCGCGCGGCGGCCGCGCGGGCGTCGTATTCGGCGCAAGCGTCGGCGAAGTTGTCGAACACGAAGGTATCGAGACCGCCCGCGCCATCGTCCGGTTTCACGACCCAGCGGCTGGCGGGCCAGCGGCCGCCTGGCTGCCCCTCGGCCCGTCCGGGTTCGACCGTGGGTGTGGTGGCGATGCCATGCGCCGCGAGGCACGCCGCGGTCGCACTCTTGCTCGACGTCAGGCGGATCGCTTCTTTCGCGCAACCGAGCCAACGCGCCGCGCCCACCGCGTCGTACAGATGCAGCAGCAAGCCGTCGCATTCCGGCGCGATGATCCACGCGTAATCGTGCTCACGCGCCACTCGCGCGACAAAGGCCGTCATCGACTCGCCTTGCGCTGCCCTACAATGAGCAAGCGCCGGGTCGACGGTTTCGAAGCGCGAGCTCGCAAAACTCACGTCCACTTCGTCGAGTTCGCGCAGGTCGTTCACCAGCGCGTCACGCATCACCCGGCCTTCGACGATCAGCGCGCTCAGGTCGGCGAGACTTCCCGCACCGGCATGCGCCGGGTCGATGCCGCCGCCGGTGAGATACTCGTAGACAAATATCTTGGTCAAAGGAACGCGCCCCTATGCAGGTGATACCGGTTCTCGATCTGCTCGACGGCCACGTGGTGCGCGCGGTGCGCGGCGAACGGGCGGCCTATCTGCCCATCCGCTCGTCGCTCGCCGCCACCAGCGAGCCGCTTCACATCGCCCGCGCGCTGCTAGCTGCAAGCGGCGCGCGTGCTCTCTATATCGCCGACCTCGGCGCGATCCTTCAGCAACGCGCTCATGTCGAGACGCTCGCTGCATTACGTGCCGCCCTGCCCGGCACTGACATCTGGCTCGACGCCGGTTATGCCGACTACGCGTCGATGCATTCGCTGTTCGAACTGATCGACGAAACCGGCAAGCGCAACCATCATGGCCAACCTGCTCCGCACGATCTCGCCACTTTCGTGCCGGTGTTCGGCACCGAGTCGCTGCGCGACATCGACGCGCTGCGTGCTGCCGAAACCGCCGGGCTCTCGCCGATACTCTCGCTCGATCACCGCGCCGGTCAACTGCTCACCGCTACCGCCCTCGATCGCACTTCCGCATGGTGGCCCCGACGGGTGATCGCCATGACGCTCGATCAGGTGGGCAGCTACGGCGGCCCCGACCTCGCCACATTCGAACGCATCCGTACCAGCGCTCCCGCGCATACCGCCGTGATCGGCGCGGGCGGTATCCGCCATCGCGACGATATGAGGGCGGCGGAGCGCACTGGCGCTTCAGCATGGCTCGTGGCGTCCGCGCTGCATGATCGCCAGATCGGCACGCCGTTCGTCGAGTCCACCTAAGCGTGCTATACAAATTCCATGCCAATCTCCGGGCACGGCGCGGATGTAAACGAACGGCAAGCTACTGTGGCAGTCCGTGACACTCTGCTCCAGTTCGACACACAACCTGTGCGGCGCAGTGCCGCTTGCGTGCCACCGGTTCGACACTGCCGATGCAGGGCAGCGCACATACCGCGACCCTATCGGGCCTTTTAAGCGCAAGGCCACATACGCGGCGCGCGATTCGTCGCGCACCCGCGCCACTGCGCCGGGACGCACATCGGCATGGAGCTTGCTAAAAGTGCGGCCATGCACCTTTCGCCCATCGATCCATCGTCCACGAGCCCATCGGCCGCGGCCAACGAGCCCGCCTCGTCGCCCGGTTCGTCGCTTGCTTCTCCGCCCGGCTCGTCGATTACGCGCGACTGGACCTGCCCGTTCTGCCCGCTGCTGTGCGATGACCTCGTAGTCGAGTCGCACGGCAACGCCACGCTCACCGTGCCGGATACCGAATGCCCGCGGCTCGCGCAGGCGCTTGCCTGCTACGGCGGCTCGGATGCACCGTGCCGCAGCAGCGTCGACGGACAGGACACGGATCTCGACACTGCCCTGGCCGGCGCGGCGCGGATACTGTCGTCGGCACACCGCCCGTTGTTCGGCGCGCTGGCCACCGACGTCGGCGGCGCCCGTGCGCTGTACACGCTGGCCGCCGGCTGCGGCGCCATCCTCGATCATGTGCACGGCGATGCGATGAGCTCGGCCACGCTCGCGTTGCAGGATCGCGGATCGTTCTTCACCACCCTTTCCGAAGTGCGCGTGCGCGCCGACCTGCTGGTTTTTTTCGGCTGCCGGCCGTCGCAGCGTTATCCGCGCTTCTTCACGCGTACGCTGGAAGGCACGGCACTCGAACGTGAGCTGGTGTTCGTCGGCTGCAGTCCCGACCCCGCTGCGAGCGGCCTTGCGAATACGCGGATCGACGCGATTCTTCCGGACGCCGATCCTTTTGACACGCTCGCGCTCTGGTCCGCGCTTTGCGAAGGACGTGAGGCTGACGCGCTGCAAGACAACGGGACGGGCGCGGCAGAAGCACTGGCGGCGCTGCAGGCGCGCATCGCCGCCGCGCACTATACCGTGCTTGTCTACGAGCCTGCCGCGCTGCCCGGTCCGCACGCAGCGTTGCTAATCGAAGCCTTGAACCGGATCGTCAAAGCGGCCAATCGCACCGTACGCGCGGGCTGTCTCGCGCTCGGCGGCGAGGACGGCGCCTTGACGGTCAACCAGACAGTGACCTGGCTCTCGGGTCTGCCGCTTCGTACCCGCATCGCCGCGCCCGCCCGCATCGCCGGCACAGCGCCGCTCGACCACGATCCCTATCGTTATCGCACCGCCAGACTGCTCGCCGACGGTGAGATCGACGCCTTGCTGTGGGTCGCCAGCTTCGCGCCGCCGGTCTGGCCGCAAGCGCTCGATCAGAATGTGCCTGCGATCGTGCTCGGCCATCCCGCCTTAGCCGAAGCCGCGAAAGCACGCGGCGGCGCCACCGTCTTCATTCCCGTCGCAACGCCTGGCATCGATAGCGGCGGCCATCTGTTTCGCGTCGACAGCTCGGTCGTGATGCCGCTCGCCGCCGCACGCGGCGCGGCACTCCCCACGGTGGCAACGATCGCGGCGCACCTGAGCGCGCGCCTTCACGCCCAGCCAGCCGCGCGGGTGCAACCATGAGTCTCATCCGGCTCAAGGGCGGCACGATCTTCGACCCGGCCAACGGCGTCGACGGCGAACGCCGCGATCTGGCGATCCGCGACGGCCGCATCGTCGACGTGCCCGCCACGACGCCGGCCGATCGCGAATACGACGCCACCGGCATGATCGTGATGGCAGGCGGCATCGACATGCACTCGCATATTGGCGGCGGCAAGACCAATCTGTCGCGCCTGCTGCTCCCCGAGGATCATCGCGAAGATCCCCTGCGAGACGCGGCCTACGAATCGGTGCAGGATGCGAACGGCCGCTACCTGAGGCTGCCGTCGTGCGGCGTCTGCACCCCTGGCACGCTCGCGACCGGCTACCGCTACGCCGAAATGGGCTACACGGCCGCATTCGAACCGGCGATGATGCCGTCCAACGCACGCCACACGCACCTCGAAATGGGCGACACGCCGATCATCGATCACGGCGCGTACGTGATGCTCGGCAACGACGAACTGTTTCTGCAGATGCTCGCCGCACGCGACGACTTCGAGCGTCTGCGCGACTACATCGGCTGGACGATCCACGCGAGCAAGGCGCTCGGCGTGAAGGTCGTCAATCCGGGCGGCATCTCCGCCTTCAAGTTCAACCAGCGCTCGCTGAACGTCGACGAGCCGCATGTGCACTACGGCATCACACCGCGCGACGTGCTGCACACACTGTCGCGCGCGTTGACCGAACTGCGTGTGCCGCATCCGCTGCATGTTCACGCGAGCAATCTCGGCGTGCCCGGCAACATCGATTCGACGATCGCCACCATGGATGCCGCCGACGGCCTGCCGATCCATCTCACCCATATCCAGTTTCATAGCTACGGCACCGAAGGCCCGCAAAAATTTTCGTCGGGCGCGCGTCGGATCGCGGAGGCGGTGAACGCGCGGCCGAACGTGTCGATCGACGTCGGCCAGATCATCTTTGGACAGACCGTCACGGCCTCGGGTGACACGATGATGCAGTTCCGCAACACACCGCTCGCACGGCCGCACAAGTGGGTGGTCGGCGATATCGAGTGTGACGCGGGCTGCGGCGTAGTGCCGTTCCGCTATCGCGAGCAGAGCTACGTGAATGCGTTGCAGTGGATCATCGGCCTCGAGATCTTCCTGCTGGTCGACGACCCGTGGCGCGTCGCGATGACGACCGATCATCCGAACGGCGGCCCGTTTACGAGCTATCCGCATCTGATCCGTCTGCTGATGGACAAATCGTTTCGCGACGAGCAGCTCGCCAGGCTCAATGCCGACGCGCAGGTGGCGAGCGCGTTGCCGCAGTTGCAACGCGAGTTCTCGCTGTACGAGATCGCCGTCATCACGCGAGCGGGACCGGCACGCCTGCTCGGCCTGCGCGACCGCGGCCATCTGGGCGCGGGCGCCGCGGCGGACATCGCCGTCTATCGCGACGACCCGGACCGCGAGCGGATGTTCACGTCGCCCGCCTATGTGTTCAAGGACGGCGAGCTGGTCGCGCGCGACGGCACGCTCGTCGCCACGCCGACGGGCGGCATCCATTTCGTCTCGCCCGAATTCGACCGTGGCATCGAGAAGACGCTGCGCGCCTACAGCGACGCCAACCTCGCGAGCAACTTCGCGCATGCCGCCATCAGCGACGACGAGGTCTGCAGCTGCTGCCGCGGCGGCAAGCTGCTGCCTGTCGAATGTTTCGCGCAAGACTGAGCAACAGGTGAAACGCACACGATGAGCGACCCGGCGACCCTGCAGATCAACGGCACCACGATCGACGCCACCTTCGCGGAAGCCTTTCCGATGAAGGCGACCCGGCTCGTCATCACCGCGCATACGCCGGCGTGGGCGATGAACGCCGCCCACTCGCTGACGGGTTTCGCGACCTCGGTGATCGGCTGCGGCTGCGAGGCCGGCGTCGAACGAACGCTGGCCGCTGAGGAAACGCCGGATGGCCGGCCTGGCGTCGCCGTGCTGCTGTTCGCGGTATCGTCGAAGGAATTGGCGAAGCAGATCGAACGGCGCGTCGGACAATGCGTACTTACGTGTCCGACCACGGCCGTATACGGCGGCATCGATCCGGAAACGAGCCGCGCACCGCTTTCCGACCGCGCGCCGCTTGGCAGCACCTTGCGCTTTTTCGGCGACGGCTGGCAGATCTCGAAGATGCTCGGCGACACGCGCTACTGGCGCGTGCCGGTGATGGACGGCGAGTTCGTCTGCGAAGAGACGGCGCTCACCGTCAAAGCCGTGGGCGGCGGCAACCTGATCCTGCTGGCGCGCGATATCGACGCCGCGCTCGCCGCCGCCGAGGCCGCGGTCGCCGCGATGCGCAGGCTCCCGAACGTGATCATGCCGTTTCCGGGCGGCATCGTGCGGTCGGGATCGAAGGTCGGCTCGAAATACAAAGGAGCGAGCGCGTCCACCAACGATGCGTTCTGTCCGACCCTCATGGGCCTCTCGGCGCGCAGCGAACTGAGCGCGGAGGCCGGTTGCGTGCTCGAAATCGTGATCGACGGGCTCACCGATGCGGACGTCGGCGCGGCCATGACCGCGGGTATCGCCGCGGCCGCCGGGCTCGGGCAGCCGGCGGGCCTGCTGCGGATTTCGGCGGGCAATTACGGCGGCAAGCTGGGGCCTTACCACTTCCATCTGCACAACCTCGCTGCGGGTCTCACATCGGGCCCCGAGGGGAGCCGCGCATGAGTCTTCGCACAACGCTGCGCGTGAAAACGCCCCCGGGTTTCCGCGTCGACGCTTCTGCCTTGCTGCCGGTGCGGCTCGCGGCCATGAGCGTGGCGGAAATCGAGCGCATCGTCCTGCCTGCGGGCAATGACAGGTGTATCGTGGGCGACGTGTTCGAGGTGTCGCGCGGCGAAGCTACCCCTGCATTGGAAGCGCCTCACGCCGGCGCCACCCTGGTGATCGAGAACGCCGCGCCATGGCTCGACCGCGTCGGCGCGCGGATGACGGACGGCCATCTTGTCGTGCACGGTTCGACCGGCGATTACAGCGGGTTCCAGATGGCGGGCGGCGTGTTGCGCATCGAAGGCGATGCCGGCCACTTCACCGCGTGCGAAATGCGCGGCGGCCGGTTGACGGTAACCGGCCATTGCGGCGATTTCGCCGCCGGCGCGCTCGTCGGCGACATGGAAGGCATGACGGGCGGCACGCTGACGATTCATGGCAATGTAGGCGCACGGCTCGCCGATCGCATGCGCCGCGGCCTTGTGCTGGTCGGTGGCAATGCGGGCGAATTTGCCGCGTCACGGCTCGTGGCGGGCACCATCGGCATCGCCGGTCAACTGGGCGCGCATTATGCATACGGTATGAGGCGCGGCACGCTCCTGCTTACACAGCGGCCTGCGCAATTGCCGCCGACTTTCACCGGAGGCGGTCGCGGTTTCGACGTGTTCTGGGCGCTCCTCGTGCGCAGTCTCGCCGGCGAAATCGCACCCTTTTCTCAGTGGCACGCAGCGAGTTTGCCGACGCGCTACGCAGGCGACCTCGCGGTCGACGGACGCGGCGAAATACTGGTCGTAAGCTAATCGCCGAAAGCCCTTTCGGGCCGAGCAACAGGCAGTCAAACAGTGTTCGACAGAGACACCGCATAACTAGCAACGAATTTGCATGGAACGAGAGTAGCGCGCTAAAGCGCGAACTCCGGCCAACAAAGGAGACAGGCATGACGATGGCGCATTCTCCCCCCGCACAGCCGGGCGCCGACGCATCCGCGCCGCGCTATGCCGGCTCGATGATCGCGCTGCATTGGCTGATCGCGCTCGGCATCGTCGGCCTGCTTGCGCTCGGGCTCTACATGATCGGACTGCCGAAGGGTTTGCCTCTCAAAGCGACCCTGCTCAACCTTCACAAATCGCTCGGATTAACGGTTTTCCTGCTGGTGCTTCTCCGCATCATGGCGCGTGTGGCCCTCCACCGGCCGCCCTTGCCGCCGATGCGACCGTGGCAACGCGCCGCCGCGCGCACTACGCAGGGTCTTTTATACGTAGCAATGGTCGCGATGCCGCTATGCGGCTATCTCGGTTCGTCGTTCAACCGCTATGGGACTCGCTTCTGGGGCATCCCGCTGCCGAAGTGGGGCTGGGACGACGCGGGCTTGCGCGAGCTCTTCTTCGGCCTCCATCAGGCGATCGGCTATGCGCTGATCGCGCTGATCGCACTGCACGTGGCCGGCGCGCTCAAGCACCAGTTGATCGATCGCGACAATCTGCTTGCGAGGATGCTGCCATGATGCGGTACGGGTCACTGACTGGGTTACAGCCGGGGTCAAAGCCGGGGTCAAAGCCGAATTCACAGCCGAGTTCGCGGCGCGCTTCGCCGCAAGCGCCGCTGACGGTCGACGCGCTGCACGAACGCGTTGCCCACGCACTCACGACGATGTTCCTTCCAACCGTTCACGAGGGGCGCATTCTGCGCCACGCGGCATGAAGATCAAGGTACTCGGCTCATCGGCGGGCGGCGGCTTTCCGCAATGGAACTGCAATTGCCGCAATTGCGACGGCGTGCGGCGCGGCACGATAAAGGCGACGCGGCGTACGCAATCGTCCATCGCGGTGAGCGCGAACGGCGAGGACTGGCTGCTCGTCAATGCATCCCCAGACCTGCTCGCACAGATCGCCGCCAACCCGGAACTGCAACCGGCCCGCCGCGCGCGCGACAGCGGCATAGCCGCGGTGCTGGTCATCGACGCGCAGATCGACCACGTCACCGGCCTGCTGATGCTGCGCGAGCGCGACACGCCGCTGCCGCTCTACGCCACCGACGCGGTATGGCAGGACCTGCGCAGCGGTTTTCCGGTCGCGCCGATCCTCTCGCACTATTGCGGCGTCGAGCATCACCGCATCGCGCTGGACGGTGCGCCGCTGGCCGTCGACGCGCTGAACGGCGTGCAGATCGACGCGCTGCCGCTGTCGAGCAAGGCGCCGCCCTACTCGCCGCATCGCAATGCGCCCGAGCGCGGCGACAACATCGGACTCGTCTTCACGAACCGGCAAACCGGCAAGCGCGCGTTCTACGCACCGGGCCTCGGCGCAATCGAGCCACATGTGCTCGCGGCGATGCGCGAGGCGGATCTGCTGCTGGTCGACGGCACGCTGTGGACCGGCGATGAAATGATCCGCCTGGGTCTCTCGAAGAAGACCGCCGCCGATATGGGCCATCTGCAACAGTCCGGCCCGGGTGGCATGATCGAAGTGCTGGACTCGCTTGACGCTCACCCCATCCGGAAGGTGCTGATTCACATCAACAACACCAATCCGATTCTCGTCGAGGATGGCCCCGAGCGCCGCATCCTGACTGAACACGGTATCGAAGTGGCGAACGACGGAATGACGTTCGACATATGAAATGACGCTGTGAGGCGAGACGATGCGAGACGATGCAATGAAGCGTCAGTTGAAAAGCACAGCCATGAAACAGGAGACGGAGACGGCATGAACGCAAAAGACACCTTAGGCACGGCGCCGCCGCGGGACACGGAGACGAGCGGGCGAAGCGGACGTGACGACCGGCCCGCCTGGAGCCGCGAAGAATTCGAAGCCCAGTTGCGGGCAAAAGGCACCGCGTATCACATCCATCATCCGTTCAATGTGAAGATGAATAGCGGCGGCTGTTCGCGTGAGCAGATTCGCGGCTGGGTCGCCAACCGTTTCTACTATCAGATCAATATCCCGCTGAAGGATGCGGCTGTGCTGTCGAACTGTCCGGATCGCGAGACGCGCCGCCGCTGGGTGCTGCGCATTCTCGATCACGACGGCTATGGCGACGAGGAAGGCGGCATCGAAACATGGGCGCGTCTTGGCGACGCGGTCGGCCTCTCGCGTGACGACCTGTGGTCGCTGAAACAGGTGACGCCCGGCGTGCGCTTCGCCGTCGACGCCTATGTGAATTTCGCGCGCCGCGCGCCGTGGCAAGAATCGGTCTGCTCGTCGCTCACCGAAATGTTCGCGCCGCAGGTTCACCGCGACCGGCTCGCGAGTTGGCCGGAACACTATCCGTGGATCGAGCCTTCAGGTCTTGCATATTTCCGCTCGCGCATTTCGCTGGCGCAGCGCGACGTGCAGCACGGACTCGAAGTCACGCTCGATCATTTCACACGGCACGAGCAGCAGGAGCGCGCGCTCGAGATCCTGCAATTCAAGCTCGATATCCTGTGGACCATGCTGGACTCGATCGAAAAGGCCTTTCCGCAATGACCGATCTGCCACGCGCCGGCGCCACCATGCCCACCACGCCCACCATCGATCGTCCGACGATCAGCAAGCTCTTTCGTCTGCAATGGGAGCCTGCTCAGAACGCTCACGTGCTGCTCTACCCCGAAGGCATGGTGAAGCTCAATCAGAGCGCCGCGGAAATCCTCAAACGTTGCGACGGCACGCGCGATATGGACACACTGATCGCCGACCTGGAACAGGCGTTCAACACGACCGGGCTCGCTCCCGAAGTGCGGGCATTCGTTGCCGACGCGCAGTTGCGCGGCTGGCTGGAGTAACGCCATGACGGACCTCTCGCAGCCCGCTGCCGACACACAGACTCACGCGGCCTCGACCGGCGTCGCGCCGCCGCTCTGGCTGCTCGCGGAACTGACTTATCGCTGTCCGCTGCACTGCGCGTTCTGCTACAACCCGGTCGACTATACGGATCACAGCCGCGAACTCAGCACGGACCAATGGATCGACGTGCTGCGTGAGGCGCGCGCGCTCGGCGCCGCGCAACTGGGATTTTCGGGCGGCGAGCCGCTCGTGCGCGACGATCTCGAAGTGCTGGTCGGCGAGGCGCGCAAGCTCGGCTTTTACACGAATCTGATCACCTCCGGCATCGGTCTCACGGACAAGCGCCTCGGCGATCTGAAGGCGGCCGGCCTCGATCATATCCAGTTGTCGTTCCAGGATTCGACCCAGGAACTGAACGACTTTCTCAGCAGCACCCGCACCTTCGATCTGAAACGGCGCGTTGCCGCATCGATCAAACAGCACGGCTTTCCGATGGTGCTCAACTGCGTGCTGCATCGCTACAACCTGCCGCACGTCGACAAGATCATCGAGATGGCGCTCGCGATGGGCGCCGAGTACCTGGAGCTCGCGAACACGCAGTACTACGGCTGGGCGCATCAGAACGAAGCGCAGTTGATGCCGACACGCGAACAGATCGACGAAGCCGAAGCGGTGGTCGAGCGTTACCGCCGCACGCATGGCGAACGCTGCAAGATCTTCTTCGTCGTGCCGGACTATTTCGAGCGGCGCCCGAAGCGCTGCATGAACGGCTGGGGCGCGGTGTTTCTCGGCGTCGCTCCGGACGGCGCGGCGCTGCCCTGCCACGCCGCGCGCAGTTTGCCCGGACTCGTGCTGCCGAACGTGAAAGAGACGCCGCTGCGCGAGATCTGGTACGAGAGCGACGCGTTCAACCACTTTCGCGGCCTCGCCTGGATGAAGGAGCCCTGCCGCAGTTGCGACGAGAAGGAACGCGACCTCGGCGGCTGCCGCTGCCAGGCCTATCTGCTTACCGGCGATGCGGCCAATGCCGACCCCGTCTGCGACAAGTCGCCTGCGCACGACACGGTGGTGAAGGTAGTGAACATGGCACGGCGCACCGCCGCCGCGATCGAGCCGCGCGAGCAGCCGATCCTGTTTCGCAACGACGCCAACTCGCGCAAGCTCGCGTCCACCGCGGTGAGCGGCAAGACGGGCGGCCACAGCGGCACAGGAGGCTCACCATGACAGCGGGAGACATCTCCGTTTTGCTCGTCGACGATCACGCGGTGGTGCGCGAAGGGTACCGGCGCCTGCTCGAACTGAATGCCGACGTGCATGTATGCGGCGAGGCCGCCGACGCCGCGCAAGCCTATCAGCGTTTTTGCGCGCTGCGGCCGGACGTGGTGGTGATGGACGTTTCGTTGCCGGGCGCGAGCGGCATCGAAGCGATGCGGCGCATGCTCGCGCGCGAACCGGATGCGCGTGTGCTGATCTTCAGCGTGCACGAGGATGCGATTTTCGTGCGCCGCGCGCTCGACGCCGGCGCGCTCGGCTACGTGACCAAGGCCAGCGCGCCCGACGTGCTGGTCGAAGCGGTCCGCACCATCGCCCGGCGCGCGGGTTATCTGAGCCCGGATATCTCGCAAGCGCTCGCGCTGCGCAACGCGTTCAGCGAAGGCCCGCCCGGGCGGCAGTTGTCGGCCCGTGAATTCGAAGTGCTACGTTTGCTCGTACAGGGTTATACGCTGCCGAGCATCGCCGAAAAACTGGGACTCAGCCAGAAGACCGTGGCCAATCACCAGTCCGTGATCCGGCAGAAATTCGGCGCCGACAACGGCGTGCAGCTCGCACAGATGGCGAACCGCCTCGGGCTTCAGCTCACGGGTTCGGCAAGCCCTGCGTGAGCGGGCACGCGCGCGCAGAACAGGAAACCGCCTGCCGGCTTGCTCGCCACGTGAAATTCGCCACCGAGCGCCTCGACGCGCTCACGCATGCCGATCAGGCCAAGGCCGCCGCGCGGCTTCTCGAGGTCGGCGCCGGGGCCGTCGTCGGCCATGGTGACGACGATTTCGTCGATAAGCCGGGTCTCCTGCCGCCCTTGCGCCTCGCGCGGCGCACGCACCATGAACACCTCCACGCGTGAGCTGCGGGCAAACTTCGAGACATTGGTCAGCCCTTCCTGCACGAGCCGGTAAAGCGTGATGGTCAGCGTATCGCTCAGACCGGCGAAATCTCCTTCGATCGTCAGCGAGAACGACGCGTCCGGCAGCCGTTCGCGCCAGCCGTCGACGCAATGCTCGAGCGCGCTCGGCAGGCCGAACTCGTCGAGGCCGATGGGCCGCAAACGCCGGATCATGCCGCCGATCTGCCGGTAGACGTAGCTTGCACTCTGAATCAGGCCGAGCGATATGCGATGAATCTCCGGCTCGCGTCCGCTGGACAGATCGCGGATACGCGCGGCGTCGAGCGAGATCGCATTCAGGTACTGGCCCAGTTCATCGTGCAGCTCGCGCGCCAGATGGCGGCGCTCGAGTTCCTGTACCTGCAACGCCTGATTGTCGAGACGCCGGTTGTCGGCAAGCAGACGTTCGGCCTGCTCTTCCAGCACGCAGCGGCGGCTCAGCTCGCGGCGCGTCTCGCGATAGCGGCGCCATGCAAACCAGGCGAGGCCGATGGAGAGCACACACAGCGTGCCCGGCAATTCGTCGAGCTGGAAGCGCTCGAGGCCCCGCGTCCAGCGATAGGCCCGCTCGCTGAAATCGAACGTCGCGCCGAGCACGGCAGCCAGCACCGTCAGCGCGAGCACCCACGCAAGATCGCGCCGTACCGCCGAATGCGGCGGTACGCGGCGCGCTGAAGAAGGGTTCGAGGGGTCGCTTGACATCACGTTTGCATTCTACTCAAGTGGGTCGCACACAGCGGTTTGTTGCAGCGCGTTTGGGAACGCTTCCCCGCGATATCGGGAAAAGCTCCCGGGTTTCGCGCAGCGGCCTATGCGAAGCTTTGCACACACCGAAAGAAAGCGCCATGCAAGCTGTAACGCGGTTGCGCTCACAAAGAAAAACGTCGATCCGGCAGGAGACAAAACGATGAATATGCCATCCCGCGCGTGCCGCACTTCCCTCCTGGCAGGCTTATCAGGCTTGCCCGGCTTGCCGCGCTTCCGGCGGCGCGCCGGCCTCACCCTCTGCTTCGGCGGCGCCCTTGCAAGCCTGTCCGTCACGGCGTGGGCGCAGGCCGACACGGCCGCGCCAGCCGTGGCGGCATCGTCCGCCGCGCCTGCCGGTGCAAGTCCGGACGCCGATACGGTGAAGCTCGCGCCGATCGTCGTGGTCGGCACCACGCCGCTTCTCGGCATCGGCACGCCATTGTCGCAAGTGCCGGCCAATGTGCAGACCGTTCACGCCCAGGACCTTGAACAACAGCACCGCAGTACGCTCACCGATTACTTCGCGAAGAACCTGCCGAGCGTCGATATCGCGGATGCGCAAGGCAATCCGTATCAGGTCAACATCAACTACCGCGGCTTCACCGCGTCGCCGTTGCTCGGCACGCCGCAAGGCCTCTCGGTGTTCGTCGACGGCGTGCGCGTGAACGAACCGTTCGGCGACGTGGTGAACTGGGACCTGCTGCCGCAACAGGCGATCGACACGATCCAGCTGATCCCTGGTTCGAATCCGACCTATGGGCTCAACACGCTGGGCGGCGCACTCGCGATCACGACGAAAAACGGCAAGACCAGCCCCGGCGGCGAGGCCGAGGTGACGGTGGGCTCCTGGGGCCGCAAGACCGCGCAGATCGAACAGGGCGGCACCATCGGACAAAACCTGGACTACTACGTGACCGGCAGCGTGGCGAATGACGACGGCTGGGCGGAGCAGAATTCCAGCCGCGTACGGCAGGCGTTCGGCAAGCTGCGCTATACCGATGCCGACACCACGCTGTCATTATCGGCAGGCGGCGCCGACAACGATCTGCAGGGCACGCAGACCATTCCGCGCTCCTTCCTCGGCAATCCGAAGCAGCCCTATACGTACCCCGACCAGAATCTGAACAGCGCCGCCTACGTGACGCTCTCAGGCGACCACTACTTCAACGACCACGTCGAACTGAGCGGCAATCTCTATTACCGGCATTTCCGCAACGACAACATCAGCAGCAACACCAATTCGAATTTCGGCTCGGTAGAAGACGACGGCGACATCGACACCACCCAGGCGACCAACGAAAAATCGATCGTCTCGACCGACAGCTACGGCGCAGCCCTGCAACTCACGCTGCTCGGCAAACTCGGCGGGATGGAGAACCAGTTCGTCGCGGGCGTGTCGGCGGATATTGCCAACTCCCAGTACACCCAATCCTCGCAGGACGCCGTCTTCACCGATTCACGCGCGACCGTCGGCATTGGCGATTTCACGCAGGAAACCGCGGCGAAAACGCGCAACGGCAACTACGGCATCTATCTGGAAGATACCTTGTCGCTCACGAAGCAATGGACGCTGACGCTCGCCGGACGTTACAACTGGGCGGACGCCACGATCGGCGACTCGAGCGGCACGCAACCGCAACTCGACGGCCACCATACGTTTTCCCGCTTCAATCCGGCGATCGGCATCAACTGGAATCCGACCTCCGCGTTCACAGCGTATGCAACCTACAACGAGGGCATGCGTTCGCCAACCGCCATCGAACTGGCCTGCGCCGATCCGGCCGCGCCCTGCTCGCTGCCGAACGACTTCGTGTCGGATCCGGCGCTCCAGCCGGTGATCTCGAAGACCTTTGAAATCGGCGCACGCGGACGGATCGGCCGGGCGACGACCTGGAGCGCCGCCGCTTACAGCACGACGCTCGACAACGACATCGAATTCATCAGCAGCAATGGCGCCACCAGCAACCAGGGGTTTTTCCAGAACGTCGGACGCACGCGCCGGCAAGGTATCGAACTGTCCGGACACAGCCAGTTCGGACCGCTCGCCGTCACGGCCAGCTACAGCTACGTCGACGCGACCTACCGGTCGAGTTGGACCGAAAACAGTCCGAGCAACTCCAGTGCGGATGCGAATGGCAACATCACAGTCAAGCCGGGCGATCATATTCCCAGCATTCCGGCGAACACCGTCAAGCTGCAACTCGACTACGCCGCCACCGCGAAATGGAACATCGGTACGAACCTGACCTGGCGAGGCAGCGTCTATGCACAGGGCGACGAAAACAATCAGGATGTGAACGGCAAGATCGCAGGCTATCTGCTGATCGATCTGGACACCTCGTATCAGGTGACGAAGCAACTCCAGGTCTTCGCGAGCATCACGAACCTGCTCGACAAGCGCTACGCGAGCTTCGGCGCGCTCGGCGAGAACTTCTTCAACGGCCCGAACCATACGTTCGACGGCGCCAATCCGACCAACGAACAGTTCGTCGGGCCAGGCGCGCCGCGCGGCTTCTGGGTCGGTTTGCACTACGCATGGAAGTAGTGCGATAAGGGCGGTGGCGTGAGTCGATCGACGAGAGCGAACGACTCACACGCAGCGAGCGATCAATGCGATTCGATCGAACCGTCGCTATGCGGATAGGTGACGATGCCCCAGGCTAACGGCAGTTCGCCGATCTGCCTGATCGGCTGATAATTCTGTGCGTCGAGCACATAGACCGCATCGGAGCGCCCGCAGGCCACCAGCAGCTTCGCGCCGTCCGGCGTGAAGCTGAAGTGCCAGCAGCGCTGTCCGACCGGTACGTCGGCGAGATGCTCGTAGCTGTGCCCGTCGAACACCTGGACCGTCTTGTCGCGCGCCGCGGCGACGAAGAGCCGCTTGCCATCCGGCCCGAATGCGACCCCGTACGGTCCGAGCTTCGTGTCGACGGTCTTGACGACCTGGAACGTGTGCGCATCGATAACCACGAACTTGCTCAGCGATTCGAGCGTGACGATATAGTCCTTGCCGTCGGGCGACAAACGGATGCCGCGCGGGCGGCCGCCTGCCGCGAGCTTCACGGTTCTGACCGGTGCACCCGTGCGGGCGTGATAGACGGAAACCGTATCGTCGCCCTCATTGGTCACGAGCATCGTGTGGCCGTCGCGTGAAAATTCGATGCCTTCGGTTTCATGGCCGCTCGTCACCGAACGAATCACCCGCCATGTCTTCATATCGACAATCGCGATTTCCGCGGGCGGCTTGTTGGCGTCATCGTCATCGGCACCCGGTTTGCCGTTGGGTGCGTTATTGGCCGCGGGCGGCCCGCCCTCTTCGCCGGGTTCGTAGGTCACGTACGCATAGCCGTTGCGCACGCGCACATATTCGGGGTTCTTGCCGATCTTCACGCGCTGCACGACCTGACCCGAGGCCGTGTCGATCACCGCCAGGTCACCGGTATTCTTGCTGGCCACCAGAAGCCGTGTGCCGTCCGCATTCAGACTCAGGCCGCGCGGGCCGTCAGCGCCGACCGGAAACGTCTTTGTCAGCGTCATCTGATCCAGATCGATCACGCCGACGCCGGCCTTCTCGCTGGTCACGTAGGCCACCGGGGCGGCAGCGCAGGCCGTGCTCGCGGCGAGCGCGAGTGTGAACGCCGTGGCGGCGGCAGCGGTGACAGTGGTGACAGCGAAAGCGAGGGAACGTTGTGGGGTTCTGATGCGAAACCGTGTCTCCAGCATTGTTGTACTCCGTAGTGAAATCGCTGCGCCGCGAAAGCTCGCGGCATTCAAGCAAAGTAGTCCATCCGGGGCTCGTTTGACAACGGACATCGGGCGGGAGATTTTCCCGAATTGACGCTGTGGGGCCACCGGCAGTTCAAAAACGCGGTGCAGGGGTGGAAAATGAACGCGGAGGTGGCCAATGCGAGGCCTCGACCGTCATGCTGCAGCTTGCGATGGCAACGACTGGATATACCGCAATCGATGCGGCACGGCGCCGTCGGGTCGTCGTGGCGCTGGGCGCCGTGATCGCCGCGCATGCGGGCCTGCTCGTGTGGGCGTTGGCGGTACGGGACAGGACCGTCGAGCGGACCGTCGAAGAGCCGACCATCGTTGCGGCGTTGTTGAGGGATGAGCCGGCGGCTATTGCCCCTGTCGTGCCCGCGCCGGCCGCCGTGAGCGCGGCGCCGCAAGCCGGGCATCCTCCGGTACGGAGCAAACCCCTGCCTCAGCCTCGTCTCAAGGCGCCGAGCAGCGCAGCAGCACCGGGCTTGACGACCGCGCCGCTTTCACGCGACATGACGAGAGAGACCACACCTTCGCCGGGACCTGCGGCGCCGCCCGTTGCCGCCGAGCCCTCGCCCGCCACATCCGCCGCCACACCCGCCGCGACTGCGTCCGCGACCGCCGCCGGGCGCACGGTGCCGGCGACGAGCACGCCAAGAAGCGTCTCGCACATCGACTGCGACATTCCCAAACCGGATTATCCCGACATATCGAAGCGCCGTAATGAAAGCGGCACGGCGATCGTCCGATTCGTAGTGGGCCTGAGCGGCCGTATCGAAACGGCTCAACTGCAAAAGAGCAGCGGCTATCCCCGGCTCGACGACGCCGCGCTCGCCGCCATTCACGGCGGAACCTGTCAGCCGTACAGGGAAAACGGCGAAGCGGTACGCGCCGCCTATTCGCAATCGTTCGTCTTCGGATTGACCGACTAACCTGAGTCAAAGGAAACGACCATGCACCACTATGGCCTCGCGAATGTCTGGGAAAACGGGGATATCGTCACGCGCTGCATTCTGGGCACGCTGCTGATCATGTCGGTCCTGTCGTGGACGGTGATCCTCGTCAAGCTATGGACCATCATGCGGATCAAGCGCGTGACACACCAGGCCGAAGCGCAATTCTGGCGCGCGGATCGTTTCGAAGACGGGCTCAGGAGTCTCGGCGCCCACGCGTCGGGGCCGGCTCAGCGCGACAATCCGCTTCTGGCGCTCGCTCTCGCCGGCGAGGAAGCCGCGGCCCATCATCAGCAGACCCAGACGCATCTGCACGACCGCATCGACGTGTCGGACTGGATCACACGCCGCCTGCAAGACACGATGGACGACGCCATCGCACGCATGCAAAGCGGGCTGGCGGTGCTGGCGTCGATCGGCAGCACCGCGCCGTTTGTGGGGCTCTTCGGGACCGTGTGGGGCATTTACCACGCGCTGATCCTGATTGGCGAGACCGGCCAGACATCGATCGATCATGTCGCCGGACCGGTCGGCGAGTCGCTGATCATGACGGCCTTCGGCCTCTTCGTGGCGATACCCGCGGTGCTGGGATACAACGGTCTGACGCGTGCCAACAAATCGATCGTGACCCGGCTCAAGCGTTTCGCGCATGGCCTGCATGCTTATTTCGTGACCGGATCGCAACTGCCGTCGAGTAGCGGCCCCGACATGCGCATCGTGCCGCGCAGTGTTGCCGGAACTAACGGCGGAACCAACGGCGGAACCCATGACGGAGCCCAGGACGGCACGAACGACGGAGCGCTCAAATGGCAATGACCCCGTTCTCCGACGACGACGAAAGCGGCCTGATGAACGAAATCAACATGACGCCGCTCGTCGACGTGATGCTGGTGCTGCTGATCATTTTTCTCGTCACCATTCCAGCGATGCAACATGCGGTAAAGATCGATCTTCCGCACGCGAGCAGCCAGCCGGACAACGTCAAACCCGCGCATCTGGACGTCGCCGTGCAGGCGGACGGCTCGATTCTGTGGGACGGCCGTCCTGTGGCCGACGACGTTTTGCGCGCGAGAATTGCCGAGGCCGCTCGCGCGAAGCCTCAACCCGAACTGCATTTACGCGCCGACCGCAAGGTGCCTTATGAGCGCGTCGCCGACGTGATGTCGGCCGCGCAGGCCGGCGGGCTGACGAAAATCGGTTTCGTGACCGATCCCCGGGCGAAGAAGTAACGCGGCGTTCCGCGCGGACACACGGCGTGCCGGCACATCGCGAACACCTAAAGGATGTCTTATCGGAGTCCAAAGAATCTCTGAATTCAAATCGGTATCGTGCTCCGCTATCGTGGATGCTTGAACCCAGGAGAGGAGCGGACCATGCAAGCCCTGATCTTCGACGTCGACGGCACGCTCGCCGATACCGAGACGGCCCATCTGCAGGCGTTCAATGCTGCATTCGCCGAGGTGGGTCTCGACTGGTTCTGGGACGAGGCGCTCTACACACGTCTTCTCAAGGTGGCGGGCGGCAAGGAGCGCCTGCGGCATTACTGGCACGTGGCCGATCTGGAAGAAGCGGACGGCACGAGCGTGAACGACGTGATCGACGCCGTGCATGCGATCAAGACCCGTCATTACGCGGCGCGCGTGCGCGGCGGCGGCTTGCCGTTGCGGCCCGGCATTGCGCGTCTGATCGCCGAGGCGCAAGCAGCCGCCATTCCCGTGGCGATCGCGACCACCACCACACCCGCGAACCTCGACGCGTTGCTGCATGCGCCATTTGGACCCGCCTGGCGCACCCGCTTTGCCGCGATTTGCGATGCCGGCACGACCCACGTGAAGAAGCCTTCGCCCGACGTCTACCTCGACGTGCTTCGGCAGCTCGGCCTGAAAGGCGCGGACTGCGTCGCCTTCGAAGACTCCGCAAACGGACTGCGCGCGGCACGCGCCGCCGGCGTCCCCACCGTCGTGACGCCGACCGCGTATACGTCGCAAGACAGTTTTGAGGGCGCATTAGCCGTGCTGCCTCACCTGGGTGAACCCCACACGCCGATCCCTTCTTCCGTGCCGGATGAACGACCCGGTTGGGTCGATCTCGCCACCTTGCGCCACTGGCATCGCCATGCGCTGACCGAGGTTGCCGGAGCATGAGTCAGAAGCCTTCCGTCACGGCCGCGCGGACCCGGGCCGTCCTGGTCGATCTCGACGGCACGATGATCGACACCGCGCCGGACATCGTCGAGGCGGTCAGCCGCATGCTCGATGAGTTCGGTACGGCGCCGTTGCCGTTCGCGACCGTCAGCGGCTTTATCGGCAAGGGCGTCCCCAATCTGGTTCGACGTTCGCTCGAGGCGGCCGGCCTGGATCGGCAGATCGACGCCGAACATGCGCTGACGGTATTCCATCGCCACTATGCACAAACCAACGGACGCCTCGGCCGCGTCTTCCCCCACGTGGGCGCCGGTCTTGGTGAACTGCAGCGGCTCGGATACCGGCTGGCCTGCGTCACCAACAAACCGAAGGCGCTGGCCGCACCGCTCCTGCTCATGACCGGGCTCGCCAGCTATCTGGATGTGCTGGTCGCCGGGGATTCGATCGCCAGAATGAAGCCCGATCCCGACCCGCTGTGGCACGCGTGCCGGCTACTCGACGTGGAACCTGAAAACAGCGTATTGGTCGGCGATTCGCCGGTCGACGTGATGGCCGCGCGGGCGGCCGGTCTACCGGTGTTCATCGTGAGCTATGGCTATGCCGGGCCGGACGGTGCGTCGGCACTGGGATGCGATGGCCTGATCGACTCGCTCGCGGCCATGCCCGCGATTCTTGCTTCCCGCAGCGCGGGGTTGCGTGCCGACGCCCAGGCGTAGTTCAACCCGCACCAGACACCAATCCGCGCTTCCAGTCGAAGCGGCAGCACGGACAGGACGATTCTGGCTGGCTAATACTTTTTCCGGAGTGGCTCCCCATGTTCTTGCCGGATAGAATTTTCGGACGGCGTTTTTCCATCAAATTCTCCAATACCGATTGCACGCCGTTCTTCCCTGGCTGCGGGCGTCGCCGGGTCATATCTGTCGCCTGAACCGCCGGTGTAGGTTCCTTTCAAGATTCTGTTCGCATGCACAAGTTCGTGTCCTAGTACCAGATACGAGCGGCTTTCATCATTGCTGCTCGACACCCTTCCCTGTTCGTCAACATCAAGAGACTGATCCGGATTCCAGTGGATAATTGCCCGGGCACCTGATCCTTTAATCTTGCCGAAAAAACGGGGTTGGGCAAGCGTCACGGCCGCCTTGTTATGCAAGGGGTCCCGATCGTCTCCCGCAATACGCGGCCGGGACGCCTGCTGTGCTTCCGTCAGTGCCGCTCTGGTTGTGGCGCTGCCCGTTGTGGGTCTAATGGTGACCTTTTTGCCGTTGCGAGAGAGGCTTGCAAGATTGTCAAGCAACTGGCCGCCGGTCCTCCCCGCTTTTAGCCGATCAAGCGCCTGATTGACCTTGTCCGGATAGTCGGGATACAGGCGGCTTTCGTATTCCATGTCGATGTGAGGAGCGACATTCGAGTTGATTTTTGTCATCGTAAGGACCTGCAACTGTTCGTGAGCATGCCGCTGACCGGCCGGAGCCGGATACAGTCTTCTGCCGCCATAGGGAAACATCCTTGTCGCTTCTCCAAACGATCTGCTTCGGCCACCTCACGGCTACGGCAACGATTAGACACGCGCGCTTTCGCGCGGCGCATCGGACAATCGTGATGCTTTGGGTTCACACCACCTCGAAGCTTCGACGGCCGGTGCTCGATACCGAACCGGCAGCGCTCGCCGGACGCAAACCGCCCAACGGCTGCTGCGTCGTGTCGGGCGACAGATTGCCGGACGGGTCCGCCACCACGGTGGGCGTCGGCGCCGTGTCGTCCGCCGGAATTTCGGTGATGGACGCGGTTGCCGGCTCCTGTTCCGCAGGAGCGCTGCTCGTGCTCATTGCAAACGGCAGGCACCCCGCGATAATCAGCGCGGCGCCGATAACCTCTTCGAGATGATTCTGCACCGCCTTGCCAAGGCTCGTGCCTCCGAACGCGTAAGCGATCGTCCCGGTCACCGCGTAGAGCGACAGGAAAAGGCTCAGACGGGCAATTCCCGCACCGGCCATCTTGTCGCCAAATTGCGCCGCGAAGGAACCCTTTTCGGAGTCGTATTTGCCGTACGACAGACGCAAATCCTTGATGGCCTTCAGCGCCTCCGGGCTGCCGAAGCCGTGAACCGAGAGTTCGTTCGCGACCCGCAAGCTCACGTTCGCGATGCCTTCGCCAGCGGCATTGAGGGTCGCATAGCTGAACAGCTTGCCAACCGCATCGTGTAACGACGTGCCACCGCTCCCAACCGCGTCCAGCAGGCCGACGCCCGATAAGCCGACGGCATCCTGTCCGGCGTTCACCGCTTCCTCGGTACCGAGATACGAGACGTCCGTCGCCTGGCCCTGCACAGGTCTGGTGTACAGGGCATCGTGATTACCATCGAGCGGCAGGACCAGGTTGATCACGTCGCGCGCAAGATAAGCGATCGACTTGATGGCCGAGGGCAGCAGCGTCGACAGCACGCCGAATTGTCCGTTTTCACCGCCGCGACCGACTACCCCGGCCAGCGCCATCGAGCCGAGCAGCGCCGTAATCTGCAACATGTGGCCGCGGTGCGTCGTCGGGATCGCCGAGCCCTGGTATTTCTTGTGCACCATCGCGATCAGGTTGGCTCCGGCTGTGGCGACGAAGATTGTGCCGACAGCGAACCCCTGACGCTCGGGCGACAGGGAAGTAGCCTTGATGGCCCACTCCGTCAGCAGACTGAGCAGTTCGCGCGTTATCGTGGTGCCGCCGGTAGCGAGCAATTCGTGGGTCATGGTGTTCACCCAGTTCGCGGACCATCCCTTCCAGGGTTCTTCGGGACCGAAGCTGTTCTGCGCTATGAGCGTCAGCACGCTTTTGATCGCGGCCGGCGTGGCCCTGAGCGTGCCGGGCGTGGCGGCTATTGCGCCGCGTACCGGTGCGGTCAACGCCGCCATCCGGGAACGCGTCTGGTCCAACCGGGTGCGGGTGTCCGGTACGCCGCTTTCGATGTCGGTGTTACCGGCGGCGCGGTGAGTGCCGACGGTGCCGAGTTGCATGATCGACGTCGGGGTCTGCGTCTGCGTTGTCGCTCTGGTATTGCGGATGAAGTTCTGCACCATAGGGTCCGACAGTTGGGACTGCCGTGGCTGGGCGGATACGCCCGGTGTCGTTGTGTTCGTGCGAATCAGCGGCGGCGCGAGATGCGTTGGCGACGGGTTCAAATGAACTGGCGGCGGCGTTGTGAGATGCGTCTGCGGGGTCTGGGCGGTAGCCTTCGACGCGGCGTTTGAGGACGTCGTCGGCGTGCTCGTTTCTTCGGGTACGGCTTTGGACGAAGACGCTTCGCTTTCCTTAATCAGCGGAGTGCTCGGCTGTTTGATCGCTGCTTCGGACGAAGACGCTTTCTCGTTCTTCACCAGTGGCGTGATTTCCTCTTTAGTCGCCTCTTTGGTCGACGACACTTCGCTTTCCTTCATCAGCGGTGCGCTCGTCTCCTTGATCGCTGCTTCGGACGAAGACGCTTCCTCGTTCTTCACCAGTGGCGTGATTGCCTCTTTAGTCGCTGCCTTGGACGACGACACTTCGCTTTCCTTCATCAGCGGCGTGCTCGTCTCCTTGATCGCTGCTTCGGACGAAGACGCTTCCTCGTTCTTCACCAGTGGCGTGATTTCCTCTTTAGTCGTCGCTTTGGGCGACGACACTTCTCTTTCCTTCACCAGCGGCGCGCTCGTCTCTTTGATCGCTGCTTCAGTTGAAGACGCTTCCTCGTTCTCCACCAGCGGCGTGATTTCCTCTTTTGTCGCCGCCTTGGACGACGACACTTCGCTTTCCTTCATCGGCGTCGTGCTCGTCTCTTTGATCGCGGCCTCAGACGAAGACGCTTCCTCGTTCTTCGCTAGCGGCGCGCTATCCTCTTTAGTCGTCGCCTTGGTCAACGACACGTCGCTCTCCTTCACCAACGGCGCGCTCGTCTCTTTGATCGCTGCTCCAGACGAAGACGCTTCCTCCTTCTTCACCAGCGGCGTGCTCGACTCCTTAACCACCGCCTCGGATACCGGCGGTGCAAGCGGCGTGGACGTTTCCGCCGACGTCATAAGCGGCGTCTGCTGCAACACCGGCGACTCCGGTGGCGACTCATGATCCCGATCGTGGTCCGTCACCGCTGCTCCGGATAACGACAACGGTGCCGCCGTCGCCGACGGCGCGCCCCCGCCCACCGATGCCGTCCGGCGTCGCCCCTGCCCCTGTGCCGGACTGCTGCGCAGCTCCGTCGACCGCGAGCGCCTCAAGGCGGTGAACTGTTCCGAATGCGATTGCGAAGGCTGGGTCGGCGTGGTCTGCAGAGTGGGCGCAGGCAGCGCCGTGTCGGTTGGCGACGTCGAATGCACGGGTGATGTGGACCGCGGAAGCGAGATGCCTGACATGATTGTCCTTATGAAATGATGACCCTCGGTTAGTCGACAGACCTATTACCGATTCACACGACAATTATGAAATTTTCGAGTCCGCGAATGACCTGCCATACGAAGCACGCGAACAAAAGGCGAAGCGTCCAGCCCTAAAAACACCGCGACTATGCCCGCCGCATCACGAGCCGGCACGCGCCACACCATGCCACGCCGCACGGCCGGCGGTCACCGGCACTTCGCCTGACAGTGTCCAACTTCCGGTACGCCCCGCACCGCTGCCCACACATCTGTTCTATTGATGGACTTGAACCCGACGGGTCGGCGAAAGACCACGCCAACGCCAGATCACGCTTTGGCGAAACCCGCGGTCAACCCCTCAACCTGGAGCAACCATGCGCTTCGCATTCGCAGGCTTCGACCGCTGGCGCGGTGTCTTCGACGCGTTCGTCGAGGCCGGCTGGGAGCCGGTCGCGATGTTCACGATCCCGGTCGACAACGTCATCGACTTCAACGACGAGATCGTTGCGCGCGCCGAGCGGCATCGGCTGCCGCTCAAGATGTCGGCACTGCGTGAAGACGATCTGCGTGCCCTGCGCGAGCTGCAATGCGACGTGCTGGTGGTCGCCGGTTATAGCTGGAAGATTCCCGACTGGAGCGCGTATCTCCCGCACGCCGTTAACTTTCATCCGTCGCCGCTGCCGGAAGGACGCGGCCCCTATCCACCGATTCAGGCGCTGCTCGAAGACCGTTCCGAATGGGGCGTGAGCTGTCACCGTCTGGCGGCCGGATTCGATACCGGTCACGTGCTCGCCGCCGAGCATTTTGCGATGACCGGCGACGAATGCCACGAAACGCTGCAGCTGAAATTGCAGATGGCGGCGCGCAAGCTCGCCGCGCGCGTGGCCGGCGGTTTTCATCGGTTGTGGGAAGAAAGCCGGCCGCAGACGCAGGGCAGCTACTGGCCACGCATCGACGACGCACGCCGCACGCTCGACTTCAACCAGCCGGTGGCCGACGTGATGCGCGTCGTGCGCGCGTGCGGACTGTTCGAATGCTTCGCGCCGCTGCGCAATGCGAAGGTCTCGGTGAAACGTGCGCACGGGTGGCGCGAAGCACACGATTACACGCCGGGTGAAATCGTTCACGAGTACCGGCGCTGGGTCGTGATCGCCGTGCGGGATGGCTTTGTCGCGTTGATCGAATGGAGTCCGCTGCCGCTGACGCTGCGTCTGCAGATGGGACCATGAAGGACGCCATGAAGCTCGCTGTCGCGACGTTCGCGATACGGTGCAACGCTTCGCATCGCAAGGCTGGCGCGCAGATCGATTCGATATTCTGAATAAGTGGAAGTGCGGTTCCCACATCACTGGCAGCACAGCTCCGATCCACTCACTTTCTTTGACAGAGGTAATTCATGGCTCTTACCACGACCATTACGTCGAACCAACCTGGTGGCAGCGGCTACGTCGGCAGTCTGCCACTGACCGGCGCTTCGACCACGTCATCCACGCAATCTTCGCCCGCGCAAATCCTGAGCCAGCTGCTGCAGGAATTCCAGCAGATGATCCAGCAGGCCGGCGGCGGCAGCACGCCGTCCACTACGCCCTCGCAGGCCGGCGGCTCGACGCTGCCGGCCACGGGCGGCTTGCCGACCACCGGCAGCTTGCCGGGTACCAGCACCCTGCCGGGCACGGGCACCCTGCCGGCGACCGGCTCGTCCAACACCAATCTGTCGAGCGTTCAACTGCAGGTCGGCACGAGCGGCAGCGGCACCACCCTCGCACAAGGCCCGAAGAACACCGACGGTTCATCCGATCTGTATCTCCCGCAAAAGGACGGCTCGGAAAAGCACGTCGGCAAGGAAATGCCCGATGGTTCGATCCAGTTCGATAACGCCGACGACGCCAAAGCCGTGCTCGGCAAGAGCGGCACGTTTCTCAACGCACTGGGCGGCAAGCTGAAGCACAACAGCGACGGCACCGCGACGCTCGCGGCAGGCGCCTCGACATTGACCGCAGGGAATCTGCCCGCGCCGGTCTAGGCATGGCACGTGATGCGTCGCCGCCGCGCGCGGCGGCGCATACGCTGCGACGCGCACTGACGGATACGGCGGCGCCTCGTCGCGATCCGTCGCACGTGAATGTGGTTCAAGCATGGAGAAAGCCATGACGGGCTTAGTAATGCAAGGCGGCTACTCAAGCAGTCCGATGGATTACCTGAACAGCTTCGAAAGCGGCTCCCTGGGTGGCGTGTCGGGTGGGAGCAACAGCAGCAGCGGGCTCGGCGGCATGAGCCAGCAGCAGATTCTGCAGATCGTCGAAGAACTGCTCGCGATGCTCCAGCAGGCGCTGCAAGGCGCCAACAGCGACGATTCCGATGACGGCGGCGTGGGTGGCGCAAGCGGTGCAGGTGGCGGCGGCGGTAGCGGCGGTGGAATGCCTTCAATGCCTTCTTCGCTGGATGCCACGCCTTCAGCCGGCACGGCACCGCCTTCCGCTCCGCCCGTCACGCCTTCGGCGACACCCGCATCGACTGGCGGACCCGCGGCCACCACCGGCAGCGGCACGGTCGGTTCGAGCCCCTCGTCGAGCGGACTGAGCACCGCGCCGCAGACCGCCGCCAACACGCCGGAGCAAAGTCAACAGGTCGCGGGACAGTATGTGAACAACCTGATGCAGGATTTCAATCTCACGAAACCGCAAGCGGAAGGCATCGTCGCGAATCTGTGGCACGAAAGCGGCGGCATGAATTCGGGCATCAACCAGGGCGGTGCGATCGGCCAGCCGAGCGGCAACATGGCGGACGACAACGCCAACGGCTACGGCATCGCGCAATGGGGCGGCTCCCGCAAGGAAGGCCTGATCAACTACGCAAAACAGAATGGGCTCGATCCGTCGAGCCAGGCCGCGAACTACGGTTACCTGAAACAGGAACTGGAAACGACGCAGTCGGGCGCGATCAGCGCGGTCAAGAACACCAGTACCGCACAAGACGCGACCCAGGCATTCTGCGACAGCTTCGAAAAGCCGTCCGATCCGGAAATGAGTTCACGTCTGGCCGATCTCGCGCTGGTCCAGAACGCCTGAAACATCGCTGCGCCGCTTATGACGCAGCTTGTGGCATAGCTCATCGCATCATTCATCGCGCCATGAGATTCTTTCGCCGCGCCCTGGGGCACGTCCCGGATGCCGGCGGCATGGCGCGTTTTCATTCACGCTACGAAGATTGCGAGCGTTGCGCCATCCGGCGCGTTCACGCCAGAGCTATGACCGCACCCGACCCGTTCGCTCATGAGACCCGTTGCGACCTGCTGTGCTTTCTGGTGATCGGCCAGCTGATCAAACACGCGGCAAGCGGCACATGGCTCGGCCCGGTGCTGCTAGAAGCCCGCATGCGGCTGTGGCTCGGCTCCGGTCATCCTGGGCTTACACGCGCCGAACAGCGCACGCTCGTGCGGCTGTCGATAGCGCTCGCCACCGTGCTTCAATCGCAGCCCGTGTTCAACGATCCGGAGAGGCTTGCCCGCCTGTCGCTGGACACATGGCGGCTGAATTTTCACGAGCCGTTGCTGGCCGCACTACGCGCGGCCTGTGAGGACCGGTTGAAGCGAACCGTCGCGCCGGCCCGTTCCGCCGGACACGGTACGTCGCCCACGTGCGGCACAGCCGAGGGAACGGACAGCACACCCTGCCCCGAAGTGCTGGCGCGCGCCATGACGCTGAGCGTGGCGGCGATCCGCAGGGCGCAGGGCAAGCGCAATCCGCAGGACCTGTCCGTGCATTCGCCCGCATGGCAAGCCGTCCACGACGACTTCGCACGCGACCTGCAGCGCGCGCCGCGCCTCACTCCCGCCGACCTTCACGACGGCACGTTTCCCCCCGTCGCCACCGTGAAGAAAGGCAAGCGAAAGACTTCGCGCCGATCGTAACAGACCATCACAAATGCGAGTCAGCGTCGCGCCCGAATGAAAAGATGGCTTCACAGGTTCAGCACATTGGCTCGATACCCGCCATCCACAGCATCTTTCAGTCAGGGGCGACATCATGTTCTCGACGGTCTACTTCGCAGCTTCCTCGGTCCTCTCCTGCGACGGCATCCCTGCCGCGCTCGCAGCCAAAGTACTCGACGGCCAGCTTCACGACGCCGCCCGGCTCGCCGCCAATTTCGCCGACAGCGACGCCCTTGCCTCGCAGACTTCCGCGTCGGCGTATGCGGCGCTGCAAATCTACGGCGACATCGAACTGGTGCTCGGCCGTGACGAAGAAGCCGAAGAAACCTACCGCAAAACGCAGAAGGCAATCCGCCATTCACGCGACGCGATGCGTATCGTGTCGGTGCGCAACACCGGCTGGCAAGCATGCTTTCGCAGCCAGTTCCACGTCGCGCTGACCTGCTTCAAGCGCGTGGTGGAAGACAAGGCCGCGACACCGGCCCAGCAGCTCGACAGCATGATCGGCGCAACCCTGGTGCTGTTCCAGCTCGGTTGTGTGCAAGCCGCGTGCGACCGTCTCAGCGAACTCGCCGTGCGCGCGGCCGCGCACGCCGACCGCCGCTGGGCCTATCTGGTCGAGATGCTGCGCAAGGATCTGCGCGCCCAGCACCAGCTACACGACACCGAGCCGCTCGCCGATCATATCTACTGGCGCGCGGTCGTGACGAGTCTGCAGGCGCTGGACACGCCGGCTGCTCCGGCGGCCGGCCTCGCGATGCCGCTGCTCGCGCAACGGCTCGACTACCTCACGCATCTGCAGGCGTTCGCCGGCGGCCGCGCGACTGCGCGTGAATCGCTGAAGGACCATGCTGCGTGGAGCCGCAAGATGGGCCTGAACGAATACCACCGCAGCCTGTGCCTCGAAATGACGCTCGGCGCGATCGCCGCCGGTGCGACCAGCGCCGCGGAAGACCTGCTCGAACAATCGGGCGCGGCCGCGATTCACGGCAGCCAGCACGCGCGCTGGTATCTGGACTATCTGTACTGCCGCGCGAAGATCATGCAGCAACAGATGCGCACGCAGGAGTTCGCGACGCTCTACGGCCGCTACGCGCTCGCCTCGATCCAGCACGTTCGCGCCGACAGCGTGTCGCTGCCGTCAGCCTCCACGCCTGCGTCCGACCGCGCCGCGCAGTCGCGCCATGCCCCACGCGCCGACGACGTCAGCGCCCGTCTGCCGGCCAAGTATCGCCGCGCCTATCGTTACCTGATGGACAACCTCGATCAGAAGGATCTGTCGGTGCGCGAGGTGGCATCGCAGATCGGTGTCACTGAACGCGCGATGCAAGGCGCGTTCAAGAAGCATCTCGGCCTGTCGCCGAGCGAACTGATCCGCCGTCAACGCATGGAACGCATCCGCGAAGAACTGCTCGACGACGACGCACCGGTCGCACGGGTCCTCGACGTCGCGAAGAAATGGGGGGTCCAGCATCGCTCGACCCTGATCAACGGTTATCGCAGTGTGTTCAACGAAGCACCGTCTGAAACGTTAGGCCGCTAGAACGCGCGCTTTCTGCCGCCGGACTGTCCGGGGCCCGCTCGCGCACGCTGCGCGAACGGGACGCCGGCACGTCGGGCGGCTCAATCCAGCAGATTCAGGTAGGCCACTTATGGTTACCCGCCCGATTGCCCTTCGCACGCTACCCAACCTCGGACGTGTAGAGCAGGACGAGCCAGCCGATCCGGCCGTCCCCGCGCAACCGTCGAAAACCGCCGCGGCCATCAATGCCGTCAAGTCGCTGCCGGCCAAACTCAGCGGTCTGAACCCCAGAGAAAAAATGAGTTCGGCGCTGGCGCACGCGCAGGAAAAAATGCGCCATCGCCGACGTGACTTCGCCGCGCCTTTTGTGCAAAACAGCAAGACCGGCGCGCCGATCGGACCACCCGACGTGGCGCGCCCACGCTATGCGCTGCGCACCCATGCGGACATTCATCCGGCCACCGCGCCGGCCGCGCCGACGCGCATCCAGCGCTACGACGCACAGGTCAAGCATGCGGCCGCCGGGGCTCATAATGCCGGCACATCGGCCCGGCATCCGCCGTCGTTTTCCGCGACGCTGTCGCGGCAGGCCGCGCGCGGCGAACCGCAGTTGCGCGATTTCATCAAGCACGTGCTGCCGGCCCTCGACGACGCGCCGGCAGTACAGGCCGGCGGCGTGTTGCCGGCGGCGGCGAATATCGGTGGCGCGCTGCCGCTGGCGGCACCGGCGGATGACACCACGGACTTCGCCGCCGATATGGCCGCCGCCTTCGAGCGCGTCGCCGGCGCGGCGGCACAGCCCGCAGCAGCACCGGCTGTGGGGGCCGCCCCTGCCGTACCGGCCGGCGCCCCTGCATCGGCGCTTGCGCATCGGCTCGACGGCCTTGCCGCGCAAGCCCAGTTGACCACCCGTCTGGCCGCGCTCGGCGCCCCTCCCGGCGCCGGGCCGACGAGCTACGGCTCGATGATCGTGACGGCCTTGCGCAACGTGGGCATTGGCGATCCGCGCATGGCCGAACAGGTTTCCGCGCGGATGCAGACGTTGTCGATCAACGACATCGTGCACGGCGGCGCCGCGCTCGCGAACGATCCGACCACCCGTCACGCGTTGCTCGCGATGCGCAACCTGTCGCGCGGCGGCCGGTACAGCTTCGAGGCACTCGGCGCACTGCGCACGGCGGGCGGCCAACCGTTCGCCAACGGCACGGAGGCGCGAGCCGTTCACGCGCTGCTCAGCGCAACCGATCATATGGCCTCGCTGCCGGGCGCCGATGTCGATGCGTTGCCCGCCGGGATTGCGGCACAGGCACGCCGCGACGGCACCCCCGGCAGCGAGTTCGCCCTCGAGGCCTTCGATGCGGCAACCCATCTGCTGGACCACGGCGAAGCGGCAATGAACGAACGGCAGAAGCACATGCTGTTCGCCTGGCGCCAGGGCGATCGCAGCGAAGCGGCCGGCACCGAGGCGTCGAAGAAAAATCATCGGCTGCAGAAGTTCACGCGCACGTCGATTCCGCGCGTGGCCGCCTCGCGTTTGTCGCGCGCCATCACGGCGCCCAAGCGGATGCTCGGCATGAACAAGTCGCCGGTGACGGCGAGCACGCTGGGACTCGGCGGCGTGCCGCGCGACACGCTGAAGAAAGAACAGAACGCACTGAAGGTTTCGATGCAGGCGGCGCTCACGGCATTGACGGCGGTGCCGGAAGCCGTGCCCGCTCAGCCCGCGAACCCCGTGGCCCAACCTCAGGTCGAGGGACAGGCGACCGGTGCTGCGGGCGGTCCGCCGGCGGCGCTCACGGCATCCACGGCCACGGCCACGCCCGCCCCCACGCCAGTCGCCCCGCTCTCGGCCGCCGCGGCCCTCACGCACGCCGACCCGGTCGGCTCGCTGGTGGAACTCGCGGGCCTGCATGTGTGGCTGCAGGCCGGCGGCTTCCCGACCGGCCGGATCGAGCCTGACGAATTGCGGCAGGTCGCGCACAAAGCCGTCGAGTTATCCGCCGATGCGCCGGCTGACGTACGCGAACGGCTCGCGGCCTTCAGCCGGCTGCCTGACGCGGAACTGCGCTCGACGCAGCCGTTCAGGTCCCTCGCGCACCGCCATTTTTCAATCGACCTGCTCGAAAAGTGGGGCACCGTCGCGCGCCTGCCGAAGGGCGAGGACTCACCGTTCTGGCATCAGATCGGCGTGCTGCGCAAAATCGCCGACAAGGTGGCGCCGGTTCGGGCGGACAAGGATTCGACGCTCTCGCAACAGGTCGATATCCTGCGTAAAGTCAGCAGTCCGCCGGAAAAAAAGCTTGAAACGCGCAGTGTCGAAGCCGCACGCGAATTGCTGGTCGAAGTCGCCGGCTCGCTGAAGAGCGGCTCGCGGCTGCGTCTGAGCGACGGCCATCACTTCGGCGGCAGCACGCGCGGCGTGTCGGTCACGCTCAGCAACCTGATTCACGCGGCGGGTGTGCCGCTATCCGTGCAGGCCAACCTGCGCGCGATCCATGCGAAGGACGCCGTGGTCGAACTGGCCCGCTCCACGCACGGCATCGAAATTTTCATCGGCACCGCGGAGCGGCTGTCGACGCACGTCGAAGGCGGTGTGTTCGCCGGCTATAAGTTCGATATGGGTCTGGCCGAAGCGCGCGCCGGCGGCGCGCTGAACGTCGTGTTCCACGCGGGCGACCGCGGCAATTCGACGGGCGTGACAATCGGCATCGAACGTCCGGTGAAGGCCGACGGCTCCGGCTATGACGATAGGGTCATGCTGGAGAAAGCCGCGAACATCGTTGCCTCGCTGTTCGACGAAGCCGCTCAGGCCGAAGGCGAGGCCGTTCCGGCCAGCGCGTCCGAGCACGTGTTCGCCCGTTATTTCGACGACCCCGGCGTCAGCGCCGCGTGGACCGACACCCGCAGCAGCAATCACAGCAGCGGCGCTTCGCTCACCGGCAGCCTGACCGTCAGGCCGCCCGAAAGCATCCATCACGTCCTCTCGACGGATCCGACCGACGGCTCGGTGAGCAGCAAGGTCGAACGGAGTTTGTTGCCGGTCGGGATCGGGCCGTCGATCGGCATCGCGTCGATTCACGACTATCGGCAAAAACAGGAATCGCCTGGCGGCGACGGCGCGATTCAGGTCGAACAACACCGGCGCGGCGGCGGCAGCCGGCTTATCGGCCGGCTCGGCCTGGGCCTGTCGGCGAGCATACCGGTCGGCAAGCAGATCTACGACAAGGACGGCAAGCCCAATGGCCGGCTGCTCGGTCTCGGCGTGTTGTCGCTCGACACGCCGTCCTGGAACATCACGTTCCGCAACACGCGAATGTCGGCGCGGCTGCAACTGGTGCGCAACGGCGCGCAACTGAATCATCGGGCCTGCTCGCTCGATCGCGAATTCGCAAGCGCCAGCGCGTACATCGAGGCGGTGGAGAGCGAGCGCGACAAGTGGGTCCACCTGTTCGCCGCCGAGACGACACCCGCCGGCCAGGCGCCGGACGAGGCGGCAATCAGGGCCGCCCACGAGAAGGTCGACGAGCATCTGTCGAATGCGCGCGCGAACTGGCGGCCCAGTCAGACGCTGTTCACGCGCCACCGGTTGCGCGAGCACGCGGCGCGGGCGCTTGATCTCAATCAGGCGCTGCACGAGCAGATGCAGCCGCGCGATCCGGACGACCCTGAAGTGATCGCATTGGCCGACGCCAACGCGCGCATTCTCGACGATCCCGAGTCGTACATGCCGATCGAACTGAAGGGCCGGGAAACCACCGGCAGCGACCGCTCGTATGGGCCGAACGTGCTGCTGCATCTCGGCACGCGCAAGGCAATGAGCGCACAGCGCGAGTTCGTTGCGGATAACGTGTCGTTCACGACGATGGACCGGGTCGACCGGGAGATGCCGGTGCCCGCGGAATATCGCTAGACACAAGCCGGCCCGCAGGCATCGGATCATGCGGGCCGGGAAGTTTCATACCGCCGCGCAAACGGATCCGGCTCGATCTCAGGCGCGGCCAGCAACGCAAGCGCCCTCCTGAGCCATCCCCCGGTCCCGTTTCACAGCGTGCATACCCGTCGTCCAGAATCCCCGTTCAATCTAGCGGCCGTCCTGTTTCCGGCCCTGCATCTTGCTCGACACCTGGCCATGCGCCATTGCTTGCGCTTCGGCCGCTATGCCGGTCAGCGCGAGCTGGCCGCGCACCTGGTCGATGAACACGCTGGCAAGCAGCGCGAGCATCAATACCGTCAGCAAGCCTTTGACCGGCTGCGCGAGCGAACTCAGATTCAGCTTCGACGACACCTTGCCGGTAAAGCCAAAGCCGATGTCGATCAGCAGCAGCAACAGCATCATCGGCGTCGCCAGCTTCGCGACGGTCTCCATCAGCGAGTCGGTCTTGTGCATCACGAAAGATTCGATGATCGCGCCGCCGGCCGGCGTCAGGTCGTCGAGCGGCCACCATTGATACGACTGGTAGATCGCGCCGAGTAGCGACATCATGCCGCCCAGCAGCCAGAACGCCGCAATCGCGAACTGGCTGAGCAGCGCCGACGTCAGCGAGGTTTGCTGCCCCTGGCTGGGGTTGGTCATCTGGATGTTGTTGAAGCCGGTCAGATCGTCGACATAGGTGCCGACGCTTTCCGCGGCCCAGAAAACGCTCGAGGCCGCGAAGCCGAGACCGACGCCGATCAGCCCTTCCTTCAGGCCGATGCCGATCAGCATCAGCGGACTTTGCACCATCAGCGCGTCGTGCTGGCCGTACGCGGCGAAGCCGCCCCACAGCAGCGCCAGCGCGGTGCGCAAACGGCCTTGCACGACGTTGTCGCTGGTCGGCGGAAAAATCATCATCAGCACCATCAGGCGCTCGCTGCACAACGCGAGCATGATCAGGTAGCCGACCAGCTTGTGACTCGATTCGATCGCGCTATAACTGAGGCTGCTCATGGTGTGGGTCCAGGGGTCCGGTTTCTTTGGTCAATGACGTGAAGCGGCGAGATCGAGACAGCCGGTCTCAGAACGGCCGCGGACCAGGCCGCCGGCTTTCCGACGCCTCCTCGTCCTGGGCGTCCTCGACGGCCGTCTCGATCTCGCGGCACAACTTGTCGCGCCGCTTCGCGTAGATATCGATGCGCGCGCGGTTCTGCACGATCTGCGCGCGGCCTTGAGCCACCTGCTGCTGTTTGCCGGCAACCTGATGCGCCGCCTCGTTCGCCTGATTCTCCAGCAGCGAGTGCCGCTGGGCCGTCGCAATCTGATGTTCGCGCAGCCGCAGATACGCGTCGGGCTGAAACGTCTGGCTCATCATCTCGTCGAGCTTGCGGTTCTGCTCGCGCAGCACGAGGGTCTGCTGGTCGACCGCCTGGCGGCATTGCGCGAGCGCGCCTTCGAGCGCCTGCTGCTCGCCGCGCAACACCAGCAGCGCGTCGTTGAGCTTGCGCTCGAGCGTCTTGCGGCGCGATAGCACCCGCTCGAGCGAAACGACCCGGCGATCTTTCATCGTGAGCCTCCGCGTGCCTAGCCGTGCGCGATCTGATGCAGCAGATCCACCGTGACGTCGGCGCCGACCAGTTGATCGGTTTCCTGGCCGAGGAACTGACGGATCATGTCGATCTTGCGGATTGCCTCGTCGGCCAGCGCATCGGCGCCGCTCTGATATTCGCCGACCTGCAGCAGCAGTTCGACTTCCTTGTGCCTCGCCATCAGCCGCCGGATATGACCGGCCGACGCGACGTGCTCGCGCGGCACCACCTGGGTCATCACGCGCGACAGGCTGCCCAGCACGTCGATCGCCGGATAGCGGTTCTGCGCGGCGATCTCGCGCGACAGAATCATGTGGCCGTCGAGAATCCCGCGCACCTCCTCGGCGATCGGGTCGCCGCCCGATTCGTCTTCGGCGAGCACGGTGTAGAGCGCGGTGATCGAGCCGCGCACGCCGAGGCCCGCGCGTTCGAGCAGGCGCGGCAATTCGGCGAAGATCGACGGCGGAAAACCGCGGCGCGTCGGCGGCTCGCCCATCGCAAGGCCGATCTCGCGTTGCGCGCGGGCAAAGCGCGTCAGCGAATCCATCATCAGCAACACGCGCAAGCCGCGGTCGCGAAAGTATTCGGCTACGGCGGTGGCCGCATACGCCGCCTTCGCACGTTCGATCGACGAACGGTCCGAGGTCGCGCACACCACCACCGAGCGCGCCATCCCTTGCGGTCCGAGAATGTGTTCGACGAATTCGCGCACCTCGCGGCCGCGTTCGCCGATCAGCGCGATCACGTTGATGTCACATTGCGCGCCGCGCGCGAACATCCCCATCAAGGTGCTCTTGCCGGCGCCGGCCGGCGCGAAGATGCCCATCCGCTGCCCTTCGGCCAGCGTCATCATGCCGTCGACCACACGCACGCCGGTCGGCATCGGTTTGTCGATGACGGGGCGGCTCATCGGCGTGGGCGGATCGGCGAATACCGGCTGGAATTCGTGGCAATCGAGTTCGCCTTTGCCGTCGATCGGCTGACCGAGGCTGTCGATCACGCGGCCCAGCAGCCCGTCGCCGATGCGGATCGCCAGCGGCCGTTTCAGGCCGATCACGCGAGTCTCGCGCGAGATGTTGCCGAGCCGCCCGAACGGCGACAGCAACGCGATATCGCGCGAAAAGCCGACCACCTCGGCGCTTTGCAGCAACGCGCCTTGCGGGGAACGCAACTCGCACAGCTCACCGAGCGTCGCATCGAGTCCGCTGACCTTCAGCAAGGTGCCGATCACTTCCTGCACCTTGCCGGCGGCAGCGGGCCGCGGACGCGCGCGCAGTTCGCGCTCGATCGCATCGGCCATCAGATCGAAGCGGCGTGCGCCGGCCTGTTGGTCCGCGGCGGGGCCGGCGGGTGCGAGATCCAGATCGGCGACGGTATCGGGTGTGATCATCGTGAAGGGTCCGTGGGCGGGAGGAAGACGGCGTGCCATGCAGTGCCGGTGGTGTTGGGCGGTATTAGTCGGCCTTAGTCGGCGTTGAGCGGTCCAGGATAAACAGTCAGGCGGTGTTCAGTTCGCCGGCTTCGGATACGGCGCCGGCATCGTGTGGTCCGTCGATCGCGGCGACCGCGTCGGCGAAGACATCGTCTTCGTCCAGGTCCGGCGGCAGCGTCTGCGCGTGATCCGGTTCCGGCCGCATCGCATCGGGCGGATCGAGGTGAAGCGCCGGCGCGCCGAGGTCCATGCCGGCGTCGACCCGAACGGCGGCATCGGCTTGCACGCCGTATTCGCCCGGCGCCTGCGCGGCCGTATCGTCTTCGTCGTCCGGCAAACCCTGCACGGCACGCGCCAACGCCGCATTGATCGCGTCCAGTTGCTGCGGCAAGCTGGCGTCGATCGCGCCGAGATCGGCTTCGCACACGCACGCGCCGCGCTCCAGCTGCGCGTCGCCGCTCACCTGCAACCTCACCGAGCGGCCGGCCTCGCGCCAGGTACGCGAGATGTCGTCGAACGCGGCGGCGGCCGATGCAAGATCGTCGGGATGCACGCGCACTTTCAGCGGACTGCCGTCGGCGATGATGCCCTCGACGTGCGTCGCCGCCTGCCTGAACAGCATCACCGGATCGGCGCTGAACACGATCTGCTCGACCGCCAGCGCGACCAGTTGCGCAAGCCGTTCGCGCTGCCGCTGTCCAATCGACGGCATCCCTGTCTGCGTCTGCAGACTGCGTTCGTGCCACGCGGTCAGCGCTTCCTGCCAGCCGCCTTCATAACCCGTCTGATACGCGCTGGCGTAAAACATCTGGGCCTGGTCGATCAGCTCGCTCGCTTCGGCCTGGGCGGCGGCGAGCACGGCGTCGGCCTGCGCGCGCGCTTCGTCCAGCAACGCCGCACAACGCTCGTTCAGCGCGTGATAGGCGGCATCGACCTCGACCAGCGTCGCCAGATCCTCACCGCGCAGCACGTCGCCGCACACACCGACCCCGGCCTGTGCGCCTTCGTCCGCGCCCTTCGAATGACGTAACCAGATCAGCATGAGCGCGCCGCAAATAGTTCAGGCAGTTGAGAAATGAGCGTGTCGCTTGCAGGACTGACTTTCGCATGCTCGGCGGGATCGAGCGGCGCGGCGAGCGCACTATCGTCCGATAACGCGAACTGCACGAGCTGCATCGGATGATCGGCGCCCCAGCCGCAGTCCCGTTCGAACAGGCGAAAACCCCGCCACGCGAGCGCATCCGCAGTCGGTTCCGCGGCCAGCGGCAGATTGCTGCCCGCGAGGCCGCCGCGCTGGGCGAGCAGCGCGCGCGCCAGCTGCGGCCCGAGCCACTGGTTGAGCCGCAGGCGGCGTGGCCGGTCGATCCACGAACGCACTTCGTCGACGTGTTCGAGCAGCGCGCGCATGCGCAGCACGCATAGGCTGTCGGGCAGCGGCAACTGGGTGAGCGGGAAACTCGGATCGGTGAACGACAGCAGCGGCGCCGGCTGCATGCCGAGACGCTCGAGCCACGTTTCGGCGAGCTGCGCCGTGCGGCGCTCGTCGAGCGCGGGCAGCAACGGCGCATACGCAAACGCCGCAAGACGCTGCGGGTGCAGCCACTCGAACAGCGTGCGGCGGCGCCGATAATAGTCGGCGATGCAGCCTGCCAGGACGGTGGCGAGCGGCGCCAGCGGGTCGGCGTCCTGAGACGATGCAGCTTGTTGCGCTTGCGGGTCCGGCGCCGCGTCGTCGAACACGGCATCGAACCCGTCGTCGAACATTACGTCGACCGCGCCGCCGCTGTGGTTGCCGCTGTGGCCTCCGTTGTAGTCGCCGCTGTGGTCTCCATTGTTTCCACCGCCGTTTCCACCGTTGTTGCCGAAGTCTTCGCCGACGTTGCCGCCCAGGTTGCCGCTCGTGTCGCCCGCGATCTCGCCGCCCATGTCCCTCTCCGTGACTGCCGCTGCTTATCCGGCACGCTCAACCGCGCGGCGCGGCGCTCTCACGCCGCGGCCTTCGGCGTCTTGGCCGCGCGGGCGCCACGCTTCGGCAGAAACTGCGCGAGACTGTCCGGCGTCAGGCGAGGCAGCTTGTCGCGCCACACCACCAGCGCGCCGGCGAGACCGATCAGCACGATCCCCAGCGCGATGGCGACGAACGTCAGCCAGCCGCCGCGCTGGTTGTCCGGCAACGGCAGATTGAGCGGGTCCGCCGGCACCGAGGTCACGCTGACCTGGTCGTAGGTCAGCCCTTCGATACTGTGGACGACGAGGTTCTTGATGGCCGGTGTCAGCGTTTCGACGTTCGCATCCGCGCGATACTTGATGAACACCGCCGCCGACGAAGGCTTGGCCGATTCCGCCAGCGGATCGTTGTTCGGCAGCACGATCTGCACGCGGGCTTCGACCACGCCGTCGATTTTCGACAGCGTGTCGTCGAGTTCCTGCGACAGACCGTAGATGAAGCGCACGCGCTCTTCGGTCGGCGTGGAGACGAGGCCGTCTTTCTTGAAGAGCGTGCCGAGGTCGTCGAATTTCTTCGACGGAATGCCGCGCGCGCGCAGAATTTCCATTGCGTGCACGATCTGCTTTTCGTCGACGCTCACCGACCACGTCTTGCCGCCGTCGGGCGTGCTCTTCTGCGCATCGACACCGTATGGCACGAGCGCGGCGACGATCTCGTTACAGTCGCGCTCGGTCAGTTGACCGTATAGCTCCTTCTGGCAGCCGCCCAGCAGGAACACGAGGGCGAGACAGGGCAGCAGCTTGCGCCAGCGCGCGGGGGTGTGTTCGAGGATCGACATGTTATTGGTTCTTCATCAAGGTCTGAACGGCGTCTTTCGACGACTGAACCGCGGCCATCTTCACCTGAAGATCGGCGTTGAGACTGGAGATTTCCATCTGCACCGTCATGTTGGCCGCCGCCATGCGCTCCATCGACAGCGAACTCATGTGATGCATCAGGTACATCATGTCGTTCGGCACCTGCCGGTAGTAATCGGCCTGTTCCGACACGGCGCGCGCAACGATGTTGTGATCCGGATGTTCCGGGACGCTCTGCACCGGCGGAGTCGGCACGCCCTGCGACATCAGCGCCTGGAAGCGGTCGGCCTGCTCCGGCGTGACCGCCGGCGCGGATTCGGCCCCTGCGCTCGCGCCGGTCTGGGCGATTTGCGGGTGGAGCTGCGACATCATCATCGATATGTCCACGTGCATGTCTCCCATGAAAGCCGCTGCGCGCCGACACGGCTCGCCGCGGTGACTATGACTCCGCGTTCAGATACCTGAGCGTCGGCGGGTGCGGCGTCCTCAAATACGGATGTACTGCATCGACAGCAACATATCGCCGGTCGGCGCCGCCGCCGGTGCGTCGGCTTTGGCATGACTCACCGGCGCACCCTGGTCGAGTTCGCGCGCCGATTCCGGCGCCACGAAATGACCGGTGCGCCGCGCGGCCGCATACGCTTCCTGAAGATCGTCGCCCGCCAGATAGACCCTGGCGAGCCGCCCCACCTCGTGGTCGCGGTACTCGTCGGCGAGCTTTCTGGCTTCGTCCTGCCAGCCGAAAGTCTTGCTCGATTTCAGGCAGCGCAGCAGCATGCCTTTGCTGGCCGGCACGCACACCGAACGCTCGATCAGGCCGCGATAAACCGTCTCCGCGCTGGCCCAGTCGCGGCGCAACAGATGCAGCCAGCCATCGAAGAATTCGAAGTCCGCGAACGCGGGACGCAACACATGCAAGGTATCGACCATCTGCTCGATGTCGTCGACGTCGACCTTGGCCCCGAGCCCGCTCGTGGCCGCGAATGCGGCACTGACCAGATCGACGAGACAGCCGAGCGCCGCCGGTGGACATTTCGCTTGTGCCTTCTGTTGATTCATTTCTTTTCCCCAGGAGTTCCAGAGCGGTGGGAAGCCTGTCCCACGCCCTGCACGATCAGCCGAACTTGATCCACACATTACGTCGCCACAGCTTCGCGGCCGGCGTGCCGCACGAAGTCGCACACCAATTTGCGAAGCGACGGCGCAACCCGCATTGCTTCGCACGCGCCGCCCACGCTTCGCATCGGCCGGCCGGCGCAAGGGCGCGGGCGGATAAGGTCTGTCTGGGGTAACCGGCAAGCGCCGTGACCTGCGCCAGTCACCAAGCAGAAAGCCAGCACAGCGAGAAGCAAGCCATGAGCGACGACAAAACCGAAGAGCCCTCAGAACAGAAACTGCGCAAGGCCCGCGAAAAAGGCGAGGTTGCGAAGAGCACGGACGTGGTCGAAGTCGCGTGCCTCGGCGCCATGCTGGTGGTCCTGCAAGCCGGCCAGCACTATCTGGTCGACTCGTTACGCGGAGTCGTGAAGAGTTCGATCGATTTCCTGAGCGGCCCACGTTCGATGGACGACCTGTACGTCACGCTCGCCGACATGGCCGGCCACGCGGTCGGCATGGTCTGCGGGGTCGCGGCCGTCGGACTGTTCGCGGCAATTCTCGCACTCGCGCCGCAAACCGGCCTGCAGTTCTCGTTCGAAGCGGTCAATCCGAAGTTCGACGCGGTCAACCCCGCATCCGGGTTGCAGAAGATATTCTCGGCAAACTCGCTGCTCGATCTGGCGAAGATGACCGTCAAAGGCGTGCTCGTTGTCGCGGTGATGCGCGAGGCGATCGTCTCGGTAATGCCGGTGGTCGCGAGCGCGCTCGAACAGCCGCTCGCGCAGCTGATCCAGGTGCTGTGGTCGGTGGTGATGAAGGTGCTCGCCACCGCGCTCGGCGTGTTCATCGTGATCGCCGCGGTGGACTACAAGCTGCAGGCCATGATGTTCATCAAAAAACACAAGATGAGCAAGGACGAAGTCAAGCGCGAACACAAGGAAAGCGACGGCAACCAGGAGGTTAAGGGCGAGCGCAAGAAGCTCGCGCACAAGCTGGCGAACGAAGGTCCCAAAGGCGGTCTCAAGCGCGCCAATGTGGTGGTGGTCAACCCGGTTCACTACGCGGTCGCGCTGCGCTACGACCCGAGCGAATTCCCGCTGCCGGTGGTGATCGCCAAAGGGCTCGACGAACAGGCGCTGCTGCTGCGCCGCCAGGCCGCCGACCTCGGCATTTCGATCGTCGCCAATCCGCCGGTCGCGCGGCTGCTCTACAAAGTGGCGGAAAACCAGCCGATTCCCGAAGAGTTATTCGAGGTCGTCGCAGCGATTCTTCGCTGGGTGAGCGGCCTCAGCGGCGCGAAAGCGTCAATCACGGAGTAAGTCCATGTTCAAGACCTTCAAGATTCCCGGCTTCGGCGAGGCCGGCATCGCGGTGCTGCTGGTGGCGATCATCTCCCTGATGATCCTGCCGCTGCCGACCCTCGTGATCGACATTCTGCTGTCCATCAACATCACCATCAGCGTGACGCTGCTGATGGTGACCATGTATGTGGGCAGCATCACCTCGCTTTCTTCTTTTCCGTCGATGCTGTTGTTCACCACCTTGTTCCGGCTCTCGCTGAACATCGCCTCGACCAAGTCGATCCTGTTGCATGCGGACGCCGGCGACATCATCGAGAGCTTCGGCGAACTGGTGGTGGGCGGCAACCTGGTGGTCGGCCTCGTGGTGTTCATGATTATCGCGGTGGTGCAGTTCATCGTGATCGCGAAAGGCTCGGAACGGGTCGCCGAAGTCGGCGCGCGCTTTACGCTCGACGCGATGCCGGGCAAACAGATGAGTATCGACGCCGACTTGCGCGCTAATATCCTCACGCCCGAAGAGGCGCGCAAAAGGCGCACGCTGCTCGCGGTCGAAAGCCAGCTGCACGGCGGCATGGACGGCGCGATGAAGTTCGTCAAGGGCGATGCGATCGCCGGCCTGATGATCACGATGATCAATATCGTGGCCGGCATCGCGGTGGGTGTCGCGTACCACGGCATGACCGCGGGCGACGCGGCCAACCGCTTCTCGGTGCTGTCGATCGGCGACGCGATGGTGTCGCAGATTCCATCGCTGCTGATCTCGGTCGCGGCCGGCGTCATGATCACGCGCGTCGGCGACGACGCGCACGAAGGCGAGGACCGTTCGCTCGGCGAAGACATCACCCGCCAGTTCGGCGGCAGCTCGCGCGCGCTCTACTTCGCATCCGTGCTGCTGCTCGGTTTCGCCGTGGTGCCGGGTTTTCCGGCGGCGCTCTTCGTGCTGCTGTCGGGCCTGCTCGCGTTCGTCGCATACCGGCTGCAAAAGAAATCGGGCAAACCGGCCGGCGGCACCGGCAAGCCGGTCGGCGCGCTGCAACGCGCCGGCGCGAAAGGCGACGCGCCGTCGATCCTGCCGCGTCCGCCGCAATTCACCTGCCCGATCGGCGTGCGCATGTCGAAGGACCTGAGCGCGCGCCTCGCCGCCGAAGCGCTCGACAAAGCCTTCGACACCCAGCGGGCGACGTTGCAGGCCGAAGTCGGCCTGCCGTTCCCCGGCATCATGATGTGGAGCGACGAGACGCTGCCCGCCGACACCTATGAAGTGGTGATCTACGACGTGCCGCACGCGCGCGCGAATCTCGCCGCCGGCGCGGGCGAACCGCCCGAGCTGACCGCGCTGCTCGCGCGGCAGGCCGGCGCGCAGCCCGCCGAAGAGGAGGCCGAAGCGGCATCGAAGCCCGCGCAGCGCAAGCCGGAAAGCATCATCGCCCAGCACACCATTGCGCTGTTGCGCATCAACGCGCATCTGTTTCTCGGCATCCAGGAAACGCAATGGATGCTCGATCAGCTCGAAACCGACTATCCGGGTCTGGTCGCCGAAGTGCAGAAGGCGCTGCCGCTGCAGAAAATGGCCGACGTGCTGCGCCGCCTGCTCGAGGAACAGGTGCCGATCCGCAATATCCGCAGCATCACGGAGAGCCTGATCACATGGGGGCCGAAAGAAAAAGACATGCTGATGCTCACCGAGTACATCCGCATCGATCTGGGCCGGATGATCGCGTATCGCGCGACCGGCGGCCCGCGCGATCTGCCGGCGGTGCTGGTCGACGTGCAGGTGGAACAGCACATCCGCCAGTCCATCAAGCAGACGCCGACCGGCAACTTCCTCGCGCTGCCGCCCGACGAGATCGGCCACCTGGTCGACAACCTCGTGCAACTGGTCGGCGAAGTGCCGCGCGGCCAGCTGGCGGTGATCGCGTCGATGGATATTCGCCGCTACGTGAAGCGGATGATCGAGTCGCGCCTCGGCTGGCTGCCGGTGTATTCGTATCAGGAACTCGGCGCGCATATCGACCTGCAGCCGGTCGGCCGTTTGATGATCTAAGCCGGGGGCCTTCATCATGCACAGCTCGGCGACCCATCGCGTCCATGTGATTGCCGGACCGGAGCCGGCGCGCGAGCCCGTGCGCGCCCACCCGGACACCCCTGAAATGCGGCGGCTCGCGGCGCTGTTCAACGCGCATCGCGATGCGGTGTGCCGCGCGGACGATCAGGAGGCGGAACAGGATGCCACATCCGACACAACCGGCGAAGCGAAGCAAACCGGCGCGCCGGAACACGAACCGGCGCGCGCGGCCGGCGAGACGCCGCCCACCGACACTGCCGCGCAGGGCGAAGCGGCCCTCGCCGGACTGCCCTGCGCGCCGGTCTCGCAAAAGCCGGATCAAAACGGCGGTGGCGGTGGCGGCTCCGGCAGCAACGGCGGTGAGCACGGCGGCAACAGCGGCGCTCAGAACCCCTCTTTCGCTCAACCCGGGCGCCGCAGCGGCATACCGGCAACCGGCGCCGCGCACGCGAACCTCATCGCCGCGTTGCGCGGCGCGACGACGTCACCGGCTTGCCCAGGCAAACCCGCAGCCGCGCCGGCTTCCGCCGTCGTACCCGCTTCGCCTCAAGCGCCCCAACCGGCTCATCCCGCTCCGCCGCCGCAGCCTCGTCACGGTCGCGTCGAGCCGGCGCCCGCCGCACTCACCGTCGGCGCGTTGAACACCGCGCAGCAGTCGAGCCCGCTGGTCGATTCGATCGTCTCGAGCGTCGCCGATTTCTGCGCGAACCCGGCCGTGTTTTCGCGCAGCCCGTGGCATCTCACCGTGCCGCTCGATCCCGCGCTGCTGCCAGGCTGCCAATTGACGCTGATGCTTTCGCATTTCGTCCTGACGCTTCGCTTCACGACCACGGAGCCGGCCTCGCACGACTTAATCTCGCAACATGCAGATGCGTTGCGGCGGAACCTGGAATCGTTACCGAGTCTTCACCAGGACACACCGCGCGCGGTTGAGATCGTCGTCACCTAAGCAGCGCCTTCACTACATAAGAACGCCATGGATCCTATCGACACGCGGCCTGTCCAGCCCGCTGCCACCGGAATCGAACCGACGCCCGGCCCCACGCCCGTCACGCTCGATTTCACGCGGCTGCCAGGGCTCACGCGCGGTGTCGCGCGGATGCAGCGGCTCGCGGTCGACGAACGGCTCGACGCACTGCTCGCCCATCAGTTCGGCATCGCCAACTGGCGAGCCGGCACGCGCAACCCGATCGACCCGGCCCGCGCCGCGACCTTGCGTCTGCGCTGGGGCGCGCTGAACGCATCGCTGCTGATCGACCTGTCGCAACTGACGGAGCTCGCCAGCGTCGTGCGGGCCGATCAAACCGGCGAGGTCGATCCGGCGATTGAAGCGTCGCTGCGCGCGAAGGTGGGCGGCTTTCTGCTCGGCCCGCTGCGGCAGGCGCTGGCCGACCTCGGCATGCAAGGCGTCGAAGTGAGCGGGCTCGATCTGGCAGCCGGCGGCGACCCCGCACCGCCCGCGCCGGATGCCGAATGCTGCACGGTGTCGTTTCAGCTCGGCGCGACGCGCTACGACGCCGTCTTCAACCATCTCGACGACGGCTGGCTCGACGCGTTCGAGCAACTGGTCGCGCAACGCCGCATGCCGTTCGCCACGCGGGTCAGCGAAGTCACGGTGCCCGGCCGGCTGCTGCTCGGCGAGAAGTCGATCACGCTGACCACGCTCGACTCGCTGCGCCCCGGCGACATCATCCTGCGGGCTCTGCCGGCCGCGCTGCGGGCCTTTTTTCTGAAGCAAACCGGGTCGGTCCGGCTGCCGGTGGTGTGGGGTCATCCCGGCACCCGGCAATTGCATGCGCTGGCCGACATCGCCGACCACCTCCTCACCTTGACCGAGAACCCTACGATGAGCCACGACATGAGTTTCAGCACGCCGCTCGCCGACGCCCACAACACGCCCGTCGAGATCGAGCATCTCGATCTGCCGCTGAAGCTGGAGATCGACACGGTGTCGCTGCCGGTCGCACAGTTGTCCGCGCTGCGCGCGGGTTACGTGCTCGAACTGCCGACCGCGCTGCCGGATGCGCGCATTCGCCTCGTCACGTATGGCCAGACGATCGGCTTCGGCGAGCTCGTCACCGTCGGCGATCATCTCGGCGTGCGCCTCGTGCAGATGGCGTCCGGCCATGGTTCAGTTTAGCGATCTCACCGGGCTGCTGATCGCGGTCGTCGCGATCGGCCTGATCCCGTTCGTCGCGATGGTGGCAACCTCGTACGCCAAGATCGTGGTCGTGCTCGGCCTGCTGCGCAACGCGCTCGGCGTGCAGCAGGTGCCGCCGAACATGGTGCTCAACGGTATCGCGATTCTCGTCACCGCGTACGTGATGGCGCCGATCGGCATGCAGGCGGTGCAGAACATGCAGAGCATGCCGCACCGCGGCGGCAGCGATTCGTCGGCGATCGTGCTCGATGCGTTCGACGCCGGCAAGGAACCGTTCCGCGCGTTCCTCAAGGCCCACGCGCACGAACGCGAGAAACGCTTCTTCGTGCACTCGGCTTCGGCGATCTGGCCGAAGGACATGGCGGCCAAACTGCGCGAAGACGACCTGATCGTGCTCGCGCCCGCCTTCACGCTGACCGAAATGACCGACGCGTTCAAGATCGGCTTTCTGCTGTACATCGCATTCGTGGTGGTCGACGTGGTGATTGCCAACGTGCTGATGGCCATGGGCCTGAACCAGGTGCAGCCGACCAATGTCGCGATCCCGTTCAAGCTGCTGCTGTTTGTCGCGATGAATGGCTGGTCGACGCTGATTCACGGACTCGTGATGACTTATCGCTGAAGGGAGTTGCGATGGAAACCGATACGCTGGTTCGCCTGACGACCGAAGGCCTGTTGCTGTGTCTGTCGATCTCGATGCCCGTGGTGATCGTCTCGGCAGTGTCGGGGCTTGCGATCTCGTTCATTCAGGCCATTACGTCGATGCAGGATCAAAGCATCTCGTACGCGGTGAAACTGGTCGCCGTGGTGGCGACCGTTCTGATCATGGGCACCTGGGGTGCGTCGGCACTGCTGCGCTTCGCCAATGAAATCGTCGTGATGGCGGTGCCGTCATGAACAATCGCATCACGCACGGCGGCCACACGCCCGAGGCCACGCATCTGCAGGAGCAGACCGCGCAGTTGCATCACACGCAGCAGACCACCCGATCACAGAAACTGCAGCACACCAGGATGCAGCAGGCGCGCGTGCGTCACAACATGCTGGCGGCGAAGTTCGCGCTCAACAAGAGGTGGGCGCATAGTCACGGCGCGGGGGCGCGCGGCCCGCTTGCCCAGAAAGTCGCCGCGCGCTTCGGCGCGAAGCCGACGCCCAAAGGCGCCGCCGGCGGCAAGGGCGCGGGACTGCGCGCAAAAGACAAAGGACTCCACGACAAGGAAGCGCTGCACGACAAGGACGTCGACAAGGAATTGCACGAGCAGCCGACGCCGCGCGAGCGCGACCAGGATACACCGAAGCAGAAAGAAAGAGACCGCGAGAAAGACCGCCAGCAGCAGGAGCAGCGGCAACCGGACAAGGAGCGGCAGAAGGACGGCGAGTCGCAGAATCGCAACGGCAACGGCGGCCACGGTCATGGCCGTGAGAGCGGTCATGACGGCGGCAATCACGACGACGATCATCCACAACAGCAACAGCAGTCGTCGCAGCAGCAATCCCAGCAGCAGCCGCAACAGCAACCTCAGCAGCAACCTCAACAGCAGCAGCCACAACCACGGCAGCACCAGCCACGCGAAGGCAGAAGCAGCGAAGGCGGCGCATCGAAGTTCGCGGTCACGGGCAAGAAGATCAGCACGGCCGTCACGGTGCCGGAGAACTTCCAGATGCTCGGCGCCAAACTCGGCAACGCGCGCTCCACCGAGACGCACCGCGTGCTGCTGCAGACCTTCGCCAAGGTCGTGCTGCGCCTTGCCGCGCAACTCGAATGCGGTTTCGCGCTCGCGCCGCTGATGGTGCTCAACGCGACGTCGCCTGGTGCGATGCGGCGCAGCCCGGCGCGCATGCAGTCGCAGATCGCCAGCGCGATGTTCAGCCAGCAGCGTGCTCCGGCGAGCGGCACGGCGTCCGCCAGGGCGTCGGCGGGTGTCGGTATTCTCAGTCATTCGCTCGATCTGACGATGGCCCGCAAGCGCTTCGGCGTCGGCTATCCGATCGACGACCAGAGCCTGCTGTCGGTGCGCCAGCTGATGATCGACGTGAGGGCGGCCATGCCGGCCCTCGCGGCGTCGAACGGCGTGCCGACCGCTTCGGATAAACCACCGGAAGTTCGCGTTGCACCGGCAACGCCCGGTACAGGCTCATAAACTGAAGTCATCGGAATCACGCAACGTCTAATGGGACCACGAGCATGAAAGCGCTGCGAGTATTGACCGGCATCCACGCCGGTGCGCAAATCCGCTTGACGGTGGGGTCCTATCGTCTTGGCGGCGCAGAGGATGCGGATATCTGCATCAGCGACTGGCAGGTCGGCGAACTCGTGCTGACCCTGGGCGAAGACGGCGTGACGCGGCTTTGCCTCGACGGCGGCGAAGAAGTCCTGGTTCCGGATTTCGTCGCGGTGCCCTACGGCGACGTAGTGTTCTGCGTCGGCCCCGACGACGTGGCGTGGCCGCGCGATCTGGATCTGCTGGCGCCCCTGTGGCAGACGGCGGAACCGGATGCTCAGGCTGTGCAGGCAGAAGAACACGCTGACGCGCAAGAACAGGAACAGGGGCATGGACAGAAAGCGGCGCAGCAGCCCGAGCCGGAACTGCCGGACCGCGAGCCGCTACTGCCGTCACTGCCGCTACTGCCCCTGCCGCGCGCCAAGGCATTGCGCACGGCAGGCGTCGCACTCGCCTGCACCGTGCTGATCGTGGCGCTCTCGACGGCCGGCGTATTGATGGCAGGTTCGCAGTCCACCGAGGCAGCGAACGTCAAGTTCGACCCGGACGCGACGTCGCGGCAGCTTGCCGGAGCGTTGCATCGAGCGGGGTTGAACGAGCTGACGGTGAAGCCACGGGGCGCCCAGCTGGTGGTGCGCGGCATCGTGCGCACCGCCGACGACAGCGACTCCGCGCGCCGGATCATGGATCAGCTGGCGCGCGGCAAGGCGCTCAGGGAATACGACGTGGCGCAGCAGGACGCAGTGAACATCCAGCAATCGCTGGGCGACACCGGCGCGCACGTGGAATACAAAGGTAATGGCGTGTTCCTCGTCAGCGGCACGGTGTCGTCGATGAAGAAGTTTCGCGCGCTGCTGGCCAACGTCAAGCCGGATCTGGACGCCAACATCAGGCGGCTCGATGTCGACGTGAAAGAAGCCCGTAGCACGATTCCGGATGTGCGCTACTCCGAAGTCGTGTCAGTAGGCGGCTTGCGCTACATCGAGACGCCGGACGGCACCAAGCATCTGCTGGACACCGGCGGCGACAGCACCGATTCCGGCAATAAACGCATCGACTGATTCGATTGAATTCAACCCACGACCTCACGAGGAACCGTTATGTACGACGCCTTGCTCCCCATTGCGCAGGACCTGAACACACTGGACGCCACGCTCAACGCGGCGGACAGCCAGCAACGCGTCGCGCGGATCGCCGCGGCCTTCGATGAAACCGCTCAGCGCATCAGCACGGTCACGCAGTCGGCGGCGAACGATCACGAGCGCGTCGAGTTGCAGAAGCTGTATCGCGGGATGATCGCCGCGCGCCGTATCGTTCTCACGCTGCAGGAGCGTCACAACGAACGCGGCGCGACGGCGTGAGCCGGCGCGGCGGGTTGTGGGGTTTCACGATCCGAATCACGTATTTTTCACGCTTTGCATTACTGACTTCGCAGTAGCAGCACCGGGCTTCATGCCTTGCAGTGATTTTCACTCACTCTTTTACTTTTTTGGAGAATCATCATGTCAGGTTCTATCAGCGGCTCTGGCGCAGCTTCGTCCGCATCGAACTCGGCCGATATGCTGGCCCAGATGCAGGCTTCGGCAAATGCGAGCAATCAGTTCACGATGGCTGCCGCGCAGATCAATCAGGAACAGCAGGAAACCTCCGCAGTCGCATCGCTCGAAAACACGGGCGCCAAGAATATTTCCGACGCCGCGAAGGGTCAGTAAGCCCGCACGCACCCGCCGGATGCAGGTACGGGTTACGGGATTGGGCGGCTCTTCGCCGGCGCCGGTTTCGTAGCCTTTTCTTTTTTTTCTTTCGGTAACCGCGAGCGCCATCATGAGCCAGGAACGATACGCGGAGCTGGTTCGGGACATCTGCGATGTGGTCGGCCTGCCCGACGCCGATTACGTACTCGAAACAAAGACGCTCGAAATCGAAGGCTTCGACGTCCGGCTGGAAAATTACGAGAACGACCCGGAAGCGCTCTACGTCAATTTTCACTACGGCGCGGTCACGCCGGGACGCACGCTGGTCATCTTCAGGCTGATGCTCGAGGCGAACCTGCTGATCTATGCGCAGGATCAGGCGCAATTGTGTCTCGACGCCGACACGGGCAGCATCGTGCTGCTGGTGCACGTGCCGATGACCGACGACCTCACCGGCGAATACCTGGCCGAACTGTTCGCGCACTACGCCGAGCACGGCCGCTACTGGCAAACCAATATCATCGAGTCGTCCGACGAGATGTTCGAAGGCATCGTGTCGGGCAACTATCTCTGGCTGCGCGCCTGAGTCTGGCTGCATGCCCGAGCGTGCCTGAACACGGCTCGCGGCGGCAGATTCGGCGCCGCAGTCTCAGGTCGCGAGGCGAGGAATCAGCAGCACCAGACGCTGCCTCGGGACGGTATTCACAGGATTCGCCGCGTCGGCCGCATCCGCGGGATTCACGGGACCCATCTGATCCGTCGTGCCCGCAGACGGCGCCGCGATCACGAGGCAAGCGCCGGCCGCGACCGTGGCCTCGACGATCCGTTCGCGCGGCCTCTGCCCCGGCTGATCCGCCGGCGGCGTGCCGGTCGGGCCGAGATCGACACGCAGGCCGATGCGTTGAACCGTCGGATCGGCATCGAGCGTCGGTTCGATGGCGAGCCACAGATCGGCGGTGTCGGCCGGCACGAGTCCCACGCTTTGCGCGAGCCGTGCCTGATGCCGGTCGATCACCGCCGGTGCACGGTCGAACGTGACCGCGGTGCGCCACACCTCGGTGTGCGCGCGGTGCACCTGTTCCAATGCGTGCAGCCGGGCGAACAGATCGCCGCCGCCTTCGGCGACGATCGACGATTCGCTCGCCGGCAGCGCCGCACCCAACTCCGCCAGCGCATCCCGATCGACATCGATCACCCAGGTTTGCACGGTCACGACCTGCGGCGCGGTATCGAAATCGGCGACCTGCATCGCATCGCCGTCGATCCGCTCGGACTTGTCGCGAATCAGGATCGAGTTGGTCGCGGCATCGGCTTCGATGATCGGCAACGGCGCCGCAAACTCGACGACGCGCACCCCGTCCGGGTCGCGCCGCGTCTGCTGGAAACGGCGCGCGAGCAGGCTCGCCGCGCCCGGCACGACGAGCTGGCGCCCGTCGATCACGCGCACCTGATCCGCGGCGCTCGCCGACGTGAGCCGCAGAATCTTCGCGCCGGTGCGCACGCGCGCCTGCGCCCCGAGCTCGAAACGCTGCGCCGCGCCGCGAATCCGTTCGACGTAGCTCGCCGGTCCCGTGACGCTGAGCGTGCCGTACCCGGCATCGGTCCGCAGCGGAAAATGCCGGTCCGAAATGCCGGCGTGATCGAGCGCCGCCGCCAGCGCTTGCGGCGACAGATAGTTCGGCCGCATCGTCAGGCTTTGCTGATCGCTCGCGGGTGATATCTGGATCACCGCGCCGTCGTAATACCAGACGAGGCCAAACGACGCGCAGAGCATGTCGAGGAACTGCTGCGGCGCCATTGCAAACCGGCCGCGGACAATACCCGTGACGGAGCCGTTTATGCTGACCGGCACGTTCTGATCGGCGCCGAACAGATTCAGCGTATCGGCGAGACTGCTGCCGTTGGACACATACACGAAGCGGCTGCCATGCCAGCCGGCGCCGGCGGAACCGGAACCGAAGTCGCGGCCTGCGCGCACCGCGCCGAGTGCCTCCGCGCCGCCAACCGCAGCGGCCAGCGCGCCGGCCAGCACCGAATAACGCATGAACGCGCGCAGCCGCCGCTGTATCCGCATGGTTCAGTCCCGCCGCGGTGGGGATGCGGCCGGATCCGAACCCGGACCGCCCGCGCTGCCGCCGTTCGCGTCGCCCTCGCGGTCCTCGCGGCCCTCGCCGTCCGGCCGCAGCGTGAGCCGGTAGCCGGTCGCATACACCGACTGCACGGTCCAGCCGACACCCGCCGCTTTCAGGTTGCCGCGCACGCGGCTCACGTACATGTCGACCGAACGGCTTTGCACGGCTGCGTCCCAGCCCCACACCACGCTCATCAGATCCTGGCGCAGCACCACCGCGCCCAGATGCGACGCGAGATGCCACAGAATGTCGAACTCCTTGGTGCCTAGCGGATGCGACGTGCCGTCCGCCGTCACCAGCGAACGCGCCTGCTGATCGAGCACGCAGTCTTCGATCATCATCTTGCGGCCCTGCACGTTCGACGAACCGAAGCGCCGCAGCAACGCGCGCAAACGCGCGAGCACCACCTGGCGGTCGAACGGTTTGACCAGATAGTCGTCCGCGCCGGCGTCGAGAATCTTGACGATGTCCGACTCCGCCGAATGCACCGTCTGGAACAGCACCGGCATCGCGGACTGTGAACGGCCACGGATTTTCTGCAGCAGTTTGTCGCCTGACACGCCGGGAATATCCCAGTCGAGAATCGCGAGATCGGCCCAGTTGTCGACCAGAAACTGCTGGGCCTCGAGGCCGTTGTGAAACGCATTGACCTGATACCCCTCGGTCTTCAACCAGGAGAGCAGTAAAGCGTGATGCGCCGGATCATCCTCGACCAGCAGGATGCGCACGGGTCTGCCTGACATCAGTTTCATCGTCGAACCTTGATTGCAAAATTACTCGCGCGACGCATGCAGCGCCCGGTCCGCATCCACCAGCGAACCGCCGCCCGGCACGCGCGCCGAACCGGCATTCAGGCACGGCAGCCGCAACACGAAAGTCGTGCCGCCGTTTTCATTCAATTCCGCGTACAGCGTGCCGGCATGCAACTCGACGATCTGCACCGCGAGCTTCAGGCCGAGCCCGAAACCGGTCGCGCTCTTCTTGCCGAGCGTATCGAAACGGTTGATGCGCCCGCCCGCTTCGCGCAACCCCGGCAAGCCGCCGGCGCGATCGTTGACGATCACTTCGGCAAACCCGTCCACATGACGCAGCGAGACCGTCACCGGGTCGCCGCGCGGCGACGCCCGCACCGCGTTGTCGATCACGTTCTGGATCGCGCGCGCCGCGAAGTTGCGCATGCCGTTGACCCATACCGGCGAACTGTCGGACAGCCAGAGCCGCAACGGCACGCCGTAATAGGTCGCGGTAACTTCGAGCTGCGAGGCGATCTGCCGCAGCGTCGCGCGCAAATCGAAGCGCCTGAAATCGCGCGTATTCAGATGCTCGGCGACCGAGCTGAAAATGAACTGCTCGCCGAGCGACAACACGTAATGCGCCAGTTGCGTAATCTGCTGCATGCCGCCGCAACGCTCGAACGCTTCCGGGTCGCTCGAATCGAGCTGGGTCAGCGCGCTGATCGAATTGAGCGGCGAGCGCAGATCGTGCAGCAGGAAGCGCAAGGACATCGCACGTTCGTCGACCGAGCGGCTGAACGGCGATACGTCGGTTACCGTCACCACCATGCCGATCGCGCTGTCGGCACAGGCATTGGCCTGCACCCACAGCGTGGTGTCGTCGACGTGCAGATCGAAACCGCGCTCGATATCCTCGCGGCGCAGCACTTCGGTCAATGAGAACTGGTCGCCGAGCGCGGACGCGAAATCGGTGCCCGCCGGCAGCGCCATGTTCAGGAGGCCGGTGGCGCGTTCGCTCGCGTCGAGCACCTGGCCGGCGTGATCGAGCGCGATCACGCCGCATGGCATGCTGTCCATCATGGCCCGCATGCGCCGGGTCTGCTCTGCGGACTGCCGGGCTGCTTCGTCCACGGTCGATCTCCTTTTTACCAGTTCACCAGCGGCTGTACCGGCGGCGCATTCACGTGCAATGCAGTGCGCTTACGGGGTGATGACGCGCGGCGACAGCAGAAACAGCCGCTCCATGTGATTCTTGGTCCGGTTGTCGGTGCGGAACAACGCGCCGAGCAGCGGAATTTTCGACAGATAGGGCACGCCGGTCACACCGCCCGACTCGTTATCCGCGCGGTAGCCGGCAATCAGCAATGCCTGCCCTTCGTTGATGAACGCCTGCGTGTTGATGTTGCTGTTCTGGATCACCGGCAAGGTGCCGACCGTCTGCGATGTCAGCTGGCCGTCCTGGATCGCGACGTCGAGCTTGATGCGCGTATGGCCGTCTTCCTCGACCACCATCGGCAGCACGCGCAGCGAAATGCCGGTCGAAATGCTGTACAGATCGCCCGACGTATAGCCCTGCACCGGCACGAAGAACTGGGTCTTGTTGTCCATGATCGCTTCGACATTATTCAGTGTCACGACTTTCGGACTCGCGTCGATCTTCGCGGTGTCGTTCTGTTGCAGCGCCGACACGCGCGCCATCAGATAACGGCCTGCGTCGCCGAGCACCGCCGCCATCGAAAAACCGACCGGCGTGGCCGCCGCCGTCACATTGCCGGGCAGCGTGGTATTGCCGAAGTTCTGCGACACGGTGCCGTTATAGCTGTTCTGCGCACTGGTGCCGGTGCCGGTCTGGATGTCGATGTGGCTGTTGTGCGCGGTCCAGTCGATGCCGAGCTGGCGCAGCGCGTTGTCGTCGATTTCGATGATATGCGCTTCGATTTCGATCAGTTGCGGCTTCACGTCGAGGCGCTCGATCAGCGTGTCGTATTGCCCCATGCGATCCGGCGTGTCGCGAATCACAACCGAGTTGGTGCGCTGATCGGCGACGATCACCGGCAACGAGCCGTCGGTGCCCGGCCCCATCGTGGTCGGTACAGTGGTCGCCTGGTCCGAACCGCCGACCACCGACTGCAATTGCGGCGACGGCTCGCCGGTCAGGCCTGAGAACATGCCGCCGCCACTTCCACCACTTCCGCCACTTCCACCGCCGCTGCCGCCACCCGCGTTCCCGGGCGGCAATGGCGGCGCGAAATAGGGACTGTTGTTCGCTTGCCCGTTGACGTCGTTCATCGGCTTGTTGCGCGTCACGCCCTGGCCGTTGCCATGCGAATCGCCGCCTTTGTCCTTGTCTTTCGCTTTCGCGGACTCGGGATGGTAGAGATTGTTCAGCACGGTCACCACGCCCGGCAACGTGACCTTGTCGCCGTCGAGCGTCACGGTGCGATCCTGCGCCCAGCCATGGCTCAGCGGAAACACCCGCACCGAGGTGCCGCTGCGGCGCGCCGCATTCGAGTCGATCCGCTCGGCGATCTGCGTGACCAGTTGCACGTAGCGCGGCGGCCCGCTGACGATCGCGGTGCCCTGGGTGGCGTCGTACGTAATCGGAAAGCGGTCGTCGGAAATCTGCATCTGCGCGAGCGTGTCGCGCAAGGTCGCGGTGCCGGCGCTGTCGAGCTTGATCAGCGTGCTTTGCAAGTCCGACGACGGCACCACGTTCAGCACTTCGCCGTCGTAGTACCACGCAAAACCGAACGACGCGGCGAGCGTATCGAGGAAACGGCGCGGCGCCAGATGAAACTTGCCGCTGACGGTGCCGGTCACGCCCTGGGCGATGTTGGTCGCCAGCCCCTGGCTCGCGCCGAAATCGCGCAGCACGTCCTTGATATCCTTGCCGTCGGCGGCATAGTCGACCACCGGCGAGCGCCAGTGGATCGGCGCCGCCTGGAGCGTCGGTGCGGCCGTGGCCAGTGCGATGGCAGCGCCGAATACGACGGCGTTCAGCTGTCTACTCCACTTCATATGTGCTTACCCTGACCCGGTTGATGGCTGAATCTGGTGACATCCGGCGATACGCCGCGTGCCGTTTCGTGTGAGAATTTCCCATCCGTCTTTCTTTGGCAGGCCTCGATATGCATAACCCCCACCTCGAACGGCGCGATCTCACGCGTGAGATCCTCGATCTGATCGACCTGCGGCAGACTTTTACCGACATCCATATCGAGCAGGACCGGCCGATCATGATCAAGGCGCCGCGCGGCTGGCTCGCGGTCGGCGAGGAACCGGTGCTGCTCGAAGAAATGATGCCCACGCTCGAATCGATCGAACCGGACTGGGAAAACTTTCTGCAGCACGGCGCGATCGACCGCCCGTTCGTGCTGACGCGCTGCCGGCTGCGTTGCAACATCTATCGCACGTACGGCCGGCGCAAACTGGTGATCTCGATTCGCCGCCTGCCGCTGCAGCCGATTCCGTTCGACAAGCTCGGCCTGCCGGCGTACGTACGCACGATGATCGACAGTCCGAAGGGTCTCGTGCTGGTCACCGGCCCGACCGGCTCGGGCAAGACCACGACGATCGCGTCGATGCTCGATCACATCAATCGCACGCGCAACAGCCATATCGTCACGATCGAAGAGCCGATCGAATACGAACTCGAAAGCCATTCGTCGATCATCTCGCAGCGCGAGGTGCCGACCGATACGCCGAGTTTCCCGGCGGGCCTGCGCGAAGCGTTGCGGCAGAAGCCGGACGTCATCATGGTCGGCGAGATCCGCGATCCGGAGACCGCCGAAACCGCGTTGCAGGCCGGCGAATCCGGTCACCTCGTGCTCGCCACGATGCACACCGGCAGCGCGGTCGGCACACTCACGCGGTTGTTGTCGTTCTTCCCGGCCGACCATCGCGAGCGTTATGCGGCGTCGCTCGCCAATTCTCTGATCGGCGTCGTCTGCCAGTGCCTCGTGCCGACCGAGGACGGCGAGAATTTCGTGCTGGCGAGCGAGCTGCTGTTCAACAACAACCAGCAGGTCGGCGCGATGCTGACCGATCCGGCAAAGCTGCCGCTGATCGGCGACTTCATGAAGCGCAAGCACGACAACATGTCGCGCCTGCTCAACGAACATCTGGCGAGTCTGGTGGCGAAAAACATCTGCACGCCGCGCGACGCGATGCGCACCACGTATAACCGGCTGGAATTGCACGATCTGTTGCAGGCGATCGTGCCACGCTGAGCGTGAAGCGGGCATGCCATGGCGGCGCCATGCCCGCGCCGCAGCACGCGGCGAACTACGGCGCGGCGCGTGTGGGCGGGAGGATGGAGTCGGTCGGTTCATGGAGTCGGCGTTCGTCGTTCAATAGAAACTGCTGACCGTCCATCCGGCCGCCACAGGCGTGTTCGGAATGGTGGCGCCCGATTGACTGCAGAAGCTGCTGGTCCATGGCGTAGAGATGACGGCGTAGGTTGCCCAGTTGGTCGTCACGACCACGTTGTACGTACCCAGCGGCACGGGCTGCGTGATGCTGTTGTTGATGCCGCCGGAATCGTCGGTCAGCGTCGGGCCCTGGCTTTCGGTGTGACCGAACGATGCGCCGGTAGCCGGATTGACAATGTCGACACTTTGCGAGATTTGCGCCTGCGCCCCCGGCTTGGTGGGCGCGCACACACCGTCGTTCATGTGCGCCCATGTGGCCGCCACGATGCCACCCGGTTTCGTCAGCGACACCTGGACCGTTACCGCGTACGAATAGGTGCCGTTCGTCGTGTTGTGCGTAAAGGAACCCGCGCCAGGCGGCCCCGGGCAGGTGTAATCGGTCGCGCCGGCGGAGGTCATGATCAATTCGCAGCCCGACGTGCTGCCGTTCAACGTCAGATCCGACTGGGGCTCCCAGAGGCCGCCCTGACATGACAGCACGCTGCCCTGCGCGTCGGTGGTAATGGGCGTGGTGGTCGCGGAACTCGGCGTGCACGCCGTGCCGGCCACCTGCGTATTGCCCAGATCGAGATTGCCCGCTTCGTTGACCGCCAATGCTTGCCATGTCGAGCCGTTGTACGTGTAGGCGCGGTTGGTCAGCTTTGTCATGACGACGTCGCCCTGCATGGCCGAAGGAACGGTGCTCAGGGAAGCTTCGTCGGCAACCGGCGCGCGCCAGTGAAACGACGCCTGCGGTTCCCACATGGCGCCGTCGCAGTTCACCACGTTGCCGGTGGCATCGGCTGCAATCGCACCACGCGTCGAGCAGCTCGAATAGTCGCCGTATTGCTGCGCGAGCACGATCGGCACCTGCATCGTATTGGCAGCCGGATTCCCCGGTACGGCGACGCGATACAGAAAGTCCGCGTTCTGCGCCTGGCTGCCGTTGAAGAACACCTCGCTCGCCAGATGACCGCCGCCTGCTTTCGTGCCCGTGCACGACGCGCCGGCCGGATTCGGCGCCGCCACCGACCACGCGCCGAACGCGCCCTTCGCCGCACCGCCGGCATTGTTGATCGACGGAATCGAGCCGCCGCCCTGGCCGGAATTGGCCGCGATGTAGCCGAGCTCCGGATCGGGGATCGTGGCGCCGCCCTCGGTCACCAGCAGCCCCTGCAATGCGCCGCCGGTGCCGCCGTAGACCAGCAGGCACGGCGTTTGCCGGTATGCGTTGGTGCTGCTCACGTTGGCCGACAGAAAGGTCGACAGCTGATAGGGCGACCCCACCAGCGGCACGACCACCGGTGCGGTGGAAGTCGCCACTGCGGACAGCGCCGTGTAGTTCTGCTGGATCAACTGCTTCGCCGCCGCGCCCAACTGCTGTTGATACAACGCGGCCTGCTGTCCGCGCGTGTCTTCGAGCGTCGAGTTCAGCATGGTCATCATGCCGCCCACCATCAGCGCCGTAATCGCCAGCGCGACAAGCACTTCGATCATCGTAAAGCCGCGCGCGGATGCGCGCCGGCGCGGCGCCGAACGCTTAGTCATAGGCCTGCGCCATCCACACCACCGCGCCGTCCGGCACGCTGCTCACGAGCGCGGCCGGCAACGGCACTTGCGGATTGCCCGGCGACTGCACGAAGCCGCCATGCTTGACACCGGCGAGCGCGGAGCCTTGCGCCATCTGTTCGATGTCGAACGCCGCCGACCCCGACAGCGCCGAGGTGCCGTACACCACCACCAGACTGCCGGCTATACCGCTGTTCGGCAGCACGTAGTTCTGCAACGACGCGGTTTGCGTGCCGGCGGGCATCGCGAGGCTATCGGCCGGCACGCTGCCTGCGAAGCCGGGATTGGCGAGCGCGTAGGCGATCACGGCCTGCCGGTAGGCGCTCAGGCTGCTCGCGAGATTCACCGTCGCCGCGGATGGCATCGACGGATTGGTCTCGCTGCCGAGCAGCGCGTAAGCGCCGGTCAGCATGCCGACGAAGGCCAGGGCCCAGAGCATGTACATGGTTGTGTGTCTGCGGCGGGTGGCTAGCGGGCAATCAGTTGGAGGTCCACATGATCGTGTTAGTCGCATTAGCGCAAGCGGTTTGCGCACTCGCCGGAGTGATCGGCAAGGTACCTACGTCCGTACCGTTCACCGAGATTGCCGTCCAGCTTCCGCCGGCGGAAGCGGCACTGATGCACACGGCCTGAGGCACGTTTCCGTAGGAAATCGTGAAGAAACCGGTGTTGGTGCCTGGCGCAACCGTCACAGCACCGCCCCAGTTGTCCGTTGCCGTGCCGGCTGTTGTATCGACCGGCACGGTACTCGGAAACACGCCAGCGGCTGCGAGCGTGCTTGTGCTAATGCCGGTATATCCGCTCGTCTGCCCCATATACAGCTTCTTCACGCCGGCCTGAATCGCATTCACCTGCTCCGCCAACTCATTCGTTCCCGCGCTACTGAACGCGCCATTCAGCAACGCCACCGCCCCGATCACCACAATCGCGGCAATCCCAAGATACGCAATCGCTTCGAGCAACGACGCACCACGTTGAGCCCTGCGCGCAGCACGAAGCGCGCGGCGAACACGAATTTCACGCACCGATGTAACCCGTTTTGCTACTTGCTGCATGTGGTTCTCCTTAATGGCCAATGACTGCTGCCGACGGTGTCCTGTCCGCGCGGCATCCCCGCAGCGACGCTATTTGACGATTAAACGCCGCGCTCAATGCATCGAGCGGGACATAGCGGCAATTTCCTGCTGAATCCCGAAGAAACCGGTAATCAGCCACGACAAAACCAGCGCCAGCGTGATGATCGCAATACCGTTGATGATGCGCATCTGCGCCTCGATGATCGTCACGCCTTCCTGCATCCATTCGTCCGCGAGCGCGTGCAGCGCTTCGGTAAAACCGTTGTATTCCGCGTAGACGCACAGGTCGTCGACGATCTCCGTCGACGGAAAACGGTAGCCGGTGTTCTTCATCGCCTCGCCGACGTTCAGCCCGGACTTGACGCCGAACAGCATGTCGTCGATGCGTTCGCGCAGCCACGGCTGCGCGTTGTCGGCAAGCCGGTTCAACGATTTTTCGACAGTGAAGCCCGCTGCCTGCAACGACGAAAACGCCACCAGAAAACCGCAGCCGACAATCAGCCGGTACACCGAAAAGGGAGGATAGCGATCCAGAACGACGCGGGCATTGCCGGTCCAGCGCGGCATCGAATAGAACAGCGCGGCCATCAGCAGCACGACCAGGATGACGCAATAGATCATCCAGCCCTGCACGAAGCGCGACATCGTGTACAGCGAATGCGCGACGCCGTGCCAGCGTTCGGGACTGACGATCAACTCGAAGCGCGGAATCACCAGCTTGCCGAACAGGTACAGATAGCCGATCGTCATCACGAAGATCACCAGCGGATACGTGAGCCCGCCGACAATCGCGGTGCGGATGCGCCGTCCCGAAGTCACGACGGCGGAGACGGTGCTCAACGCCAATTCGAGGCGGCCCGACTGCTCGCCCGCCATCACGATCATCTGTTCGGTGTGCGGCACCCACCACTGCATCGCCTCGGACAACATGCCGCCGTTCTGCACCACGCGGCGCCAGTCGGACAGCACCACCGCTTCCGCTTCGTTCGGCTTGCGGCCCTCGTGCGACGCGCGCATTTCGAGTTCCTCGAGCACCTTGAGCAGCGGCAGGCCATTGCTGAGCATCTTCGCGATCTTGCGATAGAGGCGCAGCCGCCCATGCGCGGTAAATTGCAAACGCGCCCAGCCACGATTGAGGTCAATCGCCATGACCGTCCTCAGCGCCCTCGCTGCTCTCGTCCTTGAGCTTGCCTTTGTCTTTGCCTTTGACGTTCACGGCGCGCACGCTCCTGCGGGCCGGCTTGCGCCCGTCGTCACGGTGGCGTGCACGCTGGCCGTGACTGTCGGCCGACGGCAGCGGCCCGACCACCCGTTCCGCCATGCGCGGATCGACCAGACCCGCGGCCACTTTGTCGATCGCATGCTGGGCGACCGTCTGGCCGCCCAGCTCGTGAATCCAGTAATCGTGCGCGGCGCCCTTGCGGCCTTCGCGCAGCAATTCGCTGAAGGTCGTGTCGGTGCGAATCACTTCCGCCACCACCGTGCGTCCTACGGTGCCCTTGCTGCAATGCGCGCAACCCGGTCCGGCGAGGCGCACCTGGTCGAACCGGTCGCCCACCGCGCGCTTCACACGCGTGACGAGCGCCGCATCGAGAGTCGGGATTGCGTCGGCGAACGGCTGCGAGCAATGCGGACACAGCAGCTTCACCAGACGCTGGCTGATGAGGCCGGTGATCAGCGTTTCGTCGGTCACCATCGCGAGCGGCAGGCCGAGATCGGTCAGACGGTCGGAGATCGCGAGCGCGCTGTTGGCGTGCACGGTCGTCCACACCTGGTGGCCCGTCATCGACGCGCGCAACGCGCTTTGCGCCGACGCGCGGTCACGCATTTCGCCGATCATGATGGTGTCCGGATCGAGCCGCATCGCGTTGGCGATCGCCGCGGCGAAGGCGGTCGAGCGCGCTTCCTCGGTTAACGCGTTGACAACCGGCGTCTGCACCGCACCGGTGATCGGGTATTCGACCGGATCTTCAACGGTGATCACGTGAATCGAGCCGGCCATGTCGCGGATCTGGCCGGCGAGCACGCGCTGCAAGGTGGTCGATTTGCCCGACCCGGTCGGACCGCTGATGATGTTCATCCCGTGCGGCTGGTGCTTGAGCGACTCGATCATTTCCGCCTGCCGCGCGGTGAAACCCAGTTCCTCGAGCGACGCGGCTTCGCCCGCGTCGTTGTACAGCAGCCGCATCACCATCACGCTGCCGACGCTGGTGGGCGCGGTGGCGATCCGCACGCCGAACAGCCGCTCGGGCAGCTTGTCGCGATCGCCGATGCTGGCGTCCTGCCGCTCGGTCGGTTTGTACGTGTTGTCGGACACGCTCGCCATCGCCGAATACAGCGTGGCCAGAAGGCGTTCGCCGTATTCGCGGGTCTGTTCGCTGACGCGCACGAGTTCGTTGTGAATGCGGAACAGAATCTCGGTGCTGAAGCGGTTCACGCGAATGTGAATATCCGACGCGCGCTCCGTGCAGGCGCGCGCGATCAGGTTCTTCGCGATCACCTGCATCTGCGTATGATCGACGCGCTCGCCGGTGCCGTCGCGGCGCTGGCCCTGATAGGCGCGCCGCACGGTGTCGAGCGAAACGACCTGTGCGGTGTAGCGATAGTTGAGCCGTTCGAGCCGCGCGCAATACGACAGCACGAACGGGTTCATGTCATGCCCTGCGGCGATCAGCAGACGGCCGTCGTCGAGCAGGCACAGGAACTTGCGCTCCTCCTTGCTGGCCGCGTACTCGCCGGCATCGGACAGCGGCCGGGCGGCCGGCGGCACAGGCGCCTCGGCGGCGCTTTGCGGGTCAGCATGCTCGCCGGCCTGATCGAGCGTTTGCGCGGCCACTTCAGCGGACATCTGAACGGATCCTTGCACTACCGGTTCATCGGACGGCTTCGCCGGTTCACCGCGTGCCGCGCGCTGCGCGGCCGCGAGCGTCGGCGACAGATTGAGCGCTACGACAGCCGGCGTCGCGGGTCCGCTCGAGGTTGGCTCGGGTACGCGCGCAGCAGCCAGTGCCGGCGTCGAAAATGGCGCGAAGCCTTTCTTGAACAGATTGGCTGGGTGCAGAGGAGAAGCCATGATGCTTACCTCGCTGGCATGGGAAGAGTAGGAATCGGCGGCACGCCTGACGACGTGCCGTTGACCGCGACCATCCGCGGTTCGCGCTGACGCGGCGAGGACACCGTCAGCGTGCTGCGCCGGCCGTTACTGTCGACCACCACCACACCCGGGCGGATCGACACGATGCGGATGCCGTTCGGCAACCGGTCGCCGGCGCGCACGTCGAGCTCGCTGCCGTCGTTGACGTCGATGGTCGCCATCATCGTGTTGCCGAGACCTTGCGTGGCGACGACGCCAAGCTGATCGGCATTGACCGCGTGGCCCATCCGGCCGAGCGCGTCCTGGCGCGCGGCCACATCGGCTTGCGCTTCGAGTTTTTTCAGCTGCGCTTTCAGGATCACTGTGTCCTCCTGCAGGCTCATCAACTGATTGGCGGCGGCAAGCGCGGCGGGCGACGCCGTCGGGTCCGGCGGCGGCGCGGCTTGGGCGAGCGCGGCACCCGGCGCGGGCGCCACGGCCTTCACGGTCGGCGCTGTAGACACGGCCTGCGCGCCAGCCGCCGTGGGGAACGCGCCGCCCGCAACACCGGCAAAACCCGCGAGCGTGCAAACGAACACGAGCGCGCGACCTGCTGGCGAGCGGCATCGCGCCGCATCCGAAGCACACTCTGACGATCGGTCATTTTTCATACACGACTCCTTCGATGCTCCATTGGCCCGACTGATACGCCAGTTTTTCCAGCCGTACGCCAGGCTCGTCCAGATAATCCATCACGTTGCGCGGCGACAGTTCACCCAGATCGGCGGAAAAATGCCAGACCTGCCAGGGCGGCGCGTCGGCGGCCGACTGCGTGGACGGCCGCTGCAACGAGAAATGCAGCGCGATGCCGAGCAGTTGAAACACGGACAGCAGGCGGATACGCACTCCATGCACGCCGTCGATCGATTCGTCGCCGGCTGCCGGCAACGCGAACGGTTCGACCAGCGACGCGTGATCGCCACTCGTGTCGGCGACCGCGCGCGGCTCGGCGGCGAGCAGAATCGCGACGTTCGAGTCGTTGCGCGACCAGTTGAAGCTGACGTTGTTCGGACGGCAAACATAGTTGTCGACCTGCCAGCCACCGGGACCGACAACGTCGAGATGATCGAGGCAATAGCGCACGAACACCGACGGTAACGCTATGCTCGCCCACGGATGCACCGGCGGCGCTTTGGCGAGCGCCTGCGACGGATGCCGCAGCAGTTGCTGCCGCGCGTATTCGAATGCTCTCTCGCGAGCAATGTTCTGCCGGTAAGCGCGATACAGCAGCCCGCCGTAGATCACCACGCTCAGCGCCAACGCCCCGCCGACGATCATCGCCAACCGCCGCCACTGCAGATTACGCGATACCGGCACCAGATTCAGCCAGCTCGGCAAGCGGGTCTTGCCGGCCCGCCGCGGGAGCATGTCCTCGATGCGGCGTGGATAGAAATTGTGGAAACCCTGTGCTTCGATGCTCGGGTCGCCGATCACGACGTTCCAGCCGCCGAGGCTGTAATCGCTATGCAGATGCTCGAACACTTCCTCCGCGCTGCCGACCCAGTCGCCGTTCGGCAGGAACGCGCCGTCGCGCACCGCGAAATACGCCCAGCGCCCGTCCGGCAAGCTGAACGCGCCGAGCCAGTTCGGCGCCGGTTGCTGGCGGCCGTCGTAGAACGCGCCTTCGGTCGCGATCGTCCTCGACACCAGTGCGCCGAGCGACGGCAAACCGAACTGCGCGCCTTCGCGAGTGCTCGCAAAACCGGCACCGGCGAAATTGCGGTCGATGCGCAGCACCATCGCATCGAAGTTCAGCCGGGTCGCCAGTTCGACCGCTTCGGCGCGCAGCTCCTGGCGCCGCGACAACGATTGCCAGAACAGGCCGCATACGAACCGATGGCGGTCGATCTGGATGATTTGCGTTGCCATGATGGGGAGCTCGGTCCGTAAAGGCTCAGGCGCCGTTCATCGTGACGGGCGAGATCAGGATCACGATCACCTCGCGCGAACGCTGCGCGGTGTAGCCGCCGCCGAATGCATAGTTGGCGGGCGAGCCGATGCCGCTCTGGGTACCGTTGTCGACCACGCCTTCGTAGCCGCCGATCAGCAGCGTCTGGCCGGATTTCATCGAAATCCGCTGCAGGAAGTTGCGCGTGTCGACCGTCGGCAACTGGATCGATTCGCTGTTGCTGCCGCTGCCGCTCTGGAACGTGGTCAAGGCGGTCAGCGACGAGATGTTGGTATAGAACTGCATCATCACGGTGCCGTCGTCGAGAATGTGCGGCAGCAGCGTGAGGTTGAAGCCGGTCGTCACGGTGCCCGGAGACAGCGAGGTCTGGCTGCCGACATTCGCCGTATTGGTGGTCGACACCTGCGCGAGGTAGCTCGTCTGGGTCGCGACCTGCACCGGCACCGGCTGGTCGTTGAGCGTCGTCACCGAAGCGGACGTCTTGCGCCGTACGGTGCCCTGATCGGAGAGCGCGCTGATCACGGCGCTGGTCGCGTTAGCCCGGCTTTGCGGCGAGATCACGGTGGCCGAGAACGTGGCCGGCGTGACACCCGTCAGCCCCTGAAAAATGTTGCCGCCGAACGTGAAGCGCGTGCTCAGCGCCTGGTACACCGCGTTCCAGTTGATGCCGTAGCTGTCGTCGGCGTTCAGCGCCACCGACAGCACCGTCACGTTGATCAGGATCTGCCGCGACAGCACCCGGTTCTGCTGTTCCATGAACGAGCCGACGCGCTCGAGTACTTCCGGCGTGTCGGTCACCGTGATCGAGCCGGTGGCCGGCGACGGCACGACCGACCCGGCCGGCGACAACATCGCCTTGATGGCCGACTGCAAGCCGCCGTACACCGACAACTGCGCGTTCATCACGGTGTTCGACGTGTTATCCGAGGACACCGACGGCGACGCATTCGACCCGCCGCCGGCACCTCCGCCACCGATCGAACCGCCGTTGACGCCGGCACCGCCCGCACCGCCGGACGCCCCGCCGCTGTTGCTCGCGCCGCTCATCACATTGGCGTCGAGCTTCGAATCGCCGGGGATCGCCGAGACCTGGTACACGCGCGTGTCGGTATAGAAGAACACGATCGCACCGTCGGTATATTTCCACGACACGCCGAAGCGCGCGCTCGCCGCATCGAGCAGGCCGTGCAGATCGCCATGCGTGTACACGATATGCACCGGCCGCGCCTCGAACGACGTCGCCTGATTGCCGCGCCCGCCCGTCGGCGACGGCCCTTGCAGCAGGCCCGTCGGAAGCGGCGGCGGATTCGCCGACGATGCGCCGCCACTGGACAAGCCCGCACCCCCGCCTTGCGTAGCATACGTGGCGGCCTCGTCGGCGCCCGGCGCGACCTTCACGGGCAAGTGGGTGATGCGCCCGATCCGGTCGGCGAAAGTGCGCAGCGAATCGACCGTGCCGTCGAAGCTGGCCGGCTCCCTGAATACGGCCGGCATCAGCATTTGCGGTGCAAGCCTGAGGGTGTTGCCCGACAGCCAGAGCTGATCGCTCACCACGACCGCGTCGCTGTCGTGCTCGCGGTTGTCGCCGTGGTTCGCCTGATCGAGCAGATGATCGGCGCGCGCGACGTCGCTGTGCGTGTCGTGCTGGAGACGGGCGAGCAGACCGGTACAACCGGCCAGCACGCACATTGAAATGACGACGACGACGAAGTGACGGAGTAACCGCATCAACCTGCTCCCTTCGCGGTGACCCGCAAAACGTGATTGCCCTTGTACAGGACCGCCTGAATCGGCACCTGAGAATGACTGAGCGCATCGACGACCGAATGCAACGCGTCCTCGAACGAACCGTGAATCGTGGCGGACGCGTCGATCGTGAAGTCGGTCGGCACCGCCCAGATGAACTGCCAGCCCGCGTCCTGCGCCCAGCGCGCGAGCGCGGTGCGCACGGAGCCGTCGGCGAGCCTGAGCTCCCAGGTGCGGGCGGCGGCCGGATCGGCCGGCGCCGCCGCGGCAAGCGCCGGCGCGGGGTCTTGCGCCGGGGCCGGGGCCGACAGCGTCAACGGTGTGCCTTGCGGCAACGGGCTGTCCGTGCGCGATGCCGGAAGCACGCTTTCCCCGGCGGATGCAGCCGGCGGATTCTGCGGCGGCAGTTGTACTTGCGGTTGCGGTTGCGACTGCACTTGTACCTGCGGTTGCTGTTGCGACGGCGACGGCGACGGCGACGGCATTTGTACCTGCGGTTGCGGTTGCGGTTGCGGTTGCGGCGGGATTTGCGTCTGACGCTGTGCGATCATCGGCGGCGTTTGTGCAGGCGGCTGCTGTGCGCCGGTCTGTGCGGCCGGCGGCGGCGTGTCGATCACGGCGGCAGCCGGTACGGCCAGCGGCGAACTGGCGACAGGCTCCGGCAACGCGGTTACGGTGACCAGATGAAGATCGGTGTTGACGCGCGCCTGCAAGATGCGGTTTCCGCTCAGAATCTCGCCGAGGGCCCGGACGAACGGCGTATCGCCGTGCCAGCTCACCGGCGCATCGGCCCACGCGCCGGCGTTCGGCACATTGACGCTATAGCTGGTCGGTACGATCTGCTCCAGCGCCCGCAGCAACGGCACGCCATGACCGCTGGCGCGGACGGTCTCGGCCGCGCGCTGACTTCCCTCGACAATCACTTGCGAGTCCGACGCGGCGGCTCCTACGCTCGCGAACCCTGCCCAGCATAAAAAGAGTGCCACCCAAACATATCGCTTTCGCATACTGTTTCGTCGCCTTCCGCTTTGCTCTGATTCGTCCCGTCGTCTCGTCGTTATCTATTTGCACGAAAATGCGCTATGGATACCTTTTGCGCCCGCGCAAGTTTAGCTGGTAATAATTGGTTATTTCAATTGAAAAAAGGAAATTAGCGGAAACATTAATCGTAAAAAATATTCGCTCGCGAGTGCAAGTTTATTAAATTCGTGATAGGACGCGAGACCGAAAGCCGGCCAATTGCTGCAATACACAAATCATGCAGCGTTCGCATTGCAATGCCGTATCGGTCATCGCCCGCCACTGGCCTGGCGCTAAAAACCCTATCCTGTCGGCCTTATTTGAATACCGGATGCGATGTTGACGCGCCCGGATCGATGTCACACCGGATACTCATTGCCAAAGCGGATTCGCCGGACTCTTATTCTTACAATTGCATAACACTCATCCGGCCAATATATTGCACACCCGGCGTACCTATTTGCCCCGTCGTCATCATGGTGCCGTATCCCGTCGAACCGTTCTGAAGACCGCTCCAGAAAAAAGTTAAATAGCGGCTGTCCGGCCCACACAGAAGTATCCAATTCGCCATTAGCGGGCGAATTCACAGTCTTCTCAATATCCAGGAAAAAATCTTAAGGACGGCGCGCTCGACCGCCCCCTGTATCGGGCGCGATTTCCCACGACATTTCGTTCGGATTTCCGCACCCCGATTCGCAATACGCAGTGCCACCGGATACGGCGACGCTACATTGGTGACCGGGACGTTCACAAGAATTCTGTCTCGCAGGTTTTCTCTCCTTCGTCGAAGGAGGGCCATTTCTCTCGACATACAGGGATACACGATGAGCGCGATCGGCAAAGCAATTGAAGGTCTGGGAAAAGACATCGGCCATGCGGTTGAAGGCGTCGCCAGCGGTATCGGCAACGTCGTGAAAGGTGGTTTCGACCTGGCGAAAGGGGCATTGACGCTGAACCCGAAAGAAATGCTGGGCGGCGCAAAGGAAGCGGCCGGCGGCGCGTTCGGCGCGGTCAAGAGCGCGGCCGACCTGACGCCTGAAGGACTGGAAGCCAGCGCCGCGAACAATCTGCTCGACGGCGTGGTCAGCTCGTTCGGCGGCAGCAGCAATTCAACGGCTTCGTGAGCGACGTCATGCAAGCCGTCGACACACTCCATACGACCGGCGCGGCCGCGATGGCCGATGCCGTGGTCATCGCCATCAGGGAAAACCGTCTCGACGACGCCGACGCGCTGCTCGAGCAACTCTACGATGCTCATCCGGACGCGCGCGACCAGTTGGCGCTCCCTGTGATGATCGCCATCCAGCGCGGCCAGGCGACCGAGGCGTGGCAGCTCGTCAACGGTTTGCCTGATACGCAGCATCCCGAGTTGAAAGCGCTGTGCCTGCGCCTGCTGAAGGATCCGAGCTGGTACGGCTACGCCGAGGCTGCGCTCGATCATCCCGATCCTTATGTGCAGAAGGCGATGCGCAATCTGCTCGGCCGCTCCGGCGAGGAGGATATTCACGAGCTGTTACGATGAGCCGGTTGCGGCTCGCGGCCGAAGCGGATCTGGCGGTCTATTACGACGCCGATGCGCCCCGTTACGAAACGCCCGGCCAGAAGGCGCTGCAGATCGTCACCAAAGAGATCTTCATCGCCTATTACAAGGACTGCCCGTCGATCGGTTTCGTCTGCGACGACATGCCGATCGGCGGCATCATTTTCGACGGCGACGAGGCCCATATCGCCGTGCTGCCCGCCTATCGCGGACGCTGGGCGCTCTTGTTGCGGCCGGCGCTCGACTGGCTGTTCAGCCTGAAGGCCGAGATCGTCGTCGACGTGGAAATCGATAACCGTGTCTGTATCGAGTTCATGCGCCGCAACGGCTGGCCGGTGATCGGCGGCAAACCGGGCTGGCTGACTTACCGGATGACGCAGCAAGCGCGGCGGCATCGCGCGGCGAGCTCCGAAAGTTTTTCGCCGTCGCCGGGTTCGCCCGATGTGACGGACGACTTCGCTCAGCGCTCGTTTGGTTCGCATCGGTGAATCCGGGCTGCGGAGAATATTGCACACTGAAGTTGTCGGCCATGCCGGCGGCATGGACCGGGGAAGACGCGGCGAAGCAGGTAAAGCGGTACGTCACGGTCTTTTTATTGCAGTTTCCACACAGGTGACGAAATCGTGAATTACACAGCATGCAAGGACGATGTGGCGGGCGGACTCACCAAGGTACTGTGGACCGCGTCGCAACTCGACGATCTGTCCGACTTCGACGATCTGCTCGACGCGATCCGGGTGCTGCGGCCCCGCTGGACCGGCGCCGGCACGGTGGTCGCATGGCGCTATCTGCGCCGCCAGTCCTGGCTCGACGCATTGCGCGTGCTGGAGGACGACGACGAGGAGGCGAAACGCTCGGCGCTGCATTCGGCGCTGATGGCGGTCTGCCTGTTCGGCATGCAGGATCCGCTGTGGCAGAGCTATGCCCGCACGGCGGCGGAACAGCGCGAGCATCGTGAAGCGTCGAGCATCGGCGCCCGGCTGCTCGAGCGCGCGGCCAAACTGGACGGCAGCGTGCGCGCAGCAGAGTCGGCAGCCACGGAACCTGCTGCCGCAACGCCGGCCTGGCCGGCGGTATCGGCGGACACGGTCAGCCATATGCCGTCGAGCTGGGTGCGGGCGTGACGGGTTGACAGTGTTTGAGCCGCGCTTGAGTCGATGTCGGGATCGGTAGCGCCTCGTGCGTCACGCTGGGTTCAAGCGAAGACTTTCATCGTTTCATCGAGGAGTGGATCATGCCTTCTATCAAAGGATTGAACAGCGTAGCGGATGTAGCCGGCGCGGTTATCGAGAATTTTTCCAAAAAAGAGGGAACATCCAGAACGCCGGGTGCGCCCACGTCGTCGCCCAGCGGCCATTCGATGGGCGTGCTCAACGGTCTCGCGAGCAACAACCCGTTCGCGAGCACCAATCCGTTCAGGAACGGCATATCGTCACGGATGCGCGCCGCGCTGCCGACGATGACTGACGGCGGCGGCATGGCCAGGAACGTACTCGACACGGCGGCCTCCGTGGCGTCTCATCTGCCGGGGCCGATGGGAGCAATAGGCACGGTGGCTCAGGCCGGTTTGAACAAGATCGAGTCGTCGAAGACAGATACGCTTGGCGCCGTTGGGGACGCGTTGGGACAGGGCCCCGCTCCGTCGAGCACGACCGCCTCCGGCGACATGGATCAGGCAGCCATGCTGAAGCAGGCGACCGACGCCCAACAGAAAAACGCCGTCATGACGATGAAAATGAGCCAGTTGAGTCAGGAAGCGGAGCAGACCAGCACGATGGCCAGTTTTCTGACCACATTGAACAAGAACATGTGCAAGGCGCTGACGGGGCAGTAACAGCGAAGTTCGCACCGTGCCGCTCAGGGTCCAGTGGTAGCCGCTGCAACGCGCTGACGCATGTCGGATCGTGGGCACGCCTACGTGACTGTTTGGGGCGCTGATCGTGACTGTTACCCAGTGTACCCAGTGACCTTTACCCAGACAGCCGCACGGGAGCGCCGGACCCGCAGGTCGCCGTCATGGCGATCGCGCGCGAACTGGCCGCGCGCACCCGAGCACGTCGCCTAAAGCAACGAAGCAATCTTGTCCAGGGTCACCGACGGCACAAAATCCTTGTCCTGATAGACCTTGGCCAAATCCGTTTCCGCTATTTCGCGAGCGCCCGCCGGCAGTGACGTATCTGCCTTGACGAATGCGGCTTCCCACATTGCCGCAAGGTACCGGGCGCCGGCGCCCATCAGCTTTGCCGTATCGGTTCCAAAGGCGTCCCACAGACCGTCGACCACCCTCGCGGCACTGCCGCCACCGAGCCGGATGTATTCGTCAATGAGCGTCGCCGGAGGAAGAATGTCCGCTGCCTGACCCATCAGCGTTACCGTGGCGAACGCCGCATCTCGCCCGTCGGAGATAGCAGGAATCGCCCCCTTGAATTCCTGGGCCTGCGGAAGAATTTGCGGCAGCAGGTCAGCCGAGTGCCGGTCCACCATCTTGTCTTCATAGGTGGAATGAACGCCCTTGCCGGGCCACTTTTTGCTTGTAGCATCCGGCGCGTCCTTATATCCATCCGAACGATAGGAGCCGTGAAGCGGCTGACAGGCATCCCCAACGTAGTGGGCTAGCACGCCTGCCGCGCAGAGGAATCGGGTATCGTCTCGCGCCTTGAGCTGCCGAACCATTTCGTCGAAGATTTGCCACACGCGGAACGGCAGCAGGCCCTCCGAGCGGCTATTCGTTTGCCCCTCATCCGCATACCATTTCAACCACACGGCAACACTCATGTTGTCGATGCTGCTTAACGTGGTATCGCGCAGCGTCTTACCGTCCGCATTGGGCTGGTCGATGTCGGCGTAGTGGTTGGGATGTTCCGGGCCGGCGTTCTGCGCATAGTCCCGTCCACCAGGCGCGCGGGCCGACGTTTTCTTCCACACAAGGTCCGGCACATCGGCCAGCTCGACGAATTCGCCGTTGGTCAATTTTTCGCGAATCTGCTCCGGCGTCAGTTCGTTCGGGCGAAAGCTGATGCGCTCAAGGTTCGCCTTAAGGAAGTCCTGCAAGGGTCCATTTTCCACGGACTCAATCGCAGCGGTCGCGATGCTGTAGTGACCGGTTTGTCCCCAGTAGGGATTGGCGCCCGTGTTGTGGTCCCGAACCAGGTCGACGTCAAGCAGCTGGCAAGCGGTGCTGAGCCCCGTGGCCAACGCGTAGTTCAGACGCCGGTCGCCCTCGAGGAGCGACTGGCCGCCCCACTCCACCGCCAACGGATGCAACGTGGGGTTTTCTGCGTCGCCCGATTTCAGATACCACACCGTGCCCGAGTCGCCAGGCTGGGTTTGCGTCGAGTTCGCTGCCGGAGCGATGAGAAACTGCGAAACGTAGTCGTAGCCCGCCAGCGATTTGTGTCGATAGAAGAGCGCCTTGATGGTGCCCTCGAGCAATCCGGAAGCGCTGCCGAACGCCGTCACGAGCTGGTCGATAAACTGAAGGCTCAGGCTCAGTTCGTTGAGATCCGCGATTTCACCGGGTTCGCCTTTGATTCCAAAGGGCTGACTTGACCAATCGTTGACGTCGTGGACTTCGACCAGACCGATGTCTAGCGTGAGGTAACTGCGGCTCCCGGGAAACGCGGGAAAGACCGAAGTGAACGGTTCACGGGTCAACTGCCGCTCAGACGCGATGCCCACTTCAGCGACTGCGCCACGCAGTCGCGCCTTGACGGGACTGCCGGGTTCACCGCAAACGTGCCGGTTCGTGAGCGCATATGTGGTATGGCCGTCCGTGACGAGACATCCCACGCTTGCCGCCCGTTCGACGCCCTGCGCCTGCGCAAGCAGCGGACATCCTCCGCCGATATAAGTGGAGGGCCAGCGGGTATCGGCCGGGGCAGCGCTCGACGGCGCGCTCACCTGCACCGCGACCACGCAGACAGGCACTGCTCGGCCGTCCGGCATATAGAGCGTGCGCGGCACCATGTGGTCCGGGTCGACCTTGCCATGACCGAATTCCGTCGCATCCACCCAGTCCCGTACGAGGACGATGACTGCGGGCCACGAATACGGGCGCACTTCGGAGTTGTCGAATGTGCGGATGCCCTTCCCGGCGGGCGAACTGCTCTCATCGGATGCCGCACGCTCGCTGGGCCATGGGTCGTTTTTCCGAATCAGATACAGCCCAACAGCCGTGCCGACGACATTCGCCTTGTTGGACAGATGCCAATGGTACAAGTCTCTGGCTTCGAGCAAATCCTTCAACGAGAGACTCTGGAAGTTCTGCTGTGCGGACAGTGGGCTCATCTCGTCACCTTGGGAAGTTCGACCGGGAGTGGCCATAAGCTGCGCATTGCCGGTCGAAAAACTCCCGGCTCAGCGCTTTCGCGCTCAAGGTTGTACGAGCCATGTGACAGCTTCGCGAAAGCTCCGTGAACTCCGCTGCCAGCGTGGACGTTTTTATCATCCAGTGGCGTGTCAGTAGTTCGATCCCCCTGGACTACTCAGGAATCGTCATCGGGAGAGATGGCCGGCGGAGCGTGGTCGTCCATGGCATTAACTGCCGCACGCTGTTCGAGCGGCCTCATTGAATGCAGAGGAAGCGCAACAAAGAGGCTGACGCGACGCAGAATCTGACGGAACACCTGCTCGAAAGCGCGTTTGCGTTCTGCATCGGTTCCTGTGACAGCCAGCGGATCGGCGAAACTCCATTGGCAGAACGTGGGATTTCCAGAGAATGACGGCGCGTGAGACTCACCCGCTTCATCGCACATAGCGATAATCACGTCCATTTCCGGCGCGGATGGGCCGACAAAGTGTTCCCAGCTTTTCGGCCTTAGCTTGCCCACCGATGCAATCGTTGGGCGTAGCTGCTCAAGTGTCAACGGATGCACATCGGCCGTCGGCTCAATACCTGCGCTGAACGCATTGAATCTGTCGCCGCCCAGTTCGCGCAGCAGCGCCTCGGCCATGATGCTACGGGCCGAGTTGGCGCGACATAAAAACAGCACATTGTATTTTTGAACCATGGAAACCCCCGTCATATTTTGGCCAATAAGTTATGCGAGAATTTTGACGGCCAAGTTTTGCGTATCCATGACATATCTTCAGTAAAAACGTGTCGCCGGCGCATCGACGCATCGGCGTATTTCTGAACCACCGCCTAGAACTGCTCGATCGCCAGGCCCGCCCCACTCGATGCGCCGCTGCGTATCGTCTCCAGAAGCGCATTCGCTTTGGGCAAAACCTTGTCGGCATAAAAGCGCACCGTGGCAAGCTTGGTGCGATGAAAATCCGGGTCCTCACCCGCCTGGCTTTTGCTCGACGCAACCAGCGCTGCGCGGCCCATCTGCCAGCCCCCGCACACGTAGCCGGTCAGCATCAGATAGTCGACGGAACTGGCAAGCGCTGAGTCGGCGCGACTGCAGCGCAAGTACGGCCGTGGAGGCCGGGCTAAGGGAAGTTCCGCCAGGGTAAGCTGTATCTTTCGCAAGTTCTCGCTAGTTCTCGCAAAAAGGGGCAAACCAGATGCGGCGTGTCGTCTTCAATCAGAAGGGTGGCGTGGGTAAATCGACCATCGTATGCAACCTGGCGGCGATCAGTGCCAGCGAGGGATTGCGCACCCTGGTCATCGACCTCGATCCTCAGGGCAATTCCAGTCAATACCTTCTCGGCGAGCAGGCGAATGGACTCAAGCCGAGCGTGGCGGACTTCTTCGAAACGGCGCTGAGTTTCAGCTTCAAGCCCACACCGGTCTCGACCTTCATCCATCCCACGCCGTTCGAGAACCTCGATGTGATGCCCTCTCATGCCGAGCTTGACGCGTTGCACGGCAAGCTCGAATCACGCTACAAGATCTACAAGCTACGCGATGCCCTGAACGAACTGGATGCGTACGACGCGATTTATATCGACACGCCACCGGCCCTGAATTTCTACACCCGCTCCGCGCTGATTGCGGTCGAACGCTGCCTGATCCCATTCGACTGCGACGATTTTTCTCGTCGCGCGCTCTATACGCTGCTCGACAACGTCAAGGAAATTCAGCAGGACCACAATGCCGATCTGGAAGTCGAAGGGATTGTGATCAACCAGTTTCAGCCTCGCGCGAGCTTGCCGCTCCAACTGGTCGAGGAACTGGTCAGCGAGGGCTTGCCGGTGCTGGAATCCCGGCTGTCTTCTTCCGTGCGGATTCGCGAATCGCACCAGCACGCCAAACCGATGGTTCACCTCGATCCACGGCATAAGCTTGCACTGGAATTCATGGCACTGCATCGCGAGCTGATTGGGGAAGCCTGATAGACGAAGGCCGGCAGATGCGGCTCGGCGGGACGCGCTGGAAACCCAGGGCGCGCCCCGCCGGATCATGCGTTGAAACGCGCGCGATGCCTTATACCGGCGTCGTCAGGTAAGGATTGCCCTTGCCCGGCTCATAGTGATGCGTCTTGAGTTCCATCCGTGCAATGCTCTGCAGATGGACCTCGTCCGGGCCATCCGCGAACCGCAATGCACGGCCCCACGTCCAGCTATCGGCCAACGGCGTGTCGGGGCTCAGGCCCATCGCGCCGAACACCTGCATCGCCCGCTCGCACACGGCGGTGTGAACCGTCGGCACGAGCGCCTTGATCATCGAGATTTCTTTTCGCGCGTCTTTCGCACCCACGTTATCGATCATCCACGCGGCCTTGAGCACAAACAGCCTTGCCTGATCGATTTCGATTCTGGACTTCGCGATCCACTCGGCAACCGTCCCGTGTTCGAACAATGTCTTGCCGAACGCCGTGCGCGCCTGGGCCCGCTCCACCATCAACTCGAGCGCCAGTTCCGCGGCGCCGATCGAGCGCATGCAGTGATGAATCCGCCCCGGCCCAAGACGCGCCTGCGCCAGTGCAAAGCCGCTGCCCTCTTCACCGAGGAGATTCGATCGCGGCACGCGCACGCCTTTGAATTCGATCTCGCAGTGGCCTTCCGGCGCCACGTGATTGACCACCGAAATATTGCGGATCACCTTGACGCCGGGTGTGTCGCGGGGCACGAGAATCATGCTCTGCTGACTGTGGCTCGGCGCGTCCGGATCCGTTTTGCCCATCACGATGAAGATCTGACAATTCGGATGAGCTGCATTCGTGATGAACCACTTGCGGCCGTCGATGACATAGTCGTCCCCGTCGCGACGAATCGACGTGGTGATATTGGTTGCGTCCGAGGAAGCCACCGCCGGCTCCGTCATCGCAAACGCCGAACGGATCTTGCCGTCGAGGAGGGGCTTGAGCCACTTCTCGCGCTGCGCGGGCGTGGCGAACATATGGAGCAGCTCCATATTGCCCGTGTCCGGCGCGTTGCAGTTGAACACCTCGGACGCCCACGACACCCGACCCATGATTTCGGCCAAGGGCGCGTACTCGAGATTGGTCAGGCGGGTACCCGGCTCGTCATCGCGCAGATGTGGCAGGAACAGATTCCAGAGACCCTCTTCGCGCGCCTGCTCCTTCAAGGTCTCCATAAAGGAAACCGGATATTGACCGGAGCTCACTTCATCGTGCCATTGCCGGATGCGCGGAACGATGTGCGTATCCATGAACGCCCGCACCTGGGTGCGCAGCGCTTCGACTTTCGGGCTGTATGCAAAGTCCATTTTTACTCTTCCCTAATCTGATTGATGTCGTCGAGGCATGGGTCAACCACACAGCAAACAGCGCGACTAATACCGTGCCTCGACCCCATGACTAGATCGTCAGTCCACCGTCGACGACAACACACTCTCCGTTGGTATAGCTCGCAGCGTCGGACACCAGGTACAGCACGGTGCCCGCCATCTCACGCGGTTCTGCATGGCGTCGCAGCGGAATCTGCGATACCCAGCTCTCATACGTGGCCTGATCCGCGAACAGCGCACCCGCAAAGCGGGTTTTGGTCAGTCCGGGGAGCAGCGCGTTCACCCGAATCCCCAACGGCCCGCACTCCTTTGCAAAGGCCCGTGTCATGTTGACAACGGCGGCCTTGGTGATCGAGTAGATGCCCTGTTTGTCGCCAGGCTGCAATGCATTGACCGAAGCCGTGTTGACGATCGCACCGCCGCCGTTCTCACGCATCAACTTGCCCGCCTCGACGGACATGAAGAAGTAACCGCGCAGATTGACTTCCACCGTCTTTTCGAAGGACGACAGATCGGTATCGAGAATGTGGCCAAAATACGGATTGGTCGCCGCGTTGTTGACGAGAATGTCCAGGCGGCCATGCCGTGCCCGAATATGCTGAAAGATCGCGAGGATGTCCTCGAGACGCCCCACGTGGCACGGGTGTGCTTCGGCACTCCCGCCCGCCTCCTTGATCTCGCGCGCAACGGATTCACAATCGTCCTGCTTGCGGCTCGACACAATCACATGGGCGCCCTGCTCTGCGAGCAGTTTGGCGATCTCCTCGCCGATACCTCGGCTCGCGCCCGTCACCAGCGCAATCTTTCCACTCAGGTCAAACAAATTAGTAGTCACGATCTGCATTCCTATTTCTATGTTCCTATTTCCTGCCTGCCTTCAGATCAGGTCGATGCCCATCTTCGCAAGTGCTCCGGCCATCTCCCCCACCTGCCGCGCTTTTTCGTTCGATGCGTTGCCGCTCAAGGCCCGCTTCTTCACGCCCTGCGCGATCGCGGCGAGCCGGAAGAAGCTGAACGCCAGGTAGAAGTTCCAGTTCTCAATCGACGGAATTCCGCGCAGCGCGCAATACCGCTCGACGATCGACGCCTCGTCCGGCACGCCCAACGCCGCTCGATCCAGCCCTGCTAGTCCCGCGATATGGCTGCCGGGCGGAAGCCGCAAACACATGCAGAAGTACGCGATGTCGGCCAACGGATTGCCGAGCGTGGAGAGCTCCCAATCGAGAACGGCACGGACTTGCGGCGCGTCGCGCATGAAGATGATGTTGTCGATACGGAAGTCGCCGTGCACGAGCGCAGGCTTTCCCATTTCTGCCGGACAGTGCGCAGGCAGCCACTCGATCAGCAACTCCATCGCCGCCAAGGTATCGGTCTGCGCGGCGCGATATTGCCTGGTCCAGACGTCGATCTGACGCTCGAAATAGTTGCCCGGGCGGCCGTAGTCGGACAATCCGGCCTGGTCGATATCCACGTCGTGGAGAGCAGCCATTGTGCCGATCAGTGCGTCATAGACGGCGCCGCGCTCCTCGACGGGTACTTCAGGCAGCGCCGGGTTCCAGAAGATTCGCCCGTCCTCGTAGCTCATGACGTAAAACAGGCTGCCGATAACCTCGCGGTCCTCGCACAGGTGATAAGCGCGAGCGACAGGAACCGGTGTCCGGCCGAGCGCCGATATCACGCGAAACTCGCGATCGACCGCATGCGCGGCCTTGAGCAGATCGCCGGGCGGTTGACGCCTCAGCACGTAGCTTCCGCTTTGCGCCTTCAGGAGAAACGTCGGATTGGATTGTCCGCCGGGAAATTTCCCGACGGACATCGGCCCTTGAAACCCAGGTACGTGCGCAGTCAGATAACGTGTGAGATCGTCGATGTCGAATTGGAGGCTTGGGTGGTTCATGTTGCTTCCCCTTCGGGGGGCAGCGAACGTAAGTGAGCGTGGGGGTCGTTCATTGAGTGGAAATACCGGTGTAGGTCAGCCATAGGTGACAAATTCACGCCTCTCGGCATGTTCGAGATGCGGCACTGAATTGAAACTGACTAACGACATCGCCTTGTCGTTAAAGACATATTGGCAAACGCTGCTGTTTCGAATCTGCAGGTTCAGTGCAATCGCGGTCGCAGCGGGTGTCTGCAAAACCTGCTGGGCAGTGACCGCGATCGGACCACCCGAACTCACCACCAGAACGCGCCGGCCGCCGGCCCGCTGGATGTCGCTGCGCGCACGCTGGACACGTGTCTGGAATTGCTGCCATGTCTCTGGAACGGCGCCCGGCAAGCGGTCATCGGCCCAGAGCTGCAGCACGTGCCGGAGCCCTTTGTAGAAGTCTTTTTTTGAACGGGTGGCCGACAGACCCGCGGACAAACCTGACGGCGAACCCTCGTCGCCCAGGGCCGCGAACAACGCTTCGAAATCGTATTCGTTCAAACCCGCGTCTTGCGCGAGCTCGATTGGCGGGCCGCCCATGGCGGCGAGAATGGCGTCAGCGGTTTGCCGATGCCGCTGCATCGTGCCAATGACAACGCGATCGAACCGCAAGTCCGCCTGCGCGAAGTACTCGCCGAGCCAACTCGATTGGGTATGACCGGAGGGTGATAGCGCGTCGTAGTTTTCAGCGCCGAAAGACGCCTGACCATGCCGCACAAGATAGAGTTCTGCCATGCCATCCTCGCTTCAACATGGCTAGCAGAATACCCAGCGCCGGATCATTCAGGAAATTGATTATTGTGATAGTCGGCTATAAATTTTCGTGACACTGGACGTGGGTAGCCCCTGTGTCCCGTATGCCCCGCCGGCCCGCGCTACTGGTTCATTTCTCGCATAAGACGGCCAACCTGCTCGCGCAACCAACGATGAGCGGGGTCCCCCGTCACGCTTCGATGCCAGTAGCCATGCGACTGAAGATCCGGCAGATCGAACGGCAGTGCCAGGATTCGCGCGTCGTAGCGCTTGAGGAGCACAAGCGGCGCCGTGAGCACGAGATCGGTTCGCATCGCGATCAACGGGGCGACGAGATAGTGTTGAACCCGCGTCTGAATCGATCGCCTGACACCCAGCCTGGTCAGTTCCGCATCGACGAGACCCGATCCTTGCGGGCGGCTGGATACGTGAATATGACCGAAGCTGAGGTAGTCGTCGATCGTCAGCTTCTTCTTTGTAAACGGATGGTCGCGACGCAGCATGCATGCATAGCGGTCGCGGCCCAGCGGCTCCTGTTCGAGGTAGGGATCGTCGATCAGCGGCGCGTCGATCGCGAGATTGACCGCACCGCTGGCCAGCGCTTCCGGCACCTCTTTACGCGTGGTGAAGTAGCTCTCGATGCGAATGCCGGGCGCCAGTCGCTGCAACACTTCCTCAAGCGCGGGCAGTAGAAGCGCCTCCGTCAGGTCGGTCATGCTGAGCCGGAACGTACGCTCGGACGTGGCGGGATCGAAGCGTCCGCCGACGTGCGTACTCGAGTCGAGCAACTGCAGCGCCTCGCGAACCTGGCCGATGATGTTTTCCGAAACGGGAGTCGGCATCATGCCGGCCGACGTGCTCACAAACAGTTGATCGTCGAAGGTTTTGCGCATCCGCGCCAATGCATTGCTGACAGCAGGCTGAGTGATGAACAGCATCTCCGCTGCGCGCGTCAGGTTTCGTGTCCGGTAGACGGCTTCGAATACAACGAAGAGATTCAGATCAACCTTTGACAAACGCATTTTCAAATTCCCCGACGCCACTCTAACTGTATTGTCGACTCCTCCTGTTCACGCGCACGCGTCGGCGCAAGACGACAATCGGCGTGGTATCACGGAGCAACCCCGGCGAGTCTACTCCTGCCAGTGCAAGACAGCCAAACCGGGGCCAGGCAAGGGCCACACAAGGACATGAGGACGCTTCGCGCACACCGGTCCCTCGGTTCCGCGCGATCGTAAAGGCGGTGATCGATCCACCGCCGCCCCTGCCCCAGCACGTCCTACAAGTTTTCGCGGATCATCGCGAACACGTCGGCGGACTGCCCCTGCAGCATGGCTTTCGCTGAATACAGAACCATGCCGTACGCAGCACCCCACTCGATCTTGGGCGGCATCACGAGCGTCATCGTGTCGACCTTGACGTTCAGCAGCGCGGGGCCCGGCTCGTTCAACCATGCGATGACGGCCTCTTCGAGCTCATCGGCTTTCGATACCGTGCGTCCCCACAAGCCGATCGCCTCGGCAACTTTGCCGAAGTCCGGATTTTGCAGACCCGTATAAAGCGGGAGCATGCCTTCGGACTTCTGCTCGATGTCGATAAATCCCAACTTGCCGTTGTCGAACACCACCACCTTAACGGGCAGCTTCTCCTGCACGACCGTCATGAGTTCGCCGAACAGCATGGCGAGGCCACCGTCGCCGGACATGGAAATCACCTGGCGTCCAGGCTGGCACTTCTGCAGACCCATTGACATCGGCAGGGCCGCCGCCATCGTGCCGTGCAGCAGACTCGAAAACACCCGGCGTTTTCCATTCGTGTCGATATGGCGATAAAGCCAGACCGTCGGCGTGCCATCGTCGGCGCAGAAGAGCGCATCGCTCGCTGCGTGCCGGTTGAGCAGTTCGGTCAGATAGATGGGCGGAATCGTTCCGCGGTTGGACGCAACCGCCTTCGACCGATGAGTTTCCACCGCGCGGGCATGCCGTTCGACGAGCTTGTCGCGGAACTCGGTCGACGTACGCGGTTTAAGGCGCGGCAGCAACGCCTCCATCGTCGACTTGATATCGCCAACCAGGCCCAGCGTGACCGGATGCCGGCGGCCGAGATGATCGGGCGCCATGTCGATCTGAACGATTTTGGCTTTGTCCGGATAGAACTGCCGCCATGCGAAATCCGCGCCCAGCAGCAGCAAGGTCTCGCATTCGGACACGGCCAGATAGCCTGCTTCGCCGCCGATAATGCCGGTCATGCCGACGTTGTACGGGTTGTCGTGTTCCAGCGCGTCTTTGGCGCGGGACGTGTGCGCAATGGGCGCCTTGAGCCGCTCGGCAACCGCCATGATTTCCGCGTGCGCGCCACGGCATCCGGAGCCACCGTAGATCGCAATCTTCTCACCCGAATTGAGGATGTCGGCGACACGGTCGAGGTCCGCGTCACTCGGCCGGACCACCGGCACGTTCGTGTGGACCGAATACGGGACGTTATCGCTAGCGTCAGCATGGGCGATGTCGACCGGAACGATCAGCACGGCGACGCCACCTTTTGCAATCGCGGTCTGACAGGCAATCACGGTTTTGCGCCGCGCCTGCTCCGGCGTAATGATCATGTCGCAGAACACGCTGCACGATCCGTAGATCGCCTTGAAGTCGACTTCCTGCGGAAAGTTGAAGCCGAGTTCCTCGCTCGCCACCTGGGTCGCGATCAGGATAACCGGCGCCCGATTGCGGTTGGCATCCACGAGGCCGTTGATAAAGTGAAGGCTGCCGGGGCCGCAGCTTCCCGCCACGGCCGTGAGATTGCCGGTCAACATGGCTTCGGCTTCGGCGGCGAATGCCCCCGCCTCCTCATGACGCACATGGACCCACTCGATGTCGCTCTCATTGATGTGATGAGCAATGAGATTCAGCGTGTCGCCTACGATACCGTAGCAATGTTTGACGCCCGCCGAGGCGAGCGTATCCACAATGATTTCGGCAACTTTCCTGCTCATATCGGCTCTCCTGAAAGTGCTCCATGCATTAAATGATCCGCTGCCGATATGAACCGCGCGACCGGCGTTCGTTACTTCTGGTCGCGCTGATTTCATCGGTGGGGATTCACTTATCTTGCATCGACACCTTCCCGGCCGATATCACCCTGCGGGGGGATCGGTGCAATCACGGCTCCCCCGCCTCTCGTGCTTCATGCCTGACGCTTCATGCTTCATGCCTCGTGCCTCACGCTTGAAGCACGTGTCAGCTTGCTGAAAGAGCGAGCAGGCGCTGGCCGATCTGACCGCCACGCGGCAAGGAATTCGACAGCCGCTCGAGCGTCGACCTGAAATGGCGCTGTTGCACATCGGCCTGTTCGGCGTCGCCGTGAGCCTCGTGAATCGCCGTTGCCGTGCGATGAAGCCGCCAGTCCACCAGCGGCGTTTCGAAGCCTTCCGTGACCGCGAACGCCGCGTTGATATGCTCGTGTGCCATAACCGGATCGCCACTCGCAAGCGCCACTCGCGCAACGACTTCCCAGGCGAGTGCCTGCCATGTGCGGTCTTCGGTAGCGAGGGCGAGCCTGAGGAACGCCTGGGCGTGAGATCTCGCGGTGTGATGGTCGCCCGCCATCATCGCGGCCTCGGCGGTACCCCATTCGATTGCCAGCCGCCAATACCAGTCGAACATGATCGGCGTGGCGTCCATCTGACGTTGTGCTTCAGCGAACAGCGACAAGGCGCGTGCGCCGTCCTCCAATCCGATATACGCGAGGCCCGCGAGCACGATGCACGCACGGTGTTGCACGGGCAGCAATGCGCCTGAGTCGGGCTCCACCACCTGATCGGACGAGTTCGAAGCCGGCACGAAGCGTTCGTACATTTCAATGATCGACTCGTAGTCCATCGTATGGACGAGCAACCAGCCTCGATAGACCTCGAGCGTGCGGGCCGCAAAATAGTCGCCGTTCTCGTGGAATGAAGCCATACCCTGGGCAAACGATTCCGTCGACCGGCCTAACTCGCCAAGGAAAAGCTGGGCCCACGCCGTACCCAGCCGGAGCATCCACGTCGCCCGCGCGAGGTCGAAGCCCGGATGCTCCACCGCATGCTCAAAGAGAATCTGGTAATTCGCCCGCACCGTGCCGAGCGCTTCGCGATACCGGGTGGAAATGATGCACAGCATGCTGTGTTCCATATTCGCGCGGGCGATCAGCAAGGGATCCCCTGTCTCGCGCAGCGCCCGCATCGCCGTCTCGCACTCGGTCAGGTCGGCATGCGACCAGCCATCGGTCCAGATACGGCGTACGTAGGCACTCACGCGCACCAGCGCACTGACGCGCAAGTCGGGATGCGATGCGCTGAGCGCCAGCGCTTCGTTTAGCATCTCGATGCAACGTTGTCTGTCGCTCCAGCTAAACACGTAAGCGAGGCCGAGCATGGCGCGCAATTGCGCATCGAGCCGGCCAATCGCGCGCGCCTGCTCGTCCAGTTCGATCCAGGCGGCCTCGGCGCGCGGATCATGGGCTGCCGCGTAAAGCGACGCGCGCGCCTCGGCAAACTCAAAGCTTTTCAGCGGACGCAAATCGGCCGGCAACCTGGTGGTGAGCGAAGCGGCAAAGTCGAGAATCGACTGCGCCTCGCGATACGCAAAGCGAACCTTCGCGGTTTGCAGCGCAATGCGGAGATAGTCGATCGCCTTGAGCCAGTCTTGCGCGTCGGCGAAATGATGGCCGAGTTCGTCAGCCACCTCCGCGCGCTGATCGCGAGCATAGAGGGCTTCGAGCCGTTCCGCGATTTGCCGATGCAAACGGGAGCGGCGAGTCAGCCCTTGGCGTCCATAGAATGCGTGACGAACGAGAGCATGGTCGAAACAGAACATCGCCGCCGCGCTTCCGTCAGGTAAGCGCTTCACTCCGCTACGTTGAATAAAGCGTTGGGTGCGTGCCAGAGCCTCGCACAGATCGTCGAACTGTTCCGCCGACAGACCCGCGGCCTCGGCCACGGTCGCCGATGAAAAAGAGAGCCCCGCCACGCTGGCGGCTTCAAGCAGATTCCGCTCGTCGGCGCCGAGGCGCCGGATTCTGTCTTCGAGCGTCCGGGTGATCGTATGTGGCGCCGCCGCGCCGATCGCCGCGAGCGGCGCCAGCGGCCGCCAGCCCGTCGCCGTCTTGCGGAGCATGTTGCGCTCCACGAGATCGGCAAGGGTCGCCCGCATAAACAGCGGATTGCCGCCGCAACGCTGCGCGATGAGATAAGACAGTTCTTCTTCGGCAGGGTCGGTGTGATCGCGGTCGGTCAGCCACGCCACCACCGCATCGCGCGGCAACGGACCCAGCGTCAGCTCGCGGCATAGGCCCCTTAGCGCCAGCTCGTGGTGCAGTTGCTCGATGGGATGTTCGGTCAGCACCGCCTCGTCCGGCCGGTAAGTGACAACAACCATCAGACGCAGCGCGCCGGGCTGGCGCGCCAGTGCCGCCAGAAAATCGATGCTTGAGAAGTCGGCCCAATGAAGGTCTTCGAAGATCAGAAGCAGCGGTTGCGTCTGCGTCAGAGCGCTCAGCAAGCCCCGGATCTCCCGCAGCATGCGTTCGCGCGACGCGCCAGGAAGCTGCCGGTGCAGGGACTCGCGTACCTGACTCGCCACCTGACCGGGGAGCTGCCATGCCCACGTGGGCGCCAGCGTCACCAGCGCTTTCACGACTTCGCTGCCGCCGCTTCCCTGGCAAAGCTGGCCGAGCGCCTGCAGAACCGGATAGAACGGCTCCGTGCCGCCATAGCCTTCGACGCAATGCCCTTCGGCAACCCACGCATCGTCACGTTCGAACCGTTGGGCGGCAACGAACTGCCTGAGCAACGCTGTTTTGCCGATGCCCGGTTCACCGGTAACCACCACGATCTGAGCGTTTCCAGAGCGGGCCTGGTCCATGGCGACACGCAGCTGCTGCAGTTCGCTCGTGCGTCCGGCAAAGCGGCCGAAACCCTGCTCGCTGACGGCCGGCACCGGCTCCTTTGCAGCGCTCTCGACGGGCGCGACGAAACGATAGCCGCGTCCGCGCAATGTTTCGATGTAGCGAGGGCGCTGCGCGCTATCGCCGAGCCGCGCCCGGATCATCTGTATGTGGCTCTTCACGACTTCGGGCTGCACGTGCACATCGGGCCACACGGCTTCGAGCAGCGCGTCATGGGTAATCAGCGCACCGCGATTCTCGATCAGAAACCGCAACACGCCGAAGGTCTTGCGCGTCAGGTCGATCCGCCCGGTTGTCGTGCCGGAGGCATCCAGCCGCCAGAGACATTCGTTCACCGTATCCAGACGAAAGCCTTCAAAACTGACCGACGATAAGCTGCTCGAATGAGCCTTCATGTCAACCTTGCTCCTCACGCCTTTATCCAACCCTCTGAAGAACACACGCGTCCGCCTGCCGGGACGAGACGCACATTTTTCCCGTCAGGGTAAGGTGTTCGCGGTTCGGAAGGGTGATTTTCTGGTCCTGATTGTGCAAAGGGATGCTCCACTCTCGAAGCGGGTTAATCGCCGGCATGCCCGCATCCGGATAGCCGGACGAGACCCAGGCGGCTCGCCAGCGTCACCGCTTCGATCCGGTTCCTCACCGAGAGCTTCGAATACAGATGCTTGGCGTGCGACTTCACTGTCTCGGGCGCGATGCACAGCCGGATCGCAATTTGCTTGTTGGTCAGTCCACGCCCCATCAGTCCGATGATCACGCGTTCGCGCTCGCTGAGGCCCATGGCGGCCACCGACCCTGCGAGGTCCCGCGCCGTATCGCACGCCGGTTGCGCATGGGCGACGCCACGCCGGCGTCGCGACATTAAGGCGCCTGCGTAGGGAAGCAGTTCGCGGACGTCGCCGGCCGGCACGATCGACCCGCGCACCACCCCGTCGATCAGTTTCGCCACGCGCTCGCTGCAGTCGACGAGCGTCTGCTGCAGCCCCGCCGAAGCCGCCTGCTTCAGCAGCGTGACAAGCGCCTCGACCGCGTCATCGCGCAGACCGGCGACCAGCAACGCTTCGATCAGCAACAGCATGATCGTCACCGCGCCGTATCGATCGCGCCTTAGAACGGTATCGCAATGGAGCTGCCGCAGCGCTGCGAGATCGACCGCGGCGGATATCTCGATGGGCGCCTGAGGGAACGCGGGAGCACATGTTTGTGAATGCGTCTGGGCGAGCGCAAGCCGCGCCTGGGTGAGCACGTGGTAGCGCGCGATCTCGAAGCGCGCGCTGCTGCTGGCCGCGCCGCATTGCCCGGCCAGCACGGCGAGCCGTTGTGCGCAGAGCGCCGCCTGGTCGAGGCGATCCGCGGCGACGAGCAGCTCGACCTGCTGCGCGACGCTGGCGGCGCGCAAGCGCGGCCAGTTGCGCTTGATCCCGAGCGCGTCCGCCTCGGCCAGCAACAGGAGCGCCTGCCCCGGTTGCTGCCGGTTGGCCGCGATGCGCGCAAGCAGTCCGTAAGCGCGCACCGCGCCTTCGATCGTACCGCCCTGGCGGATTCCCGGCAGCCGTGCCGCGACCAATGCCTCGCTCTCGTCGACGCGGCCTTCCTCGTACAGCACTTGCGCCATCACGCAGGCAGGCAGCGCGTCGATTGCCGCCGGACCGGCCCCGAAACGGCGCGCGATAGCGAGCGCGTCGTCGGCCAGCAGGCGCGCGGCATTGAAATGCATCTGACCGAATTCGATCGCGGCATCGAGCGCAAGGTCGAGCATTGCGGCGATCGCGCGCAGCCGGCCCGGCCGCCCGTCCGGCGCGCGGCGTTCCACCGCGTGGAAACTCTCGGGGTCGCCCAGGCGCAAGTAAGCGCCGCGGCACACCGTCAGCGCGACGTGCGCGGTGGGCGTTGCGGTGCCGAACCGCAGCGCGGAAAGCGCGGCGGCCAATGCGGCCCCCGCGTCGTCCTGCAGCATGAGCGACGCGGCCCGCACCGCCGCGATCTCGCAACGCACCGCAAGCGCAACCGGGCCCGTCAGCAAACCGACCTGCCCTTCGGCCCGCTGCGCGCTCAGCAGCGCTTCGGCGGCCTCGCCGCGGATCACCATCTGCCACGCGCGCGCAAGATCCGGATGGGGGCGCGCTACACTCACCGCAGGCCGTTCCCGGCCGACGCGCGCCAACGACTGAACTTCCTCGGCGGACACCCGCGCGGGCGGCACGACATGAAGCGCCCGCGTCACGAGCGCTTCGGACTGCCCTCGCGCCGGCACCGCGCGGGGCTGAAGATGCCCCGCTTCCTGATGAATTTCGCGGACAAATGCCTCGTTCATTTCTCGCTCCGTCGGACATCCGATCGTCACAATCGCTGGACGAACACAATACCGTCCAGACTAGACATGACCGTCCGGAAAAGCGTGATGATTCGGTTCTTTTTTGGTAAAGGATGGGTCGTTGTCCGGTATTGCCTGGACTGCAACCGAAACGAAAGCGATCAATACCGGGGTTTGTAATGCGGACAACGATCAACCAGGTGACACGCGCTCGACCTCCGAGGCCAGCATCATCGCGGCCGCGTTGACGGGCCTCGGCCGCCCCTGCCGTGGACGGTAGACCGCGTCGCCGGCCTTGATCGGCGCGCCCGACAACGCGCAACGACCGCGCCGCCGCGAGACGCCCACCCGCCATAACTGATCGCCGTAGCGGCAGGACGTTGCATCGCACCAGTACACGACCACGACCTTCGTCGAAACGCGATCGAGCACGCGCACCACGCATTCGCGGCACGCGTCGGTTTGCGCCGCCCGCACCTTTGCTGCTTCGACGCCAGGCGTCAGCCGGCTCGCGGCCCCCTCCCACGAGCCTCCGTCGAGCAGGCGCAACGCGGCGCACCAGCATGCATCATCCGCCAGATCGGTCTGCATGATCACGCTCCGGTGTCGCCACGGCGCGGGTCGATCGCTGCGACCGGCTCAATGAACGGTTCCTCGTCGCGCATGCGGGTCCGCCAGCTATTGGGCGGCTCGCCGACCATCCGCCCGAAGACAGTCGTAAAGTGCGCATGCGACCCGAAGCCGCAACTGAGCGCGACGTCGAGCACGCCTAGCCCCGACGAGCGCAGCAGCATCTGGGCATGTTCGATCCTGCGCCGCAGCAAATACGCGTGCGGCGAGTAGCCGGTCGCCGAACGGAACTGCGCGGCGAAATGCATGCGGGTGAGTCCGGTGCTGGCGGCGACATCGGCCAGTCCGATCGGCTGCGCGAGATTCGCTTCGATAAAGTCGAGCGCGCGCCGCAAACGCCATCTCGGCAGCGACGCCGCGCGCCGCGCGGACGGCCGCGTTTGCTCGGCGGCCCGCGCCACGAGGCGCGCGACGATCGCATCGCAGACACTGTCTGCGTGGAGCCGATGGGACGCGCCGGCAAGCGGTTCGGCCTCCTCGAGCGCGGTCCCGCTGTCGGCGGCACAATCTGCCGCTTCGTTGCCGCACGCTGCATTCAGTGTTTGCATAAACATGTGCGCCTCCGCGGGGCGTAAGTCGACGGCCCCTATCTTGCGCAGTCTGGCGGCGGCGCGACATCCCCTTATCGGGTGAGCGCGACGGGAACGGCATCCCTCGTTCGTGCGATCTCAGGCGCCGCGGCGCGGCTTGATTGCGCCCGCGGGATGGCGCTTCGCAATCGACGAGCGCAGCGCGGAATAGGCCGGCGCGACCATCGGGTAGTCGGCGGGCAGGCCCCACTTCGCGCGGTATTCGTCGGGGGTCATCGCGAAGTGGCGCTGCAGGTAGCGCTTGAGCGACTTCAGCTTGCGTCCGTCTTCGAGACAGACGAGATAGTCGTCGCGCACCGATTCCTCGATCGGCACGGCCGCCCGCGGCCGCACGGCCGGTATCGACGCCGTGCGCAATGCGGCCAGCGCGGTGTAGGTGCTCCAGATGAACGCCGGCAGGTCGGCCGCCGGCAACGGATTGCACGACACGAAACTCGCCACGATTTCGGCGGTGAGCTCGATCAGATCGATATCCTCAGTCATGAGCCGCCTCGACGGATCGACTGCTCCGGGTGGCACGGCGGCATTGCCCGACGTGGAGTGCGGATTCCCGAAGCATCATGATTCTTCATGACCTGGCTCCATGGCAGACGGGTCATCGGTCGCGTTGGCGGTCGCGGTCACGCTGGTGGTCGCGCTGACGATCGCGCTGGCAGTCGCAGCCGCGCTGGTGGTCGCTTGAGCATCGCAGGCATGGCGATCCATCCCCGAGCAGAGGGTCGACACGCTCGCGCGGGCAACCGGCAGCAGCAAGAAGCCGGCCTGCTCGCCGCCTAGGGCTTGTTCGTGCTGGCCGACTGCCCCGGCAGGTCGTCGCTGCGATAGCCGCCACCGAGCGCGCGGGTCAATACAATCCCAGCCTCGATCTCGTCCCCGGTAAGTTGCACGAGTTCGAGGCGCCCGGCGATCACCGGCGCCTTCGCCTGCATCGCGGTCATCCGGTCGCTCAGCCCGGTCTTGTAACTCGCCTCCGCACTGTCGCTCGCGAAGCTCAACGCGTCGATCCGGTCACGCTGCAGATGCACGCGATGATCGAGGTCGCCGATCTCGCTGCCGCTCTGTGCGACGTCGCGTACCGCGTCGAGCACCGCCTGGTCGTACTGTTCGATCAGCGTGTTGCTGGCCGCGCGCGCACCGTGCAGGTTCGCGTTCAGGCGGCCGCCGTCGAAGATCGGCAGCGTGAGGCCGGGAATGAGGTTGATCTGCTGGCTGGAATGCAGGAACAGGTCGCGCATTCGCAGCGCGTTGAAACCGAAGAACGCGGTGATGTCGAAGCTCGGATAGAACGCGGCCTTCGACGCATCGATCCGATCGAACGACGCCTGGACCAGCCAGCGCATGGCCTGCAGATCCGGACGCCGGGCGAGCAATTCATACGACAACGTCGACGGCAGCGAACCCGACGGCATTGGCAACGGCGTCGGCGCGATTGCCGGAAGATCGTCGGGACCGACGCCCGCCAGCGCACGCAGCGCCTCGCGCGCGTGGACGATCTGTTGTTCGCTCGATGCGATCTGCTGGTCGATCGCGAGCAACTGCGCACGCGCGTCGGCGGTTTGAGTCAGCGCTTCGAGGCCGCGCCCGTGCCGCGCCGATCGGGTGTCGAGCTCGAACGCGCGCACGTCGCGAAGCTGCCGCAGCAGGTCGAGACTCGCGTAGGTGATCTGGATGCTGTAGTAGAGCTGCGCGACGCCGGCCGACAGTTCGAGTTCGGCCTGCGCCTCCTCCGCGCGCTGCGCGTTCTGCTCGCCAATCGCCGCGCGCACCAGGTCGCGTTGCTTGCCCCAGATGTCGATGTCATAGTGCGCGGCGACGCCCACCAGGCCGGTCCAATACCAGGGTCCATACGCGCCGATTGCCGGGTCGTGCGACGCATACGCGCTGAGGAAACCGTGCCCCGAGACATGTTCGCGATCGGCTTCCGCCAGTGCGGACATCTGCAGACCGGCCCCGGCGCGGATCAGCTCGACCTGCGCGTGGGCCTGCGAGACATGCTCGCGCGCAATGGCGAGCGTCGGCGCATGAGCGAGCGCCAGCCCGACGAGCGAATCGAGCTGCGGATCGTGATACTGCTCCCACCAGCGCGCCGACGGCCAGCCTTCGTTCGCGAGATGGATGTCGTCAGCGAGGCGGATCTGCTGCGGCGCGATCATCGCGTCGGGTGGACTGTCGTGGTGAATGATCGCGCATGAGGTGACGCACAAGGTGAGCAACGGCAATGCGAGCGACGCGAGGCGGAGGTCAATCTGTCGTGTGGCTGGACGTGTGCCCAAGTGGATGGCTGGCTGTGCGCCGGGTTGTGTGCCCAATAGATTGACTGGCCGCGTGGCCAGTCGTACGGCCGGCGTGCGCGTCAGGCGCCACCGGCTAAGTAAGCCCGGTAAGCCCAGTAAGCACGTTAAGCGCAGCACGCGGCGCAGGATGCAAGCGAAGTGCGTCATCGCCGATCACCCCGCACTCGCGAAATCGCCGGATGCACGTTCATCGGGCGACCAGCGTGGCAACCCGGCAAGCGCGGCGTCAATGCGTTGCGCGAGCCGCTCCAGCGTTTGCCCGGCTGCCGTCTCCGCCGCCCCTGCCGGCGGCAGCGCGGCGCGCAATCCGCTCAGGTCGAGCCGTGCCGGCATCATCGCGGCCGGTGGCTCGGCCGCGAGCTGTGACGCGTATCGCTCCAGCGCGTCCGCCACATCCGACTGAAACTTCACTGCGCGCTCCATCGGCGTGCCTGCCGACGCATCGATCATCGCCTCATGGTGAAACGCTTCGAGCGCGACAAGCAGCGCGCGGCTCTGCGCAAGCACCGTCTGCGACAGCAGCGTAATACGTGTCGTCTCTCCCTCGCGCCAGTCGGGTTCGAGCGCGACGCGCGCGAGCGCCATTTCACAATCGGCGACCATGGCCCACGCGTCAACCACCGCTGCAGCATCCGCCGCGCTCGGGCCGCTCTGCACCGCCTTCGCCTCGATACGCGCCAGCGCCGCGATCTTGCGCAAGATCGACGTCAGTTGTGCACGCAGGCCATCCGATTCGCGTTCCGGCCACAGCGACATCTGGATGAAGGTGGCGACGCCGACACCCAGGACGATGCCGACGATCCGGTCGCGGATCTCGGTGAGATCCGACGGCGGCGAGAACGATTCGAGCAAGGCCAGCGAAAACGTAAACATGATCTGGATTCCTGCATAGCTGATCCGTTCGGAACCCGCCGCCACCCAGGCGCCGAGCGCGATCACGGGCAGGCTCATCAGCAGCAGCCCCGTCACGCTTTCCAGTTGAGGAATCACGAACGCAACCATGAACAGCGCCAGTGCAGTGCCGATCAGCGCACCGCTGATCCGCAGCACGCCCTGGCGGCTCGATGCGCCGAGGCTCGGCAGCGCGACCACGAGACACGTCAGCATGATCGTGTGGATACCCGGCCAGTTCACCGCGTTGTAGAACACGTAGCAGATCAGCACCGAGAACAGCGTACGCAGCGCGAAGCGCGCGTAACGCGGATTCGCGAAGACGTCCGGTTCGGGCTGCGCGGGACGCGCCGCCGCTTTCGCCGCTTTCGTCGCCGACTCCGCTTTCTCCGCTTTTTCCGCTTCCGCCGCCTGCTCCGCTTTTTCCGCTTTTTCCGCTTTTTCCGCTTTTTCCCTCTTATCCGCTGCACTGCCTGCGGCCGCATCTTCCGGCGTCGGCGCGACGGCACGCCGCGTGGCCTCGGAGAACACGTTGAGCGCGCGTTGTATCGCGTCGAGCGCGGGTATGGCGGTCGACACCGACGCCTGACGCGATGCGCCCCAATGCCGCCATTGCGCGTTGTCGCCAATCGCGTGATCGAGCGAAACGAGTTCGTCCTGCACCACGCGGATGGCGTCGATCTGCCCGGCGTCGCGCGCGGCCGCATGCTCAGGCAGCACCGCCGCAGCTTCGAAGATGCGCGACACCACGGTCACGCAGGCCAGCCACGCCGAGGCATCTTCCTCGCTGTAGTGGTGACGCATGGTCGAAAAGCGCAACAGCTTCTGCAACGCCAGGGCGCCGCGCTCGAGATCGAGCGGGCCGATGTGCGCGGCCGGCGCATTCGCGTCGATCATCACAGCAAGCCGCGCACGTGCCGTCGCAAGCTGCCGTTGCATGGCGGCGCGCAACTGCTGCTCCGGTTCGGCCGGCAGAAACAGCGTGTTGATGATCAGCGACAGGACAATCGGGTAGTTGACCGCCACCCACACCCACAGACAGTTACGCACCAGCGCTTCCGCGTTATCGGTCTGATCGACGAAGGTCTGCGCGTAAATCACGATCAGCGAGACGAGAAAGAACACCAGCCCCAGTTTCGCCACGGCCCGCATCAGATAAGCGCTGCAGAAAAAAATGGCGCTTGCGATGACGATGCGCAGCAGCGGGTAGTCGAACGTCAGCTTGTAGACGCCGATGATGCAGGCGATCGCGCAGGTCGTGCCGATCACGGCCAACAATGCGACGAGGCGGGTCAGCACGATGTTCGACTGCGTGACGAAGAACACCGCGATCAGCGACAACGCCAGCTCCGGCACCTGCAAGGTCATCGACACGACAATCGCGATCGCGCAGCCGAGTACGCTGCGCATGGCCACGTTGGCGCGCCCCGGAAACCCGCCAAGCTCCGAACGCAGGAAGCCCGCCAGTTGTTCGAGCGGCCGCGGCCAAGCGAGACGGCGCCCGACGCCGTCGAGCCCGCTCATGACGGCGCTCCATTGGACGTCGCGCGATTGTCACGATTGTTGTCACGACGTTCGGGCTGCAGCACGGCGACAGCGGACGTGCCGATCCGGAACAACTGCGGATCGGGATGATCGACCAGGATCTTCACAGGAAAGCGCTGTGCAACGTGCACCCAATTGATGCTGCGCTGAATATTCGGCAGACCGTTCGCGGTGCTACCGCCATCTTGCGGATCGACGCCGAACCCGACCGAATCGACCGACCCGCTGAAACGGATGCCGGTATTGCTCATCAGGTAAACGGTCGCGCGAGTGCCGGGCCGGATGTTGCCGAGCTCGTTCTCGCGCAGATTGGCGATCACGTACCAGTGCCGCGTATCGATCAGCGTGAAGACCGGCTTTTGCGCGGACACGAATTGCCCGACCGACGTGCGCAACTCGACGACGCGGCCGTCGAACGGCGCGCGCACAGTCGCATATTCCAGGTTGAGTTGCGCCGTCGAGATTTCGGCCGTCAGCACGGCGCGCTGCGCGACCAGCGCGGCGACGCTGCTGACGCCTGCCTCCGCCTGGCGCGCCTGGGCCTGCGCGGCCGCGAGCTCCGCCTGCGCGGCGCGGTACGCGGTGCGCGCGCGGTCCAGATCGTCGGCGGAAATGTAGCCCTTGCCGATCAGCGGCTCCATTCTCGCCAGCGTGTCTCCCGCCTGCTTCGCGGCGGTCTGCGCGCGCACGACTGACGACTTCGCGGCGTCAGCGTTGAAGACTTGCGCGTTGACGGTGCGCTGCGTCAGTGGAATCTGCGCATCGAGTTGCGCGAGCGCCGCCTGCGCGCGCTGCAACGCGAACTGATAGGGGCGCGGGTCGATCTCGAACAGCAGATCGCCCTGCTTCACCGCCTGGTTGTTGCGCACCGCGAGCGTGACGATCTTGCCGCTGACTTCGGGCGAGACGCCGATCGTGTCGGCGTACGCATAGGCGTCGTCGGTGCGCGGCGCGGTATCCACGCGCCAGATCACGGCGATAATCGCGATCACGGCCAGCACGATCAACAGGATGGCGGGCCAGGTTCGCGGACGCTGCTTGCCTGCGTCCGTGCTTTGAGCAGCGGTCATGGTGTCACGGTCGATCAGAAGTTAAAGGTTGAAGCCTGCTACCCACAGCGCGATCGAAAACAGCACCGTCAGCGCCGGGTAGACGATCGCGGGCGGCGTGAGCCAGGCGCCGCGGCCGCTCTTCGACAGCAGCACGTGCACACACGCGACCAGCAGCACGCCGCCCACAATGCAGAACAGCCAGTCCGGAAAATACGCGCCCAGCACGCCGATCGACGGCGCGTCGCTACAGCCAGTCAGCGTCAACGTCGCGCACGACATCGGAAGCGTCCACGCATGGCGCCTATGGCGCACACCACTCCACATCGCCGTCTCTCCCTGATGGCAGGCAATGAAGCATTACAGGTCAGCAACGCGCGCGATCCGGGCGCACTAGACATTCCCGGATACCGCGGTTCAGCGCGTCAGGTTCACTTTCGCAAGATCGATCAACTCGCCGCCACGGCCGTCCATCACCGCCTTCATCATGAAGAGGCCGAAATGCCAGGCTTCGTCGACGGTGGTCTTCGGCGGCATGATCAGCTCCTGACGCGCGCTGACCACGTCGACGAGCGCGGGCCCGTCGTGAGCGAGCGCTGCCGCGATCGCACCTTCGAGTTCCTGCGGCTTCTCGACGCGAATGCCCTTCACGCCCATCGCTTCGGCCATGCGCGCGAAGTTCGGATTGACGAGGTCGGTGCCGGTATCGACGAAGCCCGACGCGCGCATTTCGATCTCCACGAAGCCGAGCGTGCCGTTGTTCAGTACGATCACCTTCACCGGCAGCTTCGCCTGAACCAGCGTGATGAAGTCGCCCATCATCATCGTGAAGCCGCCGTCGCCGGACATCGAGATTACCTGGCGGCCGGGATACGCGGCCTGAGCGCCGATCGAATGCAGCATCGCGTTCGCCATCGAGCCGTGATTGAACGAACCGATCAGCCGGCGCCGGCCGTTCAGCTTCAGATAACGCGCCGTCCAGGCGATCGGCGTGCCGACGTCGCAGGTGAAGATCGCGTCGTCGGCCGCGAGCTGGCTCACGAGCCGCGTCACATACTGCGGATGGATCGTCGTGCTCGACGGATTGCTCTCGGCAAGCGAGTCGAGATCCTTACGCGCCTTCTGGTAATGCGCGAGCGCGCTGTCGAGGTGCGATGAATCGGTCTTTTCCTTGAGGATAGGCAGCAGCGCGGCGAGCGTGTCCTTGACCGTGCCGACAAGGCCGATATCCAGCGAACAGCGGTTGCCGAGCGCTTCGGGGCGCACGTCGATCTGCGCGATCGTGGCGTCTTCCGGATAGAACTGCCGGTAAGGAAAATCGGTGCCGAGCAGCAGCAGCATGTCGCACGCCTTCATCGCGGCGTAGCCCGACGCGAATCCCACCATGCCCGTCATGCCGACGTCGTACGGGTTGTCATGTTCGATGTGCTCCTTGCCGCGCAGCGAGTGCACGATCGGCGCCTTCAGGCGCTTCGCGAGCTCGACCACTTCGTCGTGCGCGCCCGCGCAACCCGCGCCGCACATCAGCGTCACGCGCGATGCCGCGTGCAGCACGTCCGCGAGGCGCGCGATATCTTCGTCGGCGGGACGCAGCACGGGCGGCGCCGACGGCACCAGCCACGGCGCGACCTTGGCCGTAGTCGGCGACAGCGCGACGTCGCCCGGAATCACGACGACCGCCACGCCGCGCCGCCCGACCGCGGCGCGCATTGCGCGGGTCAGGATCTGCGGCAACTGGTCGACGTGGGACACGAGTTCCACGTAATGGCTGCACTCCTTGAACAGGATTTCCGGATGCGTCGCCTGAAAGTAATCGATGCCGATCTCGGAGCTGGGAATGTGCGCGGCGATCGCGAGCACGGGCACACCGCTGCGATGGCAATCGAACAGCCCGTTGATCAGGTGCAGGTTGCCCGGCCCGCAACTGCCCGCGCATACCGCCAGTTGACCGGTGAGATGCGCTTCCGCACCGGCCGCGAAGGCTGCGCCTTCCTCGTGCCGCACGTGGATCCAGTCGATTTCGCCGGAACGCCTGAGCGAATCGGAGATGCCATTCAGCGAGTCGCCGACGACGCCATAAATGCGCTTCACGCCGACGTGCGTCAGGGCGTCGACCAGGTAGTCTGCTGCGGTGGTCATGCTGCCTCCCGGTGGCGGCGAGGCATGCAGGCACGTGTGCCGGCGGCCTCGGGTTGACTTCGACCATGGTGTCGCGGCTCGTCCGGGCGTGCTTTAGGATTCGCACGGTGACGTATCGGAATCGCACGAACCGGCGTGCTGGGCAGAGGCCGGTTCGTGGGGAAAAGGGGCAATCGAAGAGGCCTATCGAAGCTTTACCGGACGGGCGAGACGGTTCGTGCGATCCCGATACGTCACGCCTTACATCCAGAAAGCGAAAATGTGCTCAGCGCTAGCCGAACACCTGCGGCTCAAGCCTTCTTCTGATCACGTCGATCAACGCGCGCACCTTTGCCGTCGGATAACGGGTAGGCGGAAACACCGCGTAGATGCCCTTGGGCTTGCCGGCCCAGGCGGGCAACAACCGGACCAGCCGGCCTGCCGCCACGTCCGCCGAAATCGAAAAATCCGTCAGCAAGCCGAAGCCGCCGCCTGCGAGCGTCGCTGCGCGGGCTGCATCGGCCGCGTTCACCAGCATCGCGTTTTCGCACCGTACGCTTTGTTTTGCGCCTTTCTCACGCTGCAGTTCGAGCGTCAACGGGTGCGGCAGAACCGACAATGCGACATGCGGCAGAGCGGCGAGCGCAGCCGGCGTCTTTGGCTTGCCCCACGTGTCGATGAATGCCGGACTCGCGACGATCCATTTGACGAACCCGCCGATTTTCACGGCCCGGTAGCCCGAGTCGGCAAGCTGCCCCAACCGGATCGCGACGTCGATGCCTTCCGCGATCAGATCCACATAGTGATCGTTGCAAACGAGTTCGATATCGAGCTCCGGATACGCGCTGCGCATCTCGACGAGCGCCGGCGCCACCACCAACGACCCGTAATCGATCGGCGCACTCACGCGCAAGGTGCCGCGCAACGGCGCCGATTCGCCCGACACGGCCGATAGCGCTTCTTCGGCCGCCTGCAGGATCTTGCAACTTGCTTCGTAGAACGCGCGCCCGCTTTCAGTCACACTAAGCCGCCTCGTCGTCCGGACGAGCAGGCCTGCGCCGATCTCGCGTTCGAGCCGCTGTAAATGCGTGCTGACCATGGTTTTCGTGAGTCCGAGGCGCGCCGCCGCTGCCGTCATGGAACCCGCGTCGACCACTGCGACGAAAATCGCAAGGCGGTTCAGATTGACGTCCCGTATATCTGCCATTCGCCGATTGTCCATCTTCGATTGATTATGTTTTCCAGCTTAGCAGGCTTCTGCCCGGCGCTGCGGATCGGTAGGCTTGTCTTATTCCAGCCGGCGATTGCCGGCGTTTCCCGACTCAGGAGCTTTCGATGTCTGCCGCCAAACCCGCCCAGCCGATCCGCCTTTACACCACGCTCCTCTCCGGGCACGGACACCGCGTCAAGTTGTTCCTGACCTTGCTCGATCTGCCTTTTGAAGTGGTCGAGCTGGACATGCGTGCCGGCGACAATCGCCGCCCCGAATATCTGAAGCTCAACCCGTTCGGTCAGGTGCCGACAATCGAAGACGGCGACACGGTGCTGTTCGATTCCAATGCGATCCTCGTCTATCTGGCGAAACGCTATGGCGACCCGTCATGGCTGCCGGAAGACGCGCTCGGCGCCGCTGCGGTGCAACGGTGGCTTTCGCTCGCGGCCGGCCAGATTGCTTACGGGCCGTGCGCCGCGCGGCTGGTGACGGTATTCGACGCGCCCCTCAATCTCGAAACCGCGCAGAAAATTGCCGTCAAACTGTTCGACGTGCTCGACGCGGAGCTTGCCAGCAAACCTTTCGCTGCAGGAGACCACGTGAGCATTGCCGACATCGCCGCGCATACCTACATCGCCCATGCGCCGGAAGGCGGCGTATCGCTTGAACCGTACCCGAACATCCGCGCATGGCTGCGTCGTGTCGAAGCGCTGCCGCGCTTCATTACGATGCCCGCGACGAAAGCGGGACTGCTCGCCGACTGAGCGAAGACACAACGCACGCAGCAACAACCCGAGCCCGCCATGTCTCAACACGCCACCAGCACGCCCCGAGGTTGGGACGCTGCCGACTCGCCGTTTCACGCCGCCGAACGCATGGTGCAGCGGCGTGCAGGCGTGAGCGAGGAGGCGGAGTCGAGCGGTCGTCACGGCATTCGCCGCTATATGCCGGATCAGCATCGGCAGTTTTTCTCCGTGCAGCCCTTCATGGTGTTCGGCGGTCTCGATGCTAACGGGCAGCCGTGGGCGACCCTGCGCGCGGCTGCACCCGGATTCGTGTCGTCCCCTGACCCGCGCACTTTGCGGATCGACAGCGGCGTTTTGCCGGGCGATCCGCTGGCCGGCCGCTGGCAGCCCGGCATGATGATCGGCGGCCTGGGTCTGCAGCCGCAGACGCGCCGGCGCAATCGCGTCAACGGCGTCGTGTCGTCGGTAGAGGGCGATACGGTCGTGCTCGAGGTCATGCAAAGCTTCGGCAACTGCGCGAAGTATATTCAGAGCCGTACGCCGACATTCGTAGCGCGCAGCGACACCGCTGTGCAGACGTCCGTTGAGACGGCGACGCAGCTCAGCGACGCGGATCGCGCATTGCTCGCCAATGCGGACACTTTTTTTATTGCCAGCGCGAACGTCGGCGAAGAAGCGGGCTCCGCTCGCGGCGCGGATGTTTCGCATCGCGGCGGCATGCCGGGATTCGTGCGCGTTGATGACGCCACCACCCTGACAACGCCCGATTTCAGCGGCAACCGTTTCTTCAACACATTGGGCAATCTGCTGCACGATCCGCGCGCCGGCTTGCTGTTCGTCGACTTCGCGAGCGGCGATCTGCTGTATATCGCCGCTCTCGCCGAGATCGTCTGGGACGGTGCGGAACTGGCCGACTTCCCGCTGGCCGAGCGCCTCGTGCGCTTTCGCATTACCGAAGTGCGGCGCAGTCGCAAGGCGTTGCCGTTTCGCTGGTCGGAAGTTGCGTATGCGCCGCAGTTCGCGCGGTCAGGTTCGCTGTCGGGTTCAGGGCTTGGTTCAGCGCTTGGTTCATCGCCGACTTCACTGCTCGGTTCTTCGCCAGCTTCACCACTCGGCTCCCTACCCGCTGTATCGCTCGACTCCTCGCCTGGTGCACCGTTCGCATCGCCATCGCCATCGCCGTGGAAAAAGCTCAAGATCGCCGCCGTGCACGACGAAACGCCCATGATCCGCTCGTTCTATTTTGAGTCGACGGACGGTACGCCATTGCCCGCGTACGAGCCCGGCCAGTACTTGCCGATCCGCGTGCCAATCGACGGCATGGACAAACCGCTGACGCGCACCTATACGCTGTCCGACGCGAGCAACCGGCAGCAATACCGGATCACCGTGAAGCGCGACGGCGCCGGCTCCGCCTGGCTGCATGAACGCTTCGCCGCCGGCATGCAGGTCGAAGCGATGACACCGCGTGGCGTATTCACCTACGATTCAGCCAGCCCGCGCCCCGCCGTATTCATTTCCGCGGGCATCGGCATCACGCCGATGATCGCAATGCTGCATCACGCCATTGCGGCACGCGAGCCGCATAAGCAGCCCAAGCCGCTGCATTTTTTCCACGGCGCGCGACGCGACGCCGATCGGCCGTTCAGCGCGCACCTACGGGAACTCGCGGCGCGCCATCCTGCGATCTCGATGCATCTGTTCGACAGCACCCCCGACCTGGCCGCCCACGCCGACCCGGCCACCCACGCGCCGTCCGATACGTTGCCCGGCCGAGTGAACATGGCGGAAATCAAGCGCGCACTCCCCCTGGACGACTACGACTTCTATCTATGCGGTCCCGAGTCGTTCATGCGCGAACTGTATGAAGGATTGCGCGCGCTCAACGTCGCCGATGACAGAATCCGTTTCGAGGCGTTTGGACCGGCAACCGTCAAACGCACGCCTGCCAATCCGCCTGCGCTTCAGACGGACACGCGAGACTCGGGGGCCGCAAACGTAGCGGAAAACAATGTGCTCGGCATCCCCGTCACGTTCGCACGATCGCAGCGCACCGTGCACTGGCTACCGAAGGACGGCACACTGCTCGAATTCGCGGAGGCATGCGGTATCGCGGCACAGTCGAGTTGCCGCTCCGGGATGTGTGGCACCTGCTCCACGCGCGTGTTGAACGGCCGCGTCGCTTACGAGGAAACCACCGATGCACCGGTCGAAGCAGGCCACGCGCTCATCTGCATGGGCCGGCCGGTTGCCGACGACGCAGCCGCAACGCAGGGTCTGTCGCTAGAACTCTGAATGACGGTTCCCGCATCCTGGTGCAAAATCAGAGTACGCATGCTTCCACGCGGACAAGTTCTGTTTCCGGGCGGTAAGGTGAAAACGGATACCAGGCATTTTCACACCGAATGCCGGTTTTCCCACATACCGAAAGCTTACGGCTTGTCATCCTGACCACTCGAGCATGCAGCGGGAGATGGCCATGTCGGTATATGTCGATGAAGGATTCAGACCCTGTGTCACGGAATGCGCAACCGTCGCATTCCGAGTCTGGTTTGACGATCGGGCACAGGTTTTCGAAGTGAGCGCCGAGGCACTCATGACCTATTGCGGCGCGGCGAGCAAACGGCGCCGCGACCTGCTTGTCGCGTTCGAAGACGCGCAACTGGAAATATTGAAGGTGGTGGAGTGCAAGTGGCCCTTCAGAGAGACCGAACCCGTGCGCCTGGGACTCGACGAATTCCGAATGGTCAGACATTAGATGTGCCAGAATTGCGTCCATGACATGGATTGCCGCTCTGCCGATGTACAACGTGACGCCCGCGCTTGCCGGCGCGTGGCGGGCGCTCCTGGACGACGTCTTGCGCGGGGTGACGCCGGCCTGCCGCATCGTCGAGCCGGACGAAAAACTGCATACCTTCTGGCGGCGCCCTAACGTACTGCTCTCGCAAACCTGCGGCTATCCCTTGATGCATGGTTTAAACGACCACGTTCAGCTGGTCGCAACGCCACGATTCGATGCGCCAGGTTGCGAAGGCGCGGATTATTCGAGTGTGCTGGTCACGCGAACGGACACGCCGTTCGATTCGCTTGCGGCGTGCCGTGGTGCGCGCGCCGCCTACAATCAGGACGATTCGAATAGCGGCATGAATGTGTTTCGCCATGCCGTGGCGCCGCTTGCGCGCGAAGGAGCTTTTTTCAGCGCGGTCCTGCGCACCAGATCGCATCTCGGATCGTTGCGGGCCGTGGCTGAAAATCGTGCGGATGTCGCCGCAATCGACTGCGTGACGTTCGCTTTTGTCCGCGATGAATTGCCGGAACTGGCACAAAAGGTTCGGCAAATCGGTGTAACGGCAGCATCGCCGGGATTGCCTTTGATCGCCTCCAACAACGTGCCGCTCACGACAATTGAAACGCTGCGCGAGGCGCTGAACGCAGCGCATCTTGCGCAACCCCAGCGCGCGAAACACCTGCGTTTGAAGGGCTTTTCCACGTTGCCGCTTGCCGACTACGAACGAATCGAACACCTCGAAAACGAAGCGCGCGCTTTGGGCTACGCGCGCCTCGTTTAAGCTTCGCGCTTATTTCTCGCTTATTTCGCGCTCGCTTCGCCGTTACCCCACATCCAGCACCAGAAGTTGCGCTCCATCGGCAACCTGATCGCCGACTGCATACAGCACTTCCGACACCGTGCCTGCCGTAGGCGCACCGATCGTGTGCTCCATCTTCATCGCTTCCATCACGATCAGCGGCGTGCCCTTCTCCACCACCGTGCCCGGTTCGACCAGCACCGCAATCACCTTGCCCGGCATCGGCGCGGTCAACCGGCCTTCGCCACCTTCAGCATCCGCGGCATGCGCGAGCAGGTTCTGCCACTCGAACGCCAGCGCCTCGCCGAGGCAGAACACATGGAACGTATCGCCGTCGATGAAAACGCGCCCCGTGACCCGTGCATCGCCGATCGTCGCGCGGTATGCGTGCCGGCCCGTGCCGTTCGACCATGTGAAGTCCTCGCGCACGCCGTCGTGTTCGAGCGTTTGCGTGGCGCTGTCGCGTGCGAACGTGACGGTGAATCCACTTTCGTTGTGGTTATGGTCACTGTTATCGCCGATATCGCGCCAGCCGAGCGTCTGCGTGTAGCCGCTGTTCAGGCGCCAGTGCGATAGCGCATCCCACGGCGACGCGCCGTGCGCGGTGCCGCCTTCGCGCGTCAGCAACGCGGCGCACGCGAGCGCCAGCGCTTCCTTGAAAGGCTTTTTCACGGGCGCGAACAAGGCATCATGATGACGCTCGATCAAACCCGTATCGAGATCGCCGGTCGCAAACGGCTCGCTCGTAACGATGCGCTGCAGGAACTCGACGTTGGTATGCGGGCCGACCACTTCGCAGGCACGCAGCGCGCGATTCAGGCGTGCGAGCGCCTCTTCACGCGTCGCGCCGTGCACGATCAGCTTGGCGATCATCGGATCGTAGAACGGCGTGATGGTATCGCCTTCGCGCACGCCGCTGTCGATACGTACCGGCGCTTTGCGATCCGGCTCGCCAATGGAAAATTCGACGCCTTCGGGCATGCGCAGATGCTTGAGCGTACCCGTCGACGGCAGGAAGCCACGCGCCGGATGCTCGGCGTAGATGCGCGCCTCGATCGCATGGCCGTCGATTTTGAGCTGTGGCTGCGTGAGCGGCAACGGTTCGTCGGCGGCGACGCGCAGTTGCCATTCCACCAGGTCCTGCCCCGTCACCATTTCCGTGACCGGATGCTCGACCTGCAGGCGCGTATTCATCTCCATGAAGTAGAACTCGCCCGTGCTGGTCATGATGAACTCGACCGTGCCCGCACCGACGTAATTCACCGCACGCGCGGCGGCCACGGCCGCTTCGCCCATCTCGCGTTTGATTTCCGCGGACAAGCCAGGCGCGGGTGCCTCTTCCAGCACCTTCTGATGACGCCGCTGCACCGAGCAGTCGCGATCGAACAGATACACCGCGCCGCCATGACGGTCCGCGAACACCTGCACTTCCACGTGACGCGGCCGCGTCAGGTACTTTTCGATCAGCACGCGGTCGTTGCCGAAACTGCTGGCTGCTTCGCGTTTGCACGACGCCAATGCCGCGACGAAATCTTCCGAACGTTCGACGACACGCATGCCCTTGCCGCCACCGCCCGCGCTCGCTTTCAGCAAGACCGGATAACCGATCGCATCCGCTTCGCGATGCAGCAACTGCGGATCCTGATCGTCGCCGTGATAACCCGGCACGAGCGGCACGGCAGCGGCATGCATCAAGGCCTTCGCGGCCGCCTTCGAGCCCATCGCGGCGATCGCTTCGACCGGCGGTCCGATGAACACAATACCGGCTGCTTCGCAGGCACGCGCGAAATCTTCGTTTTCCGACAGGAAGCCGTAGCCCGGATGCACTGCCTGTGCACCGGTTGCGCGCGCGGCTTCGATAATGCGCTCGACGCGCAGGTAGCTTTCCGCTGCGGTCGATCCGCCGATATGCACGGCCTCATCACAGGCGGCCACGTGTTTCGCGTTGGCGTCCGCATCCGAATACACGGCCACGCTCGCGATGCCGAGCCGCTTGCAGGTCGCAGCGACGCGGCACGCAATCTCGCCGCGGTTGGCTATCAGGATCTTGTTGAACATGAGGTGTCTCGTTCCGTTTTCGGGCTGTTGTTCTGGTGAAGGCCGGCATGCGCCTCGGAATAGATACTTTCGCGGCGCGTCAACTGCGCCAGGACGGCGTGCGTTTTTCGAGGAACGATGCGACACCTTCGCGGCCTTCCGCGCCGGCTCGCGTGCGCGCGATGCGCGCCGCCGTGTCCTCGATCATGGCCTCGTTCAACTCGTGCCCGGCGATGTCCTGCACGAGCTGCTTGCAGGCACGCACCGCTTGCGGGCCATTTGCGCACAGCGTCTCGGCGATCTGCTGGACGGTTGCGTCGAGTTGCTCCGCATCGACGGATTCGCTAACCAGGCCGAGGCGGAACGCCGTCGCGCAATCGAACTGCTCGGCCGTTGTGAAGTAGCGACGCGACGCCTGTTCGCCCAACGCGCGGATCACGTACGGCGCGATGGTGGCCGGGATCAGACCGAGACGCGCTTCCGACAGGCAAAAACGCGCACTCTCAACCGCGACGACGATATCGCACGCCGAGATCAAACCCATGCCGCCCGCGTACGCGTCGCCGTTCACGCGCGCGATCACCGGTTTGTTGCAGCGATAGATCGACGACAGCATGTTCGCCAGCAGCATGGCGTCGGCGCGGTTCTCGTCGTCGGAGTAACCGGCCATCTTCTTCATCCAGTTCAGATCCGCGCCCGCGCAGAACGCTTTACCGTTTGCTGCGAGTATCACCACGCGCACGTCGTCGCGCGCGTTCAGCGCCGTGAACACCGAGGTCACTTCGGCGATCATCGTTTCGTTGAACGCGTTGCGCACGTCCGGGCGATTCAGCGTGACCGTGGCAATCTGACCGGCAAACGTGAGATTCAGCGTTTCGTATTGCATCGTTGCAGCTCCTCTCTCGTAGCGCGCCGTCACATTCTGAACACGCCGAAACGCGTGTCTTCGATCGGCGCGTTCATCGTCGCCGAGAGGCCGAGACCGAGCACATCGCGTGTTTGCGCCGGATCGATCACGCCGTCGTCCCATAGACGTGCGCTTGCATAGTACGGATGACCCTGGTGCTCGTATTGATCGCGGATCGGCTGCTTGAACGCCTCCTCCTCCTCCGCGCTCCACGAACCGCCCTTGCCTTCGATACCGTCACGCTTCACCGTAGCCAGCACCGACGCCGCCTGCTCGCCGCCCATCACCGAGATGCGCGCATTCGGCCACATCCACAGGAAGCGCGGCGAATAGGCGCGGCCACACATGCCGTAGTTGCCGGCACCGAACGAGCCGCCGATGATCACCGTGAACTTCGGCACCTTCGCCGTCGCCACCGCGGTCACCATCTTCGCGCCGTTGCGCGCGATGCCTTCGTTTTCGTACTTGCGGCCCACCATGAAGCCCGTGATGTTCTGCAGGAACACCAGCGGAATCTTGCGCTGACAGCACAGCTCGATGAAGTGCGCGCCCTTGAGCGCCGACTCCGAAAACAGAATGCCGTTGTTCGCGATGATGCCGACCGGATGCCCCCAGATGTGCGCGAAGCCGGTCACGAGCGTGGTGCCGTAGCGGGCCTTGAATTCGTCGAAAGCGGAATCGTCGACGATACGCGCGATCACCTCGCGGATATCGAACGGCTTGCGCGTATCGACGGGGATCACGCCGTACATGCTCTTCACGTCGTAGCGCGGCGGCTTCGGTTCCTGCAACGCCACCGGCACCTGCTTCGTACGATTCAGATTGCCGACGATGCTGCGCGCAATACCCAGCGCATGCGCGTCGTTCTGCGCGAGATGATCGACCACGCCCGACAGGCGCGTATGCACGTCGCCGCCGCCGAGGTCTTCCGCACTCACCACTTCGCCGGTGGCGGCTTTGACGAGCGGCGGCCCGCCGAGAAAAATCGTCCCCTGATTCTTGACGATGATCGACTCGTCGCTCATGGCGGGCACGTAGGCGCCGCCTGCCGTGCACGAACCCATCACCACGGCGATTTGCGGAATGCCTGCCGCGGACAGATTCGCCTGGTTGAAGAAGATGCGGCCGAAGTGATCGCGATCGGGGAACACGTCGTCCTGATTCGGCAGATTCGCGCCGCCCGAGTCGACCAGGTAGACACACGGCAGATGGTTTTCAGCGGCGATTTCCTGTGCCCGCACGTGTTTTTTCACGGTGACGGGATAGTAGGTGCCGCCCTTGACCGTCGCGTCGTTGCAGACGATCACGCACTCCTGCCCCGCGATCCGGCCAATACCGGTGATGACGCCCGCGCCAGGCGCGTCGTCGTTGTACATGCCGTAGGCCGCGAGTTGCGAGAACTCGAGAAACGGCGTGCCGGGATCGAGCAGTTTCTCGATACGCTCACGCGGCAGCAGCTTGCCGCGGCCCGTGTGTTTGTCACGCGCCGCTTGCCCGCCGCCCAGCGCGAGTTTCTCGACCTTCTCGCGAAGATCGGCGACCAGCGCTTCGAGCGCCGCCGCATTGGTGCGGAAGTCGTCCGAGCGAGGATTCAATTTTGATTCGATGATCGGCATTGCCAGGCTTCTCCTGTGTCGACCAGAGTTGACGCTTTAGCGTCTACTCTGGTCCCATGCATAGCTGTCGCGCAATGTATGGCTCAAGCCGTTTCGGCGAACAGTTCGCGGCCGATCAGCATGCGACGGATTTCGCTCGTACCCGCGCCGATTTCATAGAGCTTCGCATCGCGCCACAGACGGCCCACCGGATACTCGTTGATATAGCCATTGCCACCGAGGATCTGGATCGCCTCACCGGCCATCCACGTCGCTTTTTCGGCGGTATAGAGAATCACACCCGCACAGTCCTTGCGTACCTGGCGCACGTGCTCCTTGCCAAGCGTGTCGAGTTGACGGCCCACTGCGTAAAGATACGCACGACACGCCTGCAGCGTGGTGTACAGATCCGCGACCTTGCCTTGAATCAATTGGAATTCGCCGATCGACTGTCCGAACTGCTTGCGGTCGTGGATATACGGCACGACTGCGTCCATGACCGCGACCATGATGCCGGTCGGGCCGCCGGCGAGCACCGCGCGCTCGTAATCGAGGCCGCTCATCAGCACCTTCACGCCGCCGTTCAACTGACCGAGGATATTTTCTTCCGGCACTTCCACGTTCTCGAACACCAGTTCACCGGTATGGGAGCCGCGCATGCCGAGCTTGTCGAGCTTCTGCGCAACCGAGAAACCCTTCATCCCCTTCTCGACGATAAACGCGGTAATGCCGCGCGAATTCGCTTCGAGATCGGTTTTTGCATAGACGACGAGCGTGTCGCAATCCGGGCCGTTGGTGATCCACATTTTCGTGCCGTTCAGCACATAGTGATCGCCCTTCTTGTCCGCGCGCAGCTTCATGCTGACAACGTCCGAACCCGCGTTCGGCTCGCTCATGGCGAGTGCGCCGATGTGTTCGCCGGAGACCAGCTTGGGCAGATATTTCTCTTTTTGCGCTGCCGTGCCGTTGCGATGAATCTGGTTGACGCACAGATTCGAGTGCGCGCCGTACGAGAGACCCACCGATGCCGACGCGCGCGAGATTTCTTCCATCGCGATCATATGCGCCGTGTAGCCCATATTCGCGCCGCCGTACTCCTCCGAGACCGTCATACCGAGCACGCCCAGGTCGCCGAATTTGCGCCACAAGTCCATGGGAAACTGATCCGAGCGATCGATTTCCGCGGCACGCGGGGCGATTTCTTTGGCAGCGAATCCCGAGATGCTGTCACGCAGCATTTCGATTTCTTCGCCGAGCGGGAATTGCAAACCGGGCAGGTTGCTCATTGCTGTGTCTCCAGAGTTCGTTGGCGGCCGGTCAGCCGGGGTGGGCGCGGCTCGTCCGAGTGCGGCTCAGCGGACGACAGCGGCCTTGTGAGCCGCCTTCATCGCCCCGCACGAGACGCGAAACGTTCAAGGCGCATTTCACGCTAGATTTACGTAAGCGTCAATAGGTATTTTTGAGTGTTACTCAGAAACTGCCTGACATGGTGCAGGCGGCGCTACAGCGTGATAGGATCGACGTCATCGGCGTTATTGGCCTTACAAAACTGAACTGGACTCATATGACGGTTGCCTTGAAGGCTGAGCTACCTGCCTCGCGCCGCCAGCCGGCCGGGCGCAAGTCGCAGCAGCGCGTGAAAGAGATCTTGCAGGCGGGGCGTGACGTGTTCTCCGAAAGGGGCTACGAGCGCGCGACGACGGCGGAGATTGCGCAGCGCCTGGGCATTTCCGAGGCGACCGTGTTCAGTTATTTCCGCGGCAAGCGCGAGTTATGCGCGCGGGTGATTGGCGACTGGTACGACGAGATCATTGAAGCGATCGAGTCCGGTTTGCCGCGTGACGGCAATGTGCGGCAGCAATTTGCTTTTATTGTGCGCACGCATTTGCGGTTGATGCTGGTGAATGGCACGGACCTGTGTGCTTTGGTGTTGTCGGAGGGCCGGGCCCGGCATCATGAGTTGAGTGAGGCGCTGACTGAATTGCAGCGGCGGTATACGGCGCCTTTGATGCGGGTGTTGGCGCAGGGCCAGGAGACTGGGCAGATTCGGGCCGATATGCCGTTGAGGCTGTTGCGGTCGATGGTGTTCGGGCCGATGGAGCATGTGCTTTGGGATGCCACTTTGGCGAATCGGCACATTGATATTGATGCTACGGCGGATCAGTTGATCGATGTGTTGTGGGCGGCGCTTAGGCCGCAGGATTTGGTGGTTAGTGCTTTGCAGCAGTTTAGGGCTGAGGTGGCTGAGGCTAATCGGCGGTTTGAGGAGGTTACAAAGGGTTAGGTTTTTTTGCCTGTGCGGCGCTTTGGTTGTCTGTTTTGGTTTTTGGTCTTTTCTCGTGTTGGTTGCCTGCGGCGTTGGTCTTTGCTTCTCTGGTTGTCTGTGGTGTTGGGTTTTGCTTGATTTGGTTGCCTGCTCGGCGCTTATTGTTGTGTGCCTGCGGCGGTGGCCTTTCCTTGAATTCTTATTGGTTTATTAGCGTCGCCCCTGTGCGGGGCAGGCACCTACTTTTCTTTGCCTGCTGCAAAGAAAAGTAGGCAAAAGAAAGCAGCTCACACCGCTAGCTTATAAGCGGGTCCCCCGCGCAGCCACGGTAGTGGTACATCTGGAATCCGTGTTCCCGCACATTCGGCCTTCGTGACAAGGCAGTCATACTTCCGGCGGCGCTGCGCGCGCCGACGCGCGCTTCATAAAACCGACCTCCGCGTTTCGCATTCGCACTTCATTCGGCATTCCGCCGAGGCAAAGCCGATGGCCCCCACCACGCTCAACCGAAGCCCCTGGTTCTCGATGGCCCCTTCCGGCGAGCACGTAGTGCGAGGCGGGAAGCATGACTGCTTTGTCACGAACGCGGAGTGTGCGAGGGCACAGATTCCAGATGTGCCACTACCGTGGCTGTGCGGGGGACCCGCTTAAGAGTTAGCGGGGTGAGCTGCTTTCTTTTGCCTACTTTTCTTTGCAGCAGGCAAAGAAAAGTAGGTGCCTGCCCCGCACAGGGGCGACGCTAATAAACCAATAAGAATTCAAGGAAAGCCCAAAGAATCCAGATCAAGGAAAGCCCAACGCCGCAGGCGAACAGACAAACAAGCGCCGCGCAGGCAAAAACCCAAAAAAAGCAAACCCCACCGCCGCAGGCGCAAAAACCCCCAAACCAAAACAAATCCGCTAATCTACCCTTCCCGGCGGAGCCACAAACAAGCACCTACGAGGACCAACAAACATGCCATCCCCAAAACCCGCAAAAATCAGAATCGGCATAGGCGGCTGGACCTATGCCCCTTGGCGAGGAACGTTTTACCCGTCAGATCTGACACAAAGCCGTGAACTCGAACACGCGAGCAAAAACCTCACCTCGATAGAAATCAACGGCACCTTCTACGGCTTGCAAAAACCCTCAAGCTACGAAAAGTGGTACCAGGAAACACCAGAAGATTTCGTCTTCTCGCTAAAAGCCCCCCGCTACGCAACAAACAGAAAAGTCCTCGCCGACGCAGGCGAAACAATCGAACGCTTCCTCGCCAGCGGCGTACTGCTGCTAAAACAGAAGCTAGGCCCAATCAACTGGCAATTCGCCACCACCAAAAAATTCGACCCGGAAGATTTCGAAGCTTTCCTGAAACTCCTGCCCGCCAGCATAGAAGGCCAAAAACTAAGACACGCAGTCGAAGTCCGCAACGAGACCTTCAAGACCCCCGAATTCATCGCGTTAGCCAGAAAGTACAAAGTCGCCATCGTGCTGGCCGCCGACAGCGACTACCCGCAAATCGCCGACATCACCGCACCATTCGTCTATGCCCGCATCATGGGGACAAGCGACAAGGAAGCCAAAGGCTATTCGGCCAAAGCCCTCGACGCCTGGATCGATCGCGCCCGCCAACTCGCCGCAGGCACGACACCGGGCGACCTGGAAACATCGGCAGCCGCTCCCGCAAAAAACACGGCACGCGACGTCTACCTCTACGTCATCAGCGGTTTCAAGGAACGCAATCCGGCAGCCGCCATGGCCCTGATCAAACGCCTCGAATAACGGTCATCCGGCCGGCACGCGCGAGTGTCATAATCCCGGCAGCTACCTCATGCAACGACGCACCCGCATTCATGCATTGACGTCGTGAGATAACCCCAATACCAAGGTCCGGGAGAATATTTTGAGCGCCATCGACAATCCTTTGCACGATCAGGAAGTCGGCTCGGCCGACGCCACCCAGGACACCACGCGCATCGACGACGTTCGTATCGGCGCGGTACGTCCGCTGATTTCGCCCGCCCTGCTGCAGGACGAGTTGCCCGTGCCGCCATCGGTACAGACGCTCGTCGAGAAAACCCGCGCGGAAATCGCCGACATTCTGCACGGGCGTGACGACCGGCTCGTGATGATCGTCGGCCCGTGTTCAATTCACGACCATGACCAGGCGATCGAATACGCCCGCAAGCTCAAGGTCGCGGCACAGACCTACAAGGACGATCTGCTGATCGTCATGCGCGTTTACTTCGAGAAACCGCGCACCACGGTCGGCTGGAAAGGCTATATCAACGACCCGCGTCTCGATGGCAGCTTCCGCATCAACGAAGGTCTGCGTCTCGCGCGGCAATTGCTGCTCGACATCAACGGTCTCGGCTTGCCCACGGCCACCGAATTTCTCGATCTGCTCAGTCCGCAGTACATCGCCGATCTGATCGCGTGGGGCGCTATCGGCGCGCGCACAACGGAGAGCCAGAGTCATCGGCAGCTTGCATCGGGGTTGAGTTGCCCGATCGGTTTCAAGAACGGCACAGACGGCGGTGTGCAAATCGCGGCGGACGCGATCGTTGCGGCGCGCGCAAGTCACGCGTTCATGGGAATGACCAAGATGGGGATGGCCGCGATTTTCGAAACGCGCGGCAATGACGACGCGCACGTCATCCTGCGCGGCGGCAAGAAAGGACCGAATTACGACAGTGCGTCCGTTGAAGCAACCTGTGCGGCGCTCAAATCGGCCGGCCTGCGCGAACAGGTCATGATCGATTGCTCACACGCGAACTCAGGCAAATCGCATTTGCGTCAACTCGACGTGGTGCAGGATCTGGCGCAGCAACTCTCGCAGCGCGAGCGCCGCATTATCGGCGTCATGCTCGAAAGTCATCTGGAGGAAGGCCGTCAGGATCTGAAGGCCGATGTGCCGCTGCGTTACGGCGTATCGATTACGGACGCCTGCGTAAGCTGGGCGCAAACCGAACCGGTGCTCGAAACACTGGCTGAAGCGACCCGGAAGCGGCGCGCGGGTTAACTCCGCCGACGCGGCCTGCACGATCTCGCGCAACCAACAACCGTAACCGACGGCTGGGAGGCGAGCGTGCACGACGCAAAACCAGAAGCAAAAAACGGCGGCATAAGCACAATGCGGCGCGGCATAAGGCACCAAACAAGGCACCAAACAAGGCACCAAACAGGGCACCAGACAAAGCGCCCAATATCGCACCATACGCGCCGCACCAACCACCGATCTAACACCCTCACCGGGGTTGGGCAGCGCGTAGTCCTCACACCCGAGGCATCGGGCGCCGCGCCGCTCTGGCAGCGCGCGTGGATGCTCCGGCGCAAGGCGCGTTGCGTTACGACGCGTTGACAGCTTCCTTGAATGCCTTGCCGGCGGTGAACTTCACCGTCTTGGCTGCCGCGATCTGGATCTCGGCACCCGTCGACGGATTGCGGCCCACGCGTGCTGCGCGCGCGCCGGTCGAGAAAGAACCGAAACCGACCAGTTGCACCGTATCGCCACCCACCACGGCTTTGGTTACCGCTTCGACGATAGCGTCGATGGTCTGGCCGGTGGCCGCTTTGCTTTCGCCCGTCGCTGCGGCGACTGCATCAATCAGTTCCTGTTTGTTCATAGCACTTCCCGTATGGTAATCATGGAACCGGCGCCACATCTGTTGCGCCGGGACCGACACACTAACGCATAGGCGCATATTCGCGCAAACCTTGGGTGTAAGCCTTGTATCACCCGCCCAGCGGCAATTTGACGATTTTTTGTCCCAAAGTGCCATAAGAATCGTGTGCTTACGTATTTCTTCCGCTTTACGGCTGTCCGCGGCGTATCACAATCCGTTGCAATTTCAGTGCTTTAGCGGTGACAAAGCCGCTGCGGCCACCTTTTTAACCAGGCTTTGGCGGACCGCAAAGATTTGTCATTCCTTACCGCGCCGTGCCTGGCAATAAAAAATCCGGCAAGGATAAAACAATGAAAATTCTCCATATTGCAACATGGGCGACGCCCGCCCGGTCTTGCCCAGCCTGGGCCGAGCGCCAATCTCGTACAAATCGACACAGCACAAATGACTCGTAACCGGCTCGCTTTCCGGGCGTATTTACCGCTCATTTAAAGCCGCGCGCTTTATTTCCACCGGACCGCCCTCAAGGTCCCGCTCGCATTGCCGATATACCAAGCTGCGAGTGCGGCGCAAACGTTACAAGGACGGGCATGGTTCGGTTACCCAGATTCAGGGAGGCGCTATCGGTCGCGGAAGGCGATCCTGAACTCGTGCGCTCGCAGGTCCAGGCATTCGCCCGCCAGATTCCGCTGCTCTATTTCATTCTGGTGGTCAACACACTGGCTGTCACCATCACGCATCTGGGATCGGCGCCGGCATGGTTGTCCATCTATTTCCCGGGGGCGCTCTGCACGCTGTGCATCGTCCGTTGCGTGAGCTGGTGGCGCGTCCGGCATCGGGTTCTGACACATGACAAGGCCGTGCCCGAACTGCGCAAGCTGATCTGGCTCGCGGTCATCTTCGGCGTCGCGTTCAGCGCCTGGTCACTCCTGCTGTTTCCCTACGGCACTGCCTATGAGCAGGCACAAGTCGCGTTCTATATGGCGACGACGCTGGTCGGCTGCGTGTTCTGCCTGATGCATCTGCGGGCGGCCGCCCTGCTCCTGCTCTCGATCGTCATCCTGGCCTTTTCGACGTATCTGATCGCCACGCGCTCGCCCGTCTTTATCGCAATGGCCGTCGACATGACACTGGTCGGCGTCGCACTCGCCTTCATTATCGAACTGTATGACCGGACGTTCGCCGGCGTCGTGCATGCGCAGCGCGAATTGCAGATGAGCCAGCAGAAAACGCAAAGACTCAGCGACGACAACTTCCGGCTCGCCAGCATCGACAGTCTGACGGACCTGCCCAACCGGCGCAGCTTCTTCGCGTCGCTGCGCGCGCTATCGGAACAGGCGCTCAGCAGCGGTGGCGGCTTCAATGTCGGGCTGATCGATCTCGACGGCTTCAAACAGGTCAACGATATCTACGGACATGCAAGTGGCGACCTCGTCCTGCAGGAAGTCGGCGTGCGACTGCTGGCGCTTGCCGAGCCTGGTATTTTCTTCGCGCGCCTGGGTGGCGACGAATTCGGCGTGGTGGCCCAGCATAAACTGGCCAACGAGACGCTTGTCGAGTTGGGCGAACGCATCTGCGAAACGCTCACCGAGCCCTACCGGGTGGCCGGCAATGTCGCCGAACTGACGGGAACGATCGGCTGGGCATCGTTTCCGGAAGCGGGCATGACCGTCCAGCAGGTTTTCGAACGCGCCGACGCCGCCTTGTACGTCGGCAAGGAAAGCCGCCGCGGCACGCCGGTAATCTTCTCGACGGAACATGAAACCCGCATCCGGCGCTCGAGTCTCGTCGCCCAGGAACTTCGTCATGCGGATCTGGAGTCCGAACTGTTCCTCGAGTTTCAGCCGATCTACGACGTGTTCACGCAACGCACCATCGGCATGGAAGCGCTCGGGCGATGGCACAACGAGCGGCTAGGCGCGGTCGGCCCGGAGGAATTCATTCGGATTGCCGAGCGTACCGAACTGATTCTGCGCGTCACTGAAGTGCTGCTGCGCAAAGCGCTCGGCGAAGTATCGCGCTGGCCTTCCGATCTCTACCTGTCGTTCAATCTCTCCGCGATCGATATCTCGACTTCGCCGCGCGCTCGCCGCCTGATCGATATCGTGTTCGACAGCGGTGTGCCCGCGCATCGCGTGAACTTCGAGATCACGGAAACCGCGGTGACGCGCGATTTCGAGCAGGCCCACAGCGCCCTCACGATGATCAAGCAAGCCGGCTGTCACGTCTCGCTCGACGATTTCGGCACCGGCTATTCGAGCCTCAGCTACGTGCATCGCCTGCCGTTCGATACGATCAAGATCGATCGCAGCTTCATGACCGACGTGGATTCCAATAGCGCGTCGAAGAAGATCGTCAAGTCGGTGCTCGACCTGTGCAGAAACCTCGGCCTCGAATGCATCGTGGAAGGACTCGAAACCTCGTCGCAAGCCGACGTCGTCCAGGCGCTGGGCGCGCGTGCGATGCAGGGCTATCTGTTCGGCAGGCCGATGCGCGCGAACGCCATCTCAACCTATTTGCAGACGGCGCTCGGGCAAGGTTACGTCGTAGAGACGTAGGTGCCTCGCCTCTTGTACCTCGCGCGAACCGGCACGCGCGAGGCACAGATAACGCATGTGCAAAACACACTCGCACCGCACGTGCGTAACTAGCGCGCCACCGCGCCATATTCCAGCTTCGGATACCAGTCGGCGCCGCGGCCGCCGGGTGTCATGTCGAGCACTGTCCAGATCGGCATCACATCCGGGGCGCCGCGTGGATCCTGACCCGGGTCCGCTGTCGACGGCCCCATTTCGTCGGCCCAGAAGTGCCGCACCGTGCTGCCTGAACGCGTGAACACGTTGAAGGCAGGATGATCGTCGCCGTCCGGATCTTCCGCGGCGTAGTCGCGGTTAAAAGTATTGCCGCCCGACGAATACAGCAGCAGATGCCGCCAGCCGCGCTCTTTCTTGAACGCCACCAGTTTGTCGATCGGCGAGCGGCCGATCACGGCGAATGCCACGCGCTGCAAGATGTCGGGCATTTCACCGTCGTAAGCGCTCAGGAGCGAGGTGCACATCGGACAGGGTCGCGCGCGCCGCGGGCCAAACATCCAGTTGTAGGTGACGAGGGTGTCATGCGCGCCGAACATCTCCGACAGCGTCACCGCGCCCGCCTCGCCCTCGAAGCGATAGTTCTGCGGCACGACACCGCCAGGCGGCAGCGCGCGGCGCTGCACGGCCACGCGTTCGATCTGCCGGCGCAACTCGATTTCCTCGGCCAGCAAGTCGTTGCGCGCGCGGCGATATTCCCCACTCTCGCCTGGAAACCGGCGAGGCGAGTCGGCCAGCAACCGGGCCGGTTTCAGCGTTTGTGCGGACGGGTCTACGTCAGTCATCAGCCACCTCCTCTTGCGGTAAAAAGGATAAAGGGCACGATAGCGGCGCGATGCAGGCGTCGCGAACGCGATCACCAACGCGAACGCGTTTTTCGCCCCTATCTGGCTACGACGAACGGCGAGCCCGTAGATCGACAACATCGGCGAAATTTTTCCGGCCGTCCCGTGAGGACTTTCAGGCATATCCGTTCGACATACGGACGACATACGGACGACGCGCGGACAACCCACGGATAACGATCGGAACCGCATTGCAAGGTATCCTTTCGCGAAACAGCATGCGCGCGCCAGCGCGCCAATGCACCGTCACGGCGCCCGCCGCGCCGCCTTTGGGGATGCACCATGCCGCTTCGTCTGCCACCTCTGCCAGCGCTTCGTTTCTTCGAGGCGGCCGGCAGGCACCAAAGTTTCAAGCTCGCCGCCGCGGAACTGAACGTCACGCCGAGCGCGGTTAGTCACGGTATTGTCGGCCTCGAACAGTCGCTCGGCGTCGAACTGTTCGTGCGCGAGCCGCGCGGAATTTCGCTCACGGCGACGGGCGTCGACTATCTGTCGTACGTATCCGAAGCGTTTTCGTTGATCGCGATCGGCACGCAGCGTCTGCCGAACCTCCGCGCGAATCGCCCGATCGCGCTGAGTTGCGCGCCCACGCTAGCCTCGCGCTGGCTACTGCCGCGCCTCGCCACCTTTCGCTCGCGCTGGCCGCACGCGAACGTCACCGTCGATACTTCGCACCGTCATGTCGGCTTTCCCGTCGACGGTTTCGATTTCGCCATTCGCCTGAGCCGTGCCCCGGTCGCGGGAACCGCCTGGGCGCGCCTGTTCGGCGAGCGCCTGGTGCCGGTGTGCAGCCCTGCTTACATGGACAATCTGCGCGACGAACACGGCAACGTCGATCTGGGTCGCGCGACGCTCATTCACGTGAACTCGGCAAGCGAGGACTGGCAGGCGTGGTTCGACGGGGTCGCCATAGACGGGGTCGCCGTAGACGGGGTCGCCATCGAGGGTGTCGAATTGAACGACGGCTTGCGCGTCGACACGATCCAGCTTGCTTTCGAAGCCGCGAGCATGGGCCTCGGTGTCGCGCTCGGCAGACGGCCGCTGGTGGACCGCGATCTCGCGGACGGCACGCTCGTCGAAGCCTGTCCACAAACGATCTCGTCCTCCACGGCCTACTGGCTGGTGTCCGCGCAAAACGCGGAGCGCGCGGAGCATCGCCCGGAATTGTCCGACTTCAAGCAGTGGCTGCTCAGCGAGGCTGCACCGTTCGACAACCCGTCTGCTGCTGCCGACCCGGACTTGCGCAGCGCCAACCACTGAACCGTGCGATCAATCTGAACAGGTGAGCCGCGCTCACCTGTCGTCAAAGTCTTTTCCTTTGCTGCTTCTGACGCTCGCTGCGACCATGGTGTCGAAGGAGATCAGAACCATGTCCACGACAAACAGCAAACGCCTCGCCCTCCCGTTGACTCAAACGACGCTCGTGATCCTCGCCGGCGCGCTGATTCTGAGCGCCGCCATGGGCATCCGGCAAACCTTCGGTCTCTTCATCGGCCCGTTCTCGTTCGACCGCGGCCTGCCCGTCACGCTGATCGCCTTCTCCATCGCGCTGCACAACCTGGTGTGGGGTTTCGCGCAACCGTTCGCGGGCGCCGCCGCGGACCGCTTCGGCTCGGCGCCGGTGGTCGCGTTCGGCGCGACGACATTCGCAGCGGGCCTGGGCCTCGCGGCGGTCGCGCCATCGGGTCCGATGCTGATCGTCGGCATGGGTCTGCTGGTCGGCATCGGCGTGAGTTGCACGACGTTCGGTGTGGTGTTGCCGGCGGTCGGCCGCATCGCGTCTCCAGAAAAACGCAGCATGGCGATGGGTCTCGTCAGCGCAGGCGGCTCGGCAGGACAGGTGCTGATGATCCCGCTCGTGCAGAGCATCCGGCTCAGCTCGGGTATCGCCACCTCGCTCTTCGTACTGGCCTTCCTGATGCTGCTGATCGCGCCGCTCGGCATTGTGCTCGACCGGCGTCAAAGTGTCGGCATGCGCGTCCAGGAACCGCCCGCTGCGCCGCTTCGCAAGGTACTCGCTCAGGCGGCCCGGCATCGCGGCTATCGGCTCCTGACGCTCGGCTTCTTCACCTGCGGATTTCAACTCGCGTTTATCGCCACTCATCTGCCTGAATATCTGACGCTCTGTCATATGCCTGTCGGACTGGGCGCAACCGCGCTCGCGCTGATCGGCCTGTTCAACATGGCGGGCAGTTGGGGATGCGGCTGGCTGGGCGGCCGGTTCCGCCAGCACCATGTGCTCGGCTGGCTTTACCTGATTCGAAGCGTGACGATCGGCGCTTTCTTTCTGCTGCCGAAAACCTCCGCTTCGGTCGTGATCTTCGCAGCGGTGATGGGTCTGACCTGGCTCGGCACCGTCCCGCTGACGAGCGGACTCGTGGCGAAAGTGTTCGGCACGCGGCACCTGGGCAGCCTCTTCGGGGTTTGCTTTCTAAGCCACCAGATCGGTTCGTTTCTGGGTGCGTGGCTAGGTGGCTTGGTGTTCGATATGACCGGGTCGTATTCGCTGCTGTGGGAGGCCACGGTTGTCGCAGGACTCATCGCCGCGATGCTGCACTTCCCAATCGACGACAAGGCCGTTGGTACGTCGGCGATTCGAAACGAGCCGGCGGCTGCGTGAGGGTTCGGGTGTGAGCGTGTCGGCGTGTCGGCGTGTCGGCGAGCATACCTGCATACGCGCGTGAGCACGCATCCGCGCGCACCGCGTGCCGCGAGTCCACAGCCGGCAACTCCGATGCTATTTTCGCGGCACATCCGCCGCCGCTTTCGGCACGCGCCCCATCAGAAAGAACTCGTCGTTCGGCCGCATGGAAATGACGTTGGCCATCCGGTTCGACAAACCGAAAAATGCCGTGATGGCCGCGATATCCCACACGTCTTCATCCGAAAAGCCGTGCTCGTGCAGCGTCTGAAAATCGGCATCGTCGACGGTGCCGGATTCGCGGCAGACCTTCAGCGCAAAATCGAGCATTGCCTTCTGACGCGCCGTGATATCCGCCTTGCGATGGTTGACGGCCACCTGATCCGCAAGCAGCGGCGCCTTTTCGTAAATGCGCAGAATCGCCCCGTGCGCGACCACGCAATACAGGCATTGATTCACGCCACTCGTGGCGACGACGATCATCTCGCGCTCGCCCTTGGTGAGGCCGCCTTCTTTCAGCATCAACGCGTCGTGGTAAGCAAAAAACGCGCGGAATTCATCCGGCCGGTGCGCCAGCGTCAGGAATACGTTCGGAACAAAACCGGCTTTCTCCTGCACTTCCAGAATGCGGGCGCGGATGTCGTCCGGCCACTCGCTGGGCTCAGGCACGGGGTAGCGGCTGATCGGCTGAAGGGTTGCCATGCGGTGTCTCCGTTGTATCTGTGTGTGTCCAACGATTGTAGCGAATTCCGCCTGCCCGCCGTCCGTGCCGATCTGGCGTTTTGCTCGCCGCTGAGCAGCGACGTGAACAGGCTGCACAGCGGCACCACCGAACGGTCAGCCGCTCTTTCCCTTTGAATTTTTGCGGGTACTCAGCCCGCCCCGCAGCGCCCTTTCATCAACCTGTGCTTAAATCCGCATTGGCACCGTTGCGTCCGTGCCGGCCGGCAGAACGATCCAGCCGGCCGCTGTACTGCGCCAACCGAACCGGCACGACGTGTCCGCCATGCGGGCCGTCTGCGCGCGGGCGGAGCGCCGACTGTTCCAGATTCCTTCATCGCATCAACAGGAGCGTGGTTGTGTGGCATTTTCCAGTTGCTATTCCACCCTCGCTGGGCGTGTGGGCCGTGTTCATGAGCGTGCTCGTCACGCAACTTGGCCTGCCGATTCCCGCGGCGCCGATGCTGGTCCTCGGCGGAACGATGGCCGCCATGGGACAAACCTCTTACGCCAGCGTCATCGGGGCCGCCGTCTGCGCAACGCTGCTGGCGGACACGCTCTGGTTCTTCACCGGACGGACATACGGCCGGCGTTTGCTGACTCATCTGGTGCGCTTTTCGCTCTCGCTCGACACCACCGTCCGCGTCGCACGCAATACGTATGAACGGTACGGGGCGCCGATCCTCACCGTCGCGAAGTTCCTGCCCGGTCTCGGCCTGATCTCGGCGCCGCTGCTCGGCACCACGCCCATCAACGTCGGCGTTTTCCTGTTGTGGGATTTTGTCGGCGCGATGCTGTGGGCCAGCGTGTGGGTGATCGGCGGCGCCGCGCTCGACGATCAGATCGTGCAACTCGTTCTACTCGTGCGCCACAACGGCGGTACGATTTTCGACGCGTTCGCGGTGATCTTCGTTGCCGTGCTCCTCTATCGCTGGGTACGTCGCTGGCAATTTCGCCGCTGGCTCGCACATATCCGCATCTCGCCGGACCAGCTCGACGAACTGATGAAGTCCAATGAACCGCCCCTGATCCTCGATGCGCGGCCGCACAGCATCCGTGCGAAAGAATCGCACCGGATTGCGGGCGCGCAATTGCTGGATCTCGATTCGCCCGAGCCTCTGCATCCCGACTTGCTGAAGCGGCCAATTGTCGTCTACTGCGTGTGTCCCAACGAAGCGACGGCCAAGCGGATTGTCGCCCAGTTGCATCGGAAGAATATCCACCACGTAAAAGCGCTCAAGGGTGGCCTCGACGCGTGGGAAAAACGCGGTTATCCGGTCGAACCGCTGCCGCCCGACTTCGAGACCGCGATGGCGCATATGGCGGAAGACGAGGGCAACGAGGGCGAATACACCGTGCGTGCGAGATTGGCGAAGTGACAATCGGGTGACAATGCCCCGCCGCGAGCGGTTGAACCCGCTCGACGAAGAACAAAACGAAGCCACATTAAAAACCGCTTGCGCATCGCGCTCAATGTGTGCACTATGCATATATGCACGTTGCACACATTGAGGTGTTGCCATGACGCAGCGCACAGAGAACCTGCTTGGCGTGCTCGCCCTGCTGATCACGGACGAGATGAACGCGCAGCCTGCCATGGCCGCGCTCGCGGGCCCCACCGCCCGCGCCATGCTCAATGCAGTCGGTCAATATCCCGATTCATCCATTGAGGTGTTACGCGAGGCGGTCGATCTGTCGCATCCGGCCGCGGTCCGCGCCGTCGCGGGACTGGTAGACGCCGGTCTCATCGAAAAGAAATCAGGTGCCGACAAACGTTCCGTCGCGCTTGCGCTGACCGCTTCCGGCAAACGTGAAGCCAAACGCCTGCAAACGGCACGCGACCAGATGCTGCAACGCATCGTCGGGCAACTCGACGAGCCCGAGCGCGAGGTACTCGAAAGCCTGCTGATCAAGATCCTGTGGAATGAGACCCGCGATCCGGCGCACGCCATGCAACTGTGCCGCCTCTGCGACGACGGCCCTTGTCTGAAAGCCGGCTGCCCGGTCGAATGCCGCGAACAGGGTCTGCCCATGCCTGCTCGGAGCGGCACATGAATACCGCCGCGCCGGTGCGCTGGCCGGCGATCGCTGCGCTGACCGCGGTCTCGGCGCTCTCGCAGATCGGCCAGTTCGGCATCGGCTTCATGGTGCTGCCCGTGTGGCTCGCGCAGCGTGGCCTCGACGCACCGCGCGCCGGCCTCTTCTCCGCTTCGCAATGGACCGGCATGCTGGCCGGTTTGTTGATCGCGCCGTGGCTGGTGGAACGGATCGGCGCGAAGCGCACGGTATCGCTCGGTCTCGCCGCCACAGTTGTTGCGTTCGCGACGATGAGCGCGCTGTGGTGGCCGTTGTGGCTCGTGCCCGGTCTGCTGACTGGGTTCGGCATCGGCTTGCGCTGGATCGCCAATGAAACGTGGCTCTATCGGCTTGTGCCGGCTGAGTCCAGCGGACGTGTCGTGGGCGTGCACGAAGCGCTGATTGCCACCGCCGGCGTGATCGGCCCGGCATTGGCGGTGTGGTGCGCAGTCGACGGACGCATCACGTTCGCGACCGGCGCGGCCTTCACGTTTGCGGCGGCCCTTCCGCTGTGGCTGACTGCGTCGGACGATAGGCCCGCTGCAGTCAAATCAGCACGGCCTGTGCGAACAGACAGTGCCGCAAAACGCGCCTCAGTCGGTCCTATTGCCCCAATGGTCAGCCTCGGCATGGTGGTCGTTGCGGCAGGCGGCATCGGCGATGGCGCGCTCTATGGGCTCTTCCCCCTCTTCGCCGACGCCCACGGTCTCAGCACCACGCAGACGGCTACGCTGCTCACGCTATTCGGTGTCGGTGGGATGGTGCTGCAATTTCCGGTCGGCTGGTTCGCCGATCGCGCGGGCCTCGCCGCCACGGTGATCGTCTGCGCCGCGCTCAGCACGCTGGCGATCGGCGGTTTCGCGCTCGCCGCGCCCGCCTCATGGCTCGCCGACGCGAGCGCACTGCTGCTAGGTGGCATGAATAGCGCGTACATCACGCTCGGCATGGTCGCGGCGGCATGCAGCGACAAAGCAGCACTCACGCGCAACATGCGGCTCGTGTCGCTCACCTTCACCGCGAGTTCGATCGTGGGGCCGCTCATCGCCGGTTTCGCCATGAAGGCACGCGGCAGCGACATGCTGATGTGGCAACTCGCGATCATGAGCGGCGCGCTCGCTGCCTACACGCTCGGCTTGCGCGAAGGCCGGCGTCAGCCCGATCGATCGTCGTCGATGGGCTAACGCCTGCACGGCATCGCTTGCGTTTCAGGACGATTGAACGTGCCTAGCGTTCAGCCACTTTCCGTTGCCGCCAAAGACACAACAGATCGCACGCGATATGCGCGGCCGCAATCGCCGTGATCTCGCTCTGGTCATATGCGGGCGCCACTTCCACGACATCCGCGCCGACCAGATTCAACGCACCGAGTCCACGCACAATAGCCAGCCCCTGTGCCGACGACAAACCGCCCGCCACCGGCGTGCCCGTGCCCGGCGCGAACGCCGGATCGAGACAGTCGATATCGAAGGTCAGATAGGCGGGCCGCTCGCCGACAATCGACGTGATCCGCTCCACCGCCGCGCGCGTGCCATGTTCGTGAACCCACGCGGCGTCGAGGATATTGATGCCCATGAAGTCGTCGTTCCATGTGCGAATGCCGACCTGCACCGAAGTCTTCGGATCGATCAAACCGTCCTTCACCGCCTTGTAGAACATCGAGCCGTGATTCAGGCTATCCGGGCTGTCGTCGGCCCACGTATCGCAGTGGGCGTCGAAATGAATCAACGAAAGCGGCTTGCCGTACTTCTCCGCATGCGCGATCAGCAGCGGATACGTAATGTAGTGATCGCCGCCGAGCGTCAGCATTTTCGCATCCGAGCGCAGGATCGTGCGTGCATGCTCGACGATCGATTCCTTGATCGTCATGGGATTGTGCGCGTCGAACCAGCAGTCGCCGTAGTCCGTCACGGCGAGATCGTCGAACGGATTGAAGCCCCACGGATACGGATGCAGCTCCGACAATTGCACGCTCGCCGCGCGCACCGCCGCCGGGCCGAGACGCGCGCCCGAACGGAATGTGGTGGCGAGATCGAGCGGCACGCCGGAGACCACGACGTCGACGCCGTCGAGTTCGCGGGTGTACTTGCGGCGCATGAACGACAACACACCCGCATAGGTGTTTTCGATCGACGAGCCATAAAGCGACGGACGACGGATCGCGCCGTCGCCATAGATGAGTTCAGTCATGGATGACCTGATACCTAAACATGCCGGCGTTGCACGCGGGGCTTCCAGGTGATGCGTGCGACGTCCGGCCTCGGATTCATTGGGAACGCGACGGCGTTTCTTTCAAACGCCGCCGCGCTGGCTTGCGAATCCTTTAGCGCAGCCGAACGAGCGTGGACTTCAGCTCGGTGTACTTCTCCAACGCGTGCAGCGACTTGTCACGGCCGTTGCCCGATTGCTTGTAGCCGCCGAACGGGAAATTCATGTCCCCGCCTTCGTCGTAGCAATTGACCCAAATCGTACCGGCACGCAGCTTGCGCGACACCTCATGTGCGGTGGTCAGGTTCGAGGTCCACACGGCGGCGGCGAGACCATATTCGCTGTCATTAGCGATCCTGATCGCCTCCTCAACCGTGTCGAACGTAATCACCGACAACACCGGCCCGAAGATTTCCTCACGCGCAACCTTCGCACCGGAAGCAGGAATCTCGAAGATGGTCGGTTCGATATAGAAGCCGCCCGTCTCCTGCTTGACGCGCGAACCGCCCAGCAGCAGCTTCGCTTCGGCGCGGCCCGCTTCGATATAACCGAGCACGCGTTCGAGTTGCACGTTATCGACAATCGCGCCCATCGAGGTTTGCGGGTCGAGCGGATTGCCCGGCGTATAGCTGCGCGCGGCGGCGATCAGCTTGTCGAGGAACACGTCCTTGATGTCTTTATGCACGAGCAGGCGCGAACCCGCGGTACACATTTCGCCCATGTTGTAGAAGATCGCGCCGGCCGCCGCATTGGCCGCACGGTCGAGGTCGGGGCAATCGGGCATCACGATGTTGGGCGACTTGCCGCCGAGTTCGAGCCACACGCGCTTCAGATTCGACTGGCCGGCGTATTGCATGATCAGCTTGCCAACGTTGGTCGAGCCGGTGAAGGCGAGGCAGTCCACGTCCTGATGCAGCGCCAGCAGCTTGCCCGGTTCGCCCGCGCCCGGCACTACGTTGAACACGCCGGCGGGAATGCCCGCATCCAGCGCGAGTTGAGCAAGGCGAATCGCGGTGAGCGGCGACTTCTCCGAAGGCTTCAGCACAACGCTGTTACCCGCGGCGAGCGCCGGGCCGAACTTCCACGACGCCATCAGGATCGGGAAATTCCACGGCACGACGGCGGCAACCACACCGATCGGCTCGCGCGTGACGAGCCCCACCAGATGATGATCGGCCGGCGCGACTTCGCCGCCGACCTTGTCGATCGCTTCAGCGAACCACTCGACGCAATAGGCCGCGCCCGGCACGTCCACCGTGGTGGTGTCGGCGATCGGCTTGCCTGCGTCCAGCGTTTCGAGCAGCGCGAGTTCGTCCATGTGCTCCCGGATCGACGCGGCCCAGCGCAACAGAATCGCCTTGCGCTTACGCGGATTGAGGCCGGACCATACGCCGGAATCGAACGCGCGGCGTGCGGCGGCCACGGCGGCGTCGACATCCGCCGCGCCGCTGTCGGCAACCTTGGCGAGCAGCTTGCCGTCGATCGGGCTCAGGCAGTCGAACGTGCGGCCGCCAGCCGCGTCACGGTATTCGCCGTCGATAAACGCGCGGCCTTCGATCGAAAGCGTAGCGGCTTTGTCTTGCCAGAAAGCGAGAGATTTCGTGTCCATCAGGATGCCTCAATGTTATGCGCTCGACGCACGCCGGCATCGACTTCAGGCGGCTTGGAACTGCGTCGCGGCGCGTTGGCGCGGAGTCTTTAGAACGTGGGCGGCGAATTGGCCGACACGATCTCGCAGAGATGCTCCGCGCTGGGATTGCGAAAACGATGCGGTAGACGGCTTTCGAAGTAGTAGCTGTCACCGGGGTCGAGCAACCACGTGATGCCGTCCACCGTCAGTTCGATCTGACCTCGGACCACCACCCCGCCCTCGTGCCCCTCGTGCTCCAGCATCTCCGGTCCTGTATCCGACAGCGGCTGATAAACCTCACGCAGAATGCCCATATTGCGGTCTTTGATACTGGAGCCCGCGAGATAGAACTCAATCGACTCGTTGCCGAGATTCGGCATGTCGGCACGGCGTGACACGACAGAGCGCTCCGCTTCGACTTCAAAAGTGAAGAACTCGGCGAGACTCATTGGTATGCATTCAAGCAGTTTCTTCAGCGAGCCGACCGACGGACTCACGCGGTTCTGTTCGATCAGCGAGATCGTGCCATTGGTCACACCCGCCCGTTTCGCCAGCTCACGCTGAGACAGGCCGTTCTTCTTACGGATGTACTGCAGGCGGGTCGCTACTTCTATGGACATCGCTAGGTTCTCTGACATGGGAGACGATCGGGCGCGTGGGCTCGGGCAACGTGTGCCCGCGAGTGTTGAATATTCTAATCACTTTAATCGTTGCGCCGCTGGGGAAAACCCTGAAAGGATTCCGAAATATGACGCGCGCAACGAATGTTCCCACAGACCGTGTTTCTGGCGACACCCTCGGGAAAGCCCTGATAAATCTTTTATAAAAATGATTTGACGGCATTATTGGCTCGTATACGATGGTTCTCAGGCGATCGTCATGCCGGCGTCACGAAGCACGAAACGGTGTTTTCTGGCGCAGCGAACCCAGTTCGCATCGATCAGAGGCGATCAACCCAGCGTGATGTTTCTTTAAACGCCCTGTGCGTTTTTCGAGCAAGCGTTCAATACTTTCAACGTCGCTAGTCGAGTGTAATCGTGAGAGTCCGAGGCCCTTTGGTGAGATGGAATCGAAGTCAGGCGAGTTGTCCTCGCGCTGACGGCGCCATCGCCGACGGCAGCAACGGCAGCCTTACGTTCCGCCGCTTTCTGTCCGTCTTCACGATCCTGTCCCGCCGTTCAGTTCGACGTCACAACTCCATCTCCGCGCGCGCCTTCATTGCTGTGCGTACGGACGAAGTCGCCTCGCTGCTGCCGTAGCGCCTCCCCCTTTTCCGCCGTTCGATTCGTCCGTTTGCGTGAATGCGCTCTCTTGAGCTATGCGTTCGTGCGTGTGCGGTGCCGTCTGCCGTCTATACGCTTCACGCGGATCAGATCAGTTGCGCACCGCAACGGACCGAATCGAACGGCACATCTAATTACCACGCGCGGCGCGTCCCGCTGACGACGACCGCCTGCACTACCCGGTGGCCTGACGCCTTGCGTCCGGCTGCGGAATGTTGCCGCGCCGTGTTTAACGTTGTTCGTGCCGCGTCCCGCGGGGAACATACACGTCTATCCGTTATGCGAAACAAACCCCTGGTCGGCATCAGCGCCGACAGAACGATGATGGGAGTCCACCCGTCGCATGTCACCGGCGAGAAGTACATCGCCGCGATCGTGGACGGCTCACAGGCGCTGGCCATGTTGCTGCCGGCGCTCGGTGAGCGTCAGTCCACCGAAGACGTGCTGGCTACGGTCGACGGCTTACTGTTCACCGGCAGCTATTCGAATGTCGAGCCGCACCGCTACGGCGGCCATCCCAGCGCGCCGGGCACGCTGCACGACGCCGCACGCGATGCGACGACGCTGCCGCTCCTGCGCGCCGCGATCGCCGCAGGCGTGCCGGTGCTGGCGGTATGCCGGGGCTTCCAGGAAATGAACGTGGTGTTCGGCGGGACGTTGCATCAAAGCGTTCACGCGGTGGCCGGCTTGAACGACCATCGCGAGAACAAGGAAGACGACCTCGACGTGCAATACGCACCGTCGCATTCGATCACGCTGACGCAGGGCGGCTTGTTGCAGCGCCTCGCGGGCGGCACGAATGAAGCGCGTGTGAATTCATTGCACGGTCAGGGCGTCGAGCGGCTGGGCGCGGGACTGGTGGCTGAAGCCACTGCCCCGGACGGATTGATCGAAGCGGCGAGTGTGAAAGATGCGCGTGCCTTCGCGCTGGGTGTGCAGTGGCACCCGGAATGGAAGCATGCCAGCGACGCGCTTTCCACCGCGATCTTCCGCGCCTTCGGCGACGCCTGCCGCGATCGAATGCGCACCAAGGCCGGCTATGGCGCGGCATCCGCCGCTGCCACGCATGCCTGAGCCGGTCGCGCACCAAAACTGAGAGAATAACCATGCATGAAATCGACGAATTTCTGAAACAGAACCGCGTCACCGAAATCGAAGCGATCATTCCGGATATGGCCGGGATCGCACGCGGCAAGATCATTCCGCGCAGCAAGTTCGAATCCGGCGAGTCCATGCGCTTGCCGCAAGCGGTGATGATCCAGACCGTCACAGGAGACTATCCGGAAGACGGCACGCTCACCGGCGTCACCGATCCGGATATGGTGTGCGTTCCCGACGCCAGCACCATCCGCATGATTCCGTGGGCCGTCGATCCGACCGCCCAGGTAATTCACGATTGCGTTCACTTCGACGGCACTCCCGTCGCGATTTCGCCGCGCCGCGTGTTGCGCCGCGTGCTCGAACTCTATAAGGCCAAAGGCTGGAAGCCGGTTATCGCGCCGGAACTCGAGTTCTACCTGGTCGACATGAACAAGGACCCGGATCTGCCGCTGCAACCGCCCATCGGCCGCACGGGCCGTCCGGAAACGGGGCGTCAGGCGTATTCGATCGAAGCGGTCAACGAATTCGATCCGTTGTTCGAAGACATCTATGAATACTGCGAGGTGCAGGAACTGGAAGTCGACACGCTGATTCACGAAGTCGGCGCCGCGCAGATGGAAATCAACTTCATGCACGGCGATCCGCTGAAACTAGCCGATAGCGTGTTCCTGTTCAAGCGCACGGTGCGTGAAGCCGCGCTGCGTCACAAGATGTACGCGACTTTCATGGCCAAGCCGATGGAAGGCGAACCGGGTTCGGCGATGCACATGCACCAGAGCCTCGTCGACGAAGAAACCGGCCACAATCTGTTCACCGGTGCGGACGGCAAGCCCACCTCGTTGTTTACCGGCTATATCGCCGGCCTACAGAAATACACGCCGGCACTGATGCCGATTTTCGCGCCGTACATCAACTCGTATCGCCGCCTGTCGCGCTTCATGGCCGCACCGATCAACGTGGCATGGGGTTACGACAACCGTACGGTGGGTTTCCGGATTCCGCATTCGGGCCCGGCTGCGCGCCGCATCGAAAACCGCATTCCGGGCGTGGACTGCAATCCGTATCTGGCGATTGCCGCAACGCTCGCCGCGGGCTATCTCGGCATGACGCAAAACCTCGAAGCCACCGAGCCGCTGTTGAGCGACGGTTATGAATTGCCGTACCAGTTGCCGCGCAACCTCGAAGAGGGTTTGACGCTGATGGGCGCCTGCGAGCCGATCGCCGAAGTACTCGGCGAGAAATTCGTCAAAGCCTACCTCGCATTGAAAGAAACCGAATACGAAGCGTTTTTCCGCGTGATCAGTTCGTGGGAACGCCGGCATTTGCTGCTGCACGTCTAAGACTTTTATCGACGACGTCGCCCGCAAACGCGAAAAAATTGGAGGCAGTATGAGCTACAGAACAGAAGAAGTCGCTTACGTGCAACCGGCCATTCAACCCAGCGCCGCTGCTGGCGCGCAGGCCACGCAACAACGCAGCACCGCCGAATACCGCGCGCTCGACGCCGCGCACCATATTCATCCGTTCTCGGATATGGGTTCGCTCAATCGCGCCGGCAGCCGCGTGATCGTCAAGGCACAGGGCGTGTACCTGTGGGATTCGGATGGCAACAAGATCATCGACGGCATGGCCGGTTTGTGGTGCGTGAACGTGGGTTATGGCCGCAAGGAACTAGCCGACGCCGCATACCACCAGATGCAGGAACTGCCCTTCTACAACACCTTCTTCAAGACGACTCACCCGCCGGTGATCGAACTGTCGGCCTTGCTCGCGGAGCTGGCGCCGGCACCGTTCAACCACTTCTTCTATTGCAACAGCGGCTCGGAAGGCAACGACACCGTGCTGCGCATCGTCCATCAATACTGGGCGACGCAAGGCAAGCATTCGAAGAAGGTCGTGATCTCGCGCAAGAACGGCTATCACGGTTCGACGATCGCGGGCGGCACGCTGGGCGGCATGGGCTACATGCATGAACAGATGCCCTCGAAGGTCGAGAACATCGTGCATATCGACCAGCCGTATTTCTTCGGCGAAGCAGAAGGCAATCTGACGCCGGAAGAATTCGCACTCGCCCGCGCGCAGCAACTCGAAGCGAAGATCCTCGAGATCGGCGCGGACAACGTGGCCGCGTTTATCGGTGAGCCTTTCCAGGGCGCGGGCGGCGTGATCTTCCCGGCTTCGACTTATTGGCCGGAAATCCAGCGCATCTGCCGCAAATACGACATCCTGCTGGTGGCCGACGAAGTGATCGGCGGCTTCGGCCGGACCGGCGAATGGTTCGCGCATCAGCACTTCGGCTTCGAGCCGGATCTGATCACGCTGGCCAAGGGCCTGACGAGCGGTTATGTGCCGATGGGCGCAGTCGGCCTGCACGATCGCGTGGCCAAGGCGATTATCGAGCACGGCGACTTCAATCACGGCCTCACCTACTCCGGCCATCCGGTGGCTGCGGCGGTGGCGCTCGCCAATCTGAAGCTGCTGCGCGACGAGAAGATCGTCGAGCGCGTCAAGACCGACACGGGTCCGTACTTCCAGAAGAAATTGCGTGACACCTTCGCCAATCATCCAATCATTGGCGAAATCTCCGGCGCGGGTCTGGTGGCCGGGCTGCAACTCGCAGAAGACCCTGAAACGCGCAAGCGTTTCGCCAATGGCGGTGACGTCGGCACGATCTGCCGCGACTTCTGCTTCAATGGCAATCTGATTATGCGCGCCACCGGCGACCGGATGCTGCTGTCGCCGCCGCTCGTAATCAACAAGCTGGAAATAGATGAGATCGTTTCGAAGGCGAAGTACGCCATCGACGCGACGGCACAACAACTCGGAATTTCGTAACGGCAGTTCGTTCCGGCATGAGCACACCCACGATACGCGCCCATGCCGGTTCTCCACATCAAGGGAAAAAACCATGAGCGTTTGTCATCTTCGTCATGCGGTCGCGGGGGCCGCGCTTCTCGCCTTCACGGGTTTTGCGGCGTTGTCGGTTACGCCGGCCCTTGCGGCCGACACGGAACTGAATGTCTATAACTGGTCGGACTACATCGCCAAAGACACGATTCCGAACTTCGAGAAGCAGCAGAGCATTCACGTCAAGTACGACAACTACGATAGCGACGATACGTTGCAGGCCAAACTGCTCGCGGGCAGTTCCGGCTACGATATTGTGGTGCCCACGTCGAACTATATGGCCAAGCAGATTCAGGCCGGCGTGTACATGAAGCTCGACAAATCGAAGCTGCCGAACCTGTCGAATCTCGACCCCGTGTTGATGAAGATGATCTCCGACGCCGATCCGGGCAACCAGTACGGTGTGCCTTGGGCCTACGGTACCGACGGTATCGGCTACAACGTCCAGGCCGTGCAGAAAGCACTCGGCGCGAATGCACCGGTGGATAGCTGGGCACTCGTGTTCGACCCGGCCAATCTGTCGAAGTTGAAAGGCTGCGGCGTGTCGTTCCTCGATCAGGCGGTCGACGTGTTCGCTGCGACGCTGCAATACATGCACAAGGATCCGAACAGCACGAACCCCGCCGACTACCAGGCCGCGTTCGAAGTGCTGAAGAAAGTCCGCCCCTATATCACCCAATTCAATTCGTCCGGCTACATCAACGACCTCGCTAACAACGACGTTTGCGTCGCAGTGGCATGGTCCGGCGACGTCGGCATTGCCAGCCGCCGTACCGCTGAAGCCAAGCGTTCGTATCAGGTGAAATTCTCGAACGTCAAGGAAGGCGGTCTGCTGTGGTTCGACGTGATGGTGATCCCGAAAGACGCACCGCACCCGGAAGCCGCGCTGAAGTGGATCAACTACATTGAAGACCCGAAGGTCAACGCGGCGATCACCAATGAAGTGTTCTATCCGACTGCGAACAAGGCCGCGCGCCAGTTCGTGATACCGGGTGTTTCACAGGATACGACCGTTTATCCGGGCGATGAAGTGTTGAGCAAAATGACACTGATGAAGCCGATGCCCACCGACATTCTGCGCCTTGAAAATCGTCTTTGGGCGCAGCTTAAAACCGGCCATTGATTAAGCCAAACTAAAAACTTTTTATCCCGCGCTCAGGGATCGCTTGAACCCTGAGCGCATGAATGGCAGTAACGGTAGTCAGCCTGCGCTTTAGGGTTCCACCTGCGCGCAGTCCCATGTTTTCCGATCGCAGCGCATCTTGCGAGCCGCCTTGGGCGACTCGTATGGAGACACTTGCGCTCGCGATCCGCAAGGAATGGTTACATCATGAACTCGACGACCTCAAATAGCACGGCCAGCGCCACCCAGATGGCCCGCCCCGCACCGACGACAAAATCGAAATCGGACGAATTCGTTCGCATTGAAAATGTCGTGAAAAAATTCGGCGACAGCACCGCTGTCGACAACGTCAATCTGAGCATCGCAAAGAACGAGTTGTTCGCGCTGCTCGGCAGCTCAGGCTGCGGCAAGTCCACCCTTCTGCGCATGCTCGCAGGACTCGAGTCGGTTACGTCGGGGCGCATTTTCGTCGACGGCGAAGATCTCGCCGCGATGCCGCCGTACAAGCGGCCGGTCAACATGATGTTCCAGTCGTACGCGCTGTTCCCGCATATGAGCGTCGAAGCGAATATCGCCTTCGGCCTCAAGCAGGAAGGCACACCGAAGAACGAGATCAAGGAACGCGTCGCCGACGCGCTGCATCTCGTGCAGATGAGCAAATACGCGCAGCGCAAGCCGCACCAGTTGTCCGGCGGCCAGCAGCAGCGTGTGGCGCTGGCTCGCTCGCTCGTCAAGCGCCCCAAGCTGCTGCTGCTCGACGAACCGATGTCGGCGCTCGATAAAAAGATCCGCCAGAAGACCCAGCTGGAACTGGTGAACATCATCGAGAAGGTCGACGTGACCTGCGTAATGGTCACGCACGATCAGGAAGAAGCGATGACCATGGCCGGGCGCCTCGCCGTGATGAGCGAAGGCCGCATTGTGCAGATCGGCTCGCCCAGCCAGGTGTACGAGTTTCCGAATAGCCGCTTCTCGGCCGAGTTCATCGGCTCGACCAATCTGTTCGAAGGCACCGTGGTCGCGGATGAACCGGATCACATCTTCGTCGAAAGCGAAGACCTCGAAACGAACATCTACGTCAGCCACGGCATTACCGGGCCGCTCGGCATGCCGGTGGGCATCTCGGTGCGTCCGGAACGCGTGAAGGTCTCGCTCGAGAAGCCCGCGACGCCGCACAACTGGGCGCGCGGCGTGGTCTCGGATGTCGCGTACATGGGCAGCTATTCGCTGTATCACGTGCGCCTGCCGAGCGGCAAGACCGTCGTGTCGAATCTCTCCAGCTCGCACCTGATGAGCGAAGGTGCGCCGTCCTATAACGACGACGTGTTCGTCTACTGGTCGCCGGCTAGCGGCGTGGTGCTGACGCAATGAGCAATCCCACTACCTCCCCCGCGGCGCTTGGCGCGCCGTCCGGCAGCCGCCTGCTCGGCTCGCTGAAAAAACGCCTCTCCGTACTGGTGCCGTCGGGCCGCACGACCGTGATCGGCGTGCCGTTCCTGTGGCTCTTCGTATTCTTCGCGTTGCCGTTCGTGCTGGTGCTGAAGATCAGCTTCGCCGATCTGCGCCTGGGCATTCCGCCGTACACGGATCTCGTGACGGTCAAGGACGGCATGGTGCACTTCGCCATGCAGCTCAGCCACTACGCCTTCCTGCTGCAGGACGATCTGTACATCGCAACGTACATCAGCTCGCTGAAGATGGCGGCGATCTCGACCTTCTTCTGCCTGCTGATCGGCTATCCGATTGCGTACTACATCGCGCGTTCGGAACCCGCCAAGCGCAACCTGCTGATGATGGGCGTGATGCTGCCGTTCTGGACGTCGTTCCTGATCCGTGTCTACGCGTGGATCGGCATTCTGAAGGACGACGGCCTGCTCAATCACACGCTGATGGCCATCGGCATGATTCATTCGCCGTTGCGCCTCTACCACACGGATATTGGCGTCTATATCGGCATGGTTTATTCGTACTTGCCGTTCATGGTGATGCCGCTGTATGCGCATCTGGTGAAAATGGATCTGACGCTGCTCGAAGCGGCTTACGACCTCGGTTGCAAACCCTGGACGGCATTCACGCGCATCACCTTGCCGCTGTCGAAGAACGGGATCATCGCCGGCAGTCTGCTGGTGTTCATTCCGGCGGTGGGCGAGTACGTGATTCCTGAACTGCTCGGTGGCGCCGACACGCTGATGATCGGCCGCGTGATGTGGGATGAATTCTTCAACGATATGGACTGGCCGATGGCATCCGCTGTCACCGTCGCCATGGTTCTACTGCTGCTCGTGCCGATGGCCGTGTTCCAGTACTACCAGGTCAAGGAACTGGAGGGCGCGAAATGATCAAGCCAAATAGAACGCTTTCCAATAGCGTACTGACTTTCGGGTTTCTGTTTCTGTATATCCCGATCATCAGCCTGGTGGTGTATTCGTTCAACGAGTCGAAGCTCGTCACCGTCTGGTCCGGCTTTTCGCTCAAATGGTATGGCGCGCTGCTGCAAGACGACGAACTGCTGAGTGCCGCCTGGCTGTCGCTGAAAATCGGTCTGCTGACCGCGTGCGCGTCGGTGGTGATCGGCACGTGGGCAGGCTTCGTGCTGGCCCGCTTCGGACGCTTTCGCGGCTTCACGCTGTTCGCCGGCATGATCAATGCGCCGCTCGTGATTCCTGAAGTGATTCAGGGCATCTCGCTGCTGCTGCTGTTCGTCGCGCTCGAACAGATGCTCGGCTGGCCGAAGGGCCGCGGTCTCTTCACGATCTGGATCGGTCACGTGATGCTGTGCGTTTCGTACGTGGCGATCATCGTGCAATCGCGGGTGAAGGAACTCAACAAGTCGCTTGAGGAAGCCGCACTCGATCTCGGCGCGACACCCTTCAAGGTGTTCTTCCTGATCACCTTGCCGCTGATCTCGCAGGCACTCATGTCCGGCTGGCTGCTGTCGTTCACGCTGTCTTTCGACGATCTCGTGCTCTCCGCGTTCCTGTCCGGCCCCGGCTCGACCACGCTGCCGCTCGTCGTGTTCTCGCGCGTACGCCTCGGTTTGAATCCGGAAATGAATGCGCTCGCCACGATCTTCATCACCACGGTGACGATCGGCGTGATCGCCGTCAACCGCTGGATGCAGGTGCGTGAGCGCAAGCGTAATCGCGACATGCAGATGGCGTTCGCACTTGCCGACGCCGCCGACCCGTTGCCGTCAGCACCACAACAAGCCACCGTACGGAAGCCACTCGATACGGCAAGCGCATAAGAAGTCCCTTTTGCAATACGACCAATAAGGAGAATTTGCATGAGAAAGAAGCTCATCTGTCTGTTGGTGGCGGGGAGTTTGCCAGGCTTTGCCATGGCAGACGCCACCAGCGACCAGATCAAGGCGCTCCAGGCCCAACTCAACGCACTGCAAAAAGAAGTGAAGCAGTTGCGTTCAGAGGTAGCGTCCAAGCCGAAGGCGGCGGCTACCGTCGCGCCGGCTGCTGCACCGGCCGTCGCGGAAGCGCCGGTGGACATTTCTTCGCCTGATTACGGCAAGGCACGCGCGACGCTGACCAACGATCAGGTCGATTCGATGAAGCAGCAGATCGCCAATCAGCAGTTGAAGGTCGACTCGCTGGTGGACGCGGCGAATACCGGTCCGCTCGCGGGTCTCTCGGTCACGGGCTATATCGATCCGACCTACATCTACAACCGCGCGGCAAGCACCTCGTCGTTCCTGTTCGCGAACCACGAAAGCAGCTACAACTACTTCAACAGTACGTTCGGCGATCTGTACCTCGACATCAAGAAGACCTTCGGTGTCGGCCCGATGGCGCCGTCGGCCGAAATCACCCTGATGCCGAACCGCGGCAACGGCATTACGCTGCTGCAGAACGAGCACGGCAATATCGGCAACAACCTTCTGAATACGGCTGTCGTGACCGTTCCTGTGACGGCGACAACGACCTTCGTAGCAGGTTTGATGCCGAGCTTCGGCGGCTATGAAGTGCAGCAGTCGAATCAGATGCTGACGCTCACGCACAACCTGCTGTACGACTTCTCGGATCCGGGCAGCTATGTCGGCGTCGGCGTGAACTATACGGGTGACGGCAGCAACTGGGCATGGAAGTTCATGCTGGGCAACGAACAGTACCGCACGTATGGCTCGGTGATTCAAACCGGCACCAACTCGCTGGGCGACCCGATCACCAGCAGCAACAAGATCCCGACGTTTACGGCTCGCGTCGACTACACGTGGTCGAGCGCACTGGATATTGGCGGTTCGTTCAATATCGGCCGTCAAACGCTCGCGCAAGCAACGGATTCCAGCGGAAACGTGTTGCCGGGCGTATACGGTGTTGGCGGTCAGTCGACTAATCCGTACGGCACGTTCTTCTTCGGCGAAGCGGATCTGGCCTACACCCAGGCCGACGTTCAGTACAACGCCGAAATCGACTACGGTCAGCAGCAGAACGCCGCGTTCAACGGTGGCCAGGCACAGTGGTACGGCCTGTCGCTGCTCGCGCACCGCAAGTTCAGCATGCCGGGCTTGGGCCGTATGGGCGTAACCGCTCGCTATGACGTGCTGGTCGACAGCAAGAACGGCGGCGGCGGCGGTGGCGTCGCGCTGAATGCGAACGGCATGGACACGGCTGACGGCTTCGGTATCGGCGCGGACTGTCTCGCCAATTCGAAGTCGAATGGCGGCCTCGGCTTCGAGTGCAAGGGCGCCACCCATCAGGACGTCTCGCTCGACCTGTTGTTCTACCCGACCCAGCAAATCACGGTCAAGGTGGAATATCGTCACGACTGGGCCAACAAGCAGGTGTTCCTGAAAAACGACGGTTCGTACGGCAAGTCTAACGATCTGCTCGGCACGCAACTCATCTACTCGTTCTAAAACGACCCGCCTCGTCGCGTGGCCCGGCTGGTTTGCGGGCCACGCGCCAGGGCCTCTTCTGCCTGCTCTGCCTATGCTCCGATTCTCGAACCAGCCTCACGTCGCCTCGTATTACGCAGCAACCGCTAACGACACCACCCGCCATCCGCCGCTCGAAGAAACGCTCAACGTCGACGTCTGCGTGATCGGCGCGGGTCTCACCGGTATCTCGACTGCGCTGAATCTCGCCGAACGCGGCCATTCGGTCGCGGTGCTCGAAGCATCGAAAGTCGGATGGGCCGCGAGCGGCCGCAACGGTGGCCAGTTGATCGGCGGCTTTGCCTGCGATATCGATACATTCGCGAAGTTCATGCCTGCGGATGACGTGAAGCGTGTTTGGGACATGGGGCTCGAAACCCTGGATATCGTCAAGGAGCGCGTCGCGAAGCATCAGATCGACTGCGACCTGACCATCGGCTATCTGACCGCGGCGAACAAACCGCGCGATACGGATGCCCTGCAAAAATGGCGCGACGAAGCGCAAAAACGCTTCGGTTACGACCGTTTCAGTTATGTCGATGCCGATGGCGTCGGCAACTATGTTCAATCGCAACGCTACCTCGGCGGATTGTTCGATGCGGACAGCGGCCATCTGCATCCGTTGAATTACACGCTCGGCCTGGCGCGTGCGGCACGCGCCGCCGGCGTGCAGATTTTCGAAGACAGTTGCGTCACCGCATTGCGCGAGGAAAACGGCCGGCATGTGGCCGAAACCGCGCGCGGGAAGGTGCAGGCGCAATTTGTCGTGCTTGCCTGCAATACCTATCTCGGCCAGCTCGCGCCGGACGTCGCCAGCAAAATCATGCCGGTCGGCACCTACGTGATCGCCACCGAACCGCTCGACCCCGATCGCGCCGAAGCGCTGATGCCGGCGAAAGCGGCCGTGTGCGACAGCCGCTTTGTGCTCGACTATTTCCGCCCCGCTCCCGACCACCGCTTGCTGTGGGGCGGCAAAGTCAGCTATTCCAAACTCGCGCCGCGCAACCTCGGTGAAGCGATGCGCCGCGATATGCTGAAGACGTTCCCGCAACTCGACGATGTCAAAATCGACTATGCGTGGGGCGGTTTCGTCGACATTACGATGAATCGCGCGCCGCATTTCGGCCGGCTCTCGCCCACGGTCTATTTCGCGCAGGGATTTTCCGGCCACGGCGTGAACACCACCGGGCTCGCGGGTAAACTGATCGCTGAAGCAATTGACGGCCAGGCGTCGCGCTTCGATCTGTTCGGCAAGATTCGTCACCGCGATTTTCCTGGCGGCGCTACACTGCGCACCCCTGCCCTCGTGCTTGCGATGGCCTGGTATCGAATGAAGGACCTGCTTTGATGAATGCACCGACTCCTGGCTTCAACACCCTCGACCACCGCGCCGACGCGCTGATCGCCAACTCCTACTACGAAGCGAGCGCCGCGCGTCCTTCGGTCGACGATCCAATGCTCGACGGCTCGCTGGAGGCCGACGTCTGCGTGATCGGCGCGGGCTTCTCCGGTTTGTCGGTGGCGCTGGAATGCCGGGCGCGTGGCTTGTCGGTGGTTGTGCTCGACGCGCATCGTCCGGGCTGGGGCGCATCGGGCCGCAACGGTGGACAAACGCTGGTGGGTTTCGCGAAAGACGAGGTCATCGAACGGCAACTCGGGCTCGATGGCGCACGCGCCGCATGGGCCATGTCGGTCGAAGGCGTCGCCTTGGTGCGCGAGCGTATCGAACGCTACGGCATCGATTGCGATTTCACCTCCGGTTATCTGACTGTCGCGACAAAACCGAAGCGTGTGCCGGATCTGCGTTCGTGGATGGAATCCGCATCGCAACGCTGGGGTTATACGAAACTCGCGTGGCTCGATACCGACGAAGTGCGTTCACGCGTCGCTTCGAAACGTTATCTGGCGGGTGTCTACGATCCGTTTTCGGGCCATCTGCATCCGCTCAAATACTGCCTCGGTCTCGCGGACGCAGCACGTCGTGAAGGTGCCCAACTGTTCGCGCATTCGCCGGTGATCCAAGTCGTGCGCGGCGCGCGGCCTGTGGTGCGAACCGCTAGTGGCGAGGTGCGCTGCCGCTTTGTCGCGGCGTGCGGCAATGCCACGATCGGCGACGTGTTGCCCGCGCCGGTGGCTGCGCGTATTGCACCGATTGCTTCTTACATTGTTGCCACGGAGCCGCTCGGTCAGGCACGCGCCGACGCGTTGATCAAGGGACGTGAGGCGATTTGCGACAACAACTTTTTCCTCGATTACTTCCGTCTGTCGGCCGATCATCGGGTGCTGTTCGGCGGGCGGGCGAGTTCCACCGGGGCCTCGCCCGTGCAGCTCGGTGAAGAGATTCGCAAACGCATGATCGGTGTGTTCCCGCAACTCGGCGACGTGCGAATCGACTATGCGTGGGGTGGTTTCGTCGACGTAACGCGTAATCGTGCGCCGGATTTCGGTTCGATCGATCCGAATTACTTCTACGTGCAGGGGTTCTCAGGGCACGGTGTGGCGTTGACCGGAATTGCCGGGCGCGTGATTGCTAAAGCTATGGCTGGTGAGACGGCGGCCTTCGATCTGTTCGCGCAGTTGCGGCATGCGCGCTTTCCGGGTGGCCCCGCGTTGCGTGGGCCGGCGCTTGAGCTTGGGATGATGTATCACCGGATTCTGGAGTTGTTTTAGGGGCGTTTCCTCGATCACCGATACTTGCCCGCTTCACCGCCGCTGCGGCCCCAACATACGCGACAACGCACGCGCGAGCTCCTTGACAGCGGCATCGGCCGTCGGGCGATGCAGCAGCGCGATATCCATGGTTTCGATTGAAGGCAGCCCGCTTTTCGGTGTCAGCACAGCGTGATCCGCCGTCACCGCGCGTGCGGGCAAGAGACTGATGCCAAGACCATCGGCAACGGCTGCCTGAATTCCGCTCAAACTCGAACTGATAAAGCTAAGCCGCCAGCGGCGTCCGAGCCCTTCAATGGCGTTGGTCATGTCGTCGCGGTATAGCCCGCGCGGCGGAAACGCAACGAGGGGGATCGGATCGAGCTGAAACGAAGGATTCTTCGCACTGTCGATCCACCTCAATTGCTCCGGCCAGCACGCAACTGCCTCACGACTATTGCGCCGCTGCTTCACGAGGATCAAATCGAGGTCACCGCGATCGTAACTGTTGCCGAGATCGCGGCTCAATCCGCTGGTCACTTCCAGTTTCACCTGCGGATGCTTGCGATTGAACGCAGCAAGCATATGAGTTGTCGGCCCGCCGACGAAATCTTCCGGCACGCCCAGCCGGACAGTCAGCCCCACCGTCGCACCCGAGAGCGCCTCGATCATTTCATCGTTGAGTGCAAGCATCCGGCGCGCGTAGGCAAGCAGCGTTTCGCCGGCATCGGTCGGACTCACGTCGCGACTGCCTCGCTCGAGTAGCTTGTGTCCCGCCATGTCCTCCAGGCGCAGCACCTTCTGGCTCACGGTGGACTGCGTGGAATGAAGCCGTGCGGCAGCCGCTGTAAAAGTGCCGCAATCGGCCACCATGACGATGGCCTTCAGCAAATCCAGATCGAATAGCGGTGTACGCGCTTTGGCGTTGGATTTCATTGAACCTCCAATCAGACGCCGCAATGCTGGATAACGGCATACGTCTGATCAACAGTATTCGATTTTACACTGACAGGCATTTGAACATTTAATTTTCGAATATTGAGCGAGATGGATAACATCAAGCGATGTCGATGCGGCGACCCCAAGCGGCCCCTCATTTCGCGTCGACATCAGACAAACAAATCTCGAATGCAAGGCGGCGCGCGGCCCGATACGGCCGTGACAGCAGAAGAAAAGCCATGACGAGATAACTATCCGGAGACAGGTATGAAGAAAACGCAATCGAGAACGGTGGGAGGATGCCGCTCGCGGGCATCGGCACAAGGAAGCGTCCTATGAAATTTCGCTTTCTGCTGGCCGCGCTGCCGTTCATTGGTATCTATTCGGGCGGCACCCTCGCCGCCAGTACGCCGCTTCTGTTCGGCCTGCCGTTTCTGCTCGTGTGGAACCTGTTCTGGATGGCCGCAACGGCCGCCATCCTCGCATTCATCTATTACCTCGACAGCCGCGACGAAGCGGCACGTGCGAGCGAGCGGACGGGAGACGGACAATGAATCCGGCTCTCGTCATCATCGTTCTGTTTGCGCTCTTCGCGCTGACGGTCGGCCTGTACGCGCGTCGCGGCAAAACGTTCAGCCTGGAACAATGGGCGGTCGGCGGGCGCGGCTTCGGCTCGCTGCTTACTTTCCTGCTAATGGCAGGTGAGGCTTTTTCGACCTTCTCGTTTCTCGGCGCGAGTGGCTGGACCTACAGCAAGGGCGTGCCGGCGTTCTACATCCTGTCATACGGCTGCCTCGCGTACGTGTTTGGTTACTGGATGCTGCCCGCTATCTGGCGTTACGCGAAGGAGCGCGGCCTCGTGTCGTTCGCCGATTATTTCGCGTCGAAGTACGACAGTCGCGCCATCGGCGTGCTGGTGTCGGTGGTGGCCGTGTTCGCGATGGTGTCGTTGCTGATCATCCAGTTACGCGGTCTCGGCATTATCGTCTCCGAGATGTCGTACGGTTCGATCTCGCAGGACACCGCTATCTGGATCAGCGCAACCCTGATGGTTCTGTACATGAGCGTGTCGGGCATCCACGGTTCGGCAAGCATTGCGATCTTCAAAGATGTGCTGATCCTCGGTCTCGCGATTTTTCTCGGCACCTATTTGCCGCTGCACTACTTCGGCGGTTTTGGTGAGATGTTCGCGCGCATCGACGCCGTTCATCCGGAACTGCTGCGCATGCCGGAGCGCGGGTTCAATCTGAGCTGGTACAACTCGACACTCCTGCTGACATCGCTCGGCTACTACTTGTATCCTCATGGTTTCACCGCCGTCTACGTGGCACGCGACGCGTCGGCGCTGCGCAAGAACACCATGCTGATGCCGATCTACCAGGTGTTGATCGCGTTCCTGTTCCTCGTCGGTTTCGCCGCGGTATTGACCGTGCACGGGCTCGAAGGCGCGCAAACCGATCTCGCGCTGCTGCGGCTCGTCAAGCAGACGTTCCCGTCGTGGTTCGTCGGGATTGTCGGCGGCGCAGGTCTGCTTACGGCATTGGTGCCAGGCTCGCTGATCATGCTCAACGCGTCGACGATGATTGCCCGCAACATCTATCGCGAAGGTTTCGCACCGCAAGCGACCGACCGGCAAGTCGGCCGCGTCGCGCGCATCGCGCTGCCGCTGTTCACGCTGATTGTCGTCTACTTTGTGCTGCGCGGCGGCTCGAACTTCGTCGCTCTCGCTATCTTCTCGTCGAGCCTGTTGACGCAACTCGTCCCCATGCTCGCCTCGAGTTTCCTGAGGCGCCCGTTCGGCACGCGGGAAGCGGCATTCGGCGGCATCTTCGCGGGCGCGCTCGTACTGGGTCTGGCGAACTGGCGCGGCATGACGCTGGCCTCCGTTTTCCCGGCCGCGCCTATCGCCTTCACTTCCATCAACACGGGCCTCGTCGCGTTGTTCGCCAATGCCGTGGTGTTCATCGCGATCAGCGCCGCGCAGCGCGCGCTGCGGGCTCGTATCGCCACTTCCGTCGAATCGGCATGACCACCATGACTCGCTCTATTCTTCTCTCCAACGTCCGGCTGGCTGACGGCCAACCGGTTTCCGTTTCCATCGCCGACGGCCGCATCGCGGCGCTCGGGCCGCATGTCGAAGCGCAACCTGGCGCGCTGGCCGAAGACGGCGGCGGCGCATTGCTGCTGCCGGGTTTCGTCGAAGGACACACGCACGTCGACAAAAGCCATTGGGGCCGCTCGTGGTATCGCAACGAGGTGGGACCCGCGCTAACCGACCGGATCCGCAACGAGCGCGAATGGCGCAAGACGTCGGGACACGATGCGGCCAGTCAGTCGCTCGCGCTGGCGCGGGCATTCGTGCAGGCCGGCACGACGCGACTGCGCACCCATGTCGATGTCGATACCGATGCGGGGATGCGCTATATCGAAGGCGTGCTCAGCACGCGGCAGACAATGCGCGATGTGCTGGACATGCAGATCGTCGCGTTTCCCCAGTCGGGCATGCTGATCCGTCCCGGCACGGTCGAACTGCTCGGCAGCGCACTCGCTGCGGGCGCCGACGTACTCGGCGCACTCGATCCGGCCTTGATCGACGGCGATCCCGTTGGGTCGCTAAACGCGACGTTTGAGCTGGCGGAGCGTTATCGCAAGCCGATCGATATCCATCTGCACGAACCCGGTGAAATCGGCGCATTCACGCTGAAACTGCTGCTCGACCGGGTCGAGGCGATGGGCATGCAGGGGCACGTGGTTGTCAGCCACGCGTTCTGTCTCGGCGCATTGCCCGAACGTGAACGCGATGCGTTGCTCGAACGGATCGCGCATCTGCGTGTGGCGCTTCTGACCAGTGCGCCGCCGTCTCGTCCCGTTCCTCCGCTCAAGATTTGCAGGGACAAAGGCATCACGATCTTCGGCGGCAATGACGGCATTCGCGACACCTGGTCGCCGTATGGCGTACCGGACATGCTCGAACGCGCGATGCTGATCGGCATGCGCTACGACTTGCGACGCGACGACGACATCGCGATTGCCTTCGACTGCGTGAGCGACGCTGCCGCCCGAGGTTGCGGTTTCAGCGACTACGGTCTGCGTGTCGGCGCACGCGCGGACCTCGTGTTAGTGGATGCGGAATGTGTCGCGCATGCCGTGGTCGCCCGGCCCAAGCGCAAGCTGGTTATCGCAAACGGACGCATTGTCGTGCGCAACGGCGAGCTGGTCGATGCGATGTAAACGTGCGCGAGCACCTCACAAGACACAAGAAGAATCTGCATATGAACGATAAGCAACAGGTCGACATACTGATCGAGCACGGCTGTGTGATCACAATCGATGCTACGCGCCGCGTCATCGACGACGGCGCGGTGGCCATCAAGGGTGATCGCATTGTCGCCGTCGGAGAAACCAGTGCGCTCGCGCAGCAATACCAGGCAGACCGCGTAATCGACGCACGTCGCAAGGCGGTGCTGCCAGGCCTGATCGATGCGCACGCCCACGCCGGGCACGCAATGCTCAGGACGATCGGCGGCGCGAACGGCGATGCGTGGTCGGCGGCGTGCGAGGCGATCTATACGCGCTCATCGGACGAAACATTCTGGGAAATGGAATCGCATCTCGCCGCGCTGGAGCGCCTCAAGGCAGGCGTGACAACGGGCGTATCGCTGCTAGGCGGCGGCGATTCGATCATGCGCGTCGACGACCCCGTGTATGCGCGGCGTCACTGCGACGCGGTGGTCAAGACAGGGACACGTTCGATCGTCGCGGTCGGTCCTTCGCGCCCGCCCGAACCGCGTGCCTACACTCGGCACGGCGTGAACGGCATGGACGGCATGGACGGCACAAGCGGCAGCGTGACACGCGATGTCGATTTCGCGCAGATGTACGACGTTTGCAAAGAGATCATCGACGCATGCCACGGCGACACCAGCGGCCGCATCCAGATTGCGTTGACGTTACCCGTCTACGCACCGCAGCACTATCCCGAGCAGGCCGCACACGAATCTATCTTCCGGCGTCAGGCCGAGCGATACATGGCGTTGGCTCGCGAACGCGATTTACTCTTCACGCAGGACGGCCATCGCACCGGCTCGCTGGATTTCGCGCATCGCGAGCTGGGACTGTTAAGCACGAAGTCGTTCATGTCGCACGCCATCGATCTGAACGCCGCGGACATCGCGGCATGCGTCGAGACAGGCGCCTCGATCGTGCACAACCCAAGTGCAATCATGTCGATTATCGGACGTTGCCCTGTGCCGGAACTCATCGATGCCGGCGTGACGGTGGCGATCGGTTCGGATGGCGCGGCCCCCGACCGTGGTTACGACATGTTCCGCCACATGTGGCAATGCATGCACTACCACCGCCGTCATTTTCGTGATCCGGACGTCCTGCCGCACGGCAAGGTGCTCGAAATGGTCACCATCGACGCCGCCAAAGCATTGTCGATCGACGACGAACTCGGTTCACTCGAAGTGGGCAAGCAGGCCGACATCATTCTGGTCGACCTGTACAAACCGCACCTCATGCCGATGAATATGCCCGTCCATCGCGTCACCTGCTTCGCCAATGCCGGCGACGTGTGTATGACGATGGTCGGCGGCAAAATCCTGATGGAGAACTACCGGGTGTTATCGGTCGATGAAGGAGACATACTCGAACGCGTGCAGGCGGCTGCGGATCTCGCGTTCGACCGCGCAGGGCTGCGTCATCTGCTGGAAACGCCGCCAACGCTGTGGCAGCGTAGCCATTATTGAGGCCGTCGTGGCTTTATCGTCCGGGCGTCGTGACCTTGAACAGCACACGCGACGAATCGCCCCAGAATTGCCCGTTTCGGACGATGGCCCGCTCAGCCGGTACGGCAGCGACAGCCGCAGCGGCGTTCGGTGCTTTCACGACGACGAATGTCGCCTCATTGCCAACCTTCAGTCCGTAGTCACTTTTCTCCAGCACAGCGGCGCCTGCTTCCGTCGCCATGTGCAGCGCTACGCGCAGTTCTTCATCGGTATAGAAACCTGAGCGGTAACCGACCAGCATGGCTCGTTGCAACATGTCGCCGTTGCCATACGGCCACCACGCGTCCTGAATGTTGTCGTTACCGGTGAACACGCGCACACCCGCTGCGCGCAGTTGCAGGATCGGCGGGAACGCGCGGTCGCCCGGCGCATTCGTCATGATCGATACACCGGCTTGCGCAAGCGCGACAGCGACGCGATCGACCACCCCGGGCGCGACATCGCCGAGCCCGTAGGCATGACTCACCGACACTCGGCCGTTCAATCCCGACGCCCTAGTGCGCGCGGCAATGCGGTGCAGTTGATCGATCCCTTGCTGCCCCGGTTCATGAAGGTGAATGTCGATTTTCACGCCGCGTCTTTCAGCAATGCCAAAGACAATATCGAGCTGGCCTTCGGCGTCGCCATCCAGCGTGGTCGGGTCGATACCGCCCACGACCTGCGCGCCTTCGCGGGCCGCTGCATCGAGAATCTCCGCCGTGCCGGGGCACGACACGACGCCCGCCTGCGGAAACGCTACGAGTTCGATATCCACGACACCGCGCCATTTCTCGCGTGCCTCCATGACGGCATGCAGGTTGGTCAGTCCCGTCGTCGCATCGACGTCGACATGACTGCGCATCGCAATCGTGCCGAACGACGCGGCCTGGCGGATCAGCGCGTCGGCGCGCTCGACGATAGGCGCGGCGCTCGCCAGTTCCTGCTTTTCGATAGCGAGACGCTCACGCAGACTCGCGACAGGACGATGAGGACGCCAGCCATCGCCAACGAAGCTCTTGTCCAGGTGAATATGTCCGTCGACGAATCCGGGCAGCACCAGGTGCCCTGCCAGATCGACGACTTCCGCGCCGCCGGTCTCGGGACGTTCCGGACCCATGCCGACAAAGCGACCCTCATGGATGGCAAGGTTGAGCGGGCGGCCGTCGGCGTCCACGGCATTGACGAATACGCGGTCGAACATTGTTCTGCCTCTGCGAGTCAGGACTCATCCAACGCGCCCTGATCGGGTTGCGTGCGTCGCGCTGCATGGTCCTGTGTGGGATGGATCGTTACACCATATCGGACCGCCACCATATCCACAAATTAAATGTTGGAATGGCCTATATTCATTTTCTAGATAGCTCGGCGTGAATACCGGTCAACAATAGCTGCGCGATCTGGCGTCCCCCTTCAGCGCGCCCACTCCGCAGAGTAACCCTTTGTCATCCCTGGCGTTTACCCGAGTAACGCATTTTGTTGACTATTTATCGATAAATTCTCGTGTTAGATTTCGTCGCCTGCGAGCCATTGCAACCTGGTGCAACTTGCCACCTTTACGCGTGTGCAACCGGCTCTCGTCACCCATCCGGCGTGGCGCGCGCAACGGCAAAACAACGACATAGCAGCGACACAGGAGAACAGAATGTGGGTTTTGATTGGCGTGCCGATTGTCGTACTCGGCTTTGCACTGCGCTTCAACGCGCTCCTGGTGGTGACGATCGCGGGGATCGCCACGGGCGTGGCCGGCGGCTTGCAGCCGGTGGAGATCGTCAGCGCATTCGGCAAGGCATTCGCGGATAACCGCTACATGGGCCTGATCTGGCTGACCCTGCCCGTGATCGCGCTGCTCGAACGCAACGGCCTGAAAGAACAAGCCAAGCACCTGATTTCGCGTTTGCACGCCGCCACCACCGGCCGCGTGCTGATGCTGTATTTCGTGATTCGCCAGATCACCGCAGCGCTTGGACTGACCTCGCTCGGCGGTCATGCGCAAATGGTGCGTCCGCTGATCGCGCCGATGGCCGAGGCGGCCGCCGCGAACCGCTACGGCGAATTGCCCGATACAGTGCGTCAGCAGATTCGCGCGAATGCGTCGGCGGTCGACAACATTGCCGTGTTCTTCGGCGAAGACATTTTCATTGCGATCCAGTCGATCCTGCTGATCAAGGGCTTCCTCGAACAGAACGGCATTGTGGTCGAGCCCTTGCATGTGTCGGTGTGGGCGATTCCTACCGCGATCGCCGCGCTCGTGATTCATCTCGCGCGCCTGATGCTGCTCGACCGCAACCTCTCCTACAAGATGAAGACGCTGGGCATCGACCGGACACAAGGACGAGGTATCGCACGATGATGATCAAGCTCGAATCACTCTACGTGCTGGCCGGTTTGATGTTTGCCGCGTTCGCGCTCTTCAACCTGCAGGACCGCTCGAATCCGCGCCGCGTCGTCAACTTTCTGTTCTGGGGCATCTACGCGATCACCTTCATGTTCGGCGGAGAACTGCCGCATTTCGTGACCGGTTGCCTCGCCATCGCCCTCGCCTTGATCGCCGGTTCCGGCAAGCTCGGCAAAGGCAAAGCGGACAGCAATACTGAAGCGGCGGCCGCGCGCCGCGAAGCAAACGCGCAGCGCTTCGGCAACACGCTTTTCATACCGGCGCTGCTCATTCCGGTCATCACGTTGCTCGGCACCTTGACACTGAAATACGTACCGTTCGTTGAACCGAAGAACGTCACGCTGATTTCGCTCGTGCTGGGCACGTTGGTCGCCTTTGGCGCGGCGCTTTTCATGTTGCGCGACTCGCCGGTGCACGCGCTGAAAGACGCGCGGCACACCATGGATACCGTGGGTTGGGCCGCCATTCTGCCGCAGATGCTGGCCGCCCTCGGCGCGCTGTTTGCGATAGCCGGCGTGGGCCACGTGGTGTCGGATCTCGTGAAAACGTGGATTCCAGTCGATTCCGCTTTCGCCGTGGTCGCGGCTTATACATTCGGCATGGCAATCTTCACGATGATCATGGGTAACGCCTTCGCCGCCTTTCCGGTGATGACAGCCGGTATAGGCTTGCCATTGATCGTGCATCAATTCCACGGCAACCCGGCTATTCTTGGTGCAATCGGCATGCTGTGCGGCTTCTGCGGCACATTAATGACGCCGATGGCCGCCAACTTCAATATCGTGCCGGCCGCGCTGCTGGAGCTGAAAGACCAGAACGGCGTGATCAAGGCGCAGTGGCCAACCGCTTTACTATTGCTGGTCGTCAATACCATACTGCTGTATCTGTTCGTATTCCGTTTCTGAGGAAGAGCCCATGACTGTTCAACTCACCCCCGAATTAGCTTCTAAATTCGCCAATCTTGCGCTCGCCCATCTTACGCGGGAGTATCCGAACAAGCTGACTCACTCGCTCGCCGGTCCGCAAGACGTGCAGGGACCGCGTGCCTTGCATCCGATTTTCTACGGCAGCTACGACTGGCATTCGTGCGTGCATGGCTACTGGCTGATCCTGCATCTGCTCGAACGTTTTCCCGATTTGCCTGAAGCGGCGCGCATCGTCGCGGTGGTGGACGAGCATTTCACCGAAGCGAATGTGGCCGGTGAGCTTGCGTATCTCGATCTGCCGCACAACCGCGGTTTCGAGCGCCCGTATGGGTGGGCGTGGCTGCTCGCGTTGAGCGCGCAACTCCATTCCTTGAAGCTCTCGGAAGCCGCGCGCTGGGCCAAGGTTTTTGCGCCGCTTACCGCGACCTTTGTCGACCGCTTCGAAGAATTTCTGCCGAAGGCGACTTACCCGTTGCGCGTCGGCACGCACTTCAATATGGCGTTCGCACTCGCGCTCACACTCGATTTCGCGCGGCAAACTTCACGTGAGTCACTTGAAGCGCTGCTGGTGAATACAGCGGAGCGCTGGTTCCTGAACGATGTCGCCTGTCAGGCATGGGAGCCCGCCGGCGACGAGTTTTTGTCGCCTTCGTTAATGGAAGCGGAATTGATGCGGCGTATCTTGCCGCCCGCGCAATTCGTCGAATGGTTCGGGCGCTTTCTGCCGGATCTCGGCGCGAAGAAGCCCGCCACGCTGTTCGAACCCGTCACCGTGACCGACCGCACCGACGGCAAGATCGCCCACCTGGATGGCCTGAATCTGAGCCGTGCATGGTGCCAGCGGTCGCTGGCGCGCGCGCTGCCCGCGGGCGACGTGCGCCGGACAATATTGTTCGAATCGGCCGAGCGTCATCTTCAGAGCGCCCTTCCCCACGTGGCCGGCGACTATATGGGTGAACACTGGCTGGGCACGTTCGCCACGCTCGCGCTGGAAGCATGAGCGATGGTGTGAGCGAACCTTCTTGAGGGTGCTCGACTTGAAGTACTTGAAATGCTTGAAGTGCAATTAGCGACGCAAGTCGCTGATCAATAGAAAACGGCGCTACGTGCGCCGTTTTCTATTGCTACGTGATTCAGAGGCTACCTGTAGCAGCCCAACCGGCGAACTCGCCGATTGCGCGCATTACTGGCCGGTCAGCTTTTTAGGCTTCGGCGGCGATTGAACCTTGTTGTACTGAAACGCGGGCGTCGCTTTCAAGGCATCTTTGGTCGCGCCGGCCAGATAGAAATTCCCTGAGCGGATATCCAGCGCAGCGATCGGCACCGCGACGTCATGCGACGCCACGCCGAGGAATCCGCCAGCGGAGACGATGGCGGCGGACAGCGAGCCATCGGGCGCCACCACCAGATCGCGGATCGTACCGATCTTTTCGTTCTGGTCGTTGTACACGCCCTTGCCGAGAATGCTCTTCTTGACACTCCAGCCGCTCAGCAGCGCATTCGATTGCTCGACCGTGACGCTCAACGGCTGCGTGCCGGCCACTTGCGCTTGCGCGCCAAAACTGGTTGCAGCTACCGCGACCACAATAACAAGTTTGCTCAACCTCATATCGTTCACTCCGTTGTTGGTGGACTTGTGCCCGGCGCATGGCCTGCGCCGAAGGAATCGCTGCAGGACGATCATACAGACTACGCCGTGCGTCTGCATTCAACGTGCCATCCGCGCGGCCCCGCCTCTTTGCAGCCCTACCGTCCCGCGACGGCAGCGCTGCGTCAACTGCGTGCCACCCGGTTGCGATCGCGCCTATACGGCCACGATAACAGCCGCATAACGGTAAAATCGCATAAGGCGATAACGCCCGTTTAGAGGTGGAAGTTTGACTGAGCTTGAACAGGGTTTCATTCTGACCCGACATTGGCGGGATACGCCCGCCGGCACGGAGGTGGATTTCTGGCTGGCAACAGACGGCGGGCCCCGTCACATCCGCCTGCGCCCTCAGCCTTCGGTGGCTTTCATTCCGGCCGACCACCGCGAGCGCGCCGAAACGATCCTGCGCCGCGAAGCGCCGCTCGATCTGCGCCCGCTCGACCTGCGCGACTTCCAGCATCGCCCGGTGATGGGGCTTTACGCCCAGCAGTACCGGCAATTGACGGGCTTCGAGAAACGCCTGAAGCAAGGCGGCGTCGACGTCTACGAGGCGGACATTTTCCCGCCCGAACGCTACATGATGGAGCGGTTCATCACCGCGCCGGTGTGGTTCAGCGGCGACGCGCAAAATGGCGGCCCGCTTCTGAACAGTGAGCTGAAACCGGCTACGAACTATCGGCCGCCCTTGAAGCTGGTTTCACTCGATATCGAAACCAGTGCGCACGCTGAGCTCTATTCCATCGCGCTCGAAGGATGCGGACAGCGTCAGGTCTATATGCTCGGGCCGCCGAACGGCGACGACAGCGGTGTCGACTTCGACCTCGAATACTGCGAAACCCGCGCACAGTTGCTCGAAAAATTGAACACGTGGCTGGAGCGGCACGACCCTGACGCGATTATCGGCTGGAACCTCGTGCAGTTCGATTTGCGTGTGCTGCAGCAGCATGCCGAACAATATCGCGTACCGCTGCGGCTCGGCCGTGGTGGCACGGTGATGGAATGGCGCGAGCACGGCCACAAACAGAATCACTTCTTTGCGGGCGCTGCGGGAAGATTGATCATCGATGGTATCGAAGCCTTGCGCTCCGCAACGTGGACTTTCCCTTCGTTCAGCCTCGAATATGTGGCGCGTTCCGTGTTGGGCGAAGGCAAGTCGATCGACAATCCGTATCAGCGCATGGACGAAATCCAGCGCCGCTTCGACGAGGACAAGCCTGCCCTCGCGCAGTACAACCTGAAAGACTGCGAACTGGTCACGCGCATCTTTGCGAAGACCGAGTTGCTGTCGTTTCTGCTGGAGCGCGCAACCGTGACCGGTCTGCCCGCGGATCGCAGCGGTGGATCGGTTGCGGCGTTCACGCATCTGTATATGCCGCGCATGCATCGGCAAGGCTACGTCGCACCGAATATCGGCGACGTAGCCGGTGCCGCGAGTCCTGGCGGCTTCGTGATGGATTCGCGGCCCGGCCTCTACGATTCCGTGCTGGTGCTCGATTACAAGAGCCTGTACCCGTCGATCATTCGCACGTTTCTGATCGATCCGGTGGGGCTCGTGGAAGGGATGCTGAACCCTGGCGACGATCAGTCGGTGCCGGGTTTTCTCGGCGCGCGCTTCTCGCGCACACGCCATTGTTTGCCATCGATCGTGGGCCAGGTGTGGCAAGGGCGTGAAGCCGCCAAACGCGAGCACAACGGGCCGCTTTCGCAGGCGTTGAAGATCATCATGAACGCCTTCTACGGCGTGCTCGGTTCAACCGGCTGCCGGTTCTTCGATCCGCGTCTCGCGTCGTCGATCACCATGCGCGGGCACGAAATCATGCACGCCACACGCGAGCTGATCGAGGCGCAAGGCTATGAGGTTATTTACGGCGACACGGATTCGACTTTCGTGTGGCTGAGAGACGCGCATAGCGAAGACGAAGCGAGCCGCATCGGCCGCGCGCTGGTCGAGCATATCAACGCGCAGTGGCGGCAGAATCTGCAGGCGCGTTTCGGCCTCGAAAGCGCGCTCGAATTGCAATTCGAGCGGCACTACAAGCGTTTCTTCATGCCGACGATTCGCGGCGCGGAGGAAGGCAGCAAGAAGCGCTATGCCGGGCTGACTGTGTTGCCGGACGGCAGCGAGGAAATCGTCTACAAAGGGCTCGAAACGGTGCGGACCGATTGGACGCCGCTTGCCCAGCAGTTCCAGCAGGAACTCTATGGACGAATCTTCAGGCAACAGCCGTATCAGGACTATGTGCGCGACTACGTACGCGATACGCTGGCCGGAAAAATGGACGATCAGCTCGTGTACCGCAAGCGGTTACGACGCTCGCTCGGTGAATATGAACGCAACGTGCCGCCGCATGTGCGCGCGGCACGCGTGGCTGATGAATTCAACCGGCAACAGGGGCGGCCGTTGCAATATCAGAACGGTGGCTGGATCAGTTATGTGATCACCACCGCCGGACCGGAACCGCTCGAAACGCTGCGCTCGGCGATCGATTACGAACACTATCTGACACGGCAGTTGCAGCCGGTTGCGGATGCGATCCTGCCGCTGTTACGTGATGACTTTACGACTTTGATGTCGGGGCAGAGACAGTTGTTCTGAGGACGGTTTTTATAGGTATCTTTGCACTACCCGCTGACGGTGCTGGGAAAGCCGCCCGTATTCGGGCGGTTGAGCCTTGGACGGCAGTCGGTCAACTGAAGCCGTCCGCCTTCTCGATGGTTAATGTTGCACGGGAGCGGGCTGTTGGTCCGCGTCTTCTTCCTGGCTCGTCGCGGGTTCGGCTGATGCTTGTTTGTGCTGGCTGGGTTTTGCGTCTGTCGGTGTTTCCGTCGCCGCTATTTGTGACGCCTCTGCAAGAAGGCGTGCTGCACGGTTCGCGGTGATGCGGCTTTGAGGAATGCCCTTCGCATCGAGCGCGATCACCTGGTATAGCTCGCGGTCACTTTCGAGCTCCCGCTGATATTGCTCTGCGGTGTCGACGAGCAATTCAAGCATGGTTTGCTGACGTCGTCTTTCATCGCTCGTGATGGCAGGATTCCTACATATTGAGGACGAAAGTGTGATCAATGTGTTGAGTTGGCTCAATTGCCGGTTGCAGAGGTCGAAGGTCTGCAATGCAAGTTTTTCGTACTGGAGCGCGTCGACTGGCGGGCGTGAAGCGGGTTGAGATTGTTTTGTAGGTTTTTTGTTCATGGTGCGACCTCCCTGGTACTTCCTGGATCGCCCGACACTCGCTTGCTTGGATGGCGGGTGAGCGGGCACGTGGCGGGTTTGGAAGACCGGTGTTCTAACGAGCCGGCGAGCCTTGCGGCTCCCCCACCACCGCCCGCCCATTGAAAACTACAGACGTGCAGGGGTAGACGCACGACCCGCGTGAGCGGGTGTGCGGTTAGAACAACAGGCTTCCACACCTGGCCACCGGGTGTTTCCCGATGACTTGGTGATTATAAGTCAAGGCAGCGGTGTAGCGTTCAACCAGGCGGGCTAAGTGTTTGCGTTTGGCCGATTGGATAAGGGTTCGGAGAGTATCGGCGGCGGTTGGCGGGTTGTCGTGAATTCGGGGGTGTCAGGTCGTTCGCCTGCAAACTTCGAACGCTCACGGAATCAGAAGCATGAACGACATGACGATCGTCCTTCCGCACGTTGTCCCGTGAAACAGCACCCGGCGTTTTCAATAGCGAAAAATCCACAAACCATACCCCGATCCATCGCTCTTCTTTTTCTTTCCCTTCGACGTCTTTTTCAAATCGATGCGAGCCGGATCGTGCCAGCCGAAGGTCTCGAACATACGCTCTGAAATCGCAATAAACACTTTGTCTTTTCGATATGCAGAAAGCGCGAAAAACAGCAGAAAGAGCGCAGGAAAAGCCGACGTCACGCCGAGAAAATAAAATTTCTGAGGCAAGGTCAGCTCGGGGGCCTTCATGAAAAATAGACAGGCCATCACCGAGATCCAGATGCCCAGCAGTGCGGTACAGATTTTTACGGACTTCTTCACATAGGCCTTGCGTCCACTCGTGCAGTGGGGATAAACAGCTACGAGTTCATCTTCTAACCGCCGCACCGCAAAGCAGGTCACACCGACGTTCGATTTCTCGACCACCACTTCAACTTCGTCGCTTTCGCGAAACGGGAAGCGCCATAGCCAACCCTCGACCCGCACCCCCTCGATCTGGAACGAGACTTTGTCGACCTCCTCTGCACTGTTGCCTGCAGCGGTGGATACACCTACGGCGAGCGCGGTCATGCCGGAAAGCCCCAGCGCGACTGTGCCGATACTAGTGGCAATTTTTTCGCTTTCGGTACGCATGAAATCGCGTGTCGTTTTCGTTCGCACGAGATTCACAATGCGTCCGCGCAATAAAGCGGGACGATCCGCCTGTTCTAACATGTTCAACGACCTTTAATGTCCTGCACCGCAGCCGGTATTAGAGTTCGGACGCAGCCGAGAAAACCCTTTGACCATTGTCATCCCACAGTCGCGAGCGATTTCTGGAGCTCGCCGATCTGCTTCAGTACTTCCTTGCCGGTATAGCGCATCATATAGTGGTCCACGAAAGAATCGACCTCCCGCTCGGCGCCGAACGCGCACCTCAGGCACTCGCTTTCGAGCGAGCTACAAGGTCGGCCCGTTGAAGCAGAACGGACGCTCACGGTTTGATCGCTCCGGATTTGGACAATCTCGAGAATCCTGGCATCCGCGGTGATGCATAAGCCTTCATCTTGTCACCGTGGAAAAACAGCAAAATAGCATTCACAGGAATACTCAAGAGTTCGCACCGCTCTGTAGACGCAACCTGCGCGCTTGCCTCGGAAGAACAATGTAGATTCCCACGACCGCCTGAACGGCGAGCCCCACCAATTCGCCCAGTAGGGCGTTACCTGTGCTGCTGAGCCAGAATATAGCGACACTGGCCGGTATAGACGCAAAGATAGTCCATCCCGATGTTGTGAGTCCCACCATAGCCGCCTGCCAGAACCTCGGCCTGTCGGGGGCAGTCAATTTCTGCACGATGAACCCTCGACGCACCGAGTAACCAATACACGGCAAACTGATTAGAAAGCCGATTGATCCGACCACAGCCAGCGCTTCCAGCATGGACACAAGCGATGGATACACCCATTGGCTATGCATGAATCCCCATATGAAGGCAAGTCCTAGACAGAGCACCGAGAGCGGCACGGTAAACAACAGTTGTCGCCATAGACACGACCACCATACCGCGAGCCGTCGCTCCAGATGCATGGCCGGAAGCATTCTGAACATTCTCTTCTCCTGTGTGAAGCTATATGTATCGCCCAGCGAGTCCGCCGGCGGCTATCTGCCTTACCCTTCTTACTGCTGAAATTGGTTGATTTCGCAAGGGTTGCTGGGTGGGAATCTGTTCAAATAACGGGTCGATTTGATCCATTCTCCAGCGACCTTTCTTCTTGGTTCCCAGAAAGCAGGCAATTCGATCTAATTCTCATCCTGACTTTCCTTTTGAGTCGGATGCACGGATGTGAGGATGTCGGTGATATTGTCAACAATATAGCCCGCGCTGTCGAATGTCTTAAACTGGTCGGAAGCCGCCACATGCAATGAGCATATGCTGCGTGGGCATCACAAGTTTGCGATCGGCAGCACGCGACCCATTTGATTCCTTCGAGCTAGCGCCATGATTGACCGCTATCGGACATAAGCTGGTTGATTGCGACTCCTTCGATCTAACATTAATGGTCCTTTTGCTAATGGCACATCACCGTAACATCAGAATACGAATGATTTAGTCGCTAAGCGAGGCGCATCGACTTTGAACTCGCCGGATACACGATTTCTCTTGGTTCGATCGAAACAACTTCACTTTCGTAGGAATCAAAGGGGAAAATGTGAAACTAGCAGATGAAAATACGAAAGGGAAAATGATGAAATTCGGAATTTTTATTGCATTGCAAATCACGTTACTTTTTCTGAACTCACAAACAGCGGGCGCGGAGGAACGCACGTCTGTTGACCTGTATTGTCAGAGCATGATCACTTCGGTCATTGATACCACCCAGTACGTTACGAAGAAAAAAATCCCTGTCGGAAAACTACAGCAAACGGAGAAGGGTATGAGCGATTTTTGTCTAGCGAAGCCTGCGATGAAATCAAAGCTTATATCCAACATGAGTGGCCAAGAGATCGCTATTGTGAGCTGCGTTGGATTTGCCGAAGGCGCCTATATTGCTTATCAGCCCAAGGGCGCGCCCGATGAGCCCTCCTCGAAGCTAGTGGCTCGCCGCGAGTTTGCATTTAAGGCCTGCGCATCAAATCCAAAGAAATTTCAAGAAGACATCTTTCGACGCGGTCCGGACTACGTTACAACGCAAATATACTGATGGTAGGCACTGGAAAGCCTTTATGAATATCGTCCATGACCTCGGTGACCACTTCACGTTGATCTGAGAGCGGAGTGCGACAAATTCGCTGGAGTGGGTCAAATTGGCCGCACAGAAGCCACCGTTGACCGGCTCAGGTCGAACCTGAGCCATTGGTCGAATGCGCGCGATACGAATTACCTCCGTCCGTTCATCATCGGCCATTTTCCCGATTGCCACGAGCGGCAGAATGCCTCGCTCTTCATGCTTCGCAGGCTGTGACTCGTTCGCGATCGCTCACGCCTATGAAAGATCAGTCACCGTGGCAGTACATGCTCCGGGCGTGTTTGTAGCAACGACAGTCACTGATTCGCATTTGTCATCACCGGGATTCCACTGCACTGAGCTTCGACGCGCAAACAGCAGCCTCGGACGCAGCCCTAATACAGCATTCGCTGGTGCAGTAAGGTGCCCAGCCACCAAATTTCCGGACAGCGACATCCGTTGCGAAAGACAACGCACAGCCTCAGCGTCTGGATCGGGATCAGCCTGTAGCCCAGCGACAATACCGTCGAGCAACTTTTTCAGCGTGCCCGGTAAACTCGCTCTGCCCGTCAATCCAACCTCTACGTGCAATGAAAACCGGCCAGTAATCGCCGCGTACGTGATCGGCGGAGAACTGGTAACCGCCCACCATACGTTGTCGACATTACAGATGGACGGCAAATCAAAGGTAATCGTAGTTCCATCGATCGGGCGAGGAGGGGCTGGGATAAGTTTGTAGGCGTGGTGGTGATCGTACAGTGATCCAGAAGGCGCGGCTGGCGGTGTCGCTCGTACCCGCTCAAAAATCATCCCACGTCGGGCCGCGCCTCGAAATGCCGACATGCCAACGTTGTACGCCAATACATTTTCGACGTCGAAAGATCCATCATGAGATGAGGTATAACGCGCCGATAGTATCGTCGATTGATCGTCGGGTAGTAGCCTCAAAGAATGACGCAATCTTTCGACTGCGGCACGTTCGCCAGTCGTTTGCCGGTCGATATAAGGAAGCCGGCGCGTGGTCCACATCTCTATCACTTCGCCATCAGCAAAATCAAAAATCTCAGTCATTTATATAGCGAAGTTGCTCACAGAAAGGACCCAACCAACGGCGTCGATTAAGGCGCTTAGCATCCTAACGCTAGCTTACCTTACTGCAGGGCGAAACTTGGGATCGGAGAAGGTCCGATACCGGGCGTTCGCAGACAGGACGCGAAGAGACCGTTCCTGGCCGGTTGCTACCTGACGCGGAACAGGCTGCAACCGGACATTCATCGGCAATACCAGGTAGCAACGAACGTCAGCTAAAGCCGAACAGTGCGCATAGCCCACCCGCCATACCTCGGCTTACCCCCACCAAGGCAGTTGCGACAACAAACAATCCGCACCTCCCCCACAAAAACAAAAACCACCCTAAACAATACTACCCAGCCCCTTCGCAAGCCTCCCCACCGCCCCCTCAACATCATGCAGCTTATCCAAACCAAATAACCCTATCCGAAAGGTCTTAAAATCTACAGGCTCATCACATTGAAGTGGAACGCCAGGCGCAATCTGCAAACCAGCATCAGCAAACTTCTTACCGGACCGTATTCCATCATCATCCGTGTAGCTGACAACAACCCCCGGCGCCTCAAAACCCTCCGCCGCCACACTTCTAAAACCCTTATCCACAAGAAGTGAGCGAACGCGCTTGCCAAGTTCAAGCTGCTCCACCCTCACCTTATCGAAGCCGTATGCCTCGGTCTCCTTCATAACGTCACGCAGCGTAGCGAGACCGTCCGTGGGCATCGTTGCGTGGTACGCGAACCCACCGTTCTCGTAGGCTTCCATGATCTCCAGCCATTTGCGAAGGTCACAAGCGAAACTGGTACTGGTTGTCGAGCCGATTCTTTCGCGGGCAAGCGGACTAAGCATAACCAGCCCGCAGCACGGTGACGCGCTCCATCCCTTTTGCGGCGCACTGATCAGAACGTCAACGCCGCTCGCCTTCATGTCGACCCAGATCGTGCCGGAGGCAATGCAATCCAGTACAAACATGCCGTCGACGGCATGCACAGCGTCGGCCACCGCGCGCAAATAATCGTCCGGCAGCATGATCCCGGATGCGGTTTCGACATGCGGCGCAAAGACCAGATCCGGCTTGTGTTCCCTGATCGCAGCGACCACCTCTTCGATCGGTGGCGGTGCATAGGCGGCCTGTCTCCCTGGTTCGACCGGGCGCGCCTTCAGCACGATCGATTCAGACGGAATGCCGCCCATGTCGAAAATCTGCGACCAGCGGAAACTGAACCAGCCATTCCGGATGACAAGACACTTCTTGCCCGTCGCGAACTGTCGGGCAACGGCTTCCATGCCGAACGTCCCGCTGCCCGGCACGACAACGGCCGACTTCGCGTTGTAGACCTTCTTCAGAGAACTGGAAATATCACGCATGACTCCTTGAAAGAGCTGCGACATATGATTGATTGATCGGTCGGTGTAAACGACTGAATATTCGAGCAGTCCCTCGCGGTCGACATCGGGAAGTAGGCCTGGCATGTTTGTCTCCGGTTTTGGACGAATATAAGGATCGCAAACACATTCTAACGAAAGCCGCCCGTCACGGCCCGTTGCATCCATGAGTCAGCTCGCCCAACGGTCCATGCGAGTGACTGCGCCTACTCCCATCCCTGATATCCGGCAGGCTGCGCCGGATTGCCGTAACCGGCGGGGTACGGCCGCCGCAGTTCAGGCGGCGTGTACATTTCGTTATAGGCCGGATAGGCAGGCGGGCGGCCCACTATGATGACCTGCTGCGCCGCCGCTTGAGCGGGCGGCCGGGGGACATAGGCGGACTGCGCGTCAACCGGTTGGTACCGCGCGGGCGGATACGGAGCTGGCGCGTATTGGCTAGCCTGAACAGTTCGAGACGGCGGCGGCGCGTAGTCCCGCCGGGTATACCCACCCGACTCCTGAGACTCTGTCGACGTCTGGTTATAAGCCGGCGCCGCTGCGTATTGCTGAGGCTGCTGAGCCTGCTGGGACTGCTGCGGCTGCTGACTCTGATATTGCCGAGCTTGCCGATTGTAAGCCGCTTGAGTCCCCTGCTCCGTCGCGTATTGCGGTTCCTCATCGGCCTGCCGATATTGCGGCACCGCCCGCTGAGCGTTCTGCAAATCGCGCCTCTGCGTCACCTGCGCTTCGTCATCATGCGGCAATGCCGTCACGGCTTGCGTCGGAATCAGTATGGGAGGTTCGGACTCGGTGGCAAACAGCTTTGGCGACGTAGTCCGAGTAGAAACCTGCTTCAGAGGCACAGGCCGCGTTTCAGCCTGCTTAGGCGGCGTAACCCGCAGTGAAGCCTGCTTCAACGGAGCGACCGGTGCAGAAACCCGCCTCGGCGGCGCAGACGCAACTTGCGCGGGGACGTGCTTCAGCGGCACAGGGCTGGCCTGCGCGACGACCTGCCTCACCGGCGTGGCTCGCGCAGCGGCATCCCGTTTCGGCGACGTGACCGGCGCGGTTATATGCCTCGGCGGCGCGGCTTGCGCTACAACTCGCCTTGGGGGTGCAACCCGCTCGGCAACCGGCTTCGGCGAGGCGGGCATGGCCGGCGCAGCAAATTGCTTTTGCCGATGCTTCACCTCGTCGCCCAACGTCGCATAGGATTTCGAGTCTTCCCTGGCGCGCGCGTTATAGCCGATGAAATACGCATAACGCAGGTCTGCCAGGCGCGCCTGAATGTCGGCATCGGAGGAGACGCGTTTTTCGCCGGGGTCAAGCGATGAGTCGATGGTCGAGTCGTCGAAGGCCGAGGTCGCCGCATCAGCGGCACGGGCAGATTCGGGATGCAGCGCGCCCACCGAAGACATAAGCGCAGCGGCTACCGCGACGAGCACTTTTCTTTCCATACTTTCACCTCGGAATTCCGTGCGACAGACCGCGTGGGATTCTCCAATCTCCGGACCGGACCATCACTCGCGCTTACGGGATATCGACTATTTCTAGCACGTCCTTAAGGGCCCGAGGTAGTGTTTGCGGGTATAACCCAGGCGTCACGATGCGTCGCGAAATGACAAAAAGCATAGCGATGCAGGAAGCAGGCAGCAGGCCACGAATGCCATCACCAATGGCGGCCGCACCTTCCCCGTTCACCTCCGCTTTCAATCGGTGCTGCGCAGATCCAAAACAGTGCGCCTCATGTGGGATGACGCGTCATGCCGTTGCCAAACCCTTGAAACTACGGTTGCGTTTTATGGCTCAGTAATTGCTTTGAAAATTTGAACGACCGGTTGGTCGCATTTTTTAGCTTCGATAATTTCAAAATGAAAATATCTCGCAAGCAATTGTCCTTACGCGATGCGGCTGACAAAGCGCCATCGACATCTTCACGTCCCTCGTTGCGACTCGACGAATGGCTGCCCTACCAGTGCTTCCTGCCGGCTCAACACACGGCCCGTCTGCTAGGGGAGTTCTACGGGCCACGCTTTGGCATCAGTCAGAACGCATGGCGCATTCTTGCCACGATCGCTGACCGGCCCGGCGCGAACGCGCGGCAAATCTGTGTGGTGCTCGGCATGGATGCCGTGTCCGTCAGCCGAGGCATTGCTCAGCTCGTCGAGACGGGATTCGCACAGCGCGACGCCGCCGAAAACGACCGTCGCTATGCAAGCGTCACGGCTACGCCGCGCGGCCGCGTGGCGTTCGACGAAATCGCAACGGTCGGGCTGGAGATCGAGAAACGCATGCTCGCCACCTTGACCGATCCGCAACGCGCCGTATTGCGGGACGCGTTGCTGGCGATCGGGCGCGAAAGCGAGCGGATGGCGAACAGCGGCTGGCAGCGACTGCTATTCGACGCCGCCGACAAAGATGAGCAGACCTCGCCGGAGGACGCGTGACGATTGCCATGTTCGCGTTGACCGCGTTGCTGTGGGGTTGCGGCGCGCTGATGACAGCGTTCCAGAACGGCATCGTCCCTGCACCGGTATCCGTTGCGTACCGGATGGCCGCGGCCGGCCTGTTGCTGCTGTCGTGGTCGCGGATCAACCACCTCCGTCTCGACGTGCGTCGCACCGATGCACTATGGGTTGCCGCGCAGGGCGTGCTGTTTTTCGGCTTCGCTTTCACCGCGTTCTATGAGGCAACCCAGCGCATCGCGAGTGGTCTCGCGGCATTGCTACTGTCGACTTCGTCGATCTTCGCGGCACTGCTCGGCTGGGCCATCCTCGGCATTCCGGTCACGCGGCGCGTGCTCGGCGGCGCTGCAATCGGTGTCGTAGGCGTCGCGCTAATTTTTGCGCCCCAACTGACCGCCCTTTACGACGGACACGCTGGCCGCCCACATGGCGCCTTCGATCTGCAGTATGCATCCGGACTCGCATGGGCGATGGTCGCCGCCATCGCGACGGCGGCCGGCACGGTGCTCGGCGCGCGCAATCAGCGACGCGGGATCGCCGCCTCGGTCATTCTCGGATGGGGTGCGCTGGTCGGTGCGCTGTTCTGTGCCGCATGGGCCTTCGCGACACACGCCGCATTCACCTTCGACCCGTCATTGCGGTATATCGGCAGCCTGCTGTATCTCGCGGTCGCAGCGTCGTGCGGCGCGTTCATGTTGTATTTCGAACTCGTGCAACGGCTCGGACCGGGGCGCGCCGCGTATTCGCTGTCGCTCGTGCCCGTGATCGCGTTGACCCTCTCCACGCTGTTCGAAGGGCTGACGCCGACCGCCTGGATCATCGCCGGCGCCGCCACCATCCTGCTGGGCAACGTTATCGTGCTGAAGCGGTAGCGGCCTGAATCAATGTTCGATCGACGCCTGTTCGTAAAGGAAGTCGTCGCAAAAGATCGTTAACTCTGAGAGAGAGGCTGGCATGGCATATCGGAAGTGGTGTGTTTCATGGCTCGCGGTCATCGCGCTCGGCGCGCACGCGCAAACCGTCGTCAAGATCGGACTCGCCGCGCCGCTGACAGGACCCGTCGCACATATGGGGAAGGACGTCGAGTCCGGTGCGCAACTCGCGATCGACGAACTGAACAGCAAGCCAGTCGCGATCGGCGGCAAGTCCATCCGTTTCGAACTGGTCGCCGAAGACGATCAGGGCGATCCACGTCAGGCGGTGCTGGTCGCTCAACGTCTCGTGGATGACGGCGTAGCTGGTGTGATCGGCCATCTGAATTCCGGCCCGACTATCGTGGCCGCAAAAGTCTACGCGCAGGCAGGCGTGCCGCAGATTGCGCCCGTCGCGACCAATCCTGCTTACACAGCGCAAGGCTTCAAGACGACGTTCCGTCTGATGGCCACGGACGACCAGCAAGGCGTCTCGCTTGCGACACTGGCCGCGAAGCTAGCGGGCGGCAAAAACATTGTGTTGATCGACGACCGTGGCGCGTATGGCCAGGGCTTGATGGACCAGGTCGAGAAAACCTTGCGCGCACGAGGAATCACACACGTTTCGCGCGACTACACGACTGACACCGCCGTCGCCTTTCAGGGCATCCTGACGAAGGTAAAAGGCGATCGCGCCGGCGTCATTGTGTACGGCGGCGCCGATGCGCAAGCCGGTCCGATGGTCAAACAGATGAAAGCGCTGGGGATACCGGCCGTGTTCATCGGCGGCGACGGCGTTTGCACCGGCGAGTGGACGAAACTCTCGTCGGGATCGAATGAAGGACAGTACTGCACCCAGGCCGGCGAGCCACACTCGAAGATGCCGCGCTATGCGGACTTCGAACAGCGATTCGAACCGCGCTACGGCAAGGTGGTTGTGTTTGCGCCTTATGGCTACGACGCGATGATGCTGCTCGCCGATGCGATGCGTCGCGCGAATTCAGTCGATCCGCATGTCTATCTGCATGCGCTGGAAACCAGCAACTATACCGGCGTAATTGGCACGATTCGTTTCAACCCGCAAGGCGATAACCGCAACGGAGTCGTCACGGTGTACCAGGTTCAACAAGGCAATCTGGTACCGGTTTTCAATTGACCCACAAAGAAACGCCTGTTGTCACCCTATGGTTTTCCGCAACAAAAATTTCTGTTGCCAAACATTTTGGTGTCGTATTATCCGCCATGACAACACTTGTTGTCATGCATAAGGGTTGAGCATCGCATGTTGCGACGCCGCCCGGTGCCCGTCAGCCGTCCCTTGACTCTGTCAGGGGCATTGCCCACCACCGCGGAGAAATTATGGGACGTCGCTCCTTCCTCATGTCTATGGTTGCTGTCGCCATGCTCGGCACAACCGTCGCCCACGCCGACACCAAAGAACTCGTTGTCGGCACCGACACCTCGTTCATGCCCTTCGAATTCAAGCAAGGCGACAAGTATGTCGGCTTCGACCTCGATCTATGGGCGGAAATCGCCAAAGATCAGGGCTGGAAATACAAGATTCAGCCGATGGATTTCAGTGGGCTGATCCCTGCCCTGCAAACGCAGAACATCGACGTCGCGCTCTCGGGCATGACGATCAAGGAAGAACGCAAGAAGGCGATCGATTTCTCCGATCCGTACTACGACAGCGGGCTCGCCGCGATGGTGCAAACCGGGAACACCAGCATCAAATCCATCGACGACCTGAACGGCAAAGTCATTGCGGCCAAAACCGGCACGGCCACCATCGACTGGATCAAGGCGCATCTGAAGCCCAAGGAAATCCAGCAGTTCCCGAACATCGACCAGGCCTATCTCGCGCTGGAAGCAGGCCGGGTGGATGCCGCCATGCATGACACGCCGAATGTGCTCTATTTCGTCAGCACCGCCGGCAAAGGCAAGGTGCAGGTCGCCGGCACGCCGGTCAGCGGCGACAAATACGGCATCGGTTTTCCGAAGGGAAGTCCGCTGGTCGCCAAGGTCAACGCAGAGCTGGCCAAGATGAAGGCCGACGGCCGCTACGCGACGTTGTACAAGAAGTGGTTCGGTGCGGAGCCGCCCAAGTCGTAATCGTCATTAGCAGGACGCGCAGCGAGGCCCGTTGCGCGAGAGACGACTCAACCAGGAGCGGTGTGTGGAATTCGATTGGTCAGTTATCTGGACTGCGCTTCCAGACTTGATGGCCGGCGTGAAATTGACAGTGTTCATTGCGTTCGTGGGACTGATCGGCGGGTTCGTCGTCGGCGTCATAGCCGGCATGTTCCGCGCGTACGGCCCACTCGCGTTTAACGTCATAGCGCAGGTTTACATTGAACTCATTCGCGGCACGCCGATTGTGGTTCAGGTGATGTTTCTTTACTTCGCGCTGCCGCTGCTCGCGCACATCAAGATCGACGGGCTCACCGCCGCCATCATCGCGATCACCGTGAACTCGGGTGCCTACCTTGCCGAAGTCGTGCGCGGTGCGTTGCTGTCCATTCCGAAGGGCTTGATGGAAGCCGGCCTCGCCATGGGATTGTCGATGCCGCGCGTGCTGCTGAAAATCGTCGGACCGCTGGCGTTCCGTCGGCTGATTCCGCCACTGGGCAATCAGTGCATCGTGAGTCTGAAAGATACGTCACTGTTCATCGTCATCGGGGTGGGAGAACTGACGCGCCAGGGCCAGGAGATCATTGCCGGGAATTTCCGCGCGGTTGAAATCTGGTCTGCCGTCGCAGTGATTTATCTGGTTCTCACCGGCGTGATGACACTGTCGTTGCGTCTCGTTGAACGAAGGATGCGCATACTATGAGCATGGTCGAATTCCAAAGTGTCTCGAAGAGCTTCGGCCACGTGCCCGTGCTTAAGAACATCGATCTTCGTATCGAGAACGGCGAGGTGGTGGTGATCGTCGGGCCTTCGGGCTCGGGCAAATCCACCCTGCTCCGTTGCATCAACGCGCTCGAAAAGATTAGCGGCGGCGAGTTGCTTGTCGATGGTGTGAGCGTCAAAGGTAGCGCGTCCGACATACGCAGCATTCGCCTCGAAGCCGGCATGGTGTTTCAACAGTTCAATCTGTTTCCGCAGATGACCGCGCTCGAAAACGTCATGTTCGGTCCCATCGAGGTACGCAGCGCAACGCGCGCCGAAGCGCGTGATCAGGCGATGGCGTTGCTCGACAAAGTCGGTCTCGAATCGCGCGCCAATCACTATCCATCGGAGTTATCCGGCGGACAACAGCAGCGTGTGGCCATCGCCCGTGCGCTGGCGATCAAACCCAAGCTGATGCTGTTCGACGAGCCGACGTCCGCGCTCGATCCCGAGCTTCGTCACGAAGTTCTCAAGGTCATGCAAGACCTCGCGATGGAAGGCATGACGATGATCGTTGTCACGCACGAGATTGGCTTCGCCAAGCGGGTGGGCACACGCTTGCTGTTTATGGACAACGGCGGCATTGCGGAAGATGGCGAACCGGCGGGACTCATCGACAACCCGCCTACGCAACGCTTGAGGGACTTCCTGAAACATGTGTCGTAGGTGTGCTTGTCGTAGCGTTTTCGATTGATTTTGAACGTCCGCCAGAGACCATGTTAGGCGCGAACACAGGCCTGTATTGGGGGGCGATTGAGAAGATATACCGTGCCCAGACTACTGGCCGGATACGCTGGCATGACGCAACAGCCTGTTGACGCGGTCTGAGTCGGAGTAAAACCGCGCTGTGATCGACTGCCCCATCGATCGACGGTCGGTGCAGGCCATTTTCAACGATTTAGACCACCATGTCGACCGGCTGAAACTGGCCGCGTGCTGCCTAATTTGTGCGCGACCAGAACGGCTCAGACAGTAAACGGAACGGCTACCGGAAAACGCGTGCCCATGCGGCCCGAACACGCCGCGCGCGGTCTTCAAGGAGATACGAGGCGGCCAGCGCGAACAAACCCGAAACAACACCCGTCGCGACGTGCTCGATCACGGGGATGCGGTAGTGACTCTTGTGTGAGTAAGCGTCACCCAACGTTGTCAGACACCCGAGGATCAGCGCATTACCATATCGATTCCCGTAGAGTTTCGAAGCCGGCGTAAAGGTCAGGAGTACAGCCAGAAGTCCGGTGAACAGTCCTGTCCGCAGCGCGATCGTCCAGTGCACAAGGCTCACGACGTTGCCCCAGCTCCCCGGCATGCAGGTCATGCATGCGCTGGCAGGTTGCCAGAAACGCTGAACAAACAGCCTCACGCGGCGCTTCCACTCATTTGACATGAGGAATTCCCCATCGACGCCGCTGTCACGTACACCGCCGCTCGACGTTTCGTCGGAGCTGTCGTCAGGCTTGTTTCTGTCTCCTGGCGAGACTCAAACAGGTGCGGAGAACGTGCTCGCGTCCGAGCCCAATCGATAATTTAGCCACGCTGGAATACTACACCGCGGCGGGTGCGACGCCTTTTGGCCACCGCGACAATCGGCGGGGTACCACGCCGTTGGGAAATGAACGAGAGCACGCAGGTGAAGACTTTGCCCGGACTCGATCCTCAAGCGACGGTGGACGCAGGCCTCCCGATCGGCAGGAACAGGCTGCACAACGGTCATTTGCTCCCTCACTGGCATGCAACCTTGAACGGGTGCAGTCTCTCAAATAGCGTTAAGCGGCTGGGCACTTCCCACCGCACACTTACCGATAGTGTGCCCTCACGCACATAAGTCACAGAAATAGAAAGCTAATGCGGCGCGCGCTCGCTTAGCATCAAGAACGCGTCTCGCAGCCTCGTGGCGATCAGCCAGATACTTCGGAATCCCCAGGCAAGGCCCTCGAATGGAGCACACATTGTGAAAACGATCGCCAGTCTGGCTTTAGCAGCCATCGTCGTGGGCTTTTGCCTACCTTGTGCCGCACAGGAGCCGGGAGCCGTCAAGCCTCAAATACTGCTTCAGCAAATTGTAGATGGCATGCCGAGAGGCGAAAAGCAGGAACTACGCGTCCTGACAGCGACTTTCAAACCCGGCGATAAAACCGTCTTTCATACACACAGGTTTCCGGTGACGGTCTATGTGCTCGAGGGTGCCTTCACGCTGGAGATGGAAGGCATGGTGCCAGTCACCGTGACGCAAGGTCAGGCGATGGTAGAGCCACCGCATGTGAAGATGACCGGTTATAACCGCAGCAATAGCGATTCGCTCCGCGTTGTTGTGTTTTATGCCAGTGACCCAGACACACCATTTCTCGATCCATTGCATTGATCTGCTATGTGAAAGCACGGTCGAGCGACCGTAGCTGGCCGAACTCTGCCGAATCACGGCGACTCATGCACACCCTCAATTCACGCTGAAGGGCGACACCACCGTCGTCTTCGTCGCACTCGCCCCGGTCCCAGTCGGTACAGGTGGCGTCCAGCGATACACCACAATGCTCGAGTCGTTGTAGTTGTCCTTCGTTATTTCATATTGGCCAGTCGAGCGCCGATACGCCCGAAGTCCGTACATGGAGTCCTCGTCGTTGCCCACGTCGACTGCGTTTGGATTGCTATTGACGAACGTGGTGTCGAGTTTTCCCGTCGTGAGGTTGAATGCGTCGATATTCGGCACGGTATGGACATAGCCCACAAACAGATAGTTGCCCGCGGCCACGATCGATTTGGGATTTGCGCCGGCGATATTGATCACCGGATTGGGCGCGCTTCGGTTGCCCGCCCGCCAGCCGTGATACACCTCGACACGCGATCCGACCGCGGTCCAGTCTGTGCTTCCGGTTGCCCCTTGCGAGAGAATCATCGTGTCGCTCTCAGGAAGGTAGATGATCCGCGTCAGTTGCGAGATCGTGCTCGGGATCGGCATCGTGATCGCGGCGCCCCACATCGGTTTGCCGTTTGCATCGAAGCCGGTCAGCGGATAGTGAGTAATGACGTTGGTTTTGTCGAGACCCACCCAGATATCGCCCTTGCTATCCAGACAGAAACCATTGCGGACTTTCGCCGCTGTACCGAACGACGTACCCGGCAACGTGCTATCGGGAATCGCAATGTACCCACTCGCCGGACTGAAGTGGAAAAAGTAGAAGGTATCGGGATTCTGGCTCGCAGCGACGAGTATCCGGTGTCCGCCCACGCTGGCGAGCTGGGCGAAATGTTCGCCGCGTTCGTGGTCGGCGAGATTGATGCGCGGATCGCTCGGGTAGGTGATCGGATCGATCGTGTTCGCGATGAAGGTGCCGCCCAGGGTGCCCGAATAGATATTCATGCCACCGTAGAAGATCGCTCCGTCGGTGGCCGGGTCCGGTGCCGCGTTGCCTTCAAAGTTCACCGATTGCAGTTGCCAACGCAGTACCCCGGTGCCGTCGTACGCGTGAATGTCGGTGCCGCCGTTTCGGCCGAGGTCCCACGACCCGCCCCACGGGTTGTTGAGCACATAAAGGTTGCGCGCGGAATCCCTGCCGATGCCGGTGACGCGCGTAAAGCGCCTGTCACCCACTTGCCCCTTGATGCCGGTGACCGTGTTGAGGAAGCCGCCTTGAACACCAAACGTACCGGCAGCATAGGGTGCACCGGACACATCATAAATCTTGATGTTCATATCCGGCCCCTCGTCGCCGATCCATAACTGCGCGCTGAGAGAGTCAAAATAAAGAGAAGAAGGCTGCGCTTTGACCGGCAACTGGATGGTGTTTTCGCGTTCGCCGGTCGGGCTGAACTGGATCACAGCGCCCATGCTCTGTTGCGCGACCCAGATGTTTCCGCCGGCGTCTACCGCAAGCGCGCCCGGTCCTTCCACGCTGATATCGCGCAGCCAGACACCCGACGTCGTGAATACGCGCACGCGGTTGCCTGGGAAATCGCTTGCGTAAAGGAGCGAGCCAGACGTCGCGAGTCCGGTGATCACATCCGCGAGACGTTCGGTGGTCGTGGCGCTGACCGTGATGAGCAGGTCACGCGTGCGGCTTGTCCGGTTGTATCGGCCAACCTTGCCGCTTCCATATGTGGCGTTGAACTGCAGCGCAGCGAACAGCGAGGTCGAGTTACCGGTGATCGCGCCACCCTGAAACTCGGCATGCGCCCCGATCGAACCGATGTTCTGTCCGTTCTGATAGATCGCGATGCCGCCTTCGCCCTCGTCCCACATCGATGCGGTATAGATCACCCCTTCCGGTGCCACCCACATTGAGCGGGCCACATTGCCCACCCGGGTTGTGGCCGTGCCATGCGTGTTGGCTATCCAGCCGGTGGTGTATTGCGCTTCGCAAACGGACGCAGCGGCTGCGCTCAGCATGACCGCGACGAATACGTTACAGAGTCCTTTGGAAAACATGAGGGATGCTTATTCGTTCGCACGCCGTGCAGCAGAGGCGTCCATAGTGCGGTGTTGCCAACCCTGGCAAACTTGCAGTCCGAACCCTGACGATTTGAGCCCGCGCGTCGTGAAGCGTGCGACGTGACGCGTCGAATTGGTCTGGGATGTCGTCTGAGTTAACGGCGGTGCGCGACGCGAGTTGAGCGATTTTTCAACTGGACCGTGACGATGCCTCAAGCAGGCGCGTTGCCGATCTCTATCGGTCAGGCGTTCGGTAATTTTGGGCGGTGTACGACCGCACGATGGTTACCGATGCACGGCGCGCTCTCGAAACGCATTGCAATCCTCAACGGCGCGAAGATAACGAAAACGTAATGCGGGCGTCAACATTGCGCAAGCGCCCTCCGCACAGAATAAAGGCAATTCATCTCCTAACGTTGGCGATGAGTCCCAAGGCTTCATTCATAGTGAGTGACGCCGACCACAGTTCAAGAGGCAATTCATCATGAAAACCCTAGTCTATGCAGCGCTGGTTGTGAGCGCACTGGCCGCTCCCGCGCTTTCTTTTGCACAGAGCACTACCGCACCCGTGACGCGTGCTGAAGTACGAGCCGACCTGGTGCGAGTTGAACAGGCGGGTTATCGCCCGAACGTCAAGGATGTGCACTATCCCGCGGGTATTCAAGCCGCGGAGGCGCGTCTCGCATCTCAGGACACGACGACGCAGGGTAACGCGTCATTCGGTGGGACGTCGAGCGGCTCCTCGCAGGCGGGTGCCCCGACGACCGCCGCAGGCACTCACTCAATCTACTTCGCTCATTGAGCCAACGCCTTCGGGTGACGGCGTGCTTGACCTGCGCGTGCCGGATTCGCATCTCGCCGCGCGCGCGTCAGCCGCTTGTCTGGAGCCGCGAACGCGCCTAGATACTGAGCCACCCCTGGTTTGGTGAAGGCTCCGGCTCTTGAGAGATCAGTCGAAGTTTCGGGGCTATGCCTGCATCCACTATCACTCCGCCTGCTGTCGACCTGAAGGGGACCATCGTCCGGTCAATGTCCCGGGCGGCCCTTTCCGCGGCAATTCCCGCCTGAAACATGACAGGCATTGCCAACACTCCTTCAACCGGTCTTCCCACCCACGATCGAGTTGACGCCCCGATACGCAGATCGCGAATCGAAACAAGATGAAAGCTTCCTGACGCCAATCATTCATGCGTACGTGATTGAATGATTGGCGCCTGCTGGACTGCAATCGCCGCGAGGCTCTCTATTGTCGGATTAAATCAGCGTTGTGAAGCAGGTTAGATAAGCCATCCCGGCGGCGCGATTATCTTTGGGTAACTCTACTGGGAGCCACACAATGCTTTGGCGTCGGATTGCCTTTATCTCGCTCACGGCTGTCGCGCTTGCGACGACGGCTGCATGGAGCGCCAGCGAAGACCACGACGGGGACCAGCATGGCTCCCGGCGTGACGAAGTCCACACAGCCACCCCCATCAAGCATCTGGTCGTGATCTATGGGGAGAACGTATCGTTCGATCACTATTTCGCGACCTACCCCCATGCGGCAAATCCGCCGGGAGAACCTGCGTTTGCAGCGCAAGCCGGCACGCCAGAGGTAAACGGCTTATCGGGCACGTTGTTGACGGCCAACCCGAACTTTACGAACTCCGCCAATGGCACGGGCGCGGCCAATCCGTTCCGTCTCGATCGCACGCAGGCGGCCACGGCCGACCAGAACCATGCGTACACGGCCGAGCAGCAGGCCTACGACAACGGCCGTGCGGACCTCTTTCCGAAATACACGGGTAACGGCACCACGGGCGGCGCCGGTGCGTTCGGCACGGCCGGCCAGGTGATGGGTTACTACGACGGCAATACGGTCACGGCGCTCTGGAACTATGCGCAGAACTTCGCGATGAGCGATAACGCCTATACAGCGACATATGGTCCGTCGACGCCAGGTGCGCTCGAAGTGGTCTCAGGACAGACCAACGGCATGAAAGTCGTCTTGACGTCGAAACAACCCTCGACGGCCGGCTCGTACTACGTCAACGACGGCCAAGGCGGATTCACGATGATCAACGACGTCGATCCTGCCTACGATCTATGCTCGAGCACCACCGATACCGCGCAGATGACCGGCAAGAACATCGGCGACCTGCTCAACGCGCGCAACATTACGTGGGGCGGGTTCATGGGCGGCTTCAATCTGTCGACCACGAACGGCAACGGAACGACAGGCTGCAAACGCAGCACGACCTCGCAAGTGGTCGGCGCCGCCACGGCCGACTACATTCCGCACCACAACTGGTTCCAGTACTACGCGTCGACGTCAAACCCCAAGCATTTGCGCCCCAGTTCGGTGTCGGCCATCGGGCATACCTACGAGGCACATCGCTCGACCGTCGATCCCGCGAATCACCAGTACGATATCGACGATTTCTATAGCGCTGTTCAAGCCGGCAATTTCCCTGCGGTGAGCTTCCTGAAGGCGCCTGCCTATCAGGACGGTCACGCCGGGTACTCGGATCCGCTCGATGAGCAGGCGTTCGTGACGAAGGTTGTCAACTTCCTGCAACAGCAGCCGGATTGGCGTGACACGGCCGTGATCGTGGCATGGGATGACTCCGACGGCTGGTACGACCACGCCTTTGCACTGACGACGAGCGCCTCGTTCGACCCGGTGGCGGATCAGTTGACTAGCCCAGGTATTTGCGGCTCAGGCACTGGACCCGACGGTTTGAAGGGCAAACCGGTGAACGGCCGCTGCGGTCCCGGCACCCGCATTCCGTTTGTTGTGATTTCGCCATGGGCGAAACAGAACTACGTCGACCATACGCTGATCGATCAGTCGTCAGTAGTGCGTTTCATCGAAGACAACTGGCTTGACGGCAAGCGTATCGGAGGCGGCTCGTTCGACGCGACGGCGGGCAGCATCACGGATATGTTCGATTTCAACCGCCGCCACGATGAGCACCGGGAGAGCAAGCTCTACCTCGATCCGAGCTCTGGCTTGCCCGTCAAGACACCTCCATCCATCTGACGCGTAACGCTTGTCCGTCCGACGCTGAATGTCTTGCGCCACAGCCCGCTGTTGCCGGGCTGTGGCCTCGACGATCGATATCGTACGGTTTGAGCGCGGCCACACTCGATTGACGCACGCCGTAGTTGTCCTGAAGGGGCAAGTCTTGCGCCTGCGGATCGTATGGTGAACACCCGGAAACATCCACGCTCGACGGCAACGATGTCTACGAATCGGTACTTTCGCTCAACTCAAGGACGACGCCGGCTTCCGATGTATCAGGCCTGATCTTGAACCAGATGGAGTACATCGCGGGGAGGAACACCAGAGTCATGATCGTGCCCGCGAACGTCCCCCCAATCAGCGTGTAGGCTAGTGTGCCCCAGAACACGGAATGGGTGAGTGGGATGAAAGCGAGCATCGCGGCGAGCGCGGTCAGAATGACTGGCCGGGACCGCTGGATCGTCGCCTCCACCACCGCATGGAACGGCGACATCCCCTCCCGGGTGTTATGCTCGATCTGTCCGATGAGGATCAGCGTATTGCGCATCAATATGCCCGAAAGCGCGATCAGTCCCACCAGTGCATTGATTCCGAACGGCTGATTGAACAGGAGCAATGTGGGAACCACGCCGATCAAGCCGAGCGGGCTGGTCGCAAACACCATGATGGTCGCGGCGATCGACCGTGTCTGGAAGATGATGATCAGCAACGTGAGCGCTATCATGATCGGAAACAGCGGCACGAGCGCCCTCGTCGCCTTGCCCGATTCTTCTATCGAACCGGCTTCCTCGATCCGGTAACCATCCGGCAGCTTCGCAATAATCGGCTGCAGCTTCGCCAGTATCGCAGTCGACACATCCGGCGGCTGCAGTCCCTCAGCAATGTCGCCACGTACCGTGATGGTCGGCGTGCGATCGCGACGTCGCAAAATCGGATCTTCCATGCGGATATCGACCTTCCCTATCTGGGACAACGGCACGCGTTGACCCGCCGCACCGACGAGCGTGAACCCATTGATCCGATCCGGATCGAGCCGGATATCGCCGGCCGATCTCGCGACCACCTCGACAGAGCGAATATCTTCGCGCACATCGGTGATCGGTATTCCTGTCAGCAGGAACTGCAACTGCTGGCCGACGGCACTGGAAGTCAATCCGACAGCCGCAAGTCGATCCTGATCCAGCGTGAAGTGAAGCGTCGGAACGCGCGGACCCCAGTCGGTATTCACGGTTTGCATCATGGGACTGGCGCTCATGACGCCCTCGACCTGCGCGGCGATAACTCGCAGGGTGTTGGCATCAGGGCCCATTACGCGGAAAGCGACCGGATACGGAGAATAAGGGCCGAACACCAGTTGCGTAACGCGTACCTGTGCGCCAGGCACCAACCCTTCGGCCACGGCCTTGCGCAAACGGAACTTCAGGGCCTCCCGCTCCTTCTCGTCATCGGTGCGTATCACAATCTTTGCAAAGGACGGATCCGGAAGCTCCGGAGACATCGCCAGATAGAAGCGGGGCGCGCCCTGCCCGATGTATGACGTCACAATTTTTGCGTCGGACTGCTTCGCAAGCCAGGCCTCAACTCTGGTCGTGGCAGCAGTGGTTTGCTCAATGGAGGTGCCATAGGGCATCTGGACCTCGACCAGCACTTCGGGGCGATCGGAGGTCGGGAAGAACTGCTGCTTCACTACGCTCATTCCCAGCACAGCCACCATGAAGGACGCCAGCACGATCCCCGCGACGAGCCACTTGCGCTGGACCACACGTATCAGGATTCGGCGAAAACGCTGGTAATTCGGGGTGTTATAAATCGCCTCGTGACCCCCTTCGATTTTTGGGATCTCGGGCAATAACTTGACGCCGAGGTACGGCGTGAAGACGACAGCAACGATCCACGATGTGACCAGCGCAATACCAACAATCCAGAACATGTTGCTGGTGTACTCGCCGGCCGTCGAGCGGGCAAAGCCATTGGGCATGAAACCCACCGCCGTGACCAGGGTGCCCGAGAGCATGGGGGCCGCTGTATGGCTCCATGCATACGCGGACGCCTGCACGCGGCTATATCCCTCCTCCATCTTCACGACCATCATCTCAATCGCGATAATGGCATCGTCGACGAGCAGGCCTAACGCAAGGATCAGTGAGCCCAGCGTGATACGGTCGAAGTTCTTCCCGCTTGCAGCCATCACGATGAATACGCCCGCGAGCGTCAGTGGCACGGCCGCGGACACCACGATGCCGACGCGCCATCCCATGCTTGCGAAGCTGACCACCATAACGACGAGCAGCGCGACGAAGAACTTGATCATGAACTCATCGACCGCGGAATGGATGTTGACGGCCTGGTCGGTCACTTTCGACAAAGTCATGCCCACCGGCAGCCCGCCGTTGATGGCAGCCACTTCCTTGTCGAGCGCCTGCCCCAGATTCAGTCCGTTCCAGCCGTCGCGCATGACGACCCCGAGGAGCAAGGCCGGCTCGCCATTGTTGCGGATCTGGAAGGTGGCCGGATCCTCATAGCCTCGCTCGACGGTGGCCACGTCGGCAAGCTTGAGCGTGCGTCCCTGGACCACGATGGGCGTGTCCCGGATCTTCTGCAACTTGTCGAAAGCGCCCTCGATGCGGATGAAAACCTGCGCTCCGGCGGTATCGATCGAACCGGCCGGTGTCAGGACGTTCTGGCTGTTCAGCGCCGCGAAGATGTCCTGCGGGGTCACGCCAAGCGTCGCCAGCCGATCGTGTGAAAACGAGACATAGATACGTTCAGCCTGCTCGCCGATGATGTTGACCTTCTTCACGCCCGCGACGTGCAGGAGGCGCTGGCGCAGATCTTCCGCGTCCCGGACGAGCAACCGTTCGGGCTGCCCTTTCGCCTTCAGCGCAAACAAGGCAAAGGTGACGTCCGAGTACTCGTCGTTCACGAGTGGCCCGATCACGCCTCGTGGCAGATTGTTCGCTTCGTCGGAGAGTTTCTTGCGCGCCTGGTAGAACTCTTCCGGGACCTCGGCCGGCGGGGTACTGTCCAGCAAGGTCACCGTCGTGAATGCCAGACCCGGGCGCGTGTAGGTTTCCGTCCGGTCGTACCAGTGCAGCTCCTGCATGCGCTTCTCAAGCGGTTCGGCCACCTGGTCCTGCATCTCCTGCGCAGTTGCGCCCGGCCATGCCGTGATGACCGTCATGGTCTTGACTGTAAAAGGGGGATCCTCCGCCCGTCCGAGCTTGAAAAAAGCGACGACACCCGCAACAGAGATCAGGATGATCAGAAAGAGCGTGACAGAGCGCTCGCGGACGGCAAGCGCTGACAGATTGAACCCGCTCATTGCTGCTCTCCTTCGCGGGTGAGCGATGCCGTCGCCAGTCCGTCATCGATGAGGCGCACCTTTTCGCCGTCGTGGATCAGCTGGGCCCCGAGAGCGATCACGCGATCACCCTCGTGAAGGTCACCGGTGACCCTTGCCGTGTCATCGCTCAAGCTTGCGACATGGACCTTATGCCACGACGCATGGGCCGGCGCTCCCTCGATCGTCCACACGCCAACGCCCGTGCCGGGATCGAATAACGCGCCGCTCGGGACTTCCATGGCGCGTTCGGTTTGCGTGGCATCAGCGGGAAGGTTGATCGTCACCGTAGCACCGAGCGGCGCGCCGGCAAGCGCACCACCGAGTACGTATCTAGCCTCATAGGTACGCGTCAGTTGGTCGGCGGAATCCGAGAGCTGCCGCAGAGTCGCAGCGCTACCGTTACCGTTGTTGCCGTAAAGCGTTGCTTGTGCAGTCGAACCGGGTGCGGGACGAAGCGTTTCCGGCAGTTGAACGATGGCTTCACGGGGGCCCGCGTGCGCCAGACGCACGACAACCTGGCCGGCGCTCACGACATGGCCCGGCTCAGCCAGGGTCTCGACGATCACGCCGTCGGAATCGGCGACCAGTACGGCATAACCCGATGCGTTATTCGCAAGGTCAGCCTGTGCCTTGGCAGCAATGAGCTGGGCTTTCGCAGAATCGGCGGCCGCTTTGAGCTGCTCATACGTCGACGCCGATACAGCGCCCGCGGCCACGAGGTCGCGGTACCGGGCCTCATCGTCAGCGGTCTGCGTGGCGCGAGCCTGTGCGGCGTCCACCAGCTTCTGCTCCGAACGGGCCTGCAACCCGAGATCGACCGGATCGATGCGCATCAAAGGCTGGCCGCGCTTGACCGTCTGCCCGGCGTCAACCAGACGTTCGACGACTTTCCCCTGAACCCGGAAACCCAGGTCACTTTGAACGCGGGCGCCCACGACCCCCGTGAATGAGCGGCTGGCCCCCGGGGCGTAGTGGACAACGCTCGCACGTACCAGCGGAGCTTCGGTACGCGGATCAGAGACATGCCTGTCGCCACACGCCGCAAGGGCGATCGACGTCAGGCTGAGTGTGAATACGAAATAACGGCGCCAAAACATGAGGACTCTCCTTGCGACGAGTAAGTGTCCTCATTCTGATGCGAGTGACCAAATCAGTCAATGGTCACATATAAAAATATCACGGCGCCAAACTTCTGAGCACAAGATTTGAAAGCCGCACCGTCGCGTCTTCCGCAGAATCCAGGTTGTATTGCAGCAGCAGCGGGTTGGTGTACGGCTTCATCACCAGAAAGATCGCGTGCACAGTCTCGTCCAGAGGAGTCTTGCGCTCAAATTCACCGGATTCACGCCCCTGAAGCACGATCTGCGTCAAAAGATCCTGTATTCGTGTCTCATAGCCTCCAACCGATGGCCACGGTGCGGCCGCGGCAACCGCAGCGATATCGTAGAGCTTGCGATCCGCGAAAAAGAGTTCGCTGCCGGCAGTCAGCAACGTCTTGAACATACGGCGAAATTTCTCAGTCGCACCGTACGGTTCGGCGACGGCTTCATTCACTGCAGCGATGATGGCTGCAAGCCGGTTCGCACAGATCACCTCGCCGATGGCCTGCTTCGAATCGAAGAACTTATAGATATAGGCTTTCGAGAAGCCGATTGCCTTCGCAAGGTCTGAAACCGTTGTCTTCTCATAACCGTAGCGGCTGAAGTAGTCCGTCGCCGCGTCGACAATCTGGGCGCGAACCTCATGTTCCGTGGGGCCACGGGACGGCTGTTGGGATGGGATGGGCTTGTTCATATCGAAAGCTTAGCCTCCAAGAAGGTGATTGACAACCAGTGACCGTATTGTATATTGGTCACAATGCTACTACTTCAGAGTCGATCATGCCTTCACATTTCCGCCCCCTTCTCCTGCTCTCCGCCGCAGTCCTTTCAGCCTGCACGGTAGGTCCAGACTACCGCAAGCCGACTGCCCCACTGCCGGCCACCTATATGTCGCAGCCGGCCACCCATGCTGATGCCGCTGTCCCTGCGGCGGACCTGTCCGCCTGGTGGGAGCAGTTCAACGATCCCCTTCTGACACGCTACGTCTCATTGGCTCTTTCAGAGAACCTGGACCTTGCTCAGGCAGTCGCGCGTATCGATCAGGCTCGTGCACGTCTGGGCGCGGCGGACGCGGCGCTTCTCCCCTCGGCGACGGTTACTGGCTCGGCAGCCAGAGCTTACCAGTCGGTCGATACGCCGGTAGGCCAGTTGCTCAATGCGACGCCGAATTACCCGCGCTGGGGCAGCGAGTATCAAACCAACCTCGAAGCCGGCTGGGAAATCGACATATTTGGCGGACTGCGTCGGCAACGTGAAGCTGCGCTCGCGGACTATTCAGCCACCCGGGCGGCAGCCGTCGCTACCAGACTTGCCGTCGCAGCCCAGACGGCCGACGTCTACGTCACGATCAGGGGCATCCAGTCCAGGCTTGACATTGCCAGTCATCAGGTGAAAACACAGGAAGACCTGGTCGCCAATGTGAAGCTGCTGTACGCGAAAGGAATCGCGGCCGACTATCAGGTCCAACAGGCGCAGGGTGAACTCGACCAGGTTAAAGCGACGATTCCAGTCCTGAATGCAGGCCTGGATGCAGCTTTGAATGCGCTCGATGTCATGCTCGGCTCGCCGCCGGGCACGCATCGGACGGAGTTGGCCAGTGCTGCCTCCATTCCGTCTGTGCCATCCATTTCAGATATGGGGACGCCAGCGGACCTGCTGCAACGACGTCCCGATCTGATTGCGGCCGAGCGTCATCTGGCCTCCACCAATGCGCAGATAGGCGCAGCAATCAGTGAGTATTATCCAAAATTCTCGCTCAGCGCGATGCTGGGAAGCGCTACTGCTGTTTCGGCGGGGACACTCTTTACCGGCGGCGCCACGCAGGCTGCCGGCCTCATGGGATTGCGCTGGCGACTGTTTGACTTTGGCCGCATCAACGCGCAGGTCAACGAGGCCAAAGGAGCAGATGCAGAAGCGCTCGCAGCCTATCGCCTGGCCGTACTTCGTGCCACAGAGGATGTTGAAGATTCCCTCTCGTCACTCGTGAACCGCGAGGCACAGACCGCTACCCTGTTACACGCCGAATCGTCCCTGTCGAGGGCAAGGGATTCCTCGATGGCCGCTTACCGTGGCGGCGCCGCGAGTCTGATTGATGTATTGCACGCCGACGAGACTGTGCTGCAGGCGTCGGACACGAGGGCTCAGGCGCAGACGGAATCTGCACGTGCGGCCATCTCGACGTTCAAGGCGCTTGGCGGCGGCTGGAATCCGGAATCGCTGGCACTGCAGAAGCCTTCACCGGCGGCATCCGGCTCAAAAATCGTATCAGCGGCCGGATCCTGAATTGCGGTCCATCACATCTGCGCGCATGGTGGCGGCAAAATAAATTGCCTGAAAACGCAAACGCCGACCCATCGAGGTCGGCGTTTTTCTGTAAAGCATATCTTTGCAGTGACTGCAAAATACGCTTCCTGCCCCACTCAAAACCAATCCAGCGTGATGTACGGCGGAGTGCGCAAACACTTTCTGCATCACTCCCCCACACCCCACTACCTGGAAATCTTCTCCAACTCAAGCCCCTTCGTCCTCGGCCCCATCAACCCAATCGCCAGCATCACGATCAGCATCGCCCCAGCGATAAACACAAACACCCCAGTCGTCCCAAAGTGCTTCAACACGGCCGCAATCAAAAACGCCGTAAAAATCGCCGAAAACCGGCTCCACGAATAGACGAAACCCACCGCACGCGCCCGGATGCTAGTCGGAAAAAGCTCCGTCTGATACGCATGGTAGCTGTACGAAATGATATTGCCCGCGAGCGTCAGACACACGCCGAGACTCACCAGCAACACCGCGCCAGAGGCCTGGCTAAACCACAACCCGCACACGATATTCACCGCAGCCATCACCACGATCACCGTCTTGCGCTCGAAGCGGTCGCCGATAAAGAGACCAATCACCGGACCAAGCGGCGCGGCCAACGCGATCACGCTCGAGTACATCAGGCTCGTGGTAATCGTAATGCCTTGCTTGATCAGCAGCGTCGGCACCCAGTTCGCAAAGCCGTAGAAGCCGACCGTTTGGAAGATGTTGAAGATTGTCATCATCAGCGTGCGGCTGCGGTACGGCGGCACCCACATATCGCGGAAGCTGCCACGCGGCGCGACCGGCACCGGCGGCGCGGGCGGCGGCAACTCACGGCCGTATTCGCTGCGCACTTTCGCTTCGAGCTCACTCATCACGCGATCGGCTTCGGCAAGACGCCCTTGCTGTGCGAGCCAACGCGGACTTTCCGGCAACGCGCGGCGGATCCACCAGACAAACAACGCACCGTGCGCGCCGATCAGCACCACCCAGCGCCAGCCATCGAGACCGAGCAACGTGCGCGGCACCAATAGATAAGAGAGAAAAGCCACCACCGGCACCGCCGTAAAACCAACCGCCTGCTCGCACGCGAAAGCGCGGCCGCGAATCTGTTTGGGCACCAACTCCGAAATATACGTACCGATCGTCACCAGCTCGACGCCGATGCCGACCCCCGCCACGAAGCGCCAGAAGTTCAAACCCGTCGCCGTTTCCTGAAACGCCATCACGACGTTGGCCGCCGTGTACCACAGCAGCGAATACGTGAACACGGCGCGGCGTCCGAAGCGATCCGCCAGAAAGCCGCACGCGATCGTGCCGATGAACAGCCCGCTAAACAAGGCCGCAATGAAACTCGCGACACCGGTCGAGCCGAACAGGCCGTGCGTCGTCGCGGTCAGCAGGCCGCTTTTGACGAGGCCGGGCGCGACATAGCCCGAGTACAGCAGATCGTAAAGTTCGAAGAAAAAGCCGAGGCTCAGCAGCACCACCAGCTTCCAGATGGAACGCGTGGCGGGCAGCCGGTCGAGGCGCGCGGAAATGCTGCCGGCGTCGAGCGTCGCTGACGTAGTGGACGCAGCACTTGCGGCAGACGCCGCGCCGCCTGCGCTGCGCGCGACGGACCCGGCGTGATCGGGCGATGTCATATTGTTTGTCTCCTGGTGATGCGGATCAGGCAGGCGATGCACGATGATGCCCGCCGCGGCCGGTCTTGTGCCGGCCTTTCGTACTTTCGCGTATGACGCGCACCACGATGCCGGGCCGCAAGGTCCGGCCAGCATTCTAGCCGCGTGCGCGCTTCAGTTGTTCGAAGGTGGTGATTTTTCCGGCCAGCGCGCTTGCCGCAACGGTGTACGGACTCGCGAGCCACACATTGCCCGGACCTGAACGGCCGGGGAAATTGCGGTTGATCGCGCTGATCGTCACTTCGTTCGCATCGGCCGACTGCCCCGGTCCGCAATTCGCGCACGAACCGCAACCCGGCATCACGAGTGTCACGCCCGCGCGCTCGAAAACCGGCAAATAGCCCTGGCGCTCGCAATACGCGCGCACCGCCATCGTACCGAATTGCAGAAAGAGACGCGTGCCCTCGGGCACATGCATGCCCTGCTCCACACCCCAACGCAATACCTCATGATAGAAGTCGAAGTCTTCGCGCTTGCCTGCCGTACACGAGCCACCGTACGCGATATCGATCGCGACGTCCTGCTCCAGTTGCGGTGCCGGCACACCGTTGCCCGGATCGCCTGGACGCGCGAGCATCGGTTCGATGGCGGTGGCGTCGATGCGGATCGTGTCGCGATACGTCGCGTCCGGATCGCTTTTCATCCAGTTTTCAAGGGTGAAATCGACACCGCGACGCTCCTTCAGAAACGCCACCGTGCGCTCGTCCGGTTCCACGATGCCCGTGAAGCCGCCCAGTTCAGCGACCATGTTGGTCAGCGTGGCGCGCTCGTCGATCGACATCGCGCGCACCGCTGAGCCGCCGTACTCGAACACGAGGCCGATCGCGCCGCCCGAGCGGATCGCATCCATCCGCAGCATATGCAGCACGACGTCCTTCGCGGTGACACCGTCGCGCAATGCGCCGTCGATTTCAATGCGCAAAGTCTCCGGCACTTTGCAGCGCACGTAGCCCGTCACCCAGCTATTGGCGATTTCCGTTGCGCCCGCACCGAATGCGAGGCAACCGAGCGCGCCGGAATGCGGCGTGTGCGAATCGGTGCCGCACGCAACCTGTCCCGGCAATGCGTATTGCTCGGCCATCAACGCATGACAGATGCCTTCGGAACCTGGCGCGTTGTCGAGCGCGCCGTGCGAGCGCACCGGATAATCGCGCGAAAACGACGTATGCCCTTCCATCAGATTGGCAACGCCTGGCAGCAAGCCGTCGCGTACGTGCGGAATGCTTTGCGACGCGAGCACCAGATGATCCTGGAACGCGATGATGTGATCCGGCGCATGCAGCGGTGCAGGTTTGCCGAACGCGCGATGCATCAGATGCGCGCACATGCCGGTGAAATAGTCGTGGCTGAAGCGCCAGTCGGCCGCGATGAACACGCCGTCGCCGCGCTGCGCGCTTTCAATGCCAGGATGAAGATGACGCTCGATAATCTTCTCGACCAGCGTCTTCGGTCCGGCGCCATTCGCAGCGTGTGCAACGTTTGCAACGTGTGCGGCATCTCGCACACGCGGCGCCGGCCAGTCCGCGAACCTGCTGTACGCAAGCAAGCCGCCGCTGCGAATGATTTGCTGCGTGAGCGCGTCGCGGCCTTTGAGAAACTCGTCGATCGGCACCGCCTCGCCTGCGATCAGACGATCGAGCACGGCGAAATCGGTTGTAGTGAGAATGCCGATGTTGTCGCAGTTCTGCTGATAGATGCGCTCGAAACTCTCCGCGACGATCAAGCGGATGCCCGCCGACAACTCCGCCAATGGACTCGATTCACGCGACGACCCTTTGCCGTAGCGCTTACCCGCAACCGTCACCTGAAAGCCGCCGTCCCTGATCGCATTGCGGCCGATCGGCAAGCGCTCGCCCGCCTTGAAGCCGACGTACGGATACTGGCCGAGGCGCTCGTCATACGTGAGCATGACGGTGACCGGCGTGATTTCGTCAGTGGAGACGTTGTCGCGCAGCGGGCCCGCAGTCGCGCGCGTGAAATTTTCACCGGCCAGTTGCGCCTCGATCACCTCGGGATCTTCTGACAGGTACAGCACGCGGCCATCCAGACGAATCGTATCGCTCATATGCATTCTCCTTGCGCTCACTATACGGTGCACGCAAGCGATGCCGAAGTGCTGGTCCGGCAATGCAGACGTCTCGTTTGGAGAATGGCGCGCGGCGTCCCGCGCGCTAGGGCTTGCTGCCGAGAAATCCCACCAGCGCCGCGGCACTGGCGCTCAACTGATCGCGAGACTTGAAGATCATGATGAGATGCCGCACCGCCCAGGCGTCGCTCAAGGACAGCAAGCGCACATCGAGCGCATTCACATAGAGCAGCCCGACCTGCTCGGGCACGACCGCAATGCCGAGGCCGGCGTGGACCATCCGGCACAGCGCGTCGAGGCTGCTGACGCGGATCTTGACGTCGAGCTGCCGCCCCGCGACGGCGGCCTGCTGCGCAAGAAGCTTCGTCAGTGCACTCTCGCTGCGCAGGCCGACAAAGCTATCGCCGAGCAGATCGCCGAACCCCACGCGCGATACGTTGGCAAGACGATGCCCGCCCGGCACCAGCACCGCCAGCCGGTCTTCCCTGTACGGCACCTGTTCGAAAGCTTCGCTGCCCGCCACCGGATTGCAGATGCCGAAATCCGCGCCATGTTCGTCGACGATACGCAGCACGTCCGCGCTGTTCTCCTCCTCCAGTTCGATCGACACCTCCGGGAACACGCGCCCGAAGGCCGCCACGTCTTCCGGCAAAAACTGCACGATCGACGAAAGATTCGCCACCACCCGCACCCGCCCCTTCGCACCCGACGAAAAACGCGACAACTCGGCGCTCATCTGTTCGATGTTGCCGATGATCTCCTGCGCAAAGCGCAGCACGGTCTCGCCGACCGGCGTCACGGTAATGCCGCGCGACTGGCGCTGAATCACCGGCAGGCCGATCAGCGCCTCGATCTCGGCGATACGCCGGCTCACGGCGGACGACGCAATGAACTCGCGCTCGGCCGCCCGCGCAATGTTCTGCTCCTGGCAGACGGCGACGAAGAGGCGCAGCGAGGTGAGGTCGAGTTTCTTGAGGAGGTTTTCCATGGGGTCGCTTGACGGTGAATCCCTCGATTGTGACGTGCCTTGCGCGATTCGCAAAAGCGCCGCCCAGACGGGCTCCGCCTGCCGGTAAGCCACTCCGGATGGTTTGCCAGAACGGCGTCCCTTCCATTGCGCATTCTGAAACGTCGCTTTTTCGCATCAGTTTCATCCGGGTCGATCCGACCCGTTCGCAGGCCACCCAGCCTGAAAAACACCTATGATTTGAAAGACATATTTCTTTCAGAACGACATTTAATCACTTCATGAAACAGCTTATTGTAAAAATGTAGAAACACTTTGGAACCGGTTCCATTTACTATGGCGCCGAAATCCGACGACCGTCCGTGGGCACCAGGGCGCGCTCCCATCTCGCGATAAAGAACAATATGGCTCAATCTCCCCTCACCTCCCGCCGTGGCTTCTTACGCACGGCCGTCGCGCTGGTTCCCGCCGGGACCCTCGCCGGCTGTGAAGTCAAGCAATCCGCGACCACCGCCGCGCCGGGTTCAAGCGCGCCCGCTACCGCGGGCCAGGCCTCCGGCGCCGACTACAAACCGCATTTCTTCGACGCGAAAGAATGGGCCTTCGTCCATGCGGCCGTCGACCGCCTGATCCCCGCCGACAGCGAAGGCCCGGGCGCCGTCGAAGCCGGCGTGCCCGAATTCATCGACCGTCAGATGGACACGCCGTACGCGCATGGCGCGCTCTGGTACATGCAGGGCCCGTTTGCCCAGGGCGCGCCGGAACTCGGCTATCAGTTGAAGCTCGTGCCGCGCGATCTGTACCGCCTGGGCATCGCAGCGGTCAACGCCTACTGCACGAAGACCTATGGGCATCCATTCGACGCCCTCGACGCGCCCACGCGCGACACCGTCCTGACCGCGCTGGAGAAAGGATCGATCGATCTCGCTGACGTGCCGGCCGGCGCCTTCTTCGGCCAGTTGCTGCAAAACACCCGCGAAGGCTACTTCTGCGACCCGATCCACGGCGGCAATCGCGACATGGGCGGCTGGAAGATGATCGGCTTCCCCGGCGCGCGCGCCGATTTCATGGACTTCGTCAATCAGAACGGCCAGGCCTATCCGTATAGCCCCGTGTCGATCCAGGGAAAACGCACCTGATGACTACACAAACCAAACCCCACACCGATGCGGTGATCATCGGCTTCGGCTGGACCGGTGCGATCCTCGCGAAGGAACTCACCGAGGCCGGACTCAACGTGGTCGCGCTCGAACGCGGCGAGTATCGCGACACCTATCCGGACGGCGCCTATCCGAACACGATCGACGAGCTGACCTACAACATCCGCAAGAAGCTGTTCCTCGATCTCTCCAAGACCACCGTGTCGATCCGTCATAACGTCGGCGAAACGGCACTGCCCTACCGGCAACTCGCGGCGTTCCTGCCCGGCGAAGGCGTGGGCGGTGCGGGTCTGCACTGGTCGGGCGTGCACTTCCGCATCACGCCGGAAGAGCTGCGTCTGAAGAGCCACTACGAAGAACGCTACGGCAAGCGCTTCATTCCGGAAGGCATGACGATCCAGGACTATGGCGTCAGCTACGACGAACTCGAACCGCATTTCGACTTCGCCGAAAAAGTGTTCGGCACCTCGGGCCAGGCCTATAAGGTCAACGGCAAGGTAGTCGGCGACGGCAACATATTCGACGCGCCGCGCAGCGACAACTTCCCGCTCCCCGCGCAGTTGAACACGTACTCGGCCGAACGCTTCGGCAAGGCCGCACGCGAACTCGGGCTGCACCCGTACCGCCTGCCTTCGGCGAATACCTCGGGTCCGTACACGAATCCGTACGGCGTGCAGATGGGCCCGTGCAATTTCTGCGGATTCTGCAGCGGCTACGCGTGCTACATGTATTCGAAGGCCTCGCCGAACCTGAACATTCTGCCGGCGCTGAAGCCATTGCCGAATTTCGAACTGCGCTCGCGCTGCCACGTGCTGCGCGTGGAACTCGACGATACGAAAAAGCGCGCCAAGGGCGTGACGTACGTCGATCCGGCCGGCAACGAAGTCTTTCAACCCGCGGATCTCGTGATTGTCGCGGCGTTCCAGTATCACAACGTCCACCTGCTTCTGCTGTCGGGCATCGGCAAGCCGTATGACCCGATCTCGGGCGAAGGCGTGGTGGGCCGCAATTTCGCGTATCAGAACCTCTCGACGATCACCGCGTTCTTCGACAAGGACACCTTCACCAATCCGTTCATCGGCGCGGGCGGCAACGGCGTCGCGGTGGACGACTTCAATGCCGACAACTTCGATCACGGCCCGCTCGGTTTTGTCGGCGGCTCGCCGTTGTGGGTGAACCAGGCCGGCACCAAACCGATCAGCGGCATTGCGACACCGGCCGGCACGCCGAACTGGGGCGTGGACTGGAAGAAATCGGTCAAGGACCACTACGCCCACACGATTTCGATGGACGCGCACGGCTCCAACATGTCGTATCGCGACGTCTTCCTCGACCTCGATCCGACCTATCGCGACTCGTACGGCCAGCCGCTGCTGCGCATGACCTTCGACTGGAAGGACAACGACATCAAGATGGCGCGGTACGTGACTGGACAGATGCACAAGATCGCGCAGCAGATGGGGCCGAAGGACATCAACGTCTATACACGCGAGTTCGGCGCGCACTTCGATTCGCGCCGCTATCAGACCACTCACCTCGTCGGCGGCGCGATCATGGGCACCGATCCGAAGACGAGCGTGCTGAACCGTTACCTGCAAAGCTGGGACGTGCACAACGTGTTCGTGATGGGCGCGTCGGCGTTCCCGCAAGGCATCGGCTACAACCCGACCGGCCTCGTCGCCGCACTCGCCTATTGGTCGGCGCGAGCGATTCGCACGCAGTATCTGAAGAACCCCGGGCCGCTGGTGAGCGTATGAAGAAAAACATCGATATCCAACGCCTGGGTCGGGCATTCAGGCGCGCGAGCGCTGCGTCGTTCTGCGCAGTTGCCGCGCTGGCCATGCCACTCGCCGTGCACGCGGCGGCGGCTCAACCGCAGGCGCAAGCTCAAACCGACGCGGCCCTGATCGCGCACGGCGAATATCTTGCCCGTGCCGGTGACTGTATCGCGTGTCACACCGCGCAATCGGGCAAGCCCTTCGCGGGCGGTCTGAAGTTCGACACGCCGATCGGCGCGATCTACTCGACCAACATCACGCCCGATCGCAACACCGGCATCGGCTCGTGGACCTTCGCGCAGTTCGATCGCGCGGTACGCGCCGGCGTGCGGCCGAACGGCGACACGCTGTATCCGGCGATGCCGTACCCGTCGTATGCGCGTTTGAGCCCGGACGACATGCACGCGCTGTATGCGTACTTCACGCAAGGCGTCGCGCCGGTGAACCAGGCGAACCGTGCGGTCGATATCGTCTGGCCGCTGTCGATGCGCTGGCCGCTCGGCATCTGGCGATATCTGTTCGCGCCTGAGCCTGTCATGTTCGACGCGAAGCACTACGCCGATCCAGTGGTCGCACGCGGTGCGTACCTCGTGCAAGGCCTCGGCCACTGCGGCGCCTGCCACACACCGCGTGCGGTCACGATGCAGGAACGCGCGCTGAGCGATCTGGACGGCACCGAGTTTCTCGCGGGCGGCGCGGCGATCGACGGCTGGGTTCCGTCGAGCCTGCGCGGCAATCCGCGCACCGGCATCGGCGCATGGAGCGAAGCGGATCTCGTGCAATTCCTGAAAACGGGACGCACGCAACACAGCGCGGCATTCGGCGGCATGACGGACGTCGTGCAGCACAGCATGCAGCACATGAGCGATGCCGATCTGACGGCGATCGCGCGCTACCTGAAGACGCTGCCGTCGACCGATCCGAAGGAAACGCCGTACGTGTACGACGATACGGCGGCTCGCGCCCTGCGTACCGGCGACGCCACGGCGCCAGGCGCCGCCGTGTACCGCGACAACTGCACCGCCTGCCACCGCAGCGACGGCCGCGGCTACACGCGCGTTTTCCCGGCACTGGGCGGCAATCCGGTCGTGCAAGGCAAGGACGCGACCTCGCTGATTCACGTGCTGCTGACCGGCAACACGCTCGAAGGCACGAAGACCGCGCCGTCTTCGTTCACGATGCCGGGCTTCGGCTGGCGTCTGAACGATCAGGAAGTTGCCGACGTGACGAATTTCGTGCGCAACAGTTGGGGTAATACCGGTTCGACCGTCAGCGCCACGGATGTCGCCAAGGTCCGCAAGACCGTCACGGTGCGCGCGCCCGAGATGCCGCCTGGCGCCGCGCTGAGCCACTAACCTGGACGTGACGTTGGCCGTTAGGCTGGCCACTGAGCTGACCGTTAAGTCGGCCATCGAATCGCACCGGCCCTTGCCAGGCGCTCGCAATCAAGGCGCGTAGCAAGGGCCGCACAAGCCGCTTCCCCTGCCTCACGCAATCTGTTCCGTTGTTCAGGAGCGGACTGCGTGCGCGTGGAAAAAAGAGAGATCGCCATTCAGGCGACTTGAGATAGACGATCCAACCGAGCTATAAAACGATGAAAAAGCAATTGATTGCTGCACCCCTCCTGTTGTCCTTCGCCGGCATTGCGTCCGCGCAGAGCTCCGTCGTGCTGTACGGCATCGTCGATGCGGGTGTCACGTATCGCAGCAACGAGCGTACCGGCTCCGCCGGCGCTTACACGGGACACTCGAACGTCGCGGTCACAAGCGGCAACCTCTCCGGCAGCCGCTTCGGCATCAAGGGTCAGGAAGATCTCGGCGGCGGCTGGAACGCGCTGTTCCTGCTCGAAGACGGTTTCGACATCACCAACGGCAAAACCGGCCAGAACGGCGGACTGTTCGGCCGTCAAGCCTTCGTCGGCATCGGCAGCCAGCAATACGGCACGGTCACGCTCGGCCGTCAGTACACGTCGCTGAACGACTTCGTCGCGCCCGTTGCACCGGTCGCGATGGTCGGCGGCTTTGGCGCGCATCCCGGCGACATCGACGATCTCGATCAGACCGCGCGCGTCAATAACTCGGTCAAGTACACGAGCGCGAACTATTCCGGTTTTACGTTCGGTGCGCTGTATGGCTTCGGCGGTCAACCGGGCAGCCTGAAACAGCAGAACACGTGGAGCGTGGGCGCGGCGTACGGCAACGGCCCGCTGCATGTGGGCGTCGGCTACGAGCGTTCGGATAACAGCAAGAGCGGGCCGAAAGATTCGACGATCGGCAAATGGAACGGCACGGACGACGGCCTGTTCAACTCGTCGATCAATGAAGGCTACGCGAGCGCGCAATCGCAACAGATCATTGCCACTGGCGCGACGTACAATTTCGGCCCGGCTATCGTCGGGGTGAACTACAGCAACGTGCAATACCGCTCGGGCGCCGATTCGTTGTTCAACGGGCACGCAACGTTCAACATCGCGGGCGTGTTCGGCCAGTGGACCATCCGGCCGGCCGTGCAACTGTTCGCGGGCTATAGCTACACGCGCGGCGGCGAAGTGGAAGGTGTGGATGAGCGCGCGCAATATCACAACGTGACGCTTGGCGCGCAGTACAACCTGTCCAAGCGTTCCACGGTCTATCTGATGGGCGGCTATCAGCACGCATCCGGTGTCACGCTGGATGCGCTCGGCAATCCGGTCGCGGCGACCGCGTCGGTCAGCGACAAGGGCAACAGCCACTCGTCGGACACGCAGTCTCAGGCTATCGTCAGCATCGGCTTGCGGCACCGGTTCTGATAAGCCGACGCGGCGCTCAGTGCGGTTGCTGGACCGCGTTGATCATCTCGAGATGACGCGCTTCCGTCTCGTCGTCGGCGGGGAACATGCATTCGATACGCAGTTCCTGCGCAGCGACGGTTTGTGGCGTGCCGACTGTCGCGACCATGGAAAAGTAGTTCAGGACTTTACCGTCCTTGACGAAGCCGATAGGGATCACCGGCATCGTTGCCGAGGGGGCTCCCGCCCCCGAGCCGCGCTGAGCAGACGTCAAATCGGTTTGCACATCCGGATAGGCACGCAGCGCGTCAAGCAGCTCATGCGTCTGATCGTCGACCACGCGACCAACCGATTCTCGATAAACACGCTGAATCAGACTATTCGACACCGTCGGCCAATCGGCAACGAACGGGCGCATTCCATCCGGATCGAAAATCAGATGCAGCATGTTGCGCGGCCCCGTGCGCGCCGCCATATCGATGAAGCAGTTGAAAAAGAGCGGCGTGGATTCGTTGGTCATCAGCACGTTCCAGTAGCGATCCATGACGAGCGCGGGAAACGGTTCGTGTTGACGCAACATTCGCCCGAGTGCATGGCTCACGCTCTGCATTTCCTGGGCATTCCAGGCGCTGTCGGCATACATCGGCGCATAACCCGCGGCCAGTAGCAGCGTGTTGCGCTCGCGTAGAGGAATGTCGAGCGTCTGGGCGATATCCATCAGCATCTGCCGGCTCGGCACACTGCGTCCGCTTTCGATAAAACTGATGTGCCGCTGCGAGACACCCGCGTTGAACGACAGGTCCAACTGGCTGATGCCGCGCATGTCTCGCCAGTGACGCAATAACGCGCCGAGTTCGTTCGGCGGTGTCTTCCTTTCGGGGTTCGCAGGATTCATGGGTCTCTTATCCGCGGATTACTACACATGAGGTTCAGTGACCGGCGGTGCCGGAGCATCGTCGATGCCCGGCGCCAACCGCTCGCTCAAACCGCGCCGCCCAGCATACTCCCAGTTGCCGGGCGGCTATCCAGAACAGGACCTACGCGGTCCAGACGTATTCCTGGAATGGCGCCTCCACCGGCGGCTTCGTAATGTTGCCAGCGTAGTTCGTGATAGTGGAAGCAGCCAGCACCGTGAGAACCTCGAGCACCTGGTCCTGACGAAAGCCCGCCTCGATAAACTGGGCCACGTCATTGTCATCCAGGTGTCCACGCTTCTCGATCGCAGTTTTTGTCAGGGTCGAAAGCGCCGCATGTTTGCGATCGGCGGGTGCGTGGCCTTCGCGAATGGCGTTGACGTCGGCGGGTGATAGCCCCTCTTTCAGCGCGAGCGCAGTATGAAATGCAACCGCCCATGAACAGGCATTCGTTACGGCATTGGTCAGCAATAGCGTCTGAATCTGCGCTTCCGTAAATGTACCGGCATGAACTTTCTGGAAAATGCCGATGAAGCCGCCGATCAGTACCGGCGATTCAGCCATGGCACCCGCAATGTTGGGGATAAGGCCGAAGTTTTGCTGGAGTTGCCGAAGTACGGGTTTGGATTGTTCGGGTGCGGATTCAATCGTATGGATGTGAAACGTGGGCATGGTGTGACCTCGATCGTTAGCGCCACTCGGGATGAGTTGCGCGATGACCTAAGATTAGGCGTGAGCAGGCGGCTCGCCAATTACCTCCGATGTAATAGCCTCGAGTCAGCGGTACCCGGGCATTCAACTGCCAGGCCTTCTTTCTGCTCGTACCGTTTGACCCGCTGCCACGCACGAAAAAAAAGACCGGATCGGAACTGCACCCGGTCTTTCACGCTGCAAGAACTACAGATCAGAAGCGGTGAATAATGCCTACACCGAACGCAAACTGACTGCCAGAGGAAGACGGCATGGTGTTATATCCGTCGCCGAGCGTTGCCGTAGCATCGACGATATGCCCTGCGCCGGCAGTTCCCAACGTCTTGCCCTTCGCCTTCTGATAGGCCTCCAGTGCATACAGACCCGTGCGCTTCGACAACGAGTAGTACTCGGAGAGATTGAACTGGTGATATTGCGCGACGTCCTGAATGCCGTTCGCGCGCGTGGCACGGGTATAGCTGTACCCCGCGCCGAAATCCCACGCAATGGCCGGCTTCCAGTGCAAGACCGCACCACCGGTGTTGAAGATCGCCGTGTCGTAGAACTTCGAGCCGCTACCCGGAATGTATTGAACATTCGAATAGGTGGCCGTGACATCCCACGCGCTATTGAACTTGTAGCCGCCACCCACCGCGAAACGCTGTTGTGCCTGTGCAGTCTGGTAACCGTTCGTCACCGCGGATACGCCTATCTGCGAGCCGCCGTTCGAGGTCGTCGAATCCGAACCCCATGTGCCGCCGCCCGAGGTCGAGTTGTTGATGCGCGAGAAGCCGACCGCGAAACCCACCGGACCCATTGCATACTGAACCGCGGTCGACCAGGTCGAGCCCTGGTTCGTGCTGCCCGCTACACCGCCCAGCGAATACGAACCGCTCACCGTCAAACCATAGAGCTTCGGCGACGTGTACTCCAGCGTGTTGTTCGAGCGGTAGATCGTGTCAAGGCCGTCGACGTCGCCAGGATGCGCGCCGTAGTAACCGGTCAGCCAGGTCGTCGGGCTATACGGAGAAAGAAGCTGGTAATACGAAGCGTATTGCCGGCCCGCCTGGAACGTACCGTACGTCGGGTTGGTCACGCCGACCCACGCCTGGCGGCCGAACATCGCATTGGTGTATTGCTGGGCGCCCGATGCCGAATTGAAACCGGACTCGAGCTGGAAGATCGCTTTCGTATTGCCGCCCAGATCCTCTGAGCCTTTCAAGCCGAAGCGGCTGCCCGCCCACACGCCCGGCGTCATCTTGACGTCCGATTTTCCGCCGCTGGTAGAGCCGACGCTCGCCTGATTGTTCGTATACGAAAGGCCGTTGTCGACAATACCGTACAACGTGACGCTACTTTGCGCGAAGGCCGGCACGGCAGCCGCGATCGCTGCTCCGAACAGCACGACATCTACTCGCCTGATGCTTTTACTCATTCTGCAGATCTCCAAATCATACGTGTTGTTGAATTTCTTTTTTTACGGCTCTGTTGCTCAAACTTCGTCAAACCCTTCAGCGTTATTTATTGGCCCCGTTGCTCCAGCAAGCGCTTGACCGTCAAGGCCAGCGGGACGGTAAAGAAGATATGGGACATGAAGCCGCCAATGATCACGGCCGGGTCGTAGTAGTTCGGGTGGTTATCGGAGGCGATCATGATGGCCACGTGCATCACGATCCACGCGACAACCGCGTAAAACAGCGCTACAAACGTGGCTTCGTATCCGCGGCGGCGGAAGTAAGGCCAGATTGCCGCGAACAGAACACCCCACGCCGACGCGAACACGAAGTGAATGCCCGTACCGACGATATAAGCCCACACGCCGAGCGACTCCTGCACCGCCTTGCCGAACACCAATCCAGTCGCGTTGCGTGGAATGCCCGCCAACGGCATCAGGTGCTGCGCCCCCACCCAGATGAGCGCTTCGTAAATCCAGATAATCACGGCGCCGGTCAATCCACCCGTGATGCCCGCGCGAATCATCGTCATACGGTCCGGCCATTCCGTCACATTCGTTGCCTCCCCCTTATTGAGCCCACTTCCACTCACGCCGAAACTGCCACTCATGTCTCTCTCCTTTGTCCCGTTGTTTTCCGTTGCGCCGTACCGCGCCAGTGCGCGTCAATCGAATAGATCGCCGCTACCGGCGCGATCAGCATCGCAACCCGCTTGGGATACAAAGATAGGAATTCCGCCTGTTTCGAGAAAGTACGGGTAAACCACATTCGAATGCGCTTAAACCCTTACATAGCATTAAAATCGCTGATTTTCAGGGTTTGGCAGCCGCTGTAATCCGCGCTGGATATGGGATTTTTGGTATCCCAAGTTGGAATATCTCGCCTCGGACGGTTCTTGTAATTGCCTGTTCGCCATAAACAGAACAGATGGCAATGAAACAAATTCGCAAGCCGCTTGTCAGGCGTGGTGAGGTGCCTGACGTATCGCTATACTTGATGGCATCGAATGAGTAGAGACCCATGAACGAGACCACCCAGCACGCCATTGTCCAGACGCTGCGCGAGAAAATTCTTGCGGGCGAGCTCTCGCCCGGGCAACGCCTTGTGGAAGCACAGCTCGCACAATGGCTCGGCGTGTCGCGCACGCCGCTGCGCTATGCGCTCAGTGTTCTGTCTTCGGAGGGATTGCTCGACCGCTCAGGAGGCCGCGGCTATGTGGTGCGGCGCTTCAGCGTGAGAGATGTATTGAACGCCATCGACGTGCGCGGCGTACTCGAAGGGCTCGCCGCCCGCTCAGTGGCGGAGAACGGTGTGGGCCCGGCGCTGGCGGCGTCTCTCGACGACTGCCTGCGCGAAGGCGACGATATCTTCAACAAAGGGCATCTGAAGAAAGACGACGACGTGCGCTATGCGGAAATGAATGGGCGTTTTCACGCACTGATTATCGACGCTGCGCAGAACATGGCCGTCAGCGCCGCGTTGAGCCTGAACGACAAAATCCCTTTCGTCTCGCCCTCCACGATCGCCTTCGACGAGTCCGCGCGCGAACGGCAGTTCATGATGCTCTCTTACGCCCATCGCCAGCATCATGCGATCGCCGACGCTTTGAAAAAGGGAGAAGGCGCACGTGTGGAGGCGTTGATGAAAGAACATACGCACATATCGAAGGAAAGCCTGAACCTGTCGCTTCCGGCGCTGCACCTGATCGCCGGCGCAGCATGAGAACATGCGTGGGTGAATCACACTCAACCTGAGTGCTCACAGAGGGAACGGGCGAATATCAGCGCGCGCCTGTCCGCATGGCCCGATATTCGCGCCGCACAATATCCATCAGCTCCTCGACCGACGTGCTGGCCGCCTCTCTCTGATAAGTCACACGCCCGCGCTGCATCAGCATCACACGATCCGCAATGTCGAGCGTCTGCGCGTAGTTGTGCATGATCATCACGATAGACAGACCGCCTTTCTCCTTGAGCCGCAGGATCAGATCGATGATCAGTCCCGCCTCACGGGCACCCATTGCAGCAAGCGGTTCGTCCAGCAGGAGGATTCGTGCATTCGAATTGACCGCTCGGGCAACCGCGATAGCCTGCCGCTGACCACCGGAAAGCTGCTCGACCGGCAAGTCCACCGAAGGGACATGTACGCCGATTTCTTCCAGACACTCCGCGGCGCGATTGCGCATCGCGCGATTGTTCAGGAGTCGAAACGGCCCTCGCCGGATGATCTCCCGGTTCAGGAACATGTTGTGATAAATGCTCAGCGAATTGGCAAGCGCCAGATCCTGGTAGACACATTCAATGCCAAGCGAACGGGCGTGATCGACCGAACGAAGCATCGTTTCCTCGCCGCCGACAAAAAGCTTACCGCTTGTCTGCTGATGAAACCCCGTGAGAATCTTGATCAGCGTCGACTTGCCGGCGCCATTGTCGCCAAGCACGCCGAGAATCTCGCCCTGCTTTAGCGTGAGCGACACGCCATCAAGCGCGGTGACCGCGCCGAAACGCTTCACAATGTCTTCGCCGCGCAGCGCCTCCACCGCCTCCGCCATCACAATTCTCCCTTGCGCGCGAGACGAACCACGTGGATGTTGAAGATCATGGCGCCAAGAATGGCGGCGCCGAGAATCATGTTGAAGGTGAACGCGTTGATACCGATCAGCGTAAAACCGTCGTTGAGAATGCCCAGCACTGCCGCGCCGATCAACCCGCCAATGATCGTGCCCGATCCACCGGCGAGGGGCGTACCGCCAATCACGGCTGCGGCAACTGCAAGAAACATGATCTGGTTGCCGCCCGCTTGCGGATCAATCGACGTGATACGGAACCCTTCCAGGATCCCGGTAAAACCGGCAAGCAACGAGGCAATGATGAAGTTGCCGAGTTTCAGGCGCCGAACCTGGATGCCTGCTTCGCTTGCGCCAAGCTGATTCGCTCCCGACGCAATCGTATGCAATCCCCAGCGTGTATGACGAAGCAGCACGTGCATCACTAAAGCAATCGCAAGCGTCCAGATGATCTCGCTGTAACCCCACCCTCCCATGACCGCCGAGAAGACCGAATCCTCCGGTGGCGAAACCGGCGTGCCGCGAGAGATCGTCAGCGTGAGACCGTTGACGAAGAACAACGTACCCAGCGTCGTCACAAAAGAGGGAATGCGCAGATACACCGTCACTGCACCATTGATCAGCCCGACGAGGCCCGCTGCGATGACGCCGGTGAGCATCCCGAGCCATGGCGGCAAGCCGGCCTCGATCGCGAAATACATGATGAAAGGCGCAAATGCGAAGACCATCCCGGCGGAAAGATCGATCTCCCCACCGATCATCAGCATGATTTCGCCAAACGCAATGATCGCCACCGGCGCGATGAACTGCGAGAGATTCTGCAGGCTCGCGCTGGTCAGCAGGAAGTCGTGGTTGACTGTCTCGAAGTAAATGCTGAGGATCAGCGCAACCGCAAAGATACGCACCTCGCTCGAACGCCCGAGCGCGCCTGACCAGCGCCTCGGGTGTCCGGCTGGTTTTTCGGTCTGCGTCACAGGAGACGTCACCCTTTGATCGCCCCCGTGCGTGGCACGATCTGGGCTTTCGTGCTCTTGCCTTCATAGCGCGTCGATGTGCTCAGGTACGGATCGACCGTGCCTTTGGTGACGAACTTCAGGCCCGTGTTGATATTGGCCGGTCCAACGAGCCCACCGGAGGCAAGAAAGATAAACGCTTCAAGCACGGTATAAAAACCCTGCACATAAGGCTGCTGATCGATCGTGAAGTCGAGGAAGCCTTCGTGGATCAGATCGACCGTGCGCGGCAACAGATCGAAGCCGCCGCCATGAACGCCTTTGGCAGGCAGATTGGATTCCTTCATCACTTCCGCCACGCCTTGGGTACTGCCCGCGTCGACCGCGAACATGCCCTTGAGATCCTGGTGGCCGAGAAAGAACGATTTGATCTTCGATAGCTCTTCGTTGACGGTCGCGCCGGTCGCGATGGTTTGCACGTCGATCTTCTTGCCCGATTTCTTGATCGCAGCCGCTGCCCCATCGAGCCGGGGTTGTATGTTGAGCTGACCCGGCGTCGCGATAAAGAGCGCGACAAGACCGCTATCGATGAGACTCACGATACGCTCGCCCATCTGATAGCCGGACAGGTAGAGATCCTGGCCGATATAGGCGAGGCGCGGATTCGTCGAACCCGAAGGCGCGTCGGCGTTATAGGCGAACACGGGAATGCCGGCGTCGAGCGCGGCCTGGATCGGTTTGTCGAACGCCTTGGGGTCGACGATCGGCACAGCGATGGCGTCCGCTTTCCCGGCAATCGCGGCGTTCACCGCATTCACCATTTCGCCGATGTCGGCATTGGCCGAGCCGGTCCATTGATAGTCCATTCCCAGCAAGGCGGTCGCATCCTGAATGCCGTATTGCGTAGGTACGAAGAACGGATTCGTCGTGACGTGATTGACGAATACGATCTTCCAACGCTTGTGCCCCGGAAACGAACCCGCTTCTGCCGCCTGCGCCGGCGTGATCACACCGCCCAGTAGCGCCAGCGCCGCGCTCAGGCCGGCGCCTTGCAGCAGACCGCGGCGCATGCCCTGTACTTCATCCTTGTCTTCCTGCTCGTGCGCCATCTCACTCTCCGTCTCTCAGTTGTTTAACACCTCACTGTGCATGACGGCGCAGGCCGGAAAAGCACCGGAGCCGGGTTTCACTCTTTCACGAAACCCGCGTGCACGCGCGTACACATGACGACCCTGCAGAAAATGCTATATCACGGCACTTTTACCTACTAATCGATGTATACCCTTAACTAGTCGGACTAATTAATTCAGGCAGCGCAGTGAAGCTTTCTGTAATCAAAATCAGCCGTGCGGCGTCATGTAATGCTGGTATGGGCGCGATTCGACGAACGCCGTCGCTCAAGGGTCGAAGCGATCCACACGATGCTCCGCTTCAATAGTATTACTATCAAAACGGCCTCATGGTGGAGGCGCATGTGAAGAGGAGGAGCGGAAAGCCCACGCTCCGCTCAATGGTTCTGCTCAGCCGACATCAACAGCTTCAAAGCAGCTTCAAAGCAGCTTCATCTACCGAAGCTGGATGAAGAACCACGGCATGCCCAAGCACGGGTTTCACGGCAAACCAATTATTGGGATTTGCAACGAGCAGGCGGAGCGGCGCAGACTCTGCCGCCGCATTCGAATGAGGATTAAGCCGGATACTGGGTCACGGCTTCCAGCACGCTCTCGGCATCCGCGCGCGCGTTGTCGAGTTGGACCAGACTTGCCTGGCGCGCGCCGAGCGGGTCACGGCTCTGGATCGCGGTGAGAATCGCCTTGTGACGTGGCAGCGAAAGCGCATGTGTGTCGGGATGACGGCTCGTCAGCTTGATCGATTCCGACAGCGCGAGGGACAGCATGTTGCCGATATAGGCCAGCAGGTCGTTGTGGGTGGCCGCCATGATTGCGCGGTGAAACTCGAGATCGGGAGTCAGTAGCGCGCTTGCGGTGTCCGCACGCTCCATTTCGTCGTAAGCCGAGGCGATGCGCGCAAGATCGTCGCTTGTCGCCGCGGTGGCGGCGAGTGCGGCCGCCGCGGGTTCGATCACGCGGCGCACCGTCAGGAGCGAACCGAAAAACTCGCCTTCCGGCACGCTGTTGATTGTCCAGTACAGGACGTCCGGGTCAAGCATATGCCACTCCGCGCGCGGCTTCACGACACTGCCGACACGCGGTTTCGACACCACCAGCCCTTTCGCCACGAGCACGCGCGTGGCCTCGCGCAGTACCGGGCGGCTCACGCCATAGCGCTCGCATAGGACAGCCTCGGCGGGCAAGCGCTGACCCGGTTCTACCTTGCCGCTCACGATATCCATGCCGAGTTCCCGCACGATGCGGCCATGCAGGCTCTTGCGCTGTTGCAAATGACGGTAGTCCATGGTCAGCGATCGAGGTCGTGCCCGGCGCAGCCCTGTGCCGACCGGTGCAGCATTCTGGACAGCACTTGCCTTGTCGTCGACACGGATGCGGGTCTGTTGCGTGGAGATCCGTTGTCGATTCAAGCATAGCACGCGATATCGGCTAAGGATTCCCTGACCCGAAGTTCAGCATCGACCCGGCTATTTTTCTTGATCTCCTGACATCACCGCAATAACTGGCCGCTTAGGATAAAGGCATGTAAATCGTCCTGCTTCCAGGTGTCGTCATGGTTCCCTATCTGTCCGAGCGAGAAAATGCGGTCGAGCATATCAACGCGATATGCTCGCGCCTGTTCGATCTGTGGTGCGAAAAGAGAAGCGTCATTCCGCTGACGTATCTGCTGCAAGGCTGGCCCCTGATGAACAGCGATCCCGCGGCGCTTCGGCGCCTTGGCAACGCGCTGCGCGATCTCAGACGGCACCCTCTGTTCGAAACCAGTAACGCCGCGTCCTTTCAGGAGCTCTGCGAACTATCGGATTGCGTCGAAGATCTAACGGATCAATGCACCACGCCGAAGATCGCACTGACCGCGTCCGCGGGCGTCAATCCTACGTTGAAATAGCCTTCCAGCCTCAATGCGGTCGCGTCATCGAGTATGAAGGGCGGCCGGATGAAGCCGAGCGTGACCGCGTGGTCGTACCACCCGCTCATCCACGCGCGCAATTCCGTCTCGTGCCTCGATAGTTCGCCCGTGCTATGCGTGCTCATTCGTGGTCTCCTTTGGGCCGCCCCGTCATGTCATGCAACGGTCGGCTCGAAACCCATTTTGCAGAGGCCGGCTTCCGGCAAAAACGTGTACCGGGTACCGTTGCCTGTAATTTTTCACGCATCCCGCGTAGTGAGCTTTTCGTCGTAACCACGTTCGCCCCCTGTGTTCCTGTTCCCATCAGGTGATCGTGAGGTAGCCGCGAGGACTATTCAGTCAGCAGCGGCGGATTGTTGATTCAGGAAACACTGGTTCAGCCATCAGGATTTCCTTAACGACAGCGTCATTCCGTCACCAGACCGTGCCTGATCGCATACCGGATCAACTCGGCGTTGTTGCTGAAGCCGAGTTTCTGCATAAGACGCATCTTGTGCGTGCTGATGGTCTTGGCACTCAGCGAACACGATTCGGCAACGTCGTTGATGCTCTTACCGGCCGCCAGCATTCGCAACACCTGGAATTCGCGGTCGGACAGAATCTCGTGGGGCGGCGCGTCGCCGGAATGCGTTTCGAAGACCATCGCATCGACCAGCTTCGGATCGATGAACCGCCCTCCACCGGCCAGCTTGCGGATCGCGGCGAGAAGAATGTCGGGGTCGCTGTCCTTCGTCACATAACCCGTCGCGCCGGCGCGCAACGCTCGCGACACGACCTGCGCTTCGTTGTGAATGCTTAACACCAGCACGGGCAGACGCGGCTGTTCGGCACGCACGCGGCGGATCAGATCGACCCCGCTGATTCCGGGCATCGTCATATCCAGCAGCACGAGATCGAATTGTCCCGTGCGTAGCCGGTCTAGCACTTCCGAACCCTGTGCGGCCTCGGCGGCGACGACGATATCGTGCGTCGTCGCGAGGATCTGTTTCAGACCGCCGCGCACGATCGCGTGGTCATCGGCGATCAGGACGTTAATCATGATGGCTCCCGCCTGCGAGCGGAATGTGAATGGAAATCGCTGTACCCACGCCCTGCGCACTGTCGATCGTCATCGCTCCGCCGATCAGGCGGGCGCGTTCCTGCATGCCGAGCAGGCCGTACGAATACCCTGCGCGCGCGGTGGCCGGATCGAAACCGCTGCCGTCGTCGCTCACGTGAAGGTCGAGCGTCGTCGCGGTGCTGGTCAGTGTCACGTCGACCCGCGCCGCATTCGCATGGCGTCCAACGTTGGTCAGCGAAGCCTGAACAATGCGGAATACGGCAGTGGCGTAGGCATCCGGCAGCACCGGCTCGCCGCCATTGATGTGCAACTGGCACGGAATGTTGTTGCGCCGTACGAAGTCTTCGACCAGCCACTCCAGCGCCGAAACGACCCCGAAGTTCAGCGCCACCGGCCGCAGATGATTCGCGACATTGCGCACCATCCAGATCGTCTTCTCGACGAGTTCGCGCATGTCTTCCACCTTGCGCATCGCGTCAGTGTCGGCGTCCGCGCCCAGGCGCATCTTCAACAGCGAAACGTCCATCTTCAGAGCGGTCAGCAATTGCCCCAGTTCGTCGTGAACTTCCATCGCGATGCGCTTGCGCTCCTCTTCGCGAATCGCCTCCATATACGCGGACAATTCGCGCAGCTGATTGCGCGACTCGAACAACTCCTGCTCGATACGCTTGCGCGCCGTGATGTCGTTCAGGCCGACGTAAATCGCGGGGCCATCGCCGAAATTCGCCACGCGCGCGGTCGCCATGGCCCAGAACTCCGTGCCGTCCGCTCGCCGCATATGGACTTCGCTGTTGTTGAAGCTCCCCTCCGTGCACAGATGCGACACCAGCCGGTCACGGTCGCCGGGATCCACATAAAAGTCGACGATGTTGGTCACCATGCCCGTGCGCGCATCGTGACCGAACAGGTCCCGCAGCGGTTCGTTCGCGTACAGGATGTCTCCCTCAGGCATCGACGTAATGCATAGCGGTATGGGACTCGTCTCGACAATCGTGCGAAAGCGCGCTTCGCTCGACTGCAGTTTTGCTTCGGCCCGGCGGCGCTCGTCGACTTGAGCGGACAGCCTGGCATTCGACTCCGCCAGTTGCCTCGTGCGCTTATCCACGCGCTGTTCGAGTTCATCGCGCACGCGCGACAAGGCGGCCTCGGCCTGCTGGCGAACCGACACTTCGGTCAGAAGCTGCTGGTTCTGCGCGACAAGTTTCCGATGCATTACGCGCAAGGCCAGGTGGGTTTCGATCCGGGCCATCATTTCATTGACACGAACCGGCTTGGTCACGTAATCGACGCCGCCGGCCGAAAAACCCTCGACCATGTCCTCGCTGCCGGTCAACGACGTCATGAAAATCACCGCGATGTCGCGCGTGCGCTCATCCGCCTTGAGCCGCCTGCAGGTCTCGAAGCCGTCGATCCCGGGCATCTTCACGTCGAGCAGGATCAGGTCCGGCTGCGAAAACAGCGCGCGCGCAAGCGCCTCCTCGCCGTCGAGCGCAACGAGTACCCGAAAACCGCGCCCCGTCAGACTGTCGACGACCACGCCGAAATTTGCCGGCGTGTCATCCGCAATGAGGATCGTTGGACCTTCGCCAGCAGGTATGTTCGGCTCGCTCATGGCTCAGGTTCGCATTTCAGATGTCGTTTGATAGGCTGGAGTATGGCTTTCGACAGGCAGGTCGTCACGAGCAGGCGCACGGAGCCGCGCCGTGAACGGGCAATCGTACGCGTCGTGCGCATGACGCGCCGCGATGTGCCCGAACCGTAGAGTGAGTTCTTTCATGCCGCCAACGTGGGCGAGACGATGCAGTTCGAAGATCGCATATTCCACCATGCGTCGAACATACTGTGCGTCATCTATCCCCGCGCGCGATATGGTTCTGGTTTCGTCTATTCTGCACGCGTTGAGGAACCGGGAGTATGCACCGCGGAGTCAGGAAGCCCGGAATATAGCGTAAGGAAATCCTGAATATCGCCCGGCCGTTGCGGCCAGGTTGGACATGCAGCCAGCGAGAGGCTTTCCACCCGAGGCCCGGAAAGCGCGGTACGGCGCGGCTGCAACCACGCCGCCCATGCCCGCCTCAGAAGAACTCCAGGCACCCGAGGCGACCGGGAGCCGGCTCTACACTTCGGCGCCAGCGGCGCCGCAAGCGTGGGCAGCGGGTCAGATGAGATCAGATGAGGAATCCGCCGGCATCCCCGGCGGAGAATCGCTCCACACACGCCTGCCGCACTCTCTCGACGGACACGGACCAGTCTTCGCCCGGCGCCCGGCGGAACAGCCGCAGCGTGTGCGGGTACCACGGCGAATCGCTGCGCTCGTGCAGCCAGCGCCAGTCGATGTCTTTCTCCGGCAACATCACCCAGCACGGTTTGCCCAGCGACGCGGCCAGATGCGCCGTGGACGTATCCACGCAAATCACCAGGTCGAGCTGCTCGATGATCGCGGCGCTGTCCGCGAAATCGTTCACTGCCGAGCCGAGGTCGAGCAGCGGCTGATCGGCCGGCGGGTTGTGCGCCTCATCCTCGCCCTGGCCTTTTTGCAGACTCACGAAGTTCAGGCCCGGCACGCTCCAGAGCGGCGCGAGCGTGGCGAGTGTGGGGATCGACCGGTTCGCATCGTTATGATGTTTCGCGTTGCCCTTCCAGACCAGCCCGATTTTGCGGCCGGGCGGCAGAGTCTTGAGCATCGGCCGCCATTTTTCGACGAGCGACGGCTCGACCGTGAGTCGAACCGGACGCGGAATCGTCTCGACGGTCGTACGCAAATGCAGCGGCGCGCTCAGCAGACTGGTCCAGCAGTCGTAGGTGGACGCGGCCACGCGGGCCATGGCCGTGTCGTGATCGAGCACGGCGTCGATACCGTCCACCGGGGCCATCAACCGGTGCAAGGCAGGCATGCACGCAAAGGCGATATGCGCGGCCCCTTGCGCCTTGAGCAAGGCGAAATAGCGGCTGAACTGGACCATATCGCCGAGCCCGTCTTCCTGCCAGACCAGCAGGGACTTGCCGGCGAGCGTGTCGCCTTGCCACTGCGGACAGCTCAACATCGCGCGCGTCTTGTGATGCACGAAACCCGGCTGATCGTAGCGGCACTCGTACAGGCGCCAGCCCTCTTCAAAGCGGCCCATACCGAGCACCGTCACGGCCAGACCGAAGCGGGCGTCGCCGTAATCGGGACGTAAAGCGAGCGCCCGCAGGTAAGCGGCTTCGGCTTCAGGCAGCCGCCTGAGTTGCGCCAGCGCGGTCCCGAGGTTGTAGTGCGCCTCGGCCAGATCGGGGCGAAGCGCGAGCGCTTGTGCGAAGGCCCCGATGGCTTCCGGCAACCGGTCCTGCAGACGAAGCACGCAGCCCAGGTTGTTGTGCGCGTGAACGATGTCGGGCCGGTAGCGAATCGCCTCCCGGTAGGCCGCTTCGGCCTCGGGCAGACGCTCCATGTTGAACAGCGCGAGGCCGAGGTTGTAGTGCGCCTCCGCATAGTCCGGGCGATGCGCGATGGCGTCCCGATACGCCGCTTCAGCCTCGGGCAGACGCTTGAGATCGGCCAGCACCGCACCGAGGTTGAGGTGCGCCTGGGCGTAATCCGGGCGAATGGCCAGCGCGAGCCGGCACGCCAGTTCGGCTTCGGCCAGGCGGTTCGCGGCCTTCAGCACGCCGCCGAGATTATTGAGCGCTTCGGGATACTGCGGTTTGATGGTCAGCGCCTGCCGGTACGCCTCGTCTGCCTCGGCAATGCGGCCCAGTTCCATCAGCACGTTGCCCAGGTTGTTGTGCGCCTCGGCATGGTCCGGCAGTCCGATCAGCGCCTGCCGATAGGACACTTCTGCTTCCTGCATCCGGCGCAGTTCGTGCAGCACGATGGCCCGGTTGTAGTGCGCCTGAGCATAGTCGGGACGGATCGTAACCGCCTGACGATACGACGCCTCCGCCTCGTCCCTGTATCCCATCCCGTAGAGCACGATGCCGAGATTATTGTGCGCGTCGGCCTGGTCGGGCCGCAGCGCGACCAGTTGCCGGTACACCGCTTTGGCCGCCGACAGTTGGCCGACCGATTTGAGCAGCATGCCGAGACTGCTGTACACCTCGGCGTAGCCGGGTTTTGCGCGCAGACATTGGCGCCAATAGGTTTCCGCGTCCGGCAGATTGCCCAGCGCATACGAACAGGCGCCCGCGATATTCAACGCGTCCGCCCGCGCGTCTTCCGGTACACCGGCGCGCGGTTCGAGAACCGGCTTCACCAGCAGCCAGGCCTCGGCAAATTGCCCGGCCGAACAGAGCGACGCCGCCCGCTGATTGATGTCGGTGATCGAGGTTGCGGAGGTTGCGCGCGAGGATGCGCGCGTCTGCGTGGCTGTCATGAGTCGTCGTAGCTGGGGTCGGCGGCGTTCAGGCCGGGTCAATCGCACGTTTCACGCCCTGTCCGGCGTGTCGCGCAGCCGCGTTTTTGCGCAGGCATGCCGGAACGCCGGCGTGGAAAGCCGAACATGTACCACGCAGCTTAAGGGAAACGGTCACGCGGTAACGTCCGGAAATGAGCGGGTTTCCGGCTTCTAATCCAACGCTATACCCTGCGCAATAAGCGGAATCAGACGAGAAAAGACTGCGCGGCAGTGCTAGAATCGCCCGCGTCTTTACCTTGACCGACATGACTCCACGCTCCCGCAACCGCATGACCGCCTGGCTTGGCCTGATCGCCATGTGGCTTGTCGTGTTCGCGCCGGTCGTGAGTCAGATGCTGGTGTCGAACCGCGCGCACGAGCCCTTCGCGGTGCTCTGTTCGGCGCTACAGCCGGGCAATCAGAGCCTCGCGAGCCAATCAGCGCCTGCCAGCCCGGCGCCCGTCCATCTAAGCCACGACGACGCCTTCGGCGCATGCGGTTACTGCCACCTGCTCGAACATCACGTCGCCATGCCGGGCGTTGCGGCCGTCGAACCGCCGCCCGCGCTCGCGCTGGCCGGCACCGCGCCGCCCGCCCTCTCCACCCGCTTCACACCGCTCGGCGCGTTCCCGTCCGGACGCCCCAGAGACCCGCCTGCCGTTTCCTGATCGCTGTTGTTCCTGATCGCGCATCTCGTCGCACCTGCTGAGGGGCGCGCGATCGCCTGTTCAATGCATCGAGGAAACGTTCATGTTCAACTTCCCTCTGCGAGGGCTGCCCTTTTGCGCCCGCCGTGGCGCCGGGCGCATTGCATCCGGCCGGCGGCCGCTGTCGTATTTTCCAGTTTGTCTGCCCGCGTTAGTGCCGGCGCTCGCACCGGCATTTATCGCTTCCCCGGCTCACGCGGATAGCGCACTCGCCGACGCCACGCTGCCCGCCGTCAGCGTCACCGCCAATGCCGTCGCCACTCCGCGCGCCGTCGACCCCAATCTGCCGGCCTCGGTGGAAACCGTCACGTGTGAGCAGTTCGACAACTGGAACGTCGTCAACACCGAAGACGTGTTGAAGTACATGCCGAATCTCGCCGTGCGCAAGCGCTTTATCGGCGATCTGAATTCGATCATCGCCGTGCGCGGCACCAGCAACACGCAGAGCGCGCGCGGTCTCGTCTATGCGGACGGCCTGCTGCTCAGCAATCTGCTCGGCAACAGCTATTCGTTTCCGCCGCGCTGGTCGATGGTGTTTCCCGACGAGATCCAGCAGGTCGACGTGATCTACGGGCCGTTTTCCGCGCTCTATCCGGGCAATTCGCTGGGCGCCACGGTACTCATCAGCACTCGCATGCCGAAGCAGTTCGAAGCCAACGCCGACGTCAAAGCCTTCACGCAGCACTTCAGCCTGTTCGGCGTAAATCAGAATTTCAACGGCAGCGAAGCGAGCGCGTCGATCGGCGACCGGATCGGGAAATTCTCCTATTTTCTGGGCGTGAATCACCTGGAGAACACGAGCCAGCCGCTGCAATTCGCCACGCTCGCCAAGTCCAGCACGCCAGCCAAAGCCGGCGACACGCCGGTTACCGGCGCGTATTTCTACAACAACCAGACCAACACGCCGACCGCGGTGCTCGGCGTGAACGGCGAGGGAATCGAACATACGGTGCAGGACCAGTTCAAGCTGAAGATGCAGTACGACTTCACGCCGACACTGCAGGGCGCGTTTACGCTCGGCTACTGGCACCAGACCTACAACAGCACGACGTCGAGTTTCCTGCGCGACGCGAACGGCAACCCCGTATACAGCGGCAAGGTTGCGATCGGCGGCTACGAGTACACGATTCCGGCCGCCGCCCTCGCGCCGAGTCTCGGCCACAGCGAGAACTGGCTATATGGCGTCACGCTTAAGACCCGCAACGCTACCGGCTGGAACGGCGAAGCGATCGCTTCGTATTACGACATCGGCAATAGCGTGGCGCGCACCGCGAATTCAGGTGCGCCGGGCAACGGCCCCGGCACGGTGATTTTCGGCGACGGCACCGGCTGGAAAACGCTCGATCTGCGCACCACGTACACACCCGTCACGCCGCAAGCGGGATGGACGAACCACGCGCTGAGCTTCGGCTATCACTACGACAACTACTTCCTCGATAACGAGAGCTACAACACGCTGAACTGGCGCGACGGCGCGGCGACCTCGTTTGCCAATGCATTCAAAGGCAAGACGCAGACTCAGGCACTGTATGCCCAGGATGCATGGCGCTTTTTGCCGCGCTGGAAACTGGTCTACGGCGTACGGTATGAAGACTGGCAAGCCTACGATGGCTCGCAAGCGCTGTCCGGCAAAACCATGCCGTACAGCGACGCAAATCAGCATCACTTCTCACCGAAGGCTTCGCTCTCGTTCGACGTCACCGACGATCTGATCCTGCGCGCGTCCATTGGCCGCGCCTACCGCTTTCCGACTGTGGGCGAGATGTTCCAGGGGCAAATCAACGGCTCCTCGATCGTCAACAACAATCCGAATCTGAAGCCCGAAGACGATCTCTCGAAAGAGCTGACTGCCGAATGGGCCCACTGGAACGGCGTGTTTCGTTTCTCGCTGTTTCAGGACGACGTGAAGAACACGATCTTCAGTCAGACCGATACGACCGTGATTCCGAACGTGACGAACTTCCAGAACATCGGCAAGGTGCGCTCGCGCGGCGTCGAAACGAGCTACTCGGGACAGGATGTTTTCGTACGCGGCCTCGATCTGATCGCGAGCGTGGCGTACACGCAGTCGAAGATCATTGCGAATGCGCAGAACCCGGCGACCGTCGGCAAGTACTTCTATCGGATTCCGTTGTGGCGCGCCAATCTCGCCGCGACGTATCACATCGACGAACGTTCGGCGCTCACGCTTGCCGCGCGCTATTCCGGCCGCGAATACAACACGCTCACCAATACCGACACGAATCCCAATGTATTCGGCGGCACCAGTTCGTACACGGTCGCGGACGCGAAGTTCACGTTCAAGCCGACCAAGCTGAGCGAAGTCGGGATCGGCGTGGACAACCTGTTCGACGCGCGCTACTTCGTCTATCACCCGTATCCGGGCCGCACGTTCTACGTCGAAGGAAAGTTGCGCATGTGAACGTGACACGCGATTTGCACGCACCCATTTTCATTCGCCTTGTAGTCGTTGTAGTCGATCTATTCGACGCATTCGACGCATTCGACGCATTCGACGCATTCGACGCATTCGACGCATTCGACGCATTCGCAAGCGGCAAACCAGCGCGTGCATCGCTGCGCAAACCGATCGACCCACTCTATCTGCTTCAGGAGGATTCAATGTCCACCACCACCGCTCAACGCACGACTTCGGCGGCAAGCACGGCGAGCGCCGGCTACCGCACGCTCTGGCGCTGGCACTTTTATGCAGCGCTCTTTGTGATGCCGTTTCTGGTCGTGCTCGCGATCACCGGCACGCTGTATTGCTTCCAGCCGCAAATCGAACCCTTGCTTTATCCGCACCGCCTGATCGTCGAACCGCAAGCCGCGCCCAGGCTGAGCGAAGATGCCTTGCTTGCCAAAGCCCGCGCGGCGATGCCGGCCAATGCGCGTGCGGTGACTGCGCCCATCGCGCGCACACCGGACCGCAGCACCGAGTTCATCTTTCGTCTTGCCGATGGCGAAAAACAGAGCGTCTATCTCAACCCGTACAGCGGCGAAGTATTGGGCACGCTGAGCGTCGAACGCCGCTTCATGCAGGTGGACCGCATGCTTCATCGCAAGCTGCTGCTCGGCAAACCCGGTGAATTGCTGATGGAGCTGGCCGCATGCTGGACCTTGGTGATGATCGGCACCGGCGTCGCACTCTGGTGGCCGCGCGACAAAACCAGCACACGCGCGGCACTGGTACCGCGTTTCTCGCTAAAAGGACGCCCATTCTGGAAGAACCTGCACGCCGTAATGGGTATCTGGCTCGCGCTCGGCGCGCTCGTATTCGTGCTGAGCGGTCTGCCCTGGACGGGTTCATGGGGCAAGCAGTTCAAGGCTCTCGCGAGCGCCGCCAATCTCGGCGCGCCGCCGGGTTCATGGGGCGGCTTGCCGTTGCGCTCCGTCATGCCAGGCATGCACGCTGATAAGCATGCGGACACAGGCGCCGAAACGCAATCGGCTCACGGCGCACACCCGTCAACCCATGAACACGACGCACACGACGAACACGCCGCGCACCAGGCGAACATGGATTCGATGCCTGGCATGGTGATGGACGACCTGCCGTTGCCGCTCACGCCATGGGCCGTCGGCAACACGCCCGTACCGCAATCCGCCGATGCACACGCAGCGCAAGCGCTGCCGCTTGGACGCATCGTCACCCTCGTCGCATCGCTCGGTGTCTCGAGTGGTTACGACATCGTCTTGCCCGCCTCCGCTACGGGCGTCTACACCGTTTCGTACTTTCCGGCCGACCCGAAAGACGAACGCACGCTGTACATCGATCAATACAGCGGCGCGGTGCTGAAAGATATCCGTTACAGCGACTACGGCGCAGTGTCGAAGGCCGTGTCGTACGGCACGTCGTTGCATATGGGCCGCTATTTCGGCGTCGCCAATCAGATTCTCTGCGCCGTGATTTCGCTCGGGCTCGCGGGAATGGCCGTGACCGGCTTCGTGATGTGGTGGAAGCGACGGCCGCAGCGCTCACTCAGCGCACCGTCACGTGAACGTGCCGCACCGCCCATGCGCGGCTGGAAAACCGGCCTCGTTCTGCTCGGCATCGTCTTCCCATTGATGGGCGCCACGCTGCTCGCAGTGTGGCTCGCCGACCGCACGATTTTTGGCCGCGCCGCGCGGCAACCTGCTTAACGCTTCATTCCCACAGTCAAAACCAGGAGCACATCATGACGACTTTCCGCAACCTTCTACTCGCCGCCTTGCTGTGCGGTTCATCCATGCAGGCGTTCGCGGGCGCCGCGGCGAACGGCCCAGCAGCGGCGAGCGTATCGGACTGCTGGATCCGCGCGTTGCCGGGCGATCTGCCATCGGGCGGCTATTTCAAGGCGAGCAATAAGGGCGACCAACCGGTCGATCTCGTCGGCGTCGACTCCAAGGCGTTCGGCATGGCCATGCTGCATCAGACGCAAAGCCAGGGCAGCACGTCGTCGATGGCGATGGTCGATCAGGTGGCCGTGCCCGCGCACGGTTCGCTCGTCTTTGCGCCGGGCAACTATCACGTGATGCTGGAACATCCGAAACAGCCGCTCAAGGTCGGCACGACGATCCCGCTGACGTTTTCATTCAGCGACGGCGAGAAAGTCACCGCCGCCTGCACGGTGAAAAGCGCGGGCACGATGGCTCCGTGAGGGTCCAAATGTCGACCGGAAGGCGGTGAAAATCGCTCGGAAGCCCCGTCCAGCCGGTCATTTGCACCGGTCGCTCGTTTACGATATATTTTGCTCGATTATGACCGATTCGCAATCAGGCAAGGTGACGTCATGCAACGAACGCGACAGGATGCAATGGACGGGCTTCTGCCCGAAGAACGGGAACGGCTGATTCTGGAACGGCTGCGGGCGCAGGGTCGCGTCCTCGCGTCCGAACTCGCGGCTGAATTTCAGACCTCCGAACATACGGTCCGCCGTCACTTGCGCGACCTCGCCGAGCAGGGCCATTGCAAGCGCGTCTACGGCGGCGCCTTGCTGCTTTCGCCTTCCGGCAAAAGTGCGCAGGTTCGCATGAGCGAAGCGGTGGATCGCAAGGCTCGTCTTGCCGCCGCCGCTGTGTCCATCGTCCGGCCGAAGCAGATCGTTTTGCTGGACACCGGATCGACCAACGTCGCGATCGCCGCGGCGCTCCCGGACAACGCGGACCTCACCGTCGTAACGAACTCGCCGGAAGTGTGTACGCGCCTCCTCAACCGGCCGGGCTTCGAAATCATTCTCATCGGCGGGCGCATCGCCCAGAGCGCGGCCGCCTCAACCGGCGCCACCGCCTTGCTGCAGATCCAGCAGATCAAGGCCGATCTCTGCTTCCTCGGCGCCTGCGCGTTCGATCCAGACGAAGGACTCGCCGCGTTCGACGCCGAAGACGCCGAACTCAAACGGGCGATGGTCAAAGCAAGCAGCCAGGTGGCCATTGCCATCACGTCGGAAAAACTGATGACCGCCGCGCCGTTTTCCGTTGCACCGGCAAGCGCCGTGGACTATCTGTTCGTCGAGGCGGATGTGACGGCCAAACGGCGCGCGCTGCTGGAAGCGGTCTGCGACAAAGTGAAGGTGGCGCGCTCATGAAAACGCTCGCCAAGCCGTTCGTGCAGTCAGACACGAAGCCGCTCAAGGAACGTGTGGCCACCCTCGGCGTATTTCTCGCCAACGGATTCGGGATCGGCGCGTGGGCGGTCGAAGTGCCACGTATCAAGGAAAGCCTGGCGCTCAGCGACACCTCGCTGGGCATCGCACTGTTCGCCTTTGCGCTGGGCGCGATCGTGGCCATGCCGCTGGCGGGACAGTTGGCGCCACGCTTCGGCAGCGGCCGGGCCACGGCGCTGCTCGGCGCGGCCTTTATCGTGACGCTGCCGCTACCCGCGTTCGCACCGAATCTGCCGACGCTGTGGATCGTGCTCCTCGCCCTCGGCGCGGCGAACGGCGCGCTCGACGTCTCCATGAACGGGCACGCCAGTACGATCGAAACACAGTGGAAGTCGCCGATCATGTCGTCGTTTCATGCGGCGTGGAGTGCGGGCGGCCTGCTCGGCGCGGCGACGGGCGCCATGCTTCAGAAAAACGGCATCGGCGTGATCGGCGGTCTCGTGTTGCCGGACGTGTTCATCGCCGTCTTCATGGCCGCTGCCGCCCTGCTTGCGTTGCGCGATCTCGGTCCGCGTGCGGCCGCGTCCTCCAGCGGCTTCGCGTTGCCCAACGCCAAAGTGATGAAACTCGCCCTGCTCGCGTTCCTTTGCATGCTGGTGGAGGGCGCGGTGGCCGACTGGAGCGCGGTGTATTTGCGCGCCACCTTGAGCGAAGCAGCCAGCATCGCGGCGGTCGGTTACTCCGCGTTTGCGTTCTCGATGGCGGCTTGCCGCATCGTCGGCGATGTGTCCGTGCGGCGCTTCGGTTCGAGCCGGGTGATCGGCTTCGGCGGCCTGCTGGCGGCGGCCGGGCTCGCACTGGTGTTGAGCCTGCCGACCGTGCTCACGGCTTGCGTGGGCTTTGCCATGGTCGGCGTCGGTCTCGCGAATATCGTCCCGGTCATTTTCAGCGCGGCGGGCCGCTCGACCGTTACGCCGGCGGTCGGGGTTTCGATGGCCGCCACCGCCGGCTATGCCGGCTTCCTGGTCGGGCCGCCATTGATCGGACTCGGTGCGGGTTTGCTCGGCCTGCGCGTGGCGCTATGCGTGCTCGTCCTGGCCACCGTGATCGTCTGTGTGACGGGCGGCAAAGCCGTGCGCAACGCGAGCGGGGTCTAGAACACGCCGGGAATCACGCGATAGCGTACGCGTCCCTTGTATGTCCGATACCCTTCGTCCGCTGAGAGAAGCTGCTCTTCACGAACGATCCGCCCTACCTGCAAGGCGAACTGGCAACCGTACACCAGCAGGTTTTGCAAGCCGAAGTTCACCAGCAGAAAGCCGATGTCGGCGATGACGTAACCGAGATACATCGGATGTCGCACAAAGCGATAGGCGCCGCGCGATACCACACCGCGATTGGCCGGCAAGATGCCGAACGAGCGGGAGAGCGACGCCTTCGCGAACAGTTGCCAGCAAATCCCCAGCAACTGCAATGACGCGCCCACTGTCTCCGGCACAAGTTGCGCGCCGGGCGAAAGGCGTACGGCCAGAAAGTAGTACGTGCCGCCCATCGAAAAGATGAACGCGAGCGGCCGCCAGTCGCGTTTCATCGGCACACGCGAGAACAGCGACAAGCCGACCGTCACGCATTCGGCCACCACCAGCAGCAACAGCGTGATACGTCCGGGGTCCGCACGCAAGCGCTGGATCGCGAGGTACGCGAACAGGCTCAACAATACGGCCGCGGCTGTCCTCGCCGATACTTCGATCAATGCATCGCGCAGGCGCGGCGCGGTGTCATATGTAGTACGCGCCGAGACGTCGGCAAGAGGTAGTGCAAGCCCCTCTGTTTCGGTGATGATCATGGCCATGTCCGTCCTCATTTATTCTCGTTAGGGCGCCGCATTGAGTCTGTTAGCGTTATCCGGCTGATTGCAGCCATCAGGGATGTGTCATGGCTCCTCGCCGCATCAAGGTAGTGGAGTTCCTGCGTCCATCTGACCAGAGAGCGTTGGTAGCAGCACACGGAGCACCTGAATAAAAGCCGGGCCGAGCAATATCAACATCAGCGTTGGGAATATGCAGAAAATGAGCGGAAACAATAATTTGACGGCAATTTTTCCAGCGGCCTCCTCGGCCCGAAGCCGCCGCTTGAGCCGCAAATTTTCCGAATGCACGCGCAGTGAATCGCCCACACTGGTGCCGAAGCGCTCTGCCTGAATCAGCATCGCGACCAGGATGTCCAACTCTTCCACGCCGGTACGCAGCGCCAGGTTCTTGAGTGCGGTTTCCTTGCTCAAACCCGCCCTCAGTTCAAGCATCAGCAATTGCAACTCGTCGCCCATCGCCCGGCTTTTCAGATGCATTTCATTGGCCACTTTCATAAGCGCCGCGTCCAGTCCGAGACCCGCCTCCACGCACACGGTGAGCAGGTCCAGCGCGTCGGGAAAATTCTCGAAAATGATTTGCTGCCGCAGGCGCACCTGGCGTGCCAGCGCAACGTTGGGCAGGTAATAACCGATTCCCGCCAGCACCAGCAGCCCGGCCAGGAACAGATGGTTGTTATCGTTCCGCAGGTACGGTCCGGCCGCCACGAGACAAACAAGGGGCAGCCCGATTACCAGAATCGTCTTGGCTGCAAAATAAACCCCTGGGGCAAATGGACTACGCCACCCCGCATGCATGAATTTCGTGCGCAACACCGAATGGTCCCAACCCTCTTTGGGAATAGAGAGTTTGGCGATTGGCTGTGAAGCCTGCGCAATCCTCTTTACCCATTGAGCGCCCTCGTCGTCGGCCGTTTCTGACGAAGGCTGGCCCATGCCGGTGAACTGCCCAAGGCGGCGGTGTATCGAGTTCGGCATGAGCAGCGCCATCAGACCGAAGGCGGCCATGGCGACAATCGCAAAAACAACGGCCAATAGTATGAGTTGTTCAGTTTTCATGGCGGGCATGGGCTCGACCCATCTCCAAAAAATGAAAATGATGTGTTTTGTTAAACATGGATACGAATGATCTTCCGCATCCAGAGCAGACCGAACATCATCATGACCAGCGCCGTGCCGAGCATTTTTACGCCGGCCGGATCGCTCCATAAAATGCGTAAGAAACCAGGATTGACCATCGAAATAATCAGTGCCACGGCGAACGGCAAAACGCCAAGAATCCAGGCCGACAACCGGCCCTCGGACGACAGCACCCTGACCTTGCCGAGCAGCGCAAGCCGGCTGCGGATAATCTGGCTGATGTTGTCGAGAATTTCGGCCAGGTTACCGCCGCTCTCGCGCTGAATCAGTACCGCGATCACAAAATAGCGGAGGTCGCTGATCGGTACGCGGTTGGCCAGCCCTCCCAGTGCATCGTTGAGCGGCACGCCAAAATTGATTTCATCGAACGCGGTGCGAAACTCGCCACCGATCGGCTCGGGCATCTCGTCACCCACGATGCCGAGGGCAGTCGAGAACGAATGCCCGGCCCGCAATGACCGGCTGATCATGTCGGCCGCCTCGGGCAATTGCTCTTCGATCTGCTTCAGCCGCCGGGCCTTGGCCCGGTTGACTCTGGACGACGCAAAGACGGCGCTAAGCAGTGTCGCCGTCAATAACGCCAGCGCCGGAACGTAGAGCATGCTGCCGACCATCCACACCACGAGCGGCGGAAACACGGTGTAAGAAAGAAACTTCCCAATCGACCAGTTCAGCCCCGACTGAACCAGCCAGCGATCGAGCACATGAATACGCGGCACCTGGAGCAGCAAGCGGGTCATCAGCGGTGATGTGCTCAGCTCGCGCTGCTTGAGAATCGACACCGCCTTGTCATTACCGTGCCCCCCGGCGGACATCATGCGAATGCGGTTTTCGATGCGCCTGGCGGCGCTGCTGTGCTGGCTCTGCCACCAGATATAGGTGGCCTCGATCAGCAAAATGATCGAAAAGAACACCAGAATGACGAATCCGTAGAATAGAAAGTTCATGACGATGTTCCTCGCAATGGGCCGCGGCCTTCTTGCCGCCGTCCCCGTCCTGCCGGTCGTTCCCGATCGGCCGTTGTTACACGGGATAGTGCTGTGTCGGGTCGTACACCGTATCCGGCACCGCCACGCCAAATGCCTGCAGCCGCTCGGAAAATTTCGGCCGCACGCCCGTCGCACAAAAATGCCCGCAAACCTTTCCGTTTTTATCCACACCGGCGCGCTTGAAAGAGAAGATTTCCTGCAAATTGATCACCTCGCCTTCCATGCCAGTAATCTCCTGAATGCTGGTCACCTTTCTGCGCCCGTCGGTGAGGCGGGCCACCTGAATGACGACGCCGATCGCCGAGCTGATCTGGTGACGCGCGGCCTTGGGTGGCAGATTCAACCCCGCCATGCCGATCATGTTTTCGAGCCGCGTCAGCGCATCGCGCGGCGTATTGGCGTGCACTGTCGCGAGCGAACCTTCATGCCCCGTGTTCATCGCCTGCAGCATATCCAGCGCCTCGGCGCCACGAACTTCGCCCAGAATGATCCGGTCAGGCCGCATCCGCAGCGCGTTGCGCACCAGCGAGCGCTGCGTGATCTCTCCCTTGCCTTCGATGTTGGGCGGACGTGTTTCGAGCCGCAGCACGTGCAACTGGCGCAACTGAAGCTCGGCGGCGTCCTCGATCGTCACGATACGTTCGTCGGATGGAATGAACCCCGACAGGACATTGAGCAATGTCGTCTTGCCGCTGCCCGTTCCGCCCGAAATCAGCACGTTGATCTTGGCGGCGGACAGCGCCTCCAGCACCTGAACCATCGGTGGCGTGAGGCTTTCATATTCAATCAGGTCTTTCACCGTCAGCGGGTTGACAGCGAAACGGCGAATCGACAGCAGCGGGCCATCGATCGCCGACGGCGGAATGATCGCATTCATGCGAGAGCCATCCGGCAGACGTGCGTCCACCATCGGGTTCGATTCGTCGATGCGGCGGCCGACGCGCGATACGATCTTTTCGATCACCTTCATCAAATGCGCGTCATCGTAGAACGTGACATCGGTCAGCTCCAGCTTGCCGCGCCGTTCGATATACACATGCTGGTGCGTGTTGACCAGGATGTCGGAGATCGTCGGATCCGCGAGCAGCGGTTCGAGCGGGCCAAAGCCGAGCATCTCGTCACGCACGTCGCGCACCAGTTGGCGCCGCTCGATCTCGTTCATCGGAATGTTGTCTTCTTCGACAATACGCTCGACCAGCTGTGCCAGTTCACGCTGAATCTGCTCGTTCGAAAGGCGCTGGAGTTTTTCCAGTTCGACGCGGTCGATCACCGCCTGATGAACGTTCTTCTTGAGTTCCTGATACGCTCTTCTGGCCATTCTGTTCCGGTTGAGGCTTTGCTCGTGCGTGGACAGATCGCCGTGATCAAAAAATTGCTCACGCAGTGTCGTGACGTTTTCCATTTTCCGCTCCTTTAACTCAGGCTCTGCCTAACACCGGCTTACCGAAAATCTTCCGCAAAGCGCCGGCCCCACCATTGGACGGCGACGGCGACGACGGCGGCGACAACAGGCTGCGCACCAGTCCATTCAGGCTCTTTGCCACGCCACTCGATTTGGCGAGCCGCAGAATCGGCACGCCCTGATTGATCGACGCCGACACCGAAGCACGGTCTTCAGGAATCACACCGGCCACCCGCAGGCCCAGTGCCTTTTCCAGTTCGGGCAACCCCACCGGCCCTTTCTTTTCGTAGCGGTTGACCAGCACGCGCACCTTGTCGCCGCGGTAGCCGAGCGAGCGGAAGATATCGAGCAGCCGGTGGCTGCCGCGCAGATAAGGCAAACTCAGTTGCAGCACCGGGAAAATGCAATCGCTCTGATCGAGCGCTGCAATCGTCACGTTGCAGATGCTCTGGCCGATGTCGAAAATAACCAGATCGTATTGATGCCGCACCAGATTCAGAATGCGCTGCAAGTGCTCCGGCTTGATTTCTTTCGCCTTGGCCGGATCGGCTGCACCGGCCAGCACATCAAAACTGTCGCTGACGTGGGTCAGACACGCATCGAGAAACGCGGGGTCAAGCCGGTCGATCTGGGCACTGACGTCGGCCAGCGTGGCCGGCGGCGTAATTTCCGACACCAGAAAAGCCGCTTCACCGAATTGCTGATTCAAATCGATCAGCAGCGCTCGCTTGCCGATTGCCGAGGCGGCGAATCCCAGATTCGCCGCTAAAAACGAGGTGCCGCTTCCACCTTTGCATGACACGAACGAGATCACCCTGCCTTCGCGCCGCGTGCCGGTAATTTTGCGGGCGATCCTTTCAACAGCGTGCTGCAATTCCTGGGGGGCGGCCGGCCACTGCTGCACATCGCGCACGCCGGCACGCATGGCACAAATCAATAGATCGGCCGACGGCGACGGCGTCAGCAGCACGCAGGTCAAATCGGTGTGCTGCGCAGTGAGCGCAGCGAGTGTGTCGAAATCCTGCTGCGCCATCTGCGTGCCATCGAAAATCAGCAGATCGACACCATCGAGTGCCTGCTGATGCGCGCACAGAGCGGCCAGCCCTTCATTCGATGTTTTGACGCGGTGATGAGAATCGCCCGCCCCGACGATCCGCGCAATCGCACTGGCCTGCGCTGGATCGGATGAAATCGTGAGAATGTCGATCATTTCGTTCTTCCCGTTAAAGTGGGCGACGTGCTAACTGCAAGTAGGATTGGTGCCGTTCACGCTACTCAGGCTTTCTCTCGGCAAGGTCGTGGTGAATGGCGGCATCGACAGCGAAAATGGCACGAAAGGAACCACCGTATTAACCGTGACGTTGGCGACGGCGACCGTGACCGAGGTGCATGACGAGGCGTCGCAACCCGACGGGTTATAAGTCACGGTCACGTTGGAAGGCTGCAGAATCGGCAACATCTGCTGCATATCCCTGATCACGGGGTTGGTCGCCGACTGGCTGCTGTTGACGTCGCACACCACGGCAACACGGGCGCCCAGCCTCGTCGCTTCTGCCGCCGTATTCCAGTAAAACAGCACGCGCCCCATCTCCATGACGCCAATCAGCAACGTGAAGAAAATGGCCGATATCAGGGCGAATTCGAGTGCGGCAACGCCTCGCTGGCGCTGTGCGCCGGGCAAACGACGGATAGTGAGCTTGTTCATACCTGCCTCATGACGCAGCTGATATCGCCGAAGATCAACGCACCCAGGTTGAAAAACCCGGTGATCTGCGCATAGGGATATCCGGTGACTTTCACTTGCACGAGATTGATCGTGTCGCCAGATGGATCGGTTTGCACATTCTTGAATTGCCCGGTGCAGCCGCTGGTATTGATCTGATCGCATACCACCACCATGCTGGTTTGCAGCCCGGCGATCAATGGCGATCCGTTACAACCCGTGTTGCCGTACACCACGAGGCACTGAGCGCTCGCCGTCGGATAGTCGGCTTGCAATGGACTGTAGGCGGACAACAGTCGCGCCGCGTCACGTACGGATTTGTCGATCGTGTTGTACTGGTAAAACATGTGGCCAAACTCCGCGATGCCTAGCAGCAGAATGACCAGCGGAATCGCCACGAGTGCGAATTCGACTGCTACAACGCCCTGCATGCGGCGGATACGATAATGACGATGACGCATGATGGACTCTCCTATTGCACCAGCACAGGTACCATCGGCCCGATCCCGATGGTGTTGGAGCCGGGTATGCCCTGCGTGGCGCAAGGCGTGCTCGGATCGGAGGCGGAACCGAGGTACTGGAGCATCGTCACGCCCTGCATGGGGTCTTTATTTGAATTGCTCGTCATCGGATGCAGCAGCAGGACGCAAGCCCAGGATGAAACTGTTATGGGCACCGAAGTACCACTCACGCCGCCGCAGTTACTGACGAGCGGAACCACGGCGAGCCGGCGGTCTGCCCCCTGGGCGTAATTGCTGTTCGGCGGTGGGGTGGTATCACCGTTCGTTGTATACAGGCCTGCGCTGGTGTCGCCCTGATACGGCGTGAATGTCAGGCGTTTGGCAAGAAAATCCTGAAAGCTGCCATGCTGGCTATTCCCTGCTGAAAGCCATGTGTTCGTATAGGCGAAACCGGTGAAATCGGATGGGCCGTCGCTCGGCCCCTTGTACTGGCCACCTGCGTAAATGCCAAAGCGTGTATTCCATGCGGCCGAGAGCGAGCTCTTGTTGCCTGGCGCCGTATTCAGCGTCGGACTTGTCGGCAGGTTGCATTGGCCTGGCCCCGCCAGCAACGTGGCCAGTGCGTTCGCTCCGCCGCCCGTGCCCAGATCGACCCAGCCGAAATTGCCTTTGATCTTGTCGCAAGGAGGCGGAGAACCTGAACCGACCTTGCTGCAAACCCAGTCGAGCGGATTGATAGTCGCCGGAGCGGGCGGCTGGCAGATGTATACCGGCAGCGCACACGTCGTCTGCGCCTGTGTGGTCGATGCGACCGCGGTCGCGGCAACCGCCGACGTGCCGAGCGTAGCGCTGACGATCTGCATGAACCAGTTGCTGATGCTGGCGCGGTTGACCGTACAGCGCACAAAACCGATGCTCGGCACGTCCGCCGCACCAAACTGGTTTTTGGTCAAATACGGGCCGCCGAACGACTTGCTGAATGTGACGTTGCTATTGGTTGTGAGCGACACATCTTCACTCTGCAGCAATACCCGATTCGCCGAGCCAACCGCGATACCCGCCGCCTCGGGCGTCGCCAGCGACAATGCTTTCGTGAGATCGCGCGCCGCCGCCAATGCACAGGCGTCGGCGGAGTTGGCCAACTCGCTCTTCGCGATATACAGCTTGCCCAGATCAATGGCGAGACCGGCAAAGCTGATCAGCACCACGAGCGTCAGTGCAAAGATGATCGCGACGATACCGCGCTCGCCCCGACGAGCCACCCCGGACGCACCAGATTGAATTACGCCACGCATGACGATCCCCCGTACCTATTGTTCTGACTAACCGTTGGCCCCGCCGCCGCTAGTTCTTACTGACCGCTGGCCCCGCTGCCGCTTCCGACGCCAATGACAAATGCATTCGGCGACGGTGCGGGTTGTTGAAATGACCTGTCATAGGTGTCCATCGCCGAAGCGGCGGACTTGCCGTCGATGCCCTGTGCCGATTGCGCGTGCTCTGTCGCGTGCGGATCGATGATCTGCGCCTGGGTGACGGCTTTGAGCGCCTGGCCAAAATGCGCATCCCAGATCGGCGTGCTGGACATGCAACCGCCGAGCGCCACGCAGACCGGCACGATAAGCGCGGTCCAGCGGGCGAAAACAAAGTGTTCGTGTTTCATGAGATTCCCCTTGGCATCACATCAATGTTCGACCGCGTGGCTCGACGCGTCCGCGTTGGCGACTTCCTGGTGCCCCTGACCGGCGGCGATCCGTGCCGCGGCACTTTCAATGCGAACCGCGCTGGCTGTCTGCGCAGCTGCCGGCGGTAGCGCTGTGCCGGCCGCCACATCCGGCGCGTGACTCGACTGAGTGGCGGTGGTGCGCGTCGCGGTCTGCGGGTCGGCCGGCAACGTCATCGCAACGGGTCCGGCGGGCGTTTGTGACGCCGGTGCGGGCGAAGGCTGCGGTGCCGGCGGAGTCACCGAAGCCGGGGCCGGCACCGGCACTGGCGAAGCAACCGGAGCAGCTTCGGCAGGCGCGGCATGCGTTTTCGGGTGACGGCCTTCCATGTTGCCGGTCGCGTAGACATCGACTGCATTGGGCTGCGAGAAGCTGTCCGTCGGCAGCGGCAGGTCGGCCGTCTGCAGCGGCTTGACGAGATGCGGCGTGATGATGAACACGAGCTCCGTCAGGTCCTGCTGGAACGACGTGCTGCGCGCCAGCGCCCCGAGCACCGGCACTTCGCCGATGCCGGGAATGGCTTTCAGCGCACCGGTCACGTTGCTCTTCATCAGTCCGCCGATCGCGAACGACTCGCCGTCGCTCATCTGCACAACCGTGGATGCACGGCGCGTCGTGATGAGCGGCAGGATCGACACGCCGCTCACGTTGGTGGCGCTGAGCGTGATGCCAGTCGGCGACAGCTCGGACACCTCGGGCGCGACCTTCAGGCTGATGCGGCCATTGGCGAGCACGGTCGGTGTGAACTTCAGGCCGACGCCGAATTCCTCTTCCTGCAGCGTGATGGTCGTCGCGCCCGTGCTGCTGCTCTGCGGCACCGGAATGAAGATCTTGCCGCCGGCGAGGAAGGTGGCCTCCTGCCCGCTGATCGCGACGAGATTCGGTTCCGCGAGGATCTTCACGAGGTCGTCTGTCTTCTGCGCGTCGACGGCGAAGCTGAATGGGCGGTTGTTCGCCTTGCTGCCCGCAATGACGCTCGTGACGCCCGCCAGCAGATTGCTCACGAGCGCGCCACTCCATGAACCGAAGCCGCCCTGAATGTTGAGCGCCGAGCCCAACTGGTTGATGAGCGTCTTCGACACTTCGGCGACCTTGACTTCGAGCATCACCTGTTGCGGTGCATCGACCGTCATCATGTTGATCACCTCGGCCGGCTTGCTGATGCTCGAACTCTGCTGATTCACGTTGGTTCCGCTGCCGAGGCTGCCGGACCCGCTCTGCGATTGCTGGGTAGGCTGTGCACTCGCATAGGCCTTCGCGATCTCCAGCGCCTGCTGGGCAGTCGGCGAGCTCGACACGTGCCCACCGAGCACCAGGTTGCCCGCAGCGGTCGATACGCGGATGCCACGCTCGCCGGGCAATAGCTGCCCGAGCGATTGCTGCAAGCCGTTGGCGTCGATGTTGACGATCACATCGATAATCTGGCATCCGCCGCTGCGTCCCTGAACGATCATGTTGGTCGTGCCGACCGCCATGCCGACGAGGTAAAGCGTGCGTGGCGACACCAGCGTGGCTTGCACGATCGTCGGATTGCCGAGCGTGCGGTTGCGTGCCGGTTCGACAAGAGGCAGGAGTGTCGACTTGCCGACCGGCACGACGACGCTGGTTTCTTCGCGGATATCGCCGGTGCAGTTCGGACCGCGCAGCGGCATGGCGGCACCGGCTGCGCCGCCGGCCGGCATCGGCGCCATGCTGACCATCATCGGTGTTGGCGCGCGGCCCACCGGCAACGGCGCATTTGGCCGGACCTTCGCGAGCACCGGGCTCTCGGCCGCTTCCTGCGCTGAGCCGCTTTGCGCGACGAACAATCCGGTGCACAACGCCGAGGCGAGTACGACGCCGCTCAGCGAGCGGCTACGCATCGCTCCACCGGTTGAGAATCCCAGTTTCGTTTTCATTTTCCTGCCCCCGTTTCTCGACATCGGTCGATCGAGACTTCTGTTATTTGCCTTGGTGGCGCCAGTCGCAGCGGCCCGCCTTCGCAGGCACCGCCGACTTCTGGCCTAAAAACATTCGACACTGCCCAACACACCCGAGAGCACACCGACGCAGTCGTGCTTGGCCGCTGGTCGTGCGGCGTAGTGCACGCGTGCCGGACGTGCGGGCAAAGCTGCAGGTGTCGGGGCCGGTGCGGCTGGCGTGCCGAGCAGCGTGATCTTTGTCGCGCCCCCCGTGGCCAGCGTTGCGATATCCACCTGGTTGCGCAGCACCAGTGACAACGTGCCGACACTGCGCGCAAGGTCGAGTTTTTCCGCCTGGTCAGGCGTGACTTCGAGCGTGACGGCGTTAACCACTTTCGGTTTGGTTTCGTCACGGCCCACTTCCTGCGCGACGGCCAGCACCAGAATTTTTTCGAGCACGATCTTGGAGATGTTTTCATCTCCGCTCGATTTTCTATCGCTGCCTTTTTCCTGCTGCGTACTGACGATGATGTCGACATAGTTGCCAGGCAGTGCGAAGCCCGCCACGCCGATCACGTCATTGACGCGCACTGTGATTGCGCGCTTGCCGTCGGCGATCACCGCCGACAACCCGCCCTGCGTACCGACAGGCGCCAGCTTGCCATCCAGAATCGGTTCGCCGCGCTGTGCACTGTTTTTCATCACGCGCCCGTCGAGTTTCTGCGAATCGCTGAATGCACCGGACGGTATGCTGCCCGCCGGCCAATCGACCATTTTGATGAATTCGGGGTTAAGGCGCTGCCCGAGACTGATATCGACAGCGGCGACCGCGACTTTGCTGGTCATGCCCGACGATCTGTCCATCAGCCAGCGCGACGCTACCGCTACCGCGCCGAGCCCCGCCACCGCTGCCACTACCAACATCACCAGCGCACGTATGTTCTTCATGATGAATCTCCCCGATGCCCGACCTGTTTATCAACTAGAGTTTCCGGCCGCCTACCCGGTCACTTAACCGGCCGCGAATTTTTTTGCTGCCCACTCCGTGCCACCCTGCTGCTGAGGTGGCGGGTTGTCATGTTCGCCGGCCACTGCGAAGTAACTGTTCCAGGCGCGCAACAAGTTCGGCCCGTCCGCCACGGCTGGTTGCTCGAGATAACGCGCATTGGCCAGTACGATGCGCAGCAGGTCCCCCGGATAACATGCCAGCAGCGGCCGGCCGGACGACATATGCAAGTGATGCACGAGATATTCGAAGGCCTCATCGTCCGACGCCACGTCCAGTTCTTCGCAGCGCTGCTCGTACACGGCGCGATACTCGGCGACATCGAGGGGCCCGACATACAGCTTGCAGCCGAGGCGCCGGAAAAATGCCTCGTCGCCAAGATCCGCCGGCGCAAAATTGCTTGAAAACGCAATCCAGACATCGAACGGCAGAGAAAAACGCGAGCCGGTATGCAAGGCGAGCATGTCGTGCCCGCGATCGAACGGCACGATCCAGCGGTTGAGCAAATCAGCCGGGGCCACGCGCTGGCGCCCAAGGTCGTCGACCACGTATAAGCCGCCGTTGGCCTTGACATGCGGGGGCGCCTGGTAAAAACCGCTGGCCGCGTCGTAGCGCAACTCGAGCATGTCCAGTGTCAGTTCGCCCCCGGATAGCACGGTAGGCCGCCGGCAAACTTGCCAGCGGGCATCGGAAGGAGCGCTCAACGCGCCGCCGGTCGCCCCCATTTCGTACGGCTCGTGAATCAGCGGGTCGAAAATCTGGATGACCTCGTTTTCGACCACGATGGCATACGGCACGGCCACCCGGCCGGGCAGCAGACGCCCCAATCGTTCGGCCAACGAAGTCTTTCCACTTCCCGGCGGCCCGAAGAACATGACTGGTTTGCCGCTGTTGACCGCGCCGCCGATCTCATCGAGCAGTGCTGTCCTGACCGTCAAGCCGGCAAAGGCGGCCCGCACGCTGGCGCGAGTGGCTTGTGTCTGCCGCACCGATTGCTGCCGCAGCACGGCTTCGTATGTAGCCAGCGCCACCGGCGCCGGGCCGACGTAGCGACAGTGGGCCATGAACTCAGCTGCGCGCTGACGCCCGCCATCGGTGAGCTGGAGATCGACATCGACATCGTTGGCACCGCGCCGCACGATTTCCAGCACCCGTTCGCGCACCCCGAATGCCACCACGCCATCGAGCACGCTGGCACCTAGCTTGAGGCGTTCAATCAGTTTGGACAACGATACTTTTCCCAGCAGAAAAGCCGTCTTGGCCACCAGTTCAAGCAGAAAATTTTGATCCAGACCGGTGTCGGCAATGGTGCGTGGCGCGCGCGCCAACAGATTCGCGTCAGCGCCGCCCTCGTTGAGGTGCACCCGGCCGGCATCCTGCAGGCGGCTGATGTCCGTCGGCGCGCCCGGCGCCGTTTTCCATTTGTTGATCACGTTGTTCCCCCTGTTATCCCGTGCTGCGCTTCTTGTTGTTTGCCCTTCTGCGAAGGCTCTTGAAGGCTCATATGTCATGAACGGATGCCTGCTCGCCTGGCCGTCAGCGCGTGCCTGCGCCTGCCTGAAGAAACATCACGCCCAACGTGCCGATGGCAATGGCCACGCCGTATGGCAGTGACCCAACCGAAGCAATGGCGGCGCCCTTGCCTTGCGTATTCATGTCGTCGTGGCGATTGATGCCACCCAGAAAAATCGCCAGGATATTCGTGCAGGTAGATTTCACGGCCCGCCTGAAAACAATCACTGCCAGCGCCCACGCGCCACCCATCGTGCAGGTCAGCAATGCAATCTGTAGCGCGATATCTGGTCCGACGAACGCGCCAACCGTAGCCATCAGTTTTACGTCACCCGCGCCCATGCCGCGCAGCAGATACAGAGGCAAAAACAAGCCGCCGCCGGTCAGCATGCCGAGCGCCCACCGCCCCGAGCCGCCACCGGCTCCATGCAGATGCCACTGCATCGTCAATGCCAGCGCCAACCCCGTCAGCACCAGCCAGTTCGGAATGCGCCGGGTATGCAAATCCCAGCCTGCGGCCACCGCCACCAGCCCCAGCAGGCACACCCCGACTGGAAATTCGAAAGCGTTCATGGAGTTCCCCGTTTCCACTTCGCTATTAGTGAGGAAAGAGCGACCCTCGAAGAGGCAAGGGCCGCTCTTCGCTCAATCTATTGCCCCTGAGGAGGCAACCCTGCCCTGTGGTTATCAAGCAGCATTAGCGGCAGTGAGTTTGGTTCCAATCGTGGTAAAGGTATCGTTAAGCTGCGTGCCGATCACTCCAACTGCAGTGATAATCGCGACTGCAATCAACGCAGCCAGCAGGCCATATTCAATTGCGGTCACACCGTCTTCTTCGCGTGCGAAGTCACGGATCAGGTCGAGAGTCTTTTGCATTTTGAAGCTCCTGGAAAAAGAAGTTTTTTACTCAGATACTCAAAACATGCCCGCTGCGGGACCGAGCATTGGTGGAAGGCTGCTGACTACTCAGCCGGGTTTGGCCTGGTTAACCGGTCAGGTACTGGAGCGCTCTCTTGAATGCGTCCCGGCCCTTCCCCTCCCCAACGCCATCGCTTTGGGAGCCCGATCACCGCAGAAGCCAGTGACGCTGTCTCCCGACTTCGGCACGACTGGCCATGCAGACCAATGCCGTGTCGAAGTTTTCCGGCGCCGCAGAATTGAATCCCCCCGTCAGCCGTTCTGCGGCGCCTGAAACCGGAGCGCCCTGTACTGCTCAAGCAGCGCGCCACCGTTGCGGACAGCTATGCCAAAAGAGTGCCAGGCGGCGCAAAGGCTTGCCGGACGGCGCAGTGCGATTCGGTGCACCCTGCAGAAGGGAGTTCGCATCGCGCGATGATTCGTGTTTGATACGCCGTGAACTGCCGTCGCGGCGCTCTGCCGCTATGCACCGCGGATGATTTCTGAAGAATGGAAAACCCTTGGTCGTGTTGGCCGGCAACGGTTTGACGAAGGCGCCGGTCAGATATGCCGGATCGCAATTCGGTGAAGTAGCTTTTACAGGCTATGGACCGACATGTCGCAAGCTTGAGACGGAAAGCCGTCGCGTCGGCGGATCTGTCGCGGGGTTCAGGTGGCCGGCGCTTGCATCGCTATGTGCGCTGGCCCGCATTACGGGTATTGACAGGGAATTTGTGAACAGCTTGAACGCGGAACACGGTGCGCGAGATCGATTAGCAATCCGAGACTCTTTTCCGTGCCACGACAAAGCGTGCGCGAAGTGGTCGGGCTAAGCACATCGCGTTGCGGGTAGCGCGTCACGCGGAGACACGGCGCGTTGCAGATTTGCATCGTCTTGCGAGCAAGCGACGGAAGATCCATCGAATTTCGCCGGTGATTCGTCGCTCGATCCGATCGCGCCGTACTCAACTCATTGCTCTGCGCCCGTGCGCAGACGCTCCAGCAACGCGCGACCTTGACGGGTCAGTTGCAGCGTCGGTCCTTGCGGATCGCGCTGGCGTACTTCGACGAGCTCGTACCGGCGCAGCGCAAGAACGTCCGGATCGAAAGCTTCCAGCCGCTTCTCGGCGTCGCCGAGCAACATGAGTGTCGCGAGTTCGTGATGGCTAAGCATCCGGCACCTCCATTGATCGATGCATGAGCGATGCGGACATCCTAGACAAGCGGCACTACAGTTTGGCTACGGTTGTGTTTCCGGGGATTACCGCCAGACCTGTATGCGCCGGCGGCAATCCATTGTTGCATCTCGCGGCAGCGACGGTGTGCGCAAAGCATGAGTAAAGATGCGCAACACAAGCCCCGCTCGCTGTAATCGGGGCCTGTGCATATAGCTCAATCGTCAGCGTGTCGAACGGCGACTGTCACATTGCCGCCACACGCAACAAGGGTCATCGTTATCATCAGGATATCTATATATTTCGATTTGATATCCGGTCCATTTCTTCAAGCAGAGATCGCGACTAAACCAAAAAAACACCATCCGGAGATGGTGTCGTCAATTCAACGTTCGGCTACCCAGAGTTGCAGGTCGGACGGCCTCATGTCACAACAGGCATCCGTTTTCAACCCGCGCTATCCACTTCCGCGCGAGTCGGGATCGACGGCTGCGCGCCGGCGCGCGTGACGGAAATCGAAGCCGCGCGTTGCGCGAGGCTGATCGCGCCTTCCAGCGGTTGCCGGGCAGCGAGTTGCGCGGCAAAGACACCGATAAACGTATCGCCGGCTGCGGTCGTGTCGACGGCTCGCACTTGCGGCGCGGGAAAATGCATGCCCTCGCCGCCTTCCGGCAACAGATACGCGCCTTGTGCGCCGAGCGTGACGATCACGTTGCGTGCGCCGCCTCGTTGCAGTTCCAGCGCAGCCCTTCTCGCTCCGCTTTGCGATTCGACGGGCAGGCCGGCGAGTATCGCGGCCTCCACCTCGTTCGGCACGAGATAGTCGACGAGCGGCAGCCATTCCGCGGGCAGCGGACCGGTTGCCGGCGCCGGGTTCAGCACGGTGACTTTGCCCAAACGCCGGGCAAGCGCGAGTGTCGCGTGGACCGAATCCCAGGGCGTTTCCAGCTGGCAAACCACGACCTCGCTGGCCTTGATCGCCGCTTCGTGGCGAGCAACGCTCTCCGGCGTGAGTTCGCCGTTACTGCCCGCGACCACGACGATCGTGTTCTGCCCGTCGTCCGACACCGTCACCATCGCGACGCCCGTGGGTTGCACCGGGTCGACTTCGATACCCGCGCAATCGATCCCTTCCGCTTCCAGATCCTGGACCCGCTGGGCGCCGTTCGCATCCTTCCCCACGCGCCCGACCATTGCCACGCGCGCACCGATGCGCGCCGCCGCCACCGCCTGGTTGCCGCCCTTGCCGCCGGCAACCTGCGAGAACTCATGCCCGCCGATCGTCTCGCCGGGCCGCGGCAAATGCGGTGCACGGGCGACCAGGTCGGTATTGATGCTGCCCACCACGAGCACACGGCCCTGCTTCGCTTCTTTCGACACTGTCACTCTCCTGCTGACCATTCACGCATGGTCGCTAATGGTCAATATTTATGCGGCGCGACGCCGGCTTCTATACGTATCCAGCACGACGGCCACGACAATGACGGCCCCCGTGATAATGCGTTTGGTCGGCTCGGTCGCCCCGATCTGGGCAAGACCCGCGGCCAGCACCGAGATGATCAACACGCCAAAGAAGGTGCTGATCACCGAGCCCCGGCCGCCCATCAAGCTCGTCCCGCCGATCACGACGGCCGCGATCACCTGCAACTCGATGCCTGCGCCGGCATTCGGGTCCGCAGCCTCGAGCCGCGAAATCTGGAACAGGGACGCCATGCCGGCCAACAGGCCCATCATCGCGAATACGGCGATCTTGTAGGGACGCGGATTGACGCCCGCGAGGCGCACCGCTTCCTCGTTCGTGCCGATGCCGACCAGATAGCGGCCGAACACCGTACGCGTCAGCACCAGCTGCGCGGCGATCATCACGACGATCGCAATCAGGAACGCGGGAGAAATGCCGAACGCAATCGGGTTGGAGAGGAAATCGAACGCATCGCCGATGTAGGCCGTGCGGGAGTTGGTCATCTGATACGCGAGACCGCGCGCCGCTTCGAGCACGCCGAGCGACACGATGAACGACGGAATCCGCCACGCCACGGTGATCGCGCCGGTCACGCAGCCCGTCAAGGCCGCGCCCGCCATGCCGAGCAAGGCGGCGGGCAACGCCGGCCAGTGCCACTGCAAGGCCGCGACGCTCGTGAGCGCCGCGCCGAGCGCCAGCACGGAGCCGACCGACAGGTCGATGCCGGCGATGATGAGCACAAAGGTCATGCCGACCGACATCACGACCAGATCGGGAATCTGATTCGCGATCGTGCTGAAGGTGTCGTAGCTCAGGAAGTGCGAGCTCAGCAGCGAGAACAGGACGATCATCCCGAGCAGCGCGCCGAGCAGGCCGAGGTAGTTTGAGAATCCCAGGCGCGTGCCGACCGGCTTCGCGTCTTTGGGCGGTTCGTTCTGCACGGTAGGCAGGCTGGTTGGTGCGGTCATGCTTCAATACTCCACAGATTTTTGATCGGGCGCCGATGCGTGAGGCGCCCCTGCGTCGGGTTCGATCGGATCGTGCAGCAGCGCGTCGCGTTTCGTGTAGCCCGCGAACGCCGCTGCGAGCAGCGCGTCCTGGGTCCAGCTTCCGCGCTCGAACATGCCCGTCATCCGTCCTGCCGACATCACCCCGATCCGGTCGCAAATGGACATCAACTCGCGCAGATCGCTCGACACCACCACCAAAGCGCGGCCTTCCCGCGCGAGCGCACCCATCAGGGCATAGATATCGAACTTCGCACCGACGTCGATGCCGCGGGTCGGCTCGTCGAACAGCAGCACCGCGCAGTCGCGCGCGAGCCAGCGGCCAATCACCACCTTCTGCTGGTTGCCGCCGGAAAGCTCGGACACCGGTTGCGACGGCCCCGCGCTGCGGATGCTCATCGCGTCGATCTGTTTGCGCGCCAGCGCCGCCTCGCGACGGGCATCCACCACGCCGTTCTTCGACACCGCACGCAGATGGCCGAGCGAGATATTGGAGGCAATCGGCTGCGTCAGCAGGAGGCCCTCGCCTTTGCGATCCTCCGTAATCAGCGCGATGCCGTTCTTCACCGCATCCGATGGCGATGACACCTTCACGGGTTCCAGCGGACCGCCGCCTTGCGCGATCGACACCGTGCCGGCATCCGCCCGATCGGCCCCGTAGATGAGCCGCATCAATTCCGTGCGGCCCGCGCCGATCAAACCGCTGATGCCGAAAATCTCGCCGGCCTTCACGTCGAAGGACACATCGCGCACGGCTGGCTCGCGAGTCATGCCCGTGACCTTGAACGCCACGTTGCCAATGCGCCGCTCGCCGAGGTCGATCCGCTCGCCGATATCGCGCCCGACCATCAAGGTCACGAGACGGTCGGCAGAGAGATTGGCCATTTCGTCGACATGCACGAGCTTGCCGTCGCGCAGCACCGCCGCGCGCCGCGCAATACGCTTCAATTCTTCCAGTCTGTGCGAGATGTATACCAGCGCCACGCCGCGCGCCTTGAGCCTGTCGACCTGCTCGAACAGCAGGTCCACCTCGCGGGCGGTCAGCATGGCGGTGGGTTCGTCGAGAATCAGCACGCGGCAATCGCCGATCAGATTGCGCGCGATCTCGACCATCTGCTGATGCCCGATGCCCAGCGTGCCTACCAGCGTGTCAGGGTCGATCGCGTCGAGCCCGACTTGCGCCATGGCGTGCCGGGCGTCCTCGCGCAGTTTGGCGCGGTCGATCCAGCCGAACATGCCGCGCTGCGGCAAGCGGTTCAGGAACAGGTTCTCCGCGACCGTGAGGGTCGGCAACAGGTTCAGTTCCTGCATGACCATGCGCACGCCGAGCGCCTCGGCGTCCTTGCGGCTGGCCGGCGTATAGGCCGCGCCGCCCAGGGTCATCGAACCGGTGGTCGGCGTGACGAGACCGCCGACGATCTTGGACAAGGTGCTCTTGCCCGCGCCGTTTTCGCCGGTCAGCGCCAGCACCTCGCCCGCGTACAGTTCCAGCGAGATATCGGCGAGCACGGGCCCGGCGTAGGTCTTGCCGATGCCGCGAACGCTCAGCACAGGCGGGACATTGGCAAGGGATTGGATGGGAGTAGACATCAGATTGATAAAGCCCGACAAAGATCAGGCAGCGTGGCCCGCAACCAGCACGGGCCACGTGTGCTGCCAGTCTTACTTGGTGACCAGATCGACAGGCGTTTCGACGACGCCCGACAATTCCGACTGCTTCTTGTGTTCGGCGAGCGCCTTCAAAGCGGTATCGATACCGAACACGGCCTGTTTGGCGGCGTACTGATTGGCTGTGGCGAGAACGCGGCCGTCGGCGAGCATCGGCTTGATTGCGTCGATGTCGTCATAGCCCACCACCTGCACCTTGCCGGCCTTGCCTGCCGCGCGCACGGCCGAGACCGCGCCGATTGCCATGTTGTCATTGCCGCACAGCAGCGCCTTGACGTCCGGATTGGCATTGAGAATCTGGCTCGCGACCGCGTTGCCCTTGTCGATTTCCCACTCACCCGATTGCAGCGAGACGACCTTCATGCCGCCCGTGGCCATGGCCTGCTTGAAGCCGGCCGTGCGTTGCTGCGCGTTGGTGGTGGTCGAGACGCCTTCAATAATGGCGACGTTGTCGCCCGACTTCAGCTTTTTGGCCAGGTAGTCGCCTACCTTTTGCGCGCCCTTCGCGTTATCCGGGCCGACGAACGGGATGTTCAGGTCTTTCGACTTGAGCACGCCCGGGTCGAGCTGGTTGTCGATGTTGACCACGATAATGCCGGCGTCGACCGCTTTCTTCAGAACCGGCACCAGCGCCTTGGAATCGGCCGGAGCGATCACGAGTGCGTCGACCTTCGATACGATCATCTGCTCGACGATGCGAATCTGGTTAGCCGTATCGGTTTCGTCCTTGATGCCGTTCGTGACGAGATCGAACTTCGTGGGGTTCTGCTTCTGATAGTTTTTCGCACCGGTTTCCATGGTCAGGAAAAACTCGTTCGCCAGCGACTTCATCACCAGAGCGACTTTCGGCTTGTGCGCGGCCTGAGCGAACGCTGCGGGCATCGGCAGGATCGACGCTGCGAGGAAGGCTGCGCTGGCTACGATGACGCGACGCCGCGCCGGTTGGAAATAACGAATCATGGATGTCTCCGTATCGCTCGTCCGGTCTACCGTTGTACTGATAGCCGTTGAGTCGCGTGATGGGTTGGGACGCCAAACCTGCCGCTGCCGGCCGTGAAAACCCTCGGGTTTCCCTGCCAGATGATGGGACGAGTATGGCCAGGTCCAATGCTATCCTCGCGTTCCACGTTATGCTATGTCTAATTTTAAAACTGGGCGTTTCAAAAATGGAACACGTAGACTGGAACGACCTGCGGATTCTGGTGGCAATCGCACGAGGCGGGACCATGCGGGCCGCCGCCACGGCATGCGATCTGAGCCCACCGACCTTGTCGCGCCGCCTGAGCGAGCTTGAACGGCGGCTGGGCGAGCCGCTCATCGACCGGGTGCCGTCGGGCTGCACGGTGACCGCATTCGGCGCGCGCGTGCTGGCCTGCGCCGAGCAGATGGAGGATCTCGCCCACCAGATCGAGCGCGCCGCGGACGTGACCGGCGGCGCAAGCGCTCACGGCACGGTGCGGATCAACGCGGTGGAATGGCCGTCTTACATCCTGCTCAAGTTGCTCGGCTCGTTCCAGGAGCGGCTGCCCGGCCTCGCCATCGAAGTCCTGACTTCACGACGGCCGTACAGTCTTGCCCGCCGCGAAGCGGACATCGCGCTATGGTCGGAATGCCCGGACGAGGGCGATCTGTATGTCCGGCGAATCGGCAGGATCCGCTTCGGGCTCTTCGGTTCGCGCGACTATTATCTGCGCCACAAGGCGGCGATCACGAGGAAGGAATGGGACAAGCTGTCGTTTGTCGGTTATGACGACCGGCAGCCCGATCATCCGGCCACGCAATGGCTGAAAACCCTGCCCGGCGCCCCTGCGCCTTCGCTTCGCAGCAGCTATGGCATGGGCGTGTTCGACGGCGTGCTGGGCGGCTCCGGGCTCGGTGTACTCGCCCAGCTCGCGGGCGACACGACGAGCGATCTCGTCTGCATCGAGAAGCACATCAAGGCGCTCGACCAGGACGTGTGGATGGTGCTGCATCCCGCTCTGCGCGATAGCGAGCGCATCCGGACAGTGGCCAATCTCATCGCCGAGATTTTCCGTTAAGCCAGGGCCTCGGCGCTCGCGATGTTCCGGTAACGCCGCCGGACATCGGACTAAATCGGGAACCAGAACTACAGCACGCATGACGCCTGCCCCCTGATCGCGTCTATTCAACGATTCGATAGAGGGTCGGCGGCACCGCTCCGCCTGCCGCCGAAAGCGTGTATGCGCGCTGCACCATGGCCGCCGCACGCGCCGCTTCCCCGACGCTTCGCCCGTGCACGAAACCGAGTGGCTGCCCGGCGTCCACATGTTGTCCCAGCGGCACAAGCGCCGACAGGCCGACCGCATAGTCGATCGAGTCTTCCGCCCGCACCCTGCCCCCGCCAAGTCCCACGACCGCGACGCCGAGCGCGCGGCAGTCGATCCTCTCCACCCACCCCGCCACCGGCGCCACGACCGGAATCCTCACCTGGGCTTCGCTCAGGTAACGCGCGGGCGCGTCGATCAGGTCGACCGGTCCGCCGAGTGCCGCCACCATTCTGGCGAACCGTTCCGCCGCGGCACCGGAGTCGAGCACTGCCTGCAGCTTGACTCGCGCCTGCGCGTCATCGGTAGCGATGCCGCCGATGACCAGCATCTGCGCAGCGAGCGCCATCGTGACCTCGTGCAAACGATGCGGACGCGACTTGCCCGTCAGATAATCGATCACGCACGCAATTTCCAGCGCGTTGCCCGCGCACGGCGCAAGCGACTGGTTCATGTCGGTCAGCAGCGCCGTGGTCTTCATGCCGGCGCCGGTGCCGACGTCGACGATGCTTCTCGCCAGTTCGAGCGATTTTTCGGGCGTCGGCATGAACGCGCCCGAGCCCACCTTGACGTCCATCACCAGACCTTCAAGCCCGGCCGCAAGCTTCTTCGACAAAATCGACGCCGTAATCATCGCGACGGATTCGACCGTCGCGGTGATGTCGCGTATCGCATAGATGCGCTTGTCCGCAGGCGCGAGTTGCGCAGTCTGGCCGATGATCGCCACGCCGACATCGCGTACCACGCGCTGGAATTCGTCCGTGTCGGGCGTCACGTTGTAGCCCGGGATCGCATTCAGCTTGTCGAGCGTCCCGCCTGTGTGTCCGAGCCCGCGGCCCGAAATCATCGGCACGTAAGCCCCGCATGCGGCAATCATCGGACCGAGCAGCAACGAGGTCAGATCGCCGACGCCGCCGGTCGAATGTTTGTCGACCACCGGCCCGTCGAGATGCAACGCGCGCCAGTCGAGCACCTGCCCGGAATCGCGTTGCGCAAGCGTAAGGGCGACGCGTTCGTCGACGCTCAGGTCGTTGAAATACACCGCCATCGCGAATGCGGACACCTGCCCTTCTGTGACGCTGCCATCCACCACGCCGCGAACGAACGCTGCAATGTCGTCCCGATCGAGCGGCTGCCGGTCGCGTTTCTTGCGAATGAATTCCTGTGGCATGAACATGGCATCCTCCTCAATCCAAGTTGGACTTCACCGCACCGCCATCATGGCCAGGCGTCGCAAGCAGGTTATCGAACAGACTGGACGCGCCGCAAGCGAAACGCTGCGGATTCCGCCCAGCCGCCCGATTAATGCAGCGAAAAGAAAAGGCCGGCAATCGCCGCGCTCATCAGGTTCGACAGCGTGCTGGCCGTCAGCGCGCGCAGACCATGGCGCGCCACCTCTGAGCGGCGCTCGGGCGCCACAGCGCTGAATCCGCCGGCCAGAATCGCGATCGACGAAAAATTCGCGAAGCCGCACAGCGCGAACGAGACGATCGCAATCGTTTTGGGATCGAGAACCTGCAGTCCCGCTGCGGCCACTTGTGCACTGTCCTTCAGATACGGCGACAGGTCGCCATAGGCGACGAATTCGTTGAGGATCAGCTTCTCGCCGATGAAGTTGCCGGCAAGCGACGCATCGTGCCACGGCACCCCGATCAACCAGGCAAGCGGCGCGAAGAACGCGCCGAGCAGCCCCTGAAGCGTCACATGCGCGAAGCCAAAGAGTGCCGCGATGCCGCTCACGGCCGTATTGGCGAGTGCGATGAGACCGATGAAAGCGATCAGCATCGCCCCCACGTTGATGGCGATCTTCAGTCCAATGGCTGCGCCGGAGGCTGCTGCTTCGATAACGTTGGCCGAGCCCTTTTCATCGAAATCGAGCGATTCGACCATCGCCTGACCCGGTTCGACCGTGGGAAACAGCAACTTGCCGAACAACAGGCCGCCGGGCACCGCCATGAACGACGCGGCCAGCAGGTACTCCATCTTCACCCCGAGACCCGCATAGGCAGCGAGAACGGACCCCGCGACTGAAGCCATCCCGCTCGACATCACGGCAAAGATCTCCGCACTGGTCATCTGCCTGACGAACGGCTTCACGAGCGCGGGCATCTCGCTTTGGCCGAGGAAGATGGTTGCCACTGCGGAGCAGGCTTCGATGCGGGTCACGCCCAGCAGTTTTTCCAGCGCCATGCCGACAATGGTGACGATCCACTTCATGATCCCGACGTAGTAAAGCACCGCGATCAGCGCGGTCACGAAGATGATCATGGGCAGCACACGCAGGCCGAACACGAAGCCACCCGCACCGAAGAGCTCGAACATCTTGCTGTCGACCAGGCCGCCGAAGAGAAACGACACCCCATGGTTGCCCATTTCGAGCACCCGGTTGACACCCGCGGCGATTGCCGCGAGCGCGTTGCGTCCGAGCGGCACGAATAGCACGAGTGCGCCAATCACCAGTTGGGTCGCGAGCGCGGCGATCAGGGTCCGCAGCCGTACCGCGCCGCGATTGTTCGACAGGAAATAGGCGATCAACAACAGTACCGACATGCCACAGAGGCTGCGCACGATATCCACGTAGTTCCCCTCGAAGGGTAGGAAAAAGAGAGCGCCCCGGATGGGGCGGTTCACACGACAGGAAGCCGGTATGTTTCAACCGGTCACCGGATCGGAACGAAGCGTTCAATCAGCCGGAACGCCGTCTTTCCAGTGCTTCCAGTTCCTGACGATCGCGTTCACGAGCGGCGAGCCGGTCAGATACAGGTTGTTCAGCGCCGGGACAAAACCACCCTGCTTCTGGTAATCGAGCAGGTTGTCGACGTTCGAGACGCCTTGTGGCGGACGATCGAAGTCCGAACCGGCGCGCAACACCGCTACGCGCTGCGTATCGGCGAGGCCCGCCGCCTCCGCGCGCTTGATGACCTCGAAGGTCGCGTTGTCTTCCTGCTGCGTCGTGCAGTACACGCCCTTGCCGTCGGTCAGGAGCCTGGTCCAGTCGCGGGCGCGCTGCCCCAGGGCATTGCCCGAAAACCACGTATCGCCCGCCAGGGTGTCGCACTGGATGACGGTCGGACGCTGATTGGCCGGTACACTCTGATACTTCGCGCGATAGGCGACGGCCTCCGGACTGTCGGTCAGCGTCACGTCGCGCGAAAGGCCGTAGGCTTTTTGCAGCAGAGCCTCATTCAGTTGAAACACTTCGGTGCGGTAATCCAGCGGCGGTTTTTCGTTTTCGCTCTTCGTATTGATGCCGAGATAGCCGGACTTCCATCCAGCCGGAATCTCACGTGCATCCAGTTCCCACTGGATGCCGAAATCCACCAGATAACGTGCCCAGGCGGCCGAGCCGAGCGTGCCCTGCGCCGGATCGATACCGGCGATACCCGAGACCAGGAAGTACGTCTTGCGTAAATCGAATTTTCTCGAATACACCAGCGCGGACATCGAGGCGGCTGCGTTCGTGTGGCCCATGCCGGTCGTCAGGACACACACGCTGTCACGATTGCACTGGACGTCGGGGTAATCCGCCGACAGGCCCGGTACCTTGATATGTTCCATCGGGCCCAGGTGGTCCAGCCACACTTTGCCTTCCGGCCCGAACATGCTGATGATGAGGACCTTCACAGATCGTGGGTGTTGCGCGGTGTCACCCGCAGCTTGAGCGCCGGTCACCAGCGAAACCGCAAGGCCCAGTCCGGCAAGCATCTGTGCAAATTTTTTCTTTATCATGAGATCAGTTTCCGAATCGTTTGTGCTGTCTGGTTTGTGTCGTTGCATCAGAACTGGTAGCCCACGCTGGCGTAATAGCCCCAGCCAGTCGAGCGATTCTGGAATGGACCCTCGCCGAAGTTCAGCTCCGTTCCGTTCCACTGGCCGCCGTTATGGAAATAGCGAGCGGCGGTCCAGAAACGCCAATGCGTAAACGAATAGATCAAGACGTTGGTCGCGACGAAGGCCGTATCGGTACGTGTGTTGTCGCCGCTCTCTTCACGCAGCTTCGAGCCGAAGTCGTAGTTGAAAAACCCGACGTAGGTCAGGTTGCCGCCATGGAACGTGCCGAGGGGATAGATGTACTTCATCTGGGCACGATATCCATCCCACGAATTCTGATTGGCCGCGCCATAGTTCTCCCACTGCCGGCGCACATAAAGATTGGCGGACAGGATCAACGGCGTGTGCGTGTCGATATCCGTGCCGAAGCCGGCATAGAGCGTATTCTGCCGTCCCGACACGCTGTGCCCCTCGTCGTAGATCCAGTCGAATGCGGCATACCACTGCTTGAAGGGGCCGAAGCCGAGATGCTTGCCGACAAGATCGTCGATCGAAACTCGCGGTTCCTGTTCGCTGAACACCGGCGACCCCTTATTCGTTATGCCGGTGTCGTGTCCGTTGCCCACGCCAAAGGCGCGCGGGGCATCGATATAGCCATACAGATCAAACGGGCCTTTTCGGCCGAAGTATTCGTACTCCAGGTAAACGTCATTCGTCTCGTACGGTCCGAACCGGATGTCTTTCGAGCCAATGACACCCAGGCTCTGGTGAAACCATGTCGACAGATAGGGAGAGGCAGTTGCTGCTTGCGGTGATGCATTGGTCACGACGGCGCCGCTTTCCGCGAGAGTCGGATCGTCGGACTCGCCTGCCCAGACCGTTTGCGCGAGCAGCAGATTGACCGCCATCGCCATCGCCGTCGCGATCGGGGTAGCAAGCGCGCCATAGCGCTTCATCAAAGCTACCGGATTCTTTCCACTCGTTTCGTTCGTATAACTAATTGTAATCATTGGATTGGCCCTTACCTATTATTACTATCGCGATAAGCCACTGCCGTGCACGTATCTCCAGCCCCCCGTCAGAAGCGCCCAGAAATCGTACGCGTTGCATGCTTTGTGTGCGCCTCCGCCCCAATGTTGACCGGTAGGTCAGCTTTCGACACCGTCATGCACGGAGGCCACGGTTCAACGCACGAACCATGCCAAAGCTGTCTGTCTGGTCAGGATTGGAAAGGACTGAGGTCTCATCCGGGGCATGGTCGCCGGACTCGATGAGCGGGATCGCGACCACGGCTCCAATCTGTCGCAACGCCCTCCATCTATGGTTGTCATTTTTGTTTTTCGATGTAATGATATAACATTCCTTCCGTCAGAATGACCGCAAGGATCCCGCTTGATCGGGATCGGGAAACGCACGCCCTGTCGTCCCGATCGCACTCAAGAAAACGTCAGCAAGACGGAAAGCATCCACCCGTGGTCAACCTCAAATAAACCAAGATGAAAAACCGCACGCGCGTCTCTCATGCAGCCCTGCTGCTATTCGCCATCGCTGCCCATGCTCATGCCGCGCCCGACGAAGGCTCGGTAACGGGCGCCGTCACCGACACAGCGGGCAAGCCCGTTCAAAACGCCACCGTCAGCGTTCAGAACGCGAGCGGCGCCGCGGTCAATGAAGCGAAGACGGACGCAGACGGCCATTTCGCGATCGCTCACGTGACGCCGGGCACCTACGCAATTGTCGTCACCGCACCAGGATTCGCGAGCGGCAGCAGCATGGCGACTACGACTGCAGGAGCAGAAAGCGCGGTGAGCGTCAAACTCGCTCAAAGCGACACACTCGACGTTCAGGTGAATGCCAAACGCCTCGATCGAGCCCGCAACGGACTGCTGCCGGAAACCGGCAGCAGCGTGTACCGCTTCAGCCAGGCCGATATCAATGCGCTGCCCGCGGGGCAAGATACGCCGCTGAATCAGGTGCTGCTCCAGGCGCCCGGCGTGGCAAGCGACTCATACGGCCAGTTGCACGTGCGCGGCGACCACGCGAACCTGCAATACCGCATCAACGGCATCATCATTCCCGAGCCGATCAGCGGGTTCGGCCAGGCACTCGATACGCGCATCATCGACCAGGTGAATCTGCTCACCGGCGCGTTGCCGGCGCAGTACGGCTATCGCACAGCAGGCGTGGTGGACATCCGCACGAAGACGGGTGACGCGGGCAACGGCGGGTCTATCGATGTATTCGGCGGCAGCCATCAGACCATCAAGACCAGCGCGGACGTATTCGGTACGCAGGGGCCGTTCAGCTATTACTTCAGCGGTTCGCTCGGCATGAACAACCTCGGGATCGAGAATCCCACCGCCAGTGCCAACGCGATTCACGACCACACCCGTCAGGGCGATGCGTTCGGCTACATGTCGTACATCATCAACCCGCTCACGCGCGTGAGCGTGATGTTCGGCACGACGAGCAACCAGTTCGAGATTCCCAATACGCCGGGTTTGTCGACCAACTTCACGCTCAACGGCAACAACACGTTCAATTCGAGCCAGTTGAACGAAACGCAATCGGAGTTGAACAACTTTGCCGTGGTGGCGCTTCAGGGCACCAATGGCGGTGCACTGGACTATCAGGTCGCGCTCTTTACGCGCTACACGCGAACGCAATTCAACCCCGATCCGGTCGGCGATCTGCTCTTTAACGGCGTGGCGTCGCAGGATTTTCACAGCAACTCGGCGAATGGCGCACAAGTCGACACGACCTGGCGGCTGAACGACAAGCATACGATTCGGGCGGGCCTCTTCGTCCAGCAGGAACACGCAGTGTTCGACGACAACGTCAACGTATTCGCGACGGACAGCAACGGCAATCAGCTATCCGATCAGCCCTTCAATATTCAGGACTCCAGCAGCAAGACCGGCTACCTGTACAGCGCCTACGTGCAGGACGAATGGAAAATCACGGACAAGCTCACGCTGAACTATGGTCTTCGTTACGACAAGATGGACGAGTACATCAGCGCAAGCCAGCTTAGCCCGCGCATTGGCCTCGTCTATACGTTGACGCCGAGCACGACCTTCCACGCCGGCTACTCGCGCTATTTCACGCCGCCTGCGTTCGAACTGGTGTCCGGCTCGACCATCAGCCGCTTCAATGGCACGACCAACCAGAGTCCGTCGAACCAGAACGATCCGGTGCAACCGGAGCGCAGCCATTATTTCGATCTCGGCGTGACCCAGCGTCTCGGGTCGAACGTGACGGTCGGACTCGACGCCTACTACAAGAAATCCACGAACCTGCTCGATGAAGGACAGTTCGGCTCCGCGCTCATCTTCACGCCGTTCAACTACCGCGAGGGACGTGTGTATGGAGTCGAATTCACGGCCAACTACAAACAGGACAACGTGTCGGCCTATGCGAATCTCGCGTGGAGCCGCGCGCAGGGAACGCAGATCGATTCGGCGCAGTTCAATTTCGACCCGGCGGAACTCGCCTATATCAACAGTCACTGGGTCTACCTGGATCACGACCAGCGCATCACCGCGTCATTCGGCGGAACCTACGATCTCGGCAGAACGACCTTCACGTTCGACGGACTGGTGGGCAGCGGTTTGCGCAGCGGCTTTGCGAACACCGACCGGCTGCCGCTCTACGCACAAGTCAATCTCGGCGTGATCCAGCATTTCAACCAGCCGCTCATCGGAAAGTTCGATGCACGCCTGCTCGTCATCAACGCATTCAATCGCGTCTACGAGCTGCGCGACGGATCGGGTATCGGCGTCGGCGCACCGCAATATGGCCCACATTTCGCCGTCTATGCCGGCATCACCAAGCATTTCTAATTCCGTCAGGCTACGAAGAGGTAAGTCATGCAAGATTGGGCAAGCGTTCTAGCGGCGGTACGCGTAGGCGGATGGGTCATCTATCCGCTGACGATACTGGCCATTCTGGCGGTCGCGATCGCCCTCGACCGCCTCTATGTGTTTCTGCGCTTTGGCCGCTTGCCGGGCGCACTGCGTGGTACGGACGAAATCGCTGAGCCCGGCTCGGCCCTTGATTGGGCCGGCAGATTAAAGGATGCCGCCAGTCAGAACGCATTCCGCCGTATGAGCGCGCCGTGGGCGCCCGATCCTTCTGTACCGCTGTGGCTACGCGAGGCCAAAGCGCAATCGGTTGCCTCGCAAATCGAACGTGATATGAGCAAAGGTTTCTGGGTGCTGGAAACCATCGTGACGGCGGCGCCGCTGCTGGGTCTGCTGGGCACCATCGTCGGCATGATGCATTCGTTCCAGTTGTTCGGTGGCGATGGTCTCGTCGATCCGGGAGGCGTGACCGGCGGCGTGGCGCAGTCGCTGGTGGCGACCGCGATTGGCCTGGTGGTTGCGTTGTTCGCGCTCTTTGCGTTCAACTATTTCTCCCGCCGGCTTGAACGTCTCATGGACGAACTCGAGTCGTTCGCGAATGCACGGCTCAGCGAAATCCGCCTTGCCGCGCCGCCCGCGGGAGCGCAGCCGTGAAGTTCAGGCGCTCACGCGCGGCGAAGCGCGGTCGCATCGAAATCATTCCGATGATCGATGTGATGTTCTTTCTGCTGGCGACCTTCATGCTCGCATCGCTCGCGATGCAGCGGCTCGACGCGCTCAAGATCAAGCTCCCGGCCGGCAGCGCGCAGCAGATGACGGCCCACGAGCCACTGACAATCTCGGTGGACAGCCGCAATGCGGTATTCGTGAATCGTCAGGCCGTTCGTCCCGATCAGATCGAACCGACCGTAAAGCGTCTGTTGCAACCGGACGGCAATGTCGTGATCGCCGCTGACGACGCAGCGGGTCACGGCGTAGTCGTTCAGGCAATGCTGGCCGCACGCCGCGCCGGCGCGGAGCGATTTCTGATCGCAGTGCATCGTGAATAGCCGGATGCGCTTCGCGGCCGCTGTGGATCAATTTCCGCAAATACGGATCGCGCTGGCAATGCTGGTCGCGTTGATCGTATGGATCGTGTTCCTGTTTCAGCTGGGGCGTTGGTTGGGCGTATCGGCGTCTACCCATGCGCCTGCCAAGCCACTTGAAATGCAGTTGGTGGAACTCGATCCTCCGAAAGCGCCGGTTGCGGCTCCTTCCGCGGCTGTGGCTACGCACGCGCCGATCACTCCGGCAAAGCCAAAGCAACCTGCCGATCCGCGCCCCCACGCCTCGACGCAAGCACACGCAACGCCACCGGTGCTTTCGAAGCCCGATGTGCAATCGGCGCAAAGCGTTGCACCGGCCCAATCGGCGCCCACAACGGAAGAAGCAAAACCGTCAGCCGAGCCGCTTGCGCGCGCCACGGCACCTTCGGCAGAGAGCGCAAATACCAGCTCGTCCGGCGATGCCGCAGCGCACGCGATCTCCCAACCGTTGCCGGAACTCCCCGACGATTTGCGCGAGCAGGCGTATCAAACCGTCGCGACGGCCCGCTTCGCCATTCATGTCGACGGCTCAGTCGAGGTCGATCTCATCAAGCCGACATCCAACCCGCGGCTCAACCAGATCCTCCTTGAAACGCTGCGTAAATGGCGGTTCTTTCCGGCGATGCAGGCCGGACATCCGGTCGAAAGCCGACAGGATGTCCGAGTGCATTTCAACGTGAACTAATGATCATCATTCGAGCCTCTGGTCCGTATCTGGATATCCGCGACCATAGGCCGAACGAAGGGGTTTTCATACCGCTCGCTTCACCCCTTCGTCGCTCCAAACGTCAAGCCGGCCACGAAGTGCTTCTGCATCGCAAAGAACATTGCGACTGAAGGCAACGCGGCAAGGATCGACCCTGCGGACACAAGATTCCACGCTGTGGTCCACTGCCCCTTCAACGCCGCGACGCCTACGGTAATCGGCGCGGCATCGTCGCCTTGCGTCAGACACAGCGCCCAGAAATAATCATTCCACACGAACGTGAACACGAGAATCGCAAGCGCCGCAAGCGCGGGACGGATCAGCGGCAATACGATTTTGAAGAACACGGTCCACTCGTTGGCGCCTTCGATCCGCGCCGCCTCGACCAACTCAAATGGCAGTTGCTTGATGAAATTCCGCAGAAACAGCGCGCAAAATCCGGTCTGAAACGACACGTGGAACAGAATCAGCGCGCTTACCGTATTGAACAAGCCAAGCTGCAACGACAGATCCCGCACCGGAATCATCAACACCTGCACCGGCACAAAGTTGCCCGCGACAAACGTCGCAAACAACGTCGAATTGCCGCGAAACCGATAGATAGCCAGCGCGAATCCCGCCATCGCCGCCAGCGCAATCGAGCCGACCACAGCCGGCACCGTAATCAGTACGCTGTTCCAGAAGTAGTGCAACATCGGCGAAGTCGTCAGCGCCTCGCGATAGTTATCGAACATCGCGAAATGCTTCGGCCAGCCCCAATAGTTGCCCTCGCTGAGTTCTTCCGTTGAGCGCACCGAGGTCACGAGAACCGCGATCATGGGCAGCAGCCAGATCAGCAGCGCGAATGGCAACGTCAGTTTGTACGCACGGCGCGTTACCGGCTTCCATTTGTCGATCGGAATGGGAAACATGACCGGCTCCTTATTGCTCGTTGCGCAGCATGCGGCGCAAGTGATAAATGATGTACACGAGCATGATCCCGAACAGCACGACCGCCACCGCAGCGGAATAGCCCACGCGGTAATACTTGATCGCCTGGTCGTACATGTAATACGCGAGCACGGTCGAACTTTCGAACGGTCCGCCGCCGGTCATCACCGAAATCAGATCGAAGCTACGCAGCGCGCCGATCACCGTGACGACGATCGCCATGAAGGTGGTCGGCCGCAATTGCGGCAGGATCACGTGCCACAACATCGACCAGCCGCGCGCGCCTTCCATGCGCGCCGCTTCGATCTGCTCGGCGTTCAGCGACGTCAGGCCGGTCAGGTAGAGAATCATGCAATAGGCCGTTTGCGGCCACAGTGCCGCAAACACGATCCCAAACGTCGCGTAACGGGGATCGCCGAGCACCGGCACGCCATGCCCGAGAATCACCGCGAGCAGGCCGAAAGTCGGGTCGTAGAACCACGAGAAGATCAAACCGACCACCACGCCCGATAAAACGAACGGCGCGAAAAACAGCGATTTGACGATGCGAATCCCGGCCACCGCCTGATTCAGATAGAGCGCGACGGCGAGCCCCATCGGCGGGGCAAGCAGAAACAGCAGCAGCCAGATGAGGTTGTTCTTCAGCGCCGTGTAGAACGTCTGCGTATGGAACAACTCAACGTAATTTGCGAGACCGACGAACGACGGATCGGTCATCCCATCCCAGTTGAAGAAACTCAGGTGGATGGTCGAGATGATCGGCCACACGACGTAAATCGCCACCATCACGCAGGCCGGCGCGAGAAACAGAAAGGCGGCTCGCCGCTGCCGGCGCGCGGTTGGCGATGGACGGCGCCGGCGGGCCACATGTGGCCCGCCGCGCAATGCACCGCCCGGAGCCGGCATGCCCGATGCAGGAAAGCCAGAACCGCCTGGTTCGGCAGGACCGCCAACAGTGTGACGGGTGACGGAGTGCGACACGATCATTCTCCAGATCGAACGTAGCGAGTTGACGCTTAAGCGGGCGGCCCGTCAACGGGCCGCCGCCGCTCATTGCTTCACTTCTTGTAGATCCGCTTGCGCGTCTGCTCGAGCTGCGCGAGCACGTCGTCAAGCTTCGAAGGATCGGAGACGAACTGCTGCATCCCCTTCATCCCTTCGTCGGCCATTTCCTTCGTCATATCCCGATCGTAGAACTGCGCAATGCCGCCCTTCGTGTTCGAGAGAATCTGGAAGCCGATCTTCGAGATCGAATCGTCAGGCTCAGGCGACTTGCTGTTCGCCGACAGCGAGCCGAGCCCGACCGCCAGCTTCGCGCCATTTTCCGGCGTCTCGACGAACGCGAGGAACGCATGCGCGTCCGCCTTGTTCTTCGCTTTGGACGGAATATGCAGCGATTCGACCGGACCGTCTTCAGCCGTCGGCACGTTCGCGTCGATGATCGGGAACTGGAAGTAGCCCATTTCCGGCTTCACGTTCGGCGGAAAACCGGCGGAGATGAAAGTGCCCATCAGCATCATCGCGGCCTTGCCCTGGAACAGGAACGGCTGCACCGAGTCCAGATCGTAGGAGAGCGAGTTGTCGATGAAATAGCCAGCGTCGATCAGTTGTTTCCACGTCGTGTAGACCTTCTTCACGCGCGGATCGGTGTAAGCGATGTCGCCCGCCATCAGTTTCTGATGGAACGCATTGCCGTTCAGGCGCAGGTCGAGATAATCGAACCAGCCGGCCAGCGTCCACGAATCACGGCCCGCCACCGCAATCGGCGTAATGCCGGCAGCTTTCAGCTTCTTGCAATCGTCGAGAAACTGGTCCCACGTTTTCGGTTCACCGGTAATGCCGACCTTCTGGAACAGATCCTTGCGATAGAACATGCCCCACGAGTAATACACGGTCGGGGCGGCGTACTGCTTGCCCTTATACGACGACGCTTCCTTCGTCGACGCATACATGTCGTTCCAGCCGTTCTTCGCCCAGTCGCCGCTCAGATCATCGAACAGGCCGCGCTGCGCGTAATACGCCATGCGCTCGCCGTCGTGCCAGTTGACGATATCGGGCGCGACGGTGGAGAGCCAGCCCGGCAACTGCACCTTGTACGCTTCCTCATCGATGAACGACACTTTCACGTCGGTACCGGGATGCGTTTTCTTGAAATCGTCGATGATCGACTGCCAGACAGCGCGTTGACTTGCGCCCTTGAACGCGATGTTGACCGCGAGCGTACCGGCCTGCGCCGTACTGACAACGGATGTGCCCGCAGCCGCCGCGGCGAGCGCGAGTGCCAGCAGAATCTTGCGAGGTTTCAGTGCCATATTGCCGTCTCCTTTATGCCTTGATTTTGCGTCGTTGTTGTTACTGCATGGAATCCTTCGTTCAGCGCTTCAGATCATCTGCCCGATCGATAAACGGCCACACCCTGCGGCTCCACGGTGCGTGAACCGATCACGAAAGCGTCGTCGGCGACATCGGCAAGCGTGTGGTTCTGGTCGCCGTAGTTCAACACGTAGGTGAGCGCGCCACGACGGCTGACCCGAACGCTGTCGCTAACCGGCAGCGTGTCGATGCCCGCTTCCCCGGCGATCTGCGCAAACAGGCGCACCGTGAGTGCGTCGTCGAACAGGCTCGCGAGGTAATGAAACGCGCCGCTTTTTACGTAGGCGGGATGACCGTCGGCGAAATAGGCACGCACGTCGAGCGCGTTCGTTGCAGGGCTGCCAACATCGATGAAATCGCGCCAGTGGCGTGCGATGCCATCTTCCCCGGACGCTTCGTTGCTGTCCACGAGCCGCACCGCTTCGGTCACATTCGGCCGCATCGATTCGACACGCCACACACGCAGCGGTATCACCGAGGCAAGCGCGCCCGGCGGCAGGTTCGCCGGAATCTGCAAATCCGGCGTTTTCGAACCGGTGCGCGGACCGAGCACAACTTGCGCGCCCGAGCTGGCAAGCCGCGCGGCGAAATCGGCAGGCACAACCGGCAACGGCGGCACAACGATCAGACGATAGCCGTCGAGCGGCGCATCGACCGGCACGATATCGACGTCGAGCCCAAGCGAGCGCAGCGCCGAGTAATACTCGAATGCGAAACGCGGATAGTGAAAGTCTGCGCCTTGCGGATGAATCTCGAAGAGCCACTTCGCTTCGTAGTCGTAGACGAGCGCGACCTTCGAACGAATCGCGGCATTCGCGTCGGCGTTCACGGCGAGCACCGTGCGAATCTCGTCGGCGACCTGCGCGGCTTCGTTGCCGCCCACGTCGAGCCGGTTGTCAGGCGTGTTCAAGCCCGCATGCATCTGTTCCTGTGCAAACGGCGCCTGACGCCAGCGGAAATACGACACGCAACCCGCGCCGTGCGCGAACGCCTCCCAGCTCCACAGCCGGACCATGCCAGGCAGCGGCGCAGGATTCCATTGCGCCCAGTTCACCGGCCCCGGCTGCTGCTCCATCACCCAGAACGGCAGCTTCGACATGCCGCGATACACGTCATGACTGAACGACGCAAAGTCGGGATGCCCGCTGCGCAACCAGCGCGCCTTCACATCCGGCGCAAACCACTGCTCTTCGAGTCCGCCGAGAGGATAGCTGTCCCATGCCGCGACATCGAGATCGGCCGCCACCTTGTAGTGATCGAACTCGGTAAAGAGCTGCATGAAGTTATGCGCGACCGGCCGTCCCGGCGAATGCGCGCGGATGATCTCGACCTGCATGCGGTTGTAGCGCGCCACTTCGTCGGAGGCGAAGCGCCGGTAATCGAGCCGGTGCGACGGATGCGCTTCGGTAACGGTCGCCACCGGCGCGTCGATCTCGTCGAAGCTGCGGTATTCCATGCTCCAGAACACCGTGCCCCACGCACGGTTCAACGCATCGACGGTTTGATAGCGCGCCTTGAGCCACTCGCGAAAACGCTCCACTGCCGCCTGCGAATAACTGACAACCGTGTGATGGCAGCCGAATTCGTTATCGGTCTGCCAGTACGCGACAGCCGGATGCTTGCCGTAACGCTCGGCGACCGCCGTACAGATCCGCTGCGATGCGGCGAAATACGAAGGCGACGAGAAATCATAGTGACGGCGTGAGCCGAAAGCGCGCGGGCGGCCATCGGCACCGACCGGCAGAATGTCCGGATGACGGTCGATCAGCCACTTGGGCGGCGTCGCCGTCGGCGTGCACATGACGACCTGCAAGCCGGCCGCGCCGAGCACGTCCACCGCGCGATCCAGCCAGCCCCAATCGTATTCGCCCGGCGTGGGCTCCATCCGGCTCCACGCAAATTCGGCGATCCGCACCTGCTCGATGCCAAGTGCTTTCATCCGGCGAGCGTCGTCTTCCCACATCGACTCCGGCCAGTGTTCCGGGTAATAACAGACTCCAAGGCGCATCCGAATGTCCTTTATGCGTAGTGTTCGACGGATTCGAGCGAAGCGGCGGCAAAGCCGTCTTCGGTAAACAAATGGCAGGCGCGGCTCGGAACGCGCAGGCTCGCGCGGTCACCCGGCGCGAGGCGTGTGTCGCCCGGCGCCTTGGCAATCAACGCGGCAACGCCGGGATGATCGAGGTGGACATAGCTGTGCTCGCCAAGCTGTTCGACGAGCGAGACGGTGCGGGTCAGAACGGCATCCTGCGTGTTGCCGGACGCTGCCGCGTCGATAAATTCCAGATGCTCAGGCCGCACGCCTAGCGTGACGGCTTGCGACATCTGGAGCCCATCGCCGCTGACCGGCACGCGCACGTTTTCACCCGTGTGATCGAGCGTGACAACCACGCCTTGCGGATCGACCGACACCACCCTGCCCGGCAAGAAGTTCATGCGCGGCGAGCCGATGAAACCGGCGACGAAGCGGCTCTTCGGGCGGTGATACAACTCGAGCGGCGCACCGATCTGCGCGATGCTGCCGTAGCGCTCGGTGTCCTTGCCGGCGTGCAGCAGCACGATCTTGTCGGCAAGCGTCATGGCTTCGATCTGGTCGTGGGTGACATACACGACACTGGCTTTGGCGAACTGCTTATGCAGCCGCGCGATTTCGACGCGGGTCTGGCCGCGCAGCGTCGCGTCGAGATTGGAGAGGGGTTCGTCGAACAGAAACACGCCCGGTTCGCGCACGATGGCCCGGCCAATCGCCACGCGCTGACGCTGGCCGCCGGACAGTGCCTTGGGCCGGCGCTCGAGCAGCGCCTCCAGTTGCAGGATGCGCGCGGCTTCGCGCACCTTGCGGTCGATTTCGTCTTTCGGAGTTTTGGCCAGCTTCAGGCCGAAGGCCATGTTCTCGAACACGGTCATATGCGGAAACAGCGCGTAGCTCTGGAACACCATCGCCACACCGCGCTGCGCCGCCGGAACGTCGTTGACGAGGTGGCCGGCGATCGACAGGTCGCCGTCGGTCACGTCTTCGAGGCCAGCGATCATGCGCAGCAAGGTGGATTTGCCGCAGCCGGACGGGCCGAGAAACACGCAGAACTCGTTTTCCCCAATCTCCAGATCGACGTCGCGGATTACCGGCGCGCCATCGCCATACGCCTTCTGCACGCCCTTCAACGAAATACTCGCCATCGCATCGACTCCGTGATTTAATCGGCTCGACGTCGGAGATTAAGCGCTTAATCAGTAAGACCTAAAAAAATCGATCGCATCCGATCGTGAGGCCTTACCTGTCTCCGATATCGTTTTGTCTGTGCGGCAAATGGTGCCGCGCCTTTGGCCGCGATGCAAATATCGAACAGCCATCCCAAATATTAGCAAGCCATGTCCACACTCAGTGAAGTCGCGCGTCACGCCGGCGTAACCCCCGCTACGGTATCGAACGTACTGCGCAATCGTGGCCGGGTCGGCGCGGCCACCCGGCAGCGGGTGCTGGACGCCATCGAGGCGCTCGGCTACCGCCCTCACCTCGCCGCCCGCGCGCTCGCCGAGGGCCGCGCGCCGACGTTGGCGTTGATGGTGTCGAGCATCGCCAATCCGTTCTATCCGGAGTTCGCGCTCGCGGTCGAACACGCGGCGCGCAGCAGCGGCCACTTCGTGATCATCTGCAATACGAACGAAGATCCGCTGATCGGACGGGCGTATCTCGACCAGATCGCGGGGACGCTCTCCGAGGGCGTGCTCGTGACGAATGCGAACCTCGATTTTTCGGACCTTCATACGACGGAATCGCGCGGCACGCCCGTGGTGCTGTGCATGTGGGAGCGGCCTAACGAGCCGCCGGGGCTGCCGTGCGTCGCGGTCGATTTTCGTCTGGCCGGCGAATTGGCCGGCACGCATCTGCTGGCGCTTGGGCATCGGCGGATCGGCGCGATTGTCGGCAGCAAGGCATCGGGCATTCACGCGGCCCGTTATCAGGGATTTGCCGAGGCAATGCGCGCGGCCGGTGCGCCCCAAAGCCCGGTCGAGCATGCGCCCGATACGATACAGGGCGGCTACACCGCAACGCGCGCGCTGCTGGAAGCCGATCCCACACTCACCGCGATCTTCGCGTCCAACGATCTGCCGGCGCTCGGCGCAATGCACGCGGCCGCTGATCTCGGCTTGAACGTGCCGGGCGATCTGTCCGTAGTCGGCATTACCGATATTCAACTGGCGCGCGAGTCGCGGCCCGCGTTGACGACGGTCGCTGTGCCGACTGTCGAAGTCGCCGGTCTCGCCGTATCGCTGTTGCGCGAGTTGATCGAATCGTCGTATGGCCAAGCGGGTCGTCAACCAGCCGCAAGCGTGCCGATGCGGATTTCCTCGCCGCCGCAACTGGTTGTGCGCGCATCGACCGGACCAGCACGTCAGATGCGGTGAATGATGCGGGCGAAAATCGGTCTGGCTGAGTCCCCCCTCCGGCGCGAGGCTTCGCTTGTGGTGACGCGCCGGGCGTAGCGGCGAGGTCGCCCGACGGTATGTCCGCCGGGTCGTCGCGCCTGTGCTCATGTGGCCGTAACGGCATCGAGCACGTTACGTAGCAAACCCTGCCTACCACCATCCCCACCTTCCGGGCCGTCGCCCGCAAACGCCCGTATCAAGCGGTTCCGCGACCCAACCATCGCTTCGATCAGTCCATCCATGCAGTTGGCACGGTCCCTGCAATCAAGCAGGAAAAGGCCGAGCGCCGGCAGAACCTGCATGCCGCTTGCGCTCCCCGTACTGGCCAGGCCAAGGCCATAACAAGCATGGATACTCAAATGATTGCCGATCTTCTGGACGCCGATGTCGTCGAACAGTTCTCCAACGCAGACTCGACCTTCGCTCAACGCCATCCCTTGCAAATTGCAGTTTGCCTGCGCAAGCTGATGGCCGGACAGGACTTCGTGACGGTGGAATTCAACGGCCGCCAGATCGTGACGCAAGTGCTCGATGTCGATTCGCGCAACGCGCGCTTTATCTTCGACGCCGGCAGTGTCGAGGCGGACAACTACGCTTTACCGGCTGCGCGCCAACTGATCTTCCGCAGTTTGCCGGGCGGCATCCGCACGGAGTTCTGGACGCTCAACGCCAACCCGATCATGTTCGACGGGCGCCCGGCTTTCGAGGCAGCCTTCCCCGCGCTGCTGTACTACGTTCAACGTCGCGAATTCTTCCGTGTGCAAACCCCCGTGCTGGAGCCGTATATCGCCAGCGGCCCGTATGCGGACGGCGGTTCGTTCCGGCTGGAATTGCAGGACCTTTCACTGGGTGGCGTGGCGCTGAAAACCGCCGACGAACGCTTCGGCTCGCTTGAAAGCGGCACCGTATTGCGCGACGTGACGCTGCAACTCGGCGGCTTCGGCACGCTTCGGCTCGATCTGGAAATCGTCGCGCCACGGCAATTGACTACGCCGAAGGGCGACCGCCGCTTCGTCATCGGCTGCAAATTCGTGCAGACACCGGGACCGGCGGAACGGACCTTGCAGCGTGTCGTCACTCAGCTCGAAACGAAGCGTCAAACGCTCGCGCCGCGCGGGTAAACACCCTCGAACGCACGCACCGCGATTCTCACGGCGTTGATCCGGTTTGCGGTCATCGCTGTGAGAATTGCGGTTTTCAGCCGTCACTGGAAATCTTCACGACGCATGCCAATGCGTTCGAGAACGCCCCCTTAATATTTCAATTCACCTTCAATCGAACCAGGACTTTCCCCAAGTTCCCAGGTTGAATCTCGCCTCGCATTTTGCCCGCCAAGTCCCGCCCCGTAAGTCTTTCAGCCCCTCCGACCGTTTCGGCGGCGCAACGCCTGTCCCAATCGTTTTCTTGACGAGCGTCCCCTCGCCTGCTGTACTAAATCAACTCAAGTGATTTAAGCGACACGCTTCGAATTGCCCTGGAATTGCGTTGGGTTCGAAGCCAGGTCGCCAATCAGGTTGCAAACAGGGTGCAAGCGCGCAGCGTTCGCGTGTGCATCCGCCCGCTGTCACAACGTCGTTACCAATAACTGGAGGAGCGTCCCATGAATCTGAATTCCCGCAGGCACCCTGTTGCCAGGAAAATCGTGTCGATGTGCGTAGCGGCGTCGGCCGTGTGGTGTGCGAGCGCGAGCCAGGCGGCCGATCAGCCTGTCGTCGGGCTCATCACCAAGACCGACACGAACCCGTTCTTCGTGAAGATGAAACAGGGCGCCGAAGCGGCCGCCTCGAAAGACGGCGCCAAGCTGCTCACCGCCGCCGGCAAGTTCGACGGCGACAACGCAAGCCAGGTGACCGCCATCGAAAACATGATGACGGCCGGCGCGAAAGCGATTCTGATCACGCCGAGCGATACCAAGGCGATCGTGCCGAGCATCAAGAAAGCGCGCGCGGCCGGTGTGATGGTGGTCGCGCTCGACACACCGACCGATCCGCAAGATGCCACCGACGCCCTCTTCGCCACCGACAACTTCAAGGCCGGCGTGCTGATCGGCAAGTACGCGAAAACCGCGCTGAACGGCAAGCCCGCGAAGATCGCCACGCTCGATCTCGCGCCTGGCGTGTCGGTCGGCGTATTGCGTCATAACGGCTTCCTGGAAGGGTTCGGCGTGAAGGAAGGCGATCCGTCGATCGTCTGCAGCCAGGACACCCGCGGCGATCAGGCGAAGGGCCAGACGGCGATGGAAAACTGTCTGCAGAAGTCGCCGGATATCAACGTGGTCTACACGATCAACGAACCGGCCGCTGCGGGTGCGTATCGCGCGCTCAAAGCGGCGGGCAAGGATAAGAGCGTGATGATCGTTTCCATCGACGGCGGCTGCGAAGGCGTGCGCAATGTGAAAGCCGGCGCGATTGCCGCGACCTCGCAGCAGTATCCGTTGAAGATGGCCGCGCTCGGCGTGACGGCCGGCGTCGAATACGCGAAGACCGGCAAGAAGGTTTCCGGCTATCAGGACACGGGCGTGACGCTGATCACCGACAAACCGATGTCCGGCGTCGACAGCAAGGATACGAAGTTCGGCCTCGACAACTGCTGGGGCAACAAGTAACACGCACCGAACGGCGGCCCGCTGCTTCGGGCCGCCGATGGATCGCCGGCCACTCTGATCGCCGGATTGCCGGACCACCGGATGGCCGCCATCGGATCGCCGGCCGCCGGATCGCCGGCCGCCATATTTACCGCATGGCCCGTACGCCAAGTTCATGTATCGAGGACACCCATCATGTCGACACCTGCCGCGCCCGCCGGCCACCCGCGCACCTTCGCCGACCGCTTGCCGTCGCTCGCTGAAATCGGACCGCTGATCGCGCTGCTGCTAGCCTGCGGCTTCTTCATTTCGCAGAGCAACCGGTTCCTGTCGTTCCAGAACCTCTCGCTGATCCTGCAACAGACGATGGTCGTCGCCGTCATCGCCATCGGCCAGACGCTGATCGTGCTGACAGGCGGGATCGATCTGTCGTGCGGGATGGTGATGGCGTTCGGCTCGATCATCATGACCAAATTCGCGGTCACGCTCGGCGTGCCGCCCGTTCTCGCGATTCTGTGCGGCATCGGCGCGAGCGCGCTGTTCGGTGCGCTCAACGGCGTGCTGATCACGCGGATCAAGTTGCCCGCCTTTATCGTTACGTTAGGTACGCTGAACATTGCGTTCGCGCTCACGCAGATCTATTCGAACGCGGAGAGCGTCTCGAACCTGCCGGACGCGATCATGTTCCTCGGCAACACGTTCAAACTCGGCCCCGCCGACGTCACCTACGGCACCGTGCTCACGCTGCTGATGTATGCGGCGACGTGGTTCGTCCTGCGCGACACCGTGCCCGGCCGGCATCTGTACGCGCTCGGCAATAATCCCGAAGCCGCTCGCCTGATGGGCCTCTCGTCGCAGAAGATCCTGCTGACCGTGTATTCGCTGGCCGGCGCGATCTACGGCATCGCCGCCTTGCTGTCGGTGTCGCGCACCGGTGTGGGCGATCCGCAGGCAGGGCAAACCGAGAATCTCGACAGCATTACCGCGGTGGTGCTGGGCGGCACGAGCCTGTTCGGCGGACGCGGCTCGATTACCGGCACGCTGCTCGGCGCGCTGATTGTCGGCGTGTTTCGCAATGGCTTGACACTGATCGGCGTCTCTTCGGTCTACCAGGTGTTGATCACCGGCATGCTCGTGATTCTCGCGGTGGCCGCGGACAAGCTTTCCCATCGGCGCGGTTGAGCACTCACCGCAATTATCTTGCATGGGTCCTGAGTAAGCGCTAAAGCGCCCACTCGGGCCGACACAGGAACCTGTCATGTCGACAACTACTTCCACCTCTGCCGTGATGCCCGTTCTGCAGGCGCGCGGGCTCGTCAAACGCTACGGCAACGTGACCGCACTCGACGGCTGCGATTTCGAAGTGCTGCCCGGCGAGATTCTAGCTGTGATCGGCGACAACGGCGCGGGCAAATCGTCGTTGATCAAGGCGCTTTCGGGCGCCACCGTACCCGACGAAGGCGAAATCCTGCTCGACGGCAAGCCGGTCAAATTCCGCAGCCCACTGGATGCGCGCGCACAGGGTATCGAAACCGTGTATCAGGAACTCGCGGTGGCGCCCGCCATGAGCATCGCCGAAAACCTGTTTCTCGCCCGTGAGCTCGTCAAGCCGGGCTGGCGCGGATCGCTCTTCAAGATGATCGACAAGCGCCGCATGCTCGAGGAAGCGACCGCGCACATGAAGGATCTGCAGATCGGCATCCGTTCGATGCGTCAGGCGGTCGAAACGCTCTCAGGCGGCCAGCGTCAAGGTGTGGCTGTCGCGCGCAGCGCCGCGTTCGCGCGGCACGTGGTGATTCTCGACGAACCCACCGCCGCGCTCGGCGTGAAAGAAGGCAATATGGTCCTCGAACTGATCCGCCGCGTGCGCGATCGCGGCCTGCCGGTGATCCTGATCAGCCACAACATGCCGCACGTATTCGAAGTCGCGGATCGCATTCATATCCAGCGGCTCGGCCGGCGTGCCGCGGTGGTGAACACCAAAGACATCCACATGTCGGAGGCCGTGGCGATCATGACGGGCGCGAAGGAAGCGGACGTCAAGGCGATTGCATGATGCACGCATCCCGCTGAGGAGCACGCGACGATGGACACCACCGGCACCCGCTCCCCCGCCAAACGCACGGTCGGCTCGAATCAGGTCGGCATGCGGCAGTTCAACGAACGAATCGTCCTGCAGACGATCCGCCTGCATGGACCGCTGCCGAAAGCCGACGTCGGCCGTCTCACGCGTCTTTCGATGCAGACGGTGTCGATGATCGTCGACCGTCTGATCGACGACGGCCTGCTCGAGAAGCAGGCGCGCGTGCGTGGCCGCATCGGTCAACCGTCGGTGCCGATCGCATTGCGTGCGGAGGGTGCGTACACCATCGGCATCAAGGTCGGACGCCGCAGCCTCGACGTGCTGGCGATGGATTTCGCCGGCCACGTGGTGTGCCGCGACGTATTCGAGTATGCCTATCCCGATCCGCGCACACTGTTCCCTGCCCTCGAAAGCAAACTGGCGCGCGTGAATCAGACGCTCGGCGCAAAGGCGAACAAAGTGGTGGGCGTAGGCGTCGCGGCGCCGTTGTGGCTCGGCGGCTGGCGTGACTTTCTCGGCGCGCCGCCGGAAGCCCTGGAAGCGTGGCACGAGATCGACTTGCGCAGCCGCATCGCGACGATGACGGGCTTGCCCGTCGAGTTCGCCAAAGACACCACCGCGGCCTGCGCGGCCGAACTCGTGATGGGCCAGGGCCGCGGCATTCACAATTTTCTGTATCTGTTCGTCGGCACGTTTATCGGCGGCGGCCTGGTGATCGACGGCCGCCTGCATGGCGGACCACATGGCAACGCGGGCGCGGTCGGCTCAATTCCGTTGCGAGACGGTAGCGCGAGCAAACCGGCGCGGCAACTGCTGCACGCGGCTTCCGGCTTCGTTCTGGAACAGCTATTGAGCGATGCGGGCGCGCCGCCTGCCGCCGCGCATGACCATCGCGCGTTGTCGCCCGAACTCTGGCGGCAGACCGAACAATGGCTCGACACCGCTTGCCCTGCGATCGCCAATACGTTGACCAATGCGGCGGCCTTGCTCGATCTGGAAGCGGTGGTGATCGACGGCGAATTCGACCGGCAACTGGTCCGCGAAATCATCCGCCGAACCGAGCGCGTGCTCGATCGCTTCGAATGGGAAGGCATGGTGCGTCCGCAACTGCTGGAAGGCACCATCGGTGCCGATGCGCGGGCAATGGGCGGCGCTATTCTGCCGTTGTACGCGCATTTCGCGCCCGTGCACGAGTTGTTCCTTAAACCGGCGACGGACGCGGGATATTAGACGTCGAGACGGAACTGTGTTTCTGTTTCGCGCGGGTTTGCAGCGTACGTACGTTTGCTCATCGGGTCATGGTCCTTCATGACCATCATGCGGTCATTGCCGGTGATATCCCACCGCTCATTGTGCAGCCACCTTCTCAACGGAAGCAGTTTTGGCAGGCGGATTCTTCAGCAACGGCTGCAACACCGGTGCGAGCGATTTCAGCAACTGCACCGACAGCGCGCTGGTGAAATCGTAGCGGGCCGCATACGGTTCATGCACGTAAGCGGTCAGCGTGCCATAGAAGCGGTCTCCCATCGCAAACACGAAGGTCGCGCTGCGGTTCACCTTGCGCGATTCGATCAGGCGCGCGCCTTTGGCCCACACATTGAAGCGTTGATCGCCGGTGCCGGTCTTGCCATAAACCTCGAGTGTCTGACCGTCAGGGAACGTCATGCCCTGCGCGAGACGCTTAGCCGTACCGCCTAATACGACATCACGCAACAGCCCCTTGACGACCCCGGCGATCTCCGGCGATATCTGCTGTTGCGGCGCGACCGCCGCGCGCTGGAAATGCGTTTCGTACGGCGTGTCTTTCGCGAAGTCGAGTTGCGTAAGACTTTCGGTCGGCACTTTGTTGCCGCCATTGGTAATCACGCCGATCAGTTGCGCGAGCGCAGCCGGCCGGTCTCCCGATGCGCCAATCGCCGCCGCGTACGAAGGCGTGAGCGTCGCGAACGGATAACCGAGCGCCTGCCATGATTTGCCGATCGCATCGTACGCGCGCAGTTCGACCATCCGCTTGATGCGGCGATCCTGGGTGGCGTGATAGCGGGTCTTGAAGAGCCACGAATAAGTCGAAAGACGCACGTCGTGGCTCGCCTTCTGCATCTGGTCGAGCGTCGCATCGGGATGCGTGCGCAGATAGTTGAGCGTCCACAGTTCCAGCGGATGCACACTCGAAATGTAGCCGCGATCGTTCAGATTGAAGCGGTCGATCGCATATTTGTCGTACAGATTGGCGAGATCTTCATCGTCCAATATGGAGGCAGCCGGCGTGTTCTTCAACGCGGCACGCATCTTCGCGTTGAACCACGCATTTGACTCGTCCGGTGCGACGCTGCGCAACACCGTGGCCACTTTAGGCGGCGATTTACGCACACCGAGCAGCAGCAAGGCCAACTGTTGGTCGGATGTTTTGCCGTGGTACTTCGTGTAGAAACGATTCATGTACACGCGGCTTTCCTGATCGGCGAAACGCGTGAGATACATTTTGCGGATCGCCGGATCGCCCAACCATTGCGACGACGGTCCGGTGGTCTGCACCATCTCGTAGTGGACGATATCGCGCATCAGCCGCACGAACACCAGATTCACCGAGTGCTGGAAAGCGCGGTGCACTGTGAGAATGCGGCTGTTGTCGTCGGAATCGAAGTTGTTGAAGGTCTGCGCGCCGCCGCCCGTGTAAAACGTTTCGCCCGGACTCGCCGAGTATTTGCGTTCCACGGCCGCATCGAGCATGGCTTGCAGCGAGCGATCCGAGGTATGCGTCAGATAATCGAGCGCCCAGCGCGTGAGCTGGTCGTTCGGATCGGGTTTCACGGCCTTCAGTTCCGCAGTGCTCAGCGGAGCATAACGCGTGTGCAGATCGGAGACGATCTGCAAATACGTCACTACGGTACGCATTTTTGCGGTCGAACCGAGATTCAGCCGCGCGCCGGAGTTGATGTCGAATGGCTGGTTGACGCTATCGGTTTGCACGCGCACGAGGTTTGCGCCGTCACGCCGTTCGAACAGCGTGAAGCTATAGGCGATTTTCGACGGATCGTCGGAGGCGCGCAGCATTTCAAAGCCGACCAGCCCCGCGGCTTTCGCGCCGTCGCGCGTCCCGGCTGCGGCGAGGCGCTCACTCACGGCCTGCTGCACGGCATTATTGAGCGTGCCCTTGGCCTGCAAGTCGAGCCGGTCGAGTTCATAGAAACTCGGAATGCCGAGCGCCGCCAGCAGATGCGAGCGCATCGACGTCACGGCCTTGCGCGACACGAACGAGTCCGCGTTCTGCGTAGCGTTGGGCGCGCGGCGCAGGTCCACTTGCGCGGATAGCGCGGCATCACGCAGCGCGCTCGTGATGACACCGCCGTTCGCCAACAGCCGCAAATAGCTATCCGTCAGACGTTCAAGTTCGGCATAGCCGTGGTGCAGGAAATACGACGGCGCACGTTGCGCGATCATCAGCGAGAGCACCTGGCGAAACGCCACGCCCTGCTCCGCGAGATTTTCCTGAGTCGGCGGCGCTTTGAGAATGCGGTTGACGTCGTTGAAATCGCGACCGTACCAGGCGGCCAGACCGTCGCCAATCCCATTGATTTCGCCGATGCCCGGTTGCGCGGCAAGCGGCACCGAGTTGAGATAGTGGACGACGATCTGCTGGCGCGCGGGCATGGTCTGCGGGCCGTTCAGATAGGCGCGTACCGAGGCCGATGCGATTTGCCGCAATTTCTCCGGCGGCGTTGCGGTGCGCCCACCCGCCGAATGGCGGAACTTCTCGATCTGGGTGGCGAGCGTGCTGCCGCCCGGCGTCGACTGATGGCGGTTGAATACGCGCGCGCCCTGATCGACTAGCGCCCGGCTAAAGCGCCCCCAGTCGATTGCCGGATTGCGGTTCGGCTGATCCGGATCGAGCAGATAGCGGTCTTCGATAAACAGCAGCGAATTGACGACGAGCGGCGGGATCGAATCGAAGCTGCTATAAATACGGCCCGGAAATTGGGCGCCAAAGAGCGGCGCGCCGGTGCCGTCGAAGAGTTGCAGCCCCGCCTGATCTTTTTCGGCGTAAGGAATGAATAAACCGTCATCCGCCAGCGACAGCATGCGTTCGGAATCACGCGACTGTGCGCTGATTTCAAACCCGCGTTGAAGCAATCGCTGCTGGAACGAAGGCAGCAGCGCGTAGCCGAGGCGGCTGTCGTAAGGGCCTTTGTCTGTCTGAGGGAATCGGATGGAATGACTTGGACCATCGGCGACGGAAAAACCCACATCGCGCGTCAGTTCCGAGAGATAGCGCGCCTGCAATCGCGAGGTTTCTATCTCGATCTGAACAAAACGGGCCGCGAGAGCCAGCGCAAGCAGAAAAGCCGCTGCCAGCCCCCATTTGAGCCACTTCCTGACAGGCGCCGTGCCTGTCGTACGAAGCGGTAACCGAATCAGTGGCCGATTCATGGCTGCTCTCCCCGAGCGTGCGCCATGCTCTTGATTCTGGCGCACCTTCAATCAAGTGTAGCGCGGAACGCGAGCGTGCAATCGGTTCGGATTTACCCGAGAGTGTCGCCGCCGCAACACCGCAATCGCAGGGCATGGCGGAGCGTCGAACGGCGTGAGATATTGGACGTCTTGCGGGATTCGAAGAATCGCTGTTTCAGGCGGTTTTTTGCGCTTTTTGCTTTTTTATCACCTGATTCCGCAACGGCGCCGCCGCCTGCTCCACTGTCCGTTCACGCAGCAACTCGATGAATTGCTCAGCCGGCGGCGACAGCACGCCGCCTTTGCGCGTCACAACGCCGAAAGTTTGCGAAGGCGACTTTAATTTGACCGGTACGAAACGCAACATTTTCTGCCGCACGAACAATTCCGCGATCGCGGTCGGCAGGAGCGAAACCAGATCGGCACTGCTTTGCAGAAGCGCTACCGTCACGAAGGTAGAGGCGGTGGAGATCGGGTTGTCCGGCATCTCGAGACCCGCCAGATCCATCTCCCGTTCGAGCAACGCATGCAACGGCATATGTGACGGATACATGACCCAGCGGTGGCCGGCCAGGTCACGCAGCTTCACCTCCTTCCTCGGCAATGGCGGATGGCCGTAACCCACCACCACGGATAACGGCTCGTCTCCCAGCGGACGATAGTGATATTTCGACGGATCGGCGGCAACCGCAGCACGGCCGATCACCAGATCGAGCCGGCCCTGGTCGAGTTGCGACAGCATGCGCGCGCTCGTGTCTTCCACCACTTCAATCGACAAACCCGGCTGCCCGGCATGCAGATCGTTCAACGCCGGCACGACGCATTCCGGAATCGCGCCCATGATCGCGCCGATCGCGAGACGCCCGCCGCGCCCCGAGCGGATCTCGGCGACGTCCTGGCACAGCGCGGTCAAATCCGTCGCCACGAGCCGCGCATAGCGGATCACGCAGTGGCCGAACTGGTTCGGAATCATGCCGCTCTTCGAGCGCTCGAAGAGCGGCGCCTCGAACATCGACTCCAGCTCCTGCAACGCCTTGCTCGCAGCCGATTGCGTCATCGACATCGCACCGGCGGCCTTGTGCAGCGAGGTGTGGTCGTCGAGTGCGATCAGCAATTGCAACTGCTTCATGCGCAATCTCGACAGCAGAATGTTCAGGGTGTCTTTCATGGATGGCCGGGCGGCGGCTGGGTGAGTCGCAAAAGCGATCACAAGATGGAAACAATTCAATATACCCGCCACGCACGCCGCCGTATAGTCAGCGGCGGAGACATTCAAAAACCCACGCCTCGCCACGTCATCACCTCACCTCGGCAGAACGCCCACCACCATGACCCAGACACCTACCCCTGTTCCAATGCGCGGCGTGTTCCCCGTCGCCCCGACCATCTTCGACGAGAGCGGCCGTCTCGACCTCGAAGGCCAGAAACGTTGCATCGATTTCATGATCGACGCGGGCTCCAACGGCCTGTGCATTCTGGCGAACTTCTCAGAGCAATTCGCGCTGTCCGACGACGAGCGCAACACGCTGATGCACCTCGTGCTCGAACACGTCGCCGGCCGCGTGCCGGTGATCGTCACGACCACGCATTTCAGCTCACACCAGTGCGCCGAACGCAGCCGCAGCGCGCAAACCGCGGGCGCCGCGATGGTGATGATCATGCCGCCGTATCACGGCGCGACGATCCGCATCGGCGAGCGCGGTATTTACGAGTTCTATCGCACGGTGTCCGACGCCATCGGGATTCCGATCATGATCCAGGACGCACCGGTCAGCGGCACGGCGCTGTCGGCGCCATTTCTCGCGCGCATGGCGCGTGAACTGCAGAACGTGTCGTACTTCAAGATCGAGGTGCCGCAAGCGGCGAACAAGCTGCGCGAACTGATCGAGCTGGGCGGCGACGCCGTGGTGGGTCCGTGGGATGGCGAAGAAGCGATCACGCTGATGGCCGATCTCGATGCGGGCGCAACCGGTTCGATGACCGGCGGCGGTTACGCGGACGGCATCCGGTTGATCGTCGACGCCTATGCGGCGGGCGACACGGAAGCGGCTGCCGCGCATTATCAGCAATGGCTGCCGCTCATCAACTACGAAAACCGCCAGGGCGGCCTCGCCTCGTGCAAGGCGTTGATGAAAGAAGGCGGCGTGATTCGATCGGACGCGGTGCGCCATCCATTGCCGCCGATGCATCCGGCCACGCGTGCAGGCTTGCTGAAAGTTGCGCGGCGGCTCGATCCGCTGGTGTTGCGCTGGGGCGGCTAAGGTCAGTCCAAAGCTGCCGGGGGCAACCGGAAGCCTACAAAAGAACGACAAGCGAGATCGCCGAAGTTCTCACGGTCCCGCTCGGCATGCTGCCTGACAGCGCCAGCGGCAAGGTGACGGCCGGCATGCGCTTTGTTGCGGATGCCGGCTTTTTTTTTGGGGTATCCCTGCGCAGTCATCGCGCGATGGCTGGACGTGGGCGCGACATTGCCGTTACCCTAACCCCCATGCAAAGTTTTTACGAAGCCACCGTCAACCGCTCCGCCGGGCACTCGCCCGCTTACACGCCGCTAACCGGCCGGCGGGGCGTCAACGTCTGCATCATCGGCGCGGGCCTCGCGGGTTTGTCCACCGCGTTGGGACTCGCCGAACGCGGCGTCGCCGACATCGCTGTGCTCGAAGCCGAGCAGGTCGGCTTCGGCGCGTCCGGGCGCAACGGCGGTTTTGTGTTCGGCGGTTATAGCCTCGATTGCGCGGACCTGCTGAAAACCCTCGGGCCGGCCCGCGCGCGCGAACTCTATACGCTGACAACCGACGCCGTCGATCTGATGCGCAAACGTATCCAGCGCTACCGCATCGATTGCGATATGACCGATGCCGGCGTAATCCTCGCCAACTGGTTCGATGAACCGGCAAGACTCGACACGCAGCGGCGTTTGATGCGGGAGTCGTTCGGCGTCGAGTGGGAACCCATTGCGGCCGCGGAGCTCGCCTCGCAACTGAAGACGAACCGCTATCACGGTGGTCTGTTCGAGCGCAACGCGTTCCACTTCCATCCGCTGAAATATGTGCTCGGCGTCGCTGCCGCGGCGGCAAGCGCGGGCGTGCAGATTCACGAAAAATCGCCGGTTGTGCGCTTGCAGCGCGACGGCGCCCGGCGCATCGGCGCCCGGCACGACGGCGCACGGCGCAATGGCGTCCAACGCATCGACACCCGGCCTGAAGGCGCCGGGTTCGTGGTGCATACGCCGCACGGCGCGCTCGAAGCACGCCACGTCGTGATGGCAGGCGGCGGCTACGCCCGCAACGTCTACGCACGAGTCGAACGCGCGGTGCTGCCGATCGCCACCTACGTGATGGCCACCGAGCCGCTCGGCGCACGCCTGAAAGAGGCGATGGACACCCGCGCCGCGGTCTACGACACCCGCTTCGCCTTCGATTATTACCGCCCGCTACCCGACACCCGTATCCTGTGGGGCGGCCGCATCTCGGTTCGCGACCGCGCTCCCGACGTCATCGCGCGGCTGTTACGGCGCGATCTGCTGAAAGTCTATCCGCAGCTACACGGCGTGCGTATCGAACACGCCTGGGGCGGCCTGATGAGCTACGCGCGGCACAAGATGCCGCAAATCGGCCGCAGCGCCGACGGCGTCTGGTACGCGGTCGGCTTCGGCGGTCACGGCATGGCGCCCACCACCGTCTCAGGCGAATTATTGGCGGCGGCCATCTCCGGCGAACGGCCGGTGCCCGACGCGTTCGCGGCCTTCGGCCTGACGCCGGCCTACGGCGCGCTCGGCCTCGCGGCCGCGCAACTCACCTACACCGTCATGCAGACGCGTGACGCACTCGCCGCCCGGCGCTCCCCGGCCCGGCCGACGCCTTGATGCCATCCGCCGTGACGCTACTCGATGCGCCGCGCAATACGCCGCCGCTTATGCCCGTGACCTGCTCCGGAGGCAGGTTTTGCCATGCTAGAATGCGCCGTCACTGCCGCTCGAATACACAATGAAAAAGGGAAGCAAGGCCGCCGAGCCTGATACCAACGGCACCGCGTCCAACGCTCCGCGTACCGACGCCCGACGTAAGTACGATCCCGAACAGACGAAGCGCAACATCCTCGACGTCGCGACGCAGGAGTTCTCCGCGATGGGATTGACCGGCGCACGCGTCGACGCGATCGCGGAGCGCACGAACACCACCAAGCGCATGCTGTACTACTACTTCGGCAGCAAGGAAGGGTTGTACCAGGCGGTGCTGGAAAAAGTGTACGGCGACATTCGCGCGCTCGAACAGGATCTGCACGTCAGCGAACTCGATCCGGTCGAGGGCATGCGCGCGCTGGTCGAGTTCACGTTCGACTATCACGACCGTCAGCGCGATTTCGTCCGCCTCATCACGATCGAGAATATCAACGGCGCGAAATACGTCGAGCAGGTGAAGAGCTTCAAAGGCCGCAACGTCACCGTTATTCATACGATCGAAGATCTGCTCTCGCGCGGCATCGCGGCAGGACTGTTCCGCAGCGACGTCGATGCGATCGACCTGCACCTGATGATCAGCTCGCTGTGCTTTCACCGCATCGGCAATCGCCATACCTTCGGTACGGCGTTCGGCCGCGATCCGTCGCACCCGCGCCTGCGTGCGCGTCATCGCGCGATGATCGTCGACGCCGTGCTGCGTTTCGTGCGCAAGGAAGACTGAGGCGCGGCTTGAGACGAACCTGAAACGAGCCTGAAACGAAAAAGCGGGACCTGGCTAACACCAGGTCCCGCTTTTTTTGCGCAAGCTATTCGATCAAGCCGCGCGGCTCAATCCACCAGCACGATCCGCTTGATATCGCCGACGATAAAGATGTACGACAGCGCGCCGATCAACGCAACCGCGCCGATGAACACCAGCGCGCCGACAAACGAGCCGGTTGCCGCGACGATGAAACCCACCACCAGCGGCGTGACGATACCGGCCAGATTGGCGGCAAAGTTGAAGATGCCGCCGGTCACGCCGAGCAGGCCTTCGGGCGCAATGTCCGAGACCAGCGTCCAGCCCAGCGCCGCCATCCCCTGGGCGAAAAACGCCACCGACAGAATCGCGATCACCACCACGTTGCTCTCGACATAGTTGGCGAGAATGATCGTCGACGCGAGCAGCAGGCCGGCGATGATCGGCAGCTTGCGCGCCACATTCGCCGACTTGCCGCGACGCAGCAGCCAATCGGAGAAGAGGCCGCCGAACATCACACCGATCGACGCGGCAATGAACGGCATGATCGCGAAGAAGCCGATCTTCAGCCATGCCATATGGCGTTCGGTGGCGAGATACGTGGGGAACCACGTGAGGAAGAACACCAGCGTCGAATTGCCGGCGAACTGGCCGAGACAGATCCCCGTGAGCTGACGATGCTTGAGCAGGCGTCCGATGGTGCGCCATTCGAAGCCGCTCCTGGCACTTGCAGCCGCCGTACCAGCCGCGCCGGAAGATTCAGCGTCCTTCCTGCTATGCGTCAGACCGCCGCCTGCTTCGATATAGTCGAGCTCCGCCTGATTGGCGGACGGATGATCGCGCGGCTCGCGATAGAACATCCACCAGATCACGCCGAACACGAGACCCACGCCGCCCACTACGTAGAACAGCGAACGCCAGCCGAACGTGCCCATCAACATGAACAGAAACGGGCTGAAAAACGCGAGGCCGATATATTCGCCGACAGTGTACGTGCCGGTCGCCATCGCGCGTTCGCTCTGCGGAAACCAGGTGGCCACCACGCGGCTATTGGTCGGAAAGCACGGCGCTTCCGAGACGCCGAGGCCGAGCCGGAACACGAACAACGCGCCGATGCCATGCACGAGCCCTTGCGCGAGCGTGCAGAGCGACCAGAACGTCATCGACAGGAAATACGTGAGCTTGCTGCCAAAGCGGTCGAGAAAGAGACCGCCCGGAATTTGCGAGGCCACATAGCTCCACGAGAACACGGAAAACAGCAGTCCCATCAGCGCGGCGTTGATGCCGAGTTCTTTGGTCAGCTGCGGCGCCGCGATGCCGAGCACCGTGCGGTCCAGATAATTGATCATCGTGCCGACGGCCAGTAGCCCGAGGACCTGATAGCGGGCTTTCGAGCGACGCACGGTGCTCGCCGCGGCATTCGCCTGGCTTGTCCCGCCGGCGGGTGTGGAATGAATAGGTTGCGGCATATCGCTCTGTCTCCTCAATCTGGTTTGTGTGCCGGGTTTGCGCGCCGGTTGTGTACGGCTCGCGTGCTACCGGCTTAGCGTCCCCCATCTCCGAAAGGGGACGTCCTTCAGGGCTGGGACTTCCTTAGGGGCGTTGCAACAAGGACTGGAAGTGCGTGTAAACGCGCTCGGCGTCGGGTTCGAGGCCCGTGAAGATACGCATCGCGTCGACCGCCTGATACACCGCCATCCCGCCGCCGCTCAACGTGCGACAGCCGAGTTCTTCGGCGGCCTGCAGCAGCGCGGTGCGAATCGGGAAATAGACGATGTCCGATACCCACAAGTCGCGATGCAGCAATTCGGCCGGCAACGGCAAGCCGGGCAATTTCGCCATACCGGTGGGCGTCGCGTGAATCAGGCCGTTGGCGGCGGCAAGCGATTCGGCCAGCGAGTTGCCTGCATTGACGGTCGATGCCGGGAAACGCTTCTGCAATTCCGCGGCAAGCGATGCGGCGCGCCCGGCGTCCACGTCGAATAGCGTGAGCGTTTGCGCACCCATGGTCAGCGCGGCATGTGCGACCGCTGCACCCGCGCCGCCCGCGCCCAGTTGCACGACGCGCTCCAGCGATACGTCAGGCAAGCCGCGTTGAAACGCGCGGGCGAAGCCGGACCAATCGGTGTTGTGGCCGATACGCTTGCCGTCCTTGAACAGAACCGTGTTGACTGCGCCGAGTGCGCGCGCGTCGTCGGAGAGTTCGTCGAGCAGCGGAATCACAGCCTGCTTGCACGGATACGTGATGTTCAATCCGTTGTAGCCCATGCGTTCGGCGGCGACGAGCAAATCGGAGAGCGCCGTGAGGTCGAGCTTCAACGCTTCCAGATCGATGCGCCGATACACATAGTGCAGGCCGAGCTTGCTGCCCTCTTCCTCATGCATCGCGGGGCTGAGCGATCCGCCGATACCCGCGCCGATCAGACCGACGAGAAACGATCCGGCGCCCGTTTGCGTGGCCGCTTGTGTGTTCACCTGCGCGTTCATTTAGCCGCCCGGTTCTTGAGGATGGTCGCCATCCGCTCCAGCGCGAGCACATAGCCTTGCGTGCCGCAGCCAATGATGATCGCCTCGGCCACCGCCGACACGTACGAGTGATGCCGGAACGCTTCACGGCGATGCACGTTCGAAATATGCACTTCGATGACGGGTTTTTCGATCGCGGTGAGCGCGTCGGCAATCGCCACCGAGGTATGCGTGTAAGCCGCCGGATTGATCACGATGCCGTCGACCTTGTCGCGCGCCGCATGCAGCCAGTCGATGAGTTGATGCTCGGCGTTCGATTGGCAGAAGCCGACCGACAGGTCCAGCCGCTCACCCGCATCGCTGCAAAGTTTCGCGACGTCGTCCAGCGTTTCCGAGCCATAGATGGCGGGCTCGCGCGTGCCGAGCAGGTTGAGATTCGGTCCGTTGAGGACCAGCACAGATGCAAAACTCATGACAACCACTCCTGCAGAAATAAGGCATAAAGCGGGCCACAGCATGCGCCGTGGCTCTACAACGTGATCGCAGTGTGCGCGCATTGACCGCAATCGTCATTCGGGGTTTATACGAATTTGTACCATCTAGTTAGTTTGTATAAACTGTCGAGAATTCCGGTTAGTGTGGGCATTTCCAGCTTGTGTGTTTCTCATTGCAGGTAACCAGCTAGACCATTTTGCGCATTGCAGCATGGCGAAGCACAAGGTTTGCGGGTGCGTCACAGCGGCTGCTTCGCGTAGTCCCAACAGCCGTTTCATTGTTTTTGCAGGAGCCGTTCATGCAACGTTCGATTGCCACCGTGTCGATCAGCGGAACCCTTGTCGAGAAGCTGACCGCAATTCAGGTGGCGGGCTTCGAGGGCGTCGAAATCTTCGAGAACGATCTGCTGTATTTCGACGGCTCTCCCGCCGACGTGCGACGCATCGCCGAGGATCTCGGGCTGAAGATCATGCTGTTCCAGCCATTCCGCGATTTCGACGGCGTGAGCCCGGAGCGCCTCGAACGCAATCTGGATCGGGCGAAGCGCAAATTCGACGTGATGCACGAATTGGGTACGGACCGGATTCTGGTGTGCAGCAACGTCTCGCCCGACACCATCGGCGACGATTCGCTGATGACCGACCAACTGGGCGAACTGGCCCGCGCGGCCGGAGCGGCCGGCGTGATCGCCGGCTATGAGGCGCTCGCGTGGGGCAAGCATGTGAAGACCTACCGCCATGCGTGGAAGCTCGTCAACGCGGTGAATCATCCGAATCTTGGGCTTGTGCTCGACAGCTTTCACACGCTGTCGTTAAACGATACGGTGGACGGGATCGCCGAGATTCCCGGCGATCGCATTGCCTTCGTACAAATCGCCGATGCGCCGAAACTCGCCATGGACGTGCTCGAATGGAGCCGCCACTACCGCTGCTTCCCGGGCCAGGGCGATTTCGATCTGGCGGGCTTCACCGCGCAGGTCGTGAAAACCGGCTACACAGGGCCGCTTTCGCTCGAAATTTTCAACGACGGTTTTCGCGCCGCGCCGACTACGATCACCGCGGCGGACGGCCATCGCTCGCTGCTGTTCCTCGAAGAACAGACTCGCGCACGGCTCGAAGCCACGCAGCAACCGGTCGGCGGGCTCTATCAGTCGCCCGCTGCGCCCGCGCACGTCGGCTACCAGTTTCTCGAGTTCGCGGTCGACCACACCACCCGCGCGCACCTCGTCGATTGGCTCGGCAAGCTGCGCTTCCGGCAGGCAGGCCAGCATCGTTCGAAAGATGTGACGCTGTTTCAGCACGGCGCGGCCTCGATCGTGCTGAATGCCGAACCGGATTCGTTTGCCAACGCCTTTTTCCAGCAGCATGGGTTGTCGCTGTGCGCGTCGGCGTTTCGCGTGGACGACGCCAATCAGGCGTTCGAGCGCGCCGCCGGGTTCGGCTACGCGCCGTTCTCCGGCCAGATCGGCCCGAACGAACGCGTGCTGCCCGCCGTGCAGGCGCCTGACGGCAGCCTGAACTATTTCGTCGACGAAACGCCAGACCAGCCCACCCTGTTCGAAGCCGATTTCGTGCTCACCGACGTCAACGGTCCGACCGAAGTGGGGCCGCTCACGCGCATCGACCACGTTTGTCTGTCGGTGCCGGCGCCTTCGCTGGATACATGGGTTTTGTTTCTGCGGACCGCGTTCGGCTTCCAGGCCGAGCCGGGCGTGCTGGTGCCCGACCCGTACGGGCTGGTGCGCAGCCGCGCGCTGCGCAGTCGTGACGGGTCGGTGCGCATCGTACTGAACGCGTCCGTGGACCATCACACGGCAGTGGCCGAGGCTTTGCACACTTACCATGGCTCGGGCCTGAACCATGTCGCGTTCAGCACCAGCGACATCTTCAGCGCGATTCCCGAATTTGTCGCCGACGGTTTGCCGGTGCTGCGCATCCCGCGCAATTACTACGACGACCTCGCCGCGCGCTATGCGCTGCCGGACGAAACGCTCGAGGCACTGCGCGCGTACAACATCCTGTACGACCGGGACGAACGCGGCGGCGAGTTTTTCCACGCTTACACCGAACAACTGGATCAGCGTTTCTTCATGGAGATCGTCGAACGGCGCGGTGGCTATGACGGCTATGGCGCAGCCAATGCGGCTGTGCGGCTGGCAGCGCAGGCGCAGCGCCGGAAATAGGCGGTCGGCGGTCGGCGGTCGGCGGATTCGAGCAAATCAGGCACGGCCCGTGCTGTATCGACTCAAGCGGGCACACCGCACCGATATAATGGCGCTTAATCCGCGGTCCGGCGCCGTGCGCACTCTGTCCCATGTGGGTGCCGCGCGCATCGTCGGCCGAATGAAACGCCAGGAGAGATATGAAGAAGTTTGCCGTAGTCCTGTCAGTTCCCCTGCTTCTCAGCGCTTGCGCGTACTTCCAGAAGAATCCGGATGCCGGTGAACCGGTCACGGACACCACCACGCAGCGTTCGGTCAACGATGTGGTTGCCTGCCTGACGCAAGTGGCAACCAGCCACAACGCGGCGTTCAAGTCCACGGCAATTCCGCAAGGCCAGATGCTTGACTTCGGCGATTCGAATATCGTTAAGGTGCGCAGCGACAATGGCGCGACAACTTACCGTTTCTATGCGGGCAAGCGCCACGTGAACAATCTCTGGATCGAGTCAGCAAGTAAAACCTGCGCACCGTGAGGCGAACTAGAGTAACAATTGCCTAAGTGTAACGATCGGTAACTTGTTCCGGTGCCATCTTCGTGTCACTGTGTTACAGGACAATGGGTCTTAAGAATCGTTTAAGACTTCATCAGCATGATCCGTTCGACACTATCCCGCACAAGGTGCGCTCCATGAACCAGCCCGACCACAACACGAATGACACGCCGGCACCGGCGAAGCGGCCCACAATTCTGCGCCGTCTGCTGAGCCACCATGAATTGGCGACGTTGCTGCTGTTGCTGCACGCACCGATCGACGCATCCGCGAAACCCGAGATTCCGCAGCTTCACGAAGCCGGCTTGATCGAAACGGTCTCCGGCGACGCTGGCGGCTCGCATATCCGTCTGACGCCTGAAGGCAATGCAGTGCTGCGCGGGCTGGGCGTGAAATAACGCGCGTTTTACATGCGCGTTTTACATTTTAGTTACGCCTGCCATACGCCGTATCCCGCTTCGCGTAGTCCAATCCCCAACTCCACTTCCATATCCTGTGCGCCGCGGTAAGGCATGGGATTGAACACTTCATACAACTCGGGCATGAGACGCAGGCCGTAATCGCGCACATAGCGATTTGCCTGAATGCCGGCCTTGTGCCGGTCGAATCTCAGATCCGGGTCCAGTCCCGTCATTCCCACGTACACGCAAGGCTTGTCGAACCGGTAATCCGGATTCGCGCGACGAAAGCGCGCCTCGTTCCAGACCTTGTCGTCCAGCGCGACGACATAGACGTAGTAATGATGCTTGCGACGAGCCATGTGCGGGCAGCTCAGCTTCGCGAGGTTCCGTGCAGCAGCATCCGGTACTCGGTCGGCGTGACGCCGACGGTCGCCTTGAATTGGCGCGTAAAGGCGCTGTGGTCGGTGTAGCCGCAGAGCGCGGCGACGTCGGTGACCTTGTCGTGCGAAACCAGCAGCGCAGTGGCCGCGTCCAGCCGCGTTTTCAGCAACACCTGGCGCGGCGTCAAATGAAACACTTTATGAAAATAGCGCTCCAGCTGCGCCACCGACATATCCGCCATCGCGGCGAGCTGTTTCAGATTCAGCGGCTGCACGTAGTTATCCTGGATGGACTGCACCACGGCGGCCAGCCGGCTGTAGGCGGGATGACTGCTTTCGTCCGCTTTCAGGTCGCGGGAAATGCCGGCGAGGCCGACCACTTTGCCCGCCGGATCACGCAACGGCTGCTTGCAGGTCAGGCACCAACCCGGCTGACGTCCGGGATACAGATGCAGTTCCAGTTGATCGATCATCTGGCTGCCGACGTTGATGATCGCTTCGTCCTGCGCGGTATAGATGCGGCCGAAGCGGCGCGGGAAGACGTCCTCGGCGGTCTTGCCGAGCAACGCGGTCTTTTCCTTGAAGCCGCAGCGCGAAGCCAGCGTGCGATTGACCAGCGCATAGCGGGCATGCGCGTCCTTGACGAAGAACACGACGTCCGGCATCGCGTCGAACACGGGCTCGAGCAGCGTGAAATGCGACAGCATGCCGGACAACGTTGCGTCGTCCGGTTCGAGCGGATGAGCCAGCGTGTTCATCGTGCGGGTTCCGTGGTCGTTGCGGTTGCGGTTGCGGTTGCGGTTGCGGTTATGCGTTCGTTGGTGAATCCGTGCTTTGTCGGGACACTCGCCCGTGCGGTTGCCGGTAGCTTTACTCGAACATTCGCCGACGCGTTTGCCGTTGCCATACGTGTGTCGGTATTTCACCTGCGCATTACGCGACGTAGCGCCTGCGGTCGATTATAGGGCCGAGCAGCCGCTGACAATATCCACCCTGCGTGCCGTCGATACCGGCGTCATTCAGCCGGCGGCTGCTCGCCGCTCGCCGCCATCAACGTGCCGATTTGCGCCGGGCTGAACGGCGGGCGCGGCATCGCAGCGCTCCAGCCGAAATACAGGCCGGCCGCGGCGCCGCAGATTCGTCCCTGGCATGCGCCCATTCCGCAGCGGGTATGCAGCTTCGCCTCGCGCCAATCCGGATAGGCGCGCACTTCGCCGACGCTGACATCTTCGCAGCGGCAAAGCAGCGTGGCATCGTCGGGCGGCGTACGCGCGGCGGCCTGCAAGGCAAAGGCCGTTTCGACGCGCCGACCGAAGCGCCGCCATCGCGCTCGTTGCGAATCCAGCGCGGTGTGGCTTGCTGAAGCTCCGCTCGCGAACAGGCCCGCGATCTCGCCTTCCACACCTGCCAGTTCCGCGCCGCCGACACCCGTGCATTCGCCTGCCGCCAGCACGCCGTCGATCGAAGTCCGCTGCTCACCGTCGACGACGATCTCGCCCGCTTCGCTGATCGCACAGCCGAGCGCCTGCGCAAGCGTGATGTTCGGCACGAGTCCATAACCGCACGCGATGCGGTCGCAGTCGAGCGTCGACACGCGTTGACCTCGCCGGATAATCACGCACTCGACGCGGCCATCGCCAGCAGCTTGCTGCACCATGCTGCCGGTCCAGTAACGCACGCCCGCGAAGCCGCGCGTCATGGCAACGGCTTGTCGCAACTTCGCTGGTTCGGCCAACAGGGAGATGCCGAATCGGGCGACCTCGAGCGCCGAAGCCTGCTCCACGACCGCTACCACCTGCGCCCCGGCAGCACGTGCGGTGGCAAGCGCGGCGATCAGCAAAGGACCGCTGCCTGCAATCACGATCCGTTCGCCACGCACCGGCATGCCGCCTTTGATGAGCGCCTGCAGTGCGCCCGCACCGGTCACGCCGGGCAGCGTCCAGCCGGGGAACGGCAATAGACGCTCGCGCGCGCCGGTCGCGAGGATCAACTTGTCGTAGGTGATCGACAAGCCACCATGTTCGGCCGATTCAAGCAGCAAACCGCGTGGATTCATCGGCGCAATCACGCGAGTCGACGGAAAAAGGGTGATGTTGGTTCGCGTCTTCAAGGCAGCGAGCAGGCCTTGCAGCGGCGCTTGCGGCGAATGGCCAGGACCTTGCCGCCAGATTTGGCCACCGGCGCGCGGATTGTCGTCGAGCAGCGCGACCGTAGCGCCCTCGCGTGCCGCTGCCTGTGCGGCGTTCAACCCGGCTGGACCGGCGCCCACGATGACGATATCGAAGTGCTGATTCATCGCGGGCCTGTGGTGGTGGTGGCGTTTGCGCCGTTTGCGCCGTTTGCGCTGGATTCGCTGGATTCGCTGGATTCGCTGGATTCGCTCGTCGCGTTGGTAGCGTTGGATACGTAGGCCGCGTTAGTCACCGTAGCCGTAGCCGCAGCGAAAGTCGTGCAAACCACCTGCCCCTCGCGGCAAAGCGTCTGGCACGCCAACGCATGGGCCCGGCCGTCGATCGTGACGCGGCACTCCTGGCACACACCCATCCCGCACAGTGCTGCGCGCGGCTGGCCGCTCACCGACGTCCGCGTGCCGCTCACACCCGCAATGACGAGCGCCGCAGCCACAGTCGTGCCCGCCTCGACCGCGACGCTTCTACCGTCGATCGTCAAGTGAAGACGTACTGCATTGGCGCTAGTCATGAGCCACCTTTTGCGCAAAACGAACCGGCAAGTACGGCTCGACCGGAATCGGCGCGACGCTCCCAGTGATTTGCGCGGCAAGCAACTTTGCGGTTGCGAGCGAGGTCGTCACGCCAAGGCCTTCGTGCCCCACCGCGAGCCACACGCCGGGCGAAAAATCGCCGGCCGGACCGATCAACGGCAAACCATCGGGCGACGCTGCACGAAAGCCGGTCCACGCGCGGATGCCATTGAGCGTCGGCAGCACCGGCAGATAGTGCGCCGCGCGCTGCAACATCTGCGCGAGCACCGGCATGTCGACGACAGGATCGGTCGTATCGAACTGGCGCGAAGACCCGATCAGCAGTTGGCCGGTTGGACGCGGCTGCGCATTGAATGCCACCGAGGTGCCGAGCGCGTGATGCGCGCTCTTGATGTAGCCCAGTTCGAGCAGTTGATGGCGAATGAGTTCGGGGTAACGGTCCGTGATCAGCAGATGCCCTTTCTTCGGCTGCAACGGCAGCGAGCGCAGCAGTTGCTGAGCGCCCAAACCATTCGCGACGATCACATGCGCGGCGCCGATGCGTTCGCCATCGGCAAGCGTCACGCCATCAGCATCGACTGAGGCAGCCCGTGTGCCGAGCCGAACACGAATATTCGAGACTCCTGAGGATTGTGTCAGCAGCCACTCGGCAACGGTGGGCGCATACACGACGCTGTCGTGCTCGATCCGCAAGCCGCCCGCCATCGATGCCGCCAGCGCCGGCTCGCACGCCCGCAACGCAGCCGCGTCGAGCAGTTGTGCCGAGACACCCTGTGCTTCGAACGCGGCATGCATGGTGCGGGCGGCTTGCCACTCTTCATCGTCGGCGGCGACCCATAGCGTGCCGCAACGCGCGAACGCGTCGCGCGTGCGCAGTTGTGGCGCGAGCGCCAGCCACAAGTCGCGTGAATAGCGGCTCAATGCAAATTCCGCGGGCGAGTCGTTCATCACGACGATGTGGCCCATGCCCGCCGCCGTTGCGCCGCCGCCGATGCCCTGCGCGTCGAGTACCTCGACCCGCATGCCGAGCGCGGCCAGCTCCGCCGCGCAAGCCGCGCCGACGATGCCGGCGCCGATGATCAGCGCGTCCGCGATCATGCCGTGCGGATGCCCCACGCGAACGGGTCGCGCTCGTCGAAACACAAACGCCCTTCGGCCATGATGTGCGCGTGACCGGTGATGGTCGGGATCACCGAAACGCCGTCGCCGGCATCGCGATAGCTCGCCTCGAACACGCTGCCGATGATGCTCTCCTGCCGCCACACGGCGCCTTCGGCCAGCTTGCCGTCGGCGGCGAGGCAGGCGATTTTCGCGCTCGTGCCGGTACCGCACGGCGAGCGGTCGTACGCGTTGCCGGGACACAGCACGAAGCTGCGGCTGTCGATGCCGTCGCGCGAGCCGGGTCCAAAGAGTTCGATGTGGTCGATCAAGGCGCCGTCCGCGCCGGTGATGCGCTGCGCGATCAGCGCGTCGCGGATGGCCGCACTGAACGTGGTCAACTCGGCGATACCCGCTGCCTCCAGCGTGCGCCCGTGCTCGGCGACGAGAAAGAACCAGTTGCCGCCCCAGGCGATATCGCCATTCAACATGCCGTAGCCCGGCACGCTCACCTGCACGCCCTGCCGGTAGCGATAAGCCGGCACGTTGCGCACCGCCACACTGCCGTCCTCGTTGAGCGTTGCTTCGACGACGCCGACCGGCGTCTCGATCCGATGACGCCCTGGCCCGATCCGCCCCATGTGCGCGAGCGAGACGACGAGGCCGATCGTGCCATGCCCGCACATGCCGAGATAGCCGACATTGTTGAAGAAAATCACGCCGGCCGCGCACGCCGGGTCGTCCGGCTCGCACAGCAGCCCGCCGACCACCACGTCCGAGCCGCGCGGTTCGGTGACGATGCCGGCGCGCCAGTCGTCGAAATGCGTGCGAAACACGTCGAGACGCTGCGCCAGCGTGCCGCCGCCGAGCGCCGGGCCACCCGACACCACCAGGCGGGTCGGTTCACCGCCGGTGTGCGAGTCGATAATGTCTAGGGTTTTCATAATGCACATGGTAGGAAGGCCGGGCCTCGGAGTCTTGGTGTGCTTACGCGTGGATTGTGACGATTTCAGCACAATATTTACGCCCGCATATTCACGCGTGGATCCCGGAAAACAGGCAAAGTCTACGGCTGAACAACGTACGTCGGCCGGACTCAGATGCGCACGCGCGACCCGCTCCATACAACTTCAACGCCGTTTGCGTTTTGTCTTGAAATAGTCGGCCCACCCAAGCTTGCTTGGCTTACCGGCATAACCGCTATGCCGAAATCGTCATCCACCACGCGCGAATCGCGCAAGACGGCGGCATTTTCCCTGCTTACACTGCGCTTCGACACATCACAATCAGGAGAGCAGTCGTGGCGCATATCTGGGAAGGCGTATTACCTGCGGTCACCACCAAATTCCACGCGGATTTCAGCATAGACCGCGAATGGACCGGCAAGAATATCGAGGCGCAGATCGACGCGGGCGTGGACGGCATCATCGTGTGCGGGTCGCTCGGCGAAGCGTCGACGCTCTCGCTGGACGAAAAGCTGCAAGTGCTCGACATCGCGGTCGAGGCATCGCGCGGACGCGTGCCGGTTTTGCTGACCATCGCCGAAAACAGCACGCTCGATGCCTGCCGCCAGGCCGAAGCCGGCAGCCGGCATGGCGCAGCCGGTTTTATGGTGCTGCCCGGGTTGCGCTATCTGTCGGACCGGCGCGAAACGCTGCATCACTTTCGCAGCGTCGCCGATGCCAGCGCGTTGCCGCTGATGATCTATAACAATCCGCTGGCCTATGGCGTCGACATGACGCCCGAAATGTTCGCGGAAATCGCCGATGAAAAGAAGATCGTCGCGATCAAGGAATCATGCGGCGATGTGCGGCGCGTGACCGATCTGATCAACGTGGTCGGCGACCGCTTCGCGATCTTGTGCGGCGTCGACAACCTCGCGATGGAAGCGATCCTGATGGGTGCGCATGGCTGGGTGGCCGGTCTCGTGTGCGCGTTTCCGCGTGAGACGGTGGTGATTTACAAGTTGCTGAAGGCCGGCCGTCTTGAAGAAGCGCGGGCGATCTATCGCTGGTTCGCGCCCCTGCTCGCGCTCGACGTCTCGTCGAAGCTGGTGCAGAACATCAAGCTGGCCGAAACGATCGTCGGGCTTGGTACGGAGCCGGTGCGGCCGCCGCGCCTTCCGTTGGCCGGCGACGAACGCAAATCGGTGGAAGCGTTGATTCGCCAGTCGATTGAAACCCGGCCGGCGCTGCCGCAGGTCTGAGTTGCGGCACGATGATGGGTAACCGCTCCCGGCCGCGGCGCGGCCGGTGATGTGCCGGTTTGTCAGGCCGCCTGCTGCTCCGCGGCCGCTTCACCTTGCCGCAAATGCAGCAGCCGATAGCCGCTCTTGTAAACGGGTTGCAGCCGGAAGTCGTTCTGCGGCTCGATCTCAAGCAGCAAACGCAGGCGCGACACATGGCTGTCGATCGTGCGGGTGAACTCGCGAAATTCACGGCCCCACACCATCGCGAAAATATGGTCGCGCGACATGACGCGGCCGATATTGGAAAAGAACAACGACGCCAACCGGTATTGCGTACCCGATAGCTGCACCGGCTGGCCGCGCAGCATGACGAGCTGGCGATGCGTGTCGAAATGGTAGGGGCCCACGTCGAAGCTCGCGCTGCTAAAACGGTCCGGATAGGCGCGGCGCAGCAACGCCGCGATGCGCTCGCGGAACTCGCCCGGCCGCAACGGCAGCGAAACATAGTCGTCGGCCCCGCTGGCAAAGGCGCGCACCACGCTCTCCTCCGACGTCTCCGCCGATGCGAACACGACCGGCAGCCGGTCGCCGCCGACGGCGCGCACCGATCGCAGGACCTCGGCGCCGGACAGGCGCGTGCCTTGCCAGTCCAGTATCAGCAGATCGACGGTGGAGCGGGCGAGCGCTTTCGACATGGTCAAACCGTCGTCGTAGGCCATGCAGGTATGGCTGGCGCCCATAAGGATCTTTTCGATCGACTGACGCATGACGGGGTCACGCTGAAGAATGGCAATGCGCATGAGATGACTCTTAACTGATAGCTTGGACGCGATTCTCAGAGGGACGCCCCGGCCATCCCATAGGAGCATTCCTAATTTGCGTACCAATCGCCCCACTCCGACAGGCGGGCGCACCATTCCTACACTCGAGCGCGACGGCTCGCACGGCACGCAATCACTGCGCCCCAGCACATCATCAAAACGACACGTCCTAAGGAACTTTTTCCAATCTAATTAAGCACTTCCCGAAGCAAACGGCTTTCATCCTGTAAAATCCCCGCCCGGCGCCTGTCGTCATCGTGCCTGCCCTACCCGGGCCGGCGCGCCGGTGTCCCGTGCTCTACCCAGCGCTTGCCACACTTCTCGCCTGACGACCGCCGTATTTCCACGCGCTACGTGTGGTTTCCAATTCAAGACAAGATACAAGCAATGCAAGCGACAAATCTGGGTGGAGCGCAGGCTGTCACCCCACGTCCTCTTGGGCGAAGCGACTACAAGACTCTCGGCCTCGCCGCGCTCGGCGGGGCGCTGGAGTTTTACGACTTCATCATCTTCGTATTCTTTGCGCCGGCGATCGGCCAGTTGTTCTTCCCCGCCGCGATGCCGGACTGGCTGCGTCAGGTGCAGACCTTCGGCATCTTCGCGGCGGGCTACCTGGCACGGCCGCTCGGCGGCATCATCATGGCGCACTTCGGCGACCTGTTCGGCCGCAAGCGCATGTTCACGCTGAGCGTGCTGCTGATGTCGGTGCCGACGCTGATGATGGGTCTGCTGCCCACCTACGCCAGCATCGGCGTGATGGCCCCGGTATTGCTGCTGCTGTTCCGCGTGATGCAGGGCGCGGCGGTCGGCGGGGAAGTGCCGGGCGCCTGGGTATTCGTCTCCGAACACGTGCCGCAGCGGCACGTCGGCTACGCGTGCGGCACGCTGACGGCCGGCCTCACGGCGGGCATCCTGCTCGGCTCGCTGATCGCATCGGCGGTGAATCGCAACTTCGTGCCCGCGGAAATCTCCGCTTACGCCTGGCGCATTCCGTTCCTGGTGGGCGGCGTGTTCGGCATGTTCTCGGTTTATCTGCGCCGCTGGCTGCATGAGACGCCGGTGTTCGCCGAGCTCAAGCAACGCAAGGCCATCGCCGCGGAAGTGCCGCTCAAGGCTGTGTTGCGCGACCATGGCCGCGCCGTGATCGTGTCGATGCTGCTGACGTGGATGCTGTCGGCCGCGATCGTCGTAGTGATTCTGATGACGCCGACGCTGCTGCAGAAGCAGTTTCATATCGCGCCGGCCACCGCGTTGCTGGCGAACTGCGTGGCGACGCTGTGCCTGACGATCGGTTGCGTGATGGCGGGTTCGATCGCCGGCCGGATCGGCGCGGGACGCACGATTTTCATCGGCGGCCTGGCATTGGCCGTGACGTACTACGTGATGTTCCAGCAGCTCGCGGTCGATACATCGGCACTGGTGCCGCTGTACGCCGTGGCCGGGCTTTTCGTCGGCGTGATCGGCGCGATTCCGTTCGTGCTGGTCAAGGCGTTCCCGCCCGTCGTGCGATTCTCGGGTATCTCGTTCTCGTATAACGTCGCCTACGCGGTGTTCGGCGGCCTGACGCCAATCGCCGTTTCACTGATGATGAAATCGAACCCGATGGCGGCGCCCCTGTATGTCGGCGCGATCTGCATTGTCGGCGCATTGACTACGCTGTTTATCAAAGACGCGCCGCAAACGCGCTAATCGAGCTGTTTCGCAATGGCGCACCGCCTGGTGCGCCGTTCGTTGTTTGCATCGGTTGTTTGCATCGGCTTTATGCCCCGCCTCCCTGGCTGGTTCGGCGACATCCATACTTCACGCCGGATCGAAACATCGTGCGCTGCATCGGCCTACGATGTTTCTCATGAACTCATCCAATACTTCCCGCTCACCCGCCCTCGGCCGCATTCTCGCGACGGTCAGCGTGGGCTTCGTCGTCACGCAACTCGACGTGACTATCGTCAACATCGCGCTGCCTAAGATCGGTGCGGACCTGCATGCGAATGTCGCGGGGCTGCAATGGGTCGTCGACGCGTACACGCTCGCTTTCGCCGTGTTGATGCTGTCGGCGGGCGCGCTCGGCGACCGGCTCGGCACGCGACGCATGTACGCGGCCGGCATCGTGCTGTTCGCGCTCGCATCGCTCGCCTGCGGATTGGCGCTCGATGCCACCATGCTGGTCGCGGCGCGCGCGGTACAGGGCATTGGCGCCGCCGCCATGTTGCCGAACTCGCTGGCGCTGCTCAACCGGTCCTACGGCCACGATCCGAAGCTACGGGCGCGCGCAGTCGGGCTATGGACCGCTGCGGGCGCGATTTCGATCGCGGCCGGACCGGTGGTCGGCGGTCTGCTGATTGCGGCGTTCGGTTGGCGCAGCATCTTTCTTGTCAATCTGCCGATTTGCGTAGCTGGTTTCCTGGCAACGCTGCTCTGGGTGCCACGGCCTGGATCCGCGCGGAAAGACGCGCGAGAGTCGGCTCCTGCTCCTGCTCCTGCTCCTGCTCCTGCTCCTGCTCCTGCTCCTGCTCCTGCTCCTGCTACAACTACAACTACAACTACGACTGGAACTGGAACTGGAACTGGGACTGGAACCCGCACGGGGACTGTGATGACGGCGGACACTGGCGCGACAACTACGGCTAGAAGCACAACAACCGCGTCGACTACCGCCAAAGCAATCCCGCGTGGCATCGATCTGAGCGGTCAGGCCCTTGCGATCGTCGCGCTCACCGCCTTCGTGGCCGCCGTGATCGAATTGCGGCCGCTGGGGCTGAACCATCCGCTGGTAGCCGGCGGGTTCATAGCCGCGCTCATCGCAACAGGTAGCTTTATCGCCGTGGAAGCACGCGTCGCGGCGCCGATGCTGCCGCTCTCGCTATTCAGCAAGCGCACGTTCAACGCGGCGGTGCTGTTCGGCATCTGCGTGAATCTGACGTACTACGGCATGGTGTTCGTACTGAGTCTGTATTTGCAACGCGTACGTGGAGATACCCCACTGCAGGCGGGCCTCGCCTTCCTGCCGCTGACGGGCGGATTTCTGCTCTCGAACGTGGCGAGCGGCTGGGTGGTCGGGCGCTTCGGCGTACGTGTGCCAATGATCGCCGGCGCAATCACCGCGGGACTCGGGTATGGCCTGCTGCATTTCGTCGATGCGTCTACGCCGCTTGCCGGCCTGCTGCTGCCGTTCCTGCTGATTCCCTCGGGAATGGGCCTTGCTGTCCCGGCGATGACGACCGCCGTGCTGGCCTCCGTCGAAGCAGAGCGCGCGGGCATTGCGTCCGCCGTGCTCAATACCGCCCGGCAAGCAGGCGGCGCGGTGGGTGTAGCCGCGTTCGGCGCGTTGGCGAGCGGTGCCGCCGCCACGCAGATCGTCTCGGGCATGCAGGCCGCGACGGCCATCTCGGTCGGTCTGCTGGTGGCCGGTGGCGTAATGGCCTGCCTTGTGCATCCGGAGCCGCACGCATCGTCTCCGAAGCCGCACAAGATTGGGGGCAGGCAGGTTCCAGAGTCGCGCTGATCGTCTCATCGCGTTGGCCGGCGCGAATCGGTGAATCGGTGAACCGGTGAACCGCAAATTCCCAAACTGCGAACCGCGAATCGTCGAACCACCGAACCACCGAACCACCGAACCACCGAACCACCGAACCACCGAACCACTCTTAGCGTGTCACGTCGTTTCATCGTGAGTGCGAAAAAAGACCCCCGCGGAGCGTAAGCATCGCGGGGGTCTTGTTTGACGCCAATACGGCACGAGCAGTGCGCGATAAAACTCGCTCTACCGCTGCACAGCTTACAGCGACGCTTCCTGAATCGTGCCGGTGTCGATCGCGCGCTCGATCAGTCCTTCGTTTTGCGCCTTGACGATTGCGTCGGCGATCAGCTTGTCCGGCTGTTCGATTTCGGCCTTGATCGTGCCGATCAGACCGGATGCATCCAGAACCACCAATGTTTTCGCTGAGTCGGCAAGGCTGATGATGACGCGATGCGGTGTCGGTCCTTCGCCGAGACTCGCACATAACTGCGTGACCTTGCCACCAATGGTTTGCTCAAAACTTTGAATCATTATTTGCTCCCTTGACTACAACCAGAATCACAAGCAACCGGCACGGACTCCCTCAACTGCATGATCAGAGATTCAGTCCGCTGCGGGGCGAACGCGCGCCGTCGATACTGATACGGCCCGCTCCGGTCACGAACAACAGCAGAAAACCGCCGGCGATACCGATGTTTTTCCAGAAGTGGATCACCATATCGCGCTGCAAAGCGGGATCGGTCATATTCCAGAAATCGTGGCCCAGCACCGCGGTTGCCACGGTGTAGACAGCCATGATGAGCGCGAGCGGACGGATCTTGAAGCCGACGATCAGCAGCAGACCGCCGAGTGCCTCGACCACGGTTGCAATCGGCGCGGCGACCTGTACGAACGGCACACCCTTGGAATGCAGATAGCCGACGAAACCCGCATAGCCCAGCAGTTTCATCACACCACCCCACAAAAACAGCACGGCAAGGGCGATACGCGCGATGAGGATGACGCCGGAATCGACGGGACGCGTCATGAGAAGCTCCTATAAATGAATAAGCAGCAGACCCGCTCAGGCCGCCGCAGTTCCCTGCTTTGCATCTGAGGATATGTGCATCGCCCGCCTTTTCCAAGCGCGGGCCGGTGTGGACAGCGCAATTCGCACCGTCTCAAGGGAAGGAAAAAGTGTCCAGGCGCTCGGCGAGTGCCCGATTTTGCACGGCGTGGCCGGTATCGCCGCCGTGCTCAGGCGCGAGGATAGGTCGCGACCTCGATCAGATTGCCGTCCGGATCACGGCAATACACCGACGTCATCTTGCCGCGCGCGCCGTCGCGCTCAACCGGGCCGGCCTCTATCTCGACACCCTGAGCGAGCCAATGCGCTTTGACCTCAGCGGAACTCGCGGTGGTGATAAAGCATAGATCGGCGCTGCCCGGCACCGGCTCGCGCCCGGTGAACCACGCGACCGTGTCCGCATCCGCCGGACGCAAGTTGATCTTCTGATTGCCGTAAGTCATCGCCACGCGCGTGCCGGTACGCGACTCGAACTCGATGCGCCGCATGCCGAGTATTCGAGCATACCAGGCCGCGCTGGCTTCCACGTCGGCGACGTTCAGAACGAGATGATCGAGACTGTCTATCGAGAAGCTCATAAATTTCGTCGCCGTGGCGAGGGTGAGATGCTATTGCTGCGGCGCATCCGGCGCGAGCAGGACACCCTTTGTCAACACGAAGCAGCCATAACCGCGTGCTTCGCCGGTGGCGATCACGCAATAGGCCTTGCGCGCCCGCTCATAGAACGCGAAACGCTCAACCGACGCAAACGGCACTTCGCGCCCCTCCGCCGCATTGATCTCGATCTGCGCTTCGCGCTGAACGGCCGGAATCGTATTCGGCTCGCCGACCACTTCCATCCGCGATGCAGGAAGTTCGATGAACGTATCCAGCGGCATCACCGACAGAACCGCGCGAATTGCACGCGGCGCGTTCACGCCATCGAGGCGAAGCAGCTTGCCCAACACTGTCTCCTGCGCGACGGAAGCGCCCGGGAAGTTGGCGTCGCAAATCACCAGTTCGTCGCCATGTCCCATCGAGCGTAGCGCATGCAGCACGTCGGCATTCAGCAGCGGGTCCAGATTCTTCAGCACGGTGTCTCCTTGAGGTCCGATTGGCGGCCAGCCGCCCGGGTTCGGACGGGTTGTTCTCGTAACATATCGTGGTCGATTGTAGCAAGACCACGGCGCACGGTGCGCTGTCCGCCATCCATCGCCCGCGGCTCGCCGTCAATCCACTTTCCGCACAATGCGACGAGCGGCATTCCGGCGACACTGCCACCGCAACCATCCAACCGACGCGAGCAGCACGAGACCCGCGCCACCCAACACCGGCTCGCGCCAGGCCAGCAACGCGGTGAAGGTGAACGCGCGCGGGCCGGCCAGCAGAGCGAAGCCGGCGACCGCGCTGGAGAGCGTGTCGACGACGCCCGACAGGCGCGTGAACGTGAGGACTGTGCCGGAAGCCGTGGCGGCAACGGACTCGTGCATGATCGTCTCCGTGGAAAAACCCGCAAGTGGTCAAGTGGCGGCAGGCACCTGATCGAGGAAGCCGGTCACCGCCTGCAGCCGACCGTGTGTGTCGAGCACACCGAAGTCGGAACCCTTGACGATCGCCTCGCCGGCCGGCGTGGTCAGTTCCCACGAAAAGCGCAGCCGGTTGGCGAAGCCGTCGACCTCCGTCGTGCGATGAAACGTGTGATGCGGGAAGCGTTCGTGCACCGCGCGAATCATCGCGTCGATGCCGTCATGGCCCGCGCCGGCCAGCAGCGGATCGCGATAGTCGGCGTCGCTGGCCCACGTCGCGGCAATCAGGTCGCGGCGGCGCACTGCATCGGTTTCATTCCATGCGTCGAAATAACGGTCGATCAGATCGGTATGTGCATTCATCTCAGACTCCTTGATTGGCATCACTGAGCACTACGCCTCGCAGACACGTTGTATGCGGCGGGCTCGGAATGAAGATTGGCGGCTCGAGCGCAGCGCGTCGATTACTTGGGAGGTAAAAATCCGGAAACACCAACGTGAAGATCCGCACCTGATTGAGCGCAGGATTGGCCGTTCGGCCGAATCGTCATGGGCCGCGTCAGCCGCTAACCTCATGCCGCAAATGGGGGCCGCGCAGCATTGGCGCGTGGCGTGTGACGAACTGAACGGGTGCGGACACGAGCCGCTTTTTTAATATGGTTTTTTCACTTGCAAGATCGTATCCACAAGGATACACTCATCGACAAATCGGCTCACCGCCTGTGTACACGCTCAACCGCACCGAGGCATTCGACAGTTGGCTTGCCGGCCTCGCAGACTTAAGAGCGAGGGCAAAAATCCTGGTGCGGGTCCGGCGTGCCGAACGTGGTCATTTCGGCGACGTCAAGCTGCTGGAAGACGGTGTGTTCGAGATGCGCATCGATTGCGGTCCCGGTTATCGGGTCTACTTCGCGCGCGAAGGGAGCGTGGTGTACCTGCTGCTCTGCGGTGGCGATAAATCCACGCAGCAGGCCGACATCAGGCATGCGAAATCAATGTGGGCAGAAATCAGAAAGGAACTGTCATGAGTAAAGTCAAAACCGCACGATTCGACGCATCGCACTACCTCGATAGCGAGGAAATGATCGCCGAATATCTCAACGCAGCGCTCGAAGAAGGTGACGCCGACCTCCTCCTCGCCGCGATCGCCGACATTGCGAAAGCACGCGGTATCGCAAAGGTCGCGGCCGACGCCGGGCTTGGGCGCGAAAGCCTCTATAAAACGCTCGCTCCCGGCTCCAAACCGCGCATGGATACGGTGTTCAAACTGCTGCGCGCGCTGGGTGTCAAGCTCAACGCCGTGCCGGAAGGTGTGGCGCCCGCCTGATTCACGCTTGCCATGTTGTTGCTTGCGGCAATGCGCTTAATGCGCTGCGTCTTCGTGTGTGCTCCTACGTTTTCTCGGGCATTTCTGGGTATTCCCGGGTATTCCATTACCTGTGAGGTAATGGATCACTAACGCGCTTTGGCTATCATCGGCAGCATGAACACACTTTCTCTTGCGCAAACCATCCCGTCGAACAGGCCGACCGCAAGCCGTACAGTCGGCGATCTGCTGCGCGAATGGCGGCAGCGGCGAAGAATGAGCCAGCTGTTGCTCGCAGCCGAAGCCGATATTTCAACGCGGCATCTGAGCTTTGTCGAATCAGGCCGCGCGGTGCCCAGCCGTGAAATGGTCATGCATCTCGCCGAGCGGCTCGACGTGCCACTGCGTGCGCGCAATGCACTACTGATCGCGGCGGGCTATGCGCCGCTGTTCCGCGAACGTCCTTTGACAGACCCGCAACTGGCCGCCGCGCGCGAGGCTGTCGAGTTGGTGCTCAAAGGCCATGAGCCGTATCCAGCACTCGCGATCGACCGTCACTGGACCATCGTTGCGGCGAACAATGCACTTGCGCCGCTGCTTGCAGGCGCAAGTCCGGAACTTCTGAAACCGCCGGTCAATGCGATGCGACTAAGCTTGCATCCGGAAGGTATCGCGGCGTCGATCGTCAATTGGCATGCATGGCGCGCACATGCGCTGTCCCGACTGCAACGGCAAATTGAGGTGAGCGGTGACGACACGTTGAGCGCATTGCGCGACGAGCTGGCCGCATATCCCGCTCCGCCTGGCGCGGAGATAGCCGATCACGACGACACCGCGGGCAATCAGGTCGCCGTACCGCTGCGGCTGCGCACACCGATTGGCGAGCTGTCGTTCTTCAGCACAACCACGGTATTCGGCACGCCGGTGGATGTGACACTGTCGGAACTTGCCATCGAGGCATTCTTTCCCGCCGATCAACAAACCGCGGCGGCCTTGCGCGCATTTGCCGACACGGAGAAACGCATTTGATCAACAACGCCCTACTGGTCCGCCAACTCGGGCCGTCCGACCGCGACGCCTACTTTCAGCTTCGCCTGCGTGGACTGAAGGCACATCCGGAGTCGTTCGGTCAAAGCTACGAGGAAGCGGTGGCCAAGGGCGCGGCGCAACATGACGCGATGTTGCAGGGCGCGCGCACGGCCGAAGGCGACTTTTTGCTCGGCGCCTATGCATCGGCCGATACGCCCTTGATCGGTGTGGTCGGATTGCTGCGCAACCAGCGCGACAAGGAACGGCACAAGGCCGCCGTCATCGGCATGTATGTCGCGCCGGAAGCGGCGGGCCGCGGAGTCGGGCGCGCCCTGCTCGATGAGTTGCTGGCGCGAGCGGCACGGATAGAAGGCCTACGGCAAATCCAGTTGATGGTGGGTAGCCGGAATGAGGCGGCGCGCAGGCTCTATGAGTCGGTTGGCTTTCGCAAATATGGCTGTGAGGTCGGTGCGTTGAACGTTGGTGGAGTGTTTCACGACGCCGATCTGATGGCGCGTTTCATGTAACGGCTATCGAGCATCGCACCACCTTCAGCCGCCCTGCTTCAGCGCGCGATCCGTGCTATCTTTTTTCGTCACCTTCCCGCAGCACCAACCCCGAAACGGCTCGTCCGCCCCTCGGGCTCTCTTCGATTTGCCGTTCGCCAATCAGACACCATGTCCGATCTCTCTACTTCCCTCCCACGCTTACCGCGCCGTTTCGACATCAATCCGAAACCGCTAGGCGTGGCGCTCGTCCTGATCGCGCTGGGCGCCGTCTATCTGGCGCAGACCGTCAGCGGCCGTCAGGCGGCGCTCTACATTGTCGGGACACTGCTGGGCATGTCGCTCTATCACGCGGCATTCGGCTTTACCTCCGCGTGGCGGGTCTTTATCGCCGATGGCCGCGGCGCCGGTCTGCGCGCACAGATGCTGATGCTGGGACTCGGCGTGTTGCTGTTCTTTCCGGCGCTCGCCGCAGGCACGCTGTTCGGCCGGCCCGTGGCTGGCCTGGTCGCACCGGCAGGCACGTCCGTGCTGGTCGGCGCCTTTATGTTCGGCGTCGGCATGCAACTGGGTGGCGGCTGCGCGTCCGGCACGCTGTACACCGTGGGCGGCGGCAGCACGCGCATGATCGTCACGCTGATGGCGTTCGTCATCGGCTCGGTTGTCGCGACCGCGCACATGCCGTTCTGGACCGCGCTGCCCTCACTCAAACCGCTTTCGATGGTGACCGAGTTCGGTGCGGGCTGGGCCATCGTGCTGAATCTGGTCGTTTTCGCTGCGATCGCCGCGCTCACTGTCCTGGTCGAGCGGCGCCGCCATGGCCGGCTGGTTGACGAGCCGTTGCGCCCCTCGCATGCGTCGCCATGGCTGCATGGCCCGTGGCCGTTGTTCGTCGGCGCAATCGCGCTGGCCTTGCTCAATTTCGCGACGCTGGCGCTGTCCGGCCGCCCATGGGGCGTGACGTCGGCGTTCGCGTTGTGGGGCCCCAAGCTATTTGCAGCGTTGGGTATCGACGTCGCCAATTGGCCGTATTGGGCGGCTCATGCCAACGCCGGCGCGCTAGCGGCACCCGTTACACACGACATCACCACAGTGATGGACATCGGCATCATCCTCGGCGCCATGACGGCCGCCGCGCTCGCCGGCCGTTACGCACCGGTCTGGAAAGTGCCGGCCCGCTCACTGATCGCGGCGGTGGCCGGCGGCCTGATGCTCGGCTACGGCGCCCGTCTGGCCTATGGTTGTAACATCGGCGCCTATTTCAGCGGCATCGTGTCAGGCAGCTTGCACGGCTGGCTGTGGCTGGTTGCCGCTTTCGCCGGCAACGTGCTCGGCACCCGCCTGCGCCCGGCGTTCGGCCTCGAGGTCGAACGGATCCGCGCAAACGGTTGCTAGAAGTTACAAATGCGGCCACGTTTGTAACTGGGGCCGCATCCATTTGTTACGTCTCTGGTTTGTCCCCATAGCAACGCCAATAAGCGGTATTTATTACTTTTAATTGGCCTCGCTTTCTATTTCCTTTCCGACTTAGACCTGATTTTCCGGCGCGCGGCCACGCGTACGGTTTTGCTCAGACAAATAACCAAGGTGCCCGCTACACAAGGGTTTTCATGGACCCAATCGAATCCGTGGCTCGCCAAAAATCTACGAAGCATCGTCTATTACAGGACTGTGAAAGAGTTACCGAAATTTGATGTATCTTTTTGAGATATTTTTTTGAGAAGGGATTGATTTCTTGTTTTACCCTTCATACAATTCGTCCCAAGCTGTTACGAAATGTAACGCGATGTATCAAAAAGTCGCCATCTGTATCAGGTGGTGACATGTAGCCGGAGGTCATCGTTTCCGGCGAGGCACAAAAGACATAACGGCAAAAAAAGCCGACATAGTAATTCGGGGCTTCGGAAACACAGAAAATGGACCGTAGCAGCGAGACGCTGGATTCAATCCGCGAGATCAACTTGTCTTACATCATGCTCGCGCAACGTATGTTGCGTGAGGACAAACCGGTCGGCATGTTCCGACTGGGACTGTCGTCGGAACTGGCTGATTTGCTTGCCGGGCTGTCGCTCGCGCAGATCGTCAAGCTGGCCGCTTCCGATCAGCTTTTATGCTTTTTCCGCTTCAACGACCACTCGATGTTGTCGGCGTTGACGCAAACGACGAAGCACGCAACCGTTGCACCGACTCACGCGGCGATCCTGCTTGCAGGCCAGCCTGCTGAGCAGTTTGCTTAATTGAGGTGACCGCGATGCTCAAGCGTAGCCTGACGGAAGACGCACAAGAAGTATTCCGTGCCATCGCGCTGATCGAACTCGGCGCGCGCATGCAGGTGCTCGAAAGCGAGTTGACGCTTTCGCGCGACCGCATGATCCGCCTGTACCGCGAGGTCAAAGGTGTATCGCCGCCCAAGGGCATGCTGCCGTTCTCGGCGGACTGGTACATGACGTGGCTGGCGAACATCCACGCGTCGTTGTTCTACAACACGTACCTGTTCCTGAAGAATGAAGCGCGTTGCTCGCATCTGGATGCGCTGACCAAAGGGTATCGGCTGTATCTGGAACATTGCCAGCACAGCGAGGCGGAACCGGTGCTGGATCTGACGCGCGCATGGACGCTGGTGCGTTTCTTCGACGCCGACATCCTGCAGTTGACCAAGTGCTGCCGTTGCACGGGCAAGTTCGTCGCACACAAGCACGACTTGCAACACAACGTGGTGTGCGGCGCCTGCCAGCCGCCGTCGCGTGCCGGCAAGACCAAGAAGGCCGCTGCCGCTCGCCAGGAAGCACTCGAAGCAGCGCAGATTGCACAAGCCGCTTGAGTTGAGTTGACTCGATGAAGGCCGGTCCAGCCTGATTCGAACCGAAGCACCCAGTAAAAGGTCCGCCATTGCGCGGACCTTTTTTTATGGCGTTCGCTTTCGCCCTTCGCACTGGGAACTGGGAACTGGGAACTGGAAAGGCAGCAGGCAACACAGGCAACATTGTCCACAGAAACACGCCACCCAGCGCTACCCCGCCACCACCTACCCGCTCTTCAATCCACCAACCCCACCGTCTGCACCACCAGCCAAAGATTCGCCGCGCTGATCACCACGAACAGCGCCCAGGCGAGGAGCCGTGTCGGCAGTTTGTTGGCGAATTCGCCCATCAACGAGCGATCGTCGGTCATGCGGATCAGCGGATAAAGCGCGAACGGTAGTTGCAGGCTCAACACAACCTGGCTTGCGACCAGCAGTTTGCCGACTGCGCCGTTGCCCATCATCTGCACGCCGATCAGCGCCGGAATCAAGGCGAGCGCCCGCGTGATGAAGCGCCGCTGCCAGCACGGAATTTTCAGCTTCAGGAAACCTTCCATGATGACCTGCCCCGCCACCGTGCCGGTGAAAGTCGAACTTTGTCCCGACGCCAGCAGCGTGATCGCGAACAGCACCGCCGCAAAGCCAGTGCCGACGATCGGCGCCAACAGCTTGTACGCGTCTTCGATTTCAGTGACCTGGTTGTGGCCAGTTGCATGGAACGCGGCGGCCGCGAGAATCAGGATCGCCATGTTGATCAGCAGCGCAATCACCAGCGAGACGATCGTATCGATGCGCGACATGCCGATCGCCGACCGGATGCTGGCCGGGTCGCGCTTGACCGCGCGGGTCTGCACGATCGACGAATGCAGATAGAGGTTATGCGGCATCACGGTCGCACCGAGAATGCCGATCGCCAGATACATCGGCTCGCGGCTGCTGAGTGCCTGCCACGAAGGAATCAACCCTTGCGCGACCGACGGCCAGTGTGGCTTCACCAGCGCCAACTCGATGATGTAGCCGACGCCGATCGTCGCGATCAACCCCAGCATGATCGCTTCGAGATCGCGGAAATTCTTGCCCTTCAGGCCGAGCACGATCAGCGTATCGAACGCGGTCAGCAACACGCCGGTGGTCAGCGAACATTTGAAGAGCAGATGGAAAGCCAGCGCGCCGCCGAGCACTTCCGCCAGGTCGCAGGCCACGATCGACAGTTCAGCGAGCAGCCACTGAAAACGCGCGACACCCGGTGAATAACGCAGTCTCGACAATTCCGCGAGGTCCCGCCCGGTGGCAATGCCGAGCCGCATGCTCAGGCATTGCAGCGCCATCGCGGCAAGACTCGACAGCATCACGACGAACAACAGGCTGTAGCCGTAACGTGAGCCCGCTTCGATATCGGTGGCCCAGTTGCCTGGGTCCATGTAGCCGATCGAAATCAGCAGCCCAGGTCCTGCGAATTGCAGGATTTTTTTCCAGAACGGCGCGCCTTGGGTGATGGCGACCGTGCCTTGCACCTCGGATGGGCAAAACGGCGCAGTTGCGGTGGTCGGTAATTTGAACTGCAATCCGGTGGTCTCTTGAAGGGGATAAACCGCGGCGCCTCGTGCAGGCCGCCGCGAACCGCCTCAAGTGTACAAAGAAACCTCCGGCAATGTCCCACTGAGTGCATAACGGCCGACATCGCGCACACGATAGTCGAGCGGATCATGCAGCGTATGCACGCGAGCATTGCGCCAGAAGCGGTCGAGCGCAAGCGGCGCGTGCGTGGCGCGCGCACCGCAGGCGTCGAACAGTTTTTCGCTGACGTCGAGTGCGGCGCGGTGCGCGACGATTTTCGCCTCCGAGGTGGCGAGCGCCACGTGTGCACGGGTTTCGGCATCCAGAGCAGGGCCCTGTTGCCACGCGTCTTCGAGTGCGCAGGCAGCTCGCGTTGCCAGCGCCTCCGCGCTCACCGCCTGCAGGCGCATCTCGCCGAAACGCTGGATCAGATAGGGATCGTCGGTGGCTTTATCGACACCGGAAGAAATCCACGGCTTGCCGTACTGCGTGACGTACGCGCGTGCCTCTTCAAGCGCGCCCTGCGCGATGCCGACGAACAGATTGATCAGCACCTGCTGCGAGATCAGTGTGCGCAAACTCGCGTATGGCGTGTCGGCCCGCTCCAGCACCTCATGCGGTTCGACCTTGACCTGTGCAAAAGAGACGCTGCCGCTATCGGTTTGCCGCTGACCGATCGGATTCCAGTCCTCGTGAACGGTAATGCCTTCACGCGTGGTCGGCACCACCGCGAACACCGCTTTGCCGGTAACCGGATCGTGCCCGGAAACCGTCATCATGTGCGAGCCGCGCGTGCCCGAGCAAAATCCCTTCTGCCCGTCGAGGCGATAGCCGCCGTCGCCGGTTGCGCTCGCAACGAGTCGCGTGTCGAGCGGATTGACCGCATTGCCCCACCACCAGCGCCCTTCCACGGTGCCGCCCAGATAGCGCGCGCATTGTTGCGGATTGCCCCACACATTGACGCTGACCACCTGCAGGCAAGTGAAGCCCAGCAGATGCGCGAGCGCACTGTCGACTCGCGCGATCTTGCGGATCGTCTCGTAGATTTCAGGCCAGCGAGCACCGGGACCGCCGAATTCACGCGGCACGGCGAGCGTCAGGAGGCCCGCGTCGGCGATCCATTGTTTTTCCTGGGCGGCGTGGCCGCCATCGCGATCGCGCTGGGCCGCGCTGGCACGCAGCGCGTCGAGCAAGCCGGCCAGATCGCGCACCGCCGGCGCCGCATCGGTTCGCAACGCCTCAGGATGACGAGGTTCGTTCATGCTGTTTCCACGTGAAGAGGTTCGGCAAGCAACACGCGGCCTAAATGCGCGGCCGGCTTGCATTTGATCAGGGTGAGCGGGAGTCGCGCCGCGCACATCGTCGTAGATAGCATGATAGACGGTGACGTCGGCGCTGAAAACGTGGAACGTGTGCCCGTATTCGTCATGCAAATAACGGGGGAATGGCGACGATCATGCACGTTGCGCAAGCCGTCGCACGAAGCGGTCGCCGACGAACTGCACCGCCGTCACGATCACGATCAGCAACACGATCACCGTCACCATCACGGTGGTATCGAAACGCTGATAGCCGTAGCGGATCGCCAGATCGCCGAGACCACCGGCGCCGACCGCGCCCGCCATTGCCGAGGAGCCGATCATCGCCACCACGGTGATCGTAAAACCGCCGAGAATGCCCGGCAGCGCTTCCGGCAGCAGCACATGCCAGATGATATGCCGGCGCTGTGCGCCCATTGCCTGCGCGGCTTCGATCAAACCGCGATCCACTTCGCGCAAGCTCACTTCCGCCACACGTGCAAAAAAAGGAATCGCCGCGATGCTGAGCGGCACGATTGCCGCCCATACGCCGATCGTGGTGCCGATCAGCAAACGCGTGAGTGGCAGCAGCGCGACCAGCAAAATGATAAATGGCGTGGAGCGGAACGCATTGACGAGCGCGCCGAGCGTGCTGTTCACCACACGTTTTTCAAAGATGCCGCCGCGCGTAGTGGTGACTAGCACCAGTGCGAGCGGAATACCGATCAACGCCGCCACGAAAGCGGATACGCCGACCATGACGATCGTGTCGCGAATGGCATCGGCGAGTTCCGAGAGCCAGAGATCAGACATAGCCGAGCACCTCGACATGATTGGCATGGTGACGCGCGCGCTCGAGCAGCGTCGCGATCTGCGTCTGCACCGTGCCGTCCACATTTCCACGCACCTCTGCCGACACGACCAGGCGTCCTTGCGCATGCCCCTGAATCCGGTCGATGCCGCCATGCACGAAACTCACCCGGCCGCCGTCAATGCTCAATGCCGACGTCAACGCGCCGAGGTCGGGTTCACGTGCATCGCTGCCGGTGAAGCTCACGTCGAGCAGAATCTGTGCATCCGCCTGCTCGATCTCATGCAACGGTTTCACTCGCGCGGCAAGATCCGCAGGCAGGTCATGCACCAAGGTACGCAGCAACGCGCGCGTCGCATCATGCTGCGGGTCGCCGAATACGCGCCACACGGGCCCTGTTTCCACCACTTCGCCGCGCTCGATCACCGCCACCGTATCGCAGACTTCGCGAATAACCTGCATCTCATGCGTAATCAGCACGATGGTCAGATTGAGCCGCTGATTGATATCGCGCAGCAACGCCAGAATGGCCTGCGTCGTTTCAGGATCGAGTGCGGACGTCGCCTCGTCGCACAGCAGAATGTCCGGGTCGGTCACGAGGGCACGCGCGATCCCCACGCGCTGCTTCTGGCCGCCGGACAAACTTGCCGGATAGGCGTCGCGCTTAGCCGACAGACCGACCAGTTCGAGCAGGGCGTCGACCTTTTTGTCGATCGCCGCTTTAGGCGCACCCGCGATTTTTAGCGGCAACGCAATGTTTTCGCGCACCGTCTTTGCCGAGAGCAGATTGAAATGCTGGAACACCATGCCGATGCGTCGCCGCAGCGTGACCAGTCCGCGTTCGTCGAGTTCGCCGACACTCACGCCATTCACGCGCACGGTGCCGGAACTCGGCTTTTCCAGACCGTTGACAAGCCGCAGCAGCGTCGACTTTCCCGCGCCGCTACGGCCGATAATGCCGAACACTTCGCCGCGCGTTACCTTCAGCGTGACATTCGCAAGTGCAGCAGTCGAGACACCGCGCGTGTTGGCGAACACCTTGCCTACATCGTCGAACACGACGGCGTCTTGCGCGGTATCGGCTGCAACACGATTCAAGGCGAGGGACGGTGCGTCTTCGATGAACTGCGGCACGTCGAACAGATTGGCCATGGCTTCGCTCCCCTATGCTTCCACGGTGGATCGCGCACCGGTTTGCGCAATTGGTGTATTACGCCGATGCTGCGCGCCGGCATGCACCGCCGGCAATCGCGCGCGACCGCCACCGAACAGCTTTTCGCGCAGCGTCGGCGCCGGATCGTAGTCTTCCTTGTAGACACCGCGATTCTGCAATTCCGGCACCACCAGATCGACGAAGTCTTCGAACGATTCGGGCATGACAGTACGCGTCAGATTGAATCCGTCGACGCCTGCCTCCTCGATCCACGACTCCAGTTCATCCGCGATCTGCTGCGGCGATCCGACTACAGGCTTAGCGCGACCGCCGAGCGTCATCTGTTCGAGTACCTTGCGTTTGGTCCACACACCGCTCACGCTCTTCTTCGAAATCGCTTCGACTGCCGATTGCATCGATTCGGTCTTCACATACGAAATCGGTTCGTCCAGTTCGTACTGTGAGAAATCGATCCCGGTCGAACTGGAGAAGTGCGCGATACCACCCTCGGCACTCGCATAACGCCGGTATTCTTCGAATTTCTCCTGCGCGGCGCGTTCTGTTTCACCGACTACAACGGTAATGCCGGCAAAGATCTTGATATCGTCGGGCGCGCGGCCAAAGCTCACCGCCCGTGCTCGAATGTCGTCGACAATGGAGCGCGTAAGCTGCTTGTTCTGCCCGCCGACAAACACGCATTCCGCATGACGTGCCGCGAAATCGACGCCGCGGCTCGACGAGCCTGCCTGATACAGAACCGGCGTACGTTGCGGCGACGGCTCGCTCAAATGAATGGCGTCGATCGAATAGTACGGACCGTCGTGTTTCACGCGATGCACCTTGTCAGGATGCGAAAAGATGCGCGTTGCGCGATCGCGCACCACTGCATCATCTTCCCAGCTTTGCTCCCATAGCTTGTAGACCACGTCCATGTAATCGTCGGCGCGGTCGTAGCGGTCGTCATGGCTGATCTGCTGTGCGAGACCCATACCGCGCGCCGCGCTGTCCAGATAGCCGGTGACGATGTTCCAGCCCACCCGGCCCTTGGTCAGATGATCCAGCGTCGACATGCGGCGTGCGAACAGATAAGGCGGCTCATAAGTCAGATTCGACGTGACGCCGAATCCGATATGCTTCGTCACGTGCGCCATCGCCGGCACGATCAGCGACGGATCGTTGATCGGAATCTGCACCGATTCGCGCAACGGCGTTTCAGGGCCACCCTGATAAACGTCGTACACACCGACGATATCCGCGAGAAAAATCCCATCGAACTTGCCGCGCTCGAGCGTTTGCGCGAGGCTCGTCCAGTAGTCGAGGTCGGTGTAATGCGCGGAACGGTCGCGCGGGTGTGTCCACAGACCATGATTGATATGGCCGACCGCATTCATATTGAACGCGTTCAACAGGATCTTTTTCTTCGCCATCGTGCGGCTCTCCTTGCTGGTTGCAACGTTGCTGGCTGCCTGGCTTAGTTACGTGGCTTAGTTACGCGGCCGAGTTACTCGACTCAGTTACGTAACTGAGTTGCGTAACCTGGCTACGTGACTCACCAGGCGACGGCATAAAGATTGCCGAAGGCTTTGTCGAGCGCGGCACGCACAGCGGGCGAATGTTGATAGATCGAGATGAACTTGCGGATACGCGGATCGTTGGCACTTTCCGGACGCACCACCCATTGGATCGCATAGTTCTTGTTTTCCACGCCATCGAACAGCAACGCGCTATTCGGATCGGTGGTGCCCGCGAGCTTGATGAAGCTCGGATAGCCTTGCGCGAGATCGACGTCATCGAGCGAGCGGGCCAATTGCGACGCCTCCAACTGAACGATCTTCAAATGCTTCGGGTTGTCGATGATGTCGAGTGTCGTGGCGCGATAGTCGACGCCCGGCGTCAGCTTGATGAGACCGGCGCGTTGCAGCAGCAACAGACCGCGTCCACCATTGACCGGATCGTTCGCGATAGCAACGGTGGCGCCATCTTTCAACTCGTCGAAACGTTTGATCTTTTTCGAGTACAGACCGATCTTCATGATCGTGCCCGGTGCGATTGCAACGAAGTTATAGCCGCCCTGCTTCTTCGCGTTCTCGAGAAACGGAATGTGCTGGAAATAGTTGACGTCGATATCTTTGTTGGCGAGTGCCGCGTTCGGTGTATTCCAGTCGGTGAACTCGATGATCTTCACATCGAGCCCTTGCTCCTTCGCCTCGCGCGCGGCCACTTTGAGCGCCTCGATTTGCGGGCTGGTGGCAATGCCGATTTTCAGCGTGGGCGTGTCTGCCGCGACTGCGTGCATCGCCGGCAACGCCAGTACAAAACCGAGCGCACTAACAAACGTGAGCGTCGGCGCGCGGAAAAAACGCCACACGGTAGAAAGAGAGATGCGCATGGTGAGCTCGTTAGGGTTGGGACGTGGTGTATTTCGAGGCGAGCCGATCCCACGGCATGCGGGCGTGCCGGAATCAGTCGGGCAACGGAAATCTGTTACGCGCGGTTTAACCGGCGCGCAGCAGTCATGGAGCGCGCGAGGACATCAGCGCGAACAGCGGCAGGTCGGACAGGTCATCGCCTCTCTCCAGATGAGGTGCGAATCATGATAGACGGCGGGAAAGCGGCGGTCTACGAACGGATTTTGGGAAGGAAAGCGGGAAAAACGATTTGGGGAAGACAGGATCGCCAACAAGACTTGAAAACACAAAAAATATGTATAAAATCAAAATTTCATGGTTTAAATTTGATTTTATTGTGAAAAAATCTCAGCTGCTCGACATGCTGCCGTTCGAAGCCGAAGAAGTCATCGTCGCGTTGGGAAGCAAGATCGCACTCGCGCGTCGAGCCCGGTCCTGGACCCAGGCCGATCTTGCCTCGAAGATGGGCGTCAGCGTAAACACGGTGGTCAATCTTGAGAAAGGCCGGCCTTCTGTCGCATTCGGGCAAGTGGTAATGGCGCTATGGCTGCTGGATTCTCTGGACATGCTTCGACAAGCAGCGCGCCCCGAAGATGACCCGGTGATTCAGAAGGAAGCACTGAGTCGCCTGCCAAAACGCGTGCGAGGATCCCATGGCTGAAAAAAAAAGGCCCGTGTGGATCTGGCTTCCCGGAGACGTTGCACCCGTCGTCTGCGGCACCTTCGAATGGTCGCCGGGAATCGGGCACTTTGCCTATCTTCCGGAATATAGGGCGCGCGCGGATGCCCTACCCATCGATCCTGGCAATCTACCGTTCTCCCGCTCGACAAAGCCTGCAACCACAACGCTGATGAACGGCATTTTCGGCGTATTGCGTGATGCAGCACCTGAGGGATTCGGTCTGGATATGTTGCTCGCGAAACACGCCGGACAGGATCTCGACGAAGTCGACCGGATGGACCTTGCGGTAGGAGATGGCGTTGGGGCAATCGAAGTCTGCCTGCCCGAAATGATCGATCGAAAGATCGCATACCGGCCGCCATCCGAAGATGAATTGAAATTGCAACTCGCGGATGCGGAGCCCGGGTTCTCAGTACGTCGCGTCGTTGAACAACTGTCCGGGATGGATGACGGCACTAGCCTTGGTGGGGAAAAACCCAAACTGACCATCACGCGGCAAAGCTACGCTTCGACAGAATGGTGGATTGCCAAGCTACAGGAGCGCGGCGCGGCACCCTTCCTTCCGGCGCGTGAATTCGTAGCGATGACATTGGCCGCGCAATGTGGCATTGACGCGGCCCAGGTACATTACAGCAGAGTCGGTCAGCACGAGATCGTGCTGGTTAAAAGATTTGACCGCAACGTGGTGGCGGACGGTGTCCAACGTTCATTGTTCGCGAGCGCTGCAACCGTGCTGCGGTTACGCCGCGACTCGACTCGGGAGGATCCAGATCGTTCGTATGTGAAGTTTTCGCATGAGTTGCGGCGCTGGTGCGCCGATCGAAATCAAGGCTACGTCGATCAGCAGCGTGAACTGTGGCGGCGTATGGCGTTCAATGCGCTGGTCGGCAATTATGACGATCATCCACGCAATCATGGGCTGCTTTACCGCTCCGGTTCATGGGCATTGTCGCCGGCCTATGACATCGTGGCGATACCGCGTCGGCGGGAAGATCAGGCGATGGCATTAAACCGCCAGGGAAGTCGCATTGCCACACCAGAAAACCTGGTCGTCGACGCACCGGCATTTTCGTACGAGATAGAGGAAGCGTGGAACACATTGCGCGCCATGGCCGACACTGTGCATACGTCGTGGCGCACATTATTCGCAATGTCATGTGATCTCAGCGAGCAAGAAGTAGAGATTCAACGCCCGGCTTTTAAACTTGCGGAAGACATATCAACGGGGCAACTGATGCCAGATTTGGTGCGATTAGGTAAACGCCGTCGATAAGATCTGTTCGCCAACGGCGGCAACATAGAAAAACGCCGGGCCACGCTTACGCGCAACCCGGCGTTCTTCGCCAGCCAACTCGCTAAACAGCCAACCCTAGCGCTTCGCCACCTGCTCCGCCGACACAGAAGCTGAAGCCGAAGCAGACGCAGCAACCGGACCCGAAGCCGGCGCAACCGCCCCCACCGCTTCGTTGCCCGCAGGCTTCGCATCGCCCCAGCCACCGCCCAGCGCGCGAATCAGATTCACCGTCGCCACCGCTTGCGTGCCCGACAGGTGACTCGCCTGCAGTTGCGAAGTCAGCACCTGCCGCTCGCCGTCGATCACGTCCAGATAGCTGACCGCGCCTTCCGTGTACTGCGTGCGCGACAGATGCGCCGCCCGTTGCGAAGCCACGACCGCATCGTTCTGCTCACGCATCTGATCGTCGAGCAACCGCAGATCGGCCAGGTTGTCCTCGACCTCACGGAACGCCACCAGCACCTGCTGGCGATATTGCGCCACGTCCTCGTCATACTTTCCACGAGCTTGCGCGAGATTTGCCTTGCGGCGGCCGCCGTCGAACAGAGGCAACGTCAACGCGGTACCGGCGAACGGCCCGAGAATGAACGCGCGGCTCGACCACATGAACAGATCGCCGAGCGTCGCCGACTCATACCCAAACGCGCCCGTGATATCGAGCTTCGGGAAGAATGCCGACTTGGCCAAACCCACTCGCGCATTTGCCGCCATCATCGCCCGCTCCGCCGCCGAAATATCCGGCCGGCGTTCGAGCAGCGCCGAAGGCAGACCCGGCGGCACACGCACCGTCACCGGCACGAGCGGCGCCTCCGCAAACGAGAAATCCGCCGGCGGCTTGCCGAGCAGAATCGCGAGACTATGCTCGGAGGCCGCGCGCTGACGCGCCACGCCAACCGCATCGGCCCGCGCGCTCGCCAGTTCGTTGCGGGAACGCGAAACATCCAGCTCGCCGATATCGCCTTCCTTGAAACGCCGCTCGACCAGCTTCAGCGTATCCTCGCGCAACGCCACGGTACGGCGATACAGATCCTGATCCGTATCGAGCTCGCGCAACTGGAAGTAGTTCTGCGCGACATCAGCCTGCAACGACAACTGAACCGACCGGAACAGCGCTTCACTTTGCTGCTCATCCGCACGCGTCGCATTCACATTCGACCCGACCCGTCCGAACAGATCGGTTTCATACGACGCCCCCACCTGTGCGCGCCAGATCGTGCCCGTCGTACCGCCTGCGCTATCCGGCTGGAATTGCGAGGCCGCCGACGCCCGTTCACGCGTCGGACCAAAGCCCGCGTCGAACTTCGGGAACCAGTCCGACTTCGCCGCCTGCGTCACCGCACGCGCCTGTTGCACACGCGCGGCAGCCGCCTTCAGATCCTGGTTCGCAGCAGCAGCCTGCTCTTCCAGCGCGTTGAGTTGGGGATCGCCGAAAATCGTCCACCATTCGCCGCGATGCGCGTCGTCGGAAGGTTGGGCCTGCTTCCACGTGCCGGTATCCTGAGCCGATGCAGCAGACGCGCCGGGAACAGCCGACGCCCCCGACGCAGCAGCAGGCGTTTCCTTGAACGCGACCGGCGTATCCACCTCCGGCCGCTTATACGTGGGCTCCACGGAGCAGGCGGCGAGCAACGCAACCAGCAAACCGCTGGCAGCCGCCCGGCCCCACCCACCTAAAGAATCAAATCGTTTCATTATTGTTTTCTCCTCAGGCGTCCGTCACCGGCGCCCCAAGGTGCGGCGCGTCTTTCTGCGCGACGTGAATCGTCCCGCCTGCTAACGTACGCAGCACCACATAGAACACAGGGGTCAGCATCAGGCCGAACAACGTCACGCCGAGCATGCCGAAGAACACCGCGATACCCATCGCGTGACGCATCTCCGAACCGGCGCCGCTCGAAAGCACCAGCGGCACCACGCCCATGATGAAAGCGATCGACGTCATCAGAATCGGTCGCAGACGCATGCGGCTCGCCTCGATGGCCGCCGCCAGCGGCGTACGCCCGTCATGCTCCAGCTCGCGAGCGAATTCGACGATCAGAATCGCGTTCTTCGCCGACAGCCCCACCAGCACCATCAAACCGATCTGCGTGAAGATGTTGTTGTCGCCACCCGTGAGCCACACGCCGGTCAGCGCGGACAGCACGCTCATCGGCACGATCAGGATCACCGCGAGCGGCAGCGTCAGGCTTTCATACAACGCGGCCAGCACGAGGAACACGAGCAGCACGCTGATCGGGAACACCCACAAACCCGCATTGCCGGCGATGATCTGCTGATACGTCAGGTCGGTCCATTCGAGCTTCACGCCATGCGGCAAGGTTTCCGCCGCCACGCGTTCCGCCGCGGCTTGCGCCTGACCCGATGAGAAGCCCGGCGCCGGTCCACCGTTGATGTCGGCAGCCGTATAGCCGTTGTAACGCACCACCATTTCCGGACCATACGTAGGCGTCACCGTCACCAGGGACGACAGCGGCACCATATCGCCTGCAGCATTGCGCGTCTTCAGTTGCAGGATGTCGTCGGCACGTTGACGGAACGGTGCGTCCGCCTGCACCCGCACCTGATACACGCGGCCAAAGCGGTTGAAGTCGTTCACATACAGCGAACCCAGATAGATCTGCATCGTGTTGAACACGTCCGTGACCGGCACGCCGAGTTGCTTGGCTTTCACGCGGTCCAGGTCGACGTTCAGTTGCGGCACGTTGATCTGATAGCTCGAGAACGTCGGTCCAAGTTCAGGCGTTTGCGCCGCTTTCTTCACGAACGCTTCCGCAGCCTTGTTCAACTCCGCGTAACCCACCGCGCCGTGATCCTCCAGCTGCATCTTGAAGCCGCCGAGGGTGCCCAGACCCAGCACCGGAGGCGGCGGAAACACGGCCACGAACGAATCCTTGATCGCACCGTACTGCTGGTTCAACGCACCGGCAATTGCACCGGCCGAGAGCTTCTTGTTGCCACGCTCCTTGAAAGGCTTCAGCGTAACGAACACGATGCCCGCGCTCGAACTATTGGTGAAGCCGTTCACCGACAAACCCGGGAACGCCACCGCGCTTTCCACGCCCGGCTGCTTGAGCGCAATCGCGCTCATATCGCGAATCACTTTTTCCGTGCGATCCAGCGACGCACCGTTCGGCAACTGCGCGAATGCAATCAGATATTCCTTGTCCTGCGCCGGCACGAAACCGCCCGGCACGACGCGCGCGATCAGCACCGTCGCACCCAGCAAGATGGCGTACACCGCGAGCATCGCACCCTTACGGCGCAGCACGCCCTTCACGCCGCGGCCATACTCCGTCGAGCCGCGATGGAACACCTTGTTGAAGCCCTTGAAAAAGCGGCCCAGCACACGATTCATCACACGCGTCAGGAAGTCTTCCTTCGCACCATGGCTGCGCAACAGCAGCGCGGACAAAGCCGGCGACAACGTCAGCGAGTTGAATGCCGAGATCACCGTCGAGATCGCGATGGTCATCGCGAACTGCTTGTAGAACTGGCCCGTCAAGCCGGTCATGAAAGCGAGCGGCACGAACACGGCGACCAGCGTCAGCGCGATAGCGATAATCGGCCCACTCACTTCCTGCATGGCCTTATAAGTGGCATCACGCGCACTGAGCCCGCTTTCGATATTCCGTTCGACGTTCTCCACCACCACGATCGCATCGTCCACCACGATCCCGATGGCCAGCACCATCCCGAACAATGACAACGCATTGATCGAGAAGCCGAATGCAAGCAGCAATGAGAACGTACCGACAATCGATACCGGTACCGCAATCAGCGGAATGATCGAGGCACGCCACGTCTGCAGGAACACGATCACCACGATCACCACCAGCGCGATCGCTTCGAGCAGGGTGTGAATCACCGCCTCGATACTCGAGCGCACGAACTGCGTCGGGTCATAGACGATCTTGTATTCGACGCCCGCCGGCATGTCTTCCGCCAGTTCCTTCATTGCCGCACGAACCTGATCGGAAATCGCCAGCGAGTTCGCACCCGGCGCCTGATTGATAGCGAGCGCCACCGCAGGCTTGTTATCGAGCAGCGAACGCAGGCCGTATTCCGACGCCGCGAGTTCGATACGTGCGATATCGCGCAGGTACGTCACGCCGCCATCCGGCGCGGTTTTGACGATGATGTCGCCGAATTCGCCCTCAGTCTTCAAACGGCCACGCGCATTCACCGACAACTGCAATTGCGTGCCCGGCACCGAAGGCGATGCGCCGATCACACCGGCTGCCACCTGAATGTTCTGCTCACGGATCGCGTTGACCACTTCGGTCGCCGTCAAACCGCGCTGTGCGACTTTCTGCGGATCGAGCCAGACGCGCATCGCGTAGTCGCCCGAACCCCACAACTGCACTTCGCCTACGCCCTGAATCCGCGCGAGCCGGTCCTTGACGTTGAGCAGCGCGTAGTTGCGCAGATACGTCATGTCATAGCGATTGTTCGGCGAGATCAGGTGGACCACCATGGTCAGCGTGGGCGAACTCTTGATGGTCGTGATGCCGAGGCGCTGCACGTCTTCCGGCAGGCGCGGCAGCGCCTGGTTGACGCGGTTCTGCACCAGCTGCGTCGCAAGGTCCGGATTGGTGCCGAGCTTGAAGGTCACCGTCAGCGTGAGATTGCCGTCGCTATTGGCTTGCGACTGCATATACAGCATGTTCTCGACGCCGTTGATCTGCTCTTCGAGCGGCGCCGCAACGGCCTCCGCGATCACTTTCGGATTGGCGCCCGGGTATTGCGCGTGCACCACCACCGAAGGCGGCACGACTTCCGGGTACTCCGAAATCGGCAGCTTGAAGAGCGCAATGATGCCGCCCAGCAGGATCAATACCGATAGCACGCCGGCAAAGATCGGTCGATCGATGAAGAATTTGGATATATTCATGGGAAGCTCTTAACGTTGGAGCATGCGCCGCTACGGCTGCTGAATATGGCTACGCAAGGTAGCGAATTAAGCGCGGCGCACGAAGGCTCACGAATTCTTGTCCGCTGCTTTCGCTCGCGTCTGTGCGAGCGGCGCGCTGTTCGGATCCTGATCGGCGGTCATCGGCACCATGTGAGCACGCACTGCATCGCCTGGGCGCACACGCTGGATACCGTTCACGACGATCCGGTCGGTGGCCTGCAAACCGCCCTTGACGACGCGCAGGTTGCCCTGCATGTTGCCCACCGAGATCTCGCGATACACGACGTGATTCTTCTCGTCGACCACCAGCACGAACTTCTTGTCCTGATCGGTGCCCACCGCTGCATCGTCGATCAGCAGTGCCGGATGCGGTTCGCTGCCGCCAACCTTCACGCGCGCATACAGACCCGGGATCAATGCACCATCCTGGTTATCGAAACGCGCGCGCACCCGAATCGTGCCGGACGACGTATCCAGCCGGTTGTCGACGGATTCGATCGTGCCGCTGCGCGAGTAGCCGCTTTCATCCGCGAGACCCAGATCCACCGGCACCTTGCGGCCGTCTTTCGCGCGGCTCAGGTATTGCAGGTAGGTTTGTTCGTCGACGTCGAACGATGCGTAGATCGGCGAAACCGACACCAGCGTGGTCAGCGGCGCCGAGCTCGCGCCCGCGGCCACTACGTTGCCCACCGTGATTTCCGCACGTGAGACGCGGCCCGCCACCGGCGCCACGATCTTCGTGTAGCCGAGATTGATGCGCGCGGTTTCGACGGCGGCTTGCGCGGCCTTCAGGTTGGCGCTCGCTTCGCGCGCGGCGTTCTGCTTCTCGTCGTAGTCGCGCTTGGCGATTGCGTTGTCGACGATCAGGCGTTGCGCGCGTTCCCAATCGCTTTGCGTGTAGCCCGTACGCGCTTGCGCCGCCGCGAGCTGTGCTTCCGCGCGATCGACTTCGGCTGCATACGGACGCGGATCGATCACGAACAGCGTATCGCCCTTCTTCACGAGCGCACCGTCCTTGAAGTTGACGGACACGATCGTGCCCGGCACTTGCGAACGGACGTCCACTTTTTCGACTGCTTCGAGGCGGCCCGAATAGCTTTGCCAGTCGGTGATGGTCTTTTGCACCACCGTGGCAACATCGACCTCCGGCACGATGGTCGGCGCGGCCGGCGAGCTCGCGTCGACGCGAATCGCGCCGAACGTGCCCAGCCCGGCCACGACGATAACGGCTAGCGCTGCAATCGCCACACGGCGACGGGAAAGAGGAAGGATAGTCATGAGAAGCTCCCGGTATCGTTGATTAAAGTTCTGCTTATTTCTGTCTCAGCGATGAGCGCGCGCATCGAAGCGCCACTGAAAAAATCGCACTGCTTCCTGCAATGCAGGCGGATGGTCGGCCAACGCGGCGTGCGAGACGCTGGGATAGCGGACCACCTGGGTCAGCACACCCGCGTCGATCAGACTGCTCGCGTATTTCTCCGCTTCCACATGCAGCACATCGTTTTGCGCCGTCGCGATCAGCGTGGCCGGCAGGCCCGCGAGGCGCGACGATTCGAGCGGCGCGGCATACGGATGCATGCGTTGCGACGCTTGCGGCAGATACGCGCGATAACACGCCGCGCATTCCTTCGCGGTAATGTCCGAGCTCAGGCGCCGCTCGTCGCCGAGGCGCGTCAGGCTTGGATCCAGCATCGGTCCAAACAGCGCTTGCGCGGCAATACGCACGTCGCCGCGGTCCCGCGCGATAAAAGCGAGGCAGTTGGCCAACTGGCCGCCCGCATCGTGCCCCGCCACGCCAATCTTCCCGCTGTTTCCGCCAAACGCACGGGCTCTGGTCTGCACCCAGAGCGCCGCGCGATGTGCGTCTTCGGGCGCCGCCGGAAACGGAAACTGCGGCGCCAGCGAATAACCGACCGAAACGACGAGCGCCGGTAAGTGTTCTGCGAAATAACGGGCGGCGTACTCAGCCTGCTCGATCGAGCCCTTCGTAAAACCGCCACCGTGGAAATAAAGCAGTACCGGCAGTGCGGTTTTTTGTGGCTGCCGGTACAAACGCAACGTGATGTCCTGTGCGTGCCCTTCGATCTGCACGTCAGTAACGTCGAGTGCCGTGCTGTCTGCCTGTGCCAGGCCGCTGCCGGCGGGCACAAAGGAGTACGGCGGTTTAAATGCATCCATGTCGAGCCGCGCAATGCGCATAGAACTTCAATGGTGCGAATTGTGGGTTCAGCAGACTCGTAAATAAATGCCTATAATCCGGCAACACAATTCGGCGCCCCTGAACAATCGAATGCGATTGCTCTGCGGATTCGATTCCTGCTCAGTGCGCCCGCCCCTTTGGAGGTTTGCAATGGACCGGCTTCAGGCCATGCAAGTGTTCACGCGCGTCGTCGACACCAACAGCTTTACTCGTGCGGCGGAAACGCTCGACCTGCCGCGCGCATCGGTTACCACCATCATTCAGAACCTCGAAGCGTTCCTCGGCACGCGGCTGATGCACCGGACCACGCGGCGTTTGTCGCTCACGCCGGACGGCGCGGCGTATTACGAGCGCTGCGTGCGCATTCTCGCGGACGTCGAAGAAACCGAGGCCAGCTTCCAGAGCGGCAACAAGAAGCCGCATGGCAAGTTGCGCATCGACATGCCGGGATCGATCGGGCGCCTGCTGGTGATCCCTTCGCTGTGTGAATTCCACACGCGCTACCCGGACATCGACCTGCAACTCGGATTGACGGACCGGCCCGTCGATCTGTTGCAGGAAGGCGTGGATTGCGTGGTACGTGTGGGTGCGCTACAGGATTCGTCGCTGGTGGCGCGGCGCATCGGTTTGTTCGAGGGCGTGACGTGCGCGGCCCCCGACTACATCGAGCGCGCGGGCATGCCGGCTTCGCTCGAGGACCTCGAGAATCACAAAGCAGTGAATTATTTTTCTAGCCGCACGGGGCGCACGATCGATTGGGCCTTCATGGTTGATGGCAAAGAAATTGAAGTGAAGATGAAGGGCATTGTGTCGGTGAATGACGCCGATGCCTACGTAACTTGCGGGCTGGAAGGCTTCGGCCTGATTCAGCCGGCGCTCTTCATGGTGTTGCCGCATCTGCGTTCGGGCCAGCTGGTTGAAGTGCTGCCGGAGCTGAAACCTTTGCCGATGCCGATTTCCGCAGTCTATCCGCACAGTCGGCATCTGTCGCCTAAAGTCCGTGTTTTCGTAGACTGGATCGCGGAGCTGTTCGACCGCTGCCCGTTGCTGAGCGGACGCGGCAGTCTCGACGCGATGTGCACGAAGCGTACTTTCGAAGAACGCGAATCTGCTCCGACGCTCGATACACCGGTAATAACGGAGTGGGTCGCCTGAATCGCGTGAATTGAAGTACAGAATCTGGAACAGTGAATTCCAACCGCGGCTCTAATGCCGCGGTGATCGCGAAGTTGCCTCGCTGTTGCCCCGCTGTTGCCCAGTGGTTGCCGTGTAGCTGTCCGGGAGTCGTGCACGTTGCGGCGATTGTTCCGGAATCGCGACAATTCATTTCGCGAAAGTGCGATTTATCCGAGTCACCTCGAAGTCTACATTTCACCCTGTCGCGGCGCTCCTCGCGCTGCAAACGAATCGACAGGAGTGAATCATGAAACGCAATCTCTTAGCAGGTCTGGCTCTTTCGCTGCTTGCCAGCGCACCGGTGTTTGCTCAAAGCAATGGCGGTGGAATCGGCCATGCCGGCACATACGAAACGCAACCTGCGCCGACTACAGGCGGCAAGACTCGTGCTGAAGTTAAGGCCGAATTGGTCGCGGCGTATCGTGACGGTTCGCTGCCTGCGTTGAATCGGACGTCGTATCCGAACAAAGGTCTGATTGGTCAGACGCAGGCTGCGCGTATTGCATTGCAGGAAGGGACGAGTGGCGACGTTACGCGTGTCGCCAATGGGCAGTAAGGCGAATTCGCCGCGATGATTCGGTTTCCAAAAGAAATTTTCATCGTGGCGGGTTGTTTGCACTCTTTACAAAGGAGCTTGTTATGACACCGTCTGAACTTGATGATTGGGATGTGGATACGCCTGTGTGGACGCCTTATCGGGCGTTGGGGCGATAGAAGGTTAGGTTTTTTGCCTGCGGCGGGTGTTCGTTTGTTCGTTTGTTTGCCTACGGCAGCGGGGGTGCTTGGGGTGCTTGGGTTGTTTGCCTGCTTGGCGCTTATTGTCTGGTCGCCTGCGGCGTTGGCCTTTCCTTGAATTCTTATTGGTTTATTAGCGTCGCCCCTGTGCGGGGCAGGCACCTACTTTTCTTTGCATGCCGCAAAGAAAAGTAGGCAAAAGAAAGCGGCTCACACCGCTAACTTTTAAGCGGGTCCCCCGCGCAGTCACGGTAGTGGTGCATCTGGAGTCTGTGCCCTCGCGCATTCGACGTTCGTGACAAGGCAGTCATTCTTCCGGCGGCGTTGCGCGCGCCGAAGCGCACTTCATAGAACCGACCACCGTGTTTTTGCACTCGTGCTTCATTCGGGACCCCGCCGAGGCGAAACCAATGGTTCCCGCTGCATTCAAACGAAGCCGGTGATTTCCCACGCAACCCCGTTGTTGCCGAGGCGAAGCGGATGGTTCCCGTTGCATCCAAACGAAGCTGCTGGTTTCCCATGCAACTCTGTCGTTGCCGAGGCGGAGCCGATGGCCCCCACCACGCTCAAACGAAGCTCTAGGTTTCCTTGGCGGACCCATCCACGACGCACGCAGTGCGAAGTGGGAGCGGATGAGTGCTTTGTCACTCATGCCGAATGTGCGAGAACACGGATTCCAGATGCACCACTACCGTGACTGCGCGGGGGACCCGCTTAGAAGTTAGCGGTTTGAGCCGCTTTCTTTTGCCTACTTTTCTTTGCGGCAAGCAAAGAAAAGTAGGTGCCTGCCCCGCACAGGGGCGACGCTAATAGACCAATAAGAATTCAAGGAAAGGCCAAAAACCAAAGAATTCAGATCAAGAAAAAGCCAACGCCAGAAGCGCACAGAAAACCACACCGAGCACGCAAAAAACCAAGCAAACCCTAGTGCCGTAGGCAAACAAACAAACGAACACCCGCCGCAGGCAAAAAAACCTTACCTCTTCTGCACCCCCTCCCGCCACTCCCCCCAATGCGTCACAATATCCTGCACCAGCGGATTCCCCGCCCTAAACAAATTCTCAATAGCAATCGTAAAGCCCCCTTGCGCAGCATAGTTAAGCAAATTATCCGCACTAGTCTGCCCATCGTAAGGCCGATCGAAATCAGACCCCGCCCTCACCACAGCAACGCGATTCAAATCGACCTTATGCACCGAGGCCGCGCGCTTAAGCGCCTCATACGTCGCGTTATCCTCCTGCTGCGTGGTGCAATAAACCCCCTTGTTGTCAGTCAGAATCTTCGTCCAATCCCGAGCCCGCTGCCCAAGCAGCGTGCCTGACCACCACGTATCGCCCGCCAGCGTATCGCACTGAATAACAGTCGGCGGCCGATTCGCCGGCGCATACGAATACTTGGCCCGCGCCGCCTGCGCCTGTGCGCTATCCGACAACACAACGCTCCTCGACAAATCAAACGCCGAGTCGGCAAGCTGGGTATTCAACTGAAACACCTCCGTCCGGTAGTCAAGCGGCGGCTTGTCCGTCGGACTCGTCGTGTTGATCCCAAGGTACCCGGTATTCCAGCCAGACGGAATCTCCCGCCCGTCGATCTCCCACTGAATCCCGAAGTCGACCAGATATTTCGCCCACGCAGCAGACCCGACCGTGCCCTGCTGCGGATCGATGCCGGCAATCCCCGCCACCATAAAGTACGTATGCCGCAAATCGAAACGCGGCGAGAAAGTCAGCGCCATGATCGACGCGGCAGCGTTGCTATGCCCCATGCCGGTGGTCATGACGCACACATCCTGCTTGTTGCAATGAACCGTCGGGTAATCGGGAGAGAGACCGTCGACCGGAATGTCACGCCATGGTCCCAGCCGGTCGAGCCACACCTGCCCCTCCGGCCCGAACATCGAAATGATCATCACCTTGACCGGCCGGCCGTGCGAACCGCCGTCGCCTTGCGAGCCACCGTCGTTGTCGTCGGCGCTGGCAGCGCCAGGCGTGAAGGCGGCGCAAGCCGCGAGTGCAATGGCGGAAATTGCACCAAGTGTGCGAGTCAGCATCGTGATCCTTCCTTTTTGCTTGTGATGCATATTGGGAGAGGGACTGCTTTCAAGCCGAAAGAAGTATAGATGCGAAGAAATTATTTTCCACTACGTGTTACCGCATTTCATACGTCGCTGCTGGCCCCGCCGAACCGGGCGTCTGATCTGCCCGTCGGCCCCTCAGCACGCCGACGCGTCCCTTCCTATAATGGAGGACCGTCAGCACGCACCGCGTTTGTACCGTTCAATACAGGAGCATCACGATGGATTATGTGAAACTCGGCCGCACCGGCCTCGATGTATCGCGTCTTTGTCTCGGTTGCATGAGCTACGGCGTGCCCGCTCGCGGCACCCATCCCTGGTCGCTCGACGATGAAGCGGCACGCCCCTTCATCAAGCAGGCGCTCGACCACGGCATCAATTTCTTCGATACCGCCAACGTTTACTCGGACGGCACCAGCGAGGAAATCGTCGGCCGCGCGCTGAAGGACTTTGCGAAGCGCGACGAGATTGTGCTGGCAACCAAGGTCAATAGCCGCATGCATCCGGGCCCGAACGGCGCGGGCCTCTCGCGCAAGGCGATCATGGCGGAAATCGACAACAGCCTGCGGCGGCTCGGTACGGACTACGTCGATCTGTATCAGATCCACCGCTGGGACTACGACACGCCGATCGAAGAAACCATGGAAGCGCTGCACGACGTCGTGAAGGCAGGCAAGGCACGTTATATCGGCGCATCGTCGATGTATGCCTGGCAGTTCGCCAAGGCGTTGCATGTGGCTGAACGCAATGGCTGGACGCGCTTCGTGACGATGCAGAACTACGTGAACCTGCTGTACCGCGAAGAAGAGCGCGAAATGCTGCCGCTATGCGAAAGCGAAGGCATTGGCGTCATTCCGTGGAGCCCGCTGGCACGCGGGCGCCTGACGCGCGACTGGAACACCGAGAGCGCCCGCTCCGAGACCGACGAATTCGGCCGCACGCTGTACGCGCATACCGAAGACGCGGATCGCCGGATCGTGGAGCGAGTCAGCCAGATTGCCAAAGAACGCGGTGTGCCGCGTGCGCAAGTCGCGCTGGCCTGGGTGCTGCAGAAGAAGCCGATCACCGCGCCGATTGTCGGCGCGACCAAACTGCATCACCTGGACGATGCGGTCGCGGCGCTGTCGTTGAACCTGAGCGCGGACGAAATCCACCAGCTTGAAGAACTGTATGTGCCGCATGCGGTGACCGGCTTCAAATAAGCGGCAAATGCATCGGTCAGCGGACACATAAGGAGAGACCCACGCGGAATTCACCAGCCCCAAGACAGACCGGACGTACCCACGAGGCAGCACGACAGCGCATCAGATCCGCGGCACGTCCGGTTCAAAAAACACCCAGCGCACTTGCGGAAAAGCAGCCTGCAAGTCCGCTTCGATCACGTTGATCGCATCGACCATCGCGCGGCCGCTCGCATAGTCGATCATTTCCGCCTGCACCGCCACCACCACGTGGCGGCCCCATTGCAGCGTAATCATGTTGATAATGCTGCGAATCTCGGATCGGCCGCGCAGATGCGCCTCGATCGCGCGGCGCACTTCCGGTCCCGCCGATTCGCCGACGATCATCGACTTCACTTCGCGCGCCACCAGCCACGCAATCACCATCAGCAACAGACCAACGCCGATGGAGCCCAATGCGTCATAGAGGGGATTGCCGGTCACCATCGTCAGCAGCACGGCGACGAAGGCGATCGCGAGACCCGCGAGCGCAGCGATATCTTCGCCTGCCACCACCAGCAATTCCGACTCGCGCGTTTCGCGAAACCAGCGCCACATGCTTTTGTCGGGATGCGTCTTGCGGATTTCCTTCACCGCGCCCCACAATGAAAGCGCTTCGAGCACGACCGACACGCCGAGTACGACGAGCGCCACATACGCATACTGCAAAGGCTCACGCGCAAACAGGCGATGCACGCCCTCGTACACTGAAAACGCGCCGCCGACAAAAAACAGCAGCAACGCTACCAGCAACGAATAGAAATTGATTTCGCGGCCGCTGCCCATGGGATGCAACGGGCTCGCCGGTTTGCGCGCTTCACGCAAGCCGAATAGCAACAGCAGCTGGTTACCGCAGTCGGCGGTCGAGTGAATGGCTTCGGCGAACATCGAGCCGGAACCGGTGAAGGCGGCAGCGGCGAACTTGCAGATAGCGATGCCGAGGTTGGCGGCGAGCGCATAGAAAATGGCTTTCGGCGATTCTTCTTTCATCGTCGTGGGGAGGGTCCGTGAGTGTGCAGCGCGTTTTCGGTTGGCAATGGTCCGTATTATGGGCATGCCAGACCGCATGCGTCCAACCCCGGCGCTGTTTTGCGCCGTGTTCCATGACGTATGCCATGCATCCGCCCTCTCTCACGCTCTGTCGTGCTAGGCCCTTTCGAGCGCGGCCATCTCCCGCACGATCACCAGCAGCATCGACAGGCTCGCGCCGCCCGTGGCCCGCAGGTCGGCAAGCAGGCGCGTATAACGCTCCAGTTGCGCGGCGCGCCTGTCTCGCCACGTCTGAACCAGTGCATCCGGCGTCGACGCATCGTCCGCACCGGCCAGCGCGCTTGTCGTCAACGCGCGCTTCAGCCGCGCGAGCTCGGCCAGCGCCGTGGCGCGCGCCAGCATGTCCCAGTGCGTGGGCGCCGGCAGTGCGGCCGCGCGCTCGCTGATCCAGCCGTAGTTCAGCAGCGTACCGAGTTCGAAATAGACGCCCGCCACGAGTTCGAGACTGCGCCCGCAGGTCGACGCCACCTCGGCGATGTCGAGCAAAGCCGCCGAGATTTCGCCGCTGGCGATTCGCACCGCCAGTTCGCTATCCACACCGGCGTCTACGAGCGCGCGTTGCCGCTCGGACAGTGCATCGAGATCGGCGCTCGGCAGCAGCGCGGGCCATTGCGGTGCAAGGCGTTGCGCCGCGTCGCGGCAGCGCGCCAGCAAGCCGGCGACGTCACCGCTACTGACCGCCCCCGACTGCAATTGCCGCAGGAACCACAACGCCGAGCGTTCGACGAGCCGCGCCACTTCGACGAACATGCGCGCCTGCACATCGTCGGCGACACGGTTGTCGAGCGCATCGATATTGCGCCACACGTCGTCGAGATCGAACACGTCGCGCGCCATGATGCAGGCCCGCACAATGTCGCCGGGCTGCGCATCGGTCTCTTCCATCAGGCGATGCACGAACTCGCAGCCCACGCGATTCACCAACGCGTTGGTCAAATGCGTCGCCAGAATTTCGCGCCGCAACGGGTGGCGTTGCATCGGTTCGCTGAAGCGCTGCCGCAACGGCTTCGGAAAGTACTCGATCAGCATGTCGCTGACGAGCGGATCTTCCGGCATCGACGATTCAAGCAATGCGTCGTACAACCACATCTTGCTATAGGCAAGCAACACGGCGCGCTCGGGCGTGGTCAGCCCTTGTTTCGCGGCCTGGCGTTCAGCGACTTCTTCATCGGTCGGCAGGAACTCGATCACGCGATTGAGCCGGCCCGCGCGTTCGAGATAGCGCATCAACCGCGCTTCGGCATCGAGTAATTCGACGCCGAAGCGGCCCGCAATCGAAAGCGCCTGAGTCTGGTAATAGTTGTCCTGCAACACGAGCAGGCCGACCTCGTCGGTCATTTCCGCGAGCAGCGCATTGCGCTGTTTCTCGGTCATTTCGCCGTCGGAGACGACCAGCCCCAGCAGAATCTTGATGTTGACCTCGTGATCCGAACAGTCGACACCCGCAGAGTTGTCGATCGCATCCGTATTGATGCGGCCGCCGCGCTGCGCGAATTCGATGCGGCCGAGTTGCGTCAGGCCGAGATTGCCGCCTTCCGCAACGACCTTGCAATGCAGATCGGCGCCGTTGACGCGAATCGCGTCGTTGGCGCGATCGCCGACCTGCAGATGCGTTTCACGGCTCGCCTTCACGTAGGTGCCAATGCCGCCGTTGTAAAGCAGATCGACGGGCGCCTGCAGAATCGCGCGCATCAATTCAGCGGGTGCGAGCGCCGGCGCGCTGATCCCGAGTACCGATTGCACGGCGGGAGACAATGGAATCGTCTTGGCGGTGCGCGGAAACACGCCGCCGCCTGCCGAGATCAACGACGGATCGTAGTCGGCCCAACTCGACCGGTCGAGCATGAAAAGCCGCCCGCGTTCGGCAAGGCTTACCGCTGGGTCCGGATTCGGATCGAGAAAGATATGCCGATGATCGAACGCGGCAACCAGTCTGATATGCGGAGACAGCAGCATGCCGTTGCCAAATACATCGCCCGACATATCGCCGACGCCGACCACGGTGAAGTCGGTTGTTTGCGTATCGACGCCCATTTCGCGGAAGTGCCGCTTGACCGACTCCCACGCGCCGCGCGCCGTGATCGCCATTTTCTTATGGTCATAGCCGACCGAACCGCCCGACGCAAAGGCGTCGTCGAGCCAGAAACCGTATTCCTGCGAAATGGCGTTCGCGTAGTCGGAGAAGGTGGCGGTGCCCTTGTCGGCGGCGACTACCAGATAGGGATCGTCGGGATCGTGCCGCACCACGTCCGGCGGCGGCACGATCGCCGTGCCCGCGAGGTTGTCGGTCAGATCGAGCAGGCCGCGCAGGAAGGTCTGATAACAGGCGACGCCTTCACGCATCCACGCATCGCGTTCCGTCTGCGGCGGCGGATTCTTCACGACGAAGCCGCCTTTGGAGCCGACCGGCACGATCACCACGTTCTTCACCATCTGCGCCTTCATCAGCCCGAGCACTTCCGTGCGGAAGTCCTCGCGCCGGTCGGACCAGCGCAGCCCGCCGCGCGCGACACGGCCACCGCGCAAATGCACGCCTTCCACACGCGGCGAGTACACCCAGATCTCGAACATCGGTTTCGGTTCAGGCAGACCGGGCACCTGGGCGGGATTGAATTTGAACGACAGATATGGCTTCGGCTGGCCGTCGACGTTAAAGCGATAGTAGTTCGTACGCTGCGTGGCCTTGATGACGCCGAGGAATTGCCGCAGTATCCGGTCCTCGTCGAGATTCGGCACCTGATCGAGTGCGTTGTCGATCGTCTTCAGCAAGCCTTCGACGCGCGCCTCGCGCGTATCGCCCTGCGCCGGATCGAAGCGCGCAATGAACAATTCCACCAGCATGCGGGCAATCGCCGGATTGCCGGTAACCGCGCGTTCGATATAGGCGTCGCTGAAGGTCGACCCCACTTGCCTCAGGTACTTGGCATAGGCACGCAGAATCGTCACCTCGCGCGCATTCAGTTGCGCGCGCAACACGAGGCGGTTGAAATCGTCGCTTTCGATGCCGCCGGTCCACACCTGTTCGAACGCGTCTTCGAACAGGTCCTTCACGCGTTCGATATCGAACTCCGCATCGTCCGCGAGTTCGAGGCCGAAATCGTGGATCCACGCTGGCGTGGCGCCGAGCGCTTCGATCAGATAAGGCCGCTCTTCATCCACACGCACGCCGAGATGTTCGAGCATCGGCAAGCTGCGCGACAAGGCAATGGGCAATCCCGCACGATAGACCTTGAAGCGAAACGCGCGCGGCCCGGCTTCGATCGGGCGGTACAGGTTCATGGCGAGCCGCTCGCTGCCCTGCACGCGTTCAATCAGTTCGATGTCACGCACCGCGGTACGGGCCGGATAATCGTCGCGATACCCCGGAGGAAACGAATCCGCATAGTGTTGCAGGAGGCGATTGCCCTGCTCCTCGCCGAAGGCGTCGAGCAATGCGTCGGCAAGATCGTCCTGCCAACGGCGCGTGACCTGGACGAGCCGCGCTTCGAGTTCGCGCGTATCGACATTGGGCATGCCGCCCGGCTTTGCATGCACGACGAAGTGAATACGTGCAAGCGTCGACTCCGACAACAACGGCGTGAATTCGACACTTGCGCCATTGAACGCATCGACCAGCAGATTGGCAATGCGCTGCCGCATATCGGTGTTGTACTTGTCGCGTGGTACGAATACCAGACACGACACGAAGCGGTCGAACCGGTCGCGCCGCACGAATAGACGCGTGCGCTGATGCTCCTGCAAACGCAGCACACCGAGCGCGATATCGTAGAGCTGGTCCTCGTCGGCCTGAAAGAGTTCGTCGCGCGGATAGGTTTCGAGCACCGTCACGAGTGATTTGGCCAGATGACCCTTCGGCAGGAAGCCGGCCCGCCGCACGATGTTCGCGCATTTGCGCCGCACGATCGGAATTTCCGAAGCCGATACCAGGTACGCGGTAGACGTATACAGGCCGATAAAACGCCGCTCTCCGGTCACCTTGCCGTCCGCGCCGGTCAGCTTGATGCCGACGTAGTCCAGATAGCCCGGCCGATGCACCGTCGCGCGCGAGTTGGCCTTGGTCAGGAAAATGGGCGATGAGCCGGAGATGATATCGGCCGCCGCCGGTGGCAATGGCGTGACTTCGGCCGCGCCCGCGGGACGCAATGCGTCGCGCAGAATGCCGAGGCCGGAGCCCGGTACCGCGCGCAGACCAAAGCCGGCGCCGTGCTGTATCAGTTCATAGTCGCGCTGGCCGAGAAACGTGAAATGATCGGCCACCATCCATTCAAGGAAGGCTCGGGCCTCGACACCTTCCGGACCCGCCTCGCCGGCCTTCATGCTTTTGACGGTAACGTGCGCGAGTTCGACGATCTTCGGCCAGTCTTCCACCGCGGCGCGCACGTCGCGCAGCACCCTGGCGATCTCGTCACGCAAGGCGTCGAGCTTCGCTGCGTCGCCGCAACGGTCGACTTCGAAGTGAATGAACGAAGCGAGCTGCGAGCGCGTATCGGCGGCGTCTTCAGCACCCTGGCCCACTCGCACGATGCTGCCGTCCGGCCCGCGCCAGATGCGAAACACCGGATGCACGACCGAATGCAGCGCGAGCCCGAGGCGGTTGACTGCCATCGACACCGAATCGACCAGAAACGGCATATCGTCGTTGACGATCTCGATCACCGTGTGATCGGAATGCCAGCCATGCTGTTCGAGTATCGGGTTGTAGACGCGCAGCCGTTCGCTGCCGGGCACGAAGCGCTGAGCGGTTTGCCAATGCGCGAGCGCCGCGCCGTAAAGATCGGCAATCGCCCGGCTTTGCAGGTCGTCGGCGTCGACGAAATCGTAGTAGTGCTGCAGGAAAGGTTCGACGACTTTAAAGGTCGGCTCGGGTAAGCGCCCACGCGCAAATTCGAAGACATCGTTCAGCAGGTGCGTGACGGCTTCTTCATTCTTCGCTTGCATGATCAACTCCCTCGGCGGGCGGCAATAGCACGTATCGCTTGATTCGCATGCATCGTCTGAACGGGGATTATGCACCTGCCGGCCAGAAAAACGATACGCGAGCCCACTTAGGTTATACCCGCTGGCGGCCGACGTGCCGCTGGCTGCGCAGTTGCGCCCCGTCGCCTGCTAGAGCCCGGCCGCCGTCGCACCGGCGTCTTGCATCAGCCACGCGCGAACCTGTTCGCTGGTCCACGCCGGATCGTCGTGCGGCAGGTCGTGACCCGCCCATTGATGCTCGCGATGGGTTGCGCCCCACGCCACCGCGAGCTTCGCCGAACACACCGGATTAACCAGCTTGTCGGCACGTGAAGAGAGAATCAGCAACGGGCAACCCGGTTTCTCTACAGCCGCGCTAAAGTGCGCGGCGGCCCGAAGCTGCCGTAACGCGTTGCCCCGGCTCACCGGCGCGCTCCGGCGAATTTCGCTCCATGCATCGAGATCGGCGCCCAGCGTTTCGACGTTATTGCACGTCAGCCGATGAATGCCGCTTTCCGCGCGGGGCGCGTCGCGCCAGTGTGCCGCGACGCCCAGAAGGCCCGGCCATGCGGACGGCCGCAAGCGCTCGTGCATGCGGCTGAACGGCCGCATGCTGGTATTGATCAGCACGAGCCGCTCGATCTCGCCGGGATGCCGCTGTGCCCAGTCGGTTGCGACCATGCCGCCAAGCGACATGGCCAGCACGCGATAAGGGCCCGTTACTCCGGTTTGCAGCGCAGCAATCCGCACGAAGCCCACCATATCCTCGACCGCAGCCGGCGCGCGCAGGTTCGCGAACTCGCCGTTGCCGGGCAGATCGAGCAGCAACACGCGATCCGTTCCGATCGCCTCGCGCAGCAAGCCGGGCAAACGCCCCCAATGGCGAGTTTCGCGCGTCAGCCCACGCAACAGAATCCACGTGCTCATAACACTTCCGGCTTGTACCAGAGATCAATCGCGTTTTGCATCAATTGCTCGCGACGATTGCCTTGCGGCAACCAGCGTTGCGACGAGAACGCCGCGCGTGCGAGAAAATCGAGCAGATTCGCATGGCGGCGCAAGACGCGTGCGGTGCGATGCGCCTTCACCGGGTTGAACATGCCCTGACGCGAAAACAGTTGGCGCGGATTCTTCTTGATCCATAGCCATGAACCGAGCTCGAGCGTCATCGGCAGAAAGACGTTGGGCACCGGTGTGCGATCGTAGGCGTAGTCCCATAGATCGCCGTGCAATAGATACTGGTGGCTCTGTGGCTCGAACGCATAGCCATGATGCGGATGCGCGCGCTCGAACATGGTTTTCAGCACGTACATTTCCGGCAGATGCGGCATCAGCTTGCGCGTGCGCGCGTAGGGGAACCAGATGCTGTCCCGCCAGCCGTAACCCGAGTGGCAGTCGAGCGCGATGCTCAAGGGCCGCGCGGCCATTTCGGTTTCGACCACCTGCAGGAGCGCCGCGGCCTCCGGTTCCATCGGCTCGCCTTGCCGGCCGCGATACCAGGGCAGCCATGCGCCAACCCGCTGGCCGCCGGCGAGCAGCGGCACGCGTTCGTCGGCATTCTGCGGCGCGTTGCGCATCAGATCGACACCGTTGGGATTGGCGCGTGTGGCGGCCCACATGCCGCCCGGGTTGACGATCGGCATAAAGATCAGACGAATCGATTGCAGTTGCCGCACCAGCAGTTCGTCCCATTCCAGCCGGGCAAGCAGCGCGCGCATGTAATCGAGCACCAGTTGCGAGCCGATCCGTTCGAGCCCGTGAATGCCGCCAAAAAACCCGATCGCCGGCGCGAGCGGATCGGTCGAACCGATACTCGCGGTATGCACGCAGAACTGCCGGCCACGCACCGTCGTCTCGCAGACGGTGCGGATCTCGAAGCTTGCGCTGCCCTGATCGAGGATCGTCCTGAGATCTTCGTACTCCGCAAAACTGTTGGGAAGAAAGCTCAAAGGCTGCATGACGACATCGAAAGGAACTGCAAGGTTATTGGGGGCAGCATGCCGGATGACGCAATATAGCCTGGCTGCGCGCGATCATGCGCGCTCAGCCTCACTCAATGCAAATCATGTCATACGGGCGTCATCTTTTATTCCAACTGGTGACTTCTATCTGCCTTTCCAGCGACGCAAAAAAGACACATGGAGATATAGTCGTCTAGACGTTGCGATGCCTTCACTCAACCGTCACAGACGCTTCCTAGAATGAGCCCCACACATGCTGGCAATAGCCGGATGCATCAAGGGGTACTTATGGCAGAAATTCGGGAAGCAATCCGTATCGAACGGTTGAGCAAGACGTTCAGCAACGGCCGCAAGGCGCTGGACGAAATCGATCTGCGTGTCGAACCGGGCGAAATGGTTGCATTGATCGGCGCTTCGGGTTCGGGCAAGTCGACACTGCTGCGGCATATCGCAGGCTTCACGGCCTCGGACGCGCAGCCGTCGCAGATCGAGATTCTCGGCCGGCCGATCCAGCAGAACGGGCGCATCGTGCGCGAAGTACGCAGCATTCGCCGCGATATCGGTTTCGTGTTCCAGCAATTCAATCTGGTGAACCGGCTTTCCGTGGAGAGCAACGTGCTGATCGGCGCACTTGCGCGACTGCCCTTGTGGCGCCGTCTCACCGGCAGCTTTCCGAGTGCGGAGCGGGCCTTGTCGATGGCCGCGCTCAATGAAGTCGGCATCGGCGACCATGCGCGCGAACGCGCCGCCAACCTCTCCGGCGGCCAGCAGCAACGCGCGGCATTGGCGCGGGCACTGGTGCAACGCGCGCGTATCGTGCTTGCCGACGAACCGATCGCCTCGCTCGACCCCGAATCCTCGCGCCGTGTCATGGAAATGCTGCGCACGCTCAACGTCGATCATCAACTCACTGTGCTGGTGTCGCTGCATCAGGTCGACATCGCGATGCAGTATTGCCCGCGCACCGTTGCGCTGCGCCGTGGCAAGGTGGTCTACGACGGCCCATCCGCCGCGCTGAGCCCCGCTCTGCTCAAGAAACTCTACGGCGACGACGCCCGCGAACTGCTCGACGAAACCAGCGCTGATGGCGCGGCCGATCATACGGACAACGACGCTAACGGCGTCGACACCGGCGCACCGGCGCAAGACGCCGCGCCCACCTCGACGCGTTATGCGTTCGCCCTCAATCCGGCGCACTCGAACTGAGCGCGCCCACTCATTCTGTTCACTCAACCGGACCTCAAAAGCGATGAAATTCCTGCGTTCATTGATCACGCTGACCGTCGGCGCGGCGGCATTCGCCTGCGTCGCCACCGCACAAGCCGAGGACATCAACCTCGGCATCATCTCGACCGATTCGTCCTCCGTGCTGAAACAGCGCTGGGAACCGCTGATCGACGACATGAACAAGCAAACCGGCCTGAACGTCAAAGCATTCTTCGCTACCGACTACGCCGGCATCATCGAAGGAATGCGCTTTAACAAGGTGCAGATCGGCTACTTCGGCAATGCCTCGGCGATCGAAGCGGTAGACCGCTCGCAAGGCGAAGTGTTCGCGAAGGTCCTGTATGCGAACGGCGACACCGGTTACAAATCGGTGCTGATCACCAATGCGAACAGCCGCTTCAAGACACTCGACGACGTGTTTAAAAATACCAAGGACGTCACGCTCGGTTTCGGCGATCCGAACTCCACCTCGGGCACGCTGATCCCCGGCTATTACCTGTTCGCCAAGCACAACACGCCGGTGAACACCTCGTTCAAGGCAGTGCTGCCGTCGAGCCACGAAGCGAATCTGCTGGCCGTGGTGAACAACAAGATCGACATCGCGACCAACAACACCGAGATGCTCGACACGCTGAAACAGCAACACCCGGACAAATTCGCGCAAGTACGCGTGCTGTGGACCTCGCCGCTGATTCCGTCGGACCCGCTCGTGTGGCGCAAGGATCTGCCGCAAGCCACCAAGGACAAGATCCGCACCTTCTTCCTGAACTACGGAAAGACCGATCCGCATGAAAAACAGGTGATGGCTGCCATCACGGGCTACGCCGGTTTCGCGGCATCGTCGGATGCGCAGTTGCTGCCGATTCGCCAGGTCGCGTTGTTCCAGCAGAAGCAGAAGATCGAAAGCGACACGCATCTTTCCGACGACGACCGCAAGACCCAGCTGGCCGCACTCGATGCGAAGCTGAGCGCGCTCAACGCCGCCGTATCCAAGCAATGAACACGATTGATCTGATCACGTCGCCAGCGCGTGCGAGCGAAGCGCTCGCCGCGCAGACGGCGCGTGCCGCTCCCGCCGCGGGCAAGCGCAGTTGGCTGTCGCTCGTCGGCTGGATCGCCGTGCTTGCGATGTTGGGCGGCGCATGGCACGGCGCCGATATGCGTCCGCTGGATCTGCTCTCCGATTCCGGCAACATGGGGCAGTTCGCCAAGGACTTCTTCCCGCCGGACTTCACCGAATGGCGCAGCTATTTGCATGAGATGTATGTGACGCTGTCGGTGGCGGTGTGGGGCACCGCCCTCTCGCTGGTGTGCGCGGTGCCATGTGGGCTGATGTCGGCACACAACATGGCGCCGATGTGGATCGTTCAGCCGATGCGCCGCATGATGGACGCGTGCCGCGCAATCAATGAAATGGTCTTCGCGATGCTGTTCATCGTTGCAGTGGGACTCGGTCCGTTCGCCGGCGTACTGGCGTTGTGGGTGCACACCACCGGCGTGCTCGCCAAGCTCTTTGCCGAAGCTGTCGAAGCCATCGATCCGCGTCCGGCCGAAGGCGTACGCGCCACCGGCGCAACCAGTCTCGACGAAATCATCTACGGCGTGCTGCCGCAAGTGCTGCCTTTGTGGATCTCGTACGCGTTATATCGCTTCGAATCGAACGTGCGCTCGGCGATGGTGGTCGGCATGGTGGGCGCGGGTGGAATTGGCGTGGTGCTGTACGAAGCGATCCGCTCGTTCAATTACGCGCAGACGGCCGCGGTGATGATCATGGTGATCGTGGTCGTGACGGTGATCGATCTGGCGTCCGCGTGGCTGCGCGAACGCGTGACGTAACGCCGCCGGATTCTGCGCGACGGGGTCCGGAATTGAAGGTCTGGCTCGAAGCTGGCGAGGCGTCAAAGCATCATTGAGCGCCTCGCTGAGCTTGTCGAAGAACCCCTCATAGTCTTCCACGCTAGTCTCCATGCGCCGGTATGGTCTTCGTGCCGGCGTCGCCGTTGCTATCCCATAGAGTATTGTCGAAACGCGCTCGCACGACGATAGGTTGTTCATCGGTCGCACGGTGGTGTTCAAAGGCATCGCGTCCGGTGCGCTCGCGCTCACCGCGTATTGTCTGATTATCGAGGCCTACCGCTATCTGCCGATCGCGATGGTCTCCGCGCTGCGCGAGCTGAGTTCGATCTTTGCGGTGCTGATCGGCTGGCTGTTCATCGAGGAGAAGCTGACGGCACGGCGTATCGCGGCATGCGCGCTGGTGACGTTGGGGGCGGTGTTGATCCGGATTTGAGGCGCGCTGACACCACGTTAAAGACGTGTTGAGGTCAAGTTGACGCTATAAAGCAGCCAGACTCGCCCTCACGCCAACGCCACAAGCGTCGCATCGATCGCCTCGGCCAACGTATTGAATGCCGGCGCGATCTCCTCGTCCGGCACACACGCATAGCCGATCAGCAAACCCGACGGCGCCAGCGACGGTTGCGCGTAATACCCCGACAACGGCCGTACGACGATATTGCGCGCCAGCGCCGCAGCCGCTACCGCGCGGTCATCGCTACCTTCAGGCAACTGCATCACCAGATGCAGACCGGCATCGCCGCCCACGGCCGGCAACGCATCGCCATAGCGGTGCGCGGCGGCATCCAGCAAAGTCTGGCGACGCTGCCCGTACAGCGTGCGCATCTTGCGGATATGCGACGTGAAATGCCCTTCCGCGATGAACTCCGCGAGCATCGCCTGCTGCAATAACTGCCCTTCCCGATACAACTCCGCGCTCGCCGTCGCAAAGCTCTCCGCCAGCGCCTCGGGCACGACCAGGTAACCGATGCGCAACCCCGGAAACAGCGTCTTGCCGAAACTGCCCACGTAAATCACCTGTCCGGACGTATCCAGACCTTGCAGCGATGCCAACGGCCGGCTGCCGTAGCGGTATTCGCTGTCGTAGTCGTCCTCGATGATCCAGCACTGATTCTGCCGCGCGTACTCGAGCAGCATGCGGCGCCGCGCGAGACTCATCACCATGCCGAGCGGATATTGATGCGACGGCGTGACGAGCATCAGCTTCGGCGGCTGCGCGAGATCGTCGGCGGAGGGATTGATGCCCTCTTCGTCGACGGCGATCGGCCGCGATTGCAGACCGGACACGTGCAGCACGCTGCGCACGCCCCAATAGCAGGGATCCTCGGTCCAGATCAGATCGCCCGGATCGGACAGCAGACGCACCGCCAGGTCGACGGACTGGTGAATCCCGGTCGTGATGATGATCTGCTCGGGCGCGCATCGCACCGAGCGCGAAGTACGCAGATAGTCGGCCAGCGCGTGCCGCAACGAGGCCAGCCCGCCACCCGGCGCATAGGTCAGCAAGTCCGGACGCAGCCGGCGCCAATACTTGTTGTGCAGGCGGCTCCACACGCGCGCCGGAAACTTCGTGACATCCGGCACCCCGGGCATAAACGCGCCCCATTGCCGTTTCGACACGCCAGCCCCCGCGATGAGTCGCGCGCCCCGCGTCGACAACGCGCGACTGGCTTGCAACGGCGGCGGTAACGATTCGAGCGGCACGGCCGGCGCTTCGGCGTCGGGCACGCCGACGATCTCGTCCGGCGCGCTTTCGGCGACGAAGGTACCGCGGCCGGTCGCCGAATTCACGTAGCCTTCGAGCACCAACTGCTCGTACACCTGCGTAACGGTATTACGTCCAATGCCCAATTCCTGCGCCAGCAAACGCGACGACGGCACCTTGCTGCCCGCCGGCAATTCGCGCGACAGGATCGCCTGCTGCAACAGCCGGTGCAGCTGACGATAGATCGGCTGGCCGTTGCCACGATCGAGGCGCTGCGCCAGCCAGTCGGACAAAACGCTCGTGCGCATGATTGGCTCCTACATTTTTATTGAAATGGCTCTGAATTTAAGAGCCAAATCTTATTATAGTCGCTGCATGTGCTGCGCTGAGCGTGCGGCGTCCGTTGGCGGCACCCCCGCAAAACCGAGGAGCGAAGGAGATAACCATGAAGAATGCTGACCTGAAGAGCCGCAAAGACGCCGCCACGCCGCGCGGCGTCGGAGTGATGTGCGATTTCTACGCCGAGCGCGCTGAAAACGCCGAATTGTGGGACGTCGAAGGCCGTCGTTTCATCGATTTCGCCGCCGGCATTGCCGTGTGCAACACGGGCCACCGTCATCCGAAGATTCTGGCTGCGATCCGCGACCAGCTCGATCATTTCACGCACACGGCGTATCAGATCGTGCCGTACGCGTCGTACGTCGAACTGGCCGAGAAGATCAACGCGCGCACGCCTGGCGACTATCCGAAGAAAACCGCTTTCTTCACGACCGGCGCCGAAGCCGTTGAAAATGCAATCAAGATTGCGCGCGCCGCGACTGGCCGTCCGGGCGTGATCGCGTTCACCGGCGGCTTCCATGGCCGCACGATGATGGGCATGGCGCTGACCGGCAAGGTTGCGCCTTACAAGATCGGCTTTGGTCCGTTCCTGGCGGACGTGTTCCATGCCCCGTTCCCGAATCCGCTGCACGGCGTGACGACGGCCGATTCGCTGAAGGCGATCGAGTATCTGTTCAAGGCCGACATCGATCCGAAGCGCGTCGCGGCGATTATTTTCGAACCGGTTCAGGGTGAAGGCGGTTTCTACCCGGCGCCGGCCGAGTTCGTCCGCGCCTTGCGCAAGCTGTGCAATGAGCATGGCATCTTGCTGATTGCCGACGAAGTGCAGACGGGTTTTGCCCGTACCGGCAAGTTGTTTGCAATGCATCACTATGACGTGGTGCCTGATCTGATGACGATGGCCAAGAGCCTGGCGGGCGGCATGCCGTTGTCGGGCGTGGTCGGACGTGCTGATTTGATGGACGCGGCTGCACCTGGCGGTCTGGGTGGCACTTATGCCGGTAACCCGCTGGCGGTTGCTTCCGCGCATGCTGTGCTCGATATCATCGACGAAGAAAAGCTCTGCGAGCGGGCTACCGTTTTGGGCGATCGTGTGAAGGCGAAGCTGATCGCGCTTCAGAGCGAAGTTCCGCAGATCGCCGATGTGCGCGGTCCGGGCGGGATGGTTGCTGTTGAGTTTTGCAAGGCGGGTGGGACTGAGCCGGATGCTGACTTTACCAAGCGGGTGCAGGCTCGGGCGCTTGAGCGCGGGTTGTTGTTGCTGGTGTGTGGTGTTTATTCGAATGTGGTTCGGTTTCTTTTTCCGCTCACTATTCAAGACTCTGTCTTTGATGAGGCTATGGGGATTCTGGAAGCTGTGCTGAAGGAAAGTGTTGTTGTAGCTGTTTGATAGTTTTTTGGCCTGCGGAGCGGTTTTTTTTGTATGCCTGCGGCGCGGGCCTTTTACTTGAGTTGGTTGCCGGGGCGGCGCTTGTTCGTCTGTTTGCCTACGGCGTTGGCCTTTGCTTGATCTGGCTGCTTTGGGGTTTGGGTTTTTCCTTGATCTGGATTCTTTGGGCCTTGGTTTTTTGGTTCTTGGCCTTTCCTTGAATTCTTATTGGTTTATTAGCGTCGCCCCTGTGCGGGGCAGGCACCTACTTTTCTTTGCTTGCCGCAAAGAAAAGTAGGCAAAAGAAAGCGGCTCACACCGCTAACTCTTAAGCGGGGCCCCCGCGCAGTCGCGGTAGTGGTGCATCTGGAATCCGTGCTCTCGCACATTCGGCGCTAGTGACAAAGCACTCATCAGTTCCCACTCCGCACTGCGCGCGTCGCGGATGGGTCTGCATGGGAAACCAGAAGCTTCGTTTTGGTTTAGCGGGAGCCATCGGCTTCGCCTCGGCGAAGCACCCGCGCACTTACAGATGCCCCCGCTTCGGATGAAATGTCGGTGTGTTGCACCGGCAGTAGCACCAGCAGTAGCAGTAGCAGTAGCAGTAGCAGTAGCAGTAGCAGTAGCAGTAGCAGTAGCAGTAGCGATGATGAGCTACGGACCTGAGCAAAACGCAAGAGTCGAGCTGCGGTGGATGGTTTTAAGAGGTACGTTTCGGCGCGCGCAGCGCCGCCGGAAGTATGACAGCCTTGTCACCGAGGTTGAATGTGCGAGAACACAGATTCCAGATGCACCACTACCGCGACTGCGCGGGGGACCCGCTTATAAGCTGGCGGTGTGAGCCGCTTTCTTTTGCCTACTTTTCTTTGCGGCATGCAAAGAAAAGTAGGTGCCCGCCCCGCACAGGGGCGACGCTAATAAACCAATAAGAATTCAAGGAAAGGCCAACGCCCAAAGAATCCAGATCAAGGAAAAACCCAAAGACCAAAACAACCAGATCAAGCAAAGGTCCAACGCCGTAGGCAAACAGACAAACAAAGCGCCGCGCAGGCAAAAAAACCCTCAAATCCAAACCCCCAGGAGCCCCCCAAATGCCAACACCAACCCTAAAAGACCCCACCCTCCTAAAAACAAATTCCTACATAGCAGGCGAATGGCAATCCGCCGACGACAACGCAACATTCGAAGTAAAAAACCCCGCCACAGGCGAAACAATCGCCACCGTGCCCCGCATGGGCACAACCGAAACCCGCCGCGCAATCGACACAGCAAACGCCGCATGGCCGGCATGGCGAGCCACCACCGCAAAACACCGCGCCACGATCCTGCGCAAATGGCATGACCTCATGCTGGAAAACGCCGACGATCTGGCCACAATCCTGACCACCGAACAAGGCAAACCCCTCGCCGAAGCCAAAGGCGAAATCTTGTACGCCGCTTCGTTCCTGGAATGGTTCGCAGAAGAAGGCAAACGCGTCAACGGCGACACCATCCCCACGCCGGCAGGCGACAAACGCATTGTCGTGACGAAAGAACCGATCGGTGTCTGCGCAGCCATCACGCCGTGGAATTTCCCGGCAGCCATGATCACGCGCAAAGTGGGGCCCGCCCTCGCCGCCGGTTGCCCGATCATCGTCAAACCGGCCGAAGCCACACCGCTGTCGGCACTCGCCCTCGCCGTGCTGGCCGAACGCGCCGGCGTGCCGCGCGGCGTGTTCAACGTCGTCACCGGTGAGCCGAAAGCCATCGGTGCGGAAATGACCGGCAATCCGATCGTGCGTAAATTGTCCTTCACGGGCTCGACGCCGGTCGGCCGCTTGCTCATGGCGCAATGCGCGCCGACGGTCAAAAAGGTGTCGCTCGAACTCGGCGGCAACGCACCGTTCATCGTCTTCGAAGACGCGGATCTGGACGCAGCCGTCGCAGGCGCCATCGCGTCGAAATATCGCAATAGCGGCCAGACCTGCGTCTGCACGAATCGCTTTTACGTGCACGACAAAGTCTACGATGCATTCGCCGAAAAACTGCGAGTGGCCGTCGAACAGCTCAAGGTGGGTCGCGGCACCGAAGACGGTGTCACGCAAGGTCCGTTGATCAACGAAGCCGCCGTGCTCAAGGTCGAATCGCATATCGAAGACGCCCTCGCCAAAGGCGCACGCATCGTCACCGGCGGCAAGCGCCATGCGCTCGGTCACGGCTTCTTCGAGCCGACCGTGCTCGCGGACGTCACGCCCGCCATGAAAGTCGCACGCGACGAAACCTTCGGGCCACTCGCGCCGCTGTTCCGTTTCTCGTCGGATGAAGAAGTGATCCGCCTCGCCAACGATACGGAATTCGGCCTCGCGTCGTATTTCTATAGCCGCGACATCGGCCGCGTCTGGCGTGTCGCCGAAGCGCTCGAATATGGCATGGTCGGCATCAACACCGGGCTGATCTCCAACGAAGTCGCGCCGTTCGGCGGCGTCAAGCAATCCGGTCTCGGCCGCGAGGGGTCGCACTACGGTATCGACGATTACGTTGTCATCAAGTACATGTGCGTCGGCGGTATCTGATGCAAAAAACGGCCACGTCGGACATTTCGACGTGGCCGTTTTATCTTGCGCGTGGTCACCGCATTGTCAGTGCATCGTTCAGAACGAGTGGCGAATGCCCGCCATCACACCAAGCTGCCCGATGCCCGGCGCCGGCGTCGTGCCACCGCCGCCCTGGCTCACCGTATAAGCGGCATGCGGGCTATTGAACAGATACGCGCCTTGCAGGTAAACCGCTGACTGTTTCGACAACAGATACGTAGTGCGTAGCGCGGCGATTGTGCCGCGAGTGTCGTCGGCACGATTGATGATGCGATACACACCGCCATCCAGGATGAACGCAGGCGTCACGTTATACGCTGCGGTGACGTAGTACAGATTCGAACGCACATCCGGCAGCGCCGGCGACACCGTTTCGACGTGACGGCCAAGCCAGCCCGCCCCGAGTTTTACCGGCCCGATATGTCCGTAGCCGTTCAACTGCATCCGCACGTCCTTGTCGCCGGACTGCGTCAATGCAAAAGGCGCCGTGCCATCGTACAGATTCGCCGCCGCGCCCGGGCCGCCACGTTGTTCGTCGTACGCGCTCGCCACGCCGTAGCCGTTCATGTCATAGCGCAACATCGCCGACCATTCGCGGCAACTCTGCGAACTGCCGGGAATCGACCCCACGCAGGTGCCCTGCCCCGGTGAATTGCCCGTACCCGCGGAATCGCGTCCGAAGGAATAGGTCGCGCCGAACGTGAAACCCGACAACGTGCCCTTGTATGCAATCGTATTGTCGCTGCGCGCGCTCGGCATGTACTGATCGAACGACCCGGTGCCACCGTAAATGTCCGGGCCGAGCAGATCGGAATCGAGTATCGCCCAGTACGTCATCGTGTACTGGCGGCCGAACGTCAATGTGCCGTACGGACTCTCGATACCCACGTAGGCTTGCCGCCCAAACAGCCGGCCACCCTGGTTGAGGGTGCCGCCCCTTGTGTTAAAGCCGCTTTCCAGCACGAATACCGCTGACAACCCGCTACCCAATCCTTCTTTGCCGCGAATCCCCCAGCGCGACGGAAATTCGCCGGTGACGCCCGGCATGCGTACTAGGCTATCGCCCGCTGCATTCGAATGCGTCACCAGTTCGATGCCGGTATCGATGATCCCGTACAACGTCACGCTGCTCTGCGCAAACGACGAGGCGCTGATTCCGAGCAACATACTGCCTAAAGCGAGTTTGTATTTCATTGTCTCCGTGTCTCCTGGATTAGTGCTTTGCGTGAGTGCGTACCGATCCCGATGCCTCTCACACGCAGCGTTTTTATGTAGCCATACTAATTACAGACGTGACGATACCGACCGCTATTCAAGCCGCCCGATACGTTAAAGACTGGTTGCTTCAGATAACGGCGATCCGCGTGTCACGCCCGATCGCCGCGATTCAGGACATTGCGCCCTCAAACGCCCGGCTTCGGAATATGGCGCTTAACCACCATCAGCGCGAGCATCACGATGAGCATCGCGATCCCGAGCATCCACAGGTACGACGATGCGCCACCCGCCGTAATCACCACGGCGCCCGCGAACGCGCTGGCAATCGCACCGAGGCGGCCGAATGCGAGCGCCGATGCCGTGCCGGTTGCGCGCACGCGAGTCGGATAGACGTAAGCGCACAACGCAAACATGGTCGACTGAACCGCGTTGACGAACAGGCCATGCACGCCGAGACCGAAAATCAGCAAGCCGGTGTGGTCGGAGATGTTCACGCCGAGCAGCAGCAACGCGCTCGCCGCGCCGCCCGCGCTGCAGAGAATCAACGGCCAGCGCGAACCGGTGCGGGCGATCACGATCGCGCACAGCAACGCGCCGACCACGCCGCCCAGGTTGTATGCGGTGAGTCCCGAACCCGCCACCGAGACCGACAAGCCTTGTGTGCTCAGCATCGTCGGCAGCCAGCTAAAAGCGCTGTAGACGGCCAGCAGGCACATGCAGAACGCGCACCAGATCGCCACCGTATCGAGTGCCAGTCCCTCGCGGAACAGTGCGGTAAAACCGCTATGTTTTTCAGCGGCCTGTTCGCGAACGTCGGTAAAGACACAGCCGCTTGCCACAGGGCGCGACATACGGGCAAGCAGGCGCTTGAGTTCCGGCCAGCGCTGCGGCTGCCGGGCGAGAAAGCGCGGCGACTCGGGCAAGGTGAAGAGCAGCAACACCGCAAGTGCCAACGGCAACACGCCGCCGATCAGGAACAGCCCTCGCCAGCCATACGTCGGCAGAATTTCATGCGCGAACAATCCGGCCACCATACCGCCGAGCGGCACACACACGATTGTCGCGGTGACGGCCAACGTGCGGCGGCGAGCCGGCGTGAACTCCGCGGTCATGGTCGTCGAGCTCGGCAACGCGCCGCCAATACCGAGACCAGCGACAAAGCGCAGCATGGCAATCGTCACAACGTCGGGGGCGAAGCTGATGCCGCACGTAGCGGCGCCGAACACCAGCACGCTGCCGATCACCGCCCAGCGGCGGCCAAAGCGATCGGCCAGCAGCCCGGCACACGCGCTGCCTATACCCATGCCGATCAAACCGGCTGCGACGACCGGAGCAAAAGCCGCGCGCGTGACGCCCCACTCCTTGATCAGCACGGGAATCGCAAAACCGATCAACTGACTATCGAAGCCGTCCAGAACAATCGACAACGCCGCGAGAAACACCACGATCTTCTGCATGGTGGTGTAAGGGCCTTCGTCGAGCGTGCGGCCAATGTCGACCGCGTGACGCCCCTCCTCGATTCCCGCCTGATGGCCGGCGAGCGGCGCGCCGGCCGCACCGGTTGCCGCACTGGCCGGGCCGGCCGGTGGTACATAACTGGTCATGTAGCTGTCTCCTGATTTGTGTGCGCGATCTGAACGTCGCGCTTTTGGGTCACGCTTGTGGGTCATGCTTGTGGGTCAGTATGTGAGCGAGCGACCGGCTTTTGACATTGCCATTTCGCGCAAAAGCCATGACATGCAGGCATGGCTTTCACGACGCGCTTGTCTCTACACTGAATCGGCGCACTGCAATGCACCGCAATCGGAACGACAATCGCCCTTTCAGAACGGGTAATGACGTGGCGTGGTCTGCACGGTAATCCAGCGCAAATCCGTAAACTCGGCAATTCCCGCCTGGCCGCCGAAGCGTCCAAAGCCGCTGCCTTTCACACCGCCAAACGGCATTTGCGCTTCGTCGTGAACAGTCGGTCCGTTGACATGACAGATGCCCGACTCGATGCGCCTTGCGACATTCATCGCGCGCGCCACATCGCGGCTGAACACAGCCGACGAAAGCCCATATTCGTTGTCGTTCGCACAGGCAACCGCTTCGTCTTCGCCGTTGACGCGCACGATGCCCTTCACGGGCCCGAACGATTCATCGCCATAAATGCGCATGGCGGGCGTGACGTGATCGAGCAGCGTCGCAGGCATTAAAGTGCTATCCGCCTTGCCGCCGCAGATGAGCGTGGCGCCTTTGGCCAGCGCGTCGTCGATCAGCGCATTGCAGCGTTCCACCGTGCTCATGTCGACGACCGATCCCAACACCACCGGCCCTTTGCGCGGGTCGCCAAGCGGCAGGCCGCGCGCTTTCTGCGCGAGCTTTGCAACGAACGCATCAGCAATCCGTTCGTCGACGATGATCCGCTCCGTCGACATGCAGATCTGCCCCGAGTTGGCGAACGCGCCGAACGCAGCGGCGTTGACGGCTGCATCGAGATCCGCGTCGTCGAGTACGATCAACGGCGCCTTTCCGCCGAGCTCCAGCACAGACGGCTTCAGATAGCGCGCACAGGCGGCCGCGATGATCTTGCCGACATGCGTGGAGCCGGTGAAGTTGACTCGCCGGACTTTCGGATGCGCGATCAGCGCTTCGACAACCGCGCCGGCATCGGCCGGTGCGTTGGTGATGAAGTTCACCACGCCCTTCGGCAATCCCGCTTCCTGCAGGACTTCGATAATCAGGCCATGCGTGCCGGGGCAAATCTCCGAACCCTTCAGCACGACCGTATTGCCGCACGCGAGCGGCAACGCAATGGCACGCACCGCGAGAATCACCGGCGCATTCCACGGCGCGATGCCAAGCACGACACCCGCCGGTTGACGCACACCCATGGCGAGACTGCCGGGCACGTCGGATGGAATCAGCTCGCCGCCGATCTGCGTAGTGAGCGCCGCAGCCTCCATCAAGCCGCCGGCCGCGAGATGCACGTTGAATCCCGCCCACATCGCCGACGCGCCCGTCTCCGCCGCCATCACCGCGGCGAACGCAGCGCTGCGCGCTTCCAACGCATGCGCCGCCTTCATCAGCAGTGCGCGGCGCTCGCCCGGCCCCATCGCGGACCATGCCGGAAACGCCGCAGCCGCGGCATCGGCGGCGGCGACCGCATCGGCGACAGTTGCCGCAGGGGCACGCGTCGCGACTTCGCCATCGAGTGGATTGCGCCGCTCGAAGGTGGCGCCGTTGCTCGCCTGCACGGCTGCGCCGTTGATCAGCATTGAAATGTTCTGCATCGTGTTTGTCTCCTGCGGAAAATTTTATGAATGCGGGCGTCGTGCTTGCTCGCGGTCAAGCCACGACGACTTCGACCAGCATCGGTCCGGATGAGGCCAACGCATCGCGCAAAACGTCACGCAGGCGTTCGGCATCGGTTACGCGCGTGCCATGGCAACCCATGCCCGCAGCAAGCGCCACAAAGTCGAGTCCCGGCAGATCGGTGCCTTGCACAGGATCGGCCGGACCGAAACCGAATTCCGGCGCAAAGTCCTGCAACGCGGCATAGCGGGAATTGTTCAGGATCACGAAGGTGATCGGCAGTTTCATCTGCACGGCGCTATAGATGGCCTGGATCGAATACATGCTGGAGCCGTCGCCGATCAGACCGATCACGCGCGTGCCGGGTTTCGCCAATGCCACGCCGACGGCAGCCGGCATGCCATAACCGAGGCCGCCGCTGTCCATCGTGTAGAACGTGCCGCTACGCGTGAACGGCAAATAGTTCTGCATCGCAGGCCGCGAGCTCGGTGCTTCCTCGACCACGATATCGTCCGCATTGCGCACGTCAGCGAGGGTCTGCAACGCGAACTCCACCGACATCACCGGCGACGGTTCCGCGCGCGGACGTGCCGCACGTGGTGCGGGCAACGGACGCGTCTTCGGCGCGGGCCGCGTCAGCAGGTCGGCCACGCCGAGGCGAATATTGCCGACCACCGCGGTGCCGGTCGGCAGCCACGCCGCAATCGCCGGATCGTCGATCAACTGGCATAGCGTTGCACCGGCCGGCAGATGCGGGCCGTGACCTTCCACGTGATACGTGAAGGCCGGCGCGCCGATAACAAAGATCAGGTCATGGCCGCCGAGCAGCTCGACAATCCTCTCGCGCATGGCCGGCAAAAAACCGGCGAACAGGCGATGGTCTTCGGGGAACGCGCAGCGGCCGGTCATCGGCGCAACGAATACGCGGGCGTTATGGCGTTCGGCGAGACGCACGACTTCGTCCCAGCCGCCGGCGCGGTCTACCGCACCGCCCACCACGAAAGCCGGCCGTTCGCAGGCATCGAGCGCCGCGCCAATCTGCTCCAGCACGAACGGTTCCGGCCGCGTCCCGGTACTGACTACGCGTGCCGGCACCGGTTCGGCCGCGCGGTCCCAATCGTCGACGGGAATCGACACCAGCACCGGCCCACGTGGCTCCTGCATCGCGACGTGATACGCGCGCGCGATCGCCAGCGGCACGTCTTCGGCGCGCGCCGGTTCGATGCTCCATTTGACGTACGGCTTCGGTAATTCAGTGGCTTGAGTGGACCCGAGGAACGGGTCGAACGGCAGAATCGAGCGGGCCTGCTGGCCTGCAGTGATTACGATCGGCGTGCGATTGCGGAACGCGGTGAAGATATTGCCCATCGCATTGCCCACACCCGCCGCCGAGTGCAGATTGACGAACGAAGCATTGCGGGTAGCCTGCGCATAACCGTCGGCCATGCCGACCACGGTCGCTTCCTGCAAGCCGAGCACGTAACGGAAATCTTGCGGGAAATCGCGGAACAACGGCAATTCCGTCGACCCCGGGTTGGCGAACACCGAAGTCATACCGACGCGCCGCATGAAATCGATCACGGCGTGGCGCACGGTGAACGGTGCGGGTTGAGAGAGTCCCGATACGTCTGAACGGGGGGTGTTACTGGTCATACTTGTCTCCTGTCGATCGGAGTTAGCGCTTTAGCGCTTACTCTGGTCCCATGCAAGGCGGTCGATCGGAGTTCGCGCTTTAGCTGTCGATCGGAGTTGGCGCTTTAGCGCGCTACTCCGATCCCATGCAACGCTGTCAATGAACACCGTCTCTTAACGACTCATTATCAGAACCCCGACATTGATTGAAAATTGCCTTTTCCAGGAAAAGGCATTACTTTTGCGCATGACTTTCAATCTTCAGCAATTGCACGCCTTCGCAACCATCGTCGCGAGCGGCAGCCTGGGCCGCGCCGCAGAGGTGCTGCACGTCACGCAGCCCGCGCTGAGCCGCACCATCAAGCGGCTCGAGGATCAGGTCGGCGCGCCGCTGTTCGAACGTCACTCGAAGGGTATGCAGCTTACTGCGATCGGCAGCGCGCTGCTGCCGCACGCCACGCTGCTGCAACGCGAAGCCGATCACGCACGCGAGGAAATCGACGCGATGCGTGGCCTCGCGAAAGGGACGATCCGCGTCGGCGCGGTGGCGAGCATCGCGACGCTCGTGCTGCCGCTCGCGGTGAGCGGCGTGCTCGCACGCTGGCCGAATCTGCGGGTGGAGATCATGGAAGGGGTATGGGACCGGCTTGCGGATAGCCTGATGAAACACGAGATCGACCTCGCGCTCAGCATGGCCGTGCCGGATACGGACGAGATTACCGCGATCGCCGATTGCAGGTGGGAAGACACGAGCTACGTGGTCGCCGCGCTCGATCATCCGCTGCGAAGCAAAACAGATTTATCGCTTGCCGACACGCTCGATCAGCAGTGGTGTGTGCCGCCGCGAGGCACAGGTCCATTCGAGCATATGCAGCACGTGTTCGCCGAGCATGGGCTCGGCATGCCGCCGATCGCCGTCGAAACGCGCTCGATCACGGTACTGAAAAGTCTGGTGACACGCGCGGGATTTCTGAGCTGGATGGCTACGCCGATGTACGACACCGAAAGCGCAGCCGGCGTGTTCGATACGCTGCCCATTCCGGGTTTGGTCGCACGCCGCACGTTGACGGCATTTCGGCGCCGTCAGGGGATTTTGCCGAGTCCGGCGGTGAAGTTGCTGGAGCAGCTCCGGCAATTGACTGCCGTTCAGAACTAGGCGCCTGTACGAGCCCGCCTGACACTACAAGCGGCAATTGCGTCGCTTAAAGCCAGATCGCGCAGCGGCCTTCCACTTTGCAATGAAAGCAGGCCTGCTGCGCGTTATTGCCAATCAAGCCGGCGCGACACAACTGTTCGCGCCGCAGCCATTAATGACCGACGTTGACGACCGGAGCCGAATAAGAGCTCGGCGTGACGTCAGTGCGGCTACCTGCTTGCGACGAGCCATTCGTAGCCGTTCCGTAACCGCTAGTTTGAGCACTGCCGTTTTGTGCCGCGACACGTGCCTCAGCAGCCTGAATGTTCGCCGGATAATCGTCGGTATTAGCAGTCGCCGGGTTGTAACCTGCCTTTTCCAGTTGGATCAGTTCCGCACGCACCTGGGCGCGGGTTACCGGCTGGTTGGATTGGGCAAAAGCAGCAAGCGGCGCGGTGATAAGTGCAGCGATAACAGCAGCTTCGATCAGGGATTTCATGACGACTACCTCCAGAGATTGTTTTTTGCCGTGCTGCAAACCTGTTTGTTTGCAGCCAGTAGATACAGTCTAGGAGTCAGTCGACCTAGGGTAAACCCCTAATTAACAAATTCACTGTTGCTAGATACGACACAATCGCCGCCATTTCTGCCGCCCGTCACCTGCCGGTCGCCCCTCGGACTCACGCCGAACCGCACGCGATACGTCCGTGAAAAATGCGAAGGAGACTCGAACCCGCATGCAACGCAAATCGATGTGATCGACATATCGGTTTGTTGCAGCAGCTCGCGCGCCCGGGTGAGGCGCAGTTGCAGATAGAAATGCGTCGGGGTGTCCTTCAGCGACGCGCAGAATAACCGCTCCAGCTGCCGCCGCGTCACGCTGATCTCCCCGGCGAGCTGGTCAGGCGTCAGCGGCTCTTCCATATGCTGTTCCATTGCGCCGATCACCTGAATCAGCTTGCGGTTGTGCACGCCGTAGCGCGCCGCAATTTCCATGCGCTGATGGTCCGAACGCTGACGGATCCGGCTCACGACGAACTGCTCCGATACCGCCGAGGCCAACGCTGCGCCGTGCTTGCGGCCAATCAGGTCGAGCATCATGTCGATCGATGCCGTGCCGCCCGCGCACGTGATCCGCCGCGCGCCGATTTCGAACAGCTCCTGGCTTGCGTTCAACGAGGCATAGCGCTCGCGGAACGCCGACAGCGCTTCCCAATGCACGGTCACGCTATCCGAGCCGCCGAGCAGCCCCGCTTCCGCGAGAATGAAGCTGCCCGTGTCGATGCCGCCGAGCGTCGCGCCGGCGCGCTCGAGCCGCTTCAGGCAATCGCCGAGCTCACGCGTATAGCAGGCGAGCGGCTCGAAACCCGCAACGACGAATACCGTCTGCGCTTCGCGAACGTCGACAATGGCCGCCTCTGCATTGATCGAAATGCCGTTGCTGGCCGCGACCGGCGCACCGTCGAGACTCAGAATGCGCCAGCGGTAGAGATCGCCACGAAAGCGGTTCGCCACGCGCAACGGCTCGACCGCCGACATGAAACCGATCGCCGAGAAGCCGGGCAGCAGCAGGAACGATATATCTTCGGGCATCTTGTGCAGACTCGATCGGGGACACAAACCGCTAGCGGACGCGGGATTCCGGGCGAGCGTAGCAAGCAGCGCGCGAGCCGGCAAGGCGCTCCAAAAATCACCGCGCAATCGATGCTGCACCGCAATGACGAACGATGCTGGTTTTCCCTCGCTGTCGCGTAGGAGCAAGAACGGGTCGCAGGCGGTCGCTTTGGCAGGAATATGGGGCATTAACGTTACGTCACTCGTGCTGATCAAGCCCGACTCGAGCATTGCCCGAACACTATTCAAACCGTAGCGCGCAGGTCCGGGGGCCGCGGTGTTTTTCTCATCGCGGTCCGGTTCGAAACACGCTGTCTAACATGTCCGAAGGGGGAACGTCATGAAGTTACGCGTCAAAGCCTTGCTTGCCCATCTCGCCTGTATGGCGGCCGCCGTTGCTGCGGCGCCGGCGTTTGCGCAGGATCCCGCCGCGTGCCGCGCGGTGCATTTCGCCGACATCGGCTGGACGGACATCACGTCGACCACGGCGCTTGCGTCGACCGTATTCGAGGGACTCGGCTATCAGCCGGTTACGACAGTCGCCTCGGTACCGATTTCGTTCGCGGGCCTGAGAAGCAAACAGCTCGACGTGTCGCTCGGCTACTGGTGGCCCGTGCAGGAGAAAGCGATTGCGCCGTTCGTCGAGTCGAAATCGATCCAGGTGCTGCAACCGCCTAACCTGACCGGCGCCAAGGCGACCTTCGCGGTGCCGAGTTACGAATACGACGCGGGCCTCAAGACTTTCGCCGACATCGCGAAACACCGCGATCAACTCGACGGCAAGATCTACGGCATCGAACCCGGCAGCAGTGCGAACGCCGCGATTCAGAAAATGATCGCCAGCAATCAGTTCGGCCTCGGCGGTTTCAAGCTGATCGAATCGAGTGAAGCGGGCATGCTGGTTTCGGTGGATCGCGCGATTCGCGAGAAGAAATGGGTGGTGTTTCTCGGCTGGGAACCGCATCCGATGAATATCCAGATCGACATGAAATATCTCACCGGCAGTGACGGCGTATTCGGTCCGAACGATGGCGAAGCACGCGTTTATACGCTGACGTCCCCCGACTTTCTGACGCGTTGCCCGAACGCCGGCAAGCTCGTCAGCAACCTGCGCTTCTCGACGCAACTGGAGAACGTGGTGATGCAGTCGGTGATGAACAAGGAAAAGCCTGCCGATGCCGCCAAAGCGTATCTGAAGAAGAACCCGCAGGTATTGGATGCGTGGCTCGCGGGCGTGAAGACTTATGACGGTAAAGACGGCTTGCCGGCAGTGAAGGCTTTTCTCGGACTTTGACGGGGTCGGCTAGACGCGGTCAGTTAGACGCACCTTAGCCCCACTCCGCCTCTCATCCATTGAATCGCGCATTTCAATCCACAGGAACTAGCACGCATGAATCATGAAGTCATCGTGACCTGCGCCGTCACCGGCGCGGGCGATACGGTCGGCAGGCATCCGGCCATTCCCGTCACGCCGAAGCAGATCGCCGAAGCCGCCATCGAAGCCGCGAAAGCCGGCGCCACCGTTGCGCATTGCCACGTCCGCGATCCGAAGACCGGCCGCGGCAGCCGCGATCCGCAGTTATATCGCGAGGTCGTCGACCGGATCCGCTCGTCGGGCACCGACGTAATCATCAATCTGACGGCAGGCATGGGCGGCGATCTCGAGATCGGCCCTGGCGAAGACCCGATGCGCTTCGGCGCGGGAACCGATCTGGTCGGCGGCCTGACGCGGCTCGCGCATGTCGAGGAACTGCTGCCGGAAATCTGCACGCTCGATTGCGGCACGCTCAATTTCGGCGACGGCGACTACATCTATGTATCGACACCCGCGCAATTGCGCGCCGGCGCGCAGCGTATTCAGGAACTCGGTGTCAAGCCGGAACTGGAGATCTTCGATACCGGCCATCTATGGTTCGCGAAGCAATTGCTCAAGGAAGGCTTGCTCGACGCGCCGCCGCTGTTCCAGATCTGCCTCGGCATTCCATGGGGCGCGCCCGCCGATACCACGACGATGAAAGCAATGGCGGACAACCTGCCGCCCGGCGCGCAATGGGCCGGTTTCGGCATCGGCCGCATGCAGATGCCGATGGTCGCGCAGGCAATGCTGCTCGGCGGCCACGTGCGCGTCGGCCTCGAAGACAACATCTGGCTCGATAAAGGTGTGCATGCAACCAACGGCACGCTGGTGCAACGCGCGGTCGAGATCATCGAACGGCTCGGCGGGCGCGCGCTGACACCCGCTGAAGGTCGTCGCAAACTCGGCTTGCCCGCGCGTGGCGAGCGGCAGTTGGAGCGGCGTGTGGCCGGACAGTACGCGTGAATACAGCGCGTACCCGTCGCGCCTGAAATAGCGCGCTTCTGGACCTGAGACAACTCATAGGCAAAGGAAACGTCAGCAATGGCAGTAATCGTCGACATCAAAACTTTCGCGGCAATCGGCGTGGGCGTGATCGGCAGCGGCTGGGTGGCCCGCGCGCTCGCGCATGGGCTCGACGTCGTCGCGTGGGACCCCGCTCCCGGCGCGGAAAAGCAGTTGCGCGAGAACATCGCGAATGCGTGGCCGGCGTTGGAGCGTGTCGGCTTGGCGGAAGGCGCAACACCTGAGAGATTGCGCTTCGTCGATACGATTGAAGCCTGTGTCGAACAGGCGGATTTCATTCAGGAGAGCGCGCCCGAACGCGAAGAATTGAAGCTCGCCTTGCACGAGCAGATCAGCCGTGCGGCCAAGCCGGATGCGATCATCGCGTCATCCACTTCCGGCCTGCTGCCGAGCGATTTCTACGCGCGTGCTGTGAATCCGCAGCGTTGCATTGTCGGGCACCCGTTCAATCCGGTCTATCTGCTGCCGCTCGTCGAAGTGGTCGGAGGTGAACGTACCGCACCGGCAACCATCGACGCCGCAATGCAGATTTATCGTTCGCTGTCGATGCGGCCGCTCCTCGTGCGCAAGGAAGTGCCCGGATTTATCGCCGACCGTTTGCTCGAAGCACTGTGGCGCGAGGCGCTCCATCTGGTCAACGATGGCGTGGCGACCACGGGCGAAATCGACGATGCCATCCGCTTCGGCGCGGGCATCCGCTGGTCGTTCATGGGGACGTTCCTGACATACACGCTGGCAGGCGGCGATGCGGGTATGCGTCACTTCATGCAACAGTTTGGACCGGCTTTGGAGCTGCCGTGGACTAAACTGGTAGCACCGCAGCTCACCGATGAATTGATCGATCGGGTGGTGGACGGGACGTCCGAACAGGTCGGACCGCGCTCGATCAAGCAGCTCGAACGCTATCGGGACGATTGCATTACGAGTGTGCTGGCGGCGATTGAAGCGGCCAAGGCGCGGCATGGCTTGCTCCCTGCAGAGTGAGATTGCATGCTGAACGATGCGCCGCCTCGCCTGAATGCGTCAGCGGCGCATAATCGTTGCAACGAGTGCCATTCATAGGGATGAAGGAGATCAATTGCATATGCCGGACCACGCTTCGCTGCCCTGCTACCGCGATATCGTTCGCACCGAATGGGTCGACTACAACGGCCATCTACGCGACGCGTTTTATATGCTGATTTTCAGCTTCGCGACAGATGCATTGATCGATATGATCGGGTTGCCCGATGCCGTGCGCAAGGCGCGTAGCCGCTCGATCTATACGCTTGAAGCGCATATCAACTATCTGCACGAAATCAAGGAAGGGACTCAGGTTCGCGTCGATATGCGCGTGCTGGGGCATGACGCGAAACGGCTGCATCTTTACCTCGAAATGTTCGCTGACGATGGCGTTGAACCGGTGGCCGCAGGCGAGCAGATGCTGCTGCATGTGGACACCGGCGGCCCGCGCGCCGTTGCCTTCGACCCGGATGTCGAGGCGCGCGTGCGGGCATTGGCAGAAGCGCATACTGCGTTGCCGGCGCCCAGGTTTGCAGGACGCGTGATCGGATTGCCCGTTAAAACGCCGCCTCATGGGAGTGCACATGCTTGAACCGGAGATTGCTGCGTTCATCGAACGGACCGCTGCAATCTACGCGGGTCATTCGACTTCATTGCCGCCGAGCGAGCAGCGCGCGATTTACGATCGCTACGCGGCCTCACTCACGCCGCCGTTACCAGTCGATGTAATAGCCGAAGACGCCGTGTTTCGGGCAAGCGCGGGGCATCCGATCAAATTGCGGCTTTATCGGAATCGTAGAAAGGCGAGCGAAACACCTGCCGGCACCGTGTTGTACTTTCACGGTGGCGGTTTTGTGCTCGGCTCGCTGGATAGTCACGAGATCGTAACCGCACGAATTGCCGCGGATACCGGACTCAATGTGATTGCGGTCGACTACCGGCTGGCTCCCGAACACCGCGCTCCGGCGGCGCATGAGGATTGTCTGGAGATTACGCTCGCCGTGTTGGCCGGCCAGTTACCGTTCGATTCGCTCTCAGATGGCGCACTGCAACTGGCGGGTGACAGTGCTGGCGCCACGCTCGCCGCCAGCGTCGCAATGCGGTTGCGCGACGACGGCGTACAAGGCGTGCGCGGACTTGCGCTGGTCTATCCCATGCTCGGCACCGAGCCGCAAATGCCCGCACGCGAAAGCGAAGCGCACGCGCCGATGCTCACGCTTGCCAATGTCCATGCGTTTCGCGATCTGTATTGGGGCGAACGGCCGCCCTATCCAGCGTGGACGATACCGCTCGATGGGACACGCTTTGACAGACTCCCGCCGACGCTTGCCATAGGCGTTGAACACGATCCGTTACGGGACGACGCGAGGGTGTTTGTCGAACGTGTTAATGCGGCCGACGGACAGGCCCGGTTGTGGATCGGCACCGGACTCGTACATGGGTGCTGGCGTGCGCTCGAATCGAGTCCCGGCGTAAAGGCGTTGCATCACACTGTCTGCCAGTTTCTAGACGAGCACTCAGGCATGCAGTGATGGTCCATCAGACCCACGCACGCCTTAGCTTCACGTCTACGCCACGGCTCCACTCCGCCTGAACGAGCTGGCAAAGAACAGCACCTGATACTGCACCGCGTTGCCCCAATACTTCCACGTGTGTCCGCCAGGCCGCTCGGCGTAATCATGCGGCACACCTAGCTCGACAAGCCGCGCATGCAGCATCCGGTTCGATTGGACCAGCGAGTCGTTCACTCCGCAATCGATCGTCAGCGCAATATGCGCATTGCTAAAACTACGGGCGTTTTCAACGATTGCCTCGTTGTTCCAGAAGTCCGCGTGACGGGTAGGATCCCCAAACACCTGATCGATCCCTGGCTCGTCCTCACAGCCGCGCGGATCGACCGCGCCGCTGATACTTCCTGCTGCGCCGAATTCATCCGGCCGGTCCAGCGCGATATGCAGCGCCCCAAAGCCACCCATGCTTAGTCCGGTAATCGCACGGGCCTGGCGCGTCGCGATCGTGCGGAAATGCGTGTCGATATATCCGACGACTTCCGTCCCCACATAGGTTTCGTAACGGCTGCGCGGATCGACCGGGCTGTCGATATACCAGCTTTCGTGACCGCCATCCGGCATGACGAGGATCACGTGATAGCGGTCGGCCAGTTTGCCGATGTGCGAATTCGTGGTCCAGTCCGTGTAGTCGCCGCCTGAGCCGTGCAGCAGGTAGACGACCGGGAAGCGATCGGCCGCTTTGCCGTGCGTGTATTGAGCGGGCAGCACCACCGTCGCCTCGAACGACTTATGCATGGCTGCGCTGGGAATGGTGACGACCCTGGACTGAAACGCCCAGACCGGGTGCGTGAAAAGCAGCATCAGAATGAGCCAGAACGCGCGATTCATCTTCATGGCTTGTCGCTCTCCCCTTTCTAGGTGTCCAAAGAACACTGTCCGGCATCTGGCGGCAAAATTCTGTCGATGACTCTAGCAATGGCGACTTACAACCAAATTTCAGCGAAGCATACGATCCTGTCAGTTTGGCGCCGCTCCAGGAGAGCGGCTCAGCGAAACTGCACGTCCAGACAGGGGCTGCGCGTGAAACACAAACACAAACGCAGCCGCAACTCCCCGCTTACGCGATATGTGCCGCGAATCCAACCTGATCCGGAGAAACATCGGCGCGCAACGTAAGTTCCGGAATGTCATACGCGCCGGCGTTCTGCGGACGAAACGGGATCGGCGCCGTCTTCCACAGGTCATCGAGACGTTGTCCGAGCGCGTCACGGACGTTCGAGAAGCGTGCCTCGTCGATCCGGCTCGTCCGATGAATGACGAACGGCGGCAAGACGTCGAAACCGGGGTAATACAGGACGCCATGCTGAATGGGGAACAACACGTCGTCGATCGGCCCGTTGATACCGCGCGGGCTGTAATGAGACTCCCATCCACCTGTCGTCACGATCAGCATCGCCCGTTTGCCTGCCATGGTGCCTTCGCCATAGCGGTCGCCCCAGCGCGCGTCGGAGTGTTCCCCGACACCGTACGCGAAGCCATAGGCATAGACACGTTCCACCCAGCCTTTCAGGATCGCGGGCATCGAGAACCACCACAGCGGAAACTGCAGGATCACCGCATCCGCCCACATCAGTTTCTCCTGTTCGAGCGCGATGTCCTCGCTCTGCAAACCCGCCTCAAAAGCACGCTTAGAGTCGAGCGAGGGATCGAAACGCGCATCGGTTTGCCGATTCAGACTGTCGTCCGCATCCAGCGATGCTTTCCACTTCATTGCATACAGATCCGATACCTGGACGACATGTCCGGCGTCCTCGAGATGTTTGATCGAAAAATCCTTCAGGGACCCATTCAGTGAGCGGGGTTCCGGGTGTGCATAGACGAGAAGAACATTCATGACCTGGGCTCCTTTGCCAGAAAAGAACACGATAGATTCCCATCCGGTATATTGGAAATGAATTGCCAATATATTAGGTATTGCCATGAATAATCTCAGAAGACTCGACCTCAACCTGCTGGTGACACTCGATGTCCTGCTGTCGGAACACAATGTGACCCGCGCGGCGGAACGCCTGAACTTCTCTCAACCATCGGTGAGCGTGCATCTTGCCAAGCTGCGAGATGTCTTTGGAGACCCCTTGTTACTGCCGGGGCCGCGAGGTATGCGCCCCACTGCAAGGGCGGAAGAATTGCGCGAACCTTTGCGCCAGGCGCTCGACGCACTCGAACACGCAGTATCGCCGGCAAGCCCATTCAATCCAGCCGAAGCGAATCATACGTGGCGCGTTGCCGCCACCGACTACGCCGAATCGACAATCCTGCTGCCCGTCCTGCCCAAGTTGCGCGCAGCGGCGCCCGGCACGCGGCTCGCGATCGTGGAAGCTGTTCCGCCACGCATCGCGAAGCAGGCGGAACAGGGCGACATCGATCTGGCATTCCATACCAGCGAAGGCGCGCCGTCCGGATTGCGCCGGCGGGTGCTTTTCAAGGAACGGTACGTGCTGGCCGGCCGCGCGGATCACCCGCGCCTGAAGCGACGGCCAACGCTTGCGCAGTTCTGCAAACTGGAGCACGTAATCGTCTCGCCGGACGGCGGTGGATTTAGCGGCGTCACGGATGACGCGCTGGCGGAAGTGGGTCTCACACGCCGGGTTGTGCTTTCGGTCCCGCACTTCCTGTTCATGATGTCGGTCCTGGCAAGCACCGACCTCGTGGCGATGCTGCCGGCGCGATTAGTGCGTGGCAATAGCGCGCTCAGAACCGTCGAGGCGCCAGTCGAGGTGGCGGGTTACGAAATGGCGATGCTCTGGCATGAGCGGTCTCATCGCGACCCGGCACATCAATGGCTGCGGGAATGCATCGTCGACGCGGTCGCAACGTGAACATCCATGCTTCAGAAGAGCGGCCTGGGTAGCGAGGTTATCGTCCGGGCGATTCCATTCGATCCCAGGCGACTCCGGCCGCCACTCCGTCTACGGGATCACGCTTCGCCATTCCCCGCGCCGATCGCATCCAGTTCCGCGCGCACCTCGTCAGTCAAACTCAAGTGCGCTGCCTGCATGTTTTCACGCAAATGCCCGAGCGACGAAGTCCCCGGAATCAGCAGAATGTTAGGCGATCGATACAGGAGCCAGGCGAGCGCCACCTGCATCGGCGTCGCACCGATCGTTTGCGCAATCGTGGACAACGCCGACGACTGAATCGGCGTAAATCCGCCAAGCGGGAAGAACGGTGCGTAGGCAATGCCCTTGGCCGCCAGTTCGTCGACGAGAGCGTCGTCTTCCCGGTGAACCAGGTTGTAGTGATTCTGCACGCAGACAATCTCCGCGATGCCCCGCGCCTCAGCAATCTGGGCCGCGGTCACGTTGCTCAAACCGATATGGCGAACCAGCCCTCGTTGTTGAAGTTCGGCAAGCGCCGCAACCTGCTTCGCGATCGACCCTTCGGCCGGCGCATGCACGTTGCCCATGATTCGCATGTTGACGACGTCGAGCGCGTCGACACCGAGATTGCGCAGGTTGTCGTGAATGCCGCGCTCGATCTCTTCCGGCTCCTGCGCCGGCAGCCACGCACCATCGTTGCCACGCACCGCGCCCACCTTGGTGACGATCACCAGATCGTCCGGATAAGGATGCAGTGCTTCGCGAATCAGCTGGTTGGTGACGTGGGGACCGTAGAAGTCGCTGGTATCGATGTGATTGACGCCCGACGCCACCGCTTCGCGCAGTACGGCGATCGCTGCCTCACGATCTTTCGGCGGTCCGAATACGCCGGGTCCGGCCAGTTGCATGGCGCCATAACCCATACGCCGCACGGGGTGGCCAGCCAGTGAAAATGTGTCCACGGGGGTGAAGTTCGACATGGTGCGCTCCTTGATGTGAGGTGTTGGGCGCAGTATGGCGGGGATTGCGCTGTTCGATAATCCGGCCTAAATTGCACAGGTTGTTAAACATTTTGAACAGCGACCATGGAATTCAACGATCTTGCCGCATTCGTTTCGGTCGCTCGCGCCGGCGGCTTTCGCGACGCCGCGCGCAGCAGCGGCGTCTCCGCGTCCAGTTTAAGCATTGCTGTGCGCCGTCTCGAGTCGAAGCTCGGTATGCGCCTGCTCAACCGAACCACGCGCAGTGTGGCCCCGACCGAAGCCGGACTGCGTCTGATCGAAAAACTGACGCCATTGTTCAGCGAGATGGACGCCGCGCTGGACGTCCTGAACGGCTTCAGAGACAAACCGACCGGCACGCTCAAACTCAACGTCCCGTCGAGCACCGCGCGCATTGTATTGCCAACCGTCATTCCCCAGTTTCTGAAGGCCTATCCCGACATACGCGTGGAGGTCGTGGTGGAAGACGGCTTTGTCGATGTGCTGTCGATCGGCTGCGACGCGGGCATTCGCTACGACGAGCGGCTTGAACAGGACATGATCGCCATTCCAATCGGGCCGCGTGTGCAGCGATTCGCTACGGCCGCGGCGCCAGGCTATCTCGACACGCACGGCAGACCCGAACATCCGCGCGACCTGCTCTCTCATGCATGCCTGCGTGGCCAATTTGCCGGCGGCGCTACGCCGACCTGGTATTTCGAACGTGATGGCGAGGTGGTCCAGTTGAATCCGTCAGGACCGCTCCTCGTCAGGCCCGGTGCCGCAATCGACCTGGCGGTCAGTACGGCTGTCGCGGGCGTGGGGGTGATTCACCTTTTCGAGGACATGTTGCGCCCGCACCTCGACAGCGGTGCATTGGAGCCGATCCTGGAACCGTGGTGGCAGCGCTTTTCGGGGCCGTTTCTTTACTATCCTGGCCGTCGTCACTTACCGGCGCCGCTGCGCGCATTTGTCGATTTCCTGAAAGCGGGTGCCTGATCCTGCCTGGTCCGATACGCCCCGGCGTTTGAATGGCAGGCGGTTACGCAAGCGCTGTTCCACGAGCAGTAATTGCAGCGATAATGGCATCAGTTGCCGGCTGAGGCGGCTCGGCTTCGGATACCTGAAGCCACGAGATCGCTGGCCTGAGGCCTCTAATTCATTCCAGCCGCAATAGGTTTCCCGCAAGGCGCAGGCATGTGCCCTCGTGCCCGACGTGTCTGGTGTGGTTCGAGCGCATATATGTTGTAGCAACTTCACACCGATGCACTCAATATGACCGAAATACGCCTTAGCCCACTGCGCAAATTTGCCGATTTCATTCGCGAGCGACAGTCCCATCTGACCGAGCAATGGATAAATGCCGTTTTCAGCGATGCCGATCTCGTCGAAGCGGACAAACTTACCTATCAGCAGCTCGCCGATCATCTACCGGAAATTCTCGAAGGACTTTGCCTCGCGCTCGACGTCGAAGATCTCGAACGTGTCGAACCGGCGCTCGAACGCAATGCGAGAAAGCACGGCATCGTCCGCTGGCGTCAGGGCTACCGGATCGAGGAGCTCGTACGCGAGCTCGATCTGTATCATCAGGTGCTCGCCGACGCGCTGGAAGAATTCGCCGATCAGGACAGCACGTTCACGCGCCGCCATGAAAGCCGGGCGCGGCGCCTGGTCGCCGAAACATTCAGCATGGTGACGCTCACGTCGATCCGTGAAGTTGTCAGCGAGCGGAACCGCAAGATCGATGAATACACAAGCAGGCTCGAGCGCGTCAATCACGAACTGACGCTCAAGCAGCGGCTGGTCGGCGATCTTTACGAGTCACGCATGCAGATCACCCGCAGCGTGGTCCATGATCTGCGCAATTTTCTGAACGCGTTTTCGATCGCGTTGCAATTGATCGAGCGGGCGCCTTCAAAGGCCGATATTGCGCTGACGCTGGCCAACCGGCAGGCCGCGGACATGAAACAACTCGTCGATCAGATGGTCGAGTACTCCGTCGTGCTCGGCGACGAGACGCCTCTCACACGCGAGCCGGTTGAGCTGCATGCGCTTTATGACGAACTCGTCGCCGCCTCGCGTCCGGCAATCGAGGCCAAAGGACTGACGTTGCGCGCCACGTTCGATCCGGCGCTATCCACAGTCACCTCCAATCGTCTCAAGCTCAAGCAGATTGCGGTCAATCTGCTCTCCAACGCGACGAAGTACACCAAGTCCGGTGAGATCGAACTTGACTTCGCAACCGCAGGCACGGAGCACTGGTCGATTCGCGTGTCGGATACCGGCGTGGGCATTGCACCTTCGGATACGAACCGGGTATTCGACGAATTCGAGCGCGCTGCGGGTGAAGATATTCCCGGCACAGGGCTCGGCCTCGCGATCGTCAAGGAGCTTTGCCGCGTGTTGAACGGTCAGATCGATTTTGCGTCACGCGAAGGCGTCGGCACCCGATTCGAAATCCGGTTCCCGCTGGTGCTCGCTGAAACCGAATGAATGTCCGACGGCACCCGGCTGCCAGAACCGGCGGTGAGGCGATGAAGAGGTGTGAATGGTAGAAATTTATCCCGCTCGATTTCCCGATCAGCTTGACGTTGTGCGGGCAATATTTCGCGAGTATGCCGACAGCCTGGGTGTCGATCTAAGCTTCCAGAATTTCGAATCGGAACTCGCGGAGTTGCCCGGCAAATTTGCAGCGCCCCGGGGGCGCGTTCTTCTCGCGCGGAACAATGGAAACGTGGTCGGTTGTGTTGCAATGCGTCCTCTGGATGAATTGACGTGCGAAATGAAGCGTCTTTATATCCGCCCATCCGGACGCGGCCAGCAGATTGGCAGGCAATTGGCAACCCGGATTTGTCAAATAGCACGGGAAGCCGGATATACGCGTATTCGTCTCGATACGCTTCCGGACATGCAGGCCGCGCAACGGCTTTATGCATCGCTTGGTTTCGAGCCGATTCCGGCTTACGTCTTTAATCCCATCGTGGGCACGATCTTTATGGAGCGCGATCTGACACGCCTGGAAAATCAAACCGCGTAGCCGTGCTGCACCGCATTGATTGCTGCGGCGGCACATCAGGCCGCCCTACCCGGCCAATTCATGGAAGATCGCAACGCCACGAATAAGCGAAACGCATATGCTCCCGGGCACACTTTAATTATTACGATTAACAAACAAAAACATTTTATTTAGTAATTGATATCCAACTAACCAATACTGCCTCCCGCCGCGTAACCAATTGAATAAATTGCGAATTCAAGTAAAGCCTTCCAGATTGCAATTACGGAAATTCGGCACTTTCTTGACAAACCGAAGTTGCGTCACCTATTTTTCTTCTGCCACCAATATACGAATGTCCGATTAAGGCAACGTATCCAGAAAAGCACCGGAATATCTAAACCAGATATTTAGTTATTCTACGCATCCCGCATAGAACTCTTTATCTATGCGCTTTGAAGCAAGTTGGTCTCAACCGCTGCATGCCGACGATTCACCCTCAATAGTTCGAACTCCGATATATCTTCGCCGGCGAGAGCGGCCTTTGTGAAACGGTATCTGAACCCACCACCAAGGATAGAGATGAAACGAGACGAGCGTCTTACCGGCCATAGCCATCATCGCCACAGCAGGCTGCCGGTCCTGGGAACCTTAGCGGTCGCGATCGTGCTTCTCGGAGGTTGCGGCGGAGGGGACGGCGGTTCGTCCTCAGGCACGGCTGTGAGCATGCAGCAGACTGCAGCGAATCAGCAACTCACCGCGCAACAGGCCGCCGCGCAAGCGCAAGCACCAACGGCCAATCAAACCTATGTCGACCCGGTGGCCTATTCCGGCAATGCCACAGATGGCCTCGCGCCGGCTCAGGCATCGGAGAAAACCGCGGTCAGGCACTACACGTGGAGTTTAGGCAAAACGCCGATCAACTACACCACGACGACCGGCCATTTGACGGCCACCGATTCGAGCGGCAACCCCGAAGCCACGATGTCCTATGTCGCGTACACCGCGCCGAGTACGAACGGCTCGCCCCGGCCGCTCACGTTCGTCTACAACGGCGGCCCGGGCTCTGCCTCCATCTGGCTGCGGCTCGGCTCGTTCGCGCCGACGCGGGTCGCGACGCCCGACCCCACGTTCGGGAACTGGCCTAACTATCCGCTCGTCGACAATAAGGACAGCCTGATCGACACCACCGACATGGTCTTCATCGACCCGCCGGGAACCGGTCTTTCCGAGGCGATTCTGCCGAATACGAACCAGAAGTTCTGGACGACCGACGCGGACGTCAACATCATGCGCGACTTCATCGAGCGCTATCTGGCGGTCAACAATCGCAGCAGTTCGCCGCTTTATCTGTACGGCGAATCGTATGGCACGCCTCGCACCGATATGCTCTCGTTGGCGCTCGAATCGGCCGGCGTGCATCTGACCGGCATCGTGCTTCAGTCGTCGATCCTGAACTATTTCGCGGATGCAATCGAGGCCGTCGCCATCACGAACTCGACGAGCGCACTGGCTTTGGATACGGACACGCTGGCCGGATATTTCCCCGGCTACGCGGCAGTTGCGGCTTACTTCAACCAGGTGTCGCCGGCGCCACTCAATCAGGATCTGTACGCCTACCAGGCGAGCCTGTTCGCAACCAACGAATACAACCGGTTCAGGCGCTATTCGCAATCGTGGGTGCTCAGTCAGCTCGGCATACCGGACGCTTTGGGCACACCGGTGTTTCCCAATGCCAAAACGCTTCAGTCGTGGACCTTGCCGTCCAGTTTGACCCTGCAGGCGTTGCAGGGCTACTTCGGCGCCAACCCGTTCTCGACCAGCCTGCTGCCTGGCACGACGATCGGCCGGTACGACGGACGCGTGTCTTTGCCGAATTCGGATCCGCGGCTGCAAAACGACGGGGACCCGTCCGACATCCTGATCTCCCAGCCGTTCACCACGGCGCTGGCGACGCAGATGCCTGACTACCTCGGGTACACGGCGCCGAACGCGACCTATCTGCCGCTGAACGACAACGTCATTCAGGTCTGGGATTTCTCGCACGACGGAAAGCCGCTGCCCGATACGATCCCGGATCTGCTCGGTGCGCTGACGCTCAACCCGAAACTCAAGGTGCTGTCGGAAAACGGCTTCCATGATCTGGCCACGCCGTTCTTCAATACCGAGAAGCAACTCGCGCGACTGCAGACCGTACCCGGCCTGAATCCTGACTTGCAGGTCAACTTCTTCCAGGGCGGGCATATGATCTATCTGGATGACGTTGCCCGTCCGCTGATGAAACGCGATCTGGTGCGCTTTTATCGGGGCACGCCGCTTCCGGATGCGCTCGCGCTCTGGACGCTGCCGCCGCCGTGGCGCGACGAAAGCCCCGCCAGTGAGCCGACGGCTACCGCCACGGCGCAAGTCACGGCACCCTGACTGAACTGACGCGATGTGCCTCGTTCGCGATACTCTATTCACTCAATCAATGCGAGTCATCATGTCTCTTTTCGATAGATTGCGGCGTGTTTCCCCGTTGATCGTCCTCGGCTGTCTGATTGGCAACGCGTATGCGTTACCGCCGCAAGCGGTGGCGCCGGCGACGCCGCCAACCGGGTCGAGAGGTGTCGACGGTCCGTTCTTCCCTCAAAACCGTGCTGCCCCAGTCGCACCGTCGACCGGCACGGCCCTGCAACAGGAAGCTCAACAGCGGCTCGAAGCGCGGCTGGGGGCCAATACGGCCCTTAGCAATGGCGCCGCGGTCACCAAGGCGCAAGCTCAGACTCAGGGGCTTGGCTATGTCGCCAAGCACTTCGATCAGATCGATACGAGCCATAAAGGAAGTGTGACCATGAGCGACGTCAGGCAGTATCTGCAGCAGCAGGGCCGCTAGCGACCGGCCATTGCCGGTGTCGACGTATTGCTTCTTCGGAAGGCTGCGTTGACAGGCGCGAATGGCCGCTCGGGCCATTCGCGCGTCTACCTCGCCCCGTCGCGCCTGCCGATCGGCAAGCAGTCGCTCATTGCGCCGCCGCGGTCGCTTAGCCCACGCACCACGACCTCCGACGATTTGCCATCGCGTCTCGCCAATTCAGCGAGATCGAGCAACGCTGCATATTTCGCCGAGCAGTCCTGCCCGGGTTCAATCGCCCCGCGCACAGCACGCGTTTCAGTGTGGGTGACGCGCTCACCCACTGCAATCGCCATACCTGTAGCAACGATCATCGCTGCCAACACAGTTGCCTTGCACAACGTCCGTGTGCGTAGCGCGTTGAAACGTGCCCGGACCGCCTGCGCACGTCCCCGCGCGCTTATCAACGGCGGCCCGATTCGTCCGGCGTCATCGTCGAGTCTCACCCGCAGGTTTTCGCTCATGACCAGTGCGCCGGCACCCAGACATTCCCCACCCAGTGACCCGGCACCCACACTGCAGGGCGCGGCACAGGCGCCACATATACAACGCGCGGTGCAACATACACCGCAGGCGGCGGGGGCGGCGGCGGAACGTAGACCACCGGAGGCGGCGGCACATACGCAACCGGCGGCGGTACGACAACAACAGGCTTCGGTGCAACGACAACCGTCGTGCTGCCTGTCGTGACGACACCGGTGGTCGTGACGGTTCCACTTGTCGTCACCGTGTTGCCGTGTGTACCCGTCGTGCTTGTCGACGTCGTGACGACGCCCGGCGCAACACGCGTCGCCGTTCCGGAGTGGTTGACGGTGCCGCCATCGGACCCTGTCACCGTGCCGGAACGCGAACACGAAGCACCCGCGCAGTTTGTGGATGCTGAATGGTCGATCGTGTTGCCGTTCGATCCGGTGATCGACCCGGACGACGAATACTGGCCAGGCGCGGTTCTGGTTACATCGCCGGAGGTGGTGGCTGTTTTTCCGTCCGGTCCGGTGAGGGTGCCGGTATGCGAACAGGTGCCGCCCGCGCAACTGGTATCGCCGGCGTGCTGGACCTGGTTGCCGTAGCGCCCCGTCGCCGTGCCTGAATTCGAGAATTGACCCGGCGCGTTGCGGGTCACCGTGCCGGTGTTGGTCGCCAGACCGCCGTAGGGGCCGACTACGCCCCCTGCATGTGAACAACTGCCGCCGCCACACGAGCCGTAACGCGCACCGTTGTAGGTGCCGCGCGAGGTGTACGCGGTGCCGTGTTGCGACCAGGCGAAAGCTGAAGCGCTGCCGAGCGTGAGCACGGCGGCGGTTGCGGTGAGCATGAGCTTGCGCAGCACGCCGCGCGCAGATGTAACTGTCACTGTTGAGGCGGGGGAAGCAGGGGAAGCAGCGGTGGCCGGCACGACGAATGAATAATGTTTCACGGAATGTCCTTCCTGATTTCGGGCCACTTCTGCGCACTGCGGCGTGGCGACGAACGGACTATAGAAGGACGCGTGTGTTTAATCAGCAACGAAGATATGTCGCCCTGTTTCACCACAAAAGAGGCCTGCTGGACAAGGGTTTGCGGGCGATTCGAACATCCCGCGACATACGCCGACATAAATTGTTTCGGGTCGGGCTCCGCATATAACGCGCGCCGGGCCACGCGCGATAGCACTGCAAGTTCGACATCGCCGCGACACTTTTTCGAAATACACCTGTCGTAGGGTTCGATAGACGCAACGGCGAAAGCCGCTTGCGGCCCACCCCGCTTACTCTTTTCAAGAGGCGCTCATGCCGGCAAAACGCGAGTCGAAACCCAAAGCCAAGGCGAAAGAAAGCACGACGAAAGCAGAAGGCAAACAAAAACCGGACGGCAAGGCAGCAGCCTCCGGCAAAAAAGCCACTGTGCCCGCCCAAGGCTCAAACCATCCTGCCGCAACGGCCACCACGTCGGCGCTCCGTCCGCGGATGCTGAACAAACCGGTGTTCGCCCAGCCTCAGCCGACCGCGGACCCCACGGTGTTTCGCGTACCCCATCCATCGGACGATGCGGCCTACAAGGAAATCGACAAGCTCAATGCGGAGCACAAGCTGTTTCCGCTGCCGTTTCCCGCGCCAAGAGGCGGCGTAGAGCCCCAACTCACGCTGGCCGAGGTCATGGGCGGCAATGCAACCGCCATCGACCGGATCACGGCCAACGGACAACTGGTATTTCATGCGCTAGGAGATTGCGGCAATACGAAAGGCCCGGCGACTCAAAACGAAGTGGCCGACAAATTGACCGCGGACTTCAACGAAACCAATGCCGGCGAGGTGCCGCAGTTCGCGCTGTTACTCGGCGACGTCGTCTATAGCTTCGGCGAAGGCAAGTACTACTACGATCAGTTTTACGAACCATATCGGGACTACCCCGCGCCGATTCTCGCCTGTGCCGGCAACCATGACGGCATGGTTTCACCGGAGGCGCACGCCGCGAGCCTCACCGCGTTCCTGAGGAATTTTTGTGCGGATACGTTCGCCGTTTCGCCCGAAGCCGGCGGGTTGTCGCGCACCGCGCAAATTCAGCCCGGCGTGTTCTTCACGCTCGATGCACCGTTCGTGCGCGTACTGGTGATATACAGCAACACGCTCGAAGATCCCGGTGTGATTTCAGACCCGCACATCGGCAGCACTCAACTCGACTTTCTCGACGCCGCGCTCAAGCGCGTCAAGGCCGAGAAGTTCACCGGCGCACTGCTGATCGCGGATCATCATCCGCCGTATTGCGCGGGCGGACATGGATCGAGCGTCGATATGCTGGCGCAGATCGACAAGGTATGCGAAGCCAACGGCGTGTGGCCGCATGCATTTCTTTCCGGCCACGCTCACAATTATCAGCGCTTCACGCGCACGCGAAATGCGGACGGCACGCAGATTCCATACCTCGTATGCGGCAACGGCGGACATGGTCTGATCAAGCTCGCCACACAGGGGGCGCCCGCTATTCGCGCACCGCAGGTCATGCAGGCGGCGTCGGCCACCACGGATCAGGTCGTACTGGAAAACTACGACGACACCAATTACGGTTATCTGCGCGTGGTCGTGACCGCGACGCAGCTACGTATCGAGTATCACTCGGCGTCCGACGGTCTCAACACGAAAGCGCCGAACGACTACGTGACGGTCAACCTTGCCGAACGTAAAGTGGCGCATTTCGTTGCGCCGGATATGGGGCATCCGCTGGCGGCAAGGGCCGTGCGCGCTTTGGTACGCCGCTAGCGATAGAACGTCGCGCCATCAGCGTGTTTCCAACCCACTTCACCGGCGCACCCGGCCGTGATGTGAGGTTCAACGCGCGACGGCTACGCTTTTCCGTAAACCCGTGTTTACGCAAAATCACCTGTTTTTGCCGGAGAAAAACAATGTAATCTCTCGGTTTTCTTCCTGCATCAAAACAGATGAGTCGAGCGTTGGCGAGCGAACAACTACAACAAACGGCAACCCATACGTGGCGTCGGCCCATCGTTCCCCGTCTGCGCTGCACCGTGCTGCTGCTGGCGTGCGGGATCGCCGCGCTCGCACGCCCCGCTCTTGCAGCCGAGTCCGCGTGCAGTGCCGAAGCAGGCGCGGCCGGCCGGCCCTCCGTCGGTCTCGTGCTCTCAGGCGGCGGCGCGCGCGGCTATGCCCACCTCGGCGTGTTGAAGGTGCTCGAGGAAAACCGCATTCCGGTCGACTGTATCGCCGCCACCAGCATGGGCGCCGTGGTCGGCGGCCTGTACGCGAGCGGTATGACGGCGCAGGACATGCAAAAACGCCTCACGGGCATCAATCTCGCGGACATTGCGTTCGACGTTACCGAACGCGCCGATCTGCCGCAATCGCGCCGCGAGGACGAGCGTCTGTATGTGAATAGCCTTTCGCTCGGCTATGGCGCCAACGGTTTCCGCTTGCCGGTGGGACTGGTCCAGGGCAATCGCCTGCAAGCGCTGCTGCAGGACTGGACGTCCGCCGTGCCGGGCAGCGTTTCGTTCGACCGTCTGCCGATCCCTTATCGCGCGATCGCCACCGATCTGCGCACCGGCCAGAAGGTGGTGCTCGATCACGGTTCGCTGCCGCAGGCGATTCGCGCGAGCATGGCGTTGCCCGGCCTGTTCGCACCCGCCGATATCGACGGGCGCACGCTGGTGGACGGCGGCATCGTCAGCAATCTGCCCATCGAAACGGCGCGTGACATGGGCGCGAACGTCGTGATCGCCGTCGATATCGGCTCGCCGCTGCGGCCGCTGGATGCACTCGCTTCGCCCGCCGACGTGATGCAGCAGATGATCGGCATCCTGATCCACCAGAACGTTGCGCGCCAGCGCGAACAACTGCAAACCGGCGACGTACTGATCGAACCGGCGCTCGGCTCGCTGAGCTTCACCGACTTCGCCAACGCGAGCCAGGCGATCGCAGCCGGCGCCGCCGCTGCCCGCGCGGCACTACCGCAGCTTCAGCATCTGGCGCTCTCGCCCGCTGACTACGCCGCGTGGCGCGCCCGGCACGCGCCGCCCGCAGCGCATCCGGTGCGGGTCACGCAGATCGAGATCGCCTCGCAAGGCGTGGTGCCCGAAGATAAGATTCGCGCCGCGTTGCACGTCAAACCCGGCGACGTGTACGATCCCGCCGCGCTCAACAAGGACTTGCTGGCGCTCTCCACGGCCGGTGATTTCGACAGCGTGAGCCAGCAACTCGTCGACGACGGCGATGAGCACAAGCTCGTGATCGTCGCGCAGCAGAAACAGTGGGGACCGAATTTCCTGCTGTTCGGGCTCGGTCTCTCGAGCAGTTCGACGGATGAAGGCGGCTTCCGGTTGCATCTCGGCTACCGCCGGCCGTGGCTCACTTCGTCAGGGCTCGAGGGGCGAGTGGATGGGACCGTCGGCAGCGATCTGATCAACCTGCATGCGGAATTGCGGCAGCCGTTGTCGAGTTCGTTCGGCTATTACGTCGCGCCTTATCTCGAGTTTCAGCGCCGCTACGCCAATCTCTACGACGACTCCGGCGATATCAAGGTGACGCAATATCTGTTGCAGACCGAGCGCGTCGGAGTCGATCTGGGGTTGCCTCTCGCACGTCTCGGCGACTTCCGTATCGGCGTGGCGTACGCGCATGGCTTCGCGTCGCCGCAATACAACTTGCCGCTCGCGGACGGACCCAACTCGCCGCTGCTGTTCCCCGATATCTACGGGCGTCAGCTTAGCGCGCGCGCACGTCTCGTGATCGATCAGCTCGACGATCCGCTGTTTGCGCGCAAAGGCTACTTCGGCGAACTACGCGTAGAACGTTCGTTATTCGCAGGCACCGACAGTTTCACCGAGGTGTACGGCAAAAGCATTGTCGCGGCGAGTTACGGGCGGCATAGCGTCAACGCGAGCATCGAAGCGGGTAACGACTTCGGCGGCACCAATCTGACGAACCCGTTCGGCTTTACGCTGGGCGGTTTTCAGCATCTGTCAGCCTACGCCGCCGATCAGCTGTCCGGCAATTCGATGGTGTACGGGCAGGTGACGTATATGAATCAGCTCGCCACGTTTAACGCGTCGCCGATTCGCGGCCTGTATGCAGGCCTGAGCATTGAAGCCGGTAACGTCTGGAACCGCGATTCGCAGTTCGGCAGCGGACCACTGAAGCGCAGCGTGACGGCTTTCACCGCGCTGACCAGTTCATTCGGTCCGATATATCTCGGCGTAGCGTTCGCACCCGGCGGCCGCCATAACTTTTACTTCCAGTTGGGACATACCTATTGAAGCTGCGTAGGTACGGTGTTCTTCACGTCGCCGTGCCTGCCGGCCAGCTCATTTCGAAACGTGCTCCGCCGAGCGTCAATGGATCGGTGACGGCTATGCGGCCGTGATGAGCGCGCAGCACCTGTTGCGTAATCGCGAGACCCAGGCCGTAGCCGCCGGTCTGGCGATCGAGCCGTACGAAGGCGTTGAAAATGCGCTCGCGCTGGTCGGCGGGCACGCCGGCGCCGTCGTCTTCCACGTAGATTTCCACATTGCCATGCTTGACGCTCAGGCCGACCATGATCTGCGAATGGGCGTATTTGCTGGCGTTGCGCAGCAGGTTGCGCATTGCGTAGGACATGAGGCGCTTGTCCATCACCACACGCAGCGAGGTATCCACGTCGACTTGCGGGACGAGTTGCTTGTCCGCGTATAACAGCGTGGCGTCGGTAATCTGGCTGTCGAACCATGCCGTAAGCACGGTGGATTCGAGGTTCGATTGCAGGGAACTGTATTCGAGGCGCGCGTAGGTCAGGCTCATGTCGATGAGCTCGTCGAGTTCGGTGACGTCCTGAGCGATGCTTGCCAATGCACTGTTGTATTCGGCCGCGGACGCGGGTTCGCGGAGATTCTCCAGTGCGAAGCGCACGCGGGCCAGCGGCGTGCGGAGTTCGTGGGAGATGCCGTTGGTGAGTTCGCGCTGCGCGGCGATCAGGCGCTCCATGCGCTCGGCCAGCGCGTTTAACGTGCGGGCCAGTGGGCCGATGATGACGCTGTGCGATTCGCGGGCACGGGTGTTGAAGCGGCCGCCGGTGAAGTCGATGGCGCGCTCGCGGACCATGACGAGGTCCAGCCAGACTGGGCGCATCCAGCGGTAGGCTGTTATTGCTGGGAGCAGGAGTGTGACTAATGCGATTGGTATTGAGGCTTTGGTTGTTGTTAGCGCTTGCCAGAGCGATGGGGATGTTTTTAGTGTCAGGTTCAGGGTGGTGATTGAGGCTGCTAGTACTAGCACGGTTAGGGTTAACAGGCGGGTGTAGACGCGGAGGTATAGCCTCGACCAGCTGGGGATTCGGTCTGCTCGGGTGTCGGTCCAGTTGCGGCGGAAATGGTGCCAGCGCCATTTGGCATAGCGGTGGGGGGGTAAGGGTTTTGGCTCCGCTGGGGGTGGCATTTTGGGTTTCTCTGGGTTTTTGCTGTTCTGGTTTTTTGCTGTTCTGGTTTTGGGTGTTCTGGTTTTGGCGGTTTTGGTTTTTGCGGTTTTGGTTTATTAGCGTTTGCCCCTGTGCGGGGCGGCACTTACTTTCTTTGCCGCCGCAAAGAAAGATAAGCAAAGAAAGCGGCTCAAACCGCCAGCTTATAAGCGGGTCCTCCGCGCAGTTGCGGTAGCGGCACATCTGGAATCTGTGTTCTCGCACACTCCGCGTTTGTGACAAGGCAGTCATTCTTCCGGCAGCGCTGCGCGCGCCGATACCTATTTCTAAAACCGTTGGGACGCTTGCTGGTTTCTTCGACGCGTCGTCGGTAAGTTACTGCGCTCTGGTCCGCGGTGGGTTGCTGTGCTCTGGTCCGCGTTTTTGCTTGTCTTTCCGGTTCTGCGCGTTGCGCAAAACCGGTTCTTGTGGCCTCTGGTCGGTTGCTGTTGCTTCTTACGCTCTCTGTACGAATGCCAGTGTTTGCTCCGCTACCGTGTCCCGCTCGTTGTCTAGTGTGATCATGTGGTAGCTGTCGGTCAAGCGCACAAAGGTCACCGAGCGGCTTCCCAGGTTGTCGCACACGAATTCCGCGGAGCGGATGCTGGTCACCTCGTCTTCCTCCGAATGCATGACCAAGGTCTCGCAGGTCACGCGCCCCAAGGCTCGCTTCACCGCGAAGCGCATCCAGTCAACCTGCTCGATCGCCGCCAATGGCACGTACGGATAGTGGACGCCACTGCCCTTCTGCAAATGGCGGCGGATCAGGTTGCGGATGCGTGCATTCTTGATGCCAAACGGTTCGCCCTCAGGTACGCGAATCAATCGGCGTAAGCCGGGCACGCAGTACAACAGGTAGCGCAACGGTCGCAAACGTGAACCGCCCCAGCCATCGAGGAATAAAGGCGGCGATAGCAGAATCAGGCGCCCTGTCGTCATGCGCTCCCGCGCACTCAACATCAATGCAAGTAACGCCCCCATCGAAATGCCGGCGACGTCGACTCGCTCGTAACGTGTCAGCAAGTCGCGGTATGTGCGGCTCAGCAATTGCATGTAGTCGCTCAACGTCACGCGGCTCAATGCATCCGGGTTCGAGCCGTGGCCCGGCAGCGACGGTAAATGTACGTCGCAACCGATCTGCTCGAATTTGCGGTCAAGCGCGCCGAAATCATGGCGCGTGCCGCCCAAGCCGTGAATCATCAACACAGCATGGCGGGAAGAAACAGAAACGCGAGCGGACATCACTAAGCCTGTCGTTGCACAAGCCCGCGATGCTAATCATCACCGCCTCGAATCACTGTCAAGTTGAGGCGGGGTTTGTGGAGTTTTGTCGGCCGATATTTCGACGTATTACGTAATCGAAACTCAACGCCAACTCGTCTTCAATCCCACGCCAGCTTACTGAACTGGTAGCCCTTGCCGCGCACCGTCTTGATGCGCTGCGGTGTGCCCGCGTCGTCATGCAGTTTGCGGCGCAGCTTGGAAACGCCGCCGTCGATCGTACGGTCGAGGCCGTCAAACTCGATGCCGCGCAGTTGCCGCATCAACTCGTCGCGGCTCACGACCTCACCGGCGCAACTCACCAACGCCCACAGCAAATCGAATTCGGCCGATGTCAGATCGGGCAAGCTGCCGTCCGGTAGTTTGACCGTGCGGTTTGTCCGGCTGATCTCGAACTTGCCGAACGTGTAGCTCTCGGGCTGGCTGGTCTCCGGCGCGCGCACGCTCACGCGGCGCAATTGCGCCTTGATGCGCGCGAGCAGCACGCGTGGCTCGACAGGCTTATGCACGTAGTCGTCCGCGCCGAATTCGAGGCCCAGCACTTCGTCGAACTGCTCGTCGCGGGCGGTCACCATGATGATCACGCCGTTGAATTGCTCGCGCGCCTCACGGCAAATCTGGAAACCGTCCTTGCCAGGCAGGTTCACGTCGAGAATCACAAGGTCCGGGCGGCGCTTGAGAATGGCCGGCACGGCCTCGTTGCCATGCAGCACGGTCTCGACTTCGTATTCGTGTTTGCGCAGATAACCGGCAACCAGGGCGGACAGGCGGTCATCGTCTTCGACAAGCAGGATCCGGAATGGCATGGGACGAATCGTTCAGGGCTGAGACTGTTTCAATAGCGGTGGACAACGGCACGACCATACGGCACGCAAACCCGCGGGTATGCCGGACGGGTCGGCTCGACGCACAGCATAGCGGATGCGTCGCACATCATGCGACACGCTCGACAAAACTCGACAAACGCACAAGCAATTCGACATGGAGGCGCGATCCGCGCCGCTAGCATCCCCTCGGTCGAAATAGCCCAGGGAGTTGCCATGACGACTGTTTCCAGCAAGGGGGCTCGCGCCCGCTTGCCGTTGCTCGCGACAGCCATGACGTCCTTCGCCGTCATTCAGCAGGCCGCGCATGCACTGTATCCCGGCACCGGCGTCTTTCATCGCTGGCGCCGCATGCGCCTGTGGCTGCGCTCGCTGTTGTCGTGGCGCTCGACGCAAGTATGGCTCAAACGCTGTGCGATTTCTCCTTTACACGATCTGGTGGAGCGTCATCCCACTGCGCTCGAACGCATGCACCGGCCGTTCCTTCATACCCGTTTCAGCCCGCGCGAACGCCTCACGGCAAGCCTCGATCATCATGCGCTGACACAGCAGCGCGTGCCGCAACTCGCCGCGCGCATCGCCGCGGCAGGCTCGGCACCGATTGCATTTTTCGACGTGGGCGCCGAACGCTGGCACGTGTCGCTCGAATCGCTCGAGCAGTTTCAGAAGGAAGGCGACTGGACCTTGTGCATCCGCGACGCGCGGGACCGGCGCATCGTCTCCTGCACCTTCAGTCTTGCCTATCTCGGCGGCAAAGTGCGGCGGCCGCGTCTTTGCATCGGCTCCGTGCAGGGTCCTGACAATTCGGTCAACGGGCGCGAGCTGTTTCGCGCGCTCACCAAACGGTGGCACGGACTGCGGCCGAAAGTACTGGTAATTTACCTTGCGCAATGTGTCGCCGCGGCGCTCGACGCGGGAGGCACCTTCATCGTCTCGAAGCAGGCGCACATCTATGCGAACTGGCGTTATTGCCTGAGAAAGCGCCGTGTGGCTGCCGACTACGATCGATTGTCGATCGAGTGCGGAGCGCTCGCGCGCTGGAACGGCTGGTTCGTCCTCGCGCCGCCGGCGCGCTATCTGGCCGAACGCCAGAGCGACAACACCGGTAACGCAACCCGCCGCAAGCGCTACGCGTTGCGAAGCGCACTCGCCGCGCAGATTCGCTACAGCGTCGCGGCAAGCAAGATGCATTGATATCGCACGCCTCGTGTTGTTGCTTGAATCCATTGCGATTTTTTTATTGACAAGACATGCGGCAAAACGGCACACTGATTCGCATGTTGACGCACACCTCCATCGCCGTCGCGATTAAAAACCGAACAATGCATGCCGTGATCGGCAGGCGTTTGGGAGCATGTGCGCGTTAGCAGTCTGAATCTGCAAACAGGACCCAAAGGCCCCGCCGGTAACGGAAGGGGCCTTTTGTTTTGTGGGTGCCTCCTCCGTCTTCCGGCTCGATGACGGAGAGCAAGATGGATCAGGCAAGCCCGCAATGCATGGATGACGACTCAAGTCTGTCTGCACATCAACAGGACGAGCGTCAGCCGAAGGTAGTCGTGCATTTTTCCGTAGTGCCAGGCGCGACGCTGACATGGCGTGTCGACACCGACAGCACGCTCTGTGTGCAAGGCGCGCGCCTATGGCTCACGCGCGTCAACTCGCCGTACGATCATTGGCTCGACCCGGGCAACGAGTTCCGGCTGCATCGCGGCGAACGCGTGTGGGTCAGCACGGATAGCGAACGCACTGTGCGTGTGTCGTTGAGTTATGCGTTGCCTATCCGGCCTGGTCTTGTCAAACGCTGGCTAGGGCGGCTCGCGTGGTTAGGTCTCGAAGCGCCGATGGTCCGGTAGCGTGCCTCGTCGCGACTCGATGATCGAGATTTCGTACCGTGGAAAAGCAAACACCCCTGCAGTGAGGGGTGTTTGCCGATCGGTCATGCCGGTTCAGATGAGCCGCGCATGCCATGTTGCGCGGCTACGCCGTGCTGTTTGAACGCGTGCCGCTCACTGGCATGGCACTTACTGCCCCGCCTATTGCGGCGTCACTTGCACGGCCGCGGCTGAAACGAAAACCGCATGAATCGTATCGCCGACCTTGACGCCCTTCAGATCGACGTCCGGCCCGACTTCGAGCGTTTGCGTCTGATACGCGCCGCGCAGGGTAACGAGGCGCTTCTTGTGATCGATCTTCTGCACGGTGGCGAGCACTTCGACCTGACGTGCGGATTCAAAGCCACCCGAGGCCGGCGCATACACCTGCGTATCGACGCGCGCACGAATGCCCTTGTTCGCACCGGTGACTTTGTCGGCCTTCACCAGCAACGCATTCTTGTACAGCACGTCCACCCGGTCACCGATCTTCAGTTGATCGAAACCGGCGACCTGCTGGCTCACCAGTACGACCACCGCATTGCCGCCCGGCCCTTTGAGCGTGAGCGTGCGGCTGCCCGGATCGATCCCGACGATCTCGGCCTTCACATGCACCGGTTGCACTGCGCCGACGATGCCCTGCGCGGCACTCGCCATCGCATCTTGCGCCCACGCCGGCTGCGCTGCGGCGAAAGCCGCTACCACCAACGCTGCTCCAATCGTCGCTGCTTTCATCTACGCTCTCCTCGAGAAATTGTTCGATCCGGCGTAACGGCGATCTGGAACCACAGGATGCCGATTAACACCGCGAATACATACATCTTCAGGATGTCGCTTATTAAAGCGGGGTACGGCGCAACGATTGTACATGCCTTACAAGAAACTACGATTGTTTATATTTCGATTATCAAATCAATGGATATGCATGATGCGAAGTGCTGCGGCGCGGCGTCGCAGCGGCACCTTGCCAGTTGACAACAGCGCCCCAACCTTCTCCGCCATTTATATACGGAGGCAATACTTAATATGCGATAAGCATTAATACATACGGCGCGACAGTTCAATTACTCGCAATTCTTTTCATCGGTGGAATTTGCCGCAATGAAATCGAAAACCGTCATTGACACCGATTAAACAAAAATTTAATAGCCGGTGAATTCATGCACTGCGCAAAATAAAACAGCCCCGTCGCCAGAGCGAAGGGGCTGTTCATCATGCGGCTGCAGGCGCGCTATACGCCCAGCCTCGACACTAACAACGCTGCGGCGCTTCCCTGCACCAACGCCAAACCATTACACCCGTTCAATCGCAATCGCGATGCCCTGCCCGACGCCGATACACATCGTGCACAGGGCAAAGCGGCCTTGCGTGCGATGCAGTTGATACATCGCGGTCGTGACCAGACGCGCGCCGCTCATGCCGAGCGGGTGGCCGAGCGCAATCGCGCCGCCGTTCGGATTCACGCGCGCGTCGTCGTCCGCGACACCGAGCGTGCGCAGCACGGCAATACCTTGCGAGGCGAATGCTTCGTTCAGTTCGATCACGTCGAGCTGGTCGATGGTCATGTTCAGACGAGCCAGCAATTTCTGCGTGGCGGGCGCCGGGCCGATGCCCATCACGCGCGGCGCGACGCCTGCCGTTGCGATTCCCAGCACGCGTGCTCGCGGCGTGAGACCAAAGCGCTTCGCGGTTTCTTCGTTGGCAAGCAGCAAAGCCGCTGCGCCATCGTTCACGCCCGATGCATTGCCTGCCGTGACGGTGCCGTCCGGACGCACCACGCCCTTCAACTTGGCGAGCGCTTCAAGGCTGGTTTCGCGCGGGTGTTCGTCTTGCGACACGATGATCGGATCGCCCTTCTTCTGCGCGATCGTCACGCCGACGATTTCCTGCGCGAGCGTGCCGTCGCGTTGCGCGCGTGCGGCTTTCTGCTGACTGCGCAGCGCGAATGCATCCTGATCGGCGCGGCTGATGTTGTAATCGGTCGCGACGTTTTCGCCGGTCTCCGGCATCGAATCGACGCCGTACATCTGCTTCATCAGCGGGTTCACGAAACGCCAGCCGATCGTCGTGTCGAAGATGTCGGCCTGGCGCGAAAACGCGCTGCTGGCCTTGCCCATCACGAACGGCGCACGGCTCATGCTTTCGACACCGCCGGCCAGCATCAACGCGGCCTCGCCCGACTTGATCGCGCGCGCGGCAATGCCGACGGCGTCCATGCCCGAGCCGCACAGGCGGTTCACCGTGGAACCCGGCACGCCTTGCGGCAAACCGGCGAGCAGCAGCGACATGCGCGCGACGTTGCGGTTGTCTTCACCGGCCTGGTTGGCGCAGCCGTAGATCACGTCGTCGATCGCGTTCCAGTCGACGTTCTGGTTGCGCTCCATCAGCGCCTTGAGCGGCACTGCGCCCAGATCGTCGGCGCGAACCGACGACAGCGAACCCGCATAGCGGCCGATGGGGGTGCGAATCGCGTCGCACAGGAATGCTTCGGTCATAGGATGTCTCCAGTTGGTGTGCTGCGTGCGCTGCGCCGCATCCGGTATCCGTTAGCGTCGCCGGCCGCCTGCGCATGACGCGAGCCGGATGCTTCACAGCATCGACCCGGTGAGCGCAATGGGAAACGGCCGTATGGCAGCCGTCACGTCAATTCAGCTTAGCGCAGGATGGTGAACAGTAGGCCCGGGATTAAGGCCGCTTGTTCTATATACGAACTCACGGTCATATATCGAACAACTAGACCCGATAATAGGCGTGGGCGCGAAACCATGTCAAGCGAAGCCAGCTTCCGACCAGGGAATACGTGCAGGCCGGCGGCCTTCTTGCGATGACCACGCAAAAGATCTGAAGATTGACGCGCTCGCGCCGGCAAACAGGCTTTCAGGCCCTGCCGGCGTGAGGCTTTTGGACTTTTTGGCTATACAGGAAGACCCTGCAAATACCCATCCCGACACGCGCGCTCAGCGGAGTTGGATCCGCTCGTCCGCGATATAACCGCGAATCACATCGGCGAAGTTGCGGTCGCCGGTCAAGCCGAGCCGTTCGGCACGCGAGGCATCCCATTGCCCGGGCCAGCCGCCGACAATCTTCTCTATCCGCGCGTCCGGCTGCCACACAATCCGCTTCACGGTCTCTTCGCCCGCCACCTCGCGCAGCGCCGCCACCATTTCGTCGACGCTTACCGAAATCCCCGGCAGATTCAGCACGCGTTGATTGCCGAGCGCGGCGCCATCGAGCTCGAGTCCGGCAATCAGGCTCTCGATCGCCTTGCGCGGCGACAGCAGCCACACACGCGTCGTGCCCGCTACCGGACATACCGCCGTTTCGCCGTTCAACGGTTCGCGAATGATGCCGCTCGCAAACGACGACGCCGCCGCATTTGGCTTGCCCGGCCGCACGCTGATGGTGGGCAGCCGCAACACCCGGCCGTCGACGAAACCGCGCCGCGTGTAATCGTTGAGCAACAACTCCGCGATCGCCTTCTGCGCGCCGTACGACGATTGCGGATTCAACGCGGTGTCGTTCTGCACGACCTCGGGCAGATCGCCGCCATACACGGCGACTGAACTCGTGAACACCACACGCGGTTTGTGCCCGCGCTGCCGGCAGGTTTCCAGCAGCAGGCGCGACGCATCCAGATTGATGCGCATGCCGAGATCGAAATCCGCCTCGGCCTGCCCGCTCACGATCGCGGCAAGATGGAAGATCGCCGCGGTCCTGTCGTCGATCACGCGCTCGAGCACGCTGCGCTCCGCGATGTCGCCCACTTCCGAGCGCACGCGGCTGTCGCCGAAATCGCTTCCGTGCACCACGTCGAGCAACACCAGTTCGGTAATCGCCTGCAGCTTGCCGTGCTCGTCCTTCACGGACCCGCGCGCCAATAGTTCGCGCGCAAGACGCTGACCGAGAAAGCCCGCACCGCCGGTAATCAGTATTTTCATGATGTACTTTGTCCTTGCTTTGTCCGTATTAGCGGGCAGCGTTCAGATACGGCCTGAGCCAGCCGAGTCCCGCCGACGTGCCGGCCCGCGGCCGGTATTCGCAACCGATGTAGCCGTCGTAGCCCAGCGTGTCGATCAGATCGAACAGATAGGGATAATTCAGCTCGCCGATATCGGGCTCATGGCGCTCCGGCACACCGGCGATCTGAATATGGCCGATACCCGCCATATCGCGTTTGAGCTTCACCGCCAGGTCGCCTTCGACGATCTGGCAGTGATAGCAGTCGAACTGCACCTTGAGATTTGGCGCGCCCACTTCCGCGCAAATTGCCTGGGCATCGTCCTGACGATTCAGAAAGAAGCCCGGTATATCGCGCGTATTGATCGGCTCGATCACGACGGTAATACCTTCGGTTTGTGCGGCCTTTGCGGCATACGCGAGATTCTTCAGATACACCTCACGATGCGCGGCCCGCGGCTGATCCGCGCCGATCAACCCGGCCATCACATGCAGTTTGCGATTGCCAAGCACGCGCGTGTAATCGAGCGCGGTTTCAATGCTGCGGCGAAATTCGTCTTCGCGGCCCGGTAGTGAAGCGATGCCGCGCTCACCCGCAGCCCAGTCGCCGGGCGGCGCATTGAAGAGCGCCTGAGTCAGACCGTTTGCGTCGAGCCGAGCCTTGATTTCATCGGCCCGGAAATCGTAGGGGAATAGAAACTCCACGGCCTTGAAGCCGTCTTTTGCCGCGGCGTCGAAACGGTCGAGAAACGCGTGCTCGTTGTACATCATGGTCAGGTTGGCGGCGAAGTGAGGCATGGCTGCAACTCCTTAAAAACGGTTGAAACAGCGCGCGGATAGACACAATGAGCCGCAATAGGCGTTGCCTGATCGTGTTGCCCCGCGCGCGACATCCAGTTTAGCGATTGACCAGCCTGGCCGGCGTCAGCCACGTGGCAATCGCACCAATCACCAGCATGCCGGCCAGCACATACATGCCGATCTGCGTGCTATGCGTGAGATCCTTCAGATAGCCGATCATGTAGGGGCTCGCAAAGCCCGCGAGATTACCGATCGAATTGATAATCGCAATGCCGGCAGCAGCGGTCGCGCCCGACATGAACGCAGTCGGCAGCGACCAGAACAGCGGCGCGCAGGTCAGCACGCCTGCTGCGGCCAGCGAGAGAAATGCGATCGACACCACGGTATTGTCCGCAAACGAAGCGGCCACCGTAAAGCCGACCGCGCCGAACAGCGCCGGCACGATCAGATGCCAGCGGCGCTCGCGGCGCTTGTCGGCGCTATGGCCCATCAGGTTCATCACGACGATCGCGCACAGGAACGGAATCGCGCTCAGCAGGCCGATTTCGAATGCGCCGCTCACACCGGTCGATTTGACGAGCGTCGGCAACCAGAACGTCAGGCCGTATTGCCCGGTGACGAACGCAAAATAGATCAGCGACATCCACCACGTGCGCGGATCGCGGAACACCGCGCCGAGCGAATGCGATCGCGCATTGTGTTGTGGCTGCGCGGCGGCGATTTCATCGGTGAGCAAACGCTTTTCGCGCTCGCTCAGCCACTTCGCACTGGCGATGCCATTGTCGAGATACAGGATCGTCGCGATGCCGATCGCAATCGCTGGGATCGCCTCGATCAGGAACATCCATTGCCAGCCCGCGAAACCCGCGTTGTTATGGAACGACTGCATGATCCAGCCCGACAGCGGGTTGCCGAAAATCCCCGAGACCGGAATCGCCGACATGAACACCGCGATGATCTTGGCGCGCCGATGCGACGGAAACCAGTACGTCAGATACAGAATCACACCGGGGTAGAAACCCGCTTCCGCCAGTCCCAGCAGGAAGCGCAGGATATAGAACTGCATCGGCGTCTTGACGAACACGAACAGCGCGGACATCAGGCCCCATGTGATCATGATCCGTGCGATCCAGATACGCGCGCCGAGCTTGTGCATCAGAATGTTGCTCGGCAACTCGAACAGAAAGTAGCCGATAAAGAACACGCCGGCACCGAGGCCAAACACCGTTTCGCTAAACGCGAGATCTTGCGACATTTGCAGCTTTGCAAAGCCGACATTCACGCGGTCCAGATACGCAACCACGTAGCAGAGCATTAGAAACGGCACGATACGCCAGAACACCTTTTTATAGGTGCGTTCGACTTCGGCAGCGCCGGGTTGTCCTGCGGTCGCTGCAATGGGGCGGCTCGATGCCGTCTGGTACGAACTCATGCATTGTCTCCTTCCATGGATAGCCTGATGCGCCGCCGGGGCGCCTGGCTTTGTTGATGTCGGGTTCTACCAGCGCGCACCGAACACGGTGCGCAGTTCTTCGAGTGCTGCTTCGTCGAGCGGCGCGGGCCGCGGGTTCGTCATCAGCCACAGGCGCGCGGTCTCTTCGAGTTCTTCGAGCGCATAGGCCGCCTGCGCAACCGAGCGCTCCCACACCACCGGGCCGAGGCGCTCGAGTAAAACAGCGCGAACGGTATCGGCAAGCGCGGCGATCTGCGCGGCCACCTGTGGATCGCCGGGGCGTTTGTAACGAATCAGGGGGACGTGTCCCACTTTCATCACGTAGTACGGGGTGATCGGCGGCAGCACGTCCTGGTCGCTCCAGACGCCGGCTAATGTCAGCGCGACCAGATGTGTCGAGTGCGTGTGGACGATGCCGCGCGCTTCGCCGTTTCGCGCGTAGATGCCGCGATGCAGCGCCAGCGTCTTCGAAGGCTTGCCGCCGGATACCGCGTTGCCGGCCAGATCGACTTTGGCGATGTCGGCGGGGTCGAGCCGGCCGAGGCACGCATCGGTCGGCGTGATCAGCCAGCCGTCGTCGAGACGCGAGCTGATGTTGCCGGCGGTGCCCACGGTGTAGCCGCGTTGATAGAGACTCGCGCCGGTCACGCAGATTTCTTCGCGGACCCTGGCTTCGTTCGTCGTATGGAGTGCGGGCGCGCCGGTCATTGAAACGCTCCATCGAGATGGCGCAGCGCCTTTTCAAAAAAGTCGTCCGTACCGAAGTTGCCGGATTTCAGCGCCAGGGCGAGCGGCTCGGCCCCGGTCGTCGCGGTGGCCGGCACGCCGGGATCGATCTGCGCGCCGATACGCAGCGTCTGTACGTCGAGCGCCTGCACCACCGCGCCCGAGGTTTCGCCGCCGGCCACCACGAACTTGCGTACACCGCGCTCGCGCAAGCCGCGTGCGATCGACGCCAGAGTCGTTTCGACAAGATGTCCCGCTTCGCCAACGCCGAGTTCGCGCTGCACCGCTTTGACTTCGTCGGGCGAGGCGGTTGCATAGATCAGCACCGGCTGCGCTTTGCCGAAGTGTTCCTCCGCGAACGCCAGTGCCTGTTCGACCACCGGCTCACCGCGCGCAACCGCCAGCGGATCGATGCGGAACGAAGACCGCGTTGCGCGCCACAGCGCCACTTGCGCGTTGGTCGCTCTGGATGCGCTGCCCGCCAGGACGACCGACAGTCCTTCGACTCGCGGCAACTGCGCGGCGTCGGTTTGCGCCGCGAGCAAACCCGCGCGGCGGAAATTGCCGGGCAAACCTAGCGCGACGCCGGAGCCGCCCGTAATCAGCGTGAGGTCGGCACATGCTTCGCCGAGCACGTAAAGGTCCGCGTCCGACACCGCATCGGCAATCGCCATCCGCGCGCCGTCGCGGCGTAAAGCATCGAACGATTCGCGCACGGCGGCAACACCGTTGGCAACGGCGTCATGTCTCACCAGGCCGACTTTTGACCGGGTTTGCCGCTGCAGCACTCGCACGAGATTGGCATCGCGCATCGGTGTAAGCGGATGATTTTCCATACCCGATTCGTTAAGCAGCACATCGCCGACGAACAGATGACCGCGATAGATCGTGCGGCCATTCTCAGGAAACGCCGGGCACGCGATCGTGAAGGCCGCGGTTTCATCGTCCACGGATAACGCGTCGAGCAATGCGTCCGTCACCGGGCCGATGTTGCCCGCGTCGGTGGAATCGAAGGTCGAGCAGTACTTGAAGAAGAACTGGCGGCATCCTTGCGCGCGCAACCACTCGAGCGCGGCGAGCGATTGCGCGATCGCGTCGGCGGCGGGGATCGTGCGCGATTTCAGCGCAACGACCAGCGCGTCGGCCTCGATGACTTCGTTCGACGCGGGCACGCCGATGGTCTGCACCGTGCGCATGCCGCCGCGCACCAGCATGTTGGCGAGATCGGTGGCGCCGGTGAAATCGTCGGCGATACAGCCGAGCAGCGCGCGCCTGGAGGTGGTGGTCATGGTGAACTCCAGCGCTTATTTCGCCGCCGGCACGTCGATGCCGGGGAAAATCTTGATCACCGCGGAATCGTCCTCACCGCCAAGACCGGCAGACGACGCCATCATGAACATCTGATGCGCCGCCGCCGAGAGCGGCAAAGGAAACTTTGAACGGCGCGCCGTATCGAGCACAAGGCCGAGATCCTTCACGAAAATATCGACCGCCGACAGCGGCGTGTAATCGCCATTCAGAATGTGCGGCACGCGGTTCTCGAACATCCACGAATTGCCCGCGCTATGCGTGATGACCTCGTACAGCGCATCGGCATCCACGCCTTCGCGCAAACCGAGCGCCATCGCCTCGGCCGCCACCGCGATATGCACGCCGGCCAGCAACTGATTGATGATCTTCACTTTCGACCCGGCGCCGTGCGCCAGGCCGAGGCGGTACACCTTGCCGGCCATCGCGGCCAGCACGTTCTCGCACGCGGCATAGGCCGCTGCGGGGCCGGACGTCATCATTGTCATTTCACCGGATGCGGCGCGTGCCGCCCCACCCGACACCGGCGCATCGAGCATCTGCAAACCGGCCGCTTCGATCCGCCTGCCGAGGTCGATCGCGAAGTCAGGCGCGACGGTGGCGCTGGCGATCACCACGCTGCCCTTCTTCATCGCAGCAACCGCGCCTTGCGCGCCGAACAGCACCGCTTCGGTCTGCACGGCATTGACAACCAGCGTGACGACCACGTCGCATTGCGTCCCGAGTTCCGCGGGTGAGGCGCACCCCACGCCGCCTTCCGCGACGAACGCTTGCAAGACCTCATTGCGCAGATCGCACGCGTGAACCCGAAAACCGGCGCGCAATAACGAGCGCGCGACACCCAGGCCCATTGCACCAAGACCGATGACACCCACATTTCTGGACATGCCTAACCTCTGGGAATTCGTTAGTGGCTGACGCCGAAAGCGCTCGCGCTCAGCAAATACCCGCTTCCGCGAGTCGCCGTGCCGCGTTGTACATATGCGTGCGCGCCGCATTGCGCGCCGCCATCGGATCGCCCGCACGAATCGCGGCGGTGATCGCGGCGTGCTCTTCACGCACCTGACGCGAGAAGTCCTCACGCAGCGCTTCGTTGCGCCGCGTCACGACGGTGCCCGCTTCCAGATACTGATTCAGGAACGTGAGCGTCTTGAGGAAATAGGGATTGCCGGTGGCCACGGCAATTGCGCGATGGAACGCGACGTCTTCGGCGACACCGTCCTCGCCTTCGGCCACTGCTGCGTCGATCTTCGCGAGCGCGGCGTCGATTGCCACCATGTCGGCGTCGCTGCGGCGCATGGCGGCCTCCGATGCGACTTCCGCTTCGATCGCCCGCCGCAGCGCGAGAATCTGCAGCACTGAGCCTGCTTCGACGGCTTCCGCGTAATCGATGCGCAGCGGCCGGATCGCGCCATGCGCGGCGATGAACACGCCGCTGCCCTGGCGCGGCTCGACCACGCCTTCATTCTTCAGCCGCGAGATCGCCTCGCGGATCACCGTACGACTGACACCGAACTGCTCCGCCAGCACCGCCTCGGTCGGCAGCTTGCCGCCGCGCTTGAAGGTGCCTTTGTCGATCTGCTTGAGAAGCTGCTGCGCGACCGTATCGCTCAGCGCCTTGGCAGGAATCTTGTCGAACATCGATTTCCTCGATTCATCATGTTATCGGGTCATCATACAAATTTAAAACCGTGACCGCATCCTTGCAAACCCTGGGTCGACAGTCCAAAAAGCTGCGAGGTTGGCGAAAGCCAAGGCTTAAGCTATCGTCACGACTTTCCGCGACATCGCGCCGCTCCGCCTGTGCCCCGCCTGTGCCCCGGTTGGGTCCCGGCTCTGTCCCGGGTTGTGTCCCGCTGGCGCCCCGGCCGTGTTCCGTTTGTGCGCGACCGGCATACACCCTTCTTCGAACGCATCTTTCAAGGCCCATGAGCAAAGCCCTGCCGCCGTCTTCCGCCGTTCCCGTCAGCGCCGAACCGGCCCCGGACAAACCGGGCGACTCGTATGTGCAGTCGTTCGCGCGGGGCCTCTCGGTGATCCGCGCGTTCGATGCCACCCGCCCCGAACAGACGCTCACCGACGTCGCCGCCGCCACCGGCCTGACGCGCGCCGGCGCGCGCCGCATCCTGCTGACCCTGCAGACGCTTGGCTACGTGGAGGCCGAAGGTCGCCTGTTCCGCCTCACGCCGAAGATTCTCGACCTCGGCTTCGCGTATCTGACCTCGATGCCGTTCTGGAATCTCGCCGAACCGGTGATGGAAAATCTGTCGTCACAGGTTCACGAGAGCTGCTCGGCGGCCGTGCTCGACCGCACCGAGATCGTCTACGTGCTGCGCGTGCCGACGCACAAGATCATGACCATCAACCTGTCGATCGGCAGCCGCTTGCCGGCGTATTGCACGTCGATGGGCCGTGTCCTGCTGGCCGCGCTCGACGACGAAGCGCTCGAAGCGACGCTGAGTTCGGCGCCGCTCTACGCGCATACGCCGCGCACGGTGACCGACAAGGAAGAGCTGAAAAAGCTGATCGCGCAGGTGCGCCGCCAGGGATGGGCGATCGTCGATCAGGAGTTGGAAGGCGGTCTGATTTCGCTGTCCGCACCGATTCGCAACCGCCAGGGGCGCGTGATCGCGGCGATGAATATCAGCGGCAACGCTCAGCGCAATTCGGCCAAACAAATGGTGAAGGCGTTTCTGGAGCCGCTGCAGCAGGCCGCGCAGACGGTCTCGGAGATGGTGGCGCGGCGCGGTTGATTGCGCGCCGGTGGCTTCGATCAGGGCGCGCATTTCTCGTACGCGCTCCCGTTGCGCCCGAGGCCCCTCGCTAGCAACCCAGGTCGGTCACTGCCCCAGATACCGCTCCACCAGCCGCGTCCAGAATGCCGCGCCGACCGGCAGATTGCGGTCGTTGAAGTCATAATGCGGGTTGTGCACCATGCAGCCGTCTTCGCCCGCCCCATTGCCGATCCGCAGGAACGTGCCGGGCCGTTTCTGCAGCATGAAGGCGAAATCTTCGCTGCCCATCAGGATATCGGTCTGCTCGACCACTTTGTCGTCACCGACCAGTTCGCGCGCCACCTGAACCGCGAAGTCCGTTTCGGCATCCGAATTGATCACCACCGGATAGCCTTCGATGTACTCCACCACCGCCTTGCCGCCGTAGCTCGCGGCCTGGCTTTCGGCCAGTTCCGTAATGCGGTTTTTCAGCAGCGTACGCACTTCCGGGCTGAACGAACGCACGCTCAACTCCAGCTTCGCGCTGCTCGAAATCACGTTGTTCGCGGTACCCGCATGCATCGAGCCCACCGTCACCACCGCCGGTTGCGACGGATCGACGTTACGCGCCACGATGGTTTGCAACGCCATCACAATGCTCGCCGCCACGACCACCGGATCGACCGTCAGATGCGGACGCGCCGCATGACCGCCGACGCCTTCGATCGTGATGATCGCCTTGTCGCCCGCCGACATGAACGGCCCCTTGCGGAACAGCATCACGCCGGGTTCTTCGCCCGGATGGTTGTGCAGACCGAACACGGCGTCGCACGGAAAGCGCTCGAACAGGCCGTCGTTGATCATTTTCATCGCGCCGCTGTCGATGCCGCTTTCTTCGGCCGGCTGAAAGTACAGATGCACAGTGCCCGAGAAATTGCGCGTGGCGGCGAGACGTTGCGCGGCGCCGAGCAGCATCGTTGTGTGGCCGTCGTGGCCGCATGCGTGCATCTTGCCGTGCGTGCCGCTCGCATACGGCAGCCCGGTTTGTTCGATGATCGGCAGCGCGTCCATGTCGGCGCGAATGCCGATGCTGCGCGTGCCGCTGCCCACCTTCAGCGTCCCGACCACGCCGGTTTGACCGACTCCGCGCGTGACCTGCCAGCCCCATTGTTCGAGCTTCTCAGCCACCAACGCGCCGGTTTGCACTTCCTCGTAGGCGAGTTCCGGATGGTGATGGATGTGATGGCGGATCTCACGCAGACTCTCGGTTGCAGGCGCCAGGTCGGACACTTCGGTAAAACGCGCGGCTTCGCTCATCTATCGCTCCATGGGAATTCACGCCGCATCGCGCGGCTCAACAGACGAGCACTATAGCCACGCTGCTTTGTTCGAACAAGATAGCCTGCATCATCGAACGTTGGCTTCGGCCTGCAAAAAAGCAACCAGCTCGTATCCCGCGTCTTCCAGTGCGCCGGAGTTATCGATCGTCATGCACCGGAGCCCGTCCGGCAGCGAAAACGGCGCCCGTCGTGCAAGCCTGGCCGCAACCTGTTCCGCCGACTCACGCGCCCGCGCGCCGAGCCGTGCTTCGAGAATATGCGGCGCGGCGTCCACGTGCACGACTTCCATGTGCGGATAACGCGCCAACGTATGCTGCAAATGCTGACGCGAGCCGTTAACGACGACCGTGCAACCGCGTGCAAGCCATGCATCGATTTCGATACCGATGCCATAGCGCAGCGAATGACTCGACCATTCGAGCGCGAACAGACCGAGCACCGAACGCGCCGCGAATTCTTCGACGCTCAATGCAATATGCTCTTCGCCCTGGCCGCTCGGCCGCGTGATGTAGCGATGCGCAAACAGAATCGGCTCGCCCATCAGGCGGCTGCGCGCAAAACCCAGCAATGAATCCTTGCCCGCGCCGGACGGCCCCATTACATAAATCAAACGACCTGCCATCGTTATTTCACCTCGGAGGGTTGAAACGGCACGCGTTGCCACAGGACGAAGGGTTCGCCGGGCGCGGGTTCGACAAACAGCGCCGCATGATCGATAGCAAGCGGCCCGAGCGCGGGTGTTTGCGCCTGCCACCATGCAACCAGCGTCGCGCGCTCATCGGCATCGGCGAGAGAACTGGACAGCGTCATGTGAAAGCGAAATTCGTCGAAGACGTACGGGTAACCCCATTCGGTCAGCAGTGCACGCTGCCGTTCGCTCAACGGCGCGGCGAGACGGCGCGCGAGATCGGCCGCAGACGGTCTGGCGCGCAGCGCATCGAGCGAGCGCAATGCACTTGCGGCAACCGTGCCAATGCTGGCTTCGCCGTTCTGATCCGCGGGACGCAGCGCGACGAAATCGCCGAGCGTGGCGGCTTCGACCGGCAACGCGAACGAGCTTTGCGTATGCGCCCATTGACGCGTCGCTTCAAGCACGTTCTGTTGAGTCACGCCTTCAGCGAGGCGAAACGGCGCGACCAGCGTGCCGTGCCAACCGTAACGGCGCGGTGCATCGGTCAGATCCGCCAGCGGACGCGTCAAGCCTTCCGGTTGCGGCGCCACACATGGCTCGCCGCTTTCCGCGTCGCGCCCCAACCACGCCGAACCGGCGCGCCACCACACCGAACCGCGCGACGGCGCGTAATAGACCGCGAAACGTGCGCCGCTGCTCCATTCGACCTGATCGCCGGTGTGCCCCACCACGGCGCTCATCGCGTTGCTCATACTTCGTGCTCCACCAGCAACTGCACACGGTCCGCCGCGAAATGCGTAAAGCCGTATTTGATCGGTGTGCCTTCCAGATCGACGTCGACGTTTTCGACCCACAACACCGGCTGCTGCCGGTTGATATTCAAACGCCGCGCCACTTCCGGCTCAGGCAACACGCTGCCGATACGGCTCCACTTCCGTAGATAATCGGTCACGCCCAATTCGGCCATTGCCTTGGTCACGCCGCCGGTGCGCTCCAGCACCTCCGGCAAGTCCGGGAAACGCGCGGCCGGATACCAGTTGCGCGCGAACGTGAGCGGCACGCCGTCCGATTCGTGCAGCGACTCGATCCGGTAGACCGATGCGCCCGCCCGCAGGCTGAGCGCCTTCGCGACATTCGGCTCGGCCTTCACGCGCGCGGCCGACAGCATCGTGCCCGCCGCCGCGTGATGCTGCTGGCGCAAGTTTTCTGTAAACCGCGTGCGCCGGCCAATCGTATAGTCGATCGCGCCGGGCTGCACGAACGTGCCACGTCCCTGCTCGACGCTCACAAGCCCCAAAGCGGCCAGACCGAGCATGGCGCGGCGCACGGTATGGCGGTTCACGTCGAAGCGTTTGGCCAGCTCGCCCTCGCTCGGCAAACGGCCTTCTTCGCCGAAGCCGCTCGCGGCGATTTCCGCCGCCAGAATCTGCTCGATCTGCCGCCAGACGGCAACGCCCGCGCCGCGTTCGAGCAGCGTGCCCGGCGTCGCGTTGTCGTTCAATGTCATGGTGCTGTCATTCCTCTGGGTTCAAATATTCGCTATGCCATGCATTGTAGTGCGCAAGCCGTGATGGAAATGTGAAACGGCGGCCATACGTAGCAATGCCCGGCAAGCATACTCCTAAACGTCTAGACGTTTAGATGAATAGATGGTCAAATGACTGCTCGCTGGATCAACAGGAATTTCGATGAGTGCCACTTCTGCCTCGCCTTCCTCCGCCACGCGGCGCGCATGGATGGCCGTGCTGGCCCGCACGCCGCGAGCCGATCTCGAAGCCGCGCTGGAACGCGCGCTGCAAGGCGTCCCGCCCCCTGCTTACGACTGGCTGCGGCCACCCGAAATCGGCCTTGCGATGGTGCGCGGCCGCGTCGGCGGCAGCGGCGACCCGTTCAATCTCGGCGAGGCCACCGTCACGCGCGCCACGTTGCGTTTGCGCGCCACCGGTGACGCAACGGCAACCGTCGGCGTTGCGTGTCATCTGGGCCGCGACCGCCGCCGCGCCGAACTGGCTGCTCTGGCAGATGCGCTGCTGCAAATGCCTGAGCATCACGCTGCTCTGCATCGGCAACTGATCGAGCCGTTTGACGCACAGCAGGCCGCTGAACGCGCGGAGCGCCGGCAGGATGCCGCGGCGACACGCGTCGAATTCTTTACGATGGTCAGAGGCGACTGATGGAAAACTCACAGATTGCATTGTCTACGTTGACACCCGGTTTCGCGGACCCGGTCCACGACACCCAAGCGGTGTTCCGCACGTTGCTCGATGCGCTGTCGCGCCCGGGTACCGTGGGCGTCGTCGAAACCGGGTTGCCGGAAATGCGGGCTACTCGCGCCGAGTTCGCCGCATTCGCTGCGCTGCTGACGCTGTGCGACTACGCCACACCCGTGTGGCTCGCACAAGCCGATACGGCGCTGGGCTCGGCACTGCGCTTTCACACCGGCGCGCCGCTCGTCGACGAACCTGGAGAGGCCGCATTCGCTTATATCCACGATGCAACCGCCATACCGGCTCTGGAAAGCTTTGCACTCGGCGAAGCGGAATCGCCTGAACATTCGGTGACCTTGCTGATCCGCGTCGAAGCCCTGACGGGCGGCACACCGGTCGTATTGAGCGGTCCCGGCATTCAGCACACTACGACGATTGCGCCGGTCGGCCTGCCCGAGCACTTCTGGCGCGAACGCGCCGCCCTCGCGCCGCTCTTTCCGTGCGGCATCGATTGTTATCTCGTCTGCGGCAGCACGTTGATCGGCCTGCCGCGCACAACTCAAGCGAAGGTGAACTGATGTACGTTGCCGTCAAGGGTGGAGAACGCGCGATCGAAGCATCATGGCGTCTGCTCGACAAGAAGCGCCGCGGCGATACGCAGTTGGCCGAACTCAGCGTCGCGCAGATTCGCGAGCAATTGCGCCTCGCCGTCGCGCGCGTGATGACCGAAGGCTCGGTGTACGACGAAGAACTCGCCGCGCTCGCGATCAAACAGGCCGCGGGCGATCTGGTCGAAGCGATCTTTCTGTTGCGTGCGTATCGCACTACGTTGCCGCGTTTCGGCTATACGCAGGCAATCGATACCGAAACCATGCAGGTGGAGCGCCGCATTTCGGCGACCTTCAAGGACGTGCCCGGCGGGCAGTTGCTCGGCGCGACTTACGATTACACGCAGCGTCTGCTGGATTTCGCGCTGCTCGCCGAAGGCGATGCCGGAACCGATGCGGCCGCAACGCCAGCGTCCACTCAAGCCACTCAAGCCACTCAATCCACTCAAGCCGCCCAGCTCGCGGCAGAAGCCATGCCGCGCGTGGTCACGCTGCTCAACAAGGAAGGCCTGATCGAGCAGGAACGCCCCACTCCGGAAGCGCCGGAACCGGGCGACCTCTCGCGTGAACCGCTCGCCTTTCCCGCGAGCCGTGCGACGCGTTTGCAGAACCTTGCTCGCGGCGACGAAGGCTTTCTGCTCGCCATGGGCTATGCCACCCAGCGCGGCTACGCGCACACGCATCCGTTTGCGGGCGAAATCCGCTTCGGCACGATTGCCGTTGAAATGGAACTCGACGAACTGGGCGAAGCCGTTGAAATCGGCGATATCGACATCACCGAATGCCAGATGATCAACCAGTTCGCCGGCAGCGGCGACGTGCCGCCCACGTTCACGCAAGGCTATGGTCTCGCGTTCGGACACTCGGAACGCAAAGCAATGGCGATGGCGCTGGTGGATCGCGCGTTGCGCGCCGAAGAACTCGGCGAAACGCTCGCCTCGCCGACGCAGGATATCGAATTCATGCTTTCGCATAGCGATAACGTCGAAGCCTCCGGCTTCGTTCAGCATCTGAAATTGCCCCACTACGTCGACTTCCAATCCGAACTCGAACTCGTGCGCCGCCTGCGGGCGCAACACGGCGCCGAGCGTAAAAATCAGGGCAACGATCAAGGCAAGGATCAGGATCACGCACAGCAGGAGCAAGCCGCATGAACGCGCCGGACACCTCTCTCCCCCCTGCTTCGTACGACAGCGCCGCGGACGGCTACAACTTCGCCTACCTCGACGAGCAGACCAAGCGCATGCTGCGCCGCGCGTTGCTCAAGGCCGTCGCCGTGCCGGGCTATCAGGTGCCGTTCGGCTCGCGGGAAATGCCGTTGCCGTACGGTTGGGGCACCGGCGGCATTCAGGTGACCGCGGCGATCATCGGCAGAAACGATACGCTGAAGGTCATCGATCAGGGCTCCGACGAAACCACCAACGCGGTCAACATCCGCCGCTTCTTCGCGCGCACGACAGGCGTGGCGACCACACGCCGCACGACCGAAGCGACGATCATCCAGACACGTCACCGAATTCCCGAAGCGCCGCTCACCGACAAGCAGATCCTGGTCTATCAGGTGCCGATGCCCGAACCGCTGTACAAGCTGGAACCGCGCGCCACGGAATGCAAGAAGCTGCATGCACTGGCCGATTACGGCTTGATCAGCGTGAAGCTGTACGAGGACATCGTCCATCACGGCAGCATTGCTACGACGTACGACTACCCGGTGATCGTCAACAACCGTTATCTGAGCTCGCCGTCGCCGATTCCGAAGTTCGACAATCCGAAGATGCACATGAACCCCGCGCTGCAATTGTTCGGCGCCGGCCGCGAGCGGCGCATTCACGCAATCCCGCCGTACACCCCCGTGCGCAGTCTCGACTTCGACGACCATCCGTTCGAAGTGCAAAAGTGGCAGCACGCGTGCGCGCTGTGCGGGTCGACGGAAAGCTTTCTCGACGAAATGATCGTCGACGACGCCGGCAAGCGTATGTTCGTCTGCTCGGATAGCGACTACTGCCATGAACGCCGCGGCGATCAGGACCTCGAACTGCCGGCCTACGAAGCGCGCAAAGGAGAACCCGCATGACGCCGCTGTTGAGCGCCCGTTCGCTCACCAAACAATTTGGCGGCCGCAACGGCTGCAGGAATGTCAGCTTCGATCTGTATCCGGGCGAAGTGCTGTGCATCGTCGGCGAATCCGGTTCGGGCAAGACCACGTTGCTGAATGCACTCGCGCTGAAAACGGAAACCGATAGCGGCTCGCTTCACTACACGGCCACGCACGGCGAAAAGCTCGATCTGCTCGCCATGTCGGAACCGCGCCGGCGCCTGTTGATGCGCACCGAGTGGGGCTTCGTGCAGCAGAATCCGCGCGACGGCCTGCGCAGCGGCGTCTCCGCCGGCGCGAATATCGGCGAGCCGTTGATGGCCGTCGGTGCGCGCCACTACGGCGATATCCGCCACACCGCAACGCAGTGGATGGAACGCGTCGAACTCGACGCCACCCGCATCGACGAATTTCCGGCGGCGTTTTCCGGCGGCATGCAGCAGCGTTTGCAGATCGCGCGCAATCTCGTCACCGGTCCGCGCCTCGTCTTCATGGACGAGCCGACCGCCGGTCTCGACGTCTCGGTGCAGGCGCGCCTGCTCGATCTGCTGCGCACGCTGACGTCCACGCTGCATCTGTCGGTGCTGATCGTCACGCACGATATCGGCGTGGCGCGGCTGCTTGCGCATCGCCTGATGGTCATGCAAGGCGGCGAAGTGGTCGAAGCCGGTCTGACGGACCAGGTGCTCGACGATCCGCAGCATCCGTACACACAAACGCTGGTTTCCTCGGTTCTGCCGGTTTGAGGCTCACAATGCGATCCATTGAAACAAGCAGGGAATCCCACGTCGCCGAGCGCGCGTTCGTCGAAAACAACGCACTGATGCTAAGCGCGGTCGGCATCGGCAAGACCTTTACGCTGCACGGCCAGGGCGGCGTGCAGATCGAAGCGCTCTCGGGTGTGTCGCTCGATGTCGAACGCGGCGAATGCGTCGTGCTGGTCGGGCCGTCAGGCGCCGGCAAGAGTACGTTGCTGCGCTGTTTGTATGGCAACTACCTGGCCAGCACAGGCTCGATTGCGATTCGCGACGCGGCGGCGGATGACGGCCGGCCGGTGTCGATCACCGGCGCCGAGCCGCACGACGTGCTGCGTCTGCGCCGCAGCGTGGTCGGCTACGTCAGCCAGTTTCTGCGCGTGATTCCGCGTGTGCCGACGCTGACGCTGGTCGCCGAACCGCTGCTGTCGCGCGGCGTGACGGAAGGCGAAGCCCGTGCGCGTGCCGCCGCCCTGCTGGCAAGATTGAATGTGCCCGAGCGGCTGTGGTCGCTCGCGCCCGCCACTTTCTCCGGCGGCGAACAGCAGCGCGTGAACATCGCCCGCGGTTTGATCGCCGGGCATCCGGTGCTGCTGCTCGACGAACCCACGGCCTCGCTCGATGCGGAGAACCGCGACGTGGTCGCCGACCTGGTCGTCGAGGCACGCGAGCGTGGCGCGGCGATCGTCGGCATCTTTCATGACGAAGATACCCGCAACAAGGTGGCCACGCGCCGCCTTGAACTCCAGCCGCCGCTACGCCACTAACTGACACGAAACGGCACTAAACTGAACCGCCGGGCTGAAACACTGGGTCGAAGCGCTGCGGTGTCATACTCAAGACAGACTACGGAGCCAGTCGATGTTGATCAGGAACGCTCGCATCGTGACGCGAGACGAAGTATTTACCGGTGTAATACGCATCGAAGACGGCGTGATTCGCGACGTCGAGCGTGGTACGACCTCGGCGCGCGAAGCGGAAGATTGGGACGGCGACTACCTGTTGCCGGGTCTGATCGAACTGCACACGGACAACCTCGAAAAGCATCTGGCGCCGCGTCCGGGCGTGCAATGGAATACCGATGCCGCCTTCGTGATTCACGACGCGCAAGTGGCGGCGGCCGGCATCACCACCGTGTTCGACGCCCTCGCGATCGGTTCGCGCTCGAACGTCGGCCTGCGCGGCCGCGATCTGCAAACGCAATGTGCCGAATCGCTCACGCGCTTCTCCGAACGCAAGCTGCTGCGCGCCGAACACTTTCTGCATCTGCGCTGCGAAATCGCCACCGCCGACGTGGTCGAGGTATTCGATTCGTTATGCGGGCATCCGTTGCTGCGGCTTGCCTCCGTGATGGATCACACGCCCGGCCAGCGTCAATGGCACGACCGCGAACAATGGCGCCGCTTCCAGGAACGCAACGGCAAACTGACCGACGAACACGTGGCGACCGCGCTGGCCGAACTGTCGGTCGAACAGGAGCGTTACGCCGACACGCACCGCCGCGCGATCGTTGAGCGCTGCAACCGGCTCGGCATTCCGGTCGCGAGCCATGACGACACGCTGATCGAGCACGTCGAGCAGGCCAAGGCCGAAGGCATTGTGCTGGCCGAATTCCCGACCACCCGCATTGCCGCAGAAACGGCACGCGAGCACGGCATTTCGACCATCATGGGGGCGCCGAATATTGTTCGGGGCGGCTCGCATTCGGGCAACGTGTCGGCGCTCGAACTGGCAAAGGCGGACCTGCTCGATATCCTGTCGTCGGATTATGTGCCGTCCAGTTTGATGACGGCGGTGTTCGAACTGGTCGGCAAGGCTGGCTGGACGCTGCCGCGCGCTATGGCGACAGTCTCCGCCGAACCGGCCCGCACGGCGGGCTTGCATGATCGTGGCGCGATCGAGGCGGGTTTGCGCGCGGACTTCGTACGCGTCACGATGCTCGACACGCTGCCGGTGCCGCGCGCGACGTATCGCGCCGGGGAGCGGATCGTCTGATGCTGTTCAGGCCTCGCTGGGCACGGGCAGCAGCGGCTCTACCGCGGCCCAGCGCGTCCAGCGGGGTGTGCGGTCAGGCGCTTCGAAGCGCAGCGTGCGCGAGCCGTCACCGAATACGAGGGATTCGACCGTGAATGCGCTGCCCTCGCCAATGCCCGCTTCGCGCACGTGCCCGGATTGAAAAGTGAAACTAAGATTGCCTTCGCGCAACAAATCGAAGTAGGCGTCGAAATCAGTAGTTGATGACCGTGTAGCCCAACGATTCAGAAGAGTGGCGGCGATTTCGGCGTCGTACATTCTGCACCTCTCTGGACATAAGCCGTATCCTGACTATAGCTGAAAAGTAAGCTTCGTGCTGCACCGCACCAAACCTGCTCACTACGCCCCTTTCCATGACAGATCGCGCCCTGCCCAGACGTCTTCCACGAATTTCCTGTGTCATTTGCGCCTATAACGAGGCGCCTCGCATCGGCGCCGTGCTCGCCGTGGCCGGCGCGCATCCCTTGCTCGACGAAATCATCGTGGTGGACGACGGTTCGACCGACGGCACGGCTGAAATAGTCGCGGGCTTCGCGTCAGTACAGCTGATTCGGTGCGCGGAAAACCAGGGTAAGAGCGCCGCAATGGCAGTCGGCATCGCCGCGGCCAAAGGTGAATGGCTGATGCTGCTCGACGCCGACCTCAAGGGTCTCACCGCCGCGGACGTCAGCGCCCTCGCCCTGCCCGTTTTGCAAGGCAGCGCGCAAGTGAGCCTGAGTCTGCGCCAGAACAGCCTGCTGGCGTTTCGCGCCATCGGCCTCGATTTTGTCTCCGGTGAACGTGTGGTCAAAAAGACACTGTTGAGCGAAATCCTGCAGGACGTTCACGGCCTGCCACGCTTCGGGGTCGAGGTGTTCATGAACCGCCGTATCATCGCGCGCCGTCTGCCGATTGCGGTGACTCACTGGCCACACGTCACGCAGGCTCGCAAAACCGAGAAACTCGGTTACTGGAAGGGCATGCGTGCGGAATGGCGCATGATCGCGGACCTGTTGAAGGCGGTTTATCCGCTCGCGCTGATTTCACAGACCTTTCAAATGCTTCGCTTACGCAGCGAGCAGGACTCACGCGCGAGTTTTGCGGCACGCATCCGGAAAGTGCCCGATACCCGATAGTCCGCGCTAGAACGCCGACCGGATCAATCTGGCGTGAGCGAACCCAGCGAGCCGCCGTTCGCTCCCGCCTCGCAAGTTCATTCGACAGCGGACAGCGGGCTGCGTCCCCTCGTTGCAAGCGCAACGAAACCTGCCGCGCCCAGCGCCAGCGGGCTGTAAAGCGTCGCGAAGCGCCACAGCACCAGCGCCGTCGCGATGCCCGCGCGGGGCACCCAACTCGCGAATGCGGCGGCGAGCGCGATATCGCCGGTGCCGCCACCCGCGGGCACGCCGGTCCACAACGCGGCATGCAGCACGACCGCCTGCACGGCCAGAACGAAACCCAACGGCAGGCGGTAACCGAGTTCGCGCAAGATAAACCAGAGGGCGCCATAGCGCAGCAACCACTGCAGCGTCGTGAGCACGCACAATGCGGCAAGCCGCCACTTGGGTATCGCGACCAGTTCCAGCCATTGCCGGCGAACGCTGTGGAAAAACCTGCTCAACCTTGCGCGGCGCTCGTTGAGCCAATGAACGCGCCGGCCGGCGGCGTCCAATGCCGTCGCCACCCGCCGACGGTTCATCCAGCAGACGCCCACAATGCATGCGGCGCCGGCCAGCGCACCGAACACGAGCGGCGCGCTCGCGGGCGGAATCACTTGCGTCAGCGGCCCGAAAGCAAACAGCAGGGAAACCGGCACGGCGGTCGTGAAGAACGCAAGATCGAGCGCCTGATCCGCGCTGACAACGGTTGTCGCAAGCGACCAGGACGCCCCGGCGCGCTGCAGCAGGCCGATGTTGACGCCATAACCCGCGGCACCCAGCGGCGAAGCCAGGAACGCGAAATCGGTCGCCACCGTAATGGCAAACGTGCGCAGAAAACTGATCCTGAGTCCGAGCGCGGTCTGCATCAGATGCAGCTTGCCCGCTTTCGCCATCGCGCTGATCGCCGCGCTCGCGGCAAGCGCGGCGAATACGTATAGAGAGACGTTGCGCAGCCCGGCGAACGCCGCGTGCGAGTTGAGAACGAAAGGCGCGCCGACGGCGAGGCCGATACCGGCAAGCGCCACCAACACTGCCGCTTTACGCGTATGTGATCTGATCAACGAAGGCCTCAGCAAGTACAGCCTGGCCCTGCTTTCTCCACACGATGCAGCATGCATGAGGCTGCGCTGTGCGTGAAATCGAGGCCGTCCGGGGCCTCATGATAACCACGCGAAGCTGCATTTTCGTGACTAGCGGCCGGCAATGAGCGATTGGCGGGCCGACGGCAACTGCCCCCATCCGACCAGCACCTGCTGGATGCTGCGGGCGTAGGCGTCGCGCTGCTTCGGGGTTTCCGAGTGGTACGCGCCGATCGCGCGCCAGGTATTGCCGTATTTAACCATCTTCTGCTTGAGCAGCCACGCGGCCACATAGACGTTCACGCACGGATCGGTCAACGCGCGGTGCGGTACGCCCTCGCGCGCGAGGGCGCCGAAATGAATCGAATTGATCTGCAACTGGCCGACGTCGATCGAACCGTTCGCGTTCTGGTGGATCGCGTCCGGGTCCCCTTTCGATTCGTACCATGCAACCGCGCGCAATATCCAGGGATTGACGCCCTGATAGGCTGCGGCCTCATTGAAGCAATCGTCGGCCGCGTGGGCCGCGCCGCACATCGACAGCCACGCTAGCGCGGCACAGAAGAGTTTCAAGGACACGATTCATCCTTCCGCCTGAGAGCGGCAAAAGTGGTGAGCTCCGCGCCGCGGGCGAATTATTTGGCCAACGCCAGATCGATTTGCCGTTGCACGGAGTCGAGGTACGTATGCGAAGCATCGGACACGACGAGCCGGACGGCCGGCATCGGCGGTCCCTTGCGTTCCTGCGTCTGGATCACCGCACGCGACTTCTTTCGATGCGGCGCCGGCTTCACCGGTAAATCGTCATCGGCACCGCTCGACGGCGGCAGCATCGCAAGCGTCGGCAACGGTGGATAAACCTTGTCCGCCGCCGCGGGAACCGTGGCGGGAAACGCGCCGGCCGACTGCAGATCCGTTCCCGGCTGGCCCGCAAAAGCAGACGCGGCAAGCAGCGTGGCCACCGTCAGTAAGGTGATTCGAAGCATCGCGATGGCCCTCTTCATTGCACCGTCCTGATCGACACGCTATACGGCTGACCCAGGCCGGCGGTTCGATTCTCGAAGCTCACCTTCGACATGCGTTGCGCAGGCACACCCTTCCATACTGCCTGGTTCAGGTACGCGAAATCCTGACCCAGCGCGGTGACCAGCACGACCGTGGACTGCTGCTGCGCGGCAGCCAGTGCGCCTGCCTTGGCCAGCACGGCGGTGAGTTGCGGGTCGTGCGCCCCAAGCGCGTCCGGCGGAATCTCGAAGCTGATGACTTCATTGGGCGCCTTGTCCGGATGCGCGGCATTCTGGGCAGGCATCTGTGCACACCCGGCCAACGCGAGAACGGCTACCAAAAACCACACCTGTCGCTTCACACCCGTCTCCAGTCAGTTCCGTCGCTATAGCGATGTTTTCGGCAGACCCGCAGGAAAAGTTGATAGGTCGAAAACGCGGCCGCGAAAATCAAAAAGAGTTACCTCAAGATCGGCGCAAACGATTGCTTCGGCTCTCGATGAAGCGTCGAACGAGGCGAAGTTGTCTCGCGTTTGGAGGGGGTTTTCGTCTGAGGATTGTGGGCGGGAGAGGCCGTGGGACGGGGTTCCGCGGGTCATGCGTGTGGGGAGTGGGGTGGCGGGCGCAGCGGGGGGATGCGCCTGTGGCCGTGAGTGAGTGAGCAGGCGGACCGGCTGCCCGCACGCCCGCATCGGCCTACGTCGAAAGCGGCACGCGCTCCGGTTCGTCCGCTTCGAACCACGCCGGATTACGCTCGGCAATCGGCCCGAGCGACATCAGAATCTCACGCAGATGGCTGCGCATCGCCTCTTCAGCGGCGCTCGGATCGTGCGCGCGAAGGCCCGCCAGAATTTTCGCGTGCTGCTTGATCAGCAGATCGAGCGGCGATACGTCAGGCAGGCTCAGATAGCGCACCCGATCCATCTGCGCCTTGATGTCCTGAATCGTTTCCCATGCGGCCGTGCAATCGATCGCCTGGGCAATCGCGTAGTGAAACGCCTCGTCGAGCGCGAGGAAAGCCGCGGTGTCGTTCGATTTCGCCGCAAGCTTCTGGTCGCGAAGATTGTCGGTGAGCGCCTGCAACTGCTCGTCGGTGATCGATACGGCTGCCTTCTTCACCACCGCCGTCTCGATCGCTTCGCGAATGAAACGCCCTTCGCGTACCTGGCGCGGCGAAATACGCTTCACGAAGGTGCCACGTTGCGGCAATACCTGAAGCACGCCCGCTTCGACCAGCTTGATGAACGCCTCCCGCACCGGCTGCCGCGACACCTGAAACATGTCGGACACTTCCTTCTCCGAGAGCGGCGTGCCCGGCACCATCTGACCGGCAAAAATCGCCTCGCGCAGCGCGCGGAAAATCTGCTTGCCGATCGGCTCGTGCGAGTCGAACGAGACGCTGGCGGTCAGATCCGGCAGCTCGGCGCGCGCGCCGGCCTGCACGCTCGCGCGGCGCCGCGTGCGGGGCGCGACGAGCGAAGCATCGGAGGAGAAAGAAGACGCGCTGGCGTGGAGGTTCTTGGTCGGCATTGGCAAAGCAGTGAATGAAGAGCGAGAGAGGCGGAACACACCATGAATATCTGCCCGGATATCCTCTAAAGTGTGCCGCACCATACTACCATGCACGTTTCATGTTCAACACGCTCGCTCGCGGCTCGCGAATCCACACCAGTGAGCACACTGCGCCGAGCACGGCAATCACACCGGCCAGCACGAACGCACTCGCGTAGTTGCCGTGCGTCGCTTCGACGATAAAACCGGTCACCGCCGGTCCGACCACGCCGGCCAGGTTCGCGAGCAAATGCACAAAGCCGCCTACGCCGCCGACGTGTTCACGCGGCACGGTGTCCTGAATCACGGCCCAATACACCGCGCCCGTGACATACAGGAAGAAGATCGACACCGACATCAGCGCGACCGCACTCTGAGTGCTGGCAACGCGTCCGGCCAACGCAACGCACACCGCCGCCGCGCCCAGACAGCTGCCTAGCACGATCTTGCGCGACAGCAGCGGCTTGCCGGTCAGGCGCAAGATAAAGTCCGAGATGAAGCCGCCCGCCGCGAGTCCAATGCTGCCGAGCAGCCACGGAATCACCGTGGCGAAACTCATGTCGCGCAGACTCAGGTGATGCGCTTCGGTCAGATAGGTCGGAAACCACGACAGGAAGAAAAACAGCACGTAGTTGTATGAGAAGAACGCGAAGGCCGTCGCGAGAATGATCGGCTTCTTCAGGAAGTGCCGCAGGCCGAGCTTATCGCCGTCGGCCGAATGCGCGATGGCATGTTCGTCCGCCTGACCGGCGCGGATGAGTTCGATCTCGGCAGGCGTGACGCGGGAATGTTCATGCGGATGTTCGGTCGTCGTGGCCGCCCAGAAAACGAGCCACACAAGTCCCAGCAGCATGATCGCGACAAAGGCCCAGCGCCAGCCGAACTGCACCGCCATAAAGCCGACCACCGGACCCGCCAGCGCGCCACCGAGCGGCGTGCCCGAACTGATTACGCCAATCGCGCTCGCCACCTCTTTGCGCGGGAACCAGTTATTGACCATCTTGCTGTTCGACGAACTGAACGGACCCTCGCCCATGCCGAACAGCACGCGCAGCACAATCAGCGAACCGATGCCGCTTGCCAGCGCGGTCGCGCCGCAGAACACCGACCATACGCCCATCGCGGTGCCGAACACGCGTTTCGCGCCGACCTTGTCCGACAGCACCCCGCCCACAAAATTGAACAGTGCATAGCCGATGAAAAAACTGCTGAACACGATGCCCATTTGCGCATGCGAGAAATTCAGGTCTTTCTGGATCAGCGGCGCGGCGATCGACAGCGCGGCTCGATCGAGATAGTTGATGACGCCGGCCAGAAACAGCAGCGCGACGACAAACCAGCGTTGACTCTTGATCATCAGGTGTCTCCTTCGGGTCGCCTCTTGATGGGCGTTTGATTAGCTCTAGTAGCTTGATTGACTTCGGAAGGCGCTGCGGATCGTGCAACGCCTACGCAACAGCGGATGCTTCAGTCGAAGTTCAGATGCACCTTCATCGACTGCGAGCGATCGAGCGCCACTTCGAACGCGCGGTTTGCGTCGTTCATCGCGAACGCGTGCGTCATCAGCGGCCGCAGATCGACCTTGCCCGAGGCGATTTCATCGGCGGCGATGGCATATTCGCCGGTGAAGCGGAACGAGCCTTGATAGCGGAGTTCTTTCGACATCACGAGGTTCGCCGCCACCGGCGACTGGCCGGCCGGCAGATTGCCCACCTGAATCACCGTGCCGCCCGCGCGCGCCGCACGCAGCGCCGTATCGAGGCCGGCGGGACTGCCCGATGCTTCGATGACCACGTCGAACGTGCCGCGTTGTGCGGACCATTGATCGATCACGGCGCTGTCCGTAGCGTTCACGGTTTGATCCGCGCCGAGTTGCTGCGCGACCTGCAACGCGCGATCCGACAGATCCAGCGCAACCACACGATGCGCACCGGCACGGCGCGCCACGCTCAGCAGAATGCAACCGATCGGCCCGCACCCCACCAGCAACACACTCGCACCGACGAGGGAGCCGGCCTGCTTCACCGCATGCAACGCGACGGCGAGCGGTTCCGCCATCGACGCCTGCGCGAAATCGACGCCATCCGGCACAGGCACACATTGCCGCGCCGCGACGACGATGTACTGACGGAACATGCCCTGCGTGTGCGGGAACGTCGACGCACTGCCCATGAAGCGCATGTTCAGACAATGATTCGGCATCCCGCCGACGCAAAAACGGCATGTCCCGCAGGCCAGCCCCGGATTGACGGCAACGCGCTGCCCCGGCATCAGGCGATATTCCGCGCTCACGCCTTCGCTGAGCGAGTCGACCTCGCCGGCCACTTCATGGCCGAGCACAAACGGCTCGCGCACCGCGAAATCGCCGCTCCTGCCTTTGAAGTAGTACGACAGATCGGAGCCGCAAATGCCGCCGGCACGCACGCGCACGCGTACCTGGCCCGGACCGGGTTCGGGCGGATCGACTTCGTCGATACGGATCAGTTTGGGTTCGTGAAGCACGGCTGCGAGCATGAAGGACTCCGGTATGACAAAGGTCGCGCGCTCAGTGCCGCGCGAAAGAAGACGAAGATGGGGACGCTTGCGCTGCCGTATGCGCCTCGACCGGCTCGCCGCCGCTCCAATCATGGAGATCGCCGCCGCGGCGCAAAGGCGCGGTTTCCGGCAAGGCAAAGAGCGATGCAGCCGACACGATGCCGAGCACCGCCACGTAGACGATCAACGCGAGCGAATTGCCATGCGTGACCTGAATCAGTTTGACGGCCAGCAATCCGAGTACGCCGCTGCCGAGCAACGAGCCGATCTGCCAGATCAGGGCGATACCGCTGCAGCGCACGCGTGCCGGGAACAGTTCGGGAAACAGCGCCGCTTGCGGCGCATAGCAGAGACTATGGCCGACGCTGATGGCGAGAATCATCACGAGCTGGATCGCCACGCGATTGCCGCTATCGATCGCCATGAAGAACGGCACCGCCAGCGCAACATGCAATAACGCACCGGCGATAAAGGTCGGTCGCCGCCCGATACGATCGGACAGCGCACCGGCGAGCGGAATCGTCACGAGTTCGAGCGCGACGGCGACGATTACCGTTTCGAGCAGCATGCTTTGCGCGATGCCGTGTGCTTTGCCGTAAGCAAGCACGATCATGGTGTACATCGCAAACGCGCAGGCCTCGATCAATTTGGCGCCGACACCTTTGACGATCGTCGGGCCGAACTGCCGCACCACTTCCACCACCGGGCGCGACGCCACCGATTTGGTGCGCTGGATCGTGGCGAAGATCGGCGACTCCTCGGTGCGCAAGCGGATATACAGACCCACGGCGACCAGCAGCGCGCTGGCGAGAAATGGAATGCGCCAGCCCCAGTCGAGCAGTTGCGTCTGCGTCAACGTCGCGGTGAGCAGCGCGAACAGACCCGACGGAATCAGAAAACCGGCAGGCGCGCCCAGTTGCACGAGGCTCGCGAAGAAGCCGCGCCGCACAGGCGGTGCGTATTCCGCCGTGAGCAACACGGCGCCCGCCTGCTCGCCACCCACGCCAAAACCTTGCAGCACACGAATCACGATCAGCGCGATCGGCGCCCAGATGCCGATCGACTGATAGTCGGGCAGCAGGCCGATCACGAACGTTCCCAGCCCGACGATCAGGATCGTCACGATCAAGGCCTTCTTGCGGCCGACACGATCGCCGAAATGACCGAACACGATGCCACCTAACGGCCGCGCCAGAAACCCGACCGCATAGGTGGCGAAGGCGGCGAGCGTGCCGATCAGCGGGTCGGCGGAGGGAAAGAACTTCTGGCCGAACACCAGCACGGCGGCCGTGCCGTAGACAAAGAAGTCGTAGTACTCGGCGGCCGTGCCGATGGTCGAGGCGAAGGCCACGCGACGCAGCATGGCAGTGCTGGCCGGCGCGGCGGCTTGCGGGCGTGCTGGATTCACGCGTGTCTCCATAATTATGTAATCAGGTTAGCCGGGCAAATTAGCCGGGCAAATCGCTCACCAGTTCCACAGCGTCCCGTCTTCGAGACGCGCGACCGGCAGATACGCCGGGTCGTAGGGATACCGCGCGGCCGCCGCTTCGTCGATGTCGACGCCGTGGCCCGGCGCTTCGCCGGGATGCATCATGCCGCGCTCGAAGCGCCATGCATGCGGGAATACATCGAGCGCTTCCTGCGGGAAGCCCATGTACTCCTGCACGCCGAAATTCGGCACCCACAGATCGAAATGCAGTGCCGCGCCCATGCACACCGGCGACAGATCCGACGGCCCGTGACAACCCGTTCTCACCTGGTACAGCGAAGCAAAATCCGCAATGCGCCGCAGATGCGTAATGCCGCCCGCGTGCGTCAAGGTGGCGCGGATATAGTCGATCAACTGCTCTTCGATCAACTGTTTGCAATCCCAGATGCTGTTGAAAACTTCGCCCACCGCGATCGGCGTAACGGTATGCTCGCGAATCAGCCGGAAGCCGGCCTGGTTTTCCGCGGGCGTGGGGTCTTCCATCCAGAACAGGCGATACGGCTCGACCGATTTGCCGAGACGCGCCGCCTCGATCGGCGTCAAACGGTGGTGTACGTCATGCAGCAAATGCGTATCGAAGCCGAACTTATCGCGCACCGCTTCAAAGAGCTTCGGCACAAAGTCCAGATACTTCTCCGACGACCAGCTCTGCTCCTCCACCGCGCCCTTGGTGGCCGGCTCGTACATGCCGCTGCCTTTCGACACCCCATACACCGAGCGCATATTCGGCACGCCGCATTGAATGCGAATCGCCTGATAGCCGGCTTCGATGTGTTCCGCGTAACGGTCGAGCGCTTCGGGAATGTCGCGGCCGGTGGCATGGCCGTACACCATCACGCCTTCTCGCGAAGCACCGCCGAGCAGCTTATACAGCGGCATGCCCGTCACTTTGCCGAGAATGTCCCACAGCGCCATGTCCACCGCGGCGATCGCCGTCATGGTGACAGGGCCGCGGCGCCAATACGCGCCCTTGTAGAGGTATTGCCAGGTGTCTTCGATACGGCCGGGATCGCGTCCGATCAGCAACGGGCACACGTGGTCTTTCAGGTAAGAAGCGACCGCCAGTTCGCGGCCGTTCAGCGTTGCATCGCCGATACCGTACACGCCTTCGTCAGTGACGATTTTCAGCGTGACGAAATTGCGGCCGGGGCACGTGACGATCACGTCGGCGCGAACGATCTTCATGACATCTTCCTTGCAGTAGCAGGTCCCGAACCGCGTCGGACGGCGGCATGCGGCCTGCTGTTTTCATGTCGGTTTCGAACGGCGGTTGAAAGGAGAAGTGACGGGGAAATAAAGCGAAAAATCACCTTTCTCAACCTGTCTCAAGCCGTTTGAACGATGCTACCATACAAGTATAGCGACACGTCAAATCAGGGTTTTCCCCGGGTTTTCCCCGTTGACCGACGTAGTCAGAAGCCCCTTTTTTGTCATCTGGATCCCGTTACATGATCTCCGCCGCCACCCTGCCTCGCCTCGTCCGCCACGCACTGCCCACGCTGCAAAAACATCTGCTATCGCCGCAATGGCAGGAGCCGCGGATCGGCATCGTTCATCTGGGGATCGGTAATTTTCACCGCGCGCATCAGGCGCTTTATACGGAAGAGGCCATGCTCGCCGCGGGCGGCGACTGGGGCATTTGCGGCGTGACACTGCAAGGCGATGTCGCCAAGCGCGACGCGCTGATGGAACAGCAAGGCTTGTATAGCGTGGTCGAACGTGGACCGGACGGAGCGAAAGTCACGGTCGTGCGCGCGCTGCGTGAAGTGCTGGCCATGCCGCACGACCGCGCCGCCCTGTTCGCGCGCCTCGCGGATCCGCTGGTCCGGATCGTCTCGCTGACCGTCACTGAAAAAGGCTATTGCCGCGACCCGAAAACCGGCGAGGTCGCACTCGACGATCCCGCCGTTGCCCACGATCTGGCCTACCCGCTCGAACCGTGCACGGTGCCCGGCATCCTCGTCGCGGCATTGCGCGAGCGGCGCGACAGTGCAAACGATGTGAATGGTGCAACCGGTGCAAACGGCCAGCCGTTCACGGTGCTCTCGTGTGACAACCTTTCTCACAACGGCGCCGCGCTGCGCCAGGTGGTCTGTTCGTTCGCGCGGCAACGCGATCCCGAGCTGGCCGACTGGATCGCCATTCACGTTGCATTTCCATCGACAATGGTCGACCGTATCGTGCCGGCCACCACCGACGCCGAACGCGTCACAGTAGCCCACGAGATCGTTTATGCGGACGCCGCACCGGTGCCCTGCGAGCCATTCCGGCAATGGGTCATTGAAGATCACTTTCCCGGCGGACGCCCTGCGTGGGACGCAGTCGGCGCGCAACTCGTCGACGACGTCACGCCGTTCGAACTGGCGAAGCTGCGCATGTTGAACGGTACGCATTCGACGCTGGCTTATCTGTCGATGCTCGGCGGCTTCGATACGATCGACACCGCCATCTCGCACCCCGCCATGCGCAATCTCATCCACGCGATGATGACGCAGGAAATCGCGCCGACGCTGACCATGCCCGCATCATTTGACGTGCTCGCCTATCGGGACGCATTGCTCGAGCGTTACGCGAATCCGGCGCTGAAACATCGCTGCGCGCAGATTGCGATGGACGGCAGCCAGAAGATTCCGCCACGTTTGCTCGCCACGATTGCGGCGCGGATCGGCGCGGGCCAATCGTTCACACGTCTCGCGCTGGCGGTCGCAGCCTGGATGATGTTTTTGCGAGGCCACGCAGACGACGGCACGCGCTATGAAATCAGCGACCCGCTGGCGAGCAGATTGCAGGCGCTCGCGGCATCCGCGCATGGCGAATCGCAGGCGTTGATGGAGGCATTGCTGTCGGTACGTGAAGTGTTTCCTGCGGATCTGGCCGATCTTCCTGAGTTCAGAAAAGTGCTTCGGCACGCATTGCAGTTGCTTCACGAAAACGGCGCACGCGGAGCCATTGCCGCGTCGCAATGATTTCGCGTGCATAGGAAGCGCGTGCGATCGGCAAGGCTCCGCCTGAAGCGTCGAAGTAACACGACACGCCCGCGTTTTTTATCGCTGTTTTTATAGGCGCTTTATTTAAACGAAGGCGCTTCAGGCGGTCGGCTCCGCCTCATGGCCTTCCGTTGCGCCTTCGCTCGCCTGCAACTGTTCCTGCTCCTGTTGCAGCCTCCGCGCCTCGAGCACATCCTGGTAGCGCATATACCCACACCGCCCGCCGGATTTGGCCGCATACATCGCAGCGTCGGCGTTGAGCAGAAGCTCCTCCACGGTGGCGCTGTCGTCCGGAAACTGGCTGATGCCGATACTCGCGCCGACCGTCATGCTTTGTCCGTCGATCAGCAGCGGTTCATTCAACGCACCCATGATCCGCGAGGCAATTCCCGGCGCCGCCTCCAGGGAGCGCGGCCCTTCGATCAGCACGATGAACTCATCGCCCCCCAGGCGCGCGGCGACATCCGCCGTGCAGAGCACCTGCTTTAGCCGTTGCGCCACCGCCGTGAGCACCTTGTCGCCAATCGAATGGCCAAACTGATCGTTGATCTGCTTGAAGCGGTCGAGGTCGACGAACAGCACGGCGAGTCCTTCCTCACGCCGCGTCGCGTCTTCGATCGCTGTCGCGAGCTTCTGCATGAACAACATACGGTTCGGCAGACCGGTCAGCCCGTCATGCGTGGCGAGATGCACCAGCTCGCGTTGCTTGTTATGCAGCACATCCATCTGCGACCTGATTTCCCGGCGCAGACGATCGAAGCAGCGCGCCAGCACGCCGATCTCGTCGGTCCGTTTGAGCGGCATCGTTTCCATCGCGTGCTCGGCGAACAGATGCGTCGCCGCGTACGCGAGAATATGCAAAGGCTTGGTCAGCGCGCGGGCAAACAGAATCGCGAGGAACAGCGCCAGCACGCTGAAGATCAATACCATGCGAATAATTCTGTTACCCAGTTGGGTGGCGCCGGACAACACATCTTCGAGCGGCTTGGCGAGGCCGAGCACGATAAAGCGGTTGCCCTCGGACGCGCCGAACGGCCGGCGCACGAACGCGAGCACCTGACCGGCCGCCTGCTTCGGCCGCACCAGACCGTTCAGCAAAACTTCGCTTTTTGACTGATCGAACAGCGGCCTGGTAGAGGAAAAACTGTCCTGCATCAGAACCCGGCGCCCCTTGTCGAAACCGAACGTTTTCGAGGCATCCGGATGGACCAGGAAATCGCCCCATTCGTTGGCGAGATAGACCTGATAGTCGCTCGGCAAATCGCTCTGCAACCTTTTGAGCAGACCGGCAAGATCGATGTCGATAATCACAACGCCCACTACCGCCCCGCCCGCATCCGCCACAGGTGTGCCGAGCCTCAGCGTCGGCTTGTCCTCGGCGGCATGCGTGCCGTACTCGTGATTCACCGAAATCGGCGAGGTGTAAATGCGTCCGGGCGAGAACGCGAGCGTGTCGAACACATACGCGAACTGGCCTTTTTCCTGCAAGTTGTCCCCTTCGACCCGCACGAGACCGTCCCCATCACGATCGAAGCGGATCAGTTCGAGTCCGTAGTGCTTGCGGGTAATCAGGCGGATTTGCAGATACTCGGGATGGTGAACCATGAAGCTGGCGTACGCCTGAGCCAGCTTTTCACGCGGTGCATACGCGCCAGTGCCGTTGTCGGTTTGCGCGACGTCCGCGGAAGACGGCAGGCTTGCGAGCACCAGCGCGTCGGCAGCGACATCGTCGATTGCAACGGAAAAGCGCTGGCCCAGCAGTTCGGTCGAAGTCAGCAGGCTGCGTTCGGCTTCGCTCACCAGCATCGTACGGTTGGCGCGATACGCGTAGTAGCCGGTCGCGCCGGACGCGAGCACGCCGATGCAAGCAAGCAGAATCGATAACTTGAATGTCAGGCCGGGACGTATCATCAGAAGCGCTCCGACCGGTCGCCGGATGCGATTCTCTTCCACAGGTCCTCGCGCCGCTGGATATCTTCCACCGGGCCGATCCAGACGATGTGCGCGTTGTCGCTGTTTTCCGCCGGCGCCGTCAACGTATTGGCCAGCCCCTGGCGTTGCGTCAGCAAGACGCTGACGTCCGGTTCGAGCATGTAATTGATCCACGCAAGCGCGAGCGGACGATCCTTTGCGGCACGCGTCATCGACCAGCAGTCGAGCCACGCGAGCGCCCCTTCGTCGGGAATCACGTAGCCCACGTCCGCGCCGGCGCGGCGCAACGACTCAACCTGCTGGGTGCCATAGTTACCGAACATCAAGGCAACCTTGTGCTGGATGAAGAACGCGGTCGCTTCTTCCGGCAGCGTGTAATAGGTCAGCAGGTTGCGGCGCAGATCGACGAGCTTGTGAGCGATCACCCGCATCTGTGTGGCATCGAGCTGGAAAGGATGGGGATATCCCAGCGCCAGTGCGGTGAACGAGAAATTATGCTGGGCGCTGTTGAAGTCGAGAACCTTGCCGCGATAGCGTGGGTTCCACAATTCGCGCATCGAGCGCGGCGCAACGGCGATCTGCTTGCGGTCATAGATCAGCCCCATCGACGAATACGTGAATGGAATGGCGTATACATTGCCTGCCGAGGTCAGCCCTTCGATCGACGACCGCGCCTGAAATCGCGGCAACTGCTTTTTCGTATTCGGCAAACTGGCCAGATCGAGCGGCGCCAGCAGATTCGCGTGGGTATAGCGTTCGATTTCCGCCGTATTGGCGGCGAGCACGTCGAACGGCGGCGTCCCCTGGGTATGCATCTGCGCCCATAACGCCTCGTCGGAATCGACCAGCGTCACTTCGACCTTCGCGTGATAGCGCGTTTCGAAAGTCTTGACGACGTCGGCGTCCGCATAACCCGGCCATGCCAGTACGCGCAAGACCTGGTCGGCAGCCACGGCCGGTGCCGACGACAAAAGGCTACCGCAGAAAGCGGCGTTTATCAGCAGCGTCAAAAAACCGGAAAGCCCGCCACAGCGCAGTGAATTCGCGCGTGCCGCGACAACTGCGATCCGGCGCCGTAACGATGTGTTGAAACCGCGCATTTCATCTGCCATCGAAATCGTGTGCATATACAACACCGCTTAGCAGAAAGCCTTTACGACGAGCGCAGACAGGCGCGCGGCGTTTAACCGCGAGCGTAGTGCCCGATGACTTTGTTCAGACAGATACCGATACGCGCGCATGCGAAGGCGAGCGCGCGGAGCGTTGATAATAGCGCCAAGCAAACCATTTTTGGTTCCAGCCTCGCCTCAATAGAGAAAAACGAACTACCCGGCCTGGTTTAACAAATTCGCTCATCTGCATTTAACGGTAATTCGTGGGAAATCTTTAACCTATCGTCAGGCTATTGAAACAGGAACGTCTTAATAGTCTGAAATATTCGGTAGTAAATAGCGCTGTTTTAAACGCCGGTTTTGCAAAACATCGCATTGCGCGAAGTATCCGGGCAAGCTCCCGTCATTAGCCAACTTCATTACGAGGCCTTTACAGGGCAACCCGCCGCGGGCGAAATCAATCCAATACGCATGACGGCGGCGTCGAATCCTGGCCAGATTCCGGCTTTAAAAGCTATTCCCTTGCGCCATCCGGTGTTTCACTAGCTACCCAATCTTTTTGAACTGATAAGCTTGGCGCGCGCTGCTGGCCGCCCCGGCCGGCAGCTTCAACCCAAGCCCGGTCGTAAGTCGCGCCGGGCGTCCCGCAGCGGCACAACCGCATACGGGAGTATTTGAACTACACCGAGGAGTTAAACAGTGAAAAAACTGCTAGCGGCTTTGACGGTTGCTCTGCTTGCTACCGTCTCGATTGGCGCACACGCTAAAGATTGGTCGACTATCCGTTTCGGCGTTGACGCCAGCTACCCTCCGTTTGAGTCCAAGGGCTCGGACGGCAAGCTCGCGGGCTTCGACATCGACCTCGGCAATGAAATCTGCGCGCGCCTGAAGGCCAAATGCGTGTGGGTCGAAAACGACTTCGACGGCATGATTCCGGCCCTGAAGGCGAAGAAGTTCGACGGCGTGCTGTCGTCGATGTCCATGACGCCGCAACGCGCTGAGCAGATCGCCTTCTCGTCGAAGCTGTTCAACACGCCGACGCGCCTCGTCACGAAGAAGGGTTCGGGCGTCATGCCGACGGCCGACTCGCTGAAGGGCAAGACGGTTGGCGTCGAGCAAGGCACGATCCAGGAAACCTACGCGAAGACGTACTGGGAACCGAAGGGCACGAAGGTCGTGCCGTATCAGAACCAGGACCAGGTCTACGCAGACTTGCTGTCGGGCCGTCTCGACGCATCGCTGCAGGATGCGGTCGAAGCTGAAATCGGCTTCCTGAAGACGCCGCGCGGCGCCGGCTACGAGTTCGCGGGCAAGGATCTGGTCGACGAGAAGATTCTCGGCAACGGCGCAGGTATCGGCATGCGCAAGGAAGACACCGATCTGAAGGCGAAGGTCGACAAGGCGATCGCCGACATCATCAAGGACGGTACGTACAAGAAGCTCGAGAAGAAGTACTTCGACTTCGACGTGTACGGCAGCTAAGCCAGCCATGCGCGCCTGACAGCGCGCTTGCCGGCTTGCAGGAAACGGGCTCCGCATCACGCGGGGCCCGTTTCGTTTGCGGAACCGCTTGGGCTTGCGGAACCGCTTTGCCGCGCCAACCGGGCTGCGATCGGATCAGGCAGCCCTGCCCGCGTGCCGCGCGTCATCCGGATGGCGCCGCATAAAACCACGCGTCGCACCTTATCGGCTAAGATCGTGCGACAGAGGCGCCGCGAGCCAGCCCGCCAATCACCGACAGTTGCCCATTTTCCCTGTAATCAACGACATAGCGCGGCATACCCCACGTGCCCGCGGATTTGAAAACCATGCAAACCCAAACCCATCCGCTGATTGCCCCGACGCTCGGTACCGCCCGTAATCTGACGAGTTTTCACTATGGTCCAGGCGGCGGGCAGAAGATTTACATCCAGTCGTCGCTGCATGCCGACGAGTTGCCCGGCATGCTGGTCTCGTGGGCGTTGCGCCGCAAGCTTGCCGCGCTGGAATCCGCCGGCAAGGTGCGCGGCGAGGTCGTGATCGTGCCGGTGGCCAATCCGATCGGTCTGAATCAGCACTTTCTCGGCCATCTGACGGGCCGCTTCGAGACCAACAGCGCGCAGAACTTCAACCGCAATTTCTACGAACTGTCGGCGTTGATTCAGCCCGGTATCGAAGCGCGTCTGACCGATAACATCGAAGCCAATCGCACCGCGATCCGCGCGGCGATGCGTGAAGCGCTCGACGCGCAAAAACCGGCAACCGAACTCGAATCGCAACGTCTGGCGCTGCAAAAACTCTCGTATGACGCCGATGTCGTACTTGATCTGCACTGCGACTGGGAAGCCGCAATGCACCTGTACACGAACCCGGACCTGTGGCCGGAAGTCGAGCCGCTCGCCTGTTATCTGGACGCCAAGGCCTCGCTGCTGGCGCTGAATTCGGTGGGCAATCCGTTCGACGAAATCCACAGCTTCTGCTGGTCGGATCTGCGCGGCCGTTACGGCGACCGTTTTCCGATTCCGAACGGCTCGATCTCGGTCACGATCGAACTGCGCGGTCAACGCGAAGTGTCGTACGAGTACGCCGAGCGCGACGCCCAGGCGATCATCGAGTACCTGACCTCGCGTGGCGTAATCGACGGCACGCCGGCGCCGCTGCCGGCGCTCGAATTCGCCGCGACACCGTTGGCCGGCGCCGAGCCGATCGTCGCGCCGATCAGCGGCGTGCTGGTTTACCGCTGCGAAGTCGGCACCTGGGTCGATGTCGGCCATGAGATCGCCGACATCGTCGATCCGTTGACCGATCGCGTTGTCACGCTGAAGAGCAGCGTGGCCGGCGTACTGTACGCGCGGCATTTGACGCGCTTTGCAACGGCCGGGCTGGAATTCGCACGCATTGCCGGTGCGAAAGCGTTCAGAAGCGGGTCGTTGTTGAGCAATTAAGGAGCAGGAGGCATGACTTCCCGGTATTGCCCGCGGAAGCCATGCTTGCCAGGCAAATCGCCCGCTGTTTCAGCGGGCGATTTGCGTTTACGCGTCTGTTGCCGCGCAAGAACGGACTGTTCAAAAACGGCTGAATTGCCGCTCAGAAAGCCGGAATGATCGCGCCTTTGAACTGCGTGTCGATGTACTTGCGCACTTCGTCCGATTCATAAGCCGCGACCAGTTTCTTGACCCACGGCTTGTCGCGATCCTGCGCACGCACGGCGATCAGATTCGCGTACGGACCCTTGAGGTCCTCGATCGCGATCGCGTCTTTGGTCGGCTGCAAACCGGCCTTCACCGCGTAGTCCGTATTGATCGACGCGGCATCGAGGTCGCCGAGCGCGCGCGGCAATTGTGCGGCGTCGAGTTCGACCAGCTTGATCTTCTTCGGATTCTCGGCGACATCGAGCGGTGTGGCGTTGACGCCGTTCGTGCCGACGCCCGGCTTCAGCTTGATCACGCCATATTTCTGCAACAGCAGCAGCGCGCGATTGCCATTCGACGGGTCGTTCTGGATACCGACCTTCGCGCCTTCCGGCAAGTCCTTCAGCGACTTGAGCTTCTGCGAGTAGAAACCCATCGGCGAAACGTAGGTCAGGCCGACGTTGACGATCTTGTAGCCGCGTTGTTTGATCTGGCTATCGAGAAACGGCTGGTGCTGGAAACCGTTGGCGTCGAGATCGCCGGCGTCGAGTGCGGCGTTCGGCTGCACGTAGTCGTTGAATTCGATGACCCTCACATTCAACCCTTCGCGCGCCGCGACTTTGGTCACGACTGACCAGATCTGCGCATCCGGACCGCTCATCGTACCGATCTTGAGTTGTTTGTCATCCGCATGCGCAAACGTTGCCGTTAGCGAAACAGCGGCAATAGCGAGCAGATTCTGGATGATTTTCCGGCGTTGCATGCGTGTTCCTCGAGCGGTTTTGATTGATAGGCGCGGATCGTCGCATGCCGCCGATGCCCCCGAAAACCAATCGTTTTTCACACGCTTATACGCACGATCCGGAAAAAGCTTATGAACCGCGTGCCCTGCTTGATTTCAACTAGCGAAGCTACACGAGTGTCGCGCGAGCGCGACAGATATCAAAAAAAGCCAAGCTGTCACATACCTTACTCTGCATTCCCTTAAATTTCGAGCCATCGCACGACCTTACCAAAGAGCAGGGCTTGGCGATCGCTTAATTTTTTATCGGAGAAAGTCTTGAACAAGAAAGTATTGACCGCCGCTACCCTCGCCGTCTTCGCCAGTGCCGCCCATGCACAAAGCAGCGTCACGCTGTATGGCCTGATCGATGCCGGTATCAGCTATGTGAACAACTCGAAGACCGCCACCGGCCACGGTAACCTCTTCAAGTACGACGACGGCGTTGCTCAAGGCAGCCGTTGGGGCCTGCGCGGCACCGAAGACCTCGGTGGCGGCCTGAAGGCGCTGTTCGTGTTGGAAAACGGCTTCAACAGCGGCAACGGCACGCTGGGCCAAGGCGGCGCGATGTTCGGCCGTCAAGCGTTTGTCGGTCTGTCGAAAGACGGCATCGGTTCGCTGACGTTCGGTCGCCAGTACTCGTTTTCGACGGATTATCTGGGTGGCAACTACTCGACCGGTGGCCAAACCGTCGCGGGTAACTACGCTTACCACATCAACGACGTCGATCAACTGACTTCCAGCCGCATCAACAACGCAGTCAAGTTCAGCAGCGCGAATTTCTCGGGCCTGACCTTCGGCGCGATGTACGGCTTCTCGAACCAGGCTGGCGCATTTGCCGGTTCGCCGGCTAGCGGCACGACCGCGGCACCGGTGGCAGGTTCGTCGCGTGCTTACAGCTTCGGCGTGAACTACGCGAACGGCCCGTTCGGCGTCGGCGCAGCGTACACGGACATCCGTTACCCGAGCCAGGCAACCCCGGCATTCTCGACCAGCATCGCCAACGTCTCGACGGGCAACGTCCGCGATCTGCGCACGTTCGGTGTCGGCGGCCGTTACTCGATCGGCGCTGCGACGCTGTGGGCGTTGTACACGAACACGCGCTTCGAGCCGATCACGGGCGGTTCGACCACGTTCGCGGCATACGAAGCGGGCGCAAAGTACGCGTTCACGCCGGCACTGACGGCAGGCGCGGGCTACACGTACATGCACCTGAGCAATGCGAATCGCGGCCACTGGAACCAGGCCGACCTGAGCGTCGACTACGCGCTGAGCAAGCGTACGGACGTGTATGCACTGGGTATCTACCAGATCGCAGCGGGTCGCAACGGCACGCAGGATCTGCAAGCGCAGATCGGTTCGAGCACGAGCTACTTCAGCACGTCGGGCACGGGCGCGGACAACCAACTGGCATTCCGCGTCGGTATCCGTCACAAGTTCTAAGCGAGTCTTGCCTTTGCCGGCGAGGAGCGTCAGCTCCTTGCCGCTCCGAGGTTATGGAAAACGCCCTGCGGGGCGTTTTTTCTTTTGGGGGACCGGTTTTTCAAGCCCCCGCCAGTTCCTGGCAAAATCTCCTTTCCCCTCTCCCGGCCGCGCTCGCGGCCTAAGCGCATCCAGCTTGCTCAGCTCGTCCAGTCACGGACAAGTGGATCTCAGCGTCATCTTGTATAGACATTAATACGCAAATTTCAGCACCTAAGGTGTATATACCGCCCTGTTATGCGACGTGCGTTCGACAGCAAAACTTAGCCAGCAGGCGCTGAAAACCGGCTAAAACCTTACATTTCGCCAATCGTGTACGAGAAAACCCCAGTTGCTTCGCAGAATATTGACCGGATATCTTGTATATACAAGTTGCACGGATCAGCGCGCCGAACACGCCGAATTCGATACGTCTAGACAACATGGACGCATCCGATACCGGAGGCCGCGCGGGACTCGAACCCCAACACCCGGTGTCACGAAGTACCTTTCTGGAGATGTCATGAAGAAGCTTGCCCTGTGTATCGCGCTCGCAGCCATCGCAACCGGCGCCTACGCAAAAGACTGGTCCACCATCCGCTTCGGAGTCGACGCGAGTTATCCGCCGTTCGAATCGAAGGGTGCCGACGGCAAACTGGCCGGCTTCGACATCGATCTCGGCAACCAGATCTGCGCGCGTCTGAAGGCCAAATGCGTGTGGGTCGAAAACGACTTCGACGGCATGATCCCCGCGCTAAAGGCGAAGAAGTTCGACGGCGTGCTGTCGTCGATGTCGATGACGCCGCAACGCGCCGAACAGGTCAGCTTCTCGGCCAAGCTCTTCAACACGCCGACGCGCCTCATTGCAAAGAAAGGCTCGACCTTGCTGCCGACGCCGGAATCGCTGGCGGGCAAGTCGATCGGCGTCGAACAGGGCACGATCCAGGAAACCTACGCCAAGACCTATTGGGAGCCGAAGGGCGCCAGGATCGTGCCGTACCAGAACCAGGACCAGGTCTACACCGACCTGCTCTCGGGCCGCCTGGACGGCGCCTTGCAGGACGCAGTGCAGGCTGACATCGGCTTCCTGAATACGCCGCGCGGCGCGGGCTTCCAGTTTGCAGGCAAGGACATCGTCGACGCGAAGATCCTCGGCAACGGCGCCGGCATTGGCCTGCGCAAGGACGACGTGGATCTGAAGGAGAAGATCGACAAGGCCATCGCCGACATCATCAAGGACGGTACCTACAAAGCCATCGAGAAGAAATATTTTGTCTTCGACGTGTACGGCAGCTAGGCAGTAGCTGAGCGCCTTTCGCCGGTCTACCCGCCGTCTGCCATGGTTCAGCGTCGCTCGTTCCGCCTGCCCGATCGCCGGCGCCGAATGGGGACGCTGTGCAATCGAGGATAGGAATACATGTTCTTTCACGGTTTTGGCCCGCTTCTCCTTGCGGGCGCATGGGAAACGATCAAGCTGGCTGTGTTGTCGCTGGCCGCAGCGTTCCTGCTGGGTCTCGGAGGCGCCGCGGCGAAGCTGTCGCCAAACCGCGTCCTCTCTCAAATCGGCACGCTCTATACGACGCTGATTCGCTCCGTTCCCGATCTCGTGCTGATGCTGTTGCTGTTCTACGGCATTCAGATCCTGCTCAACAATCTGACCGACGCGCTCGGTTTCGATCAGATCGACATCGACCCTTTCGTTGCCGGCGTCATCACACTCGGCTTCATCTACGGCGCGTACTTCACCGAGACGTTCCGGGGGGCCTTTCTCGCTGTTCCGCGCGGACAGCTCGAAGCAGGCTTCGCGTACGGCATGAGTTCATGGCGGGTGTTTAACCGCATCCTGTTCCCGCAAATGATGCGCTTCGCTTTGCCTGGCATCGGCAACAACTGGCAGGTGCTGGTCAAGGCCACCGCGCTCGTCTCGATCATCGGTCTCGCCGACGTGGTCAAGGCGTCGCAGGACGCAGGCAAGAGCACGCTCGAGTTTTTCTTTTTCACGCTGACCGCCGGCGCGATCTATCTGGTGATCACGACGGTGTCCAACCTGGTGTTGATCTGGCTGGAAAAGCGCTATTCGACAGGTGTCCGGAGGGCCGTACTGTGATCGAAATCGTCAGGCAATACTGGCAAGCCTACCTGTACACCGACGGTTACCGGTACAGCGGCCTCGTCATCACCCTGTGGTTGCTGGTCGCGTCGATCGGACTGGGCTTCTGCCTCGCCGTCCCGCTGGCGGTCGCCCGTTCGTCGCGCAACCGCTTTATCTCCGGACCGGTCTGGCTCTACACGTACGTGTTTCGCGGCACACCGCTCTATGTGCAGTTGCTGCTCTGCTATACGGGGCTCTACAGCCTTCAGTTCGTCCACTCGCACGCCCTGCTCGACACGTTCTTCCGCAACGCGATGAACTGCACGCTGCTTGCTTTTGCGTTGAACGAATGTGCCTACGCCACGGAGATATTTGCCGGCGCGATCAAATCGACCGCCTATGGCGAAATCGAGGCCGCGCAGGCTTACGGGATGTCCCGCTTCAAGCTCTACACCCGGATCATCCTGCCGTCCGCATTGCGGCGCGCGTTACCCAACTACAGCAACGAGGTCATCCTCATGCTGCACGCAACGACGCTCGCTTTCACGGCCACCGTCCCCGACATCCTGAAGGTCACGCGCGACGTGAACTCGGCAACCTACGCATCCTTCCAGGCATACGGCATTGCCGCCGTGCTGTACGCCTGCATCGTGTTTGCGCTGGTATGGGCGTTCCGCAGAATGGAAACCCGCATGCTGGCCTATCTGAAGCCGCAAGGGCATTGAACCTGGCTACCGTTAGCCAAGATGGAGTGTATCGAGATATGTATAAGCTGATTGTCGACGATCTGCACAAGAAGTTCGGTGACAACGAGGTTCTGAAGGGCGTATCGCTCAAGGCGAAGGCCGGCGATGTCATCAGCATCATCGGTTCGAGCGGCTCGGGTAAAAGCACCTTTCTACGCTGCATCAATTTTCTTGAGCAGCCTTGTTCGGGGCGTATCACGCTCAACGCTGAAGAGATCCAGACCAAGCCGGATAGAACCGGCGCCTTGCGGGTGAGCGATCACAAGCAATTGCAGAAGATGCGCACCAAACTGTCGATGGTGTTTCAGCACTTCAACCTGTGGGCGCACATGACGGTGCTCGAAAACATTGTCGAAGCGCCCATCAGCGTGTTGGGATTGAGCCGGGCTGAAGCGGAAACGCGGGCTCGCAAGTACCTGACCAAGGTTGGACTCAACGCGAACATGGAAGGCAAGTATCCTTCACACCTTTCGGGCGGACAGCAACAGCGGGTGGCCATTGCGCGCGCGCTGGCCATGGAGCCCGAAGTCATGCTGTTTGACGAACCCACGTCGGCGCTCGACCCGGAACTGGTCGGCGAGGTGCTGAAAGTGATGCAGGCTCTCGCTGAAGAAGGCCGTACGATGATCGTGGTCACGCACGAGATGGGATTTGCCCGCAACGTGTCGAATCACGTGGTCTTTCTCCACAAGGGAAAGATCGAAGAAGAAGGCCATCCTCAAGACGTTCTGGTCAACCCGAAAAGCGAGCGCCTGGGCCAGTTTCTTACCGGCAGCCTCAAATAGGCGGCTTCCGGGAAAGCTTCGATAACCGTAACAATATTCGGTATCGGCACATGACGATGCCTTGCGTGAACGTAACGTCGAATGCGCAGATCGCCGCGGCACCCTGCTGTTATGCAAGGTGCCGCGATCACGGTTGCACGCGTTACTTCAGACGCATCTGCAGCTCGTTGGCAAGCTGCCGGGTTGCGGCTTTGGTGGGCGCGTCGCCGGCAAGTGCATTAAGCAAGCCAAAGTCGTGGATCGTGCCGTTGTAGCGGACCGTGGTGACTTCATCGCCCGCAGCGTCGAGTTTGCGACCATAAGCCTCACCTTCATCACGCAGCACGTCGAACTGCGCGACCTGGATCAGCGCCGGCGGCAGCCCCTTCAATTGATCGACTGAAGCACGCAGCGGCGAGGCGTAAATCTCGTTACGTTGCTTCGGATCCTTGGTATAGGCATCCCAGAACCACTTCATCATCGGCCGGGTCAGGAAATGGCCTTCCGGATAGGCGTTGTACGAGCCGTCATTGAAATTGTTGTCCGTCACCGGCCACATCAAACCTTGAAAACGGATGGCGGGGCCCTGCTTGTCCTTCGCCATCAGCGAGACAACCGCAGCCATGTTGCCGCCGACGCTGTTCCCCACTACCGCAAGGCGGCTGCCGTCCACACCGATTTCATTGCCATGCTCCGCGACCCATCGGGTAGCCGCATACGCCTGGTTGATCGCCACCGGGTAACGCGCTTCGGGCGACGGCGTGTAATCGACAAACACCGCCACAGCACCCGATTGCACGACGAGGTCACGCACCAGCCGCTCGTGCGTCAGGAAGTCCCCAAGAATCCAGCCACCGCCGTGGAAGAACATGAAGACCGGCAGCGTGCCCGTTGCGCCTTGCGGCCGCACGATCGTGATCGGCACGCTGATGCCGTCCTGCTCAATGGTCTTGTTCGACACATCGATGCCGGACAGATCGACCTTCACGCTGTTCTGCGCACCGATCAGCACCTGGCGCGCTTGCGCCGGTGTCAACGTATTGATGGCCGGTCCGGTGCCGCTGTTCAGCGCATGCAGGAACTGACTGGTCACCAGATTGGGCGAGGCCGGTGTTGCCGGGCTGGCGGCAATGGCGAGAGTGGAACTGGCGGCAAGAGCGGCTGCGAGCAGCAAGGGCTTGAAGGTCTTCATGGCTTATTCCTTTGTGAATCGATTGGGTGCGTGATTAAACGATCGTGAGGGTGACGTCGATGTTGCCGCGGGTGGCGTTCGAGTAAGGGCAGACGATGTGCGCCTTGTCGACCAGAGCCTGGGCCGCTTCGCGTGTCATGCCGGGCAGGGATATCTTCAGTTCGACTTCGATACCAAAGCCGTTCGGGATCGCGCCGATGCCGACGCTGCCGTCGATCGAAACATCTGCGGGGATGGCGACCTTGTCGCGCGCCGCCACGAACTTCATCGCGCCGAGGAAGCAGGCGCTGTAGCCGGCGGCAAAAAGCTGCTCGGGATTGGCGCCTTCGCCGCCCGCACCACCCAATTCCCTGGGCGTGGTCAGCTTGAAGTCGAGATTGCCTGCGGGGACGACAGCACGGCCGTCGCGGCCGCCCGTGGCATGAGCGTGGGCGCGGTAGAGAACTTTTTCGACTGACATGGTGAAGCTCCTTTAAAAGAGGACAGTATTCAGACTCTGCTATCTACTACTAGATAGATACATCTACGAAAAAAACGGACGATTCAACATCACATCTACCCTTATCTATCTACTCAAAGATAGATAAGGGAATCAAACAAAGAGGTGGCTGACCACCTCACATCGACTGCGTTATCGCGCAATCTTCACCGAAGCCTCGACGTCTTCGAGTCGAGCCTTGGTGTGAAACAACCGGCTTGCCAGCACACTGCCCTGAAAAGCCGCGTAGAGGGCGCGCGCCGCAGTTTCCGGTTTGCCGTTCACCGCCAGCGTATGTTCCTTCACGCCCTGCGCCAGAACCTTGGCCAGCCAGCTTTCGTTGGCCTTGAAAAAAGCCTGCACCGCTTGCCGGATGTTATCGGGCAGCGACCCGATATCGGCAGCCAGCATGCCGCACAGACAGATCTGATCGCCGTCACCCAGGGTCCTGCCGAACAGCTTCCCGTACTTGTTAAGCTTTACATCGGCCGGCAACGAAGCGTCGATTGCATGGATGGCGTTGAGTACTTCCTTGCTGTACTCGTTGACCGCTTCCAGAACCAGATCGTCTTTCGACGGAAAGTAGTAATGGATGCTCGAGGTCTTTACGCCAACCAGACTGGACAGATCACGGTAGCTAAACCCGTTGTAACCACGCAGCATGATGAGCGTGATTGCGTGGTCGAGGATCTGTTCGCGCACTGTCGTTGTCGTTTCCATGGATCGAACTATATCTACTCATAGATAGATTGTCAAGCGACTCTGTCATCGGATTTCGCGTGGGCTGTCAGGAGGCTTTACGGCCCGTAACTTCAGGCATTTGAAGTCTGGTACGCTGCGGCCTTTGCTACCGATTGCATTCGACTCAATGGAAAACCCCTTCAACGATCGCGGCGTGTCGGTCACGCGCAACGCACTCTCGTCGGCCGGCCAGGTCTTTACGCTGCGCGACATCGTCGACGTACAGGTCGTCACCGTGCCGAAGAATAAAGTCTTGCCACGTGCAATCTCGCTGCTTGGACTCGTTGGCGCTATCGTCGGCGGGATATTGCGCTCGCCGGTCGGCATGGTGTGCGGCACGATGCTGGTGGTGGTCGGCTGGCTGACGTGGGCGACTCAGGACGTCACGCATCGTCTGATGGTGCAGACCGCGAACGGCCTGCGCGAAGCGCTCATGAGCACCGATCGCGAGTTCGTCGAGCGCGTCGCCGCGGCCGTGCACGAGGCGAAGGCAGCCGCTCCGGCGCCGAAGGCTTGAGCGTTCGCCATTCGCAAAACGCCGGGCGTTGCGCGTTAACACAAAATTGATTCGCGACGCGGCAGCTTGCTGGCCGCCCTCAAGCCTTTACACATTTTTGCAAGTGCCCGCGGGTGGCCATGTAGAGTCGCCGCTCCTGTTATCGCGTGTTCCCTCCCGCAGGCCCCGCAAGCGTCCCGGTTTCCCCGTCCACGCCGCGGCAATTCACCGCAGTTGCTGCCAGTGCTGTCCAGGCTACCCCACTCGCAGCTTATGATGCATCGCCTTCGCCAGGGACCCGCCTTTTTGCAAAGCGTGATCCTATGTTCCTGTCGTCTCTCCATGCCGCGCGCCGGCATGTCGCTCATCATTTTCGTCATTCAGCCGTGGCGGCGCTGGTCGCAAGCGGCGCGCTCGCCGCGCTGACCGGCTGCGCCACCACCTTCCCTACTCCCGCACCACCCGCGGCAAGCGCCACGCTGATCAACGGCGGCCGCGACGGCCTGCTGATTCCGCTGCACGTGGAACGCGCCGACGAAGATCATGCGCGTCTCGGCCTGCCGGTCCAGCTCGACGGTAAGGCGGTGTATATGGAGCTCGACACGGGGACGCAAGGCGCACGCGTGTTGAAGTCGGTGCTGCCGGGTTCGAACTATGCAAGCTTCGGCGGCATGACGTCGCTGTCATTTGCAAACGGCGTGGAGATTCTGGGCTCAGGCATCAAAGTGCCGTTCAGCCTCGCCAGCACCACGCCAACGCCGATCGCCGCGCAAGCGGTGGACGTCGTGCGCTGCCTGCCGAACGCACGGCACTGTGTCGGAATGGACGGCTACACCGGTGAATTCGGCTGGGCGTTTTCCGGCATCGTCGGCGTCGGCGCCGCGCAACCGGACGACAACAGCTACACGCAACCGCTGCGCGCGTTGCCCGGCAACGTCGGCCAACGCTATCTGGTGCACGCGAATTTCGCGAAACCGTACATGCTGCTGAGTCCCTCGAGCGCGATTACGAAAGATTACGCAATGGTGCCGATGACCGTGTCGAACGACGGCAATCCGCAATGGCCGCGCGGCTGCGTGAATGTGGGCGACAAGATGACCTTCTGCGCACCGCTGGTGTTCGCGACCGGCAGCACCGGCATGATCCGCATCGAAACGGACGCGGCGCCCAACTGGACCGGTGACGGCGATGTCGGCAACGTGCTCGAACAGGGCAACTATGAAACGGCAATCGGTACCGGCCCGTGGGTGCACCGTTACGAGCAGGCGCAAGTCACGATCGTCAAGGCGAAGCCGGGCGCTAACCGCATCGTGGTCGGTTTGATGGCGATGCAGAACATCGACGTGCTATTCGATTTCCCGCGCGCACAGTTCGGTTTGCATGCAGTGAGCGAGAGCGAGCGATTCGCTCCGTGATATTCATCGTTCGATAAAAAAAGGCCGTGCGGAGTTTTTCGCACGGCCTTTTTCATTTGAGCAGGCGCGTTAAAAAACGCAATCACCAACCCGCCTGCATCACTCCATACTGAGCGGATTCACGTGCCAGATATTGCGCGCATATTCGCCAATCGTACGGTCTGACGAAAACTGCCCCATGCCCGCGACATTTTCGATCGCACTCTCGGCCCATCCGCGCTTGTCGACGAAACGCGCATCCACTTCATCTTGCGCTTTCGAAAACGCGGCGAAATCGGCGAGCACCATGTAGTGATCGCCCCAATCCACGAGCGTGTGGAAGATATCCGAGAAGCGCCGCGGGTCGTCCGGCGAGAAGTAGCCCGAGCGAATCTGGTCGAGCGCCATGCGCAATTCCGGATTCTCTTCGTAGACTTGCCGCGGCCGGTAGCCGGTGGCGCGCAGGCTGTCCACTTCGTCAGCGGTGTGGCCGAAAATGAAGATGTTGTCGCGCCCCACTGCGTCGCAGATCTCGATGTTGGCGCCGTCCATCGTGCCGATCGTCAACGCGCCGTTCAACGCGAGCTTCATGTTGCCGGTGCCTGACGCTTCGGTGCCGGCCATTGAAATCTGTTCGGACAGATCGGCTGCCGGAATAATCAACTCGGCCACGCTGACGCCGTAGTTCGGCACGAACACCACCTTGAGGCGGTCGCCGATCAACGGATCGTGATTGACCTTCTCGCTGACGTCGCCGATCAGCTTGATGATCGTCTTCGCCATGCGATACGCGGACGCGGCCTTGCCGGCGAACATCACCACGCGCGGCACCCAATCGCGCTCCGGATTCGCGCGAATCTGGTTGTAGCGCACGATGACATGCAGCACGTTCAGCAACTGCCGCTTGTATTCGTGAATACGCTTGACCTGCAGGTCGAACAACGCATCGGGATCGAAGTGCAGTTTGGTGTGATGCGCGAGCCGCTGCACGAGCCGCAGTTTGTTCTGCCGCTTCGCTTCACGGAAAGCGTCGATAAAGGCGCCGTCGCTGCGCAGATTGCGCAGTTGTTCCAGTTCGAACAGATTGCTGCGCCACTGCTTGCCGATCTGCTGATCGATCAGCGACGACAGCGACGGACTCGCCTGCGCCAGCCAGCGCCGCGGCGTGATGCCGTTGGTGACATTGGTGAAACGGTCCGGATAGATACGCGCGAAGTCGGCAAAGATATCGCGCGTCATCAGTTGCGAGTGCAGCTTGGATACGCCATTCACCTTGTGACTCGCGACGATCGCCAGATACGCCATCCGCACACGCCGCTGGCCATATTCGTCGACCAGCGAAATGCGGCGGATCATCTCGCCGTCATGGCCGGATTGTTCGCTGACATGCTTGAGAAAACCCGCGTTGATCTCGAAGATGATCTCCAGATGCCGCGGCAAAAGGCGCGCGAGCATCTCGACATCCCACGTTTCGAGCGCTTCGGGCATCAAGGTGTGATTCGTGTACGAGAAAATTTTCGTGACGTGCTGCCAGGCCTTGTCCCACGGCTGATGATGAACATCCACCAGCAAACGCATCAGTTCCGGAATCGCCAGCACCGGGTGCGTATCGTTCAGATGCACCGCGACCTTTTCGGAGAAACGCCCGAACGTGCTGTGCGTGCGCTGATAGCGGCGAATCAGATCCTGCATCGTCGCTGAAACGAAGAAGTACTCCTGACGCAGCCGCAATTCGCGGCCGGCCGGCGTCGAATCATCCGGATAGAGCAGCCGCGACACGTTCTCAGACATGTTCTTGGTATCGACTGCGTTGCGATAATCGCCGCGATTGAACGCGCCGAGGTCGAGCTCTTCGGTCGCGCGTGCGGACCACAGGCGCAGCGTATTCGTCGCACTGGTCGCGTAACCTGGAATCACCGTGTCGTAAGCCGTGGCGTTCACATGCTCGGTGTCGATCCACTCGACATGCTCGCCACGCTGCACGGTGCGTCCGCCGAAGTGCACCATGTACTTGATCTCGGACCGCGGAAACTCCCACGGATTGCCCGCGCGCAGCCAGTAGTCCGGTGCTTCGACCTGCTCGCCGTCGACGATCTCCTGACGGAACATGCCGTATTCATAGCGGATCCCGTAGCCGAAGCCCGGAATGCCGAGCGTCGCCATCGAATCGAGAAAACAGGCGGCGAGCCGGCCGAGACCGCCATTGCCGAGGGCGGCGTCCGGCTCGATATTGACCAGCGTGTCCATATCGACGCCGAGACCCGCCAGCGCTTCCTTCATCTGATCGTGAATGCCGAGCGCGAGCAACGCGTTCGTAAACGTGCGGCCGATCAGGAATTCCATCGACAGGTAGTAAACGCGTTTGACGTCCTGTTCGTACTGCAGGCGCGTGGTCTTCATCCAGCGCGCGACCAGCCGGTCGCGCACGGCGAGCGCCGCGGCATGCAGCCAGTCATGCGGGTGAGCGGTGACGGCGTCCTTGCCGACGCCGTACATCATGCGATTGGAAATTGAGCGCCGTAGCGCGTCGACGGTACTGTTGAGCTGGTCGAATTCCAGATCGACGGCTGTCATCGAAGCCTCCGGGAAAAAACGACGCGACATACGCGAACCGCATAGATGACGGACGGGAGGCGCGTGCCGGTCAGGCGGGTTAACGAACAGAGTACGACATTTTACGGCCCACCGACACCGGCGAGCGCGAGCGGATGCTCACGCACATGCCATGCCCGTCGACATATGGGGCTTCACGCGTTTTGCGCACGCACGCGGTGCAGAGGCAGCCTGTGCACAGCACCGGGCGCGTGCATCGGCCCGCAAAACAGGCAAACGATGGCGAACAACGAAAGCCGACTGCATGGAAGCTGCAGCACGATTATCTTTTTCGACGTGTGACGTGCCGATGAAGGGCGTTGACTGGTTCGATACGTGGTCAAATCGGCGCGCCTCGTCTGCTGAACTGTTATGCCGAAGCGATATCCTGTGATGACGCGGGCGCCCGCCGATTCGAAGATGCCGCGCGGAATTGACCGTTAGTTGCGTTATGGGCGTCCGATAAAGTGCCCCGCCCCGCCGGCCTCCCAGCACGATTTCCACGTCTCTGTAACAATCACTTCATTCGCCGCGCGCCGCCCTGATCGCTGGACTTAGGCTCCGCGCTTCACGCCTCGCAACCCTGCCCCTGCACGCCGCCGTGCTGTCCCTTCGACGCACCCGGCGCTGCGGCATGCATAACCCGACGAGCCACGCCTTGTCCGATAAACCCAGCGCCACCCGTGGTGGCTCGCTCGACCAGACCTTTCCTGCGGACGGCCCGATGTCCGCCGCCAACCGCCGTGCGATGGCCGCGATCATGCTCGCGGTCGCACTCGCCACGCTCGATACCGCGATCGCCAACACCGCCCTGCCCGCCATCGCGGCGGATCTGCATGCTGCGCCCGCGGCTTCGGTGTGGATCATCAACGCCTACCAGCTCGCGATGGTCGCGACACTGCTGCCGCTTGCAGCGCTCGGCGACATCGTCGGGCATCGCAGGATTTATATCGGCGGCATTGCGCTGTTCACGCTGGCGTCGCTGGCGTGCTCGCTCGCGTCGACACTGCCGATGCTGGCCGCCGCGCGCGTGCTGCAAGGACTCGGCGCAAGCGCCATCATGAGTGTCAACACGGCGCTGATCCGCTATCTGTATCCGCCGCATCGGCTTGGGCGAGGCTTGGGCACCAATGCGCTGATCGTCGGCGTGTCGTTCGCGGTCGGGCCGACGGTGGCGTCGCTGATTCTCTCCGTTGCCGCATGGCCGTGGCTGTTCGCGGTCAACGTGCCGCTCGGTCTGCTGGCGCTGGGCTTCGCGTGGCCCGCGCTGCCGCATACCGCGCGCGGCACCCACACCTTCGACCCGATTGCGGCGCTTCTCAACGTGATCACCTTCGCCGCGCTGATCTTCGCGCTCGGCGAGGCGGCCCAGCGCGCCTCGACGCAACTGGTGCTGAGCGCGGCCGCGATCGCCGTGGTGTTCGGCGTATTGCTGATTCGCCGTGAAGCCGGTCATCCCGCGCCGATGCTGCCCGTCGATCTGTTCAAGCGGCCGGTGTTTGCGTTGTCGGCGGTGACCGCGGTGTGCTCGTTTGCCGCGCAAGGGCTGGCGTTCGTGTCGCTGCCGTTCTACTTCGAGGATGTCCTGCATCGCAGCCAGGTCGAGACCGGCTTCCTGATGACGCCGTGGCCGGTGGTGGTCGCATTGGCCGCGCCGCTGGCGGGCAGTCTGTCCGACCGCTATCCGCCGGGCCTGCTCGGCGCGATCGGCCTGGCGGTGATGTCGGCGGGAATGGCGTCGCTGGCGTTGCTGCCCGCGCATCCGCATGTGCTCGACATCGGCATCCGCATGGCGATTTGCGGTGCGGGCTTCGGCTTCTTCCAGTCGCCCAACCTGAAGGCATTGATGGCGAGCGCGCCGCCCGAGCGCAGCGGCGGCGCCAGCGGCATTGTTGCGACTGCCCGGCTGCTTGGGCAGACCACCGGCGCGGCGCTCGTCGCGCTGAGTTTCGGTATCGCCGGCCGGCATGGCCCGACGCTCGCGCTCAGCACCGGCGCCTTCTTCGCCGGCGCGGCGAGCCTCGCGAGCGGACTGCGGCTGTTCGCGCCGTCACATCGCGCGGGGGTGCACGCGAAAGCCGCGGCGAAATAAACAAAGCGGGCGCACTGCCGTGGCAGTGCGCCCGCTTTTTCTTTTCGGCATTTCGAGCAGGGCGTTTCGATCTTGGTTCTTCGATCTTGGCCCTTGGATCTCAGCGCTCCGATCTCGGCTTCCAACCCGGCCGTTCAATCCAGCGTTCTCAACGACGCTGTCCCACCCGATCAACGCGCAGCGAAATATCCCTTCACTGCCGTAATAAACGTATCGATATCCGCGCGCGACACATCCTTATGCGTGACGAATCGCGACGCGTACAGCATCTGTGTAAGGATGCCGCGCTCCTTGAGCCACGCTTCGAGCGGCGCGCAATCCTGCTGCGGAAACTGCGCGAACACCATGTTGGTCGCGATCGACTGCACCTTGACGTGGTCGATCGATTCGAGACCGGCGGCCAGATGCGCGGCGTTCGCGTGATCGTCGGCGAGACGTTCGACGTTGTGATCCAGCGCGTACAGGCAAGCCGCCGCCAGCACGCCGGCCTGGCGCATGCCGCCGCCCAGCACCTTGCGCCAGCGATGCGCCACCTCGATCAGCGCGTGGCTGCCGACCAATACCGAGCCGACCGGCGCGCCCAGACCCTTGGAAAAACAGATCGAGATCGAATCGAACGGTTCGCATAGCGCCGCGACCGGCTTGCCCGACGCAACCGCCGCGTTGTAGACGCGCGCGCCGTCGAGGTGAGCCGACAAGCCGCGCTGACGCGCCAACTGCACCGCCTCGTCGACGTAACCCGCCGGCAGCACCTTGCCGCCGATGGTGTTTTCCAGCGCCAGTAGCCGCGTGCGCGCGAAGTGGTTGTCGATCGGCTTGATCGCGGCGGCGATCTTCTCGAGCGGGATCGAACCGTCGGCGGCATTCTCGAGCGGCTGCGGCTGGATGCTGCCGAGTACCGCCGCGCCGCCGCCTTCGTACTTATAGGTGTGCGCCAACTGGCCGACGATGTATTCGTCGCCGCGCGCGCAATGCGCCATCAGCGCGGCCAGATTGCTTTGCGTGCCGCTCGGGAAGAACAGACCCGCTTCCTTGCCGGCACGCTCCGCCACCGTTGCCTGCAGACGCAGCACGGTTGGGTCGTCGCCCCAGACGTCGTCGCCTACTTCAGCGGCCGACATTGCCGCGAGCATGGCCGGGGTCGGACGGGTTACGGTGTCGCTGCGCAAATCGATCATGATGAAAGCCTTGTGTGTCTCTGTTTATCTACGCTACGGATTGAATATTCGTGCCGCCCGGCTTACCCGCCTGACTTCGGCAACCACGCAAGCGGATCGACCGGCTGGCCGTTCTGGCGAACCTCGAACTGGATCGACGCCACGCCCCGGCTATCCACGCCGACTTCGCCAATCGTTTGCCCTTGCGCGACAGCGTCGCCTTCCTTGACCAGCAGCGTGCTGTTCTGCCCGTAGGCGGTAATCAGCGAGTCGTCGTGCTTGATGATGATGAGCGGACCGTACGCCTCGATACCCGTGCCCGCGTAAACCACGCGGCCGGTCGCGGCGGCCTTGACCGGGTCACCCGCGTGGCCACCGATCACGATACCGTTCGACCGGCCCGGTGCAAAGGTTTTCAGCACGGGACCACGCAACGGCCACAGCAGCACGCCTTGCTGCGGAACGCCGACAGCACCTGGCGCGCCAGGTGTCGTGGCCGAACCGTTCTGACCGGCAACGTTGACCGGCGGGGTCACCACGCTGCCCGACGCCATTGGCGGCGCGACCCGCAACACTTGCCCGGGATTGACCGCCGAATTCGACGCGAGGCCGTTCCACGCCGCAATCTCCTGCGGCCTGTGGCCATATGCCGACGCAATGCCCGCCAGCGTGTCACCCGGATTGGCGCGATAGTAACCGGCCGGCACAGGAACCGTGGCAAGGGTGGTCGGGCGCGACGGCGCGCTGCTGTAGAACGGCGTACTGTCCCACGGCATCGACGTACAGCCGCTGATCATCACGCCGAACGTGGCTGCGGTCAGCAACCGGGTCGCCGTGGATTGCCATTGTCTTGTCATGTGATTTTCCTCGACATTTGATTCAATCGGATTCAACCAGCCCGAAGCATTTGCCGTACCGCTCGGCGCGCTCGCCGCGACGCCTGTCCATTATGCCGCCGTGTGCATCGGCAATGGTTTCGACACGGCATCGGCCTGAGAATCGTCAGACACTGCCCTCAGCCTCGATCACCAGAATGCGCGCGACACCCATCGGATGCGCGACATGTTCGGTGCCCACCGACGCGTAGAACACATCGCCCGTTTCCAGAATCGCCGACTGTTCCACGTCGCCTTCGCGATAGCGCATCTCCACGCGGCCGTCGAGCACGGCGAATACCTCCTCGCCGTCGTTGACATGCCACTTGTACGGCTGATCGGTCCAATGCAGGCGCGTCGTGATGCCGCGCATGTTGGCGATATCGAGCGCGCCCCACGGGCGCGTCGCGGTGAAGCTCTTGCTGCGAATGATCTTCATGGTGAATAGCAGGTTGAGAAGCAGACGCTGCCGGCACGTTATCCATGTCGCATACCGAACCGCCCGGCCCGGCTGGATCACGCGTTTCGACTGGCCCCATTATAGGTGTTGCGGCAGACGCGGCCGCCGGCACGCGATCGTTCGGGCGCATTCCTGTGATTATTGAATCCTTTCAACCCTCGCCTATACTCAGTCATGCTGCCGGAACGCACCGTACGCAAAACGCCTGAATCCTGCGAGGAGTTGGGGATGAACAAAGCCACGTTTCTGGCCGTGCAACTCAACGTCGACGATATTGCAGCGTCACCCGGTCTGGTCGAGTTGCTGAACACACACCTGATTTTTGCAGCAGACGTTGCCGAAGCCGCCGACGCGCTGGTCCAGCTGGCCAGCATCGCGCGATTGGCGAGCGGCGTCGAGGCCAGCGTCGAGATTCCGGCGCTGGCGATCGAACGGTTGCGCGAGGCGCTCGACAATCTCAGCGGTTACGACGAATCCTGGTTGCTTGCCCTGGAACCAAGCCGCGCGTTATTCGATGAAATAGGGCGCCGGCACCGCACGCTGCATTAAAGCCGCGCGCGGAAATGCATCAGCACTGCTGCGCACCTCCGGCGCTTATCCGTTAGCGCCGCCGGTTCGCCACTTTTCGCTCACCGCTCGAACCGCCAGATTGTCCGGCATGCTTGACCGTCGGCGCCGTCTGAAGGTTTCGGGCGAGTCAACCGGAGGAACCGCCGTGAAAAGTCTCCTGAACCGCCGCAGCGTGCTGGCAGGCCCATCGCATCTCGTGCAGGTCGCGCGAGAGAACACCGCCGACCCCATGTCGCCCGACGACAGCGAGGAAGCGCCGGCCGGCGTCACACCCGCCGCCGCGACTGCTGTGTCCGCCCCGGCCGTCGAGCCGGCGCGGCCGGTGACGCCGCTACGGCCGGTGCCGGTGGTGCCCTCCCCGGTCAGCGCGCGCGGCGTGCAAATGGCCGACACCGCCGAAATCGAATGGCTCGCCGAAGAAGAAGCGCTAACGCCGTTCCGCGTATTCCGCAGCTTCGCCTATTCGGTGAGCCTGCTGTTTCACGCGAAGGAACTGACGTACTACGTCGCGCTGTATCAGGACGGTTCGCTGTGGCGCGCGCTCAAAGCCGCCGACCTCGAAGCCGCCGAAGCGGCCTTCCATCACTTCGAGGAACAGGCGACACGGCTCTCGGATGGCGAAACGCGGCGCGCGCAACTTGAGGCTCAAAACGAACAGCTTGCGCGCATGATCGCTCGCTCCGAGGCGCAGGCCGAGCGGCTGCGCACGGATCTGCAACGGCGCGGCGCGCAGGAACAGACCGTGTCGAATCGTCAACATCAGTTGCATAAGGAAGTGTCGCAACTGGAAGCGCAACGTGTGGCCGCGCAAGCGCATCTGAACAAGGCGCATCGGCAGATTCATCAGCTCAATCTGACCAGCAACGAAGGGATTCCGCATTTGCCGAGTCGTTGAATCGTTGAGTCGTTGGATCGTTGGGGCGGGGTTGTTGGGCCGCAGCCCGAAATCGAACTGCTGGCCGAATAGCGCCGTAAACGACAAAACGCCGCCCGGCAATCCGGTCGGCGTTTTTTTATTACCCGCCGCCTGTCATCCAGGCGGCGTTTGCATCGGCTTCGGCGCGAATTAGTTGCCGAAGTAAATCGAGTGACGGTCGTTGCCGTTCACCGGACGGCCGGCTTGCGAGCTGCCGGCGATCGGTGCGCCATAGCCGCTGTTCACAGCTTGAGCGGTGCCGTTCTGTGCATCGACGCGTGCCTGTGCGGCCTGAATGTTGGCCGGGTAGTTGATTTGATCGCCGATCGGGTTGTAGCCGGCCTTTTCGAGTTGCACAAGTTGGGCGCGGACTTCAGCGCGCGTAAGCGGCTGGTTCGACTGGGCAAACGAAGCAACAGGAGCGACCAGAGCGGCGGCGACGACAACTGCAGAGATAAGAGTCTTCATGATGTAAACCTCCAGAACTTGTTTTTAATTCGCTTTGGGCTCGTTGTCCCGTAGCGCTTAAATGGAAGTTTAGGAGCGTCGACACCTAGGGGAAACCCCTAAAACGACGAAACTCTATTTCGATTTCCGCAACAGTAGGAGGCTTAGCGCCTCGCTATGCTATTTGCCTAATAGCTTTAAGCAATAATTGCCCGTCTCGATTTCAATTGGTGCCGCAGCCCGGCGCGCCTTATGGCAAGGGCACGCCGGGCCACGGTTCAAACGCCTAGCTCCAGTTCGCGTGGAAGCTGCCCGGCTTGTCGATACGCTCGAACGTATGCGCGCCGAAGAAATCGCGCTGTGCCTGCACGAGATTCGCCGGCAGGCGTTCCGAACGGTACGCATCGAAATACGCCACGGCCGACGCGAATGCCGGCACCGGCACGCCCGCATTGATGGCGGCAATCACGACTTCGCGCAACGCCGACTGATAGTTCTTCGCGATGTCGCGGAAGTACGGATCGAGCAGCAGATTGGCGATCGCCTTGTCTTTCGTATACGCGTCCGTGATCTTCTGCAGGAAGCGGGCGCGGATGATACAGCCGGCGCGGAAAATCTTCGCGATCGTGCCGTAATCCAGATCCCACTTATATTCTTCCGACGCCGCCCGCAGTTGCGCGAAACCCTGCGCGTACGAAATCACCTTGCTGAAGTACAGGGCACGGCGCACCGATTCGATAAACGCGTCGCGCTCGGCGCCGAGCGGCTTGGCCACCGGCCCTTCCAGCACCTTGCTCGCGGCCACGCGCTGCGTCTTCAGCGAAGACAGCACGCGTGCGAACACGGCTTCCGTAATCAGCGGCAGCGGCGCGCCAAGGTCGAGCGCGTTCTGGCTGGTCCACTTGCCCGTGCCTTTCTGCGCCGCACGATCCAGGATCACGTCGACCAGGTCCTTGCCGGTTTCCTCGTCTTTCTTGCCGAAAATCTTCGAGGTGATTTCGATCAGATAGCTGTCGAGTTCGCCCTGATTCCATTCGGTATAGACCTTGCCCAACTCCTCGTTCGACAGGCCGACGACCTGCTTGAGCACCGCGTAGCTCTCGGCGATCAGCTGCATGTCGCCGTATTCGATGCCGTTGTGCACCATCTTCACGAAGTGGCCCGCGCCGTCCGGTCCCATGTACGCAACGCACGGCTCGCCGTCCGGCGCCTTGGCGGCGATTTCGGTGAGGATCGGTGCGACCAGGTCATAGGCGTCGCGCTGGCCGCCCGGCATGATCGACGGGCCTTTCAGTGCGCCCTCTTCCCCGCCCGACACGCCCGTGCCGATGAAATGCAGGCCGGACTTCGCGAGATCCTGATTGCGGCGGATGGTGTCGGTGAAATGCGTATTGCCGCCGTCGATCAGGATGTCGCCCTTGTCGAGCAGCGGTTTGAGCTGGTTGATCGTCGCGTCGGTGCCTTCGCCTGCCTTGACCATCAGCAGAATGCGGCGCGGTTTTTCCAGCGACTCCACGAACTCTTCCAGCGTGAAGGCCGGCACCAGCTTCTTGTCCGGATATTCGGCGATGAGTTCGTCGGTTTTCTCGCGGCTGCGGTTGTACACCGACACCGCGTGGCCGCGGCTTTCGATGTTGAGCGCCAGATTGCGGCCCATGACCGCTAGCCCCACCACGCCGATTGCCTGTTTGCCCATGTGAATTCTCCAGAGTCCAAAAAATGTCGAGACGTCGCGCCGGAAGGAACGTCGGCGCAACGTCGAGGGTGAAAGGATAAAAGAAATGCCGGTCTGGCGCTCGTTGGCGTGCATCGACACTCAACGGGCGTGTTTTCCACTGCGTGCGGGTTTCAACTTTATGCGGCACCCGGTGATGCGCTTTATGACACACCGCTTACACACCGCATTACGCAACGTCTGTCAGACCCGCGCCGCGCCCCGGTGTTTCCTGAAAACCAGACTGAAATTATTCGCCGGCATCGCGATCGGCTCGTTGCACACGAATCCGACCGAGGCGCCTAACGCTACCACGGCTTCCATGTCGCGCACGCCCCACGCGGGGTCGCGGCTGCGCAATTGTTGATCGAACGCATCGTTGCTTGGTGAAGTGTGCGCGCCGCCCCGTTTGTAAGGACCGTACAGATACAGTACACCGCCGTCAGCGAGATGGCGGCTCGCGCCGGCGAACAGCGCCAGCGTCGCGCTCCATGGCGAGATGTGAATCATGTTGATACAGACTACGGCGTCGAGCGTATCGGGCTTATCCGGCGTTTGCACGCCCCAATCCGCCTGATGCACGTCGAGGGCGAGCGGTGCACGCACATTCGCCAGCCCTTCGTGCGCGATCCATGCGGCAATCGATACACGCGCATCCGCATCGGGATCGCTCGGTTGCCAGTCGAGCCCGGGCATCGCGCCGGCAAAACAGATAGCGTGCTGGCCCGTGCCGCTCGCGATTTCCAGCACGCGGCCGGTGGCGGGCAGCACGTCGCGCAATACAGCAAGGATCGGTTCGCGATTGCGTTCCGCGGACGGCGAGCGTTGCCGCAACGCCGGATGGGCATCAGTCATATTCACTTTGTTTCAGTACAGGGCCGTGCGCACGCGTTCGGCGAGTTCACGGTCGTAGGTCGCGGCATCGAAACTCGCACCGTTGATGCGCCGATGGATCTCGCCCGCAGTCGGCAGGCGCGAACGTTCGACATGATGCGCCGGGTCCCACAGTTTCGAGCGCACCAGCGCCTTCGAGCAATGAAAGTACACGGCGTCGACGTCGATCAGCAGCACGGTGCGCGGCAGCTTACCTTCGACGGCGAAACTGCCCAGCAATTCCGGATCGTTGGAAATCCTGCCGCGGCCGTTCACGCGCAAGCTTTCGCCGACGCCCGGAATGATGAACAGCAGCGCCAGATGCGGCTCAACGATGATATTGCGCAGACTGTCGACGCGATTGTTGCCGATGCGGTCCGGCAGCGCGAGCGTGCGTTCGTCGATCACGCGCACGAAACCCGGCGCGTCGCCACGTGGCGAACAGTCGAGGCCTTCTGGACCGGCGGTGGCGAGCACGACGAAGGGCGCGACTTCGATGAAGGCGCGATAGTCTTCGTTGACGTAGGGAATTTCCTTCTTCACTGCACGCTCGTGGGGCTGACCGTAGATTGCTTCGAGCTGTTCTATCGTCGTCAACATCGGCGATCCTTGTGTGGGGCGGTTGCTTTGAGTGAGAGCAATGCTGCGTGGAAGCGAGATTCGGATTGAGATTATCGGCGATTTACGCGGACCGCGCGTGACACGGACGCGCCGTTGAGCGGCCGGCTCGACCGGCCTTCTGCTCAGTCCAACGCAAGACGGCCCGCCAGTGCGGTCAGCGTATCGGCACAGGGCGCGGCGATTTTCAGCGACAGCAGCGCATCGGCGCGCGTGCGCCCGAGATTGATCGCGACGATCGGCTTACCCTGCTTCTGCGCCCACACGCAGAAGCGGTAGCCCGAATAGACCATCAGCGAGGAGCCGACCACCAGCACCGCATCCGCCGCGTCGAGCGCATGCGAAGCTGCTTCGACACGCTCGCGCGGCACGCTTTCGCCGAAGAACACCACCGCGGGCTTCAGCAAGCCGCCACAGTTCGTGCACGCCGGAACGCGGAACGATTCGAGATCGTGCCACTCCAGATGCGCGTCGCCGTCCGCGGCGGTTTCGGCGGTGACGTTCAGCAACGCGGGATTGTCGGCTTCGAGCGTCTGCTGGATCGACGCGCGCGAATGCGGCGTGCCGCAGTCCAGACATGTCACGCCGTCAATGCCGCCATGCAGTTCAATCACCTCGCGGCTGCCCGCCCGCTGATGCAGACCGTCGACGTTCTGCGTGACGAGCGTCGGCACATGGCCTGCCGCCTCGAGTCGAGCCAATGCGACATGCGCGGCATTCGGCCGGGCGTCGGCCACCACCGGCCAGCCGACCATGCTGCGGGCCCAATAGCGCCGGCGCATCGCCTCGGTGCCGAGAAATTCCTGTAGCGTGATCGGCGGCGAACGCTTCCATTCGCCGTTGTCGTCGCGATAGCCTGGAATGCCGGAGTCGGTACTGATGCCCGCGCCGGTCAGCACGAACAGACGCGGATAACGCTGTACGAACGTATGCAGATCGTCCAGCGTGTGCGATTCGTTGAAGGGCTCGATGTGCGCGGGCTGAAGGTCGGTCATGACGGGGAGATGGGTTGGCTGCGGCCTTGGCGTGAAAGCGGAAACGCCGTTCAGCGGCGCGTGCGCGGTTTGCTCTGCCGCGCAGGCACCGATCGTGCCGTTCGCGCCTTCGGTGCCTTCAGTGCCGATTGCCGCGCTTGCCATTCGGCGAGCGCCGACTGATAGCGTTCGAGCGCTTCATCGTAGAGATCGAACACGCACGGATTGCAGCCGCTATGACAACAATCGTCGAGGTCGGGCTGCACGGGCGGCACCGGCTGCGGGTCGTCCTGGGGTGTGGCTCGGGGCACGGCAAAGGGCTTTTTCGAAAACGCGGGAAGCACCCAGTATAAGTTGATCTTCCGAGATACGTGCGTCGGGGAGCCTGGGGTGGCATGAACGCGAGCCGTCAATTCCGGCTCAAAGCTGCTCCCTCCAACTCACGCTCAAGCCTGCTCCCCCAAGTCACGCCCGAAGCCGGTCCCTTCAACCGCCTCGCGCCGCGAATGCCTATACGCCGCGCTCAGCCCCTGCCGACGAACGGCATCTTGCTCGCCATGATGGTCATGAACTGCACATTCGCCGACAGCGGCAATTCCGCCATATGCAGCACGGCGTCGGCGACGTGCTGCACGTCCATCAGCGGCTCGACCGCGATTTCGCCGTTCGCCTGCGGCACGCCGCGCGCCATCCGCTCGGCCATGTCCGTCGCGGCATTGCCGATGTCGATCTGCCCGCACACGATGTCGTATTTGCGGCCGTCGAGCGAAACCGCTTTCGTAATTCCGGTAATCGCGTGCTTGGTCGCCGTGTAGGCGATGCTGTTCGGCCGCGGCGCATGCGCGGAAATCGAGCCGTTGTTGATGATGCGGCCACCTCGCGGCGTCTGCGTTTTCATCAGACCGAAGGCGGCACGCGTGCAGAGAAATACGCCGGTGAGATTGGTGTCGACCACCGAGCGCCATTCGTCGATGGCGAGTTGATCGATATCCACAGGCGAGCCGCTGCGGCCCGCGTTATTGAACAGCACGTCGAGCCGGCCTAGCCGCACGCGGATCGTGTCGAACAACGCGGCGACGCTGTCGGCGTCCGTCACGTCGCAGGCCACGGCGAGCGCTTCGCCGCCGAGTTGCCGGGCTTCTTCGGCCACGGCGTCGAGCGGCGCCTGGCGGCGGCCCGCAAGCACGACGCTATAACCATGCTCTAGCAGCTTGAGCGCGCAGGCCCGGCCGATGCCGCTGCCCGCGCCCGTCACCAGCGCGACTTTCCTGATTCCCGTTCCTGTCACCGTGCGTCTCCTGCTCCGTTTTTTGGCCTTAGCACCATACAACAGCCGATCGTCCATCACAAACGCGACATCGCAGCCGCCGTCGCGAAACATGACGTCTTTCAGCGTGCTTTCATTACTTATCGTTACCTTCCGCAACAGCGTCGAGCGACACATCAATGGTATCGTTTGCTGTTGCGCATCAAGCGCGATTCAAGGCCTTCCCTGGACGGAGGAAGGAAGACAGGAAGCACGCTTTATGAACAACGAACGCTCCACGCCGCCGCCGGGCGCCCAGTCCGCGCCGCAGTACCGCTGGCCGCGCACCGGCTATCCCGCGATGCTCACGGCCACTGCCGCATGGCACATCTTCGTGCTGGCCGGATGGTTGCTGACGCCCGCCGCGTGGCCGTGGTGGCTGGCCGCGATCTTCGCGAATCACGCTATTTTCACGGTGGCCGGCCTGTTGCCGCGCACCTCGTTGCTGGGCCCGAACTGGACGCGCCTGCCCGACGGCGCGCGCAACGCAGACGCAATCGCACTGACCATCGACGACGGTCCCGACCCGGTCGTCACACCGCAAGTGCTCGATCTGCTCGACGCCTTCGACGTGCGCGCCACCTTCTTCTGTATCGGCGCGAAAGCGCAGCGTTATCCGGACCTCGCACGCGAAATCGTCGCGCGCGGCCATACGCTCGAAAACCACTCGCAAGTTCACGTGCATACGTTTTCGGTCACGTTTCCGGGCGCCCTCACACGTGAGATCGAGGCTGCGCAGCGCACTTTCGAGGCATTGAGCGGCGAGCGGCCAATGTTCTTCCGCGCGCCCGCTGGCTTGCGCAACATCTTTCTCGAGCCCGTGCTGCGCAAACTCGATTTGCGGCTCGCGGCATGGACGCGGCGCGGCTACGACACGCGCGAGCGCGATCCGCAGGTGGTGACGCATCGGCTGATCGACGGTCTTGCTCCGCGCGACATTCTGCTGCTGCACGACGGCAATGCCGCGCTCACCCTCGAGGGCAAACCGCTGATACTCGCCGTCCTGCCGCGCGTAATCGACGCGGCGCGCCGCCAGCATTTGCGCTTCGTTACGCTGCGTGAAGCACGTATCGAGGACTGAACCAGGCACACCTTCCGCGCGGGCTCGCCGACTGATTCGGCAAGCCGCGCAAACACCCCCACCGCCGCTACACGCGGAAATCCGCTGCCATGTCTTCGTCCGTGCGCGCCTCGAGCTCACCGCTGCGGCAAGCCTTCAGGAACACGTCATAGTCGCGTTCCACCTGGTTCGCGTAGCTGGCGGCGTAGCCGGTCATCGCTTCCGCGAACTGATCTCCCCGGCCGATATACGCGCTGATCTCGATCGCCTGGCCACTCGCCTTGGCATGCGCGCGCGCCATGATCCAGCCGCAGAGCTTCGCGTAACCTTCCAGCAGGTCGGTGTCGAACAATTCGATGTTCGCCGACAATTTCATATCGCGCAGTTGCCGAAAGTAAAAATGGCGCCCTGCCGGCCCACTCGCCCAGCCGAGGAAAATATCGCTCGCCGCCTGCAACATCCGCTGCCCCTGCACGACGCGCTCGCCCTCGTGCTTGATGGGCGGCGACTTATAGTATTGGGAAATCACCGACGGCCGCGCCTCCTTGATCTGCAGAAACAGCGGCTTATCCATGTGATCGACGCTCAACACCACCATGCAGCGCGTGCCCACGCTGCCGACGCCGACCACTTTGAACACAATGTCCTGCACGGTGAAATGGCTCAGCAGCTCACGCCGGTCGTGCGACATCGTCTTCAGATACTCGCTCCACATGCGTTCGAGCATCTTGCGCCAATTGCTCTCCTTGTACGCTTCGGCCTCTTCCGGCGTGAACAGCGTATTCGCACCCAGGACGTGGAATAACGCCGGCGGCGCATCGCGGATCGTCCAGTGGTCGCCGTCACGCTCCGCCATTTTCTCCAGCAGATTTTCGTGGGTCCGGTTCGCGGCCTTTTCCATGCCGCGGCGCACGGTGCGACGACGCTCGGGAGTCAGCGCGGTTTCCGCCATCCGATCGAAGGTGATGCGGTCATACCATAGTTCGAGTGCGCCGCATTGCGCATATTGCGCCATGCGATCACGGTATTCGCCGACGGCTGTCATCACCAGGTTCTCCGCCGCACCGCTGCTCAAACGCATATGCCGCGCGGCGACGACGAGGCTCGCAGTCAAACGTTTCAAGTCCCATTCGAAAGGACCGATCGCGACTTCGTCGAAATCGTTCAGATCAAATACGAGTTGCCGCTCCGGCGTTGCGAATCCGCCGAAGTTCATCAGATGACCATCGCCGCAAATCGGCATGATGAGGCCGGTGTCGGGGACCTTGCTTAGATCGTGGGCCTGAATGATCGCGGTGCCGCGAAAAAAGGTGAAAGGCGACACGGCCATGCGCCCATAACGCAGCGGCACCAGATTCGTAATGCGTCCCTCGCTGCTTTGCTTAAGCAATTCGATGGGGTTGCGGTTCAACTCCCCTACCGCACGATGGCTCGAACGTTTCGAGTGTTCGCGAGCGGCACGGCCGCGGGCTTCCCGCTCGGCGATGGTGCTGGCTTTCATGCTCTTCTCCGGTTTTTGTGCAAATCCTGACAATCGGTTCTAGAAGACTGCTTCTGCTGGCACGGTAAAACGGGACGTCTAACGAAACGGTTTGCCGGCATCCAATATCGAATTGCAACGCCGCCACGGTCATCGAACTGCGCAACTGCATGGTCCACGACCAACGGTAACCCAGACCGCCAAAAATCACATCTATTCATGAGCCGACGGGAAGCCGGATGGCGGCTTTGAGCGCCGGGACCGGCCATCGGTACAAATTGCCTGCCATGCTAGCAGAGCACCCGCTGACATGCATTCTGAATAGACCAGTCATGTATCGACGCTCTCAATCATCCAGCCGGGGAATATTCATAATTGGTTGCAGCTGCAACGATAGATCACGATGCGGACAAAATTACCGGAGACCGATTTAAATGGCTATTTGGGGGCTTATTTGAAGGCTCATTTGAAGAGTTAACCAGTTGGTGAATATTTTCGTTTCTACGGGTAGCCGATACTTCAGACATCGCGAATCCCGCCGTTTACCGGTACATACAAAACTTTTGTGGCGCGCGCGAAAAAACGCCTGAAATAGGGCCTGTTCTAACGGACATTCGTCGCGCAAGGTAATCGGAGAAAGCATGTTTGTCGTCATTGGCTGGGTGGTGGTAATCGGTTCTGTCATCGGTAGTTTTCTCGGTGTGGGCGGGCATCTTCCAGCGCTCGTACAACCGTTCGAATTGCTTTGCATTTTCGGTGCGGCGATCGGTGCGTTTGTCGTGAGCAATCCGACCGCCACGCTGAAGAAAACCATCAAGGCGATTCCCTCGTGCTTCAAAAGCGGCGGCTACACGAAAGAGAAATATCTCGAACTCATCGCCCTGCTCTACGAGTTGCTTCAGAAGGCGCGTAAGGAAGGCATGATGTCGCTCGAAGCCGACGTCGCCTCGCCGCAGGAAAGCGTGCTGTTCCAGAAGTATTCGCACGTGCTGGAGGATCATCATCTGCTCGACTTTATCGTCGACTATCTGCGCATGATGTCCGGCGGCAACGTGAACGTGCTCGAAATGCAGGACCTGATGGACGAGGAGCTGGCCACGCATCACGCGGAAGCGTCGGTCGCGGCCAACGCGATTCAGAAAATGGCCGACGGCTTGCCGGCATTCGGCATTGTGGCCGCCGTGATGGGCGTGGTTCATACCATGGGCTCGGTCGGCGCGCCACCTGCCGTGCTCGGAGAAATGATCGCCGGTGCGCTGGTCGGCACGTTCCTCGGCATTCTTCTCGCCTATGGCTTTATTGGCCCCGTTGCCGATCTGCTCAATGCCAAGGGTCGCGCCGAAGCCAAACCTTATCAATGCGTGAAGGCCGTGCTGCTCGCGTCGCTGTCCGGCTATGCCCCGCCGATCGCCGTCGAATTCGGCCGCAAGGTGCTGTTCACCGCTGATCGTCCGAGCTTCCAGGAACTCGACGACGCCGTGCGCGCCACCAAGATGCCGAAATCGGCCTGACGTGGAGTGGAATCATGAGTGGAAGAAAATCGGGTACGTCGCAGCATGGGGAAATACCCGCGGCCGTGATCGTGCGACGCTCGAAAAAGGGCGACGATCATGGCGCTCATCACGGTGGCGCCTGGAAAATCGCTTACGCCGATTTCGTCACTGCGATGATGGCGTTCTTCCTGCTGATGTGGCTGCTCGGCTCGACGTCGAAGTACGACAAACAGGGCATCGAGGACTATTTCAACACGCCGCTGTCGAGCCTGCTCGGCGGCAACGAGGGCACGGCTGCGGCGCGTCCGAGCGTCGTGCAAGGCGGCGGCCGCGACATCTCCGACTCGCGGGCCGGTGTCGGCAAGAAGAGCCAGACCGAGCCGACGCCGCTAAGCGCGGCACCATCTTCCATTGCGCCCGCGGACACGGCGCGGCTCCAGCAGTTGAAAGAGAAGCTCACTGCATTGATCGAACAGAGCCCTGCGTTAAAGGCCTTCAAGGATCAGATCCGCATTTCGATCACTAACGAAGGCCTGCGCATCGAGATTGTCGATTCGCAGAACCGGCCGATGTTTTCGTCCGGCAGTCCGAAGTTGCAGCCTTATGCTGTGACGATCCTGACGCAGATCGGTGCTGCGCTGAACGATGTGGAAAACCGCATTTCGATTGCTGGTCACACTGATGCAGTGCCTTATACGGCTGGGCCGGAAGGTTATTCGAACTGGGAGTTGTCGTCAGAGCGGGCCAATGCCGCACGCCGCGCGTTGGTGAGCGGTGGCATGCATGGCGAGAAGCTGTTGCAGGTGCGTGGGCTTGCTGATGTGTTGCCGCTGAATAGCGATGTGGCTGATGAGCCGACTAATCGGCGCATTAGTATTCTCGTGTTGAATAAGGCGGCGGAGCTGGCGTTTTTTCGGGATGGTGGGCGTACTGCGGTTGATGAGGGTTCGGTGGTTAGTGCGGTTGATGCTGTTGGTTCGGTTGGTTCGGTGGTGGTTGGCCAGGGGCAGTCGGGTGGGGGGTCGCGTGGCGTGCCGTAGGAGGTTTTGCTTTGGATTGGGGTTGGGGTCGATGTTGTTTGTTTGCCTGCGGCGGTAGTCTTTTCTTGGTCTGGTTGCCTGCGGCGTTGGACTCTCCTTGTCTGGTTACCCACGGCGTTGGACTTTCCTTGTCCGGTTGCCTACGGCGTTGGCGTTTTCCTGGTTTTATGGTCTGCGGTTCGTCTGTTCGCCCGCGGCGTTGGCCTTTCCTTGAATTCTTATTGGTTTATTAGCGTCGCCCCTGTGCGGGGCAGGCACCTACTTTTCTTTGCCTGCCGCAAAGAAAAGTAGGCAAAAGAAAGCGGCTCACACCGCTAACTCTTAAGCGGGTCCCCCGCGCAGCCACGGTAGTGGTGCATCTGGAATCCGTGCTCTCGCACATTCACCCGTAGTGACAAAGGATTCATCAGCTCCCACTCCGCACTACGTGCGTCGCGGATGGGTCCGCCAGGGAAACCTGGAGGTTTCGTTTGCGCGCGGTGGGGGCCGTCGGCTTCGCCTCGGCGAGACGCCTCTGCATCTGTCCGTGAACCCCCGCTTCGAATGAAATGTCAGCACGTGACCGTTGCAGTCACAACTCCCCCTGGCGTTAGCGTTAACGTTGCCGTTGCCGTTGCCGTTGCCGTTGCCGTTGCCGTTGCCGTTGCCGTTGCCGTTGCCGTTGCCGTTGCCGTTGCCGTTGCCGTTGCCGTTGCCGTTGCCGTTGCCGTTGCCGTTGCCGTTGCCGTTGGCATGATAACCGTAGTTTTTCGGTTTACGGTTTCGTACTTTGATTCGCGCGGCGAGCGCGTCTTTGAATGCTTGGGCGCTTCGCCGAGGCGAAGCCGATGGCCCCCACCATACTCAACCGAATCCTCTGGTTTTCGGTGGTCCCTTCCGGCGAGCACGAAGTGCGAGGCGGGAAGAATGACGCCTTTGTCACTGACGCCGAATGTGCGAGAGCACAGATTCCAGATGCACCACTACCGTGGCTGTGCGGGGGACCCGCTTATGAGCTGGCGGGGTGAGCTGCTTTCTTTTGCCTACTTTTCTTTGCAGCAGGCAAAGAAAAGTAGGTGCCTGCCCCGCACAGGGGCGACGCTAATAAACCAATAAGAATTCAAGGAAAGGCCAAAGGCTAAAGACCAAAGACCAAAGACCCCAGACCAAGAAAAAACCAAACAACCAGATCAGGGAAAAGCCAACGCCGTCGGCAACCAGACAAACAAACCGCCGGCCCCTCCCCAAACAAAAAAACAAAAAACCAGGACAGAAACAGAAAACTAAAAAACCAAAAACCTCACCGCCCCGCGGCCCCCCTCCCCGGCAACAACCCCGACACAACAAACCCAACCACTACATTAGCCACCAGCGCAATCAACCCGATATAAACCGGATAACTGGCATCGCCAACATGCATCGCAAACACCGGCTTAAGCCCTTGCGAAACAGCCATCCCCGTCCCGATCACAATCCCGACCAGCCACCCAAGAAACAACCCCGGCGTATTCAACCGCCGCGTATACAAAGAAAACACAATCGCCGGGAAAATCTGCAAAATCCAGACCCCGCCCAGCAACTGCAAATCAATCGCATACTGCGTCGGCAAAAACACAATAAACAACAGCGCCCCAAACTTCACAACCAGCGAAACGATCTTCGCCGTAGAAGCCTCCGCCTCAGGCGTGATATCCGGCGAGACCAGCGGACGCCACAAATTCCGCGTGAACAGATTGGCCGCGCCAATCGACATGATCGCAGCGGGCACCAGCGCGCTAATCGCAATTGCCGCAGCCGCAAAGCCGACGAACCACGAAGGGAACAACGTGTTGAACAGCGCGGGAACCATATCGGACGCCGACTTCACATGCACGCCGGCCGCAATCGCCATATAGCCCAACAACGCGATCAACCCCAGCAACAACGTGTACGCCGGCAGAAAAATCGCATTCTTGCGCACCGTATTAGCCGACGAGGACGACAACACCGCCGTCATCGTATGCGGATACATGAACGCCGCCAGTGCCGAGCCCAAAGCCAGCGACGCATAAGCAGTGAACTGCGCCGGCTTCAGAATAATCCCAGTTGCGCCGCCCTTGGCCTTGAAATACGTATCGGCTGCATCGAACACATGCGCGTAGCCGCCAAGCTTCGCAGGAATCAGCCAGACCGCCGCGATCACGACGATGTAGATCATGATGTCCTTGACGAACGCGATCATCGCCGGCGCCCGCAAGCCGCTTGCATACGTATACAACGCAAGAATCACGAAGGCGACAATCAGTGGCATTTCCCCGCTCACGCCAAGTCCCTTGATCACCACCTGCATACCCACCAGTTGCAACGCGATGTACGGCATCGTCGCGACAATGCCAGTGATCGCAACCGCTGCAGGAAACCACTTGCCGCCGTACTCACCCTGCACGTAATCCGCCGCCGTGATGTGGTTCTTCGCGTGAGCGATCTTCCACAGTTTCGGCATCACCGCGAACACGAACGGATAGACAATGATCGTGTAGGGCAACGCAAAGAAGCCATACGCCCCCACCGAATACACGAGCGCGGGCACTGCGATCACGGTATAGGCGGTATAGAAGTCGCCGCCCACGAGGAACCACGAAATCACCGTGCCGAACTGGCGGCCGCCCAGGCCCCACTCGTGCAATTGCGTCAGGTCGCCCCGTTTCCAGCGCGCGGCAAAAAAACCGATCACAGTGACAAGAACAAAGAACGCGATAAAGACGGTCATCGCGACCGGGTTCACAGGATTGACATCGCTCATTTGACACCTCGATACACGACGTAAATCAGTAGCGAGGTCAACGGAACCCACAAGAACTGATACCAGTAGAAGAACGGAAAACCGGCGAACGAGGGACGTGTGTCGTTATAGAACGGCAACCACAGCAACGCGATGTACGGGATCAGCAAGATAAGCCATAGCCATGAACGGCCGGCGGATTGGGAGGTCTCCACAATCGTCTCCTAAGTCTATTATTGAAATCGCGCGCCATGACTTGTGGCCGGGCACACGGAAAACCTGTTACGTGATATTAGACGGCAAAACCGGATCTTGCTTTTTGCACGGCGCCAGAGCGCGGCCGCCAATACAACCCGGCGCACCGAACGCACGCCGGAAGGCGCGACACGTCGCGGGGATGTAGTATTCGCCTTCGTGAACGTCCTCACAAGCGCGCAACTACGTAAGCCGGCTACGTACTATTACGTAGCCGGCCGGCCCTTCAACGATGAAACTCAAAGCAAAGATTGTCCTGCTGGCGATCGTGCCCTTTCTGGCGGCCATCGCCAGCATCGAAACCGGCGTGCGCCGGGAAGCCACGGCGCTCGCCGAAACGCAACACGCGACCACCCAGGCCGCGTACATGGCCAGCAAGGAAATCGAGCTCAAACACTATGTCGAGCTGGCGACCACGGCGATCGCCCCGCTCTACAACGCCGGCCACGACAATGCGCGCGACGATGCGATGCTGCGTACCCGCGCGCTCGACATCCTCGAGAAAATGGATTTCGGCAAGGACGGCTACTTCTTCGTCTACGACATGCATGGGCGTTCGCTGATGCATCCGCGCGAGCCCGACCTCGTCGGACGCGACCTCTGGGCGCTGCGCGATCCGCAGGGCACGCCGACGATCCAGCAACTGCTCGCCGCGGCCTCGCGAGGCGGCGGTTACGTGCGTTACGTGTGGCATCGTCCGTCGACGGGCAAGCTCGCGTCGAAACTCGGCTATGTGGTGCCGCTCGAACGCTGGGGCTGGATGATCGGCACCGGCATCTATCTCGACGATGTCGACGCGACGCTCGCGCACATCGATCAGGGCGCGGCGGCCAATATCGATCGCACAATGCAATGGATCGACGGCATCGCCGTGGCCGGACTTGCCGTGATCGCATTGTGTGCGCTGGTGCTCAACGTCACCGAATATCGCAGCGCGGATGCGAAATTGAAGCGGCTCGCGCAACAGGTAGTCGATTCGCAGGAAAACGAACGGGCACGGCTATCGCGTGAATTGCACGACGGCATCAGTCAGATGATGGTCTCCGTGAAGCTGCTGCTCGAATCGGCGTTGGCGCGTTTCGAACGCAGCGACGTGCGTGTGCCCGCAGCGGAAGCCGCACTATCGACCAGTGTCGCGCGCATCGGCGATACCCTGCGTGAAGTGCGCCGCATTTCTCACGCGCTGCGTCCATCAATGCTCGACGACCTCGGCGTCGCGGCAGCGCTGGAACAACTCACGCGCGAGTTGAGCGACGAGTCGGGTATCCAGATCGGCTTCACGCAGATCGCCCACACCAACGCGGCGTCTTTGCCGGAAGCGGTCAACACTGTGTTGTTCCGCATCGCCCAGGAAGCGCTGACGAATATCGTGCGGCACGCACACGCATCCAGCGCGGCGCTATCGCTCGAGGTATCGAACGACGCCGTTACGCTGACGATCTCCGACAACGGCCGCGGTTTCGACGTGGCGCACGCACTCGTCAGTTCCCGCGCGGGCGTGGGTCTGCGCAATATGCGCGAGCGGCTGGACGCACTGGGCGGCAAACTGTCGCTCAACTCGCAGGCCGGCCATACGATCGTGACCGCGCGCGTGCCGGTCGTTGCGTCTGCGCTTCAATCGCCGGCCCTGCAGGAAACCTCACTATGAACGACATATCGCTCGCTATCGCCCGTTTGATTCTGGTCGACGATCACCCGCTAGTACGCGACGGTTTGCGCGCCCGCCTCGAAGCCGTGCGCAACATCGAAATCGTCGGCGAAGCGGGCAATGCGCAGGAAGCGCTCGCGCTCGCGGCCAGCCACGAACCTCATCTGGTGTTGATGGACGTCGGGATGAATGGCATGAACGGCATCGCGCTGGCCGGCATGTTTCATGAGCGCTTCCCGGCAATACGTGTGCTGATGCTGTCCATGCACGACAATCTCGAGTACGTGACCCAGGCGGTGCGCGCCGGCGCCAGCGGCTACGTGCTGAAGGACTCGCCCGCCACCGAAATCATTCAGGCCATCGGCGCGGTGCTGGAAGGCAAGACGTTCTTCAGTGCGGGGCTGGGCGCGCGATTGATTCAGGCATCGGCAACACAATCGCCCATTGAACGGCTCACGCCACGCGAACGCGATATTCTCGATGCGCTCGCGGAAGGCCTTTCGAGCAAGCAGATCGCACAACGCAACGACCTCTCCGTGCGCACAGTAGAAACGCATCGGTTGAATCTGAAACGCAAGCTCGATATCGAAGGTCAGGCCGAGTTGATCAAGTTCGCGGTCGAGAATCGGCGTAGAAGCCAGTGAGGTTCTGAGCCATCGCGGCATAATCTCAACTGTATAGTCGAGAATCAAAACGTCGACCCGTCTATCCCACGCTCAAAATGCCGGAGCTCAAGACGATGAAGCGCCTGATCCAATCGCCTCTGTTGAGTCTGCTGCTCTGTCTGGCTGCAACTCACGCTCACGCCGCCGACGCGCAGCGCGTCAACCGTGGCCACGATCCGTTCTTTCAGATATCCAGAGCGATCAACGAATGTCCGGTGCCTTTAGGCCCACTCGAGACCGAGCAGGAATGGCTCGACGACAGCCATTACCGGATCGAGCGCGGTAATAGCTGCTGGGTGGAAGGCCGTTGCCGTCTGTCGAATGCGTACCTCTACGATGCGGAAATCGCCGAAGCCGTGCAACGGCGTCTCACCAACATCAACTACGCTACGCATTGGCGTGAACAGTCGACACTGTGGCTCATGCTGCAGCGACGCTTCATTTACGTGCAAGGCTGCGTCGCGCCCGGTTTCGACAAACAGAGGTTCTTCGCGGAACTCGCAAAAACGGCGGACGTCGATCGCGTGATCGACGACACCACAACCAATCCGCACGCAGCGTCGCTCCCCTATAAAACGCTTGCGGATCCGGACAAGCCCGTGATCGATCCGGGCAACTAGCCGCCGTATTTCAGTGGCGCAGATCGCTAATCGGCAGCGCCGCTGCGATCACTGTTTTCCCGGATGATTTGCGCGATCAACGCGTCGGCGTCGCGCGAAACGTTATCGTGAACACGAGTAGTTTGCGTGGCCGCCGGCGTATCGTTGCCGATCAGATGACCGCTACGCACATGCGTATCCACCGACACCTGCATCGACAGTCCCAACCGTAACGGATGCGCGGCGAGTTCCGCCGGTTCGAGCGAAATCACAATCGGCACACGCTGCACGACCTTGATCCAGTTACCAGCCGCGTTCTGCGAGGGCAACATCGAAAACGCACTGCCCGTGCCTGCCGAAAAGCCTTCCACGCGCCCCCGATACACCACTTGCGAGCCGTACACGTCCGACACGATGCGCACCGGCTGCCCCACGCGCATGCTGCGAATCTGGCCTTCCTTGAAATTCGCCTCGACCCATAGGCGCTCGAGCGGAATGATCGACATGAGTGCGAGCCCCGGCCCGACCTGCTGGCCGATCTGCACCGAACGCTGCCCGACCGTGCCGTCGACGGGAGAAATGACAGTAGTACGCTGCAGATTCCGATAAGCGAGCCGCACTTGCGCAGCGGCTTGCAGAACCGGCGGACTGGCTTCCACCGGAAATTTTCCGCCGAGCGCGCGCGCGGCATCGAGCTGGACCTGCGCCGAGGCGAGGTTCGCTTGCGCGACCGCCACGGCTTCGCGAGCGCGTGCCAATTCTTCCGGCGACACGACTTCCACCGACGCATGATCGCGCGCGGCCAGCGCACGTTGCGCCAACGCGAGCTCGGCGCGGCGCGCGTCGATCGATTGGACGTATAGCTTGCGTGAGATCGTCGCGTTCGCCACCTGACGCACGGCGAGTGTCAATTGCGCTTTGGCCTGCGCGAACGCGGCGGCCGCTTCGGCATCGTCGAGTTTGACGAGCGGCTGACCTGCGCGCACCTGCCGCGTGTTGTCCACCAGAATATCGGTGACCGTACCGGGTATTTGCGCGGCGATCTGCACGATGTTGCCCGCCACGTAAGCGTCGTCGGTCTCTTCGTAGAAGCGCGCGCTCAACACCCAATAGCCCAGCCACGCCACACCGGCGAGCGCCACCACGCCGAAGAAAACGGCAAAACGGCGCCGGCGCGTCGTCCGTTTCGGGTCGTGGGCGTCGCTCGCTATGCCTGCCGTATTTGCCGGATTTTCCTGCCCCTGGGTCCAGCCGGCGGCATGCTGTGCCTGTTTATCGTTGTGCATTCAATCGAAGTGCGTATCCGTGATGCGTGCGTGAGAGGGAAAGGTCGGCTGATAGTGAGAAATCGGCGCGCCGGCCACCTTGTGTACGTCGAAGCCACCACCGAGCGCACCGACCAGCGCGACCTGCAGCAGCCGGCGGCGGCCTTGCAAATCCACCTGCTGCGCGCGTTCGTCGAGTAAAGACAGGTCGGCGAGCGTTACGTCCTTCTGCATGCCGATCCCGCGCCGATGCCGTTCTTCTGCGATCGCGACAATGCGTGAGGCTGCGTCCACCGCGCGAGTCTGCTCGGTGGCAAGCGTATCGATCGTACGCAGGGACGTCAGCTGGCGCGCGACCTCGCCGAGGGCCTCGTCGACAGTCTTGTTGTAGAGGCTTATTGCGGCGTCGACATTGGCGTAATCGCCGCCCAGTTGCGCGCGCAACCGGGTCCGGTCGAAAATCGGCAAGGAGATCGCCGGTCCCACTGAGCCGGTCAACGCCGCACGCGAGAAAAGCGCGGCGGGCGTCAATGCTGTCAGCCCGGCAAACGCCACCAGATTCACATCGGGGTAGAACTGCGCCCGGGTGGCGTCGATGTTGGCGAGCGCGGCTTCGGCCCGCAAACGTGCCGCGACGATGTCGGGACGGCGGCCCAGCAAATCGACCGGCAGTTGCGCGGGCATCGGCGCATCAACCGCCGCAGCCAGTTGCGGACGATGCAGCGACAGCCCCCGCTCCGCGCCGCGCCCCGTCAGCACGCCGATCTGTAACTCGGTGAGTTTGATGCGCTCGTCGTTGAGCGCCTGTTGCGAGGCGAGCCTGCTGCGCTTGAGTGTCGCGTCGGCCGCGTCGTACGCGTTATCGAGGCCACGCGCACCGCGCTCGCGCAACACCGCATCGACGCTATCCGCGGCCTGTTGCTTCTGCAGCAGAATGTCCTGCATTGCAAAGGCGCGATCGAGCTCACAGTAAAGCGTCACAAGCGCGACCGTCAGCGTGAGCCGCGCCTGCTCCGCGTCGACTCGTGCGGCGTCGCGCGCGGAAAGCAGGCTGCCGGTCAGCGCCGCATTCTTGCCCCACAGGTCGAGCTGATAGCTCAAGCCCGCGAACAACGCGGCCGGCGAGACATTCGGATCGCTAAACAACTGCACTGGAATCTGCTGACCGCCGACGGATACGTTAGCCACATCGTTCGACTGCGGCAAACGGGTTTTGCTCACCGTCGCACCCGCGGTGCCTGTCAGACCCGTGAGCGAAGCAAACTGTTCGAGTTGCGCCTGCGCGGCGCCCACCCTCGCCTTGGCAATCTGCAGGTCGGGATTGTTCTGCAGCGCTTCGGCGCTCAGTTCATCCAGTTGCGGATCGCGATAACGCTTGACCCAATCGGGCGCGGGCCATGCGCCGTTCGCGCCGGGCCCGATGGTCTGCGCAAGCGCATCGGCGGATGGTTTGAGCGGCTTGACCGTAGTCTGCAGACCCGAATCGCTCACGCAACCCGTCAGCGCCGCTGCAATCAGCAGCAGCGGCCAGGCACGTGGCATGGAAAAACGCATAGGCTGCCTCATGAGTGCCGGGTACGATGCATTGCACGCTCTCTTGCCGCCGGCGTGTTCATCTCGCCCAGCGTCGCTACGTTGGCCCGTTGAGCCACCTTGGCCGCGAGTCGCGGACGCGTCCGCTCGAGCGGTCCCATTCGCCCGAAGAATCCATCGAAAAGACCCTGCGTAATCGCATTGAGCTTCGCCAGTTTGTCTTTTTCCAGCAGCACGATCTGCACGATTTGCCAGAGCGTCAGCACGTTCGGCACAACCGCCACCGGCAACCGTGGCCCATACTGCAACGCCAGTTGCATAGCGTTTCGCGCGCTGTAATAGCGGCGAAAACCGGGATGATTCATCGTCGTCAATTCAAAAGAACCCAGTTTGTGACGGCGCCGCGAGCCGATCCGGTGCAACAGTACGAGCGATGGCACCACGTACACGGGCACATTGCTCAGCAGCGCGCGCAGGCAGTACTCGGTATCGACATGGTCGATAAAAAGCGTTTCGTCGAAGCGGCCGAGCCGCGCGAACGCCTCGCGTGAAATGACGCAGCCGGACGAAATCAGAAACGCGCAGCGCTGCATCGCAGCGTCGGCGTGGATGGACAGCCGCTCTACCGCCAAACCGCTCGTCGCGAGTTCAGGCAGGAAGCGTTGATCGTTTTCATCGAAGATACGCGGGCCGGCCAGAAAAGCCCGGCCACCCATCGATGTACACCGGTCGCGCATCACCGCGAAGTAAGCTTCCGGCGCCTCGGAATCCTGGTCGAACAGCGCAACCGCATCCACGCCTGCGTCGAACAGCGCGCTCAAGCCGCAATTGAAGGCGCCGGCAATGCCGTTGCGATTACCGTGATGCAGCAATGCGACACCCGCCTCGCCCAGCACCATTGCGGCGCGTGCATCCGGCAAGGGCGAATTGTCGACCACCAGCAGGCGGTCGCACGCCGAGCGCATCGCCACCGCGCGCGCGAGCTGCTCTTCGCTCGGATGAAACAGAATGATCAATGCGCCCAGGATCGTCATCGGAAGCCCCTCAGTGACCTAAAGCCATCGCGGCGCCGCGCTTCGGACGCGTAAGCCACATCATCGCGGCGAGCACGAGGCAGGTGATGCTTGCCATGTAGAACATGTCGCCGGTCGCCATCATGTAAGCCTGCTGCTGCACGACGTGATGCAAGGTGGTGAGTTCGCGCGCGCCGTCGATGCCCATGCCGTGCAGGCTCTGAACGAAGCGCTGCGTATTGCCGGACGATTTCGTCACGGACTGCGCAACGACGTCGTAGTGATACAGCGCGCGGTTGTCCCATAGCGTGACGCTCATCGCCGTGCCGAATGCCGCCGAGAGCGTGCGCAAAAAATTCGACAGGCTGGATGCCGCGGCGAGCTTATCGTCGGACACGCGTGACAGCGTCGCCGCGGTCAACGGAATGAAGAAGCACGGCAAGCCGATGCCCTGGATCAGACCCGGCGTGATGATCTGCCTGAAGGTCATGGTCAGGGTGAAATGCGCGTCCCACCACAGCACGGCCGCAAACACCAGAAAGCCGAACGTCGCGAGCACTCGCGCATCGAAACGCGCGGCGTAAATGCCGACCAGAATCGAGAACACCAGTGCAAGCACACCGAGCGGCGCGGTGGCGAGCCCGGCCTGGTACGCGGTATAGCCCATCACTGCCTGCAGCCAAAGCGGGAAAATCACGCCGACCACCGAGAAGGCCATCATGCCGAGCGAAATGATCAACACACAAAACGAAAACGTGCGATCGCGGAACAGGCTCAGATCGATCACCGGATGCCGCTCACCCGCCTCCCAGATCAGCAGCGACACGATCGCCAACCCGGCGACGATCGCCAGAGTCAGAATCAGCGGCGAATCGAACCAGCCGCGATCGTGACCGAGATCGAGTACCGTCTGCAGCGAGCCCACGCCTACGACCAGCAAAATGATGCCGGGCAGATCGATCGGCGCCGCCTTGGCAGCGGCTGCTTTTGCATCGGGGCGCAGCAACGTCATGCACACCGCGAACGAGAAGATGCCGATCGGCAGATTGATCAGGAAGATCCACGGCCACGAGAAATTGTCGATGATCCAGCCGCCCACTACCGGGCCGAAGATCGGCGCGAGCAGTACCGTCATCGCCCACAAAGCCAGCGCCACGACGCGCTTGTCGGGCGGAAAGGTACGCAGCAGGATAGTCTGGGAAAGCGGCACCATCGGCCCGGAAAAGAGCCCCTGCAGTGCCCGGCATACCACCAGAAGGTGAAAGTCGCCGGCCACGCCGCAGAGCAGCGACGTCAACGTGAAAAGGATCACCGCTCCGAGGAACAGCCGCGTTTCGCCAAGCCGTCGCGAGAGCCAGCCGGTCAAAGGCACGGCGATGGCGGCGGCCACCGAATACGAGCTGATCACCCACGTGCCCTGACTGTTGGACACACCAAGGCCGCCTGAAATAGCCGGCACCGCGACATTGGTCACGGTCGAATCCAGTACTTCGATGAAGGTGGCCAACGACAACGCGAACGTCAGCAAAGCGAGCTGCGCGCCGCGCATGCGGGGCGTATTGCGCTCGCCGGCGGAGTCGTCGCCGATGCCATGCGCCTCGCGGGCCAATGCGGCGTGCTTCGACGATGGCGTGGCGGCGCTCATACGCTATGCCCGCTGGTTGCCAATGCCGGCAAAGACACGCGGCCTGCAGTCTGCGTTCGCGCTCCGGTGGGCATGAAGCCTGCGATATAGCTAGCGGCCGCCTCACAACCGTCCGGTGATAACGCGAGCCGATCCTGCATGCGCCCACACTGCGTCGCGATCGACGGGGTGCCGAGCACATGCTTCAGCGCACGCGAAAGAGCCTGTGGTTGCAGAGGTTTATCGAGCCGAACGCCACAGCCGCTCGCAGCCACACGCTGCGCGTTATCGAACTGATCGTGCGCGAAAGGCGTCACGACTTGCGGAATGCCGGCGGCATACGCAAGCGCTGCCGTGCCGATGCCGCCGTGATGCACCATCGCCCGGCAGCGTGGCAACAGCTTTTGAAGCGGCACGTACCGCCGCTTGAGCAGTACGCCCTGGGCGTCTGCCGACCCACCCGCCGTTTGAGCGGCGATCGCGTCGGGGCGAGGCGCATCCGGTGTCAAAAGAATGCCGCGCAACCCGCTTTCCATCAGCGCCGCCCTCACTGCATTCGTATAGCGCTCGTGATCGATCAAGGTCGAGCCCGCCGTGAACACCACGGGCCGCTCGCCTGCGTCGAGAAAGGCGTCGAGTTGCGGATCGGACGCCTGCACGCCCATGTCGTTGAATAAAGGAAACCCACTGAGGCGGTGCGGCGCCGGCCAATCCGGCTGAGGCTGCGCAAACCATTCCGGAAAGAGACACAGCACGCCATCGGTTGAATGCAGCCATTCGCCGAAAATGCGTCGCGCCGGTGCGAGCGCCCGTTCCGCGCGCAGCGCGTTCAATGCGGGACCGCAGACTTTATCGAGCGCATACCGCTCGATCAACCGCATCAGCGCTACTTTTACTGCCAGCGGCAAGCCACGCGGAATCGTCAGCCGCGGGTGCGTGGGCGGCGCGTGGGACGAGAGCAGAGTCGACGGCGACACCTGCACCGATACGAATGGCACGCGATACAACTCCTGCATCAAGCGTGCGGAAAAGGCCCACAACGTGCCGACCAGTACAGTGTTGTTATCAGTCAGCGCAGCCAGCGTGTCGAAATGCGGTCGCAGCGTCGGCGCAATCACCGCCCACAGCGTACGGAACGACGTCCGCGGATGCCATAGCGCCGGGTTCGCCATCGCCGCTTCATACTCGGCGGCGGTGCCGATCGGCACGAACGCGAAGCCCTGGCGCACGGCGGCCTCCGCGAACGGCGGATGCGTGCAGAAGACGATCTCGTGACCGCGCGCAGCCAACGCTGCGCCGATGCCGAGCAAAGGATGCACGTCGCCCGCCGAGCCGATCGCGGTGATGATGACTCTCGCCATGCCTGCGGCTCAGAAAAGACCGGGAATCAACGCGGCGACGTCGCGACGATACTGCGAATAGGCACGGCCGAAATGACCGGTCAGCCAGCTCTCTTCGACCCGCACCTTATAAGCCAGCGATGCGAAAATCAGCAGCAGCCCAGCCACGCCGCGCCATTGCGCACCGATCAGCACGGCACCCAGGAGCGCCAGCAGGCAACCGGTATAGATCGGATGACGAACCAGTCCATAAGGCCCGCTGCGCACCAGTTCATGCCCTTCCTTCAGCGTGACCGACACGCTCCAGTTGGTGCCGAGATGCAACCGCGCCCACACGGAAAATGCGAGGCCGGCCAGCAGCACGGCGAAGCCGGCAAGCTGCAGCACCCCGATCGCATGCGGATCGAGGGACAACGCCGTTGTGTTGAAGTCCGGCAGCACGATCAGCGCGCCGCCGCCAATCAATGGAATCGACTGCAATGTGCGCGATAGCGATGCCTCTTTGCGCGCGGTCTCCTTGACGCGGTTCGACGTCGCGACCCAATACAGCAGCCACAGTGTCCACGGTACGACAATGGCGATGCTCTGAATGATATTCACGGTAGTTCGACCTGTTGAAACGAGTGATCGGCGGTGGCCTGCAACGCAACGTTCGCGATGGCGGGTTGTGGCACCGGCATGATGGGCGGGCGGGCGGCGAATGTGTCGAAGCAGTCGAGCGCGCGGCCTGCCGCCTGTACCGGCGCGGCGCCGAAGTAATCGAGAATCGCGGTTCGAACCTGGCGCAGCGCGGGCCGCCCTTCGAGATCGAGAAAATGACCGGCCTGCTCGATCGTGAGAAACTCGGCGCGCTTCAGATGCGTGCTGAGCGAACGGGCGTCCTCAGGCGTGGTGTACGCGTCGAGCTCGCCGTTGAGGAACTTCAATCCGCAATCGATGTTGCGGAACTCGTGCAGATAGTCCTCGGGACGAATGGCCAGAATCTGGTCGACGTGAAACGCTACCTGCTCCTGCTCATCGCGCGGCAGCGTGGAGAGATAGCGGTAGTTGTAGAGCTTCATGATGCGCGGCAGATGCTGGCCGACAGTATCGTTGAGCAGCTGCGCGGCCTTCAGATTTTCCCCGGCGGCAATGTAGTCGCGGGCCGACGTCACGTATGCGGTCATCGCCTCGTTGAGCCGCGGCGAGAACGATGCAATCACCGCGCGCCTCACACTGGTGCGCGCCCGCGAGAGTGCAAGCAGCGACGCCACGCCGCCCCACGACACCGACAACAGGAAGCTCGGCTCGAATAAGCCTATTAGATGCAGCAGAATGTCGACTTCGTCGTCTTTTGTAAGAACGAAATCGCACACGTTATGCGCTTTCGATTGACCCGCATAAGGTAAATCGAAACAAATTGGGTTGTAGCGTTCGCCGAGGTATTTGATTGTCTGTCCGAACGACGCCGTGGTGGCCAACGCGCCGTTGATCAGAATGACGCTCTCGAAGGCCGGATCGAATACGTGACGTTCAACGTAGACTTTCAGGCCCGCCGGTAGCGGAACAAGGAGTTTTTCGATGGGCATGGCGTATTCGCATGCATTTGCGCAAAGCAAATGCGTACTGATACCGCGCCCGCGCTCGCGGACGCATTGCGGCCGTACTACCGCGGACCAGGCCCATGCGATTTGCCTTTATGCCGGCAAATCCGATCCGCGACGGCCACTGCTACACCGAAAACATGCATCACCTGGCGTGATGTCTGCCTGCTCTCCATGAAATGCGTCTGAACTCAGGACGCGCTTCAATCGAGCGTTCGATGCCTCGTAATATATTTATATGTAATTTCGAAAACGGTGCTTCAATCGCTGCGGCATGCCATTCTTTGACGCCAGTCTGGCCTGACTGCATGAAGACTTGATGTCAATATACGATGACGGAAAGCTTTTTAACATATTTCAAAAATAAAAGCTAAAAAAAGTCATTGCGCATACGTTCGAAATCGCCGGGAAAATCTAATTGAAAGGAAACAGCATTACATCGGGCAATGTTCAACGGGGCATGGTCGGATAGCCCGAAACGCTACGCGAGCACGCGAGCGTCTGGGCAACAGGAAAGGATTGGAAAGAAGCGACTATATCCAACAGCACGAACCACTCGCCAGGAACCCGACTAGCGGACCAGCGAGTATGCTTCCCGGCTGGCGATCTCGCCCGCGCCATACACGCCGACCACCGTATAGTCCGACGCCACGCATTCGAAGGTCGCGTCCTGAAACGTAATGACGAAATGGCGCTGCACTGGACCCGACGACATGACGGCCGAAATCTCGGCAGCCAGCGACGAATTCAATACTTCGTGAACCGAGTACCCACTAAGCCCTTGCGAAGCGAGTGGATGAATCTCGAGATCGACGTCGCCGGGTGGCCCCAGCCGATGAAACACGGCATCGGGAAAGAGCACCGTGCAAAATGGATCGTCGTCGGAATCGAACGGTCCGAACCGTTCAAAGTCGGATTCGGCAATCGGATAAGCAAGGATCACCCGGCGGCCACTAACGACAATGAATGGCTCGGCAGCGTCGGCGGCCGGATGAGGAACGGAGTCCAGCAGGACGACGTGGTCTTCCTGCTGGGGTGTTGCGAACGAACTGGTCATCTACTTCGCGACTCCGTTATGCTCACGCGCCGGTTTGTACCGTCGAGGTTTGCGGCGCGGCGGCTGCACTCGTGCCTTTACTACCCGTCTTGCGGCCGGGTGCTTTCTTTGCCGCGGCGGTTTTCTTCACAGCTGCTTTCTTTACCGCGGGCCTGCCGACGCTTTTCTTTGCCGCGACTTTTTTAGTCGCCGCACGGCCTTTCTTTGCAGCCGCTTTGGACGCTACTGCCTTTTTCGCCGTGACTACTTTTTTGCCAGCGACATTCTGTGTAGCCGCAGCGCCATCGATCAGAAACCTGGTGCGGTCTTTGACCGCTGCGAGCCATGCCGGTGCCGGACCGCGTCCGCTCCAGGTAGCGCCCGTTTTCGGATTGAGGTACTTGGGCGGCTGTGCGCCTTTGGGTTGACCCTTGCCCCCGGTCTTGGCGCGAGTAACCGCTGCCTTTGCCGTTGACTTCAATTCGCTTGCGCCTTCGATCAGGAATTGCGTCCGGTCTTTCACGGCGGCAATCCACGCAGGTGCGCGCCCGTGCCCCGTCCAGGTCGCGCCGGTTTTATGGTCGCGATACTTCGGCAGCGACTTGCCTGCGCCGGAGGCTTTTGCCTTGCCACTTGCAGTGTGACCATTCAAGGCGTGCGCGGCGCGTCTCGCCTTTGCCTTTGCTTCGATATCTGCAGTGGTCAGGCCATGCTTGAGCATCAGCTCGCGAATCTGGTCGACTGCGGCTTGTGCTTTCCTGGCAATAAGGACGTCAGCTTGTGCCTGGAGCTTCTTAAGCTTTGCTTGAATTTGCTCTAACGTGGGCATTTGATTGCTCCTTATGTGGTAATCGATCGAACTATGCCATGAATAGCGCGAGAAAGGCAGATCTACGCGTCTATAAAGACATCAGGTTTTCACGGAAACGCATCCCGTGGAGTACGAACCTTTCGAGTCCACTACTCAATTGCCGCATTCTTTATGCCTTTCCTATTGCCTGCCAATGGCTTTAAATCGGAGTAAATACGACAACCTGGCGATCGGCAATGTACCGTACGCTGCGCATGAACCGGTACTGTTGATCGTCCGCGGTTATCCGGTTGAGTCCTAACTGCGTCAATGCCAGCATCTCATCGGCCTGAAAAGCGGCTACTACGCCGTGATCCGTCAAGTCCTCCAGCGTACCGGATGGATTGCCGACATAAACGCTGCGTACTTGCGTGCCGATTCGCATCAGCACCACGCTTTCTCCTTCGTCGAGCGCCAGTTCGAGATAGCCCGCAAGCGTTCGTAATGAATCGGGCGTGCAGGCCTGGGCCTGATAGATCGCAGCGTTCGATGGCGTCATTTCTGTTTCTCCGTCACCCATCAAGAGAAGCCGGCCGCAGTGCAATTCGGCAATAGTCGCTTCTACTATAGGCAAGCATCCGGAGATTCAAAGGACGGCAGTACTTTTTTTTAGCCGTAACCCCGCGTTACCAATCTCGCAATGCCGTTTCACCTGTATCCGGCCCCTGCTTCTACACTCCGAACCGCGCTCAAAAGCAAAGTAGTGGCAACCCGGCCGCAATCGGATGAATCGCACCTGGCGGCACACGGGAAAGGAACGCGAATGGCATGAGCGCGGCCGCCGGGGCGGCTATTGAAATGGCGCATAAGAGCACCACTTTAGAAAAACTTAATAGCGGGGTACTTTCAGATGAAAGCTGGTTTTATCAAGGCCGCCCTTGCGGCGGTTGTGTTGACTTCGGCCGCAGTCGGCACGGCGAACGCGGCCGGTTGCATGAAAGGCGCGGTTGTGGGCGGCGTCGCCGGTCACTATGCCGGGCACCACGCGGTAGTGGGCGCGGTGGGCGGCTGCCTGGTGGGAAGACACATGGCGAAGAAACAGGCGGAAGAACGGGCCGCGCAACGTCAGCAAGCGCGAGTGGAATAGCCCTGCCCATTCACGCGATCCGCAGCCCGCAAGCCGGCAGAATCTCCTGCGTGGTGACGAAGCGGTGTTCTTTGACTGCATCGTGAAAGCGCCGGTAATCGCTTTTCTCGAAGACTTCGCTCCACCGGGGGCGGTCCCCTGAATCATCGTCGGACTGCAAACCGGTGGCTTTGTATTTCCAGGAACCGAGTCCCTTGGGCACGTAGTCCGGGATCGACTCCTCGAGGCCGGGAATAGCGCCGGTTTTCACCGCTTCGCAAAGGGACCGCAGGCGCTTGTTATCGTCCGGATTCCGATTGGTGTCGAGCAGCGTTGTCAGCGCGGCTTTGACATCTTCCGGCAAGCCGGGCTGGGATTCGAAATCTTCCCGTCCCGCGAGGTAGGCGCGTACCGCGCGGCAAGTCATCTCGGCCGCCTGCATGAATTCAGGCAGATTGTGCCTTTCGACGTGCACGTTTCTGCCGTCGACGTAATGCCATTTCGCCCATGGCTGGTCGGGATAGTGCAAGGCGGCGCCGTGACCGACAGGCAGTGCAAGCGTCAGGACATCTTCCTCGATGCGCTGGACCAGATGCCGCGTGGCGCGGGTAAGGTGGGCAAACCAGCCCTCCTGCGTGCAATCTTCAGCCTCCAGCATACGAACGCGGTTCATCGGACTTTCGATACCGGCGAAACCCTGGTGGGCCCACGTATCGACGTACGTGTGAAGCGTCACACCCAGGCGGTGCAACGCCGTATCGGTGTCCCGCTGCCGGATTGCCCGGCGAACCACTTCGCGTGCAACGGTACTGTCCGCCCGGCACACGGCTTTATCTTCGAGTGTCTTTCCGACACCTGCGGGCAGAAAATGAAAAGGCGTCCACACCAGCCGGTTCTGGTCGTTTTCCGTGTTGGTGTAATCGAATAGCTTGTGCGCGGTAGCGAAGCGCTCGAACGTTTCGCCGCCCGAAAAACGCAGTATTCCTGACGTGGTCGCGTCATCGACATACTGGCAGGCATGCGCCACAGTGAGCGCATCGCCGGGCGTCATTCCGCCAGTGCGGGCGACGATATAAACCACACCGTAGTGAAAATCGATGTTCATGCAGGCGCTCCCAACGCACAACGAATGACGGTCAGATCTTCCGGAATGCGCAAAGCAACTGTCGCAACGACGGCGCAAGCGCAGAAGGTAAACGACTGAGTGCAACGGAACTTTAAAAAACCTGGCCTGCGCTCAGCGGGATGCGCAATCGGCGCTGGAACCCACTTGCATCGCATCGCCTTCCAACTTCATCGCTGATAGATTTCAGCGAATACGTACAGTGCCCTGAAAAAGAAAAACCCCGCTTCGATCTCCGGAGCGGGGTTCTGTCTCAGCGCACTTCGCGCCGTATTACTTGACGATACCAACCAGTTCAACTTCAAACGTCAGATCGCTATTCGGCGGAATCACGCCGACGCCACGATCGCCATAAGCAGTCGCCGCCGGGCAGGTCAGCCTGGCCTTGCCGCCGACTTTCATTTTTTGCACGCCTTGCGTCCAGCACGGAATCACGCGATTGAGCGGGAAGGTTGCCGGGCCGCCATGCTTCGCCGAGCTATCGAACTCGGTGCCGTTAGCGAGCGTGCCGCGATAGTTGACCTTCACGACGTCGTCAGCGGCCGGCTGGGCGCCCGTGCCCTGCGTGAGCTGTTCGACGATGACGCCGGAAGGCAGCTTTTCAGTGGTGGAAGCGGCCATCGCCGTGGAAGAAAGAACAGCCGCGGCGACCAATGCAACGATAGATTTCAAAGCGAGTCTCCAGGTGAGTGGTGCGCGCCATTGTAGCGGATGACATGTCCGGTGCCGATCATGGCGCTCGTGATGATCATGCGGCCAGTCCCGAAGTGATGGGCCGGTTCGCCGTGACCGGATGGTTGCGCTGACCCGGCTGGACCGCTACCGCCTATCTGGATGGCGTCGCCGCCGCGGCCGGCATTGCGACAATTACCGCGATCGGCGCGATTGGCCGCGCGGTGAGTCCTTTATTGGTTGGGATGCTGAAGGCCGAAACCGGCCGCGTTCAAGTAAGCAGCCATTCGTCCAAAAGTGTCGCGACGCAGCCACCACTGCGGCGCACAACCAACACTTCTTCTCGCGGTCTTTTCCCGAAACATTTCCACCATATGCAGCAGCGATGCCGGCCATCACTCGCGCCGCAACGCGCGGACACTTGCCGCATGCGCCTTTGCGCGGCGTCGATCGCGGACGCGGGTTTACCTTCGTTTGACTTATGGGGGCAGGGCCGTTTACTGGACGCAGTTTGAACCTGTCCAGACGCTTTCAATTTACTTTGTTCAGCTGAATTGTGTTCTGAGAGCGTCTCCTGTTATGTGTGGAGGTGTGTCATGGTTAGCGTGTCCAGCAGCGCCGCTGAAGAACTCAAAGCCGCGATCCGGGGGGAACTCCTGCTGCCCGGCGATGCGGGCTTCGACGCGGCCCGCAGCATCTGGAATGCAATGATCGACCGGCATCCGGCGATGATCCTGCGCTGCGCCGGCGTGGCCGACGTGCGCCGCGGCGTAGCATTCGCGCGCGACAACAATCTGCCGCTGGCGGTGCACAGCGGCGGCCATAACATCGCCGGCACTGCGCTGTGCGACGACGGCCTCGTGATCGACCTGTCGCCGATGAAATCCGTACATATCGACCCGGTCGCGCGGCGCGCGTATGTCGAGCCAGGCGCTACGCTCGGCGATTTCGACCACGAGGCGCAAGCGTTCGGGCTCGCCACGCCGCTCGGCATCAACTCGACCACAGGCGTAGCAGGTCTGACGCTCGGTGGCGGGTTCGGCTGGCTAAGCCGCAGATACGGCATGACCGTCGACAATCTGATTTCAGCCGACGTGGTCACCGCCGACGGCGAGTTGCTGCGCGCGAGCGCCGACTCGCATGACGATCTGTTCTGGGCGATCCGCGGTGGCGGCGGCAATTTCGGCGTCGTGACGCGCTTCGAGTTCGCACTGCATCCGGTCGGGCCGCTCGTATACGGCGGCCTCGTCGTGCTGCCGATCGATCAGGCGAAGAACGCCCTGCTCCAATACCGCACCGCGGCGGAACAGATGCCGGAAGAATTGAGCGCATGGGCCGTTTTGCGGCTTGCGCCACCGTTGCCGTTCCTGCCGCCCGAAGTGCACGGCAAGCCGGTCATCGTATTCGCGATGTGCTACTCGGGCCCGGTCGAAAATGGGCCGTCCGTGGTGGAGGCCGTACGCGGTTTCGGTACGCCGGTCGGCGAGCATCTTGGGCCGATGCCGTACGCCATGTGGCAACAGGCGTTCGATCCGCTGCTGACACCCGGCGCGCGCAACTACTGGAAGTCGCACAACCTCGACAAAATATCGGACGGTCTGATCGATGCACTGCTCGATGCGATTGGCAAGCTGCCGTCGCCGCAATGCGAGATATTCTTCGGGCAGATCGGCGCGCAGACGAGCCGCATGCCGGTCGAAGCCACGGCCTATTCGAGCCGCGACACGCAGTACGCGATGAACGTGCACGGCCGTTGGGACGACGCGAGCGATGACGAACGCTGCATTGCCTGGGCCCGCGCGTTCTTCGACGCCGCCGCGCCGTTCGCGCTAGGCAGCGTTTACGTGAACTTCATGACGCAGGAGGAAGGCGGCCGGGTGGCTGACGCGTATGGGCCGAACTACGCGCGTCTCGTCGCCGTGAAGAACCGCTACGACCCGCGCAACCTGTTCCGCCACAATCAGAATATCCGCCCGGCGGCTTAGGGATCGCGGCGGAAGCGGCGTTGAACGCCGCGAATTCCCGCGAACGTCTGCGCATTACGGTTGTCTGACCCACGAGCCGTGACGTCGGGCACGCTAAATGCTGGTTAGCAGGCGTACGGGCTCCCGGTGTACGGGTTTCCAGCACACGGGCTCCCGGCGTACGGACCTGCCGGTGTCACGGCACTCACTGTTACAGAGGAAAACGCAACCTTCACCACGCAAAAGGAAAACAATCATGCGCAGACGACAATTCATCATGACCACGAGCGCTGCTTTGGCTACGGCGGGTTTCAGCCTCGCCGGCTGCACGACCACCTCGCCGTCCTCGAGCGCATCGCCGTCGGCGAATGCCGGCAAGCGCGACACGATCAACGCCGGTATCGACTCCACGCTGTCGCGTCTGTACGCGAACGTCACCGGCTCGAGTGAACTGGTCGCCAAAGCGCGCGGCGTACTCGTATTCCCGTCGGTGATTTCGGCGGGCTTCTGGATCGGCGGGCAATACGGCGAAGGCGCCTTGCGCGTGGCCGGACGCACAACGGGCTACTACAGCACCGTCGCGGGCTCGTTCGGTTTGCAGATCGGCGCGCAGTCCAAGGCGCTCGTGTTTCTGTTCATGACGCAAGAGGCGCTGGATAAATTCCTCGGCAGCCAGGGGTGGGCAGCCGGCGCCGATGCAACGGTCGCCGTGCTGAAGGTCGGCGCGAACGGCGCGGTCGATACTTCGACCGCGACCAGCCCGGTCGAAGCGTTTGTACTGACGAACGGCGGCCTGATGGCCGGTGTATCGCTCGAAGGCACCAAGGTCTCACGTCTGATCATCTGAGCAAGCGCCGCTCGCTAAAGACAGTCAGACGCAGTCACGCAGTCACGCAGTCACGCAGTCGCGCAGTCGCGCAAGCGGCTGCGTGACGTCTCCATGTGGCGGCATCATCCGCGCCATCGTCACGGCTCTGCCCGCCTCGCCGGGTCACATTGACCGTACTGCTGTAAAATTCACCCGTTTTGCAATCCTGGCTGGCCACTGCTCCGCCTTCGCCACGACATATGTTCTGTCTGGCGCCTCGTGTATCGCCACGCTGTTTGCCCCGGCTTCCCACTTCGCCGACCGCTCGCGGACGGTGTCCGCGTATGGACGCGACGGCACGCCACTTTTTACACGTCGATAGCGCACCGCACAGCCGCCGCGCGCAACCCGCAATTACCGCTCCCTTCAGATGAACACCGCTAGTCCCACTCACGGTTGGCTCGCCAATCTTCCCGGCATCAAGAGCAATGTCCTCGCGGGTCTCACCTCGTCGTTCGCGCTGGTGCCGGAATGCATCGCCTTCGCGCTGGTCGCCCACCTCAATCCGTTGATGGGTCTGTACGGCGCCTTCTTCATCTGCACGATCACGGCGCTATTCGGCGGGCGGCCCGGCATGATCTCCGGCGCGGCCGGTTCGATGGCCGTGGTGATCGTGGCGCTGGTCGTGCAGCACGGCGCGCAGTATCTGCTTGCCACGGTCATGCTCAGCGGCATCCTGATGGTGCTGTTCGGCGCGTTGCGGCTAGGCAAGCTGATCCGCATAGTGCCGCATCCGGTGATGCTCGGTTTCGTCAACGGGCTCGCGATCATCATTGCGATGGCGCAACTGGCGCACTTCAGACAAAGCACGCCGCAAGGCGAACAATGGCTGCACGGCAGCGCGTTGCTGATGATGTGCGGCCTCGTCGCGCTCACGATGCTGATCGTCTATCTGCTGCCGCGGCTCACACGCGCCGCGCCGCCCGCGCTGGTGGCGATCGTCGGCGTGGGGCTCTTCAGTCAGCTTTTGCACCTGCCCGCGCGTACGCTCGGCGACATGGCCCACATCGCAGGCGGCCTGCCGGGCCTGCATTTTCCCAGCGTGCCGATGAATCTCGACACACTGCATGTGGTGCTGCCCTACGCGTTGCTGATGGCGATCGTCGGTTTGCTGGAAACACTGCTGACTTTCAACCTGACCGACGAGATCACCGAAACCCGCGGTCAGCCGAATCGCGAATGTCTGGCGTTGGGCGCGGCGAATATCGCCTCGGGCCTGTTCGGCGGCATGGGCGGCTGCGCGATGATCGGGCAGACCATGATCAATCTGAATTCGGGTGGCCGCTCGCGGCTGTCGGGCATCGTCAGCGGCGTGATGATCCTGATGTTCATTCTGTTTTTATCGCCGCTGATCGAACGGATTCCGTTGGCGGCGCTGGTCGGCGTGATGTTCGTGGTGGCGCAGCAGACCTTCGCATGGGGCTCGCTGCGGGTATTGGGCAAGGTGCCGCGCAACGACGCGCTGGTCATCGTTGCCGTCACCGTCATCACCGTGTTCTCCGATCTCGCGATCGCCGTGTTGTGCGGCATCGTAATCGCCGCGCTCAATTTCGCCTGGCAACATGCCCGCGAAATTCATGCTCATATCGAAGAACGCGGCGGCGACAAAACCTACGTTCCGCGCGGCACGTTGTTTTTTGCGTCGACCACCCGCTTTCACGAGCTATTCGACCCGCTCAAAGATCCAGGCGACATCACGGTTGACTGCAGCCATCTGATGCTCGCGGACCATTCCGCATTGGCCGCGCTGCAGGGACTGGTCGAACGCTACCGGAAAGCCGGCAAGCAATTGCGTGTGAAAAATCTGTCGGAGCGCAGCCTGCGCTTGCTGACCCAGGCCGGCGTTGAGATATCAGGAAACGGCGCCCTTCTTCATCGGCGCGCGCCGCTTTAGTCGTAGCTTGGGCCACCGCGTCAACCGCCGTGCGCAAGGCCGAGTTGAAGATCGGGTTGAATACCGCGTTGCAAACAACTCACCCGGGCGGCAGCGCCAGCGCGGCAACTTCACACCGCGGCCACTGCTGCAGCACCTTGGGCGCCAACAGCAACTTGGCGGCCCGCACGCCTGCTCCCATTACGATCTGAGCACGTTCCATGACTGCGGTGTCGACGAGAATGCGCCAGCCGTCCGGCAAGCCGAAGGCCGTGATTCCTCCGAACTCCATCCCGCTATGCTCCACCGCGGCCTCCCGCTTGGCGAACGAAAGACGCTGCGCGCCCAGCGCCGCCTTCACCGCGCCATTGATGTCGAGGCGCAGCGAACCTAGCGAGACCAGCGCCGCGTAGTGCTCGGCGCCCTCTTTCTTGTAGCGGATCACGATCGTATTGGCGCAGTCCTCAAGGCCGAAGCCGTAGCGCGCGCTGAACTCGGCGGTATCGGAAGCGTCATCGCTAACGGCAAATACGGTCACGCCCTGAGCCGGCAAATTCTCGACGACATGCGCCGGCAAATGCGCGCTCAATTGTTCCGCAGGAATGACGTCCAGCTGTTTTACGGGTTCGTGCGAGTGCATAGTGATCAAAGTGTGAAGGTCCATCGGCATTCTACCGGCACACCTGCTTGCGGCACATCACGCGCGGACGCAAGCAGCGCTTGTTATAGTGACAGGCACAGGGTTTGCGAAAGGTGTCGATGCGAAGACTGCGTCGATGCCACCTCAACGGCACGCACACGGTGCATCCGGCGCCAGTATCCCATTGAGAAAACGACCATGGACATCGACACGCTTTCCGCCGAAAACCTTCAGCTGGTGGCCCGCAAGCAGGCCAATTGGGCAATCGGCGCATTCAAACAGTTTGCCGACGACCGTTGCGCGGCCATGGCCGCCAGCATCGCCTTCTATGCGGCCTTCTCGCTCGCGCCCACGCTGGTCATGGTGATCGCCGTAGCCGGCTGGTTCTTCGGCGCCGAAGCCGCGCGCGGCGAGCTGTTCACCCACATTCACGGCCTGCTCGGCGACCAGGCCGCCGCGGGCGTGCAGACGATCGTCGAGAACGCTCATCACAGCGGCAGCGCCGGGGGCGTCGCGGCCGTCATTTCATTCACGATGCTGGCAATCGGCGCCTCGGCGACCTTCTCGTCGCTCAATAGCGCACTCAATATGGTGTGGCCGTACACGGGGCCGCGCTCGTCGAGCGTGATCGCGATGGTGCGCGTGCGCCTGATTTCGTTCGGCCTCGTGCTCGGCGTGGCGTTCCTGCTGATCGTCTCGCTGGTGCTCGATACGGTCATCACGTTCATCGGCAAATGGCTGTGGGGGAACTCGCCCTATGTGGTGATCGGCAACCTGCTGCAACTCGGGGTCGGCCTGCTGGTGCTGGCGTTCGCCTTTGCCGGCCTGCTGAAGTTTTTGCCCGACGCCAAGGTGCAGTGGCGCGATGCATTTGTCGGTGGAGTCGTCGCGGCCGTGCTGTTCTCGGCGGGCAAAAAACTGTTCGCGCTGTATATCGCGCACGCCGGAATGGCCAGTTCGTTCGGCGCGGCCGGCTCGCTCGCCGTGTTGCTGATGTGGCTGTACTTCTCGGCCGCCGTACTCCTGCTCGGCGCGGAGTTTTCAGCAGCGCGCGGGCGCATGCACGATCCACGCGGCGGGTGGGGGATGCAGGAAGAGTCGCCGCCGGGCAGCCGTGCCAAGCTTGCTTCGGTGCTGGCGGCATCGACGGTTTCGGCCGATGCGCAACCGCGCGTCCAAGACCGTGAATCAGGCGCCGCGAGCGCCCCTGCGGCAACGGGCGCCGCAGCCACCGCGGCGCTTGCTGCGACCGCTTCGGCGCCGGCTTTGCCGCGGGTGGAATCGCACAAGAAGGCTTCGGCGCGGGCGACCGCGGTCAAGGTCGGCCGCACCGTCGTTCGTGCCGAAGCGCAGGCAACACGCGTCGCCGCCGTGACGCTGGTCGAAGCGGGACGCACGGCCGTCGCGGCCGATCGCTATGTCAAACGACATCCGTGGACCTCGGTGCTGATGGCCGCGGCAGCGGGGCTGGCGGCGGCCGCCGTGGCACGCCGCAACGGGGGGCGATAACGGCCATCGCGTCGCAAATGACGACCGGGGCGCGCCCGTCAAGCGAAAACGCGATCTCATTTTTATATGGACGCCACAAAACGGCGAGAACCGTTAGACGACTAAATTACAAAGGCCATTCAAACAAGTGTCCAAATTGAGAGTACCGAAGCCTTCACTATCAACGAAACAACAATAATGCCCAGTCAACGAATCAATATTGCGGAAACAGCAATAATCGTTAACGGGCTTTAAATACAAGGCTTTGCGACGTTTGTCACTTTTTAGAGACATTCTTTTTTTTCCTGTTCTTACCGATTGAGGCAGTGAGCTATTCTCCTTTCCGCAACAACGAAACTAATCATCTGCGTGGAGAAATGGATGAAACGAATCGCACTGTCTACCCTCTCGCTGGCGCTTCTGGGCGTCACCGGCGTGGCACATGCTCAAAGCAGCGTTACCCTGTACGGCGTGCTGGATGACTCGATCCAATACGTATCCAACGTTGGCGGCAAGAGCCTGTACAACATGGCTGCAGGCAACCTTCAAGGCAACCGTTGGGGCGTGAAGGGTACGGAAGACCTGGGCGGTGGCCTGAAGGCGATCTTCCAGTTGGAAAACGGCTTCAACCCGAATAACGGCGCACTCGGCCAGGGCGGCAAGATGTTCGGCCGTCAAGCCTACGTCGGCCTGACTGGCGATCAGTGGGGCACGGTCACGCTCGGCCGCCAGTACGATCCGCTGGTCGACCTGGTTCAGCCGCTGACGGCTGACAACTACTGGGGCAGCACGTTCACGACCGCAGGCGACGTTGACAACAACGACAACAGCTCGCGCACGAACAACGCAATCAAGTACACCTCGCCGGTGTGGAGCGGCTTCCAGTTCGAAGGCATGTACGCGCTGGGCGGCGTCGCAGGCCAAACGGGTTCGGGTCAATCGTGGGCAGGCGCGGCAACGTACGCAACGGGTCCGTTCAGCATTGCAGCCGGCTACTTCCGCATGGACAACGCAGCTAGCGCAGTGCCGCGTACGACGTGGGGTGGCACTTCGGACGGTACGTTCGACGGCGGCCTCGAGAACAGCGCATACGAAACGGCCAAGTCGATCGGTATCGCTTCGGTGGCAGCGCAATACGTGGTTGGCCCTGTCACGGCCGGCCTGCGTTACAGCAATGTTCAGTACAAGCCGGACGCAGCATCGGGCTTCTCGACGACTGAGAAGTACAACGTCGGTGCTGGTTTCGTGAACTACCAGGTAACGCCGGCAGCATTGCTGGGCTTGGGCTACACGTACACGCACGGCAACGGCGATGCGACCGCGACGTACCATCAGATTTCGCTGGGCGGCGACTACAACCTGTCGAAGCGCACGGACGTCTATCTGGTCGGTGCATGGCAACATGCTAACGGCAACCAGCGCAATGCAGCTGGCAACATCGTCACGGCAGTGGCTTCGGTTGCTGACTATGGCTTCAACTCCAGCAGCATCAACCAGACGATCGTCAGCCTGGGTATCCGCCACAAGTTCTAATCGAACTTGACGGAACTGCTGAAGCAACACGCAGTTTGAAAACCAGCCACGGGCGCCAAGCCTGTGGCTGGTTTTTTTTCGTCTGATGGTTTGCTGGTCCGATACGCGCGACGTAACCCGGCACCGCGCAGCCCCGAGCGTTGCCCTGAACCGCCTAGCGCCGCTGGGCCTTGCCCTTCTCCGCCTGTGCCAGGGTCTGTGCGGGCTTCGCGTCGAGCTCATGCTCCACGCCGTCCACCCCCACCGGCGCACGATGCAGCACCAACGCCCGCTCGCGCTGCAATAGCGGCACATTGGGCGAATCCTGCCAGTCCGGATCGGGAATCTCGCCGAACACCTGACGCAGCCGCTCGCCCCACGTACGATGAATCATCTCGAAGTACGCATTGTCGTGATCGATCGAAACGAAGCGCGTGACCTGCAGCGCGTCCTTCTCGTAGACCAGCAGATCGAGCGGCAATCCCACCGACAGATTCGAGCGCAGCGTCGAATCCATCGAAATCAACGCGCACTTGGCGGCTTCGTCGAGCGGCGTGGACGGGGTGAGCACGCGGTCGATGATCGGCTTGCCGTACTTGGCCTCGCCGATCTGGAAATACGGGTTCACGGCCGACGCTTCGATGAAATTTCCCGCCGCGTAGATCATGAACAGGCGCGGCCGGTTGCCCGCGATCTGGCCGCCGAGAATGAAGCTGCAATTGAAGTCGACGCCGAATTCATGCAACGCCTCGGCCTCGCGCTGATGCACACAACGCACCGCGCGGCCGATCACGCGGGCCGCGTCGGCCATGGTGGGCGCGTTCCAGAGCGTGGGCAGCGAGGGATCGGCAGGCTCGGACAGCTCGTGCAGCACCGCTTGCGTGAGCGACAGATTGCCGGCGCCCAGCAGCACGAGCATGCGTTCGCCAGGCTGCTCGAACACCGACATCTTGCGTGCGGTGCTGATGTGATCGACGCCCGCATTGGTGCGCGTGTCCGAGAGGAACACGAGCCCGTCGTCGACGGCCATCGCGACACAGTAAGTCATAAGGAAAGGTACCCGCGAAAAACGACAGAACGGCGCTATTGTAATGCCGCGCGCATGCGCCATACCCCTATTACGGCGCGTGCGGGCTCAATCTGAAGCGCTATGCGGGTTGACGCTCATTCAGGTCCCTCGCCAGAGCCGCTAGCCGCCCTGCGGTGAGCAGGGCTAAGGCTCTGGCTCTGAACGGCCTGTCAGGTGCCCTGGCAGCGGCCCTGAAGCCCTGTTGGCCACCCACCCTGCCGCTCCTCTATTGCGACAACTGCGTGCTGACCGTGACGGACACCTTCAGTTGCTCTTCCAGCCCGCCGATACGCCGGCCGCGCACCGGCGCGGCGGCTTCGTAGTCGCGCGCCACGGCGAGCCGGCAGTAGATCTCGCTGGCAAACGCGGCGTGCGTGACGTCGATGGAGATCCAGCCCTTGCCGTCGAGCCATACGTCGACCCACGCGTGGCTCGCTCCGTGCTCGACGTCGCCGGGCTCGATGTAGCCGCTCACGTAACGCGCCGGAATGCCGCGCGCGCGACAGCAGGCCAGCATCAGATGCGCGTGGTCCTGGCACACGCCGTTGCCGAGCGCGAGCGCCTGCGCGGCCGTGCTGGTGACTTCGGTAATGCCCGGGTTGTACTTCACGCGCTGCACGATCTGCTCGGACAAGGCGATCAGATTGCTCGAACTCGCGAGGCTCGGCACCGATTCGGCCAGTTCGCGGATTGCCGCGTCGGCCTCGGTGAGACGCGTCGAACAGGTGAAATGCTCGAGCGGGATCGGGCCGACCGCGTCGGGCAACTGGCCGTCCTTCAGCGGGATCGTGTCCACTTCGCCCGCTACATGCAGACGAATCTCGCCGTGCGGCTTGTTGATGACGAGCGTATGCAGCACATTGCCGTAGGCGTCGAAGGTGGCGTCGAGCTTGCCGGGTGCATCGATGCTCCAGCGCCGCACCACCTGCGAGGCGCCGCTTGCCGGCGTCAGGCGCAATTGCTGGATCGAATAATGGACAGTCGCTTCGTAACGATAGGACGTGTCGTGGCGGATCGTCAGGTACATATAAAACTCCGTCAGGCGACTGGCAGCATCAGATAGGTACGCGCAACCAGATTACCGAGCTCGAACACGCGAGCCAGGAACTGCGTCAGATAGGCGTGCAGGCCGGCTTCGAAAATCTGCCGGATGTCGGAATACACCAGTTCGGCGCGCAGCTTGCCGGCAAACCGTTCGCACTGGTTCGAGCCCGGCGTGCGCAGCATCGCCAGATTCGCGCAGACGCCTTCGAGCGACGCGAGCAGCGAGCGCGGCATCTGCTGGTTCAGGATCATCAGTTCGACCACCCGCGCCGGCGTGACGACGTCGCGATACACCTTGCGATAAATCTCCAGCGCCGACACCGAACTGAGAATCGAGGTCCAGTAGTAAAAGTCTTCGAGCTGGCGCGCGGCATCGCGTGAATTCGGCTCGACGTCGGCAAAGCGCACGTCGAGAATCCGCGCGGTGTTGTCGGCCCGTTCGAGGAAAGTGCCGAGCTGCGTGAAGAAGAACGCGTCGTCCTGCAACGCGGTGCCGATCGTCACGCCGCGTGACAGGTGAGAGCGGAATTTCACCCACTCGAAAAGCGCGCCCGGATTGCTCACGGCCTGACCCGCCTGGCTCCGTTCGTTGAATTCGAGCCAGGTGTCGTTGATGGTTTCCCACCATTCGGTCGTCAAGGTGCCGCGCACGGCGCGGGCGTTTTCACGCGCGGCCTGCAAACACGAGTGAATACTCGACGGATTGGTCGCATCGGCCACCATGAAATCGAGCACATGTTCGCGGGTCGGTTCGTCGTAGCGTTGTGCGAAGGCGGTTTCGAGTTCGGAGATGCGCAGCACCGAGCGTTGCGCGCGCGCCTCCTGGTCGGGCGTTTGCGGCAACAGCAACGCCTTCAGGTTGATGTCGAGCATGCGGGCGGTGTTCTCCGCGCGCTCCATGTAGCGGGCCATCCAGAAGAGGTGATCGGCGGTTCGGCTTAGCATGACGGCGTTCCGTATCTGATGACGCGAGACCTTTGCATAAGTAAAAGGTCCGCGCCGGTTATCCGTGTGCGCCGGCGACAGTTCGATGCGTCTGCCGGTGCGTTAGGCTGCGGTCGCGGTTGCCTGCATCGCTACAGGAATGACTGCATGAGCGGTTACCTGAGCAATCGCGTCAGTCGACCATCCACGTATCTTTGGTCCCGCCTCCCTGCGACGAATTGACGACGAGCGAGCCCTCCTGCAAGGCCACGCGCGTAAGCCCCCCCGCGCACATCGTCACGCTCTTGCCGGACAGCACGAAGGGGCGCAAGTCGATATGGCGCGGCGCAATACCGGATTCGACGAACGTCGGACACGCCGACAACGCGAGCGTAGGCTGCGCGATATAACCCGCCGGCCGCGCAATCAGGCGTTCGCGGAACGATTCGATTTCGGCTTTGGTGGACGCCGGCCCCACCAGCATCCCGTAGCCGCCCGCGCCGTGCACTTCCTTCACGACCAGCTCGGGCAGATGCGCGAGCGTGTACGCGAGATCGTCGGGCTTGCGGCACTGGAACGTGGGCACGTTGTTGAGGATCGGTTTCTCGCCGAGGTAGAACTCGACCATGTCCGGCACGTAGGGGTAGATCGATTTGTCGTCGGCGATACCGGTGCCCATGGCGTTCGCCAGCGCGACACGTCCGGCGCGATAGGCGGTCAGCAGACCCGGCACGCCCAGTGCCGAATCGTTGCGGAAGGCGAGCGGGTCGAGAAAATCGTCGTCCACACGGCGGTAGATTACGTCGACGCGCTTCGGCCCTTGCGTAGTGCGCATGAACACATAGTTGTCGTCGACGAACAGATCCTTGCCTTCCACCAGTTCGACGCCCATCTGCTGCGCGAGGAAGGTGTGCTCGAAATACGCGGAGTTGTACATGCCCGGCGTGAGCACCACCACGACCGGATCGTCGACGCCTTCGGGCGCGACCGAGCGCAGCGTGTCGAGCAGCAGGTCGGGATAATGCGCGACCGGCGCGATGCGGTTCTGCACGAATAGCTCGGGGAAAAGCCGCATCATCATCTTGCGGTTTTCCAGCATGTAGGACACACCCGACGGCACGCGCAGGTTGTCTTCGAGCACGTAGAACTCGCCCTCGTCGCCCGCGCGCACCACATCGACGCCGGCGATATGCGCGTAAACACCGAGCGGCACATTCACGCCCTGCATTTCCGGCCGGTATTGCGCGTTGGTATAGACCTGTTCGGCCGGCACGATGCCGGCGCGCACGATGTTGCGATCGTGATAGACGTCGTGGATAAACAGATTGAGCGCCTGCACCCGCTGGCGCAAACCGGCCTCCAGCGTCTGCCATTCGCTGCGCGGAATGATGCGCGGAATCAGATCGAAAGGGATCAGCCGCTCGGTGCCGGACAAATCGCCGTTCACCGCGAAGGTGATACCGACCCGGCGAAACAGCAGGTCGGCTTCCGCACGCTTGCGTGCGATCGCCTCGTTGCCCTGCTTCACCAGCCACCGCTCAAAACGCGCGTAGTGTGGCCGCACGGCATCGTCATGATGACGCATCTCGTCATAGCATCGCATGTCACGCCCCGCTCTTGTTGTCGGATAGAAGGCGAATGCGCTGCGCATTCGGTGTTCGACAATCGTTGAAGCAAGCGCTATGCCATTGTGCTTTTTCGCGTGCCAGACACAGTGCATGCACGCTAAGAGCGCATCCCGACCGGCATGGCCTCGTTGTCATCGTACTGCGGCGGCACATGATGCGCTAGTACGGTGCAAAAGGAGCACCGTGGCGGGCGGGCGGCAGCGGTCGGCGGCCGGCGCAAAACCGGACACACGCCGCCCGCGAAGTGGAGCCGAACGCGCGCCGGCTTCGCCGCGCGTTTCCGGCAAACTCGCAAAACGCTGGGAACGTGCATAAAAAAATCCCCGTGGATTCGCATCCACGGGGATTCTGACAACTTGCACTGCGGGTCGGCTCAAACGTTAACCACGGTTAAAAGCGCACGGTTAAACACGCACGGTTAAAAGCATACGGCTAAAAACCCACCGTTAAAAACCCACGCTCAAAACCCGCGGCAACGCATGAAGCACGATCAGCCTGCTGCTGCGTCTTTCAGCTTCTTCAGCGGACGTGCCTTGATGCGCACGCTAGCCGGCTTGGCCGGGAACCAACGCTCTTCGCCCGAGAACGGGTCTTTGCCGAAGCGCTTCTTCTTCGCCGGCACAGCTTGCACGACGATCTTCAGAAGACCCGACAGCGTGAATTCGCCAGCGCCCTTCTTGTGCACTGCGCCGAGGATCGTGTCTTCGAGCGCGGCCAGCACAGCCTTGGCAGCCTTCGGTTCAACAGCAGCGCGTTCAGCGACGTGAGCAGCCAGCGAGGCCTTCGTGAAGGTGTCCTTGATCGGCGACGGAGCGCTGGACGCCTTCACGGCGACCTTCTTAGCTGCGACGGCTTTCTTCGCAGGAACTTTCTTTGCAGCAACCTTCTTGGTCGGTACCGGGGCAGCAGCCTTCTTGGCCACCTTTTTTGCGGAAGTCGGCATGTTTCTCCTACCTGTAGTGGTCAGTGAATTGCACGAAGCGCACACGGTATGTGCACGCTTCAACGCCGGATTCTACAAGCGCTAATACGATTTGCGCGAATCTTTTGTGTATAACAGCGAAGGTTTGTTGCGCGGCGCAGACTCCGCAACACATTTTGATCCTTGTTTTAGCGGGTAAACGTGCGTCGGGGAGGTCCACAACACCAACGCGTAACGTGCGTTACAGGTCATTTCGATGCATGAATAGAGGCACTTTCGGCACCGGACGATGGCCGGCGGATCGCGAATCGAAGCAGCTCGATCGCCGGATCGTCGTGCTTGCGCGCGCTCGCGATGCCGATTCATGCGGCAGAAAAAACACGCCCCCTGCAGCGAAAATCTCTGCAGGGGCGGCTAAGATTGCTCTGCGACAGAAAATCGCAGGCCGCTTCAACGCGCGATCAGAGCCGGCTGACGTGCTTCAGATCGTGCTCGCTCTCTTTTACGTGGGCCCAGTACTCGTCTTCGTCGCGCGCCATGCCGAGTTCGCCGTTGCGATACGCGATCGCCAGCGCCAGATTGGCCTCGGGTAACTCCGCATTGGCCGCGCGTGTCAGCCATTGCAGCGCCAGGACGTCGTCGTGCGGCAGCGTCGTGCCGAAACAGTACTCGTTGGCAAGCTGGAATTGCGCGAGCGGCACACCCGCTTGCGCCGCCTGTTCCAGCCAGCGAATCGCAAGACGGGGATCGCGCGCGACGCCGTAGCCGTTGCGATAAAGCGTCGACAGATCGTAGGCAGCCTGCGGATCATGCGATGCGGATTCGCTCAACCAGCGACGGCTTTCCACGTAATCCGGCTCGATGCCAGGCAGTCCGCGCAACAGCAGATGTCCGAGCGTGGCTCCCGCTCCCGGCACACCGTCGAGCGCAAGTTGCCGATACAGCTCGACGCCTTCGCGCCGTTCGTCGAGTTGCGCCGAACTCGTCAGCACGTCGGCGAGCGCCTCGCGCGCCGCCGCGTTGCCGAATGCCGCGGCAAGCCGCAGCCGCCACACCGGCCATGCCGCGTGCGTAGCCGTGCCCTGCATCCGCCAATCGTCGATCTGCACGCTGGATACGGGTGTCGCCACGCGCGTGAGCGTAACCGTGGCGAACGTACCGGCGGCGATCGCCACGGCCACCGCGACGGTCGCCGCCACGGCCGCCGGCAGCAAAGAGAAGCGCGCCTTCATTGGTTGAGGTCCACCGCGTAGACCGCGAGGCCCTTGCCGGTGCCGTCGTCGGTCTGGAGCTGGGTGACGTTGGTGATGCCGTAGGTTTGCGCGAGCGCGACCAGGTTCGGCGCCGCCTTGAACGTCACCTGCCCGGCGGTCGCCACCTTCGTGAAGCGCCAGCTACGGTCGCTGCCGTTGTTCGCCGCCTTGATGGCCTGCACTTTCTTGATGTAGGCAATCAGAACGTCGCGGCTTGCATCCGGCGACGCGTAAATCGTCTTGCTGCCATCCAGACCGGGGAAATTGCCACCGCCGCTCGCGCGATAGTTGTTGGTGGCGACGATGAACGACTGTGTATCCGAGATCGCCGCGCCCTGATATTTCAGGTTGCGGATCCGGCTGCCGACTGCCTGCGTCACGTCGATTTCGTAGCTGAAATCCTTCGACGTGATCATGTCGAAGTTATAGCCCGGGTAGGTGCTGACCAGCGCCTGCGCAGCGGTATTGGCCGGATCGATCTTGTTGAAGCGCTTCGCCGCGGTTTCGAGCCACGCCTTCAGATCGGCGCCCGTCACCTTCACCGCGTAGATCGTGTTCGGATACAGGTAGAGGTCGGCGGCATTGTTGATCGCAACGTTGCCTTGCGAAACGTCAGTGAAATCGTTACCGCCGCCGAAGCCGCTCTTGAACGGCGCGCTCACCGACAACACCGGAATGCCCGCATATTGCGGCAGATTCGCGGCAATGTAGTCCTGCACGTAGGCAGCCTGGGCCTGGTTGACGATCTCGATGGCCGACACGTCGCCCACATCCGCGAAATACGTGCTCATGCGGAAATCGGTCGTGCCGATCGGCGTTTTCACATAATTGATGGTCGCGCTGTGTTCGGCCGCGATCGCCTGCGAAATCGCCGGATCGACTGCCACGTAGCTGTTATCCGCGTTCTGGATCGAGCGCGCTTCCGCCGTGCTCGAATTGCGGTCCACCGTCCACGTCCCGTTCGTGTAGTTCAGCGCGAGTTTGATCACGCCGAGATGCTTGCCCCAGAAATTCGCCATCACGGTCGGCACGCCGTTGACGGTGCCCTTCACCTTGTCGACGCCCGGCAGATTGAATTGCGTGACCGTGCTGTTCTTGTCGGGGAATACCTGATGCGAGTGGCCGATCAGCATCGCGTCGATGCCGGGCACCTGCGAGAGATAGTAGCTGCCGTTTTCCATCGACGGCGAATAGGTCGAATTGTCGAGACCGCCATGCGACATCGCCACGATGATCTGCGCGCCGTTGGCCTTCATTTCCGGCACGTACTTCGACGCACTTTCCACCAGCCCCTGGGTGTAGACGTTGCCGTCGAGCCAGCGTTTATCCCACGCCATGATCGCGGGCGGCGTGAAGCCGATCACGCCGATTTTCACCGGCGCGCTGACGGTCTTGCCGTCGGGCGTCGTGGCCGTGAGCGTGCGTTCGAGGATCGTGTACGGCTTGAAAATCGGCTGCTGCGATTTCGCGCCGAGCACGTTGGAGAGCACCAGCGGAAAGTTCGGCCCCGCGCACGCCGGTTGCGATGCGACCGGGCTCATGTTCGGCACGTCGAACGCGTTGCCGGTGACTTGCGCAAGGAACGGCAGGCCGTAGTTGAATTCGTGATTGCCGATCGTGCCCGCGTCGTACTTCAGCAGGTTCATCACCTTGTAGACGCCGAGCGTCGTCTTGCAATCGATCGGCGCGACCTGCGCCTGGTAGTCGGCGAGCGCGGTGCCCTGGATCGTGTCGCCGTCGTCGAGCAACATTGTGTTCGGGAACTCCTTGCGCGCCGCCGCGATCAGCGTCGCCGTGCGCTCGAGGCCAAGCGACTTGTCTTCTGCCAGCTTGTAGTAATCGTAGCTCAGGAGATTGGTGTGAATGTCGGTGGTTTCCAGCAACGCGAGCGTCGCCTTCGTACCGTTCGCCACCTGCGGCTGCGACTGCGGTGTATCGATATCGCTGCTGCTGCATGCCGTGATGCCGATCGCGCTCAGTGCGCCTAATGTCCCCAGGGCGCTGGCCGCGCGAAGTTTGCGCATCCTCTTTCCTGCCATAAACGTTGCTCGCATCCCTACCATCCTCTGATTTGTCGTGTTGTCGTGCCGGTCCATCCGGGCCGGCAATGTCTTACAAACAATTACAGAGACGCAAGGTTACGGTCGCTTTATGACAACGATTTGTATGGCTATAGATAGGTTTAAGTAATTTTAATGCGCGTTCCTGGCTGTCAGCGCGTGAGGTGCGGCAGGATACCGGCGAGCTTCGTGAGCGCCGAGTCGATATGTTCGACAGCGATGTTGCCGTAGCCGAACATCAAACCGGACTGCGGCTTCTTGCGCTGATAAAACGGCGCGAGTCCATACAAACCGATCGACGCTTCGCGCGCGGCGCTCACTACCGCCTCCTCGGTAAACGGCGCCTTCAGCCACGTCGCCATATGGATGCCGGCGGTCGGCACGATCGGTTCGAACCACGGCGCGAGCTCACTCTGCAGATGCGTCAGCAGCATCGCACGGCGTGCCGCATAGGTCTTGTGCATGCGCCGCAGATGCTTGGCGAAGTCGCCGTTGAGCATGAAGGTCGCGAGCGCGGTTTGCGTGAGGGTGCAGCCGTGACAGTCGGCGATCTGGCGGGCCTTGAGGAGCGGACCATAGAGCGAGGCCGGCGGCACCACGTAGCCGATCCGCAACTCCGGAAAAATCGTCTTCGAAAACGTGCCCACGTAGGCGACGAGACCGGCGCGGTCGAGACTCTTCAGCGGCTCCATCGGCCGGCCTTCGAAGCGGTACTCGCAGTCGTAATCGTCCTCGATGATCACGGCGCCGCGTTTCTGCGCCCATTCGAGCAACTCGACGCGCCGCTCCAGACTCATCGGCATGCCGAGCGGAAATTGATGCGAGGGCGTCACGTAGACGAGCCGCGCCTTGTCCGGGAGCTTGCTCACGATCAGGCCTTCGGCGTCCACCGGCACCGGCACCACGCGCGCGCCCGTCGCCGTGAAGCACGCCTGAACCGGCGGATAGCCAGGGTCTTCGAGTGCCGCGATTTCGCCGGGCCGCAATGTGATGCGCGCAATCAGATCGAGCGCGTGCTGCGCGCCTTGCGTGACGATCACGTCGTCCCAGTTGCTCGCGACTGCCCGGTTGAACGCCAGGTAGCGCGCAATCGCGAGGCGCAATTCCTGTTCGCCGGCCACGTCGCGATACGTGCCTGGACCGCGCGCCTGCACTCGCAATGCGTGGTTCACACAGCGGCGCCAGACGTCGAAGGGGAACAGCGATTTGTCGGTCGCGCCGCCAACGAAATCGTGCGGCGGGATCACCGTGGGCCGCGGCAATGGCAGCGTCTCGGGCATCTGCTCCCACAGCGGCTGGGCACGCGCTGCGGATTTCGGTTTCGCCTTCGCCCGCTCGCGGGTCGTCCCGGCGGCCAGTGCGTGTGGCGAGCGCTCCACCGGCAGACGCTCCAGACCGTCGGCCACGAAGGTGCCCGAACCGGCGCGAGCGCTCAGATAGCCCTCGGAAAGCAGGCGTTCGAATGCCTCGAGGGTGGTTTTGCGCGACACGCCCAGTTGTGTGGCGAGATCGCGCGTGGACGGCAAACGGGTGCCGCCGGCAAGACGTCCTTCGAGTATGCCGGCACGCAACTGCCGGTAGATCTGTCCGGACAGATCGTGACGTCCTTCGACCGCGATATGGATTTCCATCCGGGTGGTTACCTTAAACGTCCGTGAAATGCTTATGTCGAAAGACCAATATCGACCGTAAGCTTACCTCTGTCTCCGCCAGCGGAGCGGAAACGTACCGGATATTTACGACAAGGAATCGCGCATAAAACGCAAAATGGCGCGCCTCTGTAATACGAGGCGCGCCATTTTTGTTGCACTACCGGGAGTGATTACTCCGCCACCGCCCCGCTCAATGCAGCGGTTTGCCGTGCATTCTCACGCGCTTCGTCGCTGCAACGCTGATGTTCACGCGAGAGCTTGCGCATCAGCGGCAACAGCAGCACGGCAACCAGCGCACCCACTGCCGCGAGCCAGCCCAGGCCCGTAAACAGCTTGACGTACAACGGCAACGATTCGAGCGGGTCCATATCGCCCGCCGGCATCTGCGCGAAGTTCGCCACCACGCTGCCCAGATACTGCGACACGCCGGTCGCCACGAAGTAAGCGCCCATCATGAAACCGCTCATCCGCGCCGGCACGTAGCGCGCGATCATCGCGAGACCCAGCCCGCTCACGAGCAGTTCGCCGAGCGAGTACAAACCGTAGCCGCCCACCATGAACCACGACGACACGCGCCCGTTCACCGCGTAGTTGCCGCTCGCCGCATACACGAAGAAACCGGCGGCCACCACCGCGAAGCCGAACGCGTACTTGACCGCGACCGGCACGTCTTTACCGCTCTTCGCGAGCTTCGTATAGAGCATGGCGAGCACCGGGCTCAGCAGCATGATCCAGATCGGATTGAGCGCCTGGAATTGTGCGGCGCTCCACGTGAACAGCGTCTCGCCGAACAGCATGAAACGCGGATCGACGTTGCGCAGCGCGAACAGCGTAAGCGACGTCGACATCTGCACGTAGAACACGAAGAACAGGATCACCTGCGCCGTCAGAATCAACGCGGCAACCAGACCCGAGCGCTCCGAACGTTCGCATTTCACCAGCATGTAGCCGAAGATCGCCAGAATCGCCACGCCCGCCGTGTACACGCAAGCCACCGCAATCGCCTTGTGCTGCAGCACGAACATCGTCACCGTGCCGAGCACGATCCCACCCAGCGCGACCGCGCCGACGCGCTTCCAGCGGACCGGTTCTGCATCCGGCGTGGAACCGATATGCGCGAGCGTGCGGAACATGATGAAGTAGTTCAGCACCGACAGCAGCATGCCCGCGCAGCAGACCGCAAATGCCGTATGCCAGCCCCAATGGTCCTTGATCCACGGCGTCGCGAGCATCGACGCCGTCGAGCCGATATTGACCGCCATGTAGTAGATCGTGAATGCGCTGTCGATGCGCGCGTCGTCGCCTTCATAGATGCGGCGCACGAGGTTCGCGGCGTTCGCCTTGAACAGCCCGTTGCCCACCACGATCACGCCGAGCGACGCGTACATGTAGCTCAATTGCTCGTTGGGCAGCGCCAGCATGAAATAGCCGGCCGCCAGCACGCCGGCGCCGAAGATCATCGTGCGGCGCGCGCCGAGAATCTTGTCGCCGATCCAGCCGCCGATCGACGGCGATGCGTACACCAGCGCCGTGAACGCGCCCCACGTGAGCGTGGCGTGGCTGTCGGTGAAGTTCAGCTTGTCGATCATGAACAGGACCAGCAGCGCGGCCATCCCGTAGTAACCAAAGCGCTCCCACATCTCGATCAGAAAGACCGTCGAGAACGAACGGGTCTGCGAGACGCGTGCGCCTCGCGGATTGGACGAATTCATCATGTACCTCTTGTTCTTACGGTTGCGGCGGTGCGTGAGCTAACCACGCGCCGCGAAAAACTGGATCTGGAAAAACGGTCGATGAACCACGCGCGACGCGGCGCAGGCATGTGCCTATGCATGCGCGTAGTCGGCGGCACGCTCATCGACATGTTCATCTGGAAACTGAACTGCGCGCTCATTTGCACATTGAGGCGCCGGTACCAGCAGAAAAACCAGGGGATGGAATGGAGGCCCGCCACGCGATACGCCCCGAAGGAAATCTCCTTGGGGGCCGCAACGCCACATCGGGCTCGCGCTCCGGCAAGCGGAACGGGCTCAATGATAAAGCATCGCGGGAAACGGGGATCTGGCGGCCGTCATGTCCGCGGTGGGAAAAATCGGCAGTGATGGTCATATCCTCATGCCGGCGAGCGTTCGGATGGAACGTGCCGGACAACGCTCCGCCACGCAGGATCGCTGCACGCGGAATAAAAAACAGCGGCCGACGTTGCGTCTGATACAGACACGTGCGCCCAACCGCCAGGCGGGGCTGATTCTGCAAATAGAACCAGGGTTCGTCACTCAGGGAATTCACTGATGCCACGCCAATTACCCGTGGTTACACGCAAAAGCAGCGTCGCCGCGAGATCGCGTGCGGCTGAAAATAGTCTTTGATGTCATGGCCTTAACGTCTCCTGATATTCAATTTGCATCAATGCCGATACCCTTGTATATGCAGCATTCTTTACCGTATCCACCTTCAGTTTCTGGTCGATTCCGGTCAAAACGGGGGATGCTGATTTCGGTTCTGGCAACATAGAGCGTTGTCTCGAAAATGCGGCCCCTTGCACGGCCGGGCGCTGAACGGCCCGCCACCCCGGCCTGGACCGCAATCAAACCATATTTACTTATATCAAACAAATTTTGACGGGCTAATTTCCTCCTGCTATGGTCACGACAATTCAAAAGAAGAATCCGGCACTCGAACTCGGCAGTAAGATCCGCGCGCTGCGCCAACGTCTCAAGCGCACGCTGGATGACACGGCAACAGCGGCGGGTATTTCCAAACCGTTTTTGTCGCAAGTCGAACGCGGTCTGGCATCGCCGTCCATCACTTCGTTGGCCGGGATTGCCCACGCACTCGGGGTGACGGTGCAGTATTTCGTCGACACACCAAGCGAAGAACGCTCGATGTGCCGCGGCGATCAGTTGAAGTTTTTCGGTTTTGCAGACTCAGCCAATCTGTTTGCACGGTTGACCAATCTGACGGGCGGCCGTCAGCTCGAAGCGATCCTCGTGAGGATGCCGCCCGGGCAAAAGCGCTCGGAAGTCACCACGCACGCAGGTGAAGAGTTTATGTATGTGATCAACGGCGAAGTGTCGTTGACGCTGGAAGGCAAGACGTTCGTGTTGCACGCGGGAGACAGCGCGCATTACGAATCGACGGTGCCGCATAGCTGGGCGAATACCGCTCGTATCGAGTCGGTGGTCGTCTGGGTGGGCACACCGAGACTGTTCTAAAAAGCAGGCACCTTTTCCGGTTGATCCGGCCAGGGTTTGCCTGCATTACGAAATGTAAGGAATCCTGCATGCCGCGCAACCAACACGGGCAACAAGGGCCTCCCCGGCCCGAGCACCGCAGATAACCGGGCGCCCCAGGCGCCAGCGCGTTCTTCTCTCGACCTTTCCTGCGATCTCAACCGATGAAAACCCCGTTCGTCTACGCGACGGCGCTGGCCGCGCTCGTCCTTACGTTTCAGTCCTCCGCCTTCGCCGTCACGGTGCCTGCGGGTGTCACGCTCGCCGCCAGCCAGGAGATGACCCGCCAGGTCCCGTCCGAAACCGAATCGCTCGACCCCGCGCATATCGAATCCTGGACCGGCGACACGATCGCACTCGACATGTTCGAAGGTCTGACGCGCATCGACGCGGCGGGCGCGATCGTGCCAGGCGTCGCGCAATCGTGGACGCGCACCGGGCCGACTACATGGGTTTTCAAGCTGCGTCACGATGCGCGCTGGAGCAATGGCCAGCCGGTCACGGCGGCTGATTTCGTCTATGCATGGCAACGCGTGCTCGATCCGAAGACCGGTTCGAAATACACGATACTGATCGAGTTCGTGAAGAACGCCAAGGCGATCCTCGCCGGCAAAGCGCCGCTCTCGAGCCTCGCTGCGCGCGCCGTCGATCCGTACACGCTCGAAGTCACCACCGAGGTGCCCGCCGCCTTCTTCCCGCAACTGACCGCCATGCCGGCCATGGTCCCGGTCAATCGCGAGACCGTCACCAAATTCGGCAACGACTGGACCCGCCCGGGCAACTTCGTCGGTAACGGTCCGTATGTGCTGACCGACTGGCAGCCGAGCAATCGCCTGGTGGCATCCAAAAGCAGCACGTACTGGAACGCCAGCAAGGTCGTGATCACGAAAGTGACCTATTTGCCGATCGAAAACGACGAAACGGCAATGCGTATGTATCAGGCCGGCCAGTTCGACTACACGTATTCGATTCCGTCCGGCATCTACGCGCAGGTCAGCAAGCAGTTCGGCTCCGAACTGAAAACCGGCCTGCAAATCGCGACTTACTACTACAGCCTGAACAACGAAGACCCGGCCTTCAAGGACAAACGCGTGCGCCAGGCACTGGCAATGGTGCTGGACCGCGACCTGCTGACCAAGCGTCTGACCGCCGACGGCGAAGTGCCGATGTACGGCCTGATCGCCAAGGGCACCGAAGGCGCGGGCGTCTTCACGCCTGACTGGGCAAGCTGGCCGATGGCCAGGCGCGTCGATTACGCGCGCAATCTGCTGAAGGCCGCCGGTTATTCGGACGCGAAGCCGCTGACGTTCACGCTCACCTACAACACCAACGACCTGCATAAAAAGGTCGCGCTGTTTGCCACCTCGGAATGGCGCACCAAGCTCGGCGTCACCGCCAAGCTCGAAAACGTCGAATACAAGGTACTGCTCAAGCAGCGCCACGACGGCAAGGTGCAGGCCTCGCGCGACGGCTGGTTCGTCGACTACAACGACGCCAACTCGTTTTTCGATCTGATACGCTGCAACAGCGTGCAGAACGATCAGCGCTACTGCAACCCGCAAGTCGACAAGCTGGTCGATGAAGGCAACCAGCAGCTCGACGACGCGAAGCGCACCGCCCTGCTCACGCAGGCGCACAATCTGGCCATGAACGACTACCCGCTGGTATCGCTCTTCCAGTACTCGGCGGACCGGCTCGTCAAGCCGTATGTGGGCGGCTACACGTCGACCAATTACGTCGACCAGCGCGCCACGCAAGACATGTATCTGATCAAGCACTAAGCGCGGGAGCACCGTCATGCTGGCTTACACGCTGCGCCGCACGCTCTGGGCGATCCCGACGATTCTCGCCGTGATCACCGCGTGCTATCTGCTGCTGCACCTCACCCCCGGCGGGCCGTTCGACACGGAGAAACACCTGTCGGCGGCCGTGCTCGCGAACCTCAACGCCAAGTATCACCTCGACGAACCGCTGTGGCTGCAGTACGTCCACTACATCGGCTCGCTGCTGCACGGCGACCTCGGTCCGTCGTTCCGCTACGCCGACTGGAGCGTCAACGATCTGGTGTGGAAGGCATTGCCGGTGAGCCTCGGCGTAGGCGGCGTATCGGTGCCGATCGCGCTGGTGATCGGCGTCACGCTCGGCACGCTGGCCGCGGTGCGGCGTGACCGCTTCGTCGATCACTTCGTGATGGTGCTCGGCAATATCGGCAACGTGGTGCCGCCATTCGTGCTGGGACCGGTGCTGGTATGGATCTTCGCGATCCTGCTGAAGACTTCCGAAGGCCGCGGCTGGCTGCCGGCCGGCGGCTGGGGCGAAGGCGAGTGGCGCTATCGCGTGCTGCCGATCGTGCTACTCGTCATCATCAACGTCGCCGGGATCGCGCGCGTGATGCGCGGCAGCATGATCGAAGTGCTGTCGGGCAACTTCATTCGCACGGCGCGCGCCAAGGGGCTGCCGGGCCGCACGATCGTGTTGCGCCACGCGATGAAACCCGCGCTGATGCCGGTGGTGTCGCTGCTCGGTTCGATCTGCATCTCGTCGATCACCGCCGCGGTGGTCACCGAGTCGGTGTTCGCACTGCCCGGACTCGGCCAACTGGTCGTCAACGGTGCGATCAACCGCGACTACACCCTCGTGCTCGGCCTCGTCGTGCTGACCACCGCGGTCGCCGTCCTGTTCAATCTGCTGGTCGATCTGGCGTACGCCTGGCTCGATCCGCGCATCCGGTACTGATCCATGCCCCGCTCAATTCAATCGACTGCCGCGGCGCTCGATCCGCTCGCGGCTATTGCAAGGGCGCCGCGTTCACGCGGGCCGCTCGCCACCGCCGCATTGCGCTTCGTGCGCAATCGCGCGGCGTTCGCCAGCTTTGTCGTCCTGCTGCTGATCGTGGTTGCCTGCGTGGCCGGCCCGTGGTTTCTGTCGAACAATCCGATCGACAGCGACTGGAGCGCGATCAGCCTCGCGCCGACGCTTGCAAACATGCACTGGTTCGGCACCGACGAACTCGGCCGCGACCTGCTCGCACGCTCGTTGCAAGGCGGACGCGTGTCGCTGGAAGTCGGCCTGCTCGGCACGCTCGTGTCGGGGCTGATCGGCGTGGCGTACGGCGCCACCGCCGGCTATCTGGGCGGCCGTGTCGATGCGGTGATGATGCGCATCGTCGACATGATGTACGCGATCCCCTACATGCTGATCGCGATCCTGATGATGACGATGTTCGGCCGTGCGTTCTATCTCGTCGTGCTGACGATCAGTGCGTTCTCGTGGCTCGACATGGCGCGCGTGGTGCGCGGCCAGACGCTGTCGCTGCGCTCGCGCGAATTCATCGACGCCGCGCGCGCCATCGGCGTGAGTTCGCGTTCGATCATCGCGCGCCACATCGTGCCGAATCTGCTCGGCGTGGTGGTGGTGTACGCCAGTGTGACCGTGCCCAACATCGTGCTGACCGAGTCCGTGCTGTCGTTCCTCGGCCTCGGCGTGCAGGAACCCATGACGAGCTGGGGCGTGCTGATTCAGGACGGCGCTCAGAAGCTCGAATCGATGCCATGGCTGCTGCTGTGCCCCGCAGTGATGCTGTGCGTCACCTTGTATTGCGTGAATTTCGTCGGCGACGGTCTGCGCGACGCATTCGATCCGAAGGACCGCTGACATGCCGCTACTCGAAGTCAAAGACCTGAGCGTGCGCTTCACGCGCCGCGAGGGCGCACCCGTCGACGCGGTGCAGCGCGTGTCGTTTTCGCTCGAAGCGGGCCGCACGCTCGGCATTGTCGGCGAATCGGGCTCGGGTAAAAGTCAGACCGTGATGGCGCTGCTCGGCCTGCTGGCCGGCAACGGCAAAGTGTCCGGTGAAGCGAAGTATCGCGGCGAAAACCTGCTGACAATGAACGAAGCCGGGTTGAACCGGATCCGCGGCGACCGCATCGGCATGATTTTTCAGGACCCGATGACCTCGCTCAATCCGTTCCTGACGATCGAACGGCAGATGACCGAGACGCTGCAACTGCATCGCAAGATGTCGCGCCGCGAAGCGCGCCGCCGCGCCATCGAAACGCTCGAAACGGTGCGTATTCCCGATGCCGCACGGCGCATCAACATGTATCCGCACGAGTTTTCCGGCGGCATGCGGCAACGCGTGATGATCGCCATGGCGTTGCTCTCCGAACCGGAAATCCTGATCGCCGACGAACCGACCACCGCCCTCGACGTCACCGTGCAGGCGCAGATCATCGAACTGCTGCGCGAATTGAACCGCGAACGCGGCACCGCGATCATTCTGATCACGCACGACATGGGCGTCGTGGCCGGTTTGTGCGACGACGTGATGGTGATGTACGCCGGCCAGACCGTCGAGCAGGCAAACGCCGCCACCTTGTTCGCCGCACCGACCCATCCGTACACGATCGGCCTGCTGAACGCGCTGCCGCGCCTGACTGACGACGACGACCGTCCGCTGCAAACCATTCCCGGCAACCCGCCGCTGCCCGGCGAAGTCGGCGAGGGCTGCGCATTCGCGCCGCGCTGCGCGTATTGCTCCGACAGGTGCCGCGAGTCGCGGCCTGCGCTCACGGTGTCGCCAACGGCCGCCGACGCGTTGCGCGCATGCCATCGGCCGGTTCAGGAAATCATGGAGGTACAACACGTATGAACGCGACTTCCATTGCAGGCCAGGGTCAAGTGCAGAACCAGGACCCCGCAACGCTCCTGTCGGTCGACAATCTCAAGGTGCAATTCGGCGTGCCGCGCGGCGGCTTTCCGTGGTCCGGCAAGGCGACGCTGCGCGCGGTCGACGGCGTGTCGTTCAGCGTGCGGCGCGGCGAAACCGTGGGCCTCGTCGGCGAATCGGGTTGCGGCAAGTCCACCCTGGCGCGCGCGATCATCGGCCTCGCGCCGGTGGCGAGCGGCAGCGTGCGCTGGCTCGACAAGGAAACCGTACTGACGGGTGCGCGCCGCGATACCTCGCGCTTGCGTCGCGACGTGCAGATGATTTTCCAGGACCCGCTCGCCTCGCTCGATCCGCGCATGACGATCGAACAGATCGTCGCCGAGCCCTTAACCACTTACGGTCAGGACATTGCCCGCGCCGACGTGCAGCGGCGTGTTCTAACGATGCTCGAACGCGTCGGTCTCAATGCACAGCATCTGCGCCGCTATCCGCACGAGTTTTCCGGCGGCCAATGCCAGCGCGTAGGTATTGCGCGCGCGTTGATCGGCGAGCCGCAACTGGTGATCTGCGATGAGCCGGTGTCGGCGCTCGACGTGTCGATCCAGGCGCAGATCGTCAACCTGTTGCGCGATCTGCAGCGCGAGTTGTCGCTGTCGCTGCTGTTCGTCGCGCACGATCTCGCGGTCGTCAAGGCGATCAGCCACCGCGTGCTGGTGATGTATCTGGGACGTGTGATGGAATTCGGCGACAAGCGCGACGTGTATGGCACGCCGCGTCATCCGTACACGCGGGCGTTGCTTTCCGCGGTGCCGGTGCCCGATCCGGTGGTTGAACGCGCCCGCCGTCATCTGCTGTTACGCGGCGAGATTGCGTCGCCGCTCAGTCCGCCTTCCGGCTGCGCGTTTCGCACGCGCTGCCCGGATGCGATCGAGGCTTGCGCGAACGAGATTCCGCAGCCCGTCACGCATGGTGCGAGCGCGACGCGCATCGCATGCATTCGCGTGAGCGACGCCCCGAAGGAAGTCCCCTTGGCGGCGCGCTAAAGAAACCCGTCTGAAAATTTAAACCGTATTCCCCCGGCGCGACGGGCCGTCGCGCCGCTGGATTCGTTCGTCCTGTCATCAGCAGGACGAACGATAAGCGTGGACTGGCTAACCGCCAGCCAAAGACTCACCAAAATAACAGAGACGTACATCATGAAAGATAGCCGAACAAAAAACCGGTCAAAAAAAACCAGTGCCGCCACCTTCTTTTACTGCGCATTCACGCTGCCCGCGCTAACCATCGGCACGAGTGCTTACGCCGACGACGCCGTATTGGAGCCCACCTCCGATACGACGAAAACTCAAACACTCGCGCAAACGTTTTCTTCTCCTACGCCACGGTCGCAAGCTTCATCGGCCTCGCAAACTGCGCAGGCGGTCGCACCGGGCAAACGCAGAGCGGACCAGGGCGGCCAGGTCCGCAACGATCAACCCGACACCACCAACGCCGTCATCAACGCAGAAGCCGACCAGACTGTCACGCCACCCGCGCCGCTGTCGAGCCAGGCGGCAAGCAAGGGTTTTATCGCCGACAGCCATCTGAACCTGCAGTTTCGCAATTACGCCGACTACTTCCAGGCGCCCACTTCGATCTATCGGCATGCGTGGATTCAGGGCGCTCAGGCCAACTACGAATCAGGCTTCACGCAAGGCCTGGTCGGTTTTGGCGTCGATGCATCGCTGTTCGCCGCGCTCAAACTCGACGGCGGCAACGGCGCCAGCAACATGGTGCACGTCGGCAAGGACGGCGGCGGTTCGCAGCAGCTCGCGTGGGCTTACCCCGGCATGTACGACATCAAGGGACGCATTTCGGAAACGATCGTGAAATACGGTCTGCAAATCGTCACCAACCCGTTCCTCGAGCCGCACGACAACCGCGCGCTGCCGCCGACTTTCCTCGGTGTCTCGATGGTCAGCAACGATCTGGTTCATACGACGCTGGAGGCCGGCAGTTTTACCAAAGTCGACGCACGCGGCCACACGAACCTGAGCAATCTGACCACCTCGTATGGCGGTACGCGCATCGATCGCCTGACCTATGTGGGCGGTACGTGGCACTACGCGAAGAACGGCGAAATGGCGCTGTACGTCGACCAGGCGGACGACGTCTGGCGTCAGTACTATGGCTCGGTCGCGCAGTCGTTCGGCGATCCCACCACCATCAAATGGAGCGGTCTCGCGAACATCTATTCGACGCACGATACCGGCGCGTCACGCCAGGGGCACATCAACAGCAACGCGTACAGTTTGTCGGTCTCGGCTCAGCACGGCCCGCACGCGCTGCTGCTCGGCTACCAGCAGGTGCTCGGCGACCAGTTCTTCGATTACGTCAACGAAACCAACGGCATCTACCTGACCAACTCGATGGACGTCGACTACAACGCGCCGCATGAACAGTCGCTGCAATTGCGCTATACGTTCGACGGCAAATACGCCGGCGTGCCGGGGCTCAAGGCGATGTTCTGGGGCGAATATGGCTGGGGCGCGGACGCCTCGGCGGGTGCCGCGGACAATGCTTCCGCATCGGCGCCGCTGCATAACCTGTACTGGAAGAACGGCGAACCGGTACATGGTCATCATCACGAGTTCGGCTTCATTCCGAGCTATACGCTGCAGAGCGGCCGCTTCAAGGACACGAAGCTTACCTTCATCGCGATGTGGCACAACGCCTCGCGCTATTACTCCGATGGCAACAATATGGAGTACCGGCTGGTGGTGAATGTGCCGGTGAAGGTGTTCTGAGTTTGGTGGGGTTTAGGGTCTTATTTACAGGCGCATAGGAATCGTTATTTTTGTGCGAGTGTGCGAGTGTGCGAGTGTGCGAGTGTGCGAGGAGCACACTCGCACGCGCTGAATCGACATAAACAGGTTTTTCGAGATTCGTGGTCCGGTTAGGATTACTGACCCGAATCAACGGCGACGCGGAGTAGCCGGCAGTCGGCGTCCGAAACCTCATGTGCAAAAAAATGCCTATCTCCAACCATGAAAAAATCCCCTACTACAAAACAAACAACGTCCTTTGGAAGTGGACCCTATGCGACGGCACTGACGGATGTCAGATTGTGCCGGACGTCAATCTTTCGAGTGACAAAACTCCACCGGCACTGCGTAATCAATCGCCACCGCTATCGGTCCCAAGAGAGCATCGCAACAAAAAAGAAGTTGGCGATGGACTACTGACGATACTGGAGGCAACAGCCCGATTCAAAAAATGGCTGGATACACCGAATCCGCCAAAACATCTGACGGCCGCTCAAGCGGAAAATCCGGAGACCATACCGCTGTTCGACATCCAGGAGATTCCCAGCGCGATGCGCAAGAACTTCATGTTCAAATCCGCCATGCTGATGGAGAAGTGGTTCGCAGGCGAGTTGAACTATTCATCTACCGACAGCGATGAAGCAGCGGGAATCAATCAGGACGGCAAGCCATACCCACCCAGCATGTACGATACGACCACCATCAAGCTAGACTGGGTATTGAATTTCAGGCGAGCAAAGGACCAGTACGACGCATTGGTCAATGCTGCGATCCGAAACCCTGGCGCCATGCAACAACTTGCTCTGACTCTCTCCCGGTACAAACGAAGTCGCGCTGAACTCGACACCTGGGAAATCAGCGGAAAAAGTCTTGCAAACCTGCATAAACATTTTCAGTTTCAGCGTGTTGGCGTCGAAAGTACTCTCTCGCAAAAAATCAGCCAGTTCATTGCTTCAAACATGACGAACAGAGGGACGCCAGACGACCTGACAGGGGCACTCGGTTCGTTCAACTTCTACGCTGCTATCGCATATGCCGAATTTAACGGTGACGTTACGGCTGCCAGGTTAAAAGGCATCTATGTATATGTCCGGGACAATTACACTTTCACCGATAAACCCGGCGAAGCATCACAGTATCTGGGACACTGGAGCCGAAAGGGAATCGTTATCGTTCCCTACAGTGCAGGGGCCTCGATTCTCAATCAACCGTGGCTTCCCTACGTTGACTATCCCGTTGCGGTTGGGGATAGACGTGTGAGTGGGAACGTCTACTACCCCATCAAAAACAGTTCATTCCGACAGTGGGCAATGCGGCATAAGCGTGGTGGCGACTTTATTGTCTATTCGGATTATCGTTTTGTGCCGATTTACCCACCTATGACGGTCTACCTATGATGGGAATGCAGGGATATTCCGAAGGCATGATGGTGTTCTATGCGCTCGTCCTTATTGCCCTGGTTGTGCTGGTTAGCTTCGTCCGCTCGGTGGTCATCATTTTTTCGCAATCAACGGGACGAGCGGCGCGCTGCAGACATATCGGCGCGTTGTGGGCCAGGCGGATTGCCAGCGCGGCCGTGCTATGGATTATCGTCAATTACTGGATCAGCGCTGACCTGAGGTCAAAGGCACGTGATTGCAGTAAGACATCCTCGGATGGAGGACGTTATACAGCCGAACTGTGCCTACTGCGATGGAATCCCGGAGGGGATTCTGACTACATCGGCCGCGTGTACAACGCAAAAGATGGCGAACTGTTGGCCGAGCGAACATTTCGTACGCCCGTACCGGAGTTGTCGTGGTGGAAAGATGAAAATGTTTCATTCTCAAGAGGCGGTGACGATTCTTCCCTGGTAACCTTGCCACCCACGCTGTATGACAGACTGCTAGCCCAAATACCCTAGCGGGCGCCGCGGTTTACTTGCCGTTCACCGCGACGCAACGCCTTCTTCCGGTCTCACTTACCCCGTGATCCGCTCAGTCGTCATTGCCCGCGACAAACCATGCATCGGCCGGCGCAACGCGACATCGAAGGGATTGGTTTGCGGGCCGATCGCATCGGCCTGGCGTCGCAGCAATTCGACCACCATCGGCAAACGATCGTCGCCGAGTCGCGCCGCCAGAGTGCCGACGCTCAATGCCGCCACCGCGACGCCGGTGCGATCCAGAATCGGCACCGCCACGCCCGCCATGCCGTCGAGCACGCCGCTATTGCGGCCCGCGTAACCGAGTTGGCGCACGCGTTCGATCTCGGTGCGCAAATACACTTCGTCGAGTACGCCATAGCCGCGAATGCGCGGCACGTTAAAACGAATGATCTCTTCACGCTCCGCTTCCGGCAGGAACGCGAGAATCGCCAGACTTCCCTGACCGACACCCAATGCGACACGCCCGCCGATATCGCCAGTGAACGAGCGAATCGGAAACGGCCCTTCGCAGATGTCGAGACACACCGCGTCAAAACTGCTTTTGACGAGCAGGAAAATCGTATCGCCAAGACTCGCGCACAGCCGCAACAACGCGGGACGACACAACGTACGCATGCCGCTCGGGTTGCCGGCCTGCGCAGCAAGCGCAAAGAAATCCACGCTCAACCGATACAGCTTCGAACTCTCGTCCTGTTCGACAATGCCCTCCGCGATCAGCGCGTGAAGAATGCGGTGCACCGTGCCTTGCGTCAGACCCACCGCTTTCGCGAGACGCGTGACGCGACCGCCGTCGGGTTGCGCCTCGGACAACGCGCGGATCACAGCGAAGGCGCGCTCCAGCATCCCGGGACCTGGCGCACTGCCCGCTTCAGCCAGTGCCGGATCGACATCTCGTTTGGTGGCAGCATTCATCTCCAGCGCTCCGGATTATTTCATTGATCGGAACACTATAGAGGGAATTATCCGTGAATGGAATCTTCCCGGTATGCCCTTTTCATTTGCAACTCACGCTGGACCATAGGGATTTTCCGGACATCATGGAACGGAATGGTTGACACCAGTCTTACCGAATATATTCCGTTCATCGGAATTTTTTCCAAACTTATACCGGCAAACGGAATTTGAAATTGACGCCATGGAATTTGGCTGGATAGAGTCGGCTCCATCGAGGCAGTTGCCGATTGAACCGGTGTCGAACCATCCAAAGGCCAGATCATGTCGTTCCTCACACTCACGGACGTAGCGAAATCGTTCGGCGATCTGCAGGCGGTCGCCGACGTGAACCTGTCGGTTGAAAAAGGCGAGTTCGTTTCGCTGCTGGGGCCGTCCGGCTGCGGCAAGACCACCACGCTGCAGATGATCGCCGGCTTCGTCGAAACGACACGTGGACGCATCACGCTCGACGGCCACGACATCACGCACATGAAGCCGAACAAGCGCGGCCTCGGCATCGTATTTCAGAGCTACGCGCTCTTTCCGCATATGAGCGTCGCGGACAACGTCGGCTTCGGGCTCGAGATGCGCAACATCGACAAAGCCGAGCGCAAGGAGCGCGTACGCGAAGCGCTGGCGCTGGTGCGGCTCGATACGCTCGCACACCGCTTTCCACGCGAGTTGTCCGGCGGTCAGCGCCAGCGTGTGGCGCTTGCCCGCGCGATCGTGATCGCGCCGCCCGTGTTGCTGCTCGACGAACCCATGTCGAATCTCGACGCCAAGCTGCGCGAAGACATGCAGTTCGAACTGCGCAGCATTCAACGCAAGATTGGCACGACCACCATCATGGTCACGCACGACCAGTCCGAAGCGCTGTCGATCAGCGACCGCGTAGTCGTGATGGAAGCAGGCCGTATCACGCAGATCGACACACCCTACGAAGCTTATGAGCGGCCCGAAAACAGATTCGTCTCGCAGTTCATCGGCAAGGCGAACATGCTGGCCGGCACCGTGGTGGCACGCGACGGCGACGCGATCCGCATCGACCTCGGACACGATCTCGCCGAGACCGGCCACACCGCGCAACTGCCGACGCGCGAACGCGTGATCGGCGTCGGCGATGCGGTGACGTTGTGCATTCGCCCTGAAAAGCTGCGCCTGTGCGCGCCGGAGACGGGACGTCTGGCGGCCACCGTGACAAGCCGCTTCTTCCTCGGCAGCCAATGGCTGTATCGCATGGACAGCCGGCTCGGCGAAATGCTGGTGTGCTGCCAGAACGAAGGCACCGAGCCGCTGCCGGAAGGCGCGGCGGTCGGGGTCGACTGGAACAGCGAGGCGATCCGCTTCATTCAACGGGATGCGCATCATGGCTAGTACGCTGCCTGCTTCGAACAACAACAGCATGAAGACCGGCAATGCACGCCGCGCGCCGTGGCAAGCGTTTTTACCCTTGTGGCTGATGTGCGCACCAGCTTTCCTGCTGTTTGCAGCGCTTGTGCTGGTGCCGCTCGTAATGACCCTGGTGCTGACCTTCTACCGCTTCGATCCGTCGAGCGGTCCGCTCGCGGCATTCCAGTTCGGCAACTATGCGGAAGTGCTGACATCGTCGTATTTCCACACGATCTTCCTGCGCACCTTCGGCATCGCCTTTCTCACCACGCTGCTGTGCATCGTGATCGGCACACCCGAAGCGTACGTGCTGTCGCGCATGCGCGATCCCTATCGCTCGATGTTCCTGCTGGTCATTCTCGCGCCCCTGCTGGTCTCGGTCGTGGTGCGCGCATTCGGCTGGAGCATGCTGCTCAACAGCAACGGTCTCGTGAATCAGGCGTTCGGTCTCGTCGGACTCGGGCCGTACAAGCTCGAATACACCACTTTCGCGATTGTCATTGCACTGGTGCACGTGATGCTGCCGTTCATGGTGATTCCCGTGTGGACCGCGTTGCAGAAGCTCGACCCGCAAACGGAAAATGCCGCGCTTTCACTCATGGCATCGCCCGGCACGATCCTGCGCCGCATTGTATTGCCGCAACTCACGCCGGGCATTCTGTCGGGCAGCCTGATGGTGTTCGGCCTGTCAGCAAGCGCGTTTGCGATTCCCGGCCTGCTCGGCGGACGGCGCCTGAAAGTCGCCGCCACCGCCGTCTACGACGAATTCCTCGGCTCGCTGAACTGGCCGCTCGGCGCGACCATCGCGCTCCTGTTGCTGGTCGCGAATCTGATCGTGATGCTCACTTACTACCGGGTTCTGGAACGTAAATACACCAGAAGCCTCGGCTGAACCTCGCGAGATCATCATGAGAAAAAACGGCCCCATTGCGCTGATTTTCCACACACTCGTCATTGCGTTCGTGCTCGCGCCGCTGGTGATCGTCGTGCTGGTCGCCTTCACGCCCGACGAAACGCTCACGCTGCCCACGCACGGTGTATCGCTGCGCTGGTTCCGCGCGATCCTCGATTACCCGGACTTCATCTCGGCGTTCTTCAACAGCCTGAAGCTGGCGTTCGCCTCTGCGACGCTGTCGTTGATCGTTGCGTTGCCTGCCGCGTTGGCCATCGGCCGTGCGCGCTTTCCGGGCCGTGGCTTCCTCAACGGCTTACTGCTGTCGCCGCTGGTGATTCCCGGCCTCGTGCTCGGCATCGCACTGCTGCGCTTCTTCGCGCTGATCGGCGCGACGGGATCGTTCGCGTGGCTCGTGCTCGCGCACATGATCATCATCACGCCGTTCGTGATGCGGCTCGTGCTGGCCTCGGTCAGTGGTCTCGACCGCAGCGTCGAACATGCGGCGCACTCGCTCGGCGCCGACGCATGGACCACGTTTCGCCGCATCACCTTCCCGATGATTCTGCCGGGCATTACCGGCGGCTGGCTGCTAGCTTTCATCAACAGCTTCGACGAGCTGACGATGTCGATCTTCGTCACCTCGCCGCAAACGGTCACGCTCCCGGTGCGTATGTACATGTACGCGACCGAATCGATCGACCCGATGATGGCGTCCGTCTCCGCGCTGGTGATCTTCATCACCGCGGGCGCGATGCTGCTGCTCGATCGCGTGTATGGGCTCAACCGGATTCTGATCGGCCAGCACTGATGTCTTCTACTGCCCTCTCTCACATGCCGTCGAATTTGCCGTCATCCGAACCCGTTGCGCCGACACGCGATGCACAATTCGTTCGCGTCGCGGAAACGCAGCGTGAACCGCTCAGTTTTTTTATCGACGGTCATGAAGTCTTTGCCTTGCAAGGCGATACGTTATTGACTGCCGTGTTGATGCAGCAACGGTGCGTGCGCGAAAGCGAATTCAGCGGTGCGCCGCGTGCCGGCTTCTGCCTGATCGGCGCATGCCAGGACTGCTGGATGCGTACGGAAGACGGCTTGCGTTTGCGCGCGTGCTCGACGCTGGTGACGCAAGGTCTGCGCGTAGTCACGCGGTTTGCCAACGCTGCCTCGTCCGCTGCCGTTACTTCTGATTCTGACGCTGCTGCCCTAACTGCGGCTGCGAACGGAGAGAAGCAATGAGCAACGAACACCGCGTGGTGATCGTCGGCGCGGGACCGGCCGGCGTGCGCGCTGCCGAAACACTCGTTGCCGCAGGTGTCAGACCCATCGTGCTGGATGAAAACGCTCGCTGGGGTGGACAGATTTATCGTCAACCGCCCGCGAGCGGTACATTCCAGCGCTCGAAGAAAACGCTCTACGGTTTCGAAGCGCACAAAGCCGACGCGTTGCATACGACGATGGCCGCGCTTCTTGCGCATCTCGACTATCGCCCGGACACGCTGGCGTGGGCGTGTGAACCGGGCCGGCTCGATACGCTGCACGCAGGGCGCGAAATCTGTGTGCCGTTCTCGCACCTGATCATCGCGAGCGGCGCCGTCGATCGCGTGTTGCCGGTGCCGGGCTGGACGCTTCCGGGTGTCTACACGCTGGGCGCCGCGCAAGTCGCGTTAAAGGCGCAGGGCTGTGCGATCGGTCAGCGCGTGGTGCTGGCAGGCACGGGGCCGTTGCTCTATCTCGTAGCCTATCAGTATGTGAAAGCCGGCGCGCAGGTGGTCGCCGTGCTCGACACGAGCCCACTTTCGCAACAGATTGCAGCAGCGCCGAAACTCGCGCGGCAACCTGCTACGTTCGCCAAAGGGCTTTATTACGTCGGCTGGCTAAAGATGCACGGCGTGCGGATCGAACGCGACGTGAGCCTGATCGGCATTCGTGGCGAGCAAGGCGTGACTGCCATTGAATGGCGTTCTCCAACCAATGGCTCGAAGACCGAAACCATCGCGTGCGACGCCGTCGGCATCAGCTTCGGGCTGAAGCCTGAAACCCAACTCGCCGATCTCGCCGGGTGCCGCTTTCGTTTCGACGCCCACAATCGCTGCTGGCTACCCGAACTCGACGCCGCCGGCCGCAGTTCGGTGCGTGGCATCTACCTGGCCGGCGACGGTGCGGGCATCGCCGGCGCCGACGCCGCCGAACTCGCCGGCCGCCGCACGGCGTTGGCTCTGCTCGACGATCTCGGTATCGCGCATCCACGTGGGCCCGGCATGCGCGATGCGGCTTCCCTCGACCGCAGCCTGCAACGTATCGCTGTATTTCGCCAGGGTATCGAAGCAGCCTTCGCGCCGCCGGCACAATGCGCGGCGCAATGGCCCGACAACATGACGGTATGCCGCTGCGAAGAAATCGACGCGGGCACGTTGCGGCGCTGCATCCGCGGTGGCGAAGCGAACGAGATCAACCGCCTGAAAGCGCTGACTCGCGTCGGCATGGGCCGTTGCCAGGGACGCATGTGCGGCGAAGCGGCATTGACGCTGCTGGCGGAAGAAACCGGCAAACCCCTCGACGCCGTGGGCCGCTTGCGCAGTCAGCCGCCTGTCAAACCGATTCCGCTCTCGCCCGCGATGTACGCCGAAGGCGTCGTCGAGATTCCCGAGGAGGCACGCGATGAGTGACGCCCTGCACTACGACGTCGCGATTGCGGGCGGCGGGTTGGTCGGCTCGTCGGCAGCCTTGGCGCTCGCGCGACGCGGCTTGCGTGTAGGCCTGTTCGAGCGGCGCTATTGCGGCGCGCAGGCAAGCGGCGTGAATTACGGTGGCGTGCGCGTTCAGGGACGGACGGCGGCACAGATGCCGCTCGCCATGCGGGCACGGCGCATCTGGGACCGCTTGCCGGAATTGATCGGCATCGACGGCGAATTCGTCGTGTCGGGACATTTGCGGCTCGCTCGCAGCGAAGCCGATCTTGCCGCGCTCGAAGCATGGGCGGACATGGCGCGCGGCCACGGACTGCAAACGCAGTTGATCGGCGGTGCCGCGTTCAGGCAACGCTATCCGTGGCTAGGCGCCGCAGCGATCGGCGGCTCGCTGTGTGCGACCGACGGTCATGCGAATCCGCGTCTGGTCTCGCCCGCGTTCGCGCGTGCGGCGCGAGCCGCGGGCGCGGAAGTCCACGAACAGACCGAGCTGACCGATATCCATCACGACGGCACGCGCTTCCAGCTACGAGCAGGCGACACGCGCATCAGCGCCGACTGGCTGATCAACTCGGCGGGCGCATGGGCGAATACGGTTGCCGGTTACTTCGGCGAAACCGCGCCGATGAAACCGATCTACCCAAACATGTGGGTCACCGAGCCGTTGCCGCTGTTCATCAGGCACAACCTGGGCGTGTACGGCGGCGGCATCTACGCGCGGCAAGTGGCGCGCGGCAACTGCGTGATCGGCGGCGGACGCGGGCACGGCGACGGCGAATACGGTCAACCGTCGACGGAGACCACTCGCACCGTGATGCGCGATGCGTGCGCCCTGCTGCCCGCGTTGCGCGAGGCGTTGCTGATCCGCACATGGAGCGGCGTGGAAGGCGAAACGCCGGACAGCAATCCGATCATCGGTGCAAGCCGTACGACGCCGCGTCTGTTGCATGCATTCGGCTTTTCGGGCGGCGGTTTTCTGCTGGCGCCAGGTGTGGGCGAAATACTCGCGGATCTGGTGATCGACGGCGCGACGGCTACGCCTCTGGATGCTTTTTCGATCAATCGCTTCGCTGCTGTTGCTGCGCCGTCTGTCGCCTAGTTGTTGTCTGGTCAGCGCCTGGTTGCCACTTAGTTTAGTTATCGCTTAGTTATCGCCTGGTCACCACTTAGTCATCGCCCCGTTATCGTTTAACGAAACTCAGGAGCCTCTCAATGAAACTGTTCAAGACGATCGCGGCGCTGGCCGCATTGTGCGCATTCAGTGCCGCCGCGCCGGCATGGTCGGAGACCAAGACCATCTATATCGGCATGAACGGCGGTCCGATGGAAAAGGCTTATACGAGCCAGGTCTTGCCCGATTTCGAAAAAGCCAACAACGTCAAAGTGGTCGTGGTGCCCGGCACCTCGTCGGACATTCTCGCCAAGCTGCTCGCCAACAAAGCGAATCCGCAAATCCACGTGGTGTTTCTCGACGACGGCGTGATGGCGCGCGCGGTCAGCATGGGCGTGTGCAAGAAGCTCGACGACGCGCCGGTGCTCAAGGAGCTCTACCCGTTCGCGCGCATGAAGGACGACATGGGCGCGGGCGTGCAACTCGGCATGACCGGCATTGCGTACAACAAGAAGCTGTTCGCTGAAAAAGGCTGGGCGCCGCCGACTTCGTGGATGGATTTCGCCGATCCGAAGTACAAGGGCAAGGTGGTGTTCCAGTCCGCTTCGAGCAGCACCTTCGGTCTGCACGGCTTTCTGGCGATCAACCGTTTGATGGGCGGCAGCGAGCAGAACGTCGAACCCGGCTTCACGAAATGGGCCAGCACGGTCGGGCCGAACGTGGTGGAGTACGTGCCGAACTCGGCGAAAATTTCCGAAATGGTCCAGACCGGCGAAGCAGGCCTGTTCCCGTTGACCCCGACCGCCGTGAGCGATCTGCAGGACAAGGGCATTCCGGTCGGCTATGTGAATCCGAAGGAAGGACCGGTGTTGCTGCTGGTCGATCTGTGCGTGGTCAACAACAACCCCGATCCGCAACTGGCGCAGAAACTCGCGCAGTTCCTGCTTTCGGCACCGGCGCAGACCAAAGCCGCCGAGGCCGGCAAGCAGATTCCGACCAACCGTCTCGCGAAAATGACGCCGCCGATGCAGCAGAGCCTCGGCAACGTCGACGATATGGTGAAGAAGTTGACCGTGGTGGATTGGGACACGATCAATGCCCACCGCGCGCAGTGGGATACGCGCTGGAACAGGCAGATCGAGCGCTAATCAGAAGATCACCGAAATCGCCACGCCGAGCCAGATCGACAGGACGCCCGCCAGAAACATGTGCCGTGCGATACGGACGCGGGCGTCACTGGTTTCCGGCTCGACCGGACTGGTCGCCATCCACGGCACGAGCCCGAGGCAGCCGAATCCGATCATCGCAAACACGAAGACAAAGACATCGGAGACGTGCCATTTCGACTGATCGTACAAGCCCCAGTAGCCGAGAAAGACGATGCCGATCGAGAAGATCGTTGCCGAGGCCGCGCTAAGCGCGGGTACGGATCCGGTTGGACTCGGCATGCTGCACCTCCAATCTTGGGACTGCTGTGGCCATCCGCACCGCCTGACGCGCCGTCATTCAGGACGTGCGGGCCTGCCTCGCTTCATACGTCTTCAGATGACTATAGGCGATACGCAGCAGCGACAAGCCGTGCTCGCCCTTCTGCGCATCGCCGCCGCGCGAAATCAGATCGCCGAGAATGTGATCCGCCTCGGTATGCGAGTGGTTTTCGACGTCGCGCAGCATTGAGGCCGTCAGCGGTGAAGGCGTAAAGAGCGTTTGGGTGGCGCGGGCGTCGAAGTCCGGCCCCATGGTGAAGCCCTTGTATTCGGCAACTCCACGGCACTCGCCGAGCAGGTTTTCGACGATGCGCTTGCCATCCGGCGCAGCCAGAATATCGCCGACCGAACCCCGCATCAAGCACGTACTGGCCGCCAGTGTGGCCAGGAACACCCACTTCTCCCACATACGCAGCAGGATGTTGTCGCTGACCACCGCATCGAAATTCGCGCCGGCCATCGCGTCCGCGATCGCCTCTACGCGCTCCGACGTGCCGCCGTCCAGTTCGCCGAAGGTGATCGCATGCGTTTCGTTCAGATGCACGATGTGCTGCTCGGGGTTGAGCGTCGCGGCGATCACGCATTGACCGCCCAGTACGCGTGACGCACCGAACTTTTCCTTGAGCACGTCGATATGGCGCATGCCGTTGAGCATGGGCAGAATCAACGTCGATTCGCCGACCAGCGGGGCGAACGAATCGATCGCGTCGTCGAGGCTGTAGGCTTTACAACTGAGCAGCACCAGATCGAACGGCTCCGCGCTGACACCGGCGAGTATCGTCTTGACGTCGCGCAACGTGAGATTACCGCGCGCGCTATTGATGACGAGACCGTCGCGCTCGAGTTTTTCCGCACGGCCGGGACGCACCAGGAAGGTCACGTCCTGCCCCGCCGCTGCGAGACGTCCGCCGAAATAGCCGCCCACGGCGCCCGCCCCTACTACTAGAATTCGCATCTCTGGCCTCTTGATAGATTTGGGTCACGCGCGCCGGTTCGATCAGCGAAGGCTTCGAGGACCGCGCACGCAGCACGTCTGCAGAAATGTAGCAAAGATTGGCGATGCGCATCGGCCACAATGGCTGGCCGGTTTGCTGCAACGCATCGTGACCGCGTTGTTGCCTCGTTGTTGCCTCGTTGTTCTTACATCAGATCAATCGCCGCACCGTCAGCCGTCCATTACGCTCTGGCTGGCATAAAAGAGGCGCTGATTGAACGGCGCCCAAATGAACAGCACCCCAAAAATTGGCCACTGATGCGGCCGTTGGGGTGCAGTTCAAAGAACGGCCTCCCCTGAACACGCAACGGGACGGCAGCGTTGCAAGATCACCCTACAACGCGCCGCAGATGGTGCGCTCATAAAGCGCGAGCATCCCGGGCACATCTACGTCGAGGCAGACTTTGCACTCGGGCCGGCCGTCCCAGTCCGGCGCGGGCACCGGCATCGTAGAGGGTTTCTGGATGGTTTGGCCCACCGCGATACCGTCCGTCAGCACACGTACGGAACCGCTGCGAGTCGTATAGAGATGCGGCGCCAGCACATACGTGACCGCCGACGAATCGTGCACGTAAATGCCTTTAAGTTGCGCGCTCTGCTCATGAAAGGCTTCGTAGTGCCGCGATACGTCCCATACGAACTGCCCTGCCTCCCCGCCGCGCTCGCGCAGCGACGCCAGATAGTCCTGGCTCATGATGGTGCGCTGCGTGACGTCGAGTCCGACGATCGCTACCGGCCACGGCGCGCCGAGCACGATATCGGCGGCGTCGGGATCGCCGAGAATATTCGCCTCCGCGGCAGGGGTCACGTTGCCGAGCACGCCGTCGGTGCCGAACGCGCCGCCCATGATGACCACCTGCTTGACGAGCGGCGCGATCTGCGGATCGTCGGCGAGCGCCAATGCCAGGTTCGTGAGCGGGCCCACGGCGATCAAGGTCACTTCGCCAGGATGCGCGCGTACCGTGTCGATGATGAAACGGTGCGCGGGACGTGCGTCGAGCGCGGCTTCAGAACCGGCTTCGATCGCGATGTTGCCAAGCCCGTTGTCGCCATGAATCCACGCGAGCGGCTCGGGTGCCGCGCGCTTGAGCGGTGCCGCGGCGCCCTGCGCAACCGGCACGCCCGGTGCGAATCGCCCGGCGAGAAAACGCGCATTGCGCGTGGTGGTCGCGATCGTGGCGTTGCCGAATACGCTCGTCAGACCCAACAATTCGATGTCCGGATGCAGCGCCTGGAAAACAAGCGCCATCGCGTCGTCCACACCGGGATCGGTGTCGTAGATAACCTTGTGCTTGCTCATAGATAGAAGGCGTCCGGCAATTGTTCACGTGCGGTGGTATCGCGAGTGGCGCCATGCAGATTGCCGAGCCGGATCGGCAATTCGGGGCCGCCCAGTTCGATGATCACCTGGCGGCACGCGCCGCACGGTGCAATCGGTCCATCCGTATCGCCGATCACGGCAAGCGCGGCGAACTGGTCGCGCTGATAGCCCGCGGCAATCGCGCTGAAAAACGCCGTACGTTCAGCACAATTGCACAATCCGTACGAGGCGTTCTCGACATTGCAGCCGTCGAATACTTTGCCGTCTTTGGTCAGCAGCGCGGCGCCGACCTTGAACTTCGAATAAGGCGCATAGGCCTTTTCTCGCGCGACACCCGCGCGTTCCAGCAGTTGTTCCATGTTCATGCAACGATCCTCGATTCAATTCAGTGTCAGGAAGATGCCCGCAATCGTGGCGCTCATCAGGTTCGAGAGCGTCGCGGCGAGCACGACACGCAAGCCGTAGCGTGCCACTTCGGCGCGGCGTTCCGGCGCGACGGCGCTAAAGCCTCCCGTCAATACCGCGATCGACGCGAAATTCGCGAAGCCGCACAGCGCAAACGACAGAATAGCAAGGGTACGCGGATCGAGTACCTGCAGGCCGGCTGCACTTACGCTTGCCGCATCTTTCAGGTACGGCGACAGCGACGCATACGCGACGAATTCATTCAGAATGATCTTCTGCCCGAGGAAATTGCCGGCGATGGCAGCCTCGTTCCACGGCACGCCGATCAGATACGCGAGCGGTGCGAATACCGTGCCGAGCACCGATTGCATCGACAGTTGCGGATGGCCGAACCAGCCGCCTATGCCGCCCACAATGCCGTTGAGCAATGCGATCAGGCCGACGAACGCGATCAGCATCGCGCCCACCATCACGGCGATTTTCAGGCCCACGGTCGCGCCCGAACTCGCCGCTTCAATCACATTCGCGGGACGCTTTTCGTCGAAGCTGAGGTTCTCGAGATGCACGCGGCTCGGTTCGGTGGTCGGGTGAATGATCTTGGCGAACAGCAAGCCGCCGGGCACCGCCATGAACGACGCGGCCAGCAGATATTCGACGCGTACGCCGAGGCCCGCATATCCGGCCAGCACCGAACCGGCAATCGCCGCCATGCCGCTCGACATCACCGCGAACAGCTCGGCGCCGGTCATGTCGCGGACGAACGGCTTGACCACGGCCGGCATTTCGCTTTGGCCCAGAAAGATCGTGGTGACAGCCGAGAAAGATTCCAGCTTCGAAACACCCAGTAATTTCTGGAACAGCGTGCCGAGCACGAGCACCACCCAGCGCATCACGCCGAGGTAGTACATCACGGAAATCAACGCGGTAACGAAGATGATGGCCGGCAGCACCCGCACGGCGAAAACGAAACCGCCGTCGCCGAAGACCTGGAACATCTTCGATTGAACGAGCCCGCCGAACAGGAACTCGATGCCCGCGTTGCCATAGCCGAGCACGTGATTGACGCCGGACGCCGCGGCCGAGAGGACCGTCTTGCCGAACGGCACGAAGAGAATGAACGCACCGATACCGATCTGCGCAAGGAGCGCGGCGATTACAGTCCGTAAGCGGATGGCGCGGCGGTTGGTCGAAAAGATGAAAGCGATGAGTAGCAGTACGGCAATACCGAGGAGGTTTCGTGCGATCAGTGCCATGTCTCTTGGTGTTCTCGTGAAAGTGGCAATGATGCTAATCGAAACTTGTGCTGAAGGAAAAACTTTAAATAACGGGTAAGGCCTGTTTGTTGAACAAGCCGTATCGGGGTTAATGCGCCGCGCATCTAAAAGGCAATGAAAGAGCCACGGCGCGTTGGCGTTTCGGGACACAACAACGCGCCGCGGCAGTCGACCTCAGATCACTTCCAATGCCAGCGCAATCCCTTGCCCGCCACCGATGCATAACGTGACGATGCCGCGTTTCAGGCCGTCGCGACGCATCGAATGCAGCAGACGCGTCGTCAATACCGCGCCGGTCGCGCCGATCGGATGACCATGCGCAATCGCACCGCCTTGCACATTGATCAGTTCGTCCGCGATGCCGAGTCTGCGCGCCACCGCGATCGGCACGGCGGCGAAGGCTTCATTGATCTCGAAGCGTTCGACGTCCTCGAGTTGCCAGCCTGCGCGCGCCAGGGCCATTTGCACCGCCGGCACCGGACCGAGTCCGAACATGCCCGGCTCGACGGCCGCGACGCCGTACGCCACCAGCCGCGCGAACGGCTCGATGCCACGCGCCTCGGCGAAGCCACGTTCGGCGACCAGCATGGCTGCCGCGCCGCTGTTCAATCCCGGCGCGTTGCCCGCGGTAATCGTGCCGTCCGGACGGAATGCCGGACGCAGTCTGGCGAGCGTTTCGACCGTGGTATCCGGGCGCGGCTGTTCATCGCTCGTAAAATGCTGCGGGCCTTTGCGTCCCGGAATTTCCACGGCCACCAGTTCAGTGTCGAAATCTCCGCGCGCCTGCGCTTCGGCGAAACGCTGTTGCGAACGCGCGGCCCAACGGTCCTGCGTTTCTCGCGTGAGGTCGAACTGCGAGACGAGGTCTTCGGTATGCCAGCCGGAATGCTCGCCGGAAAACGCGTCGTTCAGGCCGTCGCGCAGCAGGCTGTCGTGGATTTGCGCGTTGCCCATCCGGTAGCCCCAGCGGCCGCCGTCGAGCAGATACGGCGCGCGGTCCATGTTTTCCATGCCGCCGGCCACGGCTGCATCGCCGAGGCCAAGCCAGATTTCCTGGGCCGCGGACGCAATCGCCTGAGCACCCGATCCGCACACACGATTGACCGTCAACGCCGGCACAGCGACGGGCACGCCGCCGCCAATCGACGCCTGACGCGCCGGATTCATCCGGTTGCCGGCCTGAATCACGTTGCCCATCACGACCGACGCCAACGCGGCCGGATCGAGTCCGCTGCGCCGCAGCGTCTCACGCACCGCGACCGCGCCGAGTCCGGTTGCGGGTACTTCTTTCAACGATCCGCCGAACGCGCCAATCGGCGTTCTCACCGGATTGCAGATCACCACTTCTCGCGTACTCATCGTTCATCTCCAGTTGGACTACTCATTTCCCCGCGCGTCCACGCGCGTCAATTTGCCGATGCCGCCGTGACCGTTTCTGGCACATCCCAGCCGCCGCCAAGCGAGCGGTACAACGCCACCGCCGCGAGCGCGTGCTCGCGTTTGGCCTGATTCAACGATTCCGCGTCACGCAGGTACGCCTCCTGCGCGGCGAGCACATCGAGAAAATCCGTGGCGCCGCCCTTGTAGAGCTCGCTCGACAGATGCAGCGCATGATTCGATGCATCGAGCGCGCCGCCCAGGCGTTGCACCTGCACCGCGCCATTCACCAGATCGCTGCGGTTGTCCTCGATTTCCTTGAGCGCCTGCAGCATGGTTTGCTGCAGGCCGAGTTGCGATTCGCGCATCCGGCTCTCGCTCGCGTCGATGTTCGCGGTGATGCGGCCGGCGTTGAAGATCGGGCTCGTTGCATTTAACGCGGCGCTGAAGAGGTTATCGGTCAGCGTCGGCAAGCCGAGGTAGGACGAGGCCAGCAAGCCATCGGCGAGATTAAGCCTGAACTGCGGATAGCGCTGCGCTTTCGATACGCCCACTTCTGCCGCGCGCTGTTCGACCGTGGTGTAAGCATTGCGCACGTCGGGCCGCTGCAACAATGCCTCGGACGGCAACATTTGCGGCACGCTTTGCGCGGGTACCGGAATGTCGCGTGCATTATGTGGATCGGCGAGCAGCAAGCCGTCGACGCTCTCCGGCGTGCGGCCCGAATACACCGCGATCAAACTCAATTGATGCTGCACGGTCGACTGCATGCGTGGGATCTGTGCCTGCAAATCTTCTAACTGGTTCTGCGCACGCGCCACGTCGAGTTGCGTCGACAGACCATAATGCAAACGCTCCTGTGTAAGCTTCAAGGCGCGGGCGCGGATCTGTTCGTTGTCGCTGAGAATCTGCAATTGCGACTGCGCCCAGCGCAGATCGATATAGGCCGCCGCCGTGTTCGCGGCGAGTGCCAGACGCAGTTGATTCAAAGCCGTCTGACGCCCCGACACTTGCGCCTGTGCTCCCAGAACCGCAAGACGTTCGCCGCCGAAAACGTCCGGTGTCCAGCTCGCCGTCACGCCGATGCCAGCCTGACGCACATAGCCGAGCGGCGGCGGCGTGTTCTGACGAGAGTCGGAAGCGGTCGCGCTGGCGTCCAGCTCCGGCAACAATGCCGCGCGATTTTGTGTCACGATATCCTGCGCCTGCTTGACGCGTTCCACCGCGGCCTGCACGTCGAGATTGCCCGTCAACACCGACTCCACCAACTGATGCATGACAGGATCGCCGAATTGCGCCCACCATGTGCCGGCGCTAACGCTGTCTTGCGGCGCATCGACATTCCACGCGGTCGGCGCGACGGTTTGAACCGTATGCGGCAGATCGGCATGTGTTGCAGGTTGCACGGCGCATGCCGCGAGCGTCAGCAGCGCCGCGCTCGCCAGTACTTTGATAACGATCGGTTTCATGCTGAATTCCTCAATGAGCATCGGGCGGCGGCGCGGTATTGCCGAACGGGCGCGAGAACAGCACACTCAGCAAACCGACGACAAAACAGAGCGACAGCACAAAAAACGTGTCGGAGAATGTAAGCACGAGCGCTTCGCGCATCAGCAACCCATGCAATGCGCCGAGGCCCGCATTGGCCGCATTCAGCGCATCGCCGCCGACTTGCGCAAAATGCGCGCTTTGCTGCTGCAAAATCGATTCAACTACCGGACGCCCGGCACTCAGGTGTTCATCGAGCCGCTCGTAGTGGAGATTCAAACGATCGTTGAGCATCGTGCTACTCACTGCAATGCCAATCGCACCGCCCAGATTGCGCATCAGATTGAACAGGCCGCTGGCGGAGCGAAGCCTCGACATCGGCAATGAACCGAGCGCCATCGTGACGATGGGTGGAATACAGAATTGCTGGCCGATGCCACGCAACGCCTGCGGGATGAGCAGTTCCTGCCAGCCCCACTGATTGGTCAATGGCACATACAGATAACAGCCGACACCGAACAGCACGAGGCCGAACACCAGCAGGATCCGCATGTCGACAAAGCGTGCGACCACCGAATAGGCAACCATCGCGACCAATTGAAAACAACCGACCGACAGCAACGCCACGCCGATCTGCAACGAATCGAAGCCACGCACACGGGACAAAAACACGGGCGTCAGGAACACCGCGCAGAAAATCCCGATGCCGGTGATGAACGACAGCAGACTGCCAATGCCGAAGTTGCGGATCGCCAGGGCGCGCAAATCGACGATCGGCTCTTTCGCGGTGAATGCATGCACGATGAACAGGAAGCCGCAGATCGCGGCGATCCATGTGCAGGTCAGAATCACATCGTCGCCGAACCAGTTCTTGCGCGGCCCTTCCTCCAGCACGTATTCAAGGCAACCGAGAAAACCGGACATCAGCAGGATGCCGAGGTAATCGCCCTTCTTCAGCAGCGAGAGATCGACGCTGTCGAAGTGCACGTACTTCGGCACCATCAGCGTGACGGCCACACCCGGCACCAGGTTCAGATAGAACAGCCAGTGCCATGACCATTGCGACGTGATCCAGCCGCCGATCACCGGGCCGACCGTCGGCGCAAGCGTGGCGAGCGCGCTGATGGTGGTGGACGCAATCAGGCGCTGTTTGCCGGGAAACAGCACGAACGCCGTGGTGAACACCGTCGGGATCATCGCGGCGCCGAGCGCGCCCTGCAAACCGCGGAACAGGATCATCGAGTTGATGTCCCACGCAAGACCGCACAACATGCTGGTGACCGTGAAGCCGAGCGCGGAAAACGCGAACACCCAACGCGTCGAGAACACACGGGTGAGCCAGCCGGACATCGGAATCACCAGAATCTCGGCGATCAGATACGAGGTCTGCACCCACGAGAGTTCGTCCTGGCTCGCGGACAAGCCGCCGCCGATATCCTTGAGCGACGACGCGACGATCTGAATATCGAGCGTCGCCATGAAAAACCCAATGCACATCAACGTGAACGCGAGGACTTTGGTCCGCGTCGGCAGGTCAGCGGGATTGGCGAAATGGGCTGGGGCTTGAGCCATGATCGAGTTATCCGTTGACCGGCGCGTTGCGATTGCCGACGTGCACCTTCACCGTCGCCGAAAGCCCAGGACGCAGCACGCCTTGCATGTCTTTCGGCACGTCGAGGCGTACACGTACCGGCACGCGCTGCACGATCTTCGTGAAGTTGCCGGTGGCGTTCTCAGCCGGCAACACGCTGAAGGTCGCGCCGGTCGCGGGTGCAAGACTCTCGACCACGCCGTGAATCCGTTTGCTCGATGCATCGAGATCGACGTCGACTCCATCGCCCACGTGCATCTTCTTCAACTGGTCTTCCTTGAAGTTGGCGTCGATCCATAAGCCACTCGACGGCACCACGGTCAGCAGCGACACGCCGGTGTTCGCCAGCAGACCGACCCGCGCGGTGCGGTTGCCGACATAACCGTCGATCGGCGAACGGATCGTGGTGTACTCCACGTTCAGTGCCGCGACACGTTGCGCCGCCTGCGCGGTGGCGATACGGGCCTCGGCATCGCCGATCTGCGCGTCGAGTACGGCAATCTGCCGTTGCGCCGCAATCAACGCCGCGCTGCTGCGGTCGACCGCGGCATGCGCCTTGGTCAGATCGGCGTCCGCACGTTCGACAACCTGATTCGACACCGCGTCGTCCTTCACCAGCTCGCGATACCGCGTCTGATCGGCGGCGCTGCGCGTCAACTCGGCGCCTGATGCACGCACCTCGGCGGCCTGCTCGTTGATGGTGGCAAGCTGCAAGGACTTCTTCGCTTGCAACTCCGTGACGGCGGCTTGTGCGCTCTGCACTTCCGCGCTGGCTTGCGCGAGGCGGGCGTCGTAATCGCGCGCGTCGAGCCGGATCAGCACCTGGTTCGCGTGAACGAACTGGTTGTCGCGCACCAGCACGTCCGTGACGAAGCCGTTCACCTTCGGCGACATCACGGTCACATCACCGCCTACGTAGGCATCATCCGTCGCTTCGACAAAGCGGCCGACGAAGAACCAGTACGACGCCGCAAGCGCCAGCACGGCGAGCACGGTGATGATCGCGAGCAGCATCCACGGAATGCGCCGTGCCTGTTTGGCAGTGGTTGCCACGCTGGGCGGTGCAATAGTAGAAGGTGTAGTGGACATGATGGTCGAATGTGCGTATGCACTTTTAGGGCTTGAAAAAACGGCGCGTTGCGTTGCGCCGGCCATGTCTCGCAAGATGCGAGGCCTCAGATGGAATCTCGTGTGATTGCAAACAACTCGCCGCGCAACGCTGCCGCGCGCTGCTCGCCGAAACGATGCTCGAATTCGGCCTGTGCGGCATACCAGCGCTCACGCCCGGCTTCCAGACGTTCTTCACCCGCCGCCGTCAACGCAATCGACAATGCCCGTGCATCCGCGCCGAGTGCTTCCGTCGACACCAGCCCGTTACGCCGCAGCGGCTGGATCGTACGGACCAGCGTGGTGCGCTGCATACGCATGGCTTCGGCAAGTTGCTTCATGGTCATCGGACCCATGCGATTCAGGCGCCCCATCAGCGAAAACTGCGTGATGGTGAGCCCCACGTTCTCCAGGTGGCGATCGTAAATTTGTGACACGTAGCGTGCGGCCTGGCGGATCGCAAAGCAGTCGTCGTCGAAGAGCCCATCCATCGTTGCGCTTCCTTCTCGTAAGTGCGTATGCACACAATCAGGCGTACCGGTGCTCGTCGGGACGAGCACATACGCTTTGTTTATCCGGTGATGCTGAAGAGTTCGGCGCGCAGCGATCTGGCGCGTGCATGACCAAACTTTTCTTCGAACTCGTCTTGCGCGGCGCGCCAGGCGATGGCGGCCTGATCGAAGACCGTTTCGCCCTTCTCGGTGAGACTGAACAGAAACGTGCGGCCGTCATGCTCCGCCGATTCGGCGACCACCAACCCGTCCCGCTGCAACGGTTTCATGGCACGGACCAGCGTGGTGCGCTCCATGACCATGGTTTCGGCGAGATCCACCATTGGCAGGTTCGGCGTGCGCGCGAGCTTGGCGAGAATCGTGAACTGCGCAGCCGTCAACCCTACCTCGCCAAGATGGCGCTCGTAGATCTGCGTGACGTGCCGGGCCGCCTGGCGCAGCGCGAAACAGTTGCATTCGTCGTAAGAGAGAGGACGGGTCATGTTCGGCAGTGTATATGTGCATACGCACAGAGTCAAGTTTAAGTTTGCTCAGGATGAGGCTTCCGGGAATCTGCAATCCGTCCTGTCGAAGCGAACATCCATGTATACGCCTGTTTGAAATGCCGGTGTAAGCCCCTACGGCACAGTGGGAAAGCGCGCTTTAGCCATGATCCGACCGGCGATAGCAAGCGCAACACCACCGGCCAATGCACAGCGAAGGGCAAAAGCTAAAGCTCTCACGCCGCACTCGTCACCACATTCGACCGTCGAAGGCGGCAGAGCGATGAACAACCCAGTCAAGCCACCGACGATAGCCCCGCCAACGAATAGTGCGAGTAAGAGCATCGTTTGCCGCGTGCCGCTGCGCCGTTCGCCCACGCTAAAGCAACCGATACGCCAACCGCGCCGCCGCCCTCGCCGTGCGCTTATCCTGATCGAGCGACGGGTTGTACTCCGCAATATCCGCCGCGCGCAGCTTGCCCGACGCGCGCACGCGCTGCACCATCGCTTCGACAACCGACAACGGCACGCCCAATGCAGCAGGCGCCGATACACCCGGCGCAGTCGCGGCCGGGAGCACGTCGAGATCGATGGTCAGATAGACGTCGTCCGCTGCATCGAGCAGTTGCTGTAGATCGTCCAGACGCTGCGGCAATTGCGGTTCCTGCATATCGATGTCGAGCACGTAGCGCACGCCGAGCCGGTCTGCATGCGCGAACAGCGAAGCTGTGTTGCCCAGATCGCTGATGCCGAAACAGGCATAGTTGAATGGCACGCCTCGTTCGGCGCAATCGTTCGCAATCTGATCGAACGGCGTACCTGAATTAGCAGGCCGCTTCTGACGCAGATCGAAGTGGGCGTCGAAGTTGATAATGAGCAGCTTGCGCGTTGCAACGGCCGACGTGCCTGTCGAAATGGCAACTGCACCAGTATCTGCCATCACAACCGCTGAAGCTGCCGACGTGCTCACGGCCCCATCCACACGATCCTGATACAGACGCAAACCACAATACGTCCCCCACGCAACCTCATGGCCACCGCCAAACACCAACGGCCGGCCGCCGCTCGCGAGCACATCGCTCACCACCTTCGCGAGTTCCGCTTGCGCGCCCTCAAGATCGCTGTCATCGCACACCACATCGCCCGCATCGGCGAGCGTCGCCATCGACGTCTTCGCCGGCAAACCTGCCAACACTCGCCGCAATTCCTTCGGTGCATGTGCAGCGCCGGTACGGCCTTGATTGCGGCGCACCCCTTCATCGGAACCGAAGCCGACGATTACCGGCCCGTCGTTTTCAACGCGTGGAACAACACGAAAAACATCCTCATGCTGCAGATCACGGTCAAACGCAAACGGCACTACCTGATTGAAAATACGCCGGGTGTCACCAGGTTCACCATCGTCGGAACGGCCGCTCCACACCTTCTCATCGAATGGAACTCTCATGCGCGCGACAACACCGCCTGCAGAAAAGCCCGCGTGCGCGGTTGCGAAGGCGCCGAGAAAATCTCAGCAGGCGGCCCCGCCTCGACGATCACGCCGCCATCCATCACCACCACCACGTCGGCGACTTCCTTCGCGAAACCCATTTCGTGCGTGACGACCACCATCGTCATGCCCTCGCTCGCGAGCAGCTTCATCACTTGCAGCACCTCGCCAACCAGTTCGGGATCGAGCGCGGAAGTAGGCTCGTCGAACAACATGACGCGCGGCTGCATGGCCAGTGCGCGAGCAATCGCAACACGCTGCTTCTGACCGCCCGACAAACTCGCCGGCATCACATGCGCCTTGTGGGCAAGGCCCACTTTTTCCAGCAACGCGGTTGCCGTCGCTTCGGCTTCGGCCTTGCTGACGCCGCGCAACATGCGCGGACCGACCGTGATGTTATGCAGCACCGACAGATGCGGAAACAGATTGAACGACTGAAACACCATACCCACTTCGGTGCGCAACGCGTTCAGCGAACGCTCCTTAAGCATCTCACCGTGGTCCACCAGACGATGCCCGCAGATATCGATCGTGCCGCCTTCAGCCTGTTCAAGCCCGTTGCAGCAACGCAGGAACGTACTTTTACCCGAGCCGCTCGGTCCGATTACAACCACCACCTGCTGCGGCTGAATATCGAAGTCGATGCCGTTCAGCACGGTATGCGAGCCGAACGATTTGGTCAGCCCACGAATGCTGACGATAGGTTCATTCACTTTGGCTACGGTATTCATTGCACCATCCCTCCTGCACGCAAGCGGCGCTCCACACGATGCAGCGCGTAATTGGTCACCTGCGTCAACACCAGATACACCAGCGCGATAGCCAGATACACTTCGAGCGAACGGTACGACACGCTGATAATCTTCTGCCCTTCGTGCATCAGATCGTCGATCGTCAGCAGCGACACCAGTGCCGAGTTCTTGATCAGCGCAATAAACTCGTTGCCGAGCGGCGGGATCATGCGAACGATCGCCTGCGGCAGAATGATCGCGCGCATCGCCTGCCCCGACGACATGCCGATCGAACGCGCCGCTTCCATCTGCCCGCGGTCCACCGATTGAATCGCACCGCGCACGATCTCCGACACATAAGCCGCCGAATACAGGCCGAGCCCCAGCATCCCGCACACGAAGGCCGGCAACAGAATGCCGAATTGCGGCAAGCCGAAGAACAGCAGAAACAGTTGTACGAGCAAGGGCGTGCCGCGGAAAAACGTGAGATACGCCGTACAGAAGGCGTAGACAATGCGCCGCTTCGGCGTCAGCCGGCCGATGCCGATCAGCAGGCCCAGCACGCAGCTCAGCGCGAGCGCGGCGGCGGTCACTTCGACCGTCACCAGCGCGCCATGCATGATGTCCGGCCAGCCGGCAATCACCGGCGAAAAATCGAGTTCCATTATGTCTGCTCAGCCGGTTATTGCGCGGTGGCGCCGAACCACTTCTTGACGATCGCCGCGTACGTGCCGTCGGCCTTGATCTTTGCCAGCGCCGTGTTGAACGCCGCTTTCAGTTGCGGTTCGTCCTTGCGCACGGCGATACCGTAAGCTTCGGTGGTCAGCGGTTTGTCGAGCACGCGGAAACCGCTGCGCGTCTTCACGAATTGATAGGCCGCCGGCTTGCCGGTCACGGCAGCATCGGCACGGCCGATGCCGACCAGGTCGAACATTTCCTGATTCTTCTCGACTTCGACGCGGTTGATCTGCGGGAAGTTGTCGCGCAGGAAGTTGACCGACTTCGTGCCCACCTGGACCGAAACTTTCTTGCCGTTCAGATCGGCCACCGACTTAACCGGCGAACTGTCTTTTACGAGTGCGACGAGGCCGCCCGCGTAGTACGAATCGGTGAAGTCGACCACCTTCGCGCGATCGTCGGTGATATAGATGCCGGAAATCGCCGCGTCGAAGCGATGCGCGATCAGACCCGGAACCAGTCCCTTGAAATCGATATCGGTCCATTGCACGCGCTTGCCCATGGCTTTCGCGAGCGCGTTCATCATGTCGACGTCGAAGCCGGCGCGTGCGCCGTTCTCAGTAAATTCCATCGGCGGGAAAGTCGCGTCGGTGGCAACGTTCAGCACGTCCGGCGTTTGTGCGGACGCGGCGCCGGAAAAACCAGCGAACGTGACGGCAAACGTGACGCATGCGAGGGACAACAGTCGATTCAGTTTCATGGGAGGGCTCCTTGTGGTTCGTTCAGTTCGTTCAGTTCGTTCGGTATCCAGATCGAATGCAGCCGGGAATGGCGTTGCTCGATCAATCGGTTTGCATATGCTCGGAAATTGCGCGGGCCGTGCGTAGCGTCCCGTCGATGAATTGGCTTTCGCGGCCGATGGCGCGCGTGGACGGCGCCATCAGCGTGATCGACGCGCTACTGCCTGCGCTGCGTCCGCTGCGATGAAATATCGGGGCGCTCACACCCCACACGCCCGGGTCGACTTCGCTGTCGCTGACGGCGTAGCCTTGAGCGCGAATCTGTTCGAGTTCGGTTTCCATCGCGGCGCGACCGGCAGGGTCGTTGTCGAACACGCTATCGAGTACTTCGATGCGCGCCTTGTCGGCCATGAACGCCAGTAGCGATTTCGCCGAAGCACCGGCTTTCAGCGGTACGGCGCGGCCTTTTTCGAACGAGCAACGCAACGAGTGCTGGCTGTCGACCATTTCCAGGCACATCACCTGATGCTTGACCGCGACCACCAGTCCGATGCTTTCCTGCGACGCACGCGCCAGTTGCTGCATCTCCGCCCGGCTCGCTTCGACAAGCAGCGAATTCACGTCGAAGCCCAGCGCGAGTTGCAGGCTGATCGGACCCGGCGCGTAATAGCCCGCGTTTTCGGCGACGAAGCCCCAGCGCTTAAGCAAGGCGATTTGGCGGTACAGCGTGCTTTGCGCGAGACCGGTGACACCGAGCAGGTCCTTGACCGACATAGCCTTGCCATGACTGGCGAGTGCCGCCAGCACCAGCAGCACCCGTTCGGCCCCTGTCACACCCTGTTCCGCGTTCACGATGAAAACTATCCACAATGAATAACGGAATCAGAATGCCAGAACATTCTCGCTTTTCAAAAATCAGATTCCCATTGAATGGGAATGAGGAGAGAGGGTTTTCCCGAAAGTGGGATAGATGAGCGCGCCGACGTACGCGCGCGGCAGATCAGACCAATGGGTCCGATCTGAAAGTGGCTTGCTGAAGAGTTAAAGCGACAAAAAAGCGGCGGCAGAAAGCAGCGGATTAAAGCTGTGAGTAAACGCGGCGGCTCAAAGCGCCAACACCGTCACCCCCACCTCCACCCGATGCGCCCCGCCCCCCAGAATCATCCCGCGCAGCAGAGACACATCGCTGTAATCGCGCCCAATCGCGAGCGTCACGTGATCCATATCGGCGAGCACGTCATTGGTGGGGTCGAGATCGATCCAGCCAGTCCCCGGGCAATACACCGACACCCACGCATGCGAGGCATCGGCGCCGATCAGCCGCGGCTGCCCAGGCGGCGGATCGTTGCGCAGGTAACCGCTCACATAACGCGCCGGCAAACCCAGCGAACGCAAACAGCCGATCATCACCTGCGCGAAGTCCTGGCATACTCCGCTCTTCAATTCGAAAGCGCGCTCGGCGGGTGTGTCGAACATCGTCGCTGAAGGCTTGTACGCGAAGTCTTCGTGAATCCGGTGCATCAGATCGATCGCGCCCGCCACGATCGGCATGCCGGGAGGAAAGCTCGGCAGTGCATAAGCGCGCAACGTCGGCCGCGGCACGATGTTCGGCGACGCAAAGCAGAACTCCACCTCGGGCCGGAACTCGCCACCCACCCAGAAACGCAACGCGTCCGCCACGTCTTCCCATTCGGGCGTCTCATCGGGGTCGAGGTCGGTCCAGCGTGGCGTCAGCGCCACCGTGGTTTCGCTGACAAGTTGCAAGCGCTCGTGCGGAGCGTCCAGCGCAAAGTACAGAACGTCGTTGCCGAATGCGTCGATACGGCTAGTCTGATACGACGGCTTCGGTTCGATCTTTTCGCTGTGCGAGACCACACGCTGCCACGAACAGGCGATCGGACGGATCGTCGCAAGATGCTGCGCGGTCTCCACATACGTGGAGTAGTGGTAGGTCGTGCGATGCGAGACGGACAACACGGTCGGCGCGTTCTTCATGACCACACCTGCGATGCCACAGTACTGGCGTGACTGAAATAGCGCGCACTGATCTCATGCGCCGCCGCGCCGACATAGTCACCAATCTGATCGCAAACCGCAATCAGGTCAGCGTATGAATCGTTTTCGTCGATTGCGCACAACGATTCGAGCGCCGGCAACGCGTCGGCCGGCGGCATCAATTCCGCAAACGGACGATGCCGCATGCTGCCCGCCGCCACGGAGATCTCATCGATCTTTTTGCGCAGGCGCTCATAGACACCGTAGACACCACGCGGATTGGTTGGCTCGATCACCAGCAGGTCGAGCAACGCCGGCACTTCGAAACGGCCCGGATACAGCGAGCGATATGTCAGCGTGCTGTCGAACAATTGGAGCAGCAGATCGAACCCGGCCGGCGTCGCGAGCTGGCCTTTATCGGCGACCACACGCAGGAACGACGTCATCGCCGAGACGCGCTCGATGTGCCGGCCCACGAATAGCAGACGCCATGCTTCGTCGCGTGTCATGCGGTCGCCCTGTGCGCCGCTGATCGCCGACAACTGCACCGACAGGCGTTCGAGCGCGTTCATCAGCGTCACCCGGTCATAACGGTCGTAGCGTTCACTGCGCTCCGCGCGGCCGTTACCATTCGCCCCGCCCTGCGATGAACCATTACTGCCGTTGCCACTGCCATTTCCGTTGCCGTTGGAACCCGCAGCCGGCATCAACGTCTGCAGCGCATCGCGGAAGTCGTTGCGCGCCGCGAGAATCGTGCGCCAGTGATCGTTCGACAGGCGCCCACGCACTTCGCCGTTCGCACGCGCCTGGTAGTTGAGGTTCTGGCCGATGCTCGCAGCACCCGTGCTCTCGCTCAGATTCGCGACCAGCGCGCGCTCGAATGCTTGCGGCGAATGAGGCGAGAACATGTCGCCGGATTGCACGAGACCACAATGCATGGCGAGCTCGACCAGCGTGGGGAACATTGCGTCGGCGTCGTTGCCTTCCAGCGAGCCGAGAATCAGGCGCAACAGCCGCACGTTGTTTTCGGCGCGTTCACCGTAACGTCCGGCCCAGAAGAGGTTTTCCGCCGCCCGGCTCGACACGGTGCGATGCTTGCGCGCGAGGTCGGCGGGTTGCATCGGCGAAGGCAGCAGCGTGAAGGTCGACGTCGGCTGACTCGACAGCACCCATGTATCGACGCTGCTGCCGCCGTATTGCATCGACACCGTCGCCTGACGCTCGGCCGCCATCCGCGTAAAGCCGCCGGGCATCACATGCCAGCCGCCGTTGACGTCGGCAATCGCATAGACGCGCAACACCGACGGACGGCGGCCAATCGTGCCGTCCTCGTAACGCGGCGTGCAGGAAAAGCGCTGCGGCTGCTGGATCGTATAAGCGTCGGGCATCGCTTCGATCCGTTCGCGCCATGTCGACAACCGCTGCCTGCCCTGTTCGATGCCGGGTGGCGCATCGCGTGCCGCGACCGGCCAGGTCGGCACAATAAACGCTTCTTCCAGACGCCCGAACGCGTGGACGCGCGCCGCCTTTTCGCCGCACCACCAGGTCGCCACGCTCGGCAACACGAGGTCTTCGTCGAGCAAAACCTCGGCGATACCCGGCAGAAAGCCATGCAAGGCCGGCGATTCGACAAAGCCCGAACCCGGCACGTTCGACACGATCACATTGCCCGCGCGCATCACCTGCAGCAGGCCCGGCACGCCGATGCTCGAATCCGCGCGCAGTTCGACGGGATCGCAGAAGGCATCGTCCAGACGGCGCAGCACGACATGCACACGCTCGAGACCGGCGAGCGTCTTCAGATAAAGCATGTCGTCGCGCACGGTCAGGTCCTTGCCTTCGACCAGCGTAACGCCGAGATACCGCGCGAGAAACACGTGTTCGAAGTAAGTCTCGCTAAACGGCCCTGGCGTGAGCAAGGCGATATGCGGCGAACGGTCGGCTCCCGAACCGTCGTCCTGCATGGTGGCCTGAGCGGCCTGCACGAGCGTCGCGATCAGTTGCGAATAAGTCGGCGCGAGGCGGCTCACGCGCATCGTGCGAAACGGATCGGCGAATAGTGTCGACACGATCAGCCGGTTTTCCAGCGCATAACCGAGGCCGGATGGCGCCTCGGTGCGATGCGCCATGACGGTCCAGTTGCCGGCGGGCGTACGCGCCAGATCGACGGCAACCACCTGCAGATACTGACCGCCAGGCGGCGTAAAACCCTTCACGGAACGCAGATAGCCCGGATGCCCGAACACCAGCGCGGGCGGCAGTTGCCCACGCTCGAGCAAGGTTTGCGGCCCATAGATATCGGCGACGATCGCATTGAGCAGATGCGCGCGCTGCGTCACGCCACGCTCGATATGCGCCCACTCGGCCTCGCTGATCAGGAACGGCAGCAGGTCGAGCGCCCATGCCCGCGGCTCGCCGTTATCCGCATAGACGTTGTAGCTGATGTCGTTGTCGCGGATCTGCTGCGCGACCGACGCGTAGTGGTCCTCCAATCGCGCGATGCCGTCTTCGCCGAGCCGCTCGAAGAATTGCCGCCACGGTTCGCGCAACGCGCCCGAGGCGTCGCGTAACTCGTCCCAATGTCCTTCGTAAGCCGGCAACAGCCGCAATAAGGACGAAGCGTCCGCGCGCGCCGCGGACGTTTCGAAGGGAAAAGTCGATTGAAAGGCCAAGGTCGTGTCGTTTTTAAAAGTATGCTGCGGCTTTCCAGTCTACCAGGTTACCAGTACCGCAGGTCCAGCGTGAACGGAAATTCGAGGCTGCGCTGCGGCGCGCCCACCGTGAGCGGCCCCGGCGTATGCCCGATTGCCAGGAAGCGCGAGCGCCGCCGGCTTTCAGCCTCATAGGCGTTGACCGGGAAAGTCTCATAGTTGCGCCCGCCTGGATGAGCGACATGATACTGGCATCCGCCGACCGAGCGGCCAGTCCATGTATCGACCAGGTCGAAAGTAAGCGGCGCATCCACGCCGATGGTCGGATGCAGCGCCGACGGTTGCGACCAGGCGCGAAAGCGCACGCCGGCCACATATTCGCTGACGCGGCCCGTCGGCTGAAGCGGCACCGGCACCCCGTTGACGGTCAGCACATGGCGGTTGTCGTTCAAACCGAGCGCACGCACTTCAAGCCTTTCCACCGACGAATCAACATACCGCACCGTACCGCCCGGCGACCCCTCCTCGCCCATCACATGCCAGGGTTCGAGGGCGTTACGGATGGTCAGCGAGACGCCGTTCACCGTGGTCTCGCCGACCAGCGGGAAGCGGAACTCGAAGTGCGGGGCGAACCAACTGCTCTCGAAGGCAAAGCCCGCCTGGTTGAGTTCGCCGAGCACGTCGTCGAAATCCATCTTCACGAAGGAGCCGAGCAGGAAGCGGTCGTGCAATTCCGTGCCCCAGCGCGTGAGCCGCTGCGTGTACGGCGTGTGCCAGAAGCGCGCCACCAGTGCACGCAGCAGCAACTGCTGCACGAGACTCATACGCGCATGCGGCGGCATTTCGAAACCGCGCAATTCGAGCAGGCCGAGGCGGCCCGTCGGACCATCGGGCGAATAGAGTTTGTCGATGCAGAACTCGGCACGGTGCGTGTTGCCCGTCACGTCGATCAGGATGTTGCGCAACGAGCGGTCGATCATCCACGCCGGCAGATTGGCGCTGTCGCGGCCGCCGAGCAGATCGATCTGCCGCTGCAACTCGCGGAACGCCACTTCGAGTTCATACACCTGGTCGTTGCGTGCTTCGTCGACACGCGGCGCCTGGCTCGTCGGCCCGATAAAGAGCCCGGAAAACAGATACGACAGCGACGGATGGTTGTGCCAATACGCGATCAGGCTCGCCAGCAGATCGGGACGGCGCAGGAAAGGACTATCGGCAGGCGTCGCGCCGCCGAGCACGAAGTGATTGCCGCCGCCGGTCCCCGTATGCCGGCCGTCGGTCATGAACTTCTCGGTACTCAGATAGCTTTCGGCCGCCGACTGATACAGATACTCCGTGTTGTCGACCAGTTGCTCCCAGCTCGAGGCCGGATGAATGTTCACCTCGATCACACCCGGGTCCGGCGTTACCTGCAGGACCTTCAGGCGCGCATCGCGCGGCGGCGGATAGCCTTCGAGCACGATCTGCATCTGCAACTCGGCCGCCGTCGCTTCGATCGCGGCGAGCAGATCGAGGTAGTCGTCGAGTTCGGTGAGCGGCGGCATAAACACATGCAGCAGCGAGCGGCCGCTGCCGAACGCTTCGGTTTCCGCCTTGGGACCGGCGGCGCGTTTCGGGTCGCGCGCTTCGACGCAGATCGCCGTGCGCAGCGTTTCCTTCGACGACTGCCCGCGCGCCGGCGGCTGATCGCCCGACTGAGGCGCAAAGGCCAGCACGCCGCTGCCCGGCATGCCGCTCAACAAATCCGCCGCTGACGACGACAACGCCGCCGCCCGCCGCGCCTCGGCAGAACTCAAGGTGCGGCGGGACTCACCGTCGCCTTCGTATTGCATGCGCAATTGCGCGGCCGGGCGCAACGGCACGGGTGGCGCAAACGGATCGTGCGCGTGCTGATACGGATAGTCGGTCTTCGACACCCACGGCAGCGAATCGAGTGGCAAGCGATAACCCATCGGCGAGTCGCCGGGGATCAGGAACATGCGTTCGTCGCGGAAGAACCAGCGGCCGCTGACCCACTTCGGCGCCTCGTTCGGCACGTCGCGTTCACGCGCGAGCGGCAGGACGAAACCCGTCGCGCCGCCCAGGCCCGCATCGAACACGCGCCGCAAACGCACACGCTCCAACTCGTCGTCCAGACGCGCATCGAGCGGATCGACGTTGACCGGCAGACGGCGCTCGCGCCACAGGTAGTACCAGACGTCTTCGTAACCGGGCTGGATGCAGTCCGTGTCGAGCGCCAGCTTGGTCGCCAGATGCGACAGAAAGCGCTGGGCATCGGCGGCCGTGTAGGTGCCCGGCTCGCGCTCGTCGGCGAAGAGCGTGGGGTCTTGCCAGCACGGCTCGCCATCGGCACGCCAGTAGAGCGACATGGCCCAGCGCGGCAACTGTTCGCCCGGATACCACTTGCCCTGGCCGATGTGCAGAAAGCCGTTCGCGCCGTAACGCGAGCGCAGCTTGTCCATCAGCGCGACCGCGTAGCCGCGTTTGGTGGGGCCGAGCGCGTCGGTGTTCCATTCGGCGGCGTCGCGATCGCGCACCGACACGAAGGTCGGCTCGCCGCCCATCGTCAGGCGCACGTCCATCTCGGTCAGGCGCTGATCGACCTGCTCGCCCATTTTCAGCACGTCGTCCCATACCGCTTCGCTGAACGGCCTGGTGACGCGCGGCGTCTCCAGCACCCGTTCGATCGACATGGTGTGCTCGAACTCGACTTCGGATTCGTCGACCGCGCCGGAGATCGGCGCCGCACTGCCGGGTTCCGGCGTGCAGGCAACCGGAATGTGGCCTTCCCCGGCGAGCAGGCCGGAGGTCGGGTCGAGGCCGATCCAGCCCGCGCCCGGCAGGTAGACCTCGCACCATGCGTGCAGGTCGGTGAAGTCGACTTCGGTGCCGCTCGGGCCGTCGATGGATTTGACGTCGGGCGCGAGTTGCAGCAGATAGCCTGACACGAAGCGCGCCGCCAGCCCCAGTTGCCGGAGCGTCTCGACCAGCAGCCAGCCCGAATCGCGGCACGAACCCGAGGCGTTCACCAGCGTTTCCTCGGGCGTCTGCACGCCGGGCTCCATGCGGATCAGGTAGCGGATCTCGCGTTGCAGCCGCTGATTCAGGGCGACGAGGAAGTCGGCGGTGACCATCGGCGTGCGGTCGATACTCGCAACGAACTCGGCGAAGCGCGGCGTCATCTCCCGCTTGACGAGGTACGGCGCGAGTTCGAGTGCGAGACCGGGCGCATAGTCGAACGGAAACTTTTCCGCCGAAGGCTCGAGAAAGAAGTCGAACGGGTTATAGACCGCCATCTCGGCGATCAGATCCACGGTCACCTTGAATTCGCGTGTCTTTTCGGGGAAGACGAGGCGCGCCTGATAGTTGGCAAACGCGTCCTGCTGCCAGTTGATGAAGTGTTCAGCCGGTTCGACCCGCATCGAATAAGACAGAATCGGGGTCCGGCAATGCGGCGCAGGCCTGAGACGCACGACCTGGGGCGACAGCGCAACCAGCCTGTCGTAGCGGTAATGTGTGACATGATTCAACGCGACGCGTATGGACACACTTGACTCCTGGACAAGGGATGGCAGCCCGCCAAAAAGCAAGCTTCATGCCGTGGTTCGAAAAACCGCTGGAACTGCCTGTACTGCCTGGATGACCGTCTGCTACGAAGTTTGCCGCGTCTGCCGACCGTCCGGTCGATCGATCCGCGCGCCTTGCCACGGCCTTTTCGGATGCCACGCACCAAATCGGCGCAGCGCCGATGCACGATCATGCACGTAATGTGCGTTAAACCAGTGACGTCTGGCAAATGCGGCATAAAGATTGCGCATTGTTTCGTCTTTCCTTGCGGGCGCTCGAGGACGCTCAGCGTGCCCGGCAGCCAACGTACAGCCTGCCGGCAAAGCGCCCCGCCTGTTGCTTCATGATTGCCACCCACCACCCGGGCCCGATCGATGAGAACCTTCCACTGCAATCGCTGCTCGCACCTTGTGTTCTACGAAAACGTTCGCTGCGAACGGTGCGAGGCTTTGCTCGGATATGTGCCTGAACTGGCCGAAATCAGCGCCTTCGAAGAAGCCGGGGAAGGACGCTGGCGCAGTCTGCATCCACGTGCCGAGGGCGCGCTGTTCCGGCAGTGCCACAACTACGAAGTCGAAGATGTCTGCAACTGGATGATCCCCGCCGATTCACCCGACGCACTGTGCCGCGCCTGCCAGCTGACGCGCACGATTCCAAATCTGGGCGAGCCGGACAACCGGTTCTACTGGTACCGGCTGGAGGTAGCCAAGCGGCGGCTGCTTTACACGCTGGCCGCGCTCGGCGTCGACGTGCCGTCGCGCCAGGCCGATCCCGAGCATGGTCTCGCATTCGAATTTCTCGAGGACGGCGACGATGGGGAGCAGGTCATGACCGGCCACAACAACGGTCTCATCACGCTGAACATCGCCGAAGCCGACGACGCCTACCGCGAAAAGGTGCGCAGCGCGATGGGCGAGCCGTACCGCACGCTGCTCGGCCACTTCCGCCACGAGACGGGCCACTACTACTTCAGCCAGCTGGTCGAGAACGATCCGCACTGGCTCGAGCCCTACCGCAAGCTGTTCGGCGACGAGCGCGCCGACTACGGGGAGGCGCTGACGGCCTACTATCGCGACGGCGCGCCGAACGACTGGCAGGCCTCGTACATCAGCGCCTATGCGACGATGCATCCCTGGGAAGATTGGGCCGAGACGTGGGCGCACTACATGCTGATCGTCGACGTGCTGGATACGTCGACCTCGTACGGTCTCGCCTTGTTGCCGGACGACCCAAGCGAGCCGACGCTGACCGACCGCACGCCGGTGGAAGATGCGAGTTTCGAGAATCTGATGAAGCGCTGGTTCCCGCTCACCTACGCGTTGAACAGCCTGAACCGCAGTCTCGGCATGCCCGACGGTTATCCGTTCACGCTGGCCTCGCCGGTGGTGGACAAGTTGCGGTTCGTGCATCGGGTGATTGCGGCGGCCGGCGACAAAAAGCAGGCGCGCGAAGCGGTGAAGCCGGCGAGCAAAACCGGGGCGGTGCAAACGCCGTTGCAGACGACGCATAAGGCACATGCGGCGCTGGCGCGCACGTTGCAAGCGGTGGAGGCACAACCAGGCGCACAACCTGTCATGCCGCCAGAACCCGCGCAGGCGTCCGGCATAGGGACCGCCGCGCCGTCCACTCCGTCAGCGCCGCCGTTGCAATCCGGGCCCAACGCGACCAAAACGGCGCCCGCTAAACGGGCCGCACGCCGACGCTAGGCCAATTGCTACACCCGCACATAACCTGCTTCCAGTCTCCGCAAAAAAGCCCGCTGCCGGATGAACCGGCAACGGGCTTTTGCTCATCAGCGCCAAAGCTGGGTATCGCTCAATACGCGACGTACGGCCCCGTCCCGCCAGGTGTCGCCTGCTGTTCGACAGCGGCATACACATTACGGCCGTAGAAGAACGGCAGGCCCCAGTCGAAAATCGACGATGTCACGAAGGCCGGTCCCGCCAGCAACGGCAACGCCGAGTCGCCGCTGTACGTCTGCGAAATCGTATTGGCATTGCCGACGCTGAAGTTCACCGTGCTCGTCGTGCCGTTCGCCCCCTGGATCATCGCACTCAACGACTGGGTCGACACCGGGCAGTAGTACGCGCTGTTGGGGCTCGCGCATGCCGGCATGGCAGTGGTCTGGAAGAACAGGCCGGTCGAGCCGCTGTCCAGAATACTGCTCGAATACGTCGAGCCGTTCTGCACCGTCGTAAATGTGCCGTTCGACGGACTCACGCCGATCACCTGCGCGCTGCCCAGCGCATTGTTGCTCTGCGTGCCGATGCCGAACACCAGTTGTCCGGTGACGGACTGCGCGCCGCCCGATACCGTCGGCAGGCTCAGCATGGAACCGTTGTTGTCCGTGGTGAAGTACGGAACCGGATTGGCGACCTGCAACGCTTCGACAAGCGGAATCGACTTGCATGCCGTGCCGCTGCAACCGTAATACGTACCGGTCACGGCCTGCTGCACGCAGTTCGCGCCGCAGTCATGCTTGAACACGCCGATGCCCAGAATGCCGTTGGCCTGCAACGTACCCGGCGTGTTGCGCGACGCGCCGACGCTCGCGCAATCGGACGGCACCGACGCATAGTTCGGGTCGATCACCTGGATCGGCAGCGAGGCCGCTTTTTCACCGGCGATCTGCAGATCGGCGAGCTTCACCGAACCCCACGTGTAGCCGTCGAAAAACTGCATGCATTCGGCGATCAGATTGCCCGAACCGTCCTGCTCTTGCGGCAGCGTCATCGAGGCCGGCAATTGCGAGGCGAACACCCGCACGCCCCACGAACCGGTATCCACCAGAACGTGATCGATAGTCTGGCACTGGGTGGTCCCAGGCGCGCAAATCGTGATGCTGACGAACGGCATGTTCGGCACGTTGCTCACGCCGGAGTCGACCGTCACGCGCACTGCGTTGGCGGCCACCACTTGCGGCGAAGGCGAGGTATTCGTGACGGTGGGACCGGCCACGCTCGTCGTGGTGCTGGAATTCGCCGAAGAGCCGGAACTGCTGGAGCCACCGCCCCCGCCGCCGCAGGCACTGACGAGCAAGGCGAGCAGCGCCGCGCACAACAAGGTAAGCAACGAAGACTGATGACGCATGATCCGCTCCGTTATTGAATGACGCCGGCATCGACGCCCGCGGGCACCGCTTGCGGCAGATAGGCGTAACCGGCGAACGCGCGCAGGTGGCCACCGGAGTAGACAACCAGATCGCTGTTGGACACCGCGAGCGGCGTGCCACGGCGCGTCGCGGTAGCGGCGACATACTGGTCGAACGAAGCGCCCAGCATGGATCTCAGATCCGGCAGCGTCGGACCTTGCCACGTGACACCGAACACGATGCCGTTGGGCGCCACGTACTCGCGTACCAGCGTGCCGGACGGCATCGTAATCAGGTGTACGGAATACGCGCTCTGCGTAGTGGCCGTATGAGCAACTGCGTGCAGGCGTGTCTGATCGCTGTCGACAGTGCTGACGTTCTGGCCGAGCGTGGCGTGCGCGGCAAACGACAGCGCGCAGCTGGCCCCGAGCATTGCGCGAGCAATGCTTGTAGAAAGCATCGGTTTCAAGAGATTTCCTTCGAGGTGAAACGTTCGTGGCCGGCAAATGAGCCGATCACAAACGGGAATTCAGGGGCGCATTCCTGACCGGCGGTGCCGGTTTGCATTCAGACCGGTTGGGTTGCGTGAATGCGTCTACGGAGTGGTGGCGCGAAACTTTAGGCATCGCGAGAGGGTGAAGCAATCGTTTGCGAGACGATTTAAACCTTCTGCAAGCGCCGCGCCGTTCGATACCGTTTGACATCGGCGGACAGGATCACCTAGGGGCGGCGCTCAAGCGCATATTTTTCCGATTCGCCCTGTTTAAAGCGAACATACGCATCCGGCAACAGGGCCGGAACAGAAAAATATCGATGCGCGTGGCATGTGTCGAGCAATGTAAGCGAACGCTGAATAATTCGAGCCGATTCGCACATTCCTCCGATAATTGAGGCACGTGCAGACTGCTTTGAGCAAAGAGAAAATCGCAAGACAAGCGCGATTCGAGAGACAAAAAAATGCCGCGGATAACCTGATCGTTATCAGCGGCACTGGGTACTTCACTACGGCTTTTCTGCTATTTCATTGCGATTTCCATGAGCCGCGCCGGATCCGGATCACGCGATCCGACGCGGCCGCGTCCGTTACTTTTTCTGCTGCTGCAAGAGCGACTTGAGCTCCTGCACATTTTCTTCGACGCGTTTTGCGATCACCGCATACGACTCGGCCTGCGTCTGATAGGCGGCTTGCGCCAACTGCTGCATATCGGCGAGCGACTTATGCAGGCTTTGCTGGATCAGCTCGGCGGCTTTCGCCGGAGGCGCGGTGCCGCCGGCCGACAACTGCCCGGTAAGCGACTGCAATTCGCCCAGCGTGGTGCGCAGCATCTCGGTCTGTTTCTGCGCGAGCGACTGGATGCCCTGGAATGCGGTCTGATTTGCCTGAACCAGCGCTTCCACGTCCTTGCGTCGCGCCTCCATGATGGCGGGTACGTCGAAGCCGGGAAGCTTGAATTGCTCCAGCATTTTGGTGAAATCGCCAAACGGATTGGCGGCGTCAGGTCGGTCCATGCGAAATCCTCCTTAACGATTGAATACTCGCCCGCGGTGCATCGCCGCGATGCTTCTCCGGCCTATGCACCTGTGGCGTCGCGTGCGCCGCGCCTCCCGCAGACGTCTGCTGCTTCTGGGGTCGGACGGCACATTGCGTCAATCATGCGCCATCCGGCCACATTGCGCCAGCGGGCACACCCTGGCGCGCCGTCTCCTCGCCGGACTGTTTTACCGGTTCGAGCATGAAGAATGCAAGGCTCGGTAAGTTACGAAACGGCTTCAGTAACCCTATAAAACGGGATGTCGACTATCTTTGCCGATGTGCTGGCGCACTTTTGCGCCGGCGCTGTCTCAATGGGAGCGACATCATGAAAAAAGGATTGCTGAGCGCGGCACTGGCCGCCGTTTTGACCGTAGCCGCGACGGGCGTGCTGGCACAGGAAGCAGCCTCGCCGCCGCCCGCAGCCGCTAACGCGCATGACGAGCCGCATCACGGCGACAAGCCGATTGGCCCGCACGGCCCAATGGGGCCAATGGGTCCAGGATTCGCAGTGGTCAACGATCTTGAGCAGTTGCGCCGCCTGTATGCAATGAGCGGACGTGAAGGCGAGATCATTGCCGTGTATCACGAGGTGTTGAACAAGACGCAGGATCCGATGCTGCGTCATTACGTGTACGACTCGCTGGCTCGTGAGCAGCTGAAGCCCGCCAATCCCGACCAGGCCATTGCAACGCTGCGCACCAGTTTGTCGGAAGACCTCGGTGCCGCCAACCGCATGCCGCATGGCATGCCGGCGGGGATGCAACCGCCTGTGTCGCAATAAAACACGCCGGACTGCGCCACAGGATCACCGTGCATTCGTGGCGTCGCACGGGAGCGCATGCATGCCGCGCGGCCCGTGCAATTCATTCCGGACGCAATTCAGTTGGAAGCGCTACCGCCAACAAGCAGCGCAGCCGTTCGGCTGCGCTACGTTGGCTTTCGCACATAGTCGCCGCTCTGCCCACTTTTCATCTTCCCTCAGGTGATTAGGATAAGAGCACCGCAACGCTAGTGCCTGGTGAACAATGCGCTACCCGCTGAATATGGCCGTCGCCGCTGCCCTTCTCGTCTTCGTTCTTTGCTGCATCGTCAAGCTCGCCTTGAGTTGATGCCTGTCGCCGTGCTTTCACCCCATGCCAAATCCGCCTCGCATCTGCATGTTTCGCCGTGACATAGCGCGAAATAATTGCTGAATGGAGTTTGGGAAGTGACTCGCCCATACTTCGTTTCGCTGCCGGTGCGTACGAAAAAAGACGCATGAGATCAAGGGTGCTGTTTGTGCAAACACGCGTGCGAATGCGATCCCGATGATTCACGATCCCACGGTTGCCCGATCATCGGAAGATGCATTCGAACCTAACGGCACCGCGTGCCGACGACAGGATGAACATGTTGAATTCAGTGAGTTTCCTCAAAAAGAATGCCGCCCGTTTTGCGTGCATCGCCATGGTCTGCGGCAGCGCGCTCCTGACCGGCTGCGCCGGCGGCAGCATCAACAATGCAACCCAGACCAGCGCACAGCCGCAAGTTCGCCCGGACAACATTTATGTCTACACCTTCGAGAGCAATCCGGATCAGGTGAAACTGGATAATGGCGGCATGCTGCAAAAATTGAAATCGCATCTCGACGGATCATCCGCCGCGGAAAAGCAATCCGCCGATGCCATCGCCGTGCGTGAGCAGGTCGCCGATGAAATCGTGCATCAATTGCAATCGATGGGATTGCGCGCGATTCGCTCGGATATCCCCGCGCCCGCCGACCAGAACGTCCTGCTCGTGCAAGGCAGCTTCGACACGATCGACGCCGGTAATCGCCGCCGCCGCGTGCTGATCGGTCTGGGCGCGGGCAAGAGCGAGGTGAGCAGTTCCGTGCAGATTCTCTACAAGCCGGCGGGCGGCACTGCGCGGCTGGTGCAAAGTTTCAATGCCACCGGCGACAGCGGCAAAGCACCCGGCATGGTAGAAACAGCCGGCGTGGGCGCCGCGGCCGGGAGCATCGCGACTTCGGCGGCCGTGAGCGGCGGCTTGCATGGCATCTCCGAAACGAAGAAGGCCGGTGTTTCGGCGGATGCAAAGCGTCTGGCCGATGCGGTGGCAAAACAGGTAGCGCAGATCGGCGTGAGCGGAGGCTGGCTCTCGACGGAACACGTCAAAGGATAAGCAGCCCGCAGCAGGTTCGGGCTGCTGCAGATGGCGCGTGGCACATGGCAGGGTGAATGGAATTCACACCCTGCCACGCGCCGGGCCCGCACCGTGCATCAGAATTCGCTGCGGCGCGGCGCTACGAAAACCACACGGCGAAGCGCGTGCCCGAAACCAGGCTGCTCACGGTCAGACGCCATTCGTGAGCCGTGGCGATCTCCTTGCAGATCGCAAGGCCGAGCCCGGCACCATCGTGCTGGGCATCCGGCGAGCGCCAGAACCGCTTGAAGAGAAACGGCAAATACTCCTGCCTGATGCCCGGCCCTTCGTCCTGGATCTGCACCGAGACGGCATCGACGATCAGCACGACCGCGCTATGCGCCGGCGACGCATTGATCGCGTTCTCGACGATGTTCTTCAGCAGAATGAACAACGCGCTTCGGTCGGCCCAGATCGACGGGGAGGCGCCGGCGGTTTCGAGCCGAAGCTTCACCTCCTTGCGGTCGGCCTTGCGTGCAAGATAAACCATCACGTCCTGCACCACGTCGACGATATTCACCTCGCCGAAACTGAAGTTCTGCGACTCGCTGACTTCGGCGAGATGCAACAGTTGCCGAACCTGACGCGCCATCAGATCGATTTCACGAAACAGCAGGTCTTTGTCGTCGATCCCCGGTTGCAGTTCGATCTGACCGCGGATCAAGGTGAGCGGCGTCTGCAACTCGTGCGCGGCCGACGCGAGAAACTGCTGCTGCACGGCGAAGCCGTTTTCGAGCCTGTCGAGCGCTTCGTTGAAGGCATGGATCAGCGGCTTGATTTCACTCGGAACACCCTCGACGGAGAGCCGCGTGGTGAGGTTGCGCGGCGTGATGCGCGCAGCCGCGCGCGATGCCTCCCTAAGCGGCTTGAGCACCCGATGCACGGTAAAGGGGAAAGTCAGGCCAAAAATGATCGTGGCAACGACAATGATCGTCCTGATGATCGCCGGCATCGGCTTGACCTTGCTGCTGATAATCGCGTCGACGAAACGTTCGCCCGTCGCGGTCTGGACGTAGACAACCGCCGGGTCATGCGCAACCCGCAGCGTCAGAACTTCGAATGGCTTCGCGTCTATCTCCGCCTGTTGAACATTGCCGGCAGATGCGGATAAGTCGCCCTCAATCCATGCATCGCTCCCCTTGCCGCCGTTCGAAGCCAGCAACACGTTGCCGCGTTCGTCGAGTATCCGGTATTTCAGTTCCGTCGGCGCCACTTCGAAGAGCCACGCCGTCTGCGCGGGAAGCGCCACGGAAACCGGACGGCCGGCGCTATCGAACCGGAGTCCTTTCGCGATCGCCTCGGCGCTTTCCATCTCCTCATGCCGCCCGAGCATCTGCTGGGGGAAATGACTGAATGCATAGGTAGCGGCCGTCGCCAGCACGGTCAGGCTGATCGCGAGCGCAACGATGCTGGTCACCCAAAGCCGCGCGGACAAACTGCGAATCCAGTGATTGAGCATGGTAAGCAATTGGCCGTTGATTTAGTGCTGCCCCGTGAGTCGTGCCGCGACCTGAAGCGCGAAGCCCGCGCCGCGAATATTGGCAAGCCGCGTCGTCGCGCCCACCGCCGTCAATTTCTTGCGCAGACGATGCAGCGTGACTTCGAGCGCGTTGGGCGTGACGGCTTCGCCGAGTCCCCACGCTGCATGTTCGAGCGCCGCATGCCGCACGGTCGCACCCGCCGCCTTCGCGAGGCACAGTGCAATCTGCAACTCGGCGGGCGCCAGTTGCACGGACTGCGCGCCACAGCGCATCACGCGTTGCTGCGGATCGACCGTAATGTCGCCGAACGAGATCACCAGTTCCGCCAGCGCCACCGGACGGCGCATCAGCGTACGCACCCGCGCCACCAGTTCACTCATGGCAAAGGGTTTGGTCACGTAGTCGTCCGCGCCGTTCTCCAGTCCGTCGATGCGATCGTGCAGCGCATCGCGCGCCGTCAGCATGAGCGACGGTGTCATCTGCCCCGCCGCGCGTAATGTCCGCAGAAAAGTCAGGCCATCGCCGTCCGGCAAACCACGATCGATGATGAACACCGCGTAGTCGGCGCGGCTCACGGCAAAATGCGCCGCCGAAATCGTGCCGAACACATCGGTCTCGATGCCTGCCGCGGAAAGCGCCTGGCGGATCATGCCGGCCAGGCGCTCGTGGTCTTCGATCAGTGCGACTCGCGACATGCGGTGGTGCTCAATTGAATTCGTAAAGGTAGCCGACCCTAGCTTGCGGAATATAACGCTTACCCACCAGCGGGCTGTCGGTGATGCCGCTGCCAAGATGGGCGACGCCGACGTCGAGAATCATGATCTGATGGCGCGTGAACTTGTAGTCGATACGCGTTCCCACCGAGATGTCGTAGGTCGCCTTGCCAGTATATTCCGGGCGGCCGGCGCGCACTTCAGAGGGACGCACGCCATAGTAGTAGTCGACATATTTGCTACTCAGCCAATCCACGCCGACATGAGGTTCAAACTCGAATTTGCCGTATCCGAAGGACTTGCTGAAGTCGATACCGGCTTTCTGCCCTCTGTTACCGCCTTCCAGAAAATCGCCCGAAAGCGTGCCGTATGCAGTGTGCCATGCGAGTGCCGGGCCGTACCAGAACGTGCCGTTGCGGTTTTGCATGCCGCTCAGAATCGGGGCGTCGGACGCCTTGTAGCCGTCGCCGATCGCATACTGTCCCCGCAGCGCGAGGCTTACGTTGTTCCACTTGCCGATCTTCAGATCGACTGCCGTACCAAACGCATGCACCCATTTGTTATCGAACGAAATCAGCGGAATCGGCGTGTATTTCGTGCCGTAGCCTTTGTAGGGCGCCTGCTCGATGCCCGCTCCGACGCCCAGGCCCCAATGCGTCACATTGGTCGAATTGTTCAGCACGGTGAAGCCCGTATCGTCCGCCGTGGGCGGTTCCGGGCTCTCGCCGTCGGCCCATGCGGCCCTCGAAACCATGAAGAACGATGCGATCGCCAGCGGAAGCCAGCGCTCACGGCAAAGAGATTTTTTCACGTCGAGTCCTGAGTTGATGAATGAGGCGGCATCGACTCTACGACTGGTGGACTTACTCGTTACTTACTCAAAGCGGTGAGGACCGGCATGTCCGGCGGCGGCGTTCAACCGCTTACGCGCCGCCTTTTTTATCGCGCGTTGGTGCGCGGGGCACGCCTCGATATGATCGGCAAGCTCAGTAATATTCGGGAATGTGCCGCGTCCGCAAAACCTCCGGCAGGTCCGGGAAACGAACGTTGGATATCGACGCCCGTCCGTTCATCGCCCATGGGCGCTGCACGGCACAAGCTTGTGTGCCGATGCAGCGACACGTCTGTGCCATTAGAAGCGCAGCAGCACTTTGCCCTTGCGCGCGCTCTTCTCGCTCGCCGCTGCCGCTTGCGCTACGTTCCCGACATCGAAGACAGCTTCGACCGGCAGCTTCAGTTCGCCCGATGCGGCGAGTCTCAGCAGTTCGCCGATCATGCGTGCTTTATCCGCGCCCGACGTGACCTCGAAAATTTTGCTGGCCCAGAAACCCTTGACGGTCGCCTGCTTGAAGATCGCATCGCCGGAACTGATCCGCATCAACTCACCGGACATGGCGCCGAACGAAACCAGCGTGCCGTTTTCGCCAAGCAGACCGAAGATGTCGCCGCTGGCATCGCCGCCCACCGAATCGACACCTGCCACGAGCGGCGCGCCGCCGACGATGTCGCGAACCTGTTTCTTCCAGCCATCGCTTTCGGTCGATACCGCATTGCCGATACCCACCTCGGCCAATTCCGCAATGCCGGCCTCGCGCCGCACCAGGTTGACCACGTTGATGCCGCGCGCGCCGGCCAGCATCGCCAGCGTCTTACCCACCGCACCGTTCGCCGTGTTCTGGATGAACCACTGACCGGGTTCCAGATGCAGGTATTCCAGCAGCATCACCGCGCTCAACGGCATGGCGATCAACTGACAGCCGGTTTCGTCGCTGATCGCGTCGGGCAACGGGACCACCCCTGCAGCCGGCGCCAGAACGTAATCGGCCCAGGCTTCGTAAATGCCGGCCACCACCACACGCTGACCGGGCTTCAGATGTCCGACGCCCTCGCCGACCGCGTCGATCACGCCGGCCACTTCGGTGCCGCCCACGGCCGGCAATTGCGGCTTGTAGCCGTATTGACCGCGAATCGTCCACAGGTCGTGATTGTGGATCGGCGACAAGGTCGATTTGATGCGCACCTGCCCCGCGCCGGGATTCGGCGTGGAACGTTCCGCGACCTGCAGCACGTCAGCGGGATTGCCGAAAGAGGAATAGATAACGCTACGCACAATCGATCTCCTGGAATGTCCAACGATAAGGGCTCCGTGTTGCATGGAGCGAGGGCTTTTGTGAGTTTTTTTGAGTGCTTCTTTTACAACTTCTTTGAGCGCTTCTTTGCGTGTTTCTTCGGGTGATTCTTCGAATGCCTTGAGCCGTGGTGCTGTTCGGGAAGCTTCAATAGCGCCACCGCAGCGATCGCGGTCGCGGCACGTTCAAGGCGCGCGAAGTACGCTGACGGTGACCGCCATGGCTTGCGCCATCGCGCTTCCATCCCGCCGCAGCTTGGTGATGAGCGCCGCGCCGAGCCACATCTGGTAAAGGAGTTCAGCGGCTTCTTTGGCCCGAATCTCCGGCGAAAGCGAGCCGTCGGCTTGCCCCTCTTCGATCACGGCCGCGAGACGCCTCATCAAGCGGTCGACGCCGTCGCGCAGCACCACGCGCATCTCATCCGAAAGATCGCCGACTTCCGCGCTCAGCTTCACCACCAGACACTTTTCGCCGCCGTCCTGATCGAGTTGTTCCTGCTGCCACGCGGCCCAGTAGCTCAGCAGCTTGTCACGGCCGTTGACGCCTGCTTGGCCGAACAATGCGTCGAGGCGCATCGCATAGTCTGCAACGTACTGTTGCAGCAGTTCGCTGCCGAACGACTCCTTCGAACCGAAGTAGTGATAGAACGACCCTTTCGGGATTTCGGCAGTCGTCAGAATCTCGTTGAGCCCAACCGCGACAAAGCCTTTGCGCGCGATCAGGGCACGCCCGGCGTCGAGGATGTGCCTGCGAATGTGGGGATGGCTAGCTCTCATGGTCGCGGATTATGACCGCAATTAGACCAGTCGTCTAGAAATTTGATGAACGGTGGGAAATGGCGTGTGTGGGACTTACCAGACCATGCGCCAAAATTATTCGCGATCGGCATGATCGCGATTGCGGTCAGCGTGATCCGAGTTTCGGGCTATCAGGCGGGTTCGTGACGTGACGTGACGTCACGGCATGGCATGGCGGCTGCCCGATGTAATTTGTCCGTCACCCGCCAGCAATATGGCGATGCCATGATGATGCTTCGTACCCGCCCCTGCGGCTCGAGATTGCAGCCGGATGCGCTGCAGTCCGATACCACTTGGGCGGGCACACCTTCAGCTAATCCTTGCATCGAACCACGATGCCGGATTTAGCTCTTCGCGGGACGCCCCGTCTTCACCGTCTCGAGCGACGACACCGCGGCAAGCAGGCGCTGCGGCGCTGCCGACTCCAGCATCATCAACCCGGCTCGCAACAGTTCGCTCTTCTTGACCGGCACGCCGGCGTCGAGACACTTCTGCTTGAGAGCCGCAATTCTGTCGTAGTCCGATTTCGGCATCGTGAAGCTGTCGCGCACGACTTTCTCTTTCTTCGGCGGCTTGGCTTTCTTGGCTTCGGGAGCGCTGACCGGTGCGGCTTCTGCGGTTGTCGAACCTTTCGCTTTGGCTGCCTTCTTAACGGCCGGTGCCGCTTCCGCAGCTACCGAACGCTTTGCTTTGGCTTCCTTCTTCGCAGCAGGCGCCGTTTCCGCAACTGCCGAACGCTTCGCTTTAGCATCCTTCTTCACAGCAGGGGCCGCTGCCGAGCGCTTCGCTTTGGCTTCTTTCTTCACTGCAGGGGCGGCTTCAACGGTTGCCGAACGCTTCGCCTTGGCTTCCTTCTTCACAGCAGGTGCCGCTTCAGCAGCTGCCGAACGCTTCGCCTTGGCTGCTTTCTTGACGACAGGCGCCGCTTCCGCCGACTGTTCCGGCGTGACTGCCGGCTCCGCGCCATCTACCGCGTGCCTGGATGAACTCTTGGGGAAATGGAAAGCCTTCTTGGTGTGCTCTTTAGTGACGGGTGCTGTCATATGCTTCTCCGCGTTGATAACCGTATAAACAGTATATACCGTTTATTTTGCTATCGGAACTTCGGCTCCAATACCAACCGCACTCACCACCTGTACCGGACACCATCCCAAAAACCGTACAGGTACTGTACAGGGATGGTTCGCTAGAATGCTCCAAAGGTTTTATCGACCGACACCGGAGCCACCCATGTCTTATCTCAGCCTCAGCGCGCTGCCCGCCGGCATCCTGTTCGCGCTCGTCACCACCATTACGCCCGGCCCGAACAACACCATGCTGCTGGCCTCGGGCGTCAATTTCGGTTTTCGCCGCACGCTGCCGCATCTTTCCGGCATCAGCGCCGGGGTCGTGCTGTTGATGCTGTCGGTCGGGATCGGTCTGGGTGAAGCCTTCGTGCATTTTCCCGTGCTGTACACCGTGCTCGAAGTCGCGAGCGTCGCGTATCTGCTGTATCTCGCGTGGAAAATCGGTACCTCGGGCGAACTGAAGGTCAGGAAAGGCGATCGCCGGCCCATGAAGTTTCATGAAGCCATCGCCTTCCAGTGGGTCAATCCGAAAGCGTGGATGATGGTGCTGACCGCCGCCACGACGATTCACCTCAGCGAAAGCACCAGCATGAACGCCATCGCGATGGCGGTGATCTTCTACGTGATCGGCTTTCCGTGCATCTGCCTGTGGGCCGGTTTCGGCACCGCGATGCGGCGCGTGCTGTCGGACCCGAAGCGGCTGCGTATTTTCAATGTGGCGATGGCGCTGCTGCTGGTGCTCTCGCTGTATCCGATCGCGCTGAAGCTGCTCGGCTAGACAAGGCGCTGCACGGCAGTTCCACAGACTGCAGCCGTCTCGTGGCGACGCCCTGCCGGTCGATATCTAATGCCGAGAGCGTCTGCTCGTCGATGTCGATCCAGCACGCCACCACCTTTCTGCCATCGAAGCTCCGCACCGGCCCCGCCCGGTGCACCTGTACACCGATGCGCCGAAAGAGCCTTTCCATGCTCACAAACGTCACCCCAATCAAACACTGCGCTTGCAGTTGCAATGCGCATTGCACGACGCGCGTAAGCATTGGACGCACGCCCCACGCCATGCCCGCGCCGTTCGGACGTACAGCGGCGTCTGGCCTCGCCGCAAATCTCGACAACTCCCACACGTAAGGCGACTCAGGAGCCGGCATCTGTGGGTCCAGCAAACCGGAAAATAGGTCCTTGAGCATATATGGGCTTGTTGTTCGGAGCAGCCGCGCACAACCCAGCAGCGTGCCCTCGTCGTCACGCGCCACCACGTAGACCGTATCGTCGCGATCGTATTGGTCTCTTTCAATTGCCGCTTCGCCCAACGGCAAATCCCAGCCCAGTTGCTCGACGAAAATCTGATGCCGATACCGTCCCAAGGCAGCGGCTCCCTCCACATTCAACTGAATGCCGTAAACAAACGTCTGCATTGTCACCTCCGAGCGCGTGGATCAATCCTCACATTGCACGGCCCGGCCTATCTCATAACAACTGTCAATCCTGACAGGCTCGCATAACATGCCTACCGTGTTCGTCAAGTGACGAATCATCGGCTCTGCGCGTATGATGAAAACAAGGGGATACGCGATGAAACTAAATTTTCAGGACGTCTACGAAACATTAGCTTCTACAAGCGACGAACAGCAACTGTTCAATCGAATCGCCTCATACGCTGCGCGGCTCGGGTTTGACTACTGTTGCTACGGCATTCGCGCGCCACTGCCCGTGTCGAACCCGGCAGTGTCGATCTTCGAGACCTACCCTAATGGCTGGATGGAGCGCTATCACAGGCAGGGTTACCTGAACATCGATCCGACAGTGCGCGCCGGCAGTCAAGACCCGCAACTCATTATCTGGCCGGAGCCGAACGGCGAAGTCTCCTCGAGCCTATGGGCCGATGCATGCGACTTCGGATTGCGTTTCGGCGTCGCGCAATCTAGTTGGTCGACGCGGGGCGCTTTTGGACTACTGACTTTATCGCGTCGAACTCGCGCACTCGCGACAACAGAAATCGAACTGCTGCGTCAACCCATTCATTGGCTGGCAAATTTGTCGCACACGATGATGACCCCCTATCTGCTACCCAAACTGACGCCCAAAATCGACGAGGCGCTTACGGCGCGTGAGCGCGAGGTATTGTGCTGGACCGGCGAAGGCAAGACGGCTTATGAAACCGGCCTCATCCTGAACATATCCGAGCGCACCGTCAACTTCCATATCAATAATGCGATGACGAAGCTTTCGGCGACCAACAAAGTACAAGCCGTGGTCAAGGCAACCGCCATGGGTCTACTCAACGCAGCTTGAGCCGGAGCGTCTTGTAGCAACCGGCAGACTTGATCATGCGGCCGCCAACCATGCGAAGCGCCGGGCGGAATATTTCCGGCCCGGCGGCAATTATGCATGCGGTCTGTATCAGCCGATCGGCCAGTTGAGGACAGCAATACCGTCGTTTTCATCCTGATCGGCGTAGTCCTCGGATCCGAGCAGTGCAAAGTTCGACTTGTTGCCCAGGATAACCTTGCTTGACACGAGATCAGATGCCTTGTTATTGGCCATAACCGTTATCTGAACAGCGCCATTGCCGGAGTTTATAACCTTCGTACCCAGCAGTTTGTCGCTGGCTCCGCCGCCGGTAAAGGTAGCTTTGGTAACGTTGTCAACCAATACGGTAATTGTCTGTGTAAATGCCGAATTGGCGAACGCGGTGACACCGAAGTTGATGTTTGGCGGAAGTGTGAAGACGCCTTGCTTAGCCATGGTATGACCTCGAAAAAATTAGCTTCTTTAACGATCCGTACCTTCTGAAAGGGACGGCTGGTGAATCGGCCACTCGCCATTCCCATTCAACTATCCGAGGGAATAGCGGTTCATCTTCAACCCAATGGCCAGTTGAGTGACAGCACAGAGTCGTTACCATCACCATCCGGCCCCTCTTCCCCAATCACGAGTCCAAAGTTCAGCCGGTCGGCCAGAATGATTTGCGTCGAGAGCAGTGTGGACGGTGTCTGCTTGTCTCCCGTCGTCACCGTTACCTGGACGCGGCCTGCGCCAGAATTGAAAACACCGTTGCCCAGCAACACATCCGACGCGCCGCTTCCTTTGTAAGTTGCCTTCACCTGGCCGTCCACCGCAATCGTGATGCTTTGCGCGATCGACGAGTTAGCAAACGCCACCACGCCGAAATTGATGTTGGGGGGAAGCGTGAATACACCTTGCTGATCCATTGCCAATCTCCATAAATTTCCCTCCTTCATCGATCGTGGATAGCAAACATTATTTCGTTATCCAAATTTATCAGGAAGGCAGTTTGGCCGTCGCAGTGTCTCGATAGAAAACCACCACCGGCGACTTCAATCTAGAAGACGGCAACGCCGACATCTAGCTGTTAGAGTTGACAGGCATCCCCAAACGCAGATGATTCACGTGCGCATGCGTGCACTCTTCCGGCGACAATGCAGTCCCCGAATACGGTGTTACGCGCTTAAGGCTGGAACCTTTCCGTACGCTATCCAATCGCACCCTGCCCGACTCGCTCGATGAAGCGCCATAACGCGTCGTCGGTCGAGTACGGCGCGTTGAAACGGAACCAGGCGCTCGGGGCATCGTCGGGACGGAAATAGGAGCCTGGCGCGAGCCAGATGCCGTGCGTGAGCGCGGCAGTCGCCACTTCACCGGCGCGCCCGGCTTCGATCGGCAGGCGCGCCCACAGAAACAGGCCGGCTCGCGGCCGGTGAAACAGTTCGAGGCCAAGCGAATCGAGCCGCTCTTCGACGGTCGCATGCGCGAGCTTGAGCCGCTCGTTCACGGCTTCCACGTGACGCGCATAGCGCCCTTCGAGCAACACCTTGTCGACGATCCGCTCGATCGCTTCCGACGAGGTCAATCCCACCGCCATCTTCGTGCGCGCCAGTTCGCGCAACACCGCCCGCTCGGCGACCACATAGCCGCAGCGCAGCCCCGGCGTCACCGTCTTCGAAAATCCGCCGACGTAGAGCACGCGCTGCAAGCCTTCCATAGCGGCGAACAAAGGCGCACCGGGCGGCGCCAGCTCCCGGCTGACATCGTCTTCGATCACCCACATGCGCTGACGCTCGGCGATCTGCAACAGACGGAAGGCCGCCGACATGCCGAAGGTCGCGCCGGTCGGATTCTGCAGCGTGGTGTTGACGAAAATCGCCTTCGGCTTGTGCTGCGCGACCAGCGTTTCGAGCACGTCGGTATCGACGCCGGCCGGCGTGCGCGGCACGCCATGCACCACCAGCCCCGCCAGCTTGAGAATCTGCAGCAGATTGCAATAACCGGGATCTTCGACGATCACGGCGTCGCCCGCGCGCAGCAGCGTCCGGACGATCAGGTCCAGGCCTTGCGTCGCGCCCTGCGTGAGCAGCACGTTGGAGACGTCCACCGGCAAACCGCGTCGGTCGAGTTGCTCGGCGATCCGTTCGCGCAGCGGCGCGAAGCCGTATGGATGCCCGTAGTCGCCGAGACGCGCCGCCGGCACCCGGCTCATCGCGCGCAGCGCATGCTGCAAACCCGTCTCGTTGATCCACTCGTTCGGCAGCCAGCCGCCGCCCGCCTTGATCGGCACCGAATGGTCGGCGAACACGTCGGACAGCAGCCAGGTCGCCGTCAGGCTCGGCGGTTGCCAGTCGGTCGGCGCGGCCCGCGCGGACTGTGCGCGCGCCGCCACGCGGTAACCGGAGCCGCGCCGGGCCACCACGAGACCCATCGAAACGAGACGGTTGTACGCCTCGGTGACCGTGAAGGTGCTCAGTTCGTGGCTTTGCGCCAGCGCCCGCACCGACGGCAGCAGCGCGCCGGCGCGCAGCGACTGCGCCTCGATGGCGCGCTCGAAACCTTGTACGACCTGCTCGACGAGCGTGGGCGCGGCGCGCCGGTCGCGCTCAAGTTGTAGTTCGATCATGATCGGGAGTAAGGAGTCGACACAGTTATCGCAATTCCACCAACACAGTTAGCGCCACACTGCGTCAACTGTTTATGCCGCCATTAAACCGCGAACGCTACAGTTTTGGCTATGCCCCGAAGGAAGTCCCTTGGGGGACCACTTCGAGGAAAAAACCATGACTTCGCGCCCCGTCATCGACGATCTGTCGTCTTTCTGGATGCCCTTCACCGCCAATCGCCAGTTCAAGGCCGCACCGCGCCTGCTGGAATCGGCCAAGGGGATGTACTACCGCACGACGGACGGGCGCGAAGTGCTCGACGGCTGCGCGGGTCTCTGGTGCGTGAACGCCGGCCACGGCCGCGACGAGATCGTCGCCGCGATCACTGAGCAATTGTCCACGCTCGACTTCGCGCCGACCTTCCAGATGGGCCACCCGCTGGCATTCGAGGCGGCCACGAAAGTCGCTGAGCTGATGCCGAACGGCCTCGACCGCATCTTCTTCACGAACTCCGGCTCGGAATCGGTCGACACCGCGCTGAAAATCGCGCTGGCCTACCACCGTTCGCGCGGCGAAGGCCAACGCACGCGCCTGATCGGCCGCGAACGCGGTTATCACGGCGTGGGCTTCGGCGGCATTTCGGTTGGCGGCATTGCCCCGAACCGCAAGACGTTCTCCGGCGCGCTGCTGCCGGCGGTCGATCACCTGCCGCACACGCATAACCTCGAACACAACGCGTTTTCGAAGGGCCAGCCCGCCTGGGGCGCGCATCTCGCCGACGAACTCGAGCGCATCGTTACGCTGCACGATGCCTCGACGATCGCCGCCGTGATCGTCGAACCGGTGGCCGGGTCGACGGGCGTGCTGATTCCGCCGCAAGGCTATCTGCAAAAGCTGCGCGAGATTTGCACGAAGCACGGCATCCTGTTGATTTTCGACGAAGTGATTACTGCTTTCGGCCGCGTCGGCAAGGCGACCGCGAGCGAATACTTCGGCGTGACGCCGGACCTGATCACGATGGCCAAGGCGATCAACAACGCCGCGATTCCGATGGGCGCGGTGGCCGCGAGCCGCACGATCCACGACACCATCGTCAACGCCGGCGCACAGGGCGCGATCGAACTGTTCCACGGCTACACCTATTCGGCCCACCCGGCCGCAGCGGCTGCCGCGGTTGCGACACTCGACCTGTATCGCCGCGAAGGCCTGTTCGACCGCGCGGCGGCGATGGCGCCGAAGTTCGAAGCCGCCGCTCACTCGCTGCGCGGCGCGAAGCATGTGAAGGACGTTCGCAACCTCGGCATGATTGCCGGTGTCGAACTCGAGTCGCGCGACGGCGCGCCGGGCGCGCGTGCTTACGAAGCGTTCGTGAAGTGCTTCGAGGCGGGCGTGCTGGTGCGCTTTACCGGTGACATCCTCGCGTTTTCGCCGCCGCTCATCATCGACGAAGAGCAGATCGCCCACATCTTCAAGACAGTGGGCGACGTACTGGCGACGGTGCAGTAAGACTGAGGGGGAGATATAGCGCATGAGGCGGCCGCGGTAGCGCCTGCACGGTGCGATGCGGTTCCTGGTGAGGCTTGCTGCAACGCAGCGACTTCAGGAAGTTGCGCGCCAACCCTCGCACCTCGCGCCAAGACGGCGTATGGTGGTGGCAAGGGTTGGCGCCGTGGTCCAGCCTGACGGGAGACGTCCATGAAGATACCTACCGTTCGCGCAGGCGCGCATATCGAAGGTGTGCATTGGATTGCCGAGTACGCTGAAGACGTTCACGAGATTCGTGTGTTTCGGGAAGGTCAGGAAGTGGATGTGCATGATGCGCCGTCCACGTTGTTTGGCGATGAAGAAAATGCGGGGTCGAAGAGTACAGCTGATCATCGGGCGGTTGAAGCCGCCGTGCTGGCTTATTTGAGGCGGTTTGTGATTGAGCATGATGCGGAGGAATAAAGGGTTTTTTCCGTGCGGGGCTTTTTTTAGGTTTGCCTACGGCGTTGGAACTTGCTTGATTTTTTTGCCTGCGCGGCGCTTGGTTGTCTGTTTGCCTGTGGCGGTGGGATTTCCTTGATCTGGGTTTTTGGCCTTTCCTTGATCACTTATTGGTCTATTAGCGTTCGCCCCTGTGCGGGGCAGGCACTTACTTTCTTTGCCGCCGCAAAGAAAGATAAGCAAAGAAAGCGGCTCACCCCGCCAGCCCATAAGCGGGTCCCCCGCGCAGTCACGATAGTGGTGCATCTGGAATCTGTGTCCTCGCCCATTCGGCGTGAGTGACAAGGGCGTCATACTTCCGGCGGCGCTGCGCGCGCCGACGCGCACTTCTTAGAACCGATCGTTGCGTTTCGTATTCGCACGTCATTCGGCATGTCGCCGAGGCGAAGCCGATGGCCCTCACCACACTTAAACGAAGCCCCTAATTTCTGGTGAACCCTTCCGGCGAGCACGTAGTGCGAGGCGGGAAGTATGATTGCTGTGTCACGAACGCGGAGTGTGCGGGAACACGGATTCCAGATGCACCACTACCGTGGCTGTGCGGGGGCCCCGCTTAAGAATTAGCGGTGTGAGCCGCTTTCTTTGCTTATCTTTCTTTGCGGCGGCAAAGAAAGTAAGTGCCTGCCCCGCACAGGGGCGAACGCTAATAGACCACGAAAAATTCAAGGAAAGGCCAAAGAATCCAGATCAAGGAAAAAACCAGATCAAGCAAAGCCCAACCCCGTAGGCGAACAAACACCCCTAATGCCGCCGCAAAAGGCAAAAAACCCACATTACTCAGCCCCCCGCAACTTCTTAACCTCAGCATCCGACGGCTGCACACTAGCCCCGTCAATATACCGATACGAAGTCATCACCCCCTTCCCATCCTTAAGCCCGGTAACACCGACAAAAGCCCCCATCGTCGACTGATTATCCTGTGCCCGATAGGTAATCGGCCCAAAGGGCGTCTCAACCCCGAGCCCCTTGAACGCGGCAGCCAACTTATCCGAATCCGTAGACCCCGCCTTCTTGATCCCATCCGCGATCGACATCAACGCCGAATACCCCACCACCGACCCCAGCCGCGGATAGTCGTGATACTTAGCCTGATACGCATCGACAAACTTCTTGTTCGCCGCCGTATCGATCGAATACCACGGATAGCCCGTCACGATCCAGCCAGTCGGCGCCTCCGCACCCAACGGATCGAGATAGTCCGGCTCACCCGTCAGCAACGAAACCACGCTGCGATCCTTGAACAAACCGCGCGTATTGCCCTCGCGCACAAACTTGCCGAGATCGGCGCCGAACAACACGTTGAAAATCGCATCCGGCTTCGCGTCGGCAATCGCCTGCGATACCGCGCCTGCGTCGACGTTACCCAGCGGCGTCGCCTGTTCGGCGACAAACTGCACGTCCGGCTGCGCCGCCGTCAGCAGCTTCTTGAACGTCGCCACCGCCGATTGCCCATACTCGTAGTTCGGATACACCAGCGCCCAGCGTTTCTTCTTCAGCTTCACCGCTTCGGGCACCAGCATCGCCACCTGCATATACGTCGAAGGACGCAGACGGTACGTGTATTTGTTGCCATCGGCCCAAACGATCTTGTCCGTCAACGGCTCGGCCGCGAGGAAGAAAATCTTCTTCTGCTTCGCGAAGTCGGTCAGCGCGAGGCCCGTGTTCGACAGAAAACCGCCGAACAATAATTGCACCTGCTCGCGTGCAATCAACTCCTGCGCGACGCGAATCGTGTCGCCCGGATTGCCGTTGTCGTCGCGCGACACCACTTCGAGTTGTTTGCCAAGCACGCCACCCGCCGCATTCACCTGCTCGAGCGCGAGATTCCAGCCGTTCTTGTAAGGCCCGAGAAAGGCGGGCTGCGCCTTGTAGCTGTTGATTTCCCCGATCTTGATGGTCTGCTGTGCGCTCGCGCCAAAAGCAGCGAGCGACAGAACCGTTGAAACCGTGAGGCGAGAGAGCCATCCTGCGCGCGTGGTCATGCGTTTCTCCGTTATCAAAAGGATTGCGGGAATGCGGTCGTTTTTATCAAGCGTTGAAGCGTTGTGCGATTCGTTGTTGAAGCGTTTCGCGATTCGTTCAGCGAGCCGTGCTGCGAGTTATGTCGCGAGTTGTGTTGCGACTCGTGCCGCAAATAGTACTGCGGGTAATGCTGCAAACTGTATTGCAATACACCTTGCGATGTCACTCTGCCCGCGACGTCGCGCGAATTCTGGCGACACTCGCCGTGACATCCTGCCATGCCGGCTTGCCACCGGCGAATTGCTGACGCAGGTAGGTCACGAGCTCGGCGACCTGGGCGTCGTTGAAACTATCGCGGTAAGCCGGCATCGTACCGAGTTCGGGGCGAGCAGGCGAGCCGATACCATCGAGAATCACGCGAATCAGATTATCAGGCGTCGTGCTGTGCAGATTCGTGTTAAGCGCCAGCGACGGATGCGCGCCGAACAACTGCGGCCCGCTCCCCGTGTGATGACAGGCGGCACACGCACCGTCGAAGAGACGCGCACCAAGGCCTGTAGCCGTGCTCGTAATCGTGCTGGCCTGCTCGTATTGACGCGCCATCGCCACAGGATCCGCGTTGGGCTCCAGCGGACTCAAGGACGCCAGGTACGTGGCCATCGCGCGAATGTCGCTGTCGGGCAGCGCCGCCAGATCGCTGACGACCGGCGCCATCGGCCCGGCCGCGACACCGTGCAACGGCGCATGTCCGTAGCGCAGATAGCTGAACAGTTCGTCTTCGCTCCAGGGCACGGGTGAGTTGGAAAGCGTCGACAGCGCGGGCGCCTCCCATCCTTCCGCCATGCCGCCGCCCATGAACGCCACACCGGTTTTCTCGGCGCCGAATGCATTACGCGGGGTGTGGCATGCACTGCAATGGCCGAGGCCGTTCACGAGATACGCGCCGCGATTCCATTGCGCGCTTTGCGTCGCGCTGGCGGTCAACGTATTGCGTCCGAGAAAGAGTCCGTTCCATACCGCCATCAACGGACGCACGCTGAACGGATACGCCAGCTTCGTTTCCGGCGGACGGGAACGCACGGGCGTTTGTGCCATCAGGTACGCGTAGAGCGCTTTCAGATCGTCGTCGGACGTGTTTTTGAACGATGTGTACGGGAACGCAGGATACAAATGATGTCCGTCGCGGCTTATACCTTGCCGCATCGCGCGTACGAATGCGTCGAGCGACCATGTGCCGATCCCGGTCTGTCCGTCAGGCGTGATGTTGGTGCTGTAGACGGTGCCGAATGGCGTATCGAGTGGTTTGCCGCCGGCGTTCGGCACGCCGTTGTGCGCGGTATGGCAAACCGCACAATTACCCAGCGACGCAAGCAGTTTGCCGCGCGCCACCAGTTCGGGGGCAAACGCGCTCGCGAGCGGCGGCGTGATCGGTGCAATGGCCTGCGGCGACAGCGCCAGCGCCCCCAGCCAACCGGCCGCGCCCGCGGCAAAAGCGCCGAGAAAGCCGAGTCGCCAACGCCTCTTTTTGCGCGCAGCCGCCTCTTCCGCTTGTGCATCGGCGAGCGCGGCGCGAATCGTCTCCGGTGTGAACGGCGGCCTGCGAAAACGCACACCTGTCGCGTCATACAGCGCATTGGCTATTGCCGCGGCGCCAGGCAGCGATGCCGATTCGCCCGTGCCCATCGGCGGCTCGCCATGACGCGGCATCATCACGACGTCGATCACCGGCACCTCACGGAACGTCAGAATGGGATACGCGCCCCACTCCTGACTGGTCACCGCGTTCTCGCCGAATGTCACGCGTTCTTTCAGCGCGCGGCTGGTCGCCTGGATCACATTGCCATGTATCTGATGACGCACGCCGTCCGGATTCACCATCGTGCCGGTGTCCTGGCCGACCACTACGCGCGTCACGGCAAGCTCGCCGCTCCTGCGATTCACTTCGATATCGGCAACCCACGCGGACCATGCCGCGCCAAAGCCGGGAAATTTGCTATGCACGTAGCGGGCGTAAGCGAAGCCTCTGCCGCGCGCGATGTCACCCTCTTCCTGAGCATCTTTCGTGGCGATGCCGTGAGCTTGCCAGTCGGCCTTCTCGGCCACTGCCTTGACGAGATCGATTGCACGCGGATCGGTCAGATGCTTCAGCCGGAACTCAACCGGATCGACTCCCACTTCAGCCGCGAGCTCGTCGATGAAGGACTCGTGCGCAAAGGTGTTCGGCAACGCGGACACGCCTCTTAGCCACGACGCCCGTACGATTGGCGGCGTGTCGTCGCAGACAATGCGCATGGTCCGATAGTCGTACGGCGGCACCGACGTGCGGTCGCCCATTTCGAATACTTGCGGCTGCGCGGAAATGGTTCCGGTGAGCAGCAACGCTAACGTAGGGGCATCGTTCGACGGATAACGCGTCGCGAAATCGTAGGCCGCGAGCTCGCCTTCCGCGCTCAAAGCGCCGCGCACATCCATCAATTGCGCAGCGCCTTTCGGCTCCCATGCATGCTCGTCTTCGCGCGATAGTTGCACGCGCACCGGACTGCCGGTTGCGCGCGATAACAACGCGGCGTCGGCGGCGACATCGTCCGCGCAATTGCGGCCGTAGCAACCTGCTGCGTCCATCCGCACGATTTCGATGTGCGCTTCATCCAGCGCCATCAGCAAGGCGAGATCGGCACGCAACGAATGAGGATTCTGCGTGCCCGACCAGATTTTCAGCTTTGCATCCCGGTAGTCGGCAACCGCGCACGACGGTCCAATCGATGCATGCATCTGAAACGGCCATACGTAGGTGCGTTCCAGCGTTCGAGCCGGGTCGTGAGCGAGTGCCGAGTCGACGTCGCCCTCGATCACGAGATCGCGCCGTGTGGCCGGATTCGCTCTAAGTGCGGCTTCCACTTCCTCGCTGGTTTCGAGCGGCGGCAAACCTTCTACCGCTTTCCATTGCACATTCAACCGCTTCACTGCCTGCTGCGCGACCTCTTCGCGCTCAGCCACAATGCCGACGAAATCGCGAATCACCACGACCTTGACGATGCCGGGCAAATCGCTGATGGAATCTTCATCGACATGCAGCAGGCTGTTGCCGATGAAGTCGCCCTGCGCGACACCCGCATAAGGCGGCCGCACAACGCGGCCGTGCAGCATGCCCGGCACGCGCACGTCATGTACGAAACTTAATTCGCCGGTTGCCTTTGCCGGAATATCGACGCGCGGCGCGCTCTTGCCGACGATCCTGTACGCGTCCGGCGACTTAAGAGGCGCATCGGTGGAGAGCGTTAACTCGACGCGCCGCCCGGTGATCAAGTCACCGTAGCTCATGCCTTTGTTTGCCGTATCACCGTCGCGCTGAAAGACCACACCGTCGCGCACATCGAGCTTGTCGGCACTCACGCTCAGCCGTCGCGCCGCTTCCGCCAGCAGAAACTGCCGCGCCTGCGCCGCCGCGTGCCGCAATGGCACCGCTGAAATCTGGATCGTGGCGCTCGCAATCGTGGGGCCCTGATTCGGCGCTTCGCTGGTGTGTCCCAGCACGATCGATACGCGCGTCAACGGCACGTCGAGTTCTTCCGCGACGATCTGCGCGAGCGCCGTGCCGATGCCGGTGCCGAGATCGACGTGTCCGTTGAACGCGACCACGCTGCCGTCGTCGCGTACGACGAGAAACATGTCCGCTTCCGTCGGTACGAACGAGGACCGCGACCCCGGCTGCCCAACCGCCGCTCGCACCGGCGCTTGCGGCGGCCGCGTGACGATCAGCACATTCTGCGCGTCATAGAGCTGCTGCCGCGACGGCGGCGCGGCCCGGCGATCGACGCTGAAATCCGGCCCGGTCATGCGCGCGCTCCCTGATCCAGCACCGGTTGCGTGGCGAGCAAAACCGCCGCACGCTGCACCGCACGCACGATCTCGACATGCGTGCCGCAACGGCAAAGATTGCGCGACAACTCCCGCCGAATCGTCTCTTCGCTCGGATTCGGATCGCGATCGAGCAACGCTTTGGCGGTCATAATCATGCCGTTCAGGCAATAGCCGCACTGCGCGGCCTGTTCTTCGATAAAAGCCTGCTGCACCGGATGCAGCGCGCTACGCGTGCCCAAGCCTTCGAGCGTGGTGATCTCACGCCCCAATGCAACCTTCGCGGTCGTCACGCATGAACGCGTCGGCATGCCGTCGAGCAACACCGTGCACGCGCCGCATTCGCCGAGTCCGCAGCCGAATTTCGGACTGTTCAACGCGAGGTCGTTACGCAGCAGATAAAGCAACGGCGTGTCGGCGGACGCGCTGACGAGATGCAGCGCGCCATTGACATTGAGCGCGAGCGACGCCGGGCGGTTCATGACAATGCCGGCCACGCCGTGTGGCGCGCGTTCAAAGCACCACCGGCACTTCAGTCGCCGGCGGTGTATTGCGGCTGCGCCGGCAGCGGATCAAACCGTCGATCATCACCATGCCGACGCCGGGAATATCGCCGAGCTGCACGCTTTCCAGCAGCGTATCGGCAGCCGTGTGCTGCGCGCGATCCATAAAGACAAGATCCGCGGGACGGCCTACTTCGATCAAACCTTGCCGCAGATTGCGTTGCCGCGCGGTGTTGCCGGTCGCGAAGCAGAAGGCGATTTCAGCGGGTACATCTGCGAGACTGGAGATCAGCGCGATCATCCGCAGAATGCCGAGCGGCTGCACGCCGGACCCCGCGGGGCTATCGGTGCCGAGAATGATTCGATGCGGACACTTCAATTCGATAGCATGACGTGCGGTAAGCAAGGCGATCCGTTCGTTGCCGTTGTGAACGATCTCCAGCGCGCGGCTCGATTGCTCGCACAGATCGCAGACATGCCGATAGGAAAGCGACGTATGGCCGCCGTTGATGTGGCCGATCACGTCCGCGTCGGCAGCGAGCACCACGTCGCGATCGATCAGACCCGAGCCCGGAATCGACGGACCGCCCGTATGAATCGTGCTTTGAATACCGTACTTGCGTGCCCACGCGACCATCTGCGCCGCTTCTTCACCGCCCTTCACGCTGCCGAGACCCACTTCGCCGAGCAGCTTCACACCCGCTTCCGAGAGCTCCTTGAAGTCCTCCTCGACCATGCCCTTCTCGATCACCGGCGCACCCGCCATGACTTTCACACCGCCACCGACACCCGCGCCGCGCATTCCTTCGAATGAACGTTGAGCGGTAATCGCAAGCGCCTTCACGCCGAGCACATCTTTCGGACGGCCGGGCAAATGCACTTCGCCGGCGGAGATCATCGTCGTCACGCCGCCGTTCAGATTCGACTCGATCCAGCCCATCTGATTCTGGCGCGGCGTCCAGTCGCCGAACACCGGATGCACGTGTGAATCGATCAGGCCCGGAGCGACCGTGGTGCCTTTGCAGTCGACAGTAGTCCGCGCGCCTTCGAGGTCGCAATCTTTCTCGCGGCCGACCGCGACGATCACGCCGTCGTCGATCACCAGCGTGTTTGCATCGAGAATCGGCCGGTCGATGTCGCCGGATAACAGCAGACCGATGTTCGTTATTGCGACCTTGCCCGACGAGCCTGTCAACGTCTCTGCTGCCATCTGCTTCTCCTTTCGCAACGACTGTCCGGCGCAGCAAGCGCGTACATCCCGCAAGCTTCATGTGCCGATGGAATCACACGCTCAGATAAGCGCGTCTCACTGTTTCGTTCTTTGCGAGTTCACCGATCGTGCCGCTGAAGCGGATCTGTCCTTTTTCGAGGACATACGCGCGGTCGCTGACCAGCTCGGCAAAGTGCAGGTTCTGTTCGGACAACAGAATCGACAGCCCTTCGCGCTTGAGTTCGAGAATCATGTTCGCCATCTGCTCGACGATCACGGGCGCGACGCCCTCGGACGGTTCGTCGAGCAGCACCAGATACGGATTGCCCATCAGCGTGCGCGAGACGGTGAGCATCTGCTGCTCTCCACCGCTCATCTGGCCGCCTGGGCGCTTCGGCATTTCGCCGAGATTGGGAAACAGGCGGAACAGCTTTTCCGGCGTCCACTCAGGCGCGCCTTCGCGCGGCGGCTGGCGGCCGGTATCGAGGTTCTCCATCACGGTCAGATCGGCAAACACGCGGCGATCTTCGGGCACAAAACCCATGCCCATGCGTGCGATACGATACGGCGGCAACGTCGTGATGTTTTGCCCGCGAAAACGCACTTCGCCTTGACGGCGCGGCAGCAGACCCATCACCGCTTTCATCGTCGTCGATTTGCCGGCGCCGTTGCGGCCCATCAGGGCGACCACTTCGCCACGGCCGACTTCGAGGCCGACGTCGAACAGAATATGCGCGCGGCCATAGAACGCATTGAGGCCGGAGACTTTCAGCATCGGCTCGCTCATTGCAGCGCTCCTTGCCCTTGATGGCCGCCCGCCGCTTCGTGCAGCGGCGCGTGGGGCTGAAAGGTCTTGCCGGTGCCGAAATAAACTTCCTGCACGCGTGCGTCGTTGCGAATCGTTTCGGCGTCCCCTTCCGCGATCAGCTTGCCACGCGCGAGCACGATCATGCGATCGGCGTACGCGAATACAACGTCCATGCTGTGCTCGGTAAATAGCACGCCGATCTTGTGTTCGGTGACGAGACGCTTGGTCAGCGCCATCAGTTCGTTGCGCTCCTTGGGCGCCATGCCGGCAGTGGGTTCGTCCATCAGCAGCAACTTCGGGCGATTCGCCAGCGCGATAGCTAGCTCAACGCGTTTGACGTCGCCGTAGGCAAGCACACCGCAGGCGCGGTTCGCGTCGGCGCCCATGCCGACCTGTTCGAGCAGCGCCATGGCTTCGTCGGCGTAGCGCGAGCCGACGGGTTTCCACAGACCAAAAGTCTTGCGTTCACGCGAAACCAGGGCCATCTGCACGTTCTCGAGCACAGTCATCGAATTGAAGGTCGCGGCAATCTGGAACGTACGGCCAACGCCCAGCCGCCAGATATCGCGTGGCCGCATACCGACCAGTTCATGATCGTCGAGGCGAATCGAACCGGAGGACGGCTGCAGTTGCCCATTGACCATGTTGAAGCAGGTCGACTTGCCCGCGCCGTTCGGACCCAGCAGCGCTAACAACTGACCGGCTTCGAGATTGAAGGAAACATCGTCGACCGCTTTCAGGCCGCCGAACGATTTGGAGAGACCCGAGACACGCAGCAAGCTCATAGCCCCTCCTTGATCGCGGTACCTTGCGATGGCGATGCGGCGCGCTCTTCGGCCTTATCCACCGTGTCGTCGCCAAAACGCTCGCGAATGAAACCGACGATGCCCTGCGGAAACGCAATCACCAGCAGCAGAATGGCGAAGCCCAGCAACGCCTGCCAGTAATCGGTTTGACGCGCGACAGTGTCCTGCAGCCACGTGAACACGGCGGCGCCGACAATCGGACCCGTCAAGGTCTGCAAGCCGCCGAGCAGCACCATCACGAGGCCATCCACTGAACGGCTCACGCTGATCACCTCCGGTGAAATCGTCCCTTTGGAGAAGGCGTAAAGCGACCCTGCGAGTCCGCAAAACAGCGACGCGACGACGAACGCCGCCCACTGCACGCGCTTCACGTCGATGCCGATCGCCTCGGCGCGCAATACGGAATCGCGCGACGCCCGCATCGCGTAACCAAGCGGCGAGAACAACATCTTGCGCAGCAGCCACACACCGATCACCGCGCAGACAAGCGTCAGATAATAAAAAGCCACCGGCGACGACAGCCAGTTCGACGGCCACAAGCCGAGAATGCCGTTACTGCCGCCCGTCACGTCGTCCCACTGGAACACGACCGACCAGACGATCTGCGCGAACGCGAGCGTCAGCATCGCAAGATAGACGCCTGAGAGACGCACGCAAAACCAGCCGAACACGAGCGCGCCTGCGACGGCGAGCAAGGGGCCGAGCAGCAACGCGGCTTCCATCGGCAGATCGAGGACTTTGAGGAACAGTGCGGCGCCGTATGCGCCGAGGCCAAAATAGGCGGCATGGCCGAACGAGTGCATGCCGCCGGGGCCCATGATGAAATGCAGACTCATGGCAAACAACACGGCGATCAGGATTTCAACCAGCAGCACAGGCATGTAGGGAAACGCATTGGCCGCAAGCGGCGCGAGTACCAGCACCAGCAACGCGATCGCCGCCAACCACTTTAGACGCTTGCCTGCGGGCCTCAACGGCGCTTCAGGCGCGGCCATGCCACGCACCGCGGCGCTCGCCTTCCCCAGCAGACCCCAGGGCCGTACCACCAGCACCACGGCCATCACGACAAATTCCGCGACGAGCGTAAAACGGCTCAACGACAGACTGATACCGAACACCGACACATGGCCGATGCCAATGCATAGCGCCTTGATCTCCGCGATCAGCAAGGCCGCAACGAATGCGCCCGGAATCGACCCCATCCCGCCGACCACAACGACAACGAACGCATTGCCGATCGTCTCCAGATCCAGCGACAGATTCGCCGACATGCGCGGCCCTTGCAGCGCGCCACCAAGTCCGGCGAGAAACGCGCCGACGAAAAACACGCCGGTGAACAACCACGCCTGATTGATGCCGAGCGCGCCGAGCATCTCGCGATCCTGCGTCGCGGCACGCACCAGCGTACCCCAGCGCGTACGCGTCAACGCATACCAGAGCAGCAGCAACACCACCGGCCCGATTACGATCAGTGCGATATCGTAGGTCGGCAGCGGATGGCCGAGAAAATCGACCGCGCCTGCCAGATGCGGCGCACGTGGGCCGAACAGGTCTTCCGGACCCCACAGCCAGAGTGCGGCGTCGCGGAAAATCAGCACCAGCGCGAACGTGGCCAACAGGTGAAACAACTCGGGCGCCTGATAGATGCGCCGTAACACGATCATTTCGACCAGCGCGCCGAGCACCGCGACGATCAGCGCGGCGGCCAGCACCGACAACCAGAACCCACCCGTCGTATGACCGAAGCGGCTCGCGATGCTATACGCGACATAGATGCCGAACATATAGAACGAACCATGCGCGAAGTTGACGATGCGCGTCACGCCGAAGATCAACGACAAACCGGCGGCGACGAGAAACAGCGTCGACGCATCGGCGAGTCCGTTGACCAGCTGTACCAGCAAATTCGAAAGCATCGCGACCCTTGAAAAAACTCAACGCAAACCGTCTTCGCCCTTGATCTCACTCACCTGCAAGCCGCCGATTCTCGGCAGCGGCCGGCCGGACGCCGTCACCGCGACCGCCACGACGATTTCATTCGCGCGCGGCGCGTCCGACACGCGCGCTTCGATCGCGTCGAAATGGCTGCGCACGAACGCGGCGTCCTTGTGGCCCAGCGGCACATCGATCGCGGTACCGAGTGTGCCCATTTTTTTCGCCGATGGCACCAGCGCCGCGCCCTTTTCGACCGCGACCCGCAGCGGCGCACCGAGCTTGGGATGCAGAATCGCGGCCGCATGTTCGAGTTCGCCCGCTTCACCGACGATCGCCGCCTTGCCGTAGCTTTGCGCTTCACCAGGCTTGATGCCCAGCGCTTCGACGCATTTGTTGCCGAGCAGCGCACCCAGTTCTTCACCGGCTTCGATCAGCGCGTCCAGTTTGGCCTCATAGCGGCCCGCATAGGGATTGTCGATCACCGCGATCGCGACTGCACGGCGTGCCGGCGGCTCGATGGCCTGCCCCATTTCAATGCGTGTTTCGTCGACCTGCACGACCAGCTTGCGAAGCTTGATTGCCATTTCGATCTCCGGGATTCGATTCGTGTTCTGGCTGGCTGCTTCAGCGAATTGCTTCAGTGAGTTGCTTCAGCCAGTGCTTCAATTTAGCGCTTCAGAAAGTTGTGTGGATTAGTTGCCGCTCAGCGCAAGCCATCCTTGCCCACAATCGCATCTTTCGCCAGCCCACCGACGCGCGCATGGACGCGCTGCCCCGTGCTCATCACGAGGATATACACCAGCTCGTCCGCGGCGGGCGCGCCGGGCACACGCACCTCGATCGCGTCGAAGTGACTGCGCACGTAGCTTGCATTGACATGCGTCAGCGGCACATCCAGCGCTGTGGAAGGTGCGCCGACTTTCTTGGTCGACGGCACGATGGCGTTGGTCGGCACGCCGTTCTTCTCCAGCAATTCGCGCATCGCATAGCCACCGGGAACATGCCACAACGCGCCATGCTCGAGTTCGCCACGCGAGCCGACGATCGCACCCTTACCGTAGCTTTCAATCGACGCGTGCGGCACGGCCATCGCCGCGAGCAGCCGTTGCGCCATGTCGAAGCCGATCGGCTTGAGCGCTTCCATGGCGTGTTCGATTCTGGCTTCGTAGCGGCCGGCGAACGGATTGGTCATCACCGCGGCAATCGCGCCGCGCCGCAGCGGCTGCGCGGGCGCGGGTCCGAACTCGTGAAAAATGTCTTCGACGTGCGTCAGCACGCGGCGTATTTCGAACACGGAGCCTCCGTAATTATCTGCGCGCGATGCGTCAACCACGCGCCATTCTGATGAGCACCACCGGTGACGCGCACACTCCCTTGCAGGAACAGTGCGGCGCCTTCGATCAAACCTTGTTTCTGCAAACGCTGCGCGGCGTCGGCACCACGCGCCAGCGCGAAATCGATCAACGGTTGCGGCAAGGACGGCACGTCGACGGTCACGAGCATGTCACCGAGATCGCTATCGTCCTTCAATGACGATGCCGGCCTGCGCACGATGCCCGCATGCTCCAGATTGACGGCGTTGGCGATCACTGTCGCGGCGGCATCGGCGGTGGCGGCGTTGCGGGCGAGCACGGTCACGCTGTCGGCGATGCCGAGGCTGAAGCTGCGTCCGCGCCAGCCGCTTGTCGCGACGCCGCGAATCGGCGAGGCATCGTCGAGTATCAGGTTCGCGTCCAGGGCTTGATCGCCTGACAGCTTCATACCGGCGAACGCAGCCAGATCGGCGAACACGCCCACGCGATACTGCTGCCCCTGGGTCAGATAAAGTGCGATGTCGCCGCCATTGTTGATGAACGCTCGCGAGATGCCTTCTCGCGCGAACGCCGTGATCAACTCGTCCGCGACGCTGCCTGCCACGGCCGCCATCGGCGTGATGTAGCGCGCGCGGTGAGGATGGCAGGCACTCCACATGCGGCGGGCTACCGGGCCTTTCAACGCGCAATCGCTTGCAGCCGCATGGCTCGGCACAGGTTGCCGCAGCAGCTTCAACTCGCCGACCAACTCAGGCAACACGTCAGAAAAACGTACCCAGCACACCTCGTAAGCGGCCTGCACCGCCAGCGGCTCGCCGTCCGCGCTGAGGATCAGATCGATCGGCCCATGCTGCCAATGCCAGCGGGCCGCATCGAGTTGGGTACGGGTTGGGTTCATCGTTTTCGCCGCGTTCGTCGTATCGGTCGTCACATTATTGCTGTTAACTCGCGGCTAACCGAGCATCGGCGGCATGGCGGGCGGCCACGGATTGTCGGGATTGCGCGCCAGGGTTCTACGTGCGAGCGGCGCGCCTTCCGTATGTTCCGGTCCGTTCGCCAGCACGCTGGCCAATGAACGCACCGCGTCGAGATGGCCGCCGAGATCGCGGTACGCGTCATACGTCATGGTGAATTCGATCGGTGCGACGATCGCGGGTGTCGGCACGGTGCCGAACGAGCGATCGGGCATGCGCGAAACATCGACCATCACGGTAATGCCGCCACCTGGCCACACATAGGCCGGCGCACCGCCACATGTTACGTTCACCAGCTTCTGTTTGATCGCGCGGGTGAGCAGAACCGGATTCTCCGTTGCGCCCGCTCGCAAGCTGCCGCCCGCGCCGCCAAGAAACAGCACCGTCGCAAGCGACGGCTCGCAATTCTCGCCAATTCGCTCGACCGTGCGGCGCACGGCATCCGGCATGGCCGCGACGCGCGGCACGAGGTCCTGATCGAGTTCATACCACTGCGCGTGTTCGCCGGTGGTCGATACCATCAACAGGCGCATGCCTGGTTTCGCCACGGCGGGATCGAAACCTTCGACAATCGCCAGCGGGTCCTGAATGTCGGTACCACCCCAACCGGTGCCGGGATTCGCGACCTGAAAATAGCGGCCCGGGGTCGATTTGCGTCCGCGAATCTTCAGGCCCGAACGCGTCATACCGAGGCAGCGGCCCGCCTGGTGTTCGGTGAGCACGCCGGTGATGTGATCGTCGACCACCACCACTTCGTCCGCGTGGCCGAACCATTGCTTCGCGAAGATGCCGATGGTGGCCGACCCGCAACCCACCCGCATACGCCGCTCCTCAACGCCGTCGACAATCGGCGCCGCACCCGCGCGAATCACCAGACTCGCGCCGCCGTCGATGGTCAATTCCACCGCTTCCTTATTGCCGAGTGCCAGCATCATGTCGCACGTCACGCGGCCTTCTTTCTTGCTGCCACCAGTCAAATGATGGACACCGCCGAGACTCAGCATCTGCGAGCCGTATTCCGCCGTGGTCACATGGCCGACGATCTCGCCATGGCAACGCACATTCGATTGCTCCGGCCCGAGAAAGCGGTCGGTATCGATCTTCACCTTGAAGCTGCAATAGCTGAAAATGCCCTCGGTGACGACGGTGATCATGTCGACGTCGTCGAGCTTCGAAGCAACGATGAAAGGCGCGGGCTTGTAGTCGGGATAAGTGGACGACGCACCGATGCCGGTGACGAACAGCGCCTGTTCCGCAACGGGATCGTGCACTTCGGACGATGCACCAAATTCGACCGTGGCGGCCGCACCGTTTGCGATCGCTTCAGGCGAACCCGGGGCGCGTGACAGAAACACCACGGGGTCGACGCGTATCAGACGTCCATCCGCATTCGCATACCGATCGCACGCGCCGGTGCGGCCCTCCGATATCTGGCACAGCACCGGGCACGCATTGCATTCGATCTTGTTCGACGCCATCCGCTCGCTGCGCGGCACGGCTTTCTCGAGCACGGTCGGACCTGGCGTCGAAGCGGTGTCACCATCCACGCGCTCTGCACCGAAATCGACCTTCGTATGTTCTGTCATGGTGGGGTTCCCATACGACGACATTACAATCGGTCCTGCCCGGCGGACGAATAGCCCCTATTTCAAGGGACTTTCGCGTGATCCGCGTTTTTCCATGTTGCGGTCACTCACCGTTCGTGTAGTATCCGCTACACCAAACATGCTTGAAATCTACTCGATCAAAATAGACTGCGCAACGAGTTTCCCGGCGCACACCGGAATGCTGCGGCGCGGCATCGCCGCACGAATCACGATTCAATCTACGCCGAAGCACACGATCGTGCAGGGCATTTCGTCGCGCGCGATATGGGCTGTATGATGAAGACGCGCCGTGCTCAAACGCAACCCAGCGTGCGTTAGCGGCTACGGCGCATGCCGTTCAACCTGACGCCAACAAAGAGATCCGAGACCGCCATGAGTCCCACTGCCGCCCGCAAGCCGGGCGCTATCGGCATCCGAGCGAAACAGGCGCAAGACACGCGCGCCAAGATTCTCAAAGCGGCAATCAAGGTCTTTGCCAAGCAAGGCTATGCAAGCGGCCGGGTCGAAAGTATTTCGAAGGCCGCGCGTTCGCACGACCGGATGATTTACTACTACTTCGGCAGCAAGGAACAGTTGTTTGTCGAGGTGCTGGAGACGATCTACACGCAGTTCAACGAGGCCGAAAGCAAGCTCGATCTCGATCTGGACAACCCCATGCATGGCCTTGAGCAGATGGTCGAATTCGTCTGGCAGTACTACCTCGATCATCCCGAGTTCGTCACGTTGCTGTCGAGCGAAAATCTGCATCAGGGTAAGCACGCGAAGAAATCGTCAAAGCTGAAGGAGATCTCGGGCTACGCGATTTCAGTCGTGCAACAGTTGCTGGATGCGGGCCAGGCGCAAAACGTCTTTCGTAGCGACGTTAAAGCGCGTGATGTGTATCTGATGATTGCATCGCTCGGCTATTTCTATAACGCCAATCAATACACACTGGGCGCGTTTCTTGGCGAGCCGCTGATGGATAAGGCCGCTCTGGAGCACTGGCGCGAGGTCATCAAGGATACGGTGTTGCGCGCGGTACGCTTGCAATTGCCGGCTGAAACGGCGGCGATGAATGAGAGCAGGACTGCCTGAAGCGCGTTTTGTCTGATGTAAGCTTCAGGCTTGGCGCCGTGCTTTGATGCCACTTCATTCCGATTGGAAAATACGGCGGCGTCATGGTCATGGCCGGACACGGCGACGGTGGCGGCTCGCGGTGAACGCCGCTGCGACAGCGCAACAGCGCGGCGCACGGCGAGTGCCGGTGACACCCGCACGCCGCACCGCTCGCACTGCTTCGTTATGGCTTGGCCGCTGCTGCGTCGTCTTCTCGGAACAGTTTATCGGCCAGGTGAAACGCCGAATTGGCCGCCGGCACGCCGCAATAGATCGCGGTTTGCAGCAGCACTTCCTTGATCTGCTCGCGCGTCACACCATTGTTCTTCGCGGCGCGCAAATGCAGCGCGAGTTCTTCGCTACGATTGAGCGCGACCATCATCGCAATGGTCAGCAGACTGCGCGTGTGACGCGGCAAGCCTTCGCGCGTCCAGATTTCGCCCCATGCATAGCGGGTAATGAAGTTCTGGAACTCCTCCGTCAACTCAGTGCGGTTCGCGAGCGACCGGTCCACGTGCGCGCTGCCCAGCACCGCGCGACGCACCCCGAGTCCGGCTTCGTAGCGGTCTTCGTCGTTCATTTCTGCTCCGTCAGGAAGTCGAGCACGGTCTTCGTGAAAACCTCGGCCTTCTCGATGTTGGAAATGTGCGCTGAGTCCAGTTCGACATAACGCGCGCCCGGAATCGCTTGCGCCAGTTCGCGACCTTGTGCCGGCGTTGCGGCCAGATCGTGCGTGCCGCTGATCACCAGCGTCGGCACCTTGATGCCGGGCGCTTCAGGGCGCAGATCGGTGGCGTCGATGGCATCGCAATTCGATGCGTAGCCTTCCTTGTCGGTGTGCACGAACACGTCGCGGATCATGGCGAGCACGACCGGTTCCCGTTCGATATAGTCGGCGGTGAACCAGCGCGGCAGCACCGCATCGGCCAGCGCGGCCATGCCTTCCGTGCGAGCCTTCGCGGCGCGCGGCACCCACACTTCCGGCGAACCGATACGCGCCGCCGTATTGCACAGCACGACGCGTTCGAGACGATTCGCGTGACGCGCGGCCAACGCGACGCCGGTGAGCCCGCCCATCGACAAGCCGCAGAAATTCGCGCGGGCAATCTTCAGCGTATCCATCAGACCGAGCACGTCGCCGGTCAGTTGCTCGATGGTGTACGGACCCTTCGGCGCTTCCGAATGGCCATGACCGCGCGTGTCGTAGCGCAGCACGCGAAAGTGGCTGGAGAGCGCCGCGACTTGCGGCGTCCACATCGACAGATCGCTGCCGAGCGAATTCGACAACACGATCCACGGCGCGTTGCCGTGACGGTCACCGTCGATTCGATAGTGCAGCTCGGTACCGTTGACTGCGGCGTAGGGCATGCCGGTTACTCCTTGGAAGTGGCGCGTTGGGCGCGCGCGTGATGAAGGGCCAGCGCGGCGTCCACATATGCGTGCGCCTGGCCGACGTATTGAGCGGGATCGAGCAGCTGCTTCAGACGTTCGATCGAAAGATGTTCGGTCACGGCGGCGTCTGCCGAGAGCACGTCGAAGAGCGTCTTGCGTTCGGCGATGGCCGCTTTCGATGCACGCTCGACGAGATGATGCGCATCGAGCCGGCCGATGCTGTCGCCGAGCGCAAGCATCACCGCCTCGCCGAGAATCAACCCGTGTGTGACGTCGAGATTGGCGGCGAGACGCGGCACGTTGACGTTCAGCCCCGCGGCAATCTGCTCGATGTTAGCGAGCGCGCCGCCTGCAAGGCGCGCGAGGTCCGGCAACGCGTCCCACTCGGCTTGCCAGCCGCCGAGCGCGCGCTCGTGCTCCTGCACCATGCCGGCGAACACCGTGGCCACCAGTCCGGGCGCGCGCGTCGCGGCGGTCAGCACCGCCGCGCAGCCGACCGGGTTGCGCTTGTGCGGCATCGTCGACGAACCGCCCTTGCCTGCCGCAGCGGGTTCGGCCAGTTCGTCGATTTCGGTTTGCATCTGCAGGGAGATATCGCGCGCGATCTTGCCGAGCGTGCCGATCAGCATGCCGAACAGCGCCGCTGTTTCGGCAATGCGATCGCGCTGCGTGTGCCACGGTAAGGTGGGCACAGCGAGCTTGAGTTCTTGCGCCAAGGATTGCGTCACTTGCGGCGCCGCGTCGCGCAGACTCGCCAGCGTGCCCGCCGCGCCGCCGAACTGCAGCACCAGCACGCGCGCCCGCAATGCATCGAGCCGCTCGCGATGACGCAGCAACGCATCGAGCCATTGCGCGAATTTCAGGCCCAGCGTGATGGGGAGCGCCTGCTGCAACCAGGTGCGGCCGATCATCGGCGTCGCGCGATGGGTCGCCGCGAGTCTTGCCACCGCGTCGCACGTAGCTTGCAAACCGCTGTCGAGCAGATCGAAGGTGTCGCGCAATTGCAGTACCGTCGCCGTATCGATGATGTCCTGGCTCGTCGCGCCCCAGTGGACGTATTTCGACGCTTCGGCGTCCGCCGCTTTGACGCGCGCGGTGAGTTGTTTGACGAGGGGAATCGCGAGGTTGCCGCCGAGCGCCGCGTCGCGCGCCAGTGCGCCGGCGTCGAGCTGATCGGCGTGGCAGGCGGCCTCGATCGCGGCCACGGCGCTGTGCGGAATCACGTTATGTGCAGCCGAAGCGCGTGCGAGCGCGGCTTCGACATCGAGCATCCGTTGCAGCGTGGCACGCGGCGCCCAGATATCGTTCATCGGCTGCGTGCCGCAAAGAAGGCCGGTCAGGCGGGCGCTGGAGTCGAGCATGATGGCGTCGATGAGGGTGTCGGAAGTGAAGGTTTCGCCGCGGCGGTCTGGGCGTGCTGCGAGGCGCGCCCCTGGTGCTTTCTATCGAGAGCGTACCGCACACGGCGTTACGGTGCATTTTGCTTCGGATGCTGAGGCGATGGCTCGCGGTAATGCCAGGACATCGGTTAGAGCGTGCTGCGAAGCGCGTCCCCGGTGCTTTCTATCGAGAGCGTACCGCACACGGCGTTACGGCGCATTCTGCTTCGAATTCTGAGGCGACGGCTCGCCATCATGTCAGGACATCGGATCATGCGAATGGAGCTTGCCCGATGCGCTCCCGAGGCACGATTCGCGGCATGCTGACGTGACGCACCAGCACGCTGGCGTGGCGTAGCGGCACGTGAGCGTTGCCCGTTGCATCGCCCTCGTTGCGTTGCCTATTGCATCGCCAGCGTTGCGTTGCCTATTGCATCGCCAGCGTTGCGTTGCCCGGTTGCGTTACCCGCGTTGCTGGCTGCCGCTTGGGCATTGCGGTTGCTCCGCCAGCGTCACCATCGCCTAGCCAACGTCTGGACTTCGCGGCAGCCGCCATATTGACGGCCGCCGCGCCCGTGCTCAGGCCGCGCGAGCAGCTTGCGTACCGTCGATCAGCGGCACGCCGGTCAGTTTGTGCAGCGCATCGAAGTCGATGTCCGAGAAGATCTCGCGCACCACCAGACCCTTGTCGGTGACGTCGATCATCGCCAGGTCTGTATAGATGCGGTCGACGCAGTTCACGCCCGTAACCGGGTACGTGCATTCCGCGGCGATCTTGCTTTCGCCCTGCTTGGTCAGATGTTCCATCATCACGTAGACCTGCTTCGCGCCGATCGCCAGATCCATGGCGCCGCCGACTGCCGGAATCGCGTCGGGCGCGCCGGTATGCCAGTTCGCCAGATCGCCCTTCGCCGACACCTGGAACGCGCCGAGCACGCAGAAATCCAGATGACCGCCGCGCATCATCGCGAACGAATCCGCGTGATGGAAGTACGCGCCGCCCGTGAGCAGCGTGACGTGCTGCTTGCCGGCGTTGATCAGTTCGTCGTCTTCCTCGCCCTTGGCGGGCGCCGGGCCCATGCCAAGCAGGCCGTTTTCGCTGTGCAGGAAGATTTCCTTGTCGGCGGCGAGGTGGTTGGCCACCAGCGTCGGCACGCCGATGCCGAGGTTCACAAAAGCGCCTTCAGGGATATCCTGGGCAACGCGTTTGGCCATTTCATCGCGGGTCAGTTTTTTCATGTCGGTCTCCTCAGGCGGCGGTCACGGATGCAAGCTCGGCTTGATGCACGGCTTGCGGCACTTCGACCACGCGTTGCACGAAGATGCCGGGCGTCACGATATTTTCCGGATCGAGTTCACCGAGCGGCACCACTTTCGACACCTGCACGATGGCCGTTTTCGCCGCGCTCGCCATGATCGGGCCGAAGTTGCGCGCAGTCTTGCGATAGACCAGATTGCCCCAGCGGTCGCCCTTGAACGCCTTGATCAGCGCGAAGTCCGCGTGAAGCGGCGACTCCAGCACGTAATGCTTGCCGTCGATCAGACGGGTTTCCTTGCCTTCGGCGAGCTTCGTGCCATAGGCGGTGGGCGTAAAGAAGCCGCCGATGCCCGCGCCTGCTGCACGGATGCGTTCCGCGAGGTTGCCTTGCGGCACCAGTTCGAGTTCGATTTCGCCGGCGCGATAGAGCGCGTCGAACACATACGAATCGGTTTGACGCGGGAACGAGCAGATGATCTTGCGCACGCGTTTGGCTTTGAGCAGCGCCGCGAGGCCGATATCGCCGTTACCGGCGTTGTTGTTGACGATGGTGAGATCGCGCGCGCCTTGTTCGATGAGCGCGTCGATCAACTCGGACGGCATGCCGGCCGTGCCGAAGCCGCCGATCATGACGGTCGCGCCGTCGTGGACATCGGCAACCGCCGATTGAAGTGACTCGAAAATCTTGTTGATCATGTCGAAGTTCCTTTTGGGGCGCTGCGTGCCGCTGGGCTTTCTGCCTTTTGCAGGCAGAGGCTTGTGCGAGACGGTCTCCGGGCCGGTGCTGGCGGCGGCTCGCTGGATCGGGATGCGGGCTGGCGCCTTCTGGTTTGTTTGCTTTCGATTTTGTTCGATATATGAACATGGATTCGTTTAGCGAACGATGAGGCGATTATGGTTGCCCTTTGGGCGGGTTGTCAAGGTTGGGGGTTCCACCTAATCATCGGGGTTTTTGCCTGCCCGGCTGGGGGCGTCGCCCTTGGGTTGGTTGCTTTTGCGGTGTGTGATTGGTGGGTTTTTTGCCTGCGGCGGTGGGGTTTGCTTTGGGGTTTTCTTTGCCTGCGCGGCGCTTGGTTGTCTGTTTGCCTGCGGCGGTGGGGTTTTGCTTGATCTGGTTTTTTCCTTGATCTGGCCTCTTTGGTATTTCCTTGATCTGGATTCTTTGGCCTTTCCGTGACCCGGATTCTTTGGCCTTTCCTTGATCTGGATTCTTTGGGCTTTCCTTGAATTGATATTGGTCTATTAGCGTTCGCCCCTGTGCGGGGCAGGCACTTACTTTCTTTGCCGCCGCAAAGAAAGATAAGCAAAGAAAGCGGCTCACATCGCTAACTCTTAAGCTGGTCCCCCGCACAGCCACGGTAGTGGCGCATCTGGAATCTGTGTTCCCGCACATTCCGCGTGAGTGACAAGGCAGTCATACTTCCGGCGGCGCTGCGCGCGCCGACGCGCCCTTCATAGAACCAATCGCCACATTTCCGCACTCGTGTTTCGCTCAGTACCGTGGCTCGCCATTGCCATTGCCATTGCCGTTGCCGTTGCCGTTGCCGTTGCCGTTGCCGTTGCCGTTGCCGTTGCCGTTGCCGTTGCCGTTGCCGTTGCCAGTTTCATTTCATAACAGCAGCGTTTTTTTGGCCAGTGGCTTCGTACGTTGATTTGAGTGAAACGCTCGTCGTTTGGGCGCGTAGGCATTTCGTCGAGGTGAAGCCGAGGGCTCCCACAGCATCCAACCGAAGCCCCTGGTTTCCCAGGCAGACCCGTCCGCGACGCACGCAGTGCGGAGTGGGAGCGGATGACATCTTTGTCACTCTGGCTGAATGTGCGAGGGCACGGATTCCAGATGTGCCACTACCGCGGCTGCGCGGGGGACCCGCTTCAGAATTAGCGGTGTGAGCCGCTTTCTTTGCTTACTTTCTTTGCGGCGGCAAAGAAAGTAAGTGCCTGCCCCGCACAGGGGCGAACGCTAATAGACCACGAAAAATTCAAGGAAAGGCCAAAGACGCCAGGTCACGGAAAGGCCAAAGAATCCAGATCAAGGAAAGGCCAACGCCATAAAACCACAACAACAAGCGCCGCGCAGGCAACCAACCCAAGCAAAGCCCAACGCCGTCGGCAAGCAAACAAAAAACCGCCGCAGGCAAAGAAAACCCCACTATCCAAAACCAAGATAACTAAACTACCCTCTATCAAAATAGGAAATAAGAACTAAGAAATACAAACCACGCAAACCCCCAAGCGCCGCAGGCAAAAACCAAACCCAAACCCCATGCCCGACTCAAACCTGGATCTAAACCTGATCCCCTACCTGGTAGCAATGGAAGACACCCGCAACGTCAGCCGCGCAGCGGACCAACTCGGCGTCAGCCAACCCCGCGTCAGCACCGCGCTAGGCCGTCTGCGGGAATACTTCGACGATCCGCTCTTCGTGCGAACATCGAAAGGCATGGAACCCACGCCGCGCGCGCTCGCCATTCTTCCAGCCGCCCGCGACGCGCTTCTGCGTATCGAGAAAGGCATGCTCGACGTGCAGGACTTCGATCCGGCCACCAGCACCCATACCTTCTCCATCGCGCTCTCCGACGTCGGCGAAATCGTCTTCCTGCCGCGGCTCCTGCAACTCTTCGCCGAACGCGCACCGTATGCGAATCTGCGCTCGGTGTCGCTCCCGCCCTCGCACGTGGAACGCGGACTCGAATCGGGCGACGTCGATCTCGCCGTGGGCTATTTCCCCGATCTGTCGGGCAATAACTTCTTCCAGCAACGGCTCTTCACCCATCGGTTCATCTGCCTGATGCGCACGGGACATCCTCTTGCAAAGGCGCCCCTCACACTGGCTCAGTACGTGGCGTCGGGCCACGCCGTCGTGCGGGCCGAAGGACGCAGCCAGGAAGTCCTCGAACATTACCTGGAAAAGAAACGCATCAAGCGCCGCGCCGTACTCGAAACGCCGCACTTCATGAGTCTGCCGTTCATCCTCGCGCGTACCGATCTGCTCGCGACCGTGCCGCACGCAATCGGCTTCGCGTACGTGTCGGAGCATGCGTCGATCACGCTGGTCGAGCCGCCGCTGCCGTTGCCGCGCTTCGATTTGCGGCAGCACTGGCATCGCAAGTTTCATAACGATCCGCGGGCGAGCTGGCTGCGCGGCATCGTCGCCGAACTCTTCAACGACGATATGGATGAGTGGCCAAAGTGAGCTCATGCCCCGGCAGCGAAAGGGGCATCGACACGATTCAACGCAAAACATGGAACAATGGCTTCACTCATTGACCCCGCGCGCTCCGCTTAGCGTCGACGCGCGATCCCGGAGGAGCGACGGATGGCCAGCAGCAAAGCAAAGAAAACCAAACCCGCGGCCGCAGCAGACCGCCCCAGCCGCGACGAAGCGGAAGCAGCGGTACGCGTGCTGCTGCGTTGGGCCGGCGACAATCCCGAGCGTGAAGGCCTGCTCGATACGCCGGCGCGCGTGGTGCGCTCCTACGAGGAGTTCTACGCGGGTTATCAGATCGACCCGCGCGAAATCCTCGCCCGCACCTTCTCCGAAGTGGACGGCTACGACGAAATGATCGTGCTGAAAGATATCCGTTTCGAAAGCTATTGCGAACACCACATGGTGCCGATCATCGGGCGGGCCCATGTTGCGTACCTTCCCCAGCATCGGGTGGTCGGCATTTCGAAGCTGGCGCGCCTCGTCGATGCGTTCGCCAAGCGTCTGCAGATCCAGGAAAAGATGACGGTACAGATCGCCGATACGCTGAACGATGTGCTGCAACCGGCGGGCGTCGGCGTGATTCTTGAGGCCGCGCATCAATGCATGTCGACCCGGGGCGTGCACAAGGCCGGTGTCACGATGGTCACGTCGCGCATGCTCGGCACGTTCCGCACCGATCCGTCGACGCGGCGCGAGTTTTTGTCGATCGTGGGCAATCCGGGGGTCGTGGCGATCGCCAATACCTGAATAGCGATGCGGCCACGCCGCGAATCAGGCCGTGCTACGAACCGTACGCATCTGGCCAAAGGTCGCCAGCAATACTGCGCCCAGCACGCACGCGACACCCGCCAGTTGCGCCGCACTCACGGGCTCCCGCAACACGACAGCGGCCAGCGCCACCGCGCTCACCGGCACGAGCGCGGTCATGAGGCCGGCTTCCGCGCCGCTGATGCGCGCCGCGCCCGCATACCAGAGGACAAAGCCCGCCACGGTCGGCACGAGCGCGTAATACAGCACGCCGCTCAGGGCGCTTGCGTTGAACGGCACATGCCAGGGCCTTTCGAAGCACGCCGGCACGATCGCCACCACGAAACCAATGCCGCACATCAACGCCGACAGCGGCAGCGGCGCGACCGGCGTGCGCAACTTGCGATTGAGCAAAATGAAGAGTGCCTCGCAGACGATCGCCGCGAATACCAGGGCGTTGCCTGCCAGCGAACTGGCCGCATGGGGCGCGGTGAAATCGTCGATACGCACGGTGCACACGAGCACGCCCAAGGTGGCGAGGCCAATCGCGCCGATCAACGCGGGCGCGGGGCGCTCACCCAGCGCGAGCATGGCGACCAGGGCCGACACAGCCGGCAAGGTGCCCGCAATCACGCCGGCATCGGCGGCCGAGGCGAGCTTCATACCGCTGATCAGCAACACCGTATAGCCGACGCTGCCCGCCCCCGCCTGGGCTATCACGAGCGCCGTATCGCGTCGATCGAGACGCGGCCAGCGCACGCCGCGCCAGCGCATCACTAGCACGAACAGGGGAAACGCGATGGCAAAACGCAACGCGGTCGCACTGAACGGCGGCAATCCGCTTGCGATCGATTTGCTGACAACCACTGTGCTGCCGACCCCGATCATCGCGAGTGCGCAAAACACGTATCCGACATATCGTGAATTCATGCTGCTGTCCCATTCCTTTGAACGAGCAGGCAGATTAGACGGGATGGACACACACGGTCTTGAACGAAATTGCAGGGGAAACGCCTGCCCGCGACTCGCGGCGCAGCGTCGATTTCACGATGTACTGATGCGAATCCGGCTTATCGCCAGGCGTGGCCGGCCGGCACCGCGACCAGGCTCATCGAGTATCCTGATTGAAATAGAACGCCAACTGTAATAACAGGAGTTCTGCAATTGGTAGAGTTTCCGTCGTCGGCGGTTTCAACCTGGGGCGGCGCAGTCGTATTTCTCAACGTCCTGTTGACACGCCTCGGCTTGCCGATCCCCGCGGTCCCCATGTTGCTCTTCGCGGGCTCGGCGATTGCCGCCGGCACGCTGTCTTTCTGGCCGGTCCTGTGCGCCGCCGTGCTCGGTGCGCTCATCGGCGACGGTACGTGGTTCACCGCCGGCCGCATCTACGGCCGCAGGCTGATCGCGGCCCTGAGCCGGATCTCCCCGGCAATCGATTCCAGGGTCGACAAGGCCCGCTCGCTATTCGAGCGCTTCGGCGTGCCGCTCGTGTCGATTTCGAAGTTCGTCCCCGGCCTGGGCCTCATCACCCCGCCGCTCATGGGCACGACAGCCGTGGATGCCCGCATCTATGCCGTGTGGGACCTCGGCGGCGCGCTGGCGTGGGCCACCTTCTGGCTGCTCGGCGGCGCCGCGGCGGAAAGACAGTTGCATATGCTGCTTGCTTTCGTCAAAGCACGCGGCGGTACGGTGATCGACATCCTGCTGGCTGCGGCGCTGGCCTATCTGATGTACCGACTGCACCAGCGACGCCGCGAACGACGCCGTTTTGCGCGTGCCGCCTCCGCGACCGCGTCGCAAGCGGCATCCGGCAGATGGCGCGGCATCGCGCCTCCCAAGGTCCTGGATGTCCGCCCGCCATCATCGGTTGATGGAACGCTATGCCCTATTCCCGGAGCGCTGACGCTCGACCCGCGCTCATTCGAACAGATCGACGGCGCGCTGCTCGTCTACGACAGGGTGATTTACTGCATTTGCCCGGACAGCGCGACCGCCGTCGAGATCACTCAACGGATGCGCCTGAACGGCTACACGCGGATTCGCGCACTGCGTGGCGGCCTCGACGCCTGGCAACGGCGCGGGTTTCCCGTCGAACCGCTCACGCCGGCCGACCCATTGACTACCGCCAAACGTACACCGACGCCCTACGACGAAGCCCGCAACGCGGTAACCCTGCGCGGCTTCGCCCCGCGGCGCGGCTAAAGCGCCTCGCCGCCGAATTGCGCGCGCGACATAAATCGCAACCGCCGACCCAGCAAAAGTGTTCGATATGCCACGTACGCATCACTTCCTTCGCAAGCGATCCGCCTGAGCGATCAGGTACGGACGCACTGCCGGTGTGCTGATGCTGGCCGCTTCGCCCTAACGTGCAGCCACCCTCAGGCCGCGTCAGAGCTTGCGCAGCAGTCCCGCCGCTGCGCGCATCCGGCGTTTGCGTTCCTTCCTGAGCCAGTGAAGCGCTGCATCGGCGTCGCCGGATCCGGCCAGCAGACCCGCGTTGTCGCGCAGCAGCATTTCGCTCGCGACGACATCGTTCAGCGTGCCGAAACGCTTTTGAATCTGCTTCAACCGCTTCTGGGTACGTTTCCGGCTGCCGTGGAGAACCGGCTCGAAAAACTCGAGCAGGTAGCGCAATTTCTTGCCGGCCTTCCTGACGTCATGAAACGCGGTGTAATTGGAACGCCTCGCGTGAGACGCGCGTTTTATGCGCTTTTTCAGCGCACGTTCGGAAATGGCTACGCGCTTATCGACGAATTTCCGCAGCGGCACGCGTTCATGGGCCGTGTTCAATTCCTTTTTGGCGCTGGTCAGCGCGTCTTGCAGCAAATGTTTGACGTCCGCGTTCGACAGCGTTTCACGACTCGTCGCCAATGCGCCGCCGCGCGCCGCCTGGAGCCTGGGCGCCATCTCGTGCGCAACACGCTCGTCCTGAGTAATCAGTTCGATCAGAATGTCCCAATCGCGCGTCTTGCCGGCTGCCGTTGCCAGATATTTATACAGCGCCCGTTGGCGCGTATTCTCGCCTTTGTCCAGCAAGGGTTCGAACGCCCACCACAACGAGCGCAGCCGCCGCAGCGATACACGCAGTTTGTGCAGGGCTTCGGGTGACGCGTCTTCGCGCACCGCGCCGGCGTGTTCGATCGCCTCGTCGACAAGGGGCGCCGCGTAGGAGGCAAAGGCCGACTCCGCCGAAGGGATTGCTCCGGCCGACTTGCCATCCACTTCCTGTTTGCCGGTTTTCCGGCTCGCCTGGTTCATCGGACGTCCTTCAGAAGGCACCTTTGCGTCAGCCTAGCAAAAAAAGGTCCCGGCGGATATCCACCAGTGCCTCGCCCAAACTGCACGAGGACGGCCGCAAGATGATGCGTGGCGCATCATCGCGCAATTCGCCGTCAATCGCGGCGGCCTGCTGCATCGCGCGAATTCACGCGAGTCGGCATCCGGACCCGGCGGCAGTCGAACGTGAATCCATTTCGCCAGACCGACGCATTTCACGCCTAGTTCTTTTCGGACCGCTTAGCATTCCTGCACGCCGCACAGGCGCGCGATTTATCCCGCAGAGTCAAGCTGCGCGCACCTCCCACGAACATCCGTTCCGCCTCGCCGTCACGCCACTGTCATCATTACGACACACAGGCACCGCAGGATCGAAAGCTCCGCGACAAACTTTTGGGGCTCACGTCATGCCGGAACTTTCGTACCCGCAACCGGGCACTGCCAGTGGAAAAGGGCGCAATATCGGCCTCATCATCTTCCTCGTTGTGATTGCGATCGGTGCGGCCTATTGCGCCATGCATCTGGCTGATGATTTACAGCCGGTGCGCGAAGCATCGTTTTTGCCTTACCTGTTACTTGGCATCGCGCTCCTGATCGCGCTCGGCTTCGAATTCGTCAATGGCTTCCATGACACGGCCAATGCCGTCGCCACCGTGATCTACACGCATTCGCTCGCGCCGAACATTGCCGTGGTCTGGTCCGGCGGGTGGAATTTCCTCGGGGTGCTTACTTCAACCGGCGCGGTCGCGTTCGGCATCCTGCAACTGCTGCCCGTCGAACTGATTCTGCAAGTGGGCAGCAGCGCGGGCTTTGCGATGGTCTTCGCATTGTTGATCGCTGCCATCATCTGGAATCTGGGCACCTGGTATTTCGGACTGCCGTCGTCGAGCTCGCATACGTTGATCGGCTCGATCATCGGCGTCGGTCTGATGAATCAGCTCATGCACGGTGTGAACGGCACGAGCGGCGTGGACTGGGGTCAGGCGCTCGGCGTGGGCAAATCGCTACTGTTCTCGCCGCTGGTCGGCTTTCTCGCCGCCGGTTTGCTGCTGCTGATCCTCAAGGCCGTGGTGCGCGTTCCCGCGTTGTATGCAGAACCGAAGGGGAAGGAACCGCCGCCGTTCTGGATTCGCTGCCTGCTGATTCTGACCTGCACGGGCGTTTCGTTCGCACACGGTTCGAACGACGGGCAGAAAGGCATGGGCCTCATCATGCTGATCCTGATCGGCACGGTGCCGACGGCATATGCGCTGAACAAGGCGGTCACGCCGGCGGAAACGCAGACCTTCCTCGCGGTAGCGCAGCAGGCCTCGACGACGCTCGCCAAATACACCCAGGGTGTGGCGCCCTCCGCCAATCCGCGCGCCGAAGTCGAAGCGTATGTGCGTACGCGTCAGTTGACGCCCGCCACCGTGCCGGCCTTGCAGGCTTTGACCGCTCAGATCGGCAACCAGGTCGGCGCGTCGGGTTCGATGGCTGCGGTGCCGCAAAGCATCGTGGATAACGTGCGCAACAACATGTATGTCGCGTCCGAAGCCATTCGCCTGATGGATAAGAGCAAGCAGCCGGCTTTCGCGCCGGCGGACGCCAAGGCGATCGACAACTTCAAGGCGCAAACCGATCACGCCACCAAATTTATCCCGACGTGGGTCAAGGTCGCGGTTGCTATCGCTCTGGGCCTCGGCACGATGGTCGGCTGGAAGCGCATCGTCGTCACCGTCGGCGAGAAAATCGGCAAGCAGCATCTGACCTATGGGCAGGGTGCGTCGGCTGAAGTAGTCGCGATGCTGACGATCGGCGCGGCCGATATGTACGGCTTGCCGGTCTCGACGACCCACGTGCTGTCCTCAGGCGTGGCCGGCACCATGGCGGCCAACGGCTCGGGCTTGCAATGGGGCACCGTGCGCAGCCTGGTCCTCGCCTGGGTGCTGACGCTGCCGGTGTCGATCGCGCTCTCCGCAGGCCTGTACTGGGTGTTCCGGATGCTGTTCTAAAACGGCTGAAACCGCTGACGCCGGGCGCCAGTCCGGCCACCCCAGCGAACGTAAAAAAGCGCGGCATTGCCGCGCTTTTTATTTCACCGAGCCGCAATCCAATCAGTAGATTTCAGGCACGATCATCGACGCCGGCACTGGCTGACGGCTGTATTCGTCGTGGTAGACCCGCGACGGCAATTCGATCTGCGGATGCTCGATCTCGTGATACGGCAGTTGGCTCAACAGGTGGTGAATGCAATTCAGGCGCGCGCGCTTCTTGTCGACCGCCTGCACGACCCACCACGGCGCCTCGGGAATGTGGGAGCGCTGCAGCATGACTTCTTTCGCCTGGGTATAGGCCTCCCAGCGGCGCCGGCTTTCCAGATCCATCGGACTCAGCTTCCACTGCTTCAGTGGATCGTGGATGCGGTTCTGAAAGCGGATTTCCTGTTCTTCGTCGGTGATCGAAAACCAGTATTTGAGAATCTGCACGCCGCTTCGCGCCAGCATCTTTTCGAATTCCGGCACCGAGCGGAAAAATTCCTCGTACTCGTCGTCGCTGCAAAAATTCATCACGCGTTCGACGCCCGCGCGGTTATACCAGCTACGGTCGAACAGCACCATTTCGCCGCCGGCCGGCAGATGCGACACGTAACGCTGGAAATACCATTGCGTGCGTTCGCGGTTGTTCGGCGCCGGCAACGCCGCCACGCGGCACACGCGCGGATTGAGCCGCTGCGTAATGCGTTTGATCGCGCCGCCCTTGCCGGCCGCGTCGCGCCCTTCGAAAATCACCACGAGGCGATGGCCGGTCTGCACAATCCAGTCCTGCAGTTTGACGAGCTCGCCCTGCAACCGGAACAGCTCGCGGAAGTACATCTTGCGCGCCTCGCGATGCTCCGGCGTGAAGCCGTCGGCACCGTCGATGATACGGTCGTCGACCTCCATTTCGAGTTCCTCGTCGTACGCGTCGATGAGGTCCTCCTCGAAACGGCGTTGCCGTTCTGCCAGCACTTCGGCCTCGGGTCTCGGGTCCAGCTCTTTCATTGCGACTCTCCTGGCAACGGAAATGGTTAGGCGCGCGGCGCATGCGCGTCGCGAACGGGTTCGATTATCGAAGCGCGAGGTGTCAGCCATGTTACCGGCACGGCAACCGCGCGGTGGCGCGCTGGGCCCCCCTTGCGGCCTGCATGCCTTTGAACGTCCATGATAGCGAGTTTTACGCTGCCGGCCCGAGGCTAACGCAAAGGCCTCGCGAAGCTGAGTTCGTGGCCGTCGGGATCCGTGATGTGGAAGTAGCGCTCGCCCCATGGCGCATCGGACGGTACGAGCGACGGCTTCAAACCCGCCGCCAGCGCCTTCCGGTAGAGCGCGTCGACATCCGAGACATAAATGATCACGCGCCCCCACCAGTTGACCGGCGCGCGGGCGTCGACGATCAGGTTCAGATACGAACCGCCGAACGCAAACGACGTAAACGCTTCCCGCGGGCCGCCAAACTTGATTGGAAAACCGAGCGCTTCGTAAAACAGCACCGCGCGCGGCATATCGCGGGTGGCGAGCGTGATGGCGCTGAGGGACTCGATGTGCGGCTCGGGCGGTGTACTCGAGGATGTGGACGCGGCGGGTGACGGGGTGGGTGAGTTCATGGCGGCTGTCTCCCTGGTATGGCGGGCGCCTGACGGGCTTGCACGGCGTGTGCCCGGGTGTTGCGGTGTTGCGGGAGTGGGCGCAAACGTCGGTCCAAGCGTAAGCCGGCGGGCCCGCTCAGGCAACACCCCAGCGTCCGCGTCTCCTGACACGGCAAAGTGTCTCATAGGACCACCCACCCCGCCCCCACTTGAAAACCCTCCCACCGCCCTGCATCTGGATTCCCGTTTATCCGGAGCATCGCCATGGGAAGCCGTCCACGCTTCATCGATGACCTGTCGCGCGCCGCATCCGACGCCCCCGGGCCCGATCCACTCAACGTTTTATCCGACGACGCCCTGCTCGACGCCTATTCCCGCACCGTGATCGGCGCGCTGGAACGTGTTCAGCAGGCGGTCGCCTTCATTTCCGTCGAACGCCGGCTGCCCGGCGCCCCCTCCGGGCGCGACAGCCGCGGCGCACGCGGCGGTACCGGCTCGGGCTTCCTGTTCACGCCCGACGGCTATCTGCTCACCAACAGCCACGTCGTGCACGGCGCCACGCACATCAAGGTGACGCTCGCCGACGGCACGAAATTCGACGCCGATCTGGTCGGCGACGACCCCGGCAGCGATCTCGCCGTCCTGCGCATCGGCTCGCCGGAACCGTTACCGCATGTCGAACTCGGCGAGTCGTCGAAACTGCGGGTCGGCCAGATTGCGATCGCGGTCGGCAATCCGCTCGGCCTCGCGCAAACGGTGACGACCGGCGTGGTCTCGGCGCTCGGCCGCTCGCTGCGCTCGAATTCGGGCCGCATGATCTACGACGTGATCCAGACGGACGCCGCGCTCAATCCGGGCAATTCGGGCGGCCCGCTGATCAATTCGGCCGGTCAGGTGATCGGCGTGAACACCGCGATCATTCCTGGCGCCCAGGCGATCTGCTTCGCCACCGCGATCGATACGGCCAAGTGGGTGATCATGCAGATCTTCACGCACGGCCGCGTGCGGCGCGCGTACATCGGCGTGGCCGGTACCACGAGGCCGCTGTCGCGTCGCGTGCAGCGCTATTTCACGCTGAGCTCGGAGAGCGGCGTGCACGTCATGGAAATCGTCAAAGACAGCCCGGCCGCGCTCGGCGGTCTGCGAACGGATGACACGATCGTCGCGATCGACGCGCTTGCGGTGCAGGACGTCGACAGCCTGCAACGCACGCTCGACGCTTCACGTATCGACAAACCGGTCAGCGTGACCGTATTGCGTGGCGCACAACGGCTCGAATTGACCTTGACGCCGGTCGAGCAGGCGAGCTGATTCGCTGCGCCACTACCTGTGGCGCGAAAAGACCTCGCGGTCAATTACGCCCAACAAAAAGAGAGCCCCACGCACCGTCAGTCTCGCGAATGAAAAAAGCCCCGCGCTCAATCGAGCGCGAGGCTTTCTTCTGCACGCGGCGCATCCGCAAAGATGCGCCGCTCACAAGCACATGAACGATTGAAATCAAACGTTCACTGAATCACCCGCGTGACGCCACGGCCACGCGGATCGGCTGCGGCTTCAGGCGTATCGCCATTCACCTTGATCGCCTGGATGTCGCCGCTGAAATCCTGCCCCTTCAGCACGTAGCCCTTGGCTTCGATCTGCTTGGCGAGCTCGCCGTCGATAGGCTTGTACGGCTCCCAGAAGATCGTGTTCGGCGGCAACAGTTGATGATGGAAGCGCATCGCGCCCACGGCTTCCTGCAACGGCATGTTGAAGTCGTAGATGTTGTTGATCACCTGGAAGATCGACGTGAAGATACGCGAGCCACCCGGCGTGCCGATCACGAGCGACACCTTGCCGTCCTTCGTCAGAATCGTCGGGCTCATCGACGACAACGGGCGCTTCTTCGGTTCGATCGAATTCGCGTCGCTGCCCACCACGCCGAACATGTTCGCAACGCCCGGCTTCGCGGAGAAGTCGTCCATTTCGTCGTTCAGCACGATACCCGTGCGATCGGCCACCACGCCCGAGCCGAAGTAACCGTTGATGGTGTACGTATTCGACACCGCGTTACCCCACTTGTCGATCACGGAGAAGTGCGTGGTTTCCGCTTTCTCCGGCATCGTCGTGCCCAGGCCCGGTTGCACGCTCTTCGTATCCGACGGCGTAGTCGGATTCACTTCAGCGGCACGTTTCGCGATATACGCGTCGTCGGTCAGTTGCGCGACCGGCACCTTGTAGAAGTCCGGATCGCCGAGATACTGCGCGCGATCGGCGAACACGCGCTTCTCGATTTCAGCAATCAGGTGCACGTATTGCGCGGAATTCAGCGTGACGTCCTTGAAGTCGGGCGCAATGTCGGCCTTCATCTTCAGCAACTGCACGAGACCGATACCGCCCGAGCTCGGGGGCGGCGCGGTAATCACGCGATAGCCGTTCCAGTCGGCCTGGATCGGCTGACGCCACACGGCCTTGTATTGCTGCAGATCGGCCTTCGTAATCAGGCCGTGGCCGCGCATGGACGCCGCGATCAGATCAGCCGTCTTGCCTTGGTAGAAGTCTTTCGCACCCTGATCCGAAATACGCTGCAACACCGCGGCGAGATCCGGTTGCTTGAAGTTGACGCCCTGCTTCAGATTGCCGAAGTAGGTGTCGAAGTTGGTCTTGCCGGCAAAGTCTTTCGCGGCATCGTCGCGGCGCTGCTGCAATTGCTCGCTGACTTCAAAACCATCACGCGCGTAGTGAATCGCCGGTGCGAGCACCTGCTTCCATTTGAGCTTGCCGAAGCGGCGCTGCGCCTGCCACATGCCGTCGACGGTGCCCGGCACGCCCACCGCGCGATAACCGAACAGGCTCATGCCCTTGATGACCTCGCCCTTGTCGTCGAGATACATGTTCCTGGTGGCCGCCAGCGGCGCACGCTCGCGATAGTCGAGGAAGTACGGCTTGCCGTCGACATAGAGCGTCATGAAACCGCCGCCACCGATATTGCCCGCTTCCGGATATGTCACGGCAAGCGTGAAGGCGATTGCAACGGCGGCATCGACAGCGTTGCCGCCTTCCTTGAAGATCTGCTCGGCGGCGTCGGCGCTGTACTTGTCGGCCACCGCTATGGCGGAAGCCGTGAGAACAGCCGGCTGCGCTTTCTCGGGCGCTTTGGCAAAGGCCGGAGTGGCTTCGAGCAAACCGTTTGAAACAGAGACGAGTGCGACCAGCGCAAGTCCGCTAACGGACAATTTGGCGTTGTGAAACAACTTCATTGGACATCCCCCAAGACGATTTCTTCATCTGACGAAAACGAAAGCTGCCTTGGGCTTATAACATGGCGTTCCAGGTTTTGCGAAGTTGTTGCACACATGTGGTGCATGCTGCAGCACACAAAAACGCGCCACTTCATGACCTTTAATGTCGTGAGCCGCCGCGTCCGAATTGGCATCGATCACGGTAACCGCAGCGCGCCACGAAGCGAGACGCACCGCGCGCGTTAAACACTCATGCGCGCCCGCGATTGCCGCGCGCGATCTCATCGCCGGCGCCTTGCGGCAAGCGCGCGGTTATTGGAATCGACAGGAACGAGAACAGACCGACCACCAGAAACGCCGGCCAGAAGTCGGAGAACACGATGGCCGAATGACCCTGCACGTTATGCGAGATCTGCAGCACGATGCCGGCGATCGTTACACCGAGCCCCAACGAAATCTGCTGGATCACACTCGCGACACTCGTCGCGCGGCCGACGTCGCGGCTCGGAATATCCGCATACGCCAGGGTATTCAACGAAGTGAACTGCAACGATGGAAAGAATCCGCCGAACAGCACGACACACCAGATCAACCAATGCGGCGTGCCCGGGAAGAACAAACCGTAGACCGCGATAGCCAGGCCCGCGCAGCCCGCATTGAACATGAGTACCGAGCGGAAACCGAAACGGCCGAGAATGTGCGACGCGGCCGCCTTCATGAAGAGCGAGCCGAACGCGGACGCGCAGGTGATCGACCCCGACTTGAACGCCGTCATGCCCAGGCCTTCCTGCAACGCGAGCGGCAACAGAAACGGCACGGCGCCGAGGCCGATGCGAAACAGCGAGCCGCCAATCACGCTCGCGTGAAAGCTCGGAATACGCAACAGCCGCAAATCGAGCACCGGCAACTCGACGCGGTTCGCGTACAGCACGTACATCACCAGCAGCGCCACGCCGATCGCGCACATGCTGAGCGACACCGAGTTCGAGACCAGTTCGCCGCCGACCAGCGAGAGCCCCAGCATGAACAGCGAGGCGCCGCTCGCCGACAACGCGAAGCCGGTCCAGTCGAGCCGCCCGGGATGCGCTTCGCGCACATTGGCGATGTGCTTGTTCGCAAGCCAGATGCCGAGGAGGCCAATCGGAATATTGATGAAGAAAATCAGGCGCCAGTGCAGATACGTCGTGATGAAGCCGCCGAGCGGAGGCCCGACTACCGGCCCGAGCAGCGCAGGCACGGTCAGATAGTTGACCGCGCGAATGAAGTCCGACTTCGGCACCGAGCGAAAAATGATGATGCGGCCTACCGGCACCATCATCGCGCCGCCGACCCCTTGCACGAAGCGCGCGACCACGAAGGTGCCAAGCGAAGTGGACGCCGCGCACATCAGCGAGCCGGCGATGAAGATGCCGATTGCCGTGCGAAATACCGTGCGCGAACCGAAGCGGTCGGCGACCCAGCCGCAAATCGGAATGAACACGCCGAGGCCGATGACATATGCCGTCACGGCAAGCTTGAGGGTGATGGGATCCTGGCCGAGATCGCGTGCCAGAACTGGCAGCGACGTCACGATGACCGTGCCGTCCACGTTTTCCATGAACATCGCACACGCGACGATCAGCGGAACAATGAAAGTGCCTAAAGCGAGAGGCATTGGCATGACGACGGGTTGCAAAGCCGCCGGTGTAAAGCTGCGATTATGGCATCGCATCGGCAACAGATGTTGTTAAGCGAGGTCTTTTTGTACTCGTGCCAATGGCATGCCGCGATCTGACGCCCGATGGTTGAGCGCACAACGAAGCAGAAAGGCCTACGAAAAACAGAAGTGAAAACGGGAAGAACGGCGAAGGGAAAAGTGAAGCGACGGTGAGCCGGCCCAGGGTCGGCTCACCATGCAATACAGCAGTAAAACGCAGAAAGAAAAATTAACGCGACGCGCTGACCAGCGGTTGCAGTTGCGGCAGAATCTCGGTGCTCGCGCGAGCGACGTCGTTCGGGAAGTCGATCTCGATCCACGGCGCGCCGGTCACGTCGGCGGTATCGAACACCTGGCTGCGCTCCAGCAGCAGGTCGCGCACCGCCTCTTCGTGCGGCATGTTGGCCCGGCCGCTATCCACGTAGCCCGCGACGATCTCCGCGAAACGTTGCGCGGTTTCCTGGCGGAAGCGGAAGAAGCCGACCGATTCGCCGATGGTGTCGTACTCGAGATTGACGGCGAGCTGCTTGCGCAATTCGACCGGCACGCCGTCTTTCAGGCACAGCTTGACGGGTTCGTCGCCGGCTTCGAAATCACGGTCGATCAACAGACGGTTGACCGTTTCGCCCGCCACCAGCGCGCTCAGAATACGCTCGTCGTACAGCACGTCGGCGTCCATCAGCAGCACGTCGCCGCCGCGCGTCAGCGCCTCGGCCACCGTATGCACCGTCAACACGCTGCCCAGGTCGAAACGCGGATTAAGCACGGTTTCCACCTTATGCGGCCAATTGATCCGCTCCAGTTCCGCCTGCACCGATTCCGGCTGAAAGCCGAGCGCCAGCACGACGTCGGTCACGCCGGCGGTTTCAAGCATCTGCAGATGCCGTTCGAGCAGGCTCATGCCGTCGAACTGCAACAGGCACTTCGGGAACTGTGCCTGCGGCGGTTGCTGAAGACGCAGGCCGAGGCCCGCGGCGAGGATGATGGCACGCATGCGCAGTCCTTTAAAAAATTCGGAGATTAATCGACAACCGGCACGCGCGCCGTGGCGCGCCGCCGTTGCCAGCTTCGTTCGCTGAAGTGCAAAACCAGCAGCCCCGGCAAACCCAACAGGATTTCACGTGCGCGCTTGGCGAGCGACAACGCCAGCGCCGCATCCGGCGGCAAACCCACGAGCGGCGCGAGCAGCAGATAGCCGCCTTCCTGCACGCCGAGCGAGCCCGGGATCATGAAGGCTGCGCCGCGAATCGCCTGCCCGAGGCTTTCGAGCAGGAGCGCGTCGACCCAGTCGACCGGATGGCCGAGAAAGCGCAGCGCGAGCCACACCTCGACCGTGCCGACGATCCAGCCCACCAGACTCAGTGCGAAGCTCGCCGCGACACGGCCGCGCTCGCGGTACAGCGCCTGCACGGCGGCGTCGACGGCTTCGGCGCGCGTCATGAGCGACGACCAGTCGCGCTTGCCGAATACCTTCGAGACCACCGCGAGCAGACGGCCGAACAGGCCACGCCGCTGCGCATAGTAAAAGCCCGCGATCATCGCGCCCAGTACGCCGGTGGCGATCAGCGTGGCGGTTCGCAGATCGTGAAGCGCGCCGTGCGCGGCGTAAGCGCCGAACAGCAACAGCCCGAGCAGGGCAAAGACGATTTGCGCGAGTGCCTGCGCCGTGGTGCTGACGGTGATCGCGGCCGCCGCGTCGCGCATACGCATGCCGCGCTGGGACAGTTGCCGCACCATCACCACGGGCCCGCCGATCTGGCCGGCCGGCAGCAGGCTATTCACCGATTCGCCGATCCAGCGCGCGAACAGCGCATCGCGCAGCGTCACGTCGTGATGCACGCCATCGCGCTGGCGCTGGAACAGCACTGAGATCGCGCCCGCATCGAGTACCAGCGGCACGAGGTGAAACGCCGCCACAAGCACGAGTCCCCAGCCTGCCGCGGCCAGCGCCGAGGCAACCGAGCCGAAGCCCTGCCACGCGAGCAGGCCGACAAACAGCGCCGTCCCGATCGACAGCAGAATCAGAGCCGCGCGTGTCATGCGTGGTCCTTGCTGCGCCTCGTCATCTGACGGAAGACCTGACGGAAACCGAAGTACGCGATCGCGTCCTTCATGTTCGAGATGAAGCGGCGCCACGGCCGCATGTTCGGATCGGTGACGTATTCGAAGGTAAGCGACACGCGCATTTCGTTCGCGGCAGCCGGCGTGATGCGATGGCGCAGCTTGTCGCCGTCGAAGAACACCAGACCGCCCGGCGGGATCTGTACCGAACCGGGTTGATCCGGCACATCCGGATTGCGCGTATGCAATTCGTAATCGAGACGGCACGACGATTCGTCGATCACGCCGAGCAGCAGCGTATAGCGGCGGCCGTCATAGTACGAAGTATCGTAGTGCCAGCCGATGTGATCGCCGGCGCGCGTGTAGTAATACAGCGCGTACGCGTGCGGGTCGTCGGCGGGCGAGACTTGCAGCTTGTCGCCGCTCAGCCGCTCGAGCCAGCCGATCAGTTCCTTCGAGCGATACAGCTCGGCGATGAACGGGGCGAGACGGTCGATCGTATGACGGCTGACGCTGCCGCCCTGCTTGTGGCCCGGCAGATAGTTGCGGTTCACTTCGTCGAGGAGGCCCCGCGCGCTCTGGACAAGCTGGGCGGTGACCTCGGGCGCGAGGAAATCTTCCAGATACAGGAACGCGCCCTGATCGCTGAAATCTTTGGACAGACGCGGGGTGTCGAATGTACGCGTCCGGCTCGCCACCGCACGATCGGCATTCGGCGCAGCCGACGCGGCCGGCAACGAGGCCGGCGATCGTTCAGCGGAGATTGGGGCGATCACGTCGTCTTCGGCGTGTGTGCTCATTCGCTGGCCCACATCTGGCTGGTTTCGGACCCCTTGGCGGGCGCGGCCGCCGACTGTGCGGCGCGGCGCGAAACGCGCCAGTAATCGACCACCACCCAGACGGCAAAGAGCGGCGCGCCGATCGACGCGACCACGACGAACGGCATGACGACGCTCGTCAGCGTGACGATGGGCAGCAGATACAACACGTCTTCGGTTTCGAAACCGCCAACCGACGCCTGCTTCGTGCCCGCCTTGCCCGCCATATCCTCAATGCGCATGCGCAGGAAGAAAATCAGCGCGACGGCGACGCCCGCTACGGCGCCCAGCCAGCCAGGAGAAGCTTTCAATGAGCCGACATGCGCCGTACCGACGCCCATGCCGATGAACAGCATGACGGTGACGAGTGCGTCGCAGGCCAGATCGTAAAAGTGACCGATCCGGCTCGACTTCCCGCCGATGCGCGCGAGTTCGCCGTCTGTATGGTCGACGAAGTTCGACAGCACGATCAGAAAGGCGCCCGCATTGGCCCAGGCGAAACCGCCGTGCGCGAGGCACAGCGCGCCGGCCACGCCGATCAGCAGGCGCAGCGTGGTCAGATGGTTCGGCGTGACCCAGGTATTGACGAGCGGCGTGACCAGACGGCGGGCGAGCTTCGCATCCCAAGTTCTGGGGGACGGAACGTTAGTTGAAGTTAATGGTCGCGAATTCATAACCCGGAAATATATACGGGATCGGAAAAGCGTGCTTCATTCCTTAACGTTTTCTTAAGGACCCTGGGTTGCCACTGCGGGTCGGGCGCCGCGCAAGATATGCCGAATCACGTTAAAGTGCGAATCCAGTTGCGCCTGTCACGCCAGACCGCCACGATGCGCAACGTCTTTTGGGTCGCGGCGCACTGCCGCCGCCCGTTGCGAAGACACTACATCGAACGCGGGTCGCCATTCACGTATATGAAACGCTTCTTTTCGTCTGTACTCCTTGCGCTGGTGGCCGCCGCGCTGCCGCTCGGCAGTCATGCCGCCGCCCTCGACGCACCGCTCGCCTGCAATGAGAGCGGTCATCAGTTCATTGCCGATCTCGCCCAGCAGCAGTTGATCGATCCCAAGCCGACGCGCGTCGAAAGCAACTCGATCAATGCATTTTCGCCGGCGTCCGGCGCCGACCTGACCGCATTCGGTTTTCATGTTTTCGCGGTGGTCGGCTACGAAAAGGACGACCCGATGTTTCGCGTCGGAGACGGCGAGCCGCTGGCCCGCTCGGCCTATGGCGTTGTGGTGTTTGGCAGCGAGTCCAAGGTGCAGAACGCGATTACCGAAGCCGGCAGCACGGCAATCGTCCATCGGGTGGCGCCGCTCGTGACCGCGATTTTCTGCAAGCGGAGTTGAGGCGGCGGGTGGACCCAAAGCCGGCTGGGATGGCTGATTGGGAGATAGAAGGTAGGCGCCTTACGCGTTATAATTCTTGCAGATGGATTTTTCGGGGCCCGTAAGGGCGTCTATCTGCCTCCTGGTCAAACAGGGTCCAGCCGTGCTGGTTACGTCGGGTCATACCGACCAAGCGCACCCGCGAAGTTATGAGGCCCCCACGTGGGGCCTCACCTGTTTCTGGTGCGTGATTTTCAGTCAGGAATGGTGGAGGTGCGGATCGCGGATCGGCTCGCCTCTCAATATTTTCGCGGCCATCACACGAAACCGTACGATGCTCCGCCTATTACGCGGGATTCCTGCCCTTCCCCTGCTGACGTCGCGTACGTAGGCACTCTCGATCACCAGCCGCAACGCACTCGCTCCCGCCCGGCGCAGACGAAAAAACACTTCATATTCGACCGGTTCACCGCGATGCGTGACATCTTCAATCACGAGCCAGTTCGAATGACCCGTGAAGTAGCAACGCCGCTCACCTAACTGCGCGACGATCGCGGGCAAGCGAAACGACCAATGATGCCTGTCGAAGCAGAATGCGCGAGCGACATGCCGATGATCGAGAATTTTGCGCTCATCGCCGAGCGTTTCGAAGTCCAGCGGTCCTTCGGCACTGGGACCGAACGACACGCAATGGGATGTGTATTCGACATGGACGGTCGCCATCGCGGGGGGAAACTTCGCAGAACCGGGAATCGCAAGGGGGAAAGCGCTGGCGAGCAGGTGCGACAGGCCATATCGAACGCTTGCTACGTCGATATAGCCTTGCCGCAAAAACGAGATCCAATTCATACGCCAGTTGAGGGGGAAACCGCAAATTATCGCGAGAATCCCCCTCGACGGCGCCTCAGCCGAACGGCCTATATCGTGCTCATCGCCCCGCCCGCCCCTACAGCTTGATCCCCGCCGGATCCGCCGTCAGATACCCCACCGTCGCGCCGAAGCGGTCTTTATAGTTCGCCCGCACGAGCGGATCGAGCGTCGATTGGACCTTATCGTGCAACGGACTTTCCCAATCGCCGACGTGCTGGAAGTTGCTCATCACGTAGGTCCAGCCGTTGATTTCGTCGACCGCATGCAGGCCGGTCGATTCCGCGCCCGCGGGGCACGACAACACGCGCACGAGCGTCTTCGTATCGACGTTGTAGGCCCACAGAAAGTTGTTGACGTGCATGCCGCTGTCTTCGCCGATAAAGAGCGTGCGCAGTTTCTCCGAGAATTTCAGGTTGTCCGGATTCGCGATGCGATCCGCGTTCGCCGTATTGCCGAGCGCGTCGGCGGAAGACAGATCCTCGCCGACCAACGCCGCGGGCGCGGCCATGTCCACCGGCACCCAGTCGCTGTTGATCGCGCCGCCACTGCGGTCTTGCTGGCCGCCCTTCATGTTCAGCGCGTAAACCGCGCCGGCGTTGATCGCCTTGTCGACGGCGACATCGGTCGACGCGGCATGACCGCGCACCATCGACTTCTCGATGCGCGACATCGCCGAATACAACACCTTGTCCTTGATATTGACCGTCGTGCCTTCGAGCTTGGTGAAACCCATGCTGCCGCCGGCCAAAGCCGCGTAGCGATGCGTTTCGAGGAAGGTCGCCGCCTTCGTCATGCCCGGCTTGATGCGCACCCAGTTGAAGGTGCCGTTGTAGTTGATCTTCGTATAGCTCGAATCAGCCGGGTCTTTAGTCGCGACGTCCAGAATGTCGCTCGCGCTCAACTGGTTGGCGAGCGCCTCGATTTCGTCACTGGTCGCGTGGCCCAGATTGATCCAGGAGAGCGTCGCCGCGCCCGCCCCGCTCGCCGACACCTGCGTCCACTTCGCGACATACAGCGTGCCCGCCGACAGATCGGCCTCGCGATCGGCAATGAACATGAAGAGGCCGCCGTTGGTCGCGTCGTCGCCCATCAGCACGGTGCGCTTGTCCGGCATCACCTGAATCAGCTCGTGCGAGATACGGCCGAGGCAGTAGTGCTTTTTGATCGTGCCGGTGCCGTCCGGATTGACGGTCACTTCCGGCAGATGGCCGTAGTGATAGGCCCTGGCAGTCGTTTCGTCACCGTAGAGACTGCGGCTGAAGCCCTTGAACTGGCTGTTGGTGGCGATCGTCGTGGCGTCCGGCTCGTACTCCTCGCTCGACAGATGTGTGTTCCACGGCGACAGGCTCGCGCCGCAAGTGATCCACAAGCCATGCGCCTTCGAGGTATCGACGTTGTGGTAGCCCACCAGCGTGAGCTTGCCGGTGGCCGGGTCCTGATCGAGCGTCAGCACGGCGATCGGCGACGGCAACTGGCCATACATCGACACAAGGCTCTGATCGCGAGTGGTGTATTCGAACTGCACGACGGCGAATACCGCATTGCCCTTGAGGCCCTTCACCGTGGGCTTGTCGAGACGGATCAGCGAACTGCCGTCCGGGCAGTCCGAATAGAACTGGCGCTCCTTACCCGCCACCGATTTATCGATGATCGGCTGATTGTTGATGTCGAAATAACCGCCGGCCAGGATCGTTCCGCCGTTGATGTTCGGCACCGTGTCGCCGGTGACGAAGAACGGCTGATAGGCCAGCTTGAACGTACGGCTGCTGCCGTCGCTCAGTTGCACCGAGAGGGTCGAACCGACGGTGGTTTTCGCCATCGCGGCGGGATCCGTCAGCGTCGGCGCGGCCATGCCGTTGAATGCTGCCGAGACAAACCTGGCCGCCGGTTTGAGCGGTGTCGTCAGGTCATCGCCTCCGCCCCCGCACGCGGTCAGCATCGACGCCGTCGCGAGGCCGCCTAATGGCAGCATCGGCGCACCGGCGAGTAGTTTCAGGGCCTTGCGGCGGGAAAGGTCGAACGGCTCTGCCATGTTGTCGTGATCCAGGGTTTGGGTAGCGTGGGGGGTACGCACAGCCGGCACGCACTCAGACCCAAAACCGCATGGTTCACGCTCGCGCCGCTATGACGCGAGGATTCTATGTAGCGAATGTGAAAGTATATTGACAGGCTTTAGTAATGTTAAATTCAGCTAGCCGTTAGCTGAATCCCGCCTTCGCCGATCTAGCCCGGCCGGCGGAATTCGTTTTCGACCCACGCAACGGCGCTCGCCTTGCTCAGCTTGAAGTTCGGTGCGACCTGCACCTGCGCAAGCTGTTCGCCGAATGTGTCGAGTGCCGTCAGTAGCGCGTACGGTTCGTCTTCGTCGGGGACGATGTCGAGCGTGATGTCGAGTTCGTCATTGCCGTCCGCGCTGGCCACGCGCACCTCTTTATGCAACTGGGCGCGCAGTTGCTGCTCATGGCGGCGCAGCACTTCGGATGCGGTTTTCACCAGCGTGTTGAACGCCGATGTGTCGAGCGGCTTCGGATCCTTCTTGTTGCGGCCCATCGTCCACGGGCCGACGAGCGCCGGTTCCGCTTCGCCGTCCTTGATCATGGCGACGGCCCAGCCTTCGTCGTCTTCGTTCTTGATGACGCGCGCGGTCCAGCCGTCGTCGCGCCACAGACGCGCTTCGTGCACGGTTTCGGGCTGGCTTTCGTGCAGCTCCTCGTTCATTTCGGGCGCGCCCTCCGTCGTGGAATCAGCAGCGGTGTCGGACGAAGGAAGGGGGCTATCGGTCATTACAGGTTTACTCACGTTCGCGGGGGCGGAAGCACATCTCAAGCATGCGATTCTACCCGTCCCGCACACGCCGAATGCGGCCCCCTGACGAACGGACAAGCCTGAACCAGCTCCTCGCCAGGCGAAATAGTGCATTTCGTTATTCGCGGGAACTTATAAACCGATTATAAAAAATTCGAAAAAAACGCGGCCCGGAAGCCGCGTATAAAAAGATGAAAAAGACACCCTTGGTCAAAGGGTGAAGTGAATTGTAGAGCGGTAATTCGCCAGAATAGACCACACGAATTGGAAGAGTGCGTTGCAGAAAACACAATGAATCCGGGATTGCCCGACGACGCCCGCCAATCCTTGCAAATCAAAGCCCAGCGGGGACGTCGCGATCGAGCAACACTACGGGCGGCGACAAGCCCCTGCGACAATCATTACCTAAACAGATTTTTTCTTTATTTACCCGCACTTACACAATTTCTAATCCGCTATTACGAATTAGAAAACGCATTGTTGTGCCATATGCGATTAAAGATAGGAATAGCAGGAATACACTTCGCAGCGAATCGTCAGACAGCCAGTGGAATTGGCTGTAAGCACTGGAATGCGATTCTCCTTGCACTGTCCCGGAGTTATCTGAACATGAAAAAAACCCTCATCGCAGCAGGCCTCATGGGCGCGTTCGCCATCACCGCCCACGCACAAAGCAGCGTCACGTTGTACGGCACACTGGACGCCGGTCTCGTCTACTCGAACAACCAGGGCGGCCACAGCAACTGGCAACAAGGTAGCGGTTCGGTGTCGAACACCTACTTCGGCCTGCGTGGCAGCGAAGACCTTGGCGGCGGTCTGCATGCCATCTTCACCTTGGAAAACGGCTTCAACCTGAACAACGGCCAGGACTCGGAAAACGGCACGATGTTCAATCGTCAGGCGTTCGTCGGCCTTAAGAGCGATCAGTACGGCGCGCTGACGCTCGGCCGCCAATATGACTCCGTGGTCGATTACCTGGCGCCGCTGTCCGAAGCGGGTGCGGGCTACGGCAACAATCTCGCCGCTCACCCGTTCGACAACGACAATCTGGACAACTCGTTCTCGATCAAGAACGCCGTGAAGTACACGAGCGCGAACTACGCCGGCCTCAAATTCGGCGGCCTGTACGGCTTCAGCAACTCGGCCGGCCAGTTCTCGAACAATCGCGCATGGAGCGCCGGTGCTTCGTACGACAACGGCCCGTTGAGCGTTGCCGCGGCTTACCTGCAACTGAACAAGTCGGGCAGCTCCAACCTGGACGGCGCGGTTTCGCAAGGCGACGGCACCGCCGCGGTCGCGGCGAATCTGCAACGCACGTTTGGCGCGGGCATCAACTACACGTACGGTCCGGCAACAGTCGGCTTCGTGTACACGCATACGCAACTGGACGGCATCACGGGGGTGGACGTCGGCGGCGTCACGCTGCCGGGCGTGGCGGGCACGAACCTGCATCTGGACAACTACGAGTTGAACGGCAAATATGCACTGACGCCGGCCCTGAGCCTCGCGGCTTCGTACACGTTCACCGACGGCAAGATGTCGGGTTCGAACGGCTCAGGCGATCCGAAGTGGCACACCGTCTCGCTGCAAGGCGACTACTCGCTGAGCAAGCGTACCGACGTGTACGTGGAAGGCGTGTACCAGCACGCATCGGGCGAACTCGGCAACTTCGGCGCGAACGTGGCGTCGATCAACACGCTGGCGCCGTCGTCGACCGGCAATCAAATTGCCGCCGCTGTCGGCCTGCGTCACCGCTTCTAAGTTTCTCCGATGGCAGGTGCGGAGCGGCGTATCGGTCCGCTCTGCAACCGAACCCGCGCGTGACACGATCACGCGCGGGTTTTTTCATGAGCCTTACGTTCTTACGTTTCGACGTAGCCATAGTGACGGCGCAAGCGCGCGGTAGGTATACTGAGTCCGGCTGCCTTCCTCGCCGCAACCTCGTTGCGATTGAACGGCAGCTTCGTCGCGAAGCATGGCGTTGCGTTCACGCGCGTCGCGCTTCGCCCGCGCCCCAAGTTCCCGTGTACGACCGGGGACGCCGACGACCGGACCATGAAAAGACTTCTCCTGCTTGCTCCCGCTGCTGCCGTCACCGCTTTTCTCGCTGCCTGCGGTTCTTCCAGCGGCCCCGCCCGCGATGCGTCCCAGCCGATGATCTACGTGTCTTCGCAGCGCACTCCCACCGATATTTCCGATTGCCTCGAAAGCAAGCTGTCACGCGTGCGGATGTCGCGCGTAGGTGCCGCGACTGAGATCGCCGTCGGCTCGGATTCGAACACCTCCTATTTCGTCACGCTGACGCCGTCCAACGCCGGTTCGATCATCAAGGTGATGCATCCCGCGAGTGCGCCGGACGATCCACCGGAACCGGAAATGCGTGTCGATATTGCACGCTGCGCGACCTGAGTTTCCGGTCACACGACTGCGTTGTTGAAGGCCACGCCGATGCGCGAATTTTTATGTCGCGTGTCGGCTATTTTTTTATCTGCTCATCTGCGAATATGACCGCCCTTTGGCTTTTTGCGGCGTGCAGCGTTGTGAGTTTCGATGGCATCTAATAAAGCACATCATGCGACCGGGTTTGCGGCCGGTGTTATCGCGGCGGCGATTGTCGCTCGCATCGGCGGCGGCGGTTCGTTTCATATCGGCGTGCTGTTGAGTTTCATCGCCGGGGTGGCGGGAAGTACGGCGCCGGATTGGCTGGAGGTGGCGTGGTGGTCACGTGCGCGAAGGTTGTGGATTACGCATCGCACGTTGACGCATTGGGGGGTGGGTTGGCTCGCTTTGCTCGCGGGTTCTTATCATTGGCTCGGGCATTCTGTTTATGCTGCGCCGGTGTTTGGGTTTGCTTGTGGTGGGGTGATGCATTTGCTGGCCGATTGGCCGAATCCGCTTGGGGTGCCTTGGGTTGCCGGGCGGCACTCTCTTAATCTTTGGAATAGTGGGCATTGTGATTTGATTGTTGTTGGGGGGGCTTGGGTGGCTGCGTGGTTTGTTGGGGCGCATGTGTGGATGCATGGGGTGCATGCGGTGCATGGGGTTTCGGTTTTGAGGTTTTTGAAGGTGGGGTAGGAGGTTGCTGTTTTTTGCCTGTTCGGCGGTTGTTGTTCTGTTGTTCTGTTGTTCTGTTGTTCTGTTGTTCTGTTGTTCTGTTGTTCTGTTTATCTGTGGTGTTGGTTTTTTCCTGGTCTGGCTTCTTTTGTCTTTGGCCTTTTCTTGAATTCTTATTGGTTTATTAGCGTCGCCCCTGTGCGGGGCAGGCACCTACTTTTCTTTGCCTGCCGCAAAGAAAAGTAGGCAAAAGAAAGCGGCTCACACCGCTAGCTTATAAGTGGGTCCCTCGCGCCGTTGCGGTAGTGGTGCATCTGGAATCTGTGCTCTCGCACACTCCGCGTTCGTGACAAGGGCGTCATTCTTCCCGTCTCGCACTGCGTGCTCGCCGGAACGGTCGGCGGGGGATTGGTGGTTTTGATTTGGGCTCTTGTCGGCCGTCGAGTTCTGGTCGGTAAGGTCTTCGTGCTTTCGGGCGCGCTGCGCGCGACGGCGGGACTTCTTACTCGTGTGGGTTATGGTCGGGTCGCCGACGCGTAGTTGGCGGGGGTGATTCCCTGCAATCGGACGAATGCTCGGGTCATGTGGCTCTGGTCGGCGAAGCCCGCGGCGGCTGCCGCGTCTGCCAACGTCGCGCCGTGCGCGATAAACTGCCTCGCTAGTGCCACCCGGCGCTGCATCCTGTATGCGTGCGGTGGTAACCCCATCTCGTGGGCGAAGCCCCGCAGGAGCTGAAATCGGCTCATGCCGGTCTCGGCGGCAAGATCGGTTAGCGTGAGCGGTGACGATGGGTCGTCGTCAATGCGGGCCCTCGCTCGTGCAATCGGACCCGACGACTGCGTCAGTCGCGAACGTGCATGCGTGGTAGCGTGAGTTCGTATCAGATACCCCAGCAACTCGAGCATCGCCTCCTCTCGCACCAGATCGTCCGGCACGGTTTGCGCTTCCACCGATATCGCGAACAGGCGCTCGAATAACACCTTCAGCAAGGGGTCGTGTACCACCGGTTGCGTTAGTTCGATCTCTCGTGTGGTCACATCATTTAACTCGATGGCGAGGTCGGTCAGCATCGACGGCTCGAAGTACAACATGCGCCATGCACGTCCGCGCTCGTCGAGCGGGCTGCCGTCGTGTACTTCTCCCGGATTCACCATGATCGCGTCGCTCGCCCGCGCTTCAACCACACCACGCCCGCTCGACGAGCGATGCCCGCCTGCAACGATCACGCCCACGCCGAAGCGGTCGTGCGAATGGCGCGGAAACGAATGCGCCGTTTCCGCCACCGTCGCTTCGACGCCGGCAATCGCGCAACGAGGCATGTGGATGCGGCCGCGCAACATGAGTTCGTCTCTCAGAAGTTAAGGAGCATTCTGCGCGGCGCAACATTCGGCGACGTGCGCGGCGCCACGCGAGCGAACATGCGCGGCAAGTTGCATTGCGGCATATCCGGCAAAGCAGACGGAGAAGCGCACCGTGAAACGCTCCACGAATTACGCAGCGATCCCTGTGCAGAATTGCAGCGCGCCAGCCCGCTCATCCACCACGCCCCTCGTCCGTACGCTCGCCTTCGCGGATCTTGCCTTGCGAGACACTGCTGCCCGGCGGCACACTATGCGTCAGCCACACATTGCCGCCGATCACCGAGCCGCGTCCGATGGTCACGCGGCCGAGGATCGTCGCGCCGGCATAAATCACGACGTCGTCTTCAACGATCGGATGGCGCGCATTGCCCTTGACCAACGTGCCGTCGAGGTCCGCAGCGAAGCTCTTCGCGCCGAGCGTCACGGCCTGGTAGACGCGCACGCGCTCACCAATGATCGCGGTCTCGCCGATCACGACGCCCGTGCCGTGGTCGATAAAAAAGCTCGGACCGATGGTCGCGCCCGGGTGAATATCAATGCCGGTCGCCGAGTGCGCGATCTCGTTGATGAAACGCGCGAGCAGGGGCACGCCGAGGCGATGCAGCGCGTGCGCAAGACGATGGTGCGTCATGGCCCACACCCCCGGATAACACAGCAGAATTTCCGTGATGTGCTGCGCCGCCGGGTCGCCCGTGAAAGCGGCCTGAATATCGCTGACCAGCAGCGCCCGAATGGCGGGCAACTGCGTGCCGAATTCGCGCGCGATGTCGAACGCGCGCTCCTTCAGATCCGCATCAGGTGTTTCGCCGAATTCGGGCAAAAATCGCAAGGCGCGGCGAATCTGTTCGGCGAGCAACCGCAACGTGCTCTCAAGCGTGTGGCCGACGTAGTAGTCGACCGTTTCGTCAGTGAGGTCGGGGGCGCCATAGTGCGTGGGGAATAGCGCCGCGCGTAAGCCGGTGACAATGTCAATCACCGCCTCGCGCGACGGCAGCTCGCGAATGCCAAGCGGATGCCGCGTGCGATGCAATTCTTCACGCGACGCACGCAAATCCGCGACGATCTGTTCAAGACCCCAGTTTTGGGAAGGCACGTTAGGCATAAAAGGACAGCACCATGCGACAGGCACGGTTCAGAGTGATTGTCCCAAGAGATTACCGCGTTTTGCCGCCGTTCGCGCAGCGGTCCGACATGCCGGCCCGCGCATCGCGGATGCGCCTCAGATGGTCACGCTGCTCGCATCGATCCAGCGCACCGCCCAGTCACGTGCGTGCGCGATGGCAGTGGCTTCGTCAGGAAAACGCAAGTCGGTGGGGAAAAAGCGGTTGGCAACCAGTTCGCCGTCGCTCGAGCGGGAGATCACCACATAAGGTTGCCAAGTGCCATCGCACGCGCGCGCCGGCGCGCAATTCAGCAAGTAGCCGCGATGTGTGAATGCAGCATCGAAGTGCATGTGTCATCCGCCCTGACGGCCCCGTAAGATGTTTTGAGTAGTGCGCGTCTGTTCTTTGTCGGCCACGTAAAAACAGCCGGACGCATGTCGTCAATTTAACCGCGCTTTGCTCGTCGGAGTAAGATCATACTCTGTAGAAAATGGGCGTCCATTAAAAAAAGCGAAAAAAATCCTGGACGCGATCGCCAGGTGAAATGCCCGCATATGTCACTGTGCATAACTGCGTGAGCAACTGCGGCGCAAGCGCAGGTCCACTCACACGCATGAAGAAGTTATGCCTGCTTTATGCCTGCGTTGTGCCAGGCGGAACGGATTTTGCTGCACTTCAACCATGTCCTCTTCAAGGGAGAATGCATGATGAACAGCGATATCAACAAGCCAGCAGACGCTAGCAAGCAGCCGGGCACCACCGGCCCGATCACGACGGAATTGCATAACGACCGCACCCACGACAGCACGGTCGACACCGACGGCAAAAATCTCGAGGCCGCCCGCATCGCCGGTCACAGCCCGATCTCGCCCGACGAGATCACCACGAGCAACGCAAGCCTCGTCAACAGCGTGCCGGAGGCGCACGACGGCATGGCCGGCTTCGACAGCCGGGTTGGCGGCAATCATCTGCTGCTGGCGCTCGAACCGGGCTACACGGTCATCGACAAAGGCATGGTCGAGCCACAGGGCGTCGATTCAACGGACGATCTGTTCGACGACCCGCGCCCGATCCGCAGCCGTCGCGAACGCGGACGCATTCACTACGCCCTTAATCATTTGCGGCCCACCCGCGTGATCGAATTACACCGGTCGAAGTAACTATTCGCGCCGCGCGCATTTGTTTGAATTACGCCGCCCGAGCCGAATAATCAGTCCATTTCAAAGTGCGCGCCGTTTGAATGACGGCGCGCGTTTCGTGACGGATTAGAAACTCAGGGTTGCAGGACCTGCAAGCCGAACAGGCTTTTTCCGCCCGCCGAACGCCGACACAATCGACCGCATCGAATCTCAAACGGAGCAGCAGATGAAAAAGATTGTCGTGATAGGCGCAACCGGAACGGTCGGCCAGGCTGTGAGTAAGGCCTTGAAAGCACGCCATGAAGTGATCGAGGTGGGTGCGACGCGCGGCCAGTACCGTGTCGACAGCACCGACCCGGCCAGCATCGAGCGCCTCTTTGGCGAGATCGGCAAGGTCGACGGCATCGTCACCACCACCGGCAAGCTGCATTTCGGCCCATTGCCTGAGATGAGCGCCGAGCAGTTCTGGGTCGGCCTGCGCGACAAGCTGATGGGTCAGATCAATGTGGTGCTGGGCGCCACGCGCTACGTGAACGACGGCGGTTCGTTTACGCTGACGAGCGGCATTGTCGGCGACGAGCCGATTCGGGAAGGCGCGAACGCAACCACCGTCAATCTGGCCCTGGAAGGTTTCGTGCGCGGCGCCGCGATCGAGTTGCCGCGCGGCATTCGCATCAACGTGGTGAGCCCCACGGTACTGACCGAATCGCTCGATGCTTTTGGGCCCTACTTCCGCGGCTTCGAACCGGTGAGCGCCGAACGTGCCGCACAAGCCTACCTGCGCAGCGTGGAAGGCGCGCAAACGGGCCGGGTGTATCGCGTGGGGTATTGAGGTCGCGCAGGCCCTTTAGAGGCAACTTCCGCGGAATCCGTAGCTGTGCCCTCACCCGGGCCAATGCGGGGCACCCAAGGCGCCCCGCATTGCCTCAGTGCTTCTGCTCCTTCACGCGCGACACGATCTGCGTAGGGCTCACGAATTGCAGTGCAATCAGCACCCAGACCAGCGTGATCGCCATGTAAATCATCGCCATCGCATCGATCGATTGCGGGGCGCGCACGCCGGTCGAAAATACGGCGTAGTACAGGGCGACCACCAGCGTTTGCGTCGCGGGCCCCGCTGTAAAAAATGTCAGCTCGAACATGCCGATGGTGCGCACCAGCACCAGCAGCCCGGCCGCCAGCATGCCGGGCACCAGTAAAGGCAGCAGCACGTAACGGAAATAGCGAAACGTGTTAGCGCCGAAAATGCGCGCCGCCGCTTCGAGATTGGGATCGATCTGTTCGATGAACGGCGTCATCACCAGAATCACGAACGGCAGCGCCGGCACAAGGTTCGCAAGGATCACGCCCGCGAGCGTGCCGGCAAGGCCGACCTTGTACATCACGGTCGCCATCGGAATGCCGTACGTCACGGGCGGCACCATCAAAGGCAACAAGAAAATCAGCATCGCCATGCGCTTGCCGGGAAACTGCACGCGGGCAAGCGCATACGCCGCGGGCACGCCGAGCACGACCGACAACACCACCACCGCGCCGACCACTTCGATGGTCACCCACAACACGCTGGCCAACTGGAAATCGCTCCACGCCTGCGCATACCAATGCAGCGTAAAGCCTTGCGGCAACAAGGTGCCGAACCAGCGCGTCGCCACCGAATTCACCGCGACGGTCGCAATCAGCAAGACGACGTTGACGAGGAAAAACACCATCGCGCCCCACACCAGCACGTGCCAGATGCGGCCCGGCACACTGGCGCGCTGCTTCATGCGCTTGCCGGGTCGCTGCGCGCCGTCGTTGTTTTCGTTCGATGCGGATGCGGACCACGAAGAATGCGCGGTGTGACGATCGCTAGCCATCAGCCTTTGCCTCCCGTCACCGGACCGCGGTAGAAGAAGCGGCGCGCGCCCAGCATGGCGGCAACCACCAGCAGCTGCACGAAGCCCATCACCATCGCGATCGCCGAGGCGAGCGAATAGTCATAGCTTTCGAACGCGGCTTCGGCCGCGGCGATCGACATCACGCGCGTCGGACCCGCGGGCGCACCGAGCAGCACCGCGGATGGAAACACCGAGAACGCCTGCACGAAAGATAAACACGCGGCCATGGTCAGACCCGGCACCAGCAGCGGCAAATAGATGCGGCGAAACTGCTGCCACGGGCTCGCGCCGAGCGTGGCGGCAGCACTGGCAAGCGTCGGATCGATACCTGTCACATAAGACAGCGTCAGCAGAAACGCGAACGGAAAACCCGATACGATCAGCGAAATCAGCACGCCCCAGAAGTTGTGCGTCAGACGCACTTCATCGGTGTAGAGATGCAGGCCTTGCAATGCCTGCGGAAACCAGCCGTTCGGGCCAAAGTACGTGAGCATGCCGTCGGCGATCAGCACGGTGCCGAGCGTGACGGGGATCACCAGCAGCGTCGTGATGAGCTTCTGATAGGGCGAGTTGCGGCGCAGCGCGAACGCCACGGGAACCGACACGCCCACATTGATCAGCGTCGCCGGCACTGCGAGCTTGAGCGTGACGAGAATGGTCGGCCACATCGACCTGTCGGTGAAGAACGTCAGGTAGTTGGCCCATAGGCCGCCGCCGTTCATCGGCTGGAACGACAACACCAAACCATACGCAAACGGATAGATGAACAGCGCCACGATGAAGATCAACGCTGGCGCGACCAGCCACGCTTTGGCGTCGCGCGGCGCGAATGGTACGGGTGGCGGCGGCAGCGTGGGCGTGTTCATGCCGCCTCTGCGTCATAGACGAGCGTGCGTGACGGCGGCACACGCAGGCTGATGCGCTCGCCCTCTTCGAATTCGCCACCGATGCGTGCCCACAAGTCGCCGAACGCGGTCTTCACCCGCAGCAATGAATCGTGGCCGCCGTATTCGACTGTTGTCACCAGGGCGTCGAACGCGTTTTCCGTGCCAGGTGCCGCACGCTCCATATCCTCGGGACGCAGCGCGACGCTCACGCGCTTGCCGTTGAAACCGGCCATCGGCGTGCCGACTAGACGCACGCCGTTCGCGCTCACCGCGACGCCATCGCCCTGCGTGCCTTCGAGCGTGAACTCGGCTACGTTTCGATAGCCCATGAAGCGCGCGACATGCAAATTCTGCGGCCGTGTGTAGACCTCTTTCGGCGTGCCGACCTGCTGCACCACCCCTTCTCTCATCACGACGATGCGATCGGCCATGGAAAGCGCTTCATCCTGATCGTGCGTCACGTAAAGCGTCGCGCGTTCGAGCTGGCTATGGATGCGGCGAATTTCGGCGCGCATTTCGATGCGCAGTTTCGTATCGAGATTCGACAGCGGTTCGTCCATCAGAATCAGCGGCGGTTCGATCACGATCGCCCGTGCGATCGCCACGCGCTGTTGCTGACCGCCGGAAAGCTGTCCAGGCAGTTTGCGTTCATGCCCGACCAGTTGCACGAGCTGCAATGCTTCACGCGCCCGGCGCATGGCCTCGCTCTTACCGACGCCACGCATCTTCAATCCGAAGCCGACGTTGTCGAGCACGCTCATGTGCGGAAACAGCGCGTAGCTCTGGAACACCATGCCGAAACCGCGCTTTTCCGGCGGCAACACGTCGATGCGTTTGTCGTCGAGCCAGATGCCGCCACCGCTCAACGGCTGCAAGCCGGCGATGCAATTGAGCGCAGTCGATTTGCCGCAACCCGAAGGTCCGAGCAATGCAATGAACTCGCCGCGCCGGATATTCAGATCGAGGCCTTGCAACGCCGCGACCGCGTGACCTTCCGCATTCGTGAAACTGCGGCTCACCGAATCGAGCCGCAGCTGTTCAAAGTGATGCTTCATGACGGTTTCCTGATACGCGAGGCTTGCATCGCGAAAGCCCGATCGGGGCGGATGCGCGTGACGCTTCGCGGCGGTTTCCTGATACACGTGGCACATGAATCGCGAACGTCCAATCGGGCGGATGCGGGTGACGCTTCACACCGATTCCCGCATGCACGACACGCGAATCCCGGTTGACCGAGCGACCGGGCGCGCGGATTCATTCAGCGCCTACTTGGTCTTTTGCGCGCCGACGTCGCTGTCCCATTTCTTGAAAGCCGCGACCATCGCGGTCGCATTCAGCGGCAAAACATGCGGACGCTCGGCCAGCAGCTTCGCGTACTCCGGCCGGCCGTATTTCTTCAGCACATCCTGGCTGTGCGCGGGCGCCTGTTCGATGCTCACGCCCTTGATCGCGGGACCGGGATAGAAATAGCCGTCGTCGTAGGTCATGGCCTGTTGCGCCGGCTCGAGCATGAAATTCATCAGCTTGTAGAGCACGTCGAGTTTTTCCTTCGGCACGCCCTTCGGAATCACCATGTAGTGCGCGTCGTTCACCCACGTCATGTTGTCGAAGGCCTGCACGCGAAATTCCGCCGGCACGATGCCAAGCGCGCGCGGATTGATGTCCCAGCCCGTGACGGTCACGGTCATGTCGCGCGTGCCCTCGCCGAGCTCTTTCATGACCGCCGACGTGCCGCCAGGATAGTAAGGAATGCAATCGTTCAGTTGCTTGAGGAAGGCCCACGTCTTGTCCCAGCCGTGAATTGGATCTTGTGGATCTTTATCGCCGAGCACGTACGGCAAACCCATCAGGAATGTGCGGCCCGGGCCGGAGTTTGCCGGCCGCGCGTAGATCAGCTTGTCCGGATGCGCCTTGCACCATTGCAGAAGTTGCTCGGGCGTTTTCGGCGGATCGCTGACTTTGGCGGGGTTGTATTCGAGCAGTGGACCTGCCGGCATATAAGCGACTTCAAGACCGAAGCCTTGCGCGAGGTCCTGCATCTTGCGCGGGCCGGGCGCGTATTTGTCGAGCACGCCTGGGAACGCCACCGCATTGTCCGGCAGCAGTTTCATCCAGAGATTCTGTTCGATGCCGGCAGCCAGTGCGTCGGTGCCGGTCAGCACGAGATCGATGTCGGAGCGGCCCGCGGCCTGCATCGCCTTGATCTTGCCGGGCAACTGCGGTGCGGGCGCGTTGGTGAACGTGAGATTGGCGACGAGATTCGGATACTTCGCCTTGAAGGCTTCGAAACCCTTCTGCGTGAGTTGAAGGTCGCCGGCCACGTCGACGATATTGAGCGTGACCGGATCGGCCGCGTGCGCTGCGGACATCCATGCGGCGCTTGCCGCGAAACATACGGACACCAGCCTGAGCGCCAACCTGCCTGAAACAGTCATTGCGTCTCCTCGCTTCTTGGTATGGAAGTCCGCCGGTCAGATGCGCTGCTGGCGGTGTCACTCAACCAATGCAACATAGCGAAGCGTAACTGCCGATGTCAAGCAAATACTCGCTGCGGCGCTTTGCTCGGGAAATCGGGGGAGTACGACTGTTAAGCCTTATGGCTCAATGATTTGTGCGCTTTATCCGAGGGCAAACCCGAAGTCGGCAAGCGAGTACGGCGGCATGTTGTCAGGCAACTTGTGCGTACGCTGCATGATCAGCCCGGGCGCACTCACCCGCCCTGAACGCCCTGCGTATTCACATACAGCGAATACAAGCCGTGGCTTGCCGCCATAAACAACCGGTTGCGATGACGCCCGCCGAAGCACACGTTCGCACAGCGCTCGGGCAACGCGATATGGCCGATCGGCTCGCCTTGCGGCGTGAAGACGCGCACGCCGTCGAGTTCGTCGGTACCCATACCCCAGCCGCACCAGAGATTGCCGTGTGTGTCGACGCGAAAGCCGTCCGGCGTGCCCGGGCCGGCGTCGATCAGCACGCGGTTGTTCGACAGCACGGCGCCATTGTTTGCGACGTCGACGTCGAACGCACGAATCTTGCGCGGTATGCCGCGCGATTCGACGACGTACAGCACCGACTCGTCCGGTGAAAACGCGAGGCCGTTCGGGCCCAGCACGTCGTCGGCGACCATCGTCACTTCGCCGGATTGGCCGTCGATGCGGTATACGCACGCTGGCAATTCCGACTCCTGCCGTTCGCCCTCATAAAAGCCGTCGATGCCGAAGGTGGGATCGCTGAACCAGATCGAACCGTCCGACTTCACGATCACATCATTCGGCGAATTGAAGCGCTTGCCGCGATAACGGTCGGCGAGCACGGTAATCGAACCGTCATACTCGGTGCGCGTGACACGCCGCGTCAGGTGCTCGCAGCTAACGAGGCGGCCCTGGCGGTCACGCGTATGGCCATTCGCATTGTTCGACGACTGGCGAAACGTGCTCACCGCACCGCTGGTTTCGTCCCAGCGCAGGATACGGTCGTTGGGAATGTCGCTCCACAGCAGATAGCGGCCGTCGCCGAACCAGACCGGCCCTTCCGACCAGCGCGCGCCCTGATACAGACACTCGACGGAAGCGGACGCGAGAATCAGCGACTTGAAGCGCGGATCGAGCAAGCGAATGGAGGGGTCGGGATAGCGTCGGCTGGTGTCGGTCATGCGTATGCTTTGAGTAAAGGAAGCTGATGGGGAAAGCAGGCCGGAATGCGCGGCGTCCTGCATGCCGGCATGCGGCGCAAGCGCGCGCCATCGACCTCAATGCGGTGTGGGCTTCTGCGCAAACTGACGCTCGGATACAAACAGAACCTGCGTCGCATGATCGATCTTCGCACGATGTTCGAGCGGCGTCGAACCGGGAAGCGGAAAAATCGGCCCCATGCCGGCAATCTTCGAGAACATAACCGCATTGTCGGCACCCGGATCAGCGAGATTTCGTCGCGCCGGGTTTCGGGCGGCAGGAAAGCGTTATCGCTTCGCCCGGAATTCGACACACCGGGCCATTCGAAGTGGTTTGACAATAATGTGCCAATCTAATGCATCAAAACCGCTGTCACGCGAAAATTACCCATTTTATCGACCCGTGAATGTTATCCAGATCGAAGAAATCCGATATAAAGGGCAATTGGTTCGCTTCTTTGCAGAACCGGCGCTGGGTGGCCTCTTTAGAAATCACTCTCGGCTTGTGAAATAATTTTTAGTGATAGATTGTGAAGATAAAAAAAGCCGGGCGGATTTCCGTACCGCAATTAACCGCAACGGGATGTTTGCGAGCCTACGAGAGCTAAATTGTCGCTACATTTTATCGAGGAGATGGCGCCGCTACTGAACGCCGCGGATGAAGCGGAATGGTTCGGTGCGATCGCAGGTCTGGCCGACTCGTGGGGCTTCGAGAGGCTTTTGATCGCCATGCTGCCGCGCCCGACCATTCGCCTTGAAGATGCCTATGTGCGGAGCACCTACGCGCCGGCGTGGCGGCGCACTTATGACGAGCAGGGGCTCGTGCATATCGACCCGACTGTCTCGCATTGCGCGACGCGCGCGACGCCGCTGATCTGGTCGCCGGACATTTTTACGACCGCACCGCAGCAATCGATGTACGAGGAAGCGCGCGCCCATGGCCTGCGCGCCGGTGTGACGTTGCCGATTCATGGACCGAACCAGGAAGCCGGCATGATGTGCTTCGTCAATGACAACAATCCGACTGAGGCATTCTGGCGCCACGTCAATGTTGCACTGCCAAATCTGGTGTTATTGCGCGATCTGGTAATCGATACCAGTCAGCGCCATTTGAATACGCACACTCAGACTTTATTGCCCAAGCTCACGCCGCGCGAACGCGAATGTCTTAAATGGACCGCGCGCGGCAAATCCACCTGGGAAATCTCCCACATCCTGAGTTGCTCGGAAGCCGTGGTGAACTTCCATATGAAAAACATCAGGACGAAATTCGGTGTGAATTCGCGGCGCGCGGCGGCCGTGATCGCCGCGCAGTTGGGGCTTATTGACCCGGGTTGAGCAAGGCGGCGGCGTCGCGGCTGTACAGCACCCGCTCGGCCCGGCCCAGATCGGCGTCGGAAACGGTTTTGGTGAAATAGAGGCCCAGCAGGATCGACACCGGCGCCGGAATCTCGGCACCCGATTCAAACCGGCTGCCACGCGACTGCGTCACGCCAAAGCGTGCCCAGAAGCGGCGCTGGCTTTCCTTCTTCTTTTTGCGGTAGGCAATGATCAGAACACGATCCACCGCCGATGACGGCTCTGCCGGGCGGATTTGGACCGCGGGTTGCGCTTGCCAGTGGTTTTCGAGAAGTTCCATTTTTGTGTCCCGTCGGTTGAGGGCTGAAGCTTGTCTCGAATTCTGCGTTATCCGATAAGCATGCACACCTATCCAGGTAGGTAGGTGGCAGAAAGATTCAAAATGCATAAGTTTTCTTGCGTATTGGGTACCCCAACACGTTCAGGAGAACGTCATGCAAACAGCGATCCGGATTGGAATGCGGCAGGAATTTGACAATGCAGACATCAACGAGATGTACCGCCTGCGGGCGCGGGTGTTTCACGGGCGGCTCGGGTGGGACATCCCAACCATCGCGGGCATGGAGATCGACGGCTACGACGCCCTCGGGCCGCACTACATGCTGATTCAAGGCGACGACCGGCACGTCCGGGGCTGTTGGCGTCTGATGCCGACAGAGGGGCCGAACATGCTGAAAGACACCTTCCCGCAATTGCTGCACGGCGCGGACGCACCGGTCGGGCGGCATATCTGGGAGCTAAGCCGGTTCGCGATCGAAACCAGCGGCGAGGAGCAGTCGTTCGGCTTTGCCGACCTGACGATGCAGGCAATTCACGAGCTCGTGACGTTCGCCGACCGCATGGGCATCACGCGTTACGTCACGGTGACCACCACGCCGATCGAACGCCTGCTGCGCAAAACCGGGATCGACATTAGCCGGCTCGGATCGCCTCTGCAGATCGGCGTGGAGCGTGCGGTGGCGCTGGATATCGCCGTCAGTCCGAAAACTCGCACCGCCCTGTTCGGGCCGATGGCGGCCGCTGCCTGACGCGTGGACGCGAGATTGGAGCCGGGCTGTGGGTGCGGTTGCCCGGTTGCCGATTTCGCGGCCGCCGGTTGGGTGATTTCGCGGCTAGCCGGTTGCCGGTTGCCCGATTGCCAATTACCGACCGCCGTTTGCCCAGCCACAGCGAACCGGCGGCTTCGGACTCGATCGCGATTGCCGGGCTGCTACAAACCGGCAGCGCTTACCCGATAGCTGCGCCCCGACCGACGACCCGGGCAGACTATCAGGAACCGAACATCCGCTCGAGCGCATTCTCGAGATGCGCTCGCATCGCCCTCCCCGCAGCGGGGCCGTCCTTGCGGCGGATCGCCTCGAGCACGGCCAGATGTTCGGCCTGCACGAGCCGTTGCCGCTCCACCGTCTTCACGAGCGACAGATTACGTGACAGGTTCATGCTGAACAGAATCTGTTCCTCGATGAACGACATGACCGTGATGAAAAACGGGTTCTTCGAGGCACGCGCCACCGCCAGGTGAAACATGAAATCGTCCTGCGCGCCAATGCCTCGGGTTTCGATGATGCGTTCCAACTGATCCCACGCGTGCTGGATCGCGGCGATGTCGTCGGCGTCGGCCTTGAGTGCGGCCTGCTCCGCCGCGCCGGCTTCGGTCACGATGCGAAATTCATAGCAGCGACGGATGTCGGACAAGGTTTCGAGCGGCGCGAAACGGCGCACATCCGGGTCCGGCCGCCGTGCGACCGTCGTGCCCGAGCCGTGACGCGTCATGATGATGCCGTCCGCCCGCAAGCGCGCCAAGGCCTCGCGCACAGTCGGCCGTGACGTCGCAAAACGCTCGGCCAGCGCATGCTCGGTAGGCAACCGCTCGCCTTCCTTGTATTCGCCTTCGAGAATGCGATTGAGGATGTCGCCGTAGATCCTGTCGGGCAAGCCCGTTGTTTTGCGCTCGTTCATCAGCGGTGCCGAAGCAGCTTGTCTGAGTAGGTTTTGATTGTAAGGCAAATCTGACCCCATCTTGATTCGATATCGGCACGTCGGCTTAACAGGAATGCCGCAAACACATGCTGTACGGCAGTTTCCGTGTAGAGCGCCCTCATCACAAAATTTGACAAGTGTTTGATTTACATCCAGACCGGATGCACTTTTTTCAGCGATCATTTAAGCTCGCACCGGTAATAAATCGCCAATAAGCCCGGCCTGGCGCAACGGCCGCGGCACCCGAATCCTTCAGACGCGGAGTCGATATGTACACACGCATTCTTGTAGCGGTCGATGGCAGCAACACCTCGCGCCGTGCATTCGAAGCAGCGCTCGCACTCGCGAAATCCAGCGGCGCCATCATGCAGCCGCTCTACGTCGTCGAAAACACGCCGATGTATTTCGAAGCGCCTGGCTACGACCCCTCCATTCTGCGTAACCGCCTCGTCGAACAGGGCAAAGAACTCGGCGCGGAATTCGCCGTTGCCATGGCGGCGCAAGGTGTCAAGGGCGAACTCGCAGTGGGCGAAGCCTCCTCGCTCGACGACGTTTCGGCGGTCGTGCTAAAAGCTGCCGCCGACTTCAACGCCGATCTGCTGGTGATGGGCACGCATGGCCGGCGTGGTTTTCAGCGCCTGATACTCGGCAGCGTCGCAGAGCGCTGCGTGCGTCAGGCGACCTTGCCCGTACTGCTGATTCCGTCCGCGGCGGGCAAGGTAAGCGAAGAAGCCTGAACGCCGGGTGACGCATATTGCAACTGCGGCAACTGCGTGTGCCTGGCCGCATTGAGGCGGCGCGCGCAGAACCCTATCTTCAAAATACGGGCAGTACACGTTCAGTACGATGCATAGCAGTCCATAACCACAAGCAGTAACGGCAGGGTGACATCGCGCAAGATGCCTAACCGCGCGAACGCGTCATTTTGTCGCTAAACCGGGGGCGTGGGCGGTGGGACAATCAGTTGTTACCCTGACAAATGGCTGCAGAACATGCTTACTCCTACCGTAATGACTCGCTCCACCGGCGCCGCCGATTCCACGCTGAATTCGTCGCCGGCACGTGGCAGCCGTCGTGCCTTACCGGTGAGGGCAACCGCGCGCACCGCCGCTCGCTGCTCGAGCTGTTCGATGCGGGCGCTCTGCATGCCACAAGGCCTCTCGCCTGACGAACTAGGCAAACTCGAAGCCCTCATTTGCAGCGCGCGCTCGGTGCTGCGCGGCGAAGCGCTGTATCGCAGCGGCGACCGCTTCGACAATATTTACGCCGTGCGTTCCGGCTCTCTGAAAACCGTCATGGCGCACCGTGACGGCCGCGAACAGGTCACCGGGTTGCGCCTTGCCGGCGAAGCCCTCGGCCTCGACGGCATCAGCGAAGATGTGCATGCCTGCAGCGCCGTCGCCCTTGAAGACAGCACCGTTTGCATCGTCCCCTACCCCGCCCTCAAGTCCCTGTGCCGCGAAATCAGTTCGATGCAGGACCGCTTGCACAAACTGCTGGGCGAGCAGATCGTCCGCGAAGCCGGGCAGATGATGGTCCTCGGCTCACTTTCAGCGGACGAACGCGTGGCGGCATTCCTGCTCGACGTCTCGGAGCGCAACGCCCAACGCGGCTATTCATCGGCGGAATTCAACTTGCGCATGACACGCGAGGACATGGGTAGCTACCTCGGCATGACGCTCGAAACCGTGAGCCGTACCCTGTCAAGATTTCAAAAGCGCGGCCTGATCGACACACAAGGCAAACACATCCGGATCGTCGATCTGGAAGGCTTGCAGAAGGTGTAAACCACGTGCGCCGGACCTGGCCCGCGCAGCCACGTCCCCGTCCATCTGTTTTTTAGCGCGCATTCGCCTTGGCATGGCTCCTGCGAGCGGGTACAGTCTTTAGTCCGTCCCCCGCAAGGAGACCCGGCGAAATGAATCGCGACCCCGCCCCGCATCACCCGCTCGTTCAGCGTCTGATCGACGCGCGTCAAGTGACCGACGCCCTGTTTTCCATTGTCAAACCCGAGTTTCTGTATGACCGGCCGATCCGTGAGCGCCACCGGATCGTGTTTTACGTCGGCCATCTGGAAGCTTTCGACCGTAATCTTTTCGACCAGCGCCTGTGCGATCTGCCGGCGTTCGATCCGCACCTCGACCAGCTGTTCGCTTTCGGTATCGATCCGGTCGACGGCGGTTTTCCGACCGATCAACCCGGCGACTGGCCGTCGCTCGAGGCCATACGCGACTACGCGCGGCGCGCCCGCGAGCAGATCGACCGCGAACTCGACGCACTGAGCGACGCGGCGCGTGTCGGCCGCGAGGGCGCTCAGGCTGACGCGGCCGAGCAGTTGCTGAACGTCGCGATCGAGCATCGGCTGATGCATGCGGAAACGCTCGCGTACATGCTGCATCAGTTGCCGCTTGCGCAGAAGGTCGGCGGGTTGCGGGAACCGGTGTTCACGCGCGCTGAGCGCGTCGCGTCGTTGCCGTCGATGGTCAGCGTGCCGGCTGGCGCAACGGTGCTCGGCATGTCGCGCGAAAGTGGCCGTTTTGGGTGGGACAACGAGTTCGGCGAAATGCGTGTCGAGGTGCCGGCATTCGAGATCGACCGGCACATGGTGACGAACGGCGAATTTCGCGCGTTCATCGAGGCCGGCGGCTACCGCGAACCGAGATGGTGGACGGTCAAAGATTGGGCCTGGAAGGAAGCCGAGCATATCGAACACCCCGCCGGCTGGTCGCAGCAAACCGGAAGCGATCAAGCCAGCGCGTGGATGCTGCGCACCATGTTCGACGAAGTGCCGCTGCCGCTCGACTGGCCCGCGTATGTGAGTCATGCCGAAGCCAGCGCCTACGCGCGCTGGGCCGGCAAAACTCTGCCTAGCGAAGCACAATGGCAACGCGCGGCGCACGGCGCCCCGCATGCGATGTCGGGCAATTTCGATTTTCGCAGCTGGGATCCGCAGCCGGTCGACGCGTATCCGGACAACGTCAGCGCGTTCGGCGTGGAAGGTCAATTCGGCAATGGCTGGGAGTGGACCGCCACGGTGTTCGACGCATTGCCGGGGTTTGAAGCGTTTCCGTTTTACCCGGGCTACTCCGCCAACTTTTTCGACGGGCAGCACTACGTGATCAAAGGCGGTTCGGCGCGCACTGCGCAATGCATGCTGCGGCCGGCCTTCCGGAACTGGTTTCAGCCGCATTATCAGTATGTGTATGCGGGATTCCGGTGCGTGCGGGAATTGCCGGACAACCAGACATAGTCAAACAGTCAAACGCCCGTACTGTCCCACACCGGGGCGAGTCCGGGCGGATTGACAATTCGGCTGTCTGCCGTCGCCAACGCGTATATCGCCGTCATGTCCGCGCTATCCAGCTCGAAGTCGAATACCGCCAGGTTCTGCGCCAGTCGATCGATCCGGGTGGTTCTCGAAAGCGCAACAACCCCGCGCTGCTGAACAAGCCACCGCAAAACGATCTGCGCGATGGTTCTGTCATGATGGGCCGCGATTTCCTTGAGCGTTGGGTCCGAAAAGACACGGCCAACCGCCATGCCACAGTACCCCGTCACTGCAAGCCCCGCCTGCAGCGTGTCTTCGATAAGCAAAGACTGATTCAGATACGGATGGTATTCGAACTGATTCGTCACGAGAGGAACCGCGGAAAGTCGAATCGATTCCGTCATCAGCGCGCGATTGAAATTGCTGACGCCGATATGCCGAACCTTGCCCGCACGTGCAACTGCGATGAGTCCTGCGATCTGCTCGGCCAGCGGCACGTCCGATCCTGGCCAGTGCAGCAGGAGCAGGTCGATATAGTCTGTCTTGAGCTTTCGAAGGCTCTCGTCGACAGACGCTTCGAAAAATCGCTCTGAGTAGTTGCTCACCCAGACCTTGGTCGTCAAAAAGATCTCGCTTCTTGGAACACCGGAAGCAACGACGCACTCGCCGATTTCGCTCTCGTTACGGTAGATCTGCGCGGTGTCGATATGACGGAAGCCGGCACGAAGCGCTGCGGGAATGACGCGATAAATGTCGTCGGCGCGCATTCCGTAAGTGCCGAAATCGATGGCCGGAATGGCCGCGTTCCCAATCTGGACGTTTTGCATGAGGGGTTCCCGATAGAGTCTTCGCATCGTGTCGAAACCGCTTCAGGAGCATTACCCGATGCGGCCGCGGCGACGCAGTTGCGCCCCAATCTCCGCGATCCTGGCTTCCCCCACACGCAACGCTTCCGGTGACGTATGAACCGAGTAGTAGCCAAGCACGAGATCGTGCGGATGTGGGACTGCCGAGCCGATGACGAACTCCGAATCTTCACTGGCCGTGAATGCCAGAACATCTTCGGACTCGGCAAACACGACTACCTCGTTAGCGACAGATTCGCCGGCTACGCGTAGTGCGCCGCGTTGAACCGCTAGCCAGGCGACAGTGTGGCCGGCTGGCGGCGTGTACTGCCATTGCTCGCCGGCCGAAAGCCGCACAAGCAGGTAGTTGATGCCTCGGGGCGCGGGTATCGGGCTCTCTGCGTTTCCATAGCGCCCCAGGATAACGCGGGCCGGACCGGTGCGAGGAATTTCGCTCGCAGATAAATACTGGCTATGCGGTGCGCCTAATTCGAGCTCGGGTGGCAAGGCGACCCACAACTGATAGCCGCGCACCGGCCCATCGCCTCGGGCCTGACCGTCATGCCATACGCCCCTACCCGCATTCATCCACTCGACACCGCCGGACGGCATGATGCCCGATGCCCCCGTCGTGTCTTCATAGGCAACTTCACCTTCCAGCAGCACGGTCGTCGTGGCGAGGCCGGAATGAGGGTGCATGGAGAACCGCATGTCGGCTTTCATCGAGTTATCGAAATAGTCGAGAAAGACAAAAGGCTTCAGCACCTCGCCAAGGTCCGATGGACTGACGAGCCGCTTCACAGGACCGTGTTGCCGGCCAGCGGTTCGCGTGACTATCGCTCTGTGGCTCCGCAATGGAGCTGAGGGTTGGTCGACAGCGTGCATATCGGACACTGCTTCATCTTGTGCAGAACTGAGCGAATTGACGCTCGACGGAATCGTTTCGAAAGACATGGTGTTGACTCCCACGGATACACGGACAACGGGGAAACATCACGAAGAGACGATCGAACACCGGATCAGGCGGGCGATCGTCTCGACGAGATCATCTTCCTAGCTCACCTTCAGCGGAGAAGCGCGCAAGGCGACCCGGCCAGCGAGCGCATCCAGGCTGAACGCGCCGGCACCGAACCAGGTGATTTGCAGGAGACCGCCCGCCATCATCACGTTCTTGAGGAAGTGAATCATCTGGTTCTGATCGGCAAAGTTGTGGTGAAAGAAAATCGCCGTGACCACACAGAACACCGCCATCGCCAGCGATACGGTGCGAGCCCGATAGCCCGACAACAACAACAGGCCGCCGCCCAGTTCGGTCAGTACGGCAAGAACGAACGCAAGTGGCGGCACGGGCAGCCCCATGGCCGCGATGTAACCCACCGTCGCACCATACGCTGCGAGCTTGCCCAGCCCGCTCATCACAAACGGCGCACCGATCAGAATGCGGCCTAACAACGGAAGAAATTTAAAACGTTCCATGACACTCTCCAGAAATGAATTGACGAAGGTGGAAGACGAAAAAGGAAATTAGCCGGCGTCCACCATCACCAGCTCTGAAGCTTCAACAGCGGAAATCTGTGCCGCGGCGACATTCGTGATCGCCACGCCATCCAGCGGCCCAACGGGCTCGCCATTGACTTCGATGCGTCCGGAGGCAACGACGAGATAGGCGCGGCGCGCCGGACTCAATTCGTATCGAACGCTTTCGCCTGCCTTTAGCATCGCGCCGAGCACACGCGCATCGGCACGAATAGGAAGTGCGCTTTCATCGCCGGCGAACCCGCTGGCAAGGACAACGAAGCGCCCGGACCGGTCGCTTTTAGGAAACGGCTTGGTATCCCACGCGGGTTCACCGCCGGCTTCGCGAGGGAGCAGCCATATCTGATAAAGCTTGAGTGGCACATCGCCCCGGTTGAACTCGGCGTGACGTATGCCCTTGCCGGCGCTCATGACCTGGACATCGCCTGTGTGGATCGTTCCCTCGGATCCCAGGGTGTCTCGATGCCCGAGCAGGCCCTGGCGCACGTAGGTGATGATTTCCATGTCACGGTGGCCGTGCATGGGGAAACCGCTGCCAACGGCGATCTCGTCGTCGTTCCAGACAATCAGAGGGCCTAGGGCCGCGTGCGCGGGATTACCGTCGGCGTTGATCGCGAAATGATGTTTCGCGCGCAGCCAGCCAAGGTCCGCCCTATCCAATGATTCCCAACGCCTGTGTGTGAGCATGTCCGTCTCCGTTTCCCGCAATCGCAAATGCGACGCTTGCCACCTGCGCGACCCGCCGGATTCGGCGCTGGTTCAAGTGGTGAGACGAATGCTATATTTGCAACGACTGTGCGCATAGATCCCACACTGGAACGCATCGTTGCGCTGTATAGAACGATCAGAAGGAGTTGAAGTCTGCTCATGAACGCAATCACTGACCTCAATGATCTTCGGCTCTTCGTCGAGGTGGTCGAGCATGGCAGCTACACGGCGGCCGCGCGCAGCCTCGGTTTGCAGACGTCGAAACTCAGCCGGCGGATTCGCGCGCTGGAAGAAGAACTTGGCGTCCGCCTGCTCAATCGCACCAGCCGAAGTCTGTCCTTGACGGAAACCGGCCGGCAGTTCCACCAGCATTGCCTTGCGCTGGTGGAAGAAGCCAAGGCCGCCAAAGACATCGTGGATCGCACGCGCTCGAGGCCGCAGGGCACCATCCGTATCGCGTGCCCCGTGGCCTTACTGGAGTCCGGCATCTCCACGATCATCGCGCGATACGTGCAGGACAACCCCGAAGTCCAGGTTCTGCTGGATGCCACCAACCGCCGCGTGGATGTCGTTGAGGAAGGCCTGGACTTTGCCATCCGCGTCAGGCTGCCGCCGCTGGAGAATACCGATCTCGCCGTCCGCCAGTTGGGTTTGTCGATCCACATTCTGGTTGCCAGTCCTGAATTGGCCGCACGCCATCCGGCGCCCAGTTCGATCGAATCGGTGAAGGAGTGGCCCACGCTCTCCATGGCCAGCAGCAGCGAGCGATTTGTCTGGAACCTGGTGGACGTTGAGGGACACGTGACGTCATGGGCACATCAGCCGCGTCTCGCGACCGACGACCTGGCCAGCCTGCGGACTGCGGCGATATCCGGCGCCGGCCTGGCCATGCTGCCCAGAGAGCTGGTTGAGGCCGATATTCAGGCCGGCCGCCTGCAGCACCTGCTGCCAGGTCTGGCCAGCACGCCGGGCCTCGTCCATGCGATTTTCCCGACGCGCCGAGGCATGGTTCCGGCTGTCCGCCACTTGCTCGACGCGCTCGTTTCAGGTTGCGAAGGTTTGAACCTGCAGCGTTAGCGTGGGCGCCGGCGGCGAGCTTGTCTTTCGCCCTGGTTTCAGCGTGGCGTATGCGGGTCCGCGCCTGCCAACAGCTTCTCGGTGAGAAACAGGCCGATGGCGTCCAGCGCCTGTGCTGACGCCTTCAACCTGCCGATGCTGCCGGCGAATCCATGCGGCATCCCCATCCAGACATCGAGGCGGGCATCGGTTCCGGCGCCAACGGCACGCTCGACATATCTGAGCGAATCGTCGAGCAATACTTCGTCGTCTCCGACGTGGATGCGTACGGGTGGCAAACCGGCAACCGGTGCATGGAGTGGCGACGCCAGCGGAAACTTCGGGTCCGCGCTTCCCAGATAGGAGCGCACCAGTTGCGCCACCTGCGGGAGCGTGAAATACGGATCGGCATCCGCTCGCGTGAGGTAGGACTCGCCCGAGAGCGTCAAATCGGTCACCGGCGACAGTGCGGCCACACCCACCAGCATCGCGTCGTCTGAGACAGCTTCGCCGCCGATGCATGCGGCGAGTACCAGTGCAAGATTGCCTCCGGCGGAGTCACCCGTGACGGCAATCCGGCGAATACCCCTTTCCTCGAGTCCGCGGTAACACGCCAGCACGTCGTCGACGGCCGCAGGAAAAGGATGCTCGGGAGCGAGCCGATAGTCCGGGATAAATGCGCTCGCCCCCGCCCTCGCGGCGATATGCCCGACGAGGTGACGAAATGCTTTGGCCGTTCCCAGGCTAAACCATCCGGCGTGCAGATGAAGAATCGCCTCGTCAGATCGACGCTGCACGGGATGAACCCAGAGCCCCGGGATACCGCCAACCGTGTCGGATTCGAAAGTCACGTCATCGCGTGGCAAAACGCCTTCCATCATGGCATCGAACGGTGCGCGCGCTTCGATTCCTCTCAATGCACCTTTCATGGAACTCGCCATGGCTCGCGTGGCGGCGACGATCGCACCATCCTCCGGGTCAAGCGAATGGGTTACGACGACATCCTTCAATGCGTCTTCAGTCGTTGGACGTTGCATGGTCAGCCCTTTTGAATCGATGAGTTGTGAAGGGCGCCTGTCAGGATGCAACCCAACAGCGGAAGCATCCTGTAGCGATCCATGACGACCTTCTGAAATGAAGATTCGATACGGATGCTACGTCCGCGATGGCTATGCGCATATCTCCACGATCGCAATGGATCGTTGCTTTTGCTAGAACGATGTCTGACGAGACTAACTGCCAGGCGACGGCATCGTTCTCAAGGTACGAATCATGAGGTCCTTCACCCTCTCCACAAGGAGCGAATCGGCCGTCCCCGAGGACGAAACGACCGCAATGCCAACACGGGGAAGCGGCGGGAAGATTTCTCCAACGGGCATGATCCGCAAATCCGCGGGAACAGCGCCTCTCGTCAACACGGCGACCGCAATGCCCGCCCTTACGATTGCCAGCAGACCATCTTTGCTGACACTCTCGTAAGCCACACGGTAACGAGTATTGGCACCTTCCAGCACACGCCGCGCCGCCTGATGGTCCAGCGTTTCCGGAACTGACAAGGCGATTTGCAGCGGGCTATCGCTTGGCGGGTAAAAGTCTTGCGATGCGATCCACACCAGATCTTCCCACCGGATCACCCGCTCCAGGTTCCCCTCCGGCGCGAGCGATACCAATGCCACATCGACGCGGCGTGCATCGAGCATTTTTTCGAGCAAGGGCGTAGGCGCACAGACGACTTCCAGCGCGACCCGCGGATGCTGTAGCGCTATCGCGTGCAGCACGGCCGGAAGAAACTCGGTGCAATAGTCCTCGGGACATCCGAGCCGAATCGAACCGACGAGCCCTCGGCCGGTCACGTCGACCAGCGCCTCGTCGTATGCCCGCAGCAGCCTTCGCGCGTGCGACAGCAGCCGGTCGCCGCGCGACGTCAGTTCCACACCGCGTGCGGTACGCACCAGCACCGCGCCGTCGACAACCTCTTCGATCCTCTTGAGCTGCATGCTGATCGCGGATTGCGTGCGGCCAACTTCCGCCGCCGCGCGCGTGAGCGATCCGGCATCCGCTATCGCGACAAACGTCCGGAGCAAATCGAAATCCAGCTGCGACATGGGCATCAACTCCTTGAATGGCAGGCATCACAACTTTTCGTTTCCCGCAGCCGGCGTGGTTCGCTTACATTGAGTTCCGGCACTCCCGCCCGTCACTCTGGACACCGTCATGTCAGCACAAACCGATCGGGACTTCTGGTCAAACGCTCAGCGGCACCTGATCCGCTACGGTGGGACATTCTCGCCGGTCATAATCGAGCGGGCCAGCGGCAGCAACGTGTACGACTCCAGCGGCCGCGCGATACTCGACTTCACGTCGGGGCAGATGAGCGCCGTGCTCGGCCACTCTCATCCGGAAATCGCCGAAGTCATCGCCGAGAGCGCGCGTCATCTCACGCACCTTTTCAGCGGGATGCTCTCGCGCCCGGTAGTGGACCTGGCAAACCGCCTCGCAGCTATTGCGCCTGCAGGACTTGAACGCTCTCTGCTGCTCAGCACTGGCGGAGAAGCCAACGAAGCAGCGATCAAGATGGCAAAGCTCGTGACCGGCCGCCACGAAATCATCAGCTTCGCGCAATCATGGCACGGCATGACGGGCGGTGCAGCTTCGGCCACCTATAGTGCCGGCCGCAAAGGTTACGGTCCCGCCGCTGTGGGGTCGTTTGCCATTCCGGCACCCTATCCGTACCGGCCACGATTCGAACGCAACGGTGAGTATGATTGGGCGGCTGAACTCGACTACGCATTCGACCTGATCGACAGACAGTCTTGCGGCAGCCTCGCTGCGTTCATCGCCGAGCCTATCCTGAGCTCGGGCGGTCTGATCGAACTGCCGCAAGGCTATATGCGAGCGCTCGAGGCGAAATGCGCCGAGCGCGGCATGCTGCTGATCGTCGACGAAGCGCAAACCGGCATGGGCAGAACCGGAACCATGTTCGCGTGCGAGCGTGACGGCGTGGTGCCCGACATCCTGACCTTGTCCAAAACGCTAGGCGCCGGCCTTCCCCTCGCTGCCGTGCTGACGACTCAGGAAATCGAAGAGGAGGCGCACGAGCGGGGGTTCCTCTTCTATACGACGCACGTGTCGGACCCAATGCCGGCCGCTGTCGGCCTCAAAGTCATCGAAATCATCGAGCGGGACGGGTTGGTCGAGCGTGCCGGGAAAATCGGCAGCCGTTTGCGAGCGGGTCTGGAAACACTGCAAGGCCGCTTCGAATGTATTGGCGACGTGCGCGGACGTGGACTGATGCTCGGAATCGAAATCGTCGGCGACCGCTCGACGAAAGCTGCGGCGCCGGCGCTTTCCGCTGCCATCACACGCCGCTGCCTCGAACTCGGCTTGCATATGAATATTGTTCAGTTGCCGGGATTCGGGGGCGTCTTCCGCCTTGCTCCACCGCTCACGATTGCCGAGGCTGAAATCGATAGAGGCTTATCGATCATCGAGCAGGCAATCGGGGAAAGCGTGAACATGTGATCGTCATGCCGGGTGGCGCCCGGCATGCGTACGCCGTTCATTTCAACGATGCCACATAGCGCGCAACGTCTTGCACGTCCTGAGCATTCAGCGGTTTCGGATACAGGCGCGGCATGATGCCCGACGGTTGCCGGATACGCGCTTCGATATCGGCTGTTTGATAGCGGCCTGAAATGCCGATCAACGCCGGACCGACTCCGCCTTCGCCGGCCAGGCCGTGGCAAGCAGCACAATTCGCTGTATAGATCGATGCACCATGCGCCCCTGTGCTTGCACTCGAGGAAATAGACGAACCAGGCACACCGCCCGAAGACGTGCCGTTGCTCAACAACGCAATGCTATCGGCCGGTCGATTCGGCGGAAGCGAAGCCAGATACGCATGAATCTTCGACATTTCGGCATTCGAGAGAATCTTCTCGCTAAAGACCGGCATTTGTCCTTTAGGATCACGAACGTAGGCTTCCATCGCCGCAAGCGGTATGGGATGCGGCGCCAATGCCGGTCCCGTCGAGATACTGCCCTGCCCGAATATGCCGTGGCATTCGAAGCAGCCTTTCTGCATGAAGAGCGCGCGCCCTGCCTCGATATCGATATCTGAATCGGCATGCGACAGGAGCGGCCATGCACAGCCAACAGCCGCTGCTGCAGCCATTGCAAGGCGGACGATTGAACCAGAATGAGCTTTCATCGATCGTTCCATTACCTGGGTTGGGTCAGCACATCCACCAGCGCGGGCTTGCCGCTTTTTACCTGCACCATTGCACGCGCAAGCGCCGGACCGAGATCGGCCGGGTTCGAGATCGGACCTTCCGCCCACATGCCCATGCTTTTCGCCATCGCCGCGTAATCGATCGCCGGATCGTGCATCACCGTGCCGATCGTTCCTCGTTCAGGATGCCGGTCTCTGCGGCTGGCCATGCGCTGAATGTGCATCGTCTCCTGATGCCAGGCCCGGTTGTTGTGCATCACCGTGAGCAACGGCACGCTATGGTGAGCGGCGGTCCACAACACGCCCGGAAGAACCATCAGATCGCCGTCCGTCTGGATGTTGACAGCGATGCGGCCGGCGTCGCGATGCGCCAGCGCTGCGCCCACCGCGGCGGGCGCACCATAACCGACGCCGTAGCCACCCCCAGCGCCGATGAACTGATAGGTCCTGGTGATATCCCACAACCGCTGAGGCCACTGGCTGATCGCGCCGGTCGGCGAAACCAGCGCCCAGTCCTCGTGCCGGATCGCATTCCAGACTTCCTGAGACAGGCGCGCGGTACTAATCGGACTGCCGTCCCAGGCCCGTGTCGCGGCTTCGCGTGCATTGTTCCGCATCTTCTCGAACGCCTGCCGCATCGGCTGCGCCCTTGCGCCAACCCCATCACGTTGCGCCGGCGTCATGGTCGTCTGCACGGCGTGCAGCAGGCCGGGCAGCGACGCCTCCGCATCGCCGGCAATAGGTAGCGTGGGCGCGAAATAGCGCTCGGCGTCCTGCATGTTCGACTTGCCATACAGATAAGCCGTGGAAATGCTGATGACCTTCACGTCGCGTTTTGCGCGCCGCTTCGATGGACGGCTAATGGTATCCGGCACGCTTCCCGTCAGCCCCCATACGTCGCCAACTTCCAGCGCCAGGATGACGTCCGCTTCTGCGAGCAGTCTCGCCTGCAGCGAAGAGTGGTTCAGGTAGTGGTTAGTCGGGAAGTTCATCCGCGCGAGCAGATCGATGACCGGCGCATTCAGCGACTCCGCGAGCTTGACGAGCGTGTCCATCGCCGCTTGCGTCCGCACGGCCCGATCGGCCACGATAACCGGCGCCTTTGCGTTACACAGCAACGAGGCTGCGGCGGCAAGCGCATCCGGACTTCCCACCGGAGGCGAAACCTCGCGCAGCGGCGGCACGACGATATCGTGCGGATCGGCAATCGGCTGCTCCTGCAACTCGGCATCGACAACAATCAGCACAGGCTCCATTGGCGGCGTGATCGACATCGTGTAAGCCCGCAGGAACGACTCCGCGTAATGCTGAAGCGACACGGGATAGTCGTCCCACTTCGTATAGTCACGCACCAGCGCGCCGAGATCCTGCGCCGTGTGATACCACTCCACGCCAGGGCGACGTTTCACGGCATCGGCAATGTTGCCTGCCAGCACCATCACCGGCACCCGGTCGCACCACGCGTTGTAGATCGCCATCGAAGCGTGCTGCAAACCGACCGTGCTATGGACGAGACATGCCATCGGTTTTCCCGCGACCTTGGCATAGCCATGTGCAATGGCGGCGGACGCCTCCTCGTGCGTACAAACGATCATCTGCGGATGCGTGTCGCCTGCGTAATTGACGATCGATTCGTGAATACCCCGAAAGGTCGACCCCGGCATCACCGCGACATAGTCGATGCCGGCGATCCGCAGCAGATCGACCATGAAGTCCGAACCGGGGTTGCCGATATGCGCGGTGTCAGTCGCGGGCGCTTCGTCTAGCGAAGGCGCCTGAGTCTCGGCGGCGGCCAGCGCCGGGGACGGCCTGCCCACTGCCGGCCTCGTGTCCGCGGTAACAGGTTGGGCAGCGCCGGCGTTCGGTTTCACAAGCACGGCAGCCGTGCCGGTGATGAGAGCCTCTTTCAGAAACGTTCGTCGGCCAGTCATGCTGTTGTCTCCTTTTCTTTTCTATTGATGAACCCAGGTCACGAGCGCGCAGCGGCCCCTGACCGGAGACACGCCATAACGAGCAAGCCGCGAATGGGATCAGTCAGCCAGAACGGCCGGACCACGGGCACGCCAGGGAGCGCTCGTGCCCACGAAGGCGCGCTGGCCTCCGGCTACAAGACCGCGTTCAGTTCCGTATTAACGATGAGGTGTGCCATGCAGGGAATCGAAGCAGCCGCCGTGACAACGCGTTTTAGCTTGAGCATTTTTTGTGTAAGAATCGTCTGCGTCCGACATTTCGGCACCAGACCTAGACCCAGGACTGTCCAGTTTAGCGGGCTGTCGAACCGCGGTCACATGAGAAATCTTTGTGCGGTTCGCTAGATTTCCTTGAGCAACGCGCCGGAGAAAAGGGTATGTGGCCTCAACCATTCCGAGCGAGACAATGCCCACACCACTCCCCCCTCTCAATGCGCTGAAGGCATTCGAGTCGGCGGCCCGTCACCTGAGTTTCACGAAGGCCGCCGCGGAAATGCACGTCACGCCGGCTGCGGTCGGCTTCCAGGTCAACGCGCTCGAGGCACACCTCGGTGTCTCTCTTTTCGAGCGAACGAAAGGAGGACTGGTGCTCACACAGGCGGGTCGCGCCTGTCTGCCGAAGCTCCGCGAGAGCTTCCAGATCATGCGCGAATCCATCGAACTGCTCGGTCGTTTCAAGGACAAGGAACCGCTCACCATCGATTGCCCGCCTTCCTTCGCCAATCGCTGGCTGATGCCGCGGCTGCATCGTTTCCTCATGCAATATGCCGATATCGACGTGCGAATCGTGTCGCGTATGCACGGTTTCGGACTGACGTGGACCCAGCAGGCCATGGAAGCGAACAACATTCGCCAGTGGATGGCCGAAGTGGACGTGGTGCTGTTACTAGGGAATGGGCGATACGAGAATCTCGACGTCACGCCCATTCTGCCGCTCACGCTCACGCCGCTGCTATCGCCCGCGCTGGCATCGCGCATCGACCGGAACCAGCCGGAACAACTCGTCTCGCTGCCTTTGCTCTATGACGACCGGGGCGTGGTGCGCGGCGGCGAATCGTACTGGAAGATGTGGGCGCAGTTCGCACGCATCGCCGCTCCCGACGAGTCCAGCGGCCACCATTTCGCGCATGCAATGACCGCGCTGGAAGCCGCAGCCGACGACTTGGGGGTGGTTGTCAGCGCGCCCGCTCTCGCGCTCCCCGAGCTGGAAAGTGGCCGCCTCGTTGCGCCGTTCGCCGTGCTGTCCGATTGCGGCATTGCGTACCACGCAGTATCCGCCACGCCTCGCCGAAGTATCGACCTGTTCGTTCAATGGATCGTCGACGAAGCCAGATCGACGACCCAGGCGCTGAGCCTGCTCACGCGAACGCCGGCCTGATATTGGGCCCGCGCTCAGATTCGCGACGCGCATTCCTCACGCAGATGTTCAACGAATGCCTGCTGGACGGCAGTGCCGAGCCAGTCGGTACGCAAGGTATACCCGACCGCCCGGCTTGCCTCTGGCGTCTCCAGTTCCAATGCAACCATCTCGCTTCCCGGATAGGCCTCGCGAATCAGCGCACGCGACAACAGCGTGATGCAGTCGCTCTCCACCAGCATCGCTATCATCATTGCGAGCGAACTGGTCTCGACCACCAGCGGCGGTTTGACGGGCAGCCGGGCGAAGATCGAATCGATCACCGCGCGGCGCGGCACATTGCGCTGTGGCACGACCCAGTCATAACCGGCAAGATCGCGAGCCGCGATGGTTTTCTGCCCGGCCAGCCGATGGCCCTTGCGCACGGCCACCACGTAAGGATCGGCGAACAGTTCCATCTCCTGCACGGTCCCTGTGAGGCGAGGCTCGCGCAGCCCACCGACGATGATATCGATCGCTCCGGTGCGTAGTTCGCGCAGGAGCCGCGCGTGAGAGCCTTCGTCGACGGTGACGCGCGCAGCGGGATAGTGGTCGCGCAGTCGCTGGATGGTGCGCGCGACAAGGCGCGGCGGCAGCAACGGCAAGACGCCGATCGCCACTTTCCCGGTGAGCTGGCCGCGGGCATACGCCAGGTCCTCGCTCGCCTGCGCGATTTCGTAGAGCGCCAGACTCAGACAACGCGCGAATTCGAGGCCCGCCGGATTCGCCGACACGCTGTGCACACGCCGGCGGTAAAGCGACACGCCGACGTTCTGCTCGATCTGCCGCGCCGCCCGATGCACCGCCGGCTGCGAAATGCCCAATGATTGTGCGGCCTCCGCCGCCGATCCCGCATTAGCAATCGCGATATGGCAGCGCACCTGCGTATCGGTCAGATGGCGGCAAATCTTGCCCACATTCGTGGCCGCCGATTGGCCAGTCAGGCTCGCAACCGCACGCTCCATCTGATCGAGCATGCGACGCACGCGCCGTTGCAGGATCACGCCTTCCTGCGTCAATTCGCTGCCGCCAAAGCCGCGCTCGAACAGTTGACCGCCAAAACTCGCTTCCAGCTTGCTGATGGCGAGGCTCACCGCAGGCTGCGTGCGCCCCGCGCGGACCGCGGCCTGTCCGATCCCGCCCGCTTCGCACACCGCATCGAACAGGAAGAGACGCCTTAATCGCGTCAGATCGTCATCCGACGACGTACCCCCGACTTCACCCATCGATTCTCCGGAATGACTATGTGAAAACCCTTAGCTTAACCAGAATTTATGTCTTCCGGCGCACTTCATATTAAGGACTCCGGCTACATCTCACTTACAGTAACGCCCATTCGTCCAATAAGTTTTCAGTCAGGAGCCGGTACATGTCCGTCGTCATCGACACGCACACTCACGCAATTTCCCCAGATAAACAACGTTATCCGCTCGCGCCGGTCGGTGGTCACCAGTCGGAATGGTCGTCGAAGCGTCCTGTCAGCTTTGAAGGCCTGCTTGCGTCGATGGACGAAGCCGGTATTGACCGTGCGGTGGTCGTGCAGGCCTCGACGGTATATGGCAATGACAATAGTTATGTGGTCGAAGCAGTGCGTAACCATCCCCGCCGTTTCGCAGGCGTGTTCTCCGTCGACGTGCTGGCAAGCGACGCCGTCACGCAAGTGCAGCGCTGGCTCGACGCGGGCCTCTCCGGGCTGCGCCTTTTCACGACCGGCAGCACGATGCCCGGCCAGGCAGGCTGGCTCGACGACGAGCGCTCGTTTCCGGTGTGGGAATACGCGCAGCGCCATAACGTGTCGATCTGCCTGCAGATGACCGCACAGGGCATTCCCGCGCTCCTGAACATGCTCGCGCGTTTTCCGGATATCCGTGTGCTGCTCGATCACCTTGCACGTCCCGAACTCGCCGGCGGCCCGCCGTACGAAGCAGCCGCACCGCTCTTCAGCCTCGCGTCGCATCAAGGCGTGTATCTGAAGCTCACGAACCGCACGATCGCCGAAGCCGCGCGTGGCGCGTCAACGCCTGCCGCCTTTTTCCCGCGTGTGCTCGACGCGTTCGGCGCGCATCGCATCGCATGGGGCTCGAATTTCCCGGCTGCCGAAGGCGCACTGCCGCAACTGCTCGCCGATGCCCGCGAAAGTTTGTCGATGCTGCCCGCCGATGCACGCGAAGCGATCTTCAGCGGCACCGCGCGCGCGATTTATCCGGCGCTCGCCGCCTGATATGTCCGTCTCGAACGAACAGGAAAACACGACCGTGAGCACCTCTGCACCACCGCTGCGCCTGAAGACCGCGCTGCATACCTATCCTCACACGCGGGCTCTGAAAGCCGGCGAACTGACCGACCCCGCCGTCGAACTGGTATTTGAGGATGTCGAACCGATTCACCGCGCTTTTGCACCCATGGCGCGGCGTCAGGTGTACGACGTCAGCGAAATGGCGATCGTTACGTATCTGCAGGCGAAAGCCTACGGCAAACCGGTCGTGCTGCTGCCCGCGGTCGTGGCCGCGCGCTTCCAGCAGGGCTGCATTATTTATAATGCCCAGCGCGGCAAGCTCGATGTCGGCAGCCTCGCAGGCAAGAAAGTCGGCGTACGCGCCTATACGCAGACCACCGGCATGTGGGTGCGCGCCATTCTCGCGCAAACCTACGGCGTGCCACTCGATCAGATCGAATGGGTCACAATCGAAGGCGCGCATCTGGAGGAGTATCGCGATCCGCCGTTCGTGCACCGCGCCGAACCCGCCAAGCAGTTGTTGTCGATGCTTCGTGCAGGCGAGCTCGATGCCGCCATCCTCGGCAACGATTTGCCGGACGAGCCGGGCCTCGAACCGCTGATCGACGACGCAGCCGCGGCCGACCGTGCATGGTATGCCCTTCATCGTTACGTTCCGATCAATCATGTCGTCGTGGTAACGAAAGCGCTGATCGACACACAGCCGCAAGCCGTGCGTGCGGTATATGACCTGCTGTGCCGCGGCAAGGCATCGGTCGCCGCGGAGAACGCCGGCAAGCCGGACAAACTGCTGTTCGGATATGACGCACTGCGCGGCCCGCTCGAGGAGACCCTTGCGTTCTGCGAACAACAGCAGTTGCTGCCGCGTAAGCTGAGCGTCGACGAAATCTTCGCCGACAGTCTCGCCATTCTGGGCGACGCCGCGCGCTAACGCCGCACCCGTCCATTTCATCATTCTTGAGCGAACCCGAGTTCGCCGCTGTTCGACAAGGAGACACCATGAGTTTGCCGGGCACGTCCGCCGCCACTAAACCCAAGGCACGTCTGCCGTTCTACCGTGACCTGTCCTTCCAGGTGCTGGCGGGTATGGCACTGGGCATCGTCACGGGTTACTTCTTCCCGAAGTTCGGCATCGATCTGCAGCCGGTTGGCGACGCCTTCATCCGCATCATCCAGATGCTGATCGGCCCAATCATCTTCTGCACCGTGTGCAGCGGCATCGCGGGCGTCAACGACTTCAAGAAAGTTGGCCGTGTGGCGATCAAGGCGCTCTTCTACTTTGAAGTGGTGACCTCGCTCGCACTGGTGCTGGGCCTCGTGGTCATTAACGTGCTCAAGCCCGGTGTCGGTATGAACGTGGACATGCACAGCGTGCACTCCGCGGCCGTCGATGCGTATGTCGCAAAAGCGCATCACGTCGTCACAATGAGCGAATTTCTGCTGAATGTCATTCCGCACACGGCGATCAGTGCGTTCGCCGGCGGCGACGTGCTGCAGGTGCTGTTCTTCTCGGTGCTGTTTGCATTCGGCCTGGCCGCAATCGGCGAGCGCGCACAACCGGCGTTGAAGCTGATCGATGCAGTATCGGGTTCCCTCTTCTGGATCATCGGCCTGACGATGAAAATCGCACCGCTTGCCGCGTTCGGTGCAATCGCCTTCACGGTCAGCAAGTTCGGCTTCGGCACGCTGCTCTCGCTCGGCAAACTGATACTCGAGTTCTATCTGACCTGCGCGCTTTTCATCTTGCTGATCCTCTGGCCGATCGCGAAAGTCAACGGCTTCAGCCTGCTGCGCCTGATGCGCTATATCGGTGCGGAGTTGCTGCTCGTGATCGGCACGAGTTCGTCGGAGACGGTTTTCCCGCAACTGATCGACAAGCTGGAGCGGCTCGGCTGCGAAAAATCGGTGGTGGGTCTGGTTCTGCCAACCGCGTATACGTTCAATCACGACGGCACGTGCCTGTATTTCGCCGCAGCCGCCGTGTTTCTCGCCCAGGCGACCAACACGCCGATGACCTGGCACGACCAGTTGGTGCTGCTCGCCGTGCTGCTGCTCACGTCCAAGGGCGCAGCGGGCGTGTCCGGCGCGGCGATTGCCGTGCTGGCGGCAACGCTCGCCGCCTCGAACACGATTCCGGTCGAATCGATCGCTTTGATTCTCGGCATTCACAAGGCAATGTCCAGCGCATTCGTGTTCACCAACATCGTCGGCAATAGCGTGGCGACCATCGTGGTGGCGAACTGGGAAAAAGCGCTCGACCGTGTCGCGCTACGCCATGAACTGAAAACCGGCTTCAAACAGCTGGACGCGCCGTCCGGGCGTCTCAGCCAGACGAGCAGCGGCCACGCAGGAAACTAATCGCAGATGGCCCGAGGCCGGCGGCGCAAATGAACGACCGTCGCCGCCTCACTCGGAACTGATAACTGGAGTTGAAAACAGCATGTTTACTTAGTCATACGAATCTTAAGACGGATTTTCCCCGTCGCCACGCGTTCCACATATAAGATTTTAAATCGGAGACACATGATGAAAAAGAGGGTTTGGAGAACCATTGGATTTGGATTGTCCGCCGCGGCCGGCACGTTATGCGCAATGTCCGCACATGCGCAAACGAGCGTCCAGATATACGGCACGGTAGACGGCGGGGTCCGCTACCAGACGAATGCGGTAAAAGGCGGCGGTACGGTGGTGACGATGAATTCGAACGGCTACTACAGTTCGAACAAACTCGGCTTCCTGGGAAAGGAAGACCTGGGTGACGGCTGGAATGCGCACTTCCAGTTGGAGAACGGCTTCAACCTTGGCAACGGGCAGTTCGACAACACCACCGGCATTGAATTCAACCGGCAGGCGTTCGTCGGCATTGGAAACGACAAGTACGGGTCGATCGACCTCGGCCGCCAGTACACGATCTCGCACGACATTATCAGCATCTACGATCCGTTCAGTTTCCATTTCACGCCGATCCTTCCATTGACCACTGCCTCGGATGGCACGCGCAACAACAACGACATCAAGTACAAGAACGTCTTCGGTCCGCTGCTGTTCGAAGTGGACAATTCGCTCGGCGGTGTCGCGGGCGACTTCAGCAGCGGCGCGACACGGTCGGTCGGCATGAGTTACAGCGCGGGTCCGGTGAACGTCGGCGGCGTGTATGGACATCGCAACATACTGACCGGTACGGCTTACCTCGGCGACAGCTATTACATGGCCGGCGTCGCCTACAGGATCGGCCCGGTACGCGTGTCGGGCGGCTTCATGTCCGAAGATCTGCAGACACCGGCCGCACCGCACCAGGTGACCAACAATGCCTTTGGCGGTATCTCGTGGACCATCACGCCATCCATGATTTTCGACGGCGGCTACTACCAGACCACGGTGTCGAACGACAAGGCCAGCCGTCGCGGCCTCTCGGTGATTTCGCTTGCTTATCTGCTGTCCAAGCGCACCACGCTCTATAGCGAAGTCGATTACACCTCGTACAAGCATGCGGTGGTCAGCACGCTCAACCCGGCCGGCACGTCCAGTCAAACGGCGGTCACCGTCGGTATCGACGTTCTTTTCTAGCCCGTCAGACGCATCCCCAAGAGCGCGCGTGATGATTGCGCGCGCCGCGCTTCCCACGCGTTACGGACGACCATTTCGGCATCGGTGCATGACGCGTCGAGCGTGGCGCCGCGCCACCTCATGCCGAGGTCTTTACAGATCGGTTAACTCATCCGCATGGTTATTCAATAGACGGGCGTCGTGGATAAATCCATGATTCTCGCTAATCTGGATCGTCATACGTCGAGAGGACGAGGTGGACATCCACCAGCACGATGCAGAGACCGCGCGCGGCGTCGCCAATCTTTTCGAACCGAAGTTTTGCCATGTCATGTCGCTTGTCGCGGCGCTGCTGCATATGCAGCGTCTGGCTCGCCCCGCCGCATAAAAAGGAGACAACTCTCTTGCTGTTTAAGCACAGAGAGACAACATAAGCGGATCAACCAGATGAAGAAAAATCGTTGGCGCCCTTGCGCGCTGGCAATCGGAACGATCGCGTGCGCCGCCCATGCACAGTCGTCGGTCACGCTGGCAGGTAACGTCGATGGAGGCGTGCGATACATCAGCAACGGCAAGGGCAGCGTGACGACCATGAATTCGAACGGACTGTATACCGCGAACCGGCTGGACTTTCTCGGTCAGGAAGATCTCGGCGGCAACTGGAATGCGCATTTCCAGCTTGAAACCGGCTTCAATACAGGCACCGGCGCGCTGGACAACACGACGGGCCTCCTCTTCAACCGGATGTCGTTCGTGGGTATTGGCAGTCCGTATGGCTCGCTGGATCTGGGGCGTCAATACACGCTCGGCCACGACGTGCTGCACGATTTCGACCCGTTCTATTTCGGCTATCCCTCGATCATCCCGCTGACACCGGCGGCCGATGGAACGCACTTTAACAACGACATCAAATACTCGGGCGTGTGGGGGCCATTTCACGTCGGCGCGGAAGAAGCCTTAGGAGGCGTAGCCGGCGATTTCAACGCAGGCACCGCACATGGCGCCGGACTGCAATACAAGGTCGGCTTCTTCAATATCGGTGGAACGTATATTCATCGTACCGTGCTGGTCGGCACCGCGTATCAGCCGGATGACTACGTCGCGTTCGGCTCCGAGCTGAAGTTCGGCACGCTGCGTTTTGCGGGCGGCTACATGAGCGAAACCACGGACAACGTAGCGCCCGCTACTGCCGCGCGCACGGAAAACTACTGGGGTGGCGTGACCTACAACCTCAGCTATGACGTCAATCTCGGTGCGGGCTATTACGTGACGAATCTTCCAACCAGTAAGGGACGGAAGAACCTGGCCATCTTCAGCGCGACCTACCTGTTGTCGAAACGTACACGCCTATACGCTGAGAGCGACTACACGACCTATCACGGCAGCTACATCAGCAATGCGACGCTGAATGCGGCTCACGCGTCGCATCAGTTGGGAATCTCGGTCGGCATCAACTATCTTTTCTAACGCTGCCAGTAGCGTAATGCGTTGTTGCGTCCGGTCGATTTGCGGAGAAATATAGCGTGGAAGATTTACAGCATGACGCAGGACAGGTGAGCGCAGACCGAACCCGTTCCGGACAATGGCGGTTGTTGCAATCGCACTGGCAGATCATCGCGGCGGCAACTGCCGGTTGGGCGCTCGACTCGTTCGATTTTGCCATGCTGCTGTTTCTGCTGCCGCATCTGGGCAAGGTGTTCGACGTCGGCTTGCCAGCCATGACGTTGATCGTGACCGCGACAGGACTGGCGAAAATCGCCGGCACGATAGGCTGGGGTTTCGCAGCCGATCGCTTCGGCCGTAAGCTCGTCTTCATGGCGGCGGTGCTGTGGTTTTCGTGCGCGGCGGGGCTCAGCGGTCTGGCATGGAGTTATGCCTCGTTCATGGTGCTGCGGGTTCTGTTCGGTATCGGCTTCGGCGGCGAATGGACAGTGTCGGTTTCGTTGCTGATGGAAACCGTACCCGAATCCATCCGGCCGTACGCGTCCGGCATCATGGTCTCCGGCTATGAGATCGGTTACATGCTCGCGGCGGCGACGTTCCATCTGCTGTTCCCTGTACTCGGGTGGCGCTGGATGTTCATGATCGGCGTGCTGCCCGCCTTGCTGACGATCTTCATACGCAAGAACATCGCCGAATCGCCCGACTGGATCCGCGATCAGCAACGCAACCCGAAGCGCGGCGCGTTCGAGGCATTCGAGTTCAATCCTGCCGCTCTCCAGGCCTGGCTCTTTTCGGGTGCGATCAATTTCATGCTGTGGTCGGTGCAGGTGCTGTATCCGACCTTCCTGATCACCGTGCAGCACATCGACGCGAGCCATATCTATCCGTTTCTGGTGGCCTATTCGGTTGGATCGCTGACCGGCAAGCCGTTATGCGGTTACGTCGCCGCCCGGCTCGGCGAGCGCCGCACGATCGTCCTGTTTCTCTGCATGGTGATTCCGCTGACGGTCCTTTATACGCTCGTGTCGAACGTATGGCTTCTCGCTGCGGGTGCGTGCCTGATGGGTCTTTTTGCCAGCGGACTGTTCGGCATTCTGCCGCTCTACCAGTCGCTGCGCTTTTCGGTCAAAGGCCGCGCAACCGGCATCGGCATCAGCTACGCCATGACCGCGGCCAGCTCGATCGCGCCGTATGCGATCGCGCGCCTCTCGCCGTCGATGGGCTTGCGATCGGCCATCGCCCTGTTCGTCGCCGGCAGCGCGCTCCTGCTGATGGCGATCGCCGCGTGGAATACCAACCAGTGGATGCCCGGTGGTCCGCGTTCATCCGCAGACGCGGAAGGCAGCGAGCGGAGCGCTGGCACGCATGCGCGGACCTGATCGGCCCACGCACGCATGGACTCAACCGATGACCGCCTCGCATATTCAAGGAGTGTGACCGTTGCATCAACCTGCCACGCCGTCACCGGCACTTCGTCAGCCCGATTTCACGCTGCCGCGCGGCACGTGCGATACGCACTGTCATATCCTCGGTCCCGTGAATCGTTTTCCCTATGCGGATTCGCGGCCCTACACCCCGGCTGAATCCGACAAGACCGTATTGAGCGCGTTGCACGAGCGGCTTGGCGTCGATCGAACGGTAATCGTTCAGGCAACCGTGCACGGCACGGACAACCGCGTCGTGCTCGACGCCATCGCCGATCGGCCGCATGCGCGGCGCGGCGTCGCGCTGATCGACGCGGACATCTCCGATGCCAATCTGCAGGTGCTGCACGATGGCGGCATCCGCGCCGTGCGTTTCGGCTTCATCAGGCATTTGTGGACGCCACCTGAGCCGGCGACATTTCACAGGCTCATGGAGCGAATTGCGCTGTTTGGCTGGCATGTGTTGCTGCACGTCGACGCAACCGGGCTCGACGAATTGCAACCGATGTTAGACGCCCTGCCCGTTCCGTTCGTGATCGATCACATGGGCCGCATCGATGCAGCCGGCGGGCTCGAGCAGCCGGGATTTGCGCGGCTGCTCGAATGGGCGAAGCGCGATCACTGCTGGATCAAGGTGTCCGCGATCGATCGGCTCTCCGCAACAGGCACGCCGTTCGCGGATGTGGCTCCGTTCGTCCGCGCGTTGATCGACGCGTCACCCGATCGCCTGCTGTGGGGAACCGATTTTCCGCATCCCAACCCGCGCCATCCGGTGGCCGACGATGCGGACGTGGTCGACGTCCTGCCGCTGTGCGGCGATGCCGGCGCCATGCAAAAGCTGCTGGTCGACAATCCGGCTCGTTTGTACGGCTTTATCGGCTGACACTGACGGCGAATTACAGTTGCCATGCCGCTGCAATGCCCCAAACATCACGCATGCTTCAGGGCAACATCGGCGGCGCATTGTCGGGAATCTGCATATCGACCAGGGCGAGCATTGCAGCGGTATTCGCATACGTGCCCATCAGCACGACGAGATCCATCATCTGTCGTGTGCCGTAACGGGCATGCAGTCGCGCGAACAGGTCGGAGGTGACCTTGTGGTCCCGCCACAACTGTCTCGACAGTTCGATCACGAGCGCGGCTTCTTCGTCGAGTCCTGTTGTGTCGCGCCGGTGCCGGATCGCATCGACGACGTCGGCAGGCACGCCCTCTTTCAACGCTTCCGGCTCGTGCGCGCTCCATTCGAACTGGCTGTCCATTTCGCGAGCCGTGGCGAGAATCGCAATCTCGCGAACCCGCGGCGAAAAGCCTGCTCGGGTGCGAAGATAGCTGTTCAGCGCCGACAGATGCGGCGCGATCTCCGGACTATGCAACTGAAGGCCGGCCGGGCCCTGCAAGCCCGCAATGACGCCGGGCCGGCTGGCGCGATCGTATGCCTGTCTGCCGGCCTCGTCGAGCGCGTCCCGCTCGGGTAACGGCAGACGGCATCGCGATCGCGGATCGACGTCCGGCGGCAATGAACGAGGCGACGAATGAGCCATATGCTTTCTCCTGGAACGCGTCTCACGCGACGCTCAGTGCAAGGTTTCACGTCTGGCGAGCGGCTTGAACAGGCGGCTCCATGCCAGGCTGACGAGGATCGTCGCGCATCCGCCTAATACCACCGAACCGATGACGCCAAACGCCGCTGCGGTTGCCCCGGATTCGAATTCGCCGAGCTGATTGCTCGCTCCGACAAAAAGGGTGTTCACGGCAGCCACGCGACCGCGCATGCGATCGGGCGTTTCCAGTTGGACCAGCGTCTGCCGCACGACTACGCTGATCGTGTCGGCACCGCCGGCGATCGCGAGTAAAGCCAGCGACACAGGAAACGAGCGTGAAAGCCCGAAGGCAACAATGCAGGCACCGTAAACGCCGACAGCGATCAGCAGCTTCTTGCCGACGCCGCTGCTGATGGCACTCCGGGACAGCACGAGGCCGACGCAAAGCGCGCCCACTGCCGGCGCGGAGCGCAGCAAGCCCAGGCCTTGCGGACCGACATGCAGAATCTCTTTGGCGTAGACAGGCAACAGCGCCGTGGCGCCGCCGAACAGGACCGCGAACAGGTCGAGCGAAACGCCGCCAAGCAGCAGCGGATTGTTCCAGACGAAACGCAAGCCGGCGAGAATCGTTTCGGCAGTGACAGGCTCGCGCGGCGGCGGAACGTACTCGTAGCGGATGAATAGGCACATCACGGCGCTCACACAGAAGAGCGCTGCACAGGTCGCATAGACGGCGTTGACGCCGATCGCGAAGAGCAAGCCACCCAAGGCAGGGCCGGCGATCACGGACACCTGCTGACCGACGGTGCTGAGCGCCGTCGCCTGCGCCAGCAATGTCGGCGGAACGAGCATCGGCAGCAGCGCCTGCTGCCCTGACATCTGGAATGGCCGGATCGCGCCGAGCATCAGCGAAAGTCCGAGCAGCACATCGCGTGTCACGATGTGCGTGACAGTCGAGACGGTCAGGAACGTGGCCACGGTGGCTTGAGCCGCGAGACAGAACGCGACGAGCCGGCCGCGATGCATGCGATCGGCGCAATGGCCGGCAACGAAGGTCGTGGCGAGCGCGGGCACGAACTGGAACAGCCCGACGAGGCCGAGATCCCAGGCGCTGGACGTGAGATCGTACATATGCCAGCTGATCGCGAGCATCAGCATCTGCTGGGCGGCAATGGAGCCGATGCGTGCCGACCAGAAACGCGTGAACGACGCGTGGCGCAGCAGCGCGCTCATGCCGCCCGCGACGCGAGCGAAGGCAACGTATTGCACAAAGGCATCATGCGCGCCCCTGTTCCAGTGATTCGCGCGCGGCGGCAGCGTCCCGCACGTTACCGGACACCACCTCATCGACGACGATATTACGCAGCGTTCCGATGCGCGAAATTTCGATCTCGACGACATCGCCGGCTTTCATCCACAGAGGCGGATTGCGGAATGCGCCAACCCCGCCCGTCGTTCCGGTGATGATCACGTCGCCCGGCGAAAGTGCGCAGAAAGTCGAGCAGTATTCGATCAACTGCGGCACCGGAAAAATCAGATCGTCGGTGGTGGCCTGCTGCATGATCTCGTCATTCAGGCGCGTGGTGAGGGACAGTTGCGACGGGTCCCCTACTTCGTCGGCCGTCACGAGCCACGGGCCGAATCCGCCGGTGCATGGAAAATTTTTCCCGGGCGTGAACTGCGACGTGTGGCGCTGCCAGTCGCGAATGCTGCCGTCGTTGTAGCACGAGTATCCGGCAACCACGTCGAATGCGTCCGCCGCCTTCACATGGCGGGCATGCTTGCCGATCACCACGGCGAGCTCTCCTTCGAAGTCAAGTCGTTCCGAAGCGAGCGGACGCACGATCGGCCCTTCGTGAGCCGTCTGCGATTCGGCGAAACGCACGAACAGCATCGGCTTGTCAGGCACGTCACGTCCCGTCTCTTTCACGTGAGACAGATAGTTGATGCCGACGCACAGGATCTTGCGCGGCTCGGGGATCACGGGCAGGAATTCGACGTCGCGCCACGCGAGCCGGTCGGACGTGCTTGCCGCGTAGTCTGCAAGCGCGTCGAGCGAGCCACGCTCGAGCGCTTCTCTCAACGTCGCGCCAAGCTCGTGCGCAACCGGCGCTGCATCGACGATACCGTTCTCTGTGACAACGCCATACGAGTCATATCCAGAAGTACGAAAACTGATGAGTTTCATGCAGAGTAAGTCCTGTGGGAACTGAAGCGCCGCCGTCAGGACCGGCAACGCGCCTCCGATAGCGATGAAAAAAGTAACGTGCCGTCAGACGGATACGCAGTTTCGATCAAGGTTGTGCAGCATGTGCATCACGGCCTGCCTTTGCCATATCAAGCGCGACTGGATTGTCATGACTTTCTCCGTCAGCGAAGCGGTATGCCTGCCTGCTGAATCACCTGCTGCCACTTCGCCGTATCGGTCTGGACGAGACGGGTCATCTGGTCGGGTGTGTCCGCGCGGGCCTCGGCGCCCAGCATCAGCATCTTGCGTTTGACCTCGGGATCGGCAAGCGCCGTTGCGGCTGCGGACGCGAGACGGCTCACCACGGTGTCGCTCGTTTTCACGGGAACACTCAGTCCGCTCCACGACGTCGCATCGAAACCGGGGAAGCCGCTTTCGGCGAGCGTCGGCACCTGGGGCAAGCCGGCAAACCGCGCGGGCGACGTCACAGCAAGTGCGCGTATCGCCCCGGACGACACCTGCCCAAGCACGGACGGAATAACCTCCACCACGGCCTGCACGGCGCCGCCCCGCAACGCCGACAGCACTTCACTCGTGGTCTGGAACGGCACGATCTGGATATCGACGCCCGCCTTCAGACGGAACAGCGAAGCGACGAGATTCTGCGTGCTGCCGGCCGACACCGTCGCAATGTTCAGCTTGCCCGGATGTGCCTTCGCATCGGCAATCAGATCGGCGATATTCCTATACGGCGCGTGGCCATCCACAAGGATCGCGGGCGTGAAGAACGAAACAGACGACACGTGCCTGAAGTCGCTTAGCCGGTAAGGCAGGTGGCGAAACAGCACGGACGAGATGTCCGCGCCGTTGCCGCTGAGAAACACCGTGTAGCCGTCCGGCCGCGCATTCGCGACCATCGTCGCCGAGTTAACGAAGCCCGCGCCCGGGCGGTTCAACACGACGACCGGCCGGTTAAAGATCTGCGTCAGCTTCTGCGCGAACAAACGCGTCGTCAGATCGCCGGCGCCTCCGGCCGCGAACGGCACCACGATGGTGACCGCGTGCGACGGATAATCGCTATCGGCGTCCGCGGCCTGCGCGCGAGGCGCAACGAAGATCGACAGGAAACAGCACGCGGCGAATACCAGCGCCGTTCTACGCATCTTGTACGCCCCCATTGCAGGAAAGCGCGCGCGCCACGTGCTCGAAAAAGCGGAACCCATCATCACTGGCTTACGCTCCCAGAACGCGCGTTGTATCGTCGAACAACTCGTCGACGCTCAGACGGCGATCGATCAGTTTCTGATCGACGCAGTAGTCGATCGCCACCTCGATGTTGCGCCGGTTCGCTTCGAGCCCGAATGCCGGCTCGGCTTTGCCACCCTTTTCAGCCGCAACACGGCGGCTTTCTTCCAACAGGCGAAACACCTCGCGTACCGCTTCCGGACGGGTATCCAGTAGCGACTGCTTCGCGACGATCATGTGATTGATCTGGATTGCGCGATTGCGTTCGTGCCACGCCTTCGCTTCCGCAGCCGGATCGGGAAACAGCGTCTTGATACGCGGGTCGTTTTTTGCACCGTCGCCGATGATCGCTGCGTCAACTTCACCGTCGAGCAGCATCTGAATTAATTCCTTGCCTTCCGGTGCGCGTTTGACGTTAGGCGGATCGACAAACTCGGCAACGTGTGGCTCTTCGAACGTCGTCCACTTGACGCTTGCAAGGTCGAGTCCAAAGTTGTTCTGCAGGATGCCGCGCACCCAGGTCGCGGTCGTGACCGAGTACGAGCGCATGCCGATGCGTTTGCCATTAAGATCGTGCGGCGACAGATTCCCGCGCTCCGCGTTATAAACGATGTACGGATGCTGGAAGCGGCCGATCATCACGGCCGGCAGCAGCACCAGCGGCTTGCCGCGCGCCTTCGCCATCAGGAACGTGATGATCGCAAGTTCGGCGACGTCGAACTCAAGATCGCGCACGACCCGCTTGAAGGCGTTGTTCGGCCGCGGCACGTCGGCAAAATCCAACTCGACGATATCGGAGCGGACCGTGCCATCTTTCAGGGCCTGGGTACTCGGATAGGTACCGAGGAGCATGTGCAAGGGAATACGCTGACTGGCGTTCACGGGCTGCTCCTTTATGCGAGGACCGGATAGAGCTGCGAGGCCGTACGATTGAAGATCCACTCCTTGTCTTCTTCCGGCAGCCATTCAACTGCTTGCATGTTGTCGGTGACGATCGCCTTGAGCGACCCCGGCGAGGCGGGGAAATTCGAACCCCACGCAATGCGTTTCGCACCGAACTCCTCGACGACACGCGGGAAGAAAGATTCCGGCGTTGCCTTGCCCGCCCGTGCGTGGCGGATGATCACGCTGCTCAGTTTCAGATAGACGTTCTCGTGTTTCGCGAGGCTGAACAGCGGCTCGGCGTCCGCGTAGGGCGCGCCCGCTTCGAGGTTCGGGCTCAACAGGTGATCGATAATGATGCGAACGGTAGGGAAGCGTTCGATCAAAACGTTGAGTTGCGGGATGCCCTGGATTCGCGCCTGCACGCAAACCGGCAGATTCAGTTCCGCCGCACATTCCCAGCCGGCGAACGAACGCGGATCGGCAAGCCAGTCGCCCTGCCCTTGCATCGTGCTGCCGGCAGTGAACAGACGCAGGCCCGTCATGCCACGTCCCACCCAATAGCGGATTTTCTCGGCGGCATCGGGCGCCAGCATGTCGACCGAGCAGACACCTGTAAACCGATCGGGATGTGCTGCAACCGCATCGGCGCAATAAGAATTATCAAAACCGTAACAGGTCGACGAATGTACGATCGCGGCTTTCGCTACGCCGGCTTCGTCCATTGCGGTCAGTAGCTGCTCGTAAGAGGTCGGACGCTCCTGCGACCAGACCGACTGCTTGCCGCCTAAAGGGTCGCGCGGGTACTTCTTCTCGTCGGTCGAGATAACGTGCGGATGGATATCGATAATTTTCGTCGGCATCTTGTGTTTTCCTTATCAAATTCTAAAAACAGCTATCCTTATCCCGTTGCACAGACCACTACGGTCTGGTGCATCGGGAATCAGAGATACGGCTATCGGAGGGGAGGAAAAAAGCGCGCCGTTGTGCGGCGAAGGATCAGCGTCGCGAACTGCTCAGGTCGCTAACGCCATAGATATCGTTCAGGACGATCAGATAGTCTCGAAGATGGCGCATGTGCGTCCTGTTTGCATCCGTCGTGGCGCGACGGGTCATTGTCGTCCAACGCAGCAGATTCATGATCCGGATACGCATGCTGTCTCCTGTCTTTGTCCTGATTCGGCGCGATTGCGCGTCCGATCGATTGACTATCGCCCTGCCCCCATACGGGGTTTGAGTCGAGTCGGTTTCATCATGATCGTGCCGTCCGCACTTGCCGTCTATTGAAATAAAGCGTTGACGCGTTAACCTGGGAGTTAACTTTCGGCAGGCTTTCCGGCCGTTAGTGCATGAGGAAAGTTTCTTTAAGCGGTGGACAGGCAGAGGCGCCACGCTTCAGGACTGGATTGTTCCGGATAGACGCGTTACGCAGGATCACAAAGACATCCACGCGTCACTCGTCGGAGTCCAAGGCACGCGCCGCGTCGTGTGAGACCTTTCCTCCTGGGCACACTTTCTCCAGGCAGCGCAACAGTAAGGCCGCGCTCGGCGCAAGCGGCTTGTCTGCGCGCCAGACGACGCCGAGCGGTCGCGTCACGAGGCTCAGATCGAATGGCAAAACGTGGATCGGACTGACATCGGCGTAGGGATATAGCATGTCCACCGTATGAAGTGCGATCGCGTCGTTTATCTGGATGTAGGCACGAATAAGATGGGTCGACAGCGTTTCGATGTAATTCGACGGCATCGGCAAGCCGTGGCGCGCAAACGTATTTTCAATCGGCTCGCGCAACAATGATCCAGGTGGCGGCAGCACCCACGGGAAGCCCTTGAGGTCGCCCCAGTCCAGATTCTTTTTACCCGCCAATGGATGATTCGGTCCGGTCACGAGTTTGATCGGCGTGTCGAGCAGAACCTGCTCCTGCAGGCCAACTGTGTCCGACCGGTTCGGCAGACGCCCAACGATCAGGTCGAGATCGCCGCGTCGCAATTCCTGCAACAACGAAACCATTCGCCCTTCGGAGATCGATACGTTCGTATGCGGCGAATCCTGTTTGAGAAGCGCGAGCGCCTTTGGCATGATCGTGGAGATCAAGGTAGGTAGCGCGCCAACATGCACCTTGCCCGCACTGCCCGTTTGAAGCGCCTTGATCTCCTCGGCCGCCTGGTTCAGATTGCTGAGCACGGTACGTGCATGACGGACGACGCATTCACCATAAGCGGTAGGTCGCAGACCGTTGACTGTGCGCTCGAAGAGCTTCACACCAAGCGCACTCTCGATCTCGCCGAGCGCTTTCGACACCGCTGGCACCGTGATATACGAATTCGACGCAACCTGCCGCAGATTACGAAAATCATTGACGGCCACGAGCAGACGCAAATGGCGCGCCTTCAGGTTGACCGTCAGATACCAGTCCAGTTGACTCATCGTGTCTCCGGGTTCGTGCGGGCACGAACCGTTTGTGCGCTACTTGTCGTGGCCACGTCCTGCAGGAGCGGCAATCGGGCGATCCCGACAGGCCGGCCGCTCGCTGTGCTGCGATTCCTCCATGGTCGGCGGACGCGGCAGCATGTCGGCGCCGCGCTTGCCGCCGGCCCGCCCGCGCACCGCAAACCACGCTTGCAGGAGCAACAGCAGCAACGAAACGCCCAGAAACGTCGCGCTGATAGGCTGATCGACGAAAATCCGCAGGCTGCCGTGCGACAGCAGCAGCGCACGGCGGAAATTCTGTTCGACCATCGGTCCCAGAACGTAACCGAGCATGATCGGCGCGATGGGGAATCGCAGCGCAACAAAAACAGCGCCCATCAGACCGAACACCAGTACCTCGCCCACTTCGAACAGCATGTTATTGGTACTGTAAACGCCTACTGCAATAAAGAATAGCGCGGCTGGAAAAAGGAAGCGATAGGGAACCCGCAGAACGCGTACCCATACCTGGATCAGCGGCACGTTGAGCAATACCAGCAACACGTTGCCGATCCAGAAACTCGCAATCAAGCCCCAGAATATGTCCGGATGGTCCCCGAGCAGCTGAGGCCCGGGCTGAATCCCCTGAATGAGCAACGCGCCGAGCAGCAGCGCCATGACTGGATCGCCGGGAATGCCAAGGCTCATGGTTGGGATGAAGTCGATCTGCGTCTTCGCGTGAGACGAGGCCTCCGGACTTGCAACGCCTTCAATCGCACCATGGCCGAAACGCTCGGGTTGCTTCGAGATTTTCTTTTCGAGCGCGTACGCAATGAAGGTGGTGATGGTGGGCCCGGTACCGGGCATCGCGCCGAACAGGGTCCCGACCGATGTGCCGCGCACGATAGGCCAGAACGCCTGGCGCAGCTCGGCTGCGCTCGGACGCATATCCCGCATGCGCAGCTTCATGCCCGTACCGACCACGTGCATACGGTTTACATTACGCAGGAATTCCGCCACACCGAACAGGCCAAGCGCGAGCGCGACGAGTTGAATACCGTCTGCAAGCTCCGTGAAACCCAATGTGAAGCGCACGGCTCCCGACGTCGAATCGGCGCCGACTACACCAAGAAGGAGACCGACCACCGTCATTGCGATCCCCTTCACACGCGAACCGCTCGACATCGTCCCGCCGGCGAGCAACCCCAGCAGCATGATGGAAAACAGCTCAGGCGGGCCAAACTTGAACGCAACACTCACCAGCAGCGGCGATGCAAACACCATCATGACAATACCGAACGACGCCGCTGCGAACGACGCGACCATCGTGATACCAAGCGCAGTGCCGCCCTTTCCCTGGCGGGTCAGCGGATAGCCATCCAGGCACGTCACCGCATGGGGCGGATGGCACGGAAGATTCAGCAGGATCGCACCGATCGCGCCACCGTACTGCGATCCGTAAAAGATGCCCGCAAGCATCAGGATTGCCGGCACGGCGTGCATCGAATAGGTCAGCGGAAGCAGGATGGAAATGGCGGAAAGCGGTCCCATGCCCGGCAACACACCAATCAGATTGCCGATCAATACGCCGACGAATGACCAGATGAAATTATGTGGCTCCAACGCCACACCGAAACCCTGCCATAAAGCGGCAAGAGATTGCCCGATCATGCGTCACCCCCACGTAAACAATGGAAACTGCACCTGCAACGCCCACCAGAACACGAGGACGCAGACAATCGACATCGCGACCGCCAGCAACAGCGCGCTCAACCACGAGTTCTCCCGGTCACCCAGTGCCGAGATAAACACGACGGCGAAGGTCGCCGGTAAAAGGCCGCCATATTTGCCGAGTACAACGAACGCGACCACACTGCCGAGTATGCAGAACCAGCCGCGCCATTCCAACGGCACCTTCTCTGTTGCGCCTTCGTGGGGCGTACGATGTGCGGTACCCGCGATCCAGATTCCGAGCAGCACCAGGATCGTGCCAAGCGCAACCGGAAAGAAACCGGACCCCATCGCGGTAAGCGAGCCGATCTTGTAGCTCGCGCCTTGAGTCGCCGCGCCGAGACCAATCAGCATCATCAGCGCGCCGCCGTAATATTCGCGGGCGCGGGCGCCGAACCATCTTCGTTCAATCGTGGTGCTCATAGGGATGATCTCTCCCGCCGTGTGTCGCTATGCCGACCGGGCATCGATGTAGCAACAAGTTGCAATGGGTGCCAGCGGCTATCGCAGTCATCAACCAAACCCGGCAATCTCATGCGGTACATAGGGCGCCTGCAATGCGGCGATTTCGTCCTGTGAGAGCTGGACGTCGAGCGCAGCGACAGCATCCGTTAAATGTTGCAATTTCGAGGCGCCGATGATTGGGGTCGTCACCTCACGCTTGTGCAGAAGCCATGCGAGCGCAACCTGCGCATACGGCAAGCCGCGCGCGTCCGCTACTGCGCCGAGCGTCTCGACCACCTTGCGATCCTGCTCCTCGCTAGCCGAATAGATTTTTTTGGAGAACGCATCCGTGCGATCGCGCACGGTGGCCGGCGTGCTTTGCCACGGCCGCGTAAGCTTGCCTCGTGCGAGGGGGCTCCATGGCATGACCGCGATACCCTGGTCGCGGCACAACCCGAGCATTTCGCGCTCTTCTTCCCGATACAGCAGGTTCAGATGGTTCTGCATCGAGATGAATCGGGTCCAGCCGTTCAGGCGCGCAACATACAAGGCTTTGCTGAACTGCCACGCGAACATCGACGAGGCGCCCAGATAACGCACCTTGCCCGCCTTGACGACATCGTGCAGTGCTTCGAGGGTCTCCTCGATCGGCGTCGTGTTGTCCCATCGGTGCATCTGGTAAAGATCGATGTAATCCGTACCGAGCCGCCGCAAGCTGGCATCGACTTCGGCCATGATTGCTTTGCGCGAAAGTCCACGGCCATTCACATCTCCACGCATCGGCCAGTAGACTTTCGTTGCGATGACAACTTCATCGCGCGGTGCGTACTCGCGAACCATCCTGCCGAGAATCTGCTCGCTGGTACCAGCCGAATAGCTATTGGCCGTATCGAAGAAATTGATGCCCGATTCGAGCGCCGCCTGAAAAATGGGGCGAGCACGTCCTTCGTCCAATGTCCATTCGTGTGTGCCGGACTGCGGATCGCCGAAACTCATGCATCCCAGACACAGACGCGACACCTGCAATCCGGTGTTGCCGAAATTGACATACTTCATATGCGCACACTCCTAATCGGAAAGACCATGGCTGGTCAGAACAGGTGATTGATACCTATCGAGAAAGCCGACTGGTGAGGGATGCCGTTCGCATTGAGCGTTTTGTTCGTGATGTAGCTGCCGGTAAACTTCGTGTAATCCACTTCGGCATAGAGGCGCGTCATCTTCGATAGTGCATAGGTGATGCTCCCGATACCCTGACTGCGTTTCCCGCTCGAGTTAGGCAAATCGGTGATGTAGAAAGCGCCGCCGAGGCGCACGAACGGAGTCAGGTCATACGTCACGCCGCCCCAGTAGTTCAGCGTGCGGACGTCGGCTGCGGGCGAGGTCGCGTCCTGGTTTTCGTTCATGTAGCCGCCCGCGAAACGCAAAGCACCGAACTTCAGCTCCGCACCCGCCGTGAAATAGTTGTCCGGTTGATACGTGGTGCCAACCTGGATCGTGCGATATTCGTATGCCGCGCCGACGTTCAACCAGCCCCACTTATACTGGACACCCAGACCGCGAGCGGAACCGGCATTGAAGTCGCCCGCTACGCCGCCGAATGAATTCTCCGCACGGAACCGGAATGGGCCATATTCGCCGGTGTATTTCACATCGTTGTTAAAACGGAACCCGTCGGTAGCCGGTGTTACCGGCGTGATCGCGGGATAGGCGAAATTGAACGGATCGTAGTCGAACACCACGTCGTGAGCGACGGTGTATTGACGGCCAAAGTTGACCGAACCAAACCAGCCTCCAAGACCCACGTACGCACCCCGATTAAAGAGGATGCCGGTCGTATTGTCGAACGCGCCATTGCCGAGGTTGAAGCCGCTCTCCAACAGGAAGTGAGCGTCATAGCCGCCACCCAGATCTTCCCGGCCGATAAAGTCGATACGATTGGATGTATACAGGCCATTTGAATTCATTGAAAACTGGCTTCCCGCTTTTGAATTCGTATAGCGGATACCGCCGTCTATATCCCCGGCAAGTGTCACACTCGACTGTGCCTGAACCACGCTGGCGAATGGGGCTATCGCGAGAAGCAGCGCAAACTTTTTCATTGATTGTCTCCATATCTTATGGTCCGAACCGCGGACTCAATTTTTTTGATTTTGTGCGGGCGAACTTCGTGGCTGAAGCTGCGCCCATTCGATACTTACCGCGTCAACTCACTGCTTCATCCTGCTATAGACCTTCTGCGCATTGCCACTGAAAATCTTTTGCTTGTCATCCGCACTCAGCCACGCAACCTGGTCGATATAGCGGCGCGTATCGTCGAAATAGTGCCCCGTCTCCGGGTCGATACCACGCACCGCGCCGACCATTTCGGAGGCGAAAAGAATGTTGTCCGCTGGGATGACCTTTGTCAGCAGATCGATGCCTGCCTGGTGATAAACACACGTGTCGAAGTACACGTTGTTGAGCAGTAGTTCACTGAGCGGCGGCAGGCCCATATCCTGCGCGAGACCGCGATAACGTCCCCAGTGATACGGCACTGCGCCGCCGCCATGCGGAATGACGAAGCGTAGCGTCGGAAAATCCGTGAATAACTTCGACGTGAGAAACTGCATGAACGCAGTCGTATCCCCGTTGATGTAATGCGCGCCGGTCGCGTGAAAATTCGGATTGCACGAGCCGCTGACGTGAATCATGGCCGGTACGTCGAGTTCCACCATCTTTTCGTAGAGGGGATACCACCACTTGTCGAACAACGGGGGATCGGCCCAATGGCCACCCGATGGGTCCGGATTCAGATTGCAACCAATGAAGCCGAATTCCTCGACACAGCGGGTGAGCTCCGCAATGCAATTGTCGGGCCGCACGCCCGGACTCTGAGGCAGTTGACACACGCTGACAAAGTTTTGCGGATAGAGCTCACTGACACGATAGATCAGTTCGTTGCAATGTTCTGTCCAGTGGCGGCTCGTCGTCTCATTGCCGATGTGATGGCCCATGCCGACCGCGCGCGGTGAAAAGATCGTGCGATCGGTGCCGCGCTCGCGTTGAATCTTGAGTTGTGCGGTTTCGAGGCTTTCGCGAATCTCGTCGTCGCTGATGTTCAGATCGCCTCTCTCCGGCTCGTGGTCCTGCCCGCATAAACAGCCGATCTGATGCTTGCGGTATTCGTCCAGCTGGCGTGGCGCGGTGGTGTAATGCCCATGACAGTCGATGATCATTCCAGTTATTCCTCTTCGTTGAGGCAACGACGCCTGGCGGCGTGATGCACGGTCGAATCAGACTGCCTGCGGATCGACAAACAGTTCGTCGATGCTGTAGTGCTTTGGCAGCAGTCCCTGTTGATACGAGTACTGGATCAGTGCTTCGATCGCGGGGCGGTTCGGCGCGATGCCGAGCGGCAGCGGATCGCCGACGATCTCGGACATTGCCTGGTAGTGCCGGTCGGTGTCCGATTTGACGACGCCGCGCTTTAACTGCTCCAGCCACAATTCCTTCGACTTGACGAATGCGTCGAACAACGATTTCGCCAGCCACGGATGCGCGGCCAGCAATTCGTCCTTGACGACGATCAGACCGTGTACCGGATAGATGCCCGTGCGTTGATACCAGTCCCTTTCCGCCGCGAGCGTGTCTGGAAACATCTCGGCATAGCTCGGCGCCTGTTGCGCGCTGGATGCGTCCCATCCTTCCTTCGGCGCACCCGATCGCCCGATGCCGGCCGGCCCCGTGAATGCGGCCTGCAGACTGCCGTCCGCCATCATGCTCACGAGTGATTGCCCTTGCGGCGCGTGCACCACATTTGATGGCAAACGCAACGACGTCACATGCTCTTCGTCGTCGACCACCCACGTCACCTTTGAAATATCGACGCCGCAATCGTTCTGCAGGATGCCGCGCGTCCAGATTCCGGTCGATACGGAATACGCCCGGACGCCCGCCTTCTTGCCCTCGAGATCCTTGGGTTTGCCGATGCCCGCATCGCTGCGATAGACAAACCCGCCATGATGAAAGCGGCGGAATACGAATACCGGCAACGCCTTGAACGGCGCGCCGGCCGCGCGCGCGATCATATAAGTGGCGGGCGCCATTTCACACACGTCGAATTCGACGTCGCGCACCATGCGGCGGAACGCGGCAATGATCGGACTGATTTCGACGAAGTCAGGCGCGACGCCTTCAATCGGCGCGCGGCCGTCCTTAACAGCGGCCGTGTGTTCATATGTGGCGATCGCAATCTTGAGCGGCAGTTTGTCGTTTGGCATGAGTCGTTTCGGTTCAGGGATGGACTAAGTGATCGGAGATTGGCTGCAGAATCCGCCTGCTTTACATATAAAATATTCGTACTACTACTGTTTCCATTGACTCGACTCCCGCTGCTCGACAAATACTCAATCTCTTATTGAAGTGGGATGTCCGCCTTCTGGATGACACTCTTCCACTTGTCCTGGTCGAACTTCACCCGGGCCGTCATTTCGGCAGGCGTACTCGAGCGCGCTTCAGCACCGAGATCGAGTAGCTTCTTCGCGATATCCGGCGAAGAGACCGCTGCGGCAACGTCTCTCGCCAGCGCGTTGACGATCGCGTCCGGTGTATTGCCGGGCAAACTCAGGCCGTTCCACGACGTAGCCTCGTAGCCCTTCAACCCGCTCTCGGACATGGTCGGCACATTGGGCAATCCCGAGAACCGTTTGTCGCCGGTCACGGCGAGCGGGATCAGCGCCTTCGCCGATATCTGCCCGATCACGGATGGCATGATCTCGAACGCAGCCTGAACCTGGTTGCCGCGCAGCGCGGTGACCACCTGGCTGGTCGAATCGTATGGCACCACCTGGGCGTCTATTCCCGCCATCGACTTGAACAGATCAGCCGCAAGGTTCTGCGTGCTACCCGTCGAGATCGTGCCGATATTCATCTTCCCAGGATGGGCCTTCGCATAAGCGATCAGGTCGGCAACAGACTTGTAGGGTGAATCGCCGTTAACGAGCAACACGAGATCAAAAAATGAAATCGTCGAGACGTGCTTGAAGTCGCTCATCTTGTAGGGGAGATTCCTGAACAGTTGCGTCGCCACTGCCGTGCCGTTGCCGAGCAGAAATGCGGTGTAGCCGTCCGGTTTGCCGTGAGCGACGAGCGTCGCTGAATTGACGAAACCTGCGCCGGGCCGGTTCAGAATGACGACCGACGCCTTGGTCAGTTCGGTCATTTTTTGCGCGAAAATGCGCGCGGTCAGATCGCCTGCGCCTCCTGGGCCATACGGCACGACGATCGTAATCGTGCGGCTCGGGTAATCGTCAGCGAATACATTCAGGGATGAAATCAGGCACAGCGCGGCCAAGCACAGCCGCAGATAGCAAGCTATCTGGCGAGGCATGTCGTCTCCTTTATTGGATGCGGCGCTGTCTTTTGCCGCAACACTTTGATAATCATCGGAAGCGCCATCACTGCCTGAGCCATGCGCCAATCAACTTCAGCGGCTTTGAAAAACGAGGCATTGCACCGCAGACCGCCCCTCGGACTTTCGATCAGGTCCGTGGCGCCGTCCCGCTAAAGGTTTGCTTCCGTTGATTGAATCGTCTCACCGGTGTCCAGCAACGTCTATTGAATAAAAACCGCGACGCGTTAACCGTTAGGTAAAGTCGCCAGCCGATTCGTGTGTGGGGGACGGATGGCTCCGGGGCCGTATGGCGGGCCATCCTGTAGATACGCCGGCGCGCAGGCGGTCATTGCCTGCCGTCTGAGCCGTAACGTTCATCAAAACAACGTGTATTTCTTACGTCAGCGATTCTCGCTCGTCACCAGTTGCAGCGGCGTCTCTATCACCCGCGACAATTCACCCTGCTTTCTCTGCTCAGTGACCGCCTTCAACGCCACATCCATGCCGAATACGGCTTGCCGCTCGGCAAACTGATTCATCGTCGCGAGCACGCGGCCATCGGCGAGCAGCGGTTTGATCGCATCGCTGTCGTTATACCCGGTGATATAAACACCACCGGTTCTTCCGGCATCGCGAACGGCATCTACCGCTCCCATTGCCATATTGTCGTTACCGCACATCAACGCACGGATTTGCGGATAGTCCGCTAACATCTTCGACGCAACGTCACGTCCTTTCCCATACTCCCAGTCGCCGGCTTGTATGGCGACGATCTTCATGCCGGCCGCGTTCATCGCGTCCTTGCCGCCGGCCGTACGTTGCTGCGCATTGCGGTCGGCGGAACTGCCCTCGATGATCCCGACCTGATCGCCGGCCTTGAGACGGCCCGCCAGATAATCGCCGACCTGTTTCGCGCCCTTGCGGTTATTCGGCCCGACAAAGGGCACGGAGATGTGAGCGGCGTCCTGCGACGCGTCGTCGAGCGGGTTGTCGATCGTGACCATGATGATGCCGGCCCTGATCCCACGCGCCACAACGGCGGTTAGCGCCTTCGAGTCGGTCGGTGCGATGACGATCGCGTTCATCCTGGCTTTGATCAACCCATCCACCATCCGGATCTGCGCGGCTGTATCGCCCTCTGTTGCCGTGCCGCGAATGGTCAAACCGAACTGCGATGCATAGTGCTTCTGATAATTCTGTGCAGCGTTCGCCATCGCCACCGTGAACGGATCCGCCATCGACTTCAGTACGAGGGCGATCTTCAGCGTGCCACTCTGCATTGCATCGACACGAGCCGCACCGGTCAGACCTGCCGCCGCAAGGGTGCCGGCAATCAGCACACGGCGGCGCATCTTCTGTGTCATTGATATCTACTCCTCAGACCACACGGGTGAATACTTGCATTGGCCTCACCCAAAGCCGGATCAAACCGCTGCCAACGCTGCTGCATTACGATCGCCAGGGCCCGTTAGTTGCCGCAAAACGGCAGCGATTTCATCGAACAGCGGCCGGTTGCCGATATCCTCACTCAGGCAATTCTCTTTCAACGCCACCACCTTCGCCGCGATATCCGCTTCCGTATCCAGCCAGTCGCATCGATCGATCAACTCCTCGAGCAGACAACCATACGCCCTGACTTCGAGACGCTGCAGCGCAACGCCAAGATTCAGATCATCAGTAGCGTAGAAAGACGCCGCGCCAAAGTCGCCTAATAACGCGCGCCCCTGTCCTCCGTGCAGAATATTGTGCGCGTATAGATCGCCATGCATCACGCCTTGCCGATGCAGATGACATGCCGCCGACGCCACGCCATCTGCAATGCCTAACGCCACGGCCGACGTGAAGCGCGTGTCGGCGCCGTAGACGTCACGCGTGCATGACTCGAGACTAGGTGGTCCGGCAAGGTTCGTAAATTGCGGATCGATCAGCTCCATCACCAGGCCATGCGCGCCGGCCGGATGGTCTTTCACTTTGCCCACCACCGGAATCAGGTTCGGATGATCGCCGCCACGAATGCAGGCCGCCATCTCGCAGTCCGGCAATCCGTCGCTCGTTACCGAGCCTTTGAACAACTTGACGGCCACAGAGCGGCCCGCATTTTCATTCGAGGCAAGAAGCGCCGCGCGATAAATGACACCGGACGCACCCTCGCCGAGCTGCTGTTCGAGTTTCAACGCGTCCCATTGAATATCGGCTATCGGTGTATCGATCAGTGCCGCCGTCTCCAGCGCTTCGCTAGACGGATTGCCGGCGAAAGCCAGCCAGGAAAGCCGTGGCAGCCGCGGTAACCACGCAGGCAGTGCGCTGAGCTGGTTCGCCGCGAGACGCAGCAGTTCGAGCCGCGAGCAGGCAGCCAATTCCTCCGGCAAGGTGCGCAACCGGTTGCCGGCAAGCATCAGCTTCTGAAGTTGCGTGCAGGCGCCGATTTCCGGAGGCAGTGCTTCGATCTCGTTGTCGGTGAGGATCAGCCAGCGCAGCAACGGCGGCAGCGATTTGCCCGAAACCTTGCGGATGCGGTTTGCCTTGAAGCCGACCATGCTCAATTGCGAGCACTGCCCGAGGACTTCCGGCAATTCGGTGAATGGGTTGTCGGAAGCAAAGATGACGCGCAGCTTGCTGAGCCGTGGCAAATCGTCAGGCAGCGCTGAAAGCGCATTGCCCGACAGATCGAGAATTTCAAGCGTATCGGCCAGATCGAAAATCTCACGGGGAAATTCGCTCAGCCCGCACGTCAGTCTGAGTCGGCGAGTACCCGCCAGTTGCCCGGCCCGCAGTTGTTCGAGGGTGGTTGTCACAGTCGTAGAGAAGAGTTCCGGTTGCCGGTGAGCGATGCGCCAAGGGTATCAATTCTACTGAGTCGCCGGCCACGCGCGGAATTGGATAGCAAGATCCGGCGTGACCTGGATGTGAACGGGGGTTAAGCTGTCAGGTATCGGAGCCATGGCACAGCGAGTTCGCAATCTCGCCTTGAGCCATCTCAGCCTCCAGCCAGCAAGGAACCCAGCAAAGTGACATACGCATACAAGTTAATGAATTCGCCCGTTGGCGAACTGAAGCTCGTTGCAAACGGCAACCGGCTTGCCGCGATTCTGTGGGAAAACGACAGACCGAACCGGGTACGTTTGCCGGAGATGGCCGAAGCGAATGACCGCCCGATCCTGCTCGAAACCGAGCGTCAGTTGAACGAGTATTTTGCAGGTACGAGAGACCGCTTCGATCTTGAACTCGACTTCCAGGGAACGGATTTCCAGAAGAAGGTTTGGGCGGCGCTCCTGACGATTCCGTTCGGCGAAACGCGCAGCTATTCCGACATCGCTACGCAAATCGGGAATATCAACGCGGTGCGGGCCGTGGGTGCGGCGAACGGTAGAAATCCGATCTCGATCGTGGCGCCGTGTCATCGCGTGATCGGCGCGTCCGGCGATCTGACCGGCTTTGCCGGCGGACTGGCCAACAAGATGTTTCTTCTATCGCTCGAAGCCGGGCAGACTTCGTTGGAAGCGGCTGCGGACCCGGCTGCGGGTTCGGCTGCGGCCGCCGCTCCGGAAACGGTCGGCCGGGCAGCGCCGGTGAAACCGGCACGCTCAGCACCGAGCCGCGGAACGCAGGCTTCGTTGTTCGGCAACTGAGCCGACTCGAGGCCACTATGGTGGCCTCACTCAGTGGCGTCACTCAATGGCCTCACTCGATGGCGTTGAACGCTTCGTGGCAGGTCACATTCACGCAGGCCAGGTGCCGCCGGGTGAAATAGCCTGGAGATACTCAGGCGGCACTCGCCAGTGCTAACCCTGGCGCTCGCAGCGCATAAAGCTCCTATCCTTAAGATGCCCTTTGGGCATCTTAAGGAGAATGACATGCGCATGCTACTCAACGTACGTATTCCGCACGAACCGTTCAACACGCTCGTGCGCGATGGCACTGCCGGCGAAGTGATAGGGCGAATACTCGAAGAAATAAAACCGGAAGCCGCCTACTTTACCGAGCAGGACGGAACACGTGGCGCGGTACTCATCGTGAACCTCGACGATCCATCGGGAATTCCCGCACTCGCAGAACCATTTTTTCTGAAGTTCAACGCCAACTGCGAGATACGCGTCGTCATGTTGCCGCAGGACCTGATGAAAGCCGGACTGGAGAATCTCGGTTCAAAATGGAAGTAACGCATACGCTCGTATCAAACGACGGACTTGCCGTCTGCGGTTCATAAGACGCGCCCCAGACGGCAACGCACGCAAAGGCGCGGACAGGTGCTCCGATCACCCGAGTTCGAACGACGTCACGCCAAATACCTGTTCGATTTGAAGAGCGGGCGGTTCCTGCGTATACATCCGCGCGGTTTCAAAGACGCTTGTCATGCCATATCGTTCGGCCAGCGCGACGGCAGCAGGATTAGTCTCCGGCACATCGAGCACGATGATCTCGCCCGGCATGCGCGCCACCAGCGCCTCGAACAGATCGCTCGCAATCTCGTCGCTATCGGCGAAGAGCGGACCGATCTTGCATCCCGTTCTGCAGCGACGCAGTACGCCGTAGCCTTCGACCTGACCGTCACGAACTGCGGCCAGCGCCGTGGCGTCACGCTGGCCGAGCCATGTCGCGAGAAAACGCTCACGCGCGGCGGGAAAGCACTGGCGGTCGTAGTCCAGCAGTTGCTCGAACGGCAGCGCCGATGCATTCAAAATGTTCGACCCCGCCGCGCTCTTAGTGGATGCCTGAACGACACCCTGAAAGCGAATGTTGCGATACGCAAGCCGAAAGCCGGACTTTCTGTAATTCGCCTGTTGCGCGACGACACCGTCTAACCCGACATTGCGATTACCCAGATAGTCCATGCCGTGCTCCCAGACCCGTATGCCGAAGCCTCTGCCGCGAAACGCCGGCTTCACGATATATAGACCGATAAAGCCGAAATGCTCGCCATAAGCGATCGCAGAAATGCAGGCAACCGGTTCGCCGCGCCACGCTCCGATGAAAAACCCGTTAGGGTCCCCGGCGCGAAAGCATTCGGCATCGTGCAGCCCGGGGTTCCATCCCTCCGCCGCAGCCCATTCGACCGACAGCGCTACGTCGTCGGCCGACATGGTGCGCACGATAAAATCACGCTGTTCGTCCGGTTTCATCACGATCGCCCGCCTACTGTGCCTGAAGCAAAGAGGTCGCCGCAGTGGCCACCACCTGGCTTCGTTTGATGTTTGCGTACGCCGGCACCCTGTTTGCCGACATGCATCGACAGATTACACGGCCCGGCGTCGGACGATTCTGTCAATCGCTTCTGCCCTCCCCTAAGCTTCTCCTAAGCTTGATCCGCTAGGATCGGGAGCCCGATTCGTCACACGTCCCTCAAAAACCTCACCGCATGAATACACTCGAAGCGTTCAATCAGGCGCTCTTTCTGATGATCAACGCCACGCCATCGACTCCCGTCTGGCAAATCGACATGGCGCGAATGATTGCCGATTACGTCATTTATCTCGTGCCGCTGTCGCTGATCGCGATATGGCTCTTCGGCGATGGGCGTCAGCGTGAAGCCGCCGTGCGCGCATTCTGCGTGGCCATGCTCGCTCTCGGGCTCAATCAGATTATCGGTCTGGTTTGGCCGCACCCTCGGCCATCCGAGCTCGGAATCGGCCATACGTTTCTGGCGCATGCATCCGACTCGTCGTTCCCCAGCGACCACGGGACCCTCTTCGCCGCCATCGCGCTGACCTTGTTGCTGGGCGGCGTGAGGCGTTACGGCATGGCCATCCTGCTGTCCGGACTTGCAGTGGCCTGGGCGCGCGTGTTTGTCGGCGTCCACTTCCCGCTGGACATGATTGGCGCCGTCATCGTGGCATGCGTGGCCTACCTGCTAATCGCGCCGCTGTGGCGGCTGGGCGGCGCCACGGTGACAGGCAGCCTTCTCAAGGTGTACCGCAAGCTGCTGGCACGGCCGATCAAGCGCGGCTGGTTGTCCTCATAGGGCTTCGCGAACACGCGGCGCGCTGCCTTGAGGCCTGCTTGCCTGCCTGAGTTTCTGCCGCATCTACCGGGTCAGCGCCCGAAAATCACTCGGCGCCATCTCGTATGCACGACGAAACGCGCGATTGAAATCCGACGCGCTATTGAAGCCCACACCATAGGCGATCTCGACGATCGCTTTGCCCGGGTATCGATGCAGTTCATCGGCCGCCTCACGCAGCCGCCGGTTGCGAATATAGGCGGCCAATCCGCCTTCGGGTTCGAAGAGACGATACAACGTGGGCCGGGAAAGTTGCGACGCGGCGAGCACGCTTTCCGGCGTGAGGTCCGCCTGCCCCAGATTGGCTTCGATATAGCGGCGCGCCGTCGCGAACATGGCGGCGCGAGCGGCCGCGCGTGCATTGCCGGTTAGACGCGCCTCCTTGCCGAACGCCGCCGCAATCAGCAACGCACAGGTGCGCATCGCGCGATACGCTTCCGGCCCGCTCATCTTGTGCAGGTTCTGGGTAAGGTCGGCGAGATGGCCTGGAATCATGCGCGCGAGCGGCGAGTGGTATTCGATCGCGCTGCCATGAATCGACTCCGCTTCCGGCAAAACGGACTCCACCAGCGCACGCGGCAGGAAAAAAGCCTGCACACGGCACGCACTACGCACCATATGCATCGGCTGGTTCATATCCAGTGCGAGAATGCCCGGCCTCGTTTGCAGCGCCTTACGCTTCGGATACAGACCCGTTCCGGTCTCGATGCTGCCCTCGACGGCCATATGAAAGACAAACTGGCGGACCGAATCGGTTGAAATGCGCGCGACGGATCGCGCCTGCGAAACCGGGTCCGTGCGGCAATCCATGAACGTCAGATCGGCGGCCTTGTAGCTGTCGATCACACCGCTGAAACCGTCGGCCAGTTGCCAGCGCGAGATCGGCACATCGAGAAAGTGGCCGAGCCGGTCCCGCCACGCGGGCAGTTGCTCGCGCGGTGCTTCGCGGTGCGTATCGAAGTGGCTGTGAATGCACGCCGAGGGCGCCGCGCCCCCGGCCAAGGAATCGGTCGTCAAAGCTTTCCCCCGTGCAGTCTTGTTCTCTGCGCATGATAGCCGCAGACGGCAACACTCAAAAATTCGTGAAGAAGGCCCGGGCGGCAACCATGCAGAACGACGCGACCAGTTCACCGTGATAGGCCTGAAGCACCGCTGAGGCGCCACCGTCAGTCGCGCCGCCCGCTACGGCCTGATTCGCGAGCGTCGCTTTCGCGCTCGCGAAACCCTGCTTGATAGGTGCGTACGGATCATTGGGACCGGCGATCGGAGAGTCCACGTCCAGCACGGACGTGAGCCCTGCCGGCACTTTGGCGTTCTGCCAGTAGGCCTGCTCGATGCGTGCGTTGAAGAAAAACACCGTGGGATCCGAGCCGCCGCCGCACAGCAGAACCGGCGCGCGCGGCACCCAGTTGCGCAAGTCATTGCGCTTGAACGCCTGGCGCAGCGGATGCATGGGATTCGCAGCCGGCGTCAAGGCCACCGTGCTGTTGGGAAACGCGCCATCGGGATTGGCCGCGGCGTCTTCCAGAAGACTCAGGCGATAGGCGTTGCGCACGAGATTGGCGTTGCCGAATCCGGCCGCAAACACCGGTGTCAGCGAGGGCGGTGTGAGGGGTGGCGAAGTGGGCGGTGTCATCGAAGCATATTGCGGCGCGGGAGGAACGCTGCTGAAGAGTTGCGTCGAGGGCAGTTTCCCTTTCGAAAATAGCGTATCGAGCGGCTGCAGGCTCGGCAGGAGATTCTCGATACCCGGGGCATAGGCCGCTTCATAGAAGTCGCCTGGCTTGCGATAGATGTTCTCGTAGGCATGCTGATAGCCCGTTACGATCAAGGTCGTGAACAGCGTCGACCCCAGGTTCACCTCGCCTTCGATGAGCGCGTCCGCGGTGGCGGCAAGCGCGTACGGGCCCGATCCCGGCGCGGATGCCGTGACCTTGACACCGGCCGCCTGCAAAGCACGATGCGTCGCCAAGGCAACGAAGCCGCCTTGCGAATAGCCGGTGACAAAAAGCTTGCCGTTCTCGCGCGCCCGTCTTTCCGGCTTCACTGCGCTCAGCGCGGTCCGCGCCGCCCGCAGCGAATCGATCACATCGGCGGATTGCTGATCGGCGTTCAGATAGGGGTGGTATGTGAGGTCGGAGCCGGCATAGCCCGCGTAATTAGTCGCCACCACGATATAACCCTGGGCCGCATACATGGCAGCCACGCTGATGCCCTCCCCGGCGCCGTCGCCGTTGCCCGGATCGGTTTGGGTGATATCGGCGATGTTGTAGTTGCGATATGCGGTCGTGCCGTGGGCGTAGAGCATCAGCGGACGCGGCCCGCTGCATGCCGCCGACCGTCCGCCCGGGATCATCAGTGCGCCGCTGGCCGTGGTGGGCTCGCCCGCGCCGCCGATGGTGCGGTAGCGGAAGGTCACGATCTCCACCCCGCAAGCGGGCGCGCCGGCGATCTGCGCAAGTTGCTGACCGGATGCGTTCGATGCAAGCAATTTCGAAAACGCCGCGGCGCTGAGCCGTAGCGTGATGCGTTGTTCGAGTAACTGGCCGCGGGCCTTGCATCCCTCATCGCAACCGGAGCCGGCTTGCACATAAGCACTACCGCCCAACGTGAAACATGTCAGCAGCACGAGGGCCGCGTTCCGCATCGCTACAGGCATGTGAGGCTCCGTCTTGTTGGTTCTTATTGGTTCTTATTGACGCGTATTGACGCTTGTTGGTATTACGGCGATTGGGCTGCCTTACAGGGTGAGGAGAGTATAGGTAAACAGATTGGCACGCCGCCAGCTTCATCCTTCACGAGTTTTGCGATGGAGTGCTTCATGAAGTGTCCGGCCGCGAGGCCCGGCCGGTATAAAAAACACCGACCGGTCTCGTCGCGGGCTGACGAGACCCGGTCGCGGCTTGCGTCCACCTTGCAATGTGGGTTCGCGCTTGCCGCTTACTTCCAGAGCGTACGGCCGAAGAAAGTCAGCGTGCGGTCCCAGGCCTGCTGCGACCAGACCGGATCGAACTGGGTCCTGGAGATGCGGCCCGGCCCGACTGCCGTTTCGTTCGCGAACGCATGGTACGCAAGATAGCGATGGAACTCGACGTCGACGTTGGCCGCGCTGAGCTTGGACTCCAATGCGTCGACCGTTTCGGCCGGGAAGAATTCGTCTTGCGTCGCCCAGTGGCCAAGAACCGGAACCTTGATTTTCGAAGCGTCGATGTACTCCAGCGGAGGGAAGCCGTACCACACCACCCCGGCCGATACTTCAGGGATATTGCATAGCGCGAGCAAAGTCAGCGCGCCGCCCATGCAATAGCCGGTCACGCCGACGTTCGCCGAGTGCTGCTTCAGATACTGGACGGCGCCCCGCACGTCCTGCGTCGCGGCATCGCCGAAGTCGAGGGCGCTCAGCAAATGGTTCGCCTCCGCCTCTTCGACCGTCGACTTGCCGCGGAAGAGATCGGGCACCAGCGCCAGATAGCCGGCCTGCGCGAGCCGGTCCGCCACGCCGCGAATCTGGTCGTTCAAGCCCCACCATTCCTGAATCACGACGACGGCAGGCGCTCCCTCCAGCTTCTGTGGCTTCGCCAGATAACCCTGGATGTCTTTGCCGTCAGGGCGGTTAAATGTGATCATCGATCCTGCAGTCCGTTGCATCAGTTGCTCCTCGAAGTAGCCGAAGCCGCTAGCATAGCGCCAGAGTGGCAGGGTCTGCTGAGCTCCAGGCAAGCCGATCGATACGACCTGTACACCCCGACTTTTCGGCGACGATCTTCTTCGTCACTTCATTGCGATCCACGGCTCAATTCGTTGCCGAATTTGGCCAAAGCCGCCGCTCGAACCCATACTGCGGCTTACCCGTCGTTTCCGGTTCAGGCTACTCATGTTCGTCCTCGATCACATTGATGGAATCCGCCGTTTCAGATCCCGCGGATGCTTCAAACTGTCAATGGTGCTCTCCTTGATTGCCTGCGCCCTATTGAACCCGGCCCTCGGCAACATTGGCGCGTCCGGCGCGTCGACTGCCGCCCCCACTCACGTCCGGATTCTTCGCGTATCCGGGGACGTTGTGCGAGAGGGCCGGTGGGCCTTTCTCATCACCGCGCTGAATCACACCATACCGACCTACGGCCCCTACGTCATCGACGACTATTTTTCGCCGATGTCGGCCCAGCGCGAGGCCGACGAAGTGATATCGGGCCGCGTGATCAACGTCGTGGCGAGCGAACCCGGACACCCGGAACTCGACGCGGCTGCGATTCCGGTGCCGATTCCGATCGACCGTGGCCTGCTCGGCTATCGCGTGGCGCTCATCAATCAGGACGAGCAGGCAAAGCTCGACACGATCCACGACCTCCAGGGTCTGCGCACACTCAGCGTCGGCCAGGGTCAGGATTGGGGCGACGTCCCCATCTATCGCCTCGCCGGTGTTCCGCTCGTTACCGCCAGCCGCTACGACCTGCTTTTCATGATGCTGGCCGATCATCGCTTCGACATCTTCCCGCGCGGCGTGGTGGAGATCACCCATGAATTGAAGGCTTTTCAGGCCAGCTATCCAAATATGAGAATCGACTCTCATCTGCTGATCCGGTACCCTTATGCGCAATTCTTCTACGTCAGCAAAACCGAGCCGCTGCTGGCGAGGCGGATTAGAGACGGGCTCGAAGCCATGCTGAAGGACGGGAGTTTTGAGGCGCTGTTCCGTGAGCACTTCGCGCAAGGCATCGCGGATCTGCACCTCGAGCGCCGTGTGCTGATCGATTTGAAGAATCCCGCTCTCCCGTCATGGGTGCCATTGGATCGCAAGGAACTCTGGCTCGATCCATTCGGCGGAAAGAAGCGAGAAGGAAGCGGTAACTAATTCAGGGGGATGGAGGACTATAGGCGCTAAGGATTTCCTGACCGGAAAATCAGGGAACCAGCGGCCCATAGTCCGGACTGCCTGACGGTAACACCCGGGCGAGGCGTTTAAAGTAGTTCATCGCACTCCGTCGCCGGACCGCCGCCATGACCGACTACTTTTTGCCTCGCAAAGAAACCGTCAAGCGCATCGACGCGCTGTGCGCCGGTCTATTCGAACTTTGGTGTGAGGAAAGAAAACGGGTACCGCTCGCCTATCTTTTGCACTGCTGGCCGCTCACCAGTCACGATCCGGTTGCGATCAAGCGGCTGGCCGACGCCATGTCGGATTTGTGTCAATTCCAGACGGGAAAAATCGATACGCGCGACTGGACCATGTTGCGCGAATTGATCGGCAGCGCGCGCGAAATTGTCGGAGAGCCTGTGCCACATGGCGCCGCTACTGCGAATGGCGCGGGCGTCACGTGGATGCGAGCGCGGCACGCAAGCGCAGCGGGTCAAATGCCGGCGGCTGCAATGGCGGATCTCCTCGACGGCCCCTTATAGACCACGATTCCGCCACGAGTGCAGAATACAGATACAAAAATCACGGCACTCGCGGGGAAATATGGCGGTGAATAGTTTTGGTTCACTCTTTGCCACAACCGGCCGATTCAGGCACAGCGTGGTTTTCCGGCTATTGGCTACCGTGCTGCTATTCAGCTGCGCGATAACGCTCCTGCTGACCGCGCTACAGCTCTATCGCGACTATAGCCGCGGCGTCGAGCTGATTGAAACACGTTTGTCAGACATCGATAGAAGCAATCGCGACAGCCTTGGCGAAGGTCTGTGGCAGCTCAATCGCACCGAACTTCAGCTTCAACTGAACGGCATCCTGCGGCTTGCCGACATGTGCGCGGCCGAGGTTCGCGAGACCGGATCGAGCGCGACGCCGATGGTGGTGACGGCGGGCAGCCGCAAGACGGGCGCCGTGATATCCCGCGAATTTCCGATCTTCTATCCCATCCACGGGACTCCTCAGAAGATCGGCACCCTCTACGTGCAAGCGACGCTTGCGAACCTCTATCAAGCGCTGACGCAAACCGCGCTGGTCATTCTGATCAGTCAGGCTGCCTACACGTTCATCGTGGCGCTGTTCACCATCTACATCTTCTCGCGCCTCGTGACCCGGCATCTCGCCACGATTGCCCGCCTGGTCGGAGAATACGATTTCCGCGCGGCGCCGAAGCCGTTCGTTCTGCCGCGCCGCCAGCCGAGCCGGCCGGACGAACTCGATCGCGTGGTCAGCGCGTTCAACAGCATGGGCGCGCGGCTGCACGACGCCTATCTCGCCGAACGCGACGCCACCGCGCAGCGGGAAGCGCGGCATCTGGCCGAAGCCGCCAACCGCGCCAAGAGCGAGTTCCTCGCGAACATGAGCCATGAATTGCGCACGCCGCTGAATGGCATCCTTGGTTATACGCAGATCTTGCTGCGCGACAGCAAACAGAGCGAGCGTCAACGCAACGCGATCGAAGTTATCCACCGTAGCGGCGAGCATCTGCTGACGCTGATCGAGGATACGCTCGACTTCGCGCGTATCGAAGCCGGCAAGCTGCGCATCGAGATGGCCGATGTCTCGCTGCCGGGCGTCCTCGATACGATTCGCGACATCATCGGCGTGAAGGCAGAGCAAAAGCGCCTGCGATTCCGCTGCGAGTCGGCCGCCGACCTGGGCTGCGCAGTGCGGGCGGACGAGCGCCGCTTACGGCAGGTACTGCTCAATCTGCTGGCTAATGCGATCAGATTCACGGACACAGGATGGGTCAGCCTGCAAGTCACCCGTACGCCCGCGGGCGCGGTACGCTTCTGCGTGCGCGATTCCGGGATCGGCATTCCTGCCGACCGGCTCCGCGCGATTTTCGAGCCTTTCGAGCAGGCCGGCAGCCCGGAACGGCGCGCCGGCGGCGCAGGGCTCGGTCTTGCGATCAGCCAGCAGTTCGTACGGGCGATGGGTGGCGAGATCCACGTGGAAAGCACCGTGGCGCACGGCAGCGCCTTCTGGTTCGATCTCCTGCCGGCCGTGGCCGACGCGTCCACGGCACGCATCGACCCGGCCACCCCGGCCGCGCGGCACGTGACCGGCTATACCGGCCCACGCCGCAAAGTACTGATGATCGACGACGAACCCGTCAATCGGGCGGTCGTGATCGAGTTTCTGGAACAACTGGGCTTTGACACGCTGGAAGCCGCCAGCGGGCATGAAGGACTTGCGAAGGCGGGCAGCGCTGCGCCGTCGCTGATTATGACCGACATCCTGATGCCGGAAATGGACGGACTGGAAACGACACGCAGATTGCGCCGACTACCGGGACTCGGCGATATTCCGATCATCGCCGTCTCGGCGAACCCTTCCTGGAGCGACAAGAAGCGAAGCACCGACGCGGGCGCAAACGCCTTCCTGTCCAAGCCCATCGACTTCGACCGGCTGCAGGCGCATCTGGCCGACTTGCTGGCGCTGGAATGGACGTACTCGCCGACAGCCAGCCCACCACAACCCGAGATATCGAGCACGACCTCTCACGTATTGCCCGACGACGAACTCGACAACCTGCATCGCCTCGCCCGTCTGGGTGATATGCGCGCGATTGCCGATTGGGCCGACAGAATGGCGGCGCTCGACGAGCACAATCTGGCTTTGGCAACGGAGTTGCGCGCACTCGTAAAAGACTATCAGTCAAAAGCGATTCTGCTGCTCGTCGAGAAACTTCTCGAGAGGAAGCGCAAACCATGAATGACGACTGGCCGCAGATTGCAGAACGGGAGCGCGCCCGGCACGAGCATAATCATCCCTATCCACGTCCCGCTCTGGACCGAGAAAAACACATGATAAAAATCCTCATTGCAGACGACCATGCGATCGTGCGAGGTGGCCTGAAGCAGATCATCGCGACCACCACCGACATGATCGTTGCCGATGAAGCGGCCGAAGGCGCCGAAGTACTCGATAAACTACGCGCGCGCTGCCCCGACCTGCTGCTGCTCGATATGACGATGCCGGGCATTAGCGGCATCGACCTGATCCGGCGCATCAGGACGGAGTACACCAGCCTGCCCGTGCTCGTGCTGAGCATTCATAACGAGGCTCAGGTCGTCTCGCGCGCTCTGCGCGCGGGCGCAACCGGCTACCTCACCAAAGACAGCGATCCGGATATCCTGCTCACCGCGATTCGCAAGCTGGCCGAAGGCGGAAGATTCATCGATCCGAAGCTGGTGGACTCAATGATCTTCGGGACTCAGTCCGGCGACACCCCGCCGCACGACATTCTGTCCGATCGCGAATTTCAGGTGCTGCAAGCCCTTGCTGCGGGAAAGAGCATCAACGACATCGCGGAAGCGTTTGCGCTCAGCGCGAAGACCATCAGCACACATAAAATGCGCCTCATGCAAAAACTCGGGCTCAGCAATAATTCGGAATTGATTCGCTATGCGATCAGGCATCACATTAGTACGGAATAGAATCCAACTAAGGAAATCCCTACACGAATATCAGGATGCTCCGATGCATGAATTCGGGGGCTTCCGACCGACAAAATTTTTTGGCGGCTTTATGCTCAGTTCATGCTTTTGGTTTATGATCTCTCCCCAGCGAACTTGGCTTACACAACGATAAACCTGTGCCACAGCTGCGCTATCAACGCAAAGTTACGCTTAGTACACGGAAAAAATTCCCGCGCTTCGCGCCATCATCCGTAAGTTTGACTGACTACCGTCTCTCAGGTTCTGGCATGCAATCCTCGGACGCCAGAGTCTTTCCGGCCGACACACTGTGTCGGCTTTTTTTTGCCAATTACTTCCATAAATTTCCAGAAAAAGACTTTTATCTGGTTGGTTTTTCAAATCTTCAATTCAAAAGAAAACAAGCGCTCCCGCCAACCTTTGCGGGATTAAACCCTTTGCGAACAAGTGCCTACGTACGGGGTAGATGGCAAGTATTGCCATGACCGGCAGACGGAGGCGCTGGAATCCAGGAAAAAAGGTCGATTAACTTTCTTGAATAAGATACCTGAATTATATTTGTATGAACAATAAGCAGATGCCGGTTAGAGCACTGCGGGAGGCACAGCGGTATGCGTCAGAAACTGTGGTTCCCTGCGCCACTGGGTCGCCTGCTCGAACGCATAACCCAATGCCAATAACCGCGCTTCGCTCCAGGCAGGTCCGACAAACGACAACCCCACCGGCAGACCACGCACTTGCCCGGCCGGCACGGTCAGATGCGGATAGCCGGCCACCGCGGCCGGCGTTGAAAAGCCGCCGTTATTGCTGTCACCGTTGACGAAGTCCGTCAGCCACGCGGTCCCGCCCGTCGGCGCGACGATCGCATCCAGACCATGCTGACGGAACACACGGTCCAAACCTTCGTCACGGGATTGCGTGCGGCAAGTTGCCAGCGCACGCTGATACACGTCGCTATCGAGGCCGCCCAGGGCTTCAGCTTGTGTGAAAAGCTCCTGGCCGAAGTAAGGCCGTTCACGATTGCGATGCGCGTTGTTGAAAGCGATCAGATCGGCGAGATTGCGAACCTGCGCATGCGGCGCGAACGTGTCGAGCCACAGCGGCAGATCGTGCTTGAACTCATGCAGCAAGACGGACAACTCTTCCTTGTCGTAACTAACGTGCGGCAGGTCGACGGGATCAACCACTTCGGCGCCGAGCAGCCGCAGTTGCGCGATCGCCAGTTCGATCTGCTGGTCGACTTCGTCGTGATCCGTGAAAAACGCTCGCGCAACGCCAATCCGTGCGCCTTTCAACGCGTCCTTGTTCAACGCTCGCACGTAGTCGTCCGGTGCGGGTGCTGCCGACGTTTGCGGATCACGCGCATCCGGTCCGGCAAGCGCCGAAAGCAGCAACGCTGCGTCATGCACAGAGCGGGTAATCGGACCGGGCGTGTCCTGCGTGTGCGAGATTGGAATGATGCCGTCGCGGCTTACCCGTCCGACGGTCGGCTTGAGTCCGACCACGCCGCAGATCGACGCAGGAGACACAATCGATCCGTCTGTTTCGGTGCCGATCGCCATCGCCGCCAAACCCGCCGCGACAGCCGCCGCGGAGCCGGAACTCGATCCGCTAGTATTCCTGTCCAGCGCATAGGGATTGCGCGTCAGTCCGCCGCGCGCACTCCAGCCGCTAGTCGAGCGCGTGGAGCGGATGTTCGCCCATTCGCTCAAATTCGTCTTGCCGATGATCACCACGCCCGCTTCACGCAGACGGCGCACGAGATCGGCATCGCGGGTTGCGCGAACGCCGTCGAGGGCCAGCGAACCTGCCGTTGTCGCCATCCGGTCGCCGGTTGCAATGTTGTCCTTAATAACGACGGGCACGCCATGCAGCGGGCCGCGACGCTGCCCCCTGTCGCGCTCGCCGTCCATCGCGGCCGCGATCCGCATGGCGTCGGGATTCAGTTCGATCATGCTGCGCAACCGCGGGCCACGCCGGTCGATCGCTTCGATACGGCCCAGACAATGACGCACGGCCTGGGTGGCGCTCATCCCGCTACCCGGCATGAACGGAGCAGGTTCGACGGGCGCCGATGCCGGCGAAGCGGCACCGGCGCCTTTCGACACTAACCCGGCAGCTAATAGACCGATTGATCCAAAGAATCTGCGTCGTTGCATGGGCGCTTTGAATTGACGTTTGTCGAACGGTTGCGACCGTTGGGACGACCCCAAAGTAAGCCGGTCAAGGTGTCCAACGATAAACGATCATGCTGGAACCGTTGTAGTTGTCTTTCGTGATCACGTACTCACCGGCCGACCTGAGGTAGGCCCTGAGACCATACATCGAATCCACGTCGTTGCCCACGTCCACCGTACCCGCGCTCGAGTTGGTCAGCGTCGTATCGAGGTTGCCTGTCGTGAGATTGAAGGCGTCGATGTTGGGCACCGTATGCACGTAGCCGACGAAAAGATAATTCCCGGCTGCCGTGATCGACTTGGGATTGGCACTCGTGAGAGTGATCACCGGATTGGGCTTCGTCGTGTTGCCCGCGCTCCAGCCGTGATACACCTCGATCCTCGATTGAATCGCCGTCCAGTCCCAGCTCCCGGCAATGCCTTGCGCGAGAATCATGGTGTCGCTCTCCGGCAGGTAGATGATGCGTGTCAACGGCCGGATGCTCTGCGGAATGGAGATGGCGATTCCCGGCCCCCATGTCGGCTTGCCTTCACCGTCGAAACTGGTCAGCGGGTAGTGGTAAATGTGATTCGTTCTGTCCAGACCGGCCCACACGTCGCCCCGGCTATCGATGCAAAATCCACCGGTGACCGACAGCGTCGTATTGAACGCGGTGCCAGGAATCGACGCGTCGGGAATGGCGATGTAGCCGCTCGCAGGATTGAAATGGAAAAAGTAAAAGATACCCGGGTTCTGGCCTGATGCGACGAGAATCCGGTTTCCGCCGACGCTGACGAGCTGACCGAAATGCTCGTCGCGCTGGGTATCGTTCATGTTGAGGCGAGGGTCGGACGGATAGCTGAACGGATCGACGGTGTTCGCGACAAACGTGCCGCCAGCAGTGCCGGTATAAATGTTGGTGCCGCTATAGAAGTACGTGGCGTCCGTCACCGGGTCCGGCGCCGCGACCGCCTCGAAGTTGAGGGACTGAAGCTTCCATTGCAGGATGCCGGCACTGTTATACGCGTGAATGTCGGTGGCGCCATTGCGGCCAAGATCCCAGCCTCCGCCCCATGGGTTGTTGAGCACATACAGGGTGCCGGCTGCATCTCTGCCGATGCCGGTAACACGCGTGAAGCGCTTGTCGCCAACCTGACCTTTGATGCCTGTGGTGGTGTCGAGATATCCGCCTTGAATGCCGAACGTGCCGACCTGGGTCGGGCTACCCGAGATGTTGAAGAGCTTGATATTCATGTCGGGGCCCTGGTCGCCAACCATGAGTTGCCCTGTCGATGCGTCGAAGTACAGCGCGGACGGCCGTGAGGCCGCGGGCATCTGGATGGTGTTCAGCAGTGCGCCGGCCGGACTGAATTCGACGACTTTGGCCGCGCTTTGCTGCGCGACCCAGAGATTCCCCGCGCTATCCAAAGCGAGTGCACCGGGACTCGCTACGCTGATGTCCTGCTGCCACGCGCCGTCGGTGGTGTAGACCCGCACGCGATTGCCGAAAACATCGCTTGCATAGAGGAGTGAGCCGGCGGTTGCGAGTCCGGTGATGACATCGCCCCGCTTGACGGCGTTCCACGTGCTGACCTGGATGAGGAGATCGCGTTTCTGAGTCGTGCGGTTGTATCGTCCTACCGCCCCGCTGCCGTACACGGTGCTGTACTGCAACGCGGCGAAGATCGAGGTGGCATTCCCCGTGATAGCCGACCCCTGAAACTCGCTGTTGATGCCGATGGAACCGATGCTCTGGCCGTTCTGGTATAGCGCGACGCCACCTTCGTTTTCATCCCATAGGGAGGCCGTGTAGATCACGCCTTCGGGCGCGACCCACATCGAGCGCGCGGTGTTGCCCACGTGGGTGGCAAGGGTGCCGAATGTATTCGCCAGCCAGTCGGTGGTGTATTGCGCCTGACACACTGGCGCAAGCACGGCGATCAATGCGCCAAGCAGTGCGGCACGAATTCGTTTTTTAACCATGAGCGATGCTCTCCTGACAGTTGCTTCTTGAAAACATAAATCACCGTGAATCACCGGGTGAATCGTAAGAAATGCAGCGAGCATATGTTTGCAAGCCATTCGCAAATTCGCGAATATCGCCCAGCTTATTGCTATAACGTGTCAAATAAAATTCTGAAAAAAACATAATTAATTAACGCGGAGGAGCACGCCCCTCCGTCCAGAGACCGCGGCGCGTTATTGAATTGAAACGATTCGGGATATAGTTTCGCGCTTTCGATGTCATTGAATCAGACGCCGACGCATTTTCGCCATGGCGAATGAAAGACATTCGATTGCATTTAACATTTTCCAGCGCGATGCCTGTCGGCGCGCTGCGCATATCTATCGACAACTATCGGCAAAATGGACTGGCATCCGAGGTCCGCAGCCTGGTACATGGCGCCGGCATGCTCCGTGAGTTTGCCCGCGCTTGTCCCGCTCGACGAATGGTCCGTCAGAACCTGGCTGAATCCGGTTTCAGCATGTCCATAAACGCCCGGACTTTGGCGCTCAGCAAACGGCGCGAACTATAAAGCGCCCAGATTTCTACGGGCGAACCCGCCTCCGCCCCCCAGCAAACGAGCCGTCCCGCCTGCACGTCCTGCTCGACCAGCAAGCGCGGCAGGAGCGCCGCGCCTACGCCCTGCAACACCGCCTCGCGCACCATCAATAGCGATGACAGGCGCAGCACCGGCATCGGATTGATCACCCTTACACCGCCGCCTTCCGCGTGCATGTTCCAAAACTCGCCGCCATGCGCCGCGACCGACACCACCGCCGGCACCTGCAGCTCGCCGATGTCGCCTGCGGGCATCGACGGTATCGACATGCTCGGCGAAGCGACCACGAGGCGCTCGTCACCAAGAATGCGCCGCCCTACGAGCCGCTCGTCATGCGATGGATTGATACGGATCACGAGGTCGTACCCGTCCTCCACCGGATCCGAAACACGATCTTCCGCAATGACTTCGAGCTCGACCTGCGGATAGGCCAGGGCAAAGCGCGCCGCGATCCGACAAAGCACGACATGCGCGAAAACGACCGGCGCGCTGATACGCAACCGCCCACGCGGAACCGGTGCACGCGACGCGACCGCTTCACCCGCCTCCTGAATCTCCGTCATGAGCCCGCGCGTGCGCTCGTGGAGTGCGAGACCTTCCTCGGTCAGACGCAGCCTGCGCGCGCCCCGCTCGATCAGCCGCACGCCGAGCTCCTCCTCCAGTTCGGCCACACGCCGCGACAGCGTGGCCTTGGGACGGTCGAGCGCGCGGCTGGCCGGCCCAAATCCGCCGTGCAGTGCGACGGCATTGAAATCCGCCAGCGAAGTCAAATCCATAATCGTTCCAAATATGAGACGAGGCGTCTTGATTCTGGCACTTTCGGCCACTCAATGGAACGACTATTGTTCGTCTCACGGACTCACCCAGTCCACTCAACCCCCAGGAGAAAATCATGGCAATCCTCGTAACTGGCAGCACAGGCGTGATCGGCAAGCAGGTTCTCGATCATCTGAACGGCAGCGGCGCCGAAGTGCGGGCACTGACCCGCTCGCCGGAGAAAGCGCAATTTCCCGATGGCGTCACCGCAATCAAGGGCGACCTGTCCGACATCGACACCGTACGGCGCGCAATGAACGGCGTCAGCACCTTGTTCCTGCTGGCCCCCAATGCCGCGGACGAACTGACCCAGGCGCTGCAGACCTTGAGCGTCGCGCGGGAGGCCGGCGTGAAGGGCATTGTTTATCTGTCGGTTTTCAAAGGCGCGGAATATGTCGACGTGCCTCACTTCACCGGCAAGCACACAGTCGAACGCATGATCGAGCACGACAACCTCCCGGCAACGGTGCTGCGCCCCGCCTACTTCATCCAGAACGACGTCAGGCAGAAAGACCCGCTGCTGACACACGGCGTCTACGGCATGCCGATCGGCGGCAAAGGTATCTCGATGGTCGACGTTCGCGATATCGGTGAAGCCGCGGCACGCGAACTCCTTCGCCGCGAGCGCGCCGCCGGCGCACTGCCGCGTGAAACGTACGAACTCGTGGGTCCCGACGCGCTGACGTCGGACACCATCACCGCGATCTGGGCCGAGGCGCTGGACCGTCCGGTCCGCTACGGCGGCGACGATCTCGACACGCTCGAACAGCGTCTCAAGGCGGTCGCGCCGGGGTGGCTCGCCTACGATATGCGCCTGATGATGCGCCGGTATCAACAGGACGGCGCGGTCGCTTCGAAAGCGGAAGTGGATCGTCTGGCTGCGCTGCTCGGGCGGCAGCCAAGATCCTATCGGGACTTCGCGGTTGCCACGGCCGCTGCGTGGGCAAAGGGCTGATTGATCAGAAGCGGCAAACGCGCTGTCGAAAGATTGCCGTACGGATAACGGGCGGGCCGAAAGGTCCCGCCCGTTGCTTGCGTATGAGTCCGCTCACGCCTGGCAGGATTCCTACCTATCGACAACTTACTGCCCGTTGCAGAAAACGGCTGTGAGAACAAGCGGCATCACTTCGTGAATGACAGCCTTGCTGCCCGCCTGGCGTACGCGTGCCTCGACCGACGCGGTAGAGCCGGTAACCACCACGCCATATATCGAAGACTCAACCGGCCGACCGCTGCCTTTCTTGAACATGGGGTCATCCTGCTCATACCCGAAAACGGCATAGACACGAAAACCGAATGCCGTGAGATTGCTGCCGCGTGTGGGTCGAAATGCGTTGACCGAGTCCGCTTCGACTCGCATGGGCTTCGGATCGATCGACTGCTCATTCAGCAGCGGAGCAATGAAGTCATGCGGGCTCGATTGACAGTCCAGTTGTGCATCGAGCGCATAGGCGTTGCACACGGCTGAAGAGAATCCCACACCGAGCGGTGCAAGAGCGGTCAGCATGCGGAGAACGAACGGTTTCATCGTCGTGGTGCGATCGTTCTGCTGGATTGCTCGAGAACTTCGAGGACATGCGGCAGCAGATCGTTGAGCCTTCAGAATCGTGCGGCTGACCCGGCAAGTCTGTACGGTGACGCTCAGATTGGTCAAGCAGGCGAACGGCTCGCGCTGTCCCGTGCCACGCAATGCGTGAGGCCGGCGGCTCCCCACCCCTGCTATGCTTTCACACGAAGTCAGTCCGTCAAGCCACGATCCGGCGAGCAGGCTGTCGGCTTCCCGCTCGCTCAATGCCACACACCCATGACCCGCTCCTCACATTACGACCTGCAATCACTGCGCGTTTTCATCGTCGTAGCAGAACTTGGCAGCCTGACGAAAGCAGCCGAGCGTACGTGCATGACGTTGTCGGCGGTCAGCAAGCGCATGGCCGACCTGGAGCGCAGCATCGATTGCACGCTAATGCTGCGGCAGCCGCGCGGCATCGAACTGACTGCCGCCGGCAAAGGGTTGCTCGCGCATGCGCGGCAAGTCGTCGACCGTGTGAATCGCATGGCCAACGAGATGAGCGACTACGCCGCCGGCGTGCGCGGACACGTGCGGGTCTGGGCCAACACGTCGTCGGTCATCCAGTTCCTGCCGCACGATGTGCAGGCTTTTCTCTCCGACAACCCCAGCGTGAAGATCTCGCTGGAGGAGCGCTTGAGCGGCGAGATCGTCACGGCGATCCGCAACGGCGACGCCGACATCGGTATCTTTGCGGACAACGTGCTGGCGCCGGATATCGACAAGGCCGTGTATCGTCAGGACACGCTCGTGCTGCTGGTGCCGAACGACCATCCCCTCGCTGCCCTCAAAGAAGTGGCCTTCGCCGATACGCTCGACTTCGACTACGTCGGCCTGAACGAAGGCAGTTCACTGCTCACGCGGCTGCTCGATGCCGCATTCAGTGCGGACCGCGTACTCAAGTTGCGCATCCAGGTGCACAGCTTCGACGGCATCTGCCGGATGATCGAGCACGGGCTCGGCATCGGCGTATTGCCCGAGGACGCGGTGCGCGCCGACTTTCTCGCAGCCGGCCTGCGCGCCGTGAAACTCACCGACGCGTGGGCGCGGCGCACCTTGTGGATCGGCACACTGTCGCGCGAAACGCTGTCGCCTGAAGCGCTGCGCCTTTTCGACTTCATGTCCGGCCGCACCGGCGGTTAATCTCGCCGACCCTTTCCAGAATGGAAAGGGTCATTGAGAATCCATTGATTATCAGCACGCGCGGTTTGTCGCAAAGTGAGCGTCAAGAGAACGACGTTTGCAAGGAGACAACCATGACGAAGCCGTTAGACGGCGTTCGCGTGCTCGAAATGGGCCAGCTCATCGCCGGCCCCTTCGCCGGAAAAATGCTCGCCGAGTTCGGCGCGCACGTCATCAAGATCGAACCGCCCGGCACGGGCGACCCGCTGCGCAAATGGCGCCTGCTGCATGAAGGCACGTCTGTCTGGTGGGCGGCGCAATCGCGCAACAAGGAATCCGTTACGCTCGATCTTCGCTCATCCGAAGGCCAGGACGTGGTTCGCCAACTGGTCGCGCAGAGCGACGTGCTGATCGAAAACTTTCGTCCCGGCACGCTCGAAAAATGGGGCCTCGGCTGGGATGAACTGCACGCGCTGAATCCAGGCCTCGTGATGCTGCGCGTATCCGGCTATGGGCAGACCGGCCCTTATCGCGACCGTCCCGGCTTCGGTGTCATCGGCGAAGCGATGGGCGGCTTGCGGCATCTGAGCGGCGAAACCGGGCGCACGCCTGTGCGCGTGGGCATCTCCATCGGCGACTCCCTCTCCGCCTTGCATGGCGTGATCGGCATCCTGCTCGCGCTGCGCCATCGCGACCAGAACGGCGGTGCGGGCCAGATGATCGACGTCGCCCTCTACGAGTCGGTTTTCAACACGATGGAAAGCCTGCTGCCCGAGTACTCGGCATTCGGCGCCGTGCGTCAGCCGGCGGGTAGCAGCCTGCCTGGGATCGCGCCGTCGAATGCCTATCGCTGCAGCGACGGCAAATATGCGCTGATCGCAGGCAATGGCGACAGCATTTTCCGGCGTCTGATGGAACTGATCGGCCGTCAGGACCTAGCCGACGATCCCGCACTCGCCCAGAACGATGGCCGCGTGAAGAACGTCGAGCGGCTGGATGCCGCGATCGCCGACTGGACCCACCACCGCACGCTCGACGACGTGCTCGCCGCACTCAATGAAGCGCGCATTCCCGCCGGAAAAATCTACGACGTCGCCGACATTGCGAGCGACCCGCATTATCACGCGCGCGACATGATTCTCGACGCCCGGCTCCCCGACGGCACGCCGGTGCAGGTGCCAGGCATCGTCCCGAAACTGAGCGCGACGCCGGGTACAGTGAACACCCACGCGCCCACGCTCGGCCAGCACACCGACGCGGTGCTGGAAAACCTCGGCATCGGCCCGACGACCCGCGACGCCTGGCGCGCACGCGGCATCATCTGAACAGGGGCACAGCATGAGCAGCAAGCGTCTGTATATCCAGGAAGTCGCCACCCGCGACGGCTTCCAGAACGAGGCCCGGTTCGTCGACACCGACGCCAAAATCGAACTGATCGATCGTCTGAGCACGTGCGGTTACGCCAAAATCGAAGTGACCTCGTTCACCTCGCTGAAAGCGATTCCCGCCTTGCGCGATGCGGAAGCCGTGATGCAACGGATCGCACGACGTCAAGGCGTGGTCTATACCGTGCTCGTTCCGAATCTGCGCGGCGCCGAGCGCGCGCTGTCGTGCGGCGTCGACGAAGTCAATCTCGTGATGTCGGTTAGCGAGAGCCACAATCGCGCGAACTTGCGCATGAGCCGAGAGCAATCGTTCGCCCAGTTGCGTGACGTGATCGGCGTGGTCAGGCAAACCAGGGTTGCAATCAACGTGTCGCTGTCCACAGCAATGGGCTGTCCCATGGAAGGCGATATCGAACAGGCCGACGTGCTGGACTGGATACAGCGCTTCGCCGATCTCGGCGTGCATGGCGTGACCTTGTGCGACACCACCGGCATGGCCTACCCATCGCAGGTGGGCGTGCTGTGCGCAGCCGCGCGCGAGCGCTTCGCCGCGCTCGAACTCACGCTGCATTTTCATAACACGCGCGGCATGGCGCTCGCCAACACGCTCGCCGCACTGGATGCCGGCATCGACCGCTTCGACGCGTCGCTCGGCGGTCTCGGCGGATGTCCCTACGCGCCGGGTGCAACGGGCAACGTCTGCACCGAGGAACTGGTGCACATGCTCGAACTCGACGGCTACGACACCGGCGTGGATCTCGCCGCCGTGCTGTCCGCCTCCGCGCTGCTTCCTGGACTGATCGGCCACGACGTGCCGAGCCAGTTGCTCAAGGCCGGACGGCGTCTTGATCTGCACACGATGCCTTGCAGCGCGGCTGACGGCCTGCCGGAACAACGCGCATTTTCATCAGGAGCATGACATGGCACTCATCGACCATCTCGATCATCTCGTACTCACCTGCGTCGACTTCGCTGCAACGAAGCGCTTCTACACCGAGGTCATGCAGATGCAACTCGAGACGTTTGGCGAGGGACGTATTGCATTTCGCTTCGGCAATCAGAAGATCAACGTCCACGTGCGCGGCGCTGAATTCGAACCGAAGGCCCATGTTCCCGTGCCGGGCGCGCTCGACCTGTGCTTCATCGCCACCGTTCCACTCGACGAAGTGATGGCGCATCTCGCCCGCTGCGAATGGCCGATTGTCGAAGGCCCAGTTGCGCGCACCGGCGCCACGCAGAAGATTCGCTCCGTGTATGTGCGAGATCCCGATCTGAATCTGATCGAGATATCCGAACTGATGGGGTGATGCGACGACATCGCCTGCGTATCAATCAACGTGGTGAACGGCGCATAAGCCGACCCGAAAACAGAGAAACGGAGACAAACATGAACACCAGCAATCTGGACGCCGGCAGAAATGCGGCCGCCCCTGCGCGCATTGCTTCATCCGACCCGCGCACCGTAGCCGACGATGCACACACCCTTCATGCTGGCGCCACCACACTGGGCGGCTGGATGGATAACATGCCTGCGGGTTCGCTACATCGATTTGTGGTGTGGGTGATCGGCATCGGCTTGTTCTTCGATATGTTCGAAATTTTTCTTGTCAGCTCAATCGGTGCGGCGCTGCAGGGAGAGTACGGTATCGATAGACACAGCACAGATTTCAAGCTGCTGCTGGCTTCGGCGTTTATCGGCATGTTCTTTGGTGCATTTTTTCTGGGCAGCATGGCCGACCGGATCGGCCGTCGCAAAGCTTTCTTATTCAATCTGATCTGGTACAGCGGCTTTTCGCTGATCGGCGCATTCTCGATCAATGCCGAAATGCTAGTGATTTGCCGCTTCCTCACCGGCATTGGCGTAGGAGCGATCTATCCTGTTGCCGATAGTTTTCTGTCCGAGATTCTGCCCAAGGAACGTCGCGGGCGAATGGCCGCATGGGCGTATACCGCCTCGTACGTTGCCGTACCACTGGTCGGATTCCTGGCGCTTTGGCTCAATCCTCTGCACTTTGGCGCCGTGGCGGGCTGGCGCGTTATTCTGGTGATCGGCAGCCTGGGCGCAGTACTGGTTCTGCTCGTGCAACATAAGCTGCCCGAAAGCCCGCGCTGGCTACTGGCGCAGGGTCGCGTCGAAGAGGCGCACGCCATGCTTCGGCGCTTTGCCGCCAGTGCGGGCGTGACGGTTTCGGTCATCTCGCCTGAAACAACCGTCAAGCGAAATCCGATGACGCTGGGCGAGCGCGTCGCCTTGCTGCGCCGGTCTCCCTACAACACGCGCTACCTGATGTTGATCATCTTCCATTCGCTCCAGGGATTTGGCTACTACGGTTTCGGCACACTGGCCAGCACCGTGGTGAAAAGCCGTGGCTTCGACGTCACCGATGGAACGCTGTTTATCGCTTTGTCGTTCCTTGGCTACCCGGTCGGATCTTTACTCTCGATTCCACTACTCAACTGGATAGAGCGCCGTACCCTGGTAATCGGCTCCATATTGTCCATTGCGGTTTTTGGCCTGGGTTTCGCCTACTCCAACAACTCGGGATTGATCGTTCTCTTCGGCGTGTTGACGACCTGTGCCTCGAACGTATTCAGCAACGCGTATCACGTCTACCAGTCGGAGATCTTTCCCGCCAGCGTGCGTTCAACCGCCATCGGCAGTACTTATTCGTTGTCCCGCATCGTGAGTGGCATGCTGCCTTTTATCTTGCTCCCCGTGTTGAACCAGCAAGGCGCCGGCGCCATGTTCGGCATCATCGCAACCGCACTGATAGTCGTGGCTATCACGCTGCGGATCCTCGGCCCTCGCACTACACGGCGCAGCCAGGATGAAATCAATCCTGGTTAAACCACTCGTTGTGTTTTGCAGGTGCACGGGTGTGTACTGCTTCGCCCCGGAAGGCGACGCGCTGATCAAGCATTAACGGCATTGCGTCGATGCGCGTCGCTTTCCCACCCCGGCCTTCTTAACATTGGGATGGAAAGGGTCCGCGCATCGACAGCACACCGACGTCAGGAAAGGTGGTGCACTTCCTGCAGGCCATAAACCGGCGTCGCAATGCCCTCCATCCGCGCCTTCAATTGCAGGGATAGGTATTGGGAGTAGTGGCGCGACTGATGCAGATTGCCGCCATGAAACCACAAGGCGGGCTGCTGCGTAGGCTTCCACATGTTGCGTTGCTCGCCTTCCCACGGTCCCGGGTCTTTCGTCGTATTCGAACCCAGCCCCCACACCTTGCCCACTTTATCCGCCACTTCACGCGAGATGAGATCGGCGGCCCAGCCGTTCATCGATCCGTAGCCGGTTGCGTAGACGACGAGATCCGCCTCCAATTCAGTGCCGTCGCTTAGCAGGACAGAGTGCTCTTTCAGTTCGACCACATCCACGCCGCTCTTCAGTTTGATCTTGCCGTCCGCGACAAGGTCGGCGGCGCCGACATCGATGTAATAGCCCGACCCGCGACGAAGATATTTCATGAAGAGGCCGGAGTCGTCGTCGCCAAAGTCGAGCATGAAACCGCGTTTTTCCAGGCGATCGTAGAACTCGGCATCGCGTTCTCTGATTGCATCGAATACCGGCTTTTGAAACGTGTGCAGGATCTTGTACGGGATCGATGCAAACGTCAGATCGGCTTTCGACGTGGTCATGCCGGACGCTACCGCGCGCTCGGAATACAGATCGCCGAGCGCAAACTCCATCAGCGAATCGGACTTGACGATATGCGTGGACGAACGCTGAACCATCGTGACGTCGACGCCCGATTCCCACAGCGCCGCGCAAATATCATGCGAGGAATTGTTCGCGCCGATCACGACCACTTTCTTGCCCTTGTATGCATCCGGCCCAGGATGTTTCGACGAATGATGCTGCTCGCCCTTGAACACATCCATGCCTTTGAACGAAGGGACATTCGGCTTACCGGACATGCCCGTGGCAAGCACAAGCTGCCTGGGCCGCAGCGTCAGCGTCTCACCGTCATGCTCGACCTCGACCACCCATTCCGCCTTCGCCTCGTCGTAGCGCGCGGATTTGCAAACCGTCGATCCCCAGTAGTTCAGCTCCATGACCTTGGTGTACATCTCGAGCCAGTCGCCGATTTTGTCCTTGGGCGTGAAAACCGGCCAGTTATCCGGAAACGGCAAATAAGGCATGTGGTCGTACCAGACCGGATCATGCAGACACAATGACTTGTAGCGGTTACGCCACTGGTCGCCAGGACGTGGATTCTTATCGACGATGATCGTCGGCACACCCAGTTGCCGCAGACGCGCACCCAGTCCAATCCCGCCCTGCCCGCCGCCCACGATCAAACAGTACGGCTGCTCCGCGCGGCCGAGCGCCTGGGCTTCGGCTTCGCGACGTTCCTTCCAGCTCGTTCGATCCATGCGCGCGCCATGTTCCGCTCCCATCGGACGGCGGTTGCCTTTGGGTTCTTCATGGCCCTTCAGCTCACCCATGGTGGTCAGCAAGGTCCAGATCAGGCCGTCCTTCACGCGGATAAAACCGCTGCCGCGAGCGACCTCCGTTTCGAACGTGATCCACGCCTGGGCTATACCGTCTGCTTCGCTCGGTACTTCATTTTCGGCGAGCCTCAGACGCGTGGGTTTAATGGCGTCGAGTTGTGCATCGAGCATGGCGCCGATCTGGTCCCGGCCCTCCATGGTTTTGATATTCCAGGTGAACGCAACCAGATCGCGCCAATAGCACTCCGGTTGAAACAACGCGACGCCCGCAGCGGTATCCCCGCGTTTAAGCGCCGACTCCAGGGATTCCAGAACATGGGTAATAGTCTGGCTTGCATTATTTTCAGGCATGGTTGCTCCTCCATTCGATACGGATTAGTGAAACGTCGAAGTAATGCGCGGGTTCTTTGCCCGCTGGATAACCGTGGACCGCTATCGCCGGTGAGGCGGGACAATGCCGAACTTGGCGATCCGTCTATAAAGCGTCGCGCGCGAGATGCCCAGGGTTTGGGCTGTCTCGTCCGGATGCCATTTCGCATCCGTCAGGGCGGCGACGATGCGATCGCGCTCAAGGGCGTCGATATCGGTGAGTGTGGGTTGCGCCTCGCGGGCAGGATCCCGGGGCTTCGGCGCAGCGTGCCGCTGTGCGCGAACGACGGGGGGACGAACACGTGCATAAAGCGGCGAGCCATTGCCCGCAAATTTCATCGAGACCATGTCGCGGCCTGGCCTGACATCCAGAAGACGTTCGGCGCGGACATCGAATAGCTCGGAGACTGGTCGCGGCAGCCGGTCGAGGCCCGGCACGCACTCCTTCGCCCGCCGGTTTGCCGCGACCGCATTGCCGCGCGCATCGAAGGCAATCAGAATCTCCGGTTGTGCTTCCACGTAGTGGCGGTTCCGATGCGCCAGCAAAACCCAGCAATGCGTGGTCGCGTCGAGAAAGAAACTGTCTTCGATCAACACCGCGCTATGCCGCACGATGTGGTTGATCAGACGCTGGCTTTCGCGTTCGTCAGGCGAGCGAATCGCAGAAGCGTCCAGCACGCCGATCAGCTCGCCGTCGAGCCCGAAGATAGGCGACGCGCTGCAGGTCAACGTGGTAAAAGCGGCGCGAAAATGATCCGTCTTATGAACCGTGATCGGTTGGGAATCGAGCAGCACGGCCGCGACGCCGCAGGTCCCCTCTTCACGCTCGGACCAGCAGGAGCCCAGATAAAGTCCCGCTCGTTTGAAGTCGTGACGCCGTTCCCGGTCAACGCGATAATCGATCGTCACGCCCTGCGCATCGGTCAGCATTACGCAGTAGTCCGCTTCGCGAACCGTCTCGTGCAGACGCGAAAGACACTCTCCTGAGGCCCGTAAAACCGATTCTTCCCGATGCTGCACGTCGCGTAATTCCGGCACGGTCAGAATGCGCGGCCCCTTTGTCAGGCCAGGATCGAGATGATATTGCTCGAGCGAGCGCCGGTATGACGAAGCCAGCCGCCTGGCATCGCCGCCGCGATCAGGCCCCCGGCCTTCGATCAGCTTGCGAATCCGGTCGATGTGGCTCACTTGCGGAACATAGGGCATGAATGTCTCCGGTCGGCTCGGTGCGCGTCGCAGAGTAGCGCGCTCAGGATGACTTTTAGCATGCAGGTTCCGGAAGGGCACACCGCAGTGCAGCATCAAGCCGGATGAGACTTTTGTCTCAGCCGTTTTTCATTATTGGGGGCAGCGTGCGACGCGATCTCCGCCGTTATGAAACGGAGGCGCGCTATGCCCGCTGCTAGAATGGCCCCCTTTTTACTGGAGACGCACATGTCCTGGTTCATCTATGAAGTGCCCGAATACAACGAAGACGGGGCGCGCATCGAACCCTTCAGCGACCTGCGCAATCGCGTCCTGAAAGTCAGTGGGCAGGCAATGGTCGACGAGCTGGAGAGCGTTCGCGACAACGCCGCGACGACAGCCAATACGCCGGCGCACCCGCTGCTCAGCGCGGACAATCCTCACGTATTCCCGATCCCGTACGCCGACTCCATGATCCTGGTCGGGTTCATCTTCGAACTGAAACGGGAATCCCGGCATCTGGTCGTGTCACCGGTGGAAATGCCCTGGCTGAAAGACGCGTAAGGGCTGTACCGTCGTCCGTCTCTGGCAACAATAAAGATGCGCGGATCAAACGCCTTTCATTGCAGCGCGCACGAACGAGGCAAAGCGCGTCGCCAGGGGATTGTCGCGAGCGGATGGCCATGCGAGTCCCACGCGCCACTTCGCCTCTTTGCCACGAAGCTCCAGCACCGTTGCGTCACGCAGTAACTGCTGCGCGTGCGACGGAATAAATGCGATACCCACTCCCGCGGCAACTGACGCGAGGACCGACTGTACGTCTTCAGCCTGCTGCGTCACATTCGGTACAAAACGGCGTTCGAGACACCACCGGTCGATCTGCGCAGCAAGTCCAGGGCCGCGCGAGCGCTGCAAGGCGATGAAGCCGATTTCATTGAGCACGCCCAGGTCGGCCGGGAGCCGCTTGTATCCAAGGTGTGGCGGCAACGCCAGCGCGAGTCCTTCCTCGATCACGCTGAACGACGACAGGCCTTCCATAGACGGCAAGCGTAGGAACCCGGCATCCAGCTTGCCGGCGAGAAGGCGGCGCGTTTGCTCGGCGGAAGAAAGATCGCTAAGCGTGACAGCCACGCCGGGATATTGCCGGCGGAAATCGGCGATAAGCCGCGGCACGAGCGTCAGCACGGACAGACAGATACCGACGCGCAGATGACCTTGCCGCCCACTGCTGGCTTCTCGCGCACGCAACAGGATTTCATTCGCGTCGCGTACCAGCGCTTGCGCATCGGGCAGAAAACGCTCGCCGAGCGGTGTGAGTTCCGCACCGTGCCGCCCCCGTTCAAACAACTTGCCACCGAGGCTGGCTTCCAGCGCGCCGATCTGCTTGCTGAGCGCCGGTTGGCTCATATGCAGCGCATTTGCCGCGCGACTGAAATGGTGCAATTCGACAACCGTCAGGAAGGTCTTCAGCAGTTTCAGTTCCATTCCGTAAGATTATCGTTTGGGTTAAAACATTCATTTTACTAATCGATAGGCAAAGCGTTCAATAAGGACATGTCCTTCCCCACGCGAACCACAATGCCTCCTCGAAGCCCAAAGCGTCGCCAGACTCGGGCGCCCCGTGAACCGGCCACCGAGGGCCAACCCGTCGCCGGCGACGAGCCAGACACCGCCTCAATCCCCAGTCCCGACCCACGCAATGCGCACAATGCGCGCACTCGCCGCCCTCGCTTCGGCGACGCGATATCCAGCACAACGCCTCCCGTCACGACCGGTGCGATCGCGGTGAGCTTCGCTATCGTCTCTCGCAAACACTGGCCACGTTGAGTATCGCGCTCGCGCGGATGAAAATAGTTTTTCGTAGGGGGAAACCCGTATAATTCCCCCAAGAGGTCAGACAACCATAAGACAGCGTTGTCGTCACGACCCTGGCCTGCGTCCTCTCGCGCGGCGCCTACCCTGAAAAGCCCTTCTCGCTCAGCCCCGTGAATCCGACTGCGACTGCCCTGCCTTTCCGAAACGCCCTGCTAGCCATGCTCGGCATCGGCCTCGTCAATATGCTGGTCGCGCTCGACCAGACCGTCGTCAGCACCGCGCTGCCTTCCATCGTCGCCGAACTGCATGGCTTCGAGTACTACGCATGGATTGCCAGCGCGTACCTGCTGGCGTCGGTGGTGACGGTCCCCGTGTTCGGCCGTCTGGGCGATTATTTCGGCCGCAAGCGTTTCGTGATCGCCGCGGTCATCACGTTCACCGTCGCGTCCGTGCTCTGCGGCATCGCGAACGACATGCTGTTTCTCGTGATCGCGCGCGGCTTGCAAGGGGTCGGCGGCGGGATGATGGTGGGCACGGCGTTCGCGTCGATACCCGACCTGTTCCCCGATCCGCGCGCACGGGTGCGCTGGCAGGTGGTCATGGCGGCCGCGTACGGAATCGGCACCGCAGCGGGTCCGTCGCTGGGTGGCTGGATGAGCGAGCATTGGGGCTGGCGTTCCACCTTCCTGATCAATCTGCCGGTCGGCGCCGCGGCGCTCTATTTCATCTGGGCGCATCTGCCCAACTTCCAGCGCCCGCACGAAGGCGAAGTCAAGATCGACTGGCTCGGCGCTGCGCTGGTCGCCGCCGTGCTGGGCGGCCTTCAGGCGCTCATCGAAGCAGTGCCGAAACACGGTCTGACGAGCGGCAACCTGGCGCTGGCCGCCTTCGTGGCCGTGGGCGCGATCGCGCTACTGGTGTGCGAGAAGCGCGCCACGCATCCGATCATTCCGCTCGACCTGTTCAAGGACGGACAACTCGTCACGCTCTTTGTACTCGGCTTCCTGTCCGGCTTCGTGATGTTCTCGCTGATCTTTTTCGCGCCGCTGCTGTTGCAAGGCGGCTTCGGATTGTCGCCGCAACAAGCCGGCCTGCTCGCCACGCCGATTGCCGCCTGCATCGCGCTCGGCAGCGTGCTGAACACGCGCATCGTGATTCACATGAAGAAGCCCACGCGGATTCTGTCGATCGGTTTCGCGCTGCTGCTGTTCGCATCGATCGCATTGGCGTTTGCCAATCCGGAGACGCCGCACGTGTGGATCGAATTGCCGATGGCGGCCGTCGGCATCGGTCTGGGGTTCATTCTGAACAACCTGAATGTGTTCGGCCAGGAGATTGCCGGGCGCGAACGCTTCGGCATCACGACGGCGCTGCTGCAATCCACGCGGATGGTGGGCGGGATGCTGGGCACCAGCATTGTGGCAACCGTCGTGCAGCATCACTATCGCGACGTGGTCACGCGCACGATGAGCGTGCTCGGCGAGCCGGCCGTATCGCAGTGGCAGCCTCGCTTCGTCGATCTGCGTATTCTGATCGACGAAGCCTCGCGCTTGAAACTGATCGCGGATATGAAGCCGTCGGGGCTCAATACGCTGGCGCTGATCGATACGGCACGCGATGCCCTGGTGCAGTCGATTCATATCGGCGTATGGCTGACGGCGGTGGCGGCACTGGCGGCCGCGTTGCTCGTGCAGCGCATTTCGCACGTTGTGTTCCGGCGGAGTTGAGCGCGGCGGAAGTCAGGTGATGGCCAGGTGGTTACCAGGTGGTTGACGCAAACGCCGCCACCACCTGCGCCACTTACTGCGCGCCGAGCTTCCTGATCAGCACGTCGAGTTGTGCCATCTCTTCTTCAGTCAGATCGGTCAGCGGGGCGCGCACCGGACCCGCGCTGTGGCCGACCAGCTTCGCGCCGGCCTTCACAATACTCACCGCGTAACCCTGACGGCGGTTGCGGATCGCCAGATACGGCAGGAAGAACTCGTCGAGCAGCTTGCCGACGGTAGCGTGATCGTCCGCGGTAATCGCGCGATAGAAATCCATCGCGGTTTTCGGAATAAAGTTGAACACCGCCGACGAATACACCGGCACGCCCAGCGCCTTATAAGCCGCTGCGTAGACTTCCGCGGTCGGCAACCCGCCAAGATACGAAAAGCGGTCGCCCAGACGCCGCCGGATCGTCACCATCGCCTCGATTTCACCCACACCGTCCTTGAAGCCGATCAGATTCGGGCAACGGTCCGCGAGACGTTCGAGCATGTCCGCATTCAGCTTCGAATTCGCGCGGTTATAGACGATCACGCCGATGTTCTTCACCGCCTTGCAGACCTGCTCGACGTGCGCGGCAATCCCTTCCTGCGATGCCTCGGTCAGATAGTGCGGCATCAGCAGCACACCGCTTGCGCCAAGACGCTCGGCTTCCTGCGCGTACTCGATCGCCACGCGCGTCGGGCCGCCCGCGCCTGCCAGAATCGGCACCTTGCCTCGGCAAGTCTCGGTCGCCGTGCGAATCACGTTCGTGTAATCGCTTTTGGTCAGCGAGAAAAACTCGCCCGTGCCACCGGCGGCAAACAGCGCGGTCGCACCATACGGAGCGAGCCATTCCAGGCGCTCGGCATAGGTCGCGGCGCGGAAATCGCCCTGCTCGTCGAAGTCGGTTACCGGAAAGGACAGCAGGCCTTCAGAAACGATCGCCTTGAGTTCTTGAGGTGAGGTCATAGCGTAATGGCTTGATAGCGTGAATTGCGGGTGAAAGCGAACGGCCGCACGGACGGCCGCTCAGATCATTGGAGGCTTAGCGTCAGAAGTTCAGCGCACCAGGCACGGGCGCTTGTTGTCGAACTTCCAGTTCGGAATCAGATACTGCATGGCGATGCCGTCGTCGCGCGCGCCGAGGCCATGTTGCTGATACAGCGCGTGCGCCTTCTCGATCTCGTCCATATCCAGCTCGACACCGAGGCCCGCCGCCTGCGGCACCTTGACCTTGCCGCCGACGATCTGCAACGGTTCACGCGTCAGGCGCTGACCGTCCTGCCAGATCCAGTGCGTGTCGATTGCCGTGATCTTGCCCGGCGCCGCTGCGGCGACATGCGTGAACATCGCGAGCGAAATGTCGAAGTGATTGTTCGAATGCGAGCCCCAGGTGAGGCCCCATTCGTTGCACATCTGCGCCACGCGCACGGAACCCTGCATGGTCCAGAAGTGCGGATCGGCCAGCGGAATATCCACGGACTGCAACTGGATCGCATGACCCATCTGACGCCAGTCGGTGGCGATCATGTTGGTCGCCGTGGGCAAACCGGTTGCGCGGCGGAATTCGGCCATCACCTCGCGGCCCGAATAACCGTTCTCCGCGCCGCACGGATCTTCCGCGTAAGCCAGCACGTCGTGTTGATCGCGGCACAGGCGCACCGCTTCCGCGAGCGACCATGCGCCATTCGGGTCGAGCGTGACGCGGGCGTTGGGGAAGCGTTCAGCGAGCGCCGTGACTGCTTCGATTTCGGCGTCGCCGGGCAACACGCCACCCTTGAGCTTGAAATCGTTGAAGCCGTAGCGCGCTTGCGCCGCTTCGGCAAGCCGCACCACGGCCTCAGGCGTCATCGCTTCTTCAGTGCGCACACGCTCCCAGTCGTCGCGTCCTTCCGCGCCACTCGCGTACGGCAGATCGGTTTTCTTGCGGTCGCCGATATAGAACAGGTAACCGAGCATTTCCACTTCGTCGCGTTGCTGACCTTCGCCGAGCAGTGCTGCGACCGGCACGCCCAGATGCTGCCCGAGCAGATCGAGCAGCGCGGCTTCAAGCGCGGTCACCGCGTGAATGGTGGTGCGCAGATCGAAAGTCTGAAGGCCGCGCCCACCCGCATCTCGGTCGGCAAACTGCGTGCGCGCCTTGTTCAGGATCGCCTGGAGATTGCCGATCGATTGACCGACAACCAGCGGACGCGCGTCGTCGATCGTCTTGCGAATGCTCTCGCCGCCCGGCACTTCGCCGACGCCGGTATGGCCGGCACTATCACGCAAAATAACGATGTTGCGCGTGAAGAACGGGCCATGCGCGCCGCTCAGATTCATCAGCATGCTGTCGCGGCCGGCGACGGGCACGACGCGCAGTTCGGTCACGATCGGCGTAGCGTTCGATTGGGAAGAGTTCGTGGACATGAGAATGGACCCGGTTGAGTTAGTGAGCCAGCCAGCGGGCGTCCGCGCGTTGAATCAGCGCGCTTGAGACCCGTGCCGGACAGAAAGTGAGAAATGCGTTATTCATCGTCGACCATTTTCGACGGTCAGTGGGCTTTGCTATGCAGCGACTCCGGCAACGCGTCGTGGTCCACACGGCGATTGCGGGTCAGGAAACCCGCCGCTGCCGCGATCAGCGAAGCCACGCCCAAGGCGTACAGGCCACCGGTAATCGAGCCGGTATGCTGCTGCAGATAGCCGAATGCGGCCGGCGCGAAGAATCCGCCAAGGTTGCCCAGCGAATTGATCAACGCGATGACCGCCGCGGCAACGCGTGCATCCAGATAACCCTGGGGAATCGGCCAGAAGAGCGAAGACGCCGCCTTGAAACCGATCGCCGAGAAGCAGATCGCCACGAATGACAGTACCGGATTAGCTGACGTCGAGGCAAACAGACCGCACGCCGCGATGACGAGCGCCACGGCCATCCACGCCTGCTGGAAGCGCCATTTTGCCGACAACACCGCGAAACAGTACATCGCGACCATGGCGATGAGCCACGGGATCGCATTGAGCATGCCGACCTGGAAGTCCGAGAGTCCGCCCATCTTGCGAATGATCGTCGGCAGCCAGAAGGTCGCCGCGTAAATGGTCAATTGGATCGCGAAGTACAGGAAGCAGAACAGCAGAATCTGCGGGTCCTTCAGCAGCTTTATCGCGGGCAGATGCGCGCCGCCGTGCGCTACGCGTTCGGCCTGCTCCGCCGCAATCGACGCTTCGAGAACGGTCTGCTCTTCAGCCGTCAGCCACGAGGCGTCGCGAATGCGCGACTTCAGCAACATCCAGCTCACGCCGCACAGCACGATCGAGAAGGCGCCTTCGATAAGAAACATCCATTGCCAGCCGTGCAGGCCGAATCCGCGAATAGACAGTAGGCTGCCGGTAATCGGACCGGACAACACCGAAGCAAGTGCGGAACCGCCGAGAAAGACCGCCACGGCCTTGCCGCGTTCTTTTTGCGGCAGCCATTGGGTGAAGTAAAACACCACGCCCGGAAAGAAGCCGGCCTCGGCAACGCCGAGCAGGAAGCGCAGCACGTAGAAGGACGTATCGTTCCAGACAAATGCCATAGCGGCCGCGACCAATCCCCAGGTGCCCATGATGCGGGTCAGCCAGGCGCGCGCGCCGTACTTCTGCATCAATACGTTCGACGGCACTTCGAACAGCGCGTAGCCGATGAAGAACAGGCCGCTCCCCAGGCCGTACGCGGCCGCGCCGATGCCGAGGTCGGTCTGCATGTGGGAATTGACGAATCCGATATTCACGCGGTCGATGTAGTTCGCAATGAACATGATCAGAAAAAGCGGCAACACGTGCCGCTTGACCTTCGAGACCGCGGACTCAAGCGGGTCGGCGGTCGTGGTGAGAACAGATGTCAAGGTTGTCTCCAGTGTCGGCCACTCCCGCGGCCTGCCCGAACGCATCACGACGTATTCGGGCAGACCGGATGGACTGGTTTCGAACGTGTGATACGTTGTCTGATGACAGTCTACTCTGTTCTACCCTCCGGTTAAAACGCGGTGTTTACCCTGCTATGTACGCCCTATGTAGCGGAGAATGGCGGCCAGGATGGCGTCTCTCCTTCCCAAATAGCGGCTTAAAATAAGACGTCCGATGACATGATAAAATCAATTCTGGCTGGAATAGCTGCAGCTGGGCAATAACCGATCCCAACCCGCACAGGGGCATAAGACTCCGGCCGCCATTATTCGGACTGACGTTATGATGGCTACGTCGATACGTCACACGACGTCACTCGCACACGCAACGTGTGTATTTCCATCCGATGAGTCAATAAGCAACAGAAATGAGCAGCCTAACTGAGAAGGTGGTGGCCACCCTTTCCGATGAAATCCGACGCGGCACCCTGAGGCCGGGAGATCGCATTCCGACAGAAGTCGCGATGATGAAGCAACTCTCGGTGAGCCGCTCCGTGGTTCGCGAAGCGATCTCGCGTCTGCAGGCGGCCAAAGTGGTCGAGACGCGCCACGGCATCGGCACGTTCGTTCTGGAGCCGGCTACGGAGCAGGCCATGCAACTGCCCGCCGCCGACCTGTCCAGCATGCTGGACGTCATGGCCATTATCGAATTCCGGATCGACGTCGAGGCAGCGTCGGCAGCGCTCGCCGCGGCGCGGCGTACCGAGCAGAATCTCAAGCAGATTCGTGCCGCGCTGGAGCGTTTCGAGTCCGAACTCGAGCGGGGGAGTACCGACACGCTGGCGCACGACATCGAGTTTCATCTGCAGATCGCGCGCGCCAGCGGCAACCGCTATTTCTTCGATGTGCTCAGCCAGCTCGGCCGCGCGGTGAGCCCGCGCACGCGTCTTGGCACCGCCGAGATCGCGGAGCTCGACCATATCGAGACCCTGCGCAATGTGCTCAGCGAGCATCAGATGATCTATCGGGCAATCGAACGCCAGGACGCGGACGATGCGCGCGCCGCCATGCGGATGCATCTGAGCAACAGCCGCGAAAGACTTCGGCGCGCGCATGAGTTGAGCAAGGCGAGCGGTTAGCAGTTAGCAGTTAGCAGTTAGCAGTTAGCGGTTAGCGGTTAGCGGTTAGCGCCAACGCGTGGCGCAAAACGGATCTACGGCGTGGGCGTCTCGACATCCAGCGCCATCAGCGCCGAACTCAAGGATTTGCCGTGCGCGTCGAGCGCGAGCGAGCGCGTCACGCCTCCGCCGAGCGCATGACCCAGTACGAAGTTGAACGCGGCGATGCCGGACAGTTCGTAACGCACCACGTCACCGTGAACGACATCGCCCAGATGCGCCTTGACCCGCTCCGGTGTCAACACCGCTCGCAGATGCTCATAGTGCTTTGCGTCGTAACAGATCACGGAGATGTTCAGCGTGTTGCCCTTGTCGCCGGTACGCGAATGAGCAAGCTCACGTAGTTTCATATCACGCCTCCACCAGTGAGAAAGCCGGCTTTACATGCTCGCGCGGCAGCAGAACCGATTGCACCGCGACCACTTCACGCGTCGACTTCGTGACGCCGCCGCCGCCCGCGGGTCCATTGGTGTAAAGCGTCTCCACCTCGTTGCCGATCCGCACCGCTTGCGCCAGCGATGTAGTGCGCCCTGCCACTCGTGCTCGCACTTCATAAGGTTCGGCGTAACCGGCCGCCACCGCGTCGCCATGCAGCGCATTCACGCCGATCAGATCGAAGCGCAATTCACGCGTTTCCACGCCGGTCAGCGCAAGCCGTTCCCGCACAGTATCGAGTGCCAGCCGGGCACGCGCCAGCGCGCCGGGACCGCCGTACGAGATCTGCCCTTCGCCGATATAGCCGTCGAAATAAGCGACCGACGTCTTCAAGGTATCCGTACGCGGTGTGCCACAGCCACCGCTCACGTGAACGCGATCCGGCGCTTCCTGCCTGACACGCACCTGGGTGAAATCGGCGACCACGTCCGGTTGCAGATAGCGCTGCGGGTTGTGAATCTCATACAGCAGTTGCTCCTTGCACGTCGCCTCGGTTACCTGTCCGCCGGCTTGTGCGAGCTTGGTGATGACAACCGAGCCGTCCGGCGCAACTTCGGCGATGGGAAAGCCCAGCCGCGCCAGATTCGGGACGTCCTTGAAACCCGGATCGGCAAAATAGCCGCCGGTGATTTGCCCCGCGCATTCGAGCAGATGGCCGGTCACCGTCGCCTGTCCCAGCGTCTGCCAATCGTCCATCTGCCAGCCGAATTCGTGGATCAGCGGCGCCACGAACAACGACGGATCGGCGACACGTCCGGTCAACACGATCTGCGCGCCGGCGGCAAGCGCATCGACAATCGCCGACGCGCCGAGATACGCATTCGCCGACACAAGGCGATCCTGGTACGAAGCGACGCTTTCGCCCGACTCCTCGAAACGGAAATTGCCCTGACGCACGACGTCGAGCACATCGTCTCCGGTGACGGCGGCAATCTTCACGTCGCCGAGACCGAGCGAGCGCGCGATCTCGGCCGTCTTGCGCGCCGCCGCGAGCGGATTCGCCGCGCCCATGTTCGAAATGATCCGCACGCCGTTGCGTATCGCTGCGGGCAACACGGCCTTCATGCGCGTTTCGAGCAGCGGGTCATAGCCGAGTTGGGGGTCTTTGCTGCGCGCCTGCTGTGCAATCGCAATGGTGCGCTCGGCGAGGCACTCGAACACGAGATAATCGAGCGCGCCATATTCCGCCAGGTCGACTGCGGGTTCGATGCGGTCGCCGGAATATCCGGCGCCCGCGCCAATTCGCACCTGGCGTCTAGCTTGAGTGGTCGTCATGCTGGTCGCATCCATTCAGTGAAACGGTAAAACTCACAACGAGAAGATCCCCAGCGCGACGCAGGCAATCGTCATGACGATCGACGCGCCGAACAGTAAGGGGAACGTGAATTTCTGATGGTCGGCGAGATCGATACCGCACAGGCCGACCACCAGGAAAGTCGCCGGCGTCAGCGGGCTGACCGGGAAGCCGGTCGTCATCTGACCGAGCAGCGCGGCCTGGCCGACATGCACAGCCGGCACGCCGAGTTGGCCGGCCACTTCGGCAATCACCGGCAGCACGCCGAAATAAAACGAGTCCGGATCGAACAGCATGCTCAGCGGCATCGACATCAAGCCGAGCGCCACGGGAATGTGGCTGGCCATCGCGGGCGGCACGAAGCCCACGGCGGCCTGCGCCATGGCTTTCAGCATGCCGCTGCCTTGCATCACACCGGTGAATACGCCGGCCGCGAGCAGAATGCCGGCCATCATCAACGCGGCGCGCGCGTGGGCGTCGATACGCTTGCGCTGCATATCTACGTTCGGATAGTTCACCATCAACGCGATGCACAGCCCCACCATGAACATGATGGCCGGTGGAATCTTCTCGCCCATCACGACCATCGTGCCGAGTACGAGCAGCGTCAATACGATGTTGAACCAGAAGTTTTTCGGCCGGCGCAAGGCTTGCTCTTCGGGCGTCAGCTCGCGCTTCGGCATCGGCACGGAACCGCTCGTACCTGTAAGCCCAAGCCGCTTTTCTTCGCGCCGCCCGAGCCAGAACGCCATGCTGAAAACGAATACGAGGCCGATTGCCTGCACCGGGATCAGTGGATTGAACAGCGCCGAAATCGGCAGATGCAGCGACGCCGACGCGCGGATCATCGGCCCCGTCCATGGCAGAAAGTTGATGCCGGCGGCCATCGAAACGGCCGCGGCCAGCACGCGGCGATCCATCTTCAGACGGTCGTAGAGCGGCAGCATCGCGGGAATCGTGACAAGAAAGCAGACCGCGCCGGAGCCGTCCAGGTGGATCAGCAACGCGAGCAGCGTGGTGCCCATCACGATGCGCGTGGGCCGTGTGCCAACAGCCCGCAAGATGCGGTCGATGATCGGATCGAGTGTGCCGGCGTCGGTGATGGTGCCGAAGTAAAGGATCGCGAACACGAACATCCCGACCACGGGCGCGAGGCTCTTGAGCCCGTCGATCACGAACTTGCTTGTCTGAAAGCCGAAGCCGCCAATGAGCGACGCCGCGATCGGCACGATGATGAGCGCCACCAGTGGCGACATCCGTTTCGACAGGATCGCGCCGAGTAGCACGACGATGGTGGCCAGCCCCAGGAATGGCAGCATGTGCTTGTCTCCGATGTTGTTTTTTACTGCGATCCAGCGTAAGTTCGGGGCAACAATAAATCAATTGAAATGATTTGATCGCAGCAATTACAAACTATCATGGATCTGAATCTTCGGGACATTCGTGCGTTTATCGCCGTCGCGCAAACGGGCAGTTTCACGCGTGCGGCAACGCGGCTGCATCTGTCGCAACCCGCGTTGACGGTGCAGATTCGCCGCCTCGAGGAAACCGTGGGCATGCGGCTCTTCGACCGCAACAGCCGCAATGTCGCGCTCACACCGACCGGCCGCGAACTGTTGCCGCTGCTGCAGAAGTCGCTGCACGACATGGAACACGTGCTAGTCGACGCGCGGGCGCTCGGCGAGGGAACCAGCGGCACGGTGCGGATCGCGTGCCTGCCGACGTTCGCGGCCAGCGTCTTGCCCGAACTCGTGCAGGAGATGAAGAAGGCGGTGCCGCGCGTGAGCTTCCATGTGCGCGACGTGGTCGCCAGCATGGTCAACACGCTGGTGCGCAACGAGGAGGTCGATATCGGGCTGACCGGCGGCGAACTGGACGATGCCGGCTTCGAGGTGCTGCACGCGGGCATCGACCGGCTGGTGGCGGTTTTTCCGAAGCGCCATGCGCTGGCGCGGCGGCGGCGCATCACGCTGGCCGACCTCGCTGCTGTGCCGCTCGTGTTGACCGCACCCGGCACGAGCGTGCGGGCGGTGGTCGATAGCGCCTTTGCAAACGCTCGCTGTGTGCCGGAGATCGCCTGTGAGCCGACCTATATGATGAGCGCGGTCGCCATGGCGCGCGCCGGGCTTGGCGTGACTATCCTGCCTGCATCGGCTCGCGAGGTCCGAGCAGAACCTGAACTGGTGGTCCGGCCCGTTGACGATCCGGCGTTCACCCGCCCTATCGCGCTCATCAAGAAACGCGGCCGGACGCTGCCGCCCGTTACGGAAACCTTCGTTGCGGTGTTGATCGGAAAGCTCGGCGACGCGGCCGCGACGTCCCAGCGCGAAAATCCGTAGCCTGGTTGATTTTCTGGTGGCAACGCTGGCAACCTAGTGGATCCTTGGGTTGCTCCGCTCACCAGCAAGGCACCGGTTATGGAATTCCACGACGACGACCTCATCCATTTCGAAGCGCACGGCGCGGCCCCATTGCCGGTTTCGAACGACCAGGGCTATGTGGAGCACGAAGGCGCGCGAATCTGGTATGCGTCATATGGGACCGGCGCGCCGGTGATTCTGCTGCATGGCGGCTTGGGGCACAGCGGCAATTGGGGCTATCAGGTCCCCGTGTTAGTCAGCGCCGGACATCGCGTGGTGGTGGTCGACAGCCGTGGCCACGGCCGCAGTACCCGCGATGCGCGCCCCTATCGGTACGAGTTGATGGCCTCCGATGTTCTGGCCGTGATGGACACGCTGCAACTCGACCAGGCAGCCATGGTGGGCTGGAGCGACGGCGCCTGCGTCGCCCTGGTGCTGGGCCACCAGGCCCCCGAGCGTGTCGCAGGCGTGTTTTTCTTCGGCTGCAACATGGATCCGGGCGGGACGAAAGAATTCGTGCCGACGCCGATCATCGACCGCTGCTTTGGGCGGCATGCCAAAGACTATGCGCAACTGTCGGCGACGCCGGACGATTTCGACGCATTTGTCGGCGCGGTCAGCGAAATGATGAGAACCCAGCCCAACTATTCCGCGCACGATCTGGCCGCGATCCGTGTGCCGGTTGCGATCGTGCAAAGCGAGCACGACGAATTCATCAAGCCGGAGCACGCCGACTATCTCGCCCGCAGCATTCCCGGCGCGGCGTTGGTTCTTCTCCCTGGCGTGAGCCACTTCGCACCGCTGCAACGGCCAAAGGAGTTCAACCGCGTGCTGCTCGCTTTTCTCAAAAAAGTCTTTTCCCAATCCATTTGATCCAAGCCAAGGTTGTCGCATACGGCAGCCCCTGCATCGACGGATACACGCTAAGTTCGAGCCTTTTTAGTTAGAGGCTCGCATGAGCAACCGCTCGCCAATCGATCTACGCAGTGTGACGCTGTGTGCAGCAGATTCGCTGAATCCACGCATTGCGTTGCACGCCCTGCGGCGATCGGCCCATTTGTGCGCATTCGGCGACGTGATTCTTTTCTCCCACGAAGACATCCCTTCAGACATACGCACTGTCCGTATTCCCCAGCTTCAATCGAGGGACGAATACTCAGCCTTCATCTTCAAGGACCTTGTCCACCATATCTCGACGCCCTGGGTGCTGATCGCCCAATGGGACGGATTTGTTGTAGATGAAACGGCCTGGAGTCAGTCGTTTCTCGACTACGACTATATCGGCGCAAAGTGGCCATTTCATTCAGACGGACTGACGGTAGGGAACGGCGGATTCTCGCTACGCTCTGCCCGGCTGCTTCAGGCATGTGCAGAGGCGCGTTTTCCGATGATTCCGGGCATCAACGAAGACGATCTGATCTGCCGGGTATACCGGTCGGCCCTTGAAACCGAATGCGGAATTCGATTTGCGCCCGAACATATCGCCGAGCGGTTTTCTCACGAGCGCGGCGCACTCGACAATCCGACCTTTGGTTTTCATGGCGCATTCAACATGTGGCGCCATGTCGACGATGCGGAAATGATCGAAATCATCCATGCAGCCGATCCGCGCACGATCCCCTCGATCGAAATGATCCAGCTGCTTTCCGCGTATTTCGCGCTCAGAAAGTTTGCGTGCCTGAAGGCGCTCTATTCAAGAATGCGTCACGCCTGGACCCCGCTACAGATCGCGGAGCAGATAGTTAGGGGCGGCACGTCGAAGGAAGTCGCCGTCCAATGCGTCAACACATGCGATCGGCTATCCAGGGGCAGCTAACCCTCAAAAATCTGCCCTTTGTCGCAAGCCAGACACCCCGTCCCGCACACGGACAGCGAGAAAGGCCACCAAATTTCACGATGTGGCATGCCCCATTGCCTTATAAAAAATCGTGTTGCGTGGCACAAATCCTCCATTTCGCAATGTCGCCCCACGTTGCACATCGCAAAACGACGACTGCAAGTCATTATTTTTAAACACTATTTTTTGATCGAATGAACCGTCTAACAGCCTCTTGCGCCATGAGCCGCTGACGTAGACTCTTTTACAAGAGCCGACGCTTCATAGGACACAGTGAAGAGGGTGTAGCGAAAGACGGGACGAAAACGCAGTCGCAGTGAGTCCCCCGCCCCTACATGAAGCCGTCACGGCATCGCGGTTTTTAATTGGCAATTGGGAGACTAAAAATGAAAGGCTTTCGCTTTGGATCGACCCAGGGAGCGTTCTACATTTTGCCGGGCCAGGATGGTTGGGAGGCAACCTACGGCAACGAAACGCTCGGTGAATTTTCCTGCCCGGAACAGGCAGCCGATGAAGTCGCACGCGGCCTGACCTGCCCGCAGTTGACGGAAGTGGACACCTCGACGCTCGAGATTCCTGAAAAGCTCAGCGATTGGGAAATCGTTCACGTGTGAGGGCGGGCATGACCGCCACTCACGCAGGCGTAGAAACGACGATGGCGCTCCTGAGGAGCGCCATCGTCTTGCTGACTGCTTACTTCAGTGCCTGCTTCGGTATTTTGACCGACGGTCTCAGTACCTCATTCGGCACCTCATTCAGACCATTAAGCAACCGCGTCCACGATCTTGTTCAGCGTGGCGCTCGGGCGCATGGCCTTGCTCGTCAGTTCGACATTCGGACGGTAATAACCGCCGATGTCCACCGGCTTGCCTTGCGCTGCACCCAGCTCTTCGATGATCTTCGCTTCGTTGTCGGCCATCGCCTTCGCCACGCCGGCGAACTGCGCCTGCAAGGCAGCGTCTTCGGTTTGCGCGGCCAGAGCTTCAGCCCAGTACATCGCCAGGTAGAAGTGGCTGCCGCGGTTGTCGATACCGCCAACCTTGCGCGCCGGCGACTTGTCGTTGTCGAGGAACTTGCCCGTTGCCTGGTCCAGCGTCTTCGCCAGAACCTGCGCCTTCGGGTTGTGGTACGCGCCGCTCAGGTGTTCGAGGGAAGCCGCCAACGCGAGGAATTCGCCAAGCGAATCCCAACGCAGGAAACCTTCTTCAACCAGTTGCTGAACGTGCTTCGGCGCCGAACCGCCCGCGCCGGTTTCGAACATGCCGCCACCTGCCATCAGCGGGACGATCGACAGCATCTTCGCGCTGGTGCCCAGTTCCATGATCGGGAACAGGTCGGTCAGGTAGTCGCGCAGCACGTTGCCGGTGACCGAGATCGTGTCCTTGCCGGCGCGGATGCGCTCGATCGAGAACTTGGTCGCTTCGACCGGCGTCATGACGCGGATATCCAGACCGCTGGTGTCGTGGTCCTTCAGGTATTGCTCGACCTTCTTGATGATCTGGGCGTCGTGCGCGCGCGCTGCGTCCAGCCAGAAAATAGCCGGCGTGTTGGTCGCGCGTGCGCGGTTCACCGCGAGCTTGACCCAATCCTGGATCGGCGCATCTTTGGCCTGGCACATGCGCCAGATATCGCCCGCTTCAACCGCCTGCTCGATCAGCACCGTACCGGCTGCGTCGGTCACGCGGACCACGCCGTCCGCCGGAATCTGGAACGTCTTGTCGTGTGAACCGTATTCTTCGGCGGCTTGCGCCATCAGGCCGACGTTCGGCACCGTACCCATGGTGACCGGATCGAACGCGCCGTTCTTCTTGCAGTCTTCGATCACAGCCTGGTAGACACCGGCGTAGCAACGGTCCGGAATCACAGCCTTGGCGTCGTGCAGTGCGCCGTCCGCGCCCCACATCTTGCCCGACTCGCGAATCATGGCCGGCATGGAAGCGTCGACGATCACGTCGCTCGGCACGTGCAGGCTCGTGATGCCCTTGTCCGAGTTGACCATGGCCAGTTGCGGGCGTTGCTCGTACTGTGCCTTGATGTCGGCTTCGATCGCTTCAGCCGTCTCGGCCGGCAGATCCTTCAGGCGTGCGTACAGATCGCCGATACCGTTGTTCGGGTTGAAGCCGGCCTGCGCCAGCGCGTCAGCGTGCTTGGTCAGCACGTCTTTGTAGAACACCGACACCACGTGACCGAAGATGATCGGATCCGACACCTTCATCATGGTGGCCTTCAGGTGCACCGAGAACAGCACACCCTTGCTCTTCGCATCGGCGATTTCCGCTTCGATGAAGCTGCGCAGCGCGTTCTTGCTCAGAACCGAAGCGTCGATGATCTCGCCCGCTTGCACGGCCGTCTTTTCTTTCAAGACTTTCGTCGAACCGTCGGCGGCGATCAGTTCGATCTTCACGGCGCCGGCAGCTGCGATCAGCGCCGATTTTTCGCTGCCGTAGAAATCGCCGCCGCTCATGTGCGCCACGTGCGACTTCGAGTCTGCGCTCCACGCGCCCATCTTGTGCGGGTGCTTGCGTGCGTAGTTCTTCACCGACAACGGCGCGCGGCGATCCGAATTGCCTTCACGCAGAACCGGGTTCACGGCGCTGCCCTTGATCTTGTCGTAGCGAGCCTTGACGTCTTTTTCGGCGTCCGTGTTCGCGACGTCCGGATACGGCGGCAGCTTGAAGCCCTGATCGCGCAGTTCGGTAATCGCAGCCTTCAGTTGCGGCACCGAAGCGCTGATGTTCGGCAGCTTGATGATGTTCGCTTCCGGACGCGTGGTGAGTCCGCCCAGTTCCGCCAGATCGTCGGAACCCTTCTGTTCCGCGGTCAGGTAATCCGGGAATGCAGCGATGATCCGGCCAGCAAGCGAGATATCGCGCGTTTCAACGATCACGTCGGACGAGCGCGTGAACGCCTTGACGATCGGCAGCAGCGAGTAAGTCGCCAGAGCAGGCGCTTCGTCGGTCAGGGTGTAGATGATCTTCGGCGGAGTGGACATGTTTGATGCTTTGCTAGGTGAAGTGTTAGACAGAGCGTTCGTGGCGCTGAGCCCGCGAGTTGCGACGAAGCAGCAAAAACGCAGCGCGACCCACGGCACTACTTTTTACGGCCCGACCGTGAGTATATGCGCGTTTTCCAGTAGGCGCTGCTAAACAAACATATCGCCGCAACGTGCCAAAAGGGGCAGAGCCCCGCCACACAAGGCTTACAGCCCATTACCCTATGTCTTAAGACAGATGTCTTATAGATGACTTAAGATGCAAAATAGATTGTGAATGAGAATCAGATGCATTAACATTCGTATGACGTCGCAGTTTGAACCGTCCGTTTAACCACCATTCGCTAGAACCCAGCCGTTTCGCACATTCTTGGTGCGTGGCGGCATCACGCTGCCTAACTCAAACAACATGCAGAATCTATTTGTCGCCAGCCGCCCAGCGCGGCCAACGTTTATGCGCGGCCAGCGCCGCACGCCGTCATTACTCAGCGCAGCGCTTCTTGTCAGCGTCGGTTTATCGTTGTCTACGCTGTCGTCATCGGGATGGGCGCAGGAAGTGCCGGCAAGTGACGCGGCCGCCACGCTGCCGGCCGTGAGTGTTTCGGCAAAGAAAGACACCGCCGCCGCGCAGGCCGACACGGTCAGCGCCGGCGCGCTGGGTTCGCGCAAGCAGGTGGACACGCCGTTCTCGACGCGTGTGGTAACGAGCGACGAAGCGCAGGACCTGATGGCGGCAACGGCCAACGATCTGTTCAAGTACGACCCGGCGGTCGCGAGCATCAGCGAAAACGGGATCAGCGAAAACTCCATGTTCACCGTGCGCGGCATGCCGATCGACACGCTGAACAGCATCAAGGTGGATGGCCAGTCGTTCCCGTCGTGGGACACGGATCTCTCGCTCGAACCGTTCGAGCAGGTCGAATTGCTCAAGGGCCTGTCCGGCTTCATGTATGGCTTCGGCTCGCCGGGCGGCATCGTCAACTACGTGCTGAAACGCCCGACCGACGATCCGTACCGCAGCGTTTCGATCGGCTACAAGTCGGCCGGCGTGTTCAGCGAAGCGGTCGATCTGGGCGGCCGTTTCGGCAACGACAATCGTTTCGGCTACCGCCTGAACCTCGTCAATGAAGAGGGCAACACCGCGGAAGACCACGGTCACGTGCGCCGCAAGGTGGCCTCGCTGGCGTTCGACTTCCGCATTACGCCGGACCTGACCTTTACCGCCGACGCCTTCTATCAGAAGCGCAAAACCAACGGCACGCTATTCGGCCTGATGTTCGGCACCGGGCTCGGCATTCCCGACGCGAGCACCGTCACTCATGCGCTGACGCAACCGCAGAATTACTACCAGACCGAGATGGCCTCGTTCGGTACGGGCCTCGATTACCGCCTCTCCGAAAACTGGCATGCAAGCGTGAAATACCGCTTTGCCAAGGAAAACCGCACCAATTCGGACAGCTTCCTGTATGTCACCGACGACGCGGGCAATTACTCGAACACACTCTATGCGGCGATGACGCGTTACTTCTATCAGAACGTCGACGCGATGGTGCAGGGCAAATTCAACACCGGCAGCATCAAGCACGACGTCGTCGTCGGCGCGGGCTTCGAGACGCAAACCAGCGAGTACAGCAACAGCACAGGCTGGAACGACGGCTACTCCCTCGGCACCGGCAACCTGTACAGCAGCACGCTGCTGACCAACGAAGAAGTCAGCATCGGTTCGGAGCTGTACCGTCAGCAGCGCACCACGCAGGCTTCCCTGTACGCAAGCGATACGGTGCAGTTCACGTCGCGTCTGTCCGCCCTGGTCGGCGTGCGCTACACGCAATATCGCGAGCACGTGTACGACCCGAGCAGCGCCGTAACGTCCCAATACAGCGCGGATCCGGTCACACCGACCTTCGCGCTGATGTTCAAGACCGATCCGTATTCGACGGTGTACACGAGCTACGTCGAATCGCTTGAACAGGGTGGCTCGGCATCGAACACCAATCTCAACTACCCGGCCACGTTCGGTCCGCTGAAGAGCAAGCAATACGAAATCGGCTTCAAGACGGACCACAGCAAGTGGGGCGCCAACCTCGCGCTGTTCCGCGTCGATCAGGGCTACAACTACACGAACTCGGCCAACATCTTCGTGCAGGACGGCACGAAGCGCTATACCGGTGTCGACGCAAGCGGCTGGCTTGCGCTGACCAACGAATGGCGCGTGATGGGCGGCGTGATGTGGCTCGACGCGAAGGCGGTCGATGTGGACGATGCAAGCGTCGACGGTAAGCGCGTGTATGGCGCGCCGCGGTTTACCGTAACCGGCCGTATCGAATACAACCCGTCTTACCTGCGTCCGCTGACGCTGGCGTTTGGCGGGAAGTATGTCGGCAACCAGGCGGTCGATGCGGAGAATACGCAATTCGTGCCGGCTTACGTCACGTACGATTTGAGCGGCCGGTACGAGACCAAGATTGCCGGCAAGGATGTGACGTTCCGGGCCGGGATCAACAATCTGTTCAACCGCCGTTACTGGACCACGGCGTGGGGCTACTACGTAGCACCTTCGCCGACGCGGACTGCCGTGGCTAGCGCAACCTTCCAGTTCTAATCACGACGTACAACGGGTGCGCCTGTGGCAGGCGCACCCAGCATAGCGGGAATCTCCGCAACCAGCGCGTCGATCGCGCAGCGCGTTTTCAAAGGCAGATACCGACTCTGCGGCCACACTACGTGGATCTCCTGCGAAGGCCGAAAGCAGTTCTCCATCACCGTCACCAGCTCGCCCGTTTCCGCATAGCGCGCCAGCAGCCAGCTCGGCAACCACGCGAGGCCGAACCCGGCAATCGCGGCATCCACAATCCCCTGCATATCGTCGAACGCAAGCTGCGGCCGAACATCGGCGCGGCGGATTCGCCCGTCGACGTCGAGCACATCCCATGGGTCGGCGGCCGCGCCCCGCAAGTACGCAATCACGACGTGCCCGCGTAATTCATCCACGTTACCCGGCGTGCCATGCCGCGCCAGATAGGATGGGGCCGCGCCAATACTCGCATACTGCATACCGAGTTTTCGCGCCGCGAGGCTGACGCTGTCGACCAGCGGACCGATCCGCACCACGAGGTCGAAACCTTCTTCCACCATGTCCACGAAACGATCGCTGATCGAAATATCGATCCTCAATTGCGGATGCCTGCGCGCAAGGCGGAGCAGCACCGGTGCCACGCAATGATGACCGAAGGCCTGCGGCACGCTCACCCGCAAACGCCCTTTGGGTTCGCGCCGGCCTGAGTCCAGATCGGCCTCCGCGGCTTCGAGTTCGGCGAGTGCGCGCACGCAACGGTCGTAATAGGCTTGCCCGTCTTCCGTGAGACTTTGACTGCGTGTTGTACGGGTCAGCAAACGCACACCGAGACGCTTTTCAAGCCGTACGATCACCTTGCCGACCGCCGAACGCGTCAGGTTCAAACGTTCCGCGGCCAACGCAAAACTGCCCGCCTCGACGACACGCACGAACGTCGTCACACCATCCAGGATGTCGCTCATCGCCTCACCTTATTGGGTCCTTGAAGGACGCATTTCTGGGACTATTTCGCGTCAATCGGGACATGGATTCCCACTATATTACACATTCCATGGTGGCTAAGCCCATCGACTATTGAGGTGAATTTCTATGTCCAGGTATCGGAATCGGATCGCTCCGCCAGGGCGCAACAGGCAACCCCAGGCGGCCGCTGCAACAGAACGCCAATCGATTTCGCGTAACACGCCGGTCACTCAGATGACCAGCCCCTTCCCCATTCCGAAGAACATGCTGGCGCTAGCCGCCGTTTGTCTGTCTTCATTGATGTTCGGCCTCGAAATCTCCAGCGTGCCGGTGATCCTGCCCACCCTCGAACGGCTTTTGCACGGTGACTTCAAGGGTATGCAATGGATCATGAACGCCTACACGCTCGCAGTAACGACCGTGCTGATGGCGACCGGCACCCTGGCGGACCGATACGGCCGCAGACGGATATTTGTGATCGGGATTGCGTTGTTCGGCATTACGTCCTTGATCTGCGGACTCGCGCAGAGCGTACCGGCGCTAGTCGTCGCGCGTCTGCTGCAAGGTGCGAGTGGCGGCGTGATGTTGATATGCCAGGTGGCGGTTCTTTCGCACCAGTTCAACGAAGGACCTGAGCGCGCCCGCGCGTTCAGCACGTGGGGCATCATCCTGGGAATCGGGCTTGGTTTTGGGCCGATCATCGGCGGGATGATCGTTGCGTTATCGGGTTGGCAATGGGTCTTCTGGGTGCACGCACTGCTTGCCGCCATGACCTTGATCTTCGTCTTCAGTGGCGTGCAGGAATCGCGCGACCCCCACGCGCATACGCTCGACGTTGCCGGCATCGTCACGCTCTCGCTGGCGGTATTCGGCCTCGTGTACTTCATCACGCAGGGCTCGGACATGGGTTTGACGAGCCCGCGCGCGATCTTCATCGTCGTGGCGACGCTAGTGGCTTTCGCTGCCTTTCTCTGGGCGGAGCAACGCAGCGCCCGCCCCATGTTCGACTTTTCGGTCTTCAGGATTCCGCAGTTTTCTGGCGCGCTGATGGGGTCCGCGGGCATGAATTTCAGCTTCTGGCCGTTCATGATTTACCTGCCGATCTATTTCCAGATCGGCCTTGGCTACGACAGCGTAAATGCAGGACTGGCGCTGCTTGCCTATACGCTGCCGACGCTGCTATTTCCGCCGCTTGGTGAACGGCTCGCGTTGCGCTACGGATCAGGAATCGCCATCCCGGTTGGGCTCTTTACGATCGGCCTCGGTTTCATCCTGATGCGATACGGCAGCCACGCGACGCACCCCGGCGTGCTGTCCATGCTGCCGGGCTGCGTACTCGCCGGCGCCGGCCTCGGCCTGACCAACACACCGGTCACCAACACAACAACTGGCGCGGTTCCTCCCGAGCGCGCGGGCATGGCTTCCGGCATCGACATGAGTGCACGAATGATTACGCTCGCGATCAACATTGCGTTAATGGGCGCGATCCTGGTGGCAGGCATCCTATCTAGTCTGAAATCAAAACTTCCGACGACAATCGATACTGCGCCACTCGGCCATCTGGCCGAGAAAATTGCAGCGGGAGATGTCCAGGCGGTCAGAGCCGGAATCCCGGCATTGGCACAGATCGACCCCACGGGGAGCGCCGTTCACGCGGCGTTGATAGACGGTTTCGGCTGGGTGATGCTATACGGCGGCGTGGGCGTATGGGTACTCGCGGCGCTCAGCTTCGTGGTGTCGGGAAGTGCGTCGAGAAGACTAAAAAAAGTAGCAACAACACCAGCAGGCCAGCCCATTCAATGCGACTCATGCTGAAACCGCAAACCGCGCGGGCCGCTTCAACACGGCCCGCGAGCGTTCGAGCGTTCGAGCGTTCGAGCGTTCGAGCGTTCGAGCGTTCGAGCGTTCGAGCGTTCGAGCGTTCACATAAGCGTAGTACGTCCACCCTGCCGCACCCGGTGTAAAGAAATGCACTTCGGCGCGCGCAGCGCCGCCGGAAGAATGACGGCCTTGTCACCAGGGCTGAATGTGCGAGAACACAGATTCCAGATGCACCACTACCGCGACTGCGCGGGGGCCCCGCTTATAAGCTAGCGGTGTGAGCCGCTTTCTTTTGCCTACTTTTCTTTGCGGCAGGCAAAGAAAAGTAGGTGCCTGCCCCGCACAGGGGCGACGCTAATAGACCGATAAGAAAACAAGAAAAGGCCAACACCGCAAGCAAACAGAAAAAGAAACAGACAAACAACCACCAAACAGACAAAAAAATCACCCCTAAACCCAAACACCCCGCGCAGCGGCCAACATCCCTAACCCCTCCTGCAACGCAGGAAACAAACTCCGATTAAAATTATTCCACCGCAATTCCAGAATAGTATCGTCCGCACCGATCTCCGTGCTCAGCACATCATGAATGACCTCCCCGGAGTCGATCCCATTATCGACATAATGAAACGACGCACCGGTAAGATAAAGCGGCGCCACATCCACAGTCTCCATGGTCTTCCAGTCGACCACCTTCTTCCCACGCGCACCATACAAAGCATCGAGCGTCGCATACGCGCCACGCCGTTCATAAGGCGATTCCTCCCGCGTCACTCCCGGATGAATATTCACAATCTTGCGATAGAACGGGGCCCCCGGCCGCACCAACTCATCGAGAATAATCAACAACCCATCCAGCACCACAATATCGGCCTTAAGCTCAACGAGCGTCTCGAGCAGATGCTTTTCAAACCGGCTCTTCCCTGCCGCACGCCCCGCGGCCCCAAGCGGCTCACGCCGATAAACCGACGGAATCGCCAGCAACAGATCGTTAACCGCCTTACCCTGCACACGCAAATTCGGCGGATAGAACCATCGCTTACCCGCCTCATACGAGAACCCATACTCCTTCAGCTTCTCGCGATCCAATGCAGATCCCGCATCATCGTCGTAGATCACTTTCTCAAGCGAGTACTGCTCCCCGAGCTCGGTATCGTTAAGCGCTTCCACGAGAGATTCCAGCACCGATTTCATGTACCGCGTGCCGCTCCGGTAGGCAATATCCTGCCCCGCTTTGTCAGCCGCTGCGTTTCTCAGAGACCAGATGTAAACGAGCTTTTTCTTCGGCATAGTCGAATCGAATGAATATCAATAGTTGCAAATGAGATCAAAAGCGAAAGGCGTTCGGGCGGCACATGAAAACAGATCGGTCCGCCGCGAACGCCTTCCACTTACCAGTCGTACCTCGCCGTAGCGATCACCGTGCGCGGATTCCCGTAGAAACAGGTATTCACCGACTGGCAACCGCTCACAAACCGGCGATTGAAAATGTTCTGGCCATTCACAGCGAAGCGCCAATTGCGCATTTCGTAGTGAACCGCCGCGTCGTACACGGTGTAGCTCGGCACGTACAGCGAGTTGTCGGCCGCGCCCGCCGCGCCGCTTTGATAGCGGATACCCCCGCCAAAGCCGAGGCCGGCGAGCGGCCCAACATGCCACGTCCAGTCGCCCCATAGCGAAGCCATCTGACGCGGCCGCGGAATATCCACCGGCCACTTGCCCAAAGTATCGTCGCCGGCCTTGATGTTCTTCACATCCTGATACACGTATGCGGCAATCACCGAGAAATTGCGCGTGACGTTGCCCACAGCACTCAACTCGATGCCACGCGAGCGCACTTCGCCTGTCTGCACTGAAGTACTGCCGGTCGGGTCGAGCGCAAGATCGGGCGTGACAACGTTGGTCTGATTGATCTGATAGACCGCGGCATTCAGCATCAGATTCTTGCCGGCCGGTTGCCAGCGCAAACCCGCTTCGATCTGCTTGCCCCTGGTCGGCTCGGCGATGCCGCCGCCCGCAATCTTCACGCCAACAAGCGGATTGAACGACGTCGAATAGCTGATGTACGGCGAAAGCCCGAAGTCGCCGAGATAAACGAGGCCGACGCGTCCCGAGAACGCATGATCGTTCTGCGTGAGGCGCGTGCCGCCGGCGAGATCGTTCTGCGTCGTGTCGCTCCAGTCCTGGCGGCCGCCGAGCGTCAACACCCAGCGCTGCCACTTGATCTGGTCCTGCGCATACACGCCGAACGAATTGAGCGTCGATTTCGTATCGGTGCGAGGAAACGCGTCGGGGCCGCCGAAGATCGCGTTGGTGATCGGCGTATACACCGGGTTGTACATATTCAGGCTCGGCCCGGTCGCCATCGACTCGCTATCGGTTGTCGACTGCCGGTTGTATTCGAAGCCGAGCAGCACCGTATGGTCGAGCGGACCGGTGCTGAATTTGGCCAGTGCCTGATTGTCGACGTCGAAGCGGCTGTAATTCAGCTGATACAAGCCGACGTAACGCAGCAGCGAGGCCTCGGTCGGGTCCGCCGGATCGAGCCCGCCGCCGAACACCTGCCCCTGATCGAGCGACAGATGCATCAGGCGCGTGTTCTGGCGGAACGTCCAGACCGAATCGAGCTTGTGCTCGAACTGATAACCTATCGACCACTGCTTCTTGCGGTAGTGAGAAAACGCGGGGTCGCCCGTATAGAGATCCGGCGAAATCTTGCCGTTCGGATTCGGCAGAATCGTGCCCTGCGCCGGCAGAAAGTTGTTCGACGCGTCGCCCCAATCCTGCAGATAGCTCGCCTCCACGGTCAGCGAAGTCTTCGCATTCGGCTGCCACTTCACCGAAGGCGCGATCGCCACACGCTGCTCCGGATTCGGCCCGGTCTGCGAATTGCCGTCACGTCCCACGCCGACAAAACGATACGACAGCGTACCGTCCTTATCGATCTTGTCGCCTACATCGAAAGCCAGTTGTTTGCGCGCGTAATCGCCTAGCTGCATTTCGACTTCGCGAATACGCTCGCCGTTCGCGAGTTTGCTCTGCACGTCGATGATCGCGCCTGGATCGCCCTGGCCGTACAGCACGGAAGTCGGCCCGCGCAGCACCGTAATGCTGTCGATCATGTACGGATCGACACGCCAGCTCGAAAGATTGAGCGTATTGGGCACCTGCAACCCGTCGACAAAAACAGTCGGCGTAAAGCCGCGCAGCACCGAATACCAGTCGGAGCGAACATCCGCGCCATACGTCGAAAAGCCAGGAATGTAGCGCAAAGCCTCATTGATGGAGGTCGCGCCGGTTTGCTCGATCTGCTGTGCGGTCACGACGTTGATCGTCTGCGGGATTTCCTTCAGCGCAGTGTCGGTCTTGGTGCCGGTGCTGCTGCGGCGGGCGACGAGGCCCACCGTCGACTCGCTCTCGGCCGCCCCTTGAACGCTGATGGAAGGCAGCGTATTGGCAGACGCTGCGTCTTGTTGTGTTGTACTGGTTTGCTGTGCGTCGCCCGCTGGTTGCGCAGCAGGTTGGGATACCTGCTGCGCCTGCGCGTGCCCGGCTGCAGCCGCGTAAAACGTCATGCCTGCCGAGGCTGCGATCGCACGCCGACGCGTGCCTATTGCCCACTCCATCTCTCGATGCTCCAGGTTGTTATGCGGCCAAACGGCCGCGTTTTATTAAAGAGCGAAGGCCATGCGGCCCGCGCTCGTCCCGCTTTTTTCTGTTTGTGCGGTCCGGCTGGCCAACCGGTCCTGTGATGTGTGGTGGGCGAGCGACGCGACGATTTCGTCCGAGCGCAGCGCGAGAACCGACAGCAGCGTGTCGGACAGTCCGTGACTGTCTTCACAGCAGCCTTGCAGGTAAATACGCGGTTTGAAACTCGCCGGTGTGGCAAGCCGGTAATCGCGTTCGACGTTGCCCTGCGCGAGCGCATCGCCCAGATGCGGCGCGAGACCTTCGAGCAGTTCGAAATGCGTGTCGCGGCGATACCCCGTCGCCAGCACGAGCGCATCGAATTGCTCGGCACGCGCGTGGCCGCTCAGGCGGTCGCGCAGCGTGAGCTCGATCTGACCGCCGGCAGTACGCACCGCCGTCTCGATGCCCGTGTTCGCCAGCAGACGATGGCGCGGCTCTGCCGCAACGTTCTGCATATAGAGCATTTCGTAGATCTGCTCGATCAGCGGGCGGTCGACCACCGCATAGTTGGTGTCGCGAAAGCGCTCGATCAGCGAACGGCGGCCGTCTCTCGGCTGCGCGTAGACAATGTCGGTAAAAGCCGGGCTGAAGATCTCGTTGACGAACGGGCTGTCGTCGGCAGGCTTGAGCGCGCTCGAACGGATCACGAGACTCGCATCGACATGCGGAAAACGGCGCGTCAGATCGACAAACACCTCCGCCGCGCTCTGCCCCGCGCCGATCACGGCCACGCGTTTGCGCGGGCCGTTGGCGTCGCCCACCACCCGGTCGATCGACGTCAGATACTTCGACGAGTGCACGATATTGTGCGAACCGAGTGCGGCAAAAGCCTCCGGCACCTGCGCGCCGCCGCCGATACCGACCGACAGTGCGCGCGTCACGCGCTGCCACTCGCGGCCCTCTTCGTCGCGCGAAAATACGCGCAGCGCTTCGACTTCGTTCACGTTACCCGCAGCCTTGACCGCTTCGATACCGGTCACCGTCTGGCCGTAGTGCGCGCGGTCGTCGAACGAAGCGGCCACCCAGCTAAGGTAATCGTGAAACTCGACGCGCGTCGGATAGAAACTCTTCAGATTGACGAAATCCGCCAGACGTCCGCGCTCGAACAGATAGTTGATGAACGTGAACCTGCTCTTCGGATCGCGCAACGTGACGAGATCCTTGAGGAAGGAAATCTGCATCCGGCAGTCGTCGAGCAGCATGCCGCGATGCCAGCCGAACTCGGGTTGCCGTTCGATAAAGCAATGTGTGAGATCGGCTACGCCGGCCTCTTCGGCGAGGCGCACGGCAAGCGCCAGATTCGACGGCCCGAAGCCGATGCCGATCAGATCAAATACGGTGTCTCTGTGCATGTCGCAGGTCCTTATCGGTGTGAGCCGGCGCGCCGGATGCGCTGGCCGGAGAAAATTGTTGGTCGAGCGATGCGAACGTCAGCCTGCATCGTGTACTTCGGCAACGGTCGATGCACCTGCAACGATCCGCACGCCCAGACCGGCGAAACTCGGCGCGGCGAATACATCGGCAATCGAGAGTGCATGACCGGCTGCTTGCGCCGCGTCGACAAAACGCACGACGTCGAATGAAGTCGCCCCGGCTTCGAATAGATCGTCGTGGTGTGCCGGCGTGTTGCCTTCGAAGAGATCGCTCCAGACGCGTTCGAGCGCTTCGGCGAGCCGGGTTGCTTCGTTGTGAAGCGCGCCCGACGCATTCGTGCCAGCAGCAACGGCAGGTGTTGTCAGTGCAAACCGCGCCGGCGACGCGCCGAGCGCTTCATGCGGTGCATCGACGAACTGCTGAACCACGTTCAGATAATCAGCCGTCAACGCCTCGACGAACCGGCCGTCGACCAGTTCATCCGCATACGAAAATGCGCCCGTCACGCGTCCATCCGGATGCTCGACCACGTCGAGTTCCAGTTCGAACACAACGCGATGACGGACATCGTTGAAATCGTCGAGCGTGAGGCCGGCCCAATCACGCTCCGCTGCGCCGGCGGGGCGCAGATAGTTGAACATCACCGAGAAGAGCGGATTGCCGGGTTCCGGGCGCGGTGCGCGCAACGCTGCAACCACATCGGCGAACGGGGTGTCCGCGTGCGAATAGGCCGCGAGCGCCGCATCGCGCACTTCGGCTAGCAATGTGGCTGGCGTATGTGTTTCTGCGAGCCGCGTGCGCACAACCACCGCGTTGATGAAGAGACCGAGTGCGCGGCGCGCGGTCTCGCCCGTCAATTCACGCGTCGATGCCAGAACGCCGACCGGCTGATCGGCCGCACCGGTCGCACGATAGAACGCGACGTTTAGCGCGGCGTGCAGGAGCATCGGCAGCGTTGCGTGGACTTCAAGCGCCATTGCGCGGGCACGTCGCACCACGTCCGGGGAGAATTCGAACGCGAGGCGGCCCGCGCTCCAGCGTGGCGCCGCGGATCGGCCCGAAGGCGGCGCAGGCAAAACGTGCGCGGGCGCATCGGCAAGCACGTCGCGCCAGAAAGACAGACGCGCACGCGGCGCCGCGACCGGCAAAACCAACGCGTGAGGCGAAGGCAGCGACACGCTCGAAGCCGCGGGAAATGCGCCACGCACGATCGCCACATAGATCGTGCGGACTTCGTCAAGCCACAGATCGATCGACTGTCCATCCGACACGATGTGATGCACAACCAGCGACAACACATGATCGTGCTCGCCGAAACGCAGTAGGCGCACGCGCCAAAGCGGCGCATCGGCGAGCAGGTCGAACGGCGTCAGCGCGTCTTCATTGGTAAGCGTCACGGCGGCGGCCTCGCGTGCACTATCTGCGCTATTCGCGGCTTCGAGCGAAAGCAGATCGATCACGGGCAATTCGAAAGACGCCATCGCTGCAATCCGTTGACCAGGCAATTCCCCGCTTCTTTCGACGAGACGTGTGCGCAACGCCGGATGCCGCGCCATCGCGGTAGAAAACGCTTCACGCAATGCATCGACATCGAGCGGCCCGCGCAGACGCAACGCGACAGGAATGTTGTAGGCCGCGCTGTCCGGCTGCGCGCGCCACAAGAACCACAAGCTCAATTGCGCGGCAGACAGCGGCAACACGTCGGACGCTCCAGCAGGCGCGCGCGATTTCGCTGCCTCGCTCGCGAACCCCGAATGCGATCCGGGCTCGGCATTCATTTCAACCACCGCCTCGCTGCGCGCCGCAGCCATCACGCGCTGCGCGTACTGCGCCAGGATCGGCGCTTCGAAGAGCGTGCGCACCGGCACATCTCGCGCGAGCCGCTCGGCTACGCGCGTCGTCACACGAACTGCCGCGAGCGAATGTCCGCCGAGTTCGAAAAAGTGATCGCCACGGCCAACACGCTCCACGCCCAGCACTTCCCGGAAAATCAGCGCAAGCGCCGTTTCGAGGCCGGCGGCAGGCGCCTGATAGGCTCGCGCGACACGCTGCGGCTCCGGCAATGCAGCGCGGTCCACTTTGCTGTTCGCATTGCGCGGCAATGCATCGAGCACGACGATATGCGCGGGCACCATGTAATCGGGCAACGTGTGACGCAAATGCGCGTCGAGTTCTGCGGCGTCCGCCCGCGTGTTGCGCTCGCGCGCTTCGGCGCTCAACTCGACATACGCCACCAGGACCGCGTGCGTTCCCTTGCCGTGCACGATCGCCACCGCCTCGCGCACGTCCTCATGCGCGGCGAGCTGCGCCTCGATTTCACCCAACTCGATACGCAAGCCACGCAGCTTCACCTGATGGTCAACCCGGCCGATAAAGTCGAAGACACCGTCCGCGCGCCGTTTCACCAGGTCGCCTGTGCGATAGAGACGCGCGCCCGGCGCACCGAACGGATCAGGCACAAAACGCTCTGCGGTAAGCGCGGGCCGGTCGAGATAACCGCGTGCGACGCCCACACCTTCGCCACCCAGATACAGCTCGCCAATCACACCGACCGGCAGCGAATTCAGGCGGGCATCGAGCACATGAGCGGATCGGGCGCCGACCAGCGTGCCGATCGGCAGATAGGCACTGTCGGCGAGCTTCGCGACATCGTCGGTGGGATAAAACATCCACAGCATCGGCGTGATGACGGTCTCGGTCGGCCCATATCCGTTGACAATGCGTGCGTTCGGAAACGCGCGGCGCATCAGCGCGAAGGCTTCACGCGATGTCGCCTCGCCACCTACCGTCAACGATCGCAACGTCGGCGGCGCACCGTGTGCGAGCGCCCATTCGGCAAGCTGCGTCGCGCAGCCGGGCGGCACGTAGGTCATCGTCACGCCTTCTCGCGTCATCATCCGGCAGGTTTGCGCGGGCGGCCACAAGGTGTCGGCGGTGATGGCCACCGCGGCGCCGGACATGTACTGCGAGAACCAGCCCTCGTGCGCGCCGTCGAAATTGACCGACTGGAATAACAGGAAGACGTCGCTTTCACCCGCGCCGTAACGTGCGGCAATCGCCGCGCAATGCAGCGCGAAGGAACCGTGATCGACCACGACGCCCTTCGGTTTGCCGGTCGAGCCCGAGGTGTAGATCACATAGGCCGCCTGGTGCGGCGAGACAGTCGGCAAAGCGACCGGCGCGGTCGAGAGATCACCGCGCTGTGGTTCCTCGTCGATCAACCACAGGCGCAAACGATCCGACGCCGGCAGCGCGGCCAGGCTGGCGCGCTCGGTAATGACATGGGTAATCTGTGCGTCATCGAGAATCTGTGCGAGACGCTCGCGCGGATGGCTCGGGTCGAGCGGCACGAACGCGCCACCGGATTTCAACGCGGCAATCAGACCGACCAGCAGATCGACCGAGCGGCTTAGCGCTACCCCGACGCGCATCTCCGCGCTCACGCCGGCTGCCACCAGCTTCTGCGCAAGCCGCGTCGCGCATGCGTCTACTTCGCCACGTGTAAGCGAACGCTCTAGATCCGCTACGCCACGCGCATCCGGTCGCGCATAAGCATGATCGGCCACGCGCTGATGAACCGGCCTGAATACTTCCTGATGATCGACTGCCGTGCTGTTCCACGCATTGAGCTGAGTCCGCTCGGCTTCGGGCAGCCATTGCAGATCGCCGACCGCCGTTCCGGGCGCGTCCGTTGCATGCGACAGCAATTCGACGAAACGCGCCGCGAGCCGCTCGACTGCATCCGCCTCGAAGATATCCAGCGCGTAGATGAAGTAGGCATCGACGGAACCGTCATCGCGCTCTTCGAAACTCAGCGTCAGATCGAACTTGGCAAACGGTGCTCCGGACGGCAACTCAGTCATGCGAACGCCGGCAAGCGAAGGCAAACGACGACGCGCACCATAAGCCGCCATCACCTGAAACAGCGGATGGTGGCTCGCGCTGCGCACTACGCCAAGCGCCTCGACCACCTGTTCGAACGGCACGTCCTGATGCGATTGAGCGTCGATGAGCGTGCGCTGGGTCGCACCGACTAACGCAGCGAAAGATTGCGTTGCGGCAACAGGCGTCGCGAGCGTCAAGGTGTTCACAAAGAAACCGACGAGGCCGGCCGCTTCGCCGCGCTCGCGATTCGCAGCCGGCACGCCGATCTGAATCTGCGCCTCGCCCGACGAACGCGTGAGCAATGCATTGAGCGCCGCAAGCAGCACCGCGAACGGCGTGGCGCGTTGAGCATTGGCGAGCGCCTTGACCTGCCTGACGAGCGCGGCATCCAGCACGAACCGATGCCGCGCGCCACGCGCGCTCCGTTGCGCCGGACGCGGCGCGGCCCCCGGTAGCATCAGCACGTCGCGGCTCGCATCCAGCCTGGCGCGCCAGAATTCCAGTTGACGTTCGCGCTCGCCCGCATCGAGCCAGCGGCGCTGCCACAGCGCGTAGTCCGCGTACTGGATCGGCAACGGCGCCAGCGATACGGCCTCGCACTTCGCATACGCCTGATAGAACGAGGCCAACTCCGCGAGCATCACATCCGCGGACCAGCCGTCCGACACGATGTGATGCGTCGTCAGCGCGAGCCAATGCGTCGTCGCGTCGAGCCGGATCAAATGCGCGCGCATCAGGGGCCCAAGCGACAAATCGAAGGCCTGTGCTTCGTCCGCTCGCGCAATGGCAGCCGCACGCGCCTCACGCTCGTGCGCAGGCAACGTGCTCACGTCGCTTGCATGCCACGGGCAGCGCGACGGCGCATGTACGGTCTGCAACACGCCGTCCGCGCTTTCGGTGAAAGTCGTACGCAGCGCTTCGTGGCGCGCAATCAGTGCATCGCACGAAAGACGCAGTGCATTGGCGTCGAGCGCGCCGTCGAGCCGCAAGCGTTCGGTGATGTGATACGCCGCCGGCTCGTCGATCATGCGCGCATGCAGCCACAGACGCGTTTGCGCGAACGAAGCCGGCACACTCGCGGTCCGCTCGGCGCGCGGCGGAATCGGCAGCACGCGAAAATCGATGCCCGCTGCGTCAAGCTTCGTGAGAAAGGCCTTGCGCTGCGCGTCCGGCAAAAGCGCGAAACGTGTCGCGAGGGAAAGCAGATCCGGTTTGGCTGTCGTCATGCTGGGTTGTCTCAGTGCTCAGTGCTGGTCGGCGTGATGGTTTACTGCAGCTCGAGTTCGCCGAGGAGTGCGTCGATGGCACTCGCGGTGTTCTCGCCGGCGCCCGCGTCGCGCTCCGCTAGCGCGCGATCGATCGCGGCGGCGCAGCGCTGAAGCGTGCGTTCGTCGAATAGCGTGCGCAGCGGCAGGATCAACGTCCAATGCAGATTGGCCTGTGCGTTGGCTTGCGTCGCGAGCAATGAATGACCGCCGAGGACGAAGAAATCGTCGTCACGCCCGATCGCCTCCACGCGCAGAACGCGTTGCCAGATCACGGCGAGTTCACGTTCGGTATCGGTTTGCAGAGATGCAGCCGGATCCTCGCCGAATGAGAGACTACGAACCGGCGCAGGCAACGCATGACGATCGCACTTGCCGTTTGGCGTAACCGGCAGCGCCTCCATCTCGATCAGTTGCGCGGGCACCATGTACGCGGGCAACTGGGCACGCAGCGCATCGAGCAATGCATGTGTGTCGATGGTATTGCCCACGCCTCGCGCGACATAGCCGACCAGTTGCTCGTCACGTACGATCACCACGGCGTCGTGTACGCCTGGCTCGGCACGCAGCAAGGCCTCGATTTCACCGGGCTCGATACGCTGGCCGCGCAGCTTTACCTGCGTATCGATCCGGCCGAGATAATCGAGCGCACCGTCCGCGCGACGGCGGGCGAGGTCGCCGGTTCGATAGAGACGTGCACCCTCAATGAACGGGTCCGGGACGAAGCGTTCCGCCGTCAACGCGGCACGGCCGAGATAACCACGCGCGAGTCCCGCTCCACCCAGATACAGCTCACCGACCGCTCCTTGCGGCAGCGGTTGCAATGCCGCATCGAGTACGTGCAGTTGCAAGTTCGCAATCGGATGACCAATCGGCACGGACACTGCGTTTGCATCGCGCGCGTCGCAGCTCCAGTGCGAGACGTCGATGGCAGCTTCAGTCGGACCGTACAGGTTGTAGAGGCGTGCATTCGGCAGATGCTGCGCGACGCGCGCCACCAGTTCCGGTGCAAGCGCTTCGCCGCTCGCCACGATCCGCTCGATGCTCGCGCAGCGGCCCGCAACCTTGAAATCTTCCAGGTGAGCCAGGAACGCGGCAAGCATCGACGGTACGAAATGCAGTGTGGTGACGCGATGCGCTTCGATTGCCGCGACCAGACGTGCCGGATCGCGATGATCCCCCGGCGCCGCAATCGCGAGTTTCGCGCCGACCGCGAGCGGCCAGACAAACTCCCATACCGAGACGTCGAAGCCGAACGGCGTCTTGTGCAGCACGACGTCGTCGGCGTTCAGACGATAGGCGTCCTGCATCCACGCAATCCGGTTCGCCAGCGCACCATGTGTATTTCCCGCGCCTTTCGGCTTGCCTGTCGATCCGGATGTGTAGATCAGATAGGCAAGTTGATCGGAGGCGACTTCCACAGGCGCAGCGAGCAAGGCCTCGGTGCTGAGGAGTTCGCCGACGGTCAGAATCCTGACATCGACGCCTTCGACCGCTGCGGCGACACGGTCACGCAAATGCGGCTGCGTCAGCACAACCGCCGGGTTTGCGTCGTTGAGCAGATACGCGATACGTTCGGCCGGATAGTCCGGATCGATAGGTAGATACGCCGCCCCCGCTTTCAGCACACCGACTAGCGCGACCACCATGTCGAACGAACGCTCGACGCACAACGCGACCGCCGTATCCGGCCGAACACCCATGTCGATGAGCGCGGCCGCGACCCGGTTAGCGCTCGCGTCGAGCGCGCCATAGGTCATCTGCTGCGTATGTCCTTGCGGATCGGTGAATTCAAGTGCGATTGCGTCGGGCGATGCGAGCGCCGCCTGCTCGAATTGCCGGTGCAGCGCCTGCTGCTGCGCTTGCGGCCAGGATTGCGCGGTTGCATTGGCGTTCGCCAGCGTGGCGAGATCGTCGGCGGTTGCAATCGAGATCGTGCCGAGCGGCGCATGCGGATCGGCGATCAAGCCTGCCAGGCACGCGGAAAACGCGCGATGCAACGCGGCCACACGGGTTGCATCGAGTTGCGCGACGTCGTAGCCGTAGTCGATCGTGAGCGTCGTGCCGGCTTCGATCACGAGCGTGAGCGCGAAATCGGTGGCTTCGATATTGCGTAGTTCACGCAGCTTGAGGGCTCGTTCGTCGCGCCCCTGCCAGGCTTCATCGACCGGATAGTTTTCGAATACGACCAGCGTGTCGAACAGCGCGCCGCCACCTTGGCCTGCCCACTGCTGGATTTCGTAGAGCGGCGTATGCGCGTGTTCCGCGGCCGCGGCGTTGTCGCTTTGCAATTCATGCAACCATGCCGATGCAGAGCGTTGCGGTAAAGGCGCGGTGATGACCGGCAGCGTGTTGATGAAAAGGCCCAGCACGGTGTCGGCATCGGCAAGCGCGTCGGGACGTCCTGCTACGGTCGCGCCGAATGCAACGGCGGTGCGATGCGTCATCCGTTGCAGAGCGAGTGCCCATGCGCCCTGCACCATCGTGTTGACGGTGACTTTCAGACGGCGCGCTGTTTCGATGAGCCGGGCCGTTGTATCGGCATCGACGGATTCACGGCGCGTGAGGTGTCCGGCAACGCGTGCTGTTTCTGGAGCGCGATCATGTTTGAGTCCACTGTCGTGGCTCTGATCGCGGACCTGCTTGTCTTCGCGTTCGCTATCGTCATGGGCGCGGTCACGCTCCCGGTCGGCGATCAACGTCGGTTCGTCAATCAACGCGAGACGTTGCAGCCAGAACGCGCGCTCGCCTTCCGTATCGCGCGCCGCGAGCCACGCGATGAAATCGCGGTAGCGCGTTTTAGCCGGTGCGGCGAACGGTTGCGGACGCCGCGGCTCGATATAGTCGCGCAGCACGTCGGCGAAGAAGCGCGCCGTGCTCCAGCCATCGAGCAGTAAATGATGGCGCGTCCAGACGAGACGCCACGCTTGATCCGTCACGCGAATCAGCGTGACGCGCATCAAAGGCGGTGACGTCAGATCGAAACCACGCGCACGGTCGTGAGTAAGCCAGGTCTCAAATGCATCGAGCGCACCCGCATCTCGATCTCGCCAGTCGATAATCTCGACCGGTATGCGCGCCTGGCGATGCACGACCTGCATCGGCGTGGCTTCATCCGGCGTGAACCCGGTGCGAAGAATGTCGTGGCGCGGCACAGCACCCTCGAACGCGGCGCGCAAACGCTCGACGTCCGGATCGATCAGCGTCGCGACCAGTTGATTGACATACGTCGATTGCTCCGGCGCAAACAGCGAGTGGAACAGAATGCCGTGTTGCATCGGCGAGAGCGGGTAGATATCGTCGACGGTGCGTAGATCGAGCGGCAGGCGCTCCAATGCGGCCTGCGTGAGCCCTGCGGTGCGCGCAAGCGGATAGTCGCCGGGCGTTGCGCCGCCGCCGCGTTGTGCGAGACGCGCCGCGCAGGCAGCGCTCAACCCGGCAAGCGCGGTTTCGAAACGCTGCGTGAGCGCTTCGATCGTCGCGCGCTCGAACTGCGTTGCACCGTATACCCAGTGAATTTTTAGCGTGCGTGCGGCGTCGCCATCGATATAGGCGTGAATCGCCAGCGAATTGCCGATCGGACCCGCGGGATCGCGCTCGCGGCCCACGCCGCCGAAACGCGGCACTAGCGCAGCCTCGTGCGGCGCGTCGAACTGGCCGAGGTAATTGAAGGTCACATGCGGCCGTGGCACGGCAGCGAGCGCCGCGCGCGTCGCTGCATCGCCGTAGTGACACAGCACGCCGAAGCCGAGCCCCTTGTTCGGCACCGCACGCAGTGTGTCCTTGACCGCGCCGAGCGTCGCCGCCGGCGTGCTTTCGACGGTGAACTGCACCGGATAGTGGCTCGTCAACCAGCCGAGTGTGCGGCTCACGTCGGCATCGTCGAATAGCGCTTCGCGGCCGTGGCCTTCGAGTTCGATGCGGCAGCGAGGCATGCCGAGCGACTGCACGAGGGCCGCGATCAGCAGTTCGATCATCTGCGTACGGTAGGCCGCGTTTGCCTCTGTCAATACGGTGCGGGTCAGATCGGCATCGATCGTCTGGATGACCGTTTGTGCGTCCGCATTAGTCGCCTTCGCTTGCGGATGGTCGAGCAGCAGGTCGTCGCATGGCGCGGCGAGCGCGGCCCAATACGGCACTTCAGCGGCAAATGGCGAGTTCGTTGCATCGCGCGCCACGCGAGCGAGTTGCGCCGCCCATTCCTGCGCGCTCGTACCCGTCGACGCAAGACGTACCATGCGACGCTCGCGCGCCGCGCGATAGGCGGTGTCCAGATCGTCCAGCAGCACACGCCACGACACGCCGTCGACGATGAGGTGATGAATCGCCAGATAGAGCTTGGTCGTTCCGTCCGGCAACAGCGCGGCGAAGGCGCAGACGAGCGGGCCATGCGTCAGATCGAGCGTGCTTTGCAGCGCGTCGAACTGGGCGAGCGCATCGGTTTCGTCGCGTGTGGCAGCGACTGCGAACGGAAGCGCCTCGAACGCGTGCTCGGCGAATTTGAGCTGCCATTCCCCATGCGGACCGCTCGGCGCGAACCGGTGGCGGAAAATTTCGTGATGCGTCAGCAGCGTTTCGAATGCACGGGCGAAGGCATCGGTGTCGAACGGTGCCTGGGCATCGATCTCGATCGACTGGTTCCAGTGACCACGCTGCGGAATATCCAGCGCAAAGAAGCGCAGTTGCGCAGGGGTAAGAATCGCGTTTTGTCCGGACGCTGACGTCGGCGCCTGTGCTTTGGGAGCCGACAATGTGGAGGGCGTTTTCGACGCAGCCGGTGCGGCCGCATCCACCGTTGTTGCAACACCGGCGAGTTGTGCGAGCGTAGGCGCGTCGAACAACTGCTTCGGCGTGAAGCGCACACCGCGTTTTCGTGAACGCGCAATTACCTGCAACACCAGAATCGAATCGCCGCCCAGTTCGAAGAAGTTGTCGTTTCGGCCCACGCGTTCCGCTTTGAGCACTTCTTTCCAGACGGCGGCAAGCGCCTCTTCCGTCGCACCTTGCGGTGCGTCGCCATCGGTAACGGATTGCGTCGGTGCGGCGGCAAGCGCACGCAATGCCGCCCGATCGACTTTGCCGTTCGCGGTGACCGGCAATGTCGGCACGATCAGCAACACGGCAGGCACCATGTAATCCGGCAGACGCGTGGTCAACTCCGCGCGCAGCGTCGACTCATCGAGACGTGCGCCGTTAGACGAGGCGACGAACGACGCCAGGCGCAAGCGGCCCTCATGGTCCACCGCGAGCGTCTCTGCCTGAGCGACGCCTTCGAGCGCGCGCAGCGCGGCACTCACTTCGCCAGGTTCGACGCGATAGCCGCGAATTTTCACCTGATCGTCGAGCCGCCCAAGAAAATCCAGACGACGATCGGCACGCAGCCGAACGCGGTCACCCGTCCGATAGAGACGTTCACCCGGGGCGAACGGATGCGGCACGAAACGCTCAGCGGTTGCTGCCGCGCGATTCAGATAGCCACGTGCGAGGCCTGGACCGCCGAGATAAAGTTCACCGATTCCGCCAGGCGGCACGCTGACGCCGTGGGTGTCGAGCACGCATGCATAGGCGTTTGGCAGCGGCAGGCCGAGCGGCACGGATTGCGTGGATTGCGTAGGTTGCGTAGGTTGAGCGGTTTGCGTGGTTTGATTGAACAGCGTCGTTTGCGCACCACGCCCCGCCTGCATGGCGTGACCCATTGGTAAGCACAATGCAGTTCGCGCCGGCGCGGAGGTATCGAAGGTCAATGCGCCAACCGTTGCTTCAGTCGGACCGTAGTGATTGATGACACGGCACTCGGGCTTGAGCGCCGCAATCCGTTCGACAAGCGACCACGGCAGCGCTTCGCCACCCGTCACCAGTGCGTGAGCGGGCAGCACGTCGGCGGCCTGCTGCGCATCGAGCAGTGCATGCAGATGACTCGGCACGATCTTCAACACGCCCACGTCGCGTGTGCGCATTTCGTGAGCGAAGCGATCGGGATCGAACGCGCATTGAGCCGGCAGCAGATGCAGTGTGCGGCCCGAGCAAAGCGCACCGAATAGCGTCGTATGACCGAGATCGGCGGCGACGGTCGACACCATCGCCATCGAGGCACCGGCGGCAAAGGCCAGCTCGTCCAGCATGCCTTCAACGTAATCGACCAGCGCGCGATGCGAGATCACAACGCCCTTGGGCGTGCCGGTCGATCCCGATGTGAAGATCAGATAGGCGGCCTGGTCAGGTAGCGGTGCCGGACGCGGGGCAGCGGCGTTGGCCGCTGCGTTCGCGCTCAAGTTGATATCAGAACTCGTGCCAGCAGCAATCTCCCGCCCTGCAAGCGATGAATCTCGCGCGAGCGCATCGATATCCAGCGCCGTGGCGCTGCCCACCGTCAGCGCGCCTCCCGCGGTCAGCATCCATTGCGCGCCGCAGGCATCCACGGCAGCCGACAGGCGTTCGTGCGGCGCAGTCGGATCGAGCGGCACCGCGTAGGCGCCCGACTTCATCACACCAAGCAGCGCCACCGCGAAGCGCACCGAGCGCTCGATGCATACCGCAACCGGCTGCTCCGCACCCACGCCAAGTTGCTGCAAAGCGAACGCGATGCGCTCCGAAGCGTCATCGAGTTCAGCGAACGTAAGCTGCGTGTCGGCGTCAGCAAGCGCAACGCGATGCGGCGTTTCACTCGCGTGACGCGCGAACAACGCCAGAACGCTATCCGCCTCAGATTGAAGCGCGCGACCCTGTCGCGCCGCGCCATATCCAGCCTCATCCGCGCAATCCAGTTCAGCAATCGCGCGTTGCGGATCACGTACCGCGTCGGCGACCAGTGCCGCATAGCTATTGAGCCACGCCTGCGCAGTCGCTTCATCGATACCGTCGAGCGCATACGCGACTACCAGTTCGATACCACGCGGATCGTCGGTGAAATCGAGTGCGAGATCGAAACGCGCGGCAAGGTCGAGCCCCGGCGACATTCGCACCGACGCGCCCGGCAATTCAGCCGCCAATTCCAGATCGAACTGCTGCGCGAATTTGACTTTGAGCCATTCTTCGCCGCGCCGCACCGGCGGCTTGACCGCATCGAGCACCTGATCGAACGGTACGTCCTGATGCGCGAAGGCATCGAACGCCGAGCGGCGCACATCGTCGAGCAAAGCAGCGAATGATTGGCCTGGCGCGACACGCGCGCGCAATGCCAGCGTGTTGAGGAACAGTCCGACCAAGGGTACGGTTTCCGCACGCTGCCGATGCGCAATCGGCGCGGCCACTACGATGTCGGTTGCACCGGTCATCCGGTAGAGCCAGGCGTCGAACGCGGCCAGCAACACGGTAAAGGGCGACGCCTGCGCGCGCCGCGCGGTTTCGCGCACCGCGGCGGAGACTGCTTCCGGCAATCGCAACGCGAGGCGGCCGCCGCGATAGTCGCGTTGCGGCAAGCGCGTCCTGTCGAGCGGCAAACCCAGTGGCTCGGGCGCGGCACGCAACGCGTCGCGCCAATACGCGAGCTGGCGCTCGCCTTCGCCAGCGGCGAGCCAGTCGCGTTGCCATTGTGCATAGTCGGCGTATTGAATCGGCAGCGCGGGCAATTGTGGCGTGCGCCCCTGGGCGAACGCCGCGTAGGTTGCCTGTAATTCGTCGAACGCGCAACGCGAGCTCCAGCCGTCGCTGATCGCATGATGGGTCGTCAACAGGAAGCGTTGCGTGTTGTTGGTCAGTGTGATGAGCGTGGCACGCACCAGCGGGCCGTTCGACAGATCGAACGCAGCGCCGACGTGTTGCGTCGACAACTCTGCGAGCCGCAATGCGCGCTCGTTTTCTGTACTGGTGTGCAGATCGATTTCGGCAATCCGTACAGGCAACGCAGCGTGAATGCGCTGCATGACGATACCGTCGTCGGTTTCGACGAGCGTAGAGCGCCACGCTTCCTGACGCTCAATCAGACAATCGAGTGCGCGTTGCAGCGTGCCGAGGTCGAGTGCACCCTGCACGTCCCATTGCACGGCGACGTGATACGCCGAGCCGGCGTCCTGAGTTTGCGCGAGGACCCAGAAGCGCTGCTGGGAAAATGAAGCCGCACGGTCGACAAACGCGGCAGTTGAGCGCGGCAGTACTGCGATCTGCTGATGCCCATTCACTACCGATTCAGCCTCGCTGTTATCGATAAGCGCCGCAAGCGTCTCAAGCGCCTGATCGTCGAACAATGCATCGAGCCTTAGATTCACGCGCCATTCGATCCGGATCGCGGCCTGCAATTGCATCGCCGCGAGTGAATCGCCGCCGCGTGCAAAGAACCTGTCCGTACGGCCAATTGGCGCGGGATCGTTCAACAGTGTTTGCCAGATGTCGGCAAGCCGCTGCTCCGTGGCAGTTTGGGGCTCGACATAATCGGCCGCGGCCGCAACGGGCAGTGCCGCCACAGCATCGCGCAACGCAGCGCGATCGAGCTTGCCGTTCAGCGTATAAGGCAGACGTGCGAAGCGCGTGAAACGATGCGGCAGCCACGCTTGCGGCAAATGCGCGGCAAGATGCGCCTGCAATGCGGCGTCGCTGAGTGCGTCCTTCAGCACCACACACGCAATCAGTTGCGTCCTGCCGCCCATTGCTTCGGCCAGCACACCCGCATCGGCGATCGCCGGATGCGTCAGCAGACACGCTGCAATCTCGCCAGGTTCCACTCGCACGCCGCGCACTTGTACCTGATCGTCGATGCGGCCGAGATAATCGAACGAACCGTCTACACGTTCGCGCGCGAGGTCGCCAGTGCGATAGATCCGTTCGCCCGGCGCACCGTTTGCGTCCGGCAAAAAACGTTCAGCGGTCAGCGCCGCGCGGCCATGATAGCCACGCGCGAGACACACGCCGCCGAGCAGCAGTTCACCGGCCTCGCCGCGCTGCGCCGCGCCGTCGATCCGCGCCACGCGGCGCCCGATCGGCCAGCCGATCGGCAGCGACGCGTAGCCGTTGCCCGTCTCGAGCGCCGGTGTCGTACCCGGGTCGACCGGCCACAGCATCGGCGAAATCACCGCCTCGGTCGGTCCATAACCGTTGACGAGCCGGATCGACGGGAACACGCGGCGAATCTCGTCGAAGCTGTCCTGCGACATCGCTTCGCCGCCGAACAGCAGCACGCGCAGCGAAGGCGGTACGCCGACGCGCTCGCAAACGTTCGCGAATTCGCGCAGATAGGCAGGCGGCAGCGTGGTATTGGTCACGCCCTCTCGCAGCATGAAGGCATGCGTGGCTTCCGGTGGAAACGGCGGCGGATCGCTGATCACTACGCTGCCACCCACGGCGAGCGGCACCAGCCATGCTTCGATCGAGACATCGAAATTCACCGAAGCGAAGTGCAGCACGCGATCCGTACCGTCGATCGGCAACGATTCAGCGAGCGCGTCGCCGTGCGCGGCAAGCGGCCCGTGTTCGACAGCGACTGCCTTCGGCGTGCCCGTCGAACCGGATGTGTAAATCATGTAGGCGGCCGCGCGCGGATGCACCGGCTCGTCATCGCCATCGAAACGCGCGGCGGCCACGTCTGCCAACGCATCGCTTTCGACGTCGAAACACTGCGCGAAACGGGCACGCATAGCCGCATCCGCAGAAGCGTCGACAATGCCGTGAACAAGACCGGCATCCTGCGCAACCCAATCGAGCCGCGCCGCCGGATGTCGCGGATCGAGCGCGACGAACACCCCGCCGGCCTTCAGCACGGCGAGCAGAGCCACAAACAGATCGCATGAACGCGCGACACACACGCCAACGCGCACTTCCGTCCTGACGCCTGCCGCTCTCAACTGCGCGGCGAGCCGCGCCGCGCGGCTATCCAGTTCTCCGCGCGTCAGGCGCACGGTACGCGGCGTGAACGACGCCAGCGCGGGCGCATCGGGTTCGATACGCGCCAAGGCGCGGATTCGGTGGTGCAACGCAATCGGGAAGCTCGTCATAGGCGTGAAATCCGTTAGAACTGGCCGCATCGGCCGAGTCGCAGGCCGCAATGGGCCGCTTCATTGGGTGTGACGATCCGCGATCGAGAATCTTTACCGCCTTCGTCGATTTATTCGGACTGCATGGCTTCGATGCGACAAAGCGCGGCAGACGGTAAATGTTTGCAGCGGCCATTCGTCTATCAGGCGAGGGGCGTGTTTTTGCGCCCCGCTGATTTGCCGTCCGCATGCACTGCCGCATGCGCCGCATCTCACCGATCCATTGCGACCCACTGCGACCCATTGCCGATGACCGCTGCCAACGAGCGCTACGACGCGCCACCCCCGCTTTCTCCCTCAACCGCCGGTCAGCCCTCCGGCAAGCCGGCCATGCGCCTGATCGTGGCGCTGCTCAAGCGCTCGCGCGGCGCCTTCGCGATTGCCCTCACCGCCTGCGTGCTGAACGGCATCGCGAGCGTGCTGCTCGTCGCGACCCTAAGCCGCGCGCTGTCGCAACCGGGCGCGGCCGACATGTCGCTCGCGATGCGTTTCGCGCTATGCGCGGTGATCGCGCTTGTCACACGCGTTATCACCGGCGTGCTGTTCGCGCGACTTTCACAGGACACGATGGCGCAGTTGCGCGAACATGTCGCACGGCGCGTCGCCGAGGCCGAACTGCGCGACGTGGAACGGATCGGTGCTGCGCCCGTGCAGTCGGTGCTGACCGACGACGCCACCAACGTGTCGATGCTGTTCTTCGCGCTGCCCAATCTCGTGATGCACGGCTCGATCGTGTTCGGCTGCCTCGGCTATCTGGCGTGGCTGTCCTGGCCGGTCTGCCTGCTCGCGGTCGCCGCGATCCTGGTCGGTTCGCTCGGCTATCACGCGGGCGACAAGCGGGCGATCGCTTCGCTCGAAGCCGCCGGCCGTTCGCAGGACAAACTGTTCGGCTATCTCGGCGCGCTGTTCACCGGCGCGAAGGAGCTGAAATTGCATCAGGCGCGCTCGCGTCAATTCGTCGACGGCCAGCTCGGCTCGGCAATCGACGAAGTGCGCGACCACCGGCGTCAGGCATTCAGCGCCTATGCGGTCGGGGTCGGCTGGATCGTGTTCCTGTTCTATGTGTTTCTGGGTGTCGCCGCATTCTGGCCGGCACTTGGCGTGCACGCTGACGCGCCGTCCGCGTCGGGCTATGTCGTGGTGTTCCTGTTCATGCTGCTGCCGCTGGACGGTTTGCTGAACAACGTGCCGACGCTGAATGCGGCACGTGTATCGCTCGACCGCATCGAAAAGGTGATGAGCGAATTCGGCGCCCTGCGCACCGCGCCGCCGCCGGATGAAAACGCATCGCACGCGCCGTACCAGACCCTTACGTTGCGCGACGTCACACACTCGTATTTCCATGAGCGCGACGAACGGATGTTCCGCGTCGGGCCGGTCAATCTGACTTTCAGACCCGGCGAGATGGTGTTTATCGTCGGTGGCAACGGCAGCGGTAAAACGACACTTGCGAAGGTGCTCACCGGCCTGTACGAACCGGAAGACGGCACGATCGAACTGGATGGCAAGCCGATCGGGTTCGCCGAACGCGCCGCGTACCGGCAGCGCTTCACCGCCGTGTTCAACGACTTCCATCTGTTCGACGCGCTGCTGGGTATCGTCGATCCGAACGCTGCATCGCGCGCGCAGGCCGATGCCCGCGCGAACGCACTGGTTGCGAAACTGGCGCTCGACCACAAGGTCCAGGTGGTGAACGGCGCGTTCTCGACGCGCGCGCTCTCCACCGGGCAGCGCAAACGTCTGGCGCTGGTCGTCGCGTATCTGGAAGACCGGCCGTTCTATCTGTTCGATGAATGGGCCGCGGATCAGGACCCGCAATTCAAGGCGGTGTTCTATGAACAACTGCTGCCGGAATTGCGCTCACGCGGCAAGACGGTGCTCGTGATCAGTCACGACGATCGTTACTTCCATCTGGCGGATCGTGTGTTGAAGCTGGACAACGGCAGTATCGTCAGCGAAACCTATGGCGCGGCGCAGGCTGTCGAGCACAGTGCGGTTGCTAACGGCACAGTCGGGTAAGTTCAGTCTGGTGAATTTCACGCTGGGCGTGTTGGTCCGAACGCCCGGCGTGCTGTAACTGCAACTGCGATAAGGACCAGCCTTGGGCCGAATAACGCCCATGCGTTTTTCAGCCGCTTACTTGCTTGTAGAAGGGGCCGGCAGAGAGAGTAGCGCTTCCGTCATCGTATCGGCCATCCGCAGCGCGGACATCGGTCCGCCAAAACCCCAGATATTCCGTTCGACAAGACCCACGCGCCCCGCGCTGCGTGCCGGCACGAAGCGCCAGATCGGCGAATCGAGTTTGGTTGCGAGCGGCACACCGGGTTCGGTTGCGCTGACGAACAACACCGTGAGGTTCGGCTTCTTCAGCAGATCTTCCGACGTCACGTAGGAAGTGCCTTCCCGCGTCGGCTCGGCGGGCCACAACTCGAGGCCAAGCGCGTGCGCGACACCGGCTGCCGTGCTGTTTCCGGTAAATGACCAGTAGCGGTCAGGCAGTCCCAACTCCTGTAACCAAGCTATCTGTTCACCTCGGCGGCCGGCTTGCGCGAGACGTTGTGCGTCGCGCGCAAAACCCGCGTCGACCTTGGCTTCGACTGCGCGCGCCGCCTCTTCACGATCCGTCAGGCAGCCGATGGTGCGAAGGATTTTTCGGCTCCAATCGAGTTGCGTGACACGGGCGCCGTCTTCGGTGAAGTTCGGGCCGTATTTGAATAGCACGGTAGGCGCGATTCGTTCGAGCGCCGCAAAGATCGGCGCGTGGCGCAGGCCGACGCCGAGGATCAGGTCCGGTTTGGCCGCCGCGATCGCTTCGAGACTCGGTTCCTGTCGTGTGCCGATGTCCGGTACCGAAACAAGGCGCGCATCGTCGTAACCGATCCACATCGGGTAGTACTCGGGATCGGCCATGCCGACCGGCGTGATGCCGAGTGCGGCAAGGTCTTCGGCGAACATGAATTCGAGCACGACGATGCGCTTTGGGCGTACGGGTAGCGAAGGGCTTATCTGGGAAACGACTGGATTGTCGGCGAGTGACGTGCAGGCTTGCTGCGTTTGGGCGGCGGCGTGAATAGCAGTGGCCTCGCCAGCACTGCTGCTTTCGCCGTTTGCGCGAGTGAAACGAGTTGCGCTACTTGCGTTGTTCACATCAGCAGTCTTGACGACATGGTTTGCGTTGGTTGCAGTTGTTGCATCGCCAGCACTGCCCTGCGCGAATGCATGGGAATGGGCCAGCAGTGTCACTGCCATCGCCGTGGCCGCGCATACCCGCTTGAGCCGTTGCGTTTTCCTCGCGCGATTCGTCAATTCGAGGCGCCCTGCAAAGCGATTTCCGCGTCGTTCATCGTCAACAGCAAGGGGCAGCGTCCACACAGTTGCGTCTCTCCAGGAATTTCATAACGTACGCAGCACACACGTCGTGCGCTAAATGGGTTCGGCAAGTTCGTGGCGCGCGGTGTAGCGAGGCGCACCGGCATGCGCAGCGGATTGGCCTCGCCATCGATGGCAAGCGGGCCGAAAAGCCACGCGGCATCGTCGGCTAAATCGAACTGGGGCGTGCATTGTTCGAACAGGTAATCGAGCAGATTGCCGGCGTTGCTCCACAACACGCGCGGCGCAATTTTTGTCATCGCACTGAGGGTCCCGATCACGGTATCCAGATGCTCGACGAGCGGCGCGTAGCGGGCGGCCGGATCGGTTGCAGGCGCTTGCAACGCGTCCTGAGCGAAATAGAGCGCGACAGGCAGGCCGCCTCGCAGCACAACGCGAGTCTTTTCCGGCGACAAGTCGAGCGGACGGCCCAACATCGCCGCCGCCACAAAACCGGCGGATGCCGCGAAACCGAAGTAGTACTTGCTCCATTGCGAGAGCAACGCACGTGCGTGCGTTTCGCGCTCGCCGCCGTAGAGCTCGACCATGGCATCGAGTAAACCGGTGCGATAGCGTGCTAATTCCGCTATGGCGATAACGACTGGCCGACCGGTTTCGTCTTCCACCAACGTGGGTTCGTCGCTCGCGTCAGGCGTGCCGAGCCACACATGCTCCAGATAGTGCGCGATCGAGTCCGGCGCATATTTCGCGAGGCACTGCGCGCGGCAATCGTCCTTCGGTGTGATGGCCGACGCATACTCCTGCTGCCTCACCGTTTGCCCCGCTTCTCGCGCCGAGCCTCCACGATCAGCAACGCGAGCAGATAAGGCGCGCCGATCAACGCTGTCAGCACACCCGCGGGAATTTCGCGCGGCGCCAACAGCGTACGCGCCGCGATATCGGCGATCACCAACACCAGCGCACCACATGCGGCGGCGAGCCACAGACGCGTGCGATGCGCACGCGCCCCCAGCATCGATGCAAGATGCGGCGCCATCAAACCGATAAAGCCGACTGGCCCAACCGCGGCCACTGCGGCGCACGCGGCCAACGTCGCCACGGTCAGCACCAGCGGACGCAGCACGCCAATCGGCAAACCGAGTGCCGCCGCCTGGTCGTCGCCTAAGGCGAGCAGATCGAGCGGCCGCGCGAGCAGCGCGAACACAGGAACCGCCAGCACGCACCACGGCAACAACGTCGTCACCTCGCCCCAACTACGCCCATACGTCCCGCCGACCAGCCACACGACAAAACGCGCGGGCTGCACGCTTTGCTGCGTGATGAGCCATTGCGATAGCGTGGTCCATAGTGTGCCGATCACGATACCGGTCAGCGCGACGGCCAACGGCGCATAGCGATGCCGTCGATTGAGCAATAGCGTAAGCGCCAGCGTTATACCGCCGCCGGCGAGCGAGGCCACAGCCAGCGTCGAATGTGTGGCGAGCGGCCACGCGACGAGCGCCGCGAGCGTGGCGAGGCCCGCGCCTTGCGTCACGCCCAGCACTTCCGGCCCGGCAAGCGGATTGCGCACGATGCTCTGCATCAGCACCCCACTTGCCGCCAGCAAGGCACCTGCCAGCAATGCACAGATCAGCCGCGGCAGACGCAAATCGAGTAGCATGCGCGCGAGTTCGTCACGCTGATCGAACACAGCGAGCCAGCGATGCACGCCGATCGTGGTCGGACCAAACGATGCACCCGCGCAGACGATCAGGATGCCAAACATCAGTAATAACGCTGTCGTCAGCGGCCAGGGCCACGCGTCGAGGATCCGTACGAAGCGCGTTCCGGCGCGCACGGCGGGACGATCCTGTCCGGCATGCAACGCGCCCGACCACGCCGCGCCGCTGCGAATCATCGCGAGCATCAGCGGCGTGCCGACGAAGGCGATCGCTACACCGGTCGAGAGCGTGGCATCGAGATTGAGCGCCTGTACCGCGCTATCGGTGAACAGCACGAGCGCGCCGCCCACCAGAGCGGACAATGGCACAAGCACAGCCAGACGCGAAGCCTTCGCACTGCGTGCCTGCCGCAACAGATTCGGTGCAATCAAACCGACATACGACAGCGGTCCGGCCACGCTCACCGCAACGCTCGCGAAACCGACAGCTACCACCATCGCCGCGAGCCGCGTCGCGTCGACGCGCACACCGGCCGCAGCGGCAGCGTCGTCGCCGAGTGCAAGCGGGTCAAGCGGACGGATCACGAAAGGCAACGCGATGAGCGGCAGCACGAGCCAGGCGGCCGCGATCTTCAAACCGGCCGCGCCCGGTTGATAAAGACTGCCGCTCGCCCACAGCGACACGCCGACAATGCTTTGCTCGAAAAACGCGAGAATCAGCGTAGTAAGCGCGGAAAACAGCAGCATGCACACGCTGCCGGCGAGCACGAGCCGCAACGGTGTCGCGCGCCAGCCGCCTGCCGCTGCGGCCACGCACGCGGCGGCGGCAAGGCCGCAAACGAACAGCAGCGGCACCGACGCCACGCCCGCCAGCGACGGCACCAGCATCGCTGCGACCAGGCCGAGTTGGGCGCCACCGGTGATGCCGAGCAGGTCCGGCGAAGCTAGTGGATTCCGTGTCAATGACTGGAACAACGTGCCGGCGACAGCAAGGCAGCCGCCGGCGACCAACGCCGCCAGGATGCGTGGCGCGCTCAGGTCGAACAGCAGAATGCCGGCGAGTTGCGCGGCATCGCTGCCCGCGGGCGCGGCGAGCCACGTGCGAAAGCCGGGCGCGAGGCGCATTGCCGCCACCACCACGATCAACGCGACGAGCGCGCCGCCGATCATCCCGGCGCGGCTTTTCACCGGCGCGCGCCAGCCATCGATTGCAGGTTCATGACGGCGCATGCGTTTGCGCGCTGCAAGCGTCGTCATGCGGCGAGGTCCTTGCTCGTGGATACGGCGTCGCTCAAGGCCTCGTTGTTGAACCCAATGCCGGCCAGTTCCATGGCGTCACCCTCGTAAGCCGGCACGCACATCGGCGCGCCCGTCTGCGGATGCGCGAGCTTGAGCATCGGCACGCTGAAGGTTTCGTTCAGATGACGCGGGTCGAGCATCGCATCGGGCGAACCGTGAGCCACGATGCGGCCCGCGCGCATCAACACGATTTCGTCGCTGTAGGCGGCCGCCTGGTTCAGGTCATGCAGCACCCACACGATCGTCAGGCCGCGTTCGCGATTCAACCGCCGCAATTCGCGCAGAATGTCCAACTGATGATGGATGTCGAGATAAGTGGTCGGCTCGTCGAGCAACACGATCGGCGCCTGCTGCGCGAGCGCCATCGCGATCCATGCGCGCTGGCGTTCGCCGCCGGAGAGCGCGGCGACGTCGCGCGCGGCGTCGTCAGCGAGTCCGCTGGTGACGAGCGCTTCGTCGATAGCCGCATGGTCCGCGCGCGAAAGACCGCGCAGCCAGCCGCCGTACGCATAGCGGCCGTACGCAACCAGCTCGCGTACGGTAAGGCCCGACGGGATCTGGTTGAATTGCGCGAGCATTGTCAGCGTGCGTGCCAAGGCGCGTCGCCGGTATGAAGCGAGCGGCTTGCCGTCGACTTCGACACTGCCGGAGAGCGCCGGCTGCAAACCGGCGAGCGTGCGCAGCAACGTGCTTTTCCCGCAGCCGTTCGGTCCGCATAAAGCGGTGACGCGGCCTGCCGCGATCGTCAGGTTCAGGCCGTGGAGCACGACGTGATCGCGGTAGCCGACCGTCAGCGATTGCGCCGCGAGTGCTGCGCCCTGCGTTTTCGTCATTGCGCGGCCGTCCGCTGGTCGCCAGCATCTTTATCCGCGCTTGCGGATTTCATTGCGAATGCGCCCTTACCTTGCCCTTCGCTATAACTCTGCGCCATCGCGACGACGACTTTACGCGGCCCTTCGAACGGATCGCGCGCGTGTGCCGTCAACATGTTGTCGAGCATCAGCACGTCGCCCGTGAGCCATGGAAACACAATGCGCTGCTGATCGAGCACGCCGCGGATTTCCGCGAGCGCATCCGCTTCGAGCGGCTCGCCGTCGCCGTAATAGACGTTGCGCGGCACGTTTTCAAGGCCGACCGAATCGATCAACGCTTCCTGCATGTCTTCATCGAGCGACGAGAGATGGAACAGATTGGCCTGATTGAACCAGACCATCTCGCCGGTTCGCGGATGACGCGCCACCGCCTGACAGCGCTCGCGCGTGCGCAGCAGCAGTTCGCCGTCGCCACTGTCGCGCCATTCGCAATCAATGCCGCGCGTGCGGCAAATCCGCTCGACCACAGCGGGGTCGTCCGAACCGAAGGCTTGTTCCCAAGGCAGATCGAGCCCTTGCCCGAAGTTGCGGATGTACAGCAGTTCGCGCTTCGCAAAGCGCTCGACGAGCAACGGGTCGAGTGCACGATAGATCGCGCGGCTGTCGGCAATCGGTGTCGCGCCGCCGGCGCGCGCGGCGAGCGCACAGTGGAACCAGATACGCAGCGGCCACTCGCGTGTGTACGACTGCTCGTTATGCAAAGGAATCGAACGATGCGGCGGATATTCCGTCGACGTGTACACCGCGCCTTCCACCTGGCTGCGCGGCGTCGAGGCAAATTCATAACCGATCAGCGGATGCCCGAACGAACCGGCAAAGCGTTGGAAAGCGTCGATCGAGTCCACGCGAAAGCCGGTGAACAGCACGCCGCCGGCCTTTTCGAGCGTATCGTCAACGATCGCATGCAGCAGCGGCGCGGCCTCTTCCAGTGAAATCTCCGCGCCCGAACGCGGCGAGACGACAGTCGGCAGACCCGGCTCGATCGATAAATCGGCGAGCGTGGGCAATGGCATCGAAAGCATGGTCATGCGAATTCCTCTTGCAGAAGCGACGCGGCCTGGGGCTTATCCAGGCCGGCCCGATTACGCTGCGCTCGCCTTCGAGGCGGCCTCGTCCATGTGACGGCGCAAGCTGGCCGGACGCATGTCGGTCCACACAGACTCGATATGCGCGAGGCAGGCGGCCTTCGGACCGCTCACGCCCACTTCGCGCCAGCCGGCCGGCACGGCGCGGAAGGTCGGCCAGATCGAGTACTGCTCTTCGTCGTTGATGACAACCGTATAGGCGAGATCGTCCGCTTCGCCTGCTGCGGCGGAAGGGGTTTGCTGTGCTTGCGTCATGATGAATGGCTCAGTCGATGAATGGTCAGGATGCCTCAGCAGACTGCCGAAGGACTAACCCGGAACAGCGGCGCGGGCATCTCGCTCACACACCGCCTCTACTCAATTGACGTTTGGTGCGCGCGCTTTTTTACCGTCGGCGGGCACGGCCGCTGCAGAACGCAGGACCGGCCACGCCACGATTGCAGGCATCGAGGCAGTCGACGCAATGCTTCTCGGCGTCGCGCACCATGAAATGCACGAGTGTTTGCGAAACATCGAGCGCGCGTGCCGTGCTTTGCAGCGTTTCCTCGCGCAAGCGCACCATCTCGAACGCCGCGCGGCTGCGCGGCGGCAATTGGTCGAGCGCGTTATAGACATGCCGCAGCGTGTCGCGCACGAGCAGCGCCGCTTCGGGCGAAGGCTCTGGCGAAGGCACGTGCAGGCCGTCGTCTTCGTCGGCGTGATAGGTGTTTTCGAGGCTCTGGCGGCGGAATGCGTCGATCGACGCATTGCGCACCATGCGGGTCACGTAGGCAACGGGTTGCCGCACGGCGTCCTGATCCGGGAAATCGACCAGTTTGATAAAGACGTCGTGCACCACGTCTTCCGCAAGACTCGCGCAACCCACGAAGCCGCGCGCCAGATTCACAAGCATCGGCCGGTTGTCGATCAGCACGTCGAGCAGCGTGCTCTTTTCCCAATCGACAGAACGGGAATCGGTGCGCGCCCGCCGCGGAACCGGAGGACAGGCGACGCCGGCGCTGAGAACAGACATCGGTATCGCTGTTGAAGGCTCCCGCCGGATGAGCACCTCAGCCATAGATTCGCTCCGTATTTCTGAAGGAAGAGCGCCAATCTAACGTAAACGCGAATCATTCTCAATCAAGATTTGGAATAAGCTTACATTTCCGATAGTTTCGACTGATGAATCGTGGTTTCCGTGGGGAAGCAGTGTCAGCTAGAGGTGTTCACGAGCCGGCGTTCGCCGCCCTCTCGATGTCTTCCGACGTTCGGATGCCAAGCGGTCAACGCCATGCGGTCAGCGAGCGCGTTCGTGACAAATCGCTCGAGCTGGCTGTGCCACGTCAAAGCCACTAGAGCAAAGCGAGCCGGATCGGATGCGAATCTGGTACAACAGATGTCTGCGCCGATGCTTTCGCATCCGCTCGCGCAAGACCGCCAAGGCTTTGCCGCCAATGGTCGCCCCGGGATTCGTCTGCTTCAAAGCCCTGGCTTCGGCACGATCATTCCGCTGCCCGACCGACCGGCGAAGTCACGAGCCATATGCTGCCTGGAGACGCTGCATGATGAACGCATTCCGGTTTCAAACCGTGCCGACCATGGTTGTCGAGTTCGGCGCCGCGCGCCGTCTCGGCGCGTTGTTGCGCGCGCAATTTCCGTCGCTCACGCGGCTGTGCGTGGTAACGGATGGTTTTCTTCACAAGAGCGGACTGTTGAATCCCGCGCTCGCCGATCTCGCCGCGCACGGCTGGACCGCCACCGTGATCGACGACGTGATCGCCGATCCGCCCGAGCACATCGTGCTCGAAGCAACGTCGTGGGCACGCGAGGCCGGCGCGGAGATCGTGCTGGGACTCGGCGGCGGTTCGTCGATGGACGTGGCGAAGCTGATCGCGGTACTCGCTCCGCAACAGGAGCAGGCACTCAGCGAGATGTACGGCGTGAACAAGGTCACGGTATCGCGCCTGCCGCTCGTGCAGATGCCCACCACCGCGGGCACCGGCTCCGAGGTCACGGCCGTGTCGATCGTGACGGTGGGCGAGGCGAAGAAGATGGGCGTGGTCGCGCCGCAGCTGGTCGCCGATCTGGCCATTCTCGACGCGGAACTCACGCTCGGGCTGCCTGCTGCCGCAACGGCGGCAACCGGCGTCGACGCAATGGTTCACGCGATCGAGGCCTACACGTCGGCGCATTTGAAGAACCCGGTCTCCGACATGCTGGCGGTGAAGGCGCTCGAACTGCTGTCGCGCAATCTGTTGCCCGCGTGCGAGAACGGTCAGAATCGCGCGGCACGCGAAGCGATGTTGCTCGGCGCGGCGTTCGCGGGCCAGGCGTTCGCCAATTCGCCGGTGGCCGCGGTGCATGCGCTCGCCTATCCGATCGGCGGCATTTATCACGTCCCGCACGGCCTTTCGAATGCGCTCGTGCTGCCACACGTGTTGAGATTCAATGCCGAGGCCGCGGCGCATCTGTATGCAGAGCTCGCGGAGGTGATCGTGCCGGGCATCACGGGCAGCGCTGAAAGCCGGACGCTGGCGTTGATCGAACGGCTCGAACAGATGATTGCCGCGACCGCCATTCCGGCCCGCTTGCGCGATGTCGGCATCGAACGCAGCGGGCTCGAGCGGATGGCGAGCGATGCGATGTTGCAAACGCGGCTTCTGGTGAATAACCCCCGGCCTGTTACTGAAGCCGACGCGTTGGCGATCTATACCGCAGCGTTTTAATCAGCGCCTGGATCGCAAGTGAGTGCGGGGGCGCTGCGGTGTTCAGCAGCGGCCTCACGCCGTTACAGCCACAGGACGCGTTACGTAACGCGCGCGCGGAACACGGCCTGGCCGCCTTGGGCAGAATCGTGTTTTTTACGCTATAAGTTCTCTATTTATTAGTTTGTTTAAACATATATGCGCTTAAATATTGATATGACGATATAACTCGCATTTGGCGCATAACTTGCAGCGTTGCCCCCATCAACGGCCATTCAACGGGGACATCATGCAAAACTTCGCCGGTCGGACAGCCATCGCTGTCGCGACATCTACGTTACTCGCGCTTTACGGCTGCGGCTCCAGTCTCAATACCCCCGGTAGTGGGCTCGGCGGGGGCGGGCTCGGCGGGACTTCCGGGGCCATAGGGACTTCGGGGACTTCTGGTGGTAGTTCGGGTACTTCGGGTACTTCGGGTACCTCGGGCACTTCGGGCACTTCGGGCACTTCGGGCACCTCCGGCACCTCCGGCACTTCGGGCACTTCCGGCACCTCGGGCACCTCGGGTACTTCCGGCACCTCGGGCACCTCCGGTACTTCGGGTACTTCGGGTACTTCGGGTACTTCGGGTACTTCGGGTACTTCGGGTACTTCGGGTACTTCGGGTACTTCGGGTACTTCGGGTACTTCGGGCACTTCGGGTACTTCGGGCACTTCGGGTACCTCGGGCACTTCCGGCACCTCTGGTACTTCGGGTACTTCGGGTACTTCGGGTACTTCGGGTACTTCGGGTACTTCGGGTACTTCGGGTACTTCGGGCACTTCCGGCACTTCGGGCACTTCCGGTACCTCGGGCACTTCAGGTACCTCGGGCACTTCAGGTACCTCGGGCACTTCCGGTACCTCGGGCACTTCCGGTACCTCGGGTACTTCAGGCACCTCGGGTACTTCAGGCACTTCGGGTACTTCAGGCACCTCCTCCACCCCGATCGGCACTGTCGTCACTCAAGGCGGCAACCTCATCACCGCCATCGGAACAACCGTCGCGGATACGGGCAGCAAGGTCAGCGGCACATCGGTGCCGGGCGTCAACAGCGCCACCACCACCAATCTGGGCAACGCCATCACCGACCTCGGCAACGGCGTCAAGGTGCTAGGCAACGGCACCGCCGCCGGCCTCGGCACGCTGGGCAGCTCGACCAATCCGCTTGGCCCGACCCTGACTTCCACATCGGGCGTCGTCTCCGATGCCGGCGCCGCCGTCAAGGCAGTCGGCGGTGTGGTAACCAGCCTCGGCAGCGGACCGCTCGCACCGCTCGCCCCTGTGACGACGACATTGGGCACGGTCGTCGGTGGCGTGGGCAGCGGCGTCGTCGCGGTGGGCTCGGGATTGAACAAGGTCCTCACCAGCGGGCCGGTCCAGCAACTCGAGACGCAACTCAGCACGGCGATCAATCCGATCACCACCACCGTCTCGAACACGACTCAGACAGTCGGCAACGTCACGGGTCTGGGCGCGCCGCTCAACGGCCTGCTCAGCACGATTGGCAACGGACTCAACGCGGCCGGCCTGAAAGTATCGGGCGCAACCGGCGATCAGGTGGGCAAGGACGTCGGCGGAGTGGTCAGTCAGTTGGGCAAGACCGTCACCAGCACCGGCGGACTGTTGACCGGCGCGACCACCAATCCGCTCGCGCCGATCACGGGCCTGCTCGGCGGTCTCGGCGGCACGGGCACGGGCACCGGTCCCATCTCCATTCCGCCGCTTACCGGACTGCTCGGCAATCTCGGCTCGCTCGGAGGCACAGGCGGCAGCAGCGGCAACCCGCTCGCACCGATCACCGGACTGCTCGGCAACCTGGGTTCGCTCGGCGGCACGGGTGGCACCACCGGCACCGGCGGTCCGCTGGCGCCGGTCACCGGCCTCGTCAGCACGCTGACTTCGACGCTCGGCGGCGCATCGGGTCAAAGCTCACCACTCGCACCGGTCACGGGTCTCCTCAGCACGGTGACCTCGACTGTCGGCGGCGGGACCGGCAAGACCTCGCCGCTCGCACCGGTCACGGGTCTCGTGAGCGGCCTGACCGGCGGTACGGCCAGCAGCGGCAGCGGTTCGGCCGGTACGAATCTGCTGACGCCGGTGACGAATCTTGTCGGCGGTCTGCTTGGCGGAGTGGGCAGCAGCAAATAAGGCGGATGAATCAGCACTACGCCGGTACAGCGGCCGGGCCAAAAAAATCAACAGCCCGGCCGCCTTCAATGTCATGAATACGAGGATGACATGAACTCCACCTTCGATACCGTTGCGCACGCACACGATATGCGCCCGCGTTCGGCGACACCGTTTTCGGTCGGCCTGCTCGGCATCACCGCCGGTCTTCTCACGCTCTGGCTGCTGCGCAACAGTACAGCGCTGGACGGCGCGGACCGCGGCATCGCGTCCAGTCTCGCGATCATCGGGACCATCGCGATCTACGAGCTATTCGTCGCGCGCGTCTATCTGCGCCCGAGCGCCGGTCTCGCCAGCAGCGCGGTGCGACCGCTGAGCGTCGCGCGCGTCGCTTTACGTCTCGCCGCACTGGCATCCGTGTATGCCGGCATCGGTCTGCTCTACTGGTTATTGCCCGAGTATCACGGCGCGTTCTACAACCCCTTCTGGTTGCTGATCGACACGCTCGCGCCCTATGTGATCGTCGCGGCGCCGTTCTACTTTATGTGGATGGACCGGCACCAGCGCGAAGTCGGCGACGCGTATCTGCTGTGGGCACGTCTGCTGTTTCGCGGCGAGCGTCCCGCGAATTGGCGCCCTGTGCGGGAAATGCTGGCCGGCTGGATGGTGAAGGCGTTCTTCCTTCCGCTGATGATCGTTTATCTCTCGACCAATGCGGACCATCTCACGGCCTCACTGAACACCGCGCTGAACGAGCCCTTTTCTCTTGCGACGTTCAGGTTCATGTACGACCTGTCGTTTGCGATGGATCTGATGTTCGGCACGGTCGGCTACCTGTGCACGCTGCGCATACTCGACAGTCACGTGCGCAGCGCCGAGCCGACCACGCTCGGCTGGCTGGTCGCAGTGATCTGTTATCAGCCGTTCTGGTCGCTGATCTCGAACCAGTACATTCATTACGAAGGTTCGATGTTCTGGGACAACTGGCTCATTTCGTTCCCGATCATCAGAGTGATCTGGGGCACGGCGATCATCGCGCTGCTGCTGTGTTACGCACTCTCCACGATCTCGTTCGGCCTGCGGTTTTCGAACCTGACCAATCGCGGCATCATCACCTCGGGTCCCTACCGCTTCACCAAACATCCCGCCTATATCACGAAGAATCTGTCGTTCTGGATGGTCGCGGTTCCGTTCATCGAACCGTTGGGCTGGCGGACGGCGATCACGCACTGTGCCGCACTCGCGGCCGTGAACCTGCTGTATTTCATGCGCGCCAAAACCGAGGAACGGCATCTGATGAACGATCCCGAATATCGCGCCTATGCAGAATGGATTGCGAAGAATGGGCTATTCGCCCGAATCGCACGTATGTTTCAATAAGGCGTTTATTCGTCAATGCAATTGAAAGCATATTTTGCAATGCAACATTCATTAATGAACGCAGTCATTACAATTGGATTTTTTTACCGTCGACAATCGGTTGCCAATGGAAGTCGCCAATAGCTTTCGAGACGTAAACGCATAATTTTCGGCGAGCAGTGGATGCCCGCGTCGACAGCATTGCGTGCAAGACGTTACGTAACGTCTTGCACGGCTCGTCATGGTTCGCTACGTAGTGGGAGCACGCTGGCCAACCCGGCCTTCGGGCGTGAAAACACGAAGCCTTGCGCCAACGCTTCCGGCCATGAGCGCAGCCATTGCAACTGTGCTTTGGTCTCGACACCGTTCACCACGACCTGCACGTCAAGCGCATGGAGCAGATCCAGTAGCGCCGACATCACCACACAGGCACGAAGATCACGCGGGACCGCGGCCATCAGTTCAGGCGCCATCGTGACAGTGTCCACATCGAGCACGCCGAGCTGCGCGAGCGAGGACGCGCCGTTACCCCACTTGCCGAGCGAAATGCCCGCGCCCGCCAACCGGAGGCCCGCAGTCAAGGTACGCAAAGACAGGAGACGTGCCGCGTCGACGCTCTCGGGCACTTCGATTTCAAGCAGGTTGACCGGCACGCGATACGAGCGCGCAATGCGTATCAGATCGTCGGCAAACGATTCGAGCACGGCGACCTGCGCCGGCACCGTAATCGCCACCGGCAGCAACGTTCTCTTCGAAGCGAGACTGTCACGCAGTTCACGACATACGCCGTCGACGACGAACAAGGCCATCTCCAGCGCGACCTGCGGGTGCTCGAGCGGCATCATGAAAATGCCGGGAAGCAGCAGCCCGTAGTCGGGATGCGTCCATCGGACCTGCGCTTCGAGGCGCGCCAGCGCTCCGCTTGCCGCGCGATAAGCCCCTTGAAACACGAGATGAAATTCGCCCGCGCGCAAACCCTCGCTGACGCGGCTTTCGAGTTCGCTCAGCGCCATAGGATCGTCGCACGAGTCGACCCAATCAGTCTGTTCCGCACACGCGATACGCGCGCCGAACGTAGTTGCGAGCGAGACAGGCTTTTCATAATCGAGCGTTAACATGACGTAGGCGCAAATTTTTTAACCTGGCTAACGCATGCACATGTCATGCCAAGTGACATGTTCGTGGCGCAACGTAACGGCGCCCATGACTGAAGAACCCCGCAGGGCAATGGTCTGCGGTGATGCGACCCAATCTGTCGAGGCGCAATTCCTATCCTCATACAGGTGTATTAATCGCGAATGTTACGTAGCGTTCCGCATCGGCGTTACGGTGCGCCGCACAGTGAATTGATTACCACACGTCACTCCCTGCGCACTGATAAACTGCGACATGCATTACGAATAAAATCGCTATACAACAAGCAGAAAATTAAGCTGTCGCATTGCAGCAATAAAATTTGACCGAGAAAAAAAGATTTACTAGTATCGGCACGAACGCAGCATGCAACGACTGCGCATCTCCCACACAGTCATTCAAGGCGGCCGATGCTTCAGATTCCTCTTACCGATGCCGATTGGGCCCGCGTCCAAGGCCTCTTTCCTGTGGTCTCATCAGGCCGCGGGCGACCTCGTCGCAGCGATCGCGAGATCCTCAACGCGATACTCTGGGTGATGCAAACGAAAGAAAAATGGCACAGGCTGCCGGCAACGTTCCCGCCGCAACAGACTTGCTATCTCCGGTATATGGCGTGGAAAAGAACGGGCGTTCTGGACCAGGTGAATGAGCGCCTGCCTCTGTGCGATCCTGAGCTTTCAACCTGCTGAACCAGCAGCGATCATTGATTCGCATACCGTATCGATTAAGAAGCGGCCCGTTCCCGATCGGATCGCTTCTGTGATTGCTCGCGCCTGACGGCACGTCAGCCCTTGCCGTTCATCCGATCCATGACCGCGAGGAGATCGGCCAGCGACTGCTTGCATTCCGCTGCATTCGGCGTGCCGGCGCGCAACGCGCTCAGCGAGCGGTCGATCGCTTTGTCGACGGTGTGCCAGTCCGCTGCGGCGCGAGGCTTCAAAGAAGGCTCGGCGTCATCCCATGCGAGTTCCAGATCTTTGATGCGCGCCTTCCCGCCCGCGAGGTCGCCTTTGCCGACCAATGCCGCGGTATCGGCCGCGATCTTGCGGAACGGCGACAGGTCGCCAAGCTTCGACGCCTTGACTGGTTCCGCCGCCTCGGCCGACGGAAACCCTATGCTGCCCGCCTCGCGATGCCCGAAGCTGATAGCGGAAATAGCGATGAAAGAAGCGATAACGGCTTTGCTGAGGGTGCGTTGAGTCATGATTGTTCTCTTCCGTTTGATCCGATATGCGATTGAAAAAAGACTGCATATACAACAACTGTTCGAACGCGTCGCGCTTATGGTTCACGTGCCGCGGTAGCACGCAGAGATCGCTGCTCGACCGCGCTCGCGAAGATGACCAGCACGACGATTACGCTGAGGAATAGCACGCTCGTATTGATCGTGCCGAGACCGATCCCGCCGTACGCACGCGACTGCGAAAGCAGATCGCCAAACGAGGCGCCCAAGGGCCGCGTCAGAATGTAGGCAAGCCAGAAAGTCAGCACGGGGTTCCCACCGGCGTAGTAGACAGCGCTCACCAATACGATCAATGCGCCGAATATCACGACACCGATCATGAAGCCGAGCCCCAGCGCTTCTGTCGCGAGATCGCCGGCCGCGGTGCCCAGCGCGAAGGTGAACAACACTGCCGCCCAGTAGAAAAGCTCCCGTCGCGTCGTGTAGATGGTGTGAATCGACAGCGTGCGCTCGCTGCGATACCAGAGCGCGAACACCGCAACCAGCGCGAGGGCGAACACGATCGTGCTGACATAAAGACTGATGCCGAGCTTGTCGGTCAACGCATCCGTAATCTGCGTGCCGACTACGCTGACCAGTACCACCGTCAGCCAGTAAATCCACGGCACGTACTTGCGCATGCGAAGCTGCACAGCCAATGCCGCGATCAGCAAGGTAAGCATCATGCCGCCGGTGAGCGCGGTGCCGAGCCCCACGTGCACGGCCAGATAATCCGCGCCGGTTTCGCCGACGGTGGTCGCCATGATCTTGATCGCCCAGAAGACAAGTGTTGCCTCGGGCACTTTGTTGCTCATCCCGGCAACACGATAAGTCGAGGTCTCTGACAAGCTGGTTCTCCCATGAATAGGCATTTGATTCGACGTTGCGAGCAGACGCGCTGGCGCTCGCTCAATGCAGCGAATAGTGCAATTGCGATCCTTATGAAAACCTTACGAAAGATGCCGATGAGACCACCGGATCGCAGCAGGGAAATGCGTGAACAAGAGACGCCTTGAGCGCTCCTTAAGAGAGGCTTAAGGACTTCGAAAAAATCAAAAAATATACTGCTCAAGCACTCCGAATCGAGGCCGATAGACAGAGCGCAGTACACACGTTTTTTCTATGGGAGATTGGGATGGCCATTCAGGCAATCGGACAAAGCAGCGTCCAGACAGCACCTTCGTCCACGGCGTCTGCGTCGACTTCGAGTTCAGCGTCGACGGCGCCGGCATCGAGCACAAGCGCTTCGCCGGCTACGGGGTCGGGCACGAGTACGTCCACGTCGTCGTATACGGTCAACATCAGCAACGCCGCGCGCGCTTTGATGGCGGAAGCGACCGAGACGTCGGTTCAAACTGCGCAGGAAGCAGGAAAGGGCGATCAGCAGGCGCAACGCCTGCTCGCCAAGGAGGCCGCAGCCAAGGTGGGCTGAGGCCCCCGGGGAGATCAAGCTTGAAGGAGTGGACCGTCGCGCCGGATCGGCGACGGTCCCGCAGTATCGGAATGCATGCCGAGATGACACGTTGAGCATGACACGCTGAACATGATGAGCGCGACGGCCGTTAAGCACCCGCAGTTACGCTGCCGCCAACGCTCAACCTATCGATTCACGCTCGAGCATATTGTCTTGCGCATTCCGTTTCGCCAGCCAATGCGACAGACGGTCGAACCACAGGTGCACCACCGGCGTCGTAAAGAGCGTCAGCATCTGCGAAACGATCAGGCCGCCGACAATCGCGATGCCGAGCGGAACACGCAATTCCGCGCCCGCACCGGACCCAAGCGCGAGCGGCAGTGCGCCGAACAACGCGGCGAGCGTCGTCATCATGATCGGCCGGAAGCGCAGTATGCACGCCTGACGGATCGCTTCGCGCGGCGATAACCCTTGTTCACGCTCGGCCACGAGCGCGAAATCGATCATCATGATGGCGTTTTTCTTCACGATGCCGATCAGCAGGATGATGCCGATCATCCCCATGATGGAGAGATCCTGGCCGCACAGCATCAATGCAAGCAATGCCCCGACTCCCGCAGAGGGCAGCGTCGAAATGATGGTGAGCGGATGAATCGCGCTTTCGTACAGGATGCCGAGAATCAGATACACCACGACGAGCGCCGCCGCGATCAGATACGGTTCGCTGGAAAGCGAGGCCTGGAATGCCTGCGCCGTGCCCTGGAACGACCCCGTCAAACTGTCGGGTTTGCCTGCTGCGATTTCAGCCTGATGAATTGCCGTCACGGCATTGCCGAGCGATTGCCCCGGCGCCAGGTTGAACGAGATCGTCACAGCCGGGAACAACCCCTGGTGATTCACTGAAATCGGCGACACATTGTTTTCGATCTTTGCGAGCGTGTTGAGCGGCACCAGTTCATTCGTCAGCGGCGAACGCACGTAGAGGTGCGCGAGCGCGTCGGTGGTCAACTGGAAGCCCGGATCGACTTCCTCGACGACGTGGTACTGATTCAACTGCGTGAACAGCGTTGCGATCTGCCGTTGGCCGAACGCGTCGTAGAGCGTGTCGTCGATAGCTTGTGCGGTGATGCCGAAGCGCGAAGCCGTACTGCGATCGATCACGAGCGTCGCGCTGGTAGCGGCAGCTTGCTGGTCGGAGGTGACGTCCGCGAGTTGCGGCAACTTCGACAGCTTGTCCGTCAACACGCCGGCCCAATGATTCAATTCGCCGATATCGGGGTCTTGCAGCGTGTACTGATACTGCGCGGCGCTGATACGGCCGCCAACCTGAATATCCTGGCGAACCTGCATCGACAGCGAAATACCCATCACCTTCGCTAACTGCGGCTTCAGACGATTGAGCACCTGCGCAGCGCTATCCTTGCGTTCGCCGAACGCCTTCAGGTTGATCATCACGCGCCCCTGGCTCACGGTCGGATTCGCGCCCATCCAGTAGTAGACGTTATCGACTGCGGGATCGGCTTCGATGATATGGCCCAGTTGCTGCATTTTCAAAGACATCGCCGGTGGGGAAATATCCGGCGAGGCCTGCGCGACACCCATGATCAAACCGGAGTCTTCCTGCGGGAAGAAGCCCTTCGGGATCACGACGAACAACGCGAGCGTCGCGACGATCGTCGCAATCGTCACGCCAAGCATCAGCTTCGGCCGATTCAACACCCAATCGAGCCCGCGCTCGTAACGCCGCTCCACCGCGACGAAACCTCTTTCGAGCCATGCTTCGAGCTTGCGCATGCGCCCTGCGTCATCCGGCTCAGGCAGGCGGATCAGCCAGCCGCATAGCATCGGCGTGACAGTCAGCGAGACCAGTGCCGACATCAGGATCGCCGCGCTCACCGTCACCGCGAATTCGCGGAACAGGCGGCCGACAATGCCCCCCATCAACAGGATCGGAATGAACACCGCAATCAGCGAGATCGTCATCGAGACAATAGTGAAGCGCACTTCCATCGCGCCAAGCAGCGCGGCTTTCATGCGCGGCACACCTTCCTCGACATGCCGCATCACGTTTTCGATCACAACGATCGCATCGTCCACCACGAAGCCCACCGCAATGGTCAGCCCCATCAGCGACAGATTGTCGAGGCTATAGCCGAGCAGATACATCACACCGAATGTGGCCACCAACGACAAGGGAATCGTCAGGCTCGGAATGATCGTCGCCCACACGTTGCGCAGAAACGAGAAGATGACCATCACGACGAGCGCGACCGTCAGCATCAGCGTGAACTGCACGTCGTGCACCGACGCATTGATGGTCTGCGTACGATCGCCCACGACATGCAGATGCGCGGCGGCCGGCAGCGTCGCTTCCAGCGCGGGCAGCTTCGCCTTGATGTTGGCGATCGTCTGTACGACGTTATAACCGGGCTGCTTGTGAATATCGAGAATGATCGCGCGTTCGTGCTGAAGCCACGCGGCCTGCTGGTTATCTTCGGCGGCGTTCAGAACGGTGCCGAGATCGGACAGGCGAATCGGCGCGCCGTTCTTGTACGCGACCACCAGATCGCGATACTCGGAGGCGCTCGTGATCTGATCGGTGGCATTGAAAATCACCGAGCGGTCCGGACCGTTCAAACTGCCCTTCGGCGCGTTCACGGTCTGAACGCCGACGATCGAGCGCACATCTTCCAGCGTGAGGCCGCGCGCGGTGAGCTTGTCGGGATCGAGCTGAATACGCACGGCAGGCCGCTGCTGGCCGTGGAAATCGACGAGACCCACGCCGGGCATCTGTGAGATCTGTTGCGCCAGATAGTCTTCGGCGTAGCTGTCGAGTTGCGTGAGCGTGAGCGATGGCGACGTCAGTGCCAGTGACAGCAGGGTAAAGTCGGCCGGGTTGACCTTTTCATAGGTCGGCGGGTTCGGCAGATTCTTCGGCAGGGTGCCGCCGGCCGCGTTGATCGCTGTCTGCACGTCCTGTGCCGCGCCGTTGATATCGCGCGACAGATCGAACTGCACGGCGATGTTGGTGGTGCCCAGCGAGCTCGACGAGGTCATCTGCGTGATGCCCGCAATCAACGAAAGTTGCCGCTCGAGCGGCGTCGCGACCGACGTCGCCATGGTCTCGGCACTCGCGCCCGGCAACTTCGCCACGACCTGGATGGTCGGAAAGTCGACTTGCGGCAGGGGCGCGACCGGCAGCAGAAAATACGCCACCATGCCGGCCAGCAGCACCGCAATGGCAAGGAAACTGGTCGCAATGCGCCGCTCGATGAACCGTTCCATCAGGCTCATGACGGATTGTCCTGGTTAGCCGGGTTGCCCGCCGTGTTTGCGTTGGCCGGTGCCTGGGCCACCGTCGGCACCATGGTCGCCGCGGCACGCACACCTGGGTTCAGACGGCTTTGCCCATCGAATACAACGAGGTCGGCGGGCGCGACGCCGCTGCGAATTTCCGTCATACCGTCGACCGTCACACCGGTTTGCACCGAACGCATCTGCGCCACGCCATTCGCGTCGATCACATAAAGCTGCGTACCATTCTGCGTATTCACCACCGCGCGGCTCGGCACGGCGAGCCGTTGCGTATCGGTGCGCAACAGCACGCGCGCATTCACCAGCTCGCCTGGCCACAGCTTGCGGTCCTTGTTGGTGAACGAGGCCTTGAGTTTGATCTGGCCGGTGGTCGGATCGACCGTGCTGTCGATGAACACGAGTGTGCCGTCAGCGAGCGCCGCGCTGCCGGAACGCGTGGTGACGTTCACGGCCAAAGGCGCGGCCGCCTGATTCGCGAGCAGGTCGGGCAGCACGTCTTGCGGCACGGAGAACAGCACGGTAATCGGCTCCATTTGCGTAACGGTGACGATGCCGGTCGTGTCGGTGGGATGCACGATCGCGCCGATGTCGGCCTCGCGCGCGCCGACGCGGCCGGTGAACGGCGCACTCAGCGTGGTGAAGCTGAGTTGCAGCCGGTCGCTTTGCACTAGCGCGGCGTCCGCGGCGACCGTGGCGGCGAGTGCCTCGACTTGCGCTTTCGCGGTGTCCACGGCCTGCGTGGTCGCGGCGCCGATGCCAACCAGCTTCGAGTAGCGCGCGAGATCGAGCCGCGCGTTATCGAGCGAAGCCTGGTCCTTGCGTTGCGCCGCTTCCGCTTGATGCAATTGCGCGGTGAGCGGGCCCTGATCAAGTTGTGCGAGCAACTGCCCTGCCTTCACATCCTGTCCTTCTGTGAAGGCCACGCGCTGCAACTGGCCGTCCACACGTACCTTGACGTCCACGGTATTGAGCGCCAGGACCGTACCCACCGCGGCCACGCGAATCGGAAAGTCGCGGCCCACCGGATGGCCGGCGTTGACCGGCACCGCAGCCACAGGCTTTACGGCCGGATGCCTCGGCCATAACCACGCGCCAAGAATCACGGCAAGGACAACGCACGCCGCCACGAGCGGCGCGCGACGGCGCCCGCGGGGCGCCTCGTGGTTCGGAAAATCAGCAGATTTCATGAGGGCAAATGCGTAGAAGTGGAAGCAGTGCTGCTATCGGCCACGCCGAAGCCGCCGCCGAACGCGCGAAACAGACTCACGGACGCTTGCAGGCGCGCGAGCCGCGCCTGCACCAGCGTGTCTTCGGCTTGATAAAGCGTGCGTTGGGCGTCGAGTACGGTCAGGAAGTCGACAGTGCCGAGCTTGTACTGCGCTTGCGCGAGCGTGGCGGCTTTACGGGCGGCATCGGCGGCGGTCTGGTCGGCGGCTTCCGCGAGCTGCTGCTGTTGCGCCGCCGAGAGCGAATCCTCGACGTCCTGCAGCGCCGTCACCACCGTCTGCCGGTAATCGGCAACGCCCTTTGCTTCGGCGGCCTGGCTTGCGTGCAACTGACCATGCAGCGCGCCGCCGTCGAACAGCGGCGCCGCCAGCGAAGTGGCAAGGCTGGCAAACGGACTCGACAGGAAATGCGAAAGCGACCTGCTGCTAAGGCCGCCGTCGGCTGTCAGCACGATATTCGGCAGAAAGGCCGCGCGGGCCGCGCCGACGCTTTCATTGGCCGACTGCAACTGCGCTTCCTTCGAGCGGATATCGGGGCGCGTTTCCAGCAGGCTGGCCGGCAGATTCGGACGCGGTTGCGGAATGGCGATGCCGGCGAGCGCGGTGTCGTCGACCGTGAACTGCTCGGGCGCCGTGCCCACCAGCACGGCGAGCGCATGGACGTTGGTGTCCAGTTGCTGTTGCAACGCCGGCACCGCCGCCTGGAACGTAGCGAGGGCATTGCGCTGCTGTTGCACCTGCAACTCGGTCGCGACGCCCGCCTCCTGTTGCGCGAGCAGCAATTGCAGAATGTGCGCGGCATCGTCGGAGATGGAGCGCGCGATCGCGAGACGCCGACGCAAGCTTTGCACCTGAAAGTACGTATCCGCCACCGATGCGGTCAGCGTCAACGCCACCGTATCGCGATCGAACTCCGACGCGCGAGCGAGCAGGTCCGCCGCGCCGGCATTGGCGGCGTTGAAGCCCCAGAAGTCGACCTCGTAACTGGCTTCGGCAAACAGGCTCTGGGTTTTGGTGGTCGAGCCACGGCCCTGGTGGCTGCGGTCGAAGGTGGCGCCGAGCGAAAGCGACGGATACTGCGGCGCGCCGGCTTTCTCGGCGTTGCCGCGCGCCTGTTCGACACTCGCAATCGCGGACGCCAGCGTGAAGTTGTTGCGCAGGCTGCGATCGACCAGCGCATCGAGCGCGGGGTCGTGATATTCGCGCCACCAGCCGCTCCTGACTGGAACCGTATCGGCGAGCGATGCACTCGCCGCGCCGTCGAAGCGCTGCGCGAGCGGCACGCCTGGCCGCTGATAGGCCGGCACGAGCGAGCACCCCGCCAGCACCACGACACCGAGCGCGCAGGCTGCGGCATATACGGCACAAGCGGCACAGGCGGCAGCGCGCGCCGCCAGATGAGGCGCACGAGGACTGACGACGCGCGAAAGCGGCGCCGAACGGGACAGCCCTGACATGGGAGAACGCTCCGGCAACATGGGAATGCCGTCAGCGTAGTCAGCGGGTCCTGTCGGCGCTTTCGCCCAATAATTAAAAAAATTTAATGCGCCGCAATACGCCGCCGGAGCGCGCGTCCACGAGGCCGCCCATGCCGCCGCAAAACACCTGCTAAGGCGCCGGGTTCAGCACATAACCCGCCCCCACCACGGTATGAATCAGCGCCACGGGAAAATCGCGATCCACCTTTGCCCGCAGCCGATGCATGTGCATATCGATGATATTGCCGCGCGGTTCAAAGTCGTAATTCCATGCCGCCTCGAGCAGCATGCTGCGCGTCACCACCTGCCCTTCCCGACGCGCCAGGCATTCGAGCAACAGAAACTCGCGATGCTGCAGATGCAGATCGCGGCCGCCGCGTGCCGCAGTTCGCGCCCGGGTGTCGAGCACCAGATCCGCGCATTCGAGCCGTTCGCTCATTCTCCTGCGATCCGCGCGCCGCGCGAGCGCCTCGATTCTCGCCAGCACTTCCGCGAAAGCATAGGGCTTCATGAGGTAATCGTCGCAACCCGCGCGGATGCCCTCAACCCGTTCGTTCAGTCCACCCACCGCGGACAGCATCAGCACCGGCGTGGTATCGCCACCGGCACGCAATTGCTGCACGAGGGCGATGCCGTCGAGCGCCGGCAGGAGCCGATCGGTCACAATCACGTCGTAAATGCCCTCGCGCGCGTAGGCAAGCCCGGTTGCACCGTCGGCCACAGTGTCGACGATGAGACCGCTCTCGCTCAAGCCACGCGCCAGGAACTGGCTCGCGCGCCTATCGTCTTCGACCAGCAGGATTCGCATGTGCTAAACCGGTTGATAAGGGATTACATTAAAAAATTTTAATGTTGGCGCGAAACGCCTGTGCAGCTTCGCGCGGCATACTTCGATACATCGCGGGTACGAGCGTAGTGTAAATGGCCGGCTCGCACAGGCTCGCCGCGCGCTTACTTCTGGAAAAACGCATGTCGAACGTATTGGTCGTCGAAGACGACGGGCAAACCCTCGCGGAGATCGTTGAAGCGCTGACCGATCACGGCTGCAAGGTGCAGACCGCGAGCACGGGCCGCGACGGACTGATGCTCGCGGTCGCCAACAGTTATGACGCCATCGTGCTCGATCGCATGTTGCCCGGCGGACTCGAAGGGCTCGGCATGCTGGCGGCGTTACGCAGCGCCGGCGTGCTCACGCCGGTATTGATTCTGAGCGCCCTCTCCGCGGTCGACGAACGTGTGCGCGGTCTGCGCGCCGGCGGCGACGATTATCTGACCAAGCCGTTCGAATTCATCGAACTGACCGCACGGCTCGACGCGCTGATGCGCCGGCGCGAAGCGGCGCCCGGTGTGCAGGAATATCAGGTCGGCCCGTTACGCCTCGACCCGCTCAAACGCGAAGTGACCTGCGCCGGCCGGCCGGTGCCGCTCCTGCCACGCGAATACCGGCTGCTCGAATACCTGATGCAGCATGAGGGCCAGGTGGTGAGCCGCACCATGCTGTTCGAGGCGGTATGGGATTACCGGCTCGACGAGCGGACCAATGTGATCGACGTGCACATCAGCCGTCTGAGAAAGAAGCTGGACCCGGACGGGACGGCTCCGATGATCGATACCGTGCGCGGTTCGGGGTACATGCTCCATGCGCCTGACTGAACTGCACCGCACCACCGGCTTTCGCCTCGCCACGCTGTTCCTGATGCTGTTCGGCGTGATTGCGATACTGTTGTTCGGCTACCTGTATCGGGAAATCACCGGCTTCGAACAGGAGCGCATCGACGACTGGCTGATCCGCGAGCATGCACAGTTGCAACGCGAAGAGCCGGACGAACTGGTCGCGCGCTTCGAACATCAAAACCAGTTCGATCCGCGCCGTCAGCGCCCATTCGGTCTGTTCGACGCTGCCGGCAAGCATCTTGCCGGCGGCTACGCGGGCGATCAGCCGGTCATCCCGGTCTTCGACCAACCGTTTTCCATGCGGCTCAAGACGCTGCCCGGCCACCCACCGGGCCGATGCATCGCCGCGCGCGCGCCGGATAACCGCATTGCATTGCAATGCCAGAACACCCGCGAGCTTGATCACTTCGACGAAGAGTTGCTGCACGCGCTGCTTTCCACCGCCATGATCACGCTCGTGATCGGCCTGGTCGGGGCGAGCCTGATCGGCATTTCCGCAATGCGAAGGCTCGATGCGGTCACCGCCTCGATCGAGGAAATCGTCGCCGGCAATCTCAGCAGGCGTCTGCCGGTGCATTCGAAACGCGACGACGTGGATCGCCTCGTCGGCGTCGTGAACGGCATGCTCGACGAAATCGAACGGCTCATGAACGAGGTCAAGGGTGTGTGCGATGCAATTGCACACGATCTGCGCACACCGCTCACCCGAATGCTCGCCGGACTCGAACGCGCGCAGCGCCGCGCCAAAACCGACGTGGAGTATCGCGCGGCAATCGATGAAACCATCGTCGAAACCAGCGGGCTGCTGCGCACCTTCAACGCGCTGCTGCGCATTTCGGAAATCGAAAGCGGCGTGCGCCGCGCGGGATTCACAACGGTCGATCTGGCTGCCGTTGCCGACGACGTCTTCGAATTCTACGATCCCACTGCCGAAGACAAACAGATCGCCTTCGAACTGCAGCGAACGGTATCAGGGCCGCTCGATATCCAGGGCGATCCGAACCTGCTATTCGAGGCGTTGGCGAATCTGGTGGAAAACGCCATCAAGTTCGCCCCGCACGGCGGCCACGTGCGGATCACCGTGTTCCACGACAAGAACGGCGCGGGTGTCACCGTGTCGGACGACGGGCCGGGCATTGCGCCCGCCGAACAGCAAGCCGTGCTGCGGCGCTTTTATCGCGGTGAAGCGAGCCGTCACACGCCCGGCAGCGGACTCGGCCTGAGCCTTGCGCTGGCGGTGGCCGGCATGCACGGCATGTCGATCCGTTTCAAGGACGCGACGCCCGGCTGCGAGGTCATACTGTGCAAACCCAATGAATAACGCCGCGTGCATGCTCGATGCACACGGCGTTTTGACTGCAAGCCTGCGGCACCGTGCCGTGGTCTTACAACGCCTCGGCAAACGCTTCGCGCGACACCTCTTCGCGCAGGATGTAGCCGAGCCCGCGCAAGGTCATGATCTTCGCATTGGAGCAGGCAAGGTGCTTGCGCAGGCGGTGAATGTAGATGTCGATGGCGTCGGCGCTGGGTTCGTCGTCGAGCGTGAAGACCTTGTCCATCAGGGTGGACTTCGAGACGGTCTTACCCTGCTTCAATATCAAGGTTTCAAGAATTGCGTGTTCGCGCCGCCGTAACGGCAAGGGCTCGTTTTGTAGTACGAATTCGCGGGAATCGAATAGATAACGCAGATCGCCGCAGTCGATCGACTGGCCTTTGTCGCCCGCCGCCTGGCGGCGGATCAGCGCCTTGATACGCGCCACCAGTTCGCGCGCGTCGAAGGGTTTGACAACGTAATCGTCCGCGCCGGCCGAGAAACAGGCCACTTTGTCGTCGGTCGAGCCGTTGGCGGTGAGCATCAGCACGGGCACGTTGTCGCGTTTGCGGCGCAGGCGCGCCAGCACATCCTTGCCGCCAATGCCCGGCAGCCGCAGATCGAGCAGCACCGCGTCGTAGCACTGCAAGCCGAGCAGCGTCTCCGCCCGCTCGCCGTCCTGCGCCCAGTCAATCACGAAATTCTCGACCTGCATCAGATTCATCACCCAGCGCGCGAGGTCAGCGTCGTCTTCAACCAGCAGCAGTTTCATCGGTTTCCCCTGATGTGGCAGCGTATCAAACCGCTGCCGACCATAGTCGCATCTCGACAGTGACGACCAGGCCGACACCGTCCTCCCCCGGCTCGAGCGTAACCGTGCCGCCCTGCCGGTAGGCGATTTCGCGCACGATCGGCAAGCCAAGGCCGGTTCCATCGGCGTGATTCGACGCGCGATAGAAACGCTCGAACACGCGCGCCCTCGCCTCGGCTTTGATACCGGGTCCATTATCGATCACACGCACGATCGCCCTGTCATTGTCGCGCCGCGTGTGCACGGTGACGCGGCCGCCGGGTTGCGTATAGCGCAGCGCGTTGTCGACGAGATTGGTCACGAGCGCCGCGGTCAATGCCTCGTCTCCGGTCACGTACAGACCGTCTTCCAGCTCCGCGCCCAGATCGATTTCACGCGACTGCGCGAAGGCAATCAACTCCTCCAGTACGCTCGCGATCAATGCGCTCAGGTCGACCCGTTCACGCGCATGGGACAGCGCGGCGGACTCGGCTTGAGCAAGCAGCAGCAGTTTGTTGGTCAAGGTGGTCAGCTTGCGGCTGCTTTTATGCATGCCGGCCAGTGCTTCGGTGAGCGGCACGTCCCGATTCTCACGTTGCCGCGCGAACTGGATCTGCGCCGCCAGCAGCGCGAGCGGTGTGCGCAACTGATGCGCCGCGTCCGAGATGAATTGCCGCTGGGTCGCGGCCTGCTGGCTCATGCGCGCGATGCACTGGTTGATCGCTTCGACGATCGGCCGCAATTCGACATGCAAACGCGCCACGCGTATCGGTTCGAGTTGCGAGGCGTTACGATCGGACACGTCGTCTTTCACCTTCATCAACGGCCGCAATTCGAAGGTCAGCCCGAGATAGACGAACACCATGGCGAGCACCAGCGTCAGCACCTCGCCGAACAGTTGCGGACGCAACAGGCGCCACACCATCGCATCGCGCGAGCCTTCCGTTTTCGCGACTACCACGACGACTTCTTCGGTGCGGCCCGAGTCGTATAGCTGCCGCACATAAGCGGCGGCACGCACGGCGCGGCCGTCTTCGAGATGGGTGGCGTAAAGCATGGGAACGTCGCCCGCGCCGCGCGGCACCGGCAACTCGAGATTGCCGGCCAGCAGGCGGTGACCGCTCGCTTCGACGCGATAGTACACATTGTCCTGTTCCGGCGACTCGAACAACTCCAGTGCCGCCGGCGGAATCTGGATCGACACGTTGCCGTTATCCCAGTCGATGTCTTCGCCAATAATGCGCATCGACGATAGCAACGCGTTGTCCTGAACCAGGTCGGCCGTGGTCTGCGCGTTGCGATACGAAATCACGCCGGAAATGGAAACGAACGCCGCCAGTGGCAGCAAGAGCCACCACAGCAAGCGTCCGCGCAAACTGCCTGAAAACACGATTCGTCGTTCCTCTCTTCCGGTAAGCGGGCGCATCTCGCCTCAAGATGCGCCAGCATCCATCTTACGGCTTCACCTCGTCGACAAACCGATTTGTGGAAGTACGCGCGCAAGGCGCGTCAAAGCAGGGTTCATGGTGGGTGTCTCCGTTATATTCCGCATGCGCGGTGGGCGTTTGATGGATCGCCCGCCAAAAATTCTAGGGGCGCGAATCCTTCTCAAAGCTTTCGCACATGCGTTTCCTGTCCCGATTGCGGGTTTGTCCCGACTACTTTTAAAGCGGCCGATTTGAAGCGGCTGATTTAACCAGGCTGGGGGCCTTCCACGGCCGCGCGCGGAAACGAGACGCTCACGTGCACGCCTTTGCCGGCCTCGCCCGGCTTGAGCGTGATCTCTCCGTGATGCGCGTCCGCGATTTCGCGCACGATGGCGAGGCCCAGCCCCGTTCCTTCCGTATCCGCCGACGCCCGGAAAAACGGTTCGAACACGCGGCTGCGCGACTCGGCCGGAATGCCCGGGCCATCGTCCAGCACTGACACGGTGACCCGATCGGCGTCCGCGCTAACGGCGACCGTAACATGGCCGCCACTGCCGGTGTAGCGGATCGCGTTCTCCGCGAGGTTGGCGATCAACGCCTGCAGCAGGCCGCGATGCCCGGCCACCGGCGCAGGTCCGTTCAACTCCGCGCCGAGATCGATGTCCCGGGCCTGCGCGAGCAGCGCCAGATCCTCCACCACTTCCATGGCCAGCGGCACCAGATCCAGCGTTTCCACCGCCAGTTGTTTGTTGTCGGCGGCCTCGGCCTGCGCGAGCAACAGCAGCTTGTTGGTGAGCCCGACCATTGAACGGTTGCTGCGGTGCATCGCGGCAAGCGCTTCGTCGAGCGCGGGATTCAGGCCGTCCTGCTGGCGCGCGAACTGCAATTGCGTGCCGAGCAACGTGAGCGGCGTGCGCAACTGGTGCGCGGCGTCGGCGATAAACCGCCGTTGTGCGGCCACCTGCACGCCGAGGCGCGCGATACATTGATTGATCGCTTCGACGATGGGCCGCAACTCGGTATGCAGGCGCTCGACGCGAATCGGCTCGAGCTGCATGGGGTCGCGGTCGGCGACATCCTCCTTCACTTTCATCAGCGGCCGCAATTCGAACGTGAGTCCGATGCAGACCAGCGCGACGGCCAGCACGATCATCTCGATCTGCCGCACGAGTTGCGGCTGCCACAATTGCTGCGCCATCGCGTCGCGCGAGCGCACCGTCTTGCCCACCGTCACTCGCACACGGCGCGTCGCGCCGTTGTCGTACATCAGGCGCACGAGGCCGACCGCGCGCACGGGCTGGCCGTGAAGTTCGGTGTCGTAGTGATCGGCCGTGTCGGACGGGAGCGGCGCGCGCTGCGGAAAATCCGGCGTGCCCGCCAGCAGGCGGCCATCGTCGACCCGCACGCTGTAGAACACCTGGTCGCGATACGGCGACACGAACACCTCGAGCGCGGCAGGCGGCACGTCCACGCGCAGAAAACCGTCCACCCATTCCACTTCACCGGCAATCATCCGCGCCGACGAGATAAGCTGGTTGTCCTGCACCAGATCCGCCGTGCGGCGCGCATTGTCGTACTCGGCCTTGCCGGTGACGAACACGTACAACGCGAGCGGCACCAGCAGCCACCACAACAGGCGCATGCGCAGGCTATTGGTCATCTTCTTTCTTGCGCAGCAGATAACCCAGCCCGCGCAACGTGACGATCGCGGCCGAACTGCCGTCGAGCTTCTTGCGCAGCCGCGAAATGTAGATTTCGACCGCATCCTCGCTCGGTTCGTCCGCAAGCGTGAAGATCGCGTCGACCAGCGCGGGCTTCGTCACCGTCTTGCCCAGCCGCAGGATCAACGTTTCGAGCACCGAGCGCTCGCGCGGCGTGACGTTCAGCGGCGCGCCCTTCAGCGTGAACTGGCGCGTGTCGATGTCGAACGCGAGATCGCCGCACACCACCTCGCTGGCTTTCGACGGCGACTGCCGGCGGATTGCGACCTTGATCCGTGCAATCAGCTCGCGCACTTCGAAAGGCTTGACCAGGTAGTCGTCCGCACCGGCGCCGAGCAATTCCACTTTTTCGTCGATCGAACCGCTCGCCGTGAGAATCAGCACCGGCGTGGCGTCACCGCGCTGGCGCAAACGGCGCAGCACGTTCTTGCCCGACAGCTTCGGCAGATTCAGGTCGAGCAGGATCACATCGTAGTGATTGGTGCGCAGCAGGCGGTCGGCGGCGTCGCCGTCCTGCACGGCGTCGAGCGCGAACGCCTCCTGCTCCAGCATCTTCGCGAGCCAGTGCGCCAGCGTGGGGTTGTCTTCGATGAGCAGCAGCTTCATGGCGGGAACGGCAAAATGAACGGCAAAAGTCAGGACGCCGATTGTGCCGTAAAACAAAGGCTTTGCGCGCGGCTTGCGTGATTTGTGGCCCACGTCATGGGGTTTGCCAGGGGGTGGCCGCGCGGTTGCGATGAATTCTCGGGTTAACACCCATAATTTGCCCACAGCACCGAAAGCTGCCAGAAGGTTTCCGATTTCTATAATCGCCGTCATTCACCCAGAAAGCGCCGCATCCGCACATAGCGGCGACCAAACCTAAGGAGACTGCTTCCATGCGTACCTTGCGCCAGATTGCCGCCGTGTCAGGTGTTGCGTTCACCCTTGCCGCCGCTTCGGCCGCGGCTCACGCCGAGAAGCTGACGATCATGGTCGGCGGCGCCACCAAGATCATCTATCTGCCGGCCAAGCTCACGGAGCAGCTCGGCTACTTCAAGGACGAAGGCCTCGACGTCGAAATCCTCTCGCAACCGGCCGGCGTGGATGCGGAAAACGAACTGCTGGCGGGCGCGGTGCAAGGCGTGGTGGGCTTCTACGATCACACCATCGACCTGCAGAGCAAGGGCAAGGAAGTCCAGGCGCTGGTGATTTTCGGCCAGGTGCCGGGTGAAGTGGAAATGGTCTCCACCAAGGCTTCTGAAACGCTCAAGAGCATGGCCGACGTAAAGGGCAAGACGCTCGGCGTGACCGGCCTCGGCTCGTCGACCAGCTTCCTCACGCAATACCTCGCGCAACGCGCGGGCGTGCCGTCGACGCAATACACGCTGCTGCCGGTTGGCGCGGACAACAGCTTTATCGCCGCCATCAAGCAGAACCGCATCGACGCCGGCATGACCACCGAGCCGACCGTCTCGCAACTGCTGAAGACCGGCGACGCCAAGGTGCTGGTCGATATGCGCACGCTGGAAGGCACGCGTGCCGCGCTCGGCGGCACGTATCCGGCTTCAAGCTTCTACGTGCAGCGCGCATGGGCCGAATCGCACAAGGACGACGCCACGAAACTCGCGCACGCGTTCGCGAAGACGCTGAACTTCATCGCGACGCATAGCGCGGAAGAGATCGCCGCGAAGATGCCGAAAGACTATTACGGCAACAACAAGGACCTGTACGTCGGCGCGCTGAAGGCGTCGCTGCCGATGTTCACGAAGGACGGCAAGATGCCCGCCGACGGCCCGGACACGGTTCTGAAGGTGCTGTCGGCGTTCAATCCTTCGGTGAAGGGTAAGCATATCGATCTCGCCAAGACCTACTCCAACGACTACGTGTCGGCAACGATCAAGACCGCGGCGAAGTAACGCCGCCGCAATAGCGCCCTATCAACATCAAGACACTGCGAGGCACCAGCCGATGAATCAACCCCTGTCACGCGATACGCCCGCCATCGAGCTGCGCAACGTATCGTGCCGCTTCATCTCTCCGGACGGCAAAGCGACGATCGCGTTGCGCGACTTCAGCATGTCGGTGGCGCGCGGCGAGTTCGTCGCGGTTGTCGGCCCGACGGGTTGCGGCAAGTCGACCACGCTCAGCATGATCACCGGCTTGCTGAAACCCACCACCGGCGAAGTACGCGTGATGGGCGCGCCGGTGGACGGCATCGACCCGCGCATCGGCTTCGTGTTTCAGGCGGACGCGGTGTTTCCGTGGCGCTCGGTCATCGACAACGTGGCAGCCGGTCCGCTGTATCGCGGCCGCTCGAAATCCGCCGCGTACGACGAGGCCAACGAATGGCTGCGCCGCGTGGGCCTCGACAAGTTCGGCAAGCACTACCCGCATCAACTGTCCGGCGGCATGAGAAAGCGCGTGGCGCTCGCGCAAACCTTCATCAACAAGCCGGAAATCCTGCTGATGGACGAGCCCTTCTCGGCGCTCGACATGCAAACCCGCACGCTGATGCAGGACGAACTGCTGCAACTGTGGGGCGGCGCCGGCTCGGTAGTGTTCGTCACACACGATCTGGAAGAAGCGATTGCGCTCGCCGATCGCGTGTTCGTGCTGACCGCGCGCCCGGCGACGCTGAAGAAAGTGTACGAAATCGATCTGCCGCGTCCACGCGTCACGTCCGAGGTTCGCTACGACCCACGCTTTATCGAAATCTCGCGCGACATCTGGCACGACCTGCGCGAAGAAGTGCAGATCGGTTAATCAAGGAACGGCAAACATGTCTACTACCCCTCAACAGACGATGCCTTCGGGCATCGATCCCGCGTCGCTCGCACAAGTCGAACGCGTCGCGCAAAAACGCATCCGGCAACGCCATGCGCTGGTGATCACGCTGCGCATTGTCGTTCTGGTTGTTGTGCTCGGCGGCTGGGAATTGTCCGCGCGCCTGAAGTGGATCGATCCGTTCTTCTTCTCGATGCCGAGTGCGATCTTCGAGCAGATCATCGACTGGTTCGTGAACGGCACGTCGCAAGGTCCGCTCCTGACTCAGGTGTGGGTCACGCTCGAGGAAACCGGGCTCGGCTTCATTATCGGTTCGGTGGCGGGCATCTTCTGCGGCATTGTGCTCGGCCGCAACAAACTGCTCTCCGATGTGTTCAGCCTCTACATCAAGATCGCCAACTCGATTCCGCGCGTGGTGCTCGGCTCGGTGTTCGTGATTGCGCTCGGTCTCGGCATGGCGTCGAAGGTGGCGCTGGCGGTGGTGATGGTGTTCTTCGTGGTGTTCGCCAATGCGTTCCAGGGCGTGCGCGAAGCGGACCGCTACATGATCGCGAATGCGCAGATTCTGGGTGCGTCGCGCCGTCAGGTGACGACCTCGGTGGTGATTCCGTCGGCGTTGAGCTGGATTCTGGCCAGCTTGCACGTGAGCTTCGGCTTTGCGCTGGTCGGTGCGGTGGTGGGCGAATTCCTCGGCTCCAAGCAGGGTATCGGTCTGCTGATCTCCACGGCGCAAGGCGCATTTAACGCAAGCGGGGTGTTCGCGGCGATGATTGTGTTGGCGGTGGTTGCGCTGGCCGCGGACTATCTGCTGACGGCGATCGAACAGCGGCTGTTGAAGTGGCGGCCGGCCGCGGTTTGAGTTGACCATCGGGTCGTATAGGAAAAAGGGCGCCAGCGGCGCCCTTTTTTCATTCCGCTTCGCCATCGTTCAGCGTGATGAATCGAAGCACAATGCGCTTTCGCCGCGGCGCGTTTTGCGCTACGGTAGCGACGCCGGCATCGGCTGATCGAGCTGACAGAGTAGTGCGCACGAAACATCCATCCAATCCCCTGCAGGAGCGGTGAATATGAGTGACGTCCACGACGGCGAAGCAGCAAGCAAGGCAAATACATCGAACGCCGCAACTGATGCAGCCACGACGGCGAACACGCCGGGCGATCAGATCGAACATGTCGTCCTGTTGCTCATGGAGAATCATTCCTTCGATCAGATGCTCGGCTGTCTGGACGAAGTGCACGCCGATCTGGACGGCATACGCAACGCCGCATCCAGGTCCAACGAAGACGGCAAAGGCAATACATTCTTCCCGCAGCCGACGCAAGAGCGGCAGATGCAACACGACCCGGATCACGGACACGCGGCAGTGCTCACCCAGATCGCGGGAAACAACGGCGGCTTCGTTCGATCGTTCGCCAACGACTACCCGAAGAGCAGCATCGCCGCGCGGCAGGACATCATGGGCTACTACCCGCTCGATTTTCTTCCGGCATTACACACGCTGGGCGCGCAATTCACCGTATGCGACAAGTGGTTTTCGTCGTTGCCCGGCCCAACCTGGCCGAACCGTTATTTCGCGCTGACGGGTACGTCGATGGGTGAGGTGGAGATGCCCGATGGGCTCGCTGCCCTGAATCCAAGGTGGTACACCGAGCAGAGCCAGGACACGCTTTTCGACCGTCTGAATGACAAAGAGAAAACGTGGAAGATTTACTTCTACGACTTTCCCGCGTCACTGCTGCTGAAAAACCAGCGTCGCGCCGAAAATCTCGCCAATTACCATCTGTTCGACACGTTCTTCGAGGACGCAGCTGGACCCGCGAACGAGTTTCCGCAGTTCGTTCTCATCGAACCGAAATACTTCGGTGAAGCACAGAACGACGATCATCCGCCGCACAACATCATGAAGGCGGAAAAACTGATCGCCGATACGTACAATGCGCTGCGTTCCAATCAGGCATTGTGGGAGCGCACATTATTAGTCATCCTGTACGACGAACACGGTGGATTCTTCGACCATGTTCCACCGCCGTCGAATGCAGTGGCGCCCGACGAGCACACGGACAGTTTCGATTTCACTCAACTCGGCGTGCGCGTCCCCGCCATTCTCGTATCCCCATGGTGTGACGCAGGCGTGTGCCATACGCAATTCGACCATTGCAGCCTGCTGAAATACCTCTCTGACAAGTGGGAGCTTGCGCCGCTCGGCAATCGCACCAAAGCTGCGGCAAGCGTCGGACAGGCGATCCGTTCCACCGGTATTGCCCGGTCCGATACACCGCCTTTTATCCGCGTGACCAATCAATCGCTAATTGCGGAGCACGTGGAACTGGAGAGGAAGTCGTCGAACGGCAATCAGCACGGACTCCATCATTTCGCGGACTATCTGCACGCGGAACTGGATAAATTGGCCGCGGATTTCGTGGACTCGGCATCGCACCTCGCCCGTAACGAGACTGGTTGGGTTCTGCTAAAGAGCGCACTCGGCTCTGCGATGATGCGTTTCGGACAGTGGCTCAACAAAGACTTTTATCGCGCCCGGGATGACCGCGAAGCACGCACCAGCCAGGCATTCACCCGGCTCTCGCAGTCCGCGAAGGTTCCTGCGAATACGCCGCAAGACGGCGCCCCAGTCTCGGCATCGCGATCCTAGCAAGCCATACGCGAGGGAACCAGCAACCGAATTCCCGTCTTTTATTGCAAATCTCGCAACAAACCTTACCTGAATTGACGGTTACTCCAGCCAGATCACAAGACTACAGTGTAATCACTGACTACGAACAACACCGCTCGTAGCAAGATAAAGACCGAACTGGAGGTAGTTCATCATGAAATCGCTCATTCAAGCTGTTGTTATCGCCGCTGTGCTGGCCGCTCCCGTTGCTTCGTTTGCTCAGTCGAACCAGCCCGTGACCCGCGCTCAAGTGCGCGCAGAACTGATTCAACTCGAAAAGGCCGGCTACCAGCCGGGACGTTCCGACCCGTACTACCCGGCTGACATCCAGGCTGCGCAAGCTCGTGTCGCCACGCAGAACGGCACCGCGCAAGCCGCAGAAAGTGGTTACGGCGGTGTGGTGAGCGGCTCGTCGCAATCGAGCCATCCGATTCCGGCAAATGGTCCGAAGTCGGTTTACTTCGGCAACTAAGCGGGTGACGCAGTTGGCAAGCAGGCTGTCCAGCGGAACGAACCCTCGAGGCCACGCCGCTTGCCCGGATCGACCGCTACGCGCGCAAAACAGCCGCGCGCTCTGATTCAAACGAACTGGCCCGCGATCGAGTATCCCCGATCGCGGGCCAGTTCTGTATTCGATACCTCCGTCATCGGGCTTCCGATGACTTCGCCTGGACCTTCGCGGTCTGGGCGCTTTTTCTTTATTTATATAGCGTTATATCTGGATGAAGCCTCGGCGATGCCAGACCGCCCGCGTCATTCGCGAGCGATCAGATCGCCCACCTGGCCACGCCCCGTGACGAGACAGCTCGACAGGAAGTTTTCACCCTGGCTGCTGGCGCCGGCGTCACCGAAGCCCTTTTTTAGCGCGTCCGATTTGACCAGTTCCGCGCCTTGATGGCACGTTATTGTCCCCATTTCTCCTGCTTGTGCGCGCATCAGCGCCCTATCCGCCATCAGATAGCCAAGCAACAACACCACAGCAATATTGAACGCTTGCCTCATGGATCGTCTCCTCTTTTGAAGAGACTAACGCGAACCATCGATGCAGGATGCTAGGGGTTTCCCGATTCGTGGCAATGCAATGATGCAGATTAAGTGAAGTGGCGTTGCCACGTTAATCAGCTATGCGGCGTGGCTGGATCGGGCTTGGGTCGTAGAAAGCGGAACTGCCGGATGCCACGTTGCACGCGTTTCGTATTCTGCTCGAACAGCAGGTATACCGCGAACGCGTATACATAGCAGATAACCAGCATGCTCACGAACACCAGCGCGCCCCGGCCGTCGAACTGGATGCGCTGCCCGAACACGACGGCTGCCACGAAAAGAATGAATGAGAAGTGCGTCAGATACAGCGAATAGGAAAAGCCGGAAAAGAGCACCGCGATACGCGACAGCGACGCAGGACGCAGGCGAACGTTTTCCCAGAGTATGCAACGCAGAAACACGAAACACGGCACGCCGACAATCCAGTCGTTACTCAACAGGAACATGCGCGACACCACCAGCGCCGCAATGAAAACCGCCCCGCTGGCAAGTGTGAACCACGGCAAACCTGTTCGCGTGCCGCGCGCCGGGAAGCGCTTTTCAAGCAACACGAGTACGACGCCAAGCATCCACAATCCGAACCCGCTCAGAAGCGACGGAAACGCGATCATCGTGCCGAGCGCGAGCGCACCCGCAACGATTGCGCCTAATCCGCGGCGCTGGCGCAGCAATACGTAACAGGCGGGAAACCACATGTAGTACCAGAACTCATTGGCGAGGCTCCATAGCGGTCCATTGGAGCCATAGGTGCCGCACGTGAGCGTCTGCAGGAATGCGAGGTTGCACAGCAGCGTTGCCTGGCCGAGATGCGAGGCGACGTTGATCTGCTGATCGAAGGTGCCCTCGGTCCCAAGATAAAACGGCCCGTCTGCCAGCGCGATGCCCATGCGGTCCCAGAACAGCGTCAGCAGCAAGGCCGGAATCAGCACGATCCATAGCCGCGACATGCGCTCGGTCAGATAGCGCTGCCAGCTCCATGTCCCCGTCTCGACCTGCCGCAGCACCGAGCCGCCGACGAAATAGCCGCTCAGCAGGAAAAACACGATCACGGCGGTGTGGCCGTAGTTGCTGACGAAATAGAACGCTTTGCCCGCGAGTCCGATACCGGTACTCGTGCGGTAGTCGACGAACATGAGATTGCGCAGATGACTGACGCACACGGCGCCTGCCGCCAGCGCGCGGATCAGGTCCAACGTGTCGCAATGCTGTTTGCCGGTGGGTGCCATGAGCGTCTGGAATCGGACAAGGAGGGTTGTCCGCCAAACTACGGCCCATGGCATTTTTATTCAGTACGCTTGCCCACACTGCATGGGCACCACACGCAAACGCGCTATTCGCTGAGATGCGTCCATGCAATCCGGTTCGCGCGCAGCGGGATAACAACAGGTGAGTATCGCGAAGCAGGCGCTCAGATCCGCGCTTCAATCTGTTTGATCCGCTTTTCAACCGTTGTCCGCACGAGGCCATTCGAAGGCACCAGCAGCAGCGACGAGGCAATGATCCGATACACCTCATTGCGCCGGATCTTGGAGACCTTCGCAGGGTCGAGCCAGGCGTCGTTATCCACCAGCAACAGCAGCGTATCGAGACCGATCAGAATCGGCCACAAACACGCGAGCCGCAAACGCACCGAAAACGCGGGAATGGCCAGCGTGTAGTCCAGCGACTCGCGGAAATGATCCAGTGCCTTGCGTACGAGCTCGACCATCAGCGGCCGGGCACGAACGGAATTCGCCGGCAGCAGGAGTTCCTGCGCGCTCAGGCCATATTGATCGAGCATCGTCTGCGGCAGGTAACAGCGGCCGATCCGCAAATCCTTGCCGCAATCGCGCAGCACGTTGGTTATCTGCAGCGCTTTACCGAAACGCACGCCGCGGCGCGCCATGACCTCGGGCCGCTCTTTCAGCGTGCCGGGCATATGCGCGTAGGTCATGGCGGTCCAGAATTCGCCGACGCAGCCCGCCACCAGGTAGGTATAGCGATCGAGTTCAGCGTACTCGCGCAACGCGGCGATTTCGCCGGAACGTTCGTCGGGAAACGTACGGAGGTCGAATTCCATCCCTTCGGTCAGGGTCGATACGATCCCGCGTACTGCCGTACGGTCTGACTCGCTCAGTTGCGACAGCACCTCGAGCGCGGGGCCGAGCGATTCCAGCAGAACCTTTTCATCGGACTGGACCTGTTGACCCGCCACTTCGGCGGCCATGCGCTGGAACAGCGCGCCGTCGCTGGCGGCGCCGTTGACCTGGTCGCGCAGCGACAGCAGCAACGCAAGGCGCTGCTCGGGTGAGATCAGCGAGGTGTCCGCAATCGTATCGGCCGCGCGCGCCAGCAGATACGCAAGGCCGATCGGATCGCGCATGCCGGCGGGCAGCACGCGCAGGGTGAGATAGAAGGAGCGTGAAACGCCTTTCAGGAGCGGACCGAGAAGAAAGGCCCGGGTCGGATTCGGCATGAGTGGGATCAGGTCAGTATTGGGCAGAAATCAGGCGCTGCAGAATTGTATACGGCGAAACGCCTTTGCCTCACGCGCTGCTCCTTCGCTGCATCGCGTTGAAAAACTCGCCGGCATGCCGGCGATAACTACCGGCAGGTAGCCAACCCTTCGTGCGCCCTCGTGCCTCTTCACTCGCGCCACGCGCCGCCCGTCCACTCTCCATTCGCCGGCCGGCAGGGGCTCGACAGAATCCGGGCCTCATTGCCGGCACGCCACGTCGCCGCCGGCTTGCGGGAATGCGGATTGCTGGCAATGTCCGGTTAAGCGATGCATGGTCCGCTCGAGTCCATTTGCCATGCTGTCGCTCCTTCGCACCTTGAACGGCATATCGACAATGACTTTCCGCGAATCTCAGACGTTCAGCGAGACCGAACTGTCGCTATCGAAGTTCATCCGCGAATTGAACGCGCGGGTCGCGGCGATGAATTGCACCACGCTGTTGCTCGCGCCGCTGTCCGGCAACGAACCGCATCCCGAACACACGCATCCGGCGCAAGGCCTGTCGGCCACACTTTCGCAGCGACGAAATACCTAGCCGCCCATGAAAACCATCCTGGTCGTGGACGACGAGTTCGACATTCTCACGGTCTGGCGACTGTTGCTGGAGCGGCATGGCTATACCGTGCTGACGGCGTCCAACGGGGCCGCGGCACTTGAACAGATCCGCAGGACCCGGCCCGACCTCATCGTGTCGGACTGCATGATGCCGGTCATGTCCGGGCTGCAACTGTGCGCCACGCTGTTCGCCGACCCCGACCTGCGCGCGGTTCCGATCATTCTGTGCAGCGCGGCCTCGGACATCCCCGTACAGCCGAATCCCAACATCGCATACGCGCGCAAACCGCTTTCATTCGACGCCCTTCTCGCCATGCTGAAGCGGATGGCGGCTTAACGACCGGATCACTAGGTAAAACCCCGAATTCCTGGCAAGCATCACACAGACTAACCTCTGCACACCGATTAAATAGAACGTCGTTCTGTTAGATAGAACGACACAGGCAAGAGACACTCGAAGGAGGATTCCATGGCAAGCCTGCCGATCGACACACCCGGCGCGTCGCCCCATTCAAGCACCGGTGCGCCAGAACTCACGACCGGCGTCAACGCGCGCATCGACCGGCTGCCCGCGACGCGCTCGGTATGGATGCTGGTGTTCCTGCTATCGATCGGCGGCTGGTTCGAGTTCTACGATCTGTTTTTCACGGCTTATGTCGGCCCCGGCCTCGTCAAAAGCGGGTTGTACGCGACCACGACCGCTTCGTTCTTCGGCGTGGCCGGGCTGGGCGCTTTCGTGGCGGCGTCGTTCGCCGGCCTCTTCATCGGCACGTTCTTTCTAGCGGGCATGGCGGATCGCTATGGCCGCCGAACCGTGTTTACCGTTTCGCTGCTGTGGTACTCCGCGGCCACGCTGATCATGGCGCTGCAAACCACCGCGCCGGCCATCAATCTGTGGCGTTTGATCGCGGGCATCGGCGTGGGCGTCGAACTGGTGACGATCGACACCTACGTCAGCGAACTCGTGCCGAAGCATCTGCGTGGCCGCGCCTTCGCGTTCGTTCATCTCGTGCAGTACACCGCGGTGCCGTCGGTCGCCCTGCTTGCGTGGTGGCTGGTGCCGCAAGCGCCGTTCGGTGTCGACGGCTGGCGCTGGGTCGTGATCATCGGCGCGCTCGGCGCTGTCGTGGTGTGGGCGATTCGCCGGCGCGTGCCGGAAAGTCCGCGCTGGCTCGCGCAGCAAGGCCGCGCCGCCGAAGCGGAACAGGTCCTGCAGGCGATCGAAGCGAAAGTCGCCAAGCAATACGGCAAGCCATTGCCCGCCCCTGTGCCGACTGTCGAACCGGCCACCACCAAGGCCGCCTTCCGCGAAATCTGGCAGCCGCCGTATCGCAAACGCGCAATCACGATGCTGGTGTTCAACCTGTTCCAGGCGATCGGCTTCTACGGTTTCGCGTCATGGGTGCCCACGCTGCTCGTCTCCAAAGGCATAACGATCACGCACAGCCTGATGTACTCGTTCGTTATCGCGGCCTCGAATCCGTTCGGACCGCTGATCGGTATGGCGATCGCGGACCGCATCGAACGTAAGACGTTGATCGTGCTGTCGGCACTCGGTATCGCCGTGTTCGGCAGCCTGTTCGCGACGCAAACGTCGCCTGCCATGCTCATGACGCTCGGCGTGTTGATCACGCTGTGCGGCACGCTGCTCTCAGTCGGCTACCACGCGTATCAGACCGAACTGTTCCCCACGCGCTTGCGGGCGCGCGCCGTCGGTTTTGTTTACTCGATGTCGCGTTTATCCGCGATGTTTTCCGGCTTCATGATCGCCTTCGCGCTGCGCCACTTCCAGGTGCCGGGCGTGTTCGCGTTGATCACTGTGTCGATGGTGATGGTCATGGGCGCGATCGGCATCTTCGGGCCGCGTACCAACAATCGCAATCTCGACGAAATTTCGCATTGAACAAGAGACTTCAAAGATGACGCTGCCGTTGGCCGGAGTGCGGGTACTGGATTTATCGAATGTGTTGGCGGGGCCGTTTTGCGCCTATCAACTCGCGCTGCTCGGCGCCGACGTGATCAAGGTCGAGCACCCCGAAGGCGGCGATCTTGCGCGGCGTTTAGGCGCCGACAAGGAAGCGTCCATGCGCAACATGGGCGCCTCGTTCGTCGCCGTGAATGCGGGCAAACAGTCCGTCACCCTCAATCTGAAAGACCCGCGCGGCAAGACCATTTTGCGCGAGCTCGTCAAAACCGCGGACGTGCTCGTCGAAAACTTCCGGCCGGGTGTGATGACGCGGCTCGGCCTCGATTTCGATGCGCTGCGCGAGGTCAATCCGAAACTCGTGTATTGCGCGATCTCCGGCTTCGGCATGGACGGCGAGTTTTCGAAACGCCCTGCCTACGACCAGATCATTCAGGGCATCTCAGGCGTGATGAGCGTCACCGGCGATGCCGACAGCGCACCGTTGCGCGTCGGCTATCCGGTGTCGGACACCGTGGGCGGCCTCACCGCGGCGTTCGGCATCTGCGCCGCGTTGGTCGATGCCCGCGCGAGCGGACACGGCCGCATGCTCGACGTCTCGATGCTGGAAGCGACGCTTGCGACAATGGGCTGGGTCGTGTCGAACTACCTGAACGCCGGTGTCACGCCCGAACCGATGGGCAACGAAAACTTCACCGCCGCACCGTCGGGCACCTTCAAAACCGGCGACGGCCCGCTCAATATCGCCGCGAACGAGAACAAGCAGTTCGCGAGTCTCTGCCATCTGATCGGCCGCGCCGATCTGCTCGACGACGCGCGCTTTTCCGAGCGCAACGCGCGCAAAGTGAATCGCGCGGCGTTGAAGGCTGAAATCGAAGTGGCCCTCGCAAGCGACAACGCGACGAACTGGGAAGCCAAATTCTTCGAAGCCGGCGTGCCGGCCGGACGTGTGATGTCGGTGCCGGAGATTCTCGCGCATCCCCATCTGGCATCGCGCGAGTTCATCCGTGAGTTTGCCGCCGACGGCACCGCCGAACGACAACGCGTGACCCGTGCAGGCTTTCGTCTCTCCGACGCCGACACCGCGCCGACAACACCTGCCCCGGCTCTGTCAGCTCACACGCGTGAGCATCTCGCCTCGCTCGGTTACGACGACGCGCAAATCGATCATCTACGCTCCGAAGGAGTCATCTGAATATGACGCAAGCATTCGACGCCGCCAAACTCGCCGCCGACTACTGGAGCACCTCGATCATCGATATTCATCCTGGCTCGATCAAGGTACGCGGTTTCCCGATTCAGGAGTTGATCGGCAACGTCAGCTTCCCGCAGATGATCTGGCTGATGCTGCGCGGCGAACTGCCTGACGCCGCGCAAGCGCGTTTGTTCGAGGCTGCGCTGGTGGCATCGGTGGATCATGGCCCGCATGCGCCCTCGATTGCGATTTCGCGGATGGCGACCAGTTGCGGTTTGCCGTTGAACGGCGCGATGGCCTCGGCGATCAATGCGTTGGATGACGTGCATGGCGGCGCCGGTCAGCAGGCGGTCGAACTGTACGACTCGATCGCTGAACGCATGCAAGCAGGCGCCACGTTGGAAGACGCCGTCGAGCAAGGTGTCGATGCTTTTACCGTCGAACACGGCAAGTATTTGCCCGGCTTCGGACACCGCTTTCATCCGGTCGATCCGCGGGCCATCCGGCTGCTTTCACTCGTGGACGAAAGCGTCGAGCAGAAGAGCATCGGCGGGCAATATGCGGCTATCGCGCGCGGTATTGAAGCCTTGCTGAAGCAGCGCAAGAACAAACCGGTGCCGATGAATATCGATGGCGCAACCGCCGTGATTTACGCCGAACTCGGTTTTGCGCCGGAACTGGCTCGCGGGGTGTTCTGCCTGTCACGCGCAGTCGGCATTCTGTCGCATGCATGGGAGCAACGCGGACGCAACGAGCGCAACAAAGGCCCGATGCCGCGTCAAATGAGCTACACCTACACGGGCAAGCCCGAGCGTCACCTGTCCTGAACGGCGGCCGCACGCCGCTGCGCATTGCGCATCGCGCGCGAGTCGCCGCCCAATGCATCGGTTGCGCGCGCGGCGCAATCGAACAACGCGCCGAGATTGCCTTGCAGAAACGCCTGATCGATGCGGGAGCTGGGACCCGCGAGCGTCAGCACACCACGCAAACTCTGGCGCACACCGAATACCGGCATTGAAATCCCGGCCGTCTCCCGATCGCGCTCGCCGATCGACACACAGTAGAAGTCCTCGCGAATCTTCTCGTACGGTTCGCCCGGCGTGCCGCCGAACGCCAGCAACGCGTGGCCGCCCGAGCCGCTTTCCAACGGCAGCACGTCGCCTTCGCGCACGTGAAAACGCACCGCATGCGTCGAGTCCACGCGATGCAGGCACACACGCACCGCCTCGTCGCGTACGTAAAAAGACACGCTTTCGCCGCTCGTTTCCGCGAGTTCGCGCATCAGCGGCACCAGAATATCGCCGAGGTTCAGACTGCGCTGGTATAGCGCCCCGAGCATGAAGGTCGCGGAGCCGAGTTGATAGCGGCCGTCGTCCAGACGCAGCAGCAGGCGGTGCTGGATCAGCGAGCCCGCGAGGCGCAACAACGTGCTCTTGTAGAGCCCTGTGCGCGCCGCGAGTTCGGCGAGAGTGAGCGCGGCGTCATCCGGCCTGAAAGCGAACAGGATCGCACAAGCACGATCGATGACGGCAACGCCTTCGCTTTCCTTTGAGTTTGATTTGTCCGCTGGCGTTGGCATGAGTTAGCGTAAGTCACGTCGCTTCATATCGAAGCTGAAATTTTACGCCATGACGCGGGGGTGTCATACCGGTCAGTGGGTGTTATTGGGGGGAATGGTTAGAAAACGGGCTTACACCATCGCCACCACCAGCGCACCAACGTCTGCAATCGCCGCATTACAGCGCGCCGCATCGCCGCTCGTTCCCGTGAGGTAGACGGTTACGAGAATCGGCCCGCGTCCCGGCGGCCACAGAATCGCGACGTCGTTTGCCGTGCCGTGATCGCCCGTGCCGGTTTTATCGCCGACGCCCCAATCCTTCGGTAGCTTCGCGCGAATCCGTTCGCCGCCGGTCTGATTCGCCGCGAGCCACGCAAGCAGTTGCGCACGCGACGACGAAGACAGACGCTCGCCCAGCAGAAGTTCACGCAGATTGCCTAGCATGGCGTTGGGCGTGGTGGTGTCGCGCGGATCGCCCGGTGTCGCTTCGTTCAGCGTGGGTTCGTTGCGGTCCAGGCGCGTGATGCCGTCGCCGATACTGCGCGCGAACGCGGTCAAAGCGGCGGGGCCGCCAAAGCTCGCCAGCAACAGATTGGCCGCGGTGTTGTCGCTGAGCGTAATCGCCGCCTTGCACAAGTCGGCGACGCTCATCCCTGCGTCGCCAGTGAGCTCACGAGTGTGCTTACCGGTAGCCGGCGAGTACGGCACAAGATCGCTTTTGGCAAACACGACGCGCCGCTGCAAGTCTTCCTGACCGCGATCCACGCGCGTCAACACAAAACCCGCCGCCAGCAGTTTGAACGTGCTGCACATCGGAAAACGCTCGTCCGTCCGCAAACCAGCGTGCAATCCGGACATCGTGTCGACGATCGAAACGCCGAGCCGGCCGCCGCTTTCCGCTTCAATCTGCGCGAGCCGTTGACGAATAGCGTCCGCCTTGGCCATCCCGCCGCCCTGCTTCGTGGCGCCCGCCTTCATCACCTTCCCCAAAGCGCCCCCGCTGCCAACCGCAACCCCAGCTATTGAAACGCCAAGCATCGCGCCTGCGAATTTCCGTCTTGTGATCATCGCCGCTCCTTATGTGAAGCCGCCACTATCGGTTTTTCGGCGCTCGCTGGCAAACGATGATAAGTTAGTCGACTCCCAAGAAAATCTTATGCCTCCGCCATGAGACCGTATCTCCCCTTGAATGCGCTGCGCGCCTTCGAGTCGTCCGCGCGACATCTGAGCTTCACGCGTGCCGCGCTCGAATTGAACGTCACTCAGGCGGCCGTGAGCCAGCAGGTCAGAACGCTGGAGGAGCGGTTGGGGACGGCGCTCTTCAAGCGTCTGCCCCGCGGCCTGGCTATGACGGACGAAGGCCTAGCGCTCCGTCCGGTTCTCACCGACGCATTCGATCGTATCGAGGCCGTGCTCAAGCAGTTCGACGGCGGCCACTTTCACGAGGTGTTGACGGTCGGCGTGGTGGGCACCTTCGCGGTGGGCTGGCTGATGCCGCGGCTCAAGTCGTTTCGCGACGCGCATCCGTTTGTCGAACTGCGGCTGCTGACAAACAACAATCTGGTCGATCTCGCCACAGAAGGCCTCGACTTTGCGATTCGTTTCGGCGACGGCACCTGGCCCGGCTCGCTCGCCACCCGGCTGCTCGACGCGCCGCTCGCGATTCTGTGTGCACCTGAAATCGCAATGCGTCTGTCCGAACCGGCGGACCTCGCCAACGAAACCTTGCTGCGTTCTTATCGCGTCGACGACTGGATGACGTGGTTCACGGCCGCCGGCATCCCGCCGCGGCCGATTCGCGGCCCGGTGTTCGATTCATCGCGGCTCATGGTGGAAGCGGCCATGCAGGGTGCGGGTATCGCACTGGCGCCGGCGCTGATGTTCGATCACGAGATCAACACGGGCCGGCTGGCGCGCCCGTTCGAGGTGGAAGTTCATGCCGGCAGCTACTGGCTGACGTGGTTGAAGGGCAAATCGATGACGCCGGCAATGCTGCTGTTCAGTCAGTGGATCGTTAAGGAAGCGGCCTTGCACATGCAAAGCACGCAAAGCTAGCAAGCTGCCGCGCGACGATGGCCATTCATGGCGGGCCGCTCGGCTTGCGGCGGGAACACGTTCCACGAGCCGTCGTCATGACGGAAGAAGAAGATCGACAGCAAACCACCCGGCCGTAGGGCCTCCACGCAGACGTAGCGCTGATGTTGCGACGCGCGGTGGCAAAACCGCACGACACGCGCGGGCATCGACGGGGTCGGCGCAAGCCATTTATCGACGGCCCAGTGCAAGGTCTTTTCTGCGGCAACCATGATGTTCTCCTCGATTTCTGAAACCTTGAATCCCTGAATGCCTTCCCGCTTGCTCACGCGAGCTGGGCGGCAACCTGTCCATCCTTCGCGTTACTTTCGACAAACGCCTTCACCAGACACACCAGCGCACGCATGCCGGCGCGGGGATGCCTCAGGCAGCAATGCACCTGTTCGCTGCGGCTTTCGCCGAGCAGGCACCACGCGCAGAAGTGCTCGCAGTTGTTCGTCAGCAGGCGATAGTGGTTTTCGCCGAGGCGGGAGCGCGCGCGGCGCACGGCTTCGTCGCCGGCGTAGCGGGCACTCGGAGTCGGGCGGATCGTCAATGGATGACCGGCGGCGAAACGGGTCAATTCCACTTCCTCCACCGGGCCGCGATGCGCCGAACTCGCAAAGCCTGCGTAATGGACCACGCGGCCATTGCCCACGTAAATGCCGTGGTGTTCGTAACCGCGCCGCTGCGTGACGAGATGCGCGCCGATCGGCAGATCGATGGTCGACGCTTCATTGCAGCATTCGCCCTGGCTTTCGCTGCTCGTGGGAAGATGGTTCGTGTTCATGGCCGGCCTCGCTTCGATATCCAACACTGTTGCGAGATCTTTTGCATCATCCGGGCCATGTGCGGAAAAGCCTTTATTTAAAGGGCTTTCAGGAATTTCTGGGCGTTTTGAGCACAGCATGTGTCCGCCGTGAGCCGACACAAATCGAGCCGATCTGTTGGCGGATGTCGATCATTCGAGATGCCGATTGAACCGCAGGGAATGTGTTCGTCAGGGGTCGGGGAGTCAAGTCAATGTGTTGGGTCCTGCACCGGTGTGAGCGCCTGAATGTTGGGTGCATCCCAACCTCTTCCCCCCGGTATGAACAGACGCTGACCACCCTGGCGCGCGGAATCGCCCACCAATCAACGCACTACGAGAAAGCGCCCGCTCGGGCCGCAAATTGGCACAGCACTTGCACCATCACGTTCAATTCCTTTTCAACCGCGCGCCCGACGCACGCGGCCAACCGGAGAACGACATGGCTTCCATCACAGTGAACGACCTCTCGCTGAACCTCGCGCTCGACCGTAAAGCGATGGCGGCGATCCGCGGCGGCGGCGGTGCGCCGTGGGTGTACGGCTGGATTCAGCCCTATGTGCGGGAAACGCCGAGCATCGGTCCGGTGGTGAACCTGTACGACATCTCGAACAACTTCTATGCTAACCAGATGATCAACACGTTCCAGTCCGTGGATGTGCGCAACACCGGCGCGAACTCGAACATCAACGTCTCGCCCGACGCACGCAGCAGAAACGATATGGTGTAGCCCTTGTGACCTGTCCGAGCCAATTTCGATGGACGTCGTCCGCGCGTTCCGACGTCGGACGCGTGCGTGAAATCAACGAAGATGCCTGCCTCGCCCAGCCCGAACCCGGACGCTGGGCCGTCGCCGATGGTATGGGTGGGCACGCGGTCGGCGATCTGGCGAGTCGCCTGGTGATCGATACGCTGAGCCGGCTCGCGCCGCCGCTCGCCATGAGAACCTGTATCGCCGACGCGCGGGCACGGCTGCAAAAAGCCAACCGCCAACTCAGGGACGAAGCCGCGCGCCGCCAGGTGCAAAGGATTGGCAGCACCGTCATCGTGCTGCTCGCGTGCGACCGCTTCTGCGGTTATCTATGGGCCGGCGACAGCCGCCTCTATCTGTATCGCGCCGGGCAATTGCGGCAACTCACGCGCGATCATAGCCAGGTGGAAGAACTCAAATCGCTCGGCATGATTACCGACGAGGAAGCGCGGCATCATCCGGCGCAGCACATGATCACGCGCGCGGTCGGCGCAACGGACGTGCTCGAACTCGATGACGATGCAATCGAAGTCGCGGATGGCGACGTCTTTCTGCTATGCAGCGACGGGCTGAGCAACGAGGTCAGCGATGCGGAAATACTGGCGGTACTGACCTCGGTGGCGTGTGAGCGTGCGTCCGATGAACTGGTCGACCTGGCCATTGCACACGGTGGACGCGACAATGTCACCGCGGTGGTGGTGCAAGCTGAAGACCCGTATGCGTCCGACAAAACCTTGCTGAACCCGGCGCCTTGAATGCGCGGGCGTGAAAGGACGGACTTGAACACGCTATTTGCAGGTCGAGGCACTTCGAGGAACGCTGGTTGATCAGAGCGGCGTCCGAGCTCAACTCAAACGTCCAACCTCAACTATCGCTGTCTTCCTCATCATGCTCGTCAGCGCCGTTTGGACTTGTGGGTAACGCATTCCGATTGCGAAAATCCTTTGAATGCAACCCATGCTTCTTCAGGAGCATTTGCAGATGCGAGCGGTTCATATCAATGCGCCTCGCCAGTTCCGCAACAGTGCCGCTCACTTCGCGCAGGCCGCGCTCCAGAAAGGCTTTTTCCGCGTCATCGCTCGCCGCGCGCTTTGCGTCGCTTAGTGACATCAGATTCGCCACGCTGATCGGCTCCCGCCCTTTCGCTGCGGCCGCGTTGGACAAAGCCGCGGCTGAGCCGGGCGCGGCCGGCCGCATATCCACCGGCAGATGATCGATGTCCGCCATATCTCCAGCCAGGCACGACACGCGATACATCACGTTGCGCAGTTCACGAATATTGCCCGGGTACGCATAGTTCAGCAGAAAGTCCCGCAGACGCGGCGTCAATCTGACCGGCCTGCGTTTTAGCGTGCCCGCGGCCTCATCGCCGAACCACGCGATCAGCAGCGGTATCTCATCGCGCCGCTCGCGCAGCGGCGGCAACGTGACGTGAATCACGCTGAGACGGTAGAACAGATCCTCGCGAAACTTGCCCTCTTCGCTGAGTTGCCGCAGATTGCGATTGGTCGCCGCGACGATGCGCGTATCGACAGCAATCGTTTCATCGGAGCCCACGCGCTGAATCTCATGCGCTTCCAGCACGCGCAGCAGCTTCACCTGACCGGCCAGCGGCAATTCGCCGATTTCGTCGAGAAAGATCGTGCCGGTATGCGCGCTTTCGAACTTGCCCTTGCGATCGTTCGAAGCGCCCGTGAACGCGCCCTTGCGATGACCGAACAATTCCGACTCCAGCAGATTGTCCGGAATCGCGCCGCAATTCACGGAGATAAACGGTTTGTCCGAACGCGCGCCATTTGCGTGGATCACCTTCGCCATCAATTCCTTACCCGTGCCGCTTTCGCCGTCGATCAACACCGGCAAGTCGGTCGGCGCCGCCTTTTCGGCGATTTCGAGCGATTCGAGCAAACGCGGATTGTCACCGAATGTCCCTTCGAAAATGAAGCTGCGCTCGATCAACGCCTTTCTGCGCGCGCCACGCGATTGATCGGCAGAGGCAGCAGGCTCAGCAGCCGTTGCGGCCTGCACGAAGCGCTCCTTGTGCGAAAGCTGCATGACCTCGTCGCGTAACGAAGTAGCTTGCCGGAGCAGCTTGTCGATGTCGGCGCGCTCGAGCCGGGACGACCAACGCAGCGTCGAGCGCAAAATCTCGATACGTTCGATCAAACCCGCGTATGAAATCGCCGGGCTGAGCTCTTCTATCTGGTCGAGTATCTTCATCACGCACTCAACTGTTTCTGGACCAACTGGTAGTACATGCCGCCGCGCTGAATCAGTTCATCGTGACGGCCCTGTTCGACGATTGCCCCTTCATACAGCACCAGAATCTTGTCGGCGCGCATGATGGTGCTGAGCCGATGCGCAATGATCACCGCCGTTCGGCCCTTCAGAATGTCATGCATATTGCCGAGGATATTGCTTTCCGATTGCGAGTCCAGCGCCGAGGTCGCTTCGTCGAAAACGAGCAGGCGCGGATCGTGATACAACGCCCGCGCGATGCATAGACGCTGGATCTGCCCGCCGGATAAACCAATGCCGCGCTCGCCGACAATCTGCTCGTAGCCAAGCGGCATCTTGCTGATGAACGCGTGGGCGTCGGCCATTTTCGCGACTTCTTCGATACGGCGCCGTTCGGGTGAATCGTCGCCGCTTGCTATGTTCTCGGCAATCGTGCCGGAAAACAGCAGATTGCTCTGCATCACATAGCCGATCTGTGCGCGGTAATAGGCTTTATCGACCACGCCAAGGTCGTAGCCGTCGATGGTCATCTTGCCTTCGGTCGGTGCATAAAAGCCGACCAGCAGCTTGGCGAGCGTCGTCTTGCCGGACCCGCTGCGACCCACAATCGCCACCAGTTCGCCAGGCTTGATCTCGAAGCTGATATTTTCCAGTACATACGCCGAATCGTTCTCGCCGTAGCGGAAGTAAACGCCGTTGAGACTGATTTCGCCTTGCAGTTCCGGCAGCATCACACGCGAAGGCAAATCCTCCGGCTTCTGCTCCGGCTCGATATCGAGAACGTCGCCGAGACGCTCCATCGCCACGCCCGCGTCGTTCAGCATGCTCCATAAGCCGACCAATCCCATCAGCGGACCCAGCACGCTGCCCATGAACGCATTGAACGCGATCAGTTGACCGATGGTCATTTCGCGCGCGAGCACCAGATTCGCGCCAACCCAGAGAATGGCGATCGTTGTCGCTGCGTTGAGCAACTGGCTGCCAAGCCCAACGAGAATGTTGAAGGCGTGTGCCCGGTATTGCACTTCGAGCGCCTTCGCGTACTTCTTCTCCCAGCGCAACCGGACCGGCCGTTCGATGCCCATGCCCTTGATGGTCTCGACACCGGCGAGTGCTTCCATCAGAAACGACTTCGATTCGGTCGACGCCGTGAACACCTCACGCGCGTAGTTCTTGATCTTCGGCGTGGCCAGCGCGGTCAGCGCCATGATCGGTATCACGAATGCGATCAGCACCAGCGTCATCTTCACGTTGTAGACGAACATGATCGTGAAGTAGATGAACACCATCAACAGATTGAGCGCGGTAGTCACCGTGGACTCGGTGAGGAAGGCGCGGATCGTCTGGTTCTCCTGAAAGCGCGCGAAGATGTCGCCGGTTTTCCGTTTGGCGAAAAACGAAAACGGCAGCGACATGGTGTGCTTGAAGAACTGCGACATCATCGCGAAGTCCATATTGCGCACCATGAAATTCGCCAGATACGCGCGAATCGACGACATCAGTTGCGAAAATACATTGGCGATGATCAGGCCGCCGATCAGCAGATGCAGCAGGCTGACGTTCTGATGCACGATCACGCCGTCGAGAATGTTCTGGATAATCAGCGGTGGAATCACACCGAGCACCTGAATCACGAAGGTCGCAAGGAACAGGTGGCCGAGAATCTTCCTGTACGGCCTGAGATAGCCGACAAAGCGTATCCACGGCGAACGGGCGGCCGACATCTGCAACAGATTCGGGCCGCCCGTAAATAACAGACACGTGCCGCTCCAGCCGCGTTCGAAATCTTCGACCGTCATTTTTCTGAAGCCTAGTGCCGGGTCGGCGACCCACACGTAGTCCTTCGAGAGCCCGTACACCACGACGTAGTGATACCCCTCCCAGTGCACAATGAAGGGTAAATCGAAGCCACGTAACGAATCGAAAGTGCATTGCACGCCACGTGCAGTGAAGCCGAGCGACTCGCCTGCGCGCGCAAGACTGTCGAGCGTGGCGCCTTGCGTCGTGACGTTGGCGAGTTCGCGCAGCTTGCCGAGCGTCATCGGGATGCTGTAGTGACGGCATACCATGGCGAGACACGCAGCGCCGCAATCCATTTCCTCAGCCTGTTCGACCAGCGCGAAGCGTTTGATGACCTTTTCGCCGAACTCGGGTTTGGTCTGCAAATCGAGCATCAACGGCAATTTGCGCCGCTGTTCGAGGCGCTTTTGCCGTTGCAATTCACGGTCGCCATAACGAATCCGTTCATCCAGAACTTCGCGCAGCTTTGGATTGCGCTCCAGAATGAAATGGACGGTTCGCTCCGGGATCACCAGCAGCCGCGTATCGGTTGTCGCCACTGCCGACGCCATTTGCTCCTGCCGCATCAAACACGCTTTTTCGCCGAAGATTTCGCCTTCGCCCAGCGTCGCCAGCGTGTAGTCGTGGCCTTCCTCATGACGGACAATGCGCACTTCACCTTGCCGCACCACGTAGAGACGCCGATCGTCGCGTCCGTCCTGCTTGAGAATGTCCTTGCCGGCAGCCACGCGTTTCACACCGACGCTGCGCACATATTCTTCGAGTTCCGCCTTGTTGAGTTTGCCGCGCAGATCGAACAACTGGGCGACGAAACCACCGGCCGAACTGATCGCCACGTAGCTCGCAATAAACGCCAGGGCGGCCTGATTGCCGGCAATCACCGGCTCTATCGCCGCGCGGGGAATGAACAGCAACTCGGTTTTCGCGGACGCCCGCACCGACGCCTCATGCACGTACGCGCGCAACATCGCAATGTCGGCGAAAATCTCACCGGTTTTGCGCACGCCCATGCTGGTTTCCTTGCCGTGCTCCTCGGTGAAGATACGTACCGAGCCCGAGCGAACCACATAAAGACCGTCAGCCGTTTCACCCGCCGAACACACCGTCTCGCCGAACGAATAGAAACGTGCCTGCGCATATTCGGCAAGACGCTCGATCTCATCGCGCGAAAACGGCGAGAGGATTTCCACCGAGGTGAGAAATTCGGCTGTGGAAGGCGCGGTCTGGGGGGCATCCATGGGCTTGCGGACCTCGGTTCGGCTAGCGCGCTTCGATCACGTGTTCCTGCGCGCGCGCAATCAGCCAGCTCTCGCGCAGCAGACGCCTGACTTCAGCAGCCACATCCGCATCGAGCGTCGCGGGATATTTCGCCGTTACGGCGAAAATCTCGAAGCATGAGCGATCCGCCGAAGGAAACGGCCCAAGCAGATCGCCTACCGCCGCATTGAAAATCTTCGCCTCGATATCCGGCTTCAACGATCCGCGCAATACCTTGCCAATCACGCCGCCGGCTTCGCGCGTATCCGCAATCGAATGCTCGCGCGCCATGTCGGCGAAACTGTCGGGATCGTCGTGCAGGTACGAGATCATCTCCTTCGCCTTGCCCTCGCTATCGAGCACGATGTGGCTCACCTCGATCGCGTCGAACTTCGGCGAGTTCAGCGCGAAGTAATCCCTGATCGCCGCCTCGTTGCCGACTACGTCGAGCATCTTCTCCTGATACAACCCGTCAGTAATGAACGCCTCGAACTCGTCGAGACTCACGCTGAGGGCATCGAGGTACTGATTCATATCCGTCGCGCGATGCAGGCCGCGCACACGGCGGAACTGATCGGCGCGCTGCTGGATTTCATCGGCTGTGACGGCAATGCCCTGTTTCTTTGCCGCATGTACCGTGAGCTTGTCGCGCACGATCTGCTCGATCAGGCTCTCGAACTGGCCGGTCAATTTCAGAAGACGAATGAACTCGGAAACGTCCACGACTTCGTCATCGATTCGCACTATCGCGGTCATGTCATCCGCTCCTTTTATTGACGTGTAATTTGCGCGCTCAACCCGCTACCTGCCTGAATGGATCGAGACCCAGGTCGATCAGCCGCCGCTCGCGCACCACAATCTCCGCGCTTGCCGTCATGCCGTAGCGCAGCGGATAGCGGGTGTCGGCGATCTGGTAGTAGTTCTTGTCGAGCGTGACGCGGCCTTCGTACACCGGCTGCTTGTCCTGCAAGGACGGTTTGGTGGCCGGCGAAATATAGGCAAGCGTGCCGTTGATCAACCCATAGCGCTGATACGGGAACGCATTGAACTTCAGCTTCACCGGCTGGCCCTCGTGCAGAAAAGCACGATCGTGTTCGGCGATTTCGATCTTCAGCACGGGCTTGGCATCTTTCGGCGCGATGCCGCCGAGCGGCGCATTCGCCTGGATCTTGTCGCCCCGCTGCGTGGAGGTCACGTCGGTGATGACGCCTGAGACCGGTGCGAGAATCAGCAAGAAGTTGTCTTTGTCGATGTTCTCAAAGCGGATCCGCGCGGCGGCTTCAGCCACGAGACGTGCGGTCTGAAGTTGCAGACGCAATTTATCCTCGGCGTCGGTAATGTCGCGGACTGCCGAGTCGTACTGGAGTTGCAGGTCGGTGGTCTGCTGGCCGCTGGTTTCGAGTTGCGCATTGGCCTGTGCGTATTCGTGGCTCAGGCGGAAATCCAGTTCTGCGAGCTTGGATTGAGCGACACGGTAGGCGTTATCCGCTTCCATCGCAGCGGTGCGTTTCTGCTCCACCTGCAACTCGGCGATACCGCCGCCGCCTGGCTGCGCAAAAAGCCGCGAGTAGCGGTCCAGTTCCTGGCGCGCCGCCTCACGCGTGCGGCGCGCGTTGTCGAGCACGCTGCGCGCTTCGTCGAGTTCGGCCTTTTGGCCCTCGGCGAGCTTGGCGGTGCCTTCGGAGACGCGATTTTCATGCTGATGGGCTTCCACTTCCATCTGCGCCTTCAGCGCGGCCGCCTTGCGCTCCATCAGCGCTTTCTTCTCGGGAAACTGCTTCCAGTCGCGCTCGGCATCTTCGAGTTTGAGTTGCGCCTGCAGCGCGTTGCTCGCGGCCTCGATCGCTCCGCGCGCATTCAGCCGCGCCAGCACGTCGCCCTTCGATACCGGCTGCCCCTCGGCGATGTACAGATCGGCGAGCTCGCCGTCGATCGGTGCATAGATGCGGCGCACCTCCGATTCCGGCGAGAGGGTGCCTTGCGCGCTGACGATCACGTCCGCGCGCCCCACGAACGACCACAGCAAGCCGGCCACCACCAGTGCGACCATCGCCCAGATCAGCGCGCGCGCGAGCCGCACCGGCTCCGCGGTCAGAATCGCGATGCCTTCGACGCTGTGGTCCTCCAGCGCCTCAGACAGGGGCTTAAGGTGATTGTCGCGTTTCACTCTGCTCGCCTCCAATCAACGCCAGCTTTGCCTTCAACAGCCCAGGGTCCAGCACCATGCGCAGCTCGGTCAGCGAGCGGCGCTGCAATTCCGCTTCGGCCTCGATATCCGCGAGCAGGCGGTCGAAGTCGGCGGGATGATCCGCCTTCAGTTGCGTATAGATGCGCATGCCCTGTTGCGCGGCAGACTGCGCATCGGAAAGCAGACGCGCCTCGCTGCGAAAGCCGGGAGAAATCCCCGCTTCCAGCCGTTGCGTGCCACCGATCGGACCGCTCGCCCGATACTGCTTCCAGAGACTCTGCGCGCGCAGCAGCAGGTCTTGCGCGCGAGCCAGCGCTTTGTCGTGCAACGCCGCGACGTCTTTCTGGATCGATTGCACGAACCATGCGTCTGCCGTCGGATCGAGACTGGCGTAAAACGACAGCAAGCGTGGGTCGTAATCCTTGTTGCCGCGTGTCTTCTGCAAGTCCGTGAACTGGTCGAGCAGCGCTTTCTTGTGCGTCAGTTCCGCTGCAATCACGTCGGACCACGGCCCGGCAGGCATTGTCTGCAAGCCGGCCAGCGCCTGTTGTACGTCGCCGCGCTGCCACGCCGCGCTCGCCGCGTCATGACGCTGAATGACATCCGTCGACGGCAGGCGGCTCGCGGCCAGTTGCTGGAATTGCGCCTGAAATGGCGGTGTGTTGAAACGCACTGTTTTCAGCAAGACGAGCAATGGTGTTAGTTGCCGACTGAGCGCGGCGTTCAGCACATCGGCGTAGTGACGCAAATCTTCCCGTACACGATCGAGGCCGGCGAGACGCGGATAACGCTGCGCGTAATCGTCGAGAACGGCAGGCAGCGCGTCGGGTTTGTCGCGCGCCAGCTCGGTACGAATAGTGCCGTTCAGGCGGTCGATGGCGGCGATATACACCGAATCGTCGCTTTCCAGTTTGCGCAGATGGCTCAGCGCCTGCGCGTAAGGCTCCGCAAAAACAGGGACGTACGAGGCAATGCGATCGAGTGCGCGCTGATGGCTCCTCGCGTCGTCGTCCCAACGTTGCAGCAGGCCGCTGATGGTGGCCTCGTCGGCGTACATGCGGATCGGTGCGTCCGCCCCGCCGCGCCCTACTACGAAGCGCTCCAGATCGCCCACCCATTGCAATTCGCCGATCAGAGACGCGGCGTCGGCATTTTTTTCGCTTAGCGCTCTCATCTCCTTGAGCAGCGCGTCCGCCTGATCGAACTGCGCCTTTTGCAGTGTGTTCAGCCAGTCGGGGAGTTTTCCCTTCAGTAAGGCTTCGCTCGCCAACGCGCTAACTTTCGTGTCGGCGGGATGGTTCGCCAGATAGCCGTTTGCCGTCGTCACCGCGCTGGTGTAATCGCCGCTTGCCAGCATATTTCTCAACTCGCGCTCAGATGAGCCGCGCATGTAGAGCGTCAGCGCAATGACCGCCAGAACGGCGAAGGCCGCGCCACTCCACCACGCGGCGCGATGTACCGTCGTGTGGTCGCCAACCGCAAAAGCCTTATTGAGTTCGCCCGCGAGCAAGCGCCATCGTTGTGGCCGGCCCTTCAGTGCGCTCCTGCCGTTCGAGCTTTGCCTGACAGGTGCGCCGTTTGCGCCCTGCGTGCCGTCTGTTCTGTTCGCGCCGCTTGTACCATTCGTGCCATTCGTGCCATTCGTACGGTTAGCACCGCCGGTCAGCGTGTCGCGCTTTGCGTGTGCGGATGCAGATGCGGCCTGCGCTGCTTCGTTGACTTCGTCTTCGCGCTGCAACCCTGGGTCGACACAAAAGATATCGAGGAACGAATGCGCGGCGGCAACGAACGTGGTCTTGTCGGTATCGGCAGTTTCATCGACAGCGGGGTTGAGGAGCAACTGGGTCACGGTCGGCTCGACTTCAGGGGGTTTTCGCAGTGTCACCCTGTAGACGAAGTGGTCGCCGCCAAATGCAAGGAGATCCCCCTCCGCAAGCGGCAGCGCGGTTTCGTCGAGTCGCTTTCCACCGACGAATGTCCCGTTGGTGCTGCCAAGATCTTCGAGGTAGAGCTCGCCACCCTTCAGAAAGATGTGTGCATGACGTCGGGAGATGTAGTTGACCTGATGCGGATAGCGGTCCTTGTAGCGCGAAAAGACCTCGTCCACTTTGCTGATGAGAAATGGGAACACCTGCACGTCGATCGGCTGAAGTCCAAGGTCGTCGCGTTGCGGCACCAGTAGCAGACCCGGTGTCGGTACCGCGTTGGCCGCAGCGACGATTCGCGCCCGCGGCTCGATACTCACGCGATAGCAAAGCTCGCCGCCGAAGCACAATTCGTCGCCGGCCCGCACACGCACAGGGGCTTGCCGCACTGCAACGCCGTTGAGTGTCGTGCCGTTCTTGCTGCCGAGATCGGCGACATAAACAGCGCCGTGCTCCGTGAAGAGCCGCGCATGGCGGCGTGACAGCCGGCTGATCCGTTCGGCAGGGTAGTCGGCAAACGGCACCTCGCTGCGTCCGACTGCGAACAGGTTATCGACGATCCGGATCGCGTCGGGCGCGGGACGCTGCGCGGAGGCAACCGGCGACAGCACCACGTCAAACGCGGTGTCCTGTGTCGCGCTCATCTCAGCAATCGGAGCTTCCCCGGCGGCCATTTTATCTGGATCACTAATCGTTTACCCGCTGCGGCGAGCGCGCAACGGGAACGGAAAGAGGAACTACGGCGAATAGCGGATGTTCTGGTGAGCCGCACAGAACCTGGCTCCTTACAAATTTTAAGTCACGCATGGCAAGTGTCAATTTTCTAATCGCTGGTTGTAAGGGCCATTCATGCGTCATATACAGCCGAAATGCGCTGCGTCCCGGATTAGCTCAGTGTTCCTTTACTTCCGCCTGCACATCCACGCTCGGCCAACCGCCGCCCAACGCCTTATAAAGCAACACCGTGTCGGACAGAATCAGCTGGTGGTTAGCGAGCAGTTCCTGCTGCGCTTCCAGCAAGGTCCGTTCAGTTTCGAAAACTTCCAGCTGCGACACCACGCCAAGGCGCAATTGCGACTGAATCTGGTCTGCGACGATTTGTAAACGCGATACCTGCTGCTGCAATTCCACCCGCTGCGCCTTGTGCGAATTCAGGTTGACCAGCGCGTTTTCCACCTCCTCGAAGGCGCCCATCACGGCTACGCGATACTGCTGTTCGGCAACCGTCGATTGCGCTTGCGTGACCTTCACATGCGCCCGCACACCGGGATCGAGCAGCGGAATGTCAATACTGGGCATGAATCCGTAAGTGAACGATTTCAGCAAATCGGTCAGCGCGAAACTCGCTGTGCCGCCGTGGCCCGTGAGGTTGATGGTGGGCAGTTGCGCGAGCTTGGCCTGGCCGACCAGGTTGTAGGCTTCCAGCACTCTGAACTCGGCGGCCACCACGTCGGGACGCCGCGCGAGAAGTTGCGCGGGCAAACCATCGGGCACGACAGGCAGTTGCACACGTTGCTGTAAATGTCCTTTGGGCAACTGGAACTCACCCGCCGGCACGCCGAGCAGCGTGCATAGGGCGTTATTCGCGAGATCGCGTGAGCGGCGCAGTTCGAGCAACTGATTCGTCAGGCGGTTGATTTCGGCCTGCTGACGCAACACCTGAGTTTGCGGCACAAGGCCATTGCGGCTTTGGCCGTCGTAGATGGTGAGAATCTGCCGGTTCGTGACGAGCGTTTGTTGTTGCTGGTCGATCTGGTCGTCGAATTGCAGAATCTGGAAATAGGTACTCGAAACGTTCGCCACCAGTTCCAGATAACCGGCGCGCCAATCCGCTTCGCTTGCGTGGAATTCGGCCTTTTGTGCCTGTACGCCCTTCTCCACCTTGCCCCAGATATCGATGTCCCAGCTCACTTGCGTCGCGACGTTGTACTGTTTGGCAAACGTCTGACCGGTACTCTTTTCGAAATCGGCGCCGCCGCCGAGATCCATGGTCGGCAACGCGCCGGCTTTGGCCTCGCCGATCTGCGTGCCGGCCACGTCGATACGCGCGGCCAGCACCTTGATATCGAAGTTGCCGGCAATCGCTTTCGCGATCAACGTGTCCAGATACGGATCGTGGAAGCTCTTCCACCAGTCCGGCTCGATGGTCGCCGCCGCCGATACGGGTGAGCCTTTCTGATCCGACCACGACGCCTTGGCCGGCGTATCGGGCCGCTTGTAATCGGGCATGCTGACGTCAATACATGCGCACAGCGACAACGCGCAGACGGTTGCGGCGCAGAGTGCGCGCAGCGCCACGGCCATGCGGTTCGCACCCGGCAGTTGACGGCTCGCACAGCACCGCGCCGATGCGCTGAAAGAGTGCTGACGAGGCATTGAATCAAGCAACGCTGACACGATTTTCTCCGATGACACTCGCTACACTGCACGAGGAGAACGCGCGATTCAAGTAAAGCAGGTCCTGCCCGGCTTCACCATCGAAGCAGTACAGAAATGTCGGCGCGGGGATCGAGCGGTGACGCAGGGTCGTGTGGAAAGAACGATTGGATGCGAAATCTTTTTGACGCACGGAGGATGTGCGTGCCGCGGAGGCATGAGAGCCTCCGCGGCGGCTTACGCCGTTCAATACACGTTGATGTTGTTGCTCGAGGTCACATGCGGGTCGATCGTGGTGGTGACGCCGGCGACGAACGCTGCGTTGTTGCCGTTGGCGTTCTGAATGTTCATTTCATTGCTGATCAACTGCGTGGCGCTAACGCTCTTGCTGTTGTTCGGCGCATACACCGGCGAGTAGTTGAAAAACGACGACGACGGATAGCCGTAGCCGAGTCCGAGGCCGCCACGCACGGCGCTCATGGCCTTGCTGTCGAGTTGTGCGGTGAGGGACAGGTCTTTGATCATCAGCGTGTTCATGGTAAATCTCCTGGAAGGGAAACAGCACAGTCTTGCGGTTGGGTTCGAGCATCTTGTCTGCTCGAGTGTCACTAATGCATGGGCTGTGCCAGTTTTGCTTTCCGATCCTAAGAAATCTTTCGAACGGCCGGGCATAAAGGGTTTCGGGGGTGGTACGCCGCTAGAGGCAGCGCGACTGCGACGATGCGGGCGGTTGATGCTGGTGGATCACAACCAACAACGCCTGCAACTGTGTTGGCTGTGACGTGACACTGAAACGGAGCGAGGTATTACGCCGATATCGCGTCAACGCGCAATCACGGTGATCTTCTTCGAATACACTGGCGGATTGTGCGGCATATGCATGTCGTCGCCCATCAGCAGTTGCAACGTGTGCTTGCCGGGCGGCAGTTGAATCATCGTTTCCGTTTCGCCCGCGCCGAAATGCAGATGGTTGCGGTCGTTTGGAATCTCCTGATCCATCGGTGGCAGATCGGTATCGATCAGCAGATGGTGGTGTCCCGTGTTCGGATACTTGACGCCTTTCGGCGCCACACCCATATAGCGCAAGCCGAACCACACCCGGAACGGTTTATTGGCCTGTACCACCTGCCCGTCGTTCGGATAGCCGATATAGACATGTGCGCCGGCCGGCGACGGTGTCATGCCTGCCGCGGCAACATTCGTCGCGGCCAGCGACGTCAATGCCGCAAGTGCCACAAGCGCCGCGAACGCGATGATCCTGTACATGTTGGTCTCTCCGTCCTGACGGACCCGCTTCGAATGAACGGGACAGCTAGTCTTTTAGTACGGTGATGGTGATCTTCTTCGAATACACCGGCGGCACGTGCGGCACGTGATTGTGGTCGCCGAGAATGAGCTGCAATGTGTGCTTGCCCGGCGGCAACTCGATGCGCGCGTCGGTCTCACCCGCACCGAAATGCAGGTGATTGCGGTCCGACGGAATTTCCTGGTCGAGTGGCGGCAGATCGGTGTCGATCAGCAAATGGTGATGCCCGGTGTTCGGAATCGCCACGCCCTTCGGGCACACGCCCATGTTGCGCAGACCCATGCGGACCCATAGCTTGCCGCCGTGAATCACCGCGCCGTCCGACGGCCAGATGATGTATTCCTCAGCGCCCGGTGGCGAAGGCGTTTGTTCGGCAAGTGCGGATTCAGACGTAGACGCAATACCGAATAAGAGAGAAAAGGTGGCGCACAAAACCGTGCAGAGCTTTGCAAGGCCCGCCTTCGTTCCATGACGTATGTCGAACACGCCTGGCGTGAGGGTTCTTCGCATTGCGCACTCTCCCGAAGAATGGTCATGGCTGCCTCGGCTGCGCAAAGCGCAGGCCGGACGCTCCGGCCGAATGTCGCGGGCGCTCGCGTAGTTTCACGTGAGTTCACGTGGCGGATTCACGTCGATGAGCGGCAGTACTACTAAAACGGACGTACCGCCCTACTTTGTGAATTAGCTTAGGACGTAACTTGCCAAAAAGATACGCCACACTCGTTAACCGTATAACGCATTGAGGGTATGCCGGCAGTTATGACGCGCAAACCGCGTGCTATCGTTGTTCATAGGTTGTCGATGGAGAGCCGATAACGGCATCGATGCCGTACCCGATTCACTCCAACGGCTGACGCGGGCGTCGCTGTCGTCGAAACCCTATGTTCTGTCCGGAAGAAACAGGATACGAATATGTGGCGAACATTCCTGCTGGTGTGCATGGCCGGGGTCATTCAGGCGCATTGGGGCAGCGTTTACGCCGCGGCGCAGCGTGACGGCACGGAGCATGGCGCTACCGCCGGGCTTACGACGGCTGCGTCCATCGCAGCGCTCACGCTGCAAAGGGATAACACACAGCTTGCGCGCGTCGCGTTGGTAATCGGCAATGGCACGTATGGTCAAAACGCGGACCCGGTCCGCGATAATGCGCCGCGCGATGCAGAAGCCATGCGCGACACACTGCGTGCACACGGCTTCGACGTCATCATGCGCACCAACGCGACGCCGCGGCAAATGCGGCAAGCCATCGGCGAATTCCGCCAACGGTTGCAAGAAGGCGGCACAGGGCTCTTCTATTTTGCGGGACACGGTTTGCAAATCGGGACGCAGACGCTGCTCGTGCCCGCCGGCCTCAATGCAAGCGTGCCGGCACGGTTGATCGGCGAGGGCATCGATTTGAATACCGTATTGCAGGCGATGCGCGCACCGCGTGCCGGTGTACTCAATCTCGTGATTCTCGATACGTGCCTGAACAACCCGTTCTCCAGCAACGTAACGCTCGATGCATCCGCGCTGCCTGCCAATACAATGGTCGCATACGCAACAGCGCCGGGAAGGTTTGCTGCGGACGGTGTGCACCATGGCGTCTATACGAACGCACTACTGCACACGCTCAACGACGCTTCCTCTTTGCAGGATCTCGCGGGATTGTTTCGACGTGTCGCGATGCGGGTTAACGAGCTTACTGGCGGCGAGCAAGCGCCGTGGATCACTTCATCGCTTACGAAGAATGCGGGCCCAGGCGAGCCGGTATTTCATGCGGCTGTTTCAGCGCTCACATCCGCTGCGAGCGACGACCCGATTGTCGCGCTGCACAGTAGAGGCATTCTGCCCAAGGACAGCAGCGAACAATACGAAATTACCTTCTGGGATTCCATCAAGGACAGCAACTACCCCAGCGATTACGAGGCTTATTTGAAGGCCTATCCGAATGGCCGCTTCGCCACGCTCGCCCATGCGCGTATCGACCGGTTGCGCGCTGCGGCATCGGCAAGTGCGCCACCTACCACACCGTCTGCCACGACATCTGCTGCGCCGGCGGTTACGCAGACACCGCAAGCCACGCGACCCACCCCGCCCGCTAGTGCTGCACAGCAAGGCCATTCGCACGCTGCCGCTCCGCCGCCAACCGCAACGACAGCGCCACCTGTGGCCCCTCCCCCACCAACGGTCGCGCAAAAGCCCACGACAACACATGCCGCGAGCGCAAGCGAAAGCCGCGATTGCGCCACCTGCCCGATCATGATCGCCTTGCCCGCAGGCGAGTTCTCGATGGGCAGCAGCACCGACGACCCGTCCGAAAAGCCCGTCCATCACGTGACCATCGGCGCACCGTTCGCGATTGGCAAATATGAAGTAACCGTCGAGCAATGGAACGTGTGCGCCGCAGCGAATGCCTGTCAAAAGCTGACGCCCGAAAGCAATGCGAACAAAGCGATGCCGGCACGCGACCTCAGTTGGGACGACGCGCAACAGTACGTGAAATGGCTGAGCAAAACGACCGGCAAACCATACCGCTTGCCCACCGAAGCCGAATGGGAATACGCGGACCGCGGCGGCACCACGACGGCATACTGGTGGGGCGATCAGATGCGCAAGGGCAACGCCAATTGCAAGGATTGCGGCGATCCCTGGCACAAGGAGGGGCCTGAAGCGGCCGGTTCGTTCGCGCCGAATCCGGTCGGCCTGTATGACATGAACGGCAGCGTCTGGGAGTGGGTCGCCGATTGCTGGCACAACTCCTACCAGGGCGCGCCCGCCGACGGCCACGCGTGGGACAGCCCCAGTTGCGATATGCGCGTGATTCGCGGCGGTTCGTGGCGCGAAGGCGGGAGCTACATGCTGAGCGCGACGCGCTTCAAATACAGCGCGAGCGTGCGCCAGTCGCAGGATGGTTTCAGGGTGGTCAAGGATCTGAAGTGATGCGGTGATTGCGGGTGCTTCCAGTGACTACGCGTGGCTCCGTGGCCGTCAGCGCATCGGAAGCCGCGAGCGATCCTTGTGCGCCCCTTAAGGCGTGTGCGGTTTGGTCGTAATCGGCGCGAAGTCAGCGACGATGTGATCCTGACCGTATTTTCCAGCGATCTGCGCGAGCCGCGTATCCAATGCGCGCAGATAGTCGGTACGTGATTCGCTTTCGGGCCGCGGCTTGTCGAATAGCGGCGCGGGCGTAATCAGCAGCACCACCATCTCCGATCCAAACGGTTTCGAAATAATCCAGTCACCCGCACTGCCGATCGTGGCCGAATAGTGCGGCGGCGCCTGGTTGTCTTTCGCACGCGGGCTCGGCACCATGTGCACGACGCTGCCGTCGAGCTGGTAATAGTCGAGGTTCACGTACGAGTCGTAGGCGGGCGTGGTCACGTCGACGACCAGCGGATCGCCTTCGCTCAACTGGCCGCCGGGTGGCCGCACATGCAGCGACGCAACGTGGCCCGCCTGCCAGTTGCGAGTCCAATAGGGAGCGAGCGCGTTGATCGCGGCGCATTTGTCGTCGGCGAGCGGCTCGACCTGAAGCGTCAGCGTATCGACGCCCGGCAATGCCGTCAGTGTGTCCTTCAGATGCGCCGCACCGTAGCGTTGTGAGACGTAGCCACGTACCGTCAGCGAGTGATCTTGTGCGGAAGCGGACAACGCCGAGCACGGCGCCTGCGCCAGAACCGGCGCGACGGCGGCTAAGGTCAGCGCCGGTTTGGGCGCGGGCGGCACGGGGGGCGCAGGAGGCGATGCCGCAGACGCCATGGCTGTTAGCGCTGCGGTTGTCCCGACAGATGAGCCTGCGGTCGGCTTTCCGACGCCTCCGGCAATTGGCACGGCCGTTGAAGATGATTCGGGCCCGCTCGCTGCCGTTGCCGCGGAGACAGACGTCGCCGTCGAAGCCGCTTGATCCGCCAAGGTCTCCGAGGCCGCATCCACAGCCACCTGCATGCCACTTTGCCGATTCGGCGCCGACCGCAAAGCAAACACGCCGACAACCGCGGCACACACCATCGCAAACCCCGCGAACCCCGCCTTCACCAACGTACCCGACTTCTCCGCGCGCGCTTCGTTGTCGAACTCCGCGATGAAGCGCACAACGCTCGGCATGCGCGTCGCGCGATCGAACGAAAGCGCGGTACGTAATGCGCGCCATTGTTTCGCATCGAGATTGTGGGGACGCTGCGGCTTGAAGTCCGCATTGCGTGCCTGCGTCGCCGACAATCGGTCGAACGGATGGTGGCCCGTCAATAACTCGTAGGTAATGCAACCGAGCGCGTAGATATCGTCGCGCGGGTCCGGCTCGCGATGCTCGATCATTTCCGGACTGGCATACGCAGGCGTCAACGCGCCGAGACTGCCGGGATCGAAGACCGTGGCGTCGCTCTCCTCCTCCGGCCGCTGGAATACACGGGCGATGCCGAAGTCGATCACTTTCACTTCGGCATTCGTCGTGAGAAAGACGTTGGCGGGCTTGAAATCGCAATGCACGAAGCCATGTTCGTGCGCATAGGCAAGCGCATTGCACATGCCGCGCACAATCGGCAGCGCGGCGCGCACCGGCATGCCCTGATAGCCCGGCGTGCGCAATAACTGGCTTAGCGGCTTACCGGTGAGGTACTCCATCGTCAGGTAGACGATGGGGCCGTCGCGGTCGAAGTCGTACACCGTGATGATATTGCGGTGCGCGAGCACCTGCGCCTTGCGCGCCTCGCGTTGCAGCGCGACGAGCGAATTCGGATTGCCGCGGAACTGGACGTTCAGCACCTTGATCGCGAGATACGGTTTGCGATCAGACGCCTCGAGCTTGCGCAAATCGAGCGCCTTGTACACCGTGCCCATCCCGCCGACACCCAGACATTCCTCAAGGACGAAGCGGTTGTTCAGCGTATCGCCGGTGCCTTTGATCTGATCGTGCCCTGGTGCGCCGGTGGCGCTCGCTTCGCTTGTCGAGCTTGCGGCGTTCGCTCCGCTCGCGGAGCGTACCGACGGTATCTCGACAGTGGTCTGCATGCCGGTTTCTTCGCCGCCGGCCGCCACGTTCGAGACGCGCAACTGTTCGATGCGCCTCCGCACTTCGGCGTAAAGATCCTCGGGTAAAGGGGTTTTGCGATGCGCTGCGCCAAGCATGTCCAGCAGCTGCGTAGGACCGAGTCCTTCGGTCGTCAACGTGCTGTCGAGTTGAGCGACGAACTCGTCACGTGAGAGCTCGCCGCTCTGATAGTCGCGAATCACATGCGCAAGGCTAGCCATTTGTGCGAAGCGCCCCCGCTGCCGTTGGGCCGGATCGCATGCGACCGGAGCCTGTCGGGCTGATAGAAAACCTGTCGTAACCAGTTACATGCGCCGCTTCGATACTAGCTCCCGACCCGGGCTTTCGCAAACCAGGATTGCCCCGCTGCGTGCACGTCCAGTGAGTGTCTTGCGACATCCAACAGAATCCGGCGCGTTGTTGGGTACGCACCATCAGCCGATAGTGATCTGTGAGCTGCCGTGCTGCGCCTTCGACGCGGCGGTGTGACGCGAAAGCCTTGTACATCAAGCCTCCGTCAACTTTCTTAGGATGCACGAATAAAACTGGCACAGCCCATGCGTTAGTGACACTCGAGCAGACAAGATGCTCGAACCCAACCGCAACACCGTGATATTCCCTTCCAGGAGATTTACCATGAACACGCTGATGATCAAAGACCTGTCCCTCACCGAACAACTCGACAGCAAAGCAATGCGCGCCGTTCGCGGCGGCCTCGGCTACGGCTTTTGCTACCCCAGCACGTCGTACACCAACATCAGCCCGGTGTTCGCGCCGAACAACAGCAAGCAGGTCAACGCCACGCAATTGATCAGCAACGAAATGAACATCCAGAACGCCAACGGCAACAACGTCGCGTTCGCTGCGGGCCTCACTTCGTCGATCAACCCCTGCGTCACGTCGAGCAACAACATCAACGTTTAAAGCCTGATCCGGCGAAGCGGAGAGGCCCTCCGCACTCTCCGCTTCGCTTCGATCACGCCCGTCTTCCGCGCACTTTTGGAGAATCACCATGTCATCCCTCATGATTCGCGATCTGTCCCGCACCCGCGAGCTCGACCGCCGCGCAATGTCCGCGGTGGCCGGCGGCACCGGCAGCAGCGTACCCGGCTTGCCCTCGGTGACCGGCCTTGGCGGCATCGCCAATGTCAACGTCTCTGTGAACCAGAACCTTAGTCAGATTCAAACCGTCAATGTTGCGGCTCTCAACAACATCGGCGTGATCGGTGCGGGCTTCGTACCGTTGAATCTGAATGTCAGCCCGTCGTTGTGGGCTGCCAATTACGCCAACGTTTAATGGCGTGCAGTAGCGAGGAACCGGGGACTTCCCTACTGCGGCCTGTTCATATCCAACAGGCGAGCTGAAAGCAGATTTCCTATACTGATAGTGCGACGAGACCTCAGCACACTTGAAGACACACCCGGGCGGCGACTGGAGAATCGCACCAGCCGCCGGCTCGATCGATTCCCTGGAGCCACCATGGCAAAGCTCGTTATCAAAGACCTCACCGACAGCGTCGAACTCGACCGCGAGGCGATGGCCGCGATTGTTGGCGGTGCACGGATCGGAGCGCGTGCCAGCGTCGCCGTGCAGGTGGTGCCGGGATCCGCACGCGTTGTCGACTACCCGCCGGGGTTTCCCGCAGCACATCAGACGATTGCCGATGTGGCCGCCGCTACCGTAGCGCGCAATTCGCCGCGCAACTAGGGCGCCGCTCAGACACTCGCAGCAACGGCATGCGCCTGACGCGCGTGCCGTTTGCGTTTGATGCGTATGCACTTGATCCGCTTGCCATCCGCACGCGCGCCGGTTGTGACGGTTATGCCGACACCTCGCATGGCGCGCTTCGAACCAGATCGACACTGACATCTTCGACAGCCGTATTAAAGGGTCCTTCTTGTAGGACGCACCAGATGCCTGCAATTGGAAACAAACACACCCGCCACGAGCAGGCATCGCAATTCAAACTGGAGACACGCAATGAAATTCATCGTGCAATGGAATGGCCTGCCGACCGCGGAGAATTCCGTCATCGAGCGATTCATGAAAACCGGAGGCCGGGCACCTGAGGGTGTCAAATTGCTGGGGCGCTGGCATGCGATCGGCGGATTGCATGGCTTTGCCGTCGTCGAGGCGGAAGATACGCGCGGACTGTCGGCGTTGGCGCTCGAATGGGGCGATCTACTGACAATGAGCATTTTCCCCGCGATGACCGACGAGGACCTCGGTGCAGCATTGGGCGCGCATCAAGCCGCGCGCAAATGAGTGGGCAAACAAGATCGTGACAGGCGGAAGCGTGACGCACGCTGATGCGCTTCCGCCGCGGGGTTAGTGCTTTAAGGGTGCCGGGGCTGGGCTTCGGCCCCGTTGCCTCCAGCGCGACTTTGTGTGCGGCGGCAGTTATTCGCTTCTTTGACACTGCGCGCGCGGTTTCCGGGAACGGCGGCACGCGCTTTGTCGTCGAGTAGAAATTGACTGTCGGTCGCGATGATTGAAAACACGATGTCTTCCATGTCGGCCTGCTGCTTGTACTGCCCGGCACAATCGACGAGCACGCGCTAATTGCGCGTACTCGCCTGGCCTGGCTTTGCTTGCCGGTATGTACGTTTGGATTGTTCTCGCCAATGCGGCGAGGTTGGCTCATTGTTCCGCATGCCATCACCGGATGGATTAATCGCGCGAATTATGACCGACCTTTACATTGCGACCTGATGTGGCACTGTCGCTTGTTGCCATGCAGCATGTTTGAACGATTGAACGAGTTGGTCGGTAGGACGCAGTTGAAGAACTGCTGCTTTGATTGGCCAGCCTGAACGCCCCTCTCACCAACACGACAGTAATGCGATCAGCGAATGACCTCGCAGCGCCGAACTACCTTACCTCGAACAGTCCTCTGCCTTTGCGCCTACGTCTTCAGGTTTGGAGTCACTCACTTGTATCGTTTGACCTGGCCGCGCCGAAGCGATTTTGTGGGTAAAAGTATCGTCATTGGAGAGCCGGCACGCTACCGCTTGAACCCCTGTTGCGATCGAAATAGCCCTGAAATCAAGGAAGATTCGGACCACCGGCCATACGAAATACGGTAAGAAACCTTGACCTGACGAATCTGGTTTCTTACTATGAGCGTCGACGTTTGCGCAGCTACTACGAACTCGTTCTCATAAAAAGCGCGCACATAAAAATAGAAGCTAAACATCGAGGTCTTTCGGGGCTCTTGCATGACAATGGATGAAGACATCGCGCACGTCGCGCGTGTGATGGCGCCGTCGTTGCGCGCGTTTCGGGGTGAACCTGTGCTGCCGCCAGCTTATTGGCGAAAACGACTACAACGCATACAGGATGAGTTCCCACTGACCGCACTGCAAACGTTTCAAATCAATCATCTGCTTGGAGAGCTGGATCGGTTTGAGGCGGAGCGGGGAGTTTAGAGCGTGGCTGGAGTACCTGGTTTCGGCATTAAAGTCGGACTCCTGACATCACATTCCCGCATGAGATTTTTACTTTTCCACGTAAAAATTAAATGTGGGAACGGCGTGCTTCGATGAGATGGTGCGCACCCCACGAAACGTTCGGCCGCGATCGGACAAGTTGTAGCGGAGGAGTTCGGTTTGCATGACGCCAGGACTGACATTCACTGACTCGTGATTGTCTGCCCGGCAACCGTCTTGCGCGTTGCGCAGAAGACGAGCCCAACGACCTGTTCTTCAAACGCGTCAGCGGCAGACCCTGAGACAATTCTCGTTCGACACTACTCGCCATGTGAGTTGTGGCAATCCCACGCAGTCGCAAATGTAACGCGCGGTACGTAACGCCACGCGACGTTACGGGGTACATCAAACCCATCAACGAGTCCTGACATGCCGCGCAAGAAGGAATCTGCAGCCTATGCTGCGTGGCACAAAAATAGCTTGTCACAGACCCGCATGGCATAACCGGCGGCATGCGGTGCGCCAAACAATACGATTCAGCTCGATCTATCGAGCAAAACACACGCTACGGGACCCCTATGACGATCGCTCTTCTGAGCCTTTCGCGGCTTTGCGTTATCTGGTGCGCTTTCTATCTAGCCTTAAGTCTGCAGAGTGCCTTGTGGGTCTCTCGACGCCACCGTTCGAGAATTCTGTTCCTTGAGATCGAGCCTCATCGTGCGCACGGGGCGCAGGAAAGGGCGCGAGCCAGGTTGCTTAGGCGCGCTGCGTTGGGAGCGATCATCGCAATACCGGTTGGCTTGGTTTCCTGGACATTTGCAATTGGGAGGGGCTCGTGAACGCAACGGACCAACTGAATTAGCTACCCCACAACCCGGCAGTCCGCTCACGATTTAAAGATGAAAAACCTATGATAAGGATTGTCATGCACTCGATAAGTATTCGCGAGAGGGCGTATCGCCGAGAAATCTGAAATCACCTTTTCCAAAGGAAAATTCTTTGTGCCAACTTCCCAATAATGCTCCCCATCGAATTCATGCACTCGCGGTGCCACGAATGGATTTGGGAGTAGAAATTTAAAATCGCCAAGTCTTGGCACTTGAAACAAATAACGCCACACCGCTTTCGAGTCAGGGACACTAATTACAATATCTCTACGGGAGACCCGCGCCATTTCTCTGAATGCACTCAAGGCTTCTTCGTATGGCAAATGCTCCAGCATTTGAAAGGCGCAAACAGCATCGAATGCCTTATCATCAAAAGGTAGAGCCGTCGCGGAACCGACATGGTCAGGCATCAAATCTGGATCAAGGTCTATCGTTTCGACCTTGAGGCCAAAAAGACATGCTGTGTTTTTAAACACCCCGGATCCCGGACCTATTTCGAGCACGCTCACTGGATTCAGTCTGATCACCTCATCGATCTGATGCCAGACGCTATTCCAGCGCCGCTTGTCCATATACTTCAAAAACTCGTAGTGCGATTTGTTGACCTGTTTCATTTTTCACTCATTTTTATATTAATATATAATATTACTTCAGACGATCATCGCCGCACGTACAGGTCGAAGCAATTCACGTGCGCTGAAGAAAACCAAACTTCAAAGCGATAGACGACGGGTAGCGAACAATTTTTGTTACTAGCGCCTTCAGCAATCCCTTCGCAGTGGCGTTATGCAGCAAGCCGTCCGGATAGCAATACTTCCTGAGTATATTTAACTGAATAAATTCTTGCGCTGTTAGCTGCGAAAAAAATTCATCCATTTGCACACCGGCGACTTCCCTGCCATACCCTGAACCTTTTGGATGGAAAATCGTGAGTGACAGATCACGTAGAACGAGCAGGTTATTTGCCATCGCGTAAGCGATGGCCGCCCATTCAACACCCCAACCCAAATTATTCACGGAGTAATTCAATTCACGCAAACGCCCCACGACGGACTCCGATATGCTCCACACCACCCCATCAGTGTTCGCCACAGCAACGACTCCGGAGCTATCTATTTGCCTGATTGCGACGCGCTCTGTTACCCACGCATTAAAATCCACATTGGGTGCCCAAACGCCAATGTCAGGTTGCTTGCTGTATGCCTCACGACATTTCTCAATGACGCGCCCCCAATTCTCCGAAAATGCGTCCGCCTGGATTTGGAACATTACGCCAGAAGTGTGGCGACGCAGGCACTCCTCGAATTTTTTCCCGTAGAACCAATCATTTGGGACTCGAATCCAGCGACCCTCTCCCGTTTCGGTGAAATCATCTTCGTTGGAATAAATGACGGTCACTTCATCTGCAAAATCACGAACAGCTGACGCTATCTGGTTCGCTCGGTCCCGCATACCCTTCCAGCTTATTATGCAAACATGAACCCCTACGTGGGAGCCGCCGCCGTCAGCAATTTTTTTCATTTTAAATGGCCATTCTATAAAGAAGTCGAAGGGTACCCGCATCGACATGCACAACAAGGCTCGCTCTGCGAGCGACGGATGTAACTGACAAAGCGATAACCGTGCCATCTCGGACACTCACGACAAACCTTTAATCTGGTGAACGGCTGTCGAAACCGGCGGCAATGTACCCGTAACATCGAGGGATGTTACGTCCCGCAGGTCGCGTCGGGCGCCTTTCCGAACAACCTTCTGCGAGCACCGGTAACGCACTACTTCATTCTGGCGTGCCACCGGGCCGCGTTGTGCGCTACGTAAATTCAAAATCGATGGGTGTGCGTGATAAATCAAGCTTCCGTTCGACGGTGAATTTTGATGGCATGAATCTCGCTTTATAAGAAACTCGACCTCAAACAAATACTCACGCAATCCGACGATCGCGTGCGGCTAAATGAGGCGCCAGACTACAGCCCCGGGGAATTAGCGGTCATGAAGACAGATCCATCACTGCCACTAGTAAGCGTGTATATACCCACCAGGAATCGCATGCAGCTTCTAAAGCGCGCTATTGATTCCGTTCTGATCCAATCGTATCCGCGCATTGAAATCATCGTGGTCGACGACGGTTCTGCCGATGGAACACGTGACTATCTTCACGATCTCAGCAAGGCATCCTCTATACGATCGATTTTCATGCCGGTCAGTGTCGGCGCCTGTAACGCACGTAACTTTGCGATAAATTCGGCCAATGGAGAATTTTTAACCGGCCTGGATGATGATGATTATTTCGAGCCCGATCGGATAAGAAAGTTTGTTGATAAATGGCAAGAGATAAATAATCAGAATATTCGCCTGGCAGGCCTGTTTGACGGCATTCAAATTATACGCAATGAAACCCAACTTCTAGCCTCGTTGTCTCAGGCCACTAACGGCAATCAGCTAAAAATTCGGAATGTGATAGGAAATCAGGTGTTTGCACCTCGCGAACACTTTATCGGCGCCGGTCTTTTCGATAATTCTCTGCCGTGCTGGCAAGACTGGGACTTGTGGTGTCGAATGGCAAAGCAATATGGAGATTTCTTGAACTGCGGAAATTTCTCATATGTACAAGACTTGAAAAGCACGTCGAATCGGATATCTACTCAACCTGGGTTCACCATACGCTACGCATCCAGGCGTTTCCAGATGAAGCACGGGCCTTATTCGTTGAGCGAGCGCGCGGGTTTTGTGAGTTCCCTTTGCGACTATCCACAGGTGACGCTGTATCCATCAGAGCTTTTTATGCTGGCCGGCTCGTGGCAAATACCGGCGCTCGCACGCAAGCTCGCCCAAATCCTCTTACCTCGGTCCGCTTATTCCGGCTTGCGAGAGCTTGTCAATTCGAAGTGATGGCCTGCTTCAGGGCTAGTTCAATATACGGTCGAATGGTTAACGACATGGCAACTCGTGCGGCCGTGACAACCATCGAGGCGTTCACCGAACGTTCTAAAAAAGAAGCTTGAAACATGTCGAATGTAAACTACGAGATACGAAAAAGCGTCACGGTCAACTTCGTTGGTCGCTACAGCAACTTACTGATCCAGGTAATCGTCACTGCCGTCTTGGCGCGGATGCTCAACCCGTCCGATTTCGGACTCGTTGCGGCAGTCGCCGTTCTGGTCACTTTCGTGTCATTCATTAGCGAAATGGGACTGGGTCCTGCTGTTGTTCAGTTTCAGGAACTAACATCGGCGCAGATCGCAGGACTCTTCTGGTTCACCATCATATTGGGTGCAATTGTAGCGACGCTCTTTGTCGGCTGTGGTCCATTGATTGCCCATTTTTACGGCGCCCCGAAATACACCCGCGTTGCGCTCGCCCTCGGCCCGACCATTGCCTTGTCATGCTGGGTCATCGTGCCTCTCGCAATTCTGAGGCGGACACAACGCTTTAGGGCTATCGTTTCTATAGAAGTTATCTCTGCAATCGTATCCGGCATCGTTGCAATTCTTGCAGCGTTTCATCAAGCCGGCGTATTTTCTTTGATTATCAAAAGTACGGTATTTTCTATTTTGATGTTCATATCATGCGCGGTGCGAAGCAAGTTCAATCCGTTCATCAGACCCAGCTTTTCTGGCATGCTGCACGTCTACTCATACTCCGGCTACCAGTTTCTCTTCAATCTCGTCAACTACTTTACGCGTAATCTGGACAAAATCCTTATAGGGAGGATGATGGGCGCTGCCACACTAGGGATCTATGACATGTCGTATCGGCTCATGCTCATGCCGATTTACAATCTGACCCATGTTATCGGCCCCGCGCTTCAGCCAGCCTACGCGGCACAACAGCAGGACATGGCGACCATCTTCGTTTCTTACCAAAAGGTCATTCGATTGCTCGTTATCGTTGGAGGCTTTGTTGGAGTAGTCTCGTTTTTTTGCTCGCGCGACATCATTTACCTTTTCTACGGAGACAAATGGTCGGCCGCCGTCGACATCTTCGCGATCCTGAGTTTATCGATCTGTGTGCAAATTGTTTTATCGTCAAGCGGGGCAATTTTCCAGTCCATAGGCCGGACCGATTTGCTCTCCTTGTCCGGGACGCTCTCCGCTCTAACATCGATCCCTGCAATAGTTGCTGGCGCCTGGACCGGCAACTTGAAGTTGCTTTCCTGGTTTCTGGTCATAAGTTTCCTCGCCAACGCTGCGACGACCTTTTTTATTCTCGCCAGGTTCGGCTTTAAACGAACCGTGTACGAACTGTTCCGGCCTTCCATTGGTTGTATAGCAGGAATATCGACGCTACTTGCGGTGTCCGCAGCATTTAAGATGACTCATACCTTCGGCGAAACATCATCGCTCCTGCTGACCGCCGGCAAGGTGTTGGTGATTGTAGCTTTGTACTGGTTACTCGCTCGCCTCACCGGGGACCTGGATTTTTTGCGTAAGGCAGTCGCTCCAAAACTTAAAAACCGGGGACAGCCGAAAGTCGGTTTTATTTCGCGCCTCTAAGCTGAGGAAGCTCGACAATGGCTTATCACAAACACGTTATCAACATCAATGCATCCGGCAATGGGTCCATGCAGACAATACCGCGCGGCCATAGATCGAGAATCTTTCACAGCCGGGCATACGGGGCTCGACAAAGTCATTCGAATCATTAACGGCGATGGAGACGGTTCTTTCGTCGAACCCATGACGTCGATTCGTCCGCTTAGCTAATTGTCGATAAAGCCCACAGTGAAAAATTCCTCCCATTGCACTTCCGGTGGCAACGGAGCGCATGGGCCGGACGGTTGGCGATGTTTCTTGATGTGTTGTCCAGTTAAGCGAATCGACATTAGCGCGCGCAGCGGGCTAAGCCGGCGAGAAAGCCGCTAACCAGCGCTCTCGCCGTCTTTCAATTCAGGAACGGATTCAACAACGCAAGCTTCTCGTCTAGCTGCTCCAGCAACGCGCTGGATTGAGTCCCAAATTTTCGCGCAAAAAACACCGGTCGCTCCGGGCCATAGCCGTCCGGAAGAACTGACGCCCGCACAAGATCTTCCAGGTGTATGCCCGTTAGTTCAGACGGATAGGGTGGAGCGCCTTTTTCCCAGTCTGCGTAGTGCAGATTGGGGCGGAGATTATTGTCCAATCCACACTTGTGCATGATCGTCTGAAAGAAGAATTCATCGGAAAAACTGGTGCTTGCACAATATCGAACAAAGTCAGGCCGCCGGTCTACAAACTCCAATATGGCCTCAATGGTGTCTTTCTTGAGACCGAACCAAGAAGAGCCTGCACGGAAATCTGATTCGGAGAAGCCGGGGGGAAGTTTGCGTCGTGCGCCGACCAATCGGTACGCGAGGCTGAAGAAGCGATTCGCGCATCGACTCATCGCTGCGCGCCCTCCCCGGTTGCGCCCGCCCCCGCCCTCCAGGTATCGAACCCGCACGCGATCAATCGATTTTCCGAGACGTCCAAACTCGGTCAAATTGATGCAATCTCGCTGGTTGAGCGACAAATACGCAGTGAGTTCTGAAATAGGCCTGATCGGGTAGTCGGCCCCGCTGAGCAGAATAAAATAGTCATGCGCGCTGTTCTTCACAGCAGTGCGCATGAGTTCAAGCGTCGCTTCGACTTGAGAGAAACCGGCCCACTGCACATTGAGCCTTCCGGCGGTCAGGACTGCCTTGTTCCGCAATTGCGGAAGCGGTGTTACTTTTGCGTCCACGTGCAGATAGCAAGTTGTGTTGCTTTGACTTAGCGCGCCAAGAAGACGATCCACATGTGCGAACTGACGGTGCGCGACAATCAGGAAAGCGATGTTCAAAATGCAACCCTTCGAAGTGGAGCGATTACTGAACCGGTTCGGGTGGATGACCCTCACCCCTCATTCCGGGTAAAACCTCGAACTGCCGCCGCACAGAACGCGAACCGTGGAATTTTAGGTCAATACGCGTTGCAACACCGCGCCGGCGCTACATACTATTTACCCACGACCGGTATAAATATGATCGCCTCAATAGCCATTGTTTGCACCAGTTTTCCTCATGAAACCAGTCATCTTCTGTTGTAGCGAGCGATCCAACGGAAAGGCCGAACGCAAAGCACGACGAACGCGATGACATAAGCCAATCGCTGCTCCCAATGAAGGGATGCAAAGACTCACAATATCTGCGCATGACCGGAGTGGACGGACTAATTCCTCGTGTCAACGCAAGCTCTCGATTCTTTACCAGCGTACTGGTGGCAACTACTTTGTGGCTCGATCAATCCAAACTATTGCCGGTCCTGGTGCTGTTGCATGTGCCGCATCACCAGAACCGACAATAGCTCTACACGGAACAACATTCAGGCTACGCTGCATGCGAGGTTGTGCACAGATCTCGCGCTTATGCATGCCAGTCACGCGAGCCATGAACAACCTTTGCACGCCACATAGACAACCGCCTTACTGAGTGGTAGACGAGCCCGTACCGCCTGTCGGGTTACTTCCTGCGCTGCCACTGGCGATCGGGGAAGCTGCGCCGGCCGCCACTGCTGCCGTTACGAGCGACGCTGCCGGTTGTCCGTTACTGGTAATCGCCCCGGCCGCCAGCAAGGCATCGAGATCCGAGTCGGGCCCATTCGTGCCGGGTGTGAACGCGAGAGTCAGGAAAGAACCCGGCGATAGCGTAATGCCATAGAGTTTCTTGATCAGTGCCGTCACGCCCGCAACAGCATTGGCGATCACAGTACTGTTCGTCAATGCGCTCTGGAAAGTCGAATTGGTTGGGATGCCTGCGAGCAGCGCGCTCTCGGTCGTACCGAGTTGCCCCGCAAGATAGCTCAATAGAAGTTCGGTCAGCGGCGTTACATTAAACGTGCCGGCAGCCGCGGCAAACGAGTGAATCGTAACGCCACCGCTTGTCGCTGTAATCGCGCAGGGTGGATCGAACTTGAAGGTCGCAGAATAGGCGCCGTTCGAGTCTGAGGTTGCACTACCCGAGCCATTCTTGCAGGTCAGTGAAACAGTCGCATTTGCCAGCGCTGCGCCGACTGCCGCAGTGCCCTTCACGGTTGCGCCCGGCGAACTACCATCACTACTTCCGCCGCATGCAACCAATGTGCTGATCGCGATAACGATTGAACCGTACTGCAACGTACGAAGCGTACTGGCGTTAAGAAGCCCCATTTCTTTTCTCCAAAAGGAAGTCAATCACAATTGACAGGCATGCTTGCCCGTCCGTCGCTTACACCCTGCAATGTGAATCCACAAGTACCTTGCCCAAAGACCGCACCCGTCGATATGGCAGGCGCGCTCGTGCGCGGCATTGCTTTCGGCACGTCGCTATCCGGTCTCGCGTAGCGGAGATACGCATCACGCATCCGGTACAGCTGTGTAGAGAAGTACTCGCCGCTGAAGCGGCCCTGATTGAGCAAGTACTGTTGCGTGCTGTACGGAAAACTCATGTTCTCCGCAGCGGAAGCAGACAGGTAATTAGTCGAGCTCACGCGCGTGCGGAAATCGAGTCCGAACGAACCTGTGCCGTCGACCTGACTGACACCCGGCTTCATGCCCTGCCGTAGCGTCAGCGGGAAGCTGATCGCCGCGCCAACGAAGGTGCCTTGGCCGCTATGCTCACCATGCACACTGACAGACACGTCGTCGAACCAACGTGTCAGGGTCGCGACGGGACCTTTGTCCCCGCCCACGAAGCGGGCCACACCGGCTTCGATCCACAGATTCCAGGCCGGCTGGACCCAGCGGTAAGTCAGTTCCGCATTCTTCTCGCTCGGTAACTCATCGTGACCCGGTTCGTGGTGCAGATAAGCAAGACGCAAGCGGATCAAATCGGGGCGGCCCGGGACAAACATCGTCGTTTCGTTTTGCACGCCGACGTACGAATAATCGAACTTCCCAATCGAGGCGACGTTGAGTAACTGCGGCACGATCCAGAAACTTTGTGCAAGCGCGACAGCGTTCAGACCGCCGCGCAGGCGATAGTTGCTGAACACGCGGCCGTCGTCCATGTTTTTGGTGTTATAGAGCGGCGCAATATAGCTCGCATAGAACTCCGCTCCGCGCCACAGCGGCACAAAGCCCTGGATATTGGCGCCCAGCGAGACGTCGAAGTTACCGTATTCTGTGCCGTAGAGATAACTGACGACCGGCTGGATCTGGATTCGCGTGAGCCCATGACTATGCTCATTGCCATGCCACGCGATCGAATCGGCGTCGTAGGTCGGACGGGTTCGCATCGTCATGGAAGCGCTCGCCGCCGACGGTGAACCGCCAGCCACGAATTGCGCAAATGCCTGACGATCGACGCTCACTTCGCCAAGCGGCTCATTCGCTTTCTTGATAACGGCTCGAATCTTGTCGATACCTTGTGGCGCGTTCGCGCTCGCAACGCCAAGCACAATGCCGAGTGCGTCAGCTTCATTCTGGTTGTAGCGATGGTTCTCGTATTCGACAACGAGATCGTTGCCGCTATAGCCGACACGGACCCGCTCAAGTCCCGCAGCGAAAAGCTGCGTCGCGATCGCATCGAGCACGGAGGTGTCGAGCGCCTCGGAAAGCACTGGCGAGCGTCTATCCGGCACAGCAGGCGACACCTCGCTCAGCATGACCGACGCATAGGATCGCAACGGAGGCACATAGGCGACTGGCGCACCTGCGAGAGGATTAGCGTTGCCATTCGCAGTCCGGCTATCGATCGGGGCCAAGCTGGCCAACCGGATCGGCTCATCACTGTTTGCTCCGGATGTCTCCGGTGCAACAGCTTGTGTTTGCGGGCCTTCGCACAAACCCGTGTCGCAGCGTTGTTCACTAAAGCGCCTGCCCAAAGGTATCTGAATGCCCACGGAAAACGAGGTGCGCGGAGATACGCCATTCGTCGAGCGGACGGCACGCACAAATGTGCCGATGACATTCGAATCAGCCAGCCAGCTGATTCGAGGCGACTGGTAACGCACCCCGGCATAAGGCGTTTTCGAATCGTCTTCAGCGAGAAGCGATAAACCGGTATTCCATAGCGATAGTTGGACACCGCCGAACAAGCCATCCAGGCGATCGCCCTGGCCGTAACCGGCCGTTAGCGTAAGTGGTCCGAGTGCTTGAGAAACGACACCGTATTTCGAGCGAAAGAAGTGCGTCTGCCCGCCTACATCCGTCAGACCGAACGCGATACTCGGCTGATATTTGAAGAATTTCGGCACTTCAACTTTGATATCCGCCATCAGGTGACGAAAGATGAAGTGGTCGGCGCCTGAGAAAGGCGCGTGAACATTGCCAGGGTAGTTCGCGAGACCGCCAGCCAGTTCGACATATGGCAGAAGTCCCACCGCCCCCCAATACATCTGGGCACCGGTGGCCTGGCGTCCGTAACGCGGATCAAGATAGTTGTTGTATTGAGCTTCGGCCATTCCCTGCGGCAACACAAAGCCATAGGGAATGACGAGGCCGCCACTCTGCCCGAGCGAATTCAACGCGGGCTCCACCGCACGAGCAGCAAGCGAGAAGGCGAGCATAGCGCACAGGGCCACCGCTTTAGGAGCCAATGATGCCGGTTGTGCGTGCGGTCTTTTGAGCATGGATCGAAGCGCTTCTAAAGCGCATTGTTGTTAATTGAATTTCAGGTGCTGAATGCATCCGAGCTGCAGATATGAGTCGTCAGATACGGCCCGATTCCCCGACGCTGCTCATTCATTCCGTCCACATTTTTTTGCTCACCGCACGACATCCGGTGAAGCCTGCCTTGTTCTCACGCATGCCGCGCCCAACCTCAACGCGTGCGATAACATTCTTGTGCAGCGCACCTCAAAAGCAAGAAGCACGCCGATATGAAACGAACACGAGATTCAGAAGATCTGCATCTTTCCCACACCTAATCCTTGCTAAATTGCACTTCACGAATCTTTTCGCATCACTTGCAGTGCGCTCGGCGCTTCGCCGCACAATCGCATTACGTAACGCCCCGTTACGCATCGCGACACACGGCACAATTCAAGTTATTTCGAATTCGAGCCGTGACGCATCACAAAGAATCGATCAACCAGGACTTGATCATCCGCAGCGAGCCGGTCGGCTTGCACATAGGCGCCTTGCTCATGATTCGTGCCGTAGGAAAAAGGTCCTCCTGGCACCTGGATGACCTGATACTGGTCGCCGCTGAGTGTTTCCGACGAAACACGGGTAAAACGGTCCATCGGCGGAAACGATCCCACCAGCACATCGCCGCGATGTTGCGCGTTACTGCTGGAGCGGACACGCAATGTGGCATACAGATCCCACGAACCCGTGCGCGGCAATTTGTCGAATTTGAATTGCACTGCCCAAATGGACGAAGAGCCTTTCATCTGGACTGCCGCGCCATCGCTGGCGGCGGAATCGGCGACGATATGCGCGTCTCCGTAGACGTTGAGATTCAGATCCTGAAAGTCTCGCCAGTCCGCGGGCGCCAGGTTGGCTGTCGCGCTGGGCGGACTGGGCTCGTGTCGCTCGATAGCGAGCAGTTCGTTTAGCGCAGCGATCCTGCCTCCCTGGCGAAACATCGTCACATGCGCTGCTTTGATGGAAGCGTTGAATCGTTGCAAGCGGTTGGCGTAATCAATCTGCCATACGCCATCGCCGGCCGGTGTACTGTATTCATTTCGGCGCACAAGAATCACATAGTCGAGCGGCATACGCGCCTGCCGTACTCGCGCCGCAAGCACGTCGTCCTGCGACACTTCACGCTCGGCGCGCGCCAGAAGTTTGTCCGCAGAAGCGACGAAGTCGCGCGAAAACATCTTCATGCCGACGGGTGTTTGCTCGCCCACCATATCTCCGCTTCTGGCGACCGCCGCATGCATCAGATCGATATAGGCGAGGACATCTGGAGAAGCAGCGCCGAAATATTTCGAGCAATACTCCGCTACCAGCGCATGGACATCCTGATCGGGGTCCCACAACAGTCGCGCCATCATCCAGACCCGCAGGCTCGCGAATTCGGCGCCGGGCGTATTCCAACTCCCCTCCGCGAAATAGCCCGATACGTGATTTAGAGAGGCAAGCCACTTAATACTTTCGCCAATGGGATAAATGTTCGGCGTAGGCTGAATAAAACCGCCGAAATTGGTGATGTGATCCCAAACAAAAATATGCAAGGCGATAGCATTCCAGCCGACCAGCGCTTTGCCCAACGCGTCATTGCGGCCGGCATTCAACGGCGTGCTGTAGTCCACCTGGATGGTCATGGGATACACGAGAACATAGTCCGGCACCGTCATTCCAGCGGGCGGCGCAAAACCCCAGTGATAGGCATTGAATGTGAATCTCGCGCCTGGCATGACCTGCCGGACCTGAGCGGCGACATCCATAACCATATCGAGTTGCGGCGCAGAGGGATTTCCGCCGTGTTTTTCGGCGAATGCGCGACTCGCCGGGTCCATGTCCCAGCCCCAATCCATCTCATGAATGCCGAACCGGACCTTGGTGTAGTCCGGCAAGCGACGTAAGCGCGCGATGATGTTCTCTGCAAGAATGCGGCGCACGTCCGGATTCATCATGGCAATCTGCCCGCCCGCGTACCACTCTGGATGCGTCTTCCCATAGAGCGCCCTCGGCAGCAGATCCCAGAATGACGCGTCACCGTCCTTTGCCAGCCAACTGTGATCCCAACTGTCGAGAATCGCCGGCGACGCAAAGAACGAAGGGCCGTGCGATTCACCGTTCAGCAGATTGTGAGCACGATATGCCCGGTCCTGTCCCTCGCTGCTTAAAATCTCGCGATACGCAAATCTGGGTACATGACGCTCATTCAGCGCGGCGATGGTCAATAGCGCACGTGTGGGGATGTAAGTCGCATCCGGCGCCAACCATCTGACGCCCAGAACGCGATCAAGAAGCCAGTTGACCCCATACATCGTCCCGCGCGAAGTCGAACCCTCGATCACCAGATCAGGACCCCGTGTGCAGAATACGAACCCATCCTCACCGAGGGTGTTCAATTTCGCATCCGGGCATAGCTCCGGCGCGAGGCGATTTCCATTACCGACAATGATCAGCGGACCCGGCAGCGGTGCGTCATCCGACGAAAGCGGAGTGAAGTTCGCACCACTGATACGATTCAGATAATCGGTCAGCTCGCTCGCAGCATGCAGCGTCATGGCATCGGCGGACGCACCAACGTGCACGTGATATCGGGTAACGCCGTGGTCTGCAAGCACCAGTTGCTTGATAGGTGTCCCCGCCGATTTGACTACCGCAGTCAGCCGTTCTTCTCGTGTTGCTTCCGGCAATGCTTGCGTCAATAGCGTGGCGCGCAATTGCGAACTTTGAAGATCTTCCGCACCTGTTTCCGGTTCTTCCGTCAGCTTTATGCTGACGTTGCTGAATTCCACTACACCAGATGTGCCCGGTTTCTTTCGCAGATAGATGAGTAACTGATTCGCTTGCGGCGGCGCCGAAAAAACCGCGCTATAGGTGGTCAACACATCTTCTCGGCCTCGCGCGACGAGGAGAGCAGCTTCGGGCCCCCACTTCTGCACGACACGATCATTGCCGCGCCAACGCTTATCGACATCACCGCCGCGGAAACTGATCTGGACGAAAGCGGAGTCTGCCGGCGCGTTGACAACGCGTATAGACAATTGAACGCGGTATCGCTTCCCACCCTCAATCGTGATCCGATCCCGCACGGCGAAACCATCGGATATCTTCAACGCCGAACCGCTTTCAGTCGGCACGATGTCAAAACTTTCGCCCCACCAACCAGAACGGCCTGCTGAAAAATTGCCGTTCACCAGCAAAGGCTGCAACGCTGCTCGAACGTCGAACGAAAACGCAACGAGCAAGGCGCCGATCAGCATGATCGCCGCTTGCCGCAGACCGGCTTCGATGTGCTCGCCGTAGCCCTTGGGGCAACCTCGAACTACGCCGATTATCTTCACTTGGCGATACCGTTGACGCCGGGCGGCAAGGTCAACGGGACGCGAAACTTGTTACGGAATCGAAGCAGACTTTTGATGTGATAGCGGCTTGCTCTATTGATCAAACTTCCTGACGATTGCCGCTGATGTTCATGGACAAGCCGGGCACCCGGCACACATACCACGCGGTAGCCTGCGTGCCAGATACGCGCGCACAGATCGACATCCTCCATATACAGGAAGTAGGCCTCGTCCATGCCGCTCAGTTCTTCGAAGATATACCGCCGCACGACAAAGCCGGTTCCCATTACCCACTCGGCGTCGAACGGAAGACCTGGTGTCCACGAATCCATCATCAGATGCTGCGTCAAACGCTTGCGCAGCAGGTTCGACCGGCCTAACGACGTACGCCGCCCGACAATGTCGAGCAGGCTATAAAAACGTCTCGCCGAGTATTGACGCGAACCATCCGGATTGGTCAGATCGAGACCGACAAGTCCGATTTCCGGATCCGTCTTGAGCGTTTCCAGTGCCTTCTCAAGACTGCCGTCGACAAAATAGGTATCGGGATTCAGTACCAGCACGTTCTCTCGGGTTCCAGCCACCATGCCCAGATTCACACCGGCGCCAAAACCACGGTTCATCGATGCCCGAATGAGACGCACGCCGGCAGGCAAGCCTAAGCGAAGACGCTGGTAGGAGTTGTCAGGCGATGCGTTATCTACAACCACGACATCCTCCGGCAGCGCGACCTCCAACGCGAGAACGGAATTGACGCAATTGATCGTCAGATCCGGCGTGCGGAAATTGACTATAACGACGTTCAGCGCATCTCGATGATTCATATTCCCCCCGGAATTTTTATAACCCAACCCGCTTTTTATCTGCAGTCTTCAAGCTGCTTCACAGACGTCCTCAACAAGCCGCCAATGTTCGGCGGCGGTCTGGTCCCAACTGAAAAGAGTTGCCCGCTCGATGCCCGCCTCGATCAATTCCCGTCTGAATGTGGACGATTCGGCAAGGCGGTCCATTCCGTGCCGAATTTCACTCACACTCAACGGGTCGACGATAAGCGCTGCTTTTCCCGCGACCTCGGGCATGGCTGAGGTGTTAGACGTCAACACCGGAACGCGGGAAGCCATCGCTTCCACGATAGGTAATCCGAATCCTTCGTAAAGCGATACGAATGCAACGAACAGCGCGCCGCGATACAACTTGGGCATCTGATCGTCAGCGACGTAGCCGGAAAACCGCACAAGACTGCCGACACCCAGTTTCTGTGCCAACGCTTCAAGGTTGGCGTCGGGACTTCCGGTAAGCAGCAGGCAAACCCCTTGGCGTGGCAATACCGATTGAGCGTAGGCGGTCAGTAACCGATCCAGATTTTTATAGCTACGCCGGTTGCCCGGATACAGCACGTACGGGTAATCGATTCCCAGCACTTCTTCATTTCGCGCATAGATCGGGTCCACGCCATTCCACACCATGTGTACGCGCTTCGGTTCAATGCCCGACCACGCAAGGAGCTCACTGCGGGTATAGTCGGAGCAGCAGATAATTGCGGTGCAGCGCCGATACATATTGCGGAACAGCAAATCGTAATAAGCACGATGCAATCTGGAATAGAAGTGCAAATGCGTCAGATCGTGCACGGTGACGATCGAAGGACGGTTTCCCCATGCCGGCGGCACAAACCCAGGGCTCCAAAACACGCCCCCCTGATCTTTTCTTGCAAGAGCCGCGGAGATCCGCATCGGCGAGAACGGGCTGCCGATACTCCCGGCCACACCCAACGTCTCCACCCTCGCGTTCTGCGGCGCACGCTGAATACACGCAGTCATGACATTGCCGATGCCAGTCTGTACCGGCCAGCGAAGATCGGCGTAAACCGAGTATCCGTTTGTCGACGTTCGCTCCGCGTTCAGATAAGACATGTTCACTCCCTATCGGACCAGCCGAGCATGCGTTGGCTAGTCGCAATCCAGTAATAACGGGAGCGGGCAAGGTCGCCTTTCAGTAAGGACAGCAAGCAACCAAGCATTGGTCGCGCCAGCAGGTAGAGGACGAAATGCCATGGGTAGTCGTTAAGTCCCAGTACTCGACCAAAGCCGCGGTTATAGAGACGTCCACGCGCAAATGCCTTATCGTCGAATTTTTGTAATGGCTCGGGATGAGATATGCGGAGTGCCGGGTCATAGCAGATCGTTGCGCCAGTTCGCAGTGCAGCCAGGAGAAAATTGACTTCTTCACCGGCGCCCCAACGCGAACCCGAACCAACCCCCAATTGTTCATCGAACTTAACCGCGGCGCCCACGGCAGCGGCCCGCAGGAAAATCGTGTACGAAGTCGCGCTGGTCCAGACGTTGTAGCGATTGATGAGATGACAACTCGCGGACCACCGACCTTGCGACAGTCTGCCCGTTCCATCCACGCTGCAGCCTGTGAGTCCCGTAAGGGAAGGTTCTTGGCCTAGTCGTCCCGCCACGAAAGACAGTACGTCCGGCGCGTACCAGCAATCGTCATCGGGGAATGCAACGACTTCGCCGCGGACTGCACGCAGTCCGACATTGCGCGCGCGCGACAATCCCTTTTCTGACCGCAAGTAGACAATTTCAATCCGGTGGCTAAAGCGCTCAACTATTACCTTCACTCGATCGTCATCGTTCTGATCGACGACAATGAGCTCGAAATTTTCATGCGTTTGCGAAGCAAGCGATTCGAATAATCGCTCAACTTCCACGCTTCGTCCGAGAGTGCACATGATCAGTGAAAACTTCACGTTGCTCTCCGGTTGAATTGATAACGATGCTCAACATGCATCGGCGCGCGAACGGTCCGCGAACGTTTCCGGGCGGCTACGGCAGGCATAGTTCCACGTCCCCACGACACCAGATAGCCGCAGAACAGATAAACCATTTCGCTCTGGTGCATGGGGTTGATGAACGACCACGCCGCAAGCGGCGACAAACACAGCATGGTTCTCCATCCCAGTCCCAATCCGCAAAAGAACATCAGCCAGAACACCACGCCCGGCACGCCTGCAATCAACATGAGATCGAGTGGCGAACAGAAAATAGAGTTAGTGCCCGCTCCGAGCCCGATAACGCTGATTGCCGACGTGGAAAAGTAACTCTCAACGAATCCGAATCCGTGGCCGAGCCAGTCTTTCGCAACCAGACCGAGACTTACGATTAAAGCCAGTCCTCGTTCCTGTTCCAGCTTGACGCTCAGCATGTCGCCCGATAGCTGCTGGCTGAACTTGTAGTAGTAGAGTGCACTGCCCGCCGTTACTGCGATGATCTTCAGATAAATCCGTCCCCTAGTCTGCGTCATCAACACGATGCCGCAAGGAATCAGAACTGTTTTCGATTCGCTAAGCAGCGCGACCGCAGCGCCCAGTGCAAGAAACCTGGCGATGTCGGATGTTTTTTTATCCGACTGCAAGAACACCACGAAGCTTGCGCAGAAAAAGAAGGTCGCAAGCCAGTTATGTTCCTTGAACGAGCCGTGCAACGAGTCCTGCATAAAATCGACCGTCTGGTAGATCACCGGCACGTTGAGTTTTTGAACAGCGAGCTGATAAAGTAAAAATCCAAACAATGCCAAGTACCCAAAAGGCAATCGGTGACTCAAGTAATGGCGACCGAACGAACGGCCAAGCAGATAGAAAGTCGGATAGATCACCACAAACTTGATGATCTGCTCCAGCGGCTTAATACGCTCGTAACCACTAAAGCCTGTGAGCAGCAATGCCACGCCGATGAATAAACCAAACGCCAGAACCTCACGCCCCTGCAGGCGTACCGACTTCTTGATCACGAAAAAAGTCAGCACGACAACTGCCCACAGTTGATTGATCCGGGCACCTCCGATCTGCACGAACTCCAATGAAAGAAGAAACAGGCCTGTAAGCAGATATAGGTCGACCCACCGCGGCGACATGAGAATCGCCCCGTCGCGGCTGCGGCGCCGGATATCGTCGATCGCGTTAGCGGCTTTCATAGGCGTAATAGCCTGCGTTGTAACTGCCGTAACCCAGCCGGCTCTGGGGAACGTCGGTGAGCACGACGCCGCGCACGAGGACATCGGCATTGCGCATCCGGCGAGCAGTTTCCGCGATCTCACTCGATGTTTGCTGACCGTGGCGTACCGCCAGTAATGTCGTACCGGCGTGACGCGCGATGACGGCCGCATCCGTTACGGCAAGCACCGGCGGCGTATCGACAATCACCGCGTCGTACTTCGACGAGAATTCGTCCAGTAGTGATTTAAGCCGCCCGCTCATCAGCAGTTCTGCGGGATTCGGCATGATCGATCCTCTCGAGAGGAAATCGAGACCCGGCAGAACATCGTGATGAATCAGTGCCTCATAGCCGTCGTTTGAGAGCGATTCGGACAACCCCGGTACGACTCCGATACCAAAGTATGTGTGCGTATTCCCGCGCCGCATGTCTGCATCGATGAGCAGAATCCGCTTGCCGCCGGCTGCGAGAACCGCGGCCAAATTGGCCGCCAGGAATGATTTGCCGACGCCGGGACGCGAACCGGTAATCAGAATGATATTGTTGACCGCGTCGAACGCACCGAAATACAGCGCCGTTTGCAAGCTGCGAATTGCTTCGATTGCAATGTCGTCCTGAGCCGTGCCGGCGAGCAACAACGTTCCCGCGCGCCCTTTACGCAACTGCCGCTCAATCGTCCCTTGCCGACTGCTATGCGGGATGATCGAGAAAACCGGTGTGCCGAGAATCTGTTCAATCTGCTCCGAATGTTCGATACGCACTTGCAATGATCGGCGAATGAACGGGATCGCCACACCCAGCACAATGCCGAAAATCAGAGAGATGCCGGCGACGATCAGCTTTTTCGGCTTAACCGGTCGATCCGGGTGCATTGCCCAATCCACCACCCGGACGTTACCGACCTGACCGGCCTCGATCACGCTCAACTGTTGGGAGCTATCGAGCAAATTCGTGTAAAGCGCGGTATTCACCCGAACATCACGGAGCAACCTCAGTGCTTCCTGTTCGGTGTTCGGCAGGCTCTCGACGCGGCCGGAAAGGTTCTTCTGTTCGGCCGCGAGTGCCGCAATATTCCCGCTAAGCGCGACGACCGCAGGGTGGTCGTCGGAAAAGCGCTGCTGCAGCTCATTGCGCTTCTGCTCGAGATCCATCTGTTTCGATTTCAGATCTACAAGCTGGCCGAGCAACAGCTTGCTTTCTTCGCTCAGGTCGACAGTTCCCTTGCGATTTCGAAATGCGTTATACACGCTCTCGGACGTCTCAAGCTTCGCCTTGAGAGCAGGAAGCTGCTTTGCCAGAAAGTCCAGCGTCGCCTGAGCTTCGTCTCTTTTCCGGGTGACATTCTGTTCGACGTAGTTCGTGCCGATTCCATTGACTATGCGCGTTACCTTATCGCTGTCGTCCCCATCCAGCGTCACGCTAATGACACCGGATTGCTTGGACTTTTCTTCAACGACAAGATCATCCTGAAGCTTCGAAATCGTATCCAGAAGCCTGGCGCGTTTGACGGAAAATCGGGTGCCCGGGTTCGCAACCAGCCGATCGACCAATACCGTTGCCTGCACGCCTTCCACCGTTGCGACAGACGGTTTCCCTGCCGATCCGCGCGCTACCACGTCGTCGTCCTTGTCCAGCAATTCGAACGAGTGATCGGCGCCGGCAATCAGCGTATAGGTCGTGTCATACGGCAGATCGAAACGGCTGATGTCGATATGCTCACCTCCCCAAGCGAAGCGGCTCAGTCCAAACCATGGTGTCGCAAGCGTGCCCGCTTTGGTGTAACGCGAGATGAATTTCCCCAGGACGGGGAAATAGTTCGGCGTCGCGGAGATATCCAGATGCTGTTCCCGCACCGTCTTCTGAACGACGAGACGTGACTTGACCAGTTCGATTTCGGCAGCAGCCGTCGCCGTGGTGTTGAACAACGAGGCGAGTTCGCCTAACGGGTCTTTGGAGCTCGCCGCCGGGTCTTCTACCTGGATCATCGCGTCGGCGCGATACACCGGCGTAGCCAGTAAAGCGTAGGCCAAGCCGAGCGCAAAGACGAGCGCCGCGACAAACACGATCGACTTCCAGTTCTGGACCAGAACCGAAATGTATTCGGAGAGCGAGGGTTCGGCTTGCGACGGGGCGTCGTCATACGATTGACGGCCGGGAAAACCGAGCGAGGTACCGCGAGCCTGATCGGGATTGAATAAATTGTTCATTTCGCAACAACCGCCCCGGTCAGACCTGCGTTAATGGCGGGCAACAGCAAACTAAGCACGCGATTGAGGCGTACGAGACCGTTGCCGTCGATATAAACCACATCCTTGGGTCTCAACTGAAACTGGTTGGCGAGCACCATCGCAATCGGAGATTCGGCGTCCAGGTGGTAGATCTCCGGCGTCTGCGGGGTGGAAGCGCGAATCACGAAAACCTGATGTGCATCCGCGCTGTTGTTGTTCAGACTTCCCGCTTGCGACAAGGCGTCGCTCAGCGTCAGACTTCCGTCGCGCAACGGCGTGGCAAAGATCGGCTTGTTCACTTCACCCATCACGTAGACACCGTTTTGATCACGGGATGTCACGCGTAAGACGTCGCCGTCTTTCAGTACGATCTGCGAACCACTGATTTTCTGGTCCAGCATCGCGGTCATATCGATCGAGTAGGACTTCCCATCACGGATCAATACCAGCCGGCTTTGATCTGCGCTGGCCTGAAGACCGCCGGCGCGATTGATCGCTTCGTAGAGCGTCATCGGCACGTCGTTGATCGGCTGGACACCCGGGGTGCGCACTTCACCCTCGATGTACACCTGCTTGCTGCGGAATGAAGCAAGCCGAACGGTGACCTGCGGACTCTTGAAATAGGTCAGCGAAGTGACGAGGTCCTTTTGCACCTGGTCTACTGTCTTTCCCGCCACCTTCAGTTGACCCACGTAGGGGAACTGAACGTCTCCGTTGCTATTCACGATAAAACCCGCGGGCGGATCAGCGGGCCGCTGGGTCGAGCCGTTTTGCGCGGAACCGGATTCGGCGGCGACCAGTTCAGGATGGTCCCATACGGTAATCTGAAGGACGTCGCCCGGACCGATCAGGTAAGGTCCGGATTTGTTACCGCGCAGAGCCGCAATATCCTGGCTCTCCATTTGTGCAGGATCGTTGCGATGTTGCTGGAGTAACGAAAGATTGATTTCCTGAATCGGCACATTCAGCTCCAAAGGCACATTGCCCTTGCTCGCATCCGAAATAGGCAATGTCGCGCTGCCCGACATGCGCATTCCAGGTGCAACCATGCATCCCGACAGGCCTGTCAGTAAAACTGTCGTCAAGATTGTCCAGATAGTCCGTTTCATACTTGAAGCCCTCGAAATTTCCGTTTTTGTGTTTTTGGTCCCGCTCCTGCCGCCCTTCTCCGACGTTCGCTTCCCTACGTACCGCGCAGATCGGCGAGGCTTACGTTCCATCAAGCCGCCAGTCGGTGCCGACAACATTGGCAACGCTCCCCACACACCTTTCGATCACCAGGGCGACCGATATACCGTCGCACCGGCGTCCGGCGACATATAGGGATTCGTCACGACACCGCGCGATGCCAGATCCGCATTCGTTAGCGCCGTGCTGCTTGTCGACGGCAACGTATGAACTGCCGAAGTCCTGCTTGACGTACCCGACCTGGCATCCGACACCGTTCCTTGCGCCAGCAACGCTTCAGTTGGCGTAGCGGGTTCGTCCGTCAGCGACAGCGCCGGCGTCGCGGAATCGTCGGCCGGGCCGCCCAATTGCTCGAGATACCGACGATTCAGATCGGACGGCGCACCCAGTAACTTCATTTCCGCGGCGGGCACCTTCAACTTCGATCCCTTAAGTCCGCTGCTGCTTGCTGTCTTTTCATTGCGACCAGGAACATACGACGACTGCGCGTTAGCGGACGGCACCGTGACCGCTGCGAGCAGAAGGATGGCCGCACGCACATGCGCCCCCCTTACGCCGCGTTGAATTCCCGTTCTGTCTAGCCGCATTTGCGTATCCCTGGAATCCAGTTGCCGATCCCGGCTTCGATCTGTGCGAGCGATTCTTCATAAACGGCTCGCGGCCGAAGATAAGGGTCTACGACATCGAAATCGTCGTGCTCGCCAAGCCGGTACACCTTGCCCCGAGTGAAGGGATAAGCACGCTCGATCCGGCCGCGCTGGTCCAGTGTCATGGTCAGAATCAGGTGCGCTGCTTTTGCGTGGGCCAACGTCAACAACGTCGTCACATGCGTACTAAGGTCGTAGCCGCGCTCATGCATCAATTGCACAGTGGCGCGGTCAGCTTGACGCCCGGGCAGCGCGCACATACCCGCCGACATGATGGTTTTACGCGGCAATCTGCTCGCCAGAATGAGCTCTGCCATGGGGCTCCGGCACATGTTGGCTTCGCAAACCATCAGTATTGTTTCGAGCATCACGCGCTTATCCAATCCATGTAGCTGTCATGTTTTCAATAAGCATTCGCATGACTCAAACCTTTGAAGACCGTCGCCATAACAATCCGCATGTCGAGCCCGAACGACCAATTACGCAGGTAGTACAAATCGTGTTCGACGCGCCCTTGCATCTTTTCGATCTGATCCGTCTCCCCTCTGAATCCGTTGACCTGCGCCCATCCCGTGATCCCCGGCTTGATCCGGTACCGGTGGATATAGCCGTTCACTACTTTCTGATAAAGCTCGTCGTGTTCAATCGCATGAGGCCGTGGCCCCACCACCGACATATCGCCGCGCAGTACATTGAAGAACTGCGGCAACTCGTCCAGGCTGGTACGCCTGAGAAACGCACCCACTCGCGTAACACGTGGATCGCCGCGCGTGGCCTGTTTCACGAGTCCCGCTTCTACGTCATGAGGACGCATCGAGCGGAACTTGTAGATCTTGAAGATGCGTCCATCCGCGCCCTTGCGCTTCTGCGTGAAAAATACAGGCCCACGCGAAGAGAGCTTTACGGCAACTGCAATTGCAATCAACAACGGAGCAAGCGCAAGCAGCGCGCAAGCGGCGAACGTACGATCAAAAATTTCTTTCTTCACCAACGCGCGAGCCGGCACCGGCGACGCAACCAGGTTGATCGCGGGCATACCGATCAGGTCGATCATGCCGCTATCGAACAATGCAACGCTGCGCATATCGGGCACGAAGCGCACGTTGATGAGATCATCGCGAAACTCAGCCACGAAGCGCGACAGCGTGCGTTCCTCGGAGAGCGGCAACGCGAGCCACAGCTCCTGTACATCGTGCGATCTCACATAGGCGGCGAACTTGGCAATGTCGTCGTACACCGGCACACCTGAACCTATCGTCCCCAACACCGGTCGCACATCAAAGGCCGCCACTGCGCGAAATCCGCTAGTCGTCGAACCTTCGATATTGCGCACGACCTGGTGACAATGCGACCCACATCCCACAACCGCAACGCGGCGAAGATTCATCCCTGCATGCCGGACGCGCGCAAGCACGGCGTGCACAATCAGACGCGACACGATCAGCGCGCCGCCCGTGATTGCCATCCAATAGGCAAACCAGAGACGCGAGATGAAATCCGTGCGATGCAAGGAGAACATCAGCACCAGGCCACAGCTTTGAACCACGAGCCACGCCAGCGACACCTGACCGGCCATGCGCAACCGTGCCCGGCCACGCCATGAGCCATAGACGCCGAATACGGGGAACAGAACCAGGGTAAAAGCCGCGGCAAATGCGACGAATGCGGTATCGATACGGCTCTGCGTGAGATCTTCAAATCGCACTTGCGATGCGGCCCCCGCTCCGAGGACGACAAGCATCACATCGAGCAGGCGCGCGATCAGGCTTTGCAACCCCGGTATCGTTCTTCTTTGATGCGCAAAATTCGCCGTATCCATTCTTATCCCCGCGCTGGTCTCTCGCGCCAAACGTTCTTGTCAGGCTGCCGAACTTGTGTTCTCGTCGACAGCTCATGTCTCTCAGGCTCTGCTACCACGCTCTTCGCGACAACAAACCACCCCAGCACGCGAAGAAGCGCGCAATGCAAACCACTTTGAATTCACTCGTCCAGCGCGAAACCAAACGACGGGACGTTGCTGAACAACAATGGGAGATTGACTGCATGCCGCTCGTACCCGCATAACTTGAGTACTCAGGCAAAACGCCGCCACGACGAAATCCAAACAAAAGATCACGCCGCTTGTGCGCTGAAGAAACCAACCTGATAACCCCCGACCAGGTCAGCCGTTGACTCGAACTTCACAACCACTTGCTGCTTGTCTTGTCTGTGTTGTGCACCGCGCAACCTTTAAAGCAGCAAGCATGCCAATCGTTAGATTTCTTTCACAATTGGTCAGGATGTATGAGGCAAGCCCTTGTCCCATATGCGTTTTCCGCTGACGCTCTGCCTTGAGGACGTCCACAGAAAAAGCTCGAAATCGTGTCCGGTAACGCGCTCGTTACGTAACGCCGCCCGTAACGGTCCCCATCAATCAAGTGACGGAAACAGGGCGTTACGTGACACGACAAAGGTATGAAGAAAGAAGAGGGGAAGCGGTATTTCTACGCGATGAGAAAGATCTTGGGATGTGAGTTAAATCACTGGCCTGTCGACCGTTGAAGCAGTACGCGTTGCACGAGCGCTGAAAATCAACAGTCGTTTGAAACACTGCACGCGGCGATTTTCGCGTTGGGCATATGGCTTGCTGAATCAAGGCATCGATACTGCCTTTTCGCAAGCGTGCCTAACTGCGTGCTGGAGGGCTGTCGTGACAGGACGGTCCTAACAACCCAGGCGGAGGTAATGAATATGTTGGGAACCATTCCTCTGATTGTGCTGATCCTTCTCCTCATCGGCGCGTTTCCGACGTGGCCGCATAGCCGTTCATAGGTTACGCGCCGGCGAGTGGCATTGGCATCGTGGTGATCGTGCTGGTCATCGCGGGCGTGATGTAGCCGGATTAAAGCACTCGGTCAGCAGTTAGAACCAGATCGGCGCCACCCATTTGACCGCCTTTGAGCATGACCCCCATGCCGTCGATCTCATTTCGGAGAGCACACGAATACCGTTAGGCACGCCGGATGCTGAGACACCTTCGGATTCAAACTTCAATGCGAATGGAGATCACATCATGCCTTATCTTCTCGGCTGGCTTCTTGGCGTCCCGGTGATCGTACTGGTTATCCTGTACCTCATTTTCCACTAATCGTTTGCAACATAAACAGTTCACCTGAAGGTCATTCCGCGCGGCGCTGGCTGTCTCAGCGGCCGCGTCTCCCGAGATGCTCGCACCCTGAGTGCGCCCTCCACGCGTCAACGCAAAACCACGCGTCGCCGCGCGTGTGTTTTCACTTGCGCTGTACAAAACGGTGCGTAAAACTAGGTCCCGTCGCCCGCGCAAAAATGCCATATCTGCACGCGCACGCACAGACTGCGTACGAGCAAGGAGGGACCAATGGCAAACAACGAATACACACTGTCGCATCAGGACGTGGTGAAGGCAGTGATCATTCATCAGAACATTCATAAGGGCTTCTGGACGCTGAACATCAACTTCAACGTCGCGGCCACTCATGGTCCACAAGTGCCCGATCCCTGTCTCGCGGTGACGATCAAAGGCATCGGCATCATGCGGGCTTCGTCAACCGATCCACTTGCCATCGACGCGGCTCTCGTCAATCCGCCGGTGCCTGAACGTGTTGGAAGCGCTGTGCAGATTGCGGCGGCCGTCAACGGCACGCATGAAGGCGGCATGCAATTCTGTCGCGACGTCTATCGCAATGTCGCGGTGCAAAGCGCGGTCCGAGCGACGAACAAACACAGTTGAAAGAGGAAAATGCGTCCATGCCCGGCGGGCACTCATTCCGGCGCTGGTAACGCCGGAATTCGCCCGCGGGGTGCCCTCCTGTGAAGAAGGCAGCGAGACACCGGGTGGCAGCTTGTGGCCGCGCGGAACCGCAGGCTCGAGGCCGGCGGCCCGGACGGTTGTCCCGGGCATGAATGCACCCTGAAAATATACCCAGGCGCAGGCTGGATAGGCTTCTTAAAGCAATGCATCCATCTACCTGATACAGGACGATCTTCCGTTAGAATGACATTTATCCGAACAAGCTTCCGAGAATACCATGACCACCCGAAATCGCTCACTGGACAATCAGGATCGGAAGATCATGCGCGAGTTGCAGAAGAACGCGCGCCTGAGCAATGCGGAGCTCGCCGAACTGGTCGGCATGTCGACCACTGCGTGCTGGAATCGCACGCGTCAGTTGGAGACCGAGGGATATATCCGCGGCTACGTTGCGTTGCTCGATCAGCAGAAGCTCGGCTTCGCCGACGTCGTGCTGCTCGAGGTCACGCTCAACCGTCACGACGACGACGCCCTCGCCCGCTTCGGCGCCGAGCTGGCAACGTTGACTGAGGTGCTGGAAGCGTACCTGGTGTCGGGCGACTACGACTATCTGGTGAAGGTGGCGGTCGACGGTACGGCCGGTTACGAGCGGTTTCTACGCGAGAAGCTCTACAAGATTGCCGGCATCCGTCACAGCCGTTCGATGTTTGCGCTGCGGTGTATGAAGAGCATTCCGTCGGTGCAGATTTAGGGCTCAGACTCCGCGTAACGGCTTCTGGCAAACCGCCAGCACTGCGCCGGCTGCTAGCAGCAACGCGGAATACACCAGCCCGCGCGCGAGGCCGGCGCCATCCGAAACCCAGCCGATCACCATCGGTCCGACGATCTGTCCGAACGCAAACACGATCGTGAATGCGCTGATGCCCTTGGCCCAGTGACTCACCGGCAGATTGTGGCGCACGAAAGCCGTGGTCGACGCAACGGCCGAAAGAAACGTCGCGCCGAACAGCACGCCGGAGACGAACGCCACCCATGGTTGCGTGAACAACGCGGGCAACAGCGTCGCCACCGCGAGCAAGGCGTTGAGTATCGCGAGCGCGTGGCCGCCACGCATGCGATCGAGCAAACCGGACCACAAGCGCGCGGATACCACCGTCGCCACGCCGAGCAGCAGATAGAAGCCCGTCACCACCACCGCGCTCATGCCCGCGTTGCGCAACAGCGCGACGATGAACGTCATGTAGCCGATATAGCCGACACCGAACAATCCATAGCCTGCCAACGCGGGGCTGAAACGCGGCCAGCGCGGCGCGTCGGCGGCATCGGATGCTCGCGCGGCCGAAGACCCGCTCGCGTGCACGCTTTCGATTTTCCTCGCGGCGCTAATCGCGATCGCGGAGAACACGGCGCACGCAACGGCCAGTGCGAACCACGCAAATTGCCAGCCATGCGGGACGTTGAAAATCGTCAGCGGCACCAGTACCGACGAAGCGACGATGCCCCATCCGGTCCCACCGTAGTACAAGCCGAGAACAAGCCCGGCATCGTGCGGTCTCGCCGATGCAAGCCGCGCCGCCAGCACGCCGCCGCTGATAAAGATCGCCGCGCTGCTCATACCGGTGATCACACGCAGCGCGAGTAGTGAATGCGTGTCGGCAAGCAGGCCGCTGATGGCCATCAGAAGCGCCGTGGCGACGCAGCCGGCGCCGAACAACGCACCGGTTGACCAGCGGCGCGCGAGCCGCGGAAAGGCGAGCGCGCCCAGCAAATAGCCAAGCGCGTTGGCGGTATTCATCGCGCCGGCTTGAGCGAAGCTCCAGCCGAGGTCGAGTTTCATCGACGGCAACAGCAATGCGTACGCGAAGCGGGCAAAGCCCAGCGCGATCGCACTGCCTAACGACAGGCCGGCGGCCAGCAACAAGGCGGGCAGGCGCTGCGCCGCTTCGGCGGAATGGGCGGTCGATGCGGCGTCGAGAGATTTTGTCGGCATTGGCTAGCGTGGGTAGACAAGGATGCGGCAGGCTGGCTGTGGCACTTCGTCATCATATCTGGGGGCGCCCCGAGTCGCTGACCGTTAGTTGCGGATTAGACGCCCGATGCTCGGCCGCAAGGCCTCCTGACCGCTCGCAGCCCATGCCACCCCGCGATGTAATGCTCTGTCCAATTCATTTTCTAAATGAGAATGATTTGCATTTACGTGCAAATTAGCTCATCATAAAGCCCATACCCTTAGCCGAACACTGAAATCATGAGCACGCTAGACATCAGCCGTCTTGAAACCGAAAGCGAACCTATAGCAGCGGCGGCGCCGGCCACCGCCCCGAGGTCCAAGGCTCCGGCCGCGTTTGACGTGCTGTTGTCGCGCCAGTCTCAATGGCCGCTCACCGAACCGGGTCCGGCCGATGCCGAACTCGATCTGATCTTCGACGCCGCCTTGCGCGCGCCCGATCACGGCAATCTGCGGCCGTGGCGCTTCGTCACGATCCGCGGCGACGCACGCGGCCATCTCGGCGATGTGCTGGTCGACCTTGCTTGCGCCCGCTCGCCCGGCGAGCCGCGCTCCGCGCACGCGCATCGGCGGCAGAAGGCTTACGCCGCGCCGCTCGTGATCGCGCTCGGTGCGGCACTCTCGGCCCATCCGAAGGTGCCGGAGATCGAACAACTGCTGTCGGTCGGCGCGGCCACGATGAACATGCTGAACGCGATCCACGCACTCGGCTACGGCGGTTTCTGGTCCACGGGACCGGACAGCTATGCAGCGGAACTGCACGACGCGTTGGGCTTCGCGCCGAACGAGCGGCTGCTTGGATTCCTCTTTGTCGGCACGTCCAAAAACCCCGGGCAAGAGACGGCGCGGCCGCCACGCAGCGGACATGTGCGCGAATGGCTGCCGCCGCAGCCGGCCAGAACTTGAAGCAAGAACCTGACGCGAACATCGCGTCATCGCCTATCCGTCGCACGCGACATGCGCTGGCCTGCGACGTGGCCTCACCCGATCAGGCCGGCGCGACTCATTGGACTGTGTCCATTCAGGAGCATCGATGAACTTCCGCTCTCAATACAATAGCCGCCCCGAACTGGTCGACGATCACGTCACGGATACCGCCGACGCGCCCGACCGCACGGTCCTGAGCGCGGTGCGCACCTGGCTGCGGCCGGCTTGTGAAACCGCGCGCAGCGGCGTGCACTGGCGCGACATCCTGAGCGGTGTGGGCTTGCGGCAGGACGGCATCGAACATTTCGATCTGCTGATGCGTTCGCTGATGCACGTGTCCTATCGTCCGCTCGACATGCGATGCCGCTGCGCCAGCGATCTCGGCAAAGACGAAGCCGTGATCCTGCAAACCATCGCGCTGCTGCAAAAAACGCACAGCGGCGCCGCGTTGCGGATGCTGAACGAATGGCTGCCGGCGCCGGCCGTCAGTGGCGTGTTGAAGCTGATCCGCTGGTTCGCCATCGATCTGCTCGACGCCGGTGTCGAACTCGACGTGCAGGCACGGCGCGTCACGTATATGCATTGAGGACCGAGCGTATGCCGTTGGAACTCGCTTATCCTGCGCCGTCGCATGTGCGTGACAACATCGACTCGCAGGCGGTGAATAACGCACAGACCTTGCAAAGCGATCACGCTGCTCGAGCCGCACATACCATCGTCAGCGCGGCTACGCCGGAATTCATCTCGCGGCCGCTGACGCGCCACTATCCGCGCAGCGTCGCCGCGCCACGCGTGGGTGAATTGCATCTATGGCGATTCCGCTGCGAATGGCTCCCGGTGCCCGTGCAGGAAGGCGAGGTGTGGTTGTCGAAAGTCGAGCGCGAGCGTGCACGGCTTCATCCGAACTCGGCGTTACGCAAGCGCTTCGTCAGCGCACGCGTGGTGACGCGCTGGATCGTCGCGAATCTGTTCGACTGCGATCCGCGTACCGTCGATTTGCAGGACGACGGCAACGAAAAACTCCACGCGCGTCATCCGCACGACGGCCGAGGCATCACGATCGATATCGCGTACGGTGGCATCTGGATCGTAATCGGCATTGCGTCGGCGGCGCTCGGTTTGAGCGTCGTGGTGCCTCAGCCGGTTGCGGTTCCCGACGACACATCGGAAGATTCACGCCAACGTGCGCGTTATGACAGCTTGTGCAACGCGTTGCGCTACGCACCCGTCGATATCGATCAGAATCTGCTGTCGAGCGATGCCACAGCCTGCGCGTTCGATCTCGCCGGGCATGGTTGCTGGCACGTGCTCGATCTGCCGATGTCGGGCAAGATCCGTGCGGCGGTTGCACTCGCGCAGCCGGTTACGCATGTGTATGCGTTTGGGTGGCCGAAGGCTTGTGTGTTCGGTGAATCGAACGCGTAGTGCGGCGCGTGTGCGGGACCGCGTTAAAGATCCAGTTCCGTCATTGCAAACCCGGCAAGGCTCAACGAACTGCGGTAGAACTGCGGTAGCACTGCCGAAACATTGCTTCTTCAATCATCCCGCGAACGTCTTCGTCGACCACGCCACGCATGCGGAATAGCCTTCCGGCGCCGCGATCCAGCGTGCAGCAATCTCGCGCATGTCATCTGGAATCTCATTGCGCAACGTCACCTCGGCGTTGTCGCGCGGCAGCACCGTCAGATGCTGCAAGCCACGCGTGATGCCTACACCTGTCGTCTTGACTAGCGCTTCTTTGGCGACCCATGCCTCGTAGAACGCAGCGAGTTGCTGCTCAATGTCAAGACGCTCGATCCACGCCGCTTCGCTTGCATCGAGCGTCAATGCCGCGATCGAATGCCAATCGAACTTGTCGCTGTGATGTTCGATATCCACCCCGACGCGCCGCTTCGGCGACATGGCGATGAGCCCATGTGCGCCCGCATGCGATACGTTGAAGTCGAGCGCGGTGGAATCGGCAAGATGAGGACGGTGGTTTGCATCGCTCGCGAACCGGATGGCGTGCGCCGCCATGCCAAGATGCCGCGCGAGTTGTTCGCGCAGCACCACGCGTACGGATGCAAAACGAAGCGCGTCTTCGTGGCGGCGAAAGTTGCGGGCTCTCGCGCGTTCGTCATCGCTAAGCGACTTAAAGGCAGCGCCGTCCAGCGACGCGTCAAAAGCAAAATCGACCCGCCACAAGAAAATGTCGGACGGGCCTTCATGCGGCAAAGGAACAGGTTCGATCGAATACATCGTGAAGGTTCGGACGTTAGACGCGCAGTCGCAAAGGGCTATGCGCGACTCTACCCGATATGACGTTCGAGCCGGTTCGATCTTTAGATGCGCGTCACTTCCTTCAGCATGCCGAATAGCAACGCAGCCTCATTTTGACCGCGCCACCGTGTATCAGATCTCCGCGCGCAACGGCTCTGCTGAATCTGCCACCCGGCGATCGGCCTGCGCGGGGCGCAGCATGGCGATCAGAAGCGCCGCCACAAGGCCGCTCGCCGCGAGCACATAAAGCCCCGCCGCGGCCGAGTGAAACGAAGCCTCCGCCGCGTTACGCGCGGTCGGCGCAAAGAAGCCGCCGAGATTGCCGACCGCGTTGATCACGGCGAAGCCCCCCGCCGCCGCCGTGCCGCCCAGATAAGCCGCTGGGAACGTCCAGAAGATCGGCTGCACGGTCATGATGCCCATCGTCACGAAACAGAGCGCCACGATCGCCCCGACGGGCCCCATGTTGGCCGAGACCGCAAGACCGCACGCAATCGAGAGCGCCGAGAGCACCGCAAAACCACGCCGGTGTCCGGTACGTACCGCGAAGCCGGGATAAAACGAGCCCGCCACAATGGCGCACGCCCATGGAATGGCCGAGATCAGCCCGACATGCAGACCTACTTTGACATGCAGAAGCGCGCTCACCTGGGTCGGCAGATAAAACGCCACGCCATAGCCTGCAATCTGGATCGAGAAGTAGAGGACCGCGAAATGCAGAAGCTTCGGATCGGCTAGCGCGGCACGGAAGCTCATCTTGCCGGTCTGCTGCTTCTGCCGATCCTCGGCGGCGAGGGCGCGCGCGAGCGCTTGCGCTTCTTCGCGCGGCATCCATTTCGCGTCTTCGGGACGGTTGCACAGGTAAAAATAAGCCCACACGCCCACCGCCGACGCCAGCAGTCCCTCGACAAGGAACATCAATTGCCAGCCATGCAGGCCGAACAGGCCGTCGAGCTCGAGCAGCATGCCCGACAGCGGACCGCCCAGCATCAGCGCGAGCGGCGAGCCGAAGTAGAAGAGCCCCATGATCTGTCCGCGCGCACGCGCCGGAAACCAGTACGTCATGTAGAGAACCGCACCGGGGAACAGCCCCGCCTCCGCCGCACCCAGAAAGAAGCGGATGAAAGAGAACAGCGAATCGCTCCTTGCATACGCCATGGTCGCCGAAATCAGCCCCCATGTGACCATGATGCGCGAGAGCCAGACGCGTGCGCCGACGCGATGCATCATCAGATTGCTGGGCACCTCGAAGAGCGCGTACGCAATGAAGAAAATGCCGGCGCCGAATGCGAATGCGGCATTGCTCACACCGGTCGACGCCTGATAGGCCTGCTGGGCAAAACCGATGTTCGCCCGGTCCAGATAGGCCAGCATGTACATCAGGATCAGAAACGGCACGAGCCGCCACTTGGCGCGCCTGATCGCGCGTTCCAGCAACGCCTCTTCGTCCCCGTTGACGGGGTGCAGGTTCGTCTCCATTTCGTCTCCTTGTTGTTCCCTTGACGGGATACGGCATCCGGTCTTGTGCCGGTCATCGTGGGCCGTGGTTCAGATCATTCAGATCACTTTGCCGGGATTGAGCAGGTTCTCCGGATCTAGTGCCGTTTTCAAACGGCGCATCAGTGCGAGCTCAGCTTCGCTGCGCGTGTAGGGTAGCCACGGCTTCTTGGTGATGCCGATGCCGTGTTCGGCTGAAATCGTTCCACCGAACTGCTGGACGAGACCGTAGACAATGGCGGTAATCTCTTCTTTCGGCTGCGGTGTGGCGCCGGGCACGCAGGCAACAATGTGCAAATTGCCGTCGCCGATGTGTCCGTAGAAGAGCGCGACCGCATCGGCAAAACGTGCGCGCAATGCCGCGAGACATGCTCTGACGTATTGGTCCATCACCGCGACCGGTAAGCCGATGTCGAACGGCTCGTGCGGTCCGAGCACCTGGGGAAATTCAGCGCAGGCATCGCGTACGCCCCAAAACGCCTGAACATCTGCAAGCGATTGAGCGAGCGCCGCGTCGGCGAGCACGCCTTCTTCCATCTGGCGCGTCAGCCAGGCTTCGAAGCGCGGGGTATCGAACGCCTCCTCCATCCCCTGGGCTTCGATCAGCACGTAGCAGGCATGCTCGCCGGGTAGCGGATTGCTCACGCCGGGCACGCGTTGTGTGACCGTACGCCAGTAATCCGGCCACATCACCTCGAATGCGGACAGGAGCGGACCCAAGCCGCGGCGCGCCGCGTTCAGCAACGCGACCAGCTTGTCGTAGCTTTCCACCGCGCACAGCGCCGCCATTGTGCAGCCAGGCTTGGGAGAGAGGCGCAGCACGACGCGCGTGATGATGCCGAGCGTCCCCTCACTACCGATGAACAGATGCTTGAGGTCATAGCCCGCATTGTTCTTCAGCATCTTGTTGAGGTTGGTGACCACGTTGCCGTCGGGGAGCACGACTTCGAGCCCCAGCACCATTTCACGCGCCATGCCGTAGCGGATCACCCGATTGCCACCCGCGTTGGTCGACAGATTGCCGCCGATCGCGCATGAGCCGCGCGCGCCGAGATCGAGTGGAATTAAGAAACCGGCGTCGTCCGCGGCCTGCTGCACGCTCTGCAATGGCGTACCCGCCTTGACCGTCATGGTTGCCGATGCAGGGTCGATCTCCTCGATCCCAACCATGCGTTCGAGGGACAGCGCCACCGCTCCTTCGATAGGCCGCGCGCCGCCGCACAGACCAGTCAATCCACCCTGCGGTACGACCGGCACGCGATACTGCGCGCAGATACGCATCGCGGCGGCCACGCCGTGCGTGTCGGCGGGACGCAGGACCGCGAGCGGCCGCTGCGGTGCGAGCGTGCTCCAGTCAAGTTCGTTGCGTGCGGGGATGTCGTCACCCGTTAGCACGGCGGCTGCGCCGAGGGCCTCGCGCAGCGCGGCGAACAGCGTCCCGGCCATATCGTCGGCCTGCTCGGGCAGGCAGATTTCGTGATCCATCGTGTCTTCCTCCTGGTCCTCACACGCCTGCTACTGCGCGAATTTCACACTGCTGCGCCGGATAGCAGTGCGCGCGGCAGCGCGGCCACAGCATGTGCATCAATGGCGACAAGCGGCGCCCGCACCCGGCGCCAGCCGTCGTTGCCCTGGCAAGCGGCCACCCACGCCTTGAGAAGCGGTACGAAGGACTGGCCTTCAACCGCCCGCAGCAGCTCCGTAATCACGCCGGAGTCCGGGTCTTGTGCACTGTCATAGGACGCGCGAATCTGCTCCGGCGCGATATTCGCGAGTCCGCAGATCGATCCGGCACCACCCGCTGCCCGTGCGCGTCCGATCGTATCTTCCGCGCCCACATAAACATTCAGGCCCGGATGATTGCGAATCAGCGCGAGCGAATGGTCGAGGTTCCCGCTACTGTCCTTGATGCCGTCGATCACGCTACCGTAGCGCTGGCGCAGCGTCGCGATGGATTCGTCGTCGAAGCCCACGCCGGACACCTGGGGAATGTGGTACAGAATGACGCGCAAGCGCGAATCGCCGACCGCGTCGATCACCTGTCCGATCGCTTCGGCAACGCCGGCGCTGCTGACACCCTTGAAGAAGAACGGCGGTAGTAGCAATACGCGGCGGCATCCTTGCGCAAGCGCATGCCGCGTCAGGGAGATCGCGTCGCCGAGTGCCGCCGCGCCCGTGCCGATCACCAGTTCGCTGCTTTCGATTCCCCGCGCGAGCAGTCCCTCGAGGGTAGCGCTGCGTTCATCCACGGTGAACGACGGACCTTCGCCTGTCGTGCCGAACAGCGTAATGCCGTGTAAGCCGCGCCGCAGCAGATCGGCCGAATGCTGCGCCAGCAATGCCACATCCACCCGGTTCGCCGCATCGAGCGGCGTCGTCACCGCCGCCAGCACGCCCTGCCCTTCAAAAGCCATGACTGTCTCCTCTCGTCATAGACGCTGGCGGCGCCAAGTCCGCCCTATCCGGTCAACATCGCCCTGGAGCGATCCAGTTACGCACCAACTGCCAACTGACATGTTAGTTAGAAATCGGAGAGGCGTCAAAGAAGAATTTGCAGGAAGGAGAACGGAGGGTATCGCGGACGTCCCGGTCGGTCTGGTCGGTCCGCGCTCTGCTAGCCGAAGTTACCCATCGAGCGTTGCCGTGCGTTCTCGATGTGCGTATTGAGCAGATCGACCGCCTTGTCCACATCACGCTCCTTGATGGCCGCGATCAGTTCGAGATGTTCCGTCATGGTCGGAACCACCACGTCGGGCTTCAGGACCACGTGTTCGAGGCGGATCAACCGGATGCGCAAACTGTTGACCCGGTAAATCTGCGACACGATTTCGTTGCCCATCGCATCGATCATCATGTCGTGCAAGCCCCAGTCGACTGTTTGCGCGTCGTTGAGAAGACGGTCGTCGATTTTCTTTGCCAGGGCCCGGCGCACGATATCTTTGTGCGCGCGCTCGATCTTGTCGAGGTCGGCGTCGGAAGCCGTACGGGTGAAATTCGCCACTGCCTCGCGCTCCAGCATGAGGCGCAGTTGGAACGCGTTGCGGATCAGCCGTAGATCGACATGACAGACCTGCAGGCCGCGGTTCGGCACGGTCTTGATCAACCCTTCGGCTTCAAGTCGCGGCACCATTTCACGAATCGCGCCGAGCGGCATATCCGTGAGAACCATCAACTCGCGCTGCGAGACGAATTGCCCAGGCCGGATATTGGCGTTCAGGATTTGCCGCGTGAAATTTTCATAAGCGACGAGGCGGAGAGACTTTCCCTGGCTTTCGTCGGACTCGGCTTTTATCGATCCCATTGTGCTCATTGCCGGTCTCGCGTACGTGTCGATTGCATCGCAACATGTTAGCACGTACTTATGCGGACTCTGGTGCGCAACGGAGCGGCCGACGGGCTGCGCTCGGGTTTTGACGAAGGTTAGCCCGCAGTGATATTGAGCACCGCTGACTGACGATCACGCGCGTAGGTACTTGACGCCTTTTTCCACGTAACGTATCGTTTTGATACGTTACTCGAACACCGAGTCAAGGATCGCATGCATTCCCGTTTCGACCGCTTCAGGGCCTCCTCACTCGGGCAACAGCTCGAGGCCATGATCGTTCAGTCCGAGCGCTACATCGAGTTTGCTGCGCTTTCGCGCGTCGGCGTTGCTGCGATCGCTGCGGTCACTGACGAGATCGCGCAGAAATTTCCAGAAGTCGAGCAGGACACAACGGCTCGTCAGTTCTGCGGCGCGATGGTCGCGGAAGTCATGCGACGGCACGGCCATGAGGTCGTCCAGCCGCGCGGACGCGTCGGCGGTTCGTGGTTCAGTTACGGAGCCGTATTCAGCCCAAACCCCATCAGGCTGGCGTGGCACGACATCATTAGCGAACTTGCGTCGATGCCGGACAAGCTCGCAGGGTTCGTCACCCTCACGCCCGAGAAGCTGTGGCGCCGGCGACCGTCCGGTACGGGGTTCGCGCTCGTCGAACATGCTTGCCACCTTCGGGATCTCGACGCGATCTTCGCGGCTCGCATCGGAGCCATCCTGTCGGCGCATCTTCCCGATATCGATTCGGTGGATGGAACGGCGCTCGCGAACAGCCGCAATTACGTTGAGCAGGACTTACGCGCCGCTGCCCGAGCCTTCGCAAAGGCTCGGCGACGTCTGTGCACGTCGCTTGAGAAACTGAAGCCCGAAGCGCTGACACGTTGCTGTCTGCGCGACGGCATTCGCCGCATGACGCTGGAAGAACTGGTGCGCGAGCTTCTGGACCATGACAGAACCCATTGTCTCGAACTCGACGAGCTTCGCGCGGAGTTGCACCTGATCCCCGACGGTAGCGAATCCCAGCGAACCACACCGTAGTTGCGTGCTACATGCAGGTCAATGAGGAGAGCAAAAGCGATGCAGAAGAAAGTGACCATCGGTCTGGTCGGCGACTATCACCACTCGGTGCCGGCTCACCAGGCTATTCCCCTTGCTTTGAAGCGGGCGGCGGAGACGACAGGGATCGACGTCGAATTTGAATGGATTCCCACCGTCGAAATCACTTCGGTTTCGCGTGTCTCTTCGTTCGATGGAATCTGGTGTGTTCCCGCGAGTCCCTATCAAAGCACGGAAGGTGCGCTGCTCGCCATCCGCCATGCCCGCGAGAAAGCAATCCCGTTTCTTGGTACATGCGGGGGATTTCAGCACGCTATCATCGAATACGCTCGCAACGTGCTCGGCTGGGCCGATGCCGAGCATGCGGAAACGGCACCGGACGCTACGCGTGCAGTCATTTCGCCACTTGAATGCGCGCTGGTTGAAACTGTCGATCGGGTTCGACTGTTTCCAGGTACTCGCATCGCTACTGCCTATGGGGTCGGCGAAACACTGGAGGGTTACCGTTGTCGCTATGGACTCAATCCCGAGTTCAGAACGTCGCTTGTTTCGGGCCCTTTGCGCGTTGCCGGAGACGATGAGGCGGGCGACGTACGCGTTGTCGAAATGGATGAACATCCGTTTTTTGTGGCGACGCTCTTTCAACCCGAGCGTGCAGCGCTCAGGGACCAGCCTGCGCCGATTGTTAGCGCGTTCGTAGAGGCATGCGCGATGAGGTCAGCTCACGCAGCGCAAGATGCTGCAAAAGCATGATGGTCTTCCCATCCACGATTTCGCCACGATCCACGGCCGCTAACGCATCGTCCAGCGCCAGTTCCATTACCTCAAGATCTTCCCCCTCGGCTTCAATGCCGCCGCCATCTCCGATGCGCGTCGTCGCATCATATTCAGCGACAAAGAAGTGGAGCTTCTCGGTCACTGACCCTGGGCTCATGTACGCCTCGAATATTTTCTGCACGCCGTGTACGCGATACCCCGTTTCCTCCTCTGCCTCGGCGCGGATGCGTTCCTCCGGCGACGCGTTATCGAGCAGACCCGCAGCAGCTTCTACCATCATCCCGTCGTGACCGTTAACGAACGCGGGCAACCGGAATTGCCGCGTCAATATCACCGTCCTTCTCATTCGATTAAATAGCAGGATCGTCGCGCCGTTGCCGCGATCGTATGTCTCCCGGGTTTGCCGCTGCCACGTGCCATCGCGTCGCAGGAAATCAAAGGTCGTCTTCTTCAACACGTACCAATCGTCGGATAGCACGGTCGTATCGATGATGCGTACTCGGTCTTGCGTTGCGATCATGAGTCGCTCCAATTTACGAAATGGGCACACTCATGATATCGTGCAAATTCGTGCAATATCAAGAAAAATCATGCAACCAATGTTGACGACTCAACGTAAGCAGACGATTCTCGAGTGGCTGGCCCGAGACGGGCAAGTGCTTGCAGGATCACTCGCGGTAACCTTCGGCGTCTCGGAGGACACGATACGACGCGACCTGCGGGAACTTGCTGCGGAAGGATTGCTGCAACGGGTTCACGGGGGAGCATTGCCTGCCTCGTCGGCCGTTGCCCCGTTTTCGGAAAGACGCTCGCTGGAGTCGTCCGGCAAGCGCGCAATCGGGATCGCTGCCGCGTCGATGATCTTGCCGGGCCAGATCGTCATCATTGACGGAGGAACGACGTCCGCCGAGCTTGTGAGGCATATCCCTCACTCTTTGTCGGCGACCGTCGTGACACATAGCCCGACGGTTGCGGTTGCGCTGGTCGATCATCCGTCAATCGACGTGATCATGATCGGCGGCAAGCTGTATAAGCATTCGATCGTGAATGTTGGCGCTGCGGCCATCGAAGCCATGTCGCATATTCACGCCGATCTTTACTTCATGGGCGTGACGGGTGTTCATCCTACGGCGGGACTGAGTACGGGCGATCTCGAAGAAGCCTATGTGAAACGCGCACTGGCTGCGCGGTCGGCCGAGACCGTCGTCCTGGCGTCGATGGAAAAGCTCAATTCAGCATCGGCCTACGCAATAGGCGACCTGACGCTTGCGCAGACGATAGTCGTCGAGGAATTGACCGACCCCGTGTTGGCAGAGGCGTTGAAGACTGCGGGCGTGAGCGTGGTCCGTGCGTGACGTCAGATCGGGAGCGGCCTGGCGAATAAAGTTAACACGTGGTCAGGCGGCCAGCGGACGAGCCTGCGCGCCTTGCCCCGGAACATCGGTCACGCCTTCGCGTGCGTGCTGCATCGCTTCGAGCAGCGTCGCGTGATCGCCGATATGGTTGGCGAGCAACAGGATCAGTTGCGCATTGGCTGACTGACTCTGCGCATCGTCCAGATCGCGATGCATGTCGATCAACGCCTCGTAGAAATCGTCGGGGCGTGCCAGGTTGGGTTGCGTGTTCAATGCCATATCTGTCTCCTGCTTTTTCTTTTACCGATGTGCCGCGTTTGCCGATCAGGCTGCGTGTGCCGCATATTGCGCACCTGTCGCGTTCATCGCGTTTTCGGCGTGTGCCAGCTTCGCTGCGTTTGCCCGGACTTCAGGCCGTACCGTCCACACACAACGCTCGCTTCAACGCGCCTTCAACAAAGCTCACGTCGAGTTGCCGAATGCGCGCGCAGACATGCTGGTCCGGGCGAATCAGATAGAACGTACCGGGTTTGCCGTCATAACGAGCAGCGGCAAGACCGTCGACGTCGTGCACCACAATCGCACCCGCAGCCGCAACGGCCTGCGCATCGCCACTCGTCACCACCACAAGCTTCAGCGGAATCGAACCGCTGCGCAAGGCATCCAACGCAGCTTGCGTCGCCTGATCGATTCCTTGCGAGCCGCAGAACAACACACCCGTGAATTGCTGACCGAGTTGCTGCAACAGCCACGCCGGTTGCCCCGCTGCATGAACCGGCGCATCGACACACGCTGCGCCCGGCACCATCAAACCTTCGAAGCTATCGCTGTCCGATGTATTCAGCGGAGAATCACGCAACACCGCCGGCACCGACAAGCGGCCGCTATTCGTCAACTGCCGCGCAAACGGATGACGCCGTGCGAGCTTCAGCACGGCATCGCGGAACACGCGGCTAACCGGACTCTTCGGCGTAATGAAATCGGTCGAGCGCGTGGAGTTGCGAATGTTTTCATCGGCAGCGAATTCGCGCTCGCTCGCATACGTGTCGAGCAACCCGTCAGACGCTTTGCCGTCGAGCACCATCGCCAGTTTCCACGCGAGGTTTTCCGCGTCCTGCACGCCGCTATTCGCGCCGCGCGCGCCAAACGGCGACACGCCATGGGCGGAATCGCCCGCGAACAACACATTGCCGTGCCGGAAACGATCCATGCGCAAACACGAAAACGTATAGACGCTGACCCATTCCAGCTCAAACTTCGCATCCGGTCCGAGCAACGCACGCACGCGTGGGATCACTCGCTCCGGCGTTTTTTCCAGCACCGGATCGGCGTCCCAGCCCAACTGAAAATCGATCCGCCACACGTTGTCCGGCTGACGATGCAACAGCACCGATTGATTCGGATGGAACGGCGGATCGAACCAGAACCAGCGCTCGGTCGGAAACTCCGCTTCCATTTTCACGTCGGCGATCAGGAAGCGGTCTTTGAACGTGACGCCGTGGCTGTCGAGTCCCATCAGATTGCGCATTGGACTGCGCGAGCCGTCGGCGGCCACCACATAGCGGCCGCGTAGCGGGTACTGACCGTTGGGTGTATCGACTGTCAGCGTCACACTCGCTTGAGCCGTACCCGGCGTGCCGCTCTGCTGCACGCCAACCACTTTGCTCTTCCAGCGGATCTCGAGATTCGGCATCTCCTGTGCGCGTTCGAGCAGAAAACCTTCGACGTAGTACTGCTGCAGATTGATGAACGCGGGCCGGTTGTGGCCCGCTTCCGGCTGCAGATTGAACGTGTACACCAGCTCATCTTTCAGGAACACCTTGCCGACATTCCAGCTAATGCCCTTATCCACCATTCGCTGCCCGCAGCCGAGCCGGTCGAAAATATCGAGCGAGCGCTTCGAGAAGCAGATCGCCCGCGAACCGGTGGACAACGAACAATCGTCGTCCACCAATACGACCGGCACGCCCTGCTGCGCGATATCGATTGCGGTAGCGAGGCCCACGGGCCCCGCGCCGACCACGATCACGGGATAGGCCTCCTGATCCGCACCGCTTTGCCCGCTTTGTTCGCGGCACGGTTTGTATTCGAACGACAGCGTCTGGTAGTTGATGCTCATCTTGTGTCTCCGTCCTTCCCTTCTCTGCTTGACGCTTTCCGGCGTTTCTGTGAGTTATCAGGCTTGCAACGCGTCCCACATTTCCTTGTCGCGCTGCGCGGTCCAGATGCGCGGATGCGTGATGCCGCTTGCTTCGTCGAAGGCACGCGAGACGTCGAACGGCAGGCAGTGTTCATAGATGAACACGTGGCCGAATTTCGGGTCCATGGCCTTGCGCGTGTGCGCCATTGCAGCCTTCAGGTCGAGCTTCTGTTCCACCGCTTCGCGGCCTTGTTGCAGCAGCGTGGTAACGAAGTCTTTCGTGTAATCGAGGCCCTTGTTGACGTCTTCCGGCGTGGTCAATGCAGGACCGCGGCCCGGCACCAGCTTGTCGGCCTTCAACGCGCGCAGCGCTTCAAGCGTGGCCGGCCATTGTTCGAGCTGCGCATCGCCGCAATAGCAGGCCGCGTCGTATTCGACCAGGTCGCCCGAGAACAGCACCTTCTGCGACGGCAGCCACACCACCGTATCGCCCTTCGTATGACCCGCGCCCAGATGCGCGATGCGCACTTCGAGCTTGCCGAGGAACAGCGTCATTTCTTTTTCGAACACGAGCGTCGGCCACGTCAGGCCCGGCACGGTTTCGACACCCGCAAAAAGACGCGGGAAGCGTTCAATCTCCGACTTCATGTCCTGCTCGCCGCGCTCGACGATCATCTCGTACGTGCCGCGGCTCGCGATCACCTGTTGCGCGCCTTCTTCGAAATACGCCGATGCGCCGAGCACGCGCACCGCGTGGTAATGCGACAGCACGACGTATTTGATCGGCTTGTCGGTGACGCTGCGAATCTTCGCGATGAGGTCTTGCGCCATGGCCGGCGTAGCGGTGGTGTCGACGATCAGCACGCCGTCGTCGCCGATGATCACGCCCGAGTTCGGATCGCCTTCAGCGGTGTAGGCGTAGGCGTTCTCGGATAGCTGGGTCCACGTGACTTTCTTGACTTCCAGGTCGGCCTGGGATGCGAATGCCTTTGCCATGCTTGTCTCCCTCAAAAGTTGGACGTGAGGCGAGACGCCGGCTGCGCGTTCGGTTTTCAGAGGCGCGGGCTGGCTGTATTGGGGGTTGTCTCGCCCCGTTTTGACTCTGTGACTGCACCGGTATGTCGGGGTGAATGCATCTTATGGCTGGGCCAGTTTATTTGTCAATAGCGAAATGTATCGCTATACACAAATCAAAGAGCACCTAAGATGAGGACAGGAATACGCCGCTTTCGGGCAGGGCATCGGCTAACATGGACCCTTTTTACGGACGAGCGCGGGTGTGAGCAAAGCAGCGAAATCGACCGCCGGCAAAGGCGCGGGCGGCAGCGAGACAGCGGATGGCGGCAAGACGCAGCGCGGGATTCAGAGCGTTGAAGTGGGCGGCCGCGTGTTGCTTGCGCTTGCGCAAGCGCGCAGCCCGCTCGCCTTGTCCAATCTCGCCGGCGCCGCACAGATCGCGCCGGGGCAGGCGCATGCTTATCTGGTGAGCCTGAGCCGCTTAGGTCTGATTAAACGTGACGAGCTGTCGGGTCGTTATGAACCGGGGCCGTTGTCGTTGCGGCTTGGGTTGATGCACCTGGAGAACCAGCCGGCGTTTCGCGCCGCCGTGCCGCGCGTGGCGGCTTTGGCCGAAGCGATCGGCTTCAGCGTCGCGATCTGCATTGCCGGGCCGCAAGGGCCGACCATCGTTCGCTATGAACATGCGGGTTTTCCGCTGCATGTGAATCTGCATGTGGGCACGGTGATGTCGCTACCGGCGACGTCGACGGGTCGCGTGTTTTGCGCTTACCTGCCGAGTGAGACGCTGGATGGGATGTGGGCGAATCAGTCGGGCTCGATGGATAGTGCAATGACACCGCCCGACGAACGTGCCGCGTTCGAAGCGACTTTGGACGCAATCCGTGCGCGCAAGTTGGAATGCAGCGTGGATGCGCCGAGTCCGGGCATCAGCAGTTTGAGCGCGCCGGTGCTCGATGCAGACGGCCGCTTGTGCCTCGCGTTGACCGTGATCGGCTCGACCGGCGCGATCGACGTTGCCGCCGATGGTCCGACAGCTCGCGCGCTGCTCGCGACAGCCCATGACATCAGCGCCGAATTGGCAGCCGCGCCCTCCTTGTTAGCTTCTTCCGCATCGTGACCGACTCTCTCGACCTCTCTTACGCTGCCTCCGGCGCTTCTGCTTCTGCCGTTTCTGCCGATGCGAAGCCGCAGCGCGGTATCCAGTCGCTCGATAGCACAGGCGAGTTGCTTGGCGCGCTGGTTGCGGCTGCGCGGCCATTGAGCCTGCGCGATCTTGCGGCCGCTGCGGGCATGCCGCCGGCCAAAGCGTTTCCGCATCTGGTGAGTCTGCTCAAAATCGGTTTGCTGAGCCGCGATGCTGCCGGTTGTTTCGAAGCCGGGCCGTTGGCGCTTGAGCTTGGGTTGATCGGCTTACAGCGTTTATCGCCGACGCGGGAAGCTGAGCCGGAAGTGGTCGAACTGGCGGCGTCGACGGGAATGAGCGTCGCGATGGCGGTGCTCGGGCCGCTCGGGCCGACCGTCGTGCGACTGGAGGAGTCCGCGCGGCCGCTGCATGTGAGCTTGCGGGTCGGCACGGTGATGTCGCTGGTGAATACGGCGATCGGGCGAGTGTTTGCCGCGTATGTCGCGGACGATGTGCGTCATGGTCTGCTGGCGCAGGATCATTTGCGGCTGGCGGGAGCTGAGGCGGGGGAGATTTTTGCAGGTGCGGGGGGAAGTCCAACGACCGTGGGTCGCAAAGACGCTGCACCACCACTACTTCAGTTGACAAAGACCTACGTACAGCGGCTCGCGCAAATCCGCGCCGACGGCATCGATACGGCATTGAGCCGACCGGTACCGGGCATCGACACGCTGGCCGCGCCGGTACTCGACCATACCGGCAGCATCTGCCTCGTACTCGCCGTAATGGGGCCAAGCGGCAGCTTCGATAGCGAGCTCACGGGCGACCCCGCGCAGACTTTGCGCGCAGCAACCCTGAGGTTGTCGCGGCGGTTTGGGTGGATGGCGACGGCGTCTTGAAGCCGCAGAGGAAATTGCTACTGACATCTGTTAGATAGGCTTCCAGGGTATCGGACTGCTAAGCCGTCGGCAACTCAAGGCTTGAGCGAGCCGAAGTCATCTCAACAAGACGCGCACCATCTCGTAATCGGTTTCAGAGAAAACAGACCGTTTGTAATCGTTTTGCGAGCCAAGTAATCGAAACGATGAAAGAAATGCCGCCCTGTAACTATCCGCTTGACTCGGCCCCAAGGGCCAACTCCACGATGTGAGTGCTCAACAAACCAGGAGGTGACTCATGCGTTGTTCCACTCCATTTCTAAGTGCTTCCGAAGCGGCGAGACAGCTCGGCGTCTCGACCAAGGCGCTGCGACTCTACGAACAGCGAGGCCTGGTGACGCCGGCACGCACAGCCTCCGGATATCGCACCTATGGTCCCGACGAGATGCATCGCGCGGCGGAGATCGTAGCCCTGCGCGCGCTTGGCCTCAGCCTCGCGCAAGTGGCGCAGGTGTTGAAAGGCGACCCTCAGAGTCTTGAACCCGCCTTGGCTAACCACGAGGCGACGCTTGAAGCCGAAATTCGCCAGCTCGTGGATACGATAGCCAAGATCAAGGGACTTCGGTCCGATCTCGCCCGAGGTCATGTGCCTGCCGACGGAGAACTGGCGCGCCTGCTCAACCCTTCCGCTGGAATCAGCACGGCCTTCGATCTTCCCTGGCCTTGGGGCGGCGAACGGTTCGAGCTTCGCAACATCCGAGCGCTGAACTACATCATCGGCCCTTTGGGAAGCGGCAAGACACGGCTGGCGAAATGCCTGGCCGAGAATCTACCGAATGCCGTTTTCCTCGGCCTTGAGCGGCTCAACGGTGGACATGCCGAGACCGTCATCCGCCTTGAAGCGGACGAAGCGCTCAAATCACGCGTTGATCAAACTCTGGCGTGGCTCATCGGAGAAGGCGCAGCGGAATCGGAAGACTTAATCACCCTGCTTGTCGAATTGGAATCTGAAGGGCCGGCGGCCCTCGTCGTCGATATGGTGGAGCAAGGGCTGGATCAGGCCACACAGGAAGCATTGATCATCCATCTCCGCCGACGCGCCAAAGTAGGTGGACGTCTGCTGTTTCTGATGACGCGCTCTTCAGCGATCCTGGATCTGGCGGCAATCGGCCCTGATGAATCGATTATTCTGTGCCCAGCCAATCACAGCCCGCCTACCCTCGTCGCGTCCTATCCCGGCACGCCAGGATATGAGGCCGTTGCGACCTGTCTAGCCTCGCCGGAAGTTCGAGCGCGGACCGCGGGCATGATCGCCTGGCGTCCTCAAGCAGCGTGATGGTTTAAGAAGTGTTCGTCGCAGGGCTGTTGAAGCGGGCCATTGTGCGAGGTCAATCCCCCGCCGCTTCCGGCTCATGCGACGACAACCTCGCCTTCGCATGCCGCATCTTTTCGAGCGTCTTGGGCCCAGCCTTCAACGCGACGCCGATAGCCAGCGCATCCATGATGCACAGATGCACGAGCCGCGACACGCCTGGCGTATTCGGGTCGATCGGGCTCGGCACGCGCAGCAGCAGCGGAATATCGACCAGCCACGCCAACCGCGAGCCCACATTCGTCAACGCGATCGTCGTCGCGCCCCGTTCCTTGGCGATCTGAATGCTTTCGTTCACCTCGACGCTGCGGCCCGAATGCGAAATCGCAAATGCCACATCGCCCGGCTCCATCAGCCCCGCGTAAAGCCGTTGCAAATGACCGTCGGTAAACGCCGTAGCCGCGATATCGAGCCGCAAAAACCGTAAAGCCGCATCTTGCGCGACGAGTCCCGAACCCGACCCAACGCCAAAGAAGAAAACCCGCCCCGCGCTCGACAACGCCGCAATCGCGCTCTCAAACACCGCCGGATCCAACGCACCGCACGCATGCGTGATGCCGTCGACCGCCGCTTCACCGACCTTGTCCATCAACGTCTGCACGTCGTCATCACGCGCCACCGCCGTCGACGCATACGGCAACCCGCCCGCCACGCTCTGCGCCAATTGCATCTTGAAGTCGCGCAGACCATGCGCGCCGATCGCGCGGCAGAAGCGCGTGACGGAAGGCTCGGACACGTCCGCGCGCTGCGCGAGTTCGGTGATGCTCGCGCGCATCGCAAAGTCGACGTCGCTCAGCACCATCTCGGCAACTTTGCGCTCGGCGGGCCGCAAATTGGCCAGCGCGCCGCGGATGTGGGGAATCAAGTTCGGTGCGGACACCCGGTGTTCCTTAAGGGTTAGATGAATCCGCGTCGCGTCGCAGCTTCAGTCGGCTTGAATCAGCTTGATCGGTCTCAAGCGGCAACACGCGGTTCAGATCAGCCTGCGTCCACTCTCCGTATCGAACAGGTGAATATGCCCGGCCGGCAGGCGCAGCGTCACGCGTTGACCGGGCTCGACTTTCGAGCGCTGGCGAGTCGTCACACACCACGTGCTGCCGCCTATTTTCCCGTACAAATGCGTTTCGGCGCCAGTCGGCTCGACCACTTCGACTTCCATCGTCGCGTCCGGATTGTCGGTCATGGTTTCAATGTGCTCGGGACGCACGCCGAGCGTAACCTTGGCGCCGGCAACAGCGGAAGCAGGCGCACCTTCCAGCACGATCTCGCCACCGTCCGTGAGTTTCAACGCGAAACCTTGCCCGTCCGTGCGATTGACCAACACGCCTTCAGCAAAATTCATCGACGGCGAACCGAGGAAGCTCGCGACGAACAGATTCGCGGGACGGTCGTACAGGTCGAGCGGACGGCCAACCTGCTCGATCCGACCCGCGTTCATCACGACGATGCGGTCAGCCATCGTCATCGCTTCGATCTGATCGTGCGTGACGTAGATCACCGTATTCTTCAGACGCTGATGCAGCGCCTTGATTTCCGTGCGCATCTGCACGCGCAATTTCGCGTCGAGATTGGACAGCGGTTCGTCGAACAGAAACAGCGATGGCTCGCGCACTACCGCTCGGCCCATCGCCACCCGCTGACGTTGGCCACCGGAAAGCGCACGCGGCAAGCGATCCAGATAACCGCCGAGGTTCAGCATCTTCGCGGCGGCCTCGATCCGCGGCTTGAAACTCGCGGACGATTCCTTGCGAATCCGCGGCCCGAACGCGATGTTTTCATAGACCGACAGATGCGGATAAAGCGCGTAGCTCTGGAACACCATCGAGATATTGCGCTGCTGCGGCGCCAGCGTATTTGCACGCGTGCCGCCGATCATCAGATCGCCGCCGCTGATTTCTTCGAGCCCCGCCACCATGCGCATCAGCGTGCTTTTGCCGCAACCCGACGGGCCGACCAGCACGACGAACTCGCCGTCGTCGATGTGGAGATCGATGCCGTGCACCACTTGCGTGTCGCCATAGCGTTTGAAGATGCCGCTCAGTTGCACTGCTGCCATGCTGTCCTCATCGTCGTGCTGTCATGCGAACGTGTCGCCCTGTTTCATTAAGCAAGGAACACGCCGCGCTATCCGGTCAAAGCCGCTCAAAACGATTCAAAGCGATTCGAGAGTCAGTTCTTCCGCCATCAAACGGTTGCCGGCCATCAACCCACCGTCGACCGGTAACGCGACGCCGGTAATCACACGCGCCATCGGCGACGCGAGGAATTGCACCGCATCGGCGATGTCGTCGGGCGTCGCGAAGTCACGCAACGGGTACCACTTCTTCAGATCCTCGAAGACCTGCGGATTCTTGTCGACGCGCGCCTGCCACGCCTGCGTCTTCACCGTGCCGGGACAGACGATGTTCGCGCGGATGCCGTAACGGCCCAGTTCGATCGCCAGCGCTTTGGTGTAGCTGATGAGGCCGGCCTTCGCCGCGCTATACGCAGGATGCCCAAGCGCAGCCATGCCGTTCACCGAGCCGATCAGCACCAGCACACCCTTCTGCCGCTCGATCATCGACGCGCGCACCGCTTCCACCGTGTGATACGTGCCGTTCAGATTCAGATGAATGTCGCGCTGCCAGCTGGCGGCGTCGGTCGTGGCGAGCGTCATGCCCTTGGCGGCGCCCGCGTTGGCGACCAGCACGTCCACCGGACCACGCGCCTTCACTGCTTCGGCAACCGCTTGCTGCACCGCGGCAGCGTCGCCGAGGTCGACCGCGATTGGCGTGACATGCGTGGCGCCCAACTGCACCGTCAATCCGCTCAGCGCGACGGCGTCGATATCGAGCGCCAGCACGGTGTCGCCCTGCTCCACGAAACGCTTGCACAGCACGCTGCCGATACCGCCGCACGCGCCCGTTACCAACACCACACGATTCATGTCCGTCCTCGTTCCTCAACCTTGTTGCAGCGCCGATCTGGCGTGTAAATTTCCTACAAACCTGACGCCGCGCAGTTGTCCAGTCATCCCGAAGATTGGGTATCCGTGACTTCGCGTTACGCAGAATACCCCTGCTTTACAGCATCTTATGCACAAAACTTGCCGAGAAGAAATATGGCAGACCCTACGTGACAAGCTATTTTGCGTCATGTAGGATTTTTTCAAACAATTTAACCCAAAGCGGCCGGCGACGGCAGCAGACCACCCCCACCATCGTAGGATGGGACCGGAATACGCGCCCAAGCGCTAACTCCGATCGACACAGGAGAGAGAGAAATGTCGTTGCATGCCCGTGCTTCCCTCGCGCTAGGCAAAATTGCCGTGGCGCTCGCGTTTGCAGGTATCGCCGTCGCGGCTCATGCCGACACGGTCCGCGTAACGGTCGCGCATTACAGCGATGCGACCGCGCCGTACTTCGAAAAAATGGCCCGCAACTTCGAGAAGGCCAATCCCGGCACGACCATCAAGATCGAAGACGTGAACTGGGACACGCTGCAACAGAAACTGCAAACGGACATCTCCGGCGGCGCCAACGCCGACCTGGCGATCGTGGGTACGCGCTGGCTGCTCGACTTCGTGAAGGACGACGTCGCCGAGCCGCTCGACGGCTACATGGACGCCAGCTTCAAGGGCCGCTTCATCGGTCCGTTCCTCGCACCGGGCGAAATCAACGGCAAGGTGTACGGCCTGCCGATCGCCGCGTCCGCACGCGCGCTCTATTACAACAAGGATCTGCTCGCGAAGGTCGGCTATCCCGACGGCCCGAAAACATGGAATGACGTGATCGAAGCCTCGAAGAAACTGAAGGCACAGGGCGTGGCGGGCTTCGGTCTGCAAGGCAAGGAAATCGAAACCGACGTCTACTATTACTACGCGTTGTGGACCAACGGCGGCGACGTGGTCGGCAAAGACGGCAAGGCCGCGTTCAATTCGGCGGCCGGCGTCAAGGCGGCTACGCTTTACAAGACCATGATCGACCAGGGCCTGACGCAGCCTGGCGTGACCGGCTACAGCCGCGAAGACGTGCAGAATCTGTTCAAGCAAGGCCGCGTCGCGATGATGATTTCCGCGCCGTTCCTCGCGAAGCAGATCAAGAAGGAAGCACCGAACCTGAAGTACGGTATCGATCCGATCCCGATGGGCACGACGCACGCCACGTATGCCGTGACCGACTCGATCGTGATGTTCAAGAACTCGAAGGTGAAGAAGTCGGCATGGAAGTTCCTCGACTATCTGTTCACGAAGGAACCGCGTGTCGAGTTCACGACGACCGAAGGCTTCCTGCCGACCACCAAGGCTGAGGCAACCGATCCGGCATTCAACGATCCGGATACCAAAGCTTTCGTCGCGCTGCTGCCTACAGCTCACTTCGCACCGACCGTAACCGGTTGGGAAGACACTGCGAAGGCCGTGACCGATGCAATGCAATCGGTCTACCTGGGCAAGGCGAAACCTGCTGATGCGTTGAATGCCGCCGCGACGCAAGCGAACAAGTCGCTCGGTAAGTAAAACGCGTAGTCTCGTAGCAAGATGTTGAATACGAAACGCGCGCCGCCGTTGCGAAGGCGGCGCGCGTTTCGGTTGTCATGCACGTTAGTACAGTTGGTAAGCGCGAATACGCGCTAATACACGTTACGCAAGTAATGCACTATCCGGCCCATCCCGTCGCGTCCGTTTTTTAACATGGACGCGTCTTACGATCGAGCACGCATGAGCCGTTCCGCTTCTTCGCGCCTGCAGGCGCCCTGGTTGCTGATTGCGCCGAGTCTGGTGTTGGCGCTTTTTATCATCACCTATCCGATTTTCAACATCGTGTGGCAATCGCTGCACGAGGTCTCGCGCTTCGGCGCAATTCGCGATTTCACCGGTCTGCAGAACTTCTACACGATCTTCACCGACCCTGCGTTTCTCGCCGCCGCCAAACGGACGATTGTCTGGACCGCGTGCGTGGTGGGCGGCACCGTGCTGATTTCGGTGCCGGTTGCGCTGGTGCTGAATCAGGATTTCTATGGACGCGGCGTGGCGCGCACGATTGTGATGCTGCCGTGGTCGGTTTCGCTGACGATGACCGCCGTGGTGTGGCGCTGGGCCTTCAATGATGACTACGGCATGGTCAACGTGACGTTGCAGCGGCTTGGCTTGATCAATGGTCCGATCCATTGGCTCGCGACGCCGGAGCTCGCGTTTCCGGTGGAGATCGCGGTGGGCATTCTGGTGTCGATTCCATTTACGGTGACGATTTTGCTAGGCGGATTGTCGTCGGTGCCGGGCGATATTTATGAAGCGGCGCGGATGGATGGCGCCAGTGCGTGGCAGCAGTTTCGCAAGCTGACGATGCCGCTCTTGCGGCCGTTCATCAACATGACGATTCTGTTGAATGTGATCTACGTGTTCAATTCTTTCCCGATCATCTGGGTGATGACGCAAGGCGGGCCGGATAACGGCACGCATATTCTCGTTACGTATCTCTATGAGCTTGGGTTCCGGCTGGGACGTCCCGGCGAAGCCGCGGCGGTGTCGCTGATCATGCTCGTCATGCTGTTCGTTTTCTCGATCGCCTATCTGCGACTGCAGCCCGCGAAAGAAGGAGAGACGTCATGAGTCTTAGCGTCAAGATGAAGCGCTCGCTGTGGTGCTGGTTGGCACTGTCGCCGCTGATTGTGGCCGTGCTGTTTCCGTTTGCTGTGATGTTGTTTACTGCGTTGAAGCCGGCTACGGAGATCTTTGTTTACCCGGCGCGGTGGTTGCCGGTGCATTGGCAGTGGAGCAATTTTTCGGATATGTGGGTTGCGGCTAACTTCGGCGTGGCGCTGCGGAATAGTTGTGTGATTAGTTTTTTGTCTACTGCGCTGGCGTTGGCTGTGAGTTTGCCGGCGGCTTATGCGTTGGCTCGGTTTCCGTTTCGAGGGAAGGGGTTGTATTCGCAGTTTCTGTTGGTGACGCAGATGTTGTCGCCTATCTTGCTGGTTGTTGGGTTGTTCCGGTTGGCTGCGATGATTCCTTATGGGGATGGGAATCTGGTTGACTCCAAGATTGGCGTCATCGTTTCTTATGCGGCGTTCAATATCGCGTTTGCGGTTTGGATGTTGTCTTCTTACTTTCAGACGGTGCCGAGGGATCTTGAGGAGTCGGCCTGGTTGGAGGGGTGTGGGAGGACGAAGGCTGTTTTTAAAGTTTTCTTGCCGTTGGCTGTGCCGGCGATTGTTGTTACGGCGATTTTCACCTTCATCAATGCGTGGAATGAGTTTGCGGTGGTTTATACGTTGATTCGGTCGCCGGAGAATAAGACTTTGACCGTTCAAGTGACTGATATGGTCGCGGGGAAGTATGTTGTTGAGTGGCATTTGGTGATGGCCGCGACTCTTTGTGCGACGTTGCCGGTTTCGGTTGTGTTTGCCTGGTTGCAGAGGTTTTTGGTTAAGGGGTTGGCGTTGGGGGCGGTGAAGTAGGTCTTTTTGAGGCGCGGCGAGGCTGACCTGCCGCTCCTCAAATTTCACGGTCACCTAGATGTCAGTTGCCGTGATTTCATCCTTCTCGCAAAAACCACACAATCCCATTGCCATTTCCATCGACCTCCGGTCCTGGCATCGGTTCACCCGATTCGACATGTACCGTCTTTTTCAGAAAGTGATTGAACCACTCGCCACCGCGTGGGCACGGCTGACCCGGTAACGCGCTGAGCACGGCCGCCCGAGGCGGCAGATCCGCGGGAGGGTGCTGCTCGCCCGGCAGGCTCGACTCAACTGAGTATTCGTCCACGCTGTCATCAACCTTATGGAACTCAATCTGGTCAGGATATGGTGGCCAAATACCCGGCGCGTCGAAGCGTCGTGACCATAGTTCGCTGGTGCGGCCATTGAAATGGATTTCTCCGGTCATTGAGCCAGTGTGAAAGCTCGGCATCGGCGTAAGTCGCATTCCTCGGATGACATCGCTCACGACCTTGTAGAGCTGCGGGATGCCGTCTGGCACAGGCCCAAGTGTCGGTTGGTCGCCTGCCTGTAGCACATACGTGCAACCCGCTCTCCAGACCTGGATACCGGGCATCTCCCGCAACGCCGCCCATCCCGACTGCGGGATTGCACTTGGGAAATCCTCGTCGAAGAACGTCAGCCAGTTCACACCTTTGAGTGCCTTCTGAAGGTGATCAACCAGATAGAAACCGCTTGCAACCACATCCAAGCCGAAATATCGCTGTTGTATGTCGAACTCATCAGCGAGCGATTCGCTCTTATCCTGTGGCAACAGCGATGCCAGACCCGCATTACCGTTCCACGGACGCAACTCTTCACAACAAAATCGTAGAAAGTCGGAAAATAGCTTTGGCTGTCCTCCGGGACCGAATACCGCCTCAACCGGCATGGCGAAATTAAGCCACGATAGCGGCGCATTCTTTCCCGTGGTTTGCCAGTGTCGCGTACCCAACACTGCTATATAGCAGTCGCTCGCATCGTCAACGGAACGTCCTCCCGATAAACGCCAGTCCAGTTGATCATCCGGGTGCATCGTGGTGACATATTCGCGGATCGATGGAGTCGCCTTTTTGTCACCAATCTTGACAGCGCGCCGACTCACGTCTTCGTTAGGCAATACCCATTCCAACCGGTCACGGAACATCCGCTCGAACACGTCGAAGCAGTTCGCTATTGCAATGCGCTTCTCACGTGTCTCGCCTCCCCAGAAATAGAACGTCCCGGACAGACCCACGCAAAGCTTGCGAAGACCGCTGTTGGCATCGTTGTAGACGATGTCGTTTTCGTATTTGAGAAATTGTGTCCAGAGACTCATGCCGATTGTTCGTAAGAGGAAGAGTTGTTCATAGCATGTCGAACTCACGCACCAGCATCGCGCCCGTCCATCCACATCCATCTTCCGCTTACCCACTGTTCGCGAACGGTCGGTTGGTACGCGTGGAGGCGCACTTGGTCAAACCGTTGGCCCGCCCGCACAAACAGCCGATCGGTCGCGCCGTTCTCTGACCAGCCCTGCCATAGTCCCGTTTCCGGACAGAGCATTCCGGTGCAAAGATTCATCTCGTCGTATTTCTGACGCTTCATTTGACGACGGCGATCCAGTTCCGTTGGCGTCAGGTAACTGCGCGTGAATATCACCGAGCGCAGATTTTCCGCGTCCTTCAGGCTGACGTAGTCGGGTGGGTCATCCCGTCCTTCGAAATCGAGATCCGCATAAACATCAAAGATCGAATCAACCGGCAACGGTAGACGATACGAAAGTCCAACGTGATTACGGTCTCCGAGAAAACCACCAAGACCGGGGTTAAAGAAGTCGCGCGGTTCGGCTCGTACCCCGTCAATCAACTCGCCCCGTACGAGGCGGTGAAGCCCAAGGAGGGATTCATAGCTCTCTTTCGCTATGTGTGTCGTGATATCACTACTGACCCGAAGCATGAAATATTTGACGGCGGCCTTACCGTCATTCGATCTGATTGTATCGAATACAAATTCCAGCGTGGCGAAGTCGGGCTCGTATCGATAGACGCGTTCAATCCCGCGCTCGATAGGTCCGTCCGGAGACTTCCCAAGAGTTTGTTGCACCTCGTCAAAGGAAATTTCTCCAGCAGTCCATTGCAGACCTGTTTCGACAGCGCGCAGCAATTGCTTTCGCTGAGCGTCTGTCATGTTACGTTTAAGCGGCGCAGCTGGCATGTCACTTCTCTCCATTGTTAGGGGGTGACTGTTTTGCAGCGATTTCGGCGAGGCGGCTTCCGTTGTGGTCAAGTGCATACTTGCGACTGCACTGGTTATCAGCAATACCTTCAGGTTCATGTCCTGTCCAATAGATTTCAGCCACCTCGCCGCAGAAGAAAGCATCGTCTTCCCACGGCCTGCCGGTATAACCTTCTCCAACACCGTCGCTAACCATCTTATCCACGTCAATTGGTGTACCTCCTGCTCCTACATCACTCAACAAGCTCCTCGCCTGCTGCCGCGCGCTTGCATACTCTTTTTCGAAAGAATCATTGTCTTTCGTATAGCTCAGCAGTGAACGCGTAAGTCTGTATTGGTACAACACATAAAAGTAAGCTCCAACCGCCATTCGTTTGATACCGGTCTGCGCCAGGTAATCGGAGGGAAATTTCTGGCTTGCAGCCGTTTTCACAACATTCAGCGTTGTTTCGGTTCTTGCCAGGTTCCGTGGCCATTCGACGATGTTCGGTGTATCCGCGAAGTTTTCGGCCTGCTGCTGTACCATTGCGAAAATCCAGAACCATTGCTGACAGTGACGCGTTTCGTGATAAATCGTGTTGACGAAGTCCCCGAGTTTTGTCACAGCAGTACGGCGTCTTGCGTCTTGATCATCTGTTGATCTAGCCTCGAAAAGCGGAGCTAGCGCGACACCGCTTACGGTCAATCTCCAGTCCGCAAGCGAAAATATTCCCTTCGCATCTCCTGGCAATGCATTGAGGCTTATTGCCACTAAGGGCGCACACATTTCTGGAAGGGCGAATGCGCCCGATGATCGATCGGCAACTGCGCTCCTGACAACGGGATACAAAATGTCAGCGATCTTATTGCATTGCCTTTCATCCAACGGCATTGTCAACTGAAGCGACGCACGACCGCCTTTTTCACCAAAATAGTTATCGCCCCATTGCACTTTTTCAAGCAGAACTTCGTGGAGGGTAGTTGCAAAATCTTTTGCAACAGGGAATTCCAATTGACGAGGATGTTTGCCACTCGCCGTTGAATAGCGCATGCCCCAATTGTATGGGCTACAAAGCGCGTAGTATGGGTCGAAGCCAGAGCTCGATGGTTGATCACCATTGGTCTGCAATTTCTTCGATCCAACCGCACGTGTTTGAACGGTGCGCTTTTCGAAGCCTATGTCGGGGCTGCGATCGGATACGCCTGCGCGTGGCGTTGATTGCGTTATTGATGGATGATAGACAGCGGCTGCGTTGCCCGTTCCGTCGTTGTGAAGGATTTCAACGGTAGCAATCTGAATGGTTTCGGCTAACACCAACGCCGTCTCACCCGACTCACTTGTATTTCCTTCGATCACCTGCCCATCGCCCAACGTAATTCGATAAGGCTGCTCTGGTATGCGCAATCCAGAGCAGTTTTCTATCAACACAAAGTGCTCGGCCACCTTCGCCGACGTTACGTCCGTCAATGGCATCTTTACGGGCTTCCCCCGTGCCACATCGGTCACATGGCTCGCTGCATGAACAAGGAATTGGCCGTTAGTGAAACCACGAATCCCTGCCGCGCTAATTTCTAGTTCCGAACCGCCACCATTCAGACGGATACCTTGTTTAGCCGTCAGGTTGATCCAATCCGACGTACTGATGAACTCCACCGCCTTCTTCGCGATGACTTCGACCTTATCGCTCTGCGCCTCGATGCGAACCTTACCCGCCGCTGCGACGAGACGCATACCGAGCTTGTGGACGAAGAGCGAGTAACCTCCGCGGATCGCCGCGAATAAAGATTGCGCCACTGCAATACCAATGTGGCCGCCAGTCGTCATTGCGAGGTTTTCGTCGCTCGCGATGTGAGTGCTGCCAGCCGTAGTCAACTGAATTCCAGCAGGGCTGGCGACTGTCAGATGGGGTTCCGCGAACTGGGGGAACAGGTTGTCATCCTTGGGCGTGCCACCGCGTATCGCGTCGTTTTGCGCCTTGATCGCGCTCGAAACTTCGCTCTGGTCCGCATCCTTCTGCTGCGCTTCGTGCTGCTGTGCAAGTCCTGTCAGGCTCTCATGCAGCTCGCACGCCTGTGTCAGTCGCGCGACGGTTTCGCCCATGTCCTTTACGTGCGACTGCGCGTTGGGTCGCGCCTCGGTCGTAATGAGCATTCCCATCCCGGCACGCACCACACCCCAGAAATCTGTCCGAAGCTCAAAACCCTTGCCACGCGCGTCCTGCCGTCCCTTATTGCCGAAAATACGCCGCAGAAAACCGAGACTCAATTGCGAGGTACCGTGATCACTCGACAGTTGCGTCTGGATCTCACCGTTGGTGTCGTCCATCGCGAGGTGGTTCGTCCGTCCGCCGCCCAGTTCTTTACTGCGCACGCCGGACAGCGCCTGGTTGTCGGGCAGTTGCCATGGCGGTTGATTGAACGCGTTGATCACACGTCCCGTTACGACAGGCAGGTCGGGGTCGCCGTTGATGTGCTCCACCAGCACTTCCTGCCCGATACGTGGAAGATATGTCGCTCCGAACTGGTTGCCCTGCGACGGCGAAGACACGCGGAGCCAGCAACTAGAATTCTCATCACGAGTTCCAAGTCGATCCCAGATGAACTGAGCCTTGATACGTCCGTAGGCGTCGGTCCAGATTTCCTGATCTTCTGGACCCACCACCATGGCGACCTCCGGACCGGACGTGCGCGGCTTCGCAATGATCTGCATCAAGCGGAACGGCTCGCTGACCGGCTGAATCTCAAAGTCAGTTTCGCAGCGAAAGCGCTGACCGGTGCCCGTTGCCTCTCCTATCTCCTCAATGTCGAGCGTGCTGGACACGACCACATATTCGCGGTTCGCCGCCGTCTGCGGGAAATGCGTGAGCACGAAGGTGTAGCCAGTCGTCAATCCGCGCAGGTTGCCCTGCCCTTTGGCCCGCAGCCCAGTGCAGCGCAACGCCTCCATGCGCACCTTCGCCAGATATCTCGCTTCAGTCTGTGGTTGACTATGTTCACCCGTGAGACCTGCTGCACCTGCCTGCGGCTGCGCGCAGTCGCCCCATGTGTAATGCTCCTGACGCGCCTGGGCCGTATCGCGAGGGTCTTCGTATTTCGTGGTGAGATCCGCGCGCGGTCTCGTATAGTCGTAGTCAACGCTCGACACGCCGTCAGTTGTCAGTCGACTCTCGACCGAGAGCGCGTGGATATGCTCCTCGTCGATACGTTTGCCAGTCGGCGCTTCATAACGAATCGTGCGATACGCGTCGCCATGCGGTTTGTGCGCCGCCGTTGCGTCGGCCAACACCAGACGATGCCTGCCGTTGCTGTACTCGAACCAGTAGAAGAGGCCCCACTCTTCCCACAACCGCTGGAGAAAGGTCCAGTCGCTCTCCCAATGCTGCCGCTGGATGTCTCGCTTCGGATAAGGCGTTCGTGCGCCGGGACTAAACAGCCGCTTCTCGACTGGGAACGTGTAGGCCGACAGCACTGTGTCTGTTATCTCCACGACATTCAGATTCTGGAACAGACGACAGTTCTGATTCTTCGTGGCGAGCCACAACCAGGGGCGCAGCACCAGTTCGTAGACAATCGAACGACCGTCTTCGCGCAAGAGGCTCGCAGATGCGACGATGCCAGTGATTTCGCGAGTCCCCGCGCCGACGTTTTCCATGCCGGCGTCACCGCGCATCCCCGGCATGAATCTGCCATGTCCTTCCAGTTCAATTGATACGGTGACCTCGGTGCCGATGAGCTTGTCGAGATCGACGTTGGCCGCCTCGCTCGGAGAAAACGCATACGCATCGGGTGTCTTGAGTTCCAGCGTGTAGGTGAACAATTCGCCCAGCGTTTCTGTGCCCCGCAACCGAATGGGTGTGAGAATTGGTTGGCGGTCGAGCCCATATGTGGGCAGGGCTGCGCCGGACACAGCTAACGTGCGGGACTGAATACGATTGAACATGGTCATTCCACGGGGAGCCGCCGCGCATCAAGGTCGCGACCGTGTTGTTTTTTACGTCGCGTGCCGATTGCTAGTCGTCGTTCATAACGGCGAAACCAGGGTGGCGCGGAGCGTTGATGCGTTATGCGTTGGGCGAGACTGTCCGGTTACCCGATTGATAACCGGGACGGAGTCATGGACAAGGCAGTAAGGGCAAGCGGGAAGCAAAGGCGCGCATCTGCGGGGATGCGGTGAGTAGTTCGGTACCGGTCATCACGTCTCTTCCTGTTTTATTGTGTGATGCCAAACGTAACGGACCTGGATGAGAACTTCTATGAGAAAAATCAGATTTTGATTTTTCTTTGCATAACTTTACAGTTTTGTTGGTTGGTGGGGCACTAAGCATATTGCATATTTGCACGAAGCAAACAAACTGCAGAACAGCCGACCGGACAGCTACGTGGCCAGTCGATGTGAATACCGCGCCGGGGTGGCTACAGGTTGGTCGTGTCAGACACTTTTTAAGAAAAACGAGTTTCCCAGTCTCCGAGGGATAGTTTTTGTTTCACCTGTGAGCATATGATAGGAAGCTATCCGCGGCAAACGGCAATCGGAAACCGGTATGAAAGAATCCCAGCGCTTTCACGACGTCCTCGACTATTGGCACAAAATCGAATTTTTTATCCCGTTCGATCTGCAGCAGGTGTTCGATACAGCGGACGAGGACGCCCTCAAATGGCTGCTACCGGCTGATCTTGCCTCAGGCTCTACTTCTCCGTTGCAAGTCAAAGTGCCTAGAGGGCGCGAACTCATCGGCTTCAGGCTATATGTCGGCATCTTCGAGATGCAGGCAATCTCAGACTTTTCCAGTAAGTTGTCCGCAAGCGCCGAGACGAACACGATCGAGGATGATGAACGCACTCAACTCGATGGGCGATCGTGTATTGCCAGAGTCAATCTGAGCGCACAAGGGCAGCCTGTGTTCGATCCACTATCCGTGTCCACCGTGCCATGGGCACTGGGTACGGCCTCGAGATTGGGGCTGGCCGCGCTCGGTGCGTCCGCGTTCGAAGCAGCGCGGCAGAATTTATCCGACAGGTTGTTCAACTACGAATTTGAGCGCCTCAGGAACCGATCCGATTCGGAATACGAGTTAAAGTCGATGCCGATTACGGCGAAGGAACTGCTGGCGTTGCATGAATTGCTCGTGACATGGTCGGGTTTCGAACTGCCTCCGGATTTACCAGTGGCGTTGCTCGAGATTGTCACGAAGGAAGAAAAGAACGACGGCAAGCGGCCCATACTCGCGCAGGAAGTGCGGACGACAGCGGCAACATCATCACCAGCGGATTCGCCTGCAGTGCCCGACTCGAACGACGAAGAAAGCGACGATGAGGACGACACCGCCGCTGACGAGCCAACCATCGATATCCTCAACAGCTTCTATATCGACGATATCGAACAATGCATGGCATCTGTTCGCGAGGGCGATCTGCCGGCCACCCTGCTTGCGTATTTGTCGCCGGGGGATGTACAGCGGCGCGTCGATCTATATAGCGATTCAGGCCGCGCGGCGATCGTTCAAGCCTTGCATCCTACGAAAATGAATGTAGGGCACTGGCCCGAAGACTCATCGCGGAAAATGAGCTTGATGCAACAGTTCGCGATCAATACGGCTTTCGACTTATTGAAAACGGAGGGCCTATTCTCCGTCAATGGACCGCCCGGAACCGGAAAGACGACGTTGTTGCGAGACATGATCTCCGAGAATGTAGTACAGCGCGCCCGACAACTATCCGCATTGACGAATGCAGCCGACGCCCTCTCGGGTGCAAGGGTCAAAATCGCCTTTACGGATGGGAATATCGCGACAATTCGTCGACTGCGTCCCGAGTTGACAGGGTTCGAAATGGTGGTGGCGTCATCGAACAACGCGGCGGTCGAGAACATTTCTGGCGATTTGCCAAAGCGTAAACAATTGGGTGATGCGTGGCAGGGTGTGCGGTATCTCCAGCCGATCGCGCACAAGATCGCTGCGCAAACGGGAGAGAAGCGCTTTGCAAAGCTCCAGCCGCAGGACATACCCTGGGGTTTGATTTCGTGCGCGCTTGGCAACAGGAAGAACCGGCGGCGTTTCCGTGAACGATTTTTCGAAGACAAGCGCCGGGAAGATGAACGCGGCGGTTCGAACGACCCGCGCGCTGTTTGGGATTGGATCAAGCAGTACTCGGGACCGACGTATGAATCGGCGCGGCGTGCGTTTCTTGATGCGGACGCAGCCGTCCGGACAGCAATCAGCGAACGCTCGCGCTACGGCGAGTTGCACTCCGTGTGGTCTGGCGTATCGGAGGAGCAGTTCACTAGTCCCGCTGCGGACACGTTGACTGAAGCCGAGCGCGTCGTACAACAGATGGCAGTGGAGAAATTGCGAAATGATGCCGCGCTGAAAGAGGTTGAAGCCTCGCTTGCGGACCTGAAGGAGGAAGAGCGGCTTCTCGACCGTGTGCGTCCGGGACGTCTCGCTAAGCTGTTCCGCACGGAAGTGGCACTTCGGCATGCCACGGATGTTGCCCAAAACGCTCATGCGCAGATTGACGCGCGCCGTAAACTGAGTCAATGCCGTGCGGCGTCAACTGCGACAGCAGAGACAACAAGCCAAGCTATATCGCGAGTTACGCTTGCCAAAACAGCGCTGTCCGATGCACAGACTACGTGGCGCAAGAATCAGGCGCAGCTCGCCGATTACCGGCGGCAGTTCGGCAAGATGACTTTGCCGGGTCCACTGGAAATGATCGAGACGGACGGCGTTCAGCGAGATGGATTTTGGCAAGACCCGGACCTGGCGAGCTTACGCTCGCAACTTTTCGTGGCTGCGCTTGCTCTGCACGAAGCGTGGTTCGCCGAAGTCGCACAGACAGGCGGAGCAGGTTTTGGCGGCAACCTGTTTGCGATCGGCAAAATGGTAAATGGCACGCGTCTGGAAAATGCCGCCGACGCGGAGTTGATCTGGCAGAGCCTGTTCATGGTCGTACCGGTCGTATCCACGACCTTTGCTTCGTTCGCGCGGCAGTTTCGCGGGATGGGGCCGCGCTCGATCGGCTGGCTCTTCATCGACGAAGCCGGGCAGGCAGTGCCTCAAGCGGCTGTCGGCGCGTTGTGGCGCGCCCGACGCGCGATGGTGGTGGGCGACCCGCTGCAAATCGAACCTGTGTTCACGGTGCCCGTCAGTTTGATCAATGCGTTAGCGAACCTGTCACCCCACACGGCGGACGGACGATACTCTCCTGCCAAAGTGTCGGTTCAGCGCCTGGCTGACGATGCTAATCCATACGGCACCTACGTAACGGTCGATGGAGAAGATCCCTTGTGGATTGGGAGTCCACTGCGGGTGCACCGACGCTGTGTTTATCCGATGTTTCCGATCGCGAACCGAATCGCCTATCAAGACAAGATGGTGTACGGACCTGACTCTCGTGTGCCGCCAGACGACCGATTCGGACTCGGAGAGAGCGCGTGGATCGATGTGCGAGGCAAGACATCGGAGAAACAGGTTGTACCGGCACAGATCGGTGTTGTCGTGTCGCTAATTGCACAACTCTATGCGAAATCCGGGACTTTGCCCGCGATGTATGTGATTTCACCGTTCAAGGCGGTTAAGAGAAATCTGCTGGCGCGACTGCAAGGACTTGACTGGAAAGAACTGACTGATGTGCGACCGCCGTCACAGAAAGATTTCCAACGATGGTGTCGCGATCGAATTGGCACCGTGCATACGTTTCAGGGCAAAGAGGAAAGCGTAGTCGTCTTCGTACTCGGCGCCGACCACGATCATGCGGGATCGGCCGACTGGGCGGCAGCTAAGCCGAATCTCTTGAATGTGGCGGTGACGCGAGCGCAGCATCGGGTATTTGTCGTGGGTGACGCTTCGCTGTGGGGCGAGCGAAAGTATTTTGGTGAGGCACTGTCGCAGCTCGGCAAGCCGATCTCGGCCGAGCAATGGCTCGCGCGAATCACTGGCGGTGTAGATCGAGACCGGGAAAAGGCGTTACAGGCAACGTGACGCGAAGGAAATGTTGTGCCCCAGTGTGCGAATGTTTCGGTTGGCTGGTCGACGGCAAAGGCACCGGCGTCAGTTTTGATTTAGGCACTGAGACAATCCTTTCTGGTGTATTAGCAGGTGCTCGACCAGTCAGGCAAGCTCAGCAAAGATATCAGTTGTCTTGCTGGACGTGAGCACTCCAACGCTTGGCTTGCAGCGCTTACGGCCTTCCATCACTCTTGCACGCCACAAAACACAAACGGCGCCCAATAGTAGGGATCCGTGACGGCTTTATAGGCTTCGCCACACCAGAGAGAACTCGCGTTTCGCTTTGGGTCAGCACCTAGGTATGGTTCTGGCCGGCTTTGACCTTCTGCCCATGGCGCCAATAGCCCGAGCGCAACAGAGACAACGAGATGCGCGGCATATCGCGGGGACTCCTGCGCGCAAGTAGGACATACAGTTTCTGATCCCTTGCCGAAGCAATCCACCGAAGTAAAGCAGGTGAGTCAACTAGGCTGTGCTCACGGTCCTTATCCGTGCCGTACCACTGGCGGTGGGAATAGCTAACCCTGAACGATTTTGAACTGATGACAAAAGCGTAGTTGACGAGCGTCAAAGACCTAACGCTATCCCCGAAAGAAGCCAAGTTCTCTGCCTTGAGGCCGTCGTGTCGCATGGGCTTGAACCAACGAATGAGCACGCTCAGTCAGTAGTAGCTGTCGAGTCGAACTGATCTTCCAAGAAAGACACAATTCCCACGAATTGCCACACGGCAACGCGTCGACACCAGCGTCCGAGGCCTATCCAGCGTCAGAGCATCGGATAGAGCGCATTAAACATTCGAAAAACTCCGAAACGTGCTAACGAACTTAATCAGCAATCATCTTTTAACGAGAAAATAATGCCTCTGCCCTATTGAGCACTCTCAATTTTCGATGAGCCTCCTCATTGTGAGGTTCAACTTGGAGTATATAGGTCAATTTTCCACGCAGACGATCGAGATAGACAGCATCCCTAGCTCTTTTTTTCGCAAGATGACTGGCAACACCAAATTTCTCAATGAAATAAATCTCTTGGAATACGTAACGCTTCAATTCTCTTGGCGCACGAAGCTCAGCATCTCTAACATTAATTCCAGTTACGATCTTTCTATTGGAGTTGCCCCTGAAAATCTTGGTTTTGCTCTCGTTAACTATAAAACCAGATTCCGAAATAGCTCGCCGCACCAAGGCCAAAAAGGACGGGTGAATCGATGCTCCCGAGAAAGAAAGATCATCCGCATACCTTGTGTACGTTAGGGTGAATCTAGCGGCTAATGCCGCCAGCCGTCTGTCGAGAGGTCGCAATATGAGATTTGCAAGTCCTGGACTCGTCGGAGCCCCTTGTGGCAACCTTCCATCTAAGCAACAAATTGAACCGAGATAAAAAGCAACTAAATTAGAGTACCCCATACTCTTAAATAGAGCAATTACTCGCCTCAGAGGAATACTTGGGAAGAAATCTTTTAAATCAAGATTAAGCAATTCCCCGCATGCCGCATGCTCCAAGGCATTGGTAATAACTGACCTGCCACGCACAAAGCCGTGAGAAGTCGCGGCTGGCTGCAGAACATTAAGAATGTACGTGTTTATCCATCTTTGGCATTCGAGCAGCGCAGGATAAGGAGCCTCAATATTCCTAGACTTACCATTCTTCTTTTTTATTTCAAATGTTCGATAATGATTTCTCGAAGCATTGGTAGCAGATGCCAAATATCCGGTGGTTCTACCCAACAATTTGGCGAGATGAGAAAATTCGAAGATTACCGGAAGACCCTGCTTAACGAGCGGTTTAATATATTCTCTATACTCATCCCGGACGTCACTCGGAAGCCCGATATCCTTGAGATATCTATCCCAGTCCTTTACCGAGTATCTCATTGATTCAGGTTTCATAATAGTTGAGGTGAAGTGACTGACGATCCTACAAGATCGATCGATCAGATCCAATTCGCGCGTAGCGCGCTTCTACTCCTAGAAGTCCCGAATTCGCGAATTCGCGAATTCGGGATCTTATGGGAGTAACTGACAAATCGAATTCGATTTGTCAGTTGTGCACAAATTATGTCATACATAATTTTGCACACAAGGCTAAAGTCAGCCTTAGTTCAAAAGAGCAACATGCTCTAGACTAAGATCGCCAGCCACCTCTGCGGCAACTATACCACTTTCTTCTGTCTTGTGCGTCCTTCCAAAAACTTAGTATAGGACGGCGCAAAAGGTTGATAAGGGTCGATCCGCTGCGTAGTAAACTCACCGGGAACAGTCAACCACACTTTCTCCGTCGAGTCTGCAATCATCGTTCTGCTGGAGTAAATATATTTAAACCCCTTCTCCGTTAATTCAATGCCCGTATCCGTAGTTTTTACGTAACCCAGATCGACAAGGTTGCTCACAACAATACCTATCTCTGCCGGCGAGAGAAAAAGTCTTCGATGTAAAATATAAAAATTGACCTTACCTCTAGTCGAGGCAACCAGTTGCAAAACTCGCAGCTCTGACCGCGTAGGCTTCGTATTCATGCTATTTCCCAAAGCTACGATTCAATATCGTCCTGCGTCTTTTTTGGTCAACCGACAATGGCCACCAAAACACAGGTAGGACCGAGTTTGGGCAGTTCCCGCCCTCTCTCCCGTAGAGTGATTCACAACTACCATCGCCAAGTTTAGGCAGTATATGAGCCTCATAATTCGCGGAAAGCCTAGACTCAAGTGCATCCATTAATTGATAATTACTCGCCTTAGCTGAGGACGGAAGAATTTCATCAATTGCCTTACCGCAACTAAGAACCGAATGAATATCGATCCCCGTCTCTTTCGCGATATGGTCCTTTCCATGCGGAGTCGAAGCAATCGCTACTCCATGAATTTCAAACTTCCCAATTCCCCTGCTTTGAAAATGCCTTCGCATTTCTCGAATTCGACCGATATACGTCCTACCTGTACCTATGAACTCGTCTACCAGTAATATCTGCGAATCTTCCTTGATATGTCGCTGAGCTTTCCCAAAGAAACTGCATGTGGTCACATCAAGCCAACCTGCGCGGCTCAATAATGTGTTCTTTAAATCATATAAAACTACTTGACCGCTATCCGCGTGCTCGTCGCAAGTTGGAGACACCAAGAGTACGTCACTAGCCGTAAGATTTAGGGTCTTTGTTATGTAATCAGAAATTTTATTTAAACATTCCTGGTAATCTTGCGATGAAAGGAATCTGAAATGATTGAGTAATTGCAGTATAAGTTCTTGCTCGCTGGAATCTTGGCAATAGTCATCAATCAATTCCTGAAGCGCCGCCTCACGAAGGGCGAGCCAAGCATTGCTGCTATACAGACGAGCCAACTCAATCACCAGCCCCTTTCGCCACTTTTCCGGTCGCATCGTTTATTTCAAGAGTAAGTTATACGCGCCATAGATAGATTGACGGAATCTAGCATGTGATCACTGACACGACTAGTTCTTAGGTATTTTTTTATGCGCTTCTTTACGGAAAGTTGCACAAAGACTGAATATCATGCTAGCAATTTTGCAGCAACAATCCAATGATGTGTTCAGCGCATGCCGGGCTGATATAGATGTTACCAAGGTGACAAGCTGAGGCTCCCACTTCGTGCGCAGGCCGACGGACGGCAAATGACAGGTCGGTCTCAGGTTCGGTTCCAAGTGACATGCCACTGTCGAAATCTGCATAACCGCCGGGGTGCGTCCTCTAGGTGAATCGCCATCCGATTTTCCTTGGGTCATAGCTTGGCCCTGTAGGGACAACCCAGTCATAGAGATTTGAATCAAATTGTGTACTGTCATGCGATTGCCTTGACGTACGATAGTAACCACGCAGAATCACACAGCACAGGCAACTGCGCAAAATACGTGCGCAAGGCAATCGAATCGGGCGGAATCTCACTGCACCACGCTCACTACGCCAAAGACTACGGCCCGCTTCTTGAGGCCGTCAGTTTTCGTCAAGCGACTGGCGATGTGATCGTGATCCAGCCAGCCCCAGGAAACCCATCAGGGCACATGGCGATCTTCGACGGTTCCATATGGGTGTCCGATTTCAAGCAAACGCACCCTGGTCAGCAAAGCTTCTATCCCGGGCCGTCCTATAGACAATCGCAGCCGACGTACAAAATTTATCGATACAACTGAGACGAAAGATGAAGAAGCTATTTACCCTCGCCGTGTCGGTATTGCTGCTGGTCGGCGGGTTACTTTTCCAGCAAGGGGCATTCGCGGATAGCGCGACTCCTGACGCAAGCACGAAAGCGTTTTACACCTGGTACATCAAGCTTGAATCCAAAGACACCTATCCGTTGCTGGACAAGGGCATTTATTCCTACGTGACCAAAACGACGGTCGACAGACTTCGAAACGCGTATCGCCATAACAAGCTGCCTGGCGACGCCGACTATTTCACGAAGGTGCAGGACTACGACGAACACGACTGGTCGAATAACATCGCAACGCACCCGGCGATCATGCTCGACGATGTCGCGATTGTTCCGGTTACTTTCGGTTCAAAAGACAAAATCAGCGTGTTGGTGTTTCTACGCAAGCAAGGCGACGGTTGGAAGATCACCAAAGTCGATGACACGCTCGACTATCAATAGTTGTGTCTAAGGCGGTTACGTTGTTGACCTGAAGATGTGTGCTCAATCCTGCCATCACGAGTGACGAAACCCGAGCATGGACCCACAGGTTCTCAATGAGTCGCCCCTCCCCTGCTTCCCTTATCCAATCGGCCAACCCCAATCATTTACCTCGCTCAGTTGCCCGCTCTCCCCTCACCCTGACTTATAATCATCAAGCCGTCGGGAAACACTCGATGGTCAGGTGTGGAAGCCTGTGATCGTAACCGCACCCCCGCTCAGGCGGGGCGTGCGTCTACCTCTGCACGTCTATATTTCTATGGGCGGGCTGTGGTGGGGGAGCCGCAAGGCTCGCCGGTTCGTTACGATCCCGGTCTTCCAAACCCGCCACGTGCCCGCTCACCCACTTCCCCAAGCAAGCGAGTGTCGGGCGATCCAGGCAGTACCAGGGAGGTCGCACCATGAACAACAAACCTAAAAAACAATCTCAACCCGCATCACGTCCGCCAGTCGACGCGCTCCAATACGAAAAACTTGCATTGCAGGCTTTCGATCTCTGCAACCGGCAGTTGAGCCAACTCAACACATTGATCACACTTGCGTCCTCAATGTGTAGGAATCCTGCCATCACGATTGAGGAAAGACGACGCCAGCAGACCATGCTTGAATTGCTCGTCGACACGGCAGAGCAATATCAGCAGACGCTCGAGTGCGACCGCGAGCTGTATCAAGTGATCGCACTCGACGCAAAGGGCGTCCCTCAAAGCCGCATCACCGCAAACCGTGCAGCGCGCCTTCTTGAAGAAGCATCACAGATAGCAACAGAAACGCCCAAAACCGCAAAACCCAGCCCAAGCAAACGCACATCAGCCAAAGCCGCAGCGAGCGCAGGAAAAGACCTACCCCAACAGCCAATTCCCGCACAACACTAACCACTAATCGCGGCCAACACACGCCGTCAGCAAGTAACCGAGCAGAGCGCGATCAACCAAACCCAAACAAACTCAAACAGACGCCTCGCTCGGTTCCGACATCGTCACCCGGTTCTTCACACTGGGGCGCTCCTGCATTCTCGCGTACCAGGCTAGAAGCGCCTCGCACTCCGCCGGCACCGGCAAATCCACAAGCGCCGCAAAGATCAACCCACCGATAACCGTAATATCCGCCATCGAGAAAAACTCACCAGCAACAAACGGCTGCCTCTTCAAAACAGCATCGAAATAGCGCATCCCCCGTACAGCCTTGTCCCGCTGACGAATCCCCCACTCCGCGTTCTGATAAATCTCAACATCGGGTCCAAGCCCAGGTGTGCCATGGTGGAAATAAACACTAATGGCATCGAGTAGCTCCAACTCGGCGCGCTTGCTCATCATGTGAATCAAGCCCTTTTCGCGCGGCGTCCTGCCGGTCAGCGTGGGCGCGCCGTCAAGCCCGTCGAGGTATTCGGTAATGGCCGTGCATTCGGCGATGAAAGTCCCGTCGTCGAGTTCAAGCACCGGCAGCGTGCCCGAGTAGTTCTTGGCGAGAAACTCGGCCTTCTTGTGCTCGCCTTTGAAGAGATCGACCGTCACAAACTCGACGCGCGATTGCAGGTTCTTCTCCGCCAAAGCGATACGGACGCGCCCCGGATAGGGGCCGGTGGGCCAATCGTGGATCTTCATCACAGCCAATTGGGTCACATCGAAATTAATAGCGCCGGAACTCATTGATTGCCTCTCTACGGTTAGGTGGCCTCGGGTAGATGGCGTCGGAATCTGCATTCCCACAAATCTACCTACCACTTGGTAGGTTTACTGTAGGCGCTATAATGACCCCCGTCAACACTCATTTTTCGATTACGAAGGCGGCAGCAGTGAGGAATGAAGCGAGCTCAAACTCGAGGGAGAACATCCTGGCGGCCGCTAAACGGGTCGCGCAGGCGCATGGCTACGGCGGATTGAATTTTCGCGATCTCGCGGAGGAAGTCGGCATTCGGGCCGCGAGCATCTACCATCACTTCCCAAGCAAGGCCGATCTCGGCGCAGAGGTCGCGAGGCGTTATTGGGAGGACTCAGCAGTTGCGCTAGACGCACTCCTGGCCGAATCCGCAGACCCGGTCCACAGCCTGCGGCAATATCCCGATACGTTTCGCAAGGCGCTCGCGAGTGACAATCGCATGTGCCTCTGCAGCTTCATGTCCGCCGAATATGACGACCTGCCGGAAGCGGTGAAGAAAGAGGTCCAAACCTTTGCTGATGTGAATGTTGCGTGGCTGAGCAAGGTTCTGTCCACCGCGGCCGTGGTCAGTGCAGAGGAGAGTGAGCAGCGGGCCCGCGCCATCTTCGCCGCCGTCGCCGGTGCTCAACTCTTTGCGAGAAGCCGCGCGGATATCTCGCTCTATGACGCGTTAATCGACAGCTATCGCGTGGCGGGTCTCCTGCCGGCATAGGCGCGTATACGCGTATGCCGCCGCTGCGCTCACCATGGAACGACTCTTCCCAGGTAGTCGAGGTAATGCAACCCGGCGCGCCCTTCGTAAGCCTCCATCGTGCTCAGCAAGTTCGGGATACTTTCCTCGATAGTCAGACGCGCATCAGGGCCGCCCATGTCCGTCTTGACCCATCCCGGCGCCATCAATAGCAAGGTTTTCGCGTCGTCCTGGTGGCGCGCCGCAAAGCTGCGCATGAGCATGTTGAGCGCCGCCTTCGTGCTCCGGTAGACCTCGTAATGGCCATTCGTGTTGTTGGTGAGGCTGCCTTGTCCGGACGACATGACACCGATCGTTCCGGTCGGCCGCACGAGGTCCTGGAACGCCTCGATGGTCCTCATCGGACTCAACGCGTTCGTCACCATGACGCGCACGAATTCCCCGGTCGAGACATCGGCGATCGTTTCGCCATCTTCGTTTTTGACGCCGGCATTCACGAAAAGCACGTCCACTCGCCGATCTTTAAGACGACCGTGCAACGCGGCGACCTGGTCGGGAATCGTGATATCCACTGTTTCAACCTCCAGCGCACCTTGGGTGCCGTCCGAGAGTCGGTGCAGCTTTTCTGTTGAGTTCGCCCGCCCGGTGGCAATCACTCGCCAGCCGCGCTTGAGATATTCCTCGACCATAGCGAATCCGAGCCCGCGCGATGCGCCGATGAGGAGGACGGTTTTCTGCGGAGATAAGTCGTTCATTGATAGCTCCCGATGAGTAAGACCCAGTGGGACGCGGCGGAACGTGGCTTTCGAGATATCACGCCGCCCGGTCACGAGTCGATACAAGGAATATATCGACGAGCCAGACATGGCGGAAGACGCAGCAGTTGCACTTATAACCTGCACCAAACGCCATGTCTCAACGAATGGTGCTAGGATCAGGCATGCCAGAACCCGATCTGAATTTACTCATTGCGCTCGACGCATTGCTCGCCGATGGCAGCGTGGCCGGCGCTGCGCGTCGACTGGGATTGAGCGCCTCCGCAATGAGCCGAACCCTCACCCGGCTGCGCGAGGCGACCGGCGACCCGTTATTGGTTCGGGCGGGGCGTCGCATGGTGTTGACGCCTCACGCGGAGGCACTGCGTCGACGCACGCCCAATGCGGTTAACGAGGCACGCGCCGTACTGCGCCCGTCAACGTCGGAACCGGATTTTTCAACGCTGCAGCGGACCTTTACGATTCGCGCCAACGACGGTTTTGTGGAAGCGATCGGCGCTTCACTAATCGCCGCGGCGACCGCGGCTGCGCCGCTCGTGCGTTTGCGTTTTGCGCCCAAGCTTGAAAAGTCAGCGGCATATTTGCGCGACGGTTCTGCTGATCTTGAGATCGGTGTGCTGGGCGAAATGGGTCCGGAAGTTCGCCTGCAGGCGTTATTCCGCGACCGCTTTCTTGGCGTGGTCAGACAGGGCCATCCACTCGCCGCGGAGCGCGGCGAGGTAACGGCCGAACGGTACATCGCCTTCGGCCATGTCGTCGCTTCACGGCGCGGCAGCACGAGCGGACCCGTTGATGAGGCGCTCGCCGCGTTAGGGTTGGAACGAACGATCGTCGCTGTCGTTCCGAGTTTTCCCGCAGCGCTCGCCGTGGCGCGAGCCTCCGACCTGATCGCGCTCGTGCCCGCGTCTCTTATGGGCAAGCGGCCTGAACAGCAAGAATCGCCCACATCCAGCACCCCGTACTACGCCTTCGAACTTCCCGTAACGACCGGCGAAATCACGGTATCGCAGATGTGGCACCCTCGTTTAGAGGTCGATCCTGTTCACCGTTGGCTCCGTCAACTGGTACTCGCTGTGTGTCGGGAAAGGCTGTGAAGGCTCGATGCGGTCTCCCGGCATTCTGTCCACCCAGCGTTACACCTGCACGGGGTCCATCAACTTGTCCAACGTGATAGGAAGGTCACGGATTCGCTTGCCGGTGGCATGGTGGACAGCGTTCGCCACCGCTGCGGCCAGCCCCGTAACGCCGATCTCCCCAATGCCTCTCGCACCAAACTCGCCGAGCTTGTAGTCGGGATAATCGAGCAGAATGATGTCGATCTCCGGTTGGTCCGCGTGCACCGGCACCATGTACTCGGCGTAGTTGTTATTCACGGGCAAACCATTGCGCGCGTCGAATTCCGCGGCTTCGAACAGCGCCATCCCGATACCCATAACAATCCCGCCTTCGACCTGATTACGCGCCGCGAGCGGATTGATCACTTTGCCGACGTCGATGGCACTCACCACGCGTGCCACCCTCAGTCGCGAAATGCCCGGGTCCCAGCGAACTTCGACGAAGTGCACACCGAACGATCGAAACGAATATTTCGTCATGTCGGCGCCTTCGCTATGAAAGAACCCTTCTGCCCGAGCCAGGCGCTGGCCGTTCAAAATGTCGGCGAACGTGACCCGCCTGGTGTCCGATCCCAGCGACCCGTCGGCGACGGTAAGCGAATCCGCATTCACACCGGCGAACGGTCCGGTCGGCGCTACGGCGTATTGCTTGAGACGTTTCAGCGCTTCACGCGTGGCCCCGGCGATCGCGGACATGGCGCTCGCGGTTGCCCACGAACCGCCCGACACAGGTCCGGCAGGAAACGCGGAACTGCCTAACTCCACTTCGACTTTATCGAGCGGCAAACCAGTCAGCTCGCTGACGGTTTGGGCGACGATCGTATAGGTGCCTGTCCCAATGTCTTGCAACCCGCACTGCGCGAGCGCGGTTCCGTCGACGCGCAACGTCACGCGTGCCTCGGTCGCGACTCTGAAGGCCTCCCAATTGCACGCGCCCATCCCATAGCCGATGATCTCGTCGCCCTCTCGCATCGAGCCGACAATCGGGTTGCGTTGATGCCAGCCGAAACGCTCGGCGGCTTGCGTTATCGCTTCGGGTAAATGGTTACTGGACCAGGGCAGGCCGCTGCTCTCGTCCTTGTCGGACAGATTGAGTTGACGGAAGGCCAGCGGATCCATGCCGATGGCGAGCGCCATTTCGTCAATCGCCGACTCCAGCGCGAACAGGCCGGGCGCTGCGCCCGGTGCGCGCATCGACGTGGGCGTGCCGCGATTGACGGCACTGTTGTTATGGCTCACCAGCACGTTCGGGCATGAGTACAGGCTCTTCGTCATGCCGCCACACGCCTCGGTGTACGGGTCCAGCGTGGAGGTGCTGTTATACGACTCGTGAGCGATAGCCACCAGCTTACCGGCGTCATCCGTCGCGAGACGCACGCGCTGAAGCGTTTCGGGTCGATGGCCGACCGTGGTGAACATCTGCGCCCTGGGGACGACCAGTTGCACCGGTCTGGCTGTTACGCGAGCGGCTGCGCAAGCGGCGATCGAATGCGGCCACGGCCACAGTTTGCTGCCGAACCCCGAGCCGATGAACGGCGCGCGCACTTCCACCTGGTCGGCGGTCAAGTCGAATACATTCGCGAGCACGTTGCGATGGTTAAGCACGCCTTGGCTGGACTCGTAGACGATCAACCGTCCCGACTGCCAGTAAGCAGTCGTGGCATGCATCTCCATCGGATTGTGCGTTTCGACCGGCGTCGTATAGGTCACGTCAATCCTGTGTACGCCTCCGCTAAAACCTGCCTCGGCGTTGCCGCGCGAATGCCCGCGTGTGCCTTTTTGCGAACCGTGGAGCTCAAGCGCTTGCGCAAGGCTCTTCACCGGCTCGCGCGCGGCGTAGTTCACCTTCACCTGATGAGCCGCAGCGCGCGCATGCTCGAATGTGTCGGCCACGACCAGCGCCACGAACTGCCCGGGATAGTGGACCTGGTCGTCCTCGAATGGCAAACGGTGTTCGTCCACCATGGCTGACGACAGGATCTCCGCAAAATTCATCGGTGTACCAGGCGTTCGATGCAACTTCGGGAAATTGCCGTGATGCAGCACCGTGACGACACCTGGCATGCTGCGCGCGTCGTCGTCCCTGATCGACCGGATCGTTCCGCTGGCAATCGTGCTATAGACGCCATACGCATACAGCATGCCGCTGAGCGAATGGTCGGCGGCGTAGCGCGCGCGGCCGCTCACCTTGAGGCGGCCGTCCACGCGCCGATGCGAGGTGCCGATGATCCGGTCGCTCATGAACGCTCCTGAGAGGTGAGATCGCGAAGATTGCGGACAATGGCCTGCTGCCCGAGTTGCACCTTGTAGGCGTTGTGGGCGTACGGATGCGCGTCCTGAAGTGCAATGCTCGCAGCATGAGCGAAGACATCCATCGAGGCGGTTTGTCCCGCAAGCGACGCTTCGGCCTCACGCGCCCGCCATGGACGAGTACCCACGCCGCCCATCGCGATACGCGCTTCACGAATGCGCTGTCCGTCCATGACGACAATCACCGCGCTCGACGCCAGGGCGAACTGATAGGAGGCGCGGTCGCGCAGCTTGAGATAACCCGAACAGCTGCCCGCGAGAGGTGCATCGAGCGTGATGTGAGTAATCAGCTCGTTCGCCTGCAGCGCATGCTCTTTCCAAGGCGTATCGCCCGGCAAAAGATGGAAGTCGGCAAAGTCGATTTCACGCGGCCCGTGTGGGCCTTCCACGGCGACACGCGCGCCGATCGCCCGCATCGCCACACACATATCCGACGGATGCGTTGCAATGCAGTGTTCGCTTGTGCCGAGCACGGCATGAACGCTTCGGTTATGGCCGCCGATTGCCGCGCAACCCGAGCCCGGTTCGCGCTTGTTGCAGGGCGAAATGCCGTCGCGGAAGTAGTTGCACCGCACGCGCTGCATCACGTTCCCGCCCGTCGTCGCCTTGTTGCGCAGTTGCGTCGAAGCTCCGGCGAGCAGCGCCTGGGAGAGCACCGGATAGCGGGCACGCACGAGCGAATGGTGCGCGAGATCGGTGTTGGTCACCAGCGCACCGATCCGCAAGCGGCCATCAGGCAGCGGCTCGATCTGCTTCAGCGCGAGCCGGTTGATGTCGACGAGCTGGTCCGGCCGCATCACGTCGAGCTTGACGAGATCGAGCAACGTCGTGCCGCCGGCAAGATAGAAAGGCTGGCTGCCGTGCGCGTGCTGACGAACGGCCTCGGCCGGCGAGACGGCGCGAGCATAGTCGAAGTTACGCATCGGGCAGCGCCTTCATCTTGCCGCGTGCCGACTGGATTGCCGCAAGGATGTTCTTATAGGCGGCGCAGCGGCAGATGTTGCCGCTCATCGCCTCGCGCACGCTGGCGTCGTCGGACGGGATATGGGGATCGCGCAGGATCGCGACCGCGCTCATCATCTGCCCGGACGTACAGTAGCCGCACTGGTAGGCGTCGTGCTCCCAGAAGGCCTCCTGAATCGGATGAAGCTCGCCGCTGCGCTCCAGCCCTTCGATGGTGGTAATGCGATCGCCTTCGTGCTGTATGGCGACCGAGAGGCACGAGTTGACCGACTTCCCATTGACGTGCACCGTGCACGCGCCGCATTGGCCGTGATCGCAACCCTTCTTGGTGCCCGTCAGTTGCAGGCGGTCGCGCACCACATCCAGCAGAATCGCATTGGCCGGCACGTTGAGCGTATGCATCTGGCCGTTGACGTTCAACTGAACGCGGTACTCGCCCTCAGCCGTTGTCGTCGGATCTACGACCGGTTCAGGCGCGGCGCGTGTGGCAGCGCCGGCCTGGTTCAGCCACGACGTCGCTGTCGCGCCGACCACACCGATCTTCAAGAAGTTGCGGCGCGCTGGGCGGTGAGGGTCATCGCCCGGTCCGTCCATTCCGTGGTCGCCGTTTTTTTCTGGAACGGTGTCTGACATCGTTAGCTCCTTGCATTTCACTGCGAGACAACCTGGAACGGATCTGAATGCGCGACGGCGCGGATTGCCCAGGCTTACCCTTCCTGACGCGTAGGCCGGAACAGGATTTCGTTCACATCGACTTCCGGCGGCTGGCTGATCGCGAATGCAACGGCGCGCGCGAACGACTCGGCAGGGATCGCAAAGTGCTCGTAGAACTTCTGGATCTGACCTGCTACGTCGGGCTCGGTCACGCTGTTCGGCAGTTCCGTGGCTACCGCACCGGGTGAGATCACGGTCGTGCGGATGTCGTAGGGCTTCACTTCCTGACGCAGCCCTTCGGACAACATCAGAACGGCGCTTTTGGTCGCGGCATAGACGGCGCTGCCTGGCCGTACGGTTCTGCCGGCCACCGACGACACGTTGATAATCTGGCCGCTTTTCTGCTGCTTCATGTACGGCAACGCGGCGGCGATGCCGTACAGCACGCCCTTGATGTTGACGTCGATCGTCTGGTTCCAGTCGTCGATTTTCAGACGCTCGAGCGGCGAGTGCGGCATCAACCCGGCGTTGTTGATCATGACGTCGATGCGCCCAAACGCCTGCACTGCCGCGTCGACGAGCGCCTTGACGTCTTCGTGACGGGTGACGTCGGTAGCGAGCGCAATTGCCTGGCCGCCCTTGCTGACCAGATCGTCCGCAAGCGCCTGAATCCGGTCGACGCGACGCGCGCCCAACACGACCTTCGCACCCAGCAAGCTCAGATGCCGGGCGGTTGCCTCGCCCAGTCCGCTGCTTGCGCCCGTGATCACCACGACCTTGCCTTCAATGTTCGCTTCCATTCACCTTCTCCGCGTGAAACCCCACGGCGCGCCGCTTTTCAGCCATGACTGGCGCAACCGCGAGGTTCATGAATTCGAGTTCGCCGGCAAGCTCATAGAAATTGACCGGCGCCGAGCAAATTACATGTTAGTAAGTTGCATTCAACTTAACAATATGCTTAGAATTTCACGGGCTGTTAAGGAGAATTCACCTATGCAACTTCGCGCGGGCTTATCCGAACTGACTGCGTTTCTTGCCATTGCCGAGCACCGGAGTTTTCGCGCGGCTGCGCGTCAGCTCGGCGTCTCACCGCCTGCGCTGAGTCACGCGATCAGAAGTCTCGAGGAAAACCTCAACGTGCGGCTATTCAATCGCACCACGCGGTCCGTGGCCTTAACCGCCGCCGGCGAGCATCTCTTGCGGCGCGTCGGCCCTGCGCTTACCGACTTGCAGGACGGTATCAACGAGGTCGCGTCAGTTGGCGATCGTCCGTCCGGGTCGATAAGAATCAGCGCAGCCGAAGCGGGCGCCCGGCCATTGATTCGTCACGTTCTCCCGGCATTTCTGGCCAGATACCCCGATATCCACGTTGAAATCGTCGTGGACACGCGGCTCGTCGATATCGTCGCCGACGGTTTCGACGCGGGCATCCGCATTCTTGAAGACATTCCACGCGACATGGTCGCCGTGAAGTTCGGCCCTGACCTCCGGTTCGCCGCAGTTGCATCGCCTGAGTATCTATCCGGCCGCGAGTTGCCTCGAACCCCTCAGGATCTGAACAATCATCGATGCATCCGCTTCCGTTTCCTCAGCGGCGCGCTCTACCGCTGGGAGCTTGAGCACCACGGCAGCAGCGCCAGCGTCGACGTCAATGGCCCGATGACGCTCGGCAACACAAACTTGATGGTCGATGCAGCGCTCGCGGGAATCGGCATCGCCTGGGTTCCGGATTATCACGTCACGGAACATCTGGCTGCGGGCCGCCTGGTACGCTTGCTCCCCGAGTGGAGTCCCGCCTTGCCGGGCCTCTGTCTTTACTACCCCGCCAATCGTCATCCGCCGGCCGCGCTAAGCTTGTTTTCGCAAGCTGTACGTGATTGGGCGAACGCGCAGAGTGATTGACGAAATGCGTGTGGAGGTCCGTGGCTGAACGCATGCGCGCCGCCGGTTTCCAGCGTTGCCGCGAGCAAACGCGACATGCAGGTCTGTTTACGAAAGCGTGGGCCGATTCCAAGGCGGTACACCGCCGAACACGGAGGTCCGCCTACGAAAGCGTGGGTCGATCCCAAGGCGGCACGCCGCCGAACGCATCGGCGAGAAAATCGATCATCGTGCGTATCTTGGCACTCAGATGCCGACGGCTCGGATACAACGCCAGCACGTCGATGTCAGGCAAGTGATAGTCAGGCAATACCTGGACGAGCGTGCCGGCGCGTAAGTCGCCGCCGATCAGAAACGTGGGTTGCCAGATCACGCCTTGCCCTGCGAGCGCCGCGGCGCGTGCCGTATCGCCGTTGTTGGTATGCATGTGGCAGTTGACCTTCACGCTATGAGGCGTGTTCTCACTGTCCATCAATTGCCATTCATCGCCCGTGGCGGCGTACGAGTAGCCGATGCATTGGTGCTCAAACAGATCCGCTGTCGTCACCGGATATCCGCAACGCACCAGATAGTCCGGCGACGCACACAGAATGTTTCGCGACGTCGCCAGTTTGCGGGCCGCGTGGCTGGTCGAACCGGCACTTGAGATGCGAATGGCGAGGTCATAGCCTTCCTCGACGATATCGACAACACGATCAATCAGCGCAACGTCGAGTTCGACACCGGGGTACTTCCGCATGAACTCGGGCCACAGCGGCGCCAGATGCTGAATGCCGAAGCTAACCGGTGCATTGATGCGCAGCCGTCCGCGCGGCTCGACCGACGCGGATGAAACCAGCCCCTCGGTCTCGGCGACGTCGTCGAGGATCGATTTGCAGCGCGCATAAAGCGTCTCGCCGCCCTCGGTGAGCGACAGCTTGCGCGAAGTGCGATTCAGCAGACGGGTGCCGAGATGCGCTTCCAGCTCACTCACATAGCGGGTCACATTGGCCGGCGACGTTTCGAGCGCATCGGCGGCACGCGTAAAGCTGCCACGGCTCACCACGGTCACGAAGACTTCATAAGCGCGCAAGCGGTCCATGGGCATCCCCGATCATTCACAAATGCTGAATGATATACCCATGTTTTATGCCTTCCTGCATTCATACCTGAAGCCTATATTGCGTCACATGGACCAAGGCATCGGGCACTGGTCAACACACTGCAGCAGGAGATTGAACATGGAACGCTTGACTGGAAAAGTCGCTATCGTGACCGGCGCCAGCGCAGGAATTGGCCGCGCCACCGCAAAACTGTTCGCCGCGGAAGGCGCAAAAGTCGTGATCGCGGCGCGCCGCGAAGCTGAACTTGAAACGCTCGCTGCCGAGATCGTCAGCGAAGGGGGTGAGGTCGCCTTTCTGGCGGGCGACGTGCAGTCGGAGGACTTTGCGAAAGCGCTGGTCGCGCTCGCCGTCAGCCGCTTTGGCCGTCTCGACATCGCTTATAACAATGCCGGTACCCTGGGCGAAATGGGCCCGAGCACGGGTGTGTCGGAGGCCGGCTGGTCGGCTGCATTGGCGACCAATCTGACGAGCGCTTTTTTGGGCGCGAAGCATCAGATCCCCGAGATGCTGAAGCAAGGCGGTGGATCGATCATCTTCACGTCGACGTTCGTCGGTTACTCGTTCGCTTTCCCGGGCACCGCGGCATACGCAGCGAGCAAGGCCGGACTGATTGGTTTGACGCAAGCGCTCGCGGCCGAGTATGGGCCGCAAGGCGTGCGCGTCAACGCCGTTCTGCCCGGCGCCGTGGACACGCCGATGTACCGTGATATGAACGACACCGCCGAGTCGCAAACTTTCGTGACCGGACTGCATGCGCTCAAGCGGGTCGCACGGCCGGAAGAACTCGCCCGTTCGGTGCTTTATCTGGCGTCCGACGACTCGTCTTTCGTGACCGGTACCGCTTCGTTAGTCGATGGCGGCGCATCGATCACACGCACGTAAATGCAAGCGCGCCGCGAATGACGAGGAATCCCAATCAACGTCCGAATCACGTCCCGGCCCCGGAAGCCTGCTCCTCGATGTCCTCGGCGAACCGCTGCAGCAGACGCACGAGGTCATCGATTTCTTTCTGATCCCACCGGGTGAACAACGCGCGGCCTAGCCGGTCGCGTGCTGCATCCACCGCATCAGTCATCGCTTTGCCTTTAGGCGTAATGGCGGCCTGCCGAACGCGACCATCCTCACTGCCAGCTCGCCGCTCGATCAACCCGTGGCTCTCGAGCTTCGCCACCTGACGGCTGACGGTGGTGTGATCACGCCCCACCCTGCCGGCGAGATCGACCACGCCAATCGGTCCCAGTCGCTCAACCATAACCAGCAGCGGGAACAAGGCGCGATCGAGCGAAATACCCGCTTCCCGAACCATTTTTTCGTCAAGCTCGGGACGGTTCATCACGCTGACGATGCTGATCAACGCCAGATGCAATTCCCGAATACGCTCGGATATCCGTGTATCTTGCACATTTTTTCTGGAAGGCATATTCTCTCTCCTATTGCGTGCATATTACACATATTGAGGTAGATGATGGCGAAAAATCCGGCTGTAGACGTAATGATTTGCGGCGCGGGTGCCGCCGGCCTGACCCTTGCCATCGAGCTGGCGCGGCGAGGCGTGTCGTTCCGTCTGCTGGAAAAGATGGACGGACCATTCCAGGGCTCGCGCGGCAAAGGCATTCAGCCGCGAACGCAGGAGGTCTTCGAGGATATCGGCATCATCGATCGCGTGGTCGCGGCCGGGGGCATGTATCCGCCGCAACGCGAATATCGCGAGGACGGCAGCTACGCCGAGTCAGACGTCATCGAGCATGCATTACCCACGCCGGCTGAACCCTATTGCTCACCGCTGCTCGTTCCTCAGTTTCTAACCGAGTCGGTCATGCGCGAGCGTCTCGCCGAGCTCGGCCATGAGGTGGAGTATGGATGCGAGCTCGTTGGCATCGAACAGGACAAGGACGGCGTAGCGGCGCGAATTGCCACGCAGGCACAGACAGAAGAACAGATCGTTCATGCCCGCTATCTGGTCGGCGCTGACGGCGGTCGCAGCTTTGTGCGCGCGACGCTCGACATCGGCTTTCCAGGCAAGACACTTGGCGTGCGTGCCATCGTTGCCGACATCTCCCTGACTGGACTGGAACGCGACGCCTGGCATCGCTTCAACGAAGGTTCGATGAAGCAGCAACTCGCGCTATGCCCGCTCGCGGGAATCGAACTTTTCCAATTGCAGGCGCCCCTTCCACTGGAAGGCGACGTCGACCTCTCCGCTGCGGGCCTCGCGACCATGGTGGCCGAACGCACCGGTCGCGACGATATCCACGTTCACTCGGTATCCTGGGCATCCGCCTACAACATGAACGCACGCCTCGCCGATCGCTACCGTGACGGTCGCGTGTTTCTCGTTGGGGACGCCGCGCATATTCATCCGCCAACCGGTGGCCAGGGCCTCAACACCAGCGTCCAGGATGCATACAACCTCGGCTGGAAGCTGGCAGCGGCGATCGCCGGTGCCCCTGATGAACTTCTTGATAGCTACGAGGAAGAACGCCGCCCCGTCGCGGCCGGCATACTCGGCCTTTCCACCAAGCTTCTCGACGCCATGAAGCGCGGCGAACTCCGGCGCGGCCGCGAAGTTCAGCAACTCGACATCGGCTATCCCGAGTCCTCACTCGCCATGGAGCGTCCTGAACGCTCTGCCGGTTTGCTCGCGGGCGACCGTGCGCCTGATGCTCCGATTCGTCGCGCAGCCGGCCAGTCAGCGCGTCTCTTCGAGTTGTTCGCGGGCACGCACTGGACGCTGCTCGGCTACGATGTCGAACGCGATCGCGTAGCGCCACGAGCAGACCTGCACATCCATACCTTTGGTGCACGCGGCGATGTCATTGACGAGGGTGGTCATTTCCGCGACGCCTACGCGCTGAAGTCCGGCGATTGGGTGCTCGTGCGTCCCGACGGCTATGTCGGTGCGATCGTCGCGACTGAGCAGATCACGTCGCTGGAGAATTACTTCCGGATGGTGGGCCTGGCTTAAAGCATGGCCGCAGGTGGCGCGCTTCGCGCCGGGGCGATCCATTGGAATCGTTACAATAGTCCGCATGAATCGTCCCCTCGACAGCAACAAATGTCAGACCTGCTGACCTCCCATTTCTGGAGCGGCGACGCTATCCGCAGCCGGCGCGTCAGCAACATCGTGCTATCCGGTACCGTCGACGTGCCCGTGCCACCCGTACGTCTGCTTGCCGATTGGGAAAGGGAAATCGCGTCGCGCATGATCCTGGAACCCGGTGACGTTGAACCCATGCCTTTGCCGCGAGCGCGGGCACGTTGGCCGGACTACTCGCGCTGCGTGCAGGCCATGTCCGATTGGACTGGCGCGCTTGGACTTCCCGAAGTGCTTGCCGCCAGCGACGTCGCTCTCATGGCCTGCCGCGGCGCGCGGTACCACCATGACGGCGCGCAATATGGCGGTGCGGCCTTCTGCAATCTCTTCATGAGCGAGGATCGGGGGCTGGACTTGCATTTCCCCGCTTTGGGTCATCGCATTCCGCTGACTCGCGGGACGGCGGTGATCTTCGATACCGGCCAGCCTCATGGCGTCATTCAGCGCGGCAGCAGCGGTTTTAATGTGGCCGACTTCACGCCGGACCAGGATTGGGTGCAGATATTCCTGACCTGGGAGCTTCCCATTGAAGATGCCTATGTCGCCCAAGCACTGAAGGTTTCCTTCGACGTCGCCCCTTCGACCTCGTTGCAACCCGATACAGAGACAGAGCAAGTCTGCCTGAACGGCGAACCGATCACCGTGTGTCCGGATTCGGGCCGTTGGCGCCGGGTCGATTAATCGATCATCAAATGCACGCCGTGGTGTTGCCTTGAGAGGTGACACGCCCGTGTTCAGCGCAATAAGCACATGTAACCAGCGCCCACTGACTGGCACCACCCGCCGCCTGTATGATTACAGGTTTGCGCCCAGCGAAAGCCCGCGCGAGCGGATCGCAGACCGCGCCCCGCCCGCTGCCTAGGCGGCGCCAAACGTATCCATTCACGACAACCCAAAGGAAGACCGCCATGACGGCCACAACGCAATTCGATCAGGTTTCCGTTATCACACGCGCTAACGTCTACTTCGACGGCAAGTGTGTCTCGCACACCGTTCTCTTCGGCGACGGCTCGCGCAAGACGCTGGGCGTGATCCTGCCCGGCGCGCTCAACTTCGGCACCGACGCGCCGGAACTCATGGAAGTGCAAGCCGGCCAATGCCGCATCCGCCTCGAAGGCAGTGACGAGTGGAAAACGTATGGCGCGGGAGAGTCGTTCTCCGTGCCCGGCAAGAGCCGCTTCGATATCGACGTGATCGAAACGCTCGACTACATCTGCAGCTATCTGTAAAACGGACGGGCACACCGTGCCCGGCAATGCACGCGATTTCGAGCGCGTGCAGCGGCACAGGCGTGTAAGCTTATCTGCGTCTTTGTCGCCAGGGACTTCACGTCAATGCCCTCTTCCATCCGCAACTCGCTCGTCTGGATCTTCGATGCATTCGAGCGCGATTCGACCTTCATCCAGAAACGGATGTTCGGCTGCGATGCCGCCTACATCGACGGCCTGTTGTGTCTGGTCGCCGCCGATCGCGACAAGCCGTGGAATGGTTTGCTGGTGTGCACGTCGCAGGAGCGCCACGCCGCGCTCATCGATGAAATGCCCGCCTTGCGGCCGCATCCGGTGCTTGGAAAATGGCTTTATGTCCCGCAAGAGGATCCGGCATTCGAAACCGTCGTGGAGCGAATGACGGCACTCGTGCTCGCGCGCGACTCACGCGTGGGCGTCGAGCCGAAGCCGCGCAAACGCGGCGGCAAATCCACCTTGCCGAAGACATAAAGTACCGTTGCCCACCGCCATCTTGCGCGGTCAGATTTCCACACGCGCGCCCAGTTCGATGACCCGATTGGCGGGTAGCTTGAGATAAGCCGCGACGTTGCCGACGTTGTGCAGCATCACCGAGAACAAACGCTCGCGCCACATCGCCATGCCGCTATCACGCGTGGGCACCAAGGTCGCACGGCTGAGAAAATAGGACGTCTCCGCAGGTTCGAACGTCAGGCCATACGCCTCGCAAATTTTTAGCGCGCGGGGCAGATCGACGACGTCCATGAAACCATACGTGATCGTGATCTGGTAGCAGCCCGAATCCAGCGAGTGCACGCTCACGCGCTGACTCGCGGGAACCCACGGTATCTCCTCGTTATTCACCGTCACGAAAACAACGCGTTTGTGCAGCACGCGGTTGTGCATCAGATTGTTGATCAACGAATGCGGCACGCCGTCAACATCGGGCGACAGAAAGATTGCCGTGCCGCCAACTCTGGTCGGCGAACGGGCCAGCAGCGTCGTCAGATAGGATTTGAGCGGCATCGTCCCGGCTCTCACGCGCGCCTCGGCCCGCATCATCTCCCAGCCTCGGCCCCAGGTCGCCATGATCGTGTAAATGATCAACCCGACCAGAAGCGGGAACCAGCCGCCCTGCATGATCTTCAGCAAATTCGCGGAGAAGAACGCCGCATCGATGACGAAAAAGAATACGGTCGCAAAGACACAGAGCAGCCAGTTGTAATGCCACGCGTAACGAATGACAAAGAACGTCAGAATCGTCGTGATCAGCATCGTGCCCGTGACGGCGATACCGTACGCGGAGCCCAGTGCCGTGGATGAACCGAAGCCGAGCACAGCGGCCACCACGGCAGCCAGTAACGTCCAGTTGATCCCCGGCACGTAGATTTGCCCCATTTCCCTTTCCGATGTGTAGACGACGTTCATGCGCGGCAGAAAGCCGAGTTGCATCGCCTGCTTGGTCATCGAATACGTGCCTGAGATAACGGCCTGGGACGCGATGACGGTCGCGACCGTCGACAGCACGATCATCGGAAACAGCGCCCATTGCGGGAACAGCTTGTAGAACGGATTCTGTAGCGCGCCCGGATCGGCAAGCAGCAAGGCGCCCTGCCCCAGATAGTTCAGCGCGAGCGCGGGAAACACCAGGCCGAACCACGTCAGCCGGATCGGCCTCGCGCCGAAATGTCCCATGTCGGCGTATAGCGCTTCCGCGCCGGTCAACGACAAAACGACCGCGCCCAGCGCAACGAACGCCAGCAAGCGGTGATGGAGGCAAAATGCCAGCCCCGTGAGCGGATTGAGTGCAACCAGAATCGCGGGTGCCTGCATCACGTTGACGACGCCCACCACGGCAAGCACGATGAACCAGAGCACCATCACGGGTCCGAACACAATGCCGATACCGGACGTGCCACGCTTCTGCATCAGGAATAAAGTGATCAGCGCAACCAGCGTCACGGGAATGACACAACTCTTGAGAAACGGCGCCGCGACCTCCAGACCTTCGACCGCGCTCAACACCGAGATTGCCGGCGTAATCACACTGTCGCCATAGAAAAGCGCCGCCCCCATGATGCCGACGGCCAGCAGCGTATGGCGCAATCGCGGCCGCGTGGCGACCGACGACGCGGCCAGCGCCAGCAATGCCATGATGCCGCCCTCGCCATGATTATTCGCGCGGAGAATCAGCGTGACGTACTTGAGCGAGACGACAACAATCAGCGACCACACGATCAGCGACACAATGCCGACCACATTCAGCGCATTGAGCGACAGGCCATTGCCCGAATCGAACACGGTCTGCAGCGTATACAAGGGGCTGGTGCCGATGTCGCCATACACGACGCCGAGGGCAGCAAGTGCGAGTGCGGGCATCGCCGGACGGTGGTGCCCACGCCCGCCGGAATGCCCCGCATCGGGCTCGGCGGATACTGACTGGCTCATGTCTCGCTCCAGTTTCGCGCTCTCGCAGTGCAACACACGGGGGAGGCAGTTGCGTGCGGAACGGCTTGATACTTTTATCTGAAAGACAGCGTGCCACTCATTCAAAATACACCATTGGCCAGGGCGTATAGAAGGAATTGGGCATCATGTCCGGCAGCATGCGATGCGCGATCTTTGTTACATGAACCTTTCGCCGCGGTAAGCTCGCATCTGTCTTTGGGGAATAGCTGGCGTCTACCTGGCACTGAGACCGTCGCTATAGCGTGTAACCCCACTCATAAAGCAGAAGCGGGGTGGCCCGTCATGACGATGACGGACCACCCCGCTCACAATTCATGGAATGAAAGATCGTTAAATCGATCGATCCCGCTCCGGTTACTTAATGCCCCGCCAGCAGAACGTTTGCAATAACACCCGTTGCGATCGCTGCGAGCACATAGTCCCCGTTCACACCGACCCACTGATACCCGCGCGGCGGCGCTTGCAGGCCGTGCTCGTGCCAGTTGTCGACCACGTAGTTACGATCGCGGTATTCAGTCGGCAGCCGCTCACCCTTGTGCCAATCGTTGTGCGGAACAGGACCGCCCGGACCGCCCAAAGACGCATCACGCGGCCCAGGCCCGCGGCCATATCCACGCTGATCGCCGTGTCCCGGATTCGGTCTGCCGTGCGAAGGCTGGCCGTTGCCGTGGTTGTCGTGATTGTCGTCGTGTTGCTGCGCAAAAGCGGCAACCGGCGCGCCGAGTAACGACATGATCAGCAGCGGTGCGACGAATGTCGATTTCATGACTTTGCCTCCCAGAGAATGGCTTGATAACGGCGTGATGTTCGAAAGTGTATCTGCTGCGAAGCGCCTGCTGCGTGTTGATTGCACGGCTATGCGACGTGGTTCATTCATCAACGTCCGCAACGTCTGCGCTGGCAAATAATGTCATAAGAATACCTGTTCGCCAAAACCGCGCGCGATTGCTTCACTATCTCAAGTCGCATGACACGGTTTTCCAGGCCGGCCGATCCCGGACGGCCAGGCGGCCGGCCACGACACAACTGCGCGACGGTCTGGGGATATCGTTGAACGTTTTCAGCCAGAAGAAAACGTGTATCGCTCCTTTGTCACCGGGCGATATCTTCTGGATTGCAGAAGAACCGGATTTCAACGAAAGAGAGCCACAGTCCACACTGGATGCAAATTGATCGCGCCATGCGATAAGACTGTCGACGCAGATCTGCAATACGGGTTTGCACCGAAATCGTCGCCACTAATCTTTCATCAATCGTTGTTACGGTAACCGGGTTGTGCGTGCCAGTCCGTCTGAAAAGAATTTCCACCTCCCCCCGGAAACTACAGATGAAAACGACTCCCGTCTGCAATGCAACACGCCGCCTGTCATTCCCCCGACCGGCTTCCACGGTAGCACTGGTGCTCTGCGCTGCCGCCCTCAACGCTCATGCCGAGCAGCCCGAGTTTCGCGGCGAAAGCCACTTCGAACCAGGCTTACTGGTTGTAAGTCGAAGCGTGTATGACAATCAGTCAAGCAACGTTCAGGTTGGCGCGATCCTACCGCCGAATTGCGGAGCCACTAAGGGCGGCTGTAGCGCGGCCACAGGCGCGCCGAGCGACGGCACTTACCCGTACGTATGGAACAACGACGGCTATGACGCCAGCTTCGGCATCACGTCGCGGATCTTTCTCGATCAGATCACGCCGTCAGGCGAATGGGTAAGCTCGCTCGAAGTACCCAACAGTTTGCAGAAAACACCGCGACGTGACCAACTCGTCACCAGCTTCAGTTCCAAATCGGAACTCGGCCTGCACCTTTCGCTCGACGGCCAGTACCTGACCTTTATGGGTTATGTAGCGCCGGTCAATACGATCGACGTCTCCAATTCGAACACGCCAGGCGTGGTCGATGCCACTAATCCGGTGGGGCAGAACTACTATCGGGCAGTCGCTCGCGTCGACCGCGATGGGCATTTCCGCATGACCGAGACGAACGCCTATAGCGGAAACAACGGACGTTCGGCGATTCTGAATAACCGCAATGGCGAAGATTTTTTCTACACGGCCGGCAACGCGGGTAATGGCGCCAACCCGCAACCGGCTGGCGTCGTGCTCGGCGCTGGCGCGCAATTCGTCGACCCGGCGAAACAGCATGAGGCACAGCAGGATCCGGGAACGCCGACGCCGCTCGCCAGCTTTTCGGTAACCGAACTTGGCGGTGCAGCGGACAAGATCGGCAAGGACGATAACTTCCGGGGCATGACGGTGTTCAACAACGTCCTCTACTATACGAAGGGTAGTGGCAGCAACGGTGTGAACACGGTGTACTTCGTGGATACCACCGGAAAAGCCTGCCCGTCCGGTACGGGTGTGCCGGCCGCCAATGCGGCATTGCCCAGCAAGCCGCTTGCTTACGACGCTTCTACGGTCACAACCAACGGACTGCCAAGCAATATGTGCGTGCTGGCCGGCTTCCCGTCGACACCCAACAAGACCGCGACCACGCTCTCCTACCCATTCGGCCTCTGGTTCGCCAACGCGACGACGCTCTATGTGGCCGACGAAGGCGATGGCTACACGGGCGGCGCCGATCTGTACACGCACGCAGCCGCGCAGACCGGCGCGGGTCTGCAGAAGTGGGTGTACAACGCCGGTGCGAAAAAGTGGACGCTCGCCTATACCCTGCAAGCGGGTCTGAACCTGGGTCAGCAATACACGGTGAGTGGATATCCGACCGGCTCCAATACGGCAACTGGACTGCCGTGGGCACCGGCAACGGATGGTCTGCGCAACCTGACCGGCCGAGTCGAAAATGACGGCACAGTCACACTGTGGGCAATCACGTCGACCGTCAGCGGCAACGGAGATGTGGGCGCCGATCCGAACGAGATGGTTGCGATTCGCGACCTGCTCGCGAATACGAGTGCGTCTGGCGCGGCCCGTGAGAAATTCGTAGCGTTGCGAAGCGCAGGATTTGGCGAGGTATTGCGCGGTGTCTCGTTCACACCGGGCACCGATCAGGACCACCATTTCTGACGCGTTAACAACTGGGTGAAGCCACGCCGCAGTGCATTCAACAGCGCGCGTGGTTCACCCGGTTCTCAAGCCTCCCTCAACGCATTAGCCCGCATCGTCCCGCATCAACCCGCGTGACCACCCTTTTCGCTGTCGAGATGCGCCATCTGCGCCGCTGCGTAACGTTCACCTGCCGCGGCCCCGTGCGGTACTGCCCGCGCGATCGCAACCAGATCCTCCGCAGTGAGCGTCACGTCAAGCGCACCGAGTGCTTCGGCAAAACGATCACGTCGGCGTGCGCCAACGAGCGGCACGATATCGCTGCCCTGGGCTGCAACCCACGCAATCGCGATCTGCGCCACCGAGACACCTTTTGCATCGGCCACCTTGCGAAGCGCATCCACGAGCGCGAGATTGTGATCGACATTGTCGCCCTGAAAGCGCGGACTCATGGCGCGAAAATCGCCCTTCCCCGCCGAGTCTTTGCTCCAGTGGCCGCTGATCAAGCCGCGCGATAACACGCCATATGCCGTCACGCCGATGCCGAGCTCGCGGCAGGTCGGCAATATCTCGTCTTCAATGCCGCGCGAAATCAGCGAGTATTCGATCTGCAGATCGCTCACCGGATGCACCGCCGCCGCGCGGCGAAGGGTCGTGGCGCCCACTTCGGACAAGCCGACGTGCCGCACATAGCCGGCCTTGATCATGTCGGCGATTGCTCCGACCGTGTCCTCGATAGGCACCGTGGGATCGAGCCGCGCAGGGCGGTAGATGTCGATATGCTCGACGCCCAGCCGCTGCAGCGAGTAGGCAAGGAAATTCTTGACCGCGGCGGGCCGTGCATCGTTAAGCGACCACCCACCTGCGGGGTCTCGCATCGCGCCGAATTTCACGCTGATGATCGCCGCGTCGCGGCGTGACGGCGGCGCGCTTTTCAGGGCCTCGCCGATCAGGATTTCGTTGTGGCCCGAGCCGTAGAAATCGCCGGTATCGAGCAGCGTGATGCCGGCTTCGAGCGCGGCGTGGATCGTCGCGATGCTTTCAGCGCGATCGGATGGACCGTACATCCCGGACATACCCATGCATCCAAGACCGATGGCGGAGCTTTGCGGACCCGTCTTACCCAGTTGGAGGTGTTTCATCATGTTCCTTGGTGGTTGCGCCACAAGAAAGGCGCTTGACCTGAAGTATCGGCCGAATTTCAGCGTGCGATAATCCACCTCAATCTGGATGACCCGTGCGGAAAAGCGAACAATGCAGGAACCCGATCTTTCCGATCTGAAAGCATTCGTCGCGGTTACGCGCGCACGCGGCTTTCGCCATGCCGCGCTGACGGGCGGCGTGTCGGCTTCATCGCTTAGCGAAGCGGTTCGCCGGCTCGAACAGCAACTTGGCGTCAGGCTGCTCAACCGCACCACGCGCAGCGTCACGCCAACGGAAGCAGGGCAGCGTCTTTTCGAGCGGCTGGCGCCGGCATTCGGGGAAATCGCCATCGCGCTGGACGCGGTGAACCTCTTCCGCGAAAGTCCCACTGGAACACTAAGGTTGAACGTTCCGTCGATCGCCGCACGAGAAATTCTGCCCGCTATTCTCTCCCGCTTCCTTGCCGCTCATCCGGGCATTACGGTGGACGTCGCGACCAACGACACGTTCATCGATATCCTCGCGGCGGGCTTCGATGCCGGCATCCGCTACGACGAACGTCTCGAGCGCGACATGATCGCCGTGCCGATCGGCCCACGCATTCAACATTTCGTCGCGGCGGCCTCGCCGTCCTACCTCGAGGCCCGCGGCGTGCCGCAGCATCCAGGCGAGTTGCTGAAGCACGCGTGTATCGGACACCGCTTCGACAGCGGTGTGCTCGCGACGTGGCAATTCAATCGGGGGGACGAGGTTGTACGGATCGAGCCGAACGGACCGATGATCGCGTCCGTGATCGAACTGCAAAGAAGAGCCGCCATCGACGGACTGGGGGTCGTTTATTCGTTTGACGAGTTTCTGCGGCCGGCCATAGAGCGAGGCGCGCTCGTGCCGATACTCGATGAATGGTGCCAATCCTTCACCGGACCGTTTTTGTATTACCCGAGCCGCACCCATATGCCGGCGCCGCTCCGGGCGTTCGTTGACTTTATTCTTGCCGCCGGCGATGCGAGTATTCATCCGCAGGATGGAACGCCAGCGTGAACCGGTGCGGGTTATAGCGCGGCGTACTCATCGAGTTCTGGCATATCGAGAGACTCACGAATCCACGCCGTGCCGTTACGTGCAACAGCAGTTCACTCAGCCCGCAGCGACAACCTTGATGTGCAGCGCTTCTCCACCGGCCACGATCGCAAGCAAATGGTCGACGTTCGGGTGTGCACCCGGACGGTTGCGCGCGTCGGCCGTATGCTCCGCGAACACCGCGAGGCCGTGTTCGGCCGCTTTGGCGTCCAGCGTGCCGAAAGCTTGCTGCAGATAGTGATACACCGCCAGCGAGCCCTGCTTGCCCGGCTTGTTTTCGATGCTTGCCACCACGGCGCCCTTGCCGTCGATCAGATCGATACGTTCGATACCGTCGATGGCAGGCAGTTGGGCGAGGTTGTCCTTAAACACGTTGCTCGGTTGAATCACTGAAAACACTCCTTCTATTCGAAAAATGGCGGCGAGCCGTATCTTATCCGATAGGGTGTTTCGCTTCGTACTGGACGACAGCACTTCGCACAGTCCATGGTGGAAGGTTCGGTTTTTACGAACATTCACTTCCGGATTAGCAGATTTATCCGACTCAAGACCTGCTGCAGACTAAGGCTCATTACCACTGCGGACATTGTCCGCGACAGGAGCCCGAACATGCGAACCTATCCGCGCAACAGTCCTCAAGCCGCCGCACGTATCGTCGCGCTGGCCCTCACTTCCGACGGGCACGTCAGCAGCGCGGAAGAACGCGCGCTCGAAAGCCTGGATATAGCGGGCCAACTCGGTCTCGCGCCGGAGCAATTCGCGCAGATCGTGCAGGCGTTGTGCGAGGATCAGTCGGTCGCGCACACGCCGTTCGCGCCGCCGGTCGGCCAGCTCGGCGTCGCCTTGCTCACCACGTTGTTAGACGAGATCGACGACCTCGCGCTGCGTCGCAAGGTGATTCGTCTGTGCATCGCCGTCGCGATCGCGGACGACCATCTGGCGGACGGCGAAATCGCCTTGCTCGCGGCCGTGTTCAACGCATGGGGGCCTAAGCCGATCCCGGCCACGATCCGGCACATCCCACTGCCATGCTCGCCGCGCGCTCACGTACCAACGGCCGCGACCACCTGAGACGCGAGCGCATGATGTTGCCCACGCCGCGAGCGGATCGCGTGGATCTCTTCCACCACGCCTTCCGCCCGGCCGAGCCAGCGTAACCCGCGCAACATCGCCACATCCTCCGCGCCCAGTTCCGCGAGCGGGAACACGCCGAGGCCACGCGCGGCGAACACCGCCATCAGCGCGCTGTCTTCGAATTCCCCGACGATCCGCGGCCGGATACCTTGCGCCTCGAACCAGCGGTCGAGCCGCGCGCGCAACGCGCTGTGCCCGGTAGGCAGCAGGACGGGCAGATCGGCGAGGCACTGCGGAAAGCCGGCACGAGCGGCCTTGCGGATGATCTCCGCGGGGCCATACCAGTCGACCGGCGAGCCGACAAGGCGCTGGCTCACAACGCGCAGATCCGCGTTATGCGGTGCGGGCTGGCACGCCAGCACGAGATCGAGCCGATGCAGCGCGAGTTCGGACAACAACTGCGCATGTTCGCCCTCGTGACACAGCAGCCTGAGCGACGGCGTATCGAGCACCGGCGCAAGCAGTGCGTGTGCGGCGAGCTTGGAAATGCCGTCGGAAAGACCCACCGCGATCCGCGCAACCCGTTCGCCGCCTGACTCGCGCATCTCATCGAGCAGCGCCTCGCCGATCTGAAAAATCTGCTCCGCGCGATTGAATGCCGTCTCGCCGGCTTCGGTCATGGTGACGCCGCGCCCTGCCGGTTTCAGCAATTGACGCCCGATTGATTTTTCCAGCTCGCGCACTTGCGCGCTGATGGTCTGAACCGCCATGTCGAGCCGCTCGGCAGCGCGCGCAAAGCCGCCTTCTTTCACGACGATCCAGAAATAGTAGAGATGGCGGTAGTTGAGCATGGGGCGAACACTTCGAAAAAATCGATATATCGCTCAGATTATCACTGATTTATCCGAACCATGAAGACGACGATGATGACGACATACCGACGTTACGCGTCATCCTTTGCTTACGGACCTCATGGACTCTCTACTCATCCTCGCTGCCGACCCCGCCGTATGGGCTGCGCTTCTCACGCTGGTCGTGATGGAAATCGTGCTCGGCATCGACAACCTGATCTTCATCTCGATCCTCAGCAACAAGCTGCCTGAAGCACAACGCGCGCGGACACAGCGCCTCGGCATCATGCTCGCGCTCGTGTTGCGGCTCGGCCTGCTTGGCACCGTCGCGTGGATTGCGCAACTCACCGCGCCCGCTCTGACGCTCTTCGGCCACGCGTTTTCGTGGCGTGACCTGATCCTGCTCGGCGGCGGCCTGTTCCTCGTCTGGAAAGCCACCAGTGAGATTCGCCACCACGTCGCTCATGTGGACGAAGCACGCGACAAGACAAGCACGACCGTGCAGTTGACCGCGATGGCTGCGATTGGACAAATCCTGGTGCTCGATATCGTGTTTTCGGTCGACAGCATCATCACCGCGGTCGGGATGACCGAGCATATGCCGATCATGTTCATTGCGGTGATTGCTGCGGTCACGGTCATGTTGTTCGCCGCCGGTCCGCTGTCGCGCTTCATCGAGCGTAATCCGACCATCGTCATGCTCGCGCTCGGCTTCCTGCTCGTGATCGGCATGACGCTAATCGCCGAAGGTTTTGGTTCGCACATCCCGAAGGCTTACATCTATGCGGCCATGGCGTTCTCCGCATTCGTCGAAGCATTGAACATGTTCACGCGCCGGGCGAAATCAAAGCGGGCAGTTAGCGTGGCGCGATGAGCGCTGAATATTTTTCACCCATGAGGAGCAGTGAAATGAAATGCCCCGTTTGCAACACGACTGACTTACTGATGACCGAGCGCCACTCGATCGAAATCGATTACTGTCCGGTCTGCCGCGGCGTATGGCTCGATCGCGGCGAACTCGACAAGCTGATCGCACAGGACGCGGGAAGCGACGAGAGGTCGATGAACGCCGCACGCACGATCCGTGAAGGCCATTCTGATCGGCACCATGATCGGGATCGCGACCGTGCGTACGATAACAACCGCACGCATGACAACCGCTCATATGACAATCACCGAACGGACTATCGGGGACAGAAAAAGAAGCGCTCGCTTTTCGACATGTTCGATTTCGACTGAACGTGTCCGCGAGTAGAAGAGCCAGGCAGCTAGTATCGAATCGAGGGCGCGTGCTGTTGTCAGCCGCGCCCTTTCATTTTCCCTCTGACGTCATGGCCTCATGCCATCGTCGAAGCCTTCATATAAATAACAATGTCTCGCGTGTCATCGACACAGCGAACTGGTGCGTTAAGGCGTTAACTGGTTAAGTGCGCGGTTAAGGGCGAGGTTGAGCGTGGCCCACGCGCGTTGCATCCCCTCGCGCCCACCACCATGATGTTCCCCCAAATTTTTTCGCACCCATCCATCGTTCAGATGCCAATTTCCCTCGTTTCGATCAAAAAAACTGGCGCGCTTGCCGCGCTAACTTACTGCACGCTAACCATGGCGATGCCGGCGCGGGCAGCCGACAACGTGATCGTGCTCGATTCCGGCGAAGCCCAGCTAACGCTGATCGATCCCGCTACGCACAAGGTCATTGCCACGGAGCCGACCGGTAAGGAACCGCATCATCTGATGATTACCCCCGACGGTCACTCGCTCATCGTCGCGGATTCGATCTCGAACGATCTGATGTTCCTCGATCCGCACACCGGCAAGGTGCAGCGCAAGCTCGAAGATATTGAAGACCCCTATCAACTCGGCTTCTCGCCCGATCACAAATGGTTCGTCACCGCCGGCCTGCGGCTGGATCGCGTGGACGTGTACCGCTACGACGGCCAGAACATGTTGCTCGCCAAACGCGTCCCGCTCTCGAAGACGCCGAGCCACATGACGTTCTCGTCCGATAGCAAGATCGTATTCGTCACGCTGCAAGACACGGGAGAAGTCGCGGCGATCGATCTGGCCACGCAGACGGTGCTCTGGAAACTGCATGTCGGCAACACGCCCGCCGGCCTCTGGATGACGCCGGGCGACCGCTATCTGTTGATCGGCATGACGGGCGAAGACGACGTCGCCGTGGTCGACTGGCACAAACAGCAAGTCGTGAAGAGAATTCAGACGGGGCGCGGCGCGCACAACTTCCGCAACCTAGACGACGGCCAGCACGTGGCGCTAACGAACCGCGTGGAAAGCACGATCAGCATTCTCGATTACAACACGCTGACGAAAACCGCCGACATCACGGGACTCATGCCCGGCCCGGACGACATGGAGCTGTCCGCCGATCGCCGCTACCTGTGGGTCACATTCCGTTTTTCGCGGCATGTCGGCATCATTGATCTGACGACGCATAAACTTATCGACACAATCGCGGTCGGACGCTCACCGCACGGTTTGTTTTTTGCCAACCGCGCGCCCGTGTATGCGCCCAATCCAGACTGAACAGGCTTTCGTTTCGATGACAGCAGCCGCAATTTCAAGAGGCTTTCGATGATCCACGAAATCGTCGCGCAACTCGACAATGGCATCTCGGCGTTGCAGACGCTCCTATACGTCGACGTAGTGCAGCCGTTTTTCTATCGCTTCGGCCTGATGGGATACGACGAGGACACCTACGACGCACTCTATTGGGTGATCGTCGGCGTGCTCGAAATACTGGTCACGTATGTCGCTTTGCGGCCGCTGGAAGCGTTGCGGCCCGTCGAAACGTGGTCCGATCGAAAAGCACTGCGCGCCGATGTGATCTACACGTGGATCGCCAAGCTCGGCATTATCAACATCGCGTTCTTCTTCATGCTGCAGCCGCTGTTCGATCACTGGCAAAGCCTGATGGCGATCTACAACGTGCCGAACATCGACATCGACGGGTTGTGGCCCGGCGTCACCGATCAGCCGGTGGTGTCGTTCCTCATCTATCTGATCGTGCTCGATTTCTTCGGCTACTGGTATCACCGCTGGCAACACCGCTTCGGCGTGTGGTGGGAATTGCACGCGGTGCACCACAGCCAGCAGCAGATGTCGCTGTGGGCCGACGACCGCAATCATTTTCTCGACGACATCATTCAGGCCGCGTTCTTCGCCGCGATTTCGCTATTCATCGGTGTTCAGCCGACGCAGTTCGTCGTGCTGGTCGCCGTCGGTAACTTCATGCAAAGCGTGCAGCACGTGAACGCGCGCTTGCCGTATGGATGGCTGCTCGAACGCGTGATCGTGAGTCCGATTTTTCATCGGCGTCATCATGCAGTCGGCTACGGTCATGAAGGCACACGCTACGGCTGTAACTTCGGCGTGCTGTTTCCATGGTGGGACATGATGTTCAGGACCGTGTCGTGGGACCGTACCGTCGAGCCGACCGGCATCCGCGACCAGTTGCCCGTACCGCACGGCGCAGCGCGCTCCTATGGCGACGGGTTGATCGCGCAACAATGGCGCGCGTTCGGCCGCATCGCCTTGCGTCTGCGGGGACAACGCAATTACGGCGGCGTGACGGACTGATCGTCATTGTTATGGAGCGGGCACGGTTCTCACCGCGGCCCGCTCGTTAGATCGCGGATAGCCGTTGAAGTCCGGGCAACTCCTGCGAAGAGCTTCCACCTAAGCGAAGCGACGTTAGGCGCCGCATCCCAACCCCGCCGCTTGCGCGATCAGCAACACGCCCACGCAGACGGCAACGCCCCCAATGACAGGCGCCACGCGCTCACCATGCGGGGCAAGACGTTCAGCGGTAATCGCCGCCGTCACAACAGCCATCACCCGCAAATCCATCACTCCGGCAACGAGAAGGATCATCGTCAGGCCCGCACAGCAGTAGCTGCAGTGGAGGCCGAGGCGCAAGCCGTGTCGCCATGCGGTAGCGGCGTCTGCGGACAACGCGGGCACCCTCAGGCAGCGCCCCGGTATCTCGCGGCAACACGCAAGGCGACGTGCCTTCCACGCAGTGAACTGCAGCGCGCCGGCGATCAGCACAATCACACCGGTCGCGAACGGAACGGCACGCGCCAGCGCCGGCAATTCCATCTCGAGCGACGCCAGCGCAGCGCCTAAAGGAAATGTGGCCATGCCGAGCGCAGTCCACACGAAGAAGTAACCCACGCCCACCCGCATCGTCAGCCAGCCCAGACGCGTCTCGCCGCTTCTGCCGACAGCCTCGCGGTAGCGCAACAACATGGGCACGAGAGACGGCAGCATCATCGCGACCATCATCACCACCCACATGCCGAGGAACGATGCCGCGACGCCGGCCCATGTCTGTCCGCACATCCGCATCCATGCGCTCGACATCGACCAACCGCCGGGCATCGGCATCTCGCCCATCGCCGACATGGACGCGGCGCCGACCACCGTCGCCGCCGTGCTGACGGCGAAGAGCAGCGCCGAGACGCCGAAGAACGCACGCGATGAAACTCGCGCGTCGATCGGGTGGCCCGACGTCTCCCGCCCTCCGCTTGCGCTAACGTGTCCCATGACGTGGCTCAGCGCGTCTCATACTCGTCGTGCCGCTTCCACCAGACGCCCGTCTCGTTGCGCCCCTTGGGAGCACGGTCGAGCCACTGGTACATGCCCCAGATGCCGTCCACGCCGCGCGCATAGGTGGAATACGTGTGATAAACGACGCCGTCCTCGAGGACGAACGAGCTTAGGCCGGGCCGGTCACGCGTGTACGTCGCCGCGTCGGTTCCGCATGTCGCCGCGAACTGGGCGACAGGCTCCGGCACCTGTGTCATCTCGTCCATTGCGTGGCCGCCGCGCTCGTAGTTGTATTCGATGCTTCCTTCGCGCTGTTGCGCCTCGGTGAACGCGATGTTGAAGTCGAAGTTGAAGTCGCTGCCATACGAAGAGGCCCAGGGAAACGTCCAGCCCATCCGGCGTTGATAGGTCTTCAATTTCTCGAGCGGCGCCCGCGACACCGCCGAAAGCGTGACGTCGTGATTCGCCAGATGAACGACGAGACCGTCGAACCCATCCGCGATCGACGAGCACGATGGGCACCCCGCCTTATAGTCGGGCCCAAACATGAAGTGGTACACGAGGAGCTGCGAACGTCCTTTGAAGAGGTCGGCCAGCGTGGCGCTTCCTGCCTCGGTTTCGAACCGGTACGTCTTGTCGACGCGCACCCACGGCAATGCCTGCCGCTGCAGCACCAGTTCGTCGCTCTGCCGCGTGAGCGCCTTCTCCGCCTTAAGCAGTTCGAGCCGCGCCGCCAGCCACTCGCTACGTGTCCCGGTTGAATGTGTCGTGGTCATGCTTCCCTCCTTGGGAGTTCTTCGCCGCTCGTGCCGTTGCCGATGCGACGAACTGGTTGGTGGTCGTGCTAGATTAGTCACGGGCACCGAACGGTGGGAGTGACAAGTGTGGCGGGATTCGAATCGACCATGGACTCGCTGGTAACGGCCGCGGCGCGAGCCCTCGCGGCAGGGGACCCGTTCGGCGCACTGAACCGGGTCGCCTTGCGCGACGACGCCCCTGCGCTCGCGCTGCGCGGCATCGCGATGGCGCAGCTCGGCGATCTCGTTCGAGCGAAAGCGCTGGTGCGAAGTGCCGCACGCGCCTTCGGTCCGAAAGCGCCGGTGGCCCGCGCAAGGTGTGTGGTTGCCGAGGCCGAAATCGCGCTCGCCTCGCGCGATCTGGGCTGGCCCGCCAAGGCGCTCGATGCCGCACGGGCGACGCTGGAAGCCCACGGCGACCGGCTGAACGCCGCGCATGCGCGGTATCTGGAAGTCCGGCGCCTGCTCTTGATCGGACGCCTCGACGAAGCCGAACGCCTGCTCGCCAAACTCGACCCCACGCCGTTCCCGCCCGCATCGAGAGCCGCGCACGAACTGGCCGTTGCGGGAATCGCCATGCGCCGCCTCGACACGCGGACCGCGCGCGCTGCGCTCGCGAGAGCCGAGCGCGCCGCACACCACGCAGGCATCCCTTCGCTGACGGCGGAAGTCGAAAACGCACGCCTTCTCCTGAACACACCTGCAGCGCGTTTGATTGCGCATGGCGAAGAACGGCCCCTTCTGCTCGATGAAGTCGAAGCGTTGCTAGCATCGAAGGCGCTCGTCGTGGACGCGTGCCGTTATGTCGTACGCGAAACCAACATCGTGGTTCCGCTCGCGAGGCGGCCGGTGCTGTTCGCGCTAGCACGCGCGCTGGCCGAAGCATGGCCCGAAGACGTATCGCGGGACGCACTCATCGCGCGGGCATTCCGGACGAAACACGCCGACGAATCGCATCGCGCGCGGTTGCGAGTGGAAATCGGACGGCTGCGCGCGTTGCTTGGAACGCTGGCCGGTGTGAGCGCGACGAAGCGCGGCTTTGCGCTCGTGCCGCACGGCGCGCGCGAGGTGGTCGTGCTCGCGCGGCCGGTCGAGGAACCGCACGCGATGGTGCTCGCCTTCCTCGCTGACGGCGAGTCGTGGTCGAGCTCGGCGCTCGCGATTGCGCTGGACGCCAGCCAGCGCACCATGCAGCGGGCACTCGACTCGCTGGCGGCGGCCGGCAAGGTGCAGTCGTTCGGTCGCGGGCGGGCGCGGCGCTGGATCACGCCACCCATGCCCGGATTCACGACGACTTTGTTACTCCCCGCTCCCCTCCCCGAGTGATTAGGATGGAACCATGAACCGATCAGCCGCCAAAATCGTACGTGAATATGGGCCTTTTCCGGGTGTCGACAGTGTGCATGGCGTCACGTATGACGGCCAGCGCGTCTGGATTGCTACCGGAGACAAACTGAACGCCTTCGATCCGGCGAGCGGAGAAACGCTGCGCTCGATCGATATCACCGCGCAGGCAGGAACGGCCTTCGACGGCCAGCACCTGTTCCAGATCGCCGACGATCGCATCCAGAAGATCGATCCGGAGTCCGGCCGCGTGCTCGCCACGATCCCGGCACCCGGCGGCGGCGGTAACTCAGGGCTTGCGTGGGCGGAAGGCACGCTCTGGGTGGGACGGTATCGTGACCGGAAGATCCATCAGGTCGATCCCCAAACGGGCGCGATTCTTCGCACGATCGAATCCAACCGCTTCGTCACCGGCGTCACCTGGAACGAAGGCGAGCTCTGGCACGGCACCTGGGAAGACGACGAGAGCGAATTGAGGCACATCGATCCTCGTACGGGAGAAGTCCTGGAGAGCGTTGAAATGCCGATCGGGACGTACGTGTCAGGGCTCGAATCCGACGGCCACGATCAGTTCTTCTGCGGCGGCGGAACCAGCGGGAAAGTGAGAGCCGTACGCCGGCCCGCGCGAGACGCCGAGCTTCCCGTCGAGTCTGCGAGCGAGTAAGTGAAGCAAATACCTGAAGCAAGTAAGCGAAGCGAGTCGTTAAAGCAGGCCGTCTGACGCAACAGAAATCAAAGATCCCGCGCGATCAACCTGCGTGACCCCGGTCCGCTTACCGCGTGCTTGCCCAGTCGCGCACCGCTTGCGCGAACAATCTCAGTGCGATGGGCGGATGGCGGTTCGCGGGGTAATAAAGACACAGACCGGGAAAGGTCGGACTCCATTCAGGCAGCACATGGATCAGCCGGCCCGACGCCAGGTGCTCCACCACGTGATCTTCTGGAACCCAGGCAATGCCGATGCCGGCCAGCGCGGCTTCGATCATCAGGTTGAGATTGCCGAGCGTCATCGGCCCGGCAACATCGATATTCGCGCTCTTGCCTCGATATTCGAGATCCCACCGGTAAAGCGCACCGCTATCGAAGCGGAAACGGATGCAGCGGTGCTGCATCAGGTCGTGCGGCGCCTTCGGCGGCGCATGTTGCGCGAGATAGTCCGGCGAGGCCACCGCGGCGAAACGCATGTCGGCGCCGAACCGGACGGCGATCATATCGCGCGGCACGTCGTTATAAACGCGTATGCCCGCGTCGAAACCATCGGCCACGATATCCACCAGCCGCGTGTCCACCACGAACTCGACGTGGATGTCGGGATACGCCGCCAGGAATTCCGGAAGAACATGGCGGATCAGCGGTCTTACTGACGCCTCCGACGCACTGATCCGGATCGAACCCGACGGCTTGTCGTGCTCCGACGCCACCTGATTCACCGCCTCTTCCAGATCCGCGATGGCGGGCCGCACCCGCCGCAGGAGTTGCTCACCCGCCTCGGTGAGCGCGACGGATCGCGTCGTGCGGTTAAGCAGCCGCACGGCAAGCCGGGCCTCCAGGCCTCGCATCGAATGACTCAGCGCCGACGGCGAGACCCCGAGGATACGGGCTGCCGCGCGAAAGCTGCGCTGCTCGGCGATAGCGACGAATGCGGTTAATTCGGACAGACCGGCGCGCGCCATAGATGAATTTCCCTCAATACCTTGTGCAATTCTAGCCAGATTGTTGAGCCACTCACAACAGCATAAGATCGTCGGCATCCATCGATCACGCACGAAAGGAGCAAGGACATGCAACATCGCAAGCTTGGAAACAGCGGTCTCGACGTATCGGCGATCGGCCTCGGTTGCATGGGTTTGAGCTATGGCTATGGCCCCGCGACCGAAAAGTCCGCAGGCATCAAACTGATCCGTGCCGCTTTCGAACAGGGCGTGACGTTCTTCGATACCGCCGAAGCCTATGGGCCGTTTTTTAACGAGGAACTGGTTGGCGAGGCGCTGGCGCCGTTTCGCGATCAGGTGGTGATCGCCACCAAGTTCGGTTTCAAGGAGGGCGACGTGAGCCAGGGCCTGGACAGCCGGCCCGAGCGCATTCGTGCCGTCGTCGAAGCCTCGCTGAAGCGCCTGAATACCGATCGCATCGACCTGTTCTACCAGCATCGCGTCGACCCGAACGTGCCGATCGAAGACGTCGCCGGCACTGTCAAGGATTTGATCCAGCAAGGCAAGGTCAAGCACTTCGGCCTCTCCGAAGCGGGCGAGAAGTCGATTCGGCGCGCCCACGCCGTGCAGCCCGTAGCGGCACTGCAAAGCGAGTATTCGATGTGGTGGCGTGAGCCGGAAGAAACCGTGCTCCCCACGCTGGAGGAACTGGGCATCGGCTTCGTGCCGTTCAGCCCGCTCGGCAAGGGCTTCCTCACCGGCGCCATCGACGCGAACACCACGTTCGACAAAACCGATTTTCGCAATATCGTGCCGCGTTTTTCGGAAGAAAACCGCAAGGCCAACGCGAGCCTCGTCGACGTGCTGGGTCGGATCGCCGAGGGTAAAGGCGCGACCCGCGCACAGATCGCCCTGGCCTGGTTGCTGGCGCAAAAGCCGTGGATCGTGCCGATTCCGGGCACCACCAAGCTGCATCGGCTGACAGAGAACGTCGGCGCGGCCGCCGTCGAACTATCGGCCGACGATGTGTCCGCCATCGAAGCCGCCCTGCAAGCGATCAAGGTGGTCGGCGACCGGTATCCGGCCCATCTGCAGCAGCGCGTGGATCGCTAAAGCGCCCGCCGGCACAGGTCAGCGAGGAGGCTTCAGCGCAGTAAGGTAAGCGGTGCGCTCAGCCGTGACCAGGCGCCGGCCTTCAACTTGCGGGCGCAGGATCTGTTCGAAGAACAGCCGCTCGTCCACGGTGAACTGATTCGCAAGAACGTCGCCGAGACGCGGGGCCCAAGGGTGAGGCGAGCTGCCTAGCAGCACATCCCACGAGGTGATCGCGGCGGGGCGTATGTCGATGTGGAACTCCATATGCACCTCCGCGAACCCCGCATCTAATGCGAAGCGGACCAGATCGCGTTCGCTGTAGTTTGCAATCGGACTCGCAAGAATCTTTTCCTCGGTATCGGGAAATTGAGCGGATTTCCAGCGATGCAGCAGGTGAAAGAAGTTGTCCCCGGCCTTGTCGGGCAGACCTTCAACGATTTTCCTCAGCGAGCTTGCTTCGATTGCATCGTCGCGCAGGATCGGTTCAGCGGTCGATAACCTGCCGCCGGGTTTGAGAATCCTGTGAAATTCCCGCATGGCGGCCGTCTTGTCGGGAACATAAGCAAGAACTGCCCGAGTCGTGACGGCATCGACAGCATCGCCCTCAATACCTTCGAGCGATTCAGCGGAACACTGGATAAAGGCGCACTGATCCTGAATGTTCCGCTGAACGGCGAGTGCTTCGGTGTGATGAAGCAGAGGCGCCGAGATATCCGTGAAAAGCACGCGCAGCGATGAACCGATGCGGGCGATCGCGCTAAAGCCAATCAGCCCATCGCCGGCGCCGATGTCGGCGAGCGTCATGCCTGGCGCAAGCCGCGCGCCATCCAGAACGCGCTCCGCGGATTGCTTGAGTTCGGCGTGGAGGGCCTGTTCATGCGCAGGATCATCGGCATGCCGGATATGCAGCAGCCAATCGGACCACACATCGGCTTGCGGCTGGACGTCACGACTATTCATGCTGGGAGCGCCATGATGGATTGAGGATGTTGCTGTCAGGGCTTGAGAGTAAATGGGCTCGCATTATGAGACCCTTAAGGGCATGCCATGCGCGTGGGGAAGGCAAAGGAATATTTGGCGTCGAACTTATGGATAGACAAAGGAGCCTGCGCCATGAGAGGCTTCGCCTCATGCCGACGCGGCGATCCTTGAAGAAAACGAGAACCAGAACGTGAGTGGGTGGGAAGCCGGCAGCATTGATGGCATTGCGTACACGTACGGCTATTGCGACGAGCTGGACCCGCTGCGCCTGAGACTTCCGCTACTTCAGTCGGGACTCGCCCCTCCGGTCCTGCGTACCGCCTGCGAGCTGGGCTTCGGCCACGGCGTCAGCGTGAATATCCACGCAGCCGGATCAGCTACAAAATGGTTCGGTACCGACTTCAACCCGTCTCATGCAAGCTTTGCACGGCAACTGACACAGTGCGCCGGATCGCAGGCGAGCCTGTTCGCTGAAAGCTTCGCCGAATTCTGTACGCGAGACGATTTGCCGAACTTTGATTTCATCGGCATGCATGGCATCTGGAGCTGGATTTCCGACGAAAACCGCGTGCTCATTGCCGATTTCATCCGACGCAAACTCAATGACGGCGGCGTCGTGTACATGAGCTATAACACCCAGCCCGGGTGGGCCACGATGTTGCCGGTGCGCGAATTGATGCACTGTCATTTTCAGGCTAGCGCGCGGCTGGATGCACACAGCGGCGCACCCACCGAAACGCAAGTCCAGACGCACATTGCAGCGGCGTTAGACTTCGTAAAAACCGTGGTTGCGACGCAGCCCGGCTACGCCGTGGTCAACCCGCAACTGGCTGAACGTGTCGACGCTTTGTGCAACGAGAACGCGCACTACCTCGCGCATGAATACTTCAATCGCGACTGGCAGCCCCTGACTTTCTCGCAGGTCACAACCTCGCTTGCCGCGAGCGGTTTGACCTATGGCTGTTCCGCGGACTATCGCGATCACGTCGACGAGATCAATCTCAACCCGGCTCAACGCGCGTTGCTGGCGGGCATTCCAGATACCGCTTTACGCGAGACCGTACGAGACTTCTGCGTCAACCGTTCGCTGCGACGGGATTATTGGGTCAAAGGGAACCGGACGCTTAGCGAATCGGCGCAGCATGCGGCGCTGCGCGCGCATCGGGTCATGCTGGCGCTACCGAGGGCTGCGGTCCTGCTGAAGGTACGCGGAGCGCTGGGCGAAGCGACGCTGCCAGAACGCTCATATGGTCCGATTCTCGACGCGCTTGCCGGCCATCGCCCCGCAAGCCTCGCCGAGATCGAAACCAGCGTTCGTGGACATGGCATTACGCTCCCCGTCATCGTCAAGGCCATGACCTTGCTCGTGGGAGCCGGCGTGTTGCTGAACGTACAGGACGAGGCGCGCATCGCGCTCGCTCGTCCGACATCGGAGAAGCTGAACGCCGCTATCTGCGAGCAGGCGCTCCTGCATGGGGACGTGCAATTTCTGGTCAGCCCAGTGTCCGGATCGGGCATTCTGATTCCCCGTGTGCCGCAGCTCTTCCTGTTGGCAAGGCAGCGCCACTTAGGGGAGCCCACACAATGGGCCGAATTCGCCGAAGCTGCTTTGCACGCGAACCCCACACCGGCTCACGCCGCAGAGAGCGTTTCCGTTAGTCCGCTCGACACCCGCGGCGATCTGATTGCAAAAGCGAATCGCTTTGCTGAAATACATCTACCGATATTGCAAGCGCTAGGAATCGCTTGAGGGTCGGCGCGTGTGGAGCCTTGAAGCTACTGCTGACGACCGTCCGGATGACCCCCTTCGTCCATGCGCAGTAGCCGGCCCGCGTTGGCGATCACGATGAAAGTGCCGAGGTTATGCAACAGCGCGACCCAAACCGCGCTAAGCACACCTGTTGCGGCCAGTGCGATCACTGCGACAGTCCACCCCAAGCCAATCGCTGCATTGATCGCCGCTGTCTGCAGACAGCGCCGCCCGAGGCGGACACACGTCGGGATACGACGCAAGTCGTCGCCGAGCAGCACGACATCCGCCGACGCCACGGCAATGTCGATGCCTCGTTCTCCCATCGCGATGCTGGTGGGACCGGCCTTGATGGCGAGCACATCGTTCAGACCATCGCCCACCACTAGCGGATGATAACCAGCCGCCATTTCCCGCACGACGTAATCGAGCTTGTCGTGCGGCAGCGCCTGCGCGACGACGATGGCGATGCCGGTCTCCGCTGCCAGTTTGCGCGCCACCGGTTCGCGGTCGCCGGTCAACAGTGTCTGGCGCGTCAGCCCGAGTTCCCGCAACTCCGCCAACGCATCCTTGGCTTCCGCACGCAGCGCGTCGGCGAATCCGAACCACGCGAGCAGACGGCCGTTCAATGCAAGACCGACACACGGCCCTTCGATTTCGCGGCGCGGCTCCGGCAACGCCTGCACGTAATCCGCGAGCAAGCCAGCGCGGCCCAGCACCGCGGTACCTTCCGGCGTCTCCGCCACAACGCCCAAACCGCGTAGTTCGCGAGCGTGTTCGAATGGCGTCCGTTCGAATCCAACCGGTTCGGCTTCAAGCGCGTAACGCAGCAACGCGCGGCTCACCGGATGCGCACTGCTGCCGCCCAGCCGCGCCGCGAGCTCGAGAACCTGCGCCACGTCAGCGCCGGGTTCCAGCATCACGTCTTCGACCCGCAATTCGCCGTAGGTCAACGTGCCGGTCTTGTCGATCACCAGCGAATCGATCTGCGCAAACTTGTCGAGAAACGCGGCGCTGCGGAACAGAATGCCGTGACGCGCGCCCACTGCGATGCCTGCAATGGCCGTGGATGGCGCGGCGAGCACCAGCGCGCAAGGACACGCCGCGACGATCACGGCCAGCATCGCCGATGCATTCGCCGAGACGAACCACACAATCGCCGCAATCAGCAGGACGAGGCACAAATAACCGCCCATGTAGCGCTCGAGCATCTGTGTGATCGGCGGCTTGGCCTGCTCGGCACGCTGCATCAACTCGATGATCTTGCCGAGCGTCGACTGCTTGCCCGCATGGGTGACTTCGATACGCAGCGGCCCGTCGAGATTCATCGCGCCGCCGAATACCGCCGTACCCGGTTCGACATCGAGCGGCACCGACTCGCCGGTAATCGGTCCATTGTCGACGCTGGAGTCGCCATGCTGAACGACACCGTCGGCAGGAATCCGCGCGCCGGCCACGACTTCGATATGGTCGCCTGCCTGCACCGCGTCATACGGCACTTCTTCGATCGAGCCATCCGCCTTCACGCGCCGCACCTTGCCCGAGGTCAGCCGGCCGAGCGCCCGGATCGCCTCCTGCGAGCCGAGCACGCTGCGCTCTTCGAGTGCGTGTCCGAACGTCATGACGATCGGCAACAACGCGGCCGTCGCCATGTCTCCTACCGCCCACGCCGCCAGCATGGCGAGCGCGATCAGCCGATCCGTCACGCCGTGCAGACTGGGCGACTTCAGGCTATACCACGCGCCCGCGAACACCGGTCCCGCGACGACCAGCGAAGCAAGCCCGGCAAGCACCTGGGCAAGCGCTTCATCCGCCGGAGCGAAGGTGTGCCATGCCGTCGATAGAATCAGCAGACCGCCGGCCAGCAACGCAAGCGCGACTTGCCGAGTAACGCCCCGTTGCTCGGCGGCCGACAAAACAATCGCACGCCCCTGCTCGATGCGGTTCGCTTCATCCGCGTGCGAGGTGCGATCGCCCGTGTGCATTGCGTGCTCGCCCGTCGTGCTCATCGTGCGTTCCCCGGCAGGATCAGATTCGATGTGTCGTGCGGTTCGACCGTTGTCACGCTGGCCGCTTTCGCGAGGATCGACCGGACGCGGTCGCGATACACGCGCGCCAGCAGCCCCGGATCGCTGTTGGTGCGAAGCGGTGCCTCCAGTTGCTGGATGGTCAAGGTTTTAGCCTGTGCGGTAGCCACGCGCTCAACCGCGTTGGCCTGAGCGTTCTGCACGATCCGGTCGGCATCCTGCTGCGCATCCTGGCGAGTCTTTTCAGCGGACGTGCGCGCTTCGGCCATGCTGCGCTCGGCCACCTGCAGCGAGGTCAGCACCGAATTGAACGCGCTCACGGCCGGTGCCGGAAAGGCCACTTCGACATCGACACGCGCGACTTCAACGCCGAGTCCCGCGTGCTGCGCATCGAGCTGACGCAAGTGGCGCTGGATTTCCTGCGCGAGGTCGCCGCGCAAACGCTCACGCTTCACGGCCACCTGCTGATCCGCCGACATCAACTCGGGACGTGCGACGAGAATCGCATCCAGATCGCGCTGGGCAACGACATCGACCGCCGATGCCGACACGATCCGCTCCAGCGCCGCGGCAAGCTGATCTTTTTGCAGGACATAGGCATAGGGATCCACCACGCGGTAGTACAGCGTGGCGCGCAACTGCAACACGCCTTTGTCGCCGGTGAGCACATAGCCGGAGCCCGCCAGCGCGTCGGGCAAGCGCGCACCGGGAGGCGTGATGCCCGGACCGGCCACGTCGTCCGGCGCGGGCGGTGGGCCGGGAGGCATATCCTGCGGCCCGATCACGCTCCCCGCGCTGAATTGTCCTTGAGCCGGGGGAGGCGCTTCCGGCAAATTCAGATCCACCGCGCGTGCTCGCGGATCGCGTTCGAGCGACTGGATGCGTTGCTCCAGGACCCGTGCGCTGCCAGGCACCAGCAACGTCGATTCGAAGGGACGCGGCCACGCGATCAGCAGGCCCGCATCCTGGGTACGCACGAACGAACCGAACCGCAACACGACTGCCCGGCTATCAGGCGGAATGCGCCGGATGTTCGACCCGGCCCATGCGCAAGCGGCGAGCACGACCAGCCCGGCAACAAACCAGAACGAGAGTCGCACCGCCTGGGCGCCCGGGCCGAGCGGCGGCAAGCCGGTGTCCGTACTCATCGCGTGGACCTGACTTTTTTCGAAGTGGACGCCGTGCTTGTGCCGGACTGCGCCACCGGCTCGGCCCCCAGTCCGGTGGGACCCTGCACCAGGGCCTGGAACGGCGCGGCATCAGTGCGCAGAATCAGATTCGTATTGGCGCTGACCACCGCGTCGAGTGTGTCGAGCGAGCGCAACATCGTGTAGAGCCGCGGATTGCCCGCGTAAGTGTTGCCGTAGATCGCGGCAGCGTCCTGGCGGGACTGCGCCTCGATCTGCGCCGCTTTCACATTCGCATCGGCGACGGCGAGCCGCGCATCGCGGTCCGCATCCGAGCGAATCTGCGCGGCCTCGCGGTTGCCGTCGGCGGTGCGCTGCGCGGCCACCGTCTCGCGCTCGGCGCTCATGCGGCTGACAGTGGCCGCCAGCGTCACGGCCGGCAGCGTCAGGCGCTCCAGGCCCACCTGAACGACATGCACGCCGTACGCCGAATACAGTTGCGCGTCGATCTGGCGGCGCAATGCATCTTCAAAGGCGGCGATGCGGACGTGGGAAGGATCCGTGTTGACCAGTGAGGCCAGGTCGAAACCCGCCGACGTAGTCTGCAGCGACGAGCCGAGCAACGAACGGATCTGCTGCGCGGCTTCGTCGGACTGGTTGCCCACGGCCCGCACGAAACGGCGCACGTCGTTCGGGTCCGCGGCGACGTGCCACGCAACATAGGCCTGCACGATGATGCGCAAGCCGTCACGCGTACCCACGTCCTGCAAACCGCTCGACGTCGTATGCAAGCGCAGATCGACCGGCACCACCGCTTCGATCGGCGCCGGCAGACGCCACGCGAGGCCCGGTTCGAGCAGCACGCGCACGGGTTGACCGAAGCGCGTAATCACCGAAGCTTCGCCTGCACGCACGGAGATGAAACTCGCCACCGCGATCGCCACAACGACGCAAAGCACCGCCAGCAGAACCCGTATATAGAACGGACCGCCGCCCGTGGCCTGCACAGCGCCGCCATCGTGATGATGATGGTGATGCCCATGATCGTGACCATGACCGTCTGCATGCGAATGGAACAAACTCATATCGTCACCTTAAAAACAGCTTCGCCGACAGTTGGCGTGTGTATCTGCATGACGCTGACGCGCGTGCGACGCAGCAAAGACGTCAATTGCCGTGCGGAATCCCGGCGAGGTCGCCCGCAGTCAACGAGCGCAGGTCGATGGTGGCCCGGCGCTCGGCAGTCAGCCGGTCGTCGATCACCGTGATGCGCGCGTTCTGCAATCCTTGCTGCAACTTGCTCAGGTAGTACTCGAAGGGAAACGCCGGTCCGCCAAGCCGGTATGCGATCGTGTCGGCTTCGAAATTGATTTGCTGCACACGCGCCGCCGCCATCGTGTCGGCCGCCCGGGCGCTCGCCTGCGCGACGCCCGCCAGCGCCTGTTGCTGCGCGTTGCCGAGCACGCCCGCCGCAAAACCGTGCGCCTCGGCGACACTCGCCTGCGCGCGAATCTGCGCGGCCTGCACGTCGTGATAGGCCGCGGCCGCTCCCGTCGGCGGATGCACGCTCTCGATCACCACCGCCACGACTTCGATGCCGCTGGCGAGCTGGTCGAGTTGCCGTTGAACGGCACGCTGCACGCTCTCGGCCATGACGGTTTGACTCGTCTCAAGCAAAGCCTGCAGCGTATGCGAGGCGAGGTAATGCACCACCTCGCGATTGGCGATCGAGCGAACGGTGCTCTCCGGATCGACCGAGCGGTACAGCGCCGCCCGCGCCGCCGTATCGCTCAAGCCCACGCGGTAGTCGAGCCGCACGTCGGCATTGACGATCTGAAAACTCTGCTGCTCGCCGGTGGCGCCCGCGATCACCTGACTCGTATCCCAGGGATGCTCGACGTCCCAAAGACGATTCAACTGTTCGGGCGTCGGGCCATCCGCGGACGTGGCTGGCGCCGCGACGCTGCTGTCGTCGGCGCCGCCCGATACGATGATCTGATGCACGGCGCCGTTGTCGACAACGCGCGCCTTGCCGAACGGCCAGGGCATACCGAAGTGCAGACCCGGCGGCCAAACCGCGACCGGCGCACCGAACCGTTCGTACACCGCGCGCTGCGACGGGCCCAGCACGACAACGGACGTCAACAGCCACGCGCACGCCACCATCGCCACGACGGTGACGGGCAACAGCCGCACAAAACTGCGCAGCACCCAGTTCTGACGCAGATCGATACCGTAGCGGTCATGCAACTCGGCGCCGATCGACGAGAACGGCGAGCGGCGATAACGCAGCATTCCGGCGACGATGCTCGACGGCACATGCGCTACGTTTGCCGCCGTGCGCGGGGTGAAGAACCACAGAAGCGTGGCGCGGATCATCATTTCGACGGCAATCGCCGCAGTGAACACCGCCGCGACATGCACCAGCAGATCGAGCGCCGTATGCAGGTAGACCAGCCACGCCGCCGACAACGCCGCGGCGAGCGCACACACCACCAGAACGCGCAGCATGCCGGCGAGCGACGCCGATAGCGAGGCACGGGATTGCGCCGCGTCCTGTGCATAGAAGCGTTCGGCAACGAGCGTGAGAAAAGCCAGCGTCAGCGCCGCTGCGCCGCTAACGATCACAAACGACGACGAGACCATCGCGTGAATTAGCGCGGCGGGAGAAAAAGGCTGCAACGCCGTCGCGGCGATCGCAACGGAAAGACAGCCGCATACGGCCACGCCCCACGGTTGCCAGTGGAAATCCTGGAGCGCGAGGTTCAATGACGGCGCCTCGGCATCTTGCCGGACAAGTTGCCTGATGAAGCTTACGCCCCGCTTCCAGCCTGACTCCTGCACCGGATCACGTGGCGTGCGTGTCATTGCCGCCTGCCATAGCGTGACGATGAACACGTTCAGGCACGCGCTCGCCAGCACCGCGCTCCAGCGCAGATCGACGGGCAGGGTTTTCAAAAAGCTCAGGGCGCCGAGCAGGACCGCAAGACCCGCGGCAACCCACCCAGTCAGCGAAGTTTCGCTACGCCCGGACGGTTGCTCGTATACATCGTTTTCTTCGCCGGCAGGCCGATCCGACATCAGTATTCCTTGCGAACACGTTACAAACCGGGTGATTGGGGTCGTGGACAGCGCCCCGAAGGCAAGCGCGATAAGCCGCGAGCCGCAATTTAGCGCGCCAGGGTAGGAAACTCAAGGTTATCCCGCACCGTCACGCCGGATGCTTGAGACCATCGACACGATCGCGACGCCAAAATAAAAAATCAAAACCCACCGACGGATTGCCGCACGGTGCTCCGTTAAAGAAGCTGGAGCACAACGTTTGCGAGTCACGAGCCGCCTGACGGCACCGAAAGCCGGCGCGGCAAACCCGGCAACCGTGATAGGGCAGCCAACGTTGCTGCAACCCTGCTTGCCGGCCTATGCGTTCGATTTTCTTACTATGGCAACTCAAATACTGGTCGTTGACGACGATGTCGAACTACTCGGCTCGCTGGCCGATTTTCTCGGACGAGAGGGAATGGCGGTATCCGTTTTGCATGAGATGCGATCGCTCGGGGAGCAGATCGAGCGGGAGCCACCCGATCTGATCGTCCTCGACCAGATCATGCACGGCGTGAGCGGGCTCGCCGCGCTGAGCAAACTACGCGCCGACGGCAATACCGTCCCGGTAATCCTCGCCTCAGGGCCCGACGACACGGATCGGATCGTCGGACTCGAAATGGGCGCCGACGACTGCATCGGCAAGCCGTTCAATCCTCGCGAACTTCTTGCGCGCATGCGGGCCGTCTTGCGTCGACGAACCCAGTCGGCGCCGGTTACCGTGCGGGGCGAACCCGAAGTCGTCGGAATCGGTCCGTTCACGCTGGACCTTCAGTTACGCACGCTCAACATGGAGAACAACCGGCACATACTATCGGCGGGAGAATTCGCGCTGCTGAAGATCTTCGTCAGTAACCCGATGCGGACACTGACCCGGGAACGCCTGCTTGAATTGCTGCATGGCCCGGAAGACGATCATACCGACCGGGGGGTCGACGTCCAGGTGTGGCGGCTGCGCAGGCTGCTCGAAACGAACCCCTCCTCTCCGCGGTTCATCCAGACCGTCCGCAGTCATGGCTACGTCTTCGTGCCCGACGGCGCGCGACCTTGAGCGGATGTAGACAAGGCGTTCCAGGCACTGCATTATCCAGGCTGGCTGTTAGAGAGGCGAACAATGCCCAGGCACAACCCAGCGCTTCATCGCAACGAAAAACCTGCCATGACACCGGGTCGCCGGCGGCTTCTCATTGCCGGCACGATACTGTTGATGGCGCTGCTCGGTTGGGGAATAGCCGTCATACTCGAACCCGCTTTCCGGCACACGATCGTCATCACAACCGGCGCGGACAACGGGATCTATCGCGGCTTTGCCGATCGCTATGCCCCCATCCTGAAGCGTGACGGCATCAAGCTCGATATCCGCAGTTCATCGGGTTCGAGTGAAAACTATCAGCGCCTGAGAGATCCGAACAGCGAATACGAAGTCGGTTTTATCCAGTCCGGCACCACCAGCCCGAAAGAAACCGACGACCTGAAGACGATCGCCGCCGTCTCCTATGAACCGATCTGGGTGTTCTACCGTGGCGAGCCCACCATCAACCGGCTGGCGCAACTACGCGGCAAGAAGGTTTCAATCGGCGTTCCCGGCAGCGGCCTGCTGAACGTCTCCCAGGTATTGCTCGGGTACAGCGGTGTCACGCGGGACAATACGACGTTGCTCGAAATGGACGCAACCAGGGCCTATCAGGCGCTCGAAAGCGGGCAACTGGATGCGGCTTTCTTTATCGGCAGGCCCGATGCGCCGATGCAGACAACGCTGCTGAACAGCAATCTCAAACTGATGAGCTTTGCGCAGGCCGATGCGCTGGTGCAGAAATTCCCGTCGCTATCCAAGGTTATTTTCCCGCGTGCGGCGACCAGCATCGCCAACGATCTGCCGCAAACCGACGTCACGCTACTCGCTGCCACTGCCTTGCTCGTCGCCAAAGACACGCTGCACCCCGCCTTGGTCTATCTGTTGCTGGACGCGGCCAAAACGGTCCACGGCGGTGAAGACTACTTCACGCCGCTCGGCGTGTTTCCGAATCTGAACACCGAGGAATTTCCTCTTTCCGACGAGAGCGAGCGCTACTTCAAAACCGGGCGTCCCTTCCTGCAGCGCTACCTGCCATTCTGGCTAGCCAGCTTTATCGAACGACGCCTCTTGATCCTGCTCCCCTTCATGGCATTGCTGCTGGGCTTGCTACAGGCGCTGCCGCGTATGGCGGAGGCGCGGATAAAGAAACGCCTGGTGGTCTGGTATCGCGAGATCAAGGCGCTCGAAGACGAGATATGGAAAAACAGCCGTCCTACGCGGGACCAGATTGCACAATGGCAGGACGAGATCGAACACATCGACGCGCATGCCAATCAGATCCGGATGCCGCAGCGTTACTTCCAGGATGTCTACGCGCTCAAACAGGCGATTGGCGTCGTCCGGGATCGAATTGCCCGTGTAGCAAGGGAGCAATAGCGGCGCAGTGAGGGCGTGACGCCAGCTCGGGCGCAGAGGTCCTGACCCAGTGAAGCGAAGTCAGGCGCCATGCTGACCGCGAACTGGTCGAGCATGGCGGCCTCGTGCGCGGCCCCGCATCAGCCCGCCGGCGCGGCCGCTTCGTCGACGATCGGTTGGCGGGCCATAAACCAGTAGAACAGCGCCGCACATCCGGCAATGATGCCGCCGGAGATGAATGCGAGCGCATAAGAGCCGGTGCGGTCGACAATAAAACCCGCGACGACCGGCGAAAACGCCCCACCGAAATAGCCGCCAAAATTCTGGATCGCGCTCACCGACGCAATCATCGACGACGGCGCGATATCCGCCGCGAGCGCCCATGCCGAGCCGACCACGGCCGCAATGAAAGCGAGGCCGACGGTGAACAGCACGAGTGTCACGCTGAGCGCATGAGTGAACGGCAACGCGATCGCGCACACCGCCGCGCCTGCCGAGCAGCACGCAATCAATAGCCGCTTCGCATCGATCGCCGAGGCGAGATGGCGGTCGACGATTTTCTTCGCCAGATAGCCGACCGCGATTTCACCCAGCGCGCCGCCCGCCCACGGAATGCCCGCGACCACACCGAGTTGCGCGAACGAGATGTGAAAACGGTCGAGCAGATAGAGCGGCAAGAACACCAGGAAAATGTTCCAGAGCCAGATGGTGCAAAAGTAGCCGAGGATCATGCCCCACACGCTGCGGCGGCCGAACAGCGAACGCCATTTGAGCGAGGAGGTCGCGAGCGACCGTTCGTGACCGCCGCCACCCGCTTCGATATAGGTGAGCTCGTCCTTCGACAGTCGTTTGCTGTCGACCGGATTGCGATACAGCAACAGGAACAGGAGCGCGAACGCGATCCCAACCGCGCCGGTGACATGAAATAGCGAGCGCCAGCCGAACGCGACCATTAACGCAACCAGCATGGCGGGCGCGAGTGCCGGTCCCCACTTGGACGACGAATCCCACACGCCGGTCGCAAAGCCGCGTTCCTTGGCCGGGAACCACGCCGCCGTGATTTTCGCCGAGGTCGGCCAGCACGGCGCCTCGCCCACCGCGAGCAACGCACGCATCACGAGCAGGCCGGAGATCGAACCCACTACGCCCGTCAGCCACGTCGCAACACTCCACCAGATCATGCCGAGCGCATACGCACGCTTCGCGCCGAAACGGTCGATCACCCAGCCCGCCGGTAACTGCATCACCGCATAGGTCCACGCGAACACGCTCCCGAGCAGACCAATCTGCGTGCGTGTCAGGCCAAGCTCCTGAATCATTCCGGGCGCGGCAATCGAAAGACTGGCGCGGTCCATATAGTTGATGATCCCGCCGATCAGCAACCAGATCAGAACGTGCCAGCGAAAATTGAAGCGGGCAGGCTGCGCCGCCGCGGCCGATACGGGAATGATGTCTTTGTCCAAATCGTGTCTCCGTCCAGATGGTCTGGTGGCCATTCATCATCGTCAGTGGCGTCTTTTAGCGCTGCGCAACGCGATGCTCACTTGCACGCACCGAGCGACAAGTGTACGGACGTGCAGGCATCGGCTCCAATGAGGAAACCGGATGGGCCGATAGCGTTTACGTTATCGGCGTCGGCGTCGGCGCGAGCGTGAAGAGACGAAAGCCGGGCGCGGCGTTATCGAGGTTGATCGGCCAACCCTGGCTATGAAGGACGCAACAGGAGCTTCTGCACGCGCCAGTTAAGAAGCTCGGCGACATACAGCACGTTCTCGGAAGGACACGCCATTTGATGAATCCAGCCGAACTGCTTCAGTTGCTTGCCGGATTGACCCAGCACGCCAAGCAGTTTTCCTTCGAGCGTCATTTTGTAGATGCGCCCCGGAAACGCGTCGGAACTGTAGAGCACCTGATTCGGGCCCGGAGAAATGCAGATCGCCCACGGTGAGCCTGGTGCAAAAGTGCCGGCGGCTATCGTGGCTTCGTCCGGCACGTTGCCGATTGCAGGTTGGGCGCCGGGCGGTACCGGTACGTCGATCGTGAACTGCCGCTGGAAATTGCCCTCGCCGTCGAAGACCTGAATGCGACGGTTGCTGCGATCCGCGACGTAGACGAGACCTTTGGCATCGACGGCGATGCTGTGCGGCGTATGGAACTGACCCGGACCGGTCCCGCGGTCGCCCCACGACTTGAGCCAGTTGCCGTCCTTGTCGACTTTCGCCACGCGGGAGTTGATATATCCGTCACTGATATAGGTGTTGTCCGCGCTGTCCCACGCAACGTCGGTGACCTGTCTGAAGCGGCCCGGCTCCGACGGCAACGGCGGATTCGGATGCTTGAGCGGACCGGTTTCCTCGTCCGCCGCTTCCTGCTTGCGGCCAAACACCATGGCTACGCGTCCCTCCGGGGTGAACTTGATCACCATGTCGGAGCCCTTGTCGGTCACCCAGATGTTGTCGTGCCGGTCCACCTTGACCGTGTGTGCGAACGACCAGGCATAGAGGTTGTGGCCGATTTCGCGGACGAACCGACCGTCCGGCGCGAACTCGAGGAGCTGGGCCGCGGCCGCGCCGTAGGCCGGGCCGATCGAGTTGCCGCGCGAGAGCACAAAAATATGCCCCTTCGAGTTGAAGCTCACGCCGGAGCACTCGCCAAAATAGACGTCGTTTGGAAGACGCAGCAGATTGGGAACCGACTCGTAAGCGATGCTCGGGACAGAATCCGCGTAGGCGAGACTGGGGAAGAGAGCAAGCGCCGCAGCGCTTTCGGCTGCCAGGGTGAGAAAGCGCCGCCGGGTAAAGACCGCGCTCGGGGAATCGCTACAGCACAGACAGGAGTACGACTGGTTGTCGTTCATTGGCTTGTCTCCTTTTCGCTCGCTGTGCGGGACAGCGACGTTGTCGGTTTTCGCGCCGGGTTTTCGCGAAGATATACACGGCATGTCCGAATAACAGGCGCAGCAGGTCCTACACGCGGGAGGATACACCGAGTGGGTGTTGCCGATCGGCTTCGGGTCAACCGCGTCCAGGTAGAAGCCGAGGCAGAGGTGCACGCAGATTCCCGGCATGCATCAGATCACGCGTACTATCCCGACTATCCGGTTCACGAGCCGTGCTCAACGGCCGCAACCGCCACGCGCCGCGCGTCACTCGAGGTGATATCCATGCTCAGGAATGTTTCGCAAGCAAGCTTCGCCACCATCGCCGTATCCATGCTAGCCGCGTGTGCCATGCCACCCGCGAGTCCGTCGAATGCATCCATCGACCCACCCCAGGCCGAGCGTGTGATGACACTCGCCGCGTCCGGCGTGCAGAACTATTCGTGTGAATTCGACGCGCAGCATAGTCTGCGATGGGTGTTCAAGAGTCCGCAAGCCACGCTCTACGACGCGAGCGGTCACGCCGCGGTTCGACACGGCGCAGGGCCGTCCTGGGAAGCGGAAGACGGCAGCCGGATCGTAGGCCATGTGCTCGCACAGCAGCCCAGCGAAACGCGGGCGAGCATACCGCAACTGTTGCTCGAAACGCATAGCACGTCCGGCAACGGCACACTGTCAGCAGTGCGGTATGTGCAGCGCGTGCATACCGTCGGCGGGTTAGCGCCAACGGCGCCGTGTTCGACGGAACATGAGACCGGAAGCTCGCCCTATCTCGCGGACTACGTGTTCTACCGGTAGCAGCCCACGCTTCGTGTCGCGCGCTTACTTCAGGTTGGGCTGGCTCGGCGGCGGCAGTGATGGATCGAGTTTCGCCGACTCTTTGACAAGCTGATCCGTCATCGCAGCCGCAACCGGATTCGAGCCGGGACGATATGGATCGTTACGGCCAGGCTGCACCGGCGGAGGCGGCAATGACGGATCGAGTCCGGCGGATTGTTTGACCAGTTGATCCGTCATCGCGGAGGCAACCGGATTCAGGCCATGACGATGCAGACTGTCACTCCTGCTTTCGGTTCGTGAAGCTGGGTCGGTCTTCGATTCAACGTGACCACGAGCGGCGACCGATTCGCGTGCTCGCGTGGCCGGCCGTGGCGCCTGTTCGACGGCTTTAACTGGCTGCGAGTCCGATGCCGGCACCACTGTCCCAACCGTGGACTGCCCGGAGCCGGTCGCCGCGTTGCCCGAGAGCGGCGCTGCGCCGACCACACTTCCCGCGATCACATGGGTGTCGCCCGATTGCGGGGAAACCGCGGCCACTTCCACTGAGCCGTTCGTCGTGACGTCGGTGTCGGCCGTCGAGCGATGGCTTTTTTGTAACAGTAAAAAAGCGCCGAATACCAGCTCGATGAGAAGCACTCCGACTATCAATGATCTGCGTACATTCCTCATATTAACCAACGATTCGTTCAATCGAGACGATTGGATTGATGAGAGCCGTTCGCCCTGAGACCATGTCGAACGGCAGGTTCGCAGTCTGAGCCTGCGATGGATTGATGTGGGGATGACTGCGTGGCCCGCACACGTTGATCGTCCAGCGGCAAAAGGGTCCGGGGATTCACGCCGCCGGACGGCACTGGGCATGCTTCGTATGCTAATGCGAAAAAACAATCTGTGCTGAATGGCCGCGAAATCCGTACGGGAGTGCGGGCCCGCGCGGGTATTCTCCGCATCGCGGCCACGCGGGACTACACGGCGATGTAGTAGAACATTCGCCTCGGGAGAGACAATTTTCTCGTCCGGAGTTGTCAGCTTTTTGTCGGCAACGAGCTAGTTCCCTTTGTGATCGATGCGCGATCAATGCACGCACGATTCATCCGACGATCCGTGCGCGGCGTGGTGCAGAAACTGCTACCGCCCGTTAAGGTTTGCCCCTGAGCGTAAACGGTGCCAACAGTGAGCGCACATCGACCTGTTGCCCCTGGAGCAGAAGCAGCCGCGCGTGCAGCACCGTATTCTCGAGAACAAGCTTGGCGGTGCTCAGCAGATACAGCGCGTGGATGTCGGAGATCGACATATTGCCTGCTTCGACCATGTGGTGACGCTCGACGAGTGAACTCATGACAAGGCGCCTGAGTTCCTGTTCTCCAAATGGAAGGTCCGCGTAGTCGATCGGGTCGTTGGCTTCGACTTCCCGTAGCAATTCCACCAGCGTTTCCGTGCTCACGTCCATGTGCAGGCTCCACGTTGTCGTTTAAGACCAGCATAGCCAAACAGAGTCACCAGCACTCACAGCCTACCGCGTCTATCCGCAGGAGTCCAGGTACGACCGTGAAGCGCGGGTGCATCGAAAAAAATTCGCGCGAGCGAGAGATAGTGAAAACGGGCTGTCGAATTAAGCGCCGCAGTAGAATGGCCCCCGGATAAGGAGGCTCATCGATGGCAAAGATAACGAGTGTCGACATTGAACAACTGCGCCCGCTTCAGGCAACGGTGGGCATGCTGGAAGTCGACGCAAAACGAAAACACCTTCTGGCGATGGATGCAAAGTCTTTGAAAGACTTTCTGAAAAGCGCGCCGATTCCAACCGTCATCGGCAAGCGTGACAAACACTACGTCATCGACCACCATCACCTCGCGCGTGCGCTGTGGGATGGCGGCATCAAAAAAGCATTCGCCATGGTCGTCGACGATCTGTCGCAATTGGCGGACGAGAAGTTCTGGGACACGGTGATTGCAAAACGCTGGGTGCATCCCTACGACGAACGCGGCATCCTGCGCGCCATTTCCGCGATTCCCGACGAAGTCTCCGCCCTCACCGACGACCCGTACCGCAGCATTGCCGCGTTCGTGCGGGACGCAGGAGGCTATCTGAAGACGCCCGAACCTTTCGCCGAGTTTCAGTGGGCGGATTTTTTTCGCACGCGCATTCCGATATGGACGAGCGACGCGCAGTTCAAGGCAGCCGTCGAGCAGGCCGTCCACCTTGCGTGGAGTCCTGACGCCCGGACGCTGCCGGGCTTCAGATCGCGACGGCTGAAATAACGTCGAGCTTACCCTCGCCGTTTCTTCTTCAACTCGATCGTTTCGAACAACTCATAGTTCTGCGTCGGGTTCTGGTCCGCCCCCGGCGCGTGATAGTAGTTCATCGTCACCGTGGTCTCGCCGCCCGGATGCCCCGGATCATGATCGAACACCGCGATGCCGTAACCCGTCCCGGTATCGCGTTGTGCCGACCAGATCGCATCTTCAACCGCATCCGCGCTCGCGCGTACGAAGGTACCCGCAGCCGTCCCGGCAACCGGACGATTCGGCCGCGTGAAAATGCGCGCCTGCGGCAAGCCGGTACCGGCATCCACCCCATACACATCGAGCGGCGCGCTCGTCCCGCCGCCGCCGAGAATCAGGTGAATGGTGCCGTGACTCGTATCGAACGTCGACGCCCCCGACGACACCGCCGACATCACCGGCCGCGGCTGCAACGTATCGACCACGCGCCCCGTGGCGATATCGGTGCCCTTGTTGTGATTGCAGCCGCGCACGGGATAGCTGCGCTCGTAATCATGGTCATGTCCGCACAGCACCAGGTCGACGCCGTAGCGGTCGAACAGCGGCAGCCAGGCTTCACGGATGCCCTTGTCCGAACCGTTGCCGGTCTTCGACGAACTCAGCGCGTCCTGATGCATCTGCACGATGATCCAGTCGACTTCGTCGTCTTCCGCTGCCCGGCGCAAGGTCCGCTCGAGCCAGCGGGTCTGCTCGCCCTCGCTATAGCCACGCACATAGAGCGACGTGCCCGGCTGAATCGGCGGATTGCCGGTGCTCGCGACCGGCACGAGTGGGCTCGGACCGGCAACGAACGCGGCGGCATCCTGATAGACCACGTCGTCCGCATCGAGCGAAATGAAGAGTACCGAGCTCACGCGGAAGCTGTACCAGCGCCCCTGAAAGCGCGTGTGATTTTCAGGCAGCGTATAGCGCGAGAGATACGACGCGAGACCTTGTTCGCCGTTGTGGAATTCGAGCTCGTGATTGCCCGGGCAAGGCATCCACGGACGGTTCGACGCCGAGGTCTGGCAGTTGTTGCCGAAATCGCGCCATACGTCGGGCTGGTGCGTCGGGTTCAGATTGGCGTAGCAGAGATCGCCGTTGAGCAAGTGGAACAGGGGCTGAAACCGCTCGACCGCCTGAACCGCAAAACGGCTCTGCGGCGACGACAGGACCCAGCCGGTGTTGGGCGTCGCGAGATCGCCGTAGCTCGTCCAGCGAAACGGCGCGCGGCCGCGGGGCGCAGTGCGGAAGCTCGCGGTAAAGGGCTGCGCCGCATTGCTGTCGTTGTCGGCGCTCACCTCGTATTCGTAGCTCGTGTCGGCCTTCAGGCCACGCAGACGCGCGTGGTAGGTGAACACGACCTCGCCGTTGATGCCATCGGTATAGGTGCTTTGAACGCCGTGCACCGTGTCTTTCGTCGCGCCCGCACCGCCGAAGCGCACCTTCGGATTGACTGCCGGCGCCGGCGACGCCCACGACACGGTGACCTCGCTCGTCGGATCGTTGCCCCAGGTCAGGTGGATCTGCTCCGGCGTGCCGTCGGGCGCACCGTTCGCGGCCCGTGCCGCCGAAGCGAGCGTGCCCGCGGCGGTGGCCAGGCTCGACGCACCGGCAAACTTCAAAAACCCGCGGCGCGAGACGATGCTGGCGCCCTGATCGGTCGGCAAATCTTGAGCGATTTTCTTGTTCGACATGGCTGGTGTTTTTGTAGGGGAGGTGGAAGGTCGCCAATCCGGACGGCAGGCTCACAGTGCGACGTGAGCCGCGATTGCCGTGCCGGACCAGGGCGCGACAGGGGTGATGGGGCATCCTAGTCGTGAAGCTATGACAGCCGGATGAAATGACCGGACGTGGCAAAATGCCGATCGGCTTTTTCAGGCGCGGCGGCGGCGCATTGCGGCCGGAATCGAGACGTCACGAACGGCTTGGCTGTCACGCCGAAATCCCGGGTTCGGCAGCCCCATTCATTAAGGGGCTGCATCCCTCACCCCGCCGCCGTGTAAACTGCTGACTTTTTTGACTCTGGTGGTATGGTGCAAGCCCCACAGCGCACAGCTTTCAGTGGCCCGGCGCTCATTCGTTTACTTGCTCGCCTGACGGACGTCGACGTTCCCGAATCCAGCCAATCGCTCTCGGACCGGCTCAGCCAGTGGCTCGGCTGGACCGACGCGATCGCGTTGTCCTCGGCGCTGAACAACAATCCGCCTGCGGTCGCCGCCGGCGCAAGAACCTTCGGCGACGCCGAAGAGAGCGAGTGCGCTCGCGTGCGCGCGTCGCTGGCGAGTGCCATCACCGGCGATAGCGTGTTTGCCGCCGCAAAGCGTCGCGGGTCTGCGGCGCAAGCGCTCGCTCAGGGAGCGCCCGCGGATGCGCCGGCCGACTACGCGGTTTTTCGTCAGCGCTACGTCGCCATGCAGCAGTCGATGGAGACAGGCGTCGGCAACCTGCGCGGCCGCCTGCGCGCCATGCTGGCCGCCAGAACGCCCGCCATGGCCCGGCTCGCGGTAGTGGACGCCGTGATGGAGCGCGCGCTCAGCGAACGCGAGCGGAGCCTGCTGGCCACCGTGCCCGGGATGCTGGCGGGGCACTTCGAGCGTTTGCGCCTGGCGGAGCAACAGACGCTAGCCGGCGCCGATGCCGAAACCGACGCCCCGGAGAACGCCGCCACGGCCTCACCCGCCACGCCCGGCGCCTGGCTGGACGCGTTCCGCAAGGATATGCAGAGCGTATTGCTGGCCGAACTGGAAATTCGTTTACAACCGGTCGAAGGGTTGCTCGCGGCCCTTCGCACCAGCTAACTGGGACACTATGTCCAGATATCTCAATCTTGTCGTTTTTCTCGTAGGTCTGGCCGCGGTGAGCTGGATCGGTGTCGGCTACGTCGGCTCGAATCCGCTGGCGTTCGCGGTCACGCTGTTGATTGGCGCCTGCTACGTGGCGGGTGCGCTCGAACTGCGACGCTACAGCCAGGCCACGTCCACGCTGACGCGTGCGGTTGCCGGCCTGTCCGCGCCGCCACCCGGCCTGGGCGCCTGGCTTGATACGTTGCATCCCAGCCTGCGCAATGCGGCGCGCCTGCGCGTCGAGGGTGAGCGCGTGGCTCTGCCGGGCCCGGCGCTGACGCCGTATCTGGTCGGCCTGCTCGTGTTGCTGGGCATGCTCGGCACGCTCCTCGGCATGGTGGCGACCCTGCGCGGCACCGGCATGGCGCTGGAAAGCGCGACGGACCTGCAGGCTATTCGTGCGTCGCTCGCCGCGCCGGTCAAGGGGCTGGGCTTTGCCTTCGGCACCTCGATTGCGGGTGTGGCCACATCCGCGATGCTGGGACTGCTTTCCGCGTTGTGCCGTCGCGAGCGGATCGACGCCGCGCAGATGCTCGACGTGAAGATCGCCACGACCTTGCGCATCTATTCACAGACGCATCAGCGCGAGGAAAGCTTCAAGCTCCTGCAGCGGCAGGCCGAGATGATGCCCACGCTGGTCGATCGTCTGCAGACGATGATGGCGGCCATCGAGCAGCAGAGTCTCGCCTCAAACGAGCGGCTGATCGCCAGCCAGGACGCCTTCCACGGCAAAGCCGAGGCCGCCTACACGCGCCTCGCTTCCTCCGTGGAGCAGTCGTTGAAGGACAGCGTCGCCGAAAGCACCCGCGCCGCCAGCGCGGCGCTGCAGCCGGTCATGCAGGCCACGATGGCGGGTCTCGCGCGCGAGACAGCCTCGCTGCACGAGACCGTCACGCACGCCGTGCAGCGGCAACTGGACGGGCTCTCGAGCGGATTCGAGACCACGACCGCCACTGTCGCCGGCATCTGGAACAAAGCGCTTGAGGAACATCGGCGATCGAGCGAGGCGCTCACCGAGCATCTGGGCACGTCGCTGGATCGATTCACCGAGACTTTCGAGCACCGCTCGGCCGGTCTGCTGGAAGGCGTTTCCTCGCGCCTGGACGCAACGGCGGGCAGCGTGTCGGCTGCATGGAACGAGGCCCTGTCACGGCAAGAGCAAGCCGGCGAGAAGCTGGCTGGCCACAATCAGCAAGCCCTGGCCGCCGCCGCGGCGACCTTCGAACAGCACTCGGCGTCGCTGCTGCACGCAGTGGGACAGTCGCATACGGATTTGCAGGCGGCATTGGCCTCACGAGACGAGCAACGGCTGACGGTCTGGACCGAAACGCTCGGTTCGATGGCCGCTGCGTTGAGCAAGGAGTGGGAGCAAGCGGGTACACGTACCGCGAGCAGGCAGCAGGAGATCTGCGACACGCTGGCGCAAACCGCACGCGACATCTCAACCCAGACCCAGGCGCACGCGAGCAGCACGATCGCCGAAATCGACCGGCTCGTACAAGCGGCTGCGGAGGCCCCCAAGGCCGCGGCCAATCTGCAGGCGGAACTCGCAGCGCGGGACCAGCAGCGATTGGCGGCCTGGACCGAGACGCTCGGTTCGATGGCCACGGCGTTGAGCAAGGAGTGGGAACAGGCTGGTACGCGCACCGCGAGCCGGCAGCAGGAGATCTGCGACACGCTGGCGCAAACCGCGCGCGACATCGCGTCCCAGACCCAGGCGCACGCGAGCAGCACGATCGCCGAGATCGGGCAACTCGTGCAAGCCGCGTCGGAAGCGCCCAAGGCCGCGGCGGAAGTCGTCGCCGAATTGCGTCAGAAACTCTCCGACAGCATGGTTCGCGACACCGCGATGCTGGAGGAACGCAGCCGCCTGCTGGCAACGCTCGAAACGCTGCTCGATGCCGTGAACCACGCCTCCACCGAACAACGCTCGGCCGTCGACGCGCTGGTCGCCACGTCGGCCGATCTGCTGGATCGTGTCGGCACCCGTTTCACCGACAAGGTCGAGCTCGAGACCGGCAAGCTGGGCGCGATTGCGGCTCAGGTCACCGGCAGCGCCGTCGAAGTGGCGAGCCTCGGCGAAGCATTCGGCGCGGCCGTCCAGGTGTTCGGCGAGTCGAACACCACGCTGGTCGCGCACCTGCAGCGTATCGAAGCCGCGCTGGACAAATCCCTCGCGCGCAGCGACGAGCAGTTGGCCTATTACGTTGCGCAGGCGAGAGAAGTGATCGACCTGAGCGTGATGTCGCAGAAGCAGATCGTCGAAGATCTGCAACAGCTCGCCGGTCAACGGGCGGCTGCGGGAGCTGAAGCCGCATGAGCGAGGAAATCGACGGCGGCGTAGAGACGGCGGCGCCCATATGGCCTGTTTTCGGCGACCTGATGTCGGTGCTGCTGGGCGCCTTCGTGCTGATCCTGGTGGGCGTCATCGGCGTGCAACTGGAACTGTCGACCAGGCTGGAGCAGGAGGTCAAGCAGCGTCAGATGGAAACGCAGCGTCGCAAGACCCTGGAGCAGGCGCTGGCAGGCCCGCTGGCAGCGGGCCGCGTGACGCTGGTCAACGGACGCATCGGCATTAACGGCAGCGTGTTGTTCGCGTTGAACTCCGATCAGTTGCAGCCCGAAGGACGGGATGTTTTAAAGAGCCTCGCTGGGCCGCTGTCCGCTTACCTCAAGACCAATGACGAGATCCTGATGGTGAGCGGCTTTACCGATGACCGGCAGGTGCGTGAGGCTAACCGTCGCTTTGCCGATAACTGGGAGCTGTCGGCCCAGCGCGCGCTGACGGTGACCCGGGCATTGATCGATGCCGGCGTTCCTTCCTCGTCCGTATTCGCGGCCGCGTTCGGTTCCCAGCAGCCCGTCAGTTCGAATGCCGACGACCAGGGCCGGGCCAAAAACCGGCGCGTGGAAATAGCACCGGTCCCGAGGCCTTCGACTGCGACGGTGAAGCCCGGTGAGTAGCGTGATTCGTTTGGATAGTGCGAGCGATGACGATGGCGCGAGCGCTGAGACAAGCGACGTGCGGGCAACGCTCGACGCATGGCGCAAGCGCGGCGCCGATCGTCTGGATCCTATCCGCTTTCATTTCATCGAGGCGCTGGATCGGCGGGCGGCCGGCCATAGCGGCGAGGTTCGGCGTCTGCTGGACGACAGGCTGTCCAAACTGATCAAGGCTTATGCTGACGATCTCGAACGGGCTGCGTCCGGGGCCGCCGATGCAGAAACTGGCGCTGACACCAGCACCGATACCGACGCCAACGCTAGCGTCCGCATCGTCTCATCATCCGCCGAAGCCGTTCGCGGAGCGCTGGCTGAACTGGTCAACTACATCGCCCACGCGCCAGCCGATGGAAACGACCCTGCAGCGGCCGCCCCCCGCCACGCCTCTTATCCGGAACTGGAAGCACTCGGTTACTTCCGGGAGACCTGGTCCAGGGTTCGGTCCGAGAAACAGTTGCGGCAGTCGCTAAAGAAAGCGCCGGGTAATGCCGGTCCGCTCAATTCGAGCAGCCTCGTGCATCGGTCGCTCTCGCTGATGCGCGAACTGTCGCCTGGGTATCTCCAGCAGTTCCTGTCGTATGTCGACGCTTTGTCGTGGATGGAGCAGATGAACGGCGGCGGCGCATTGCCGGCCAAAGATGCGCCTCGCACCGCAAACACGAGGAAAAGCGCCCGGAGCAAACCGCGTTAGTGCCGTGAAAACGGATAAATCGACGCTTGAACCACCACAGTCGGACCAGAAACAATCTTTCGGTCTGCGCCGTTTTCACGCACGACATCGCGATTTAGAAGCGTACCTCTATTTGGGATAATCAGTTTGTACTAGCTGGTTAAAGCCCGAAAATGTTCGAATCCCTGCTGTCCGACGAAGATTGGCAACGCATTGCCCACCTGTTCCACCACGACACCGCGCCAAAAGTCGGCCGACCACGGCGCGATCCGCGCGAGATCGTGAACGCCATACTGTGGATCGTTCGCAACGACGAAAAATGGCAGCGTCTCCCCGCAAGCTTTCCACCATCGCAAACCTGCTACATCAAATGGCTGGAGTGGCGGCGTTCCGGAACGATGTCGAAGGTCTTCGCCGAACTTGGCATGAGCGAGCAGTTAGAACATTGATTGCTCGCGCGCGATGAAATGAAACAGAACAGGAAGAATCGAGACGCCGCGGATCACATCGATCCGCGGGCTGCGCCGGCCAACCGTCATCAGGTCCGATCCGAAGCCCACTTCACGAATGCAGCGCCGACTTCCCGCAAGACGGCCTCGCGAGCGGGCATGCCAAGCGCCGGCGCATCGTAATAGGCTGCGATGAGAAGCGGCGCACGCTGTGGTGGCCGCACGATCGCATAGTCGTTGGTTTCTTCTTCTACGCTGGTTCCGGGTCTGTCACCCGCGATCCAGTCCGGCGGCAAAGCTGCGCGAAGCCGGTTCAAACCTGGCTTGCAGGCAATCATCCAGTTTTCCAGTTGCGCACGCGATTGGGGACTCAGCACGTTCCCCAGCAGAATTTTGCTCGCCGACGTCGTGATCGATCGCGGTGTCGTGGTGTCGAGCACCCCGCTAGTTTTGTTCGACTCGGGTTCGTACCGATCGGAGCGCGTCACCGTATCGCCGAGACCGCGAACGAATTGCGTCAGACCGGCGGGACCGCCGGCGCTTTTCATCAACAACACGGCCGCCGTGTTGTCGCTCACTTCGACGATGGCCTGGCACAACGCGCCGACCGACATCGCGCCTTCTGCGGCGTGTGCCTTCGTCACAGGCGAGGTAAAAACAAGGTCTTTCTCGGTGTAGCGAACCAGGCGGGCAAGATCCTCCTTGCCGGCATCCACACGTGATAGCACCTGCGCGGCGAGCAAACCCTTAAACGTGCTGCACATCAGAAAGCGCTCGTCAGCACGATGCGCCAGCGTTCGGCCCGAACCGGTATCGATAGCGAACACGCCAAGACGTCCGCCATTGCGGCGCTCGATATCGGCTAACGGGGATGCATTTGCGGCCAGCGTGGAGGTAGCGCCAAGACTGAGAAGTATGGGCAACCCGAACGTCAAGCGCCGGCGTGTTGCAGAGAAGGTCAAGGAATCGCCCTCAAATTCAATTCGCTCACGAGAAATTTCCATGCTTGCGTTGCGGCAGGCGCCGGTCCCGGCTCACCATAAAAAACGGGCCAGCCCCGTGAAGGGCTGGCCCGTTCATTACGCAAAAATCACGTCTGAGGATTCGCGTCGTCTGTGGTTTGAGCATTGTCGGCGTCGTCCTGCTTCTCGCCTTCTTTCTTCTGGACCAACCCCTCCAATGCACCGGCGCCTTCAAAGCCCGCAACCGCTGCAATGCCCTTTGTGAGCAGGCCTGCATCCGGATCGACTTTTTCTGCCGCTTCAACGGCTGCCACTGCACCAGCGATCTTGCCTACTTCGTCCAAGAGTCCCATTTCGCCCTCCGCGAGAAAAAGTGAAATGCCATCCTCTCACGAACTCGACGCCTTGTCGTCAAATGTAAAATTGATTTACCAGTTCACGCTCAAACCGAAATGGCATTGAAAGAAATCGCTCATGCACACGCTTAAATCGCCTTCGTCACCGGCGCGGTTGCAGCGGGATCGGTAATGCTCGTGCGGCCCGTTTCCACATGCCCCGCTATACGCCGCAACCAGCCGGCATTGCCCGCAACCGTCAATTGAAAGTCATACCACTGGCTGCTGCACGACAGATCCCAGTGTGCCTCCACACTCTTCCCCGCCGGCACGGTCAGCGTGCGCGGCGCCTGGCCATAGGCGACGTCGGTCGCGGTGACCGTCAGCGGCGTGGTCCCCGCATTTGACAGCGTCACGTAGACGTTGCCGTTGGCCACGTCGTAACAGGTCACGACATCCGGCTTTGCCGCGGCATCCGCACTGGACGAACCCGCGAAGCGCCGGAAATAACCGTTCGGGCCGTAGACGTTCACCATGTAATTGCCGTTCGCGTCGAATGCCCACGTATCGGTCAACTGCTTGCCGGCTTCGACGGTATAGCGACGCGGCATCGCGGTCGGGTCGCCCGTGTACACCCAGAAATGCGCGCCCTGCGTGCCGGTGTTCGCCAACGTCAACGCATATCCTTGCGACTGCAACTGCCCGTTCACATGCAACTCATACGGCAGCGCACGCGCGGGCCGCGTGCCCGACTCCTGCGCCGTCACCAGTTGCTGCGCCGTGCTCGCCGGAGCAGCCTGCGCGGTAGAACGCGCACATTGCAGATCGGCCTGCGCCACGTAAGTTTGCGTACTCGGCAACGACGGCACAGTCGCGTCGGACTTCGAAAAATCGAGCGCCGAGGAGAGATCGCCACAGACAGCGCGGCGCCACGGCGAGATGTTGGTTTCGATTACGCCAAAGCGCTTTTCGATAAATTGAAGCACTGACGTGTGATCGAAAACCTGCGAGCACACGAAACCGCCCTTCGACCACGGCGACACAACCGTCATCGGTACGCGCGGCCCAAGGCCGTATGGCAGGTTGTCGGCGGTGTACGTGCCGGCCTGCGTCGCGGTCACGACGTTATGCCGTTCCAGCGAGATGTCCACGGTACTCATGCCCGAGCCTGGTACCGTCGGCGCTTGCGGCGGCACCACGTGGTCGAAGAAACCGTCGTTCTCGTCATACATGATGAACAGGACGGTCTTGCTCCACACGTCGGGATTCGACGTCAGCGCGTCGAGGATCGTCGAGATGTAATTGGCGCCGTAGAGCGGCGTGAACTTCGGATGCTCCGAATACGCGGCGGGCGGCAACAGCCAGGACACTTGCGGCAATGCATTGGCCTGCACGTCGGCCTTCAACTGCGTCAGCGTACGCGTGCTCATCCCGCGATTCTGCAGCGATGAACCGGCCGGTGCGTTCACAAAGTTCTGGAACGAGGCCAGCATGTTCGTGCCGTAGTTGCCGCTGAAATTATCGAAGCCGGTGCCCTGCTGATAGATCTGCCACGAGATGCCCGCGGTTTCGAGCCGCTCGGGGTACGTGGTCCAGTTGAAGGGCTGCAGCTTGATGGTGTCGAACTGGTTGTCGATGTAATCGGTGTTGTCGAGCAGCGGCCCGCCACCTGTGGCGAGCGGGTCCACCATCCCCGTCATCAGATACATGCGGTTCGGGTGCGTGTTGCCCGGGATCGAGCAGAAGTAGTTGTCGCATACGGTGAAGGCATCGGCGAGCGCGTAGTGGAACGGAATGTCCTCGCGCACGTGATAGCCCATCGTCATGTTGGTTTTCTGCACGGCCCACTTGTCTGCACGGCCGCTGTCAATAGCACCATGCGTGGTGGCCCATGTATGCGGCAAGCCGCCGATACACTGCGCGTTGACGTTCGGATTGGTCGTGTCGTAGCGAAACGGCGCGATCACTTTCGTCTGATCCTCCTGGCGCGGCTGGAACCACACCGGCTGACCATTCGGCAGCGTTACGGGGAAGCGGTCGTTATATCCACGCACACCGCTCAGGTGGCCGAGATAGTGATCGAACGAGCGGTTCTCCTGCATGAAGACAACAATATGCTGCACGTCCTGGATCGTGCCGGTCACCGAACTCGGCTCGATGGCCAACGCCTTGCGGATCGATTCGGGAAACAGGGTGGTGGCGGCTGTCGCGCCTGCGAGTCCGGCGGACAGCTTCAAAAAATCTCGACGAGTTTTGGTGACCATGCGATGAACCTGATTGGAATTCCGAGCTTAGGAAGCGGGCGGGACGAAGCCCGGCGGGCAACTCATGCGCGCGTTCACAACGGTGGCATTGCCGCATGCTGCCTTGACCGGCGTGGACGATACGCCGTCGCTGCAGGCGCCAAGTAGCGCTGCCGCAGCAACAGAACAGATGAGCGCAAAAAGCCGGAATGCCGACGTCGGCATGGAGGTCTCCGTGAAAATGAATGACGGACGCGATCGCGCGTCGGCAACCGTCGCACTCTGGCGCAAGCGGTGCCGAGACAATAATTTCGATTTATTACACGCGAGTGTCGTATCGGAAAGCAGATGAACTGGGTGTAATCGCTAGCGCCTGGGTGGCTGCGGACTATTCGCGGGATTAGTATCGAACCGGGCGACGCTTTTAATGCCATCGTCACTGGCGAGCGCCGTCAATTCAGCTTCCAGCGCGTCGGCGACTTGCTTGCCGTATATCTCGTCGCCATTCACGTAGACAGTGAACGATTGCAAGTACTTCGCTTTTTTCTCCGGGTTCTCAATGGTCTGCCGGGTCCATTGATAAAGCGGATAGTTTTCCGGGCCGTGCTTTTCCGCTTCACTCACGTAGTCGGCGAAAGCGTCGAATTGACATTTCAAAATCGCGTTGTGCTTGCGCAGCACATTGCGAAGCGCAGCATGCGAGGCACACGTCGGGTCTGCACGCAGATTGTTTGCAAGTTCGAGGGAGACGGTGATTCTTAGCTGGAATTGCCATGTAGGTTCCATGTGGACCTCGGTAGCGAATCATGAGCGCGCGCTCGTGGACATTAAAGAAGGTAGCATGCCCGCGAGCCGTCTGCGTTTCGAATCGAAGCGCTAATTCTCAGTCGGCCACTCACGTTAGTTGGCAACACATCTACTTCAAGTTGCTGTTAGACAAGCAGTCCATCAGCACACTGCTCGCAATCCAGCAGCGTGAAAACCCGGCACCGCCTATCGAGCGGCAAGGCGGGATGCCCGTCCCGATGGCATAGCTCGTGCTTTTGTAGTCCATAGGGTCAAGAGCCTGGTCGCTCTGGCTTACTCCATCTACCGACTCAAGAGCAGGCGCATGACATCACAAAACTCGCGTGAAAAACACCCGCTTTCGTACGGCACAGACTATGAACAGTTGGCTACCAGGTTCAGGCCGATCTTCAACCGGATCGCGGAAGGCGCGCTCGAACGCGAGCGTACTCGCACGCTTCCCTATGAGCAGATTGTCTGGCTCAAGGAGGCCGGCTTCGGCGCCGTCAGAGTGCCGCGCGAATACGGCGGCGCCGGCGCGTCGCTTCCGCAACTCGTGCAACTCCTGATCGAACTGGCCGAGGCCGATTCGAGTTTGCCGCAAGCGTTGCGCGGGCATTTCGCCTTTGTCGAAGACAGGATCAACTCGGCACCCGGCGCTGCACAGGAAAAATGGCTGCAACGCTTCGTGGCGGGGGAAATCGTAGGCAATGCGTGGACCGAAGTCGGTGCGGTCAAGATCGGTGACGTAATCACGCGTGTCTCGCGCCACGGCAACCAGTGGGTCGTCAACGGAACCAAGTACTACAGCACGGGCAGCATCTTTGCCGACTGGATCGACGTCTACGCGCAGCGCGACGACAACGGCGCCGACGTTATCGCCGCAGTGAGCACGCATCAGTCAGGCGTCAAGCAAAGCGACGACTGGGATGGCTTCGGCCAACGCACCACCGGAAGCGGGACATCGGTATTCGACAACGCCGTAGTCGAGGAAGAGAACATTATCGATTTCTCCACGCGCTTCAAATACCAGACTGCCTTCTATCAACTCGTATTGATCGCCGTGATCGCGGGGACGGGGCGCGCCGCGTTGCGCGACATTTCGCATGAAGTACGCAAACGTACCCGGGTTTACAGTCACGGCAACGCGCCACGCGTCAGTGAAGATGCTCAGGTGCAGCAGGTGGTGGGGCAAATAGCGGCACGCGTGTATGCGGCAGAAGCGGCCGCCGTGCGGGCCGCGGAGCCATCGCAGAGGGCGTACGAAACACGCTTCGGTGCGGATCGCGATGCTGAACAAGCTGCGAACGTGGCGGCCGAAATTGAATCGGCAAAGGCCCAAGTCGCCGTGGCCGGTTTGATTCTGCCGGCAACCACCGACCTGTTCAATGCACTCGGTGCTTCGGGCACTAGCGAAAACAAACTGTTGGACCGCCACTGGCGAAATGCACGCACCGCTGCGTCACACAATCCGCTGATCTACAAGGAGCGGATCGTGGGTGATTGGGAGATCAACGGTACTCAACCTCCGTTTGTCTGGCAGATCGGCAATAGCAGATCGGTAGAGTAATCCGTTTGTGCCGCGGTGTGTTGGATCGAGCGTGGGCCGGTTTCGCAACCGGCTCGCGCATCGCCGTATCGCCGCATGCGGAAGAATAGTGCGTATCACGCATGGCCTGCTCATCCCATGCCTACTTCTGCGCCGAAATCTGCTTGGCCCGGATCAAGCGCGCGCGCAACACATTGCGACTAATGCCGAGCAGTCTCGCGGCCTGAATCTGATTCCGGTAGCAGAAGTCGAACGCCACGCGCATCACCGTGTCTTCGATCTGTTCGAACAAGTTGCCTTCAGCGTTATCGAAAAGATGACGCAACGCCTCCTCCAATCCTTCCAGCGGCGTAGACGCAACAGGTTCAGTGGCCGCTCGCCGCGCGGCATGAATCCCGAACGACGACATCTGCAGATCGCTCTCACCTAGCGAATCGCTGCGGCACACCAGCAACGCATAGTGAATAACGTTCTCGAGTTCACGAATGTTGCCGGGCCAGCTATGTTCCAGCAACTTTCGCTCCGCGCGCGGTTCGATATCGACTGGGCCGTAGCCCAGCCGGTTCCGGTACTCTTCAATGAAGTAGCGGGCCAGCGGCAGGATATCGCCGGGCCGGTCGCGCAGTGTCGGCACGGCGAGATGCACCACGTTCAGCCGATAAAACAGGTCCTCGCGAAAATGGCCCGCCGCCACCGCGTCCTGCAAGTGCACATTGGTGGCGGCCAGCACGCGCACATCGATGGGAATGCTCCTGCGCGAACCGAGCCGCACGATCTCACGTTCCTGCAAGACGCGCAGCAGCTTGACCTGCATCGACAGCGGCAGATCGCCGATCTCGTCCAGAAACAGTGTCCCGCCGTTGGCCGCTTCGAACCAGCCGGGTTTGGCGCAGAACGCGCCGGTGAACGCGCCTTTCTCGTGGCCGAACAACTCGCTCTCCACCAGCGATTCGGAGAACGCCCCGCAATTGACCGCGACAAACGGGCCGTCCTTGCGAGCACTCAGGTTATGCACATGACGTGCGACCAGCTCTTTACCCGTTCCTGTCTCGCCGATCACGAGCACGTTGGCGTCGCTCGGCGCCACCATGCGAATACGTTCGAGCAGCGCCAGCGATTGCGGATCGGAAAAGATCTGAGCAGTCGCGCGAATCGACGTGGTCAGCGTGCGTTTGTCTGGCATCGTCAGCACAGGCAGTACTTCCGTTCTCGCGATGGCTGGCCGGTCCGGTAATACGTGATTGAGTGAATAGTTCATGAGTAAAAGCTCGGCGTCGGATATCGTTGCGTCAGGGCCCATTCGCCGATTTCTCGAAGCTTATAGGCAAGCGGATCATGAAGCGTATGAGTGCGCAGATTTCGCCAGTGGCGATCCAGCCGCAGCGCGCCGTGCGTCGCGCGCGCGCCGGCCACATCGAACATACGGGTACAGATGGTGAGCCCGATTTCTGTGGCGGCGACTTTGGCCGTTGCGACCGCCAGCGCCACTTCGCCGCGCTCGGCGTCGGTCAGCGCGTCCGCTCTGTTCCACGCCGCATCGAAACAGTCTGCCGCGCGGTCGGTCAATAGCCGCGCCGCCTCGAGACCCGCCCAGAACTCGCCGTACTGACCGAGGATATAAGGATCCGCCGCGGTGGTTTGCACGCCGGACGTATGCCACGGACGCGCTTCATGAAGCGTGTAATGGCGGGCATCGTTGAACGCGCTTTCGCCAATGCTGAGATAGACATTCGTCAGAATCAGCTGCGCGAGCAAGGGGCGCAGGCAGGCAAAAGGCGTCGACAGCGGTCCGGGGTCGGTCAGAATTTCGTGATTCTCCACCCGCACCTTTTCCAGCGTCACCGTGCCGCTATCTGTCTGGCGCTGGCCGATGTTGTTCCAATCCTCCGCAACGGAAATGCCGGTGCGCCCGGTCGGTATGGCCGCGACCAGCAATGTTCCGGTACCGGCGTCTCGCGCGGAAGCAATCAGCATTTCTGAATCGAGCGCGCCGGAACAGAAACTCTTCTGCCCGCTGAACTCGCGCCAATCCGCGTAAGAATGGCTCACGGCCCGCTCATCGAGCGGGTTTAACGCATTGCCCCAGAACCATTGGCGGCGGGCTGTCTGCTCGAACCAGGCGCGCCACTGCTCCGGCGAGCCGAACAGACGCACGGTCGCCAGCATCAGATGATGGAAGCCGAACACGTGGCCGAGCGAACTGTCGGCCCGGCCGAGTGTGCGGACCACATCCAATGTCTGCCGCCAGTCGGTGCCGAGGCCGCCTTGCGCCTCGGGAATGCTCATTGCAAGAAGACCGCTGGCGCGCAATGCGTCCCGCTCCGCCTTCGGCGTGCCACCCCGCGCGTCGCGTTCAGCGGCGGTTATCGCAAAGGCGGTCGCGAGTCGCTGCGCGATCTGCAGAGGCGTTTCAGCTACCGATGCGGTCGCCGCGTCCGGTAGTAAGGAAGCCGGGGCATCCGGCAGTACGTAGGTCGAATTCATATAGGCAAGAGCACTCACCCCGCTACGTGCGGGCGCGGACTGTCATTTTTACGGGTGGCGAACGGCGTCGATCAGGATTGCTTCCTCAGAAACATATTCTGACCATCTACCGCGATTTCCGATGCATTTTGTTGTGGTAACCAAAGTCGAATTGCTGCTTACGCAGCAGCATCGTTATGGATGCTGCTTCAGCATCAGCACCACCCCCACTCCGCGCCTCTCAGGCAGCAGAGCTACCGGAATTCCGTAAGTCCGCACCTCCATCGCAGGACCGCCTCGCTGCTGCTCCAGCAGCAGCGCTGAGGCCATATTGCTTCGTCAGCTTCATACGTCAGCCTGCAATGGTTCTATGCCACCGCGATATGCGCGGTGGCAAAAACCTCAAACGGTTATGCCATTTGACTTGGCACGCGATCGGTGTGGGTCCGCAAATTCCTCCCATGCCCGTCCTGTCCTGGCAAAACCGGATGGCACGGTATTCGCTAAATAGCCTGCATTCCCGATTAATTCGCTTTCGCCTGAAAGGATCGTTCGAATGAGCAAGAGATTGAAAGTGGCCGCCGTCTCCGGTGGATTGCAACGGCCGTCGCGCACCCTCGTCGTCGTTGAACGCCTGCTCGCCTCGCTCGGCGACGCGCTGCCGATCGATACGCATCTCGTCGAATTAGGGCAGATCGCCTCGCGCCTCGCCGGCGCGGTCCAACGCACGCAGGTGCCGGCTGACGTGGAAGCGCACATCAAGGCGATTGAATCGGCGGACCTGCTGGTCGTCGCAAGCCCCGTTTATCGCGGGTCGTATACGGGTCTCTTCAAGCATCTGTTCGATCTCGTACATCACGAGGCGCTGTTCGACGTACCGGTTCTGCTCGCTGCAACAGGCGGCAGTGATCGTCACGCGCTCGTCATCGATCATCAACTGCGTCCGCTGTTCAGCTTCTTTCAGGCTCGCACGCTGCCGGTTGGCGTGTATGCGTCGGAAACGGATTTCAACGGCTATGCGATCTCGAACCCGGCACTGGAAGAGCGCATTGCGCTCGCAGTGACGCGCGCGCTCCCATGGCTGCATGCCGGCCGCCTCCCCGCTTCGCTCCCGCAAGCCGCAACGCTGGCTGCATAAACCCCTTACCCCATTATCAGGAACATCATGAGCCAGAACCCTTCTCACGACGATGCCGTCAAGTTCGCCTACTGGGTGCCCAACGTCAGCGGCGGTTTGGTAGTCAGCACGATCGAGCAGCGCACCGACTGGAGTCTCGAATACAACGAGAAGCTCGCGCAAACCGCGGAGAAAGCGGGTTTCGAATACGCGCTGAGCCAGATCCGTTTCACCGCCGGATACGGTGCGGAATATCAGCACGAATCGGTTTCGTTCAGCCAGGCCCTGCTGCACGCAACGACCAAACTCAAAGTGCTGGCCGCAATTCTGCCAGGGCCGTGGCACCCCGCTGTCGTCGCCAAACAACTGGCCACGATCGACCATATTTCGAATGGCCGCATTGCGATCAATGTGGTGAGCGGCTGGTTCAAGGGCGAATTCACCGCGCTCGGCGAACCGTGGCTCGAACACGACGAGCGCTATCGCCGCTCGAAGGAATTCATTCAGGCCCTCAAGGGCATCTGGACGCAGGACAATTTCACCTTCAAGGGTGACTTCTACCGCTTCAACGATTACACGCTGAGTCCCAAGCCGGTACAAAAGCCGCATCCGGAAATCTTCCAGGGCGGCAGTTCACGCGCCGCGCGCGACAACGCGGCCAGCGTCTCCGACTGGTACTTCACCAACGGCAATACGCCGGAAAATCTGAAAGCGCAGATCGACGACATTCAGGCCAAGGCGGCGAAAAACAATCACAAGGTGCGCATCGGCGTGAACGCGTTCGTGATCGCCCGCGATACCGAAGAGGAGGCCAAGGCCGTGCTCGCCGACATCATCAAGCATGCGCACGTCGAAGCCGTGCACGCTTTCGGCGACGCCGTCAAACAGGCGGGTCAGGCTTCGCCGGAAGGCGAAGGCAACTGGGCCAAGTCGAGTTTCGAAGACCTCGTGCAATACAACGATGGTTTCCGCACCAATCTCATCGGTACGCCGCAGCAGATCGCCGAGCGCATTGTCGAACTGAAATCGATCGGCGTGGATCTCGTGCTGACAGGCTTTCTCCATTTCATCGAAGAGGTGGAGTATTTCGGCAAACGGGTTCTGCCGCTGGTGCGCGAACTCGAACTCAAGCAACAGGCCAAGGCTGCCTGAACATGAGCCAGGCACCGCTGTCGACGCTACCGGACTGGTTGCGCCATCAGGCGCAGCACCGGCCATACGCCATCGCATTGCGCCACAAACGGCTGGGCAGATGGCACGCGTTGTCGTGGCAAGACGTCGCAACGGCGGCCGGGCAGCTGGCCGCCGGTCTCGCGCAACGTGGCTTTGCAGCGGGCGACGCGTTGCTGCTCGTCAGCCATCCGCGCGAGGAGGCGTTGCTACTGTCGCTGGCGGCGCAGTGGAACGGCGGTGTCGCGATACCGCTCGACCCGCACCTTGCTGACGACGCGTTGCGCTCCGTCCTCACGCTTATTGCCCCACGCTTCGTGTTCGCGGAAGACGACAGTCAGATAGATCGTCTGCTGACACACGAGGGATTGCACGTAATCGACGCCAACCCGCGCAATCTGACGCCGCATCCGCATCCCGCCGTGACGGACTATCGCGCTTTGCCGGTCCACACCGAAAGCGGTTTTCCATCCACCGCCCGGCCCCATGACGACGCCTTCGCCTTCGTACGCCACGATGCCGATGGGCAACTCGTCGAGCAACGTTTCTCGCATGCGACGCTGGTGCGCGAAGCACAGCAACTCGTTGCCACCGAGAAACTGGACGCAAGCGACGAAGCGTTTGCCGCACGCGCATTCGCCGCCACATCTCAGGCACGCTATCTGATTGCGCCCTGGGTACTGAGCGGCTTTCGCCTGAATTTCCCCGAGTCGCTCGCGACTCGCGACAACGATCGCCGCGAACTCGCCCCGACACTGGTTGCGGGCACTCGCGAAACCTACGCTCGCGTGGCACAACTCGTCGACGACCGTTTGCCCGGCGCGCGCTCATGGCGACGCCGTCTGATCAGCCGAGCACAGCGCAAACAGGGCGGTCCATTTGCCCGCACGTTGACCTGGTGGCTCATCACCCGTCCGTTACGCGAAGTAATTGGGTTTTCGCGCACGCATGCCGCGCTCGTCATTGGACCGGCGCTCGACGACAGCACCGCGGCGCTATTCGAGGCACTACGCGTCGACGTGCGCGCCTGGCCCGATACCGGCGACTGGCAACGTGTCGAACATAAGCGTCAGGCAACGGCACCGCAACACCATCCGGCAGACGGCGCGTCGGAACAACCGGCCTATTGACTATCGACGCATGACCCAACGTTCAATGACTTCGTCCTCAAGGCCGCTACTCTCGCTCGACCATATCTCGCTGTCGTTCAAAGGCGTGAAAGCGATTACGGATATCAGTTTCGCCGTACACACGGGTGAAATCTGCGCGTTGATCGGCCCGAATGGCGCCGGCAAAAGCTCATTGCTCAACGTGATCAACGGCGTCTATCAGGCACAGCAAGGCAGCGTGCATTTCGACGGCCACGCTTACCGCCACATGAATCCGTATCACGCGGCGCACAGCGGCATTGCCCGCACGTTTCAGAACATCGCGCTGTTTCGCCGGATGAGCGTGCTGGACAACGTGCTCACCGGCCGCAATCTGCATCGGCGCAGCACGTGGCTCGAGCAGACTTTTGGCATCGGCCGCGCGATCAGCGACGAAACGGTGCAACGCCGTTATGCCGAAGTCGTGATCGAAGCGCTCGACTTGCAGCGCTATCGGCACACCACCGTCGGCACCTTGCCGTACGGCGTTCAAAAGCGTGTCGAACTGGCCCGCGCCCTCGCCGCCGAACCGCGCCTCCTACTGCTCGACGAACCGATGGCCGGCATGAATGCGGACGAGAAACGCGCAATGGCCGGCTATGTGCTCGACGCCAACACGCAATTCGGCGTGACCGTCGTACTCATCGAGCACGACATCGGCGTGGTGATGGACCTGTCGGATCACGTCGTGGTGCTCGACTACGGCAAGAAGATTGCAGACGGCGCCCCAGCCGATGTGCGCACCAACCCGGACGTGCTGGCCGCTTATCTCGGCACCCGTCACTGAGAGATTGAACGACATGGGATTTTTCCTTGAGGTGCTCGTCGGCGGTTTGCTGGCGGGCGTGATGTATTCGATGGTCGCGATCGGCTTCGTGCTGATTTACAAAGCGTCCGGCGTATTCAATTTCGCGCAGGGTTCGATGGTGCTATTCGGTGCACTCACCTATGTGAGCCTGGTCGAGCGCCATGTGAACCCCGTGTTTGCTTTTGGTTTGACGTTAGCGGCACTGGTGCTGATTGCGTTGCTGATCGGCCGCCTCGTATTGCGACCGTTGGTGAACCGGCCGCCTATTGTTCTGTTCATGGCAACGCTCGGCTTGAGCTTCATTCTTGAAGGCGCGGCGCAATTATTCTGGGGTGCCCAGGTGCATGGACTGGATCTCGGCATCGACGACAAACCGTTGAACGTAGCCGGCGTCATGATCAGCCAGTTCGACGTCTTTGCCGCCGCGACCGCCGGCGTGCTGGTGATCGGCCTGTCGCTTCTGACCAATCGCACGCGGCTCGGCTTGTCGCTGCGTGCCGTCGCCGATGACCCGCTCGCGGCTCTCGCCATCGGCATACGGTTGCCGCGCGTATGGGCGATCGTATGGGCGCTGGCAGGCTTTGTCAGCCTCGTGGCGGGGCTCCTGTGGGGCGCGCGCCTCGGCGTGCAGTTCTCGCTGTCGCTGGTCGTGCTGAAGGCGCTGCCCGTGCTGATTATCGGCGGGTTTTCGTCGATCGGCGGGGCGATTGTGGGCGGCCTGCTGATCGGCGCATCGGAGAAGCTTGCCGAGGTTTATGTCGGCAGCCTGCTCGGCGGCGGCATCGAAAACTGGTTTCCTTATCTGCTCGCAATGCTGTTCCTGCTCGCGCGGCCTGTGGGTCTATTCGGCGAAGCCGCCGTCGAACGCGTGTGAGGTCCGCTATGTCATCTCCTCACGCCACCGTCGACGCACCGCGCAAGTTCAAACCGTACCCGCTGCAATTGCCGCTGCTGAAGTTATCGCTCACGGCAATTCTCGCGCTGATCGCCTTCATCGTCGTTCCGGTGTTCGGCAACGACTATTGGCTCAACGCGATTCTGATTCCGTTCCTCGTGTTGTCTCTCGCCGGACTCGGGCTCAACCTGGTCACGGGATACGCGGGCCAGCTTTCGCTCGGCTCCGCCGCATTCATGTCGGTCGGCGCCTACGCCACCTACAACCTGATGGTGCGGGTGCCAGGCTTGCCGCTAGTTGTCGATCTTTTGCTCGGTGGATTAATTACTGCCGTGGTCGGTGCAATATTCGGCTTACCGAGTCTGCGCATTAAAGGCTTCTACCTGATCGTCTCGACGCTGGCCGCGCAGTTCTTTGTCGAATGGATCTTTACGCGGGTCAGCTGGTTTTCCAACGACGACACCTCAGGCGTATTAAGCGCGCCGCGCCTCACCGCATTCGGCTGGAAAATCGACACGCCGGCCGCGCGTTATCTGCTCGTACTTGGTGTCACCACCGTCCTGTTCGTGCTTGCGACCCGTCTCGTCCGCAGCGAACTCGGCCGACGCTGGATGGCCGTGCGCGACATGGACACCGCCGCACGCGTGATCGGCATTCCGATCGGCCGCACCAAGCTGCTCGCCTTCGCACTGAGCTCATTCGTAATCGGCATCGCTGGCGCATTGTGGGCATTCGCTTATCTGGGCACCGTCGAGCCGCACGGCTTCGATCTCAATCTGTCGTTTCAGGTGCTGTTCATCATCATCATTGGCGGCATGGGCAGCATCGGCGGAAATTTTCTGGGCGCGGCGTTCATCGTGCTGCTGCCCATTCTTCTCTCGAATGCGGCAGGCGCGCTCGCCAGCGTCGGCATCGAAGCCGGCCAGTTGCAGAACCTGCAGAAGATCCTCTTCGGCACGCTGATCATTGTTTTTCTCATCAAGGAGCCGGACGGGCTCGCAAGACTGGTTCAGACCGCGCGGAATCGTCTGCGCGACTGGCCGCTGCGCGCATGACTCCGGTTTCATTTATCGCTCTTTTAACCATCGCTTATCCATTCAAGGTCCTTCCGGTATGAATTTCATCGACTCCTTCAAGAGACAGGGCACGGCTTCGCGCGTTGCCGCTGCTGCAAGCCTGGTGCTTGCTCTCACCGCCGCATTTGCGTCCAACGCGCGGGCCGCGGGCGAAGAATACTTCCCGCTGCAAAGCTATCGCGTGGGACCGTATGCGGCAGGCGGAAGCGGCTTCTTCGGCGGCTTCATCGACTATATGAACCTCATCAACAAGCGCGATGGCGGTGTGAATGGGGTCAAGCTGACATGGAGCGAATGCGAAACCGAATACGTCGTGGAAAAAGGCGTGGAATGCTATGAGCGGCTCAAGGGCGGCCTGAACGGCGCGCCGGCTGCGGCGACCAATCCGCTTTCGGTCGGAATCGCCTATGCGACGCTAGACCGTTCGACCGCCGACAAGATCCCTCTCGTCACGATCAATCACGGCCGCACGGATTCCACCGACGGCGCAGTGTTTCCGTACGTGTTTCCGCTTCAACTCAACCCGTATAGCGAAGTCTCGGCGATCATCAATTACATCGGTCAGCAGTCAGGTGGCCTGAATCAGCTCAAGGGCAAGAAGATCGTGGTGCTCTACCACGGTTCGCCTTATGGCCGCGAGACGATTCCCGTACTCGATGCTTTGGCTAAAAAGTACGGTTTCGAACTCACGCAGATCGAAGTCCCTCACCCGGGTAACGAGCAGGGCTCGCAGTGGCTCACCATCCACCGGATCAATCCGGACTGGGTCATTCTGCGTGGCTGGGGCGTGATGAATCCGGTCGCGTTGAAGTCGGCGCAGAAGGTGGGCTTTCCGGCGAATCACATCATCGGCAACATCTGGAGCAATTCGGAGGAAGATGCGCGGCCGGCGGGCGACGCCGCAAAGGGCTTCATTTCGATCACCACGCATCCGTCGGGCACCGAGTTCCCGGTGCTTCAGGCAATCGATCAGTATGTGATCAAACCCGGCAACGGCAATCTGAAGGACCCGGCGCGCTTCGGCACGGTGTACTACAACCTGGGCGTCGTCAACGGCATTCTCAATGTCGAAGCATTGCGCGTAGCTCAGGCTAAATACGGCAACAAGCCGCTTACGGGCGAGCAGGTGCGCTGGGGTTTCGAGCATCTGAATCTCGACGACGCACGTCTTAAGCAGTTGGGCGCGTACGGCCTGGTTCAACCGCTGAAGTTGTCGTGCTCCGATCATGAAGGCGGTGGCGCCGTACGCTTCCAGCAATGGGACGGCCAGCAATGGAAGGTGATCAGCGGCTGGGTCCAGGCGGATCGTGCCCTGCTGCGCCCGATCATCGAGAAATCGGCAAACGCGTACGCCAAGGAAAAGGGCATTACGCCGCGCGATTGCAGCAAGGATCTCTAAGCATGAGCGCCGCTCCGATCCTGCAGGTCGAGAACATCGCCGTGACGTATAGCCAGATCATTCCGGCCTTGCGCGGCGTTTCACTGACGGTGCCGTCCGGCGCCATCGTCGCCCTGCTGGGCGGCAATGGTGCGGGCAAGACAACCACGCTGAAGGCCGTCTCGAACCTGATTCGTGCGGAGCGGGGCGAGCTTACGTCGGGCCGCATCGCGTATCGCGGCAATGCGACGACTGATGTGGACCCGTGGACGCTCGCCGAACGCGGGCTCGTCCAGGTGCTGGAAGGACGGCGTTGCTTTGCGCATTTGTCCGTCGAAGAAAATCTGCGGCTCGGCGCCTTTGTGCGCCGGCCTCAACGCGCCGAGCTCGAAACGGATCTCGAGCGTATCTACGGAATCTTTCCGCGGCTCAAAGAGCGCCGCAAGACACTTGCGGGGTATACGTCAGGCGGAGAACAGCAAATGGTTGCGATCGGCCGCGCGTTGATGGCGCGGCCCTCGCTGGTGCTGCTCGATGAGCCTTCGATGGGACTGGCCCCGCAAGTCGTCGAAGAAATCTTCGAGACCGTGGCTGCGCTCAATCGCGACGACGGCGTCAGTTTTTTGCTGGCGGAGCAGAACGCGGCGATTGCGTTGCGGTATGCGCAGTCTGGGTATGTGCTCGAAGGCGGGCGCGTGGTTGCGCATGGAGAAGCAGACACGTTGCTCGAACTGGATACGTTACGCGATGCCTATCTGGGGAGCGGCAAAACGGCCACGAGCGGCAAACGCCGGGGATCACGCCACGCGGCTCCGTCACCGGCCGGCTAACGCCGCGGCGCCTCAAGACGCCACCGACGTTTCAACGCCGCCCGCTGCTCAGTCCTTATCGATGGAATGCGCAGCAAGCCCTGTTTCGACGTGCGGGATCGCCTCGCCTCGAACCGGCTTGCCGAGAAGAAAACCCTGAGCATGCGTGCATCCGCACACGCGCACAAAATCCAGCTGCTCCTGCGTCTCGATGCCTTCCGCTGTGGTCGGCATACCGATTTCTCGCGCCAAAGCCACAATCCCGCGAACCATGGCCGCGGATTCGCGCCGATGCACGGATTCCTTCACGAACGAACTGTCGATCTTGAGCTTATCGAATGAGAAGCGTACGAGCGTCGACATGGTGGAAAAACCGGTGCCGAAGTCATCGAGCGCGAGGCCGATCCCCAATGCGCGAAGCTTCTCGACGTTGTGCCGGGTAATGGTGTCGTCGCTCAACAATACCGTTTCCGTGACTTCGATATTCAGACGCGCCGGCGGCAGTCCCGTCTTCTCAAGGATCGCAGCAACCGTCGACTCGAACGACTCCTCCCGCAATTGCACCGGCGAAACATTCACGGCGACACTCACTGCATCACGCCAGGTCGCAGCTTCCATGCACGATTGCAGCAAGACCCACTCGCCGAGCGCGAGAATGAGCCCCGTGCGTTCGGCAGTAGGAATAAACGCGGAGGGAGAAAGCTCGCCGCGAGTCGGATGCGTCCAGCGAAGCAGCGCCTCACGGCCGGAAATCGTGTCGTCGCTGAGATCGACGATCGGCTGATACTCGATGCGCAAATCGTTGTAAGACTGCATCGCGCCTTCCAGATCGCTGCGCAGGAGACTCAAACTTTCGTCGAATACGTTCCTGGTCGCGTCGAAAATAGCGAAGGCGCTTTTTCCGCTGCGTTTGACCGCATACAACGCGCGGTCCGCGCAGATCAGCAATTGCGGCCCTGTCTTTGCGTGCTCCGGATAGAGTGAGATGCCCACGCTTGCACCGATGTGCACCAACGCCTCGCTTAATACGAAAGGACGTGCAAGCGTTTTGACGATGCGTTCTGCCAGCAGACCGACGTCGAGGGCGAACACCGTGCCATCGGAAATGGCGACGAACTCGTCCCCGGCCAGGCGTCCCACAAGATCGCTTGCAGGCAGCACTTCTCGCAATCGGGCTGCCGCCTCCTGAAGAATCTGATCGCCGGCGGCATGGCCCAGGCTGTCATTGATGGCCTTGAAGCCGTCGAGGTCGATCAGCAGAAGCGCGAATCGATGATCCTGCCGTAACGAACCTGCCACCGTGCGCTCCAACAAAAGCTCGGTAATGCGAGCACGGTTGGGCAGGCCAGTGAGACTGTCATGATGAGCAAGCCGGTGGCTGCGTTCACGCGCCAACAGTAACGCGACGGTGTCACGATTGCTGCGCAATGCCACGGTAAAGAAACCGGCCGCACAAAACGGCGCCTGAAACAGCAGCACGAGTTTTCCGGAACCGGGAGAAAGCGCCGCCCCCCAACCTAACAGCCCGAGAATGAGCGAAATCTGGAGAAGCACGAGCCGGGGTGTGCCTGCATTGCGTCCGGCCAATCCGCCGATCACGCCCACCGCGCAAACGTTGCCGAGCAGAAAAAGCGTCTGGTTTCCGCTCGTATTGCACAAGAAACTGCCAAAGCCGAATAAGGCGGCCCAGAGAAGGCTCGCAAAGAGGAAGGCTGAGGTAGGAGTTGGCAGATTCTGGGCGCTGCGCCGGCAGCACAGCCAGATCAACGTCAGACGCGCAATCAGCAGCGCGACCACCGCGCTGCCCCACCACGCATAAAGGGCTCTCGGATACAGGTAGTAGGCGGTCGCACAGACGCTGATTTCGCAGATCGACGCAAACACGATCGATGCGGTTCGCGTGAACAGGTTGGCAAGCAATACTTGCCGGTTGTCCGCACTCAGGTTCTGAGCGGAGGACACCACCCATTTGAAAAATGGAGACCTTGGTTCGCTGAAAGCCATGACCTACGCATTTTTACTGGTTAGTGGATCGAATCGGACGCGCCTCGCGATTATTACGTAAACACAAAACAAAGTGTCCAAAGCAACGCTACAGCGTTGCTTTGGACACCACTGCACCTGTATACACGAATGTTGTGCCGCATTCAGGTCGACTACGTGACTATTCCTTGCGGATTGCATCACGCTCCGGCGAGAAAGAAAGTCGTTTAAACGACTTCCACCGGCACCCGCTTTGCGAGAGCGCACATCAGTTCGTACCCTATCGTCCCCGAAGCGTGAGCGACGTCATCGATCTTGACCTGCTCGCCCCACAACTCGACCTTCGAACCGATCTGCGCATGCGGACACGGCGTCAGGTCGACGGTGAGCATGTCCATCGAAACGCGGCCCACCACTTGCGTCATGACTCCGTCGACGGCGATTGGCGTACCCGTCGATGCATGCCGCGGGTATCCATCCGCATACCCGCATGCCACCACACCAATGCGCATCTCACGATTCGCAGCAAAGGCTCGGCCGTAGCCGACTGTTTCCTGCGCCGACAATGACTGCACCCCGATCACTTCGCTTCTGAGCGTCATCGATGCGCGCAAGTCCACGTCATCAATGTGACGCGACTGACCGGTAGGTGAACCACCGTACAACACGACACCCGGACGCACCCAGTCACGATGCGCCTGGGGATGCCACAGAACCGCCGCTGAATTCGCGAGACTTCGTTGACCCGGTATGTCTTGAGTGACTGCATCGAAGCGATCCGTCTGCCATGCCACGTCGCCGTCATCGGCATTCGCGAAATGGCTCATCAACGTGATGTCCGCAATGACAGGAATCGATCGGGCTTCCTCCCACGCGGCACGGTACGCGTCGGGCCGGAAGCCGAGGCGATTCATCCCGGAGTTCATCTTCAGATGCACATTGACGCGATTACGTGACGAAGACAGTCGCAACAGATCGAGTTGCTCACGGCAATGCACGGCCATGGAGAGATCGAACTGTTGAGCGATTTGCACGTCACCTGGTTTGAAGACACCTTCCAGAAGAAGAATCGGTTTGGTCCAACCCAGTTCGCGCACGCGGACCGCTTCGTCGAGATCGAGCAGGGCGATACCGTCGGCATTCGCGAGCGCCGGGAAAACGCGGTCGATTCCGTGTCCATATGCGTTAGCTTTGACTACGGCCCAGGCTCGGGATCGAGACGCGCGCTGTTTGACGAGGGAGAGGTTGTGGCTGACTGCGCCAGGATGAATCTGTGCAACGATCGGGCGTGGCATGGGAGGCGTTGAGGGCTGGTTTAGAAAGAGTGGGTGCCCGTTGCCAGAGACCGGCGCTATAGCCAACAGGCAGCTTTTCCCACTATCGTATCCAGCCTCAACCAGTTTTTGTTACTGTATTGTTTTGGTTTTTTGGTTTTATTTTTTGGCCACCCGGTGCGGCTTTAAATTGTCGGCGACCGCTATGCTTGGGCTTTTGCCGCGGCGCAGGCAAGCATCGCATCCCCGATCACGTTTTCCCCCTGTTCGTTAAGGGCCTCACCCGCTCCCCGTATATCTCGCTCTTCCTTATTCTGGCCCAGCTTTATTTTCCCGACGAGCCGGGTGATTTCGATCTCGACACCGACGATAGCCTTCAACATCGCGTCGATGTATTCGCTGGGGCTATCCGTCATCTTCCACGGCTGAGGCTGGGACGCCTCATGGGTACGCGTCAGGCGAGCGACCAGTCCTCGAACGTAGCGCTCGTCGTCATGGATGGTGATACGGCCGTAAGCGTGCACGACCCTGTAATTCCATGTCGGCACCTGCTTGTGAAACTCATGCTTGCTCGGATACCACGACGGCGAGATATAAGCGTCGCCTGCGCGAAACACGATCAACACTTCATCGCCATTGGCGACATCCTGCCAGACCGGATTGGCACGGGCCACGTGCGCACTCAGGACTCCATGCGCCCCCTCGCCAGCTTTCAGTTCAAAGGGAATGTGATTCGCGTCCGGTCCGTTCTTGCCGTGAGTAAACAGGATGCCAAACGGATTTTCCTGAATGAGGGCGTGTAGCACCTCGCTGCGCGATTCATTGAAATGGGCGGGTATGTACATATTGGCTCCGTGTGGGATCGGGAGGCGCTAGCCCCCAACTCGGGTTGCGCCGCCGTGGCAGGCATGCCGGATCAAATCGCGATCATCTTGCTGTCTGGAAATTCTCACGGCAAACTGGTTTATATTGAAGGGCCAGTTTTAATCAATTTCCTTAGGCCAGAAAGCCATGGTGAGAAAGCCCCAAACCGTCGAGCTCCCCTCGATCGGTCCGCTGGATCGCACCGCCGGACATCTGGGACGTCAGCTCGCCCAGGCGCTCCGCAATGCTGTACGGCGCGGCGACCTCAAGCCTGGCGAGGTGCTGCCGTCCACGCGTGCGCTCGCCACGTCGTTGCATATCGCACGCGGCACGGTTGTCGAGGCATTCGATCAGTTAATTGCCGAGGGCTTTCTGGAATCACGCCCCAGAGCCGGCACAAGCGTGGCACAGTCGCTGACGACGCCTGCTGCCAGGACACCCGAGCGGTCCGCATCCGTCGAACTGACCACACTCCCCAAACGTGCCGCGCTGTTCGCACAGGTTGCGCGTCAGTTTTCAGCGCTACCGGCGGCGCCCTTCGCCGTTTCGGTACCCGTTGGCGCTGCCGCGCCAAACGATGTCTGGCGTAGGCTCGGCAACCGCCTGCGCGCCCGCGGGCCCGGGGCACCCGCAGGGTATGGCGATCCACAGGGCGCGCGGGCGCTTCGCGAAGCAATCGCCGACTACGTCAGGCGATCGCGCTCGGTTCGCTGCAGTGCCGAACAGGTGATCATCACAAGCGGCACGCAGCAAGGGCTTTATCTGTCGTGCCAGGTGCTGCTTGACGCCGACGACATGGCCTGGGTGGAAGACCCGGCGTACAGGGGCATCACGGCGATTCTCGAAAGCACGGGCCGCCCGGAACGCATGATCCGGGTACCTGTCGATGCAGAGGGTCTCAAAGTCGATGCGGGTATCGGGCTGTGCCGTCATGCGCGAGCGGCATTCGTCACGTCGTCCCATCAGTACCCGTTGGGAATGCCGATGAGTATGGCAAGACGCAACGCCCTGCTGGCATGGGCCGGCTCGAACAACGCCTGGGTTGTCGAGGACGACTACGACAGCGAGCTGCGTTATGCGGGACATCCGTTTCCGTCGCTCCAGGGGCTCGATCCGAATCGGGTGATTTACCTCGGCACGTTCAGCAAGATCCTGTTTCCCTCGTTGCGGCTCGGTTATGCCGTTGTTCCGGACAACCTGGTGGAAGCGTTCTGCGGCGCACGCGTGCTAATGGATCGCAACCCGCCGAATGCCGATCAGCATGTGCTTGCAGCGTTCATTGCGGAAGGTCACCTCGACCGTCACATCCGGCGAATCCGCGGTGTGTACGCAGATCGCCGTGCGCGAATTATCGAAACCATCGAGCGGCTGCTGCCGAAAAAAGTCGCCTGGCTGCAGCCGTCCGATCAGGGTATGCATATGGTGCTATGGCTGGGCAGAGGCGTCGACGATATCGCCGTGGCGTCGTTAGCCGCCGAAAGCGGCGTTGCCGTTCGGGCTGTCTCTCCGATGTATTCGGATGGCAAGGGCCCCATGGGCTTGATACTGGGCCTGGGCGGCTTTAGCGACGACGAGATTGAAATCGCTACCCGGCATCTCGCGAGAAGCATTGCTGCAGTGGCAAGCAAACGGGGAAATGTCAGCGCTGCGAAACGTAGAACGCCAGGCCGCTCGAGTGCGAAGAGAACTTGACCTTGGCACCGGCTGCAAACCGTTTGGGGCAAACGGTTCCTCACTCCACAAAAGCAACGCTGACAGGAGTGGGTACGCCGACCGATTGCCCAGTATCCGACACCATGCCAGACGCAAGGTCGATGCTGAACACATTCACTTTACCGCTGCGTTGGTTGGCGACCAGCAGCCATTTCCCCGACGAATCGATTGCAAATCCCCATGGTCTTTCACCGCCCGAGGACGTGCGTTGAACCAGAGAAAGCTCGCCCGAGTCGGGATCGACACGATAGACCACTAGCGCATTCTCTCCACGATCCTCGACATAAACAAAACGGCCATCATGACTGATCGCAACCTCGGCTCCGCTTTTCACGCCCTGAAAATTCTGACTGCTTGTCGGCACCGATTGCACCAGTGTCAAACGCCCTTGCGATGCATCCCAGCGCAGCACCATGATTTCTGCTGTCAGTTCGGTTAGCAGATAAACGTACTGACTGTTCGAGCCGAAAGCAAGATGACGGGGGCCACTACCTGGTGGGACAACAAAGGAGCGCGGACTGGCCCCGTCGTCCGGTGACAACGAATGGGTGGCCCGGTCAAAGCCATAAACGAATACGCGATCGGCGCCCAGGTCGGGAACGAGTGCGTATCGGCCTGACGGATCGACGATGGCGCTGTGTGCATGCGCGCTCGCCTGCCGCCGATTTGGTCCGGAACCCGTCTCCTTGATCGTGGACACGAGCGAACCCAGGCTTCCATCGTGGTTGACCACAATGCTCGATACGGACCCACCGCCGTAATTGGCGGCGAGTAAGGTCATCGAGGGTAGGTCCAGGCCCAGATTCGTGGTTCCGCTGCCGCGTGTGGGAACCTCGTTTATTCTGGTCAGCGCACCGGTGCCGCGATCCACTGCATAGGCGGTGACGCTTCCTTCCCTCGTATTGTCGTCATCGACCGAATAGAGAATGGGCAATCGGGGGTGCGCCGCAACCCATGTGGATTTCAGCCCTTCGGCAACCGGGCCGATCACCGTCAGCTTGCCTGTGGAAGTATCGAAGCGCAGCGCGTGAATCTGGCGCTCCTGCGTTCCAATGTAGACGAGCTCGGTTTTCGCATCTTCCCGTAACGTAGCGGCACTGTTACGCGTGCTGTACATTCCGCTCAACAACGTAAGCGCGATAAATGCCGCCACGGCGCCATACCGTGTCAACCTGTTTTTCTGGTGGGGCCGTGTCATAGTCCGCTAGCCTGGAGGTCGATAGTATGGGACGAATACAGGCTGCCTGCCTACGTACTGCTCAAAAGACGCAAGCGGGCAATCATCCCTTATTCCCGACCCCGGCTCACCGCTGCGCAAATTCGGTGAAGGCGATCAATGGTCTCTGCATTGTCTGCGAGGTGAACGGGTTGCCTAAGCGTATTCGATTTGCAACCGTGCGTCCCTGCACAAAAAGCGGATTCGCCGGTATTTTTCGATCGAACATACCGGGTATTCAACGCTCATCTGAATCGCAGACCCGCTTACTGCGAGAGCACTTTGCGATGAGGCTGTTGTCGGGCAGCAAGGCGAAACTGGCTCGGCGCTTGACCGACTTCTCTGCGGAAGAAGCGCGTAAAGTACGCGGCGTCCGCAAAGCCCAGGTAAAAAGCGATCTGCTCCACGGACATGTCGCCGAAAATGAGGTTGCGTTTTGCCTCAGTGATAATACGTGCGTGAATCATTTTCGTCGGGCTCTGCTCCGCGGCGGAGGCACACGCGGCACGCAATTGCACCAGAGAGATTGCCATCATTGACGCATAGTCCTGCAGTGGCAAATTCTCCCGGTAATGCTCATCGATCAGCTTACGGAACCGGTCTACCTGGCGCACGTCGTTGCGTGTAGCGCTTTCGTTGCCAGTCTGATCCAAACGCGTTTCCCGAACCAGCATGAGCAGCAGCGTCGTCAGCAACGCTTCGGTACCCACCACATGACCCACCGCGTCAGACTCAACTTCCTGCTTAAGGCTTTTGATCAGGCTGGAAAACTCTGCGCCTGCTTCCGCGGAATAGGAAAGCGGAATCATGCGCGGCAACGCCCAGAGGGCAATGAACTCATGGAGTTTGGCGTTAACCTGCGTGAGGTAAGCGACCTCGATCGTCACAACCCATCTGTCGGCATCGATTTCGTAGTCGAGACCGTGAACGCATTCGGTTGGTAACAGCAAGGCACAAGGGCCTTCGAACGGCACGCTGGAACCCTCGAGATTCATGACGCCGCGCCCGCTGCGAACGAATATCACCTGGCCATAAGCGGGATGCGCGTGAGGCTCGGTGCGCCAGCGGCCCCGGTCGGTAACATGCCCGACATGCACGAACCAGTTTTCGTCTTCGGGCCGTTCAACGTACAGGCGGACCTTTGGAACCGTTGTCAGCTTCGCGTTGGGAATCGATTTGGGCTGATACTTTGCCACGGCACTGTGTGTCATAAAGTCTCCTTGGCGGCCAGAATCGATCTCGTAGCAGTCGTCGGTTGTTCGATCGACCGGCGTTCCTCGCTCAGGCCACCGCCGTGTTCAGCGCTGCGCCCGTTTGCGACCAGGACCTGATGCGCCTGGGCTCCAGGAGCGTACGGCATGATGAATTCGTCTCGAATCCGATCTTAACCCTGTCCGAGGGTCGCGAAAACAGGGAATATTTTTCCATACATTTCTACGGAGCATGAACTGCGATTTACCCGAACGACAGCGCCGTTTCACGGCGCCGATGTCGTCATCAGAATCGATGCAGCATTCCGATAACGACGCCACGCGTGTCGGCACCTGGCGCGACCGCAATACCGGTATACCCGGTGCCGTTAAGGGTAAATTGCGCCCGATTCCGGTTCTGGATAAACCCGGCGGAACTGTATAGGGTCGTCAGCTTGGAAAGGGAGTATGAATAGGTCAAACCCACTTGTTGTGCGTTGTTCCCTTTGCCCGTCTGGTCATGGGCATAACCATACATCAGTGAAAGCTGGTCAGCGGAACTGAACGAGTAGGAACCCGACACTTCGTAGACATCACGCTTCACGCTGTCATCCGTCTGGCGTTCCGTGTGATACGCCAGAAAAAATCGAGCGGCGCCTACGCCGACAGACCCACCCGCATTGAAAATCTTCAGTATCGAGGTTCCTGCCACATTGGCCGCCTGCTCATAACCCGCAGCTGCACGGAAAGGTCCGTTCACGTAGCGGACTGCCGCGTTGTAGAACTGCAGTCCGTTAGTCGGCTTGGTCGTCGTATCCCGCATCGCGACCATGAACTGAGCACTCAGGCCATAGACCGTGGGTGTGAAATAGGAAATCGCGTTATTGACCCGGACGGTCAGGCTGTTGAAATTGTTCATTGGAGACCCGATGCTCATTACCGCCACCGGGTCGAGTTCGGGGTTCATGAAAATGTATTGAGGCGTGTTTTGCAGCCCTATACGCGCTTCACCAAACCCGCCTGATACACCAACCCAAGCCTGACGATTAAAGGCCTCGGCAGCGTTCGATGCCGCGCCGGTCATGCCTGAGAAGCCCTGCTCCAGTTGAAAATTGATCTGAAGGCCGCCACCGATATCCTCGCTGCCCTTCAAGCCATACCTGCTGGCAAATAGTCCACCGGATACGCCACGCACCACCGCCCCGGCACCTGCGTTCTGATATTCCAGACCGTTGTCAACGATGCCGTAGAGTGTGACTGACGACTGGGCGTATGCCGTATTGAGGGCACATGCCGATGCCACGCCGGATACAAGCGCGATCAACTTTTTCATTTAGTCTCCTAATCAATGTGTAATTATCAGAATTCTTCATTCAGCGACCAGATGCATTTAAATAGTTGAGCCCTGCCCTGACGAATCGGCACAAGCCTATGCTTCTCGGAACATGGACCACGTGCTGCCGTGGACTGAATTCGTAGCGCTGCTTGCGCGGCATGGTCGTATCCCATACGGCGCGCCGCTGCGCATGATTTTTCTGGATAGGGAGACGTGACGGGAGGCATGGTCCGGTTTCGGGACCGCGTGATCAGGCGACAGTTCACTTTGCCGCGCCCACGCCGGAGCGATGACCATCATCGCTCCGAAACGGCAAAAGAGATCCGCTTTCTCATGAATGTCTCCGCTACTTTTTTATTTGAATCAGGCTTCTTTCTGCATGGCCATGCAACATCGCGCACCATCTGACGGATGCGCCGAATGGGCCCGTTATAGGCCTGCGACATACGCAAATGCATCAGTAATGTCGATTTTCAGGGGACTGTTCCGCTCGACAGTCTCTCCACTGAACATCGCCTGCGATCAGCGCGATGAAGACGCTGACCGCCGGGTACCCAAGTTTCTGTGACTAAGAATATTTGATGCGCGATCGCGCGTCCCTACACAAAAGCGCGATTCACTGGCATTTTTTCGACTAATTCAGTGATAACACCCACCCCCGACTGCACTCCTCCATCACGCGACAAAAAATGCCAGCGAATCTAACTTTTGTGTAAAGGCAGACGATCGGGCATCCAATACCATTCCTCACCACCGCGACAGAATGCGCTGTGTTGGCTTGTGCCCAGCCAGTTGCCGACCGTGCGGCCGGATCAAGAGTCGGAAAACGACCACGCTTCGTACCAAACCACATCCAATCTGGACGGAGACATGAAAAACATATTCGATATGGCGCACAGCGCCAGGCCTCGCATTGCCCTGACGCTTTGCCGCAATGCCATGTCGACCGGTTCTTGACTATTACGCCTTGAACGTTTGGTGCCTCGTTCGTCCTCAGGAAGTTCAACGGGGACGGGCCAATAGAAAATCCATATGGACGGAGACATGAAAATAAAACCCGTAGTCTTGCGAAAATCGCTTCTCGGTGCGGCCATATTCTGCTGTTTGAGCGAGTTCAGTTACGCGGAGGTGTACACCGCACCTAGCGATTCCGCTCCACCGCAGACCCAGCAGGTTCAGACAAACAGCAGCGCGCCTCTCACTGCCCCTGATTTGAAATCGGGGGAACAAATCGGCACGCCACCTGTGTCGTGGAACGATACGTATATCGGCTACCGCTATGGCAGTGATTTCCACTATCCGGGGGTTGCCGACAAAGTTGCCCAGAACATTGGTTATCTCACGACAACCGGCGGCTTCAGGTTCGGCAGCTACGCATTCAACGTGGATTACCTCGTATCGAACTCCGCGAACCCGGAGGCGGGCGGCCCGTCCTCAGGTGGAGCGCAGGAGGTGTATAGCGTCGGCCGGGTCGAGTTGAGTGCCGGAAAGATTCTTGGGCGGCCAGTAGGCATCGGCTTCATTCGGGACGTCGGCCTGACCGCCGGCTATGAATTCGGCACCAAGAACGATGCCTACGGAGAGCGTGCACGCATGCTCGTTCTCGGCCCGACTATCGAGTTCGCGTTGCCGCGAGGCTTCTGGAATCTCACCGCCGGCCTTAGAACCGAGAGCAACCATAACGGCATCACCGGCGTCGACGTGCATTTCAATACTGCGTGGCACATCGAGAGTTCGTGGCTCTTTCCGTTCCGGGTAGGACCGTTGCCGCTGATGTTGCGTGGGTTTGCCAGCATGACCGGGCCGAAAGGAAAGGATGGTTTCGGCGTTCAGACGACAACCGAATTTCTCACCCGCGTTTCCCTGCTAGCCGATCTGGGTTCGTTCGCCGGTCATCCACGCGCTGTTTATGCGGGTGTCGGCTATGAGTACTGGCACCACATGTACGGCACGCCGACCAGCGAAACGGTCGGCACGATCACATCCTTGCCGATGCTGATGGCTGAAATTCACTTCTAGTCGGCGACGCAAAAGGCGCTGTGCTTTCGCGCAGCGCCCTTCTTATACCGGCACCCTCACCAGATTACGGATTGGGAATGTACAACGGCATGGCCTCTTCCCATAGCGTATCCGTGATCGGATGCTGATCGCTACCGTCGGCGTTCATCACCCAGTTCTGGCCGTCGGGTTGAAAGCTGTTGTCGTACAGCGCGAGTTCATCCCGGAAGCCGTAGACGCCTGAGCTGTACGCGATGCGGCCATCCCAAGTCCAGACAGCGTGCCCTTGATTCGCCCCGGGCGTGGTCAAACGGGTAAGGTCCGTGCCATCGGGTTTGATTGTGTACACGTCATAGTGAAATTTGTTGGGATCGGTCGGGTTGACTTCCTTGCGGGTGAACACAATTTTGCTGCCATCCGGCGACCAGCCTGGCAGGTTGTCTCCCTCGGTGGTCAACACGGTAGTCGTGCGCGTGTCGAGATCGAGAATACGCAGACCTTGCACCTTCGGGCTCCATACGCGGTAGACGATCTTCTTCCCGTCCGGCGAATAACTCGGATAACCCGAGTTGATAGAACCATCCGTCAAGGCTTCCGCGTGGCCGTTCATGCTGCCGTCGGCCTTGATACGCATGATCTGGCCGGGACCGGCACCGCGCGTAAAGAACCATTGACCCACACCGAAGACCACCCACTGACGATCCGGCGACCAGCCAGGCGCAAACGCACCGGCCAGGCCCTGCTTGATCATGACCGGATTCAAGCCACTGGTGGCCGGATCGTAAATACGCGTATAGCCGGAAAAATCAGGGTTGATGATCGCGATGGACGAGTTGATCGCCTTCTCTGTGTACACCAGTTTCTGCCGATCAGGCGAGAGCTGCGGGAACACGTCGATGTATCGGTAGTTCCAGTCAGGATCAAAACTGAACAGCGGCGTTCCATTTTCATGGGCCGGGCGCATCGTTATTTTTTCGTAGACCATCTTGCTGCCGTCCGACGAATAGCGAGGCGAGCGGATGCCCGAGTTACTGGTCGAGCGGAAAGTGCCGGCCGTGGTATAGATCCCTTCGGTGTCGCCGCCCTTGACGTGATACGCGACGTTGGTTTCGCTCAGATATTGCGGAAACACCTTGAAACCGGGTGTCGATGTCAATGTGGTCTTCGCAAGACTGGACAGATCCACCGACACCAGTTGCGAACTGACCTTGTTGATCAACTCCGGACGATGTGCGCCCCAGGTCGACTCCACTGGTGTTTCATAGAACACTACGCGCTTGCCGTCCGGTGACCAGGAAGGCGAGCCCTCGTCGAAGCCGGGATTGCTGGCAATTTTCTTCCAGCCGGAGCCATCGGGCCTGATGATATAGATGCTGCTTTCCTGCGTGCGCTCCCAGCCGCCCGGCAGATTGTGACCACGCCAATCGGAGCCCGTATCGGAAGAAATGGCAAGCCACTTGCCGTCCGGAGACCAGGAAGGTCTGAAGTAGCTGTGCGGTTTGCTGGGATCGAATTTCAGCGCGCCGGTAACGTTTTTCAGTGCGCCAGTTGCAATGTTCAATGTCCAGATATTGGTCGTGCCGAAGTCGTTCGTGCCCCTGCGTGATGAAACGAATGCGATGGTGTTGGGGTTCGTCGGCGAAAACACGGCGGCATCGTCGACCGCGATGTGATTGGTGAGCTGCTGCAGGCCCGTACCATCCACTTTCACGCGATAAAGATTTGACTCGCCAAGGCCGTCACGCTCCGACGTGAATACGATCCACTGCCCGTCTTTCGAAAACGAAGCGTGGTAGTCGAAGCCATCGGTCGGAATTAACCGGTGTTCATCGGTACCGTCCGCATTCGATACATACAGCTCTGAAGTAACGGGACCCACGCGGTTGAGCAGCAAGGTGCCTTTCGTCGCCGCGCCCGCTCCAGTGGGAATGAGAATCCAGACGCCCCCGATGGCGACACAAGCCAGGAGTTTCTTCAAAGACGTAGTTAAATACACAGCAAAATATCTCCGTTAATTATGCGTAGGTGAGCGGTGTGAAACCGCTCAACCGCTTCTGCGCCGCCATTTTTTATCGACGCATTGTGTTTCCGTTTCCTGTTGCCCCTTCCCGTAAGCCGTTATTGCTCCTTGAACATTCAGCCCAGACTTCCTGTGACGTCATCGAACAGTTCGTCGACTGACAGGCGATGCGGAATGATCTTCTGATCGAGTGCCCAGTCGATTGCCAACTGAAGCCCTTTGCGGTTTTCTTCCAACCCGATCGGCGGAAAAATAGCTGGCACACCGCCGTCAGTCAGTGCCCGACTTTCGACGATCATCCGGTACAACTCGCGAACCACATCTGGATGATTTTTCGAAATGTCCGCATGTACTACGAACATGTGGTTGATCGGCACAACACCTTCACGCGCGAACCAGTCTTTGGCCGCAGCCTGCGCATCGGGCACCAGCGTGCGCACGCGGGGGTCCTTCGGCATGTCTTCACCGAGCAACGCGGCGCTCAACTCACCGTCGAGCATCATCTGCGGAATCGACGACCCTGCGGGCAGGCGCACGCAGTTATCCGGATCGCGATACTCGGCGAGGTGTCCTTCGCCGAGCGTCATCCATGTCACCCTGTCGAGATCGACACCGTATTCGTGGCGCAGGATGCCGCGGATCCAGAGCGCCGTCGTCTGGGTATAGGTGCGAACGCCGACCTTTTTGCCCTCGATATCCTTCGGATCGAGGTGGCCGAAGTCGATGTTGAAGCCCGCGCAATGATGCTGGAAACGCCCCGATATCGGCGTCGGCAACAGCACATAGGGCTTGCCGTAAGCCTTCGCCTGCAGGAAGGTGACGATCGCCAGCTCGCCCGCATCGAACGCGTTTTCCCGCACCATCGCCTTGAACCCGTTATGCGCCGGCGTCGGTCCGCAATAGTTGAGCCTGACCAGGTCCGAACTCACCCGCCCGTCCTTCATCGCCTTCGTGACCGGGTAGTCGGCCAGATTGGTGCGTAATGTCGGCACCCCGGTGAGTGCCCTGGTTGCCGCTGTTGTCATTGTTGTCCCTCTTTACGTCTGGATGGATTCACAGCCTGACCTCGATCAGGCAGGGTCCCGCCTCATTCACCGAGCCGGCCATGGCCTTGTGGAACGCCTCGGCCGTATCGACGGCGACGGCGGGTACGCCCATGCTTTTCGCCATCGCCTGCCAGTCGATCCTCGGGCGGTCGATATCGATCATCGCCAGCGCACGCGCCCCGGGCGCGCCGGCGCCCATGTTCGCGTACTCGGCCTTCAGGATCGCGTAGCTGTTGTTGGCAAAGATGATCGTCGTGATGTTCAGGCCCTCGCGTGCCTGGGTCCACAGCGACTGGATCGTGTACATCGCGCTGCCGTCACCGACCATGCAGAACACCCGCCGCCCAGGACAGGCCAGCGCGGCCCCGGTCGCCACCGGCGTTCCGTAGCCGATCGAGCCGCCCATGTTGTTGATCAGATCGTGCGGCGCGGCGCCCACGGTCAGCCCCATCGTCTCGCGGCCCGTGGTCAGCGATTCGTCGACGAGAATGCAGTTTTCTGGGAGTGCGGCGGCCAGTGCCTGGGCAATCGTGGCAGGCGTGAGCGCGCCAGTCGGCGGCGGGGCATCCGAGCGCGGCTGAAGCACCGCCGCCGTATGCGTCGCGCCAAGCGCCTCAAGCAGCATGTCGAGGCCGGTTTCACTGTCCTCGCCGGTTTCGACCAGCGCATGAACACGCGTGCCGGGCGCCTTGAGCAGGCTCGGTTTGCCCGGATAGCTGAAGAAGGCGATCGGCTCGGTGGTCTCCACCGTGACGATGTGCCTGAAATCTTTCAGATACTCGACGGCCAGTCCCACGGCATACGGAATGCGCTCTAACGTGACCCGCCCTGCCCCGCGCTCGATCCGGGAACTGAAGAATTGCGTCGCGATGCGGCACCCGGTTGCTGCCTTGAGCCTGCCCGCCAGTTCGAGCGCGCGGCCACGCGTCGCGCGGCCGGCCAGCACGACGAGCGTCGGCTCGCCTGAGCGCAGCACCTTTGCGATGTGTTCGATGCGCGTGGCGTCCGGTGTTTTGATGCCTGTCACTACACGCGGCACCGCGACCTGCTCGCCCGCATCCTGCCACGAGGTGTCCCCGGGCAGGATGAGTGTCGCGATCTGTCCCGGATGTTCGCTCGCCTTGCCCACCGCCGTTGCGACGTCCCAGGCCACCGCGCCGGGCGACTCGACGCGGCGCACCCAGTGACTCAGCGGCCGCGCGAGGCCCTCGATATCGGACGTCAGCGGCGGATCGTATTTCAGGTGCGCGGCCGAATGCTCGCCCACGATGTTGACCATCCCCGACGATGCCCGTCGGGCATTGTGGATATTGGCCAGCCCGTTCGCGAGTCCCGGCCCGAGGTGCAGCAGCGTGGAGGCCGGCGTGTCTTTCATCCGGTAATAACCATCGGCGGCACCTGTGCACACGCCCTCGAAAAGGCACAGGACGCTCTTCATGCGCGGGTTTTCGAGCGCCTTCAGGAAGTGCATCTCCGAGGTGCCGGGGTTCGCGAAACAGATGTCGACGCCCTGCTCGGTGAGCGTCTGGACCAGGCTTTCGGCGCCGTTCATTGCGGTCGTTGCGGTCGTTCCGCTCATTGCGCTCATTCAGTACCCCGCCATCTCGCGCGCGAGGCCGACCACGCCGTAGCTCCTGAGCGGTGCGGAGATCAGGAAACGGTAGCCCTCCTCGATGAGCCGCTTGTGATTCTTCGCGTTCACATGCGGATTGCCGACCACCACGTTGTGTTTGTGGCAGGTCTCGACAATCTGGCGCATCGCATCGACCACCACCGGGTGCTCGTAATCGCGCGGATGGCCCAGCTGCTGGCTGAGATCGCCCTCGCCAATCAGGATGAAGCCGATGCCGGGCACCTCCGCCAGGATGTCATCGAGGTTTTCGATCGCCTCGGTGCTCTCGCACATCAGCCCGACCAGAATTTCGCCTTCGGGGGCGAGCGGCCAGACGTCCGCCTTTTTATAGTAATCGGCCATGCTCAGGCCCCAGTAGCGCGCCGCGTTGGCGGGGCCGTCACCACGGATGCCCTTCGGCTCATAGAGCGGTGCACCTTTGGGCCGCGCGTAACGGCAGGACGCCACCGCGTTATAGGCCTGCTCCACCGTCGACACATGCGGCCACACCACGCCATAGGCGCCACGGTCGAGGACCTGCTTGGCGAAGGACTGGTTCATCTCCGCGCCATTGGCCGGAATGCGGGCGATCGGCGTGACGCGCGGTGCGACCGAGCCGGACTCGGCGATCTGTTTGCGGCTGAGCATGTACTGCAATGCGTCGCCGAGTGCCGATACGTCGTAGGGGTTATGCTCCATCTCGAAGACGATGCCGTCATACGGCGCATCGCTCATTTCGATGGCGCTCTGTTTATCGAGTTTGGAGAAGGCGGCGAAGGCGGGCTTGCCGGATTCGAATGCGCGGATGATGCTGTTGAGGCGGGTATCGCTCATGCTGGTTCTCTCTGGTTGATTGGGTGCACAGGTGGTTGCATGAAGCCGGATCAGTCGGCCGCTTTCCAGTACATGAAACCCATGCCCTCGCCGGTGCCCGCCGGTGTGCGCCAGCAAGGCACGTAGTCCACCAGCGTCATCTCGGCGCCCGTTTCCTGAACCGCTTTCATCACGCTCACGTAGAGTTTGATTTCGGAAGTGCCCGACTGGTATGAGCGGTCATCCACCGCGGCGAGGGCGTCATAGTCGTACTCGGCCAGCATCTTCATGATGCTGTGATCGAACTCTTCGTCGTTGACGAAATGGGACAAGCCGCCCGAGGCAAAAATGCCGACCCGCACGTCGTCAGGCCATGCATTGATGGCATCGCGCAGCACGCGTCCAAATTCAATGCAGCGCGACATCGAGGGCTGTGTCGGCGGATAGAAGCAATTCATGATGATCGGCACATGCGGCGGCGGGTTGTCGCCCATGATCTGGTGATAAACGAAGCTGTACGCATGCGGCACCACCGGATACTCCGGCAGCGGTTTCATCCACACGTTGTCGGGCCACGCAAACAGGTCGGTCAAATCGAAACCCTCGCCCTGGAAGCGGTCGATGAGATACCTGGCCAACGTCGGATGGCACCTGTGCGTGACGTGGTGGTCCGGTGCATAGACGGCACGCTGCGGCGGGCCGTTGTGCACTTCTTCACCGCTGTAGATGGCGATCGAAGGCGAGAAGTCGGTGAAGATTTCCTTCTGGTCCTTGCCCAGAATGATCGCGACATCGACGTTGGCGTCGCGGTAAGCAGCGGCCATCGCGTCGAGCGCGGTGCGGCAGCGCGCGGCGCGCGCGGTGCGCTCCTCGAGCGTCAGGAATTTTTCAAACGCGGCTTCGCGGTGAGCTTCCAGCTCGGGATAGGTCCAGGTCCGGTTGCGATACCACAACTCCGGATTGTTGCGGTCCCGTTCCCCGTTCGTCAGCCAGTCTTCCGGTGCCTGACCCAGCATGCCGCTGTGCGGTACCGCCATCCCGAATACGATCTTCGCCATATATATGGTTTCTCAATGAATTAATGTGTGCATCAAAACCGGTCATTCCGGTTATGCCGCGATTGCTAGGCTTGCTTCAGCGAACCTTGTGTTTCGGTTACCTTGGGGGCCCATTCGGGACGGAACAGGATCATCGTGGTCAACGCGCCGATCAGCAGGAAGACGAGAATCACGAGCATGGGCAGGTCATAATTTCCGCTGACATGGAGCAGCCAGCCCGACAGACTTGCCGCCACGCCGCCCGCGAGACTGGTGGCAACCTGCTGCACACCTGTGACCAGTCCGATCGCCTGCTTCGGAATCAAGGTCAGGCGCGACAGCACGAGATTGTTTGCGGTGGTCAAACCAAGCAACGAGAGCGAGAGCACATTCCAGAACAACGCCATGTCGAGTGAATGCGCGTAGGCGCCGAGCAGAACAGTGCATCCACCTACGAAGCCCGCGATCGTGAAGGCCTTACGCACCAGAATCGGGTTGCCGCCCCGCGCGATAATCCGATCCGCGGCCCAGCCCGCGATCGCCGCGACGATCGCAATTCCGGCGAAGCTGAAGAACGTATAGAGCCCGGACTTCGACATCGACAGGCCGCGTTGCTCGACGAGATAGGCGGGCATCCACGTCATGCAATAGAACGTGAAATAGCCGTAGCAAAAATTCGTGATCATTCCGCCCCACACTACCGGGCTGGACAGGATGCTGCCGAAACTAACCGTGCGGGCGCTTCGGTTCGCCGCTGTGAGTTGTGTTCTGGAGGGCAGGTCGCTGCGGACGAGCAGAAACCACGGAACCAGCCAGATCAGTCCGACGAGGCCGGTCGCGACAAACATGACTTGCCACGAATAATTGACGATGAACCACGCACCGATCGGCGCGCCGAGTGCGGGACCGAACTTGTTGCCCATTGCCAGGAGGCCGACAGCGAGGCCATTCTGACTTTCGTCGAAGTTGTTGCGAATCCAGCGATAGCTCGCGGGAATCACAATGGCTTCAGCCATGCCGATGATCAGGCGCATGACAACCAGGCTCGCGAGCGCCGTCACCGCGCCCATCAGCGCGGTTGCGATGCACCACAGCGCGAAGCTGATCGCGTAGGGCCATTTCACGCCGTAGCGGTCGGCCACCCAACCCATCGGCACCTGGAACAGACCATACGACCAGAAGAACGCCGAGTTGATCCAGCCGCGATCGACGTTCGTGAGCGAAAAATGTTGAACGAAGCCTGCGTCCGCCAGCGTGGAAGAAATGCTGGTGCGATCGACAAAAGAAATCAACACACCGATCGCAAGGAGCGCGAGTACCGCCCAGCGGCTCGCGATCCCAGGTCGTGCAGGTTTGCTTGTCTCCATCTGCTTTTTTCTCTTTAGTGTGATTGGATTCCGCTTGCGGGCCACCTGAAGGTATCCGTGGCATCGTGGGTATTCCGGATGGCCTGCGAGGATGCGACTGAACCTCAGGCCAACGCGGGATACAGTTGCTGCGCTGTTTTGCCAAAAATCCATTCACGGTCTTCGTCGCTCAAACATGCCAGACCTGACTGGGCAGTCGCGAGGATTTCCGGAAGCGTGCCCGTCGATGTCGGATAGTTGGAGCCCCACGCCATCCGCTTTGCACCGAAGGCCTCGACTACGCGCGGGAAGAATGTTTCGGCGCTCGCCTTTTCCTTCTTCACATCGCCGAAAATGCGCGGCGTGAGCTTCAGGTAGATGTTCTCGAACGGCGCCAGATCGAACAGGCTTCGCGCGTTGACGTACGGCGCGCCGTCAGTCACGTCGGGACGTCCGAGGTGATCGAGGATGATTGCAACGTTCGGGAAACGCCGCGCGAGCGCCGTTACCTGCGGCAGGCCGACGGGCCCTGTCTGGATGCACATCGTCAGGCCGAGTTCGGCGCACAGTTCCCACGCGGGAAACGAGCGCGGATCGTCGAGCTCGCTCGGATCGAATTCCTTGGTGCTGCCGCCGGTAAAGAGACGCAGACCAGCGAGGCCGAGTCCGACCCATTCCCGAATGCGTTTCGGTGCATCCGGTTGCAGCACGTCGACGGAGCCGACGGCAACCAGCCGATCCGGATACTGTGCGCAACCTTCAACGACATAGCTGTTGTCGAAACCATAAGTGGTCGACGAATGCACTACCGCGGCCTTGGCAACGCCGGCTGTGTCCATCGCGGCGATTAGCGTCTCAACGGTAGTGGGACGTTCCTTCGACCAGTCCGAGCGCTTGCCGAACAGTGGCGCCGGTGGATAGCGGCCCTCATCATCGGAAATGATGTGGGGGTGGATATCAACGATTGATGAAGCCATGAGTCTCTCTGTTTCTCTGGATACAGGTGGCCGTCGCCTGCGTTTAGTGACCGCGTGCTTTCAGGCGCTTATCGAGGCGCGGATAGACACGCCGCGCATTGCCCTCGAAAATCTTGTAGCGATCCTCATCCGACAGCGCCGTACACGCGTCGATATAGCGCTTCGTATCGTCGAAGTACTGGCCCGTTGCTGGATCCTTGCCCCGCACCGCGCCGATCATTTCCGATCCGAACAGCACGTTATCGGTGGGGATCACCTTGGTCAGCAACTCGATACCCGGTTTGTGATAAACGCAGGAGTCGAAGAAAATGTTGTTCAGCAGCCCTTCGAGCGGGCGGTCGCACATTTCGAGCGACATGCCGCGATAGCGTCCCCAGTGATACGGAACCGCACCGCCACCGTGCGGAATCACAAGACGCAGCGTCGGGAAATCCCTGAACACGTTCGACTGCAGCAACTGCATGAACACCGACGTATCCGCGTTCAGATAATGCGCACCCGTGCCGTGAAAACACGGATTGCACGATGCGGCCACGTGGATCATCGCGGGCACATCCAGATCGACGAGCGCTTCGTAGACCGGATACCACTCGCGATCCGTCATCGGTTTGCCGGTCCAGTAGCCGCCGGTGGGATCGGGATTCAGGTTGCAGCCGACAAAACCCATTTCTTCCACACAGCGTCGCAACTCCGGAATGGAGTTCGCGGGCGCCGCGCCCGGCGATTGCGGCAACTGGCACACCGGCGCGAAGTTGTCCGGATAGAGTTCCGTTACGCGGTACACGAGGTCGTTCGATAATTCGGCCCACTCGAGGCTGGTGCGCTCATTGCCCAGATGGTGGCTCATCAGGCCGGCGATCGGCGAGAACAGCGTCAGGTCGCTGCCGCGTTCGCGTTGCAGTCTGAGTTGTCCGTTGCCGATCGCTTCACGGATCTCGTCGTCGGTGACATGGGCCTCGGCACGCGAGGGCGCGTTGGCCGGATCGTTCGCGAACTCAACCTGTTTCGCGCGCCAGTTACGGAATGAAGCGGGTACGGTCGTGAAATGACCGTGGCAATCAATAATCATGTGTTCTCCTGTCGGCCGGAGTTAGCGCTTCAGCGCTTACTCCGGCCCCATGCATCGCGGTCGACCCGAGTTGGCGCTTTAGCGCCTACTCGGGTCCCATGCACAGTGGTCGGCTGGAGTTAGCGCTTCAGCGCTTACTTCAGCCCCATGCATCAGCGGTCAAATCAGCGAGCCAACGGGTCCACAAACAGCTCGCCAATGGACATACGTCGCGGCGTAAGCCCCTGCCTGAACGCCGTCGCTTCCAGTGTTTCGATTGTCCTGAGGTTTTCCTGCAGACCGTACGGCAGCGGATCGTGTCCGACGATCCTGCGCAGTTCGAGATACTTCTTATCGCTGGCGCTCGTCGCCTCGCCGGCATCGAGCCGCACCAGCCATTCCTTTTTCGCCTGTGCGAAGGCGTCATAAATCGATTTGGCGATCCACGGGTGCTCCGCAAGCGCCGAGTCCTTGACGACAATCGTGCCGTGCATCGGATACACCCCTGTGCGCGCAAAGTACTCGGCCTCCAGCTCGGTCGCATTGGGCAGCAGATCGGGATAGTCGGCCTCGACCTCCTTCCATCCACCCGTGGGCGCGCCTGTGCGGCCAATACCCGCGGCAGCCGCGAAGCCAGCCGATAATTCGCCCGAAGCCATCATTTCCGCCAGCGAACTCCCAGCCGGCGCGTGAATGACATTCGACGGCAGCTTGAGCTGCGTAACATGTTCCTCGTCGTCGACAACCCAGGTCACCTTCGACGAATCGAGACCGAATTCGTCGATCAGAACCTGACGCGTCCACACACCCGTTGTCACCGAGTAGGCACGCACGCCCACTTTTTTACCTTCCAGATCTTTAGGGGTTTTGATCCCCGCGTCCGGGCGCACCAGCAGGCCACCGTGATGAAAACGCCGCACGACAAAGATCGGCAATCCGACAAACGGCGCACCATAGGCACGGGCGATGATGTAAGTCGTCGGCGCCAGCTCGCAGACGTCGAATTCGACATCGCGCACCATCCTGCGAAACGCGCCGATTTGCGGCTGGACTGTGATGAATTCGGCATCCACACCCTCGATGGGAATGGATCCATTGCGGATAGCCGACGTGTGGGGATGCTCAGCGATTGCAATCTTGAGCGGGACTTTACTAGCCAATATTCTCTCCTGTATCGACCGGAGTTCGTGCTTTAGCACTTACCCCGGTCCCATGCGAAACAGTTGCGGACGGTTCGTTTCGATGGAAGGAGAATATTTGAGGAAGGGACGCGCGTCCCTACACAAAAGTCAGATTCAATGGCACTTTTTTTGATTGATGGCCGAATTCGGAGCGCGGCACGCATTGCGTCGATACCGCGCGCTGTCCCTACCTCACGCCGGCTCCATTCCCTGCGCGAGCTTGGCCGACGCCGCTTGAGGCGAGACCAGGAACGAGATGAGTGCGTGCGCTTCAGCCACCTGTTCACACGTCGTGCAAACAGCGGCCGAGAAAACAGTGACGATCTGAATATCGGGCGGCAATGGCCCGACGACATCGATGCCCGGCAAATGCATCAGCTCGCTCAATTGCTGGAAACCGAGCTCGATCTCTCCACGCGCGACAAGGGAGCCCACCGGAACGCCTGGAGGAGCCTGCACGACGCGCGGCGCGATCGTCTCAGCAATGCCCCAACGCTCGAACAATCGAACCAGGTGCGCGCCGCTGGGCCCCGTTGAGTAGCCGATGCTGCGTGCAGCCAGAATGGCATCGCGAACCGCTGCCTCATTAGCGATATCGGGTTGCGCCGCCCCCGCTGCCACGGCAATCGCCACGCCCGAGCGCGCCAGATCTGCCCGGGTGCCCGCAACGACCCGGCCGGCCGCAGTCAGCCGGTCGATCGCGTCGGCCGCCAGCACGACAATATCGAACGGCTCGCCGTCCAGAATGCGCCGGGCCGCCTCGACGCCGCCCACCGATTCGACCGCCACCCGTTGCCGTGAATGTCGCGCGTAGTGTTCGACGAGATCGGCCAGCACGTTGCGGGTAGCCATCGACGAGATACCGGTGATCGTCTGGCTCACGGTTGGATCCAAGACCATGCTCGCTGCCCTTTCAGTCGATGTAGCGCAATCCGGCCTGCCGCAACGGCTCGCGCATGTTGTACATATCCAGCCCGAGCACGCCGCTCGCCAGCTTCGCGCGCTTCTCGCCTTCGTTGGCTTCCCGCGCCGCCGCCTTATCGAGAACATTTTGCGCCGACGCCGCAGGCACCACGACTACGCCATCGTCATCCGCCACGACGACGTCGCCGGGATTCACCAGCGCACCCGCGCAGATCACAGGAATGTTCACCGAACCAAGCGTCGCCTTGACCGTTCCTTTGGCCGAGATCGCCTTGCTCCATACCGGGAACTTCATGTCGGCCAGCACGCGCACATCACGCACACCACCATCGATAACAAGCCCGCGTGCGCCGCGCGCCTGGAAGCTCGTCGCCAGCAGGTCGCCGAAATAGCCGTCCGTGCAATCCGTCGTGACGGCGGCAATGACGATATCGCCGGGCTGGATCTGCTCCGCCGCGACATGCAGCATCCAGTTGTCGCCCGGTTGCAGCAGGACCGTAACCGCGGTTCCGCTAGCCTGCGTACCCCCATGGATCGGCCGCATGTAGGGTTTCATCAGCCCGGTACGTCCCATTGCTTCGTGCACCGTGGCAGATCCAAGCGCACCGAGCTTCGTAGCGACGTCGCCATCTGCCCGTTGAATGTTGCGATACACGACTCCAAGCTCATACATGATCAATGCCCCTTCGCTTTCAATGTTGCATCCAGACGCGGGTAGACACGCCGCGCGTTACCCTCGTAAATCTTGTACCGTTCATCCGCGTCGATGTGCGCCGCCTCGATATAGCGCTTCGTGTCGTCGAAATAGTGCTGCGTGTATGGATCGATACCACGGACCGCGCCGATCATCTCGCTCGCGAACAGAATGTTGTCGACGGGGATCACTTCGGTTAGCAGATTGATGCCGGGCTGGTGATACACGCAAGTGTCGAAGAAGACGTTGTTCAGCAAATGGTCTTCCAGTGGCGGCTTTTTCATCTCCTGCGCGAGACCGCGGAAACGTCCCCAGTGATAGGGCACTGCGCCGCCACCATGCGGAATCACAAAACGCAGCGTGGGGAAATCATGGAACAGGTCCGATGTCAGGCACTGCATGAAGGCGGTCGTATCCGCGTTCAGATAATGCGCGCCGGTGGTGTGGAAACACGCGTTGCAACTCGTGCTCACGTGAATCATGGCGGGAATATCGTACTCGACCATCTTCTCGTAGATCGGGTACCAGTAGCGGTCGGACAGCGGCGGGCTGGTCCAGTGGCCGCCTGACGGATCCGGATTCAGGTTGATCGCTACGTTGCCGTATTGCTCGACACATTTCACCAGTTCGGGAATGCAGGTGGCGACATCCACGCCCGGGCTCTGCGGCAGCATCGCGGCCGGAATAAAATGGTCCGGAAAGAGTTCGCTCACGCGGTAGCAGAGTTCGTTACAGATCGCCGCCCACGTGCTCGACACCTCGAAGTCGCCGATGTGGTGCGCCATGAAGCTCGCACGCGGACTGAAAATGGTCAGATCGAGCCCGCGCTCGCGCATCAACCGCAACTGGTTGCTTTCAATCGACTCCCGTAACTCGTCGTCGCCGATATGCAATTCGGACGCCTTCGGCATGTCCGACGGATTGTTGATACCTGCGATCTGGCGGTTGCGCCACATCTCCAGCGCTTTTGGCGCGGTCGTATAGTGCCCGTGGATATCGATGATCATCATTCTTCCAAATAACTGATTTGAAATTACCGCGATGCCACGCGTGACCCGTGGCATCGCCCCATTACTTCGTCAGTGCGCCGTGTTGGGCTGCGGCGCCGGTTCGCCGGCCCGCGCCCATTGCGCCACCAGAATGGCGACTGCGGCCAGCGTGGCGGGCACCGCCAGCATCGCGAGAATCGCCCCGAACTGCAGACCGAATCCAAGCAACGCGCCACCTATTGCCGAGCCGAAGATGCTGCCGAACCGGCCCATGCCGAGCATCCAGCTGACCCCGGTTGCACGCGCAACGGTCGGGTAACGGCTCGGTGCAAACGCATTCAGTCCGGTCTGCGCGCCGCTCATGCAGAAGCCCGCCGCAAACACCAGCAATGCCAGCGAGGACGACAATGCACCGATCCCCGCCAGCGCCAGTACGCACAGACCGCCGCCAAGATAGGCCGCACTGATGACCGGTGCGGGCCGCACCTTGTCCATCATCCAGCCGACAAGAATGGCGCCGACCGTGCCGCCGATCTGGAACATCGCCGTCACATTGGCGGCCGTCGTGACTGTCAGGCCGGCATCCTTCATGAGCGTCGGCAACCAGCCCGTCAGCAGATAGATGACGAGCAGGCCCATGAAATAGGTCACCCAAAGCGCCGCCGTCATGAAGCCATAACCCTGCGAAAAAAGTACGCCGATCGGTTTGCGTGTGGGCAACGGCGGTTCGCTGGAAACGAAAACCTCGTCACCGGAAAAGCGCGTGCCGCACACCCGGCCCAGAACCGCACCGATCCGCGCGGGCGATGCGCCGCGCACCGCGAGCAGTCGCGCCGACTCCGGCAGCAGCCAGATTTGCAGCGGGATCAAGGCCAGCGGCAGCGCGCCGCCGAAGATCAACACCGAACGCCAGCCATGTTCGGGAATCAGCCAGCCGGCAGCGAAACCGATCAACGCCGAACCCAGATTGAAGCCGGTGAACATCACGGTGATCAACAGCGAACGCTTGCGCTGAGGTGCATATTCCGACAACAGCGTCGTCGAGTTAGGCATCGCAGCGCCAAGGCCGACACCGGTCAACAAACGCAGCGCAGCCATTTCCATGGGCGACTGGGTAAAGGCTGTCGCGATCGTGAACACGCCGAACAGGAAAACCGACGTAATCAGCACCCACTTGCGGCCGATACGGTCCGAAGCAGGACCTGCTCCCAGCGCACCGATCACGAGACCCAGCGGCGCCGCGCTCATCACCAGACCGAATGCAGGGCGCGAAATCCCCCAGTCATGAATGATCGAAGGCGCCACAAAACCCATGATGGCCACGTCCATGCCATCGGCAGTCACGATGAGAAAACACAGCGCCACCAGTAGCCACTGGTAAGGCGAGATGGATCGCTCGTCGATGAAAGCCTTGATATCAATTGTCTTTATGCTTGCCATGTGTTTCTCCTGTCTCCTTGTCGCCTGTTTGATGTACCGCGACGGTCGTGATCTCTTTGCAAACCTGACACGTAGGCGTTTGTTAGCTTTACTAATTTCACGGGAAGTTAACTACCTCCCTATCTGAAGCAAAGCTGGAGACTCACTTCGACTCGATGAAGCAAACTTGACCTGGTTGCGACGCGAAACAGTTACACCGGGTCAATATAGTCACCCCACCCAACTTTCGAAATAGGTCCACGCGTACCGAACAGGACAGAAAGAACGTGCGGAACATCGGTTTCGATATAAGGGTTTTTACTTACCCTTCACACCTGCTTGTGGTACGACATAAATGCTCCATCCCGCAAACCCCTGAAAAATATGGCCTTTTTTACAGTTTCGATAAGCGGCCCAGCGGTCTGCCGTTGAGCCTCCACAACGAATCCACGTCCTGACCATGAGGCCAGTCACCAGGACTCGATAAACAAAACAGATGGCATGCTGTAGCACTTGGCAAAGTGGTCGGTAACGGACCGCAGCGCGTTGGCATCACGTCACTGCAATCCGTCTCTCAACGCTTTCCTTGTTCCGCACTGTCCCAGTCGAGTTTTCCAGCACTCTTTCCCGCCACCGAATACAGAGCGCCGGGCGCATTGCGGGTGCGTTGGAACGCCTCCAGCGTTTCTCCACGCATTGCGGCGTAGATGTGAAGATTCGACACGCCCGTCACTGCGCCTAGCTTTTCGAGCATGAAGAAAATAACGCCGTAGTGCAGCAGCCCGCGCCAATCTCGACGGCGGATCAGATCCCGCTCTTCCTCGGTCAAACCCGCTGCTTCGAAACTCGCATCCGGATCGCTCACGAAAGCTTCGCGATGAACAGGCTCCACCATCCGGTGAAGGTAATCGTTGATCCGATAGGCCCTCACGGCGACTTCGATCGTGAACGGATAGGTGCCCTCCAGCTTCTCGACACCGGCGAGCTGAGCCGCCATCCGCTCCCGGTGACGCTCCGCGATGGACGGTTTCGCTTCACTCTCTTCGCTTTCGTAGATCGCGGTTGCGATGCCCGCCATCGACGGCAGGTAGTAGCTGCGGTGCTTGCATACGACGTTGGACGACAGCGCGCCCCGCATCGTGAGCCACATGATCACTTCCGCCCCCTCGAACCCACCCAGCTCCGCATATTCGGCAATCGTCATCTCGGCCAGTTGCTCTGGATCGTGTTCGAAAAGATCGAGAAAACGCTGGTCCCATTCCGTATTGTTGAAACCCGCGCGTTCTCCATGCACCTGATGCGACAGCCCACCCGTCGCGACGATCGCAACTTTGAGATCCTCCGGGTAACTTTCGATCGCACGTCTCAGTGCCTGCCCAAGCTTATAAAACCGCCGCGCACTCGGAACCGGCAGTTGCAGCACGCCCATCTGCAGCGGCACGAGTTTCACCGGCCATTCCGGCTCGTGCGGGCAAAGCATCGACAGCGGCGAAAAGCAGCCGTGATCGAGCGCCTTGTTCTGAAAGAAGGACATGTCGAACTCGTCCGTCATGAGCGACGTGCCGATGTGCGCGGCCAACGCCGGATGCCCTTTGATAGGCGGCAGGTCCCGCGCGCCGCCGCCCTCGTCGGCAACCTGCCACTCGGGCCCCACGCCCAGCGTGAATGCCGAATAGTGGTCGAAGAAGAACGAGGTGACGTGATCGTTGTAGATGACCAGCAGCACGTCGGGACGCTTCTCGGCGAGCCAGCCGGCCAGCGGAGCGAAATTTTCGAAAATCGGCGCCCACACCGGATCGTCGCGCTTGTTCTTGTCGAACGCGAAGCCGATGGTGGGTGTGTGCGAGGCAGCGATGCCGCCGATGATGCGTGCCATGCCAATACTCCTCAAAACTCATATAACCGCCCGTCGGGTCCCCAGGCCTCGCGAGTGCGGATTGGATGGGGCGCGGCGAACGGCAAGGCTATCTATTGCATCCCGTTTGGGATACAAATATAGGAACAACGAAGATTTCCAGTAAGTGAGGGTAAACCAGATTAGATTGCCGCCATATAGCCATGCAACATGGCTTTATGCCGATTTCCAGTTGTTTGGCAGTCGCCGCAAGCCGCATGACATCAGATACATTTGGGATACCAAGCGGGTATCGACCGTTCAGGACGTCCACTCGCGTTTGCCCACGCTCCATAAACAGAACAGATGGCTCATAAACCAAATCGCAATCCGCTTTGCATACGTAGTGGCAGCGATAGCACGTCGCTATACTGATATCGAAAACCGAGTAAGCCCCGCTATTCATGAGCAACAACGAACTTCTCAACCTGTCGCAACTGCGCGCGTTCCGGCTTGTCGCCGATACGGGCAGCGCGACGCGTGCCGCCGCCACGCTCTTTCGCGCCCAGTCGGCCATTACGCGTTCCGTGCAGGAGCTGGAAGCAGCACTCGGCGAGCCGCTGTTCGACCGCAGCCCCTCGGGCATGCTCCCGACACCGGTCGGCCGTGCTGTCCTGAAGCGTTGCGAGCGGATTTTTGCCGAGCTGGAAGAACTTGCGCAGTGGTGCTCGGCCAAACAGGCACGCCGCCGGCCTGCGGCGGAAGGCGCGTTGCCGGCGTATCTGCTCAACACGCGGCGGCTTCAGTTGTTTATCGCGCTCGCACGCCATCGGCACATGCCGAGCGCAGCCAAAACCTTCGGTATCAGCCAGCCCGCGGTAAGCACCGCGATTCGCGTGCTGGAAAGCGGCGCCGGTCTGACGCTGTTTCATCGCAGCCCGCGCGGCATCCTGCTCACAACGGAAGGCGAAACGTTTCTGCTGCGCGTGCGCCGCGCGCTGAACGAGTTAAGGCATGTACCCGACGATATCGCGGCAACGCACGGCAAGATCCAGGGCACCGTGACGGTCGGCGCGTTGCCGCTCGGACGCACGTTGATCCTGCCCAGAGCGATAGCGCGAATGATCAAGGACAATCCGGGCGTGCATACCGTCACGAACGAAAGCGCCTACGAGGCACTCGTCGCAGACCTGCGCGCGGGCGATATCGACTTTATCCTTGGCGCCCTGCGTGACAATGACGCGTCGAGTGGTCTGAAAAACGAGCGTCTGATGTCGTCGGATATGGCGCTGCTGGTGCGCCGCGATCATCCGCTCGCGCACATGAGCAATCTGACCATCGTGGATTTGCGTGGCGCGCAATGGGTGCTGCCGCGAAGCAATGCACCCGCTCGTGCGCTCTTCGAGGCGCAGTTCAAGCGGATCAAAGTGAAGCCGCCCATGCCGACCGTGGAGACCGCGGACCTTGCCGTCATTCGCGGCTTGCTATTCGACACGGACATGATCGCGGCACTGTCGGCCCATCAATTGCATCTGGAGATCGAATCCGGACAATTGGCGGTTCTCGATGTCAAGCTGCACAATACCCGGCGCGACATCGGGCTGACCATGCGTTCAACAGGCAACCCGTCTCCCGCTGCGCGAGCGTTGATCGATTCAATCCGCCTCTCCGTTGTCGACGTTGCGCGCACAATCGGCAACTGAAATCCGCCTACTCGCGATTCGAGGTACCGGCTTTCGCTCAATTCCTGATCGATTGCACGAACCATTCGCGCGGTAGCGGCACGCCGAGCTTCTCGCGCACCGCTTCCCGATAGACATGGCCGCCGACCGCCGCGAACTGAACACCCCAGTTGCCGACCGTATAGTAAAACGTGATCTGGCGGTCGTCGGTTCGCCCAGGCGCGCGGCCCGAAATCACATCGGTATAGATCGGCCAATGCGTCGTGTCGACACGCGCGCCATGTGAAACCGGCAAGCGCGCGCGTTCCTCAGCGGAGCCGCCGACGAACGCATTCGGGCTCCCCGAAATATGCTGGCTGAAGCGCTCGCTCTCCGCCATCGGCAGCGGTTCGCGGCCCTGTGCAATCGTGACGTCGAAACGGGCCGCGACTTTTGCGTCGAATTCGCGCGGCGTCAACGCAACGACGTGCATGCCCGGTTCGAGCCACGCGGCATCGAGCACGGGTGTCATGCTGTCGGTGCAGGTCGCGACGATATCGGCGCCGCGCACCGCGGTTTCGGGCGCATCGACGGCCGTAATCTGAATGCCGAGCCGCGCGCTCATCCGCTGCGCAAAACGGTGGCGATTGTCCGCACTGCGGCTGAACACGCGCACGCTTTGCAGATCGCGCACGGCCGCCAACGCTTCGAGAAAAGTTTCGGCCATGCCGCCCGAGCCGATCATACCGACCGAATGCGCGTCCGCGCGTGCCAGTAGCCGCGTGCCGAGCCCCGCCGCGCCGCCCACCCGCATGTGCTGCAGATGGCCGTCGTTGAGGATCGCGAGCGGCGCGCCGTCCGCCGTGCTGAATAGCACGACGAGCCCGCAATAGGTGCCCGGCTCGATGCAAAACTTCTGCTCGCTGCCGCCGCGCGGCCACACCATCACGTCCGATTTGAGCCGCACGGCCAGCACGCCATCGGTCGCGCCGTCGACGGAACCGAAACGGTAATAGCCGTCATCACGCGCGGATGGCATGTACGTGTCGATACGCGGCCGGCCAATCGACGCACCGGTCAGAAGGCCTGCGAACGCACGCTCCTGCACGTCGATGCAGTCCCGCATTGTGAGCAGACGCGCAACGCATTCGTTGTCGATCAGCAGCATCGTTAGCGCGCTCCACGTACGAGCGCCGCCGCGCCTGCGCCCGCGCGTCGGCCGAATACGACGCCTGCGACAAGGCCCGTGCCGCTGCCATAGTTGTGATAGTACAAACCGCCGACGATCTCGCCAGCCGCATACAAGCCGCGCACCGGCTGACCGGATACATCGAGCACTTCCGCCGCGGTCGACACTTTCAGTCCACCGAATGTGAAGGTCACGCCAGTCGTCACGCCATAGGCTTCATAAGGCGGCGTATCGAGCCTGTTGGCCCAGTTGGTCTTGTCGATCGCCAGCCCTTGCGTGCGCAAGCCATCGTGCACATTCGGATTGAACGGCACATCGGGACGCGCGGCATCGTTATACGCGCGCACCGTCCGCAGAAAACCCTCAGGATCGACACCGGTCAGCCTGGTCGACAGTTCTTCGAGCGTATTCGCGGTTTCTTTCGTGATGCGCGCAATCCGGTATTCGTCGCGCAGCAGTTTCACCACTTTCTGATCGAACACCTGCCATGCGAAAAGACCCGGCTGCTTCAGCACTTCATGACCGTATTTCGCGTACGTAAAACTATGGAAATCCAGCCCTTCGTCGAGAAAGCGTTCGCCCTTTGCATTGACGAGAATACCGAACGGATAGTTGTGTTTCTGGAAGCGGTCGCCGATCGTCAGATCGCCATACTCGGGCGCGTTCATATCCCACTGCACCGCATGCGCGCCGGACCAGTGGCCGGTCACCGCCGCGCCCACGTCCATCGCCATCCGGTGACCCCAGCCGGTGTTGTAGCGCGTGCCGCGCACTTTCGCGAGATCCCAGTTCGGCCCGAGATAGCGCGCCCGCATTTCCGCGTTCGATTCGAAGCCGCCGCATGCCAGCACAACCGCTTTCGCACGGATCTCGATCTGCTTGCCCTGATGCAGCGCGCGCACGCCCTGAATGCCGCCGCCGTCGTACAGCAGGCTCATCGCCTGCGTTTGATAGACGACGCCAATGCCGGCATTCTCCAGCGCCTTATGCAGCGTCTCGACCAGATGCGTGCCGCCGCCGAGGATATGGCACGCGAGTCCGCCCCAGAAACGAAACTTGCCTTCAACGCGAAACGCCTGCCGCCCCAGCGCCGGCTGGAACCGCACGCCATGCTTTTTGAGCCATAGCGCGGCCTCGTAGCTGTTTTCGATCAACACGTCGGTGAGTTCGGGGTCCGCGCGGTATTCGGTGAGGCGGCCGATATCGTCGAAATATTGTTCGCGCGTATAAGTCCCGAAGTCGATGTTCGGCAGATCGAGTTCCGCGATATCGGGCGCGAGCTTCAACAGATCGTCGACGGAATCGTAGACGAAGCGGAATGCCCCGCCGGTAAATGCGGAATTGCCGCCGCGTGCGTCGGCGGGCGCGCTTTCGAGCAAGGCGACACTCGCGCCGCCTTCGTGCGCGGCGAGCGCCGCATTCGCGGCCGCGTTGCCCGCGCCGATCACGAGCACGTCGATACCGTTGAGTTCTTCAGGTGACATCGGATGAATCTCCTTGAAATAAAGCGATCAGTGGCGCGGATAGTCGGCAAGCGACGGCATCGACGCTGCCGGACCGCCCGCCGCATCGACGGCCGGATTGAGGGTTTCGAGGCTGCGGCCGGTCGTGCGCGGACCGAACGCGAGTGTGATCAGCGCGGTGAGAAACCACGCGCCGGCGATGTACATGAACACCGTCACGTAGCCGTAGTTCGTATAGATCGCCGCGACGATAAACGCATTCGCGACATTCGCGAGGCGCCCCGCGCCATACGTCAGGCCGGTCGCGCTGGTGCGCACTCCGGTCGGAAACTGCTCGGGCGTGTACGAGTAAAGCAAGGTCGCGAAGGTTTGCGTCAGCATGCCGACCGCGAAGCCGAACGTGACGATCAGGACCGGCGTGAAGCTCAGGCCGTACAACAAGCCAAACCCCGCGATCAGCAACGCGACCACCGCGATCAGATGCTTGCGCTCGAAGCGGTCCGCCGGATACACGGCGAGCAACGCGCCCAGCGGCGCGCCGACATTGATCAACGTGAAGTACGTGAGGCTGCGCGCGATCGTGATGCCGTGATGCACGAGCAACGTCGGCACCCACGCTTCGAAGCCATAAAAGCCGATGGTCTGCAGCAGCCAGATCGCGCACAGTGTCAGCGTGCGGCGGCGGTAGACGCGATTGAACATGGTGGTCCACGGCTCGCGCACTTCCTGCGGACGCGTGACGACTTCGGGCTCGCTCAGCGTGTGACCGTCGGCCACCGCGCGCGCTTCCATCGCGGAGAGCGCCTGTTCGGCTTCATCGAAACGGCCTGCACGAGCGCTCCAGCGCGGCGACTCGGGCAAGCGCCGCGCGAGCAGCGGAAACACAATGCCGAGCGCGCCCCACACGAATACCCAGCGCCAGCCATGCGGACCATACGGCACGAGCAGCCGCGCGACGAAATTCGTCATTGGAATTGCGCACAGGTTGACCACCATCGCCCACGATTGCCAGGTGCCGCGCGAGCGCGCCGGAAACATTTCGGCGATATAAACCATCACGGTCACCATGCCGGCTGAAATACCGAAACCGGTCACGACTCGGGCGGCAAACAGATAGGCCACACTCGGCACCGCCGCGGTCGCAAGCGAGCCGAGCGACGAAATCATCACGAACAGGATCAGTGAGCGTTTGCGTCCCAGCCGGTCCGACAGCATGCCGCCGAGCGTCGCGCCGAAGAACATGCCGATGAAACTCGCCGACGTGATCAACGCGATTTCGTTGATCGCGATGTGCCAGTGCGTGATCAGCGCAGGCGCGGCGGATGCGAACGTGTTGATGTCGCAGCTTTCGAAGAACAGCGGAATCGCGAACAGGAACATCCATTCGCGGTGCAATCGCGAGGTCGGCAACCGGTCGACGCGCGCGGCGACGAGTGAATCGTTCATGGCTTGTCTCCTTCGTTCCCAACGGTCGTTGCCGCTGGTTTGATGTCGATGCCTAGTTGCGCAGCCCCGCTTCCAGCAGCGCCGATAGCGTGGCGAGATCGTCCAGCTCGTCGATACGCCACAGCATCGCGAGCGCGTCGGCGCTGGCCGTATCGGTCAGCACATGTTTCGCGCAATCGAGAAACTTCGCCTCGATCCGCGAGTTCGGCAGCGGGTTGGCCGACGTGCGCCCCGCGGCGCTCGCAACACGTTTTGCAAAGCGCCGGCCGTCGCGCATGTCGACGACGATCTCGGCGCCGAAATGATCGGGCTGCTGGTCAGCCTGTGGATCGGGGGCGGCGATCACACGCTTCATCAGGGCGCGGATCGCCGCCTCGGCGTACGCCTCGCCTTCGAAATCGGATAGCACCACACGCCTCTGCGCCAACGCACGCGCGACACAATACTGAACGCTGAATTTCGCATCGAGCGCGCTGTTCGGCTCAGGGCGATTCGTATGCTGCAACCGGCGCGGATGCGTAAACGACAGCACGCGCTCGACATCCTGCGGTTTCAGATCGTGTTCGGCGGCCAGCAGCAACATCGCGTCGATCGCCGGATGCGTGCTGCCGCAGCATGGGTACTGCTTGATCGCAATGCCCGGCTCGACGATATCCAGCGGATCGGCCCAATGGCTCACTGCCGCATCCGCGTCGTAGTTGTTCGCGCCGTTGTAGACGTTGAAAAATCCTTGCCGGTGTTCGAATGCCGTATCGCCCGCGGTAAAGCCTTCGCGCGCCAGCAATGCTGCAACGAGGCCGTTACGCGAAGCGTGTCCGACATGCAGCGGTTTAGTCATCGTGCCGAAATTGGCCTTCACACCCGATGCGAACGACGCGGCAATCGACAACGCAGTCGCCGTCTGCAACGCATCCAGTTCAAGCAGACGCGCCGAGCCGGCGCATGCGCCAAATACGCCGAGCGTTGCAGTCGGATGCCAGCCTTTGTCGTAGTGGTGAAAATTCACCGCGTGCGCGAGACGCGCCTGCGCTTCGAAAGCCGCGACGTATGCGGTCAACAGATCGCGTCCGCTCGCATGCCGCTCATCGGCAAGCGCGAATAGTGCGGGCAGAATCGGCGCCGACGGGTGGCCGCCGAGCGTGTTGCTGCAATCGTCGAAATCGAGTGCGTGCGCGGCGGTGCCGTTGACGAACGCGGCATCGGTCGGACGGATGCGTTCGCGCCGGCCGAACAACAGTGCGTCGCCAGTCGATGGTGTGGCCACGGCGCGCGCCATCCGCGCGCACGGTTCGGGCGACCCCGCAAGCGTCACACCAACCGTATCGGCAATGCCGATGCGTGCCCAGTGCCGCGCTGCGTCGGACACATCGGCGAATGAAAAAGCGGCGATTCGCGCGCCGAGTATTTGCGCGATGCTCATAGACGAACTCCTTGCGGCGCGGCGTCGAGCCATTGCAAATCGGTTTCGTGTTCGAGCGCGTCGAGCCGCTCGAACAGCGTGGCAGCGCGATCGCCGAGCCGGCGGGTCAACCGCATGAATTTGGCGCGTAGTTGCGCGAGGTCCAGCGGGTCGCTCGGGCATCCGGGAAAATCAGTCTGCGCCTGTTCGTACACTGCGCCGTTGTCGAGCATGATGCGTGTCAGTGTAGAAAGACCGGTTCTGTCGCTCGGTACAATCTCGACGCGTTGCGCGAGCTCGCGTACCGCAGGATCGTCGAGCAAGGTCGCACCAAACGTGGCCGGATCGTCGGCGTCGTGCAGCAACGCGGCAGCCACGCAGAATGGCACGCTGTACTGCGCGAGCACCTGATCGTGCGGCGCCTTGATGTCGTGATTCGCCGCGAGCCGCGCTGCGCCTTCGATACGAATCGAAGCGATGCGGCGGCCATCGCTCCGCCGTGCATCGATATCGTGTTCGGCGCGCAATCTCTGCGCGGCAAACACCGGCGTATGCGCGACGATGTGACAGGCGTAGCGTTTGAGGCATAGCGTCAGCGTTTCATACTGCTCGCCGAGTCCGGCAGTCAAACGCGATGCGTCCGCACTTTCGCAATAGGCGTGCAAGAATCCGTACTTTCCTTCGAGAACACTGGACGGTCCATCGAAACCGGCCTTCACGAGCCGCGCTGCGGTCACGCCGGCTTGTGCCGCGCGCCCGAGATGGATCCGTTTGACCAGACCGCCATCACCGCTCTTCGCAAACTCGAGCAGGCCGCCGCCGAGCGAGCCGGCGATGCCTAGCGCTCGGCATAGTTCGCCGGCATTCAGCCCGGCAAGCCGGCCGGCGACAATCGCCGCGCCGAATGGCCCCGTCAATCCCGGCGCATGGAAGCCGCGCGCCTCGGCGGAATGCTGGGTCGCATTGCCGATCCTGAACAGCACTTCGATGCCCGCAACCAGCGCCGTCAGCAATTCGCTGCCCGATGCACCCGACGCCTGGGCCGCCGCCAATGCCGCGGGCACGAGCGCCGCACCGGGATGCACGCCGCTGCCAGGCTGCCGCAAGCTGTCGAGTTCGGCGGCATGCGTGAGGACGCCGCCCGCAAACGCCGCCGCTTCCGGCGCGACCCGTCTCGCACTTCCCAGGATCGCGCAAGGTCCGGCCGCCGCGTCTTCGCTATAACGCAGCGCGGCCTGCCCTGCCGCGACGTCATGTCCGTACACCGCGGCGCCGATCGCATCGATCAGGCAGTCTTTCGCGCGCCGCACCACCTGGTCGGGCAACTGCCCGACACGCAGCGCGCTCGCATACTCCGACAGCACTCGCGCCGCGAACGGCGCGCCGTGCGAACTGGACGGCATAAGCAACGGTCTCCTTTTTTCTAGTGCGCTTCGTCGTCGATAATCGAGCGATGCCGTGTTTCCGGCATCAGCAGATAAGTGACGAGCGATACGGCCGCGCACGCGCTGACGTAATAGAAAAACCACGCCTCGTGTCCGGCGTTTTTCAGCCGCAACGCGAGAAATTCGGTAGTGCCGCCCATCACCGACGACACCACCGCAAACGGCAACCCGACACCGAGCGCACGCACTTTGGCCGGGAACAGTTCGGATTTGACCAGCCAGTGAATCGACGAGAAGCCGCTCAGAATCGCAAGCGCGCCCAGATTCAAGGCAAATGCGGTGAGCGCGCTATGCGTGGCGCCGAGCGCATGCATCAGCGGCACGGTGAGGAACGTCCCGCCAATGCCGAAGATCAGCATTACCGGCCGCCTTCCGATCAGATCCGATAGCAAACCGAAGAGCGGTTGGAACACCATATAGATTACGAGCGCGACGGTCGTAATCAGCGTCGCCTCGTTGCGGCTGAAACCGGTCGTGTTGACCATGAACTTCTGCAGATAAATCGTGAACGTATAGAACGCAACCGTGCCGCCTACGCTGATGCCGATCGTCCATAAGGTTTGCCGCCGATGCTTGACCAGCAGCACGAGCAGGCTGCCGCGCTCAGCCTGTTGCGTAGCGCCGCCGGTGTCGTGCCGTTCGAACGCATCGGTCTCCGCAATGCCGCGGCGTAGATACAGGGCAAACACCGCCAGCACGCCACCGATCGCGAACGGAATGCGCCAGCCCCACTCTTCGAGTTGCGTCGGCGTGAGTATGAGTCTCTGCAGCACGAGCATCAACGCGAGCGCCACCAGTTGCCCCATCACCACGGTGACCTGCACGAAGCCGACAAAAAATCCACGCCGCCCGGTCGGCGCCATTTCGCTCAGATAGGTCGCGCTCGTGCCGGCCTCGCCGCCCATGCTGAAGCCTTGCAGCAGGCGCGCGCACACGAGCACCGCGGGCGCGGCGACACCGATCGTCGCGTAAGTCGGCGTCAGCGCGACGATCAACGAGCCGACGCTCATCATCGCCACCGAGAGGCTCAACGCGACGCGCCGTCCACGCCGGTCCGCGAGCGCGCCGATCGCCCAGCTGCCGAGCGGCCGCACCACATAGCCGATGGCAGCCACGGCCGCCGCGTTCAGCAGTTGCGCGGTCTGGCTGCCGCCCGGAAAGAACGCCTTGCTGAAGTAGATCGAGAAGATCGAGTACGCAAGAAAGTCGTACCACTCGATCACATTGCCCGCGCTGCCGCCGATGATCGAACGCAGCCGCGTGCGGCGTTCGCTTTTCGATGCGGGCAGGTTCAATGTGCGAGGCGTCGCGGACATGATTCGCGCCTTATGCGGTAACGGCGGTGACAGGCGTCACGGCGATACCGGTGGCAAGCAGGCGCGCCAGTTCGCTCGCATCCGGCATCGTTTCGGCATGCAGCACCCAGTCGACGATACGTTGCACGTGCGCGGCGTCGATCCGGTGGCCGGCCAGCTTTTTCATTTTGTCGACGATCTCTTCGGCGCTCGCAAACGCGTGCTCACTGCCGCGCTGCGCCTCGACCGTTTGCTCCAGATGCGTGCCGTCGCGCAGGAACACGTCGACACGCACCATATGCCTGAATGTCGAACCGCGCGCCGTGATCGCCGGATCCTCGATCACCTGCACGCGCTCGGCGAGCGTCATGCGCTGCGGGTCCGCGACCTTGTCTTCGGTGAACTGGTCGACGAATACGTCACCGTCGAGCAGCAGCGTCGCGACGCAATAGGGCAGATTCAGTTGCGCCGACGTCAGCCCTTGCGGCACATATTTCCAGCCGACGTGATCGACCGTCACGCGCGAGCCGTGCACGACAATCCGCTCGATATCGGAAGCATCAAATGGATGGCGGCCCTGCATCACGCGAATCGCGTCGAGTGTCGTGTGGTTGCTGCCGACGCACGAATAGAACTTCAGCGCAATGCGCATTGTCTCGAAGCGCTCACCGAGGCCGTCGACGAGTTGCGACAGATCGAAGCGATCGTCCGAACGCGAAAACGTGCTGCAAAAACCGCCGTAAGGACTTTCAAAAACATCGACGATGCCGGTAAAACCGTTCTGCGCGAGCAACGCCCCGTACAGGCCGCTTTGCGCAGCACGCCCCGCATGCATCCGTTTGACCATCGCACCGAACTGCGCGGCCATCAGCCCCGCCGCCTGCGTGCCGCCAATGCCGAGCGCGTGCACGGTCTGCTCCACATTCAACTTCAGCGCGGCAGCCGCGCCCGCTGCCGCGGAAAACACGCCGACCGTCGCGCCCGAATGCCAGCCTTGCGCGATATGCTCCGGTCCCATACACATGCCTACACGCGGACCTATTTCGTAGCCCGCCACGCAGGCGCGCAGAAAATCACGGCCGCTCATATGCTGCAGTTCGGCAACCGCCAGCACCGCCGGCAACGTCACCGCGCCGACATGCAGCACGCCGATGCGATGCACGTCGTCCAGTTCGAAACTCTGCACCAGCGTGCCGTTGACGAGCGCCGCATGCGGCGCCGACAGCTTCAGCGACGTGCCCCACACGGTACTGCCCTGGGTGCTGTCGACGCGGCTCAGCGTGTCGGCAAGAATCCTGCTCCACGGCAACGCGGCGCCATAGATAGCACAACCGAGCGAATCGAGTATCAGCAGCTTGATGCGTTCGAGCACAGGCGCGGGTATCGCGTCGTAGTGCAAGCCTGCGACGAAAGCGGCGACCCCGCCGGTATAAGGGTTTGTGCCAATGTCGTTGTGCTGGTTCATCGGGGTGTTCGCCGTAGTCATTGTCGTGCGTTCAGTATCAGCAGCATCGGCGGATTTGTGAATTGCACAACACGTGATTATTATTGCGTCACACGCAATAGTTGGCGGACTACGATGAATCAGTTTCCCGGGGTCGATCTGGATGCGCTGCGAGCGTTTGTCGCGGTGGCGTCGCACGGTTCCTTTCATGATGCCGCGATCGAATTGAGCCTGTCGGCATCGGCTTTGACGCGGCGCATCAAACGGCTCGAAGAAGCGCTCGACGTGATCCTGTTCGAGCGCACCACGCGCAATGTCGTGATGACGCAGGCGGGCCAACTGCTTCTGCCTCGCGCGCAGAGCGTGCTGCGTGAACTGGAGGCGTCGCTGCAACTCGTCACCGAAGCGAGCCGCCGCCACTCGGGGCAATTGACGATTGCGTGCATCCCGACGGTCGCCAAATTCCTGCTGCCGAAAATCATCGGCAACTATCACCGGCGGCGCCCCGAAGTGCGTTTGCGGCTGATCGAAACGAATCTGGCCGCCGTGACGCGCCGCGTCTCGGATGGCGACGCGGAGTTCGGCATTGCTTTTCTGGTAAACGAAACGCCTGAACTCGCCATCGACGAACTGCTCACCGATCCCTATGTGCTCGCGTGCCCCGTCGATCATCCGCTTGCCGCGCGCGAAACCGTCGCATGGTCGGAGTTGCGGCCGTGGCCCCTGATCGTGTCCGGCACGACGAGCGGCAATCGCCGGATGCTCGATGCCGCGCTCAGGGATATCGACTGGCGGCCTGAGCGGCTGATCGAGATCGAGCATCTGACCACGTCGTTGGGTCTGGTCGAAGCCGGCCTCGGCATTTCGATCATTCCACGCTGTGCAATGCCGCGCGACGCGCAAGCGCGGATCGCCATTCGCCCGCTCGTCGAGCCGACGGTGGCGCGCATCATCGGTCTGATCCGCCGGCGCGAGGGAACGCTGTCGCCGGTGGCGCGCGATTTCAGGCTGACGTTGCGGCGGATGGCGCCGCTTGATTCGTCCTACCTGTCCGGGGAATAAAGCGTATGCGCTTTGTCCCGCGCGTACGGCTCGCCCATGTCAAGCACGCTTTCGTTAAAGCCAGTGCCCGGCTGAACAACCGCGCCGAGAAACAGTCATCAGGCAACACATGAGCGCGAGCGCTGCATGCGTAGCTTGCGTGGCTTTCGCGATCTGAACGCACGCAAGCTTTCCTATCGAGCGTCGGACCGGTCCGACAACGCTCCGCACTGAAGCGCCATCTCCAGCGTGCATCGCCCTACCGCAAACAACTCGACGAACGCTTTACCGTGTGGCGTCGTTTCGCCGAGCCTGGATAATCTGTCAAAGAAGCACGATGACACTGTCGAAGTCGCTTCTCACCCTTGCGAAGCCGTATACAAACCGTATACTCGCGATATAACTCTCGTGAGATAGCGTGAACACTTCCCCCTCTTCAAGCCCCGAAAAACTGGGCGAACTGGCTTACCAGACCTTGCGCCGGATGATTCTCGACAAGGCATTGCGCAGCGGCGGCCCTGTCGTCGAAGGCCGCCTCGCCGAAGAACTCAACATCTCCCGCACGCCAATGCGAGAAGCATTGCTGCGCCTCGAAGGCGAAGGCCTTCTGGTGCGCGCGGGCGCGCGCTCGTATTCGGTGCGCTTCGTTAGCGCTCAGGAGTATTTTCAGGCAATGAAAGTGCGCGAATTGCTGGAGGCAGAAGCGATCGGCCTTGCAATCGGAAAGATCGACAAGAAGATCGTTCAGCAACTGATCAAGAAGATCAAGGCACTCAGTAGCGGCCAGCAGGAACAGGCGCACTGGCAGCTGGACGACCAGGTGCATACGATGATGGCGCGCGCCAGCGGCAACGACGTGCTCGCGCATATGATCGATCTGGTGCGCACCAATAGCCGGCTGTTCGAACTGGTGACGCCGTTCAATCGTATCGAAGAAGACCGCGCGGAACACCTCGCGATCCTCGAAGCGTATCTGGCCGACGACGCCGAAGCGTCGCGCGCCGCCGTCCGTACGCATTTGCAGAATCTGCGCCGCTTCGTGCTCGACCGGCTTGCGGAAGGCACGTACAACTAGGCCGTCTCTTCGTCACCGATCACGCAAGCCCGGCTGCGTCACCGCAACGGTGTTCATCATCAGTGGCGCAGAATCTTGCCGACGAACTCGCGCGTCCGCACCTCCTGCGGCGCGTCGAACACCTGTTGCGGCGTGCCGGTTTCCACCACATGGCCACCCGCCATGAACACCACCTTCGACGACACCTCGCGCACAAAGCTCATTTCGTGCGAGACGATAAACATCGTGATGCCGTCCGACGCGAGTTCGCGAATCGTATCCAGCACTTCGTTGACGAGTTCGGGGTCAAGCGCGGCCGTCACTTCGTCGAGGAACAGCACTTTCGGCTTCAACGCCAGCGCGCGGGCAATCGCCACGCGTTGCTGCTGCCCGCCTGACAGTTCGTCCGGATACGCATGCAGCCGATGCGCAAGACCGACACGCGTCAGCAGATCAATGGCGTTCTTCTCGACGTCCTGACGCGGCCAGCCTTTGATCTTCGTCGGCGTAATCATCACGTTGTCGAGCACGGTCATGTTCTGGAACAGGTTGTACTGCTGGAACACGATGGCAATATCCGAACGCAGCGCGCGAACCGCGGCCTTGTCCGCGTAATTCACCACACCGCCGTTCAGACGCACGCTGCCATGCTCAGGCGGCAGCAACCCCATCAACACGCGCAACAGCGTACTCTTGCCCGACCCGGACGGACCGATCAGGCTGACGATCTCGCCTTTCTCCACCGAGAGGTTGATCCGCTCGAGCACGGTATGCGGCCCATAGGACGCTTTCAGGTCAACGATTTCGAGTTGCGGCAAGTTTCTTCTCCATGCGCTTACCGAAGCGCGACAACGGATACGACATCAGGAAATACAACGCCAGGATCGCGCCATACACCAGCGTTGCAGAAAAGCCCTTGTTACTGAGCACTTTTCCTGCGGACGTCAGTTCCATCACGCCGATCTGCGATGCAAGCGCGGTGTCCTTGATGAACATCACAAAAAAACCGAAGGTGGGTGGCACGATCACGCGCCACGCTTGCGGCACGATTACGTAGCGCAGCGTTTCGAGGTAACTGAAGTTCAGCGTGCTCGCCGCGTCCCACTGATTCACGTGGACGGATTCGAGCCCGCTGCGCACGATCTCGCCGAGATACGCGGACGCGATCAGGCACACGCTGATCAACGCTACGCTGAACGTAGACAGGTTGGCGTTGAGCGACTGCGTCGCGAAGAACACCAGCATCAGCGTGACAAGGAACGGCACGCGGCGAAACACCACGCAATAGGCAAACACGACAACGCGCACCGGAGCCATGGCGCGCGAACGCGTGATGCGCAGCACGGCGACCGCGAAGCCCGAGACAAAGCCCGCGAGGCAGCCAATCGCCGACAGTACAAAAGTGGCGACAAGTCCTTCCAGCAACAACAGCAGGTTGTAGTACGAAAACAGATGCGCGAGTTGGGTCATCATCGAACCGGCCATCAAAACACCTTTATCTTCGCGCGGCACACATGACGGCCGAACATCGCGAGCGCGAATGTCGCCAGTATGGTGATGGCGATATACATCACGGCGGCCACGCTGAATGCCTCAACCGACAGATAGGTCTGCGACGCGATATTGCTGGTGCGTCCGGTCAGCTCCTCGACGCCGAAGATCGACGCCATCGACGTGCCGAGCGTCATCACGATGAACTGGTTGGACAACGGCGGAAACATCACTTTCATCACATGCGGAAAGATCACGTGACGCACGATTTGCGGCGTGGAGAAGCCGAGCACTTCGGCGGCTTCGATTTCCGCCCAGCGTACCGACTCGAAACCGGCGCGCTGGATTTCGCACAAGTACGCACCGGCATTGAACGTGGCGCCGATGAGCACGGCGGTATACGGCGACAACGTAATGCCGATTTCCGGCAAGCCGAAAAACAGAAAGAAGATCTGCACGAGCTGCGGCGTGTTGGTCGCGAAAGTCACGTAGGCCTTCACGACACGGCGCAGGAACGCCGGCCCGTAGCGCAGGATCGACGCGCACACGAGACCGATAAACATGCCGAAGCCGAACGCGAGTACCGCGATCTGAAGACTGAGCCACGCACCGCCAAGCAGATACGGCCACTGCTCGAGGATGGGCCCAAACTGAAGCGTCATCGAATCAGTACTCCCTGTAACGAGTCGCGCAGTGCGGCGCCTTCAGGCGAGAAGACGCCGCACTGCGCACGATTGATGAGTTACTGTGCGGCGACGGTCGGCGGTGCAGCAGTCGGGTCATACAGCATCGGGCTGCCGAACCACTTCTTCCAGCTCGCGGCCACATAGCCGTTCTTTTGCAGTGTGCCGATTTCCTTGTTCAGGCGCTCGGTCAACGCCGTATTGCCTTTCTTGATGCCGATGCAATCGTAGTCCACTTCGATCGGCGCATCGACCACGCGCCATTTCGTCTGATAATTCTTCGTGTAGCTGAGCATGAAGTCCAGCACGTCGATCAGCGCGTCCGCACGGCCTTGCGCGATGGCGCGAACCGCATCCGGGTAGTTGTCGAGCAACAGCAGTTGCGCCTTCGGCAGCTTGTCCTGAATCAGCTTGACAGGCGTCGTGCCACGCACCTGCACGAGACGCACCGAGGGATCGTTCAACGCCAGATAGTCTTTATACGGCTTGTCTTGCGTGGTCAGCACGCCCAGCACTTCTGTATTCACCGGGTCCGTGAAGTCGATCACTTTCAGACGGTCGGCGTTACGCGTCATGCCGCCCATCACTGCGTCGATCTTGTCGGCCATCAGAAAGGGCACGCGATCGTTCGAGCCGACCGGCACGATTTCAAGCTTCACGCCGAGCGAGTCAGCAATCTTGCGCGCAATCGCGACATCAAACCCGTCGATATTGTTTTTGGCGTCGTACGTGCCGAGCGGCGGCAGGTTCGGGTTGATGCCGAACACGATCTTCTTCGACGCAATGATTTCGTCAAGCGTGCGTGCGCCGGCGTCGATTGAGCCGAGCAGCGCGCATGCCGCGAGACCGGCAACGAGCATGCGGCTCAGGATGATCGAGGGTTTCATACTATGACTCCGTGAGAGGGCGTGAAGGTGATTTGACTACTCCGACGAGGCATTCGCAGCATCGCTTTTTTGACGACTTTGCGTATACGTATCGTATACGTTAGTATCAAAACATTGCCTAAATTACTTGTCAAGCGAGGTTGGCGACGATGCCAGCCTCGAAGTTTGAAGAGGACGCAATGCGTATTCACGATCCCCACCGCGCCGCCGCGGTCGAACTGTTTCTCGATGGCAGGCGCTATGCCGCACATACAGGTGAGAGCGTTGCGGCCGCGTTGTTCGCAGCGGGCGTCAGGTCTTTGCGCGTCAGTCCGCGTTTGCACCAGCCGCGCGGCATGTTTTGTCTGATGGGTTCTTGTCAGGAGTGCCTCGTGATGATCGGCGGCAGGCGCGTACTTGCATGTCAAACGCCCGTTACAAACGGCATGCGCATAGAAACCGTTCCGAAGACCGGCATCGATGTCTGAGATGATGTCCGCGTTCGATGTGATCGTGCTAGGCGGTGGCCCCGCTGGCGCCCATGCTGCAATCGCGGCAGCATCTGCCGGATTGCGTGTCGCACTGTTCGACGAAAACGCTTCGGCGGGTGGTCAGGTGTATCGCGCGCCGATCGACGGCATCGCGCCGGCGCAAAGCGCGGATCAGGCCGCGGGCGACGCGTTGCGCCGCGAGCTTGCGGCAAGCAAGGTGACCGCCTTCTTCCGCCATCCGGTGTGGGCCGTGACCGGCAATTACCGCGTCGATGCAACCGGCCCGCACGGTCCGCTGCATTGCACCGCGCGCGCGTTGATCGTCGCATCGGGCACGACGGAGCGTGTCGTGCCGTTCGAAGGATGGACGACGCCCGGCGTGATCGGTCTCGCAGCGGCAACCATTTTGCTGAAGTCGCAACACATGCTTCCCGGACGCTCGACGCTGGTGGCCGGGTGTGGGCCGTTGCTGGCGGCCGTCGCCGCAAAAACCATCGAAGGCGGCGGCAAGGTCGAAGCGATCGTCGATCTGGCGAGTACCGGCGACTGGGCACGTTCGCTGCCCGCCATGCTCGGGCGCCTCGATCTGCTGCGGCAAGGTTTCAAATGGTGGTACGCGATCCGACGTGCGGGCACACCTCGTTATGCGCGGCATACGATTGTTCGCGTCGAGCCGGTTGACCACCGTTTGCGCGCGACGCTCGCACCGTGCGACGCAGCCGGACGCGTGATCGATGGCGAGCGCAAAACGGTCCTGACCGATTGCGTCGCGGTCGGACACGGTCTCACGCCTTCGACGGAAATCACGCGACTGCTTCGCGCCGATCATCGTTACTCGCGCACGGCCGGTGGCTGGATCGCCGTCGCCGACGCCGACGGCCGTACATCCCGTCCGCTGCTCTATGTAGCCGGCGATGGCGCAGGTATTGCCGGTGCAGCCGCCGCGGCGACGCATGGCACGCTCGCCGGATTTGCCTGCATACGCGACCTCGGCGTCAAGGACGGCGTCTCGGACGAACGTATCGCATCGGCACGCGTCGCTCATCGCGACGCCACGCGCTTCGGCCATGCAATGGCCGACCTGATGGCGCTGCGCCCCGGCCATGTCGACAGCATTGCGCCGAGTACCATCGTGTGCCGCTGCGAAGACGTGACGCGTGCCGAGATCGACGCCGCCTGCGATGCAGGCGCGCACGACGTCAATCAGCTCAAGGCTTGGACGCGCTGCGGAATGGGTCCTTGCCAGGGCCGCACGTGCGGCGACGTCGCAGGCGAGCTTCTGATGCGTCGTACAGGTGCTGGCTCGCGTGAAGCCGTTGGCTGTTTTTCCGCGCGTACGCCCTTGCGTCCTGTCACCGTCGAAGCCCTGACCGGCGACTTCAGCTACGACGACATCCCGATTCCGAAGGCGGCGCCGCTATGAGCGTATTGGACGAAACCATGCACGAGACGCTGCATAGGCCGTTCGACGTCGCCGTGGTCGGCGGCGGCGTAATGGGCTGCACCACCGCCTTGTTCCTTGCGCGCGCCGGCATGCGCGTCGCGCTGATCGAACGCAATGCGCTGTGCCGCGCCGCGTCCGGCGTCAACGCGGGCACGCTCACCTTGCACATGACGCGCGCCGCGCTGGTGCCGTATGCAATGCGCGCGTGGAAGATGTGGATGAATACGGACCAATGGCTCGGCGAAGGCGTGCTTGCAACTGCCGCACCGGGTTTGTCGCTGGCATTCACCGAAAACGAGCGCGAGTTGCTTCGCACACGCGCTGCAGCGCGCCGCGAATACGGGGCGGAAATCGATCTGCTCGCCCCCGAGGCCGCGCTCAAGATCGAGCCCGGTCTCAATCCGGCAATGCTCGAGGCCGCGTACTGCACGACCGACGGCTTCGCGAGCGCGTATCTGACCGGCCGCGCATATCACTCGGCGTTGCGCGCGGCCGGTGTGCAGATCTTCGAAAACACGCCTGCCACACGCATCGAACAGTTGAATGGGCACTATCGCGTACATGGCCCTCAAACCGCTTCGGCGCCGGTCAGGATCGACGCGACGCGCATCGTGATGGCCGGCGGTGTATGGCTTGAACCGCTGCTTGCGATGCTCGGCATCCACATTCCGGTCAAGACCCTGACCAACCAGTTGATCGTCACCGAACGCATGCCGCCTGTGATGCGTACCGTGCTGAGCATCGCGAACGGGTTGCTATCCATGAAGCAATTCGCGAACGGCAGCGTCGTGATCGGCGGCGGCTGGCAAGGTGTCGGCGATCGCGAGCGTGGTCCCGTCGAAACGATTCCGCAAAATCTGACCGGCAATCTGCGACTCGCGCAACACGTCATTCCCGCGCTCGCGAAAGCACGGGTCGCGCGCATCTGGCTCGGACTCGAATCCGAAACCGCCGACGCGATGCCGATGATCGGCGCACTGCCGGGGCTCGATAACGCCTACGTGATCGGCTGTGTGCATTCCGGTTATACGAGCGGCCCTTATATGGGCAAGCTGCTTTCTCAGGCCATTCTCGGCGACACACCCGAGTTGCCCCTGTTCGATCCCGCGCGATTGATCGCCGCGCCCGCCGCGTCCGAAACGCCCGCAGCGTCCGCAATTTCCCATCGAGAACACACACAATGATTCCTTCGCACGACGCCCCTTTCAACGGCATCTATGCCGCCACACTGTGTCCACTCGATGCGCAAGGCCGTCATCTCGACGAAGCCGCGCTTGCCCGTCATATCGAAGAGGTTTCGTCCGTCGACGGTATCGTGGGCTTGCTGATCAACGGCCACGCGGGCGAGAACGTCGCACTGTCGCGTGAAGACAAGCGGCGCGTGGTCGAGATTACGCATGAGGTTTGCGGCGCTCGTTCGATCATCGTGGCCGGCGTCAATTCGGAAGACAGCTTCGAAGCGCAGGCCCACACCGACGACGCGAAAGACGCAGGCGCCGATGCACTGCTGCTGTTTCCACCGTATTCATGGGCGCTCTCCACCGATCTCGCAACCGTCGTCAATCATCATCGGATCACGAACGCCAACTCGAAGTTGCCGATGATGCTGTATCAGGCCGGCGTGAGTACCGGCGCCATGGCTTACACGCCCGAGATGCTGGCCGCGCTCGTCGCGCTGCCCGAGGTTGTCGCGATCAAGGAAGGCAGTTGGGAAACCGCGACCTACGAAGCGAACCGCCGCCTCGTGAAATCCGTCGCGCCGCACGTGGCGGTGATGGCCTCCGGCGACGAGCACTTGTTCACCTGCTTCGCACTTGGCACGGAAGGCAGTCTCGTCAGTCTCGCCGCCGTCGTGCCCGAACTGGTCGTGGCGCTGTATCGCGCCGTACAGCAACGCGACCTTGGCGCCGCACAGCGTCTGCACGAACACGTTTATCCGCTGGCAAAAGCCATTTACGGCACCGCGCCGGGCTCGCATGCGAACGTGCGGCTCAAGACCTGCCTGCATCTGCTCGGCAAATTCCCGCAGGCTTCCATGCGTCCGCCGATTCCGTCCTTGTCCGCGGCAGAAACCGCGCACCTGGACGACGCGCTGTCGTTTGCCCTTTCTTTTGATCTTGCGATTGACCACGACCGGAGCGATTCATGACTCAAGCCACGACCCGCACGCTGATTCGCGGCGGACGCCTGATTACCGCCATCGACGATTACGTGGCCGATATCGTCATCGAAGGCGAACGGATCGTCTGTATCGGTCATCAACTCGAAGCCGGACCGGATACCCGCGTGATCGAAGCGCAAGGGCTGCTGGTGTTCCCCGGCGGCGTCGACGCGCACACGCACATGGAGAACACCTTCGGCCCTTCGGTGACCTGCGATAACTTCGACTCCGGCACGCGTTCGGCGGCATTCGGCGGCACCACGACGATCATCGATTTCGCGCTGCAAAACGCCGGCACGAGCCCGCTCGACGCCATCGCCCGCGCACAGCAGAAGGCGGGGTCGGTGTCGCATATCGACTACGGTTTTCACGTGATCGTTACGCATGTCGACGACCAGGTGCTCGCCGACATGCAGCACGCAATTCGCCATGAAGGCGTATCGAGCTTCAAGATGTTCATGGCGTATCCGGGCACGGTGATGTCCGACGACGCGTCGATTTTTCAGGCCATGCGCATGGTCGGCGAGCACGGCGGAATGATCGCGCTGCATGCGGAAAACGGCACGGTGATCGATCTCCTGATTCGCGAAGCGATTGCGCAAGGCCATACGTCGCCGCGTTATCACGCGCTGACCCGTCCCGCGATCATGGAAGGCGAAGCGACGCATCGCGGCATCAAACTGGCGGAACTGGCCGAAGCACCGGTCTATTTCGTCCACCTGTCCGCGAAGGAAGCGCTCAAGCATGTGATCGAAGCGCGCGATCTCGGCATTCCGGTGTTTGCGGAAACCTGCCCGCACTATCTGTTCTTCGACGAATCCGCGTATGCCGACGATAGTTTCGATATGGCGCGCTACGTGATGAGTCCGCCGTTGCGCTCCAAAGAAGCGCAAACGGCACTATGGACCGCGTTGAAAACGGACGACCTGCAACTGATCTCAACCGATCATTGCCCGTATTGCATGAAGGAAGGTCATCGCGGCAACGTCAATCAGAAACCGCTGGGCGCCGACGACTTCTCGAAGATTCCGAACGGCGTGCCGGGTGTCGAAACACGGATGACGGTGGTCTACGACGGCGGCGTGCGCACCGGCCGCATTTCGCTGAACCGCTTCGTCGAACTGACCTCGACGGCGCCTGCAAAACTGTTCGGACTGTTTCCGAAGAAGGGCACGCTCGCGATCGGCAGCGATGCGGATATCGTGCTGTTCGATCCGCGCGAGTCGCATACGATCAGCGCCGAAACGCAGCATAGCGATTGTGACTTCACGCTCTTCGAGGGTCACAACGTGACGGGCCGCGTGAAAAAAGTGCTGCTGCGCGGCGAACTGTTGATCGACGACGGACAGTGGGTTGGACGCAACGGCAGCGGTCAGTTCGTTGCACGCGGTGAACTCGGCGCTCATTTCTGACGCGAGCCACGCAATGCCGATCTACAACTATCGGTGCGAGCAGTGTGGCGTATTCGACCAGATGCGCCGCGTTGCGATGCGCGATGAACCCGCGCCGTGTCCGGAATGCGGCGCGGCATCGGCGCGTGAGCAGAACGGTTTGCCCGTGCTGCTCACACGCGGTGAGGACGTGGTGACGTCAGGCGAAGGTGCATATCTGGGCAGACATGCGGGCAGTTGTCTGTGCTGCGTCCCGGGCGGCTAGAAAGCCCGGGATCACGACAGGTTGCACGTCAAGCGTTCAGATCTGCTCGAACTTGATGTCTTGTGCGCCTTCCCACAGCACCTTGACGCCGAGTTCGCGAAGCTTTTCCTTGCCTTCGACAATCGTCAGGAAGTGATTGCCCGCGAGTTGCCCCATCTTGCTCGCGAACAGGCACGAACCGTAAGCCATGATGATTTCGGTCTCACTGTAGCCGCCCGGATAGAACAGGATGTCGCCAACCGACGGATGGCTCGTGTGATTCTCGAAACCGACCGCGACACCGTCGTTTTCAAGCTTGAATTCACCCAGGGGCACCCAGCAACCCTCGCCGCTCCAGCGCACGTGAATGATTTTTTGCGTGTACGGCAACAGTTTCAGGAAAGCAGCAACGGTCTGCGGGGCGTCCGGATTTGTTTCGGCAATGAAAGTCAGGCCGCAGGAAGTGATACGAAGTCGGGTCATTACGGTGTTCCGTCAATCGTGGATGGCAGGAAGCAGAATAATACGACCGACGCGTGGACATGCAATAAAGCGCGTCGTGCTTTAGTCGGCCGGTAGGAAGGACTTGATCTGTTGGCGGATATTCTGTCGATGGCTACGACGCATCGACAGTGACAATTAATTCGCATTCCATCAGGCCAATTTTCAAAATTGCGGCCATGCCGACGCCCCTCTTGAAGGCTATCGGGTGATGTCACGGTAACTGATCGAACGGGTCGGAAGAATCAATTCACTGATTCGACCACCTGTGCCTGTCGTCAGGCGGCAAGACGGCCAAGACTCATAGCGGGTCGGATCGTCTCCGGCGGAAACACTTGCCAGCTACCATCGTGGTGACGGAAGAAAAACACCGTCAGTGTGCCGGACGGATATTGGGCCTCGACGCAGATACAACGTGCGGCGATGGCCCCGGGGAGGCGAGGAAATTGAACACGCACAAGACGTACGCGTCGCGCACCAAACCACTTCTCAACTAGCGCGCGCAAGGACTTCTCTGCCGTAGTCATCTCCGCCTCCGTGTGATGCCGTACGAGACCATGCTACGGCGTCGGAATGCTTCCTTCAGTCGGGAGAGGCGGATCGCACGGTAGGGAATTACTGGTTCGCGTGTCAGGACATCCGTACGCCGCCAACCTATTGCCCGGCCACCCGAAATACCGCCACCACAGAACGCAGGCGCCCCGCCTGTTCGTCGAGCGACGCGGCAGCCGCGGCCGCCTGCTCGACCAGTGCGGCATTCTGCTGCGTCACTTCATCCATCTGCGCCACCGCCCGGCTGACCTGCTCAATGCCCGTGCTCTGCTCTTCCGACGCGGAGGATATCTCGCCCATGATGTCGGTCACCCGGCGAATCGACTGCTCGATTTCGGCCATCCGGCCGCCTGCCACCTCGACCAGCCGGGTACCGCCGCTGACATTGGCCACCGACGCCTGGATCAGGCTCTTGATGTCTTTCGCGGCCGTGGCGCTGCGTTGCGCAAGGGCACGGACCTCGCCAGCCACGACCGCAAAACCGCGACCCTCCTCGCCTGCCCGCGCGGCCTCGACAGCGGCGTTGAGCGCAAGAATGTTGGTTTGAAAGGCAATGGCTTCGATCACCGAAGTGATCTCTGCGATCTTCTTCGACTCGCTCTCGATCTGCTTCATCGTCCCGACCACTTCCTGCACGGCGGAACCCCCACGCGCGGTGGCTTCGGTCGCGGCATCGGCCAGTCCGTTTGCCTGTCTTGCGTTGTCCGCATTCTGCTTAACGGTCGCCGTAATCTGCTCCATGCTGGCGGCCGTTTCCTGCAATGACGCCGCCTGCTCCTCGGTGCGTTGCGACAGATCGAGGTTGCCTTGCGCGATTTCGCCAGAACCTGTCGCGATCGACTGACTCGCCGACTGAATCTCGGACACGATCGCCGCGAGCTTCGACTTCATGTCGTTCAGCACGTATAGCAGGCTGCCCGGCAACGCCCGCCCCACGTCAACCTCGATGGCCAGATTGCCTCCCGCGATCTCCGTGGCGATATGCGCCGCGTAGGCAGGCTCCCCGCCGAGCGCCCGCTTCACGCTGCGCGTCGCGGCCCATGCAATCACACCAACCGCGGTGAAGATGACGGCGGCAATGGAACCCAGAACAATGACGAGCTTCATGAACGCTGCGTTGATGTCGTCATAGAAAAAACCGGTGCCGATCCACCAGTCCCAATCCGGTATCGCAACGACGCCCTGCAACTTCGGCTCCGGGTCCGCATCCGGCGAGCGCTTCACGAGTACGTCGACGAGCGCAATATGCGAGGCCGCCATGCCTTCACGGTAAGCCTCGCTGTCGGTCAACCCCGTCGTGGTTTTATTGCCCTTGGCCTTGGTCCCGATGAACTTCGCATTCGGGTGGACCAGATTCACGCCGTCGGCCGTGGTGACCCAGTAGTAGCTTTTCGTGTTCGCGTTGAGCTGGGAGACGGCGTCTTTGGCTGCCTGTTGGGCCTGATCGCGCGTCAGCACGCCATGCAACTGCAGGTCGTGGTAGTGATTGACAAGATGTTCGGCTTTCGTCAGAAGAATAACGATCTGCTCCCGACGACTATCGACGAGCGAGCTGCGTACAGTCTGAACGGCAGTCGCCGCAACGAGTACAACGCCGAGCAAGGCCGCGACGACCAGGGTCAGCAACTTGGTGGACAACTTCATGTGAATGCCCCAGTTTGTTAACTATCTGGTACATTTAACGGCATTCGCGACACGCTTCTTCAAGCCTCTTGACCCAGGATAAACCCTCGGCTATCCGTGCTTCTGTGAGAAGGGGCGACTTGAAACGGCTCTCTCGCGTTGACAGAAGCAGGTTGCCTTTCCGTCTGGAGAATAGGCATCCTTATTAGATGACGCTACCGGCTTCGGTAGCGACAGACGGACTTTGTGCGCGCTGAGCTGTCAACTAGCAACGCTCAGCGGCACATATCGGAAGCGGAGTGTCGTGGCGGCGTAACGCTACGCCGCCACCTCACACTTAGAAGCGGTGGATGATGCCCACGCCCGCGGCAAACTGGCTGCGTGACGAAGACGGCGCGCTGTTCTGGCCGTCGCCGATATCGGCCGTTGCGTTGATGATGCTCGTACCGTTCGTTCCGATCGTCTGGCCGCCCGCACGCTGATAGGCTTCCAGCGCATACAGACCCGTACGCTTGGACAGGCTGTAGTACTGCGAGAGGTTGAACTGCTGGTAGCGCGCCGCGCTCGAAATGCCGTTCGATTCCGTTGCGCGCGTGTAGCTATAGCCCGCCGCCAGATCCAGCACCGTCAGCGGCTTGAAGTGCAGCACTGCGCCAGCCGTGTTGAAGGTTGCCTGGCTGCGGAACTTCGAGTTCACGCCCGGGATGTACTGCACGTTCGAGTACGAGAACGAGACGTCCCATTGCGAGCTGAACGCATAGCCGCCCGTCACCGCAACGCGCTGTTGCGCCTGCGCCGTCTGGTAGCCGTTGTTGATACCCGACACAGCCGTCTGCGCGCCGGCATTCGAGGTCGTGGAGTTAGCGTCCCACGCACCGCCGCCAGATGCCGCGTTATTGATGCGCTGATAGCCTGCCGCGATTCCGAACGGACCGTTCAGGTACTGGATCGCCGCGCTATACGTCGAGCCGGCATTGGTGCTGCCCGCCACGCCGCCCAGCGCATACGAACCGCTCACCGTCAGGCCGTGCATGCTCGGCGACGTGTACACCAGCGAGTTATTCACGCGGTACAGCGTATCCAGCGAGTCGATATCACCCGGGTGTGCGCCGTATGCGCCCGTCAGCCACGTAGTCGGGCTATAGGGCGACAGCAGCGTGTAGTACGACGTGTACTGGCGGCCAGCGGTGAAGGTACCGTAGGTGGCATTGGCCACGCCGACATACGCCTGACGGTTGAACGCCAGACCCGAGACGGACTGCGCGCCGGTTGCGCTGTTAAAGCCCTCTTCCAGCTGGAAGATCGCCTTCGTGCCGCCACCCAGATCCTCGCTGCCCTTCAGGCCAAAACGGCTGCCCGCCCAGATGCCGTTGACCATCTTGATCACCGAGCGGCCACCCGTCGTCGAACCGAGCGACGTCTGGCTGCTTTGATAACCGATCCCCGTATCGACGATCCCGTACAGCGTCACGCTGCTCTGAGCGTGCGCGCCGAGGGCGACCAACCCAAGGGCCGAGGTTGCTAGTGCCTTTTTCATTTCCTGCTCCTCTTTAAAAAACTTTTCTTAATCGCTAACACTGGTAATCGCCCCAAAAACCCACCGTGTGCAAAGTCTTGCCGGCTCGGCATGCCGGTGCAAATGCAAAGAGGGGGAGCACTGAGTGACGCCTGGATCTGCAAGCTAGCCCGAAGTGTCGTTCAAACGCGATCTGACGTCTTTCGGGGTTTATACGGATTTGTACGATCTAGTTAGTTCTTTTTAAGCTTTGGCGTAATTCCGGTTGAGCTAGCTTTTTCGCCTTGATCGCGGTGAAACGAGACGGAGAAAGGGCTGGACAATATGGTCGAACTGGTTCGAAACCACAAATCTCACGGCAAGCGGCATGGTTAGTCTTGCGGTCAATGATGGCTGAAATACAACACCACACACGCCCGCTTTCCAACTCGTCGCCCCTGACTCCCCGAACCGCCACGACCGCTGTTGCATTGATCTCAGACGGGGACACGCGAACGAATCGCACTGCACACCTCTCTATGCCCTGACGAGTGCCACCTCGTGTGCACCGAATGGATGCCGCCACAGATCTCGCTGCGATATCCAGATCGGCAGCGCTCCAAATCCTTACCAAATTTCAGAGATAACACTCGACGAATCGGCTAATTAATTGGCGGAACGCACGCATAGAATCGCATCTGATTCGTCACCAAAAACTATCAGAATGGAGAAGACAAGATGATGCAGATTCGGCTATCCGCCTTGGCTGCCGCGTTGTTATTGAGTACGGCCGCCCATGCGCAGAGCGCAGGCGACTTTGTCACGAACTTCGGCTGGTTCCATCTCTCGCCGCAGGACTCGAGCAAACCGCTTACCGTCAATGCCCTCGGCACGAGCGTAACGGAGACCGGCACAGGGGCAACGGTTGACGACTCGGACACCTTCGGTCTTACCGCCACTTACTTCTTTACCGATCACATCGCCGCGACCGCAGTGTTCGGAATACCGCCGAAGTTCCGTTTGACCGGCACCGGATCGCTTGCGAGCCTCGGGGAGATCGGCTCTGCCTACGAATGGAGTCCGACGCTGCTCCTGAAGTACTACTTCAATGACGCGCAGAGTCGCTTCCGCCCTTACGTTGGTGCGGGCGGATCATACGTCTGGTACAGCGGAGTGAAATTGAGCTCGGCCGTATCGAGTGGCAGTTTCTTATATTCGCAAACTTACGGAACCGCACTGGAGGGCACGACTACAGCGAAGTTGGGCAGTTCGTTCGCACCGGTCATCAATGCCGGGTTCTCCTATAACATCGACAAGCATTGGTCGGTTGACGTCTCGCTGTCATATATGTGGCTGTCGACGCGGGCCACGCTGACTACCCAGTCCAAATACGGGACCGTGACGAGTAGTACGAAGATCAAGCTCGACCCCATCGTTTCGTTTGTCTCTGTCGGGTATCGGTTTTAACGCTATTCCAGGCTGCCCGATTTAATGCGGAGCAGCCGTTTTTATATGTACCCGCAACCTAATAGATAAAAACAGGTATGTAGTGCACTGAAACGAACAGCAAACATGCTGTCAATTGCCAGGAATTGTCAATTTCGGTGAGTAAGTGATGCGTATGCATTGACGGTTAGTAATGGCTACCCTATCAATGATGGGCCATAGCAATGAAGACTCGGCAGATTAATTCCGAGAATACCGAAACTGCACAAATCATGAAAATCGCTAACGTTGTCGATCCAATCGCCCGAGGTGTGTTTGGCATGATCGTCACGCTCGTAATGAGCTTGCCGATCGCCAGACTGCTCGTGATGATTCCGTTGCCGTGGGCCTAGGCGGTTCGCCTGGGTTCCTGGGTAGGCGCCTACGACAATGCATCGGTGGAAAAGGTTTATACCCTCACCATGTTCGGTATGGCGCTGGCGATTGCCGGATGGCTCGTGTGGCTCGTATGGCAGCGCAGCCAACTGTTGCGGAAGAAGCGGACTGGGCGAACGGCACGAACAGGCCACATGGCATAGCCGACTGTGCATAGCCCTTCAACTGGGCGAGAAGAGCTGACCGTGCCTCGTTTCAGCGTACTGCAACCTGTACAGCGTCACGCATGACTTCGCATTGAATCGGAGCGCGATGCCCGATGGAAGAATGAAGTCGCCACCGATTGTGATAGCCCGCGATCCTGCCGGCGATGTCCTGGCGCATCTGTGCCCGGGTTTCGCATCGCACCTGGTAAATCCGTTCGATCTTGCACACGACACCGGATGGACGCACCAGCAATTCCGGCGAAATTGAGCGAAGCGAAGTTTGAACAATCTGTCTTGCCACACCTGAGTCCTGACCGACACGGACCACCGGCCTCCGACCGGCTTTATTTCCCCCGATCACCACGACCTCCCAGCCGGTCCTTCATACTCACAATTTACTTGACATCTAAACTATCGAAGCCTAAATTACATTCCAGAGCAAAGTCCACGTGGGAGAGTCAGCATGCGCATCGTCTGTATCGGCGGCGGCCCGGCAGGGCTGTACTTCGGCCTGTTAATGAAGGGCCGGAACCCCGCGTATGACGTCACGGTGGTCGAACGCAATCGCCCTTATGACACCTTCGGCTGGGGCGTCGTCTTCTCCGACCAGACGCTCGGCAATCTGCGCGCCGCTGACGCCCCGAGCGCCGACGCGATCCTCGACGCCTTCAATCACTGGGACGACATCGAGATCAATTTCCGCGGCAGGCAGATTCGCTCGTCGGGCCACGGCTTCTGCGGCATCGGCCGTAAACGTCTGCTGAATATCCTGCAGGCGCGCTGCGAAGAACTGGGTGTCAAACTGGTTTTCGAAACCCAGGTCACGGACGACACCGTCTACGAAGCCGACCTGATCGTCGCCTGCGACGGCGCCAACAGCGCCATCCGTCAGAAGTACACCGCCACCTATAAGCCCGCCATCGACACGCGCGATTGCCGCTTCGTCTGGCTTGGCACCAAAAAGCTTTTCGACGCTTTCACGTTCGCCTTCGAAGAAACCGAGTTCGGCTGGTTCCAGGCCCACGCCTATCGCTTCGACGACCAGACCTCCACCTTCATTGTGGAAACACCGGAGCGCGTGTGGCGCGCCGCCGGTCTAGACGAAATGAGCAAGGAAGACAGCATCGCGTTCTGCGAGAAGCTGTTCGCCAGGTATCTGGACGGCAACCCCTTGCTATCGAACGCCGCGCATTTGCGCGGGTCGTCGCAATGGATCCGCTTCCCGCGCGTCGTCAACGAGGAATGGGTGCATTGGCGCGACAATGTCGGCGGCACGCAAACGCCGATCGTGCTGATGGGCGACGCGGCGCACACCGCGCACTTCTCGATCGGCTCGGGCACCAAGCTCGCGCTCGAAGATTCGATCGAACTTGCCAACAGCATCGGCGCGCATCCGGGCGATTTGCCCGCAGCGTTGAAGCACTATACGGACGTCCGCAGCATCGACGTATTGCGCATCCAGAACGCCGCGCGCAATTCGACCGAGTGGTTCGAGCATGTCGATCGCTATACGTCGTTCGAACCCGAACAGTTCGCCTATTCGCTGCTGACGCGCTCGCAGCGCATTTCGCACGAGAATTTGCGTGAACGTGACGCACGCTATCTCTCGGCATTCGAAGACTGGCTCGCACACCGCTCAGGCGTTGACCGCGCTCCAGAGAAACACTCCGTGCCGCCGATGTTCACGCCCTTCACCTTGCGTGGCGTCACGCTGAAAAACCGCGTGGTCGTCTCGCCAATGGCGCAATACTCCGCCGTCGACGGCATTGCCGGCGACTATCACCTGATGCATCTCGGCGCCCGCGCCATGGGCGGCGCCGGGCTCGTCATGACGGAAATGACCTGCGTGTCGCCCGAAGCGCGCATCACGCCTGCCTGTCCCGGCATGTACGCGCCGGAACATCTCACAGCATGGAAGCGTATCGTCGACCTCGTGCATAGCCAGTCGGACGCGAAAATAGGTATTCAACTGGGGCATTCCGGCGCAAAAGGTTCGACACGTGTCGCCTGGGAAGGCATCGATCAGCCGCTTGACGAAGGTAACTGGCCACTCGCATCCGCTTCGCCGCAACAATACCTGAGCGGTGTCAGTCAGATCTCACACGAAGCCACGCGCGACGAACTGCAGGAAATCGAAGCGCAGTTCGTACGCGCCACGCAAATGTCCGCGGAAGCAGGCTTCGATTGGCTCGAACTGCACTGCGCGCACGGCTACTTTCTGTCGAGCTTCCTGTCGCCGCTGACGAACCACCGCACCGACGAATACGGCGGCTCGCTCGAAAATCGTCTGCGCTATCCGTTGCAGGTCTTCAAGGCAATCCGCGCGGTCTGGCCGCAAAACAAGCCGATTTCCGTGCGTATTTCCGCTAACGACTGGGTCGAAGGCGGCACCACGCCTGACGACGCCGTGCAAATCGCAAGTGCCTTCAAAGCGGCAGGCGCCGACATGATCGACGTTTCGTCGGGCCAGGTCAGCAAGCAGGAAAAACCCGTGTATGGCCGCATGTTCCAGACACCCTTCGCCGACCGGGTACGCAACGAGGCCGGCATCGCAACAATCGCCGTTGGCGCGATCTCGGAAGCGGATCACGTGAACAGCATCATCGCGGCGGGCCGTGCCGATCTCTGCGCGATTGCGCGGCCGCATCTGGCGAATCCGTCGTGGACATTGAATGAAGCCGCAAAGATCGGCTATTTCGATGTGATGTGGCCGAAGCCCTATACAGCGGCCAAGTCGCAACTCGAACGCAATCTCGAACGTGAGCGTGCACTGGTTGCCGCGAATGCCGGTCTGACGCCACAAGAACGCGCGCAACGTGCGGAGGGAACCACGTGAACACACCCACTGGAACGCTCACAGGACAGCACGCTGTCGTCACCGGCGGCGGCAGCGGCATTGGCGCAGCAGTGGCCGAAGCGCTGTTGCGTGCAGGCGCGCGCGTCACCCTGATGGGCCGCAACGCACAACGTCTCGATGCGCAGCGAGAAATTTTCGCTGGACTCGGCGAGGTCGCCTGCATCAGCATCGACGTCACGAGCGAAGAATCGGTCGGGAAAGCATTCTTGCAAGCCGGCGCAATAGATATCCTCGTCAACAATGCCGGTCAGGCGCAAGCCGCGCCGTTTGCGCACACCGACATGGCGCTCTGGCAGCGCATGCTCGACGTGAACCTCACGGGCGTGTTCCTCGGCACGCGCGCCGTCTTGCCCGGCATGCTCGAACGCGGCCACGGTCGCATCGTCAATGTCGCGAGCACCGCGGGGCAAATCGGCTACGCCTACGTCGCGGCGTACTGTGCCGCGAAACACGGTGTGATCGGCCTGACGCGTTCGCTCGCACTCGAAGTCGCGACGAAAGGCGTCACCGTCAATGCCGTGTGTCCCGGCTACACGGAAACCGAGTTGCTGCACGCGTCGCTCGAACAGATCACGAGCAAGACCTCGCGCACCGAGCAGCAAGCGCGCGAAACCTTGCTTCGCTCGAATCCGCAACATCGCTTCGTGAGCCCGGAACAGGTCGCCAATGCCGTGCTTTGGCTCTGCCAACCTGGTTCGGACGCGATCACGGGCCAATCCATTTCCATCTCCGGTGGAGAAGTAATGTGACCAAGTCGTCGAACATCAAGAAACCCTCATCGCTCGAGGTCAAGCCGCCGCGCAAAGGCGTTGCCAAACCCGCGGAGAACGTCGTGGATATGGAAATGAGCACCGGCGCCGATAGCCACATGGGTCTGCGCCTATGGCTTCGCATGCTGACTACGACCAACCTCGTGCAAGCCGAGTTGCGCAAGCGCCTGCGCAATGAATTCGACACCACGCTGCCACGTTTCGACTTGATGGCGCAGCTTGAACGTCATCCAGAAGGTTTGAAGATGACTGAACTGTCGCGCCGTTTGATGGTGACGGGCGGCAACGTGACCGGCATCACGGATCAACTCGAAAAAGAAGGCCTGGTGTCGCGCGACACCGATCCGAACGATCGCCGCTCGATCAGCGTGTGCCTCACGCCCACTGGTCGCAAGGCGTTCGACAAGATGGCGGTCGCGCATGAGCAATGGGTCGTCGAACTGTTTGGCGGCCTGAGTCTCGATGAAAAATCGCGGACCCATCAGCGCCTCGGCAAACTGAAGAAACATCTGCTGGATAGTCTGAAAGACTGATCCGAACTTGAGCCGGGCAACCATCTTGCATGGGCCCGAATGGGTTTTGCACGAGACCTGAGTAAGTGCTCTGCATGAGATCCGAGCGGGGCGCTAAAGCGCCAACTCCGGTCGGCACGCCAAAGTGCCAACTCAGGTCGATACAGGAGACACGTATGACACGATCCAATGCCGATGCCCTGCTGGCCGGCAACCGCCTGACGCTCGCCAGTTACGAGGCGCAGCACTTCGGCTGGTCGGTCGCCGACAAGGTCGCGACGATCACGCTGAACCGCCCGGAACGCAAAAACCCGCTGACCTTCGAATCGTATGCGGAGTTGCGCGATCTGTTCCGGCAACTCGCCTATGCGACCGACGTCAAGGCCATAGTGATTCACGGCGCCGGCGAGAACTTCTGCTCCGGTGGCGACGTGCACGACATCATCGCGCCGCTGATCGATCTGCCGATGCCCGAACTGCTGCTGTTCACGCGCATGACCGGCGATCTGGTCAAAGCCATGCGCCATTGCCCGCAGCCCATCATTGCCGCGGTCGACGGAGTGTGCGCCGGCGCCGGCGCGATTCTGGCGATGTCGTCCGACATGCGTCTGGGCACTGCGCGCAGCAAGCTCGCGTTTCTGTTCTCGCGTGTCGGCCTCGCGGGGTGCGATATGGGTGCGTGCGCGATCCTGCCGCGCATCATCGGTCAGGGACGCGCCGCCGAATTGCTGTTCACCGGCCGCTCGGCGAGTGGCGACGAAGGCCACGCCTGGGGCTTCTACAACCGCCTCTGCGAACCGGCGGCGCTCCTCGCGGACGCCCAAAAACTCGCCGCCGATCTTGTCGCCGGTCCGACTTTCGCGCACGGCATCACGAAGACGATGCTGCACCAGGAATGGAGCATGAGCATCGATGAAGCGATCGAATCGGAAGCGCAAGCGCAGGCCATCTGCATGAGCACGCGCGATTTCGAACGTGCCTATAGCGCGTTTGCCGCGAAGTCGCGTCCGGTGTTCGAGGGAGATTGAATTGAGCACTCACAGCGATAAAGGCGATTTGGATCTGCACAGTGCGCTGGCCTGGCCATTCTTCGAACCACGCCATCGCGAACTGGCTGCGGGTATCGAAGCATGGTGCCGGGCGAATCTCTCGCACGTAGCCCACGATGACGTCGATGCGACCTGCCGCCATCTGGTCCGTGAACTTGGCGCGGCAGGCTGGTTGAAATACGGTGTCGGCGGTGTTGCTTACGGCGGCCACGGCGACACCATCGACACGCGCGCCGTGTGTCTGCTGCGCGAGACGCTCGCCAAACATTCCGGTCTTGCGGATTTCGCGTTGGCGATGCAAGGGCTAGGCTCAGGCGCCATCTCGCTCGGCGGCACGCATGAGCAAAAGACGCACTACCTGCCGCGTGTGGCGAACGGTACTGCTCTCGCCGCCTTCGCCTTGTCGGAACCGGAAGCCGGATCGGACGTCGCGGCAATGGCATTGAGTGCGCGCGAAGACGGCGACGCCTACATCCTCGACGGCGACAAGACGTGGATCTCCAACGGCGGCATCGCCAATTTCTACGTGGTATTCGCCAGAACCGGCGAAGCACCTGGCGCGCGTGGCATCACCGCCTTCATCGTCGACGCCGACACGCCGGGTCTGGAAATCGCCGAGCGCATCGACGTGATCGCGCCGCATCCGCTAGCGCGTTTGCATTTTTCCGGCGCACGCGTGCCGCGCAGCCAGATGCTCGGCGCACCCGGCGAGGGTTTCAAACTCGCGATGCGTACGCTGGATATTTTCCGTACCTCGGTGGCGGCTGCGTCGTTGGGTTTCGCGCGGCATGCCATGGCGGAAGGTCTCGCGCGCGCGTCGTCACGCAAAATGTTCGGGCAGACGCTCGGCGATTTTCAACTGACGCAAGCCAAGCTCGCGCAGATGGCCTTGACGATCGACAGCAGCGCGCTGCTGGTCTATCGCGCCGCCTGGCTGCGCGATCAGGGCGAAAACGTTACACGTGAAGCCGCGATGGCCAAGTGGCACGCAAGCGAAGGCGCGCAACAGGTGATCGACGCCGCCGTGCAGCTCTTCGGCGGCATGGGCGTGCAAAGCGGTACGGCCGTCGAGATGCTGTACCGCGAGATTCGTGCCTTGCGGATCTATGAAGGCGCGACTGAAGTGCAGCAGTTGATTATCGGCCGCGACCTGTTGAAAGCTCATGCTGCGGAAATCGCCAAGGACGCACCGAAATGAACGCGACCTTCGAAAAGCCGGTCCGCATCCGCTTCCAGCACTGCGATCCCGCCGGCATTGTGTTCTTCCCGCAATATCTGGTGATGACCAACGCGCTGGTTGAAGACTGGTTCAACGAAGCCCTGCATATCGACTATGCGCAGATGATCGCGCAACGCCGGGTCGGCTTGCCGATCGTTAAACTCGATTGCGAGTTTTCGCGGCCAAGCCAGATGGGCGAAACGATCACGCTGTCACTCAACGTCACGAAGGTGGGGCGCCGCTCGATCAGCATCGAGATCGTCGGCCGGCACGGCGACGAAATCCGCTTTAGCGCGAAACAGGTGCTGGTCACGACATCGCTCGAAAGCGGCACATCCATCGACATTCCCGACGACATCGCGAGCGCGTTCGCGATGTTCGCCCCACAGCCCGAATCTATCGAGGCACATCGCTCATGAAAAAAGCTCTCCTTCCCGTCGGCTGGATTCCGCCGCGCGGCTACGCGAACGGCGTCGCCGCAACCGGTACGCAAGTGTTCATCGCCGGCCAGATCGGCTGGGACGAGCAGGCGCGTTTCCAGACCACCGACTTCGCGCAGCAAGCCATCCAGGCGCTCAAGAACATAGTCGCCGTATTGCACGAAGCTGGCGGCACGCCCGAGCATCTGGTCCGCATGACGTGGTACGTGACGGACAAGCGCGAGTACCTCGCCGCGCTGAAAGATATCGGCCGGGGGTTTCGTGAACTGATCGGCGACTACGACATCGCGATGAGCGCGGTGCAGGTCGTCGCGTTGATCGAAGACGAAGCCAAGGTCGAAATCGAAGCCACGGCAGTGATTCCCCAGTAAGCACACGAAACACGAAACCCACCAAGCCAGGCCAAGCGCATTCAGCCGGCTCAACGCCCGGGAGACCATGATGGAACCGTCAGCACACGTCGATACCTTCGCGCGCGACAATCTTCCGCCGCAAGATCAATGGCCCGTCTTTCTGCTCGACAACCCGGACGTTGCCTACCCGGCGCGCTTCAATTGCGCGACGGAATTGCTCGACGCGACTATCGCAGCCGGCCATCGCGATCATCCGGCAATCTGGTCGGACGTAGAGGGAAAGCCGCAGGCAACCACTTACGGCGAGCTGCTTGCGCTCGTCAATCGCAGCGCGCATGTGCTGGTCGACGAAATGGGTTTGCAGCCGGGTAACCGCGTGCTGCTGCGCGGACCGAATACGTTGCACATGGCGGTGACGGCGCTCGCCGCGCTGAAGGCGGGCCTCGTGGTGGTGCCCACCATGCCGCTGCTGCGCGCGAAGGAGCTCAAGCAGATCATCGAGAAAGCCCAGGTCAGCGCCGCGCTATGCGACGCGCGGCTGACCGATGAACTCGCGCGCTGCAACAACCCGCAGGACGAGTTCTACTGCGCGGGCCTGAAGCAGACGCGCCTGTTTCACGACGATTCCGCCGATTCGCTCGACACCCTCGCGATCAATAAACCGGATCACTTCACGGCCTGCGACACTGCCGCCGACGACGTCTGCCTGATCGCCTTCACCAGTGGCACGACAGGCGCGCCGAAGGGCTGCATGCATTTCCATCGCGACGTGCTGGCGATGTGCGATCTGTTTCCGCGCCATGTTTTAAAGCCTTCATCGAGCGATATCTTTTGCGGCACGCCACCGCTCGCCTTCACATTCGGCCTTGGCGGTCTGCTGTGCTTTCCGCTGCGAGCGGGTGCGTCGACGGTGCTGATCGAGAAACTCACGCCCGAGACCTTGCTGCAAACCGTCGAGCGCTTTCACGCAACAGTCATGTTCACCGCGCCGACGTTCTATCGGCAAATGGCGCCGCTGGTCGCGCATCACAACATGTCGAGCCTGAATAAAACGGTATCGGCGGGAGAAGCGTTGCCGGATTCCACGCGCCGCCTGTGGCACGACGCAAGCGGCATCGAGATGATCGACGGGATCGGCGGCACGGAACTGATCCATATTTTCATCTCGGCGCAAGGCGACGCGATTCGTCCGCATGCCATTGGCCGCGCGGTGCCGGGCTACGTCGTGCAAGCCGTGGACGACGCCATGCAACCCGTAGCGCCCGGCACCATCGGCAAACTCGCGGTACGCGGGCCGACCGGCTGCCGCTATCTGGCCGACGAGCGGCAAACGAAGTTTGTCCGCGACGGTTGGAATCTTCCCGGCGACTCGGTCTATCTCGACGAAGACGGCTACGTGTTTTATCAGGCGCGCGCCGACGATATGATCGTCTCCGCGGGCTACAACATCTCCGGTCCGGAGGTGGAAAGCGTGCTGCTGCAACACGAGGCCGTGGCCGAATGCGGCGTGATCGGTGTGGCCGATGAAACGCGCGGCCAGATCGTCAAAGCCTTCGTGGTGCTGAACCCAGGTTATGCGCCGGATGACAAACTGGTCGCGCAACTGCAGGATTTCGTGAAAAATAGCGTAGCGCCGTATAAATACCCACGTGTCATCGCTTTCGTCGGCTCGCTGCCACGCACCGAAACCGGCAAGCTCAAACGTTTTGAGTTGCGTACACTCGTGTAGCCCCTCTTTCGTGGCAACTATCTTGCATGGGACCGGAGTCAGCGCTGAAGCGTTAACTCCGGCCGACATAGGAGACACACCGCATGGCCGCCTCTTTCGTCGAAGTCGTCGCCCAGGATGGCGGCCGTTTCAATGCTTACGTCGCGCGACCGGCGCAAGGCTCGGGTCCGGGGCTCGTCCTCCTGCAGGAAATTTTCGGCATCAACGAGACGATGAAGTCGATGGCCGACCGATTCGCGGAAGAAGGTTATGTCGTGCTGGTGCCGGATCTGTTCTGGCGGATCAAGCCGGGCATCTCGCTCGGCTACGGCGAGGCCGATATGAAACAGGCGCTCGACTATCTCGGACGTTTCGACACCGATCTCGCCGTCGACGATATCGCGGCAACGGTCGCGACATTGCGCGCGTTGCCCGAACAGGCCGGCAAGGTGGGCACAGTCGGCTACTGTCTCGGCGGCAAACTCGCGTTCCTGAGCGCGGCACGCACTGACGTGGACTGCGCGGTCAGCTACTACGGCGTCGGTCTCGAAGCGTACCTGGATGAAGTGCCGGCCGTACGCTGCCCCATGGTGTTCCATTTCCCCGAGAACGACGCGCACTGTCCGCCCGAAACGCGCGAACGGATCAGCGCCGCATTGCGCACGCGTCCGCAGATCGAACAATACGTGTACCCGGGCTGCGATCATGCGTTCGCCGCGCCATCGCGCCCGCAGTACGACAAACCCGCCGCGATGATGGCCTATTCGCGCACGCTCGCGCTGCTGCGCAAAGTGCTGGGACCGGTCTACGATCTGAACGCGTTGTGGGAAGCACATTGCTACTACGAGTTCGCCACGCGCGACGTCGACGCCGTCATGCCGACCATGGTCGCGCAACCCTACGTCAATCATGTGCCCACCATGACGGGCGGCGTGGGACATGACAAGCTCAAGCGTTTCTACACGCATCACTTCGTCAATTCGAATCCCGCCGACACAAAGCTGATTCCGATCTCACGCACGATCGGCGCGGATCGTATCGTCGACGAGTTCATTTTCAGTTGCACGCATAGCTGCGAAATCGACTGGTTGCTGCCCGGCGTCGCGCCAACCGGCAAATATTTCGAAGTGCCGATGCTGGCGGTGGTGTGCTTTCGCGGCGACAAGCTCTACAACGAGCACATCTATTGGGATCAGGCATCCGTGCTGGTGCAGGTCGGCTTGCTGAATCCCGAGGGGCTGCCGGTGGCCGGCATCGAAAGCGCGCGCAAGCTGCTCGATGAAACGTTGCCGTCGAATCAGTTGATGGGCGCGAAGTCGCGCGTGTAAGGGTTGGTCAGGGTTTGACCGAGGTTGGCCGTGTTTCATCCGAGGTGAGCAACTAGAGCCCCGCCTCGGCACAACACCCCTATGATGTGACTCTCCACAGCCCACCGCCCCTCGACTCATGCTGATCGTCCATCATCTGAACAACTCCCGCTCGCAACGCGTGTTATGGCTGCTCGAAGAGCTCGGCGTTCCGTACGAGATCAAGCGCTACGAGCGCGACCCGAAAACGATGCTGGCGCCGCCCGAGTTGCGCGCGGTGCATCCGCTCGGCAAGTCGCCCGTCATTACCGACGACGGCCAGACCCTCGCCGAATCCGGCGCGATCATCGAGTATCTGGTCGACAAGTACGGTCAAGGCCGCTTTGCGCCGGCAGCAGGCTCGCCCGAGCGGCTGCGTTATACCTACTGGCTGCACTATGCGGAAGGCTCGGCGATGCCGCCGCTGCTGCTCAAACTGGTCGCCCTGCGCATTGGCAGCGCGCCGATGCCGTTCTTCGCCAAGCCGATCGCCCGCAAGATCGCGTCGACGTTGCAATCGAGCTTTGTCGATCCACAGTTGAAACTGCACCTCGGCTACATCAACAAGGAATTGGGCGCGACCGGCTGGTTCGCCGGCAACGACTTCAGCGCGGCCGACATTCAGATGAGTTTCCCGCTCGAAGCCGCCACCGCCCGCGGCGGCATGGAAGGGCAGATTCCCGCGGTGGTCGATTTCCTGACGCGCATTCACGCGCGGCCGGCTTATCAGCGGGCATTGGAGCGCGGCGGCAAGTACGAACTACTGGGTGCCCATTGACGGCAAACGCGGCCCAGGAATTCGTAGTTGTGGGTCGAAAGTCGCGGGTGCTAGACTAAAATTTCCCATTGCCATCAACGGGTTGCCGACCGGGTTTCCAACTTCGTGCCGAGCGGCGGCACGTCCGGCATCCGGTTTGTATTCGTTTGCATTCGTTTGCACCCGCTTGACCACGGCAGAGGAGCCCCCGCATGACCCATTCCATCCACGGCAACAAACGCTGGCTGGCGCTGATCGTTCTGTGCCTCGGCGTGCTCATGATCGTGCTCGACACGACGATCGTGAACGTTGCATTGCCGTCTATCGCCGCGGACCTCGGCTTTACCGAGACCTCGCTGGTGTGGGTGGTCAATGCCTACATGCTCACCTTCGGCGGCTGCCTGCTGCTTGGCGGACGGCTCGGCGATCTGTACGGCCACCGCAAACTGTTCCTCGGCGGCATCACGCTGTTCACGCTGGCGTCGCTCGCATGCGGCATGGCGAATTCGCAAGTGCTGCTGGTCTGCGCGCGTGCCGTGCAGGGTTTGGGTGGCGCGGTCGTCTCCGCCGTCTCGCTCTCGCTGATCATGAATCTGTTCACCGAAGCAGGCGAACGGGCGAAAGCCATGGGCATATACGGTTTTGTCTGTGCGGGCGGCGGCAGCATCGGCGTGCTGCTCGGCGGGCTGCTGACCAACCTGTTGAGCTGGCACTGGATCTTTCTCGTCAACTTGCCGATTGGCATTGCTGTCTACGCGCTGTGCGTCGCGCTCCTGCCGTCGGCACGCGGCCATGCGCATGGGGAACGGCTCGACGTAGCCGGCGCGGTAACGGTCACGGCTTCGCTGATGCTGGCCGTGTACGCCGTCGTGAACGGCAATGAAGCCGGCTGGACCTCGGCGCAGACGCTGGGCCTGCTGTTCGCCGCGCTCGTGCTGCTGGCCGTGTTTCTCGTGATCGAAGCGCGCGTGCAGCATCCGTTGATGCCGCTCGGTCTGTTCCGCCTGCGCAATGTCGCGACGGCGAACGTGGTCGGCGTCCTGTGGGCGGCCGCCATGTTCGCGTGGTTCTTCATCTCCGCGTTGTATCTGCAGCGCGTGCTCGGTTACCGGCCCTTGCAGGTCGGGCTCGCGTTTTTGCCGGCCAATCTGATCATGGGGTTCTTTTCGTTGGGCCTGTCGGCGCGCGTGGTGATGCGCTTCGGTCTGCGTCTTCCGCTTGCCGTCGGGCTGCTGGTCGCAGCGTGTGGACTCGCGCTGTTTGCGCGCGCGCCGGTCGATGGCAGCTTCGTGCTCGATGTGCTGCCCGGCATGATGATGCTCGGCTTCGGCGCGGGCATCGCGTTCAATCCTCTGCTGCTCGCCGCCATGAGCGACGTCGATCCGAGCGATTCGGGCCTGGCGTCCGGCATCGTCAATACGTCGTTCATGATGGGTGGCGCACTCGGCCTCGCGGTGCTCGCGAGTCTCGCCGCCGCGCGCAGCGACGCGATGCAGGCTTCTGAAAACGCAGTGGCGGCACTCAATAGCGGCTATCACGTGGCGTTTCTGTTCGGTGCGATTTTCGCCGCGGCGGCGGGCGTGCTGGGCGGTTTGCTGTTGCGTCCGGGGCAAGCCGGCGGTGCCGAAGCGGCCGCTCACGCCGAGGACGCGTCGACATCGGAACATCCTCGCTCGACCGGCAACGAGGCCGCAACGGAAAACTATTGATTCACGGCGTGTTTCGGCTCACCGGCCGAAGACGTTTCGCCTGCCTGAGCGCACGCCGCTCGCCACACCTGCACGCGGACCGTCGCAAAACAGCAAGCGCGATCAAATGCGCCGCATCGCGCCTGGCTATGCTGGCTTCATGCAGACATGAGAGCCGAAATGAATCCCGTTGGAAAAGCGCTCTGGTTTATCGAAAGCCATTTCGCCCACGAGTTGACGCTCGACGACATCGCCAATTGTGGATGCGTGTCGCGTTTTCACCTGGCGCGTGCTTTCGAAGCGGCCACCGGGCTTTCGGTGATGCGCTATGTTCGCGCGCGCCGCTTGAGCGAAGCGGCACGGCGTCTCGCCGACGGCGCGCCCGACATCCTGACGGTCGCCATCGACGCCGGCTACGGTTCTCACGAAGCATTCACGCGAGCGTTTCGCGAGCAATTCGGACTCACGCCCGAAGCACTGCGCACGCGTGGTCATATCGACAACCTTGCCATCGTGGAGCCGGTCAAAATGGACGAAACCCTTCTCACGCATCTGGAGCCGCCGCGTTTCGAAGACGGCAAACCGTTTCTCATCGCGGGCCTGAGCGAACGCTACACCTGCGATACCAGCACTGCCATTCCGTCACAGTGGCAACGCTTTGGCAGCTACTTCGGCAAGGTGCCGGGGCAAGTGGGCGGCGTGGCCTACGGTGTTTGCTACAACGCCGACGACGCGGGCAATTTCGACTACCTGTGCGGCGTCGAAGTCAGCGACTTCTCGGCGCTGCCCGCCGAGTTGAGCCGCGTACGCATCGCCGCCCAGCGCTATGCTGTATTCAGCCACCGCGAACACATCTCGTCGATCCGGCGCACCGTGAACACGATCTGGAATCAATGGCTGCCGGCGTCTGGACACGTGCCTGCGGATGCGCCGAATTTCGAGCGCTATAGCGAGCAGTTCGACCCGGTCAACGGCATGGGTGGGCTTGAAATCTGGCTGCCGCTGAAGACCTGATTCGAGACCTTGCCGATTCCAGACGCTCGGCGATGACGCGGCCCGCCTGCTTTAACCAATGATGGGTGGCGCACTCGGCCTCGCCGTGCTCGCGAGTCTCGCGGCCGCGCGCAGCGGCGCAAGCCGCTTCAGCGGCTCCGAATTCATGGTTAAGGCAGCCGCGAGACCGGCATAGGGATATTTCAACAACCGGCTAAAGAATCAATTATGACTTCCGTAAACATGTAGATATCTTTAACTCCATGATGAGGCTGAAGCTGGCGTGAGTGTGAGTTGCCAGAACGACAGCCGGCGCATCAGTCGCAACGGACCGGACAATTATCGTGACGTATCTTAAGAACATGAGAGTTGCGACCCAGCTCGTTTCAGGTTTCGCGGTAGTCATCCTCCTGCTGGTTGGTCTGGGCGTGTTTTCGCTCAGCGAGGTTAGCGCTGAAAATGATCACGTGGCGGTACTGCGCGATAAATGGTCAGCCAGCGTCAGCAGCAGCCTGAAGATGCAGGACGCCCTGAACCAGATCCGGCTGGCGGAATTCCGGATGGCCTCGACCGATAAGCTCGATGAGGTTCAGGCAGTGGACTCGAGGATGGAACCACGCATCGCGGCATTCCGACGCGCCAGCACGGACTACGAAAAGCTCATCTCCGAGCCGGCGGAGAAAGCGGCTTTCGCGGAACTCCAACCCCTGGTGGCCCAATACATGGATCTCGACCAGCAGGTGCGCACGCAAGCGAAAGCCGGCAACGCGCAGCAAGCAATGAGCATCCTGACAGGACAGGCCGGCAAGGTTCGTGATGCCATTGCAAAAGATATCAACCAGATCGTCGCCGCCAGTGAGCAAGGCGCCTCCACAGAAGGGAAGATTGCCAACGACGCTTATCACACCACGATTGCGTTAACGATCGGCTTGATCGTCGCGGCGGCGGTGATTGGGGTGGGCGTGGCGCTTGTCATTGCCCGCGGTCTGGTCAAACAGCTCGGCGGTGAGCCTCGGGAAGCCGCAGCGATGGCAAGTGCGATCGCCGGTGGCAATCTACGCATCGCCGTGCCGCTGAAGGCCGGCGACACCAGCAGCCTGATGCATTCGCTGGTCGCCATGAAAGAGCAGTTGACTGACATTGTCCGTGGCATCAAAAGCTCAAGCGAATCGATTTCACTCGCCGCCGCAGAGATTGCGCAAGGTAACACCGATCTGTCGCAGCGAACGGAGGAACAGGCCGCCTCGCTGGAGGAGACCGCGTCGAGCATGGAACAGTTGACCAGCGTCGTGCGCCAGAATGCTGACAATGCCAAACAGGCAAGCCAGTTGGCCGGCGCGGGCTCAACCGTCGCACAACGGGGCGGTGCGGAGATTGGCCACGTCGTGACAACCATGCATGAGATTGCCGATAGCTCCGCGCGGGTCTCCGAAATCATCAGCGTCATCGAGGGGATTGCTTTCCAGACCAACATCCTGGCGCTCAATGCGGCAGTCGAGGCGGCCCGCGCCGGCGAACAAGGTCGCGGTTTCGCCGTAGTGGCCGGCGAAGTCCGTACGCTCGCCCAACGCAGCGCGAGTGCCGCGAAAGAAATCAAAGACCTGATTACAGAGTCGGTGACACGAATCGACACCGGTTCGAAGCTGGTCGAAAGCGCCGGCCGTACGATGAGCGAAATCGTGACATCGGCGAGCCGCACGACCGACATCATGAACGAGATCGCCGCTGCTTCCGAGGAACAGAGCACTGGCATCGGACAGGTCAACAAGGCCATCACTCAGATGGATGAAGTGACGCAACAGAATGCGGCCCTTGTCGAGCAGGCATCGGCGGCAGCGCAGGCGCTGGCGCAACAGGCGCAAGAGCTGCGGGACGCGATATCTGTCTTTAATGTCGACAATGCAGCTTCCGGCGCGGCAGTAGCGGCGCACGAGATCGCCCGGCCGGTTGCCCACAAGCCGCAAAGTCGGGCGCAGGCTCAAACTGCCCAAGGGCGAAAAACAGTGCGTACCGAACCTGTACGCACTGACGTGTCCCACGTCGCCGCGAACGATGCAGGTAACTGGCAGACATTCTGAGCGAATGTGAGGCACTGACCTGAAGTCGTTAAAGCGCAAAGGATGCCCGCAAGGTCACTAGCGCGGGATGCCCGACGTACGCCTCACAGTCGCGAGGCGGCAGCCCTACCAGTGGCGCCGCCCATACCACTCATGACGGCCCCACCAGCGGCGGCCATCCCAGTACCGGCCACCATGCCAGCCGACCACAACGACCGGGGCCACGACCGGCACCGGCTGATAGGCGACATAGGCGGGCGGTGGCGGCGGTGCATAGACCGGAGCGGGCGCGACATAGACCGGCCCTGGCACGCCAATGTTGAGCCCGACCGAAACACCGGCATTGGCCATCTGCGAAGCCCCAAGGACGACTGCCCCAAGTCCCAGTGCGATCAACATTCTGTTTTTCATTTTTGCCCTCCGTGTCAGGCGAGTTAACGCTTTTACTTTAGCTAGAGGGCGCTCGCTTTGAGTTACATGAGTGCAACAAAGTTGACCGTTGAAATTTTTCTGTTTAATCGCCTGGTGGCGGCGAACCCATTGCGCGTTGGGGCTTGCGGAAAGGTCAGCAAAGAGAAAGCAACGCACGGTAACAACTGAAGGCGTTTTTTAAGCATTCGATAAGCGGTTGCGTCGACGCCTCGCCCCTTCACTCTTCGCGCTTAGCCACCATCGCATGCAAGCGCACGCTGAAGTCATCAGCGGCACGCTGCTAATCGTCCAACTCCACTCCATCATCCACGTTGATCCGCACGCGTTTCAGGAAGCGGTCTACTAGCCGCCCGCCAAACGGACTGCGGTTGTAGCATGATTCAATGCATCGATAAATTTTGTTCTCAGATCGGAAATAAATCGTTATTCATTAAGGCTCGTTGTATCTAACATATCGTTTAGCCGCTCAATGAAGCGCACATTCCTTTCAACTTCTGAAAGCCCCATTGCGATGACTACCCCACTCCTCCCGTTCCATATTGCATTTCCGGTCCACAGCATCGAGGCGGCGCGCGCGTTCTACGGCGACCTGCTGGGCTGTCCCGAAGGCCGTAGCGCGCCCGACTGGGTCGACTTCAATTTCTATGGCCATCAGATCGTCGCGCATCTCGCGCCGGACGAAACGGGCGTGAGCTCGACCAATGCCGTCGATGGACACGGCGTCCCCGTGCGCCATTTCGGCGCGCTCCTGACGATGCCGCAATGGACGGCGCTCGCGGAAAAACTCAAGGCGGTCGGTGTGGAATTTGTGATCGAGCCGTACATCCGCTTTAAGGGTGAACCGGGCGAACAGGCCACCATGTTCTTCCTGGACCCGAGCGGCAATGCGCTCGAATTCAAGTCGTTCGCGAACCTCGATATGCTGTTCGCGAAGTAAGGTCGCTGGCGAGTCGTCATGCAAGGGTGGAATGAGCTGCGGGCAAGATGCCATTACAATCCAGCACTTCGATCTGACGACGGTGAAGTGCGCTATGAGATTCCTCCTTGCATCGACACTCGCGGCGGTCATCGCGACCGCCAGCATGGCTGCGGCGGCCCAAACAGCAGGCAGCGGCAATACGCCCTCATTGCAGTGCGCCATTGGGTATGTCACGGGCGTCGGCGGCGCCGCGCAGAGCTTCCGTGAGTACCTTGCGGCCCCCGACAGGGACAAATACCGCTACATTGCGGACAACCCGATCCAATGCAAGGTCTCCGACGAGGGGCGCGCGTCTGGCTGCACCGGCGTCACCAACCTTCGGCATGAAAAAGTCAGCGTGTACGACGACGTCGACAGCGAGACGATGGCCGTGGTCGCGCGCGTGGAACTCGAGCACGGCACATACCCGGTGATTATCGTTGTGCGAAAGCAGGACGTGAAATGCGAAGAGTGAATGCGGGGCGCGCGGCGGCCTTGCAGTAAAGGACAGTTTTTGCCCGAGGTAAAACGGACAAAAACCGTCTCAGTGCACGAATCGTCGAACGATTCGGATGCATGCGCTACCACTCGCTTCCCATTCCTGATCGGCTAGTGTGACGTGACAACCGCCTGCTGCAATGCGTCGGCTCTTTGCGCTGCAGCGGTTTTCTCTGACGAGGTTTCACGCTCTGCGGTGCCGGCGGTGGCTGCAGGTCCATTCGCTCTCTGCGATGCCTCTGCAAGCAGATTTGCCGCCTGACGCGCTGTGATTCGGCTGTGCGCCACCCCCTTCGCATCGAGTGCGATCACCTGGTACAACTCGCGGTCGCATTCGAGCTCTTGTTGATACTGCTCCATCGTGTCCACCAGCAATTCAAGCAGCGTCTGACGACGTCGTCTTTCCTCACTCGTGATGGCAGGATTCCTACATATCGAGGACGCAAGTGTGATCAAGGTATCCAGTTGATCCCGATGCCGGTCGGATAAATGGAATGCCGACAGGGCAAGTTTCTCGTACTGGAGTGCGTCGACAGGCGGACGTGCGTCGGGTTGATTTTTTGTGGACTTGCTCATGGTGCGATCTCCCTGTTGCTTATCGGATCGCCCGACACTCGCTTGCAAAGTGGGTGAGCGGGCACGAAGTCGGGTTGACAGACCGGTGTTCTAACGAGCCGGCGAGCCTTGCGGCTCCCCCACCACGACCCGCCCATTGAATAGACGTGCAGCAGCAGACGCACTCCCGCCTGAGCGGGTGTGCGGTTAGAACAATCAGGCTGTCAAACCTGGTCGCCAAGTGTTTCCCGGCGACTTGTTAATTATAAGGCAGGCTACCGAGGTTCACTTCAACCTTGCAGGCGAAATGTTTGATTTGGCCGAATGGATAAGGACCGGTGAGACAAGAGGCAGGAAGTTGCGGCGTCTCCGAAGATCGGTGATCGGCAGGAATCTACCCGAAGGGGATCGTCACGACGCTCCGAAGCGGCCATTCCAGCCCCTAATGGGCAACCGGACCGGAGACAAGTGCGCTCAAACGCCTATGTCTAAGGAAGTCAGTCCGACGACCGCTCTTCTGACCTTCAAATCGCGAGTGACAACGCAATTCCCACAGGAGGCCAGCGCAAAGGCGGCTAGGCCGTTGAGCCTGTGACGATTGGTTGGTAGTAACCGGTGGCAGCCGGCGAGAGAATGTGAACGTTATCGAATCCGGCTCTGGAGGCATGAGATGCTATCTCGTCAGGTGTGATAGCCCGATAACGACCGACAAAATGCTTTGATTGCCAGTTAAGGTCGCTTGTCTGGCGAGTGATATAAAGGTGAACGGAATAACGTCGGTCATCGTGCCAGTCCCAGATCTGATGGACAATACGGCGAAGACCGTTATCCATGAACATCGCCGGAGGCATCACGCTAGGCCGTTGTACCATCAGCGTGCTGTAGTCACGCAAACTGATAAATACCTGGCCGCCGGGTCGTAGACTCCTGCGCATTGCCGCAAACGTTCGAGCCACGTCCTCGTCACTATCAAGATGCGGAATGGCGTTGTCGAATGCAACTATCGCCCCGTACCGGTGCGCTTCGCACGTTGCAAGCAGTCGCATATCGTCAATACGAAATTGAATATTGAGCTTCCGCTTTGCGGCCTCTCGCGATGCTCGCTCGATTTCCAATTTCGACAAGTCCGTTCCTTCGACATCATAGCCAGCACGGGCGAGACCCAGGGCTTGAGTCCCAATCCCGCACGCACAATCGAGAACCGTACCGATCTCATCAGGCGATGGTAGAAGTCGCGCCAAAATCGCCCGTTGACGTTCTATTGCCTGTTCCCAATCATCGAAAATCAGATGATAAGAAGACGCCATATCGTCGTAGAAGCTATCTGCATTTAGGCTCATACGAAATCCGTGTAAATGAAACCAAATTCTCGCACGAGAATGTCGTGTCAGCGCAGCCGCTGGACTGGCTTCACGACCGTCCGAAACTGGTCGAGACGAGAACACGCGACGGCTTGTCCTCAGATATGGAACAGTACAAAAATTATTTACCAAGTTCGCCTATAACTGCCGAAATGAAGCTCTTTAGTTTCGGCGTCTGTCGGCGATCAGGATGATAGATAAGGTGAATTGGACGTGACGGCGTTTCATAGTCAGGCAACACTTTGACAAGACGTCCAGAGTACAACCCTTCTCTGGCGAGATCTTCAGCGATGAACGCGATGCCAAAGCCGTTCAAGGTGGCGATGAGAAGCGCCTTGGCATCATTCACTCGCAAGCGATGCTTCATGTCGAGGCGGTAGTTTTCATCACCACGCACAAAGCGCCAGTCACTGACGGTGGGACCGGACGACGAGGCGTACACCAGGCATTCGTGGGTCTCGAGATCGGCCGGCGTTGCGGGAACACCTCTCTCGCGCAGGTAATCTGGCGATGCGCAGGCTACCAGACGAAAGGGCGCGAGTTCGCGAGCCGTGAAGCTGGAGTCGGCCAGCGGACCGATACGAAACACGGCCTCGAACTCCTCCTCCACCAAGTCAACAAAGCGGTCATTGAGTACAAGATCGACTTCCACCTCGGGGTATTGCCGCAAATAGCGCGTGATGACCGGCGTCAGGCTGTGCGTGCCAAACGATACGGGCGCGTTGACGCGCAAGCGCCCGCGGGGTGCTCCCCTGGCCTCGTCAGCGAGAGAATCCGCCCAGTCCGCATCCGCCAAAACCAGCTTGCAACGATCGTAATATGCCTTGCCGATATCCGTCAGGCTCTGGCGGCGCGTCGTCCGGTTGAGCAACCGCGCGCCCAAACGGCTTTCGAGCCAGGTCACGTGTTTGGCGATCATCTGAGGCGACATGCTCAGAGCGTTGGCCGCTGCTGCGAAGGAGCCGACCTCCACTGTTTTGACGAAAGCGGCCATGCTGGCGAGGCGGTCCATTCCCTACTCCTGGTGGTGACACCCTTGTCGAGACCAGTCTTTATACCGGAGTTGGAGGTCAATAGTATCTTGCGCATAGGCCCTTGGGGCCGTCACGGGAAAGGCTCTTGTCATGACCAAAATCGGGATCATCAGATCCGGCAATATCGGCGGCGCGCTTACCCATTTGTTCACGAAGGCAGGGCACGAGGTCGCCGCCGCCAACTCACGCGGACCTGATTCACTCGCGGACCTGGCTCGAGAGACAGACACGCGCGCCGTGACTGTCGCGCAGACAGTGCCTCGTTGACTCTGTATCCACTACCCTGCGGCTCAGCCAGCCTGAGCATAGCAAGCAGCCGGTACGCCCGAGGCCGATCCTCCACGGGCAAGCGCGGGAACGTCATTATGTTGAAACGTCGTCATTTCCTTGGAGCAGCATTCGGCTCGGTCCTCATTCCCGGTCTGGCGGCAGCGCAGATACAAGCAGCCAGGACGGGTGGCTCTGGCCAGCTCGGCCTCATGCCCTTGGCCCCGACCTCCGCCGCCGGGCGCCTGAATGAACCTGGTCCGGAAAATGCCGCCATGGCGGCATACGCGGGTTTGTGGGACGTCACCGAGACGGTATGGGATAAGCCAGGCGGCACTCCGGTCACGACAACCGGACTCGTCGCCGAACGCCGCATGATCGGGTCCTACCTGCAGGAGTTCATCCGTCCGGCTTCGGACACTTCTAGCCACGACATCAAGCGCATTGACTACCTGAGCTTCCAACGCGTGGAAGGCCGGTGGAAATACGTGTCGATAGAGATGCGAGCGCCGGTGGGCATCATGCCCGCCTACAGTTTCGACCGCGGCGACGCGGCCGGCGTCGTGCTCGTCCACGAACCGTTCGCGATCACGGGCGGCGGGTCCGACGTGGCGGGGCAGATGCTGCGCATGAACACGGTCATCACCCGCGACGGCCCGGACCGTGACGTCAAGAACCAGCACTTCATATTGTCTGACGGCACCGGAACGGTCTGGCTCGCACACCGTTACGCCTATACACGCAGGGGCTGACGCCGAAGCCCTAATCGCCCTGAATGACACGGAGCGCTCGCGTGAAATCCTGGACAAATGTGCTGCTGGCCGCCGCTTTGCTATTCACAACGCCGCTGGCGCTCCGGGCTGCCAACGCCCTCGAGCCGCCGCCAGGGTTGAGCAGCCGGATCGATGCAATCCGGCACCGAGGGGTGCTGTGGGTCGCGGTGCTCAGCGAGTTTCCATGGCTGATCAAGAACCCCTCAGCCAACGCCGCGCCGTTCCGCGGCCCTGCCTGGCGATTGGCCGAGGAATATGCCCACCGCCTTGGAGTGAGCATCGAGACGACACCCGTCACCTCGGGCGATAAGGTTTCGATTCTGGCGAGCGGCGCGGTCGACCTCTCCGTCGCCCCACTGTTGGTGACGCCGGAGCGCGAGGCCGTCGTGGATATGATCCCCTATTCTGCCTCGGCGCATTGCGTGTTCGGTCTGGCAGACAATCCCAAGGTGGCGGCCGCCGCCCGGCTCGACGATCTCGATCAATCCGCGGTGACGATCGGCTTCATCATCGGCACACCACAAGGGGTCTGGCTGCAGAAGCGGCTCGTCCGGGCGGCGCGGGACGGCATACCTGGGAACCTCACCGATTTGGCCACGGGCGAGATCCTGGCACACCGCGCCGACGTAGTGCCGATCGACAAGTTCTTTTTCCGCACGTTGCAAAGGAAGGTGCCCGGGCTTGCGTCGGTGCCGAAGGACTGCCTGGCTAGCCAGGAGCTGCCAGTCTCGATCGCCATGGCGATCGACAAGGGTCAGCCGGCGTTTCTTGATTGGCTGCGGGCGGTCGCGGCCAGCATCAAACCCGAGGTGGACGCCGAGATGGCGAGAACCGTCCAAGCGGGTCCGTGAGCCGGTATGAATAGAGTTAGACCCCGACCGGAGGCAGGTGCGCAGCGCTTCTTCTCGCGCTCAGCCTTGTGCCGGAATCTGCCGCCACGCCACGTCGTCGTGCGCCATGGGCGACGACCGCAATGGGTACGTCAGAACCCCGCGTTGCCGCACACACTGCGTTCGCTCGCTGAACGTGCGGCAATGCTGGCCGACTACTGCCCGACGCAGCCGACCGGGTTCGACCCGAAAGGATCGGTCGACTCCCTCCATAGCGGCCGCTCGCTCCGGAACGCACGCGAGCCGTGCGTTCAACAATGAATCTTTTGAACAGTCCGCTGTAAAAACTTTCGCAGGGTGATTTGGCCCGGCCTTTACGATTTCGCATCAACAACCATACCAATCAATAAAGAGCGAGTGCTTGGAGTTGACTTTCTGTAATACGAGGAGAATTAGCGAAACGGAATTTTTCTCCGTACCCGTCGCTCGCGCAGGAACATGAGAGTAAGCTTTCTCGATGAAAGACATTTGGATCAAAGGACAGCCGATGCTAAACGATCTGGGCGATTTCGACGATTACATGAAGACGCAGGTGCACAAATGGAATGCACCCGGCATTGGCGTCACTGTTGTAAAGGACGAGGACGTAATTTTCACAGGCGGTTACGGTTATCGTGACTATGCAAATAACCTGCCGTTTTTATCGTCAACTTTGTTTCCCATCGCGTCGAACACCAAGTTATTTACAGCTATTGCTGCTGGCATCCTAGTCGAAAAGGGCGCGCTGACCTTCGACCAGCCGATTCGCGATGTTGTCCCGAGTTTGCGCTTCTATGACAAGTCGCTTGATGCGACGGTGACACTCCGCGATATGCTCGGACATCGTACCGGTGTGCCCCGGTACGACATGATCTTGCATAGAGCCAATTTCTCAAAGAAGGATTTATTCGACCGGATCCGATTCATGAAGCCGGTTGCGCCATTCCGGTCGAAGCTTATCTACAACAACATGATGTACGAGGCTGTGGGTCACATCATCGAGTTGCTGAGCGGCAAACCGTGGGATGCATTCATCCGCGACGAAATCCTGGCTCCCTTGGGTATGTCTCAGACGACATTCACCGTTGCCGACATGATCGCTCAACCGAACCACGCGGTACCGTTCACAGAAAGACGCGACAGTGACGAGCTCTGGCAAGCACCGTATCCGGAGTTGAACTGGTCGAGTCCGGCAGGGAGCATCGTCTCCAGCCTCGATGATATGAGCCGCTGGCTGTCCGCGTTGATGAACAAAGGAATGGTGGCTGGCAAGCAGGTGATCCCCGAGCGCATACTGCAGGCGACCTTGGCGCCGGGGCTCGCATTTCCGCACCCGCTGGGCGACTTACTTGGTTTTCAGCCTGAGATCAATGCAATCTATGGAATGGGCCGGCAAACCTCCTCGTATCGGGGACACCTGCTTGCGAGTCACGGTGGTGATCTCCGCGCCTTCCATTCGCAGGTCTCGTACTTACCCCGCGAGAGATTGGGTGTAATCGTGTTCGCGATCGGCGATCACTGCGCAATGCTGCGCGACGCTGTCGGCTACAACATCTACGATCGGCTGCTAGGGTTGGATGAGTCTGGTTGGATGGACGCATTGCGAGAGTTCCACCTGAAAGCAAAACAGGACATGCGCGAGTCACGCGAACGGGTGAAGCCTAGTGCGATTCCAGATACACGGCCTTCACACGATCTAGAAGACTACGTCGGTCGCTACGAGCATCCTGCCTACGGGCAACTGCATATCTCACTCAATGGTTCCCAACTTCAGTTTCATTTCCGTCAAACTGAGCTGCCGTTGAATCATTACCACTACGACCGGTTCGATAGCCGCGATGACGAGGTCGAAGGGGCGTGGTCCATGTCCTTTCTAACCAGTCCACTCGGCGATATCGACCGCGTCGGTTTGTGGCTCGACGCGACGGATGCTGTGTTCGTCCGGATTCCGGACGCGCCTGCGCTAGATGTGCTTAAGCAGCTAACCGGCACATACCAAGGTACTGTCGGTGACAAGTGCACGATCAAGCTGCGACGCGACAACCATCTCACGCTGCACTTTCCAGGTGCTCCTGCGGAAGTTCTAACTCCGTTCAAGGATCTTCAGTTTCGCAACCCAAAATGGCCGCGAAGAATTTTCGAGTTCGTGATGGAAGACGGGCGTGCGACTGCGTTGAGGCACTGGAACTCGATCGAAGAGTTCGTTTTGACTCGGGTCGAGAATACTGATTTCACCGATACGATGGAGGATGAAGGGTCAATAACAGATTGAATTAGGCGGCCCGACCGGACGCAGTAAGTGAATGGGCTTCGCTGCGGTCATTATCCAGTTGCGAGACAAGTCCCATTGGCACTCCCTCGAAGTTACGTGTCCACGTAACTTCGATAAAGACTGCCCGCCGTCCTCGTCTCTTCTTTCACTGCTTACTTGGTTCGATTCAATACCAAATTGTGCACGGTTCGCGACGCGGCTCCGAAGGTCCCGTCTTGGTCGAACAAAGTCCAACAGGCCTCAGTCGTCTAGCTCAATGCGATAGCGAAGAGTGTCAGCGAATCCGTAGGCGGCAGTCTTTTTGAACCGCTCGATCAGGACACCACTGCATGCTGCGATCACGCGCTGCGAGGCTATATTTTCGGGATCAACCGTTAGCTCGACGTAGGACAAGCCTTGCAGCCTCGCTTCGCCCAGCATCAAGCTGAGCGCCTGTCTGGCGTAGCCGTTGCCGCTCTTCCACGGCACGACCGAGAAGCCGATGTGTCCGAGTACATGCGGCGGCAATTCGGCAGTTCCAGCCTGCCAGCGAAATCCGATTGCGCCGCTAACGTCCCCGTCCCAAATCCATCGAACAATGCTTGGCAGACGGGCGATGGTCGATCCGTCGGGCAGAGGAATCGGACCGCCTGATGCGGTCGGATCATCCAGGCCGTCGACAAATGCCTCCGCGTTCAATTCGATAGCGTGCAACTGTTCGCGCGCAGCGACCTCCTTGCGAACATTGTCAGGTGACCATCCCGCCTCAAGGGCAGAAACGTAGCTTGGCAGCAATGCAATCGTAGGCCTCAGGAGTTCAATTTCGGTCGTCATTTTGTTCGTGTTAGGAGCAGCGATTGTCAACAGTCTACGCGGCGGCGTCGAGTGTCTCAAATTGGCCGAATGCCGCCCGATAATGACCGTCCCAGTTCGACCCTAATCGGTCGCTCGCTATTCCTCCACGACTGACCGCTCGGACCGCAGAATGAGGCAGGCACAGTCAAGGAGTGCAATCAGCTCTGCGGCCGAGGCGATGCAGCAGTATCGGCTGCGTAGACGACGGCGTTCCTTCCGCTCCTTTTAGCCTCGTACAGCGCCAGATCAGCTGAATTCGTCAATTCATCCAGTGACGATGGAAGTGAGCGTCGACCGGTCGCGCACCCAATACTGACCGTGAACGGTGGAATTGCTCCGGATGGTACTGTCGGTTGCCCATGCTCAACTTCCTGACGTATAGCTTCAGCGATCTGAGCCGCTCCCGTTTTGTCCGTATCGGGCAGCACGACAACAAACTCTTCCCCGCCGTATCGCGCGGCGAGATCGACACGACGACGCACGTGTCGATTGATGCATTCCGCGAGATGTTTCAGTGCAATATCACCTTGAGCGTGACCATGCCTGTCGTTGTACTGTTTGAAGTTGTCCGCATCGACGAACAGCAGCGATAAGGAACCATCGCTGCGCTGCAGTCTTCTCCACTCGTTTTCGAGGACCTCGTCGAGAGCGCGGCGGTTCCTGAGCCCTGTCAGCGGATCGGTTTGGGTTAGCTCCATAAGCAGTACCTGAGTCTTTGCGTGGTCCCGCAGCGCAAAAGCAAGGAGCCAGACCACCGTGCAGAACGCAAGACTAACCGACGAGGCCGAGACGCCGACTATCCATGACAGTCGCTTCCAGGACGCCAGCACGTCGCTTTCCGCCGGCGCGACAACGGCGATGAGCGGCGTCCCGGGAACACGTTGAAATGTATACAGGCGCAGGACCCCGTCCGAGATCGAGGGAGCAGAATAGAACCCGGAATCATGGTCCACCATACGCGGAAACGTCGGTGACTTACCCAGATTGACCAGCCTTGCCTGGCTGATGGGGGGATTTCTGGCCACCAGCGTACCGTCCGTACGAACGATCGCAGTGACGCCGTTTGGCCCCACGTCCAGTTTTGCAAGAAGTTGTTTAAAGTATTCGACGTCAATGGCAACAATCGCTACTCCGCCGAATGACCCGTCGGGCTGGCTCATCCTTCTCGTCATCGCAATTGATTGCGCGCCAGGCCGCGACCGTGCCCGGTAGACTGATGACACATACAGTCCGACATTCGGCGACTGGCGGTGAGCAATGAAGTAATCCCGGTCGCTGAAATCCCAGGTATGGGAGCTGGAGCAGCAGCCGTCGATCAGTCGTCCCTTATTGTCCGTCACCCCCATACCGGTAACGTACTCGGCAGCGGTCCGGCCAAACAGCAATTCGTGACGCAGGTCCACATTCATGCTCTGGACAGCAGGCTTGTTCAGTGCGGCAATCAAGGCACGAAGTGAATTGTCCGACGTTTCAATCGTCCGGGTGATGTTGCTGACCAGAACGGCGGTAACGTTTCTGGAGGTTTCATGAGCATGTTCGACAGCGGCGTCACGAGAGGCCAGAAGTGTGACCAGACTGATTGCCATCACGCCTAATGCCATCAGGCTACCTAGTGCACCGACAATCAAAGGATGTCGGCCTGCGAGAACAGCCAGTTTTCCGGTGGTAATAGAAACAGACACGATCACGTTGTGGTGGGTACGCTCGGTCCAAACGTCGTTGTCCCGCCGTCGTGGCGAGATTATCGACTCGGTGTAGGGAGTCCTGCGGCAAAGGAATGCCCGAGTGTCGTGAATAGCCGATGACCGGGTTTACGGCAAAGACAGCAAAAAGTAGAGGCCTTGGTCCAGTTTTACCGCTGCCGTTGACATGGGTTATGTGCCGGTGGGAGCAACTAGAGATCTGCCCCGGCAGGCTTGGTCGTCGCTCGGCCTAAACCGGGAAACACACGCGAAGCCATTTCAAAATCGCCCGAAGTCGACACACATCTGGCTTACGACTGCGCCAACTACCGCTGAAGTTGCCGAGGCGTCTACGCCCCCCTCGCCATTGATGCAACAGATCCGTCCCGCGATAAGGTTTTGCACGCTATCGACGACCGCGCTCGACAATCAGTTGTCTGTCCGTTATCGGGCCCGTCTCAGCCGATTCCAGAAGCGCTACGGCCGGCCGCTTTTGGCCGACTACTGCCCGACACAGCCGACCGGGTTCGACCCGAAGGAGACTCGTGACCAATTTCAAGGTGTGTCCCTTAACCGACCAGGAGCAGCCCCTGACCACAGCACGTGTGCATGTACCTTGGCAACACGTTACTGTTTTCGTTGCGGTGGGTCAGAGGACAGAAGTGGGTCACGGGGAACTCTACCTGCCGGCAATGGACGTCACCTAGACTAAGGTTTCCCGATACTTCGCGAACTTCGACGTCTGTCCAATCCCCGGATTGAAGCAGTTGCAGGGATCGAGCTGCTGATAGAACGCGGCGAGCTGGGGCTTCGCATGGTACAGATGGCCGACGTTGTGTTCCGCTGGATATTCGGCGCCGCGGCGGTCCAGCAGCTTCCACATCTTATGTTCGACTTCAAGGCAGTCGTTACCCTTCTTGACGATGTAATCCTGGTGGAACACGTGGCAGAGGAAGTGGCCGTAGTGCAACTTGATAGCGATGGTTTCTTCGATGTCGGGCGGCAGCGTCTCGATCCAGTCGCGGTCATTGCGTCGCAATGCGATGTCCAGCGCGACGATATTCTCCACTTCCTGAGTATGCACCGCGCGATAGCGAACGGCCGCGCCGGCGGCAGCGAAACGATGCAGGAATGCTTTCCTGCCTTCTTCGTCCGTACATTCAAAATAACCACCGGCCGCATGGTCGAAATAGCCTGAAAGGAAGGCACGCGTTTCTTCCACGCTTTCGGCCGACACCTTCAGCATCAGATGGTGCTCGTACTTATCACGATACTCTTTCATTCGCGCCGGCAGATGACTCGGGAACAGTCGGCTCGCCGCTTGCATGACACGGTCGGTGAGATGCGAAGGGAGAAAACCGAAACGATCGAACAGCGCGTCGAAACGGCTCTTTAGTCCGAACAGCGCCGGCAGCCGGGAAGTGCCAAGATAGTTGATTGCAAGGAAGGTGTCCTTGCCGTACTCCTCAGCAATGTCGAAAGCGTCGCGATGCAGATATTCGCCGGAGATCGGCAGATGTTTGAAGTCATGCAGCGCGTGACGGCGGATTTCAGTGAGCTCGTCGGGGCGGTTCGTGCCGATATAGAACACCTTTGCATTCTGCTCGATCGGAAACGTGTCGAGCCGTACCGCGAACACCATCACCTTGCCAGCCGAACCTGACGCTTCGTGCAAGCGCTGTGGATCGGCGTTGAAACGCGCGGGCGTATCGGCATCGATCTCACGAACATGCGTCGCGTAACCGTGATCGGATCCAGCACCCGCATTGAGGCGAATATCGGCATCGCTAAACTCGCGGCGCTCCAGCCGCCCGAGGATATCCTCGGGCGAGTCGCCGAGTTCGATTCCCAGATGGTTGACGAGGTTGAGTTTTCCCGCTGCATCCACCTGCCCGAATACCGCCATTTCCGTATAAGCCGGGCCGCGCTGCACCAGCGCACCGCCCGAGTTGTTGCACACCCCGCCGAATACCGACGCGCCGATGCAACTCGAGCCGATCACCGAATGCGGCTCGCGACCAAGCGGCTTCAACGTCTTTTCCAACTGATCGAGTGTCGCGCCCGGAAGGCAAACGACCTGCTTGCCACTGTCGATCACGTAGACCTTCTTCATGCGGCTCGTGCTGACGATCACAATGTCGCGATCGTAGTCGTTACCGTCCGGCGTCGATCCGCCGGTGAGACCGGTGTTCGATGCCTGCGTGATGACAATCACATTCGCTGCAATGCACGCCTGCAGCACTTTCCATTGTTCGACGATCGTGCCTGGGCAAACCACCGCGAGCGCCTTGCCGGCGCCAAACCGGAAGCCGGTGCGATAGCGGCGGGTCGCGCCATCGTCAGTCATGGTGTGCTTGTTGCCCACGATGTTGCGTAGGTCCGCAATCAACGTGGAGGCCTTGCTGTCCTGCCCTTCTGCCGACGGCGCGCGCGTCACTGACATCGAATTCTCCTGAAGAAACGTTGAGTTTGACGCGCATCGGCTTTAACCAACCTGTCGGGTGTGACCTTTGAGCGCATCGGGTTGACGCAAGGTTAAAATCAGGCAACCCATTAGTCCAATATCTCGAAGTCACTTTTTGGAGACGAAAAAGATATGGAATTTCGTCAGTTACGCTACTTCCTCGCCGTGGCCGAGCATCTGCATTTCACGGATGCTGCGACGCACCTGGGCATCGCCCAGCCGCCCTTAAGCCAGCAGATCCTCAAGCTCGAGCGGGAAATCGGCACGCCCCTGTTCGTCCGGCATCCGCGCCGCGTCGAATTGACCGAAGCAGGACGGCTCTTTCGCGAGAGCGCGCGACGCATCGTCGAGGACGCGCAACAGGCTTTCGTCGAAGTACAGAACGCGGGACGTGGGGAGACAGGCCGGCTTTCGCTGGGTTTTGCAGGTTCGACGGTGTTTCATCCGATGGTGGCGACGACGATGCAGCAGTACCGGCATGCGTATGAGCGCGTGTCGATCAGTTGCGAGGAGAGCAACAGTTCGGCGCTGCTGGACAAGGTCGCGGAGCGCCAGCTCGATGCCGCGCTGGTGCGCATGCCGCTGAATTGCAGGGATCTGATCGTCGAGCCGCTGGTCGACGAAAACATGTTGGCGGTGCTACCGGCAAACCATCGCCTGAGCCGGCGACGGCGCATCGATCTGGCAGATCTTGCCGACGATCCGTTCATCCTCTTTCCGCGGCCGATCGGCCCGGATCTGCATGATTCGATCATCGCCGCGTGCCGCGAGGCTGGCTTCGCACCCTCGATCGGCATGGAATCGCCACAGATCTCGTCGGCGGCGAACCTCGTAGCTGCCGGATTCGGCGTCGCGATGGTTCCGGCATCGATCCGGCAGGTTCAGGTCGAAGGCGTGTCTTATCACGAACTGAAGGGTAGCCCGCTTTCGACGGGCATCGCGCTAGTCCATCGGCAACGCGAAAAATCGCCTACAGTGCTGAATTTTGTACGGATTTTGCGGCTACAGCGAGGCGCCGCCCGCTCGGCATGATGTTGCGTGAGTTAGCCATGACGAAGTGGGTCCAGGCGTCGGCTGCCAACACGGACCTGTGATTTTTTGGCCTGGCACTGCCCTGCAGGATCGAAGATCGCCAGTTGGCTATGGCGTGTCTGGATCCCGTTGCGACCGCGGTCTGTCGCAAACGAACGGCAGCAATAGACCGGGTACCAGCCGTTCTGCGCAACCATATGGACGTCTGCAATTGGCCGAATGCCGCCCGATAATGACCGTCCCAGTGCGACCCACAACGGTCCGTCGCATTTCCCCAAAGCGGTCGTTCGATTCAATCTATCGCACTGCAATAGCGGCCGCTGCACCTGCCATTGCCGTTGCGCTAGCGCGATTCGCCATCTTTACTGCCCGCTGGTTCGTCAAAAGCTTCCGCGCGCGTACAGCAAGGATTGCCCAGCTAATATCTACCGTGACGAGAACGATGAACATTGTCAGCGTAAGTTCAATCCACGCGGCCGTCCCAACGCGCGAAAGATCAACAAGGGTGGGCAGAAGGGCAACGTAGAACACCATGATCTTAGGATTTCCGAGTGTTACCATCAGACCCGCGATGAACATGCGCAACGCGGATTGCCCGCTCGGCAGGGGACCGTTTTGTACAACAACGGGGGCGAACCACATTTTCCAGGCAAGGATCAATAGATAGGCGACACCGAGCAGTTTCAGCACGAGAAACGCAAAGACGAACGTGTGGGCGATGGCGGTGAGTCCAGCGACTGCACAACTAAGCCACAGCGCCTCGCCGATCCACATTGCAGCGAGAAAGGGCAAGACATCTCGAAGGCCGTTAGTCAGGACGCGTGCGACGAGTGCAGCGACGCTTGGCCCCGGCGAGCCAGCGGTGACAACCAATGCCAATGCAAAGACAAGCAAACTCGAAAATGTCACTGACAGCCTCCTTCGGTCACCTGGATTGTTGGGTTCTCAGCATTACATAATTGAATTGTAATCCCACTGTCCGTACGAAGATCGCTAACGCTTCTTACGGCCGTATCGAACGTCTCATAATGGCCGAGCCTGGAAGTCCGGTGTCGAATCGAGGCCGACGAGTCTCGGCGTTGCTTCGGATTTTCGCAGTCGACCCGGTGCGGCCTCGCGCCTCCCCGAAGAAGGTCGTTCGAACGTATTATTGATTCTCCCTGTAGACCTCCCACAAACCATACGAGACCGCCCAATGTGCTTTGAAGACTTTCTCAAAAGGTGGAGGAACAACCCTGCCACGGCATTCCAGATTGCGCTTCTTGTGCGAATCGCCGCCGCGGTTCGAGACTCTTCAGATTGCACCGGCGCGGTGGTCGTCGGTTCATTTGCAAAGGGGGGCGCCGATCGCCTCTCGGATATTGACCTGATTGCCTTTTGCTCGGAGGGAGCAGGGCATGCACTGTTCCATACGATACGACAGCAGATCGCCCCATCGAAAGTATTCATCACGTGTGATGGCGCGCATGATCCAAACAGCCCGTTCCAAAAGCTCGTCTTCGACGACTTAACCTCAATCGAATTTCATGTCATATCGCCCGGCACCAAGCTCACCCTGGAGCAACCTTTTGTCGAGATAGTCAATCGGGATCGTTGCCTTGAATCGAGGGCGTCATCGAGACTCGCGCCGACCGAGCACGACATGACTGTCTTTCGATATGGCGACCGATTCCTGGCGTGGGAACTCTTTAATTGCCTGAAGTGGTTGTGGCGTGGAGACTTCCAAACGGCAAAGCGCTACCTGGTCAAGCTAGGAAGAGCTATTGAGGCTTCGCAAGCAGGCAATGGATCGGCCGTCAAATAGTCCACGCTGGCAAAGGTCCTGCTGATTCGCACTTTGGGGCGTCGATTGTCGACGATTTCCCAACAGGGGCGACTGCCCGCTCTTGGCCGATCAGCGACGATTATCGAATCGAGGACCGTGCCTTGGAGGGGCTGCGATCTGGCAGCAAACAAGCCGCTCCACCAACAGCGGCAACCGCAAGCAAGAAGACGTAAAACCAGACCGCCGCAACGAATTCACCGGGTCTGGCTGCACGCGTAGCATCGAAACTCGGACTGTGTTTGGACAGTACTAGTACTACTCCAAGTGTGTAGGCTCTCCATAGCTCATAGAGAGGAAAAGCGGCGAAGACCAAAAACATACAAAGAGCAACAACATAACGCTTCATCGTCAGGTCCTTGAGTACGCTACGTCGCATAGAGATTAGCCCACCGCCGACAATGGTGGATTTTGGGGTGTCGTGAGCGGTCCGTTGGGTCAGGATTGCGTCAATTGCGCCGTACTTTACGCCGCTCCGTCGTTGAATGCTTAGAGATTGTTGCCGATCTCAGTAGCAATGTCGAACGTCCCTGAATGGCCGGACAGGGTCCAACAGGCCTCAGTCGTCTAGCTCAATGCGATAGCGAAGAGTGTCAGCGAATCCGTAGGCGGCAGTCTTTTTGAACCGCTCGATCAGGACACCGCTGCATGCTGCGATCACCCGCTGCGAGGCTATATTTTCGGGATCAACCGTTAGTTCGACGTAGGACAAACCTTGTAGCCTCGCTTCACCCAGCATCAAGTTGAGCGCCTGTCTGGCGTAGCCGTTGCCGCTCTTCCACGGCACGACCGAGAAGCCGATGTGTCCGAGTACATGCGGCGGCAATTCGGCAGTTCCAGCCTGCCAGCGAAATCCGATTGCGCCGCTAACGTCGCCGTCCCAAATCCATCGAACAATGCTTGGCAGACGGGCGACGGTCGATCCGTCGGGCAGAGGAATCGGACCGCCTGATGCGGTCGGATCATCCAGGCCGTCGACAAATGCCTCCGCGTTCAATTCGATAGCGTGCAACTGTTCGCGCGCAGCGACCTCCTTGCGAACATTGTCAGGTGACCATCCCGCCTCAAGGGCAGAAACGTAACTTGGCAGCAATGCAATCGTAGGCCTCAGGAGTTCAATTTCGGTCGTCATTTTGTTCGTGTTAGGAGCAGCGATTGTCAATCAGTCTACGCGGTGGCGTCGAGTGTCTCAAATTGGCCGGTCACGCCCTGTCGGCGATCGGATGTACGCGACCCGAAGCGGTCCTCCAGTACGATTGGAAATTTCAGCGCACCCCTATCAGTCCCCCTGATAACGCATGATACGACCCGTTGCTGCGCGCATTTTTACCTCGTCGGCAGCCCCAACTTGTGAAGAATTCGCCTTTCATATGCTGGCCAGTCTCTCCCTGAATTCTCAATGGCGAGCTTGGCTAATGGCAGTTCCTGAAACAGGTCGTCGGTGAGTCGGCGGTAGTCACGGTACAGAGAAATCAGACCATCCAGTCCCACGAAGCCTTTACGCACGCAGTAGGGGGCCGCGAGCTTCCAGTTGACCTGATAATCGATCCATTCGGCCCCCCGTTCTGCGCAAACCGCTCTGACGGCTTCTTCCACATCTTCCTGCCAAAGATAAAGGACGAACGGATTCAACGGGGCAATGACTGTTACCAGCTTTCGTATGTAGGCGAAAATCAGTGCGGTATCGGCCTCCATTAGGAGCAGATGGGTCAGGTCTCCATGAAAAAGTTGACCGTCCAATACCGGAATCTCCGCATCTGTTTGCGTGTACTCGACGAAAGCGGCCCATCTCGCCAATGCACGGTCCGCGAGATCCTCTGGTGTTGCGTCCCTCCACGGTTCAAACCAGTGTTCGAGTTCGTCCGTCGCGCGTACCGGATGCGGATCGGTCCTTTCGTGGATAGGTATCGCCGGCTGCCCCGCATCTTGCAGGTGTTTCGCGATGAACCGCATAGTCGTCGATTTGCCCGATCCCATGATGCCCTCGACGATCACCAGTCGGTGAACATTGGAAGGTTCTGCGGTGCGGGATTCCGACAGACTTGCCATAATGCGCTCACGGTCGCGGTGCGTTGAAAGATAGCCGGCATCCGAATGTACGGTCCGGATTGTCGACGATTCGCGTGCGGTTGTCGAAGGTCGGCTCATGGCCGAACTGCGACGGATATACTCATCGTCAATTCCCATCAGACATTGAACCAGAGAAACCATGAGTCTGCATACATACATGCTTTTTGTTGGTGCGAGTCTTGTTCTGTCTCTCGTGCCCGGACCCGATATGTTGTTCCTGCTTGGGAGGACGATTGCTCAGGGACGTGCGGCAGGGTTATGTGCTGCGTTCGGAATTAATCTCGGTTCCTACGTACATCTACTCGCGGCGGTAACTGGTCTCTCGGCGCTTGTATTGGCATCAGCAACGGCGTTCACTGCTGTAAAGTGGGCGGGTGCGGCTTACCTCATTTACCTTGGCTGGGGAGCATTGCGCTCCGACGGAGTCGCCCTCCCTGTCGGCGATGCCAAGAAAAAAGCTCTGCGTCTCATCTTCTGGCAAGGCTTTCTCAGCGATGTCCTGAACCCGAAAGTCGCTCTGTTTTATATCGCATTGCTTCCCCAGTTCATGAACGCACACGACCTGAGTCCTGTGAAACATCTCATTGCGTTGGGGGTGACTGGCAATATGGTCGGAATATCCATGAGCATCACCTACGTGTTCCTTGCGGCGAGAATGACAGGCGCATTTCGTCGTAACCAGGCTATTTCTGCATGGTTGACTAAGACCATGGGCGCCTTGTTCGTCGGGCTAGGTCTGAAGTTAGCAACAGAGAGAATCTGATGATGCCTGCCGATTGTTGACGATCTTCACACCAAAGTCGACCGTCTGCTCATGGCCGCTTGCCGCCCGATGCGATTGATTCACACGACCCGACGGCGTCCCAAGCAGCGATCGGCAGGACGCGATTCTGAACCGGCATCCGGAATCAAACGACGGCAATGAGCGCTTCTGAGATGCGTTCCCCTCTCACTTGCACAGAGCTAATGTGCAATTCCAGCGAAAATTCGGCGTGGTATTCCTGGCACCCTGTTCACCTTTAGACGAGGCAGCCTCTAATCAGCCGCGGTCTAAGTGGCGAAAAAATAAATACAAGCAGACTGCTGCAACGGACCAAAGCACGGCGCGCGCAATGCCCGAGCCCTTGCCCGTCCCGAAGCGCTGTCTCCACCATACATTCAAACCCTCAAAAACCATGCCAATAACCAAGAATGCAATGACGTACACCGCTATTCCGGAGACAGCCACGGCGCCTGTTTCATGGTACTGAATGACACAGAAAATCAATGCAGTGGGAATCAAAAGCGATACGGTGCGCTTGAATACTTCGGCGAGCATTACTTCCTCCGGGATCCTTATATTTTCGTCAGATTGTACGGTGAACAACTCCGTCAAAAAAATGATTATCTCTCTATGCGACCTGCATCTTCATGCGCTATTTTTACTCTTCCGGTCCTTTGCCCGGCTCGATTATCTGCGATTCCGCCTGGTTTCCTCTTGGGGTGAGGTCAAGATTGTCAGCGATTCAAGCGTTGGCGCCGAGTGTCCCTTCCTGGCCGATCCGCGCCAGTCGGCGACCGGCTCCGATCGACCCTGAACGGTCAGCTAATCAGCGATCTGTCTGATGGCTGCTTCCGCGTGTGATCGGTCGTACAGAACGCGGCGGCTAGAATGAACGGTATTGTTTGACCCTGAGGTTACCTGCATGCATGGTAAATATTCCATTGCGCATGCAAATAGAATATTGATGTCCACCGGCCGTGCGACTCACGATGCTATCCGACAGGATCCACTCCACAAGTGCCAAAGTGAATAAGAAAATTAAGTTTAGTTTGATCATCGCGACGATAGTTACTGCGATGGGTTACGTTTCTACCACCGTCGATTTTGTGGGTAAAGTTCGAAGCGTTTTTGCGGGGACGACAACAGATCCACATTTCCTCGGTCGGTGGAATACCCAGTGGGAATACAGTCCGATCGGACGCGTTAGTCTCGGTTTTCGAGGTACCAGCGAATTCTTTAAAAATGGAAGGTATAACACCAGCGGGATCATGACAGTTGTCGACCGAAAAAGTGCGCCCGACCCTGTGCGGGTGGAATACTTGGCAAGTTGGGCCGGAACCTGGTCTGTAGTAGATAAAGGTATTACGACGACCATGGAGGAGATGAAAACTACTCCTTCGATGATCGCAATCGGGACAAAGGCGTTGCCGGCCAATGAGGTCATGCAGATCCTGGGCAGAGATGCGCACTTACCTAACCTATCAGACCTTTACCCCAATGGTGCAACTGCATACGCGACCATTGTCTCGGTATCCGATCGTGCCTTCTTACTGACAGAAGACGCTGGTCACAATCAAGAATTCACAATTTTCGGACAACGTGATTAAGGCAAGCACGACATGCGGCGACCCTATGCCCGTTTTTGGTCGAGCAAGCTCAATCCGCCTCCTCGATCATCTTCCAAGGCGTCGGGACGACGGGTGCGCCGAAGCGCTAACTCGAGACGGATCGCGCTCATGAAGTCGCTCTGGCGATAGACCCGCGCGCCGGTCAGCGCCTACCAATGCTTTGAAGTGCCGGACGTATCGCGAACCGGTCATCGGGCAACGTACCTTTCTGCATTGAATCCAGCCAGAAGAATTGCCGCCTCGAAATGGCCCTAGACCGACTGACCACTACCCTGCGATGCAAGAAATCGGGTGACTAAAAGCTCCAGATAGTCGGCGCTGTCGCCCTTGCCCAGCTTAGGATCACGGATCAGCATGCTCCGCGTGCCATCGATGATCGCCATCAAGATAGCGGCCGTCATCTCGGGGTCGAGTTCCGAATCGATTCGCTTTTGCGCTTGCGCTTTACGCAGGAAATCTGCCAGCAAGGCGCGCAATGCGAGTGTATGCCGGCGCAGGATGTCGGCGAGTTCGGTGTTGCGGCCGGCCTCGGCCAGCACGTCGAACACCAGCGATTGGCTGATCAAACCGCGCTTCGCCTTTGTACTTTCCGCAATGAAGGCGCGGATCGGATCGGGGCTTTGCATCATCTGCTCGAAATGCTCCGCCGCTCTCGCCAGGCCGCCTTCAGTCATTGCACTGACGATGGCCTCCTTGTTGGGAAAGTAGTGGTACAGATGGCCAGCACTCATCTCTGCCTCAGCGCAGATCTCCGAGATGCTGGCCCCACGGAAGCCGTCACGGGCGAAACACCGCGCGGCAGCCTGCAGGATTTGCTGCCGTCGTTCCTCGTACTTGTCTGGATCAACCTTTCGCACAACATCGCCTCTTAGTTAGAACGTTCATCCTAACATATCTTGACGCGGCGCCATAACGGCCATATTATTAGATCGATCATTCTATCTATTAATGCCGGTGGGGTATCCATGCGTAAAAACCTGCTTGTCATCGGTTGCATCCTGCTGGCGGGGTGCGCCAGCACCCCACGAACCATTGCTGTCTTCTACCCAGTTGCAGCTCAACCCACATGACAAAGATGGGCGGCTTCGCGCTCATCCCAATCATCAAAAGGAAAACACCGTGACCGTGACTACCCTCGACCCGAAGTCCGTGCTCATTGTCATCGATCTTCAGAAAGGCATCGTTTCACTTCCGGCCGTGCATCTCATGGACGAAGTGGTGAAGCACGTCGGAGCGCTGACTGAAGCCTTTCGCAAGCATGGTTTGCCGGTCGTGCTGGTCAATGTCGCCGGCGGTGCGCCGGGCCGGACGGAACAGCCACGGGCCCATCGAGAATTGCCGGCCGGCTGGACCGATCTCATCCCCGAGCTAAATCCGCAACCGCAGGACCTTGTCGTGACGAAGCATACGCCGGGCGCATTCACGAATACCGGTCTTGAATCCCATCTGAGATCGTTGGGAGTCACGCAGGTCGTGATCGTCGGCGTCGCCACCAGCAATGGCGTCGAGGTCACCGCGCGCCAGGCCTATGAGCTCGGTTTCAACGTCACGCTCGCGACGGACGCCATGACCGACATGCAGTCCGATGCCCATACCTACAGCATCACACGCGTTTTTCCAAGGATCGGCGAAACCGGCACTACACAAGAAATCATTGACCTCATGAAACGGAGCACCTAACTATGAATTGGTTACACAACGTGTCCTACTTTTTCGGCGGGGCTTTTCTCGCGAACGCCATTCCGCATTTCGTCAGCGGCATGATGGGGCGGGCCTTTCAGAGCCCGTTCGCCACACCGTCTGGCGTAGGTCTTTCATCCTCGACCGTGAACGTACTCTGGGGGTTTGCGAACTTCGTCCTCGCCTATCTGCTCATCGCTTGTGTGGGAACTTTTGATTTGCGCGCGGCGGATAACGCCATCGCCGTGGGTGCGGGTGTTCTGCTTATGGGTGTGATCTCCGCGCGTCTGTTCGGACAGTTTCATGGCGGCAATTCGCCCACGGGCTTGTGAGGGCATGGCCAAGGGTACGTTCCGTTCGCTGAAGGTCTTCAACTATCGCGTATGGGCCATCGGCTCGCTTGTCTCCAATGTCGGAACATGGATGCAGCGCACCGCCCAGGACTGGCTGGTGCTGACGCAACTCACCCAGCACAGCGCAACCGCCGTCGGCATTGTCATGGGCCTGCAGTTCGGACCGCAGCTTCTCCTGTTGCCGTGGACCGGCTATGCGGCCGATCGCTTCGAGCGGCGCAAGCTCCTGAGCGTCACGCAGGCGGCTTCAGGTTTCCTGGCGCTCATCCTTGGCCTTCTCTGCATCACGGAGCTTGTCCAGCTATGGCATGTGTATGTGCTCGCGTTCCTGTCCGGCTGTGTCAACGCCGTCGATTCACCGGCACGCCAGACCTTCGTATCCGATCTGGTCAGAGACGATGACCTTTCAAACGCGGTGGCGCTGAATTCCACATCCATAAACGCCGCCCAGATGGTCGGTCCTGCAGTGGCCGGCATCCTGATCGCGGCCGTCGGCTCCGGATGGGCGTTTTTGATCAACGCAGCCTCCTTCGGTGCCGTACTGGGTTCGCTTGGACTTTTGCGCGTGAAGGAGCTTCATGCCAATGCCCGCGCTGGCCGGTCCCGGGGCAACCTTGTGGAAGGTTTCCGCTATGTCCGGTCCCGCCGGGATCTGAAGGCTATCTTGTCGATGGTATTCCTGATCGGCACTTTCGGACTGAATTTTCCGATCTTCATCTCCACCATGTCCGTCAAGATCTTCCATGGCGGAGCGAATCAGTACGGATTCCTGACCTCGGTCATGGCGGTCGGAACGCTTGCCGGTGCGCTGCTCGCCGCCGGACGCGAGAAACCCCGGTTCGGATTTCTGCTGGTCGGCGCCGCGATTTTCGGGCTCGGCTTTGCATTCGCCGCGATCACGCCCAATGTCTGGCTCTTCGGCGCTGCGCTTGTCGTCATCGGCGTGTCGGGTCTGACCTTCGTCAATTCCACGAGCAGCCTGATGCAGCTATCTACCGAGCCTGTGATGCGCGGGCGCGTCATGGCGCTGCGTCTCGCGATCGGCGTGGGCGCCACGCCGATCGGGGCGCCCATTGTCGGCTGGATCGCCGACACTTTCGGTCCGCGATGGGCGCTGGGCGTCGGCGCGGCTTCCGGATTCATGGCGGCGCTCGTCGCGTTCGTCTACCTGATTGGCCGACGACAGAACCAGCCTCAATTGAACAAGGGTGATCGTTGATCTCACCTTCTCAACAAGTTATAGCCGAGATAAATCCTTGATAAATGCTCCGGATAAAACACAAGAGCTCGCCATCGAAGTGCATGGTCTGGTCAAAGCTTTCGGTAAACACCGGGCCGTTGACGACCTAAGCTTCTGCGTGCCGAGTGGATGCATCTACGGGGTCCTCGGCCCTAATGGCGCGGGCAAAACAACGACCATCAATATACTGGCAACCTTGCTCAGAGCTGATGCAGGTATTGCTAAAGTATTCGGATACGACGTTACCCAATACCCGCAGATTGTCCGCCAGTTGATCGGCGTCACAGGCCAGTACGCCTCGGTGGATGAGACCCTGTCCGCTACGGAAAACCTGGTGATCTTCTCGCGACTGCTTGGCATGAGCGCGCAGCAGGCCAGGCAGAAAACCAGTTCCTTGCTGGAAGAGTTCGGCCTGACCGAGGCGGCCATGCGTCCCCTGAGCCAGTTTTCAGGCGGCATGCGGCGCCGGCTGGATCTCGCTGCCAGCCTGATTGCACAGCCGCCGCTTATCTTTCTGGACGAGCCGACCACAGGCCTGGACCCTCGCACGCGCTCTCAAATGTGGGACACGATCCGCCGTCTGGTGCGCACTGGCTCGACTGTGCTGTTGACCACTCAATACCTGGACGAAGCCGATCAGTTGGCGAGCCGGATCGTCGTTGTTGATCATGGCAAAGTCGTCGCCGAAGGCACGCCGGACGAATTGAAGAAGCGTGTCGGCACGGCCACATTGCACTTACGTTTGAGCGACACCGTGCAACTGCCCGCGGCTCAGCAGATCGTTGAACAGCATCTGGGCCTCAAGATTAGCCGTTCGCCGGACACCGGCACATTAAGCGCGCCTATGAACGATGCCGATAAAGTCACCGACGTGTTGATAAGTCTGCGCGGAGCGGGCGTCCATGTGAGTGAAATGAGCGTTCAGAAGCCGACGCTCGACGAAGTGTTTCTGACCCTGACGGGTCAAGACGTGGAGATAAAAGGAGACCCGTTATGATTGGTACAGAGACCTTCAAACCTGCGACGCCTCGTGCTGCTCGACGCACGCCAGGAAACCGCCGCAGCCTGCGTCAGTCGATCCGCGATTCGCTAGTCATGGCTTATCGGGGCCTGCTCAAGATGCGCCGCACGCCTGAACAGTTTTTTGACGTAACACTTCAGCCCATCGTCTTCACGCTGATGTTCACCTACCTCTTCGGTGGCGCGATCTCCGGCGATGTTCTGAGCTATCTGCCTATTATCATTCCCGGCATCCTCGTTCAGACGGTTCTCACCACCTCCGCGAGCACGGGCGTGCAGTTGCGCGAAGACATGGATAAAGGCGTGTTTAACCGCTTTCGCACACTGCCCATCGCTCGAATCGCGCCGCTGGCCGGAGCCTTGCTCGCAGACACCGTTCGCTTTGCCATTGCCGCCGTGCTCACTTTGATCATGGGTTACATCATGGGCTATCGGCCCAATCTGGGCGGCATCGTTGTCGGTGGTTTGCTGGTGATGTTTTCCGCCTGGTGTATCAGTTGGATCTTTGCGCTTCTCGGAGTGATGGCTCGCAGCGCTTCCAACGTGAATGGCATGGCGACGCTCGTGCTGTTCCCGCTAACTTTTCTGTCCAACGCCTTCGTTCCAGCCAGGACTTTACCTGGTTGGTTGCAGATGTTCGCGCATTACAATCCCGTCTCGCACCTTGTCTCGGCAGTGCGAGACCTGGCGAGCAACGGCGCGATTGGGCAGGACTTCTGGCTGACCCTACTCGGTTCTTTTATCATTGTGGCGATCTTCGCGCCTCTTACTGTGCGTGCATATATGCGCCACTCCTGAGGGGTCGTTGCCTCCAGACTCTAATTTTCACGAGGATGACGGGGTTACTGACCGCAGCAGGAGAAGCGAGAGTGCCGGTCGAATACGCGCTGTTCGCGAGAATACCTTCTCTGCCCGCTTTGGCTGACGACCCGATCGACATCATTCGCGCGCAACGGTCCGTTGTCTGGGCGGAACCGCCGTTCGAACGCCCGCGCGACAGCATCGGCCTGCGTCCGTAGATCAACGAATGTTTTCACACAAAGTGGATCCGGTTCTGCCGTTCGATGCAGCGCTATGCGAACGGTTACCCGCCACATATGGTTTGGAGGCAATCTGCCTCGCTTGTCGCAATCGGCCCAGGAATCGAGGTCTGATTTCAGGCGACCGTGACGTCGGCCTTGCCCGCGCGGCGGATCGATCGGACACGCAGGCGGACCGTGCCGACTCGCAAACGAGCCATCACAGTCTTCACGCGTCTCACGCAAATCACGCGCATTCACACCCGCAGGCGCTGGTGAACGCGAAGCCTCACCACAGCCAGCACATTGCCATCAGTCACTCGACCTGATGAAACACAGAGGGCGCCTGCAGGCGCCCTCGTTGGTCCATCTTCCTTCCCGTCGTCAGCAGTTCCCTTTTTTCGCCTGTCCCGGCGGACAGAAGCCGTTGCCCGGACCACCTTGTGACCCGCCTTGCGGCGCGACAACCACGCCCGGCGAATCAGGCACATACAGCGCGCAGCCACTCAACAGTGGTGGCACCTGCCATCAGAAGACAGAAGATTTTTTTCACGGGATTCTCCGAGGAAGGGCCTACGCCCTTCCTTCATCGCGTAGTGACCAACCCGCGTGTCGATTTATCGAGTATTGCAGCAAGAAACGAGGGGCGGCTGACTGCTGGGATCCATATTGTTCAGACAGCGGGAGACGATTGCGTTTCCCTCTTTCAACCATAGTCAATGAGGAATTCACCATGTCTAAGGAAGATGACAACAAGGCCATCGTGGGCCGCTGGTTCACCGATTTCTGGGGCAAGACATGCAACCTCGACATCGTCGACGAACTGGCTGCGCCCGACATGCTTCTTCAATATTCTCTGCACGAGGCGCGCCGTGGCCGCGAGGACATCAAGGCATTCATGACCGATTTCCGGCGAGCGTTTCCGGATCTCAACTTCTGGGGCACCGCTGATCTCATCGCCGAGGGAGACTATGTAGTCGGCCGTTGGGAGGGTGGAGGCACACATACCGGCCCGGCATTCAGTGATTTCCTCGTTGGGTCGTTGCCGGCTTCGACCGGACGGAAAATGCGCTTCACTGGCACGACCGTGCTACGGCTCAATGGCGGCAAGATCGTCGAAGAAATCGGGCTGGACGACGGCGTGACCGCTCTGCAACAACTTGGACTTCTCAAGGCAGCGTGATCGAAGGCACAGCGCTTCCGCGGTTTGCCAGCAATACTGTGCGCATCTAACGCCACAACGGGCCGAGCGCCACCGGCCCGTTGTGGCGTTATCCGCCCATTGAGCACCGGCTCAAACCACCATGTCGAGCTCCCGGATCAACCGACATCCGTGCAGCAGTTACTCAAAAGCCACCAATCAAATCGCCCCATTCGGCCGATAACCATCGGTATCCACGCAGCACACCAGCACCTCCGCCTCCTCCTTGCTGAGGCTCAAATAAACATGCCCCACCGAACTGTCGAAATACAGACTATCGCCAGGCATCAGCCTGAACGACTTACCGTTTTCGAAGCGCAATTCCAGCTTGCCGCCCAGCACGAAAACGAATTCTTCGCCTGAGTGCCGGATGTACTCCGGGAAATCCGACACGGCGCGGGCGCGAATGTGCGCGCGCATCGGCACCATGCGTTTGCCGGTCAGGTTGTTGGCGAGCATGCCGTACTCATAGTTCGGCGTGTCGTAAATGTGCTGCTTTCCGTTGGCCGTAAAGGACGGCTTCATCGCACCCGCGGCCGGCTTGCGGCGTCGCCCGAAAATCGCATCGAACTCCAGTTCGAGCGCGTGCGCCAGTGCCGCAAACTTGTCGTAGGTCAGCGCGATATCGCCGCGCTCGGCCTTCGAGATCGTCGATACGGCAATGCCCGAGCGCTCGGACAACTCCGCGAGCGTCAGTCCACGCGCCTTGCGCGCCTGCCTCACGTGGCTGCCGACCAGCTTGTGATCGAGCGCGGGCGGCGCAACGTGCGTGTCCGAGACCTGTTCTTCCCTCACTGCCTTGACCATCTCGTTCGCACCTACACGTAATTTTCTCGAATACGAGAATTTATTTATTTCTCGTATATGATAACTCACGTCGATTCCATCATCTTTGTGGGAACTGTACCGTGTCTACACTTGCTTACCGTAAGTCGGATCTGACGAAAGCCCACGTCATCACCGCGACGACGATCGGCACGGCGCTCGAGTTCTACGACTTCACGATCTACAGCTTCTTCGCGATCCAGATCGGGAAGTTGTTCTTTCCGGGCGCGGCGCCTGTCAACCAGTTCCTGCTGTCGATCGGCGTGTTCGGCGTGGGCTTCGTGGTAAGGCCGCTCGGCGGTATCGTGATCGGCGCCTATGCCGACCGCGTGGGCCGCAAGAGTGCGATGGTGCTGACCATCATGCTGATGGCGCTGAGTTGCGCGATGATCGCCTGCGCGCCGCCTTACGCTGTCGCGGGCATCGCTGCGCCCTTGATCGTGCTGGCCGCGCGGCTGATCCAGGGTTTCGCGGCAGGCGGCGAGTTCGGCCCCGGCACCACGTTGCTGGTCGAATACGCCACGGACAAAACCCGCGCGTTCTTCGCCAGTTGGAACTTCGCCGCTCAGGCGGCAGGCCTCGTGCTCGGCGCGCTCGTCGCGACACTGGTCAACGTCTTGCTGCCGAAGCAGGCCGTACTCGAATGGGGCTGGCGCATTCCGTTCGTGATCGGGATCGTCGCCGCACCGGCGGGCATGCTGATCCGCAGGCGGCTCGAAGAAACGCTGACCGCCCGCGAGCCCGGTGAAGCCAGGCCGCGCGGCGCGCTCAAGCAGGCGTTGACCACGCATCTGAAGCTCACGATCCTCGGCACCTTTGCCGAACTGGGCGGTTCGGTCTCTGTCTACATCACGGCGTTTTTTCTTCCGAGCCATGCGGTGCGCGTGCTGCATCTGTCGTCGACTGCGGCGGTGACCTCGGGCATCGTCAGCTCGCTCGTGCTATTCGCCGCCGCGCCGTTTGCCGGCATCCTCGCCGACCGCTTCAGCCGCAAGCGCGTGCTGGTCATCTCGCGGGTCGTGATGCTGCTGCTCGTGTATCCCGCGTTCGCATTTCTCGGCGCCTATCCGTCGATGACGGCGCTCTGCCTGATCTCCGCGTTGCTGGCCGTGTTCGTCGCGGGGCAGATTGTTCCGGTGCTCGTAATGATCCCCGAGTTGTTTCCGGCCGATGTCCGTGCAACCGGAATTGCGCTAACGTACGTGGTCAGCGCTTCGTTCTTCGGCGGGTTCTCGCCGTTTATCGCGACCTGGCTGGCCGAGCAAACCGGTAATCCGCTCGCGCCCGCCTGGTATGTCGCCGCCGCGTGCGCCATTTCGCTGGTACCGGTAATCTGGCTGCGCGACCGAACCGGCGAAGCGCTTACCTGAACCCATTGAGGATGCAATGAGTCACGATAACGAGCTGGTTGGCCGCAACGCGGTCGAATTGCGCCGGATGATCGGCGCCAAAGAGATTTCGCCCGTGGAATTGCTCGACGCCTGCGTTGCGCGAATCGAAGCGATCAATCCCGCCGTGAATGCGATCACGGCGACGGATTTCCCGGCCGCAAGAGAAGCCGCCAAACGCGCGGAAAAACAGGTTCTCGACGGCGCACCGCTGGGTCTGCTGCACGGCTTGCCGCTCGGCATCAAGGATCTCGAGAACACGGCCGGCCTGCTGACGACGTTTGGTTCGCCGATGTCGCGCGGCAACATCCCCGCGCACGACGTGGTGCTGGTCGAACGCCTGCGCGCCGCCGGTGGAATCGTCACGGCGAAGACCAATGTGCCCGAGCTCGGCGCGGGCGCGAACACACGCAATCCGGTGTGGGGCGCGACCGGCAATCCGTTCAATACCGCGTTGAATGCCGGCGGTTCGTCCGGCGGCTCTGCGGCTGCGCTCGCGTGCGACATGCTGCCCGTCTGCACCGGGTCCGATACCGGCGGATCGCTGCGCATTCCCGCCTCCAAATGCGGCGTGGTGGGCTTCCGTCCGACGCCCGGCCTCGTGCCGAACTCGCGCAAGGTGGTGGGCTGGACGCCGATTTCGGTGGTCGGGCCAATGGGCCGCACCGTCGCTGAAGCGTGTCTGCAACTCGCGGCCACCGCTGGGGCGTCCGCCGGCGATCCGCTGAGTTTCCCCGTCGATCCCCTCGGCTTCGCGTTGCCCGCGGAGATCGATCTGAGCACGCTGCGGGTCGGCTGGACCGAAGACTTCGATAGTTGCGACGTCGACGACGAGATTCGCCAGCTGTTCCGCGAACGCATCGCACTGATCGCGCCGTCGTTTCGCTCGTGCGAGCAGGTGAGCTTCGATCTGGGCGACGTGCATCGCTGCTTCGACGTCATTCGCGCCGAGAGCTTCGTCGCCGGTCTGCACGATGCCTATACGCGCGACCCGAGCCAGCTCGGCCCGAACACGCGCTCGAACTATGAACTGGGCGCGGCCATGAGCCTCGCCGACAGCGCGTGGGCTCAGGCCGAGCAGACCCGCATTTTCAAACGCTTCCAGCGCGCCTTCGAACAGTACGATGTCATCCTCTCGCCGACCACGCCGGTTTCACCGTTTCCGTGGCAGCAGTTGTACGCGGCGCAGGTCGGCGGACGCGAACAGGACAACTACTATCGCTGGCTCGCGCTCACCTACGTCGTCACACTGACGACGCATCCCGCGGTATCGCTGCCCTGCGGCGTCGATCGTGCGGGCATGCCGTTCGGCCTGCAGATCGTCGGGCCGTTTCATGGCGACCGTAAGACACTCGCCGTCGCGCATGCGCTGGAACAGGTGTTCGATCAGTCGCCGGTGTTGCGCCGTCCGCGGCCCGATCTGTCGACGCTCATGCAGCCCAATCCGGCGCTGAAGTCCATCGTGACTGCACCGCCTCTTTTCAACGAATCCGGCGCGAACGGTGCGAGCATCTCCGCGGTCTGAATCCATGTCGAACGAAACTGTCGGCATGATTGTCATGCCTCCGCCGGTGAACGCATGAGCACTATGAAATTCGATACCGTCGTACTCGGCGCGGGCATCGTCGGGGTCAGCGTTGCTGTCCATCTTCAGAAACGCGGCCGCCAGGTTGCGTTGGTCGATCGCAAGCTGCCCGGCAACGAGACGTCGTTTGGCAACGCGGGACTAATCCAGCGTGAAGGCGTGTACCCGTACGCGTTTCCGCGCGACCTCGCCACCTTGCTTCGATACGCACGCAACCAGTCGCCCGACGTTCGATACCACGCCAACGCGATGCTGGAGACCCTGCCGTTTCTGTGGCAGTACTGGCGCAATTCTCATCCGGCGAAGCACGCGGCGATCGCGAGGTCCTATTCGACGCTGATCGAACATTGCGTGAGCGAGCATCGCGCGCTGGCCGCCGATGCCGGCGCGAGCGCGTTATTGCGCCCGATCGGCTGGATGAAGGTGTTCCGCACCGAAGCGGTCCGCGACAAGGAAACGCGGCTCGCCGGGCAGTGGCATCAGGAGTACGGTGTCGAGTTCGAATCGCTCGACACAGCGGGCCTGCAGCAGATGGAGCCCGATCTCGAACGCAGCCTGATCGGTGGCCTGCGCTACACGGCATCCGATTCCGTGAGTGATCCAAATGCGCTGGTGACGGCTTACGCAAAATACTTCGAACAGCTCGGCGGACGTTTTTTCATCGGCGACGCGACCACGTTGCGCGATCATTGGCAGGTCGATACGAACGTGGGCACGATCGCGGCGGAGTCGGTAGTGGTCGCGCTGGGTCCGTGGTCGGGTCAGGTGAGTTCGCGGCTGGGCTATCGCCTGCCGCTGGCTGTCAAGCGCGGATATCACATGCACTATGGCTCGCAGCCGGGCGCGCGTCTGAATCATCCGGTTCTCGACGTCGAAAGCGGTTTCTTGCTGGCGCCGATGGCAAAAGGCATCCGGCTGACAACCGGCGCCGAAATCGCGCGGCACGACGCGCCGAAGACGCCCAACCAGCTCGCCGCCGTCGAACCGGTGGCACGCAAACTGTTCCCGTTAGCCGAACGTCTGGATGCCGAACCGTGGATGGGCCGGCGCCCCTGCACGCCCGACATGATGCCGATCATCGGACCGGCAGCAAACCATAAGGATTTGTGGTTCGCGTTCGGTCACGCGCACCACGGTCTGACGCTAGGTCCCGTGACGGGCCGGTTGATCGCCGAGATGATGACCGGCGAGGAGACACTTGTGGATCCCCGGCCGTTCAGGGTGGACCGGTTTTAGCACTGGTCGAGAACGCTACCGCATTTCGGCACGAAGTTCCCGCACCCCGCGGCCGAGCCTCCGGCGCAGTAAAGTCCACAATGCCGCCGTGTCGGCGTAGCCAACCTCGCTTGCGATTCTCTTGAGGTCGTAACCAATCGAGGCGCTAACGGACAGCTTTAGGAGGCCGTCGCTGCGTCAGCGGTCGTGCTGACGCGCGTATCCCGTATCCTCATTGAGGAATTCAACGATGCGGATGGCATTCCCAATCGTTATAGGTTGGTTTGTCGATAGGCGTCAGTCCGGGAATCATGAACACGGTGCACGTAAAACGCCGCCCCTTGCCGGTGGTCGCGTCGTAACTCACTTGCTGGCCGTTCAGCGCGTTCTTCTGCCCATACTGGACGTTGGCAATGACAATCTCGTCCGAGGAGGCTAACCCGATTGTCTTCGCGGTCGACGTCTGAACATCGATCATGTTCATCTGCGTCGTTCCGCACGCCGACAAGACGAAGCTGACGAACGACATTCCGATGACAGTCCGCATCGTGGAGCGGTTTTCTTTTTGCATGGTCATTCCTTATGGATTGGTTGAATCTTCACGCTGCTGCGCTTACGTGCCCGGGGTATAGAAGCTGGCCTGCAATTCGGCGCCGACGTTCAGGATGTACGACTGCCAGACGAGCGCCATCGCCCCGGATGCATTGACGGCCAACGCGGGCCAGGAAGCGTCCTGCGGGTCCTGGCCGAACAATGTCGACGTACTCCACGCGCCGTTCCGATAGCTGGCAGCAACAACATCCGAGGAGCCCGGCGTACTGGCGTCCTGCCATGCCGCCGTCACGTTGCCTGCCGCATCGATCACCAGGGGCGGATACTGCGCGGCCGTCGTACTCAGGTTCGCTGTCAATTGATGCAACGGCCCCCAGTTCCCGCCGGCATCGGTCACGCTGGCTTGCAGAACGACGCCGCCCTCTGCCCACATCACGGCCGCCACACCGTTTGGATTGACGGTCAGTATCGGCGTGGCAATGAAGCCGCTCGGCTCCGTGATCGCCGGGGCCACGGCCTGCGCTGCCTGCCAGCCGGTTCCCGCTACGTAGCGTTGCGACATGGTGGTGGTAAAGAGTTTGCCGCCCGTCACATCGAGCTGCCCCCACACCAGCGTGATGTTGCCCTTCGCGTCCATGCCGGCCGTCGGTGTGTCGATCGTCGTGAACAGACTGGTGTTCGACACAGCCTGATTGACGTCGATCCAGCCGTTGGTCGTATCGAACGTGGCGGTCCAGATCGCCGACTGCGTCGTGTTGGTTTGCCCCCACGCGAGCACCGCGCTTCCGGACGGCAGGACCGAAATCATCGGCCTTACGTTGGTGGTATCTCCGGTGACGGCACCCGGCCCGGTCTGCGCCGGCATCTGGATCTGCGCCGTCGTCGACCACGTTCCGTTCGGGGTATAACGCGTCCATGCGATTCGGGAATTGAGCAGGTCAGTTGCCTGCGGCCACGCGACGATGGCGTTGCCCTGATCGTCGATCCCAGCCGTATACGTCGAACTCGTGACGTTCGGCGCTACTTCGAACGCCGTTCCCCATCCGGCGCTCGGGCTGAATGGACGTGCCCACAGCGCATAGTGGTTGGGCCCCGGCATCCACTCCGTCCAGAACGCAACCGCCTGGCCACTGGCATTGCCGACCAGTTGCGGCTGAATCGTGCCCGGTCCCGTCATCGATTGGCTACCGTCGCCCGTATCCAGGCGCGTCGGCGTTCCCCAGCCCGACCCGGACACATAGCGAGCGCCCCACATCTCGTTACCGGTCGCACCGGCGGGACCGTTCGTCATCCACGTGACAAGCGCGTTGCCGTTCGCGTCGATGGTCGTACTGGGCTCGGCTTCCGGGGCTTTCCCGTCCATCGCGGCCACTTTCGACCAGCCGGCCTGCGCTTGAGAGGTACCGCCGCTCCCGGGCGACGAGGAATTGGAAGGGGACCCCGTGTTGGTTGCCGAAGACGAGGCACTGCCGTTCGTTGAATCATCGTCACCGCCACACGCAGTCAGCGTGAGACAGACAGCCATGACGATCAATGCGATGGGTTTCATAAAAGTCCTTTTTTTATTCAATCACAAACCGGATCTTCTCCGCCATTAATCCACGCAAATCACACCATCCATCGATAATCGGAATACCTGCTCCCCGACTTCTCGCCTGCCACTTCAACCAAAATGCAAACAACACCTGCGCGGCGCGTCACTTTTCATGGACGCCATATATTTCTTTATAAGTAATCCGGCTCACGGAGCGTAATACCTGCCGCCGCAGCGGGCCATCGAGGTCGCCAGCGGTGTTGAATTCCACGGGTATCAAGTCAAACAGGTTTTGTATTTATTACATATCCGATTGTGCTTCGATTTCCGAATGGTTGAGTTTTCAATCTGAAATTTCTGGAAATGATATAGATCGTTCTACTTTGCTGTCAATCGTCAGTTGAGAAACTTAACGTTTCAGGTGCATCTCGTATGAACCAGGCATCAGTGTTAAACTGTCGCCCAATATCGCGGGAGTATCCGAAATGCGCGAAAGCAAGCGCCAACAGGTGGTCGACAAGGCCACCGAACTGTTTTCGAAGCACGGCTTTCATCCGGTCGGCGTCGACTGGATCATCGACGACTCGGGCGTCGCAAGAATGACCCTGTACCGTCATTTCGCCGGCAAGGACGACCTCGTACGCGAGGTGCTCGAGCAGCGGTATCACTTCATCATCGATAGTCTTGAGAAGCGCGTCCAGGCAACGGGAAATCCAGTCCAGCAGGTCAAGGCGATGTTCGACTGGTACGAAGCGTGGTTCCAGACGCCTGAGTTTGCCGGTTGCCTGTTCGAACGCGCCCTTGCCGAATTTGGTACCGCCTATCCGAAAGTTTCCGAAGTGGCGATCCGGTATCGTGAAAAAATGGTGAGCTGGATCGGCAAGATACTCAGCGAGTCCATGCCATCTGCCGCCGCCCAACAACTCGCCAGCGTCTGCATGATGTTGCTCGACGGCGCAACGGTAGAGGCACGGGCGTTCAACGATCCATCCTCGGCAATGCGCGCATGGGGGGCCGTTGAAGTGATGTTGCGGGATTTCAACGTCGAACAGCATGTCAACCGCCGCGCCACCACGGCTTAGTGCGGCCCTTTTCTACGGCCGACTGTACCTGTCATAGCAGTAACAGCCATCGGTGCAATCCATGTCTGCTTCGACGATGCGGCCGCCGGCCAGCGTCGATGCGTCACAGGTCATTCTTTGCTGTGTAGCGCTCCGCCGGGAGGTGGCCGCATAACGGATCTGACCGCAAAAACGAATGCTTTCGGTGAGCCGCACAACTAGGCGGCTCCACATATTAGTTAGGAATGCTTCAGCTTCCACGCTTGCTCCATCGCCTCGACAGACAAACGCCCGACGTGCGATCAGCTCATTTATGAACAAAATATTAAAAATAATATTATCAAGACGCTGAACTACGCACACCTCACCCCAGCATCCAAGCGCAACCGCCAGACCGCTTCGCGCTGGCATAAGGGATTATACCGAGGCGACTAATTGATATTATTGACTAATATTATTACCTGACGAAGCCGCCACACCGCCGCACACGATCGAAAGCTGTCGTGCCAGGCAGGCCATTGACGGCGCGTTGCGTCACTCCGTAGGGCATCTTCTAACCCGCTGGGAATGAATGGCAGTTCCAATGAACACCTGTGTGACAAGTGACGATTCCTGGCAAATCAGTTTGCATAGCTAAGTTGTACGAATCCAATCAGAAACATGGTTTCATAGGAGAAGGTCATGATGTCCAGAGGAATTGGATTAATTGCTGTTTTGTTGGCGGCGGCCGTCGGGCTTGCCGCATGCAATGGAGATAGTAGCGGCACGTCCGCATCTCAAGCGGCAGGCGTGTCGAACGCAAGTTCGTCCCCGACGAATGCGGCAGCCCAGTCAAATGACAATGCATCAACGGAAGAAGCGACGGCGATTCCGCTACCCTGCGACGCCGCCGCAACTGCCAGCACGCCATGCTCCGCAGCTCACAGCGTGGCACGTTTGCTCACAAGCAAATACAAGGGGCCATTATTCCGGGTTCAACGGACGTCCGATAATGCAACACAGGACATCTATCCCTATACGTCGGGTAACTTGCCGAGCGGCGCTGACCATACACTGATTGGCTCAGCCAATGTCAAAAGCGCAAACGCGTTCTGCAACAATACAACCTGTTCGGTCACGTACATTTACGATCAGATCGATCTGGTTGCGCCCCTCAAGGGCGGAGCGTTTGGCAATGTGCCGGCCACGCTCACACTCAACCCGGACGGAACAGAGTCACTCATCGTTCCGAATAGCGGATCGGGGTCGCAAAAAACGACGACTGTTCCCGTCCTCAACGGCTTTGCGACGATCACGCTTCCAGGAACCGCGGGAGCACTGACCGTTCAACTGCTCCAGCCCCCCACCGCGCTGACCACCCAAGCACCGACCCTCCAGATATCGATCGGCAACGATCTGCCGGCGCTCTCCGGCACACCGGCAAAGCTGGGCTTCGTGTCGCGACAAGGCGACCAGATTCCGGCCTTGGGTACTTTGGCGGGGCAAGCGTACCGCAGCAGGTTCGGCACAGTGAACCAGTCAATCGGCGATAGCGATATCGCCGAATATATGGTGGCGGGAGCCCACTATAGCCAGTCCTCCACTTGCTGCGGGACTTATGGAAATATGGAAAGCAGCGCCAACCCCAGCACGTATGCACACGGAGAAGTCGAAGGCGAAATGTTCGCGCTGGCGTTCTCAAACGGCAACGCAGCTGTTTTTGGCTACTGTGATGGCGATTCGAACCAGGCACCAAACGTCAAGGACCCCGTATGCAACGCACTCGATATCAACTGGCCGGGTGTCGACGCAGAGGCGGGCGTTTATCTCTACGGCCCGCAGCAGCCTCCAAAAGAAAAGTTCGTCACCGTACTGTCCAAATATTCACCGGTGACCGCATCAAATCTTTTCGCTGTCAAAGGCGGCTCAGCCTCGCAGAGCGTACTCACTGCACTCTATGACCAGGCGCCCCCAGAAGCCCTGAACTTTGGCAACGACGCGGGTCATGCATTTAACGGGCAATGGCAAGGCGGTCTGTCGCTTGGCGAAGGCGGTGACGGCAGCGCGGCGCCCATCCAGTTCTTCGAAGGCGCGGTAATCACCAAGGCGACATCCGACACGACCGACAACGCAATCCAGGCGAGCATTGCAAGTTTTTATGGGCCACCGGCGAATAAGGCCATGGCCGCCTGCTATGCAAACAATCTGATCAACTCACCGCTGAGTCTCGCCACACCGGATGCATGGTCCCAACAAAATGGCGGCACTGCCGTGCCCGCGACCGATATCTCGGGAGTGAACAAGGGTGCCGCAGCGGTTACCAGCACGAACGGCTCATCAGTCTCAAATGTCCACGAAGTCATCAGGGTTCAGGGCGGGCAATCGTATAGTTTCACTGACTACGTCCTCGCCACCACCAACGCGACGGTCTTTCCTGGCGGATCAATCCAGACCGATGACCCGGGCGGCACCGAATTTGGGTGGGTCCTCAATACGAATACGGGCGCTATAGTGCGAGGGACATGGGGCGCCGGACAGGCAACCGCGCTGAGCGCGGTGAAATCGGGCATGTGGTGGAAAGTGACGATGACCCTCACCGCTCCTGCGGGGTCGAACAATGCGTCGGTCTTTATCGATCCGCCCACGTCTAGTGCTGCTGGCGTTCGCTCACAGCAAGCACCTTATTTGAGCGCAACGCACTATTGCCCAAGCCTTGCAATCCTGACTAACTCGGGAACGTAGCGATGAACCGGGGAGTGGTTTCCTGAGACATCCGCTCTCGTGGGAATGAAGTCACGGAAAACACAAAGAAGAAATCGGCAAGGTGCTCGCCAGAAGATTGTGGGCTATCGGTTCGGATGGTGCTCCGGCACCATCCGAACCGGAATCGTAATGAAAGAGGTCCGGCCCGATAGCGGCCAACCTAGCTTGCGCGGAAAGATCTTGAATCACTGGGTGCGCCCGGACGAACGGGCGCCACTCACGGCCTGGCGACGATCAGCAGCATGCGGTACGCCACAACTCATTGCGCCAAGCCCGCATTAACCGCCTTAAACAATCATTCGCTGCTGGTCCACTCCACGTTTGCGCCGACGGAGCGCAAATTTTCCACGAAATTCGGGTGTGCACGGCGGATCGGCAGCGCATTCATGATTTCCGAACGTCCCTCGATACTCGCGGCAACCATGAGCAGCGCGATTGCCACGCGAATGATGTACGGGCTCTCGACTTTCGCGGCGCTCAACGGAAGCCCGCCGAAAGTGATCAGACGATGCGGGTCCGACAGAAACACATGCGCGCCGAACTTGGATAGTTCGACGGACCAGCCCATTGCCCCGTCATATACCTTGTTCCAGAACATCGCGCTGCCTTCGGCCTTAACGCCAAGCGCAATGAAAATGGGCAGCAGGTCGACGGGCAGATAAGGCCACGGCGCCGCTTCCACCTTGGTGAGAATATTCTGGGTAAAAGGCCGGCGCACGCGCAACGGGCCTTCCCGAACGGCGTGCGACCAGCCGTCCCGGTGCACCACTTCCACGCCGAACTTCGCGAAGGTTCGGTCGATAAGCGGGAACTGCTCGGGCGCGGTGTTCTTGACCGCGATGTCGCCTCCGGTGATGGCGCCAAGCGCGAGAAACGTTGCGATCTCGTGGAAATCCTCGCTGAAACGGAATTCGCCGCCACTGAGTTTGTGGCCGCCTTCCACGCTCAGACGCGAGGTGCCAATGCCGTCGATCGGAACGCCCAGTTTTGCCAGAAAGCGGCAAAACTCCTGCACGTGAGGCTCCGATGCCGCATTGACCAAGGTCGACGTGCCATGGGCCGACGCCGCACACAGCACGAAGTTCTCGGTGGTAGTGACCGATGCATAGTCCAGCCAATGCTGATTGGCCGTCAATTGAGTCGCTGCGCGCACGATAAGCGAGTCGGCGGTGCGCTCGATGCCCGCGCCGAAGCGCTCGAATACCTCAACGTGCGGATCTATCTCGCGGACGCCGAGCGTACAGCCTTTTACATCGTTCTCCAGACGCGCAACGCCGAAACGCGCCAGCAACGGCGGAACCAGCATGATCGAAGAGCGCATCTCCTCGGGCAGCCTGTGCGCGACCGGATCGAATGCCGTCGCGTGGTGATGCAGATCGAGGATGCCGGTGGTGAAATCCATCGACACGGAGCTGCCGAGCATGCGAAAAATCTCGAGGATCTTCTTGACGTCGGTGATTTCAGGTACGCCGATCAGACGTAGCGGCTGGTCGGTAAGCAGCGTGGCGCAAAGAACAGGCAGAACAGCATTCTTGTTGGCGGATGGCACGATCTGGCCGCTTAACGGCAGGCCGCCATGTACGATCAGGTTGGACATGTTGGGGGAAGGCGGGTGGATTAGGGAGCGAGGCTAACATCATGCCACTGGACGGCGTGCGGAAGATAGTTCGAGATTATGTCTCTTTTCCCGGGTCCATGACGGCGCTGACACAGCAATGCGTTAGCGGCAAAACACGCCACCGGCGCATCGCTGTGCAGCGGGGACCGTTACTGTTTCAGAAGCTTCACAATGGTCAGCGTTCCGTCCACATTTTCGACTCGAACCTTGACCTTTTCGCCCTCCTTCGCCTCTTTGACCATCGACGCATCTTTGGCCTTATAGGCCATCGTCATCGCCGACATCCCGATGTTCTTCAGCTCGCCGTGCTGAAGCGTCACCATGCCGGTCGACGGGTTCACCTTCTTGACGACCGCATCGGTAAGCGCGGCATTGCTCTGCGCCCCGGTATCCGTTGCGCTGCCATTCATCTTCATGCCGGCCATATCGTCCGCCGCCAGTGCCGCGCCGGCGAACGTAAGACCGGTACAGAGCGCAGCCGTCAGTGTGATCAACTTCTTCATGGGTTTTCTCCAGAGTGAGTGTGCGGCACAAGCGTGCCAGTGGGTACTACATGAGGTTGAAGCGTTTCTTGCGTGGTTGCTTTCATCCGCGCAACGCGGCGGCGCTGCAGCAACAGCCAGGCAGCCGGAATGATGAGCATGGACAGGAGCGGCGCGGTCACCATGCCGCCAACCATCGGCGCGGCGATGCGCTGCATGACTTCGGAGCCGGAACCGTGGCCCAGCATGATCGGGATGAGGCCGGCCAGGACAACCGCGACCGTCATCGCCTTGGGTCTCACCCGCAGAACCGCGCCTTCGCGGATGGCGTCGACAAGCGTCTCTTCGGTAAAGGGCGCCCCTTCCTCGAGCCGACGGTTAAGTGCGCCCTTCAGATACAGCAGCATCACGACGCCGAATTCGGCCGCCACGCCCGACAACGCGATGAATCCCACCGCCGTGGCAACGGACACCGCGTGCCCGAGAACCCAGATCAACCAGAACCCGCCCACGAGCGCGAATGGCACCGTCGACATCAGCAAGAGCGCATCGGCCGCCGAGTTGAAGGTCAGGAAAAGCAATACGAAAATGACGACGAGCGTCACGGGAATCACGGTTCGCAGCTTCGCAGCCGCCCGCTCCAGATACTCGAACTGCCCCGACCACGCGATGGAATAGCCCGGCGGCAAGACAACGTGCTGCGCAACCGCGACCTGCATTGCTTTCACCGCCGATTGCAAGTCGGTATCGCGAATGTCGACGTAGACGTAGCCCGATAGCCGGGCGTTCTCGCTACGGATCATCGGCGGGCCATCGGAGATCCTGATCGTGGCCACATCGCCCAGCGTGATCTGCGCGCCGCGGTCCGTTACGACCGGCAACTGACGCAGGTTGTCGACCGAGTCGCGGATCTCGCGTGGATAGCGGATGTTGATCGGAAAGCGCTCGCGGCCCGCGATAACTTCGCCGACGTTATCGCCGCCCACGGCAGTCGACACGACGGACTGAATATCGGTCACCGACAGACCATAACGGGCGGCCGCGAGGCGATCGATGTCGACGTCGATGTAGTGACCGCCGTTCAGGCGTTCCGCCAATGCCGACGTCACGCCCGGAACGTTCTTCAGGACGGACTCGACCTGGGTGGCGATCCGGTCGATCTGTCCGAGGTCCGCGCCGGAGATTTTCACCCCGACGGGCGTCTTGATGCCGGTCGACAGCATGTCGAGACGATTGCGAATCGGCGGCACCCAGACGTTCGAGAGACCCGGAATCTTCACTCGCGCGTCGAGTTCATCCACCAGCTTCTCCGGCGTCATGCCCGGCCGCCATTCGCTGCGCGGCTTGAACTGGATGGTGGTTTCGAACATCTCGAACGGCGCGGGATCGGTCGCGGTGTCCGCACGCCCTGACTTGCCGAACACCGTCTTCACTTCAGGAACCGTCTTGATGAGGCGATCTGTCTGCTGCAGCAGTTCGGCGGCTTTATCTGCGGAGATGCCGGGTAAGGCCGTCGGCATGTAAAGCAGATCGCCTTCGTCGAGCGGCGGCATGAATTCGCCCCCGAGCCGCGACACGGGAATCACCGTGATGGCGAGCGCCACCACGGCCAGCCCGATTGCCGCCCACGGCCGGCGCAGCGTCGCTTCGAGCAAGGGGCGGTACAGCCGGATCAGCACCCGGTTGATCGGATTGGCGTTCTCATGCGGAATCCGGCCGCGGATCAGATAGCCCATCAGAACAGGCACGAGCGTGACGGACAACCCTGCGGCCGCAGCGATCGTGTAGGTCTTGGTGAACGCGAGCGGCGCAAACAGCTTCCCTTCCTGGCCTTCGAGCGAGAACACCGGAATGAACGACAGCGTGATGATCAGCAGCGAAAAGAACAGCGCCGGACCGACCTCGGCGGCAGACTGCGCGATCAGTTCCCATCGCTGGGCGGTCGTGATCGGCGTATCGGGATGCTGGTGGTCGTACGCTTCCAGATGCTTGTGAGCGTTCTCGATCATCACAATGGCCGCATCGATCATCGCGCCTATCGCGATCGCAATACCGCCTAACGACATCAGGTTTGCATTGACGCCCTGGTAACGCATCACGATGAATGCGGCCAGTACGCCGAGCGGCAAGGACAGGATCGCGACAAACGCACTGCGCAGGTGAAACAGGAACACCGCGCAGACCAGGCCGACGATGATGAACTCCTCGATGAGCTTGTCCTTGAGATTGTCGACCGCGCGTTCGATGAGTTGCGAGCGGTCATAGGTCGTCACGATCTCGACGCCCGGTGGCAAAGACTTCTTCAGGTCGGAGAGTTTCGCCTTGACCGCTTCGATGGTCGTCAGCGCGTTTTTTCCCGAGCGCATCACGATCACCCCGCCGGCCACCTCGCCTTCGCCATTCAGTTCGGCAATACCGCGGCGCATTTCCGGGCCGATCTGGATGCGCGCGACGTCGCCGAGCAACACAGGCGTTCCCGTGTTGTTGGTGCGCAGCACGATGTTGCGGAAATCGTCGAGCGAGTGCAGATAGCCCGATGAGCGGACCATGTACTCGGACTCGGCCAGCTCGACCACCGAACCGCCCGATTCCTGATTCGCCTTGCCAAGCGCATCCGCGACGGCAGCCTGTGTGATGCCGTAGGCGCGCAGCTTGTCCGGATCCAGAACGACCTGGTATTGCCGCACCATGCCGCCGATGCTGGCCACTTCCGACACGTCCGGTACCGACTTCAGCTCGAACTTCAGAAACCAGTCGTTCAAGGCGCGGAGTTGCCCAAGGTCATGCTTGCCGGTGCGATCGACCAGTGCGTATTCGTAGACCCAGCCAACACCCGTCGCGTCGGGTCCTAGCGAAACGGTTGCGCCCGGGGGCAAGCGGCTCTGCACCTGGTTCAGATATTCGAGCACGCGCGAGCGGGCCCAGTACTGGTCCGTCTTGTCGTCGAACAGCACGTAGACGAACGCATCCCCGAACGACGAATAAGCGCGAATCGTGGTCGCGCCGGGTACGCCGAGCAGTGTCGTCGTAAGCGGATACGTCACCTGGTCTTCGACGACTTGCGGTGCCTTGCCCGGATACGATGCCTTGATGATCACCTGTGTGTCGGACAGATCCGGCAGTGCATCGAGCGGCGTCCGGGTCAGCGAAAACACGCCCCACGCCGTGACGAGCACGGTCGCGAGCAACACCAGGAAGCGGTTGTAAATCGACCAGCGAATGATGCGTGCAATCATTTCGCGCCTCCAATCGGTTCGACCTGCGTCAACTCGTAGCCGTCATCGGTGGGCTTGAAAACGAAATGCACGGACTCGCCCGCCTTGACGTTCGGAAAGGCCGTCGGAGACGGTTTGCCGAAGCTCATGGTCATGGCGCCCCAGCCCAGCGCCGGCACGGGCTGGTGTGAGAATGTGATGTCGCTGGCCGTGACTTTTTCGACCTTGCCGGTCGTTTCGTAGGTTTGCGCAGCAGCGGGGGCGGAAGCGGGAGCAGAAGCAGGTGCCGATGCCGACACACCAGACGCCGCGCTTCCTTCGAGTTTCGGCAGCACTGAGGTCAGGCTCGCTTCCGAGTCGATCAGGAACTGGCCCGATGCGACAACCTGCTGGCCCTCGGTCAGCCCGCTCGTCACTTCGGTGTTGTCGCCGCTATCGTTACCGACGGTGACCTGAACAGGCTGCAAGCGGCCATCGCCGTTCCTGACGATAACGATCGAGCGCTTGCCGGTGGTAATCACCGCTTCGGACGGCACAAGCAGCCGCGAGACCGGCTTCGCTCCGCTGACCCGTGCGCGCATCAGCATCCCCGGTGTCAGCTTCAGCCCGGCGTTATCGATTTCGAGGCGTGCTTGCAGCGTCCGGCTGTCCGCACTGATGCCCGGCAGAATTTCACGGATGCGGCCGCTAAAGTGTTGTGAAGCGTCGCCGGCGAACGTCGCGTCAACCACCATGCCGGGCCGCACCTGCAACGCGAGCGACTCAGGTATCTCAACGATCAGCCATAGCTTCGAAAGACCCGCGATCTTGGCGAGCGTTTGTCCCGGCGACACCATCGCGCCATCGCGAACATTGAGTTCCGTCAGCACGCCGGCATCCTGCGCGAATAACGTGACGTGGGTCTGCGCCTTTCCGGTTCGCTCAAGGCTCGCGATGAGGCCGTCCGGTATCGACAGCGCCTGCATGCGCGCACGCGCTGCGGCAAGCAGCGCGGTATCCATACCGCCACGTTTGAGCGCGAGATACTCTTCCTGTGGCGCCAGCCAGTCGGGAACGAACAACGACGCAATCGGCGCCCCCTTCGCGACACGTTGCATCGGCGCGCTGGCGTACAGGCGGTCGATATAGCCCGTCACCCGTGACTGGACGACATCTGCCATCGACTCATCGAACTGCGTGGTTCCGATCGCGTCGAACCCTGCGGCGGAGTTCTGCCGGACCACCGTCGCGTATCGGATACCGAGATTCTGTTGAAGCGTGGAGTCGACCTTGATCCCGCTTGAACCGCCTTCGTCCGCAAAGACTGGCTGAAGCTCCATGTTCATGAAGGGGGATTTGCCGGGCTTGTCGAAGTGCTGGTTGGGCACCATCGGGTCGTGCCAATAGAGCACTTTGCGGCCGGTCTTTGGATCGACGTTATCGCCGGTTGGCGTTGGGGTTGTGGTGGTTGGGGTTGCAGCCGCGGCTGACGCCATCGGTGCATCCGTTGCCGCGCGATGAGTGCCGATCACATAGCCGGCGCCTAACAGCACGGCCGCAGCGAACACCGCTGCCACCGCGCGTACGATCAGTTTCTGGTTCATGTCGTTCTCTTACTGTCCGGAGGTCAGATCGGGCGGCAACACCTGGTATTCCAGCTGCGCCCAGACGAGGGAAACGTCGCGTTCAAGGTTCAACACCTGAAGGTCCGCTTCGAGCTGTGTGTGTCTCGCGTCCAACGCGTCAGCAAGCGTGCCGGCTCCCGATCGGTAAGCAGCATTGGCCAGTTGCACCTTTTGTTCCGCCGCGGGAAGAACGGTTTGTTTCGCATTGGCTAGACGGTCCCGGCCACTGGCGAGCTTTGCCGTCAGACTCTGGATATCGGCCATGACCTGCCGCTCGGTGTCTTCATAAGTGAGCCGCGCCTGCGTGCCCATCTCGGACTTTTGCTCGACGTCGCGGTCTTCGACATTCTTGCGGTGGATCGGCAAAGGAATGGAGACGCCTACGGTCACGTAGTCCGGGAATTTCCCGCCGCTCTTGAAGTAGGTCAGCCCCCAGGTCCAGTTCGGGTTCCGGTTGCTTCGGCTAACGTCCGTGTCGGCATCGGCCAGCGAGATGGCTGCGCGCGCCGCGATCAACGAAGGCTGAACCTGAGCGAGTTGCTCGGCGCTCAAACTGGACACGTCAGACTTAAGTTCCGGCGGGGTACCCGCAACGCTCAGCACGTTGCCTGCTGCTGTCCAGCGCGACAGCGTAATCAACGCGGTCTTCTCGTCTTGCTGCGCATTGATCAGTTCGTCGCGCGCATTCCCGAGCGTCAGGTTGGCTTGCGCGATATCGACGGCCGTCCCTTTTGCGCCACGATAGGACGCCTGCCTTGCCGTCAGTTCCTCGCCGAGATGGTCCACCAGAGCCTGATTCAGGGCGACGGCTTTCTTTGCATAGAGGGCGTTCAGCCAGGCCATGGCCGCTTGCTGACGAACCTCGGCCACCTTCTCGAGGTACGTCGATTTATCGCGCTCGACAGTACGATTGGCGAGCGTTGTCTGCAGCCGGCGTTTTTCCCGAGACACCCATTCCTGCTGGATGCCGACGCCGCGCATCGTGAAATTGTCCTGCCCGATGGTGAACGCATTGGGCCCATTGATGGGCAAGTTCTGGACACTCAGATTCAGCGTCGGATTGGGCAGTTGCCCGGCTTTGACAACCACGTCCGAACTTCCTCGAACCGAGGCTTGCGCAGCCTGGATCGAGGACGAACGGCTGGTGGCAATTTGCAACGCCTCGTCGAGCGTCAAGCCCGCGTCCTGAGCGTGCGCTATGCGGCCAGCCAACAGGGCGAACGCGAAAAAAACGGCACATGAACGAAGCCAGGCGCGCCAGGAGGCTGGCGTGCCGATGATGTAAAACATGATCTAACCTCGAATGGTCGAGCCGCGTGTGGCCGAGCAAACGGACACACGAACTCACGCCCCGAAACGGGACGACATCACCGCGCAAAAGCGGTGAACCAGAACGATGGAGTTAGAGGGACTGCGGGGGACGCCAGAGGCCATCCGGCGCGCGGATGGAGAGCGATTGTGCGTAGTGGAAGCTGACGGGGACAAACGGCCCGGCGGGTCGAGTCACGGTGGGAGAAGAAACGGGGTGATAGAGGCTGCCCATTTGACACTGGGCACTCACCTTACACAGCGATACCTTCGACTTGCTGGGTTCGCTGGACGTGGAGCTCATCGAATCGCAGCCGGGCATATCGGCCGGCATGGCGGCGCTGTCGCCGGCCATGGCGGATTCCATTGGACACGCTCCAGCCGTGCCGCTCGCTGCCAGCCCACTCAGAGGCAGCATCGCACACAGCAGCAAGACGAGAAGTGTCCGCAGAATTTTCATCGCAGCAAGTATAGCGCAGCCATTTCAGCCAGGTTTACTTCGCAGCGGGTTCCACGAGAAAAATCGACATCGCCTCACGCAAAGTCCGCGCTTTCTCCCGCAAGCTTGCCGACGCCGAAGCGACACCCTTCACGTGCTGGACATCGCGCTCCAGCATCGCATCCATCTTGCCCATACCCTGACTGAACCGGTCGACATCGTGGCTCTGAGCATCGCTTGACGCGCTGATATTCTCGATCAGCCTGGCGACGTCGCCCACATTGCCCACCACATGCCGCATGGCCGTACCGGCGCGGGTCGCGAGCGTCGAGCCGTGCTCGACGCGCTGCAAGGAATCGCCAATCAGGCCTTTGATTTCACGCGCGGCGCTCGCGCTCCGATGCGCGAGCGTGCTCTTGAAGGTGCGGCTGCTGCTTCCCTTCAGCGTCATGGGCGGAAGGCGCAGATCGAATTGGCCCGCTTGCCGTGAAAGGTTTTCGCCAGGCACGGCGAGTTCCCGGCCCGTTTGCGCATCGGCTTTCATATGCAGCGCAATGAAGATCGGCAACCCCGCCTGGACAATCACGTAAGCCGCATGTATCAGCACGATCGGCCACGCGGGCTCGGTGAAGCAATTGTTGCCCATCGTCGCTTCGCCGATGGGCGATTTGCCGCCCGTCAGCAGATGTTCGCCAGATCGGACATTGAGGATCTTCTGAGACTTAACTTCCAGCCTGGCTCTTTGGCTGGAGAAAGCCGTTAGCCCCCGGCCCGCTTCGCGTTGTGGCCGTACTTTTTGAGCGCTTCGACGATCCGCTCGCAATGATCGCCCTGCACTTCAATCACGCCATCCTTGACTGTCCCGCCAGAGCCACAGGCCGTACGCAACTGTTTGCCTAGCGATGCCAGGGCAAGCGGATCGAGCGCCAGCCCTTTAACAAGCGTCACGCTCTTGCCGCCCCGGCCTTTGGTTTCGCGACTCACCCGCACTACGCCGTCGCCTGCCGGTCGTGTCCTCGCAACCGTTTTGCAGACACATTCCGCGAGCGCCTGCCTGCATTCGGGACACATCCGCCCGCCATCGGTGGAATAGACAAGGCCGCCTTTCGAACTACTCTTCATGATTGACTTACTCAAAGACGCTTGAATCGGGACTCAGAAGAAGTTTAGCAGGCGCGTCCCGGCAGCCATCTCTGGCCATCTCCGGTCAGAGGATCAACGATTACGAGCAGCGCCGGATGATTTCAGCGTCCTTAACCGGTTCTTCCGAATAGTGTCCATCATGCGAGTCGATGCGATATACGTGGACCTCAAACGGAATGGAGAAATTGACGGTTACTTCGTAGTTTTCGCCCTCACGCGGAGTAAAACGGAATGCGGTATCGAACTGATCTTAGCCTGGGGAACTCACTCGCAAGGTGAGCATATGATTTGCTTGCATTCTGAGCTCGAAATAGCTCCTGTCGATGTAAGTCCCGTCAATCGGCATGCCCAATCGAGGCTGCTTTCGATGCGATGGAATCAGAATGATCGTGCTGTCGTTAGCGGGAGGAACGTCGGCAAAGCCGATCGGATCGCCACCCTTCGGATCACTCGGGACATAGCACGCCGGCAACGCAGGGGGTTGATACAAATGGAATCCCCCGACATTAAGCTCGCGAAACCGTATGTTTGCAGTCGGTACGCCAGCGGGTGGCGCGTAGTCCGTCGTCACCGCGCATCCGGCCATAAGGCTACAGATGGCGAATACCGGTAAGCGGCCCAAAGCATTCCTGATTTTCAATTTTTCTTTCATTGCGGCAACACCTCCTCCTTGACCTCGATCGTGCCGTCATAAGCATTGGGAATCGCCCACACCTTTCCGGTTTGCGCGACCAGAACCATGCGATCGGATTCCGAGGTAGCCGAATACACGATGAAGTATCGTGCGGTCGCTGGAACAGGAAAGTAATCTTGCTTGTACTTGCCGGCGATCAACGTCGATCCGGTTTTGGCGCCGAATGATTCGACGTTGCTGACCACATGCCTGTTGGCATCGAGGAACATGACAAACGGCTTTAGCACGGTTGCCAGCGGTAGCCACGAACTCGAGAACCATGTGCGCACGCGCAATGTAGTCGCTGTTGGTTGCGGCTCGATGGAGAATGCGGCATACACGCCAAGTCCGTCAGGAAACCGGGCTACCGCTGATTTATCGGCGTCGAAGGTGAGGGTTTTCGCTTCGTTCAGAGCAAGTGCCTGATAAGACATCTCAGCGTAGCTTTTCACCCCGACCCGTGATTCAGGCAATGGTGTCGCAACAATCTGCCGGGTCGCGCAACCGCCTAGTGCTACGCAAGTCAAACCGATGCAAACTTTCATCCAAAGCGTCAACACTGCCTCCGTCCGTCGATTCGTGACTTATTTTTCTGATTACGGCAGAGGCGTGCATTTCTTGAGACAAGTACTTCGTCCAGCCGGAACACGCATTGCTTCCCTCCGGCGGGTAAAGCTCGATGGCATACGCGTTGCCTGATGCCTCGTGCCGTACCTTGACCGCATTGGTTGGAGTGGACATCGAGACGAACCGGCTTCATCCGGATAGTTTGCGCAGTGCGGAGGCGGCGTCAGCGGGACTTAGACACGCGTGTCGTCCGCGTGGTGATTTCAAAGGCAACGACGTCGATGCACGAACCAGTCAGTCCACCCTATAACCGAAGCTCAACTAAAGGGGGCTTTGTCCGGATCGGCTGCGTATTTGTCCCGGATTGCGTTCACGCAGGTGGTGAAGCGAGTGCGGAAAGCGACAGGATCGGCGCTCGGCGGTGTGAGCCCGTCCGACGTAACGTTCCATCCGTCGGACGTGCGGGTGACATCCAGATCGAAGGGAATGCCCGACTCGTCCTCGAGAATCACCGACTCGCGCACCTCGCGGCCCCTGTCGAGGATGATCGCCAGGCATCCCTGATGAAGCTTGCCCGGGCTATGCTGCGTGCTGCGGCTGCCCGTAGCGATGCTCTCCGGGGCCGCGCCATACATCCGCAGCGATTCGAATTGGGGCGGCGTCGCGGCAGTAACGAATGCGACATCATCCTCTGCGATTTCGTCGCTACAGCCCGTGAGCAAGGTGAAAATCGCAGCCAGCATGATGCCGGCTAGAGCGTGTCGGAAACTCAGTGTGTGGTGGCGTGGCATGGCTGGTCCAGGAATTCGCGGCACTTAGCTGTAAGCATCGTGTCAGGTGCTGGCTCTAATGAGGTTATTTCGACTTCACCCCGGCCATCGCAGCTGTAAGAATATCCGATTAGCATGACAAAGTTTAAATCGCTGATATCGGATGGCCGCAACGCGTCGAACACGGTACGACGGCGCTGACGAGCCGCGATTCCGCATCTGCACGCGGCACATTCACCGCGAGAAGGTTCAGGGCTACTTGCGCTCGCCTTCCAGCACCGCATCGGCGCAAGCGAGAAAGCCCCTGATCAGGCGCCCACGTGGCGACGCCCGATTCCACAGCACGCCAAATCGACGCGGCTCCGTCTGCACCGGCAGCGGGAGCTTCGCGACGTTCAGATGGGTCGTTAGCGGCGAGACGATATCCGGCACCAGCGACACGCCGAGTCCACGATCGACCATCATCGCAATCGCCATCAACGAGTTCAGTTCGAACAGTTCGTGCGGCACGATCTTCGCCGCGCGCAGGTATTGATCCGCCTGCTTGCCGCCGCCGAGCGAGCGGTCATAGCGAATGAACGGCTCGCGCGCCAGCAGGTCGTGAGGCGCGTGCGCGGCGAGACGCGACGGCGCGAGCACGACGATCGGTTCTTCGCGCAGCAGATGCCAGTCGTACGCCTTCGGCAACGCGAACGCCGGGTGCAGACAGACAGCGACGTCCACATCGCCACGCTGCAGCGCCTCGTAGAGTTCCATCGACGTTCCCGCGCGAATCAGCACGTTCGCGTGCGGAAACGACGCCGCGAAACCGGACAACACATCCGGCACGAGACTCAGCAGCGCGGTCGTGATCGTGCCGATCCGCAATTCCCCCGCCGCTTCACCTTCTAGCGCAAACGCCTTCAGCTCCGAGAATTCACGTACCAGGCCGCGCGCGCGTTCGATCACGCGATGGCCCGCTTCGGTCGGCATCACGGTACGCCCGGAGCGCACCAGCAACTCGACGCCAAGCTCGCGCTCCAGCGCCTGAACCTGCTGCGCGACCGCGGCCGGCGTCACGCCGATCCGGCGCGCGGCTTCCGCCATCGAACCGCTATCGACGACCAGTAAAAGATTGGCGAGAAAGGCAACGTCCATAAAGATAGTTTATGTACTGTTTGAAGATAGGTCTGGATAGTTTATCTAAATTCAGCTCAGAATTAGACTGGCTTCCGATAAATCAGAAACTGGAAGCGGAGACATGAGAAGCAAACTGTTCGTGCCGGCCTCGCGCCCCGAGTTGTTCGCGAAGGCATTCGCGAGCGCCGCCGACGCGCTGTCTTTCGACCTCGAAGACTCCGTCGCCGCCGACCGCAAGTCACAAGCACGTGTGGAACTGCGCGAACTGCTGGGCTCCGAGCTCGTCGCCGGCAAGCAAAAGGTGCTGATCGTCCGCGTCAACGCGCTCGACACGCCGCATTTCAGCGCGGATATCGAGGCCGTCGCACAACGCGGCCTCGATCTGATCAATCTGCCGAAACCCGAATCCGCCGACGACGTGCGCGCCGCCGCAGCCGCGCTCGAACGCGCCGAAGCCGCCAACGGTGTAACGACGCCGATCCGGCTGCTGCTCAACATCGAATCGCCGAAGGCGTTCCACCTGGCGGCCGAACTCGCCGCTGCGCATCCGCGCGTCGCGGGTTTGCAACTCGGGCTTGGCGATCTGTTCGAGCCGCTCGGTATCGCGCGTCGCGAACCGTCGGCCATCCAGCAGGCCATGTTCGGCCTGCGCATCGCGGCGGGCGAGGCCGGCGTGTTCGCGTACGACTCGGCCTTCGCCAATATCAAGGACGAAGCAGGTTTTCGTGCCGAAGCGCAACTCGCGCGGTCGATGGGTTTTCTCGGCAAGAGCTGCATCCATCCGAGCCAGATCGCACTCGCGAACGAAGTCTTCCGCCCCTCCGACGACGAAATCGCGCATGCGCTGCGCGTTGTCGAAGCGGCTCGCGAGGCCGATGCGAACGGCGTGGGCGCCTATGTGGTGGACGGCAAGATGATCGATCCGCCGTTCGTCGAACGGGCGCGCGTGCTGGTTCGCGATGCCGCGCGCCTCGGGCTGCTGAACAGTCACTAGGCGGCCGCTGAACGCCTTGCGCTGCCGAGCCGCCCCCAATCCGATATCGATGGAGCCAATCATGGAACGTTCGTCCCACACAGCCGAAGCCGGCGCAACCGGCCCGCTGGCAGGGATTCGCGTGCTGGACCTGAGCGCGTACATCGCCGGTCCGTACGGCTGTACGCTGCTTGCCGATCAGGGTGCCGAAGTCATCAAGATCGAGCCGCCCTCCGGCGACAACCTGCGCAAATATCCGTCCACGCTCGAAGCCGAGAGCCGTGCTTTTCTCGGCGTGAATCGCGGCAAGCGCGGTCTCGTGCTGGACCTGAAACAACCCGAAGCGCTCGACGTGCTGATGCAACTCGTCAAGACCGCCGACGTGCTGGTCCATAACTTCCGCCCCAGCGTGCCCGCGCGCCTGGGTATTGCTTACGAGCAGCTTCGCGAAGTCAATCCGCGCCTGATCTACTGCGCGGTCACCGGTTACGGCGAAACCGGTCCGAACAAGGACAAGGCCGGCTACGACCAGGTGCTGCAGACCATGAGCGGCATGTGCATGCTGCAAGGCAAGCGTGGCGGGCCGCCGGAGATCCTGTACGGCTCGGTGGTCGATTACTACGCCGCGGCGATGGTCGCGGCGGGCGTGTCGTCGGCGCTGTTCGAGCGCGAGCGCAAAGGCACGGGACAGTACGTTGGCGTATCGCTGCTGCGCAGCGCACTGACGATGCAATCCGCGCGGATGATCTGGGCCGAAGGCGAACCGAAGGACATCGGCCGCGATATGCGCTCAGGCGGCATCACCGGCATTCATCCGACCCGCGAAGGCTATCTCTACATCTCCGCGAACACGCCGCATTTCTGGCAGGCACTCTGCGAGAAAACCGGTCTCGACGCGCTCGCGAGCAACGAACGCTACGACTCCGTTCGCAAGCGCGCGCTGCATTGCGACGAAATCGTGCCGCAATTGCATGCGGCACTCGCGGCGCGCAGCGCGTTCGAATGGGAAGCGTTGTTCGGCGACGCGGTGCCGTGTGCCGCCGCACGCGGCATCGAAGATATGTTCGACGATCCGCAGGTGCTGGCCGAAGACATGGTCGCGACCTACACGTATCCGGGCGTCGGACATTACCGCGGTTTCCGTCAGCCGATCCGCTTTGGCGACACGACCGGCCCCACGCCGCTCGCCGCGCCCGCATTCGGTCAGCATTCCGATGCCGTGCTGCGCGAGTCCGGCTGGAGCGACGACGGAATCGCCGCGCTGCGTGCAAAGCGCGCGGTGCTGTAAGCGGACTTTCGGTGACGCATGAGCGCCGCGCGACATAAAACGGAGACGACGATGGACACGCAACAGTGCGACGATGGCACGCAATTGCGACGGAGCAAAGCGCCCGCAGGTGCGTGCGATTCGCACATGCATATCTACGACCGCCGCTTCCTCGCGGATGGCGCGAATCAGGCGAACTTCCCCGAGCACGCAACCGTCGCCGACTATCTCGACGTGCAGCGCAGAACCGGCACCCAACGCACCGTCGTCGTGACGCCGCGTAATTACGGCACGGACAACCGCGTCACACTCGATGCGATCCAACGCCTCGGCCATGACAGGACACGCGGCGTCGCGGTACTCACGCCCGCGGTCACCGATAAGCAACTCGCCGCGCTTCACGACGGCGGCGTTCGCGGCATCCGTTTCACGCTGTACACACCTGCCCATGCCGCCGTCACCTTCGAGATGGTCGAACCGCTCGCGCGGCGTGTCGCGGAACTCGGCTGGCACGTGCAACTGCACTGGACCGCCGCACAGATCGTCGAGCATCGGGCGATGCTGGCGCGTCTTCCTTCGACAATCGTATTCGATCATCTCGCGCGTCTGCCGATGCCGGATGGCGCGTCGCATCCGGCGTTCGGCATCGTGCGCGATCTGGCCGATTCCGGCCGTGCCTGGGTCAAGCTGTCCGGCCCGTATCTCGACTCCGTTGCAGGCATCGCCAGCAACTATGCGGACATCGCCTCGACCGCGCGCGCGTGGATCGACGCGCTGCCTGAGCGCCTCGTGTGGGGCAGCGACTGGCCCCACACGACGGAATCGCACAAGCCCGACGACGCGCGACTGTTCGATCTGCTCGGCACGTGGACCGGCGACGATGCGATCCGCGACCGCATTCTGGTCGACAACGCAGCGACGCTGTACGGTTTTCCCCCTCAGGCGAACCCGGTCACCACAGCCTGAATCCCCAACACCCGAGCGCGCATAGAACGCGTCATCCACAAGATTCTTCGGAGACACAAGATGAAACCCGCAGCAGCCGCACCGCCAACCGTACGCAAGACGCGCTTCACCGAAGCGACCATCCGGCTTTTCGAACGAACCATTCCGGACCCGTTCGTGCTCGCGATCCTCATTACCGTCGTGGTCGCCCTGCTGTCGGTGGCGTTCGCGCCGCACGCGTCGGCCTCGCACCTGATCGGCGGCTGGTACAAGGGCTTCTTCGATATTCTGACTTTCGCTTTTCAGATCACGCTAGTGCTCGTGACCGGTCATGCGTTCGCGCACGCGCCGCTCGTGCAGCGTATGTTCAAAGCGCTGGTGTCGGTCGCGCGCACGCCTGTGCAGGCGGCGGCGCTCACGTTCGTGCTCGTCGCGGTTGCGTCGTTCTGCAACTGGGGCCTGGGGCTCGTTGTCAGCGCCCTGCTCGCGCGTGAAGTGGCCAAACGGATGCGGGTGGATTTCGCGTGGATCGTCGCGGCGGGTTTTTCCGGCTGGGTCGTATGGGCGAGCGGCATTTCGAGCTCGATCGCGCTTGCGCAATCCACACCCGGCAGCGCGATGAATGTCGTACAGAAGCTGACCGGCGAGGTGCTGCCATTCAGCAGCACGGTGTTCACCGGCTTCAACCTCGTACCGACGATCATCATGCTGATCGCGATGCCGTTCGTGTTCGCGTGGCTCAAACCGTCCGACGAAGACGCCGTCGTGCTCGACACGGAGAAGCATCCCGATGCACCGCCGCGCGAACGCCCAACCGGCAAGCTGAGTTTCGCGCGCTGGATCGAACATTCGTGGCTTGGCAGCGCCTTCATCGGTGCGGCCGGCATTGCGTTTCTGATTCTCGCGCGCGTCGAACATCTGGCATTTTCAGGCGTGAACGCGGTGATCTTCGTGATGTTCATCGCCGGCGTGATCCTGCATGGCTATCCGCTCGCCTATGCGGACGCCGTCAAGAACGCGGCGAAGCAGACCGGTTCGATGATGCTTCAGTATCCGCTGTACGGCGGGATCATGGGGATGATGGACGCAACCGGATTGCCGGACGTGATCTCGCATTTCTTCATCGCCATTTCGAATGCGCACACGCTGCCGTTCTGGAGCTATGTGTGCTCGCTGATCGTCACGTTCTTCATTCCGAGCGGCGGCGGTCACTGGGCCGTCCAGGGACCGTTCGTCGTGCCTGCCGCAGTCGCATTACACGCGTCGGTGCCGGCAACCACGATGGCGGTCGCCATGGGCGAGCAGGTGTCGAACATGCTGCAGCCGTTCTGGGCCGCTCCAGTCGTCGCGATGGCGGGCATTGGCGTGCAGCGCGTGCTCGGCTTCACCGTGATGACCTTCGTGGTAGGCGCGCTCGTGTACGGCGCCGCGCTGTTGCTACTCGTTTGACGATCGGCTGTGCACCCACCGACAACAAATATGAACGGAGACAATTCGATGAAAGCAGTCACGACGCAGCAGGCCACTCCCGGGCCGAATTCAACGGCCGCAAAGGCAGCGGATTCGCAGTCCGGCCACGCAACATTGAAGGATCGCTGGTGGGCGATCTTCGATGCGCGTATCGGATCGTTGCCGGCACCGGTCTACTTCGTGCTACTCGCAGTGCTTGCCGTGATGACGCTGCGCGGCAAGCTGGCCTCCGATCTGCCGACCGGTATCGCACTCGTCGCGGTCGGTGGCTTCACATGCGCCGAGCTCGCGAAGCGCATTCCCTGGATTCGCCACATCGGCGCGACGTCGATCTTCGCTGCGTTCATTCCGTCGATGCTCATCTACTACAAGCTGATGCCCGCGCCGGTCGTCAAAGCCGTCACCGACTTCACCAAAACATCGAATTTCCTCTACCTGTTTATCGCCGCGATCATCGTCGGCAGCGTGCTCAGCATGGATCGCGAGACGCTGATCAAAGGCTTCGTGCGTATCTTCATTCCGGTCGCGGCAGGGTCCGTTGCGGCGGCATGCGTCGGCACCGGAGTCGGCGTCGCGCTCGGCATGGACCTCCGGCACGCGTTGTTCATGGTCGTGGTCCCGATCATGGCCGGCGGCGTGGGCGAAGGCGCGCTGCCGTTGTCGGCGGGCTATGCGCAGATCATGGGTGTCGAACAGGGGCCGCTGTTCGCGCAGGCGCTGTCCGCCGTGATGCTCGGCAATATCGCCGCCATCTGTTGCGCAGGCCTGTTGAGCTATCTCGGCACGCGCAAGCCGCGTTGGACCGGCAACGGCCGTCTGACCGTCGCGAGCCACGCCGACGACGCAGCAATGCGCAACGCGCCGCAGTCGTTCGAATTCGACGTGAGTTCGGTTGCCGCCGCGGGTGCCACGGCGATTGCGCTGTATCTGCTTGGCGTGCTCAGTCATCAACTGTTCGACTGGCCCGCGCCGGTCGTGATGCTGATTCTGGTGGTCGCGGCGCAACTGTTCCAGGTCGTGTCGCCGTGCGTTCGCGGTGGCGCGCGCTTCATGTATGGCTTCTTCTCGACCGCCGTTACGTATCCGCTCATGTTCGCGATCAGCGTCGCCATGACGCCGTGGGGCGAAATCGTCACGGCGTTTCATTGGGTCAATATCGTCACCGCTGTTTCTACGGTGCTGACGCTCGTGGTGACGGGTTTTGTCGTCGGCAGACTGGTCGGCATGTATCCAGTCGAGGCCGCGATCGTCAATGCAACGCATAGCGGCCTGGGGGGCACCGGCGACGTCGCGATTCTGACCGCCGCCAATCGGATGGAATTGATGCCGTTTGCGCAGATTGCGACACGTATCGGCGGCGCCATCACGGTGATGATGGCGCTTGCCGCTTTTGCGTGGATTCACTGACTTCGCTCGGAACGAGCGCGCCGATCGTCATCGCGCGTTCATCGCCAGCTGTCTGCTGCCGTCCGCTTAAAGACGGGTAACGTCGACGATGGCATCGGCAAATGCCTTCGGCGCTTCCTGCGGCAGGTTATGTCCGATGCCGCCGTCGATGTTCCGGTGCGCATACTTGCCGGTAAACTTCTTCGCGTAGGCTGACGGCTCGGGATGCGGCGCACCGTTGGCATCCCCCTCCATCGTGATGGTCGGAACGGAGATGGTCGGCACCTTCGCGAGACGCGCTTCGAGTTCGTCGTACTGCGGCTCGCCCTTGACCAGTCCCAGACGCCAGCGGTAGTTGTGAATCACCACCGCGACGTGATCCGGATTGTTGAACGATTCAGCCGAGCGGTCGTACGTCGCATCGTCGAAATTCCATTTAGGCGACGCGAGACGCCAGATCAACTTGTTGAAGTCGTGGCGGTTCGCTTCATACCCCGCATGGCCACGCTCCGTGGCGAAATAGAACTGATACCACCAGGCCAGCTCGGCCTTCGGCGGCAGCGGGGTCCGGTTGGCTTCCTGGCTGCCGATCAGATAACCGCTTACCGACACCAATGCCTTGCATCGTTGCGGCCACAGCGCGGCAATGATATTCGCCGTACGCGCGCCCCAGTCGAACGCGCCGAAGATCGCCTGGTCGATCTTCAATGCATCCATCAACGCGATGATGTCGACGGCAACCACGGCCTGCTGACCGTTGCGGGGCGTATCCGCGGATAGGAACCGTGTCGAACCATAGCCGCGCAGATACGGCACGATGACCCGATAGCCCGCAGCCGCAAGCAATGGCGTGACTTCGGCGAAGCTGTAGATATCGTAGGGCCAGCCGTGCAGCAGGATGACCACCGGCCCGTTCCACGGACCCGCTTCCGCATAACCGATGCTGAGCGTTCCGGCATTGACCTGGCGAAGCGTGTCGAACGAAGCAACACGCGTTGCCGCTTTCGTATTGGATGACGTGCCGGGTGACGTGCCGTTCGACTGCGCGTGGGCGAGACCGCTCAAACCCAGTTCCATCAAACTGATACCAGCAACCGTCGTTCCAAGCAGACGACGACGTCGAGTATTGATCTGATCCGGCATCACTGATTCTCCTCAAAGATTAGTCACACAAGCGCAGTGCATGTCTGGCTTGCGAAGCCAGACGATCTGGCCTGGAAGTATTAAAACTCGTGGACGTATCTGGCGTGTGTCTGGGAGGAGCGCCAGTGAAACGTTATGTATTTATCGACGGTGGAGATACATTGAGATACAAAGACCGCGAGGTGGATATTCACGCTCATCGACGAAAAAGCGGCGCCATCCCGCGCAATCAACGCGCGACGGGAACCTGGCTCACGCCTTTCAACACAAGCCTTGCTTCCAGCCCGCCGTCGGGCCGGTTATGCAACGAAAGTGCCGCGTCCACCGCCAAAGCGAGTTGTCGCGCAATCGCGAGGCCCAAGCCAGTGCCGCCGGTGCCGCGGTTGCGCGACCCTTCCACTCGATAGAACGGCTCAAACACCGCTTCCAACGACTCAGCCGGAATACCCGGTCCGCGATCGAGCACGCAGACCATCACCTGCCCGTTCTGCGCAGCGGCGACCTTGATCTCGGCCGCGCCGCCGAACTTCAGCGCGTTATCGACAAGATTGCCCACGATCCGGCGCAACGCCTGAGGACGCGTCACCAGTGCCGTGTCGATTCGCCCGTGCAGCGACACGTCCTTGCCGGCATCGACATAGTCGAACACCAGGCTGTCGAACAGCGCGTCCGGATCGATACGCAGGGGCGCCTCACTGGCGCCGTGCATGGTGCGCGCGTACGTGACGCCTTCCCTGACCATCGTTTCCATTTCCTGCAGGTCCTGCTGCAGCTTGCTCCCCTGCGCGCTATCGTCCATCACGTCGAGACGCAAACGCATGCGGGTAATCGGTGTTTGCAGATCGTGCGAAATCGCCGCCAGGATCTGCAAGCGCTCGGTCATGTACAGCCTGATACGGTCCTGCATGGCATTGAACGCCCGCGCCGCGCGCGCCACTTCGTCGGGCCCGTCTTCCGGCAGGCGCTCCGCTTTCAGGTCGGGGCCCAAGGTATCGGCCGCTCGCGCCAACGCGCTCAGCGGGCGCGTCGCCAGCCGTACCGCCAGCCAGCAGCATGCGGCCAGCACCACCAGTTGCAGCACCAGCACCCACGACAACCATGGCGACAGCGGCGCGCCAGGCATGGAGTGATAGTCGATCGTCAGCGGGGTGCCGTCGCTCAACTGCAGATGGACCTGCAAACGGTCAGGGTCACCGGGGACAGCGTTGGCCGTTAGCGGATAGCGCTTGCCGATGCCGTCCGCGATCGATTGAGCCACCCTCGCCGAGAGCGTCGCATCGGGCGGCGCGCCGGCGACGCCGGGCCCCAGATTGAAGGTATAGGTGCGCCGCGCCAGTCTCGGCAGCCATTCGGCGCGTTCGTTAGCGGGCAAATGATCGAGCAGCGCGACGGAACTGGTGACCTCGCGTTCGATGTATCCCATCATCACGTTCGTCATGGTCTGGTCCCGCTCCGTCATGGTGAGCCAGACCGACAGCGTTTGTACCAGCGCGAGGCTGACAAAGAGAATCAGGGCAAGCCGCGCGAACAGCGTGCGCGGCCCACGCAGCAATGTATTCAGCTTCATGAACCGCCTTCGATCATGGTCACCGCCGCCGAAAATACATAGCCCTCGCTGCGCAGCGTCTTGATGTAACGGGGCTCGCGCGCCGTGTCCTGCAGGCGCTGCCGCAAACGGCTGACCAGCAGATCGATCGAGCGGTCGAACGCATCGGCCTGACGGCCCTGGGTCAGATTGAGCAACTGATCCCGCGTGAGCACGCGCTGCGGATGATCGAGGAACACGCGCAGCAAGCGGTACTCCGCGCCGCTCAGGGCCACCATGGTGCCCTCGGCGTCGAGCAGATGGCGCGCGGTGGTGTCGAGCCGCCAGTCGCCGAACGCGATCATCGGCGCGGTTTCCGTCACCTGCATGCCGGGCGGCAGCATGCGCGCGCGGCGCAACACGGAGCGGATGCGCGCCAGCAGTTCGCGCACCGCAAACGGCTTGGACAGGTAATCGTCGGCGCCCATTTCCAGCCCGACGATACGATCCGTCTCCTCGCTGCGGGCGGTCAGCATCAATACCGGCACCGCGCGAAATTTGCCCGCGCGCAATTCCCGGCACAGCACGAGACCGTCCTCGCCGGGCATCATCAGATCGAGCACGATCAGATCCGGCGCGCCCTGCTCGAGGACCGTGCGCATCTGCCGGCCGTTGGCGGCCAGCGAAACGCGCATGCCGTTCTTCTCGAGATAGGTGGCGAGCAATTCGCGGATGCCGCGATCGTCGTCGACGATCAGCACGTGGTCGGTGTTTTCCATCAATCGATCAATCCTTTCGACGCTTGACTCGCACCCGGTTCACGTTGACCAGCGAACAGTGCACGGGGTGCGCCAGTTCCACCGCCAATCCGCCTGCCAGGAAGGCGAGAATCGCCATGAACCGTCTCATGCGTCCTCCACGACCGACAGGCTGGCGCCATTGGCGATAGTGGCCTCCAGCGTATACGGATCGACGCCCTCCAGGCAACCGATGTTGACCCGCCACAACTGTGGGTTCATACGCGTCTGATGGAACGGATAAATGCCGCAATGCTTGCAGAAATAGTGCTTCGCCGTGCGCGTATTGAACTGATAGAGCGTCAGCGCTTCCTCACCCTGAAGGATCTTCAGTTCGCTCGCGGCAAACGGCGGCGTCATCAGCGCGCCCTTGCGCCGGCACAGGCTGCAATTGCAACGCCCAGCAGGCAGGACATCGGTACGGACTTCAAATTTCACGGCCCCGCAATGACAGGATCCTTGCAACAGTTCGGTGCTCATGTAGCTCTCCGCGATAGCAATGGCTGATTTATAGCCCAGTACGCGCGACGCTTTGTATCCCAATGTATCTGGGCGCGCCCCTGACACAAAACATTGCACCCGCGCCGCCCCGGCGACACAAGCCAGATACGAATGGGCGTTCCAATGCAGTCATGCCAACCGCTGGAATGCCCGTCATGCACACAGTCTGCAACAGGCGTTCGGTGTGGTGGCAATGCTCGCTGCCCTCGCGGTCCATCTTCAAGACTTCGTGAAAGACGGCCGGATCGCTTCCCTTCTCTTAAAGGACGCTGACATGCTCTCCCGACTCAAAACCACCGCTACCGCCGCCCTATTTGCCGCAACCGTGGCAGCCGGCGCCACCGCAATCGCGACGCTCGTTGCAAGTCCTGCAGCCAGTGCCGCAACAAATTCCGTTACAAACGGGGTCAACAACAGCACTACCGCGCCGGAATTCACCGGCATCGATAAATGGCTCAATAGCGATCCGCTGACCATCCAGCAGTTGCGGGGCAAGGTTGTGCTGGTCGATTTCTGGACCTACACCTGCATCAACTGCATCCACGTGCTGCCCTACGTGAAGACCTGGAATCAGAAATACAAGGATCAGGGCCTGGCGGTAGTCGGCATCCATACGCCCGAGTTTCCGTTCGAGCGCGACACGGGCAACGTCAAGACGGCGATCAAACGCTTCGGCATTACGTTCCCGGTCGCGCAAGACAACAGCTACGCGACGTGGCGCGCCTACGACAACCAGTATTGGCCTGCGTTTTATCTGGTCGACAAGAAAGGGCACGTGGCCTACACGCATTTTGGCGAAGGCGACTATGAACAGACCGAAGCGAAGATCAAGGCCCTGCTGGCGGAAAACCCGTGATCCGTATCGCAATGCATCCGGGCATCGACGTGATACAGAACATTGCCGTCGACGCGGTTTCTCGACACGAACCAGATACGTCGGCACGTTTTGATGCATCAACGCCGGACGCAAGACGCCAGCAACTTCACCGGCGACTGATCGAATTGCTGCCCTTGCTGCCTGATATCCGGCGCCTTCCTTTTAATTTTTCTGGTTCGCGGAGAACGCCAGATATAAACGGCAATAATTTGCGTATCAAGTGCAGCCCAGTCACGTGCGCTGCTTTTCCATTCGGCGCGCAACGGTAATATTGCGCGCGAGTTGAGGCGGGATAGATCGTCATTGGATTGGTCTCACCCATTCCCTCGACGCCTTCAATCACGCGTTCGAGCCTGCATCACCACGGAATCGTTTCATTTTCCCAGCGCGTGAACGTCCCCGTGGGGCTGTCCGGACCCAGCAGCGCGACGCGCACGGCTTCACGAGCGCCCTCCTCGACAGTCGCCGTGCCCGCGTATCCGTTGAGGTTCGTTCTGGTGAAACCCGGGGAGACGGCGTTGACCTTGATCCCATCCGGCTCCAGCTCGATTGCCATGGCGAGCGTCAAAGCGTTGAGAGCCGTCTTGGACGCTGGATAGACCGGGCCGAATATCCCGCGGTAGGCGAAGGCCGGGTCCGAGTTCGTCGTCAGCGATCCCACGCCGCTCGACACGTTGACGATGCGCGCGCCAGGCGTCGTGCGCAGGAGCGGCAGCATCGCCTGGTACACGGCGAGCACACCGAACACGTTGGTGTCCCACACCGCGCGCATTTCATCGAGCGACACGTTGCTTGGGCGCGTCGTCTTCGCGTACTCTTCGACGGACTGACCGGGCCGCTTTTTCGTATTCGAAATGGCCGCGTTCTGGATGAGCACGTCGAGGCGGCCAAACTCGTTGCGAACGCGCTCCGCCGCGGCTGCGATCGAAGCCTGATTCGTCACGTCGAGCTGGAGCGCGTGGGCGTCCAACCCAACCTCCCTGGCCGCAGCCTCGCCGCGTTCGAGATTGCGCGAGCCGACCAGCACGGTGAAGCCGTGTCCCGAGAGATCCTTTGCGATCTGAAGACCGATTCCCTGATTGGCCCCGGTGACGAGGGCGACGGGTTTGTCCTGCATAGCAACTCCTTGTCGTATTGCGCTGTAGCGCGCAGAAACCATTTCCGATTGCAGTTCAGCGCGGTGGCGCTAGTCGTTCAGCGAGCCTCGGCCGCCCATGCTTCGGCGTCGGCTCCCGCCGGGATACGCATCGGAGATGACGGGTCGGTCGCCGCGCGCCATACGGCTTCGGCGACGTCCTGCGCCTGGGTGACCGGGGACGACGTATCCGCAAACCTCGCGAGAACGCTCTGGACGAGATCGGCATAGGCCTCATGGTCGAAGCCGTGCATACGAGCGCGCGCGTTGTCTCCAAAGCGGGTTTCGGGCGCGCGGCCCGGCAACACCAGACGCACCCGCACGCCGAATTGTTCGAGCTCCAGCGCCATCGACTCGGTGAATGCGTTCACTGCCGCCTTGCTCGCGCTGTACGCGGCGATCAGGGGCACTGCCCTCAGCGTCACGCTCGACGTAACGTTCACGACGACGCCGGCTTTGCGTTGCCGAAACTGCGGCAACACCGCTTGCGTCAACGCGATCGTGCCGAAGGTGTTGGTCTCGAAGATCTCACGTACCGTCGCGAGCGGGACGAGTTCGGCCGGAGAAGCCGCGCCGAAGCCCGCGTTGTTGACGAGCACGTCGATCGGGCCCGCGGCCTCGACCGCTTCGCGAATGCTCTCTGGATTTGTGACGTCGAGCGACAGCACGCGCAAGCGGTCTGACTGCGGCAGCACGTCGGCACGCGGCGTACGCATCGTGGCGATGACTTGCCAGTCGCGTGCCAGAAAGAAGCGGGCGGTCTCGAGACCGAATCCGGAAGAGCAGCCGGTGATCAGAACAGTTTTCATTGAAACTCCTATGTCGACCGGAGTTAGCGCTTTAGCGCTTACTCCGGTCCCATGCAACTTGTTGCGGTCGGCCGGAGTTGGCGCTTTAGCGCGTTACTCCGGCCCCATGCAAAGCACTTACTCCGGCTCCATGCAACTTGTTGCGGTTGCCAGGACGGTTGGTGTGTGCCCATACGATAGATCGCCGAGACCGTACTTGCTACAATCAACAATCCGAATATCATTTGCAGGAGTCCGGCGATGATCGATCCATTGGCCGAGGTCGTAACGCTGCTGCAGCCCAACGCCCGGTTTTCCAAACTCGTCCACGGCGCCAGCCCCTGGCGCATCAGTCGCTCGGATGCCGGCGAGCCGTTCTATTGCGTCATCCTCGAAGGCGGGTGCCGCCTCACGATCGACGGACACGAGCCAGTCGAGCTGCTGTCGGGTGACTTCGTCCTGATTCCTGCGGCTTACGGCGTCGCGATGTCCAGCCTCGAACTGCCTCCACCGGGCGTCGAAACGGCGGCGCCGACCGCGCTGGGCAAGGGTGAATTCAGAATCGGCGCCCCAGACAGCCCGATCGACTTGCAAATGGTGGCGGGCCACTGCAGCTTCGGTTCACCGGATGCGACTCTGCTGGTCTCACTGCTGCCGCAACTCGTGCATGTCCGCGGCGAACAGCGGCTAGCCACGCTCGTGCAACTTGTGCGGGAGGAAACACGCGAGCAGCGGCCCGCGCGCGAAGTCGTGCTCTCACGACTGCTGGAGGTGCTGTTGATCGAGGCGCTGCGGTCCACGGCAGGAACGAGCGCGTCGCCGGGCTTGGTGCGCGGACTCGCCGACGGCCGCCTCGCGGCCGCGATCCGCACCATGCACGAACACCCGACGCGCGCGTGGACAGTTGCCGAGCTCGCGAAGGAGGCCGCGCTTTCGCGCTCGACTTTTTTCGAACGCTTCAGCCGCGCGGTCGGCGTCGCGCCGATGGAATATCTGCTCACGTGGCGCATGGCCCTCGCAAAGGACCTGCTACGCCGCAACGAAGGACGTGTCGCCGAGATTGCGCAGCGCGTCGGCTACAGCTCCGCCAGCACCTTCAGCGTCGCCTTCACGCGGCACGTCGGCCGGCCGCCTACGCAATATGCGCGTGAGGAACAGGCGGCCGCGAACGGCGCGTAAGACGACGTAAAGAGGCTGTTTCCGGATATGGACGTGTTGTCATCGATCGAACGGGGGCAACTCGTACGACTGCTACCGCATTGGTACGCGGACACCGGCGCGATTTCGATCTATTACGCAACGCAAGCGCAGTTGCCGGCAAAAACACGCGTGTTTATCGACTTCGTTGTCGAGGCGTTCGAGCGGGAACGCCTGGCTGAAAGGTTTGCGGGAGGCATCGGCCGCAAGTCCGCTCGACGGAAGCGTTAGGCCTCGGGTTGGTGGCAAACCACTTCGATATTGTGCCCGTCCGGCCCGATCACAAAAGCTGCGTAGTAGTTCGCGTGGTAGCGCGGGCGCAAGCCTGGCGCACCATTGTCTTTGCCGCCCACCTCCAGCGCCGCGCGATAGAAAGCGTCGACCTGCTGGCGATTCTCGGCCGTGAACGCCAGGTGAAGATGCGCCGGCTTTTCTTCGGTCTGGTAGAGACACAATGAAGCCTTGCCTGGTGGACTCAGCTCGACACCGTACGTGGGCACTCCCTCGCCGACAACCGCTACGCCGAGCGGTTCGAGTGCCTTGAGGAAGAAGGCTTTGCTCGCTGCATAATCGCTGACACCGAATTTGACGTGGTCGAACATGCGCTCTCCTGAACTGTGTAGGTTCGCCGCGAGACTTGGCTGGGTGTCCATGCTGTCGCCGCGAGTTTAGCGAGAACATAGTCTACCGGAGCCAATCGGACACGCGGCGATACAACGCGCCCCATTCACCGGCAAACCCGGTGGTTAGGGGCCACGCGTCCATCCATCACATCAGGCACGGCTGCCGAATTCCACCTCCTGTGCGGTCCATCCGGCGACGCGATCGCTGAGCGTCAGTCCAAGCCCCGGACGCGTCGGGACAATCATGCGGCCGTCGCGCGTCTCGAGCCTTTCGTTGAAAAGCGGTTCCAGCCACTCGAAGTGCTCGACCCAGGGTTCGCGCGCGTAGCACGCCGCGAGATGCACATGCAGTTCCATGGCGAAGTGCGGGGCCAGCATCAAACCCGCGTGATCGGCCAATGCGGCAACCTTGAGGAACGGCGTGATACCGCCAACACGCGGCGCGTCCGGCATCAGATAATCCGCGCCACGCATCCTGATGAATTCCCAGTGCTCGGCAACGCTCGTCAGCATTTCGCCCGTCGCAATCGGCGTATCGAACTGCGCGGCAAGTGCCGCATGCCCTTCCGCGTCGTAACAATCGAGCGGCTCCTCGATCCAGATCAGGTTGAACGGCTCGAACGTGCGGCACATACGTTGTGCGGTCGGCCGGTCCCATTGCTGGTTTGCATCGACCATCAATGGAAAGGCGTCGCCCAGATGCTTACGCACCGTTTGGACACGATGAATATCGAGCGCGCAGTCCGGCTGTCCAACCTTGAGCTTGATGCCGCCGATACCCTTTTCACGGGAAGCATCGGTATTCCTGAGCAACTGATCGAGCGGCGTGTGGAGAAAGCCGCCGGACGTGTTGTAGCAGCGCACCGATTCGCGATGCGATCCAAGCAGCTTGGCCAATGACAGATTCGCGCGCTTCGCCTTCAGGTCCCACAGCGCAACATCGAATGCACCGATCGCCTGCACCGCCATCCCGCTACGCCCCACCGAAGCACCCGCCCACGCAAGTTTGTCCCACAGCCGCGCAATGTCGCTCGGGTCCTCGCCGATCAGTACCGGCGCGATCTCCTTCGCATGGGCGAATTGTCCCGGGCCGCCGGCGCGCTTCGAGTAGCTGAAACCGAGACCGCGATGACCGTCGGCAGTCTCGATCTCGACGAACAGAATGGCGATTTCCGTCATCGGTTTCTGGCGGCCGGTCAGCACCTTCGCATCGCTAATCGGGTTAGCCAGAGGAAGAAACGTCGATGCAACACGCACCCATTTGATCTGATCGCCCGACTGGGCGCTGGAAGCAAGCGTACTGGAAGCGTTCATGATTGAAGTCCTTGTAAAGCGAAAGAAGTTCGATAAAGTCAGGCGCCGTGGCGGGGATTCAACCGGACGGTGGCGGTGCTGTCTCCGGCAGCCGGCGGCCCCTCCGAATCGAGGCGCCTGAGCTTGCCGACGATGACCAGGTACGAGAACGCACCAACCAGCGCCAATGTCGCGACATAGACGAGCGCGACTTCGAAGGAACCGGTGCTCTTGATCATCCAGCCGATCGCGAGGGGCGTCGCGATACTGGCCAGGTTTCCGCATAAATTGAAAATACCGCCGCTGATGCCCATGGCGTTTTTCGGCGATACGTCGCCGACAATGCACCAGCCAAGATTGCCGACGCCCTTGGCAAAGAATGCGATCGACATGACCAGAATCACAACGGAAGTCGACTGCACGTAGTTCGCAACAACAATGGTGCTCGACAGGACAAGACCGCTGATGATCGGTGTCTTGCGGGCCGCGGTCAGGCTGAAGCCCCGCTTGAGCATCCAGTCGGACCAGAGACCGCCGATCAACCCGCCAAGACAGCCCGCAATGGCGGGTATGGCCGCAACCAGGCCGACTTTCAGGATCGACATGCCTTTGGCTTCGATCAGGTACGTCGGAAACCAGGTGAGGAAGAACCAGGTAATCGACGTGAGGCAGAACTGGCCGATATAGATGCCGATCATCATGCGGTTGGCCGCGATGGAGCGCACCTGCCGCCAACTGAAAGGCCTGGGTCCGTCACCCATCTTCGGAAGACCGCCGCCGGCCGCGATGTATTCCAGTTCCGCGGCATTCACGCGATGATCGCGTTGCGGCTCGCGCACGGCTTTCAGCCACCAGAGGCCGATCAGGACGCCGAGCACTCCCGTCGAAAAGAACACGTAGTGCCAGCCCCATCTGCTGACGGTGAACGTCATGACCGGCGTAAACACGGCGAGCGCAAAGTATTGGGCCGACTGGAAGATCGAGGTCGCAAGACCCCGCTCCGCGCTCGGAAACCACATGACTGTGAGTCTGCTGTTGCAGGGAAAAGCGGGCGACTCCGCGATCCCCATGAGAAAGCGCAATGCGAAGAGCGCGACGAACGCAGACGTGAACAGGTGAACGTAACCCTGCAGGAAAGTCAGCACGGACCATACGATGAGACTCAGGCCAAGCACGACCCGCGCGCCGAAGCGGTCGAGGATCAGACCGCCTGGAATCTGCATGGCCGTATAGGCCCATCCGAACGCAGAAAACGCGATGCCCATGGTCAACGCGTCGAAACCGAGATCGTGGCGCATGCTGGGCGCGGCGATCGAAAGCGTCGCCCGGTCGACGTAGTTGAATACGGTCACCATGAAGATCATCGCCAGGATGAACCACCGGACATGGGTCCGTTTTGTGGGAATCGAATCTGTTGCCACCTTTTCGTCTCCTTGTTCTTTCGTGATCCGCCGCTAGCTCGGCGCGATATGGCGCGCCCGGCAGGACGCGCCGAAATCGACTCGCGCACCTCGCGGAATGCGCCCGATGCATGGCGTGATCATACAATGATTGCGCAATCATTCAAGCAAAATTGATTGCGCAATCATTGAGGTTTACACTGATACGGCAAGGCCGGACGGGATCGCCACATCGCGAATTCGCGGCCTGTCCATGCTCTAATGCGCGTATTGGGCGTTAAAAATGGCAATTCAGTGCATCGCGGGAAAAGTAGGCGCCGCGTTTGCCCGCGCATTCCGACGTTCATCGGAGCGCGGCTGGAGCGGATCACGCAGAGAATGAAGAGAGATGGCAAAAAGATACGAACGCAAGCAGGCCCCATCGATCGCCGGTGCTGCGGAAAACGTCACACTGATCGACGTGGCCCGCGTGGCCGGCGTCGCGCCGATGACTGTGTCCCGCGCCCTGAATCGACCGGAACTGGTCCGCAGCGATACGCAGCGGAAAGTGCTCGAAGCGGTCCGCGCGACCGGCTACGTGCCGAACATGCTGGCCGGTGGACTCGCCAGCAGCAAGAGCCGTCTGGTCGCCATTCTGCTTCCCACCATTGCCAACTCGATCTTCTCCGACACCGTCCAGGCATTGATGGATGGCCTGACGACGTCGGGCTATCAAACGCTGCTCGGATTGACCGGATACTCCACCGCTCGCGAGGAAGCGCTTGTCGAAGCGATTCTTGGCCGCAGACCCGACGGTATCGTGCTTGCCGGCACGAGCCACAGCGAGGCGACGATAGAACGGCTGACGAAAGCGAAAATTCCGGTCGTAGAAATCTGGGACCTGACCGACAAACCGATCGATATGGTCATCGGGTTCTCACACGAGAAAGTGGGCGAGGAGGTCGCGCGTCATCTGGTCGGAAAGGGATATACGCGCTTCGGTATCGTGTCCGTCGACGATCCGCGTGGCCTGCGCCGCTGCGAGAGTTTGAAGGACGAACTCGCGCGGCATGACATTGTGGATACATCGTTTGCAGTGCTGCCTGCACCCGCGACCTTGCAGGCTGGACGGGAAGGACTGAGCCGGTTGCTGGCTTCAGCCTCTCCGCAGGTCGTCGTGTGCAGCTCGGACACCCTCGCACAGGGCGTGCTCGCCGAAGCTGCGAGCCGCGGCTTGCACGTGCCGCGCGATCTCGCGGTGATGGGCTTCGGCGATCTCAGTACCGCCGCGCACGTCTATCCGGCTTTGTCGACCGTTCGCGTCGACGGGGCAAAGATCGGGCAGAAAGCCGCCGAGGCATTGCTTAGCCGCTTTGCCGATGAATCGCGACCGGAAAGCGAACGGCTCGGCGTCAGGGTGGACACCGGCTTTACTATCGTTGACCGGCAAAGCACTTGAGATCGCCCTGTTCGGTGAACCAGCGACGCAGTGCTTGCTCCAATCCGTCTGCGCCTGTTCTTCTAACCGTTCACGCTACGCAGGCATCGGGCGCCTATCCACTCGTCAATTACGAATACGCGGTGGTGTCGACGAAGCGACCCGACGCCACGACGGCTATTCGCGCGTGAACATCGCTTTGATCACGTGGCCAGCAATACTCGGATTCTCTTTGATTCGTCGCGTACTGTAGCCGTACCAGTCCTTGCCATAGGGGACATAAATACGGACGTTGAATCCCATGGCGAGCAACTTGTCACGCAAGGGTTCGCACACACCAAGAAGCATCTGGAATTCGAATTTCGTACGGTCCACGCATTCGCGGCGCACAAGGGAAATCAATTCGTCGATGAGCCCTGCGTCATGCGTCGCGATACCGACGAAGGCGCCGGTTTTGAAACAGCGCGATACGTGGTTTATAAAATGCGCGTTGATCGCCGCTCTGTCGTTACGCGCACGTTCGACGAGATGCACCTGATCCTCCACGTAGATCCCCTTGCAAATGCGCATGGTGCATTTTTTGCGCAGAAGGTACTCGATGTCCTCGTACGTGCGCTTCAGATAGGCTTGCAAGGCCAAGCCGACGTTGGCGTGGTCTGCTTCCACTCTGGCGAAAAGCTCGATCTCTCTTTGCGTGCAGCGGACATCTTCCATGTCAATGCACGCGAAATTTTTATCCGCTCCCGCCGCTTCCAGAATATCTCTAACCCGTCGCTCACATTCTGCTTCGTCGACGAGCAAGCCAAGCGCCGACGGTTTGATCGATATTTCCGCGTTCAAACTGTGAGCCTGAATAGCATCGAGCACCTTCATGTACTCGCCAGCCATCGCGTCGGCCTCATCTGCCGACGAGACGGTTTCGCCCAGAACGTCGAGCGTTGCGCTGAACCCTGACGCGTTCAGTATTTGTACTCGCTCAATAGCATCGTCTAGCGACGCGCCTGCGATATAGCGTCGCGAGATTTTTCGGACCAGTGCACGAGGGATAAACGGAATGGCGAGCGCCGCCACCGTATTGAACATACGCATGTTGTCATCCAGGACGAAGAACAGTCGGCCCACCCGGCACGTATCTGTATGCGCACGGGTGAGGCATCTCAGCCCGCCTCGAGTTTGTCGAAACGAGCACAGATAACCGTACTTCCGCCAACCGCGTGGCGGAAAGTGCGGTCTGGTTCAGAGGATCGTCAGTGGAGGCCAGGCGGCTGCGTACATTCTTTGCGGTGTTAGATGGGTTCGATGCAGCGGTGTAGTTTCTATCGTCGTTTGCGACACCGCATCGTTGGATGCTTCGAAACGGTGAGCGATGGTATCACGCGGGGTCGCATCGTAGCGGCTCCGCTCAGGCGTGAGGCCGTGTTTTCGGTATCTCCTCGAATATCGCTTTCTGATCGGCTACTGCTTCACACCGCCGACCGGCGACACCATCGCCATCGCCATCGCCATCGCCATCGCCATCGCCATCGCCATCGCCATCGCCATCGCCATCGCCATCGCCATCGCCATCGATTGATCTGTTTTTTCGATACTCAGTTCAAAAATATATCGGTAGTCGAGCATTTCTGTCGTATCTAGACTTGGCTCCATAGCGTGAAGTAGCGGTTGCGTCTCACGACAACGGCACGGCACGCAGATCGATAACCCCACTGAGAATCAGTCACGCCATGGACGCCATCACCAGCATTCCCCCTTTCCATCTCGCCTTTCCGGTTCACAGCATCGCGTCGGCCCGGGAGTTCTACGGCGAACTGCTCGGTTGCCCCGAAGGACGCAGCGCCGAAGACTGGGTGGATTTCAACTTCTACGGTCATCAAATCGTCGCTCACCTCGCGCCGGAAGAAGTCGGCCACGTCAAGACCAGCGCCGTTGACGGCGACGCCGTGCCGGTGCGCCACTTCGGCGTCGTGCTGTCGATGAGCCAATGGTCCGAAATGGCCGGCAAGCTCACGGCGGCAGGCACGAAGTTCATCATCGAGCCGCACGTCCGCTTCAAGGGAGAGGTCGGCGAGCAGGCGACGATGTTCTTCCTCGACCCGTCGGGCAATGCACTCGAGTTGAAGGCGTTTGCGAACATGGCTTCGCTGTTTGCCAAGTAATTCGCCCGCCTCGTTGCGCGGCACGCGCCGCGCCCTCTTCGACACCATCGCCCTCTATCGTCATGAAACGGATTCTGGTCGCCAATCGCGGCGAAATTGCCTGTCGTATCATTCGCGCCGCGCGCGAGTTAGATATCGAAACGATCGCGATCTATTCCGCCGCGGATGCTGACGCCCTCCATTGCACGATGGCCGACATTGCCGTCCCGGTGGGTCCGGCGCCTGCCTCACAAAGCTATCTGAACGTCGAGGCCGTGCTGGCTGCCGGCACACTGCACGGCGCCGATGGGGTCCATCCCGGTTACGGCTTCCTGTCCGAGAACACGGCCTTTGCGAGCGCCGCCGAAGCGCGCGGCATGGTCTGGATCGGCCCGTCCGTGGCCTCGATCGAGAACATGGGCGACAAGAATCGCGCTCGCCAGATCGCTCTCGATTGCGGCGTTCCGGTCTTGCCAGGCAGTATCCGTTTTTCGCCCGACGATCTGTCGCGCCTTGAAGACGAAGCGCAACGTGTCGGTTTTCCGCTGCTCGTGAAGGCCTCGGGTGGCGGTGGCGGTATCGGCATGAAGCGGGTCGACAGTCCCGCCACGCTGCGCGAGACCGTCGTCACCACACAAGCACTTGCAGCAAAAGCATTCAACGATCCGGGCGTCTATCTCGAGCGCTACGTGCCCCGTGCCCGGCACATCGAAATTCAGGTGTTCGGCTACGGAGACGGCTCCGCGGTTCATCTCTTCGAACGCGAATGCTCGGTGCAGCGCCGCTTTCAGAAAATCGTCGAAGAGAGTCCCGCGCCCAACCTGCCGGCCGACGTGCTGGAACGTATGACGCAGGCCGCCGTCGCTCTCGCCGAACAGCAACGCTACAGCGGCGCGGGTACCGTGGAGTTCATCGTCGATGCGCAGACGCACGCGTTCTTCTTCCTCGAAATGAACACGCGCATTCAGGTCGAGCATGGTGTGACCGAAGCGATCACCGGCTGGGACCTCGTGCAGGCGCAGATACTGCTGGCGTCCGGCGATCTCCGCCGTATTGCGCAGGACGATATCCGTCGGCACGGCGCGGCGATTGAGTGTCGCGTCTACGCGGAGAATCCGGCGAAGAACTTCATGCCGTCGCCAGGCAAGCTGACACGTTACGATCTGTCATACAGGCTCGATGGCTTGCGCGTCGATACGGGCCTGCGCGAAGGCGACACGATCTCGCCGTTCTACGATCCGATGATCGCCAAGCTCATCGCGTTCGGTGCGACCCGCGAGACAGCGCGCGCTGTGATGTCCGAAGCGCTCGCGGCGAGTTGCATCGAGGGAATCCAGCACAACACGGCGTTTCTTGCACGCCTGATGGCGCATCCGTCGTTCGTTGCCGGCGACGTCGATACCAGCTTCGTTCAGCGCGAGGCAGCCACGCTGATCCCGACGGTCGCGGCTCCCACCTCCGTGGCGGTGGCACTGTGAGCTCGTCACTCCTCGCCCATAAACACAGCGCGGTAGCGCCGCTCGCGCCGTCGTGGACAATCCATCCATCAGGGGAACGGCTGCTCATCGTCGAACTGGCGGGCGGCGACACCGTGCAGGCCAACCGGATGGCGCGCGCCTTCGCTGCGCGAATCGCATCGGCACGGCCCGATTACGTCACGGACGTCGTTCCGGCCTTGACGACGGTCGGCGTCCACTACGATCCGGCACGCGTGCCGCGCGACGCAATCCGGCGGATGCCGTTCGACACGGTCCGCGATGCGCTCGGCGCGATGCTGCAAACCGTCGATATCGTGCAGCGCGCGACGACCCGTATTGTCGAGATTCCCGTGTGCTACGGCGGCGAACACGGCCCCGATCTCGACGAAGCCGCTTGCGCATGCAATCTGTCGTCGGCCGAACTCATCGAACATCACAGCCGCGCACCTGTGGACGTGATGATGCTCGGCTTTGCACCGGGACATCCGTATATCGGCCTGTTCGACGAAACGCTTTCGCTGCCGAGGCGTGCAACACCTCGCACGGCTGTCCAGCCAGGCTCGATCGGGCTCGCGAACCGGCAAACGGTGATTTATCCGCTGACGCTGCCGGGCGGCTGGAATCTGATCGGCCGTACGCCGCTGTCGCTGTTCGCGCCATCGCGCGCCGAACCGTGCCTCGTACAGGCCGGCGATCAGGTCCGCTTCGTGCCGATCAGCGCGGCTCAATTCGACGCGCTCAACGAACACCCGGGAGCCTCGCGATGAACATCGAAGTGATCAAGCCCGGCGCATTGAGCACCTTTCAGGACCTCGGCCGTGTTGGCTTCCAGCATCTCGGGATTCCGGCAAACGGCGCCATGGACGAACGTGCCCACCGTATTGCCAACGCGTTGGTCGGCAATGCATCGACGAATGCAACGCTTGAAATCACGCTGATGGGACCGACGCTGAGATTCCTGCACGACACCGTGATCGCGCTGAGCGGCGCCGATCTCGACGCGAAGCTCGACGCCGTGCCGGTCCCGCTCGATCGCGCGACGATCGTGCCCGCCGGCAGCGAGCTTTCTTTCGGCAAGCGCCGCAGCGGCCTGCGCGCGTATCTCGCGGTGCGCGGCGGCTTCCGCTTCGATCCGGTGATGGGAAGCGCCAGCACCTACACGCGAGGCGGCTACGGCGGTCACGCGGGACGCCCATTGAAGAAAGGCGACCTGCTCACCGCTCATGCACCGACCCGACCTGTGCCGCACCACCCAAGCCCGACACTATTCGACGAAAACGTTCTGAGCGCGCCGGACGCGCCGATCCGCGTGCTGCCAGGCCGCGAATGGCAATACTTTTCGATGCAGGCGCAACAAACTTTTCTGCATGAACCTTACCGGCTCGCGCCGCAATCGGACCGCATGGGCTATCGCCTCGAAGGCGGGCGGCTCGATTTGAGCGCACCACGCGACGTCGCCTCCGAAGCGGTCGGCTTCGGTGCTATCCAGGTACCGGCGGACGGCCAGCCCATCATCCTGATGGCGGATCGGCAGACCACCGGCGGCTATCCGAAGATCGCCCACGTTTGCGCGGTCGATCTGCCCCGGCTCGCCCAGAAAATGCCAGGCGAATCCGTGCGTTTCACCTGCGTCGATCTGGAAACCGCGCAACGGCTTCTGCTATTGCAGGAAGACTGTTTCGCCGCACTGGAACAACACGGCCATGGTTGAAATCGACTTCAACAGCGATCTCGGCGAAAGCTTCAGCGTGTATCGCCTCGGCAGTGACGAAGCAATACTTCAGCACGTGACGTCCGCCAACATCGCCTGCGGTTTTCATGCGGGCGACGCGCAGACTATCGCGGCCACGGTGCGTGCTGCACACCGTGCCGGCGTGGCGATCGGCGCGCATCCAGGCTTTCCCGACCTGCAAGGCTTCGGTCGCCGGACGATGCAGCTCAGCGTAGACGAGATCTACAACATCACGGTGTATCAGGTCGGTGCGCTCAAGACTTTCGCCGAAGCCGTGGGCGGGCGCCTCGCGCACGTGAAGGCACATGGCGCGCTGTACAACCTGGCCGCCCGCGACCGTGACGTGTCAGATGCATTGTGCGCTGCCGTCCGGGATATCGACCCAAGCCTGATCTTTTACGGTCTTGCCGGCTCCCAGCTAGTGGATGCCGCACGGGATGCGGGCTTGTCCGTTGCGCAGGAGGTCTTCGCCGACCGTACCTATCAGGACGACGGCACGCTGACGCCGCGTGGCCATCCGGCGGCGCTCATCACCGATGTCGACCAGTCGGTTCGACAGGTGCTCGGCATGCTCGAAGAAGGCCGCGTACGCGCGCTCAGCGGCGCCTGGGTGCCGGTGCAGCCGGACACGCTTTGCATACACGGCGATCAACCCGGCGCGGCCAACTTCGCCCAGCAGATCCGCGACGCGCTGACCCGCGCGGGTGTTCTCGTTAAAGCGCCGACAACTTCAACCCTTTGCCACGTCTGAACGAACATCATGACTCAACCTGCCATCCCCATCATCGCCGAAACCACCGGCACGCTCTGGAAAATCGTTGCGCAGCCGGGCGTTCATCAGACGGCCGGCGCCGAGCTATTCGTACTCGAATCGATGAAGATGGAAATCCCGGTCGAAGCGGACGTGTCGGGCCACATTGCGTCGTATCTGCTCGCAGAAGGAGAAATGGTCGAGGAAGGCCAGACTGTGGCCCACTTCATTCCGGACTGAGCCGTTCGATCCTGTCACACCCGGGTATCCATACTTATATTCGGCATGCTTATCAATTGAGAGTTTGTTTCCTCGTTGTTTTTTGCTCCGGCCCGTGCCAAACGCATGCAGCCAACCCTAGCTGGGTGAACCGAAGCCACCGATCGTGCGTCGACCTCGCATCGAAGGAATCGGACGCTCTTTTTATCTCGTCCTAGTGTTACCGTCACGTGGGAATCATCATGTCGAATGCCTCAGCAGCAGAGTTCGATGTCGAAACGACGCCATCTTCGTCCATACCCGGCACGACCGCTCGCAAAGCCGCCATCGCCGCAACCGCCGGCACCGCGATCGAGTACTACGAATTCGGTGTGTACGGTTATATGGCCGCGATCATCGGACCGTTGTTCTTTCCTGCCGACAACGCCACCGCGTCGCTGCTATCCGTACTGGCCGTGTTCGGCAGCGCTTTCCTGATGCGCCCTATAGGCGGCATCGTGCTCGGCCGGATCGGGGACAGAATCGGACGCCGCTCGGTCCTGCTCGTCACGGTGATCGGCATGGGCATCGCAACGGCTGCCGTAGGCCTGTTGCCGGTGGCGTCCACTGCCGGCGTCCTTGCGCCGATTGCGCTGCTCGCCGTACGGCTTGTTCAGGGTTTCTTTTCCGGTGCCGAAGTGACCGGCGCCGCGGCCTACGTTGCCGAATCGGCGCCACGCGGCAAACGCGGCCTGTTTGGTTCCGCAACGCCGGTCGGTGTCGCGATCGGCGGTTCGCTTGCGGCGGCTGTCTGCGGACTGACGACTGCATCGGTCAGTAGCGCCGCACTGCACGACTGGGGCTGGCGCATCCCGTTTCTCATGGCGGTGCCGCTCGTGGTGATTGCCGCGTATATGCGCCGGCGTATTGACGAATCGCTCGCGTTCAAGAAGGTCCTCGAAGCAAGCGAGCCCGTCAAGGCGCCGTTGCGTGAGGTCTTCGCCCATCATCGTGGGGCGATGCTCAAGGTATTTCTGGTGTCGTTCGGACAGAATACCGGGTACTGGGTCGGCTTCGTGTTCATGAGCATCTATATGATCACGTACCTGAAGTACGACAAGACCAGTGTCTTCTGGATGATGTCGTTTGTCAGCATCACGATGGCCGCATTGATGCCGCTCTGGGGCGCACTGTCCGATCGGATCGGACGCCGCAGGGTGCTCGCGATCGGCTTCACTTCGTACGCGATCCTCGTGATCCCGATGATGATGCTGATGAACCATCACAATATGCCGCTGGCGTTTCTCGCGATGTTCATCGTCGCGTTGCCGATGCCGATCGTACAGTCGGTCGGTTATCCGACCTACACCGAGCAGTTCCCCACTCGCGTGCGCTACACCGGCATGGCATTCAGCTTCAACTTCGGCGCGATTCTCGGCGGCGGTGTCACGCCGTATATCGCCACCGCGCTGATCGGCCACACCGGCAATCTGCTGAGTCCCGCCTTCCTGCTCGTCGGCGCCGCGGTGGTCGCGCTTGTGACCCTCGCCGGCATCCAGGAAACGGCCGACGCATCGCTCACCTGACACCGGCACACGCGGCGCTCACTTCGCCCCTCGACACGGACACCCGGCATGACGCAAACCATGACAGTCAGCACCCACATTGAGGCGCAAGCCGCCCTCGCGCCAACGCCCAGGGCCGAGCGCGCGAGAATACGGGCGGGCTTCAACGGCAACACCAGCGGCATGGCGCCTGGGTACGCGCAAGGCAACCTCGTCGTGTTGCCGAAGGCGTGGGCGGACGATTTCGCCGCCTATTGCCGCGCCAATCCGACGCCCTGTCCGTTGATCGGCATGACCGAACCCGGCAGCAGCCTTGTGCCAGTACTTGGCGACGACATCGATCTGCGCACCGACCTGCCCCGTTATCGCGTGTGGCGCAACGGCGAACTGGTCGAAGAACTCGACGATGTCTCGGCGTTGTGGCAAGCGGATTGGGGCGGCTTCGTGATCGGCTGCTCGCTGTCGTTCGAACACGCTTTGCAGGTTGCCGGTCTGAGCGTGCGTCACGTCGACGAACAGAAAGTGGTGCCGATGTACCGCACGTCGATTCAGACGCGGCAGGTGGGCGCTTTCCGCGGGCCGATGGTGGTGTCGATGCGGCCTTACACGCCGGAGGATGCAGCGATCGCGTATGCCGTCTGCGAGAAGCTGCCCGGCGCACATGGCGCGCCCGTTCATATCGGCGATCCGGACGCGATCGGCATCCGCGATGTCAGTGTTCCCGACGAGGGCGAGCTGACCGCGATTCTCGATGGTGAAATACCCGTGTTCTGGGGCTGCGGGGTCACACCACAAGCCGCGGTGATCGAAGCGCGCCCGCCGATCTGCATCACGCATGCGCCCGGCCACATGCTGATCTGCGATGTCCGCACCGACGACCTGAAACTGCTTTGAGTTCGCTCGCGGCAGGCTGAAAGCAATGCCCGCTGCCATCGGTACAAGCGGTCTGATTTCTTTGCGCCGCCGCTTTGTGATGAAATACACGCCATACCAACGCCTGCGGCCACCCCGCCGCCCCAGACGCCATGATGCGCGAACTCAAGACGTTTCTTGCCGTAGTCCGTTTCGGCACCTTTGGCAATGCCGGCTCGCATATCGGACTGACGCAATCGGCGGTGAGCGCGCAAATCAAACGGCTGGAAGAAGATCTGGGGTTTTCGCTTTTTGAGCGAACCGGGCGCTCCGCGACACTTAACGAAGCCGGCATCAGGACCGCGGCCGTCGCGGAAGATCTGCTTCGGCAATATGCAACGCTCTCCGATCAGGCCGGCGACTCGAGCGCAACCGGCTTTTTTCGCATCGGCGCCATTGCCTCGGCTCAGGCTTCGTTGCTGGTATCCGCGATTCAAAAGTTCCGTGTGAGTTCGCCGGGATGGCACGTACGCGTCGTGCCCGGCGTCTCGTTGAATCTGCTGGCGCAGGTCGACTCCGGCGAAGTGGATGCCGCCCTCATCATCAAACCGCCGTTCGCGTTGCCCGCCGAATTGAAGTGGCACCTCCTCTGCGCCGAGCCGTTCGTTCTACTCGTGCCCAGGAAACTCGCAAAGACGCCCTGGCGCGAATTGCTCGCATCGGAGCCGTTCATTCGCTATGACCGGAATTCGTTTGGCGGTCGTCTCGTCGAACGCTTTCTGCGCAAGATACGTGTGCACGTGCACGACGTCGTCGAACTCGATGAATTGCAAGGTATCGTCGGCCTCGTCGAACAAGGCGTCGGCATCGCGTTGATACCGGATGCTGCCTCGCTGCATATTCCGCGAGGTGTCGATAAGCTGTCGCTCGGCGAGCATACCTTCACCCGTGAGATCGGGCTCGTCGAACGTGGCGGGCAAACTCAACGAGCGGCGATTGCCGAGTTCATTCGCTGCGTCGTCGAGGCCGCGCCGGATTATCGGAAGGCGGAATAATTTCCTGTGGCTCGGTCTGCCTCGGGCTCGCGAAGGCATGCTTCGCGGCGTCGCGCAGCGGTGAACGTAGCCTCGAAATTACGATAGCGCGATAGCGCAGGCATGCCCGTGTGGCACGGGCATTCAGTCGACGTTCAATACATATAGCCGACAGTGAGCATGATGGAGCGATCGTCGCCAAGCGCCACGGCATTGCTCAGGCCGCCGGTGTAGTAGTGTTTGTTGAAGATATTGCTCAGGCGCAGCGCCGCGTGCCAGCGCGGCGCCGTATAACCCACGCCGACGTCGCTGACGACGAAGCCCGGAATCGTGTAGCCGTACGCATAGAGATTACTCTGACCGCGCACGCCGCCGTTGATTTCCCAGCGATACAGTTCGCCTGGCAGCTTGTAGCGCGCGAACACGTTGAAGCTGTGACGCGGCACGTTGTTGATGCGCACGCCGTCTGTCGACGGCTCCTGGCCGCCGTCGTCGGCGATCACGGCCGACGTATAGGCATAACCGCCCGTCAAGCTCAAATGTTTCGTCAATTCGGTGTTGAAGCCGAATTCGAAGCCGCGCGAATGCTCCTCGCCCACCGCGATGCTGTAGCCGTCGTTGTTCGGATCGTCTTCAAGCACGTTGCGGCGACGCAGATCGAACGCCGCGACCGTCACGCTGGTGCGTCCCTTCTCGATGTCGAACTTCACGCCCGCTTCCCATTGCTTGCCGGTCTCCGGATCGAAGACTTTGCCGTTCACGTCCGCACCGCTGTTCGGATAGAACGACGTCGCGTAGCTCACGTAGGGCCGGACGCCCGGGAACAATTCGTACATCAGGGCAACCGAGCCGGTCGTCGCGCTGGACGGATTGTCACTGCGCGTGTTGGTGAGCTTGTTGAGCGAGTCGCTCGATGCATCGTCGTAGCGCACGCCCGCGAGCACGCGCCAGCGCTCGCCGAGCGCGATCTGGTCGCGCAGATAGAAGCCGAGGTCGCGAATCGTCGTGTACGTGTGCGTCTTCGGCTTGGTCGGGCAAGTGATCGTGCCCGTGTAGACCGGGCTATACATATTGATCGAGCCGACCGTGCACGCGTACGTGGTTGCGTCCTCGCGTCCGCGCATATAGTCGATGCCCGCCGTGATTTCATGGCGTCCAAGCGCGGTGTCGAAGGTCTTTTGCGCGTTGTTGTCGAACGAGAGCGTGTCGCCGGACCATTGCGAATCGGTGGCGGTGCGGCTGAGCGTGGTGCCGTTCGAAGCAACCTTACCGGCGGAGACGAGTTGACCGCCGATCGAAAACTGCTGCCAGCGGAAATTCTGATTCACCGTCCATCCCGAATCGAAATGATGCGCAAAACTGTAGCCGACGCGCGCCTCGTGCCCGGAATAAGGCCGCTCGTCGGGTTCGCCCGTGAACAGGCTGCGCGAAAGACTGCCGTGCGAATTCGACAGCACGGAGCCGGACCACGGCAGACCTTGCTGACGGATGTAATTGCGTTCCTGATAGCTCGTCAGAATCGTGAATTCGGTGCGCGGGCCGAGATCGAGCGACAGTGACGGCGCGATATAGCGATTGCGCGACCAGACGTAATCGGTGGCGTCATTCGAGTTCATCGCGAGCGCGTTGATGCGGAACGCGGCTTTGCCGTTCTCCGACAGCGGCGTGCCCATATCGACACTCGCCTGGTAGTAGCCGTGGCTGCCGACCGTGAAATCCACGTTGGCGAATTCATCGGCTTCCGGACGCTTGCTGACCATGTTGACCATGCCGCCGGGCAGCACAAGACCGGAGAGCAGCGTGGCCGGCCCCTTAAGCACTTCGATCTGCTGCAAGCCGAAGATTTCTTCGGCGAAGCGGTTGTTGATCGCCGTGCGCAGGCCGTCGAGATAGACCGAATCCGACGCGGTCTGTCCGCGGATGATGAAGTCGTCCCAACCGCGGCGACCATAGGTGCCGGAGATCACGCCGGGCACATCGTGCAGGGCGTCGTTAAGCGTCTGGACCTGTTGCGCATCCATCAGATCGCGCGTCACCACGCTGATCGATTGTGGCGTTTCGCTCAATGGAACGGATGACTTCGTGACCTGTGCGGCAGCGGGCATGTCGAATGCGGCACTGCGTGAGTTGGTCCCCGTGATTTTCACTGTAGGGAGTTCGCTGCCGGCAGCGGGCGCGGTAGAGCTGGTTTTATCGTCGGAAGGCGAAGATGGCGTATTTGATGACGACGAAGGTGCGGCCGAAGAGTCCGAAGCGGCGGTTTGCGCATAGGTTAGCGACGAACCGCACGCGAGAACAGTGAGGATCACGAAATAGATCGGATGAGGATGCATCGATAAAAATGGGAGAGTCTGCCGGTGGAAAAAGATCGTACAGCGCTATTGTAATGAGAATCATTATTAATTGAAAGGATGTTACTACGGGTTTATCCTGGCCCGCAACGGCCGGCATGCACCGACCCTTACGGCAACTTACGGATTCAGGTGGCGCTGCGACCGGCCGCTTCGACCCGAGGAGCCAACGCATCGTCGTCGGCGCGAGTACGGCCAAGAATCACGAACACCGCAATCGCACAGAGCAGCGTAACGACGGTCAATCCGCCGAGCAAAAGACCGAACGCATCGGTATAGATATGCTGCAACGTCGCACGGGCGAGATCCGGAAGAAGCGCCGACGCGCGGTCGAGATCGCCTGCAGCCAGTCGCGCCGCGGCCTCGGATACGTCGGCGGATACGGCATGCGGCCTCAGGGTCGACTGCACGCGTGCCTGCGTGAGTACGGCCAGAATTGCGCTGACCGTCGCGAGTGCAATGCATTCGCCTGCAACGCGCGTGGTGCTGAAGATACCCGTCGCCATCCCGGCACGCTCCTTCGGCACGACGCTCACCGACAGGCCGTCCATCAATCCCCAGGGCATCCCTGCGCCGATGCCGATTGTGAGCAAGGGTGCGATCGCGGCATCGCTCGCGCCGCCGCGCAGCACAACGGTCAGCCAGTACAAGCCGGTTGCGGCGATCAGCAAGCCGATGCCCGAGATGACACCGGCGGACATCCAGCGCGTCAGCATCGCAGCGGCGATCGGTACGACGAGCATCGGCGCGGACAGCGCGAGCATCAGCAAGCCGGCGTCGATCTCGCTGTAGCCGTCGACCCCGACGAAACGCAGCGGCAGCACGACGAGCAGCACGATGTAGCAGTAGCAGGTCGCGATCGGCAGCACTTGTACACCGACAAACCGCGGATAGCGGAACAACGACACATCAAGCATGGGCCGCGCGACTCGCGTTTCGACTACCCAGAACGCTGCGCCCAGCAGTGCCGCGCCCAACAGGAATCCGACGACGAGCGGGCTAGACCAGCCGCTCTCTGACGACTGGATCACACCGAACGTGAAGCACGACAACGCGCCGGTGAACGTCGCTATTCCCGCCCAGTCGATACGCTGCGCGTCCGGGTCGCGCGATTCACGCATCTGCGGCACGCCGAACAGCAGCGACAGAGCGCCCACTACGGCGCCCGTCGCGAAGATCGCTCGCCAGCCGAAGCGCTCGATCATAAAACCGGCTAGCACGGGTCCGAATGCAAGCCCAAGCCCGAAGGTCGTACCGAGCAGACTGAAGGCCCGGGTGCGCCCGCGGCCATCGAACTCCTGCGCGAGCGCCGCAGTCCCGCCCGCCAGCGCGGCCGCGGCGGCAACACCCTGCACAGCACGCAGCAGATCGACAATCAGGATCGACGGCGCGAAGCCGAGCAACAGCGAGACCAGCGTGAATCCGCTTACGCCGATCGCGAATAAGCGCTTGCGCCCGTACCGGTCCGCGAGTGCCCCCGCCGCCATCAGCAGGCTGCCGAAGGTCAGCATGAACGCGTTCGTGATCCAGTTCATCTCGACCGGGCCACCCGCGAGCTCCCGGCCGATCGCGGGCGTGGCCAGCGCACCGGCCGAAAAACTGAGCGGCAATGCGAGCGCAGCGAGACAAACGGCCGTGAGAATGGCGACTGGCCGCCCTAATGAAACGGAAGAAAAAGTGTTGCTCATTGACGCTCCCCCAAAGGACGCCGGTCAGCGCAACGTCCCGCGGACGCGCACTCCCGGCAGAGCGATCAACGATAATTCGGATTCAATCAGATAAAAACCACGTGGAATTCCGCTGATCAAGGAGTTAAATTCCTGAATTCGATCAGCGACACAAATGTCAGAGCGAGATGGACAACCTCAATGGAATCGTCGCGTTTGTGCGCACGGCGGAGGCGCTTAGCTTCGTCGCCGCCGGCCACAAGCTCGGCATCTCGGCATCGGCGGTCGGCAAGACGATCGCAAAGCTGGAACAATCGCTCGGCGTGCGGCTCTTTCACCGCACCACACGCAAGGTCACGCTCACCGACGAGGGACGTCACTTCTACGACCGCTGTCACCGGATACTGGAAGATCTGCGCGATGCCGAGGCGACGCTGTCGGAGGCCGCGCAAACGCCACGCGGCAGGCTGCGCGTCAGCCTGCCCGCGATCGGTTATCGCTTCCTGTTGCCCGTACTGCCGGAATTCACCCGGCGCTATCCCGATGTCGAACTCGATCTGGATTTCAACGACCGGCTAGTGGACGTCGTCGAAGGCGGTTTTGACGCCGTCATCCGCAGCGGCACGTTGACGGATTCGAGTCTGATGTCACGCCGTCTCGGCGCGTTCTGTTTCACGCTATGCGCGTCGCCCGGTTATCTCGCGCAAGCCGGCGTGCCGCATACGCTGCGAGATCTGGAAATGCACGCGTGCGTGCGCTACCGTTTTCCAACCACAGGCAAGCTCCAGCCGTGGGAATTGTTGGCGGATGGCGGTGAGCCGGCGAACCTGCGCACGGCGATAACCTGCAACAACATGGAGGCGTTGCGTGAGGCTGTCATCGCGAACTTCGGCATTGGGTACATGCCGGACTTTCTGGTGCGCGACGCGCTCGCGGCAGGCACGCTCACGACGTTGCTCGACGAGCATCAGATCGCCCCAGGACAGTTCTCGATCCTATGGCCATCGAGCCGGCAGTTGTCGCCGAAGCTCAGAGTGTTCGTCGATTTCATGTGCGCGGAGCTGTTCCAGGTTAATCGGACAGCCCGCCCAACCTAAACCACCGGATCACCCGAGTTCGCGCGCTGCATACCGGTCTCGCGTGCCGCACGCCGCTGCATGCGCTCCAGCCGGTCCTCCTGCAATACCCGCCGCCCAGTGCGCGAAACGAGCACCAGCGCGATCGCCAGCAACCCGGTACCGAACAGGTAGCTCGGCGGAATGAAGTGCGCGTTCGTGAAACGCGCCACCAGCGAGATATAGAACGGCGCCAACCCGCCAAACAGCATGACCGAGGTGTTATACGAAATAGCCACGCCGGTGGACCGTCCCTGCACGGTGAATATCTTGACCAGCATCCCCGGATGCGCGGCGCCTTGCAGGGTCAGGAAGAGTATGCCGACAACCCGAACGATCATCAGACGGCTCTCAGTGGGGTCGGCCAGCAAATACGCGAACAGCGGAAAGACGCAGATCAGCCAGCCCACGATAAAGAAGAAAAACAGCCGATACGCGCCGACTCGGTCCGCCAGCAAGCCGAACACCGGTGACAGAACGCACATCACGATACTCGTGACGAATATCCCTTGCAGCGACGAACTGAGCGACAGGTGCAACTGAATCTGCGCGTAGGTTGGCAGATACGCATTCCACACGTAGTTCAGCGACGTGCCGGCGATCATCACGCCCATCGCGCACACTACGGCATCGCCGTTCTCACGCACAAAATCGCGTAGCCGCTCGTGCATGGGCGCCCGCGCCGCGGGGCGTGCCTGCAACCGGTTGAATTCATCCGACTCGTCGACATGGTGGCGGATGTAGAAACCGATTGGCCCGACCAGCGCGCCGATCAGGAACGGCACGCGCCATCCCCAGGCCGACAGATCCGCATGCGACAGGTGACGCGACAGCAGGTAACTGCACCCCGAAGACAACATCGCGGCGATCCCGAGCGACAGCATGTTGAAGCTGCCGTAAAACATCTTCCGGTTGGGCGGCGCGACCTCGTAAATCGTCACCGACGACAGCGCGAATTGCGCCCCCACCGCGAAGCCTTGCACCAGGCGGCCGACCACCACCAGCAGCGGCGCGACGAGCCCAAGGGTCGCGAAGCCCGGCGTCAGCCCCAGGATCAGCGAGCCCACCGACATCAGCACCATGATCCACGACAGCACCTTCACCCGCCCTACCCGGTCCGCGACCATCCCCATCACCACGCCGCCGATCGGCCGCACCAGGAAGCCGACCGCGAACGTGGCGAAGGTCAACAACAATGCCCCGCTGCGATCGACGCTGGGGAAAAACACCCTGGCGATGGTGCTCGAAAAATAGGAGTACACCATGAAGTCGAACCACTCGAAGGTGCCTCCTATCACCGTCGATACAATGGTTTTCCAGACCTTCCGTGAATCGCGCTGGGTGTCCATGTATTTATCCTCCGGCCCGCAGGGTGCGCAATGTTTGCGCAAAGAAGTCCTGTACCACCTCGACGACCTGCATGCCGTTGTGGGCGATATTGGCCATCTCGTCGAAGCGCACGCGAACGCCGGCTGCCTCGAACGACGCTTTCAGCGTACGCAGCCGCTCCGGGCGCGTCGCGCCCGCATCATTGATACCGGGCAGATACATCGGGCTATCTTCGGACACCGTGATTTCCCAGGTTTCCAGATCCGCGCGGCCCACCACCATCTGCACCGGCACACGCTGCAAGGTGGCCAGATCGAACGGCTTGCCGAAGTGGCGCTCGAAACCGCCCGTACCTAGCCACCAGTCCTTCGTGTCGTCCAGCACGGTGACGTTGCCCGGCGCGCCGATCGACGCGGCCCATAGCCGCTCCGGATGCGCGTACGCAAAGCGGTTCACATACTGCCCACCGCCCGAGTAGCCGAACAGCGCGAATTTGTCGAAACGCTTGCCATAACGCTCGCCCACTTCGGTCACCATATCGAGCAGCACTTTGTCGTAGCGGATATCGCCTTCGATCAGGCGCTTGAAGCCGCTGCGCTCACCATCGCCGCGCACGCCAACCGGAAACAGCGGGCACAGCACGATGCAACGGTTCCAGCGGCCGAACGGCGCGAACGCATCGCGATACTGCGTGAACTGACGCCCCGTGCCGTGCATCACGACAACCAGTTCGACGTCGTTGCCGGGTGTCAGGACTTCGGGCGGCACATACAGCGCATACGGAAAGCGCGGATCGTGGCGGCTCGCGTACACGGTGGTCGAGCCCAGGTCATACAGCGCTTGCGCTTTCTCATGACCCGGAGTGGATCGCGTCTCTGCATCGAACATCTGTCATTCCTCTCTGACGATTTCAACGGTCTCGTGCGTGCCACGCACTGCGCGGCACACGTGCTTATTCACAACTCACGGCACCTCGGTGAGCGGTTCGTGGTGCAGGCTGTAGCGGGTGAAAATCCGGTTGAGCGCGGGCATCGGCGCGACGTCCATTTCTCCCGCGGCCGGCACCATGACGATCATCGCGACCGTCGCGGTCATCGTGTGGCGCGTGCCCGGACGCGGCGGACGGCACACGGAAAACGGCGTAGCGAATGCATCGAACAGTGCGGCCTTGACCGCGTCACGATCCACCTTCGGCGCGGCCTTCAGCAACTGACGCACGCGCCAGTCGCGGTAATAGCTGTCCGGCGAGCTCTCGCAACCGGTATCCAGCAGCTTGGTGCGGGCGACCGGGCTGATCCAGTGGTTCGCGTGCACGATCATCTGGTCGTCGTCCGGATAGATCGGGAACGCTTCGTTCGGCGCGCATTCGAAATCGATGCCGAAGCCCTCGGCCATGCCGAGCATGATGTTGTTCGAACACGATTTCGGCGTGGTGGCGATCACCCGCAACGCGTTCGCGAACACCGGCTCTTCCAGCACGCGCCGGCGCAGCAGCGAGAGCGGCACGCCCATCTGCGTGAAGTCGCGTTCGGACTCGAGATAATTCGCGGTGATCGACACGCCCGCGGCATTGAGCCCGCTGCGCGCAAGACCGCCCGCTTCGACGAAGGTCAGGAAATCGGGGCCGTCGTCGTTGCGTACGCGCAAGACGATGCCGGTGTCGACGCAATCGGCCTTCCAGTCCCAGTTCTGCGCATGGATCAACTGCCCGGTCGACGTGCGCGACGGTAGCACCAGCACGCCGGTACAACCGTCTTCGTCGTCGGCTTGCAGCGCCATTTCGGCGCGCGCCTTGGCCAGCACCTCGGTACGGGCATTGATCATCACGATGTCTTCGAACGACACTTCCGCGCCGGTGGCGATGCCGCGCATCTCGTCCAGGTACGCAGGTTGAAACTCGCCGATGACCTGTTCGAGCGAGCGGATCAGCGCCGTCTGCGACGCCTCGCTGTAGCCGAGATTGCGCAGCGTCTGGCCGTAGCGGGATGCGCTCAGGCGCACACGCGCCGCCGCGGCACGTCCATATTGCAGGCCGCGTTCATACGGTTTGCCGGACACGCTGACGAATGGAAACTGCGGAAACTGCTGGATTTGCGACATGTGTGGGACTCCTCACCCTGGCTGCCGCCGACGGCATCAAGCGGGACAGGACTCGCGCCGACGCCATCGGCCTGATTTGTGACCAATCGATTCTCATTGGCCACAAACAAAATAAAAAGCGTTATTTTCTTTATCGAATGGAAAGAAAATTTTTCGTTTCGTGCGATCATGCAACGCGTGGAGACGGGGAAAAATCGTGCGATCCGTGCACGTCCCGAAGGCCCTGGAGGAGATCCCGCATGAGTGAAATTCGAATGCTGCGGACGTTTCTCGCCATCGAGAAACATGGGACGATGGCGGCCGCCGCCGATCGCATGGCGCTCACGCACGCCGCCGTCGGCGCGCAGATGCGCACGCTGGAACGCGTGTGCCAGCGCCAGTTGTTCGACCGCAGCGGGCGCAGCATCCAGTTGAACGAAGCCGGCCGCTCGATCATCCAGCAGGCGCGCACGGTGGTGGCCGCGTACGACTCGCTGTTGCGCGGCGTGGCCGACGAACTCAGCATTGAAGGTTCGATCACGATCGGCTCGACGGTGTCGTCGATGGGTTTTCTGGCGGCCAATGTGATCCGGCTGCGCGTCTCCTACCCCGGCCTGAAGGTGCGCCTCACGCACGGCAACAGCGGTGAACTGGAGCGCCAGGTGCGCGCCGGGGAAATCGACGCGGCGGTGATCATCAGCGAACCGCGGGCAACCACGCTACCCGAGTCGTGGGAGCGTCTTTACGATGAGCCACTGGTGCTGCTGGCCAATCCGGCGATCGCCCCGGCGGATGTACCGGTCGCCTCGCTGCTGAAGCGTTATCCGTTCATCGGCTTCGAAGCGTCATCGCTGACGGGCACCCATGTGGCGAGCGTGCTTCGGCGGCTACGCGTCGAGGTCAACCCGATTCTGGAAATGAACTCGATCGCGGCGATTGCCGACTTGGTGCGGCAGAACATCGGTGTGTCGATCGTGCCGCGTTTGCGGCACGCCGCCTGGGACGAGGACCCGTTGCTGTCGGTGAAGTCGCTTCCGGGCACGGCGTGGCGCCGGCACATTGCCTGGTATGAATTCGGGCGGCAGCCGCTAGCCACCGCGATCGTCAAGAATCAGTTGCTCGCGGCGCTGGCCGGGTAACGGAACCGGCACGATGTCCCGCCTGATTCCTTCGTCACCCAAGCCAGTCAACCCCAGGGCGAATATTGCCAACGCGGGCGTGGCACGTAGAATGTGCGTTGCCGTGTCCGTCGCGTAAGCGCGATCCTCGCACGAAGCGCAGCCGCGCGCCCTGGCGGCAATCGAGTGAATCGTCTTATGAATCGTAGGCAAGCGTTGCTCACCTGCGCGTACGCCGGCCTGACCTGCGCGTCCGGACGGGCTTTCGCCGAGAGGCGTGCGCCGCGCGTGGTGTTCCTCAACCCTGGCGAAGCGGTGCAACGCGGTACGGGACAGCATTGGCAACTGGTCTCCCGATTCATGGCGATGGCGGCGCAGACCTTCGATATGCAACTGGAAGTGCTGTACGCGGAACGCGACCATCTGCTGATGCAGCGCCAGGCCGAAGAGGTTGCACGACGCACCGACGCGCCGGACTACGTCGTCATCGTCAACGAAAAAATGGCCGCGCAGCAGATGCTCAGAACACTGGCGCGCTCGCCGGCCAAGGTCCTGCTCATCCACAACGATCTGACGCCTGAGCAGCGTCACGCGGTCGGCAATGAACGGGAAATGATTTCGAACTGGATCGGCACGGTGACGGCAAACGCCGAGCGCGCCGGGTACCGGCTGATGCAGTTTCTATATCAACAACTGGGGCATAACTCGGCGCAGGTGATCGGCATTACGGGAGACCCCAGTACGCCGGTCTCGCTGGAGCGCGCGGCAGGTGTCGACGATTTCCTGTTTCATGCTTCGAATGCGCACACCTGCCAACTGGTCTTCAGCGACTGGAGCTATGCCGACAGCGATCAAAAAGCACGCGTGCTGCTCGCCCGGTATCCGGATGCCAATGTGATCTGGGCCGCCAACGACGCGATGGCGCTCGGAGCACTGGACGCCGTCCGGGCGCGCAATGCGCGCGTTCTGGTGGGGGGCATGGGCGCGCTGCAGGAGGCACTGGCCAGGGTGGCCGACGGCGGTCTGGCCGCCATGATGGCAGGCGACTATTTCATCGGCGCATGGGCGATGGTCCTGTTGCACGATCACAATCAGGGCAACGACTTTGCCGCGAACGGCGGCCTGCGTCAGAAGCTCGACTTTCTGACCGTGATCCACCGCGAGAACGCCGCCCGTTACGCCGATCTTGTTTTCCGGAGCGGAGCGATACTCGACTTTGGCCAGTACTCGAAAGCCCGATCTCCACGCCCCGGTCCCTACGACTTCAATCTGCAATATCTTCTGGACACTGCGTCCAGGGTTTCATGATGCGTCTGTCCCCACGGCTTACGCTACGCTCGCCCAGTTTGCACACCAAGCTGATGCTCGCGCTCGTCGTACTTGTCGCGATCGTCGCCGGCACCTCGGCGTATGTGCTGGTCGCGCACGAGCGGCAGCGCCGGCTCACCGAACTGGAAGAGCGCGCTACCCGGATCGCCGACCTGTTCAGCCGATCGCTCGCTCAACCGTTGTGGAACATCGATCTTGGCGCAATCAACGGCCAGCTTGCCGCGCTTGCACCGAATCCCGAAGTGGCCCAATTCACAGTCACGGCAGTGGGCTACGGTACGGTGTCCACCGCGGGGAAAACCGTTCAGCCGAGCCCGGGCGACAGCGTAGTGCGTGTCAGGGCGATTGAATACACCCCACCCGGCGATGCACCGAGGGAAAAGATCGGCGAGGTTCGTGTCGTCCTCACGAAGGCGGTGGCAGAACAGGCGATCAACGACGGCCGACGGGCCATTCTCGCCATGATCGCGGCCGTCGTCGCCGTGCTCTACGCCGCGACCTTCCTGCTGCTCAAGCGCATGGTGCGCGGCCCGATCAACCGCCTTGAGGAGATGGTCGACCGGATTGCGAGCGGCGACCTTCATGCGCGCTGCACGGTTGAATCCGGCGATGAGTTGGGCCGGCTCGGCTTGCGCGTCAATGTCATGGCCGACCGCCTCCAGGAATCCACGGTGAGTCTGCGCGCAAGTGAACGGAAATACCGCAGCATCGTCGAGAATGCCCTCGAGGGTATCTTCCTGCTCGATCGGAACGGGCAACTGGATGAAGCCAATCCGGCAATGGCACAACTGCTCGGCTATCGCGACGTGTCCGATCTTATCGGTGCCGCGGCGAGCGCCGCCCACAAACCACCGTTCTCGTCAGAGCAGATTGCAACCCTGTTCGACATTCTGCGCATGCAGGGCGAGGTCGTGGGACTCGAACTGCAGTTACAGCGTCTCGACGGCATACCGATCTGGGTTCAACTGAATGCACGTGGCGCGACAGACGACGATGGCAGCGTGAGGGGACTTGAAGGCCTGCTGACCGACATGACGGCCCGCAAGCATGCCGTGGAAAGCCTGCGACGCCATCGCGACCAGCTCGAACTGGAAGTCGCGGTGCGCAAACGCGCCGAACTGGAACTGCTGGCGTCGCGCGAACAGTTGCAGCAGTTGTCCGCGCATCTGGAAGCCATTCGCGAGGAGGAAAGGAAGCACATCGCGATGGAAGTTCACGACGAGCTCGGCCAGTTGCTGACCGCGTTGAAAATGGACCTGTCGTTGCTGAGAATGCAACTGACGGCGGGTTCCGCCGCCATGCAAAAAGCCGAGCAGATGCGCGATCTGGTTGAGCAAACCATCAAGATCGTGCGCAACGTGGCCAGTCACCTTCGGCCGGTCGCACTGAATTTCGGCCTCGCCTCCGCGCTGGAATGGCTCGCGGAGGATTTCACCCGCCACACTCACATTCCGTGCCACTTCAATGTCACGGGTCCCGAACCGACTTTCTCGGATTTCCGTGCGACAGCGCTATTCCGTATCGTGCAGGAGTCGCTGACCAACGTGGCCCGTCATGCCGGTGCATCGCGCGTCGATGTGACGCTCGCCAACACCGAAGCGGGCGTCGAGTTGACCATCGGCGACGACGGCAAAGGCTTTGATATGGTTACCGCACGGGCCGGATACTCATACGGCCTGCAAGGCATGGCCGAGCGCGCGAGGCTGATCGATGCAAAGCTGCTCATCGAGAGCGCGCCCAATTCTGGCTCTGTCGTGCGTCTTTTCGTTCGCGATGACGCCGTTAATCAGCAGCCCGTAGCGTGAAATGCCACGGTCAGTAGCACTGGACGATCTTCCGAACCTCTGCGGGAGAAACCGCCAGCCGTTGGAGTCTCACCGTCGCCTCGTCCACTTCGCCCAGTTCAAGCAACGCCGCGATCACCAGCAATTCGCCGAGAACGCCGCCGCCGTTGAGAATAGCCATCCGGATGAAATCGGAAACGGGCAGCTCGTCGACGAAGCTGTGCAGTTCCATGTGATACGCAACGTGTAGCAGCGACAGCATGCCCGTCAGATAGGCTGCCGCCGCCAGCGAGCGCGATCCGTCCGGCATCGCGTCGATGGTCTCTTCCATGAAATGCGCCCGTCGTTGCGCAAGCAGCACGAGCGGATCATCTTCGACTGGAAACCCTTCCCGGCCGACGTAAAGCAGAAGTCCGCACCAATGCAAAAGCCGGCGGCTACCGGCTATCGAGAGCGCCTGCTTGAGCGATGAAATGCGCTCCGTTTTGCCGCTATGCTGCTCGCTGCTGTTTGCAAGCCGTAACAGTTGGGCAACCAGCATTGGCGTCTCTTTTAGCGCTCGCGCAATACTTCCCAGGGGCGCGTCGCTGCCGACCAGGTCGAACACGTGAAGAATCGCCTTGACCGGCGGCATCGCGCGCTTGCCTGAAAGAATCTGCGGTTTGGCGAAATAATAGCCCTGCAGCAGATCGCAACCCAATTGCCGGGCATGCTCCGCGTCCTCTGCATTTTCGACTTTCTCGGCAAGCACGACCTTGCCCGCACGCTTGAACTGACTGACCAGCTCCGGTAACGCCGCACGGTCAACAAACGGCCAGTCGATCTTGACGATGTCGACGGCAGGAAGAAACCATCGGATCTCGTCAGTCATGCTCCTGACGTCGTCCAGCGCGATCTGGAAACCCGCTCCTCGCAACTCGCTGCACCGTCGCGAGAGGTCCGATGTCAGCTCGACAGACTCCAGAATCTCCAGAACGAAACGTGACGCCGGCAGCACATACGGGTAGTCCGAAAACAGAAAATCACGTGGGCAGTTCAGGAAGCAGGCCTTGTTCCCGGCAAGCCGCTCGAGACCGATCGAGCCCACGGCGCGTTCAATCACCGCCGTCGTACAGCGCAGTTCGTCCCCGATCCGCGCTCCCCCGGCGGGACCGTCCCTGAAAAGAAGCTCGTATGCGACAACGCGGCCAGCCCGATCCATGATGGGTTGACGTGCCACAAATACGTCGGCATCGCTCGATGCGACGGCCTCACCTGAAACGCTGTTCACGACCACCTCTGGCTGGAAAGCCTAACAATAGATACGACGACGCACTGAGGATCGAACCTCGACACGCGATTGTCAACGATTCCAGCGTTCCTGTCCGAAGGACTCGTGCGGCCGAACCTGGTCCGATGGCAAACATCCGTAGTCGACCCGCAACCGCCGCTCAGACTACCATCTTCGAAACGACTGTTTTCAAGCAGCAACTGCTGCCCGTCCCAGATCGATATGCACGATCAGAGGTCGTGCGTGCGCGGGATGACAACCGCCTGGCCATGCAGTTTGCCGTCCGCGTCGAGAAGCTGCCACAGTGTGGCTTCGTCGATCATGAAGCGCTGGCCCGACTTGGTGACACGCACGCCCCGGTAGCCCGCCTCGTAGCCGAGCCGCTGTACGCGTGCAAGGAATTGCTGCCGCTCCTCGCGATTCGGGGCCTCGGCCGAGAGTCGGGACGGCAACCGAATGATTTCGTCCCAGCTATATCCGAAGCGGCGCTGCGCGGCCTTGTTACCGTAAATGAAGAGCGGGTCGGCATCGGTGTTGTGCGCGAGTACCGCGAATGGGGCACGCTCATAGAGCCACTCGGCAGCTTCGGCCACGGGCATAGCCTGCTGCACCAGAGGCCGGCCAAGTAGCCGGGCATAGCTGTCGGCAAGGAGCTGATAGAAAGCCGGATCGCGGTGAAGTGGGATCATCTGGGACATTTCGACGGAGATCGTGGGATCTGTGCGACGGTGAAGGCGTTCACGATACAGCATCGGCGGTGAAGGTTTCCAGTTGTGAATGCAACTGTGTTGGCAAGAGCAGGAACACTGTGCATGTCAAACGAAGGGCTTCGCCTTCAGAATGATTAATCGATGTATTGAAGCTGTATTGAACCCGAAAGCTTGTCGACGCACGGTGGAGCGCCATCAGGAAGTAACAGCGCATCTATCGATGCGACGCGACGGGATACCCGACGAGCATCGTCGCTCACTTCGCTGAGGAAATTCTCATGGATCGTCCGCAGGCAGTTCCCACGCAGCAGGTATTCAACGACCGCGTGATCGTCACCGAGTGGCGATTCGCACCTGGCGCCGAGACCGGCTGGCATGTTCATGGGCATGATTATGTCGTGGTACCGCAGACGGACGGCCAGCTTCTCCTCGAGACGGCGCAAGGCAACCGGGAATCGCAATTGCACGCCGGGCGCAGTTACGCTGGGTTGAAGGGCGTGGAGCACAACGTCGTCAACGCGAGCGGTCACGAGGTAGTATTTATCGAGGTGGAGATTCGCTGAAGCAGCGCGGTATAGCATCCACCCCAGCCCAAAAATATCAGGAGAAACAGATTCATGAGTGATCAGCCGTTCGGACGCTCCCGCCGCGATTTCATGCGTATTGCCGTTACAGCAGGCACCACCGCAGCGCTACCGTGGATGCAGGACGCCCACGCGCAGTCACCCGCCAGCTCCGCAACCACGGCGCCCACCGCAGGACATTCGGCAAAAGGCACGCAGTTGATCCTGCTCGGCACCAAGGGCGGCCCGACGCCGTCCGACCTGCGCGCGGCGCCGGCGAACGTGCTGGTAGTCGACGGTCAGCCCTACGTGGTCGATTGCGGCAATGGCGTCGCGCTGCAATTGACCAAAGCGGGCATCAAGCTGCCGGGCATCCGTGACATCTTCCTGACCCACCATCATTCGGATCACAACGCCGACCTCGGCAACCTCGTGTTCCTCGCCTGGGCCACCGGCCTGCACACGCCCGTCAATCTGTACGGACCGCCGCGCATGACAAAGATGATCGACGACTTTGTCGACATGAACGCGATCGACCTCGACGTGCGGATGCGCGAAGAAGGCCGCCCGCCGTTCCGGCCACTGATCAACATCCATGAATTCGACGGCCCGCGCCTCGTGATGGAAGACGACCGCGTACGCGTCACCGCGACTCTGGTCGACCATTACACGATCAAGCCGGCCTTCGCTTACCGTTTCGAAACGAAGGATCGCACCGTCGTCTTCTCCGGCGACACGACTTACTACCCGGCGCTGGCCGAGTTTGCGAAAGGCGCTGACGTGCTGGTGCATGAAGTGATGTACCTGCCCGCGCTCGAAAAGCTGATGAAGACCGTCGACAACGCGCCGACCCTCCTCGATCACCTCATGAAGAGCCACACCAGCACGGAGCAGGTCGGCAAGATCGCCGCGGCGGCGGGTGTCAAGACGCTGGTGCTGAGCCATTTCGTGCCGGGCGGCGATCCCGCGATTACCGACGAGATGTGGGCCGCCGATGCACGCAAGCATTTCGACGGGCAGATTATCGTCGGCAAAGACCTGCAGGTTATCTGAGTGTCAGGACACGCCACCATGCAATCCGCCGCGATTCCCCTGACGTTGCTGACGGGCTTTCTCGGTTCGGGCAAGACCACGTTGCTCAATCGCCTGCTGCCGCAACCGGCGCTGGGGCGTTGTGCGGTGGTGATCAATGAACTGGGCGCGATCGGTCTCGATCATCTGTTCGTCAGCACCTCGCGCGACGAAACCATCGCGCTGCTGGAAAACGGCTGCCTGTGTTGCGGCGTGCGCGACGAACTGGCTGCGACCGTGGCCGATCTGCTGGAGCGCCGTACGCGCGGCGAGATTCCCGCCTTCGAGCGGATTCTGATCGAGACCACGGGGCTTGCGCGGCCTGGTCCGGTGATCTCGTTGCTGCTGGGTGACCCGGCGCTTGAAGGCCGTGTGCAACTCGACGGTATCGTGACGACCGTGGATGCGAAACACGGCGCCGCGCAGCTTGCACGGCACGAGGAATCGCGTCAGCAGGTGGCTGTCGCGGACCGGCTGCTGCTGACCAAAGCTGAACTCGTCGATGCACCCGCGCTTGCCGAACTCGAGGCGTCGCTTGAGGCGTTGAATCCGGGTGCACCGCGCATCTCGGTGCGTAACGGCGAGATCGACGCACAACAGCTGCTCGACATCCTGACACCGCGCGCCTTGCGCCCCTGGTTGCGCGCCGAACCTGCGCCGCGCAAATTGCTGATGCGTGGCGCGACGGCGTCACGCGCGGGCCATCCGGACATCGACAGTTTCTGCCTGGCTTACTCGCAGCCATTGCCGATGCAGGCATTCGAAACCGCGCTGACGGTACTGCTCGGCTATCACGGCGAGCACATCTTACGGGTTAAGGGGATCGGCAATTTCATCGGCGAATCGCGGCCGGTTGTGTTCCACGGCGTGCAGCAGTTGCTGCACGAACCGTTGCGTCTTGAAGCGTGGCCTGATGAGGATCATTCGACGCGGCTTGTGTTTATTGTGCAGGGCCTCGACAGGTTGGTGATCGAGGAGACGATTGCGCATTTTCTGCGCGAAGCCGGGGTGGAGGAAGTGGCGGGAGGGGGTGCGGTAAATGAACGCCAGGTCTCGAATCAACCGCTACTATCGAGAGGTTGATTGACGACGATCGCGCCGGATCGAACCCTACTCTGCTCCGACGCCGGTCTGGCGCTGCGTTCACATTGATCCAAATTGCCTCGGCAGTGCAGTGAAAAGCTGTGGTGCGGCAGCGCACATCACGTTGAGAGGGAGCGCGATAATTGGAGCCCAACTTGGGGCTAACCCTCTTTATTCTCAATCCGAAAGCTGAACACTACTTACGAGTTATTACAGGTCACCTCCATCCGTCTGCAATTTATGAAGTACCTGCATCGCCATCTGTGCCGATTCGAGAGGAACAAAAATATGATCGTGGTACGCGCCCGCCACCACGTTACAGCTGATGCCGGCATCACCCAATGCACTGGCAAATGCCGCGGTCAACCCCACCGCATCCAGGGCTGAATTCACGGTCAACGTAATCCAGGCGCATTTGAACAACGCCTTCAAACCGCTGGTCGCCGCATCCGCCTCACTCGTAATGACCGACAACCCCTCCGGCTCCCGGATGGATGCAACGATGACAGCCGGGTCAATGGCATAACCGTCCTCGACCGAAGCAAACACAAACACGCCCGGGTTAAGCACCGGCTCCAACGTTTTTAACAACACCGAAAGATCGGAAACTGGGGACATTTAATCTCCTGTTCAGTAACGCCCTAGGTCATTCAGGCTTCGTCGCGTCTGGAGGGACCGGATGACGTAGTAACGAGCCTGTCCGTCCCCAAAACTTCAGGCTAGCAGGAAATGTGTTTAATCGAAATGGTACGTAAGGGTGCTAGTGGTGCGCGCCGCCTGCTCGTTGCATTTGAAGCGGCTGTTCGGCATCAAGCCAGGCATTCTGGTTGCCGTAATCAAGACATCGGGGCCGGTTGCACCGGTAACTATGCCGGGCAGACCCTGTCTTGGAGTCGATCATGACCTATATTTGCGTCGCGGGTAAGGCCATCCGCAGCCTTTGCCTCTTTCTCTTTTCCAGCGCCGTGTTTCTGCTATGGGTATCGCTCGCTGCGGGGGCTGGGTTCGTCCTGCTCCATCTGCCCGATGTATGGGCGGCGCACAGCGACGACGAAAATACTCGCTATGCCGTCATGTCCGTCACCGCGTATGCGCTGCTTGTCGGCGTGCTGTTCCTCGTCTTCACCGCGGGTTCCATCGCGCGGTTAGCCGGTGCGGTAATAGCCGCACGAACGGCGGTTCGACACCTTCGCGAGATGCGCGCTGCCCGGCGCGCACAAGATGATCCCGTCTCCTCCGTTGCGCTGCATCCGGTTCAAAACACGCTTTGACGCCGGATGCTTCGTGCTGCCCACTCGCAGCCCCCTGCCTCTCAATGCGACGAGACGAACTTTGACTCTGGAAAGGCTGGAGGCAGCGCGAAGCTCTCGCGAAGGCGTTTTGTCTCGGCAGCGGGCGTCAGGCCAAAGAGCCGCTTGAATTCCCGATTGAATTGAGAGGAGCTGGCATAGCCGACGGCATGACACGCCGCCTCAGCAGTCATACCCTGACGCATCATCAGCAAGCGAGCCTGATGCAATCGGGTAGATTTCACGTACTGCATCGGCGACGTACTCGTGACGGCCTTGAAGTGGCTATGGAACGTAGGAACGCTCATCCCGGCCTGGTTTGCCAGGCCTGGAAGATCTAGCGGCTCTGCATAGGTCGCATGGATACGCTCCAACGCTTTCCCGATCTTTCCAAATTGCCCTTGCATCGCTAAAGCCGCACGCATTGCGTTGCCTTGTGCGCCGGTAAGAACGCGGAAATACAATTCGCGCACCAGTCCCGGACCAAGGATTGCGGCGTCAAGCGGCCGGCTCATCGCCTCCAGAAAGCGCAGTACAGACGCTCGCATCGACGCATCCATTGGACTCGACATCATGGTCTGCGGCACCTCGCCCGACGACGGCAAACCAAGACGGTCTATCTGAATCATGAGCTCGGCCGCAACCTGAAAGTCCAGATGCAGGTACAGGGCCAGCAGCGGACACTCGGGCGTCGCATCGGTCTCCATCGTGAAGGGGACCGGCACCGCAACAGCCAGATAGTGCTGCTCGTCATACACATAAACCTGATCACCAAAAAATCCCCGCTTTGTACCCTGGCAGACGATCACGATGCCGGGATCGTATAGCACCGGCGTGCGAGACAGCGCCCGGTCCGAGCGCAGGATACGCACGTCGCGCAACGCAGTCAGGTTGTAGCCTTCCTGCGGAGCCAGCGCAGTAATCAAGGAGACCATCCGGCGCTGTTCCCGTGTGCGGGCAGAGGAAACACTTGGGTCATTGCCTTTCGCGTGGTTCACTTTGCTCATAGAAATAGGCAATAAAGACAGAAAATTGGGTCTGATTTGAAGGGGTTATTCAGAATAACATTCAACCCTTCAAACCAGCCCAGGAGTGTTTTCATGCCATCAATCAAAACCATGCTAATCACGGGCGTCAGTAGCGGCTTCGGACGCGCACTGGCAGAAGAAGCGCTCGCTGCAGGGTATCGGGTCGTCGGCACAGTACGAAGCGAGCAGGCAAAACAGACGTTCGAGGCGCTGAACTCAGCTCGTGCGTTCGGTCGCGTACTCGACGTTACCGACTTTGAATCTGTCGAACATGTCGTGGCCGGAATTGAAGCAAGCGTCGGGCCGCTGGACGTGCTGGTCAATAACGCCGGTTACGGTCACGAGGGCATCATGGAAGAGTCGCCGCTTGCTGAAATGCGCCGGCAATTCGACGTGAACGTGTTCGGTGCGGTTGCCGTCATGAAGGGCGTGCTGCCGTATATGCGCGAGCGGCGACGCGGACATATTCTCAACATCACCTCGATGGGCGGCTTTATCACCATGCCGGGAATCGCCTACTACTGCGGCAGTAAATTCGCACTAGAGGGAATCTCCGAGGTCCTCGGCAAAGAAGTCAAACCGTTCGGCATCCACGTGACCGCAGTAGCACCTGGATCTTTTCGCACTGAGTGGGCCGGTCGTTCGATGGTTCGAACGCCGCGCTCGATCCCGGACTACGATTCCCTGTTCGATCCAATCAGAAAAGGACGGGAAGAGAAAAGCGGCAGGCAGCTCGGAGATCCGGTGAAAGCTGCGCGTGCCATGTTGTCCGTTATCGGGAGCGACGAACCGCCATCGCATCTTCTGCTCGGAAGTGATGCGCTCGGTTTGGTCCGGGAAAAGCTATCGACACTCAGTGCGGAATTTGACGCGTGGGAAGCTGTTACCCGCTCGACGGATGGGTGAGTGCGAACGCTGTGAAGCAGCTCATTAGCAATAGACCGAGTCGGACGAGCAAGAGATATCCGAAGAGGATATCTCCTTGCGAAGCTCCACGGAAGCTTCAGATTCATTACGGGTATAGCGTCCACGTAATGCAGACCATAAATAAGTTTTACTTTCCGATTCTTCCTCACGCCGCCATTGTGTGAGCCAGGCAACCAGCCTATAGCCACAATTCATGCGCTGCACAACCGCATTCATGGGAAATGTGGCTATCTCTTCAGACAACCATTTCTTAAGATTCCTTAAGAAATGGTTCGTTGATCGTCATTGTTCACGAGTGAGACAGGTTTCAGCATTCAGGCCGATCCATGGACGACGATCAAGCCAATAAACAGAAAGGAGACGAATCGATGGAAAAGCGCATGATGACCTTGATGTTGGTCGCGGTAACAGCATTGGCCGGCTGCGGAGGTGGAGATAACGTCAGCGGACCGACACCGCCAAAGCTACTGACTAACATCGCTGTTCCCAATGCTTCGAGCCCGGCATTCAGTTTCGATATCGGCTACGTCGAGGCCGGCCAGTACTTTCTCGCCGACCGCAATAACAAGGCAGTCGATGTCGTGAACACCAAATCGAACACGTTGATCGCACAGATTCCGGGGCCATTCATCGGCGCAGGCGCCACGACAGACGAGTCCGGACCCGATGGAATTGTAGGGATTACCGGCACGAACACGATCTATGTCGGCGACGTCGACTCAGTGAAGGTAATCGATACCGCTGCACAAAAGACGGTCAACACGATCGTCATCAGTAACTCCGGATCGCGCGTCGACGAGGGTTGCTACGATCCTGACGACCATCTTGTGATGTTCGCAAGCCCCGGAGACACGCCCCCGTTCGTCACGCTGATTTCCACGCTCACACAAACGGCGGTGGCGAAGCTTCCTTTCAACGGTTCGTCGGGACTCGAAGCATGCACATATGATCATGCCTCGAAGAGCTTTTTGATCAACAATGACGGGACTTCTGCCAATCCCGATGGCGAGCTCGACGTCATCACCGCCAGTTCCGCGGCGGCGGGAAGTCCTTCTGTCAGCAAGTCGTTTCCGTTAGGGAAGTGCGGACCGGCGGGGATCGTGCTCGGCCCGAATAACGACGTGCTCATTGGATGCGATCCGCCGGCCGGTGACCCGCTCATCACGCTGATCCTCGATCGCACGAGCGGCGCAATTCAAGCCAGCCTGCCATTTGGCGGGGTGGACCAGGTCAGTTACGATCCGGCCTCCAACCGCTATTTCCTGCCGGCCCGGCACTACGTCACGAGCGGTACCGCTGCGGCTTCAGGGTTCAGCCCGCAAATGGGCGTAATCGACGGCGCGTCAAGGCAATTGCTCTTCAAGATTCCGGTGGGTACAGGGGCGCATTCTGTCGCCATCGACAGCACGCTCGGGCAAGTGTATGTGCCGTTTCAGTCCGGCGCGGCAGGATTCCCCAACGGGGGCATCTCCGTGTTCTCGACCCACTAATCTTTCCGATGTGGGTCAGAGGTTGGATGAGCGTACCCACCAACGCAGCCGTTCACTCGTGAGTACGCTCTGCAACGCATAAAGCGGTAGGGTCAAACTCTCTGATGAACGAAACATACGATCAGGGCGTCCAGCGATAAACGGTGATGCTGGACCCCTTGACGTTGTTCTTCGTGACCACGTACTCGCCCGTCGATCGATGGTATGCCCTGATGCCGTACATCGAATCGATGGCGCTGCTGGCGTCCACAGTACTGGGACTGGTGTTGACGAGCGTGGTGTCGAGGTTGCCTGTAGCGAGATTGAAGGCGTCGATGTTCGGCAAAGCTTGCCCGCTGCCGAACCAGTAGCCGACGAAGAGATAGTTGCCGGCAGCGTCTATCGACTTGGCGCCGGCATGCGTAAGCTTGATCACCGGATTGGGCGCCGTGGTGTTGCCCGCGCTCCAGCCGTGATACACCTCGATCCGCGTGCCTATCGACGTCCAGTCCGTACTCCCGACTATGCCCTGCGCGAGAATCATGGTGTCGCTGTCCGCGAGGTAGACGATGCGTGTCAACGGCTGAATGCTCGCGGGAATGCGGATGGGGACACCGGGTCCCCATGTTGGCTTGCCGCTGGCGTCGAAGCCGGTCAGCGGGTAGTGGTAGATATAACCCGTCTTGTCCAGCCCGGCCCACACGCCCCCTTTGCTGTCGATGCAGAATCCGTCTCTGACCAGCGCGGCCGTCTTGAACGCTGCACCGGGAAGCGTGGCATCCGGTATTGCAATGTAGCCATTCGCGGCATTGAAGTGAAAGAAGTAAAACGTATCGGGATTCTGGCTGAACGCCACGAGGATCCGGTTGGCGCCGACAGCGGCAAGTTGACTGAAGTGCTCATCCCGTGCGCGATCGTTGATATTAATGCGCGGGTCCGACGGGTAGGCGAACGGATCGACGGTGTTCGCGACGAAGGTGCCTCCGGCGGTGCCCGTGTAGATGTTGGTTCCGCCATAGAATGAAGCGCCGTCCGTGGCCGGGTCCGGGGCGGCGATGCCCTCGAAGTTGAGGGACTGAAGCGTCCACCGCAAGTTGCCGGCGCTGTTGTACGCGTGAATGTCGGTGCCGCCGTCGCGGCCGAGGTCCCAGCTGCCACCCCACGGGTTGTTGAGCACATAGAGGTTGCCTGCGGTGTCCTTGCCGATGCCCTTGACACGGGTGAAGCGCTTCGCGCCAACCTGGCCTTTGATCCCCGTCGTGGTGTCGAGATAACCGCCTTGAATGCCGAATGTACCCGCCAGCGTCGGTGTGCCCGAGAGCGTGTAGCGCTTGATGTTCATGTCGGGGCCTTCGTCCCCTGCTACGAGCTGCCCCGACGACGCATCGAAATAGAGCGCCGACGGCTGCGACCCACTGGGCATCCGGATGGTGTTCAACAAGGCGCCGGTTGGACTGAACCCGACGATCGAACCCTCACTCTTCTGTGCGACCCAGACGTTGCCTGCGCCATCCACGGCGAGCGCGCCCGGGCCCGTGATGTTGATGTCCCGCTTCCAGACGCCGTCGGTAGTGAAGATGCGGACGCGATTGCCATAGAAGTCGCTCGCATAGAGGAACGAGCCCGCGGTGGCGAGTCCGGTGACGACGTCGATCCGAGGCTGGTTGCTCACCGCACTCACCTGAATCAAAAGATCGCGAGTTTTGGTGGTGCGGTTGTACCGTCCCACCGCGCCGCTTCCGTACGTCCCGCCGGGCTGCAATGCCACGAAGATCGACGTCGCATTACCCGTGATCGCGCTGCCCTGAAATTCGCCGTGCGCGCCGATCGAGCCGAGACTCTTGCCGTTCTGGTAGATTGCGACGCCACCCTCGTACTCGTCCCACATCGATGCCGTATAGATAACGCCCTCCGGCGCGACCCACATGGAACGCGCGGTGTTACCCACGTGAGCGGCGAGGGTGCCATAGGTGTTCGCCAGCCAGTCGGTAGTGTTCTCCGCCTGACAAGCCGGCGCAATCGTGGCAATCGTAGCGATCGCCGCGGCGAGGAGCACAGCATGAATTCGTGTTTTGTCGACCATGACTGATGCGCTCCTGAATGTTGTGTCATTCACGTGAATGGTCGGCCAGCCAGATTTCCTGAACGCCGCGATCGGTGACCCACGTATGAACATAGGCAACTCGCTGCGCCTTTACAAGTCGCAACGTCGATCTAATTTAGCCCCTTGTTTTTCTCGATCGATGTCATTCGTTGAAGGGCGCGCCGCTCACTCAATTTGCCCGACACGGGTTCGACTTTGTCGGTACTTTCTACTCGCTTCCTAACAAATTGCGCAGCATGCGTTTTGGGTCCATCAGAAAGGAGCGCATCACCTGATAGTGCTCAGTTTCTTCGTATGCCACTTGCGACACGCCATCCGCGTCAAACTGATATATCGTTGCTTCGGGATAGGCCATCAGGATGGGCGAGTGCGTGGCGATGAGAAACTGCGAATCATCGACGGCGAGATCGTGGATTCTCGCGAGAGCCGCCAGTTGACGCTGCGGTGACAGAGCAGCCTCGGGCTCATCAAGCAGATAGAGTCCTTTGCCGCCGAACCTGTTCATCAGGAGCGCCATAAACGACTCTCCATGAGATTGTTCATGCAGGGAACGGCCGCCATAGGAGCCGATGATTGGCGCCCCAAGCCCGGGCTCCTCATCGAGATGTTCGATCTCAGTGGCGACGTTGAAGAAACTTTCTGCTCTAAGGAAAAATCCATCTTTAGGGCGTTTCACGCCCTTGGCTATCCGCAGATATCCCGCAAGGTTCGAATGCGAGGTTCGCGTTCCGAAGTTGAAATTCTTTGTCCCGCCCTCCGGGTTGAACCCCATCGAAACCGCGATTGCCTCCAGCAGCGTTGATTTGCCCGAGCCGTTTTCACCGATCAGGAATGTCACCTTGGGATGCGGGACTAGCGAGTCGAATGTTCGAACCGCAGGCAAAGAAAAGGGATAGCGATCGAAAGACTCGACTTTCTCCCGCAGAAGGGAAATCCGACTGATGTATTGAGTAGAAATCATTGCGATCGCACCGGGAGGGTTGATCGCATTTTAGATCACGTGGCGGAACGCGAAAGGCGACGGCGACGCGGTCGCGTCCAACGAGACGCGCGAGTTGGGCGCTAGTGGAAAGCCTATCGTATCGTCGACGCCGTCACGTCCCCGCCAGAGAGATCAGACTCTAACTGCGATTAAGCAGATTCCGTTTGGCGCTGCGGCGCGTTTGCCAGCGGCCCGTCTCCGGGTCGATCTTCGATGCGATTCCAAAAAGACCCAGAATTGCGACCGGCGCCACAACCAGAAAGACACTTAGCATGGCCTTTCCCCCGACTCACATTTGTGACGAGCTCTTGCAGAGGCAATCGCCTCTTCGCGCGAGCACCACTTATTGGTTGTTCGCTTTTGAGGGCGCTTGCACTCTCTTGATTTCAACTACGGCTTGCTGGGCATCCGGCGGAAGACCTTGGGCATCCAGATTCGTTTTGAGCGAAAGAGCCTGTGCCTTCTGTCCCTGCTGGACGTCGGCCTCAAGTTCGGCAATCCGGCGCGCGTACCAGTTAGTCACGCATGCCTTGTCCGTGCAATGGCGTTGCCGCCACACCCATTGGTTGATGCGGTCGGCCTCGAGCGCATCGCGGTCCAGCGCGAGATCTTTGGCGTGAATGTAGAGTGCCGCGAGCTTGTCGTCGAGCGACGATAGTTCCGGATCCTGGCAGATCAGCTTTTCAGAGCTGGATTGGTCATGACGGCACGGGAAACTGGCAGCTTGTGCATACCCGGCGGCGGACAGCGCAAGTACGGCCACGACTGAACCTGCCACTCGTGTCGCGCAGCGAGAAAAGTTAGGGCGATGACGTCTGACTCTTAGTGAAAACATGAAAGATCCCCGATCAAATTTTTGGTCAAAAAATATTATGGAATACAGAGTACTTAAGAACCGAGAGAAGCTAATGACACGTTGTCATGCAGACGACTCCTCAAACGCCAGACACCGTGCCGAAACCATGCCCGAAACAAAAGTCTGGTTGGTGCAACCCGGCGATGGTTATCGTGGATAGTGAGATCGATCGTTGCATCCTGTTCAAAGCGCTTGAGTCGGCGCCACCAGGCTCAAGTCAGAATCGAGCTTATCATTGCCACAATCCGGATATACGGTTTGTAATTTAGCGGAAGAATAACGTAAATTACGGTGTCAGGACGTCCATGGACGATCAACCCGCTATCGTTTTACTCTCGACCCGTTTCTACCTATCGCGCTCCCCTCATCCGACCGTCGCCATTGCCATCGCGTGCTTACCGCACGTTCATTTTGAAGAACTCAAGTGCGCTTGCATTAAGCTCTTTGTGAAAGGCAACGCGATCGAATCCGTTTGCATCGGTACAGATCTCGGGCGCAGCATTTTTTAATTGCGGGGAGCATGGAGCGAGAAACGCGAAATGCGCTGAACCTGGGACGAGGTGAAATTCAGGACGATTGGGAAGTGCATTGGCAAGAGCAGGAATGGTTTCAGGCAGCACGCCATCACCGCCGAACTGAGAAGCCCAAAGCTGGATCGGTGCTTTCACGTTTTTCAAACTGCGGGGCGTTGGAAATACGTTGAAAGGATCCGCTAATACATAAGCTTTGATCCGTGCGTCATGAGTTAGCGGCTCCTTGGGGACCTCTTTGCGCCGGACCTGTTCGCAAATTGGAAATTTCGGATCCGGGCATGGGACATTCAGAAAATCCGGGGTACCGCCGGCCAGCACGAGCCCCGTGTAGCCGCCGCGCGAAAAACCAAAGAAGCCTATCCGTTCCGGGTCAATTCTGGTCGCGTCTGGCGCACGCGTCAGCATGTAATCTATCAAACGTTTTATGTCGGTCGGACGCTCGACGAACTCGGACATCTCGAACGCGCGGTGTCACGATCAATTACTTGGTGATACATCCGGGCAATTACTTTTCGATACAGAGCGGCTGAGTAGCCTGCACATCCTACTCTTACAAGACGTATCACGAAATAATCGCCCAGCCCGTCCGACGAACAACCGCTTCGCCTACCGGGAAAAGATGCGCACACGTATTGTCGCCCAACATTAGACACGAATACAAAACGACATTTCATGTGGATAATGCGTCGGAGCATACCTAGCAAACACCCACCAGACGAGCCGGATCCGCGTAATGTCCCCGGGCTAACCCGTCGGCGGATTGGATAGAGCCTTCTGAAGGCAAGTCAATGCCGAGCGCCCGCGTCAAAGTGATCTGTGGCCATTCTCTTTTTTCGCAAGGCTGCTCTTGACGTTGTGTTGCTTGAATTTATCCGGCGCCCTGTTGAGATATGGCCGGGATTCGTAAAAAATCCACCCCATCTCGACTTAAATTACTGATTGACATGAGGAATTGGCTGTTGAATCTCACGGGGTGAGATCGGAGAAGATCCGGCTAGTCGTTGGACCGATATAGTCTACTCGCAGGCGCCTCGCGAGACCTTCGTGTTCGGTCCTCTGAGTGCCGCGCTTAATCGTCCTGGTGTTGTAAGCCAGATATCATGCGGCAGCCACCGCTCCAGGGTGCGTAGAATGGACATCGTATCCAAGTCGATTTCCGTCAGGACATTCTTCCAGTGTCCGATCACGCGCTGAACACTCGCGGCTGGCTGCGTCTCCTTCCAGACGCTCAGGAACCGGTCATACCCGATCAGATCGGCGCGCTGCACGCAGTACGCAGTGACCACGTAAGTGACATCAATATCGCCCAGGACGTCGGGGACCTGTGCCGCTGTATTCCGCTGGATATTTCGCAGTACCTCTATCAAGTGGGGCAGTCCCAGCGGATCGACGCGCCAGAGGTGTAGAATAACCTCCCGGCCGCTCCCCGATTCGACCACGAGCACGTCCTGGTTAACTTCGCCCTGCAGTCCGACCCGCGTGATCCTGGCTTTCTGCCAAGGGTACAGGCTGCGCTTCTGGGCGAAGAGAAAGCGAGCTCCTCCATAAGTGCCTGCCCGGCACCGGCAAGCGCTATCTCGAGGTCTGGCGCGACAGTATCCCCGACCATCGCCAGTTGCACATCACGCTGCATGATGTCGTGAAACAGGCCGATATTCCACGCGAGGCAGCAGATCTGCACGATCTTACTGCGTTCGGCCACATCCTCGACATACAGTAACCGAAAGATACGAAGCACGCACCTGTCGTGTAGTGCTTCCTGTGCGGCCCGTCGTCGGCATGGCAGGTCTGGGTCATACTGGGGCAGTCCGCAGTCTGTTTGCGTGCTGGATCGGCTTCACCTTCGCTGTTTCCCGTAAAGAGGTCGGGGCGGGATCATAAAAAACCCGTCGCATCCCGGCCTAAGCTGCCGACTCGAAAGAGAATTCAATCGATGGATCGAGCGGCGAGACGTTGCGCAGCAGATCCAGCAGATAATCGCCGAACCGATTGATATGTTCATGCCGGTAAGGCGACGACACCATGAGCACATCCGCGTCGACCGGAAGGCCGTTCGCCTGCAGTTCCTTCAGCTTGCTCGACATCCACTGCACGTTGTAGAGAATCACCATGTTCGCGACGAGGCGGTTGTACTTGATCACCTTGCGTTGCTCGTGCCGGACGTTTTCCGCAATGACGCCTTCGCGGCCGAACATCAACCACTGCGCGAAGTCGCTGAACTGCTCGCCCTTGTTGGTTGCCGCTTGGATTGTACGACGCAGCTCCGGATCATTGAGGTACTTCAGCAGGAACAGCGTGCGAACCACACGTCCCAACTCCCGGAACGCGAAGTAGAGCTTGTTCTTCGTGATTTCCGAGCCGAGGCGGCGCAGGATTGCCGACGGCGTCATCTTGCCGGTCTTGATCGACACCGCGACGCGTATCATGTCTGCATAGTGCCGCCCGATCAGATCCCTGTCAATCGACCGACGGCAAAGACGGTCGATGTGTTTGTACTCGCGACGCTTGTCCGCCTTGTACAGCACGAGGTCCTTGATGTTGCGCATACGCGGCATCAAACTGATGCCGAGCACGTACGCGAGGCCGAACACCGGACCGCTTTGCGCATGCGTATCGCCATGGATCGTGTCGGGCTTGATGTCTACGCCATTGCGGATCAGTCCATCGAGAATATAGACGGCCTCGTGAACGCCACGTGGAATGAAATGGCTGAACAGTGCAATGTACATGTCGGACACGTGGAAGTAACCGATACTGCCGTATCCGCCGTAGCGAATGTGGAATTCGGACAGCAGGTTCTGCTCAAACAGGCTCCATTTGGTGCCGTCGGCCGACGCGCGCTTGCCACTGCCCCAGAATTTCGGTAACGCGAACCTGTTGTACGCGTTGATGACCTTCACGATAGCCTTGTCGAGCCGCTCCTCGGTCACTTGCTTCAGATCCAGCGACGCGACCTGCTTGCGACTGAGCCCCTTCACCGAGCGCGCCGTCTGGCTCGGGCCGAGATTGCAGCCGTAGCAGAACAGTGTCGTGATGAAACGCTTGCGAGGATCGTCGATCTTCGCGTCAAACCCGGAGAACGGACCAAACAGTTTATGCAAGTCGAGCCACTGCTCGGTTTCGGTGAGCAGATCCAGGATGCTAAGCTGCGGCATGGTGGCCTTGATAGCCTGATCGATCAGCGTGCGGTTCGGTGGCTCAGGCTCCTTGCCCGGCTTGTGGATGACGAGTTCTTCGTTGACGAACTCGATACTGTCATTCGACGGGAAGTTCGCATCGACCTCATCCAGTGCTGCGCCCAACTTCTCCTTCTCCTCTTTCACCTGGACCTTGCCGCGCAGGGGCAAGCCCACCATTTCGCTGTACCGCGGCAATTCGCGCTGGAGTTCCTCGTCACTGACCTGATGCACGCGATAGTCGTCAAAGCGGGCGCTGTCCTCCACAAAGAGGTCAACGGAATTGAGTTCGCGCATGATCTGGCTAAAGACCGCCAGATCGAAGAACCGGCGGTGCAGCATCCATCTGCCCCGACCGTGCGGGAACACCGCGCGCTCCCATTTTTCCGGAAACCAGTCCAAGGGCAACATGGCGAGATCATTCTCCGTGAGCAGCAGATATTCGCGTTACGCGTTGCGGAAACCTTGCTGCCACGCGAGCGCGATCAGCACCGCGCGGTCCTGCGAACTCGATTGCAGCGGCAGCAAGTCCAGGCACTGGAACAACAGTGAGCGCTGGCTGCGGTACGGCACGAGCATGAACGGCAGATCGAATTTTCCGGCATAGGCGATGTGCTCGTCGCACTGCGTGAGCGTAGCAGCCGGGTCGCCCAGCGACTCACGCATTTTCGGCACCCGGTCGCGCTCCCGCACGCTCTCGTCCTGGAGAATCTGCAGCATATCCCGGAACTGGCCGACCAGGCTCTCCAGAATGCCGGCGTGTTCTAGCTGGTATTCTTGCTGCCGGGTCTTTGCGTAAGACTCGAACTTGCGCACCGCCTTGATGAAGACCTCGGCGAAGTCATCCAGCGCCTTTTGCAATTGCGCCTGAATGAACAGCACCGCCAGCGTATGACGCTTCGCGGCCCTGAGCGCCCGCGCTTCCCTGACCAGTTGCGCCCGTTTGCCCCCAGACAGGATCTCTGGCGGCGCAGGCAGGTCTTCCGCGAGTTTCCTGATTGCGTTGAGATGCCTGAGGAAGCTGGCTATCGCCCGCGCGGCGGGTTTCTTCGGTTCCTGTTTCAACTGGTCCCAGCCGGACTTGCCGATCCTGCCGACGAGTAACGAGTCAAACCGCCCGATGTGTGACGCGTCGAGCGCGCCGGTTATGACAGCGTAGATCGCTTCGTTGTGCGCCTGCGTGACGATGCGCTGTAGCGTCGCGAGCGGCGGCAGTTCGTACCGGCGGCGGACCAGTTCTCCTCGATCAGCACGTTGACATGTCGGGCAGTTCGATTTTTGTCCGGGGCTCTGTCGACGCGAGTTCAGCAAGCCATGCCGATTCGTTCGTATCGAACGTCCGGATGTCAAGCTTGGCACGCAATCCATTCTGGTGACGGCTCCGGGTGCCGGAGGCGTCATATCGTGCGATGGCCGCCCGGGACAGCGAGCGGGCCCGCATCCCGGTCTGGACGTGATCGATGATGGCAGGTGCCACATCCACGAGCATCGGGAAGTGGCCCAGACGCTGAAGGAGCTTCAACTGCACCATGATCAGCACGGCCGTCGATTCCTGCCGGGATTGCCGACGCACGAAACGGATTTCGACGGCCTTCGGGGTAAATGCCGCTTTCAGTTGCGCCACGCCCGGCTCGGCAGGCAGCACCGGATAGATTGTCTCGTGGACGATGCTCATGCCGACTGCCGTCGCGTAAAGATCCGCTCGATCTGGCGGGAACTCTGGACTTCATCGTCGTTCAGATAGACCGACGTCGTCGCGATCGAGGTATGGCGCAGGTTGTCGCGTACAGTGGTCAGCGTCGCACCGTTGGCCAGTGCCTGTGTGGCGTGCGAGTGTCACATCCAGTGCGGCGTGGCACGCCGCAACTTGTCGGCCAGCGCCGGGCGATCTGCCTGGATCGATGCGGCCGCGCTCAGGAAGAGCCGGTATCGCGGCGGCATAATGGACGGCGAACCATCGAGACTGCCGATTAGCGGCGTATCCATCTGCCAGCGCGCCGGGGTGACCGACAGCCCGCGCTGCGCGAGATACCGATCGAGCGCATATCGCGCCAACGCCGGCAAGGCGACCTTGCTCGGTTTGGCCCTCTTGCCGGTCAGATGTAGCCAGCGCTCGCCGCGTGCGCCGGTTTCGATACCGCCAGGGTGACGCCACAACCAGTTCGCTCGCGCACAGGCCCGTAGCATAGCCAAAATCGAGCAGGAAGCGCATGCGCCAGGTCGCATCAGCCCACCCGTGCGACCACTCCAGCCCATCAGCAAAGCTGCGCACCCGTTCCCACTCGGTGGCCGTAAGCGCGCGGGACACGTCCAGACGCGCTGGCTGCCCCGTACTTTCACGCCGCTGAACGGGTCGGTCAGGAGATAGCGCTGCTGGATCAGCCAGCGGAACATCGCGCCGCACACGGACAGCGCATAGGCGATCAAGCGAGGCGGAAGTTCGCCTGTGAAGGGACGCCATTCGGGAGAAGCACGCGGGCGTGGAGGGGCGATCCAGTGCTGCCGCGGCGAGCGACGCCTCAGAAATGCGCGATACGTCGTTGCATCCTCCGGCCCCAGTGAGGACAGCGCCTTGCCGCGCTCAAGATTCGCCCTCAGCAGCAGGCGTCCCACCTCGCGGCGATAGGCCCATTATGTTTCGACGGATTCGTGCAGGGCCAGTCAGGCGTTGACGGCATCGTAATCGTTGCCTGCCTGAAGCGCGCACAGATGACGAGGTGCGCGAAATGCACCGTGCGAACCGTCAACTTCATGTGCCAACCGGGTCGTCTCCCACGGCACCACAGGCTGAGGCAAGTTGCGGACGACCAGCGCGCTCGGTCAGTGCCGGGTGGTGCGCGAAGAACGCCTCGATGCGTCGGGCACTGCGTTTGCCCAGACCAGGAATGGCGTTCCACCAGCGTGTGCGGCGCGGCACCCGCACGGTCAGATTGGCCAGCGTCGCAATGCCCCGGGCGTGCAGCACAGTTGTAACGCGCGACGCAAACCATGTCTCAACAGCGTCGCTGATCTGCGGTCGCGGTACCGGCACGGTACGCAGCAGTTCTAGGGCACGCGTCATGGCCCGCAGATACCGGCTGCGCTCCTTCGCCTCGCACCGGAACAGGAGAGCCAGATCCTCGCGATGACGGCTGCGGGCAAAGGCGGCCAACTGCCGACGAATCTGGGCCTAACACGCCGCGTGCAGAGCGCCCTCCCGCCAGGGCATGCGGGCAGTACCGCTCCGTCCCACACGGACGAGGCTGCTGCGTTGCGTGCTTATCTCGTGAGGCGTGGCCCCCCGCCGGTCACATTCTGGTCGATAGAGCTGGTAACGAGACTTGGTCGACAGCGCGCAACGCAAGCGATGCCATGCGGGAGCATCGACTATTGAGTGCAATCGTTGTGACCCAGTATTTTCATCTTCGGGGAGCAATGCTCGCGCTCAAACGCTATGGCGCGAGCGACGTCAGTGGTGCGTATCCCCGGTTCTGGGCAGCGAGGGATCTCTATTCCGTTGTGCGTGAGGTGCCAGCCTTATCTTGTATGCCATTCGCCCTCTTACCGGGAGTAAGCCAGGATGATAATAAACTGGCTTCGCTGGCGATTCTGTCGACCGGTATGCCGTTTACAGTTGAAACAAGGAGCGCTTATGCCGTGGTCATACCAGCAACCTTTCGTTTAACGGCGAATTTGCCGAACGCGGTTACTCAGAGTAGCTGCAGCAGGTAAAAACAATCCTGCCATGCAAGCGGTTCGGCCCCTCCGGTTCGCCTTGTGAAGATCGTCATGATCTTACAGTTTGGGCACTCTGATGCCGTCGGCACGCGAGCGTCCACTTTCTTCAGTTCCTAACCCGCGGTAAGCGAAGGCCGTTCATTTCATTCATTTGTGAATATCGGCGGTCTGAGCCTGATTTGGTCGTTTTGGCGACCCACGAGAATTCGATTCGATATCCTGAATAACTGGAGCAGGACGTGACGACGTTGCTGAGTGAGAGCTACCGGGTTCCCCGGCCAGAGCCCAGGAGCGACAAATTGACACTTGCGAAAGAAGGAAAAAACAAGGACGCTTGATCCGTGCTCAAGCCCCGGTACCTTTCGCTGACACCATCAGGCCGAAAACCGAGCTCCTTTACTACGGCGAAAAGGCAACACATTTTTAAGCCGGGAATTTTGATGCTTGTCGTGCTGTTTGCGGGCACCTAGTCTACTTCTCGCGGATGGAAATGTGTTTCGAAAGCGGAGACTCGATCGGCATAAACAACCTTGGCCTTTTGACACGGCCAATGCAGCAGTTCGATGAAATCGTGTCAACGATCAGCCGTGACCGCGGCGATGTCTCGCGGTTCACGTTCGTCATGATTGCGCTGGAGAAACACCCTATGTGGAGGTGAGTTATGCTGCAAACGTTCTTTTCTTCTGTTCACGTTGATAAAGAATCCACCAGAGCCCGACAGAATCCTGCCGGCTCGGAACCTGCCACGGGTTCACTGGTTGGAGTCGCGGACCTGAATCGGGCGATCGTCGAGATCCTGTTTCAGGGACTGGGTTCTCCCGCCGCGCCAGACATTTTCCTTGATTCGATGGATGGGCAACGATACGGGCTCACCACCGCCCGTATCGAGCGCTATGGCGACAGCGGTCTTCTGTGGCATGGCACGTCCGCTTTGTATCCCGGCGTGGAGGCCCTGCTCACCATTGTGCAGGACGGGGATCAGCGGGTCGCCGTAGCGGGGCGACTACTGCTACCTGACGGGACATGCATGCTGATTCGACCCGGTGACGATGGGCGCGTGCGCCTCTCGATGAAGCAGAACCCGCGCGCGGAAACCTTTGTCAAGGTTCGGCCCATTGTGCAGATCGACGAGTACCAGTCTGACAGCTCGATCAAGCCATCGGGCTTCACACTGGTTCAGGACAGCGAGGCCACTGCGGTCATCCACGTTTTACCTCTGTACCCACCCAGTACACTAAAGGTGCTTGACGGTAATCTGTCAGTCCTCAAGGCGATCATTGGCGACTGGCAGAATACAGTCAATCATATTATGGAGAACAGCGGCATCCCCGCCCGGGTTGAAATGCTGGATCCGGTTGGAGAATTGCCAGAGCCCAAATCCAATAAAGTCAGCGAACTTCTTCACGAAGCCGTAGACACGGGTGGTTTTTATCCTCTTGTCAATCGAGAACCCGGATCGTTATGGGACGTTATCCGGACCCATCGGGATAGCGCACAGGCCGATCTCGTGGTGCTGCTGGCTGCTGAAGGGACTCCTGTGGAAGGAGGGACTGCTGTTGGCGAAGCGGGGAGTATACCTTTACCCCCACGTATTGATAAGGCTGACGAGCTTGAACAATGCACATTGTGCTTCTGCGTGAAGTCGGAAAGTGGGCGGGACGTCGGTCATACTTTTGCCCACGAATTGGGGCATCTGTTAGGCGGTAGGCATGACTTTGAAACGGACGGGCTGATGCATCCTGATCCAACCACGGCCATGTTCGACTATGTCCGCGGCTATCAGGCCGCAGATCGCACCTTTACGACCACCATGGGCTATGCGCGCGAGGATGAAATAAGGATCATGTATTATTCAGCCGCGGATAGAACCTGGCTGAATCCCAGCACAGGCACCCGTGTACCCGTCGGCATCCCGGTTGGCAAACCCGGTGCGGCCGATGCGGCAACGTTTTTCAGGGCTAGTACCCAGACAGTGGCGCAGTATCGAGGTGGATCGCAGAGGCGTCGCTTCCGCACACTCACATTTGATGTCGCCCCCCCCTTGGGAGGTACGGTATTGCCGGCAACGTGGGGTCCCTACCCTGAGGGTTCAACGCAGACCATTCGGGCACTTCCGCGTGCTGGATACACATTTGATCGTTGGGAACTGGATGGCAGCCCAGCGGGCTCGACGCAACCACTAGCTGTCCGTGTGGGCAGCGACCACCGGGTGAAAGCTCTCTTTATTGAAGGCGCAACGCGCCCCCGCCTTACAACCACCATCGTTCCTGACAGCCTTTCTGCAACGTTCGACCGGAGCCTACCCGGTCCGGAATATCCTTCCGGGACAGATGTGCTAATCAGATGCATGGTTGCGCTTAAAGATCTCCAGGATTTGGTGTTTGACGGCTGGCGGATCAACGGCAACCCTCACTTGGTACAAGGCATGTCCTACGATTTTGCCGATGAGAAACGCTTTGGCCTGCAAGTCCGGGTGGAGCAGGATGTTAAGGCCGAAATCGTATTTAGCAAAAAATAAGGACTTGTTGCGATAAGCACAGCCTGTGCAGTTGTAGCGCCCAAACAGGTTTTGTCACAACAAAGACAAATAGGTATCGGACGCACAGGGGGGCGGTTCCCCGGTGCGCCTGATACCTACGTGACACGACTTGAAGTCGGTCTCAACGTCAATATCAGCGGTCGGATGGGCAGAAGCAACTTCATACTTCATCGGCGATGCAAAAATTGTCACACCAAAATCGCTCGGCTGGTCGAGAGCCCACCCTCACAACTTTCCGAGCAGTAGCGTAAAGACCGACAATTTATCTTGTCCGGTCCGAAAACCAGAGGCGCCTCGGATACGGACAACAAAGCATGCCAAGCCTCAAAATCAGTATCTGTTGGCTATGTAAACTACCGGCTCGGTTGCGGTGCCACGGCAGCGCTTATGATAGTTTTCGCAGTTATCTTGGCCTACAGCAGACCTCTATATTTCCCAACAAAATCATCCGCTTAGGTCGAGATTCGGCGGATTTTTTACGAATCCCGGCCAGACCTCCTGTTGGAGATGGCTATCCGTGTCACGATGAGACTCACGTCCGACGACGCTATTGATTTTTTCGCCAACTGAGCACCAGTACATCGATCATGCTCACTCTTGACGCCCCCTGTTCACAGGCGTGCGATCCCGTCAAGACTATCAGCGCGTTCGCTGCCATCGGTATCACGCAATGTCACGGGTTTTGGGACTTCTCAGATACCGTGACATTTCCTGATGGTCGCCATTGCCAGAACTAACTTAGTGCGCACAGGCATGGCTGTCAGCGGTGCTCCCAATCGTCCGGCCAAAGACTCCAAGATTCGCACCAAGAGTGCGTTGGCCGGGTACACAGGTCACCGATCGATTACTCTTTCAACGCTGTCGTAACGCCGCCAACGGCGGATGACCACCAATCAACGCCGTTTCCCGAGAAAGCCAAAAACGAACCTCCAAGGAATACAGCAAAGATCACGACCGAACGCGCTGGTCTGAAATTGTAGGTCAGACCAGCCAGCCTGACAACCATCGCGCTCCCGGTGTTCTGAGCCATACATTCCGCCCACTGGAAAATCGCCATAAGCACATTCGAGAACAAGACACCAACAATTGCAGCCGTCCCAACGATGTTCTCAAGCACTACGCGATGTCCGTACTCCGATAGGCCATTCCAAAAGTCGCTCGCCGGCATGTGAGCCGCCATCTGAACGACGCGTTCGTCCAATCGACCGTAACCAAAGTTGAGCAAACTCAAAACAGTGATCGCAACAGTCGGATTGATAAACAACTTGATCACATCCCCCCAATTTCCATCTTCAGTGCGGAGTCGCCAAAGAAATCCGGCGACAAGAGGCAGGACGGGTAAACTAGATAGAAATGCAGCTTTCGTAAGGAAGTCATAAATCCCGTCGACATGACGCACGTACAACCAGCACAAGACGATCGATACTACGGCCGCGAGGATGACAATCCCTCCGCCTCCCCCACCACCCCCTCCCGATCCGCCAGACCCTCCACTATTGTTAATCCGGGTGTTGTTTGTAACGCTAATCGTTCGATTACCATTCCCGACGACATTCCCATTTCCTACGATGTCAACATTCACATTTTTCATATGTTATCCTGAACAATATATCGATCCAATCACTCAAAACTCAATTACCACCTCGCCAACAACCTGGCAGCATTCACCTCTCGGCAAGACACCGAAAAATCTTACCGCTTCGTCGTAGGCATGCCGTGCCGCATGTTCAGCGACTATTTCAGACGCCCCATCTCTTCCGACCAGGTCGTGGCACGCGGTTCCGCTACGGCGATTACGCTCATCTCGATGCAAGGCAGCCATCGATATATCGTTTGACCATGATATTGTTTGCGATGAGACTACAATATCGGTTGTGCAGCGACTCATTGACCTCGATTTAGACGCCTTCGGAACCTGTATCTCGAAGGAGTTCTACTTCACGGCCACCAGCGCAGATCTATCGGACGCGACAATTTTCATGAGCTCCTCGCCCGGTCTCCTGCCTTTCGTCTCAAGCATTCCAACGGGTAGCTCGATTAGACCGCACCTCGCGGCAGGACGCGCTCGAGGATACTGTTCAGGCACACCTCCAACTCCAAAGGAATCCTAATCCAATGAGAAGCCTATGTTCCACCAAGACATCAGTATCCAAGTACAGATGCCAGGATTTAAGCCGTGTATGCCCGAGTATCTAGCACGTCGTACCGGACGTCGGAACCGACCATGCAATCGCCACTTCCCACGAAAAATCTGGATACCCGCCATCCGCTTCCGAACACGGCGTTGCGACTGCCAGGCGGCTGGCGAGGTTAGCAATCGCGTCGCTGTCAGTCCCTGCTCCAATGAACGTAGGTTGAGAACACCCACCGGGCTGGATCTCGTCAGTGGCTGCATCTGCCGGCAATAGGACCGTCTTCTCGTCGAGACCGCGAAGAAAACCATGCCAACAGCCGTTCGATGTGTCCGGCCTTATTCGACCAACGATGCCACCCGCGGCGCCGTGCGTCGTCGTCAACCAAACATACGGCCTCCCGAGTTCACGTGCGAGATCAGCCTGGAAATGACTTAACCGGTGGTTCGCCGCAGCGTCGATAATGATATCGACCTCCCCCGCCAACTGCTGGAGGATCGCATAATCAGAAACACGGCTGTCTCCCGGCGCCGAGGGAGACTCGATGCGGGGATTGCTGCCGCGCACTACCGTGTATGGATATTCATTTGACGATGTGCGACGCCAGCGCGGTCGTCTTCTTGAGCCCCGCGTACTGCCATCCCAACGCCCACCGCATCGTGCTTCGAACCTTCTTTATGGCCGCGCTGTCCGTGCGAGCCTTTCTGGTCATCCTCGTTCATTGTCGCTTTCCCTGATAGATCGTCCACAGCATATGTCGATGCCAATCGGTCGTCATTTACGACCGATTGAGTCCATTGTATCGACACGAATTAATAACGCAACTATTTTTTATGACCACGTATTTTAGACTACGACATAAATCCGATCATCGTCTACAATCCGGTGCGGAGGATACCCATATGAACCTGCCCCGCGACGCGCAGCGCGAGCGCTTGTACTATATCGAATTTCTGGCCCTATTTTCCGGGCAGGTGAGCAGAAAGGATTTGACTTCCCGATTCGGAATTAGTGAGCCCGCAGCGACCAAAGACCTCTCGCTCTACGCGGAACTGGCCCCTGCTGTGCTGAGATATGACCTGCGGAGGAAGTGCTACGTTTTTGATGGTGGAAAGCCATACTTCGAACACAACGTTGAGCAGGCACTGCGTGCATTAGCAGGAGACGGTGCAGTCGATTTCGATCTTTCGAGAACAAAGCGGATTCCGGCTTGGGTGAGCATCAGCATCAAGCGCGAGATTCCGCTGGAAATCGCTGCGACGCTGACTCGTGCCATCAACCAGCGACAGTCCGTTATAGCCGGGTACACCTCACTGACGACGGGATCGCACTCCCGAAAACTCTCACCCTTGGCGCTCGTGAATGATGGCCTGCGGTGGCATATGCGGTGTTTCGATCACGAAAAGGAAGAGTTCCGAGATTTCGGGCTCACGCGATTCACGAGTGTCGAGAAAAGTGATAGCTCTGACGTGGACTTGTCAAAAGATCCTGATTGGAATACCGAAATAGAGTTGCGTCTTACCTCTCACCCCAAGGCGCTCCATCCGGAAACGACACGCACCGACTACGACATGAAGGATGGCGTCAAGACGATCACGCTCCGCGCCTGCCTGGTAGGGTACTTTTTGCGTCATTGGCCTATCGACTATTCCGCAGATGCATCCGGCAACCCCCGCGCGCAACAGCTCTATCTTGCTAACCGGAGCGAAGTGCTTGACGCTGGCGCCCCGGAATGGGCGCTGCAGCCGTAGAGTATGCGCTTCTAGGGGGCTCGTAAAACGACAGTTCGCTGCGGGGCCCTGCGTAAGAGATCAGTGCCCCCTCTTGGCGAGCGAGCTTGGGTGGCAGTCGTGAGCCACTGTCAGCGATGCGGTACCGGTGTCCCCTGCGTAACTGACGAGTTGCGCCAGCTGACGGCAGGGGTTTGCAGCAGATACTTCTCCTTGGCACAGGTCGACGAGCGTGCGGTGGCGATCGACTTAATGCTGTGTTTCTCCTCCCGGTTGTGTTGATCGTGTTGGTCCACTGACGGGCCGCAGCACGCCTATTGCATTACGGTGCCCTGGATGTGATCGATGACTCCGCCCGCGCCGCCCCGCTCAGTCGCTTCAACGAAAGGCATCAGCGTAGCGCGCTGCGATACCGCTCGCCACGCAGGTTCCAACGCAGGACCAATTCACCAACCCTGGTGTGAGACGTGTCCGGCGTCACAGGGGCGATTTTCCCGCAACGCGCCTCAATCTCTTTACAACAGTCATCTCCCGGAGCCGAAAGCACCTGCCATCTGTCTCGCTCGCTTCACGTCATCGCTATGGAGATAGATCGACGTCGTCGAAATCGAGGCATGCCGCAGGTTATCACGCACTGTTGTGAGTTCTGCACCGTTCGCAAGCGCAAATGTCGCGTGTGTGTGGCGCATCCAGTGCGTGCTCGCCCGACGCAGCTTGTCGGCAAGCGACGGATGATCATCCGCGACGAGCTTCGCCGCCGCCCGGAAAAACCGACGCAGCACAGCCCAGAGCCGCACGCTACTAATCGCTCCGGCGATGTCCTCATCCAGATTACCGATTAGCGGCGTATCCATCTGCCAGCGCGCCGGCGTGACCGGCAGCCCTCTGGCGAGCAGATACCGTGAAAGCGCGTTCCAGGCCAGTGGTGGCAGTGCAACCTTCCCGCTCTTGCGGCCCTTGCCCTTAACACGAAGCCAATATTCCCCACAAGGATCGGTTTCGACGTCCCTCAGTTTCGCCCCGACCAGTTCGCTCGCGCGCAGTCCGGTTGCGAAGCCGACATCGAGCAGAAAGCGCAGTCGTTGCGCTGCCGGCTTGCTCCAGCCATAAGACCACTCGAGTCCGTCGGCTATAGTACGGACCAGTGCCCATTCGCCGTCCGAAAACGCGCGTGAGGCGTCGAGGTCGGCCGTTTTGCCTTCACCCCGCACCTTCACGCCCGCAAACGGATTCGCCAGCACATAGCGCTGCTCGATCAGCCAGCGAAACAGCGCGCCGATGATCGAAAGCGCGTGAGCGGCCGAGCGCGCAGAGAGCCCACCCGCGAAAGGTCGCCAGTCTGGCGAGGCGCGCGGCCGCAGGGGACCGACCCAACGCTCGGCGGGCGTCGGCCGGCGCAAAAAGCTCCGATACGCTACCGCGTCTTCCGTTGTCAGCGACGACAGCGCCCTTCCTCGCTCAACAATGGCCCACAGGATCAGGCGTTCCGCTTCCTTGCGATAGGTTCGCTGCGTCGCGGCCGATTCGTGGAGTGACAGCCAGGCCTGCACGGCCTCGTAGTCGTTGTCGGCAGACAGCACGCAGGTCGACCGGGGCGCGCGGAACGAACCGCTGGACCCATCGACTTCGTGCGGAAGGCGCAGATTCTCCCACGGCACAACGCTGCTGGTGCGGATAGTCGCGATGAGCGCGCGGGCGCGCTCGGTTAGCACCGAATGCGCTGCGAAGAAGGCTTCGATCTGCTTCGCGCTGATCGCGCCGAGCCCGGAAATCGCCCTCCACCACTGTCGGCGACGAGGTATGCGTACCGTCAGATCAGCCAGCGTCGCGATGCCCCGCGCCCGCAACGCGCGTGCGGCCCGCTCCGGAAACCACCGCTCGATCGGGTCGGAAATCTCGGGCTCCGGTGGCTTTCCGTATCTCAAAACCTCGATGGCCTGCGCGACTGCCTTCGCGTGCCGCGTACGCTCGGCAGCCGGGTGCTCCATCAGCGTAGCCAGATCCGTCCGCTTCGCCCGCCGCGCCACCAACAGAAGGGCCTGCCGGATCTGCCCCAGTATGCCACGCGCCGAACGGCCCTGCCCCAGCCGCCCCGGTAGATACCGGTTGACGGCGTCTCGCGTCGACATGCCGGCGTACCACGCCCTCAGGACGGCTATCTCGTCGGCATCGGGGAAACCTGTCGGCGCAGCTGCGTCCTGGAGAGCCGGTATCGTGAGGTGCGTTTTCATAATCCCGAGTTTAGTGCAAAAATACAGCTATTAAGATAAGAAGGGTTATCCTAATAGCCAGATAACAACGTGCTTCTGTAACCACGATCCCGCCCCCTTGAACTCCTCGCCGGACTCGTGAATGAGCCTTGTCGGGCAGTTGTCAGTAGCTGCGTGAGGACTGCGTTGCAACCCGAGCCGCCGTGTAGTCAGACCCAGGTTGCAATCCATCGCGAAAATCGTCAACAGGTACCGCCTAGTTGCTTTGCGGATCCGCAGATCGATATTAGTTAAATTAATAAAGTTTTCTCAGCAGGACATATCTTGTAGACTGAAAATCTCCCCGGCCACTTTGCTCCGATCTGAAAGCTTCTTTTTTATGCGGACTGGAGCCTGTGTTTCCGAGTCAGTCTGGGGACTAAAGGCAACCATATCGTCCAGCCTAGCGCCCGATCCACGTCGACACTGGCAGATCAGCGTCCACCTCGCGGCTTTCGCATGGCTCTCGCCGGGCTACATTGTTTCGGAGGCTCCATACAGTCCCGTTACCAACGGCCGCATGCTCCGATAGACTACGGGCGGCGGAACGCCCGGTTTTCCCCGCCGGGTTGCAGCGGTAGAACAACGAACTACACGACTTCACGTCGCACCTTTTGCGATCCACCGTACAGGAAGGTAGGCGGCTATGGGATACCGTTGGAGCTTGAGGAATACGAGCGACTGGCCGCTTGGATGAGCCTGTGCTGGGGCAAGGTGATGGTGAGCCTGAACGACCATCCAGACATGCGGCGTGTATTTGCCGCACATTCCATGCTGTCTGTCGATGTGCACTACGACATCGGCAGTCGCCATGGGCAAGCGCAGGGCGCATGTGAACTGGTGATCGCGAACTGGCTCATTGGTACAGCGACGGCGGGGCTGTTGTGAAGGGTAACGGGGTGGCCGGGCAACGATCCGTCGTCCCCACAACGACCTGCAAGTTTTCCACCAAGGTCTTGTATGCTTGCAGGTTACCCGGCCGTAAAGGGCGAGAAAAGATGCGAATACTGAAAAAAGGACTCGCGCCGATCAAGGTGCGAGTCCCAATGGGGTTCCAAGCCGTTACACACGGACGCGACTTTAAGGAGAGGGACCTCCGCGTGTGAAGTTGATTATGGTCAGCCCCTGTAGGCTGCGATATGGGAAAGGTCCCAGCTCAGGCTTCTGCGCTGTATATCACCTCAGTATCGGGGAATATGGCCGCCTGGATGGAAGCAGCCCCGGGCAAGCTGATGATCAGCCCGAACATGCGGCAGGTCTTTGCGGACCACGCGATGCTGCCAGTCGATGTCTACTACGATGTGGGCAAGCGCAACGGCCATGCGCAAAGTACACGCGAATGGGTAATTCGCCAACCAGGATATCGGCACAGGGACCCTGGGATTATTCCGAAATACCGTTGCGGACATCGGTGCCATTCGATGTAGATCATCCTGCAGGTATGCGCCGGGAGCTAGGATGCGCGCTCCTTATTGATCGACAGCGAGGATGCAATGGCCTGTGCCAGTTTTTCGAAAGCATTCGAGGGTAATATGAACGCGTTGGGCATGCCCATCCCTACCAGTCTGTTTGGTACGGCCCAGACTGCGACCGGTACGCTGACAGCAATTCTGGCGGGGTTCAGAACCTTGGGCCCAGGCACGACTGTAGCGGAGTTGATTGGTGCTACCACCGGTCTTGAAATGTTAGGCGTTGCGGATACATTCCTGGCCTCCGCTTACGCCGGGGTCGTGATAGGAAGCCTGATCCTGGCGAGCGAAACGTCAACGGTCGGCTCCTCGACGGCCGTGTCCGTTCAGTCCTCCGTACGCAACTGGTCCTTCAGTCATCGTGTTCAGATACCTGCGTCGATGCACGTGTTCCTTGCGCGCAACCCCGAGGTCATGGACGCCAATTCACCACGTCGGCCCAGCTTTGGCTTCCGCTACCGTACCCGAAGCGCTGCCCGCAAGGAGATCGCGTGAACTGGCTGCTCGACAGACTCGCTCTGCTTCTGGCTGCGGTGGCGTGTGGTGGCGCCGCATGGGCGATCATCCGATATTCGGGACAGTGGATTTTCCCGTCGATTACGATCATCGCGGTGGTTGCACTGTTCGCGGAGAATGCGCGATTGCGCGCACGTCTGCGGGCCTTGGGCAAAGACCCGAACGAACGACCTCGCCGACATCCTTTTAAGTGAAAGTCAACGAAAGCGTGCGTGCAGCGCGCTTTGCCTTGCCCGGCCTCGTTGTTCTAATTGTCGCGTTTACATGATCAATCTCGCAGAAGCCTTTGACAGCGTGCCACCGTATTGTGGGAGATCAACGAACATGGATAAATGGTCTAACCCACTACCCGTGCTCGCAGTAGTTGACGTTCCCGAGTTCTAGCCACGCTCGCGTATGCCTGCTTTTTGACCCGGAAGACGTGAGCGTCATCGAGCTCGTTGGGGAGCGCCTTCACGGCGCTCTTTTCATCTTCCTGCGACAGAATCGGCGGTCAACCAATATGTTTGGAAATGAAGTACGTCACAGCGACAAGTGCAGTCCCGAAACTGCACACGGAGGTGACCAGTCGCCACGTTTGCGCGTTAATCTCTTGATGGAATGTGGCCTTAACGTCCAGTAGATCGGCTTTTGTCGCAAGACTATTCAAACGGGTTTCGATCCTCGCGAGCTGATCGTGCCTCAATCCTCGCCACCACGAGCCCTGCAAGTCGGGCATCCATGTCGTTGTCACCTAGCGGGCCTCTAATGCGCTATCGGCAAATAGTCTACCATTGGCCAAGCCTAAGACCGTCTTGGCGCATCTCGATCTGCACTTGCTCCAGATCCTCTCCGATTCCGCGTACGCAGCGAGACGGTTCTGTCGTACAAACCACACAGATCGTGCTTTTTTAAACTTTTGTTTCCGACAAAGCGGCCGCACATTCTCAGCAAATCGATTTCGCTTTTACAGGCCGCACCGACGTTCGGCACCGCAACGACGACGCCCGCGATCAACCTGCTGCGTATCGAGGAGACGCTCTCGGCCGCGCATCTGAGACTCACGGGCGCGCATATCGAACATCTGCCCTCGCACGAAGTGCGTGCGTCGTTATGACCGCCAGCACACGCTCACGTACTACGATCCGCCATACTGGCAAGTCGAAGGGTACGGGGAGCCATTCGGAATCGAGGAATACGAGCGGCTGGCCGCGTGGATGGGCAAGGTGATGGTGAGCCTGAACGACCATCCGGACATGCAGCGTGTATTTGCCGCACATGCCATGCTGTCCGTCGATGTGCACTACGGACGACGTGGGCAGTCGCCACAGGCAGGCGCAGGGCGCACGTGAACTGGTGATTGCGAACTGGGCCATTGGTACAGCGACGGCGGGGCTGTTTTAGGAGCTCGACGATCTTTCCTGTGAGCGGGGACCGAACGACCCACTCGCGCACCTTAACGCCCGCTGCGCTGCCAAGGGTGCGGCCGCCGCAGGCGGCGCACGGTAATATCCAGCAGCCAGCACAGCAACCCGACGCCGACCATGCAGGCAGCAATCAGGCACATAATCCCAAGCGCTTCCACATCCTCATCGCCACTTAGCTGCTCGTTGTGAGTGATCTGCAGCACGAACAGGATGGCGTGATACAGAAAATCCGGCATATCGAAAGGGTGGGCCGCAATCCAGACGGCCAGATACCACCCGCCCACCACCGCTATGGCGAGATAACAGAGAATCCGTGCGATGAGCTTCATTGCACATCCACAGTGCCATAGGCTTTGAGATCCGTACCGGGCACCGTCAGTTCTGGCGGGCGCGAGCGGGTGTAGCGCGCGAGTGCATGGAAAAGGGAAGGATTGACAACCGTGATGCACCATGGCTGAGCCCCATCAGCCCCTTCGGATGCAAGCGGAATGCGCCACGCCTGACACCATGGATCATGGTGTCATCGCCTTCACGAGCGTTCCAGAGCATAAACCAGTTTGTATGGTCAGTGGTGCCGAGACCATGCGAGCCGATCCAGTCATAGAACCACCCCCCCCCCCGACTGCCGGTCGACCAGATAGTATCGGCCGGCCGGAAGGGGCCCTAGGTCGGGTTTGTCGGTCAGAGCGGGATTGTCCCGGCCGGCCTTCGTGCCGGAAAACGCCGCAACGCCACCAAAACCCGGACAAAAAAATGTCGACGTTTCCTGGTTGTTGAGTCGGAAGGTGCATTGAATGGGCATAAATTTCCTCCAATCGATCTGGAGCGCATTCTGGCATACCCGCACTTTGGTCCGACAAATCTAGATCACGTTTTCGTCAAATCGATTCCACTTTTACACAACGCCTTAAGCGACATCGAAGCCGTCAGCAAGCGCGCCAACCCCACCTCACGACCGTCCCTGCAAGCCCTGCCGCTCTCTGGAAACCGGAAAGCGCAACTTCTGCGTTTTCCCTCCGGTGAAAGCCCCATCTGACAACAGCCCAAAAATCCTCGTGCCTGCGAGCAGAATTTGCGGTTGTCGCAAATCCAGCAGGAAATAAGCACTCATTTTACACACAACATCCAACCTCAATCCGGCTATACCGCACAGTCCATCTGCCGCTCTAGTCAGCCTGTAACCGACGCTCGTGGAGCAGCCCTTCGATGGCCAGCAAACTCAACCAGGCAGTCCAACAAAATATGAAAAAAACTGATGTCAATCTCGAAACAACGGGAACTCTTCACACGGATACCGTCAATGCACTGTTGTCCTACATGGCCGACTGCCGCTTCGACGAGTCGCACTTTACGCCGATGCACCTGGCACTGGCTCTCGAATTCGCCTATCAACCTCAGCCGAGATTTTGGCGAGACTTCACCATCGCGCTTCTGGTCGAAGCCATGTCAAGGCATATGCCCAACTGGGCAACAACGGCCACCATGATGAACGGTCGCGCCGACAGACTTTTTCAGAAGCTTCAACATATCCTAGAAATTAACTCGTTCGACGAAGCGAACACGGAAATGCTGCTGGCTATCCCAGTGGAAAAACGTCCCGCGACCCCTTCCTCAGCGTTCGCCTGCATTTCCGCTGAACTCGCGAAACAGGAACTGTTGTCGCAACTCGATTTCGCACGACCGGATGGAGACCGCTGCGGCGAAAAGGCACTCGACGCTCTGCATTGTCTGGAGCAGGCGAGGCTCGGAATTGTAGTCGAGCGTACAGGCACCCTCGTCGCTAATGCCTATCGGGACGCCGTGATGAAACGTCATGCTCAGCGCAAGGCGACAGTTGTCTGATCACCGGCGCATCGCTCCAGCGAGGCAATTCTCGTGGATCGCCGCGATCTTCGAGAAGTCGCATGCGGGCTTGCAAGGCTCGCTGACCGGGAAGCGAGCCAGCCTCGACGTTTTTCGGTTTTCGGCGTGCAGCCAAGTCTGGTCAGTGGTCGATACGTCTGCTGTTGGCCTGCTTGCCCTTTTCGCCCGGCTGCGCGAGAGCAGGATGCGATTCCGGCATGCAGTGAACCGTGTGCTCCCGCTATGAACCGGGAGCGCGCGCGCTAACAACGCAACCGAAATCTCACTGTGCAACTTGCCAATTTCCTCTCACATGAAATCCACGGGCCGCCATGGTGGTTTAAGACGGCTATACCTCTATCAGAAGATGGAAATGAGCGCCGCGGCAGCATGCGATTGAGTCTCGCAATGTCGGATGCTCCTTCTGGGTCGGCACCTATGAGGCGGAGAATTGATGATGAATACCGGCGGAAATCTGGCGACGCTCAACAGCGTTCATTTGAGAATAATCAACGCGCTCGTCGTCTACCTAACAGAATGCGAGTTCGACGAGTCGCAACTGAACATAGGAAACGTGGCTTTGGCGATGGATTACGTCTATCAGGCGCATCCAAGGTTCTGGCGAGACTTCAGTCCAACGTTCGTTGCCGATGCAGTGGTGCGCGTGTTCCCGGACTGGAAATCCGCCGCAGGGAAAGCCTCCCGACGCCTCAAAAGGTTGCTGGTGGGCGTGAAAGAAGTCCTGGAACTCCATGCTTTCGACGAGGCTAACGCGGAGTTGATCGGCTCGCTGCCGGTATACGAGCGTCCCACAGACCGGACCTCAGCGTCTGAATGGATCTGTTCTGAATATCGTCGTAAAGGGCAGATGGCAGAGCTGGCACGCGCCCAAAGAGATGGCAAGCGCTGCGGTGACGGCGCATTGGATATCCTCGCATGCTTGGAAAATGCGAAGGCCGGAAAGCCGTTCGAGCGGATCGGCACCACAGTAGCTCGCTGGTACCGCGAGTCGGTGCTGAAGCAGGTTTCCGGAAGGCAGTAGTAGAGAACGACCATTACCTTGGCCGGCGTGTTCGCAGTGGTGGCGACCGAGAATCGTCAGCGCTGCGGCATCCCGCGAGGTCCTGAGTTGTTTCAGCCGACGAGGTCCTGCTCTTGCTCCCGGACACCTCGGGCTGGCCAAAGCCAACGCGAGCTCCCATCCCTGACATCAAGAGACATCACCCGCCTTGATCCATCTCAATTTCCCTTATTGGATGTCCCCCTCGTACCCCTGCATACGGTCAAGGCCATCTGAATGATGCTGTGGTCGAAATCTCCCGTGCCTGACGCAGTCTGCATATGCCTCTTTGCAGAGGCCAGCGACTCTAGTGCTTTCCTCCTCGATCCGCCTACGATATTCAACACTGATCGTAGCCCATTGGTACTTTTCAGTTGGTGTTCCAGATCGCTCAATGTCTTCGACCATGAGCTCAAAGCCTTCGGAATCGTCGAAATACTGCAAGTGCGCAAGGAGGTTCGCGACAGCGAGAGATGCATAGCTGCCGTGAATTTCTAGTCGCTGCTGCTCGAGTCCCTTGATGAAAACATACATCGACGAACGCTCGAAATCAGGAACAGGGCCATCGCGTTCCGGCCTACCGAATCCAGTGACAAACGATTCCTCAAACTCAACGCGTAGCATCGTCGTCAAGTATGGCGAAAGTGGATGGGAGATTGAAATGTCGAATTGCTGCTCACTCATCATCTCGCTCCAGACAGGAATGTAAAGCTGACAATAAATACCTTCGGTTTTCCTGCGGGAAGCCATTCTCCTATTTCTTTCCGACAAACGCAATTCGGAACTTTTAGAGGTTCGACCGGGATTCGTGAATATGCGAGAAGGCTAGCATATTCGCGAATGCCCGCTCGCTCCCCTTTTGAGCTTAGTTTGACGAATTTAATATTAAATAGTCGATCGTGAACAATTCGTCTTGCGTGCCGCCGACGTCACACCATGACATCGGCGGCAATGCCGAGACTGAACAAAGCAGTAAGAACAAAGGCATAAAAAAGCCGTAGCTTCCTGAGGATCATCCGCAGGTTGTAGCCTGCGCCGCACTGAGGTCACGGCCACCCCGGCACGCTGAGCGTGAGCACGTTTTTCCGAACTTCGGGCAACCGCTGGCGAAGCCTGGACCCGGATTGGAGCTTCGCCGGCAGTTTTCAACAGCAGAGATGTGAACCTACGTTGATGGAACCCACACGCCGCCGGTGCTCGGAACGTTGCCCTGGGTCCACCATTTCGCGCAATATTTCGCGCCCTGATACATCACGCAGTCTCCGGACGAGTAAGCCGCCGTCGCCGACCAGGCCGATGTTGGGCCCGAAACCTGCGCCCAAACCTGCGACTGTCCGGGCACGTTGCCCTGGGTCCACCATTGCGCTTCATACGTCGCCCCCTGCCAGGTGACAGTCTGACCGACCGTGTACACCTGGGTGGACGACCACACTGCCCCCGAAGCGGCCGTGCTGCCGCTCCCTACACTTCCGCTGCCGGTTGAACCACTGGTACTTCCCGTGCCACTACTGCCCGTCGAGCTGCCACCGCTCCCGGTACTACCGCTCGTGCCCGTACCGGCACCCGTGTAGCCAGGATTGGCAGTTACCCCGGCACCCCAGTGTCCGGTGAGTTTCCCAAAGATCGCGGCAAACGCGTAAGGCTGCTGCACGATGCCCGAACAGTTCGATGCCGTGTACGCCCCGTTGTTCGGGCACGACTGATCGCGGCCTACCGACCAGTTACCCATGAGGCCATATCCGTTGTTGACAGCGGCATTCAATACCGTTTGTAAGCGGCTCGCGCCGACCGTCGTAGGCGGTGACTGAGATAAACACCAAAGTAATGTCCATCATTCCAATTTGATGGGCACCACTTTGTCACAGTCTGAAGAGAAGAAGCCGGGTACCCGAGCGGGGCGCCCGAATTACGCCCGGGAGCTTCGTGATCGACTGGCGGCTGCGGCTTGCGAGCCTGGCGTTTCAGTCTCGAAACTGGCCCGCGAGAACGGCATCAATGCGAACATGCTGTTCACCTGGCGGCGGCGTTATCTGGCCGAGCAGCAAGCTCAGTCTGCAGGGCTCATTCCGGTTGTACTTGTAGACGACACGCGAGCGGAGGTCGGGGCATCATCTTCGGTTGAGCCACAAGCGCAGGACACGAGGCCTGCATTAGCTGCCGGCACGATCGAGATCCGGATCGGCCGTGCGGTGGTTAAGGTGGACGGTCTGGTCGATGCCGACATGTTGCGAATTGTGCTGGGTAGTCTGCGCTCATGATTTCCCTGCCGGCAGGCACGCGCATCTGGATCGCTGCGGGCGTGACCGATATGCGATGTGGGTTTCAGGGGCTGGCCGCGAAGGTGCAAACAGCGCTTGATGAGAATCCACTGGGCGGCAACGTCTACATCTTCCGGGGCCGCCGGGGTGACCTGGTGAAGATTCTTTGGGCAACGGAGGACGGAATCTGGCTTCTCGCGAAGCGCCTTGAACGAGGCCGTTTTATCTGGCCCCAAGCCGACGGTGGCAAGGTCCATCTGAGCTCTGCACAACTGTCGATGCTCCTCGAGGGCATCGACTGGAGACAGCCCCGTCGCACCGCCGCATTATCGATGTTGTAAACCGCGCGACAGACTCGTAAACTACGACGCATGTCGAACGGCGCCGATCTTCCTGACGATGTCGAACTCCTGAAGGCCTTGCTGGTCGAGGCCCGTAGTCTGCTTGCCGAGCGGGATGTCGAGATCGAGCAGCTCAAGGCCCAGATCGATAAGCTCAGGCGCATGCAGTTCGGTCGCAAGTCCGAGCAGTTGCAGCGGCAGATCGAGACGCTCGAGACTCAACTCGAGGATCTGGCCGCTGGGCGCGGCGTTGCGGATGTGCAGCGTGCGCAGGGCTGCGGCGCAAATGCATCCACCTCGACTGCGACGACGGACGCAGCGGCATCGAGGCAAGCGCTTCCCGCGCATTTGCCGCGCGAGGATCATGTACTTGAGCCCGAATCAAGTTGCCCGGACTGCGGTCAACCCATGCGGGTACTCGGCGAGGACGTGTCCGAACAACTCGCCCGGGTCGCAGCGGCGTTCAAGGTCATTCGCACGGTCCGGCGCAAACTGGTTTGCCCATGCTGCAGCACTATCACCCAGCCGCTGATGCCCGGCCTGCCGATCGAGCGGAGCATCGCCCATCCAAGCTTGCTGGCGGACATCCTCGTCTCGAAGTATGCAGACCACCAGCCGTTGTACCGGCAATCGGCGATCGCGGCGCGCGACGGCGTCATGCTCGATCGGGCCAGTATGGGCCGCTGGGTCGGCCAATGCGAGGCATTGTGCGCACCGCTAACAGAGGCGCTGCGCCGTTATACGGTGGCCGCCACCAAGCTGCACGCGGATGACACGCCGATCCCGGTGCTCTCACCGGGCAACAGGAAGACCCGGACCGGGCGGCTGTGGGTCTACGTGCGCGACGATCATCGCTCTGGTTCGACGCAACCGGCTTCGGTCTGGTTCGCATACTCGCCGAACAGACAGGGCATCCACCCTCAAACCCATCTCGCCAGCTTCAAGGGGATCCTGCAAGCAGACGCTTACGCAGGCTTCGACGAGCTGTTCCGCGACGGCTCGATACGCGAGGCGGCATGCCATGCCCACGCCAGGAGAAAGTTCTACGACATCCATGTGCGAACGCCGTCCGACACGACGCAAAAGGCGCTCGAATATATAGGCGGTCTCTATGACATCGAGGCATCCATTCGCGGCAAGCCTGCGGCCGAACGGCTGCGAATACGCCAGGAGAAAGCCAGACCCCTGCTTCAAATCTACGAAGCGTGGCTCAGGGCAAAGCTCGAAACGTTGTCTTCGAAGTCCGATACAGCCAAGGCGATCAACTACTCGCTGAACCAGTGGAGCGCACTGACACTGTATTGCGAAGACGGTACGCTCGAGATCGACAACAACATCGCGGAGAACGCGCTGCGTTGCGTGAGCCTGGGCCGGAAGAATTTCCTGTTCGCCGGTTCCGACAGCGGCGGTGAACGGGCAGCCGCAATGTACGCGCTGATCGGCACTTGCGCACTGAACGGCATCGATCCGCGCGCCTATCTGGACTACGTGCTAACGCACATCGCTGATCACAAGATCAATCGCATCGACGAGCTTCTACCGTGGCGCGTGGCCGACAAGCTGCACACACCTGGCAGCCCGCCGACTTCCCCTACCTGACCGGGCAACTCCGAATCACCATCATCCCTTACGTGCACGCGCGTGGACGAATGGCCTAGGTGAGCCGCTTACTACCGTTTGCGCGTTGGCGAGCGTGAAGGTCTCCCCCTGCGTGTCATTCATGCCAATCATCGGCGTGACGCCGACCAGTTGCCATAACTGCGCATCGGTCTTCGTCTGGCCAGCTGAAGCGTAAGCTGTCTCAAGCTGGGAATACACGGCTTGGGCCGCGCTGATCGCAGCCGCGCCCATATCGATGCCGGTCGGTCCATAATCCATCGCCATGACATTGACGGTATCAATCGTGACCTTGTTCGTGAGCGCCGCATCTATGACATTGATGCCGTCCTGCGTCAGTCCTGTTGGCAGAACCGGCAAGGTCAGCGTGACGTGCAACGTCTTGCCTTGCGCAGCGAAGGCCGACTGCAACTGGGCAACCGCCTGGAAATTGCGCGCGATGGCCGCTGAATTCGCCTGGGCCGCGCCTTCGATATCGAAATCGATATGCGTGAGCGCATAGGCATTGATCACGGTCTGGTACGCCGACGCCAGTGTGGCGACACTTGTGCAGGACTGCATCAGCGGCGTGCCGTTCTCTCCCCCGAACGAGACGGAAACCTCGCCGCCCTTTGCGCGGTAGCTGGCGATCGAGGTCGAGATTGAGGTCAACAGGTCACCCGTTACGCCCGCACCGATATTCTGCACGCCACCCCATGATGGTACGCACTGGCCGCCGGCCACAACGAAAGCAAGCGTGAACTGCTGGATGCCCTGCTGGACACCAATCTGGTCAATGACCGGCGTGGGCCAGGCAGTCATGTCGATGTATGGCGCATACACGCCTGTAGCGTACGAAGTCCCGGCCGATGCGACAAGGCATGCGGCCGTGACTGTACGGGCGAATCTCGATAAGAGCCGTTTCTTGTTCATGCTGTCTCCGACGTCATGTGAACTGGATCGTGCCCGGTTCCTCGACGGTGCGTGAAACCGGACGGGGACATTATTCGCACTTTGCGTAAGTTTTTGTATTTATATTAGGAATACACAGGATATTGTCGCGTCTGCGCTGTATGAAATAATTCGATACACCTTGCGCAATCTAGGCGTGGTAGACAGCGATCACAGATCAACAAGCAGGTCCGCACGTTCCAGTCAGGCCATACGTTGCCGCCAGATCTCTGGGGGGCACTCGCGCGAAAGACGAGATGGGCAGCAGGCTGCGAGCGCCCCTGCAAACATCACGTCGACGGTGAGTCCGCACAGGCCACTACCTTTCTCGCCCGGACTCGGGCGCCACCGGCAGCATGCACACAGCCGTTCTTGCCAGGCCACTGGCCGCGACGCCGACAGGACGAGCCTGACCGTGTCCGGATACGCCGGGTTGACCAGCGCGTTAAACCCGGCCCGGGCCACCACCGACGGCACCACCACCAGTATCCCGGTGCGCGCCTCGTCCAGCCAGTGATCGCCAAAGCGCCGCGCGATTTGCGTCGCCCACACATCCCAGCCTGCGGGCGACGCGGTGTCATGCTGCTCGATTGCCACGTCGTCGGGAATGGTCGCCTCGGCTCACACATGGGTTTTCGGGACTTTGCCGATGCGCACGTGCACCAGCCTCTCGACGCATCGCGCCAGCGAACTTCAGCGCGCCATAGATCACCGGCCGCCCCAGGCCGTTGAGGCGGCCGCCATGCAGTAGCACGTCGGTGCCGCTCCAGACCGGATGCCGCCGGTCCGCATCACACCGGCAGCCCATAGAGCGGTTTCCACAGCAACTCTTCGACGCCGCGCGCGGCCCTCGAATTCGGCGTGCGGCGTCACGAGGAACGTACGTGCTTTAGTGAAACGCCCATCCGGGCTTTTGGCGCGTCGAGTCAATTCACTCGTTTGGCGCCGACCATGAACCTTGCGAACGACCTATAGGCATCTCTCTACTTCCATGCAGGCAGTCAACCGACCGACACGCTGTTCGCGATCGTTTCGATTCAGCGCGAGATAAAAAACACATCCTGATGATTGTCCCATCCGCCAGAACGATACTCAAGAATGATCAAGCCATTCTCGTCGCAAACATTATTCACCCAGTTATGGGGGATTAGGGATATCCCATAGCTGTCGCCGATGTAGTCGATCGTCTTGGCCTCAAGCGAATGGTCAGCCATGTAGTTGACGAAACCGAACTGACCGGCGTCGTAGCTATCTAGCAAATAGGTACGCGCGGCGTCTCCGACCTGGTAGCAATCCACCGTTTCCAGAATCTCGCGTGAACGTGCACCGTGCGTCGTGACTACGGCAATCCCGCCGGGCTTTAGCTTTTTGAAAAAGTGCTTAATCACTGTCCGCGCATTCCGTCCAGACAGGTGAGTAATCAGCGATCCAAGCGCGGCAGCGTCAAAAAACGTTTCAGGAACGTTCTGGAATTCGTAGACGGGATCGACGATGTAGTAACCGTTGACGCCAAATGTTTCTACACAGAAATCAACGGCTGGCACCATGATGTCAGCCACGTGTATCCGTTTGGGGTCGAAGCGGGAGGCGAGATGGCGTGTCACCCGGCCATAGCCACATGGCAGTTCGAGGATGGTTGGCGAATCGATTTGTGCCAATTCGACCGCGTGGGAAACGCAGTCTGCCATCTGAGTGCCGACCGACGTGTAATGTTCGTTGGAGCCATGAAACATGTCGTCGTCTGGGTGGATCGGTGCTGACTGCATGGTACCTCTTGTCAATCGTAGATAGTCGGTCCTTCAAAATTCGTTCTGCAATCCAGAAGAGACAAAGGAATGGTATTGAGGCAGGAATCCAGAGTGGAGCGTGGCGCACGGCCCTCGAGTGCGGCGTGGCGAGGAACGTGCGTGCATCGGAGGCGCCATCCCAGACGAATGCTGCGGTGGCATCGATGCGAACTAGGCGCTCGGCCTTCTCGGATTCATCCGGCGTCAGGCGATGGCGGCGCTTGTAGGTCGCTTCCGGATGATCTGTGCGAGCAGCACGCGGTTCCTCTGCGCGACGTGCCCGCCACCTTCGCGGAGGAAGATCGTGAAAGGCAGACTACCGCCTGCGTTCGTGAGACACCCCGCTCAACCCATCATTGATGATGGCAAGCATTTTCCCGAACTTTGCCACACCCAACTCCATGCCTAGCAGATTCCCTGTGGCGGCAGAGGTCAGTCAATCCGCCGCCACGGTCCCGTTCGCTTGCCGGACAGCACGCCATTCCTGAGCCTTGTGCGCCAACGTACGGCACGGACCACCAAATCGCTCCCCGGCGGGAGAGTCGGGACGACGAAAGCCTGTCGTTAGCGGCTAGCTGATACCGTACAGCCGGAACTGCCCCCTAACGACCTTCCCCGCGATCGCGCCAGTTTCGCGATCACCAAAGAACAGGCGGATGCGGTTATACGGTTTATTGCCCGCTGAACTGGCCACACAGCCCCCTTCGCTTCGCGCGTTGTCGCCATTGTTCAGTGCGGCGACGGTATCCATCATGAAATGGTGGCCCGTGTCCGTCTGCGCCGGTTCAAACATGTAAATTCGCCCGGAAACGGCCGTGGTGGACATGCTGCTCTGCCCGCCCTGCAGGGTGATGGCGTGTGCATTCTTTGCGTCTTGGATTGAGTTTGGAACATCGTTGCTGCCTGTCTGATATATCCCGAGTGCGTAATCAGAAGTCTGCCAAGTCTTTCCGCCGTCAGGGGAAATCTGCATCATGAAATACTGCCCGTCTTTATTGTCTGTGCGTACCGTGCTGAAGTCCAGTTCATAGTTCAGGTAGCCAGGTGCGAGTTCGATTTCCACGGTTTCCCCTTTATCTTTGCTGGCATCGAAGGCTTTCAGCAGATATCTGCCGGTCACATGCTGGCCACCCCGAAGCAGGACATGCCAAGTCTTGTCATTGCCAGCTATATCGGCGTCCAGCAATACCGACTCGCCGGTCTCTAGCGTAGCCGGGGTCCAGCCCAGGGTGTCGGTTGCAGCCCCCTTCACTGTCACGGTTTCCGTGCCAAGATTGCGCAGCAGGAGCACATTGCTTGGGTGGGTATTCTTGATTTCTGGCAGCGTTACAGTAATGGGGGAGGTGGCTTTGACGTTAATCCGCTTGCCAATGTAATCCGAGGAGAGTTCCGTCGTGCGTTGAATCTCTATGGAGCTGAGGATGTCATTGGTTGCGAGGACGCCAAGGGTATCCTCCAATGCCTTGAAACCCTTGGCAACTTTGGCAAAGGTGTTGCCGTCGGCTAGATATTCAGCCGCAGTACTGGCCGTGAAATCTGGAAGAGTGTTCATGCTGGTTCCTTGACAAGTGGTCAGGATATCACCGCCGAGGCAGTGACGATCGTTGCAGGGGCGGGGGGCACGATACCCGCGCCATGTACGCGGGGCCGGCCCCTGTCGCAATCCCCGCATCGTGATGTGCGTAGCAGAACTGCGGCTAACGTCGTTGCCGCGCGATTGTCGCGGCCGTTGTCATTCCCGTCCTGCCGCAACAGGTATGCCCTCCTGATTATTTAAGGAGGGCGGCAAAAAGACAAGTGTATGGCTGCTATGCGTTGCCTGCCGCATCGTTAGCCAAGGGATCCGGGGGTACCGGCAATTCAGATGCGCCATGCCCAAATCCTTCTTGAGTGCATATGCAGAGGAGGCAAAACGCGAACATAATTTTCTATATCGTGACAGGCATGTGATATCGAAACAATCAGAGTGGTCTTGCTTCGCCCCAAAATATTGAAATCACGGCAGATCCCACTCTACCGGGTAGTCTTGTATGGAGGCAGCCCACCTTGACCTTCACCGACGCATCGGCCCCATAGCCATTTCGCACCATGTGATATTGCCCATCGTTCTCATCCACCGAGATCGGATAACCGGTCGCTACCCCGCTGACAGCATCAGCCTTCGCCAAATGATTTGTGCTCGATGCGCCCCGCTCCTTCGCACAACTGCCTCACAATTGACCTTTGAGTGGCAAAATAGCTCAGTCGACAGGATCCGTCGCCCACTCCATCACATCCCGAAAAATGGAATATTCTCACCCTGCAATCTGAAAACTCAGCAACCTGCAATCTTTTGTGCTCCGCCGCACGATGTAGCGATAATAGAAACATCAATGGCAGATCTTCAAGATAAAGAAATCACTTACCAGATTATGATCAGGCAGGCGAATTTTTGATCCTGCCCTGATAGTTTTCGCGGTCATCCGGCATGCCTCCGTGAAGAACGACAATTCCTGATTTGACCATACCCCCGTTTGACGAATCCCATAGCTAGGGAAAGTCTAATGTGGACGCCTCCCTGATTGCAAACAGTTCTACGATATTGACTGTAGATTTAGGCAGCACGCTTATGCCCGGCCCGTTTGCGCAGGTCAGTATCTGCCTGCGGGCCCTAATGGAATTCGCTGGCGAGGTCCTCACTGCACATCGAACGCAATGGTTCATCTTCCCTATCGGGTTTTCCTCGCCCCCGGTCCAACCTGCTAGCCATCATGCAGCACTTGCCTGCGCTCGTTGAGGATGTTGTGAATCGTTGCGTCCAAGCGGTAGCTGGCGAAGCCTGATATTTCTCTGGTCGCGCTAGCACCGCCCAGATAGTTCTTGCCAGCTTGTTGGAGACAGCGGCAACCGCTACGTTAAATGGCCTACGCTTGAGCAAACTGTCAACCCAATCAGATCGTTTGCCTTGGATAATCACCGAGCGGGCACCGTGCATCAGTAGCGTACATAATAAGTGCCCCCCGCTTGCTCAGACCCATCTGTCGGATCCATCCGCCGGTGCCAGACTGTCGTGGTACAAGCCCCAGCCATACAGCGAACTCACGACCCGATTTGAACGGGCGAACATCGCCTATAGGTGCGACGGTCGCAGTTGCAGTCAGAAGTCCAACACCGGGGATATCAGCAATACTCTGACAGTCTGGGTTGTGACGGAATAGATTGTAAAGGCGTTGCTCCAAAACGGCCATTTCTCAATCCGTATCCTAGGCACGAGCCCATTGTTCTCTCAGACTGTCGATGAGCATGGCAGGCAGACGTTCAGCAGCGCGTGCAAGCGCGGCGGGAAATGCTAGACAGCGCCAAGCAGCATGGCCGGACAGCTGGCCGGGCCGCACAAGCGCTGCTCCGCCCACAAGCGAGATCAGTTGTAGATCGACTGCGCGCTCACATTCAGCCTTGCTGGTGGTCTTGGGAGCACTCAATTCGTTGCCCTGCAGCAGGAGTCCCGCCGCCCGCGTGCGGATGTCTCGATGTCGATGATTCACGGACATTTGCTGCAGGGTAAGTGCCACATTGAGGCCGGTCTTGCCACACTGCGCAAGCCCTTCGCAGGCGTCACATTGTTGATTCATCCCATCACTGAGACGAAGGGTGCTGAACCGTAGCGCTATCGGTCTCTCACAAGCTTCCCGTCGGTGAATCTCAAATGTGGACCCGCGACAACTGCACCAGGCGGAAGTCTGCACCCTTTCGGGTTAGGGCAAAGTTCGCCCCCCCCCTATACAGGCCATTACAGCCTGCCATTCGCCTTCTCCGCGTTCTTTCCCCGCTCCACCAACAACCTCCCTTACGGGTTCTCTGCCATCTCGCAATGTCCCGCGATCACGTTCCCATTCCTGTCGCCCCGATCCCCTAGGCCTATCCGTTTAGCACCCGTCCTCCCCCGGTAGCACTTGTGACGACGTGCTCCTGCCCTTCACGGAAGCAACCGGCTACGTACCTTTTTGGTCAGGGCCTGTCAGAAGTTTTGGCTCAGTGAGCTTCATGAGGTATAAAGCGACAATTCGCATATGCTGCGCATGCGAGATTTGCCTAGCACCTCACACCGCACGACTGCTTGCAGTCGTCGCCTTCTTCCCCGTCGCCGGGGTGAACCCTCCATAGAGAAGCACGTTCTCCCCAGAGCGTCAGACCCGACCGTTCAGTCACGCCTGTCCGGGTAGGCCGTACAGCAGGTCACAGCATTTGCGCTCCTGCTACAAAATCAAAGTGTGACTGGACAGAAACGAGCTTTGCTACCCTTTACTGCTTGATGCTCGACTCGTCGCGGGCAGCAACACGTGTCGCACAAAGACGTAGCCTGTAGCAGCGTCCCCTGCGCGGAGACGAGGTCAGGTAGATTTGGAAACGCTAGCGGCCTCACTCTTGCACGCCACCGGAGGGTTTCTTTGCACTGGCGCTGCTATGCCGGAATCCGCACACAGTCAAACACCCAAGTGCCGATGCACACACCTAGGGACTTGAACCAATCTTGCCCCAAATCTGATCTTCATCGCATAGATAGCGCTCTACTAACCACGGGATCCTGACCGCCCGGGCCGACACGCTGACGAACATCTACGATGCTCGTCAGCGCCGTTTTAGTCAACGCGCGTTTGGAGTGGAGGGATATCATCCTCCGTCGTCACAGCAAATGGGGAGACTGAATCGTGGTTGCTGATACCCCCGACGATGATTGCGCACCCTCTCCTCCCACGCCCAATCGGACCTCCCCGCCCAGTCACGCCTGCAGGTGTGCGGGATATGTGCAGGGAGAACGTCAAAACACACCGCGCCAGCCGACATGCAGGGCATTGACGATCGCTGGCCAGAACCGGTAAGTCATGATGGCCAGCATGGCAAATAGCACCGACCCTACGGACCATGGGATGTGACTACGTGGTGACTGCGACAATTTATCGGTCGTCTTGTTCGTGGTCGCGACGTCGCAACTTAACGTGTCCAGTTCGCCGACCAGCGCGGCAAGCCGTTCGACCTTATGCGCCGCCACGCGCTGTCCAGTTCGCGCATCGTCCAGTTGCACCGACAGCGTCTGGACGGCATCCTCAAAATGAGTGAGATCCTGCCGCGCATGGGTAAGCAGCACGTTCACGTCACTAATTGCGCCGGACAGCGCCACATCGCCCGCGGGCATCGAGGGCGGGTGTTGCCATCCAGGCATCAGGGGCGACCGGTAACGAATCCGTGCGGGATAGACTTGGATGACCGGCACGGCAGACTGGATTTTCACAGGTGACACCCCGACTCATGGCTGTCCATCGACGGCGAGCCTAACAGGACCGCCAGCGCGAAGCGCTCTTCGATGATGAGTTCCGCGATGTCAATCGCCCCCACGCGCTGCGCCATCAGGCGCCGGTAAAGGTTGATGAGCACCTGTTCCTCGCGCACACCGTTACCGTTTTCTGCATGATCCAGATGCTTGCGCCAGTACCGGATGGCACGTTCGATCTGGGCTAGTGTGATACTTTGCATTGATTCATCGTCCATTGTGATCTGATCGGATGGAACAAGGTCAGGCATCCGCACTTTCGCCATACCCAGGCGGATCGTCGACGATTGTCAGCCGACTGTCGCGCTCAATACACCGAGAAGATGCCGTACGCAGCCGGTGCAGATCCACTTCCCGCACGCCTCAGTGTGCCGCCAGTGCACCCGCAGGAACGGCAAAGGAAGCGACGGATGCAGGGCCAATGTCCGCAAGCGTGGCGGAGAGCCCAGCAGCCCCACGTGAAGCGTCTCCGACAAGCTACCGATACGAACCACAGTATCGTATCGCGACACCGCAAAGGCGGCACTGATCGCCGAATGCGAACCGGTGCCGATCCAGTTGGAGTCATGCCAGACAACCGCGAAAACCGATCATAAGCCATCAGCCACATAAGTGACCAGTCAGGTGCCACGCGATTCGCGAAACATGTGTTAGATCACTAAACGCGCCACTCTCACTGATGTCGACCAGAGTAACAGCCTCACCAAGAAGTCATTCCTACGATCTTCGCCATCTTTATTTATTGGTCTCGCGCAGACCCTAACACGATCGCAAGCAGGAACGCCAAGGGCTTCGCACGGATACCTGTGTTTACGATCAACGACTTGTCGATAATAGCCTTATAAACCAAGGCCTTTGCACATTGATCGGCGGGACTAGTAGCCTAACCAGATAGCGCAGTCAGTGCAGGCCAGCAATCGGCGGCTCTTGAGCCCCGCCTTGCTGACTTTGTCCTACCGCAACAGATTCAACGCCATGCATCCTCAGGATGACAGAAGTTCTGCTGATGACTTTCGTAGTTTTTGGGATGATAACCTTCCGGCGGCCGAAAACCCTGCAGGAACTCCACACTATAACTATTGGTAACAAGAATATCGCATCGGCGCGCGCAAAGGAATGGGAAAACTCTCTCTCGCTGGGTAGCCAGGTGCGGTTGCCCGCGCCCTGCTCCCTTAGACAGAATCGAGAGCAGGCTCGCACGGCAGGCTCAGGCGCCCCCCCCTTTCGCGGTGCGCCTGCGGCTCTCAGCAGATGCCCCACCTTCCTCCCATCCCCTTGCTTTCGGTTGTGGCAAATACCCAGTTGCGGGCGCTCTGGGTTTTGAAGTATCTATCTTTGACCCTGCGACCTGCGGAACGATCGAGTCCTTGCCCAACGACGCGCAGCGCAGGCCGAAGTGTTGACGATACATATCATGCCTCCTGTGCATAGTGACGCTGATGAACACGCTCGATCAGGTTCGGACCGAGCCGCGGTACATCAATTGACGGTTCTTTCCGCGGGTGGCGTGCGAGGTTCGCAACTGGGTCCAGTGACTGGCTAATTTCGCTCTCGATGCGCGCACCGCTGCAGCATGCGCGCCGACGAGGAGCAGCATGATCTCGCCGGCGAGTTCATACGGAAGTTCGACGCACCGGCTCTGGAAGATACGGTGCCATCGCGGCACGTCACGTGCGCCGCGATGGCAGGCAAGCTCGTCGAGTTGTGTCGCGAGTGCGCCGAGCGCCCGGATACGGGCAGGCCCTGCCGGTAGCGCGTGAGAAGCGTATTCGCCTGGCGCACTGTGTTTGCTGCGGCGATAGACCTGCTCGCCCCAAGCCCATAGACGCGCACTCAGACCGGCGAGAGCGCGGATGTGCGTCGCGTCGAGTTCAGCGAGGAACTGCTCGCGCAGCGTGCGATGCCAGCGCTCAAGCTTGCCCCTGCCTTCTGGCGAATACGGTCGGCAATGACCAGCGGTGCCGACAGGCACGCACAGATGCCCTACAGCGTCGAGGCACGACAGGCCGCTCCGTTGTCGATGACGATCATCTTCGGTATGCTGCGCTTCAGGAGCGCCTGCTTGAAGACACCTTCGATATCTGCGGCATGGAACCGTACCGCGCGAAAATGCCGCTCTCGATAGTGAGAAACGCAAATACAATTTGATGTATAGGCGTATAGGCTGACCTGCGCTGATTGTTTGTGCGAGGTCGTAAACGTCGCACGATATCGGAGGGTACTGGTGCCCCCCCCTTACATCCAGAACGCCTCTCGATGCTCAAGGCGAAGTGCATCAATCCACTCTCGCCAAAACCGCGGCAAACACCACTCGCTGAGCCTTAAATCCGCCGCACCATCTAGCAGCGGAGTCAAAAAACCAGTTGCCGGTTCAAAATCGGCCACGTGAATTTCTTATCTTGGATATCCGCCATTAATGCCTCTATTATGGCTATATTTTCTGGTTCTGGATGTGATGACGTGGGAACGAATCATATCGGCTAGGGCATTTTGCCACCTAGAGGTCGAGCGGTCACGGTGCCTTCTGCGTTGTCCAGCCTCTCCTCCGCAAAAGATGCCGTTGACGTGATCCTGACCGTATTACGGATTATCTCCACGACGGTTCCGCCCCAGTACTTACGGAGTGGCATATAGCGCACCGTGCGCAGATCGCCTGATGAAGGCCGAAGCTAGTGGGGTGGCAGCCGCGCCTCCGGTTTCAGTGGATCGGAACAATGGGCAACATGACCTGATGCTAGATAGTTAAGGAAGACGCATAGGAAATGGCTGAAGTAGAGCCTTCCACCCAGGGCCAGAAGGTTGCTGGAATCCTCAGTGGTTTCAATATTTTTGATCAGAGCAAGATCGCTCTGATTGTATTGATATCACATACCCGTCATCATTTGACTAGGCTGCATAGGTCCAGTTGTATAGATACTTGTTTTTCAGGCGGAGAATGGCACGTCCCGGTGCCTGTTCGGTTGCGCCCTCCAAGGAAACCGATCATGGTGAATCTTTTGTTGTTCAAGCCATGAAACATGGCCATGCTTGGCTGGAGAACTCATACTCCCCGACTGAAAATCCCCAAGTATTCACCCATCAAAGGGTGATGCGAAATATGTAGGTTGCCGCCCACCACGCGAGCCTGCACTTTGCCCAGTCGAGTTCGTCGGACAGCGGTTTATAACAGAACATGAACTCGCTGGTTACAAGTACTTCGGAACAGCGCAGATAGGCAGCACGCTCGATGGTCGCCCTGCAATTCCTCCAGATGCAGAGGGCAAGGCTAGGCGCGATTTCACGACAACGCATTTGGCAAAAATCTCAAAATCAGTGTCAGCATCGCAGACTTTGATGTACGGTCGGCTATCCTGCTTTCCGACGAACGTAGATTCATCCGATGATGGGAATGCTCTTATTCACCGCCGTACACGTGCGTCGTGTGGCATCGCCCAAAGGCAGAGAGGTACAGTTTTTTCCATGAGGTGGTCATCGACGGCAAGACGTTCAAGGGCGTATTCGGCCCTGACAACACAACGGCAATTGGTGAGCACGTCCTCGGCGCCTGCGGCATCCGAGGTTCGAGCCTGATTCAACTACGGGATGCCACGATCCGGCAGGCAGGTCGTACAGTGCTAAGCCATGCATCGATCGGACGAGCATCGCTGACGACGCCTTTGGGCGAGGCGGTGGGTGCCTGCGCCCGCTCGGCCTTGAATTTTAAAGTTCATTTCCACGAGAACCCTTCATGCGCATCCCACTACGACGAGCTTTCGTATCCGTTATTCTGCTTATTGCCACGCAGACCGTCTCCGCGCAAACCCCGAAAACCGTACTCCTTGAGGACCTGACTTGGACTGAACTGCGCGACCAGATTCAGGCGGGCAAGACCACCATCATCATTCCCATCGGTGGAACTGAACAAAGTGGCCCCGACGTCGCACTCGGCAAACACAATACACGCGTCAGAGTGCTGTCGCAGCGCGTTGCCGAGGGCCTCGGCAACGCGATCGTCGCGCCAGTCATCGCCTACGTGCCTGAGGGCGGCTACGCTCCGACGACCTCGCACATGCGCTTTCCCGGCACAATCACCGTGCCGGACGGTGTGTTCGAAAAGACCTTGGAATCCGCGGCGAACAGCTTCAAGGTTCACGGCTTTACCACCGTCGTTTTTCTCGGTGACCACGGCGGCTACCAGAGCGATATCAGGCATGTCGTAGCCCAGCTCAACAAGAGCTGGGGCGGCTCGGGCGCCCGCGCACTCGTGCCGCCAGCATACTACGGCACCAGCTCGGACGGCTACGCGCAGATCCTGCGGCAGCACGGTGTTAGCGATGCCGAGATCGGCACTCATGCGGGACTCGCGGATACCTCACTGCTGCTGGCAGTCGCACCCCAGATGGTGCGGCTCGATCGACTGCGAAGCGGTCCGAAACTGGGACCGGCAGACGGCGTCTATGGTGGTGACCCACGACACTCTAGCGTCGAACTCGGTCAACTGGGCGTTGACGCGATTGTGTCGCGAACCATCGATGCCATCAGGAACGTGACCGCAAACCATTGAAGCATTAGACATCCTCCCACTCCCGCCACCGATTTCCCCTTTCACTCGATAACGGTATTCATCATGCAATTGTGTTCTCCCCGTTTTTCACGCGTTGCAACGCTCGTCACCATCGTGCTAGCCGGTTTCAGCACCGTCGGCGCTGCATCGGCTGTCACCACGGTTTCTGGCATGCCGCCCGTGGTGAACCCCAATAACCTGTACAGCGAAGCGGGCACCGGCCATATGAGCCCCACGGTAGTCGGCGCGTTGTCACGCGTCTATGTACCGAACCTGCGTTCAAACGATGTCTACGTAATCGATCCGGCCACACTCAAAGTGGTCGACAGGTTTCACGTCGGCTTCAGTCCGCAGCACGTCGTCCCTGCATGGGATCTGCAGACGCTGTGGGTGGCCAACAACGCCGAAGGCCGGCCCGATGGCAGCCTGACCCCGATTGATCCAACGACCAGCAAACCCGGCAAGAATATCCTGGTCGACGATCCCTACAACATGTACTTCACACCGGACGGCAAGGAGGCGATCGTGGTGGCAGAAGCGCACGCGCGACTGGACTTTCGCGATGCACACTCGATGGCACTGAAATCGAGCCTCGAAGTACCGCAGTGCAAGGGCATCAATCACGCAGATTTCTCGATCGACGGCAAGTACGCGCTTTTCACCTGCGAATTCGGCGGCAAGCTGGCCAAGATCGATCTCGTCAACCGCAAGGTCGTAAGCTACCTCGAACTCGACAGGAAAGGCATGCCACAGGACATTCGCATCTCGCCGGACGGCAAGGTGTTCTATGTCGCCGACATGATGGCCGACGGCGTCTACGTGGTCGAGGGAGACAGCTTCACGAAAATCGGTTTCATCAAGACCGGCGTCGGCACGCACGGCCTGTACCCGAGCCGCGACGGCACCCAGCTCTATGTGGCCAATCGCGGCTCCAACCTCGTGCACGGACCGAAGCATGGCAAGGGCAGCGTCTCCGTGATCGATTTCACAACGCGCAAGGTCATCGCGAACTGGCCGATTCCGGGCGGCGGTAGCCCAGATATGGGCAACGTCAGCGCCGACGGCAAGATGCTATGGCTATCGGGACGGTTCGACGACGTGGTCTACGCGATCGACACTACGACCGGATCGGTCAAGTCCATTCCGGTCGGCATGGAGCCGCATGGCCTCACGGTCTGGCCGCAGCCTGGGCGGTATTCGCTGGGCCACACCGGCAACACGCGTTGATCAACGAGGAGTTCTCTCGCAAGGGGACCAGAACGGTTATGCCGCCTCCGTCATAACCGGTTGCAACGCGTTCCGCCGATGATTGAACAATGCAACGCGATCAGGTTTGTGCATTACACGGGCGGCGGTCCGCGATTGATCTATTTCACGATTTGCGTAGCGGCAGGCCGCCTCCAGCCAGTCGCGTCCGCAGTCCTTGCTCAGCGCAGCACGCCCCGGTAGGCGCTATACGCCTGCCGGGAGAACTTGCAGCAGCCAACTGATGCTCGATGGCTGCGGCAGTGTGCGGGCCGATTTCGGCGACCCAACTGGACAGGCGCTGCGGGTCACAACCTTTGAGGACGGCCTGATGCTCGGGTGGCATGTGCGTCTCAATCGTCGTGTGGTGTCCGCGGCGATTGCTTTTGCTGCGAGGGGCGATGCGCGGGCCACACCGGAATACCTCGACGATCGCAGTGTGGTGCGCCTCGACCTGCTCGCGCGCGTAGCGATACGGCACCGGGTAGTAGTGCTGGTTAATCTCGGCGTGGTAGTCCGGCCCCACGTCGACGGTCTTCCACTCCGTGTACCGATATGGTCTGTCGGGCAGCGGTTTGAGCGCCCGGCGGTCGATCTCATCGAAGACACTACGGCGGCAACCCGACTGCTTCCTATACGGCCGATTGTTCAGATCGACCAGCACCGAGGCGATCGCGCGATTGGCCTCCTCCAAGCTGAGGAAACACTGGATGCACAGCACAGCCAGAATCCATCTCTGGACCACGAGTACCGCCGCCTTGTCCCGCTGCTTGTTACGGGAAGGAAGGACTGCCGCCAACTAATACATGGCCATTTCCTGATACGTCCGGTTGACGATCGGACCATAGAAGCAGTGTTTGTGCACGCCCGACTTCAGATTGTTGGGCACCAGTATCTCGACCAGCCCGTGGTAGAACGCGAAGGCACAGACATGCGAGCCATTCCAGTCAGGCAACGGCCGTGTCTGGGTGAGTTCGGCGAATGTATCGATGGACACGTCGAGCGCCGCGACGAACCGTTCCGCCCAGCGGATATCACCCGCATTCGGGTTGATGATCGCGAGTTTCTTGCCGCTGTAGTCGACGAACAGCCTTTGGCTTGGTACGTGCGTTTACCGCATCGCGGGCGTCCATTCCCGATAAGCCTTGCAGAAGCAGTTGTAGCCATATCCCGTCCGGATGCTGTGCCCTGTACTCCTACCGCAGCAGTTCGGGCGCGATGCTCTTCCTGCCGAGCTCGCGATGCACCACCGCACAGTTCAGCGCGCCGCGTTCCGGTTCGCGCGGCGCCTGCAGCGGATACAGTCGCATGCTGCGGAGGTCACGCCACACCGACGTGATCGATGTGCCAACCAGATCTCCGATCTGCCTCTGACTGAAACTGCACTCGAAATACAGCCGCAGCACATCCCTGATTTTGCACTTGGCCAATCTGGTGTTCGCCATTCGGTAACTTCGACAAAAATAACCAGAGTGCCACCGTTGACCCGCGCCATTGCCACCGTGAATTCCATGGTGTGGAATACGCAAGGTGTATTTGATGACGAACAGAACCTGCAATACCGCAGGGGAGGAAGTGCACAATGAGCATGAATTGGCCCGAACCGATGCCCGAGGCTGGTCGTCTGCCGGACAGCGCGATCGCTTGGCTGAACGGTGTTTCCCTCATGAAAGCCTCGAAGATATTAGGCTCGCAAACGCTGAGTATCACGCTGTTTTTCGATGGCACGAACAACAACGATGATATCGATAATCCGTGGCGCGACTCAAGAAACCGCACCCACACCAATGTCGCCCGGCTCTTCAATGCGGCGATTCCTGATCCTGATCAAGGTATGTTTCCATTCTACATTCCAGGTGTTGGCACACCCTTTCCGGAGATCGGTGAAACGCTCTATACAACACACGGGAAAGCATTCGCATCGGGCTTCAACGCGCGCTGCGTCTGGGCATACACCCGCGTGCTGAATGCCGTCTATTGCGCGGTGGCTTCCAATAAAACGCAGGAGCTGATCTCTATTGACGACGCCATGAGACTTTGTGATTCGGGCGCAAACGGTGACATGACGGGCTTCGGAGACTATGTCCAGCGACTCAGTATGGCTCATCAACAGACCGTGAATGCGAGCGCATGGGCCCGGACAGTCCAGCAAGTCTGGATCAACGTCATTGGTTTCTCTCGCGGCGCGGCGGGCGCCCGTGCATTCGTCCACAAGCTGATCAACAGGTGGGCGCCCAGTGGCAATCTTGGCAACGAGACCGGTAAATACTCGATTCCCTATCAGGTCAATTTTGTGGGGCTGCTCGATACCGTTGCCTCAGTGGGTCTGCCGGACTCCATTCGAGCAACCGCCGATGTCAGCATGTTCGCCGGGCACCACGCTTTCGCGAGTGGCGGCGCCATGGAGATTCCAGATAAGGTGCGCTTCTGCTGGCATGCGTTTTCGATCCATGAACAGCGTATGAGCTTTCCTCTCGATTCGATCCGCAAGGGAAACGCTTATCCGGGAGATTGCCGTCACGAAATCGCCTATCCGGGTGTGCATTCAGACGTCGGCGGCGGTTATGCGCCGGGAGCGCAAGGCAAGGGGTGCGGTAGCGACGATCAGGACGACAGCCACAAGCTCAGCCAGATCCCACTGCACGATATGTACATTGCTGCGCTCAAGTCTGGCGTGCCGTTAATGAACGGGGATGACATTCAGAAGCGAGCTGACACGGCCCAGGATTTCGCGCTGGCCCTAAAGACAGTTGCCGCTTTCAATGCATGGCTCAAGACAGTCGACACGTCTGTCAAGCGCGTTGAGGACGCGATGAAATTCGGCATGGGCCAGTTGCTCAGTTGGCGCGCGCTGCGTGCGCAGATGGACAGCCGCTACATCATCCATCAACCATTTTTTACAACAGCGCCCGAAGACGACACAACACCCCGGAAGGTCGCGGAGGCGCTGAACAAAGCAAAGAAAACCGATCCGCAGTTGCGGGAGCTGAACGCGCAGCTTGCACAGGCTCAGCAGAAAAAGTCGCAGGCGCAGAGCAGAACAGGCAGCATGGGATATCCGGCAAACATGCCGGATATCATGACGTACGGTAGCCAGATCGAGGCAGTGACAGAGGCCATCCGTACCCGCACGGAAGCGCTATGTGGCGAGATCGCGAAAAAGAATGGCCCGGTCCGTCCCGGCGAAGGCGCCTACGAAATCACCACAAACGACAGGACCGATCTGCGTCAGGGCGCCGAAGAAATGCGTTTGCTGCTGGGGTTTCTGTATCCGGAGAAACGGGACGAGCTGGAGGTGCGCGAGGTCGTGCCAGCGAACCCCTCACGCAATGTATATCCGCCGCCCCTACCCCTGCCGCCCGTGCTTTCCGTCCGGCGTGAACCGCCAGGCAGCGATTCGCCGCTCGTGACACTCGCCGTCGGCGGAATCACCGGACACACGGTACGCACCACCATCCTCCAGGCCTACAATCCGAATGACGACGTGCTGACCGAGCCGCGCAGGGAAGTAATCCCGTTTCTCAAGGAACACACCTCGCCGGAGGCAGTCGCGAAGTTGCCGAGGGAGGCGGTTGCGCTGTTCGACGATTACGTGCACGACAGCCGTTGCGGGTTTCGCGTGCCGTACTTTCATGAATATGCGCCGGGCGGCTATGGATGGCCTCGTGTGATCTTCATCGGTGGCGATACCCGGTCCCCGATGTTCGGATTCGATCCGCTTTCCGTTGCGCTAGATAGTCCGTCCTGAACAATTCGTTTTGCCGAGCACCGGCGTTAGGGCCTTAGGACCGCTGGCGATCACCATGAGCAGTGCCAATGGTCAAGATTCGATAATGTTCGAGCTGATGTTAGACATCGTTCCGGCCGTGCCTGATCTGAATGGAAGAGCATGTAAGCTGTAAGCGTCCGGACGAATTGCATGCCGACAAGGACTCCGATGGCCGTCCGCGCTGCAGAGATTTAGGACGATGGGGCCTGTCAGGAATTTCGTGTTTAAGGCATAACATGCTCTCAAGTGTTAGCGCCGATGTAAAACTGACCCTTTTACATCAAGTCGGGTTTCAGAATTTCCCCATTCCCCCGGGTGAACCAACGCGATATCCTTGCCACCGGACATGTGTAGCGTGGCACTCTAGGAAATCCCGCACTGTTTTTCGTACACCGTGCTGCACATGGCCCACACTCGCCACCCGAACACCCAGTAAGTTGCTTCCTCTGACGGGGCAGCGCCTTTTTGCCTGCCTGAGCGAATGCTTCGCGAGTCGAACTGCTCCGCCTAGCGCAATCACCGGACTGGGAAGCACGCTAGTTGATGTGTGTCACTTTCGATGGCAATGCCTGTTCCGGTTTCGCATACTCGCGAATAGATTGTCAGGTGCGAAGCGTTATTGTCCTGCGCAGCGCAGGCCATCTCACGATATCACTTGACCTCTCGATGCTATTGCGACAGAACTTCCAGGATCATTAAATGATTGCAGAGCAACTCATCCAAACGTCCATCGATCATGCCAGCCTCTCCGATGATCGTGCCCCGTCCCAGCGCACGCTCGGTCTCTATGCTGGTAGCGTTTTAGCCCTGTCGAATGGTGCGAATACAGCCGTGACTCACTTGGCCGTCATCACGGAGCCGGATACGTATTCCCCGATCCAAGGCGATGTCCTGGCCGATCTGGCAGAGCGGGGGATACACGTCGACTCCTTGCTACAAAAAGCCACCGTGGATTTAAGGCCCACCTATCCCTGCTGGGTGTCAGAGAATATGCCGCCGAGCCTGTCGCTCCCTTTTGGCCAGTTGCTGGTCTTCGAGATGCCCTCCCCACACGTCACCGAGCTGCCGCACGCATGCTGGAAACTCTTTCGAGCCCTTCAGGCTGCGACACGCGGCCAACCCGCGTCCCTCGCGGTACAGGTGGGCGGTCCCGGCTGGAATGAAGCAGATACCCTACGACTGCTCCGCATGCTTTTCTTCGCGGCCGTCCGCTATGGAGGCGTCACGGAATGGGAGCTTCAAGCAGTGAAGTTGTTCATCGATCCTGCCTACGCCACGAGTGCCCGTGCTCAATTTCAGGCGTGGGTAACTGCTTATGAAAACCCGCCTGTATCAGTCCCCCTGGACACGAAGGTCGGGCCTTGGAGTGAGGATCCGGAGAGGCGTAAACGGGCTCTGGCTGATATCAACGATGACAAGAACACGCGGGATATCGGCCTTGTTCCCCGTGTCACCGAACGCCAATTAAATGTGGTCGTCGCTTGGACAGGCAATGCGATCTACAGGGCCATAAGAGAGACGCTATCTGATACTAACATCGACAAGCCGGATTTCGTCTATTTTCAGCCGACAATCGTGGTACTGAGTACGGCGTTGGCCAATCTTCGCGACTATATATGTGCAGATGACGATCCTGTCTTTCGTGGTACGCACCTACTCGATAAGGGACTAGCAACCTACACAAAGAAGGTGCCCACTTGACGCATTTCCCCTTCACCTCCGGCTTCTGTCACCTCCCATCTGAAACACGGACGCGACGCCTCTAAAGATCGTTAGTAAATCAGGGGAGAATATCCAGTTGCGGTCCGTGCATTCTGGGGAGCATGAAGTGCTCTTCGACCGAGGCATGACTGACACGCTTACCTGCGCCTCGGACTGCAAGGCTTCCACGAAAAGAGGTACGATCCCGCAGGAGAGATATGACCATGTGTTCGAGTCAAGCCGATATGAGGTATTTCCCATTGACGGCATGCTTTGAGGACATTGATGATGGCAACCCCTAGCGCATTTAGCAAAGATCTCAAGGATATCCTGCACTGGGCACGGGTACCTGAGTTATCGACGCTCAACACCACGGCTGGGCAGCTCCGTTGGTGCAGGCACCTCAGGTAATGGAAACACGGGATTTTTTCATCCGGCTCGACTGGATGAAGGAGTTCGCCAACGGAACAGATCCCAAGCTCCACGAGCTCGAACAGCTTATCGCCAGCGGTTATTGGACTCGCAGCATCGATCGCCTAAAGCAGTTTTACGATAATGCGTAACAAACGCGCTGCGCGAGACGCCCGTCAATATCCGTGAGCGCAGGTACCTGAACAACATCATCGAAGTGCGACACGAGGTCGCTTACAGAAGTTGTTCTCACTTCTCGCCGCATAGAAGGAGAGAACCACCGGTGTCACCCGGTGTGGATCTAGGAGCCTGACTCAAGAGCGGCTCTGACAACGTAACGAAGCGCCGCAAGGCGCGGGGTATCAATCGCGAGAGGCGTACCCTTCTGGCAGGCATACGCCGGATGAGTGCCAGATAGTCTGGTATGGTGAAAACATTTGAATCTGCGATAGGGTCGTTATGTAGAACGAGCGGAAATGGCTACTGCGCTCGAACCAAAACGGTACCGGAGGGGGAAACAGCGTCTTTCGATTACGCGTTCGTGACCCATACACCTCCCGGCCCAGAGCAGACACCTAACCCGACGTACTTCCATAAGCGGAACGTGGAAACCCCGTATCGCTCCCTTCGGGGACAGCAGGCTGTGAGGCTTGCCCATGGCGGTGCGGGCACAGGATCGGGGAAAAAGCGAATGCCCTGCTGTAATGGATGGGATACGGGTTGCAACATCGCCCGACGCGAAAGCGGGCAGACTTCCTCATCGTATCTCCTCACCAGAGAGTTTGCAGAACCATCTATACGGACGGAAAGCAAATGAGTGCAGCAACACGGGCGCGTGCACCTTCTGGCGTGACGTGGGACGGCATCAATTGGGCCGATGTTCAGCGTCAGGTAAGAAGGCTGCAGTCGCGTATGGTGAAGGCGGTACAGGCCGCTCGCCATAACAGGGGGAAAGCCCTGCAATGGCTGGTGACCCACTCGTTCAGCGGCCATGCATTAGCCGTGAGGCGGGTGACTGAAAACAAAAGCAGGAACACCCCCCGTGTGGACAAGGTAACGTGGAAAACACCGGCGGCAAAGGCCAACGCGATTGCGTCGTTGAAGGGGCGAGGTTACCTGTACATATCGGAGCCGGGCCAGAAAAAGCGGCTCGATATCGACCGCTATAAATTCCTCGTCCACCAGCTCCTGCGCAATATGCTTGAGGCGGGCGACGTGTACGGCGAGGACAGCACGGAGTATCGCCGCTTCGAGGACGATCTGATCAGCAATGTGCGCTGGGAACAGAAGGACGCGCTACTCAGGGACATCGGCGCGCCGGTCCTGCTCGCACCCATCGAACAGACCCTGGCGATGTTCCACGACGCGCGCGACGCCGGCTTCAGGCGTGTGAACGAACGCATCGACCGCGGTGAGAACGCTCACATCAAGCTCACTCGCCGCAAGGGCGAGCGCCGCTGGACGCTGCTCTACTCCGAGGTAGACGAGACGGTTAACGGATCGTTCTACGGCCAGTTGCCCGGCGTCCGCATTGCCAACCTGCTGTGGTTCGTCGCAGGCCGCACCGGTTTTCTGAAAGCCTTTACCCATGTGCTCGAACGCAATGTCAGGCAGGATGCTGATCCGCGCGAAATCCTCGCCTGCGTGGTCGCCATGGGCACCAACATGGGACTGCGCAGGATGGCCGAAGTCTCGGGCCTGAGCTACGCATCCCTGCTGAACACGGCCCGCAACTACCTGCGCCCGGAAACCCTGCACTCGGGTAATGAGGCGATCAGCAACGCCACGGCCGGCCGGAGTTCCGCCTGTTCGACATCCGCGACGAAATCCATTCGAGCAGCGATGGCCAACGTTTCGAAACGCAGATCGATACGTTCAACGCACGTCACTCACCGAAATACTTCGGCCTTGACAAGGGCCTCAGCGCCAATACGCTTGTCATCAACCACATACCGGCCAATACAAACCTCGTCGGCACGCACGGCACAAATCAGGTCAATCACTTTACGCTGTTCACGTTCGGTCACCTGTTTGCACCGCGCTATCGCGATCCGCACAAACAGACCGGCCGGCTGGTCGCACGCCACCCACCGGCACATTACAGCGAGGACTGGCTGATCAGGCCGTCGCGTAAATCTGACGACGAGCTGATCATTCGCGAGTGGCACAACGTGCAACGCATCATGGCCTCCCTGGCGCAGAAGGATGTGACGCAGGCGACGGTTATACGCAAGCTCAGCAACTATGCCCGCCAGAACCAGACAAAGAAGGCGTTGTGGGAGCTCGACAACCTGTGCCGCACGCTCTACACTCTGGAATACATTGACGATGTCGGGTTGCGCCAAAGCGCGCAGAAGACCCTGAACCGCGGCGAGGCCTATCACCAGCTGCGCCGTGCGATTACCTACGTCAACGGCGGCAAGTTTCGCGTCCAGACGGAAGCCGAACAGCAAATCTGGAATGAATGCTCGCGGCTCATCGCCAATACGATCATTCACTACAATACGGCACTGCTCTCGCGTGTGTACGAGCAAAAACGCGCAGCGGGGGATCATACGGCCATGACCCTGATCGCCGGGATGTCGCCCGTCGCCTGGCAGCACATCAACCTGTTCGGTTCATTTAAATTGACGTCCGGCGGCGCAAGCTTGGATATCGACTCACTGGCCGCGTACAACGCCGACCCGGCATGGTGGAGCAGGATCGCCCGCTCCGATCAGGCGCACCCGGATACATAGCAGCATCGATGACGTTCGCGTCATTGTGCCAGTGAGAGATTCGTAATTCGTATTACACGGAGGCCCGCATGGGTGAAGCAAAACGCAGGACACAGGCAGCCGCCGCGTCCATTACACCTGAACTGCGGGAGATCGCAGCGCGCATCGAAGCGCAAATGCAGTATCTCGAAACTGCGGGGCTGGACGAAACCGGGATCATGGCCGCGATGGTCGACCATATGTCCGGTTTCCACCACCTCATGAAAAACCTGAACAACCCGGCCATCAAGCTTCTGGGCCAGGAGTTTGCCGGGTTCTACCGCTTCGCAAAAATTGTTGAAACGATCGCATCGGGCATTGAGACAGGACAGATCCAGGTTCCCGGTCAGGAGCGGAAATTCGCCGAAGAACATGGCATCGCCGCGGCAATCGATCAGCGCGTGCGCCAGCTTGAAGCAAAGGGGATCCGTGGCCCGGCACTGCTGGAGCCTATGGCTGGATATACCCCGGATCTGCATCGGCTCTGGAACGCCGCATCCGATGAACTTCTCACTGCGCTGTGCCAGACCTATCCGGGCCTTTACCGTTATGGAAACATCTTCGAGCAGGCATGGCTCGCCGAAGACGGCAGGATGATACCAGCACCGCCGCCACTGCCCGACTCTGTCAAGCCTGCAGTACTGCGGCTACTCTCAGATGGCGCGACGCTTGAGCGCGAACTCCAGGCGATACTCGATGCACGCCCGCAACGCGATCTCTGGGTGCAGGCGGAACTGCTGGAGCAGACGTATCGGCAATGGGGCGCATTGTTCGCGCAGTTACCTGAACTCGTGCGGGCAGCCGACGTTCCAGAAGTCTCGCGTGCGATGGTGCGAAAAATCCTTGAGCCCATGACGCAACGGATCGAGACGTTACGTGCTCAGGTCTACGGCCAGCAGACCTGAGCGCCCGCGTTCAGAGCCTTATCTGGCAATGGTTTATGGCAAGCATCTGACGAAGGGGGCGACAAAGTACGCCAAGTTGCGGGACGGTAGGCAGCAGGCTGGTTCGACTTGGGTATCCCCTTCGCGAACCAGCGAAATGTGGTGCCATATTCCGCGAATGCTGATCCAAACAAGACCAGTTCGCTCGAATGAGCCTAACGGGACCGATGACCTATCTTGTGCGCGCGTACCTTCGCGCTTCCACGGAAGATGCGACCGGCCGGTACTGGTCGCAGTACGATGGTTGCTGGAAGTGATGCGAGCATCTCGTTGAGAGCAACGACATTGCCAGCCCCCTGCAGCCAACGCTTGACTCGCGGTGTCAACATTGGAACCGGGCTGGGTTTGCGCTTGTGACGAAGTTTTCTGCGGTTTCTGCATTGCGTCCCGTCCGGCACAGCCATCGCCGCTTCTGTTGCATTTTTGCTCCTTTCGCCACAACCAACTCCCCTGCAGAGCCTTATCTGGCAACCGTTTTAGGAGGATTTTCGGTTTATGGGCGTTAGGCATTTTTAGCCAACAAGGCACTTGTGCTGCTGGCGGATGTTCTCTTCCAACGAACTCAGCCGCCTGCGCATCGAACACATCGTGTTCGAGTCCTGCCGCACACACCCATCTCTTAGCAGAGAAGCTCCAGGCGACCGCACTACATGATCAAACGTGAAATAGCGACGGACATCTACTGCTACTTCGCCCTCGAGGAATTCAGACAACATGTACATTTCAGAACCTGAAAACCTAGTCTCTGTTGACTGGCAGAGGCAGATCAGAGCACATGGACGCGATGTGCTCTGATCCATACAGATTCTAGGATTTTTCCTGAACAAGCGCAGCCGTCTTTGCGGCTAAATCAGTAATCAGCCTATCTGCCTGCCTCTCTCCCGATGTTACGACGGTTGGCTGCGGCAAGCCGAATTTACAGGCAGTCTTGCCGTAAAGTAGAAAACCAAACAAGACTACCATCCCACCCCAGTATACAGCCTCCTGACCAGCGCTATACAGGGCGTAGAAACTGTAGAGATTGCCAATGAACGCAATAGCAGCGGTGGTCGTCACCGTCTTTTTAGGAAGGCTAGTACTTCGCATCAACTCCTCCGCTGCCGACATTGACAGGATATAAGGAGCCAGATTGGTGACCACGGCAAGGTTCAGAAGTATGTTGAACTGCTTCTGCAAACTTGGGCTGATTGTTAGTAACGACAGTGCGGTCTGCACTGTCGTAATCGCCACCATTCCGATGACTGGGGTGTTGGTTTTAGCCGTGACGAGGCCGAACAACTTGATGAAGTAACCCTCGTCCGCAGAACTCTTGAACACCTGCCCCACCGTGAACTGCCAGCCAAGCAACGAGCCAAAGCAGGAGACAACCATCATTGCAATGATAATCCGACCTACTGTCGGATTGAAAATATGCGCAAACACCAGCCCGAATGGAGCATTTGACTTCATAAGTTGCATATTCGGCACAATGCCAGCTATCACATTGGTCGAGGCAATATAGATTACCGCGGTGATCAGTGTGCCAACCATCACGGCAATAGGTACATTTCTCTCCGGATTTTCAACAGAGTCTGCATTTGCACATGCAGATTCCAGTCCAAGAAACGCCCAGAGCGTGACGGAGATTGATGCCGAAATCGCCTGCAGTATGGGAAGTTCGTGCGGATTCCACGCGGCCATATAGATAGCCGGATTAAACCAGAACCAACCTGCTACCGAAATACCGATCACCGGCAAAACGATCCCCCATATGGCGATACTCCCGAGATGCCCCGTCATGCGGGGACCACCAAAATTAAGCACCGTTGCAGCCCATAAAATACCAATCGTGCCGATTCCAACCTGCAGGGGCGAAAGACTCATCTGAAAAAAAGCAGCCATGTATCCAACGATCGATGTCGCAATTGCGATGTTGGCGATCACCAGCGATACGCCATAAGTATAGTTGGTTAGAAAATTGCCCGGCTTGCCGAATGAATATTCTGCATATCCGCCCATCCCCCCTCCCTTACGGCTGAAGCGCCCGCATCTGGAGAATACATAGGCGAGTACCAATGACCCGGCCACGGTGACGATCCACGAAGTGATGGAAACGGTGCCGACCTGAGCCAACTGGGTTGGTAGCATGATGATTCCAGAGCCCATCATGTTTATAACTGTCAGGACAGTAAGTTGAGCTACGCCCATTCTGGGGGGGCGGCTACTGCTCATAGTATCTCCCTTTGCACGGCATCATCAGCCACAACGTACCCGTATGCGCGCTTTCTGCCATCCTGCTCTTGCTGCAGATAGACGCCCTGAATTTCGGGCTCGAAACCCGGCAAGCAATTGATGCCCTCCTCAAGCGCGAGGAAATATTGCTGGGCAGCCCCGCCCCACCTTTCCCCTGGAACGACACACAATACGCCGGGGGGATACGGTAACGCACCTTCAGCCGCTATGCGGCCTTCTATCTCGGCAAGCGAAACCAGCTCGACATTGTTGCGGACCAGTTCCGTGTTGGCTTGCCACGGCGACATTGCCTGCAACGGAAAATGCGACTTGCGGAACATCTCTTTTTGTAGTCGCTTCATATCGCGTTCTTTATAAAAGTCATGCATCCGTCTGCAGAGCTGATTCAAAGTCCAACCACGGTAATGAGCTTCATATTTTTCGTAGACTGACGGAAGCACATCCCGCATATGGCTGTCGTTATCGAGATGCTTCTCGAACTGGCAGATGTACGATACCAGGTGCTGCAGCTTCGCCAGATTTTCTGATGGCGTGAGTAAAAACAGAATCGAATTCAAATCGGCCTTTTCAGGAACGACTCCATTGTCACGCAGATAGCTCGCCAGCACCGCGGCAGGGATGCCGTGTGCCATATACTCGCCCGTCTGCACGTCAATGCCGGGAGTTGTCAGCAACAACTTGCACGGATCGACAAAGTACTGATCCTCCGAATAGCCATCGAAGGCATGCCATTTTTCTCCGGGCCTGAATTTGAAAAAACGAAGATCATCGATGATCATGTCCGTGGGGAAGTCAACCCACGGGCGCCCATCTACCATTTGCGGCACGAACGGTTTGATGTATTTGCATGAGCGGATCAACAGCTTGCGTGCCTCAACGCCGTTACGTACACAGTCGCGCCAGAGTTTCTTGCCGGCTGCGCCTGCATGCATCTGGGCATTCACATCAAGTGCGGCGAAAATCGGATAAAAAGGACTGGTGGACGCATGCATCATATATGCGTTGTTCAGTCGTTTATGATTGCAATAACGCGTCTGCCCCTTGATGTGGCGATCTTTCTTGTGAATTTGGGACGATTGTGAAAACCCCGCCTGCTGCTTATGCACAGACTGAGTAACGAAGATCCCAGGATCGTGTTCGTCCAGATCAAGAAGGAGCGGCGAGCTTGCTTGCATCATCGGAATGAACTGCTCGTACCCTACCCAAGCGGAGTCAAACAGAATGTAGTCACACAGGTGACCGATTCGCTGCACCACCTGACGAGCATTATAGATTGTGCCGTCATAGGTCCCAAGCTGGATTACTGCCAGGCGTATCGGTCGCGCCTCGTCGGCACGCTCCGGCGCAATATCGCGGATTGCATTCCGGATGTAGCCGTCATCAAGACAATGTGAGTCAATTCCGCCGATAAAACCATAGCCGTTGCGTGCTGTCTCCAGATATACTGGCCGCGCACCCGCGAAAATCAATGCCCCAAGATGCACGGACTTATGGTTATTGCGATCAAACAGGACAAGATCGTCCTTTGACAGCAAGGCGCTGGTCACAATCTTGTTGGAAGTCGACGTCCCGTTCAGTACAAAATAGGTCTTGTCAGCATTGTAGATACGTGCGGCATTAATTTGCGCATCCGCGGCAGGACCCTCATGTATCAGTAGGTCACCAAGTTTGACGTCCGCGTTGCACAAATCAGAGCGAAACAGTGTTTCGCCGTAAAAATCAAAAAATTGGCGACCTAATGGATGACTGGCAAAGAATTGTCCACCCTGATGTCCCGGACAATCCAGCGCAACATAACCACGTTTCACATAGTTCTTCAACGCCTTGAAGAATGGGGGAAACAGGTTTTCGGTATATTGATCGGCTGCGGCAACAAGCTGCTTACCATAGTAGTGACGATTGCCTTTGCCTAACTGAAACACTCCGCTGAGTTGATCCAAGATGCCGTCGGGAATGCTTTCTCCAGAATTCAACGCCAAGAAGAAAGGGATGTCGAAACCGGTTTCCTGAATCCTAGCGAGGATGACCTGCGCATCGTTTGCCTCCGCTACCACGGCGGCAATATTGGTGAAGTCCGTCTGGCGAACGTCCGTCACTTCATAATCCATAATGAAGGAATCGGAGAGCGCTGGTGAAGTCGCGATTTTTAGTTTTTTCATAGGTGCTGGAGAACGGTTGATGGGAATCCGACATCCATAGTCAGACAAAGAAGAGGGAATTTTGCATCGAGGCTTCGCTCCGGCTGTCGACGAGGTAGCACGAAACATCACGGCGGCTGCGGCCGATCGTTGACGCGATTTCATCGAACCGCCGCATTAGCTGAGTCAAAAGTCCAAGGTTGCTTATGACGATCTTGTCTCCGCCTTCGAAACACATTTCCATCCGCCAGATGTCGAGTCGATGAATAGAAGGCCGGGTGCCTGCAAACAGCACGACAAGTATCAAAATTCCTAGCTTAAAAATGAGTAGCCTTTCGCCGTAATAAAGGAGCCTAGTTTTCGGCCTAATGGGACCAGCGAAAGTAGCCTGATCGGTGTTTGAACGTGGATCAAGAGTCCTTGTTTTTCCCTCCTTTCGCAAGTGTCAATTTGTCGCCTTTTGGCATCGGACTGGGAACCCATCAGCTCTCACTCAGCGGTGTGTCGCCACGCCCACTCAAGTTATTCAGGATGTCAAATCTAATTCTCGTAGCCCGCCAGAACAGTCAAGTCAGGATCAGACCGTCCATATCCACAAATGGCAATTTTGGCAGTTATGTGGTCGCTATCCATTTGGTGGCTCGAGTTTGAGCACATGATGGCTGTGCTTGACAACGTTCACCGTAAGTCCACGTGCATTGAACTACGGCAGTATCGCGTCGATCAACGTGGTCTTGCCCTGGCCGGAGCGTCCAACGATTCCGAACAGTCTCTTCATCTTTGTTTCCACAGAGTAAAGCCTCATTGCGCATCGCTACAGGATTCGATACTCACTTCCATGCTCAGCGGGCACGAACGAGTTGCCACGCACGCGACAGATAGGTTACCGAAGCAAATCCGCTCCACACGTGCACAAGCCGCGTAAATGGGAAGATCACAAAGAGCGTCATGCCCATAAAGAGGTGCGCGCGAAACACGAGCGGTTCGCCGGCGATATAACTTGCGGCATCGCCCTGGAACATCACGACATGCTGTGCCCATGTCATCAGCCGCACCATCATCACCCCGTTCATGTGACTGGCTGATACGCCGATGGTCGACAGACCCAGCAGCAACGTGACAAGGATCCAGAGCAACAGTACCCGGTCGCCCGTCTTTGTGAGTGCGGAAAGCCGCACATTCGTCAAGCGACGATGCAACAGGATTGCAAGGCCCACGAGGTACATCAGGCCCATCATGCCACCCGCGACCATCGCGACCGCCTGTTTGACGCCTTGGGGAACACCAAGCCAATCCCATACCACGACCGACGTGAGCAAGCCGAAAAGATGACCAAAGAACAGTCCCAGGATGCCGCCATGAAAAAGAATGTTGCCTGAGCGCAGGTTGCCGCGGTAAATCATCTGCATACTGTCCGCCTTCTAGGTGTACTGCTCGCGCTCAAAGCGCGCGTGGCTACCGAACAGAACGCTGCCTGCAGCAATGTACGGATATGTCCCGAACACAAACTGATTAACGGTATTCATCGCGTGTCCTTTGCAACATGCGCGTGGGCGGATTGGCTTGAACCGTGCTCCACACCGCGCGGATAGAGTTGAATGGTGTGCGTTGCCGTGGGAGTGAGCAGCGGCTCGACGCCGTCCGGACCAACGCCGAACACCTCGAGCGCCTTGTCCATGTCGCGCACAGGCGGTTTGACCATCGGTTCGGGTTCGATTCCGCCGAGTTGCCGCAGCACGACGAACACTCTCGCATACGAACTACCGTTGCGGGCAAGTCGGTCGCCGATTGCGGCGAAAATGTGAATGGCCTCGTCCAGCAGTACCTGCCCACGTTCGCGGCTTTCGCCATGTACATGTTCGAACAGGTGCAGCGACTGCGACGGATTGCGATCAAAGGTATCTGGACATAAAGTGTTTCTGGTGAAAGTGGTGCGCGCGAAAATCACGGCACCCGGATAAATTAGTTCGGCATTCAAATCAATGCCATTGTTTGATCTGCTCAGGCACACCGCCCGCGCAGAACGTGAAATGCATCCAGACGGGACTGACCTGAGTGGTGCCAAACATCCGCATGGAACAGGTGCTATTCACACCGGTGAGATCCAGCAGTGCAGAAAAGACAGGCAGCAGGAAACCAGCCATTCCACCTGCCTGACCGATCACACTCGACCCCGTACCGATTTCGTGGAAAAATCATTGGAAACGAACTCGAGCCACCGCAGCCTTACCGGGCGTTATCGCAACGCCAACGATGAACACCAAACACCATGTAGGCCATAGATGCGATCAGCGCATGGAGTGCGAGCACCCCCGCAGCTTGGATGACAAGGTCGAGATCGGGCAGCCCAGCAAAAATAGCCCGACGAACGCCCCCACATCACAGCCCATCTTGTCCGGTGGGCGCCAAAGCGATCGGACAGCCAGTCCCCAGCGCGCGTAGTACGCCGGTCCAGCAGGTGGTGACCCGGCTGCTGCAGCCGTTTTTTGCAGGACTACGGCGCTCACCAAGCGCCTTCAGCCGCGTCGAACCGCTCGCTTTCGAATCGACCGGAAGGCAAGCCTGCCTCTGCGGCAACCCGTTCTGCGGCGCGAATCAGCGCTGGCGGGCCACAAACGTAGACGTCCGGCTGCCACTCCAAGCCTACAAGTGCATCACGCAGCGCATCTGCTGGCGTCCCGCGGGCTCCCTTCCATCCGGATTCCTGTCGCCAGACGCACAGATCGACCTGAAGCTGCGGCAGTTGCGCCTGCAGGTCGATCAGATCGTCCCGCAAAAACAGTTCGTTTTCCAGATTCACGCCAAAAAAGAGCCGGGCATCCTGCATCTCCTGTAACTCGGCCATACAGCGCAGCATCGAAAGCATCGGCGCCACCCCAGTTCCGCCCGCAACGAACCAGCGTGGGCGCAGACTATCTTCGCGAACGCCGAAAGTCCCCATCGGACCACGCACAACCAGCTCCGCTCCCAGCCCGGCGCGTTCGCGCAGGAAAGTGGAAAACCGGCCGTCCGGCTGTAACCTGATCAGGAACTCGAGCCGCCCGTCCCAGTTACTCGTGTTTGCCAGCGAATACGGACGGCGCTCGTCGCTGCCCGGAATCTCGATTTCCATGACCTGCCCAAGTTCGAACTCGACTGCCTCTCCACCTTCAGGATCAAGCCTGAGTTCGAGGCGCACCGTGTTATGCGCGATTGTTTCAAGGGCAACGATCGTCGTAAGTCGGCGCGGCATTGCCTGAAACAGCACTTTCTTTTGATCGCATGGCAAAGCAATGTGCAGATCGCTACGCGGTGTCGTTCGACACATCAGGATCGCACCGGGACGGCCCTGCAAAAGGGCGTCAGCATGATGTCCTGACATCTCGTAATCGCCACAGGTCACTGTGGCATGACAAGCACCACAACTGCCCTTCCTGCATTGCGACGGCAACGTGATATTGACTGCCGCTGCGGCTGCGATACGGTCCTGGTCCGGCGCACAATCGAAGCTCAGTTGATAGTCATCCCGTGTGGTGAGCTGAATCTGGAACGTCATTGGGGTTTCCTGAAACCTCAGGCGCCTGCCGGCACCTGAAGAATGAGAGGATGTATCTCACCCAGCCTTGGGCGCAAGCGCCTCAGCAAGATCCATGGTTGCGTCACCAATTGGCCCGATACCGAACTGCTTCACGAGAAGCTCAAGGATGTTCGGCGTCAGGAAAGCCGGCAGCGTCGGCCCGAGCCGTATGTTTCTGAACCCGAGCGCAAGCAGCGTCAGCAGTACTGCAGCCGCCTTCTGCTCGAACCAGGAGACGACGAGCGAAAGCGGCAGGTCGTTCACGCCGCAGTCGAAGGCATCGGCCAGCGCCACGACGATCCGGATCGCCGAGTAGCTGTCATTGCACTGCCCTAGATCAAGCAGACGCGGAATGCCGCCGATATCGCCGAAATCGTGACGATTGAAACGATATTTACTGCAGCCGAGCGTCATCACGATGGCATCGCCCGGTGCCTGCGTAGCGAACTCCGTGTAGTAGTTGCGACTAGGCACCGCGCCGTCACAGCCACCGACTAGGAAGAAGTGACGGATCTGGCCGGCCTTGACCGCATTGATGACCTTGTCCGCGACGCCGAGCACCGCGTGATGCCCGAAGCCAATGGTGACGTTTTTTTCCTCTGCGCTTTCTGAAACCCGGGCAGTGCCTTCGCGGCCTGAACCAGCCCCGGGAAATCGCGATTTGCCAGATGACGCACACCCGGCCAGCCTACTGGTCCAGTCGTGAAAATACGCTGACGATACTGCGGCCGGGGCTCAATGATGCAATTGGAGGTCATCAGGATCGGGCCGGGGAAATTCGCGAAATCAGCTTGCTGGTCCTGCCACGCACCGCCGTAATTGCCGACGAGGTGCTTAAATGCCTTGAGCTTCGGGTACGCGTGAGCGGGCAGCATTTCGCCGTGAGTGTAGACGTTGATGCCAGTGCCTTCCGTCAGTTCGAGCAGTGCGCGCAGATCGCCAAGGTCGTGTCCCGACACAAGGATCGCTATACCGGCAACGGCGGTAACACGCGCCGTGCCGGGTTGCTGCTTCCCGAAGCGGCCCGTATTGGCCTCGTCAAGCAACTCCATTACCTTGAGGTTCACACTACCGAGCTGCAACGCCTGCATCAGCATCGCGTTGGCGTCGATCGGCGCCGAGGCCAGGAAAGTAAGCGCGGCCTCGACACCGGCGTATATCTCGTCGCTTTCCTTGCTCAACACCTCTGCGTGATACGCGTAAGCACACACCCCCTTAAGGCCGTAGATGATCAGCGCACGCAGCCCGACAATATCGGCGCCCACTGTCTCGAGGTCCGCGTTGATGCCTACCGCACGCGCCTGCTCGAGCAGGCCGGCGAGATCGCCTGCCGGCCGCCACGTGGCCGGCCCGGACAGTACTCCCTGAGGCTACTGTCTCACGTTCGTAACGGGCCTTGATCCGATCGCGAACCTGAGCCGCCTCTCGCAACAACGCGACAAAACGGCTGGAGTCAAAGTTCACGTTTGTTAAGGTCACGAACATCGCGTACAACACAAACCGGTCGGCCTCCAGGTCCGCATGACTGGTCATACGCACGAGGCTGTTGTACTGCGCAATGCCCTTGACCGCGTACACGAGTAGATCCCGCAGATCAGCCGTCATCGCGTCCTTGCCGCAATTGCCCTTCGACGACGCACAACCGGGTCGGGCACCGGTTCGGTCGGTTTGTTCACATTGATAGCAAAACACCATTTTTCTCCGATCCAAGTCAAACATCGATACGGCGTCTGATTACATCACCATAATATGCATGGTAGATAGATTTAATATCCGCAGACACTCAAACGCCACCTGACCATGATCTGAATCACCAAATTAATTCGACATCGCCCCATCGTACCGCCAGAGGCCCTATCGTGAAAATGTATCGCACACAAGGCTGCGAAATCCTGCGCATAGGATGGGTAAATTTCATCTATTGGCCATTCGGACTGCCCATGAAGCCGCTCATCTCCGATCGACGCCGTAGATCTTCAGACCTTGGGCGCACAGGCACTTTTAGAGGAGGTTTCAGAATTGGCCATTACCACCGCTTCCATGCTAGACGAATTGCTGGCACGCATGAAGCCTCACAGGCAGTACAGGTTTTATGAAATCAAGGCCCTTCTGAATGCTGGGACCAGCTCAGCTCAAGAGCTACTCAGGCTGGCTTTGTCGCGCCAGTTGATCACATGCAGAACCAAAAACAACCGTAACGTGTACTGGCTTGTTTGCACGAATGATAGTCTGCCCAAGGTTCATCCTGGTCCAGCGTACAAGCAAGGCGAACTGACGGCCGCTCACACGCAATGGGCCCAGTTTCGCGCGTTATGTGAGGTCACGCGTCCCGATGGCCGCGCCACCGAGAAGGAGCACCTGCACACTCAAGGCACCATCAATGGTTGACCGGTCGGGCAGCGCTGCCGGCCCAAGGCAATACCCGAAAAGGCAACAACTTCAAGAGTATTCCCATATCCCCCGAAAAGAGAATTGGGCTAACTTCTTTTAAAGGATATCTAGCCAAACAGATATCGTCATGAAATGGGGAAACCGCCTGTTTCAAAAGGGGCTGAAAATGAGCGCGAATGTAGGTGCACAATACGCGCAAAATGTATTGCACTAATCGTGTGGAATTCTGCCAGGATTGTAGTTGATCTCACCGACCTACACTTAGGTTCATATTCATACGCCACACAATGACTAACCTGAGGGCCAATAATTGTGATTTACAACGGGGTGTCGAAAGCAATCGCACCAGCGAGCGCATTGATGCAGACCTCATTTGCGTCCAGCCACAGGTCGTATTTAACGCAAGTTTGCGCGCAACCGCCCAGAGGACAAAACCTGTATTTGCTGATCAAGGTTTTACCGGCGACGCAGTTGCTCAGGGCGCATTGAGCCACAGCCGCTTCAGGTAGTAGGCGCCCGGTTATGAGTACCTGCCCGAAACCTTGGCGGGCCTACAACTTCGTCGTCTCGTCATGCTGGACCGTTTATGCAAAGGGTCTAACACATATTTCGGATAACTAAATAAGCATCGTATCGATGAAACTTTCTACACGGAGATTAAGCACCGGCCCAAGTGGATTTACTCCTATGCACATTTGACTGCGCAGTATCAATTTCAACTTCCCCGTCGATCAAATTAGCAATGTCTGCGGGAAATTCTGGAGAATCTGAGATGACGCGAACTTTTTTCCACGTTGTTGGATGGGTAATTTTGTCGACAATGATTTTGTTATGCCCCTCGCTGCGAGCCCAAACGACGCTCATCCCCCCTCAGTATCCAACCGAGTGTAAGCCACTCGGAGGCGCCACTCCCCCTTGGCTGAAGCGTCTTGATGTCGACACGGCACGTAATTACGTAACGCAGAAATGGTATCGGGATTGGTTGCAAACCACGACAAGTCTGTGTAGCGATTTGACGCAAGTGAAAATTGACAACTACAGGCAACCTGTCGTTCCGGCTCCAAAGGTCATTTGGCGCGACGACTCTTACCCTTTGTTCAGAGGAGGAAGTGGTCGCGATCCAAAGAATATCTTCCAGTACGGACTGTATCCTTGGAAGTATGACGGGGAATTGACTATGCTGTCCAAGTCTGGCAATAAAGAGTCGTCACTAGTCAGTGCAGGGTATGACGCGGGCTACATATTTGAGCCGACCGCCGCTTATGCCGTACAGAAGGGTAACGCGGGGTTCATCATAGATGCTCCTGGTGGAATCAACCAGGATGTGACAATGGACATTCGTGAGAAAGGGACGGATGCTAATCTGAGATATCGAAACGATATTGCTTTTCCGGGTGGAGTTCGACCAGAATATATTAAGGGCGTATTCAAGATGGTGGGCGGGACTGTGCTTCAGTACGAGGCAAATCCGAACTATCAGTCGACAGCCCCGCAGCCGGACGAATTCGATCTGGTTTTGTCAGCCCCGCAAGATGATCTTCTGAATCCATTTTCGGCGAAGATTAACGTGGAGCCTAGAGGCCAACAGATTGGTGGTATCGCTTACCGGTACAAGAAAGGTACTGTGATCAAAGTGAGTATCGAGAACGGTAATAATGATTATTGTTGGCACGTCAACACTAGCAAGCGAGGAGTCAAGGGCGATACGTTGATTTTGAACAGTAAGGCGGACGAGCCGCTGCCGGTCGAGGTCGTGTGGCATGGGGAGTGCGGAAACGATTCATCCGCCACCGCGACAAAGATCATTTACTAATCCTGTACAGGACCGCCTTCAGTTTAAAATTATCAGGCCGAGGGCGTGAAAAAAACATATTGATCGTCTACGGCGGACCCGACCGGTCAGACAACGAGATCGGTCGTCAATAGTAGAGGCCAACGGGTCAACATTTTTGAAGGGTAAGGTTCTAGAGAGCCGTCACAAGTCTCTGGACTCCATAATGAGTCCCGATCTGGCGGCCCTCTTGAATACCTCGGATCACATCCTTGGTTGTTCACTACGCGCTATGCAAATCAATCAGTTTTACGAAGCTATTCTAGCTAATGCTTTGTGGGATGGGATCTGGAATGAATTGATGACCACTTCTCAACAGAAGACCGACAGCGATGTCAAAAATCTACCGATTGAGGCTTTCGTAATCTAGGAGCGGAATCCGAAAGAACCAGCGTTCGCATTCAGAAGAAGTACATGGAAATAACGGGCACGCCGCTGGTCGATGCACCACCTGTCGTTAGGATGGATTTCTCAAGTACGACGCCCTTTACTTTGAAATCGTCACCTTAAAACACACAGCGCATCATCAAGCATGGAGGAGCAATTAAAATAGTCGCATGGTTGCCTGGTGAGCCGGCATCGTCGATATCGCCCAAAGAGAGCTACCTTATTGCCAGCGAATTGGTCCACATGCAGCACCGTCAATCCGAAACCAACGATCCGCTTCGATCTGCCAAACGCTCATTCCAAGAATCCGAACAGCCGTTTCGGAAAACAGTGCCGTTGAATTCGCCGCGGGGGTCTATTATCCAAATCAAAGGAGTTACCGTATGAAATTAAACATATCTGCGCCCATGTTTCTGGGGTTGCTTCTATGGGGCATCGTGAGCACACCGACTTCCGCTCAAGAGGTACTGAAACCAGATCAGTATCCGGCTGAGTGCCAGCCAGACAGTCCTCTCCTGCCCGGCTAGCTTCGCTCTTTGGTGGATAAAGGAGAGGTCGCCGCCGTCGATTACACGAATCAGCCGTGGTACAAGGACTGGGCAAGCACCACCTTGAGTCGATGCACCAACCTGAAAGAGGTACGAAGCAGTCTCGAGAAAAATGCTTGTGTGGTGAGTCCGGTTCAATGGCGTAGCGATCGGATGCCGTTATTTCGCGGCGGTAACGGTCGTGATCCTAGTGAGATCTTCACTGACGGCTTCTACCCCTAGAAATATAATGGCAATCTGAACTTGTTCAGTGGTTCACGCAATCTTCAATCATCGCTCATTAACACGGGTTATGACGCCAAATATGATTTCGCCCGTGGTTTTGGCGTGTTTTCGGGTAATGACGCCTATCTCATTGATGCACCGGGCGGTATTAGTCAGAGTGCGTCAGGCGGATGCACACCCGAAGGGAAACTGTCAAAGCAGGTCATTGCCGGCCCCGATGCCGTGCGCAATGTGGTGGTCTTTCCGGGTGGCATTCGGCGGGAATACATCAAGGGTGCTTTCAAGATCAATACAAAGAATCATAAGTTATGAGTATTTACCCAATCCCCATTATCGTTATACCCAACCGGGGGTAGATGAATTTGATGTGGTACTAGCTGATCCAACAGGGATCGATGGCCTCGGTGCAAATATCATGGCATCTCCTCAAGGGGCCTTGATTGGTACCATCGCGCATCGCTACAAGAAAGGAACGTCGATCATGATCACCCTTAAGGGGGGGCTATTTGGTGAATTGGGTTGCTGGCACGTCAATACTACGTCACGTAGTCAAGCAACAGCAGAATCGTTGTCGCTTAGTACCGACGATGAAGTGCTTCCAGTGGCTGTCGTATGGCGAGGTATGTCCTTCTTGACGTTGGCCCCGCGGGTTCGGGATGCCGGTACGGCAATCGCGGAACACTCAAGACTCGCCATCACCAGCATCCGTTCCGACTCGATGTCGAGTTGCGGATCTACCTGCACCGCAGTGCGATCGATTTTCGAGCCGGCATCAAAAGCCTTGTGATGCTGGTTGAGCATTCGATGCAGCTCGATCCATTCGCGCGGGCGATATTCGTGATTCCGAAATCGGGTCAAGCTGCTGCTGTACGTAAGCGGCTCACTTGGGGCCGTTCGTACACGCGCGTGCAACGTATCCGTCAGCGGAACCCATCAGCGTAGTTCCCCGTGGCTAGATGTCGACAATTTTCCGCAGTAAACGGCCTCGTTCAAGCCGCTTATACCAAAGAGCGAAGCCAGTGCGGTCCCAATAAAGAATCTTTACCTTGGAGCGGTCACGCGCCACGAAGACGAACAGGCTGCGCGATGCGGGCTTCTGGGCAAGCAGCGGTTCGACGAGATAAGACAGGCCATCGATCGCCTTGCGCATGTCGACTGGGTCGCGACAGATGTAAGCGCGAACGTCCGAGGCAATCAGCACCGGCCACCACAGAGCAGTCCAAGCAAAGCGCACGATGTGCTCGGCGTGAACGCCGCCTAGTTCGATACGAACGCCAGTGAGCTAGAGCGTCACCCCATCACGCGATGGCGACACATCAGCAGCTTGCGTTCCAACAGGCGGCCTCGAGGGAGCCAGTTCGCCATCCAGATTGAAACGATGAATGCCGCATCCGCAGTAACCGCGAGTGGCTGCTTAGTCTCTCTGACTGGGCTCGAAAGCTTCTTGCGCCACAGACTGAAGGTGCTTACCGCCAGACCCTGTTCTCGGCAAAATCGCCGATCGCCGACACCACTCGCTTTCCAAGTGGTGACTATTTCGCAACAGAACGATTCCCCTTGCCTTGGGCGACGTGCGCTCATTGCCGTTGCGGCCCTAATGTTCTCGTATTCCATCGCATTGCCCTCGTTCTTACGAACGCAACACCTTCACATTCGGAATGCCGCGATTCAAGACGGGATGCGCTGACGGTTACTTTGAAGGTCACCGGAGCCGGCACTCGCCGTCGTCAAACTCATCGACGATCTACACGAGCGGATCTGCCTCCACTATCAGCATCTGCTGCGTGAACAGCGCCTCCCGGGAACCGCCATCTCCGCGACACACTGATCCGTTCTGACCGGCGACCGGCTCAACAACGAAGATGCCGCAAGATAGGCTACCGGCCGATCGGATTCTCCTGCCCCTCGTCCCGACTACGATCCATCTGGCCAAAGAGTTCCCAGAGATTTGCCAGACTGGCCCGTAATTCTGACTGTCGGTCACCGTGTGCTGCGGCTTCCGCAGCACGGGCCGCGTTAGCAAATGCCGTATCGCCCGCGACGAGGGCTGCGCCCTTGATTCGGTGGGCCAGTTCTGCGCAGTGCGCGAAGTTTCCCTGGTCTAGCGACTGATCGAACGCCTGCAAATCTGCTTCAACTGAAGCCAGGAAAATTTCAACCGGCAACGCAATCCCATGCGCCTCGCTCCGGACACCACCGGGAGTAATCGTCACATGCTGCTCCAGCACCCGTCCCAGTTCGGCTAGTCCCAGCGGTTTGGACAGAACGATGTCAATGCCGCACTCCTGACAGCGTTGTTGATGTTCAGAACCGCTGTTGGCCGAAACGGAAACCACCGGCGTGGGCGGCAGCCCTTCGGACTTCTCGTGATGACGGATGCGCCTGGCCACTTCGTAGCCGTCGATATCCGGCAACTGGCAGTCCAGAAATACGACCGCGAAATCATGTTCACGGAACGCAGTGAGCGCGTCCTCCCCGGTTCCCCGCACTTCTGCTGCCACTCCCAACGTACCAAGCTGGGCTGCCAGAATATACTGGTTGAGTGGCTCGTCTTCAACCACCAAAGCCCGCACACCTGAAAACCGTCGTATGGAGACTTCCCGGAACTCGACAGTCGGATGCGCGCCCCGTGCCAGCAACAGCGGCAGTTCGACCCGAACCTGGGTGCCTTCGCCCATTCGACTTTGTACCTCGATCTGGCCACCCATCATGTCGACCAGTGCGCGGCAGATCGACAGGCCCAGACCCGTACCGCCATGCTGACCGGCAACAGAAGGACTGCCTTGGACAAATGGTCGAAAAATGCGCTGGAGAACGGCCTGCGACATACCGGGCCCAGTATCACGCACCTCAAGGTTCAACCGTGCCACTTCGGTCATCCCCGCAGGATGGCTCAGGCTGACACTGGTCATCACGGAGCCGACAGACGTAAACTTGACTGCATTGGACAGCAGATTGGAAACAATCTGGCGCAGGCGCACGGGGTCGACCATGACGGCCGGCAGTTCAGGAGGAGCAATCAACGGTGTCGACAAACCTTTCTGCCGGGCGGCCTGATCAACCTGCAGAATAGCATCGCGCACCACACGCAGGGTATCGGTTGGCACCGGTGCCAGTTCGAGCTTTTTCGCCTCCAGTCGCGAGTAGTCCAGAATATCTCCAAGCAGCCCGAAAAGTTGCCCAGAGGCAGAACTTGCGGCGGCGAGCAGCTTCTGCTCTTCCTTGCCGACCAGCTTTTTGTCTAGCAACTCTATGGCGGACAAGATCGTGTGCATCGGATTGCGGATCTCATGGCTCATCATGGCCAGAAACAGTGATTTCTGGTGCTCGGCCAATTGCGCAGCCTGTCCGGTACGTTTGGCCTGCCAGGCTGCGAGAAGCGCAATCAGGAGAACCATCGCGCCGAGAAATATCTCCGCACCGTAGTAACGGGTCAATGCACCGAAGGATGGTGCGCCGTAGTCCGCCGCCTCAAGCCACTGGGCGTAGATCCGGTCATTTTCTTCGGCGCTTAGCGAAGAAAGGCCCCTATCGAGGACCTCCTGCAACATGGGCAGCTCAGACTGCACTGCCATACGCAGTACAAGCGGGAAATCCGTGACGATGCCGGCAATATGCAACGTCGCATAGCGCTGGCGTAGCAGAGGGTGTACCAAGGCGTCGACGCCAATGGCAGCGTATGCATCGCCCCGATGCACCGCTTCCAGCGTTGATGCTATGTCAGCATACGTCACCAGTTTCACTGCCGGATAACTGCCACGCAGCCAGCGCTCATAGACCCCTCCGGCCTGGACAGCCACAAGCCTGCCGGCAAGCGCTTCGGGCGCCGCCACAACAGGAGTATCAGCGCGGGTCACAACCAGTGTCTCGCCGGTATAGTACGGTCGGCTATAAATAGCATTTGCCAATGGCTGTGCGCCAGAAAGAAGCTTGGGTACGCCCGGCAACATGTCAACCTGACCGGACGCGAGAGCGTCTAGCGATTCGAGCCAGGAGCGGGTAGGCACCAGCACGAAGCGGATTCCAGTAAGCACGGTCAGCTGGTCCAGATAATCTCTTGTCAGGCCCATATGCCGGTTGCCGTCAATATATTCGAGCGGTTTCCAGTCCGGATCGATGGCATAACGAACGACCGGATGGTGAGCGACCCATACCTGCTCACTCTCACTTAGTATGGGTATCTTCGGCGCGATGGCCCTGCCCGATGTCGATGCGAATAGTGCCATCGCCAGCATCAGCAGACGACAGCCCGTGAGTCGCCACCACGCAGAAATTATCATGATGCGTCCCCTCGCCACCTGAAACAGTTAGATATCCAGTGCGGCGCCAGACCACAACGCTCGGACCATCCGGCGAACGCGCTCAGCATTGCTCATGGCTTTCCTGGCAATCGCGAATCAATCTCGCCCCTGACTTGCTCTGAACTGGCCCGGAGACCGCCAGACGCATACAATTCAAAAAGCGTTTGATCTGATTCGCAACCCAGCTTGCGCATGGCGGCCCATTTCTGGTTACTGACAGTCTTGATGCTCCGCCCGAGGTGAAGGGCAATATCCGAAATGCTCATTCGCCCCAGGAATAGACGCAGCACCTCAGCCTCGCGCGGACTGAGCTGACGGGTTGTGGACGGTGGAGACAGTAAGGGTTCTCCACAGACATCCAGGTCCGTGAAACGTTTACCCGCGGCGACATGCCGGTATGCGCTCAGGAACTGCTCCAGCGAGGCACCCTTGAACACTAGGCCATGCACGCCGGACTGCCAGATGGTCCGCAGCATTGCCGGATTCTCAATGCCCGTATAAACGATGATCCTGAGTTCTGCGAATTGTCGCTTGATCTGTTCGAGCATGACCAGCCCGTCAGACACCCCAACTCCGGGCATCGAGTAATCCGTGATCAGCAGATCGACCGGACTTTCGCGTAGTGCCGCAAATATTTGAGGTACGCTAGTGACGGCCTCCAGCACCTGCAAATCGGGTTCTTGCCTCAGGATATTTGCAATCGACTGAGCCACTACTGGATGATCGTCCGCAATGAGCACTCTCGTAATCTGATCATGCATGTCACTCTCCAAAATGACCTGTCCTGCTCCCCGGAATCTGCTCCTCTGTACCATAGCCAGTTTGAGCCTTTTAATGATTGGGGTCAGGCCAGAATATATCCGCACCTTATTATAAGGCGCGAAAGCACCGGCTCGGACAGTCAAACAACGCGCATCGTGGGACGCGACCAGTTGACGGGATGTACCGCGAGTCCCCAACCACAGTCGGGCACCAGACATTGGCGCCACGAAGCACCTTCATCGTGTTCGCCTTGCAACCAGCACAAAGATAATGCCAAGCATACCGCCGACGCATCGACCGGTAAGGGCCTCATAGATGTTTGCTTTGCTAAAGCTGCCAGCCGTCGGCCAGATCTCCGTGGCCTCAAGGATCCAGGCAGGCTGGATGCACAGGGCAATCAGAAAGATGACTGGCAGCCCGAGTGCAGCCCAGTCCGACCATTGCCATACCTGTACGTACCAGATACAGGCTGCGGAAAAAACGGCAAGAAAAAGGAATGCTAACAAGGTCTGCGTTAGCAGGAATCCACTGCTCTCAAAGCCTGCTACCATTCAATGATCCTACATTTCAGCGAGCATCCTGATCAAGGGGCACATTATCCCGGAAGAGCTGCAGGATGCGCTCACGCTCAGTTGCATCGACCCGCTCCGATGATGCATCTGGAGTCACGGCCTTACACTCAAATGGACTGTGAATGAAGTCCGGCTGGGCGGGCTGACAGTTGCCCTCGGTGTATTCCCGATATGCGTAGTCCCCGTCATACATGACGATACCGTCCGGTTGCGTTCGTGCCGATTCCGGGCGCGAAACGACCGCTACACGCATGTAGCGGGCCCAGACCGGGAGCGCAAGCCGAGCGCCGGTCACGTTGCCAAGACTGCGGGAGTCGTCATAGCCAAGCCAGACCACCGTGCTCAACCCCGACGAATACCCGGCAAACCATACATCCCGGGCCTGGTTGGATGTTCCCGTCTTGCCCGCGACATCATGGCGCCCGGAAAGAATCGCCCCTCGGGCAGTACCGTGTGCCACCACGTCGCGAAGCAGGCTGTCCATGATGAACGCATTGCGTGAGGAAATCGCCCGAACGGGGGGCGGCTGATCCGCCGCCTGATAAAGCAGCGTACCAGTGGTACGGTCCCGTACGGTAGCAATCAGGCGCGGCTCGACGCGCAGGCCGTCATTCGCAAATACAGCATAGGCATTGGCCAGTTGTAGAGGGGTGACAGCGCCCGCCCCTAGCGCCAATGGCAGCGATGGCGGGTTGCGCCTGTCGTCGAAGCCAAACTGCTGGGCAAACTGCTGGACGAAGACGGCCCCGGTTGCCTGCATCAGACCAACAGCTACAAGGTTCTTGGAGCGGGCCAAGCCACGCCGAAGCGTGATAAATCCCTCATAATGGTTGCCATAGTCCCGGGGCTGCCAGCGCCCTGCTCCCGTTTCCGCAGCCTCCAGTATCCTGGGCGCATCATTAACCTGGGTGCCTGGGAAGTACCCCCGTTCTAGCGCAGCAGACCAGACAAACGGCTTGAAGCTGGAGCCCGGTTGACGCCAAGCCTGCAGGGCATGGTCAAAGCTGTTCAGTCTGGAGTCCAGCCCGCCGACTAGGGCCAAGATATCGCCAGTATGAACGTCCATGGAAACCAGGGCACCTTCCATGCTGGGGCGCTGGGCGAGTCGCCAGCGCTGTTGCCCAAGGTATCGCCTGTCGGGTGCGGTTTGCTGCTGAATACGAATTACTGCCCCGGGTGACAGGCAGGCCTTCTGACCGATGCAGGAAACCGACCAATGCAGTGTTTCAAGGGGTAGATGCACAGCCGTACCGTCACGCAGCACAGCATCGAGGTGACCCGGCTGGCCGCCGGTTACGAGCGCCGCACGTAATGGCCGCGCGTTTTCCTGAAGTAGATCTGGCCAGGCGCTGAGCGCACCAGGCAAACTATCGGGGGGCAGGCGCGCTTCGGGACCCGCGTAGGGAAGCCCAGCCTGCGCGTCGAACAACCCCTGACGCAACGCACGCTCGGCACCGCGCTGCGTCTGCATATCGATGGTGGTTGTGACATCGAGCCCCATGGTGTACGCCTGCTCCCCGTACTGATCGAGCATCAGCCGCCGCGCGCGCTCGACAACGTAGCCAGCCTCCTGAATAGCCGGGTCGCCAGCCGAACGGATTTCTGTTTTTTCGGCCAGAGCCTGGCGGTATTCAACATCCCCTAGAAATCCCAAGGTCAGCATGCGTTGAAGAATGTAACGTTGCCGCTGCGTCGCGCGATCCGGATTCACGACCGGGTTGTAGGCTCCTGGTGCCTTGGGCAGACCTGCCAGCATCGCGGCCTGAGCAACGGTCAATTGATCCAGCGTCTTGCCAAAGTAGATTGATGCGGCGGCCGCAAATCCGTAAGCATGCTCGCCCAGATAGATCTGATTCATGTACAACTCAAGCAGACGGTCTTTCCCAAAGGTGGATTCCAGTCGATACGCCATCAGGATCTCCGCCAGTTTGCGACTGTAGGTTTTCTCGCGCGACAGATAGAATTCGCGGGCGACCTGCATTGTGATCGTGCTTCCGCCTTGGGCTCGCTGCTGCACAACAAGGTTGGCAAACGCGGAGCGCAGGAGGCTACCGTAATCAACAGGGCCGTGCTGATAAAATCCGGCGTCCTCGGTAGCGAGCAACGCATTCCTGACTCTGGCCGGGATTTTCTGCAGGGGAACGAGTTCCCGCCGCTCATTGCCGTACTCAGCCAGCAAAACACGATCACGCGACCAGATGCGCAACGGCAAGGCTGGCCGATAGTGCGCCAAGGACCCCGCATCGGGCAACTGCTGCAACGTGTGCCACACCGCCCAACCAATTGTGACTGACAGGACCAGGGCCAAACCGAGCAGGCTTCCGGCAGCAAAGGCAAATAACCGCCTCAATGCTTGATGAGTCGAGGTAGCAGCATTCATGTATTCACGCAGGAAATGAACCGTCCAGCCCGTCCGATAGACACCAAGGGGCCGACCGACTCGGACACCAAGGCCGTGCAGAAACGCACAAAAGCAATTGCGGTGACTTTACAAAGATTGGGGCAGGCTGACCAAGAGCAAACGCTCGAGCCAATGCCCAACAATGATATAGACGGGAGCACACTGCGTTACACCATGACCTGCCCTTCTTGATAGACGACAATAAGCGTATGGTGCTCCCGTTAACACACGCCCCCCTGAAACCGTTCGCAAAACATCGGGCAAGCGTCTGCCACAATCGTTACAACATGGCAATGTTCCTGGATACTTGGTCGCAACACAATCAGAACAGTCTTGCGTGACGCTGAGTTCGTCGATGCCGACAGGGCGAGACATCATACACACGCGCCCCTCAAAGCGAACCGGCACCGCATTGGCAAAAAATGAGTGGGCACATTCTCATCGATAGAGGACCGGGAATATGGCACGATTTCTGATTCGAAAATCCGGCGCATCAATGCATGAGGCAACGTTCCAGTCACGAGAAGGCCCAACCAACCTACCAGCAAAGTCTGAACTGTACCGAATCGTCTCGATGGCGCTCCCGCCTACTGATGCTCGGATTTGCATTGTGTTATGCCATCCTTGCCGGACGTGCACTCTGGGTGCAGGGGGTTGCAAGCACTTTCTATGTGCAGGAGGGGCAAAAGCGCTATGGGCGCGTGGAGCAACTGCTCCCCCAGCGGGGCGAAATCGTTGATCGCAGCGGGAAAGTGCTTGCACTCAATATGCCGCTCGCGCAGGTCTGGGTGGATCCCGAGGAAATTATCGGCGTGTCGCCGGTAATGCGCTCCCGACTTGCTAAGGCACTAGGCCTGAAATTAACCCTGCTGGATCGGAAACTGATAGAGCACGGTCGATTCGTTATCCTGAAGAACTATGTCGCACGAGAAAATGCGGACCTTGTATCGTCCATGCGACTCCCTGGTGTGCATGTTACGCCTCAGTGGCGACGCTTCTATCCGGAAGACGAGATGGCGCAAATCGTCGGATTCGTGGGGCGCGGGGGGGCTGGGCAGGAGGGAGTAGAGTTATTTAGTGATGCTGTGCTGGCTGGGGAGGCTGGCGTACGAAAAGGCATTGCAGACCGCTTGGGGCGGCAGGTCGAGGACGTGAGCGTGTCGTCAGCCGACGATGGGGCGAGCGTTTGCCTGTCGGTCGACAGTCGCATTCAGAGTCTGTCGTCCCAGACAATCCGTCAGGCTGTTCAGCAGCATCGTGCGCACTCAGGCGGAGTGGTGGTACTAAATGCCCATACGGGAGAGTTGCTGGCGCTGGCCAACTGGCCGTCCTTTGATCCAAATGATCGCGCAAGTTTTGTGAGAGGCGTGCTGCGCAACGGCGTGGTAGCTGATGAATTTGAACCCGGCTCAACAATCAAGCCGATCACAATGGCGCTTGCCTTGGATCGCGGGGTGGTTCGGGAAGATACTGTCATCGATGCATCCGGAGGGTCGATGCGTATCGGTTCGAACGTGATTCACGATACCGCCGATCACGGGCATCTGAATGTTCTGCAGATCTTGCAGAAATCCAGCAACGTTGGCATGGCGCGAATCGCACTGAAATTGAGGGCTCAGGACATGGCTGGTTTCTTCAGTAACGTCGGTTTTGGACGACGCCCCGATCTTCCGCTGCCCGCTGTAACTGCGGGCCGACTACGTCCGTGGCGTCGCTGGCTACCCGTCGAGCAGGCGACGATGGCCTATGGTTACGGGCTGTCGATTTCGTTGCTGCAGCTTGCGCAGTCATACACAGCGTTTGCGAACGATGGGGCTTTCGTGCCTGCAACGCTGGGCTGCTTGCCTGTGGTGCCCACATCAGCGCAGATCATCAAGCCAGCGACGGCCGCCGCCATACGGCGGGCGCTGGAGTTGACGGTCAGCGGCGGGACCGCCCGGCAGGCAGCGATCGAGGGGTATCGGGTGGGGGGCAAAACGGGGACCACGCGCAAGCAGGAGGGGCATGGCTACGCCAAAGGGAAATACCGTGCGACTTTTGTCGGTATGGCCCCGATGGGTAACCCGCAAATCATCGTCGCGGTCATGATTGACGAACCAAGGGACGGCGCCGTCTACGGTGGCACCGTCGCAGCGCCGGTATTTGCTGCTGTGATGAAAGAAACGTTGCGTCTGCAACAGATATTACCGGACCGGTTGACCTCAAGCGTGCACGCAACTGTTAAAAAGTAAGAACCGCGTATCAGCAAAGGGCTCCCGGGAGGGGCAAGTCGGCCAGATTTAATCTACCTACATCCCGTTGTTCATCTGCTGTTGCGATCGCGACCGTAGCGATTCTGACGACACGGAATCGCCGCACCGCAAAGTGTACAGATAAGCCTGAGGGGACCACACTGTGACTCCGAGCCGAAGTACAGGAGGATTCGCGCGCACCATCCATTTGCGCAACGCATGTCAGCCCAGCGGTTATCTGTTATCCGTCGACAGATGGTGCGCCAGCGTCAGGCCATGGCATGCGGCCTCGCGCGCGCTCGACGGCTTCATGCGCCTGGTACCGCGCCAGCTTTGCACAAAGATGGGATAGTTCACCCGGCACACCCATACTGCCCCGGTGGGCGAACAGCGCCGCTTCTGCCTGCTCCACGACGTCCCACAGTTCGGCTATGTGATAGCGAGTCGCACTATCGAGCGGCATGCAAAGCAGTTTGCGGATCAGATCCATCCCTGCACCAAGCTGGTCAATGCAGCGCTGCAAATCGTTGTTCATATCCATCAAGAGAGCCCATTTACTGGAACCAGAATCGCCGCACGTACCACGGTCGTGAATCCTGCCGGGTGAAATCGACGCGACACCCACCGCCCGTTGCCAAAGCCCGTTTCCGGAGGCCTTGGCGCCCGTACAATGAAAAAACCGATGCATACTGCGGGCTCCCGTGCCCGCAATGCGCACGATATGCCTCGATTACCTGCTTTCTGGATGCACCGACAGAAGCATTCCCGGTCGCCCTTTTTTGGGTTGACAACCTCACATCACGCACAACACCACCAGCGCAACGCCCAGCGATGGACATCTTTCCCACTGCGTCCGAGACGCCACGCGATATCGTCGATAGTCAGGGTATCATCGTGCACAAACAGCTGTCGTAACTCTAGGAAACCACTACTGATTGAGCCCGTCGGGGCGACATGGGTCACGGTTGCCATGCGCATACTGCTTTCTTTGTGGCTCGGATCACATGTACCAACCAGTAAGAAGTCCCTCGGAAGGCTACTGCCCTACGCCGGCGCGTACCAGTGAGAATACGCCCATCCTGAATGCATTCCCAAGGCATTCAGAGTAGTCTCATTTTCACGAAGGACGCCATGCATAAGGATGGCAGTCTCCCATTTACGTCAGGAGAAGGAGCATGTGGTTACACATTATCTACCTCATCGCCATTACTGCAGAAGCGATGTCGGGGGCGCTAGTCGGCATTAAGAAAGAGTTCGACCTCTTTGGTCTGTGCATGGTGGGCACGGTGACCGCTCTAGGAGGCGGAACGGTGCGCGATGTACTACTGGGGCACTACCCGCTCGGATGGGTAGCGCATCCGGAATATCTGGTTTTTACTGTCGGGGCAGCTTTGATAACCTCTATCATGGCTCACTTGGTTACCCGGATGCGTCAAACGTTTCTCGTCGCAGACGCGATCGGCTTGGCGGCCTTTACGGTGATCGGGTGCAATGTCGGGCTCTCTCTGTCACTTCACCCGGGTGTAGCAGTCGTCGCGGGAATGATTACCGGGATCATTGGCGGGGTGCTTCGTGACCTTCTATGCAATGAGGCCCCCTTGGTTCTGCACGGTGAATTCTATGCAAGCGTTACGCTGATCGTGGGTGCCGTATTCATGGGCCTGCAAAAGCTGGGGCTGGCGTTCGATCTGGCCGCAGTTGCAGCCATGATCGTCGGTGTCACTCTACGCATGCTTGCCGTGTGGCAGGGCTGGCGCCTTCCCAAATCTCGCAGCGCGCATACCACCATTGTCGCAAACGACTCTCGTCGTTTCTAAATACTGTCCCGGCCCTCAACCTGACATTGCCCACCGTATGACTTGCCCATAGAAGTCGGTCGGTGGAATACGATGTTCGTCCGGTTCAGGAAACAGGATTGAGAGCTATCCCATAGCATCTGCTTCGTCCGTCTCCGATAATTTCAGAATGCGTGCGAGTTTCAATTGCTCATCGGACGGCTGGGATGTATCGGCAGTAGCACGCGGAGGGCAAATATGTTCTCGGCATCGGTTTTGGAATATAGGCGGCAGATCGGTCTGGCAGCGACTTCCTCAAGATTCAGCGCGACAGTGTCCCGCGGGGCCAGCCTCCTCGCTTCATCTGACGAAGACACAGGTGTCGATGTGGCGTTTATAGCAGGAACAAATTCCAGCGTCGTTGCATCATTGGACGATGATGCGAGGTCGCCCGAGTTTAAGCTGGAATTGAACGGTACAATGCATCGTTTGCCCCCTATCGCGTATGGACGTGCCGCCCCGCATGCTTCTGCGACGCAGAGGTCTATTCTATATTAAAAAGTCCACCACAAGATTTTGGGTAGCGACATATAGACGGCTCCAACAGATTGAATCAGGATAGCTTATCTTCTGCAATACAAGAGATCAGTTTTCACCCGCCAGATCAATCACGCACACCATCCGACGTCCTAGGTGAGCTTTCCGTCCGCATATTCGCGACAAGGCGGCCTGTGGCGCTCTACAAGCGCTCCATCAACCGGTGGGCATCACCTTCGATTCTGCCGGGGCACGCGCTAACCGCAGTGCTTCACAACTACGCCGACAGTGAGATCGCCATTCTCATGAGGACATGGGTGTGACGCATCGATTTCCAGTCGGCGCGAAGGAAACAGACCGTTGGAATGCGGATGACGCAAAATGAGACAGGAAGCCCTATTGCATTTCCAACCCGCGAACTCCGATTGCCCATTGATCGCGCTGATCCAACCAATAGTACGCCACCAGTCCGCGCCGGTGGTTATTCAGAGACAATTACCCTAGGCTAGGAAGGAGGCTTGGCGATCGTCCAGATATTTTGCAGCAGGAGTGCATGATGCAGATTTTATTGACAGGCGCCACCGGTTTTGTGGGTGGCGCAGTGGGTGCCGCACTGGCTGACCGAGGGCTTCTGCGCGACACGCGGTTTGCGGTTCGCGCAGACACTTTGGCGCAGGGGCTTGATCGTATCCGTGGCAGTCTGGCCCGTTTCGGGATATCCCGCGACATGCTGATGCGCATTTCGGAACGGCAGATTGTTCGGTTTGATCTGCGCACCGGCCCCGTTGACCCACTAGAGAGAAGTACAGAGTTGGTGATCAATTGTGCCGCCCTCACGACGTTTTCCAGTACTCCATCGCTATGGGAAACCAATGTCGATGGTGTTCTTGCATTCGCCGCGAGGGTACTTGACGAGATGCCTAGACTGAAAAGGTTCATTCAGGTGGGCTCCGCCATGTCGTGCGGCGAGCGGGCCGGTCAACATATCTTCGAGAACTGGCACGTTCCACCAGAGGAAACGCACGTAGTGCCCTATACTTTTTCGAAAGGGATGGCGGAATTGGCGTTGCGCTCACAGGTGCCCGATCTCCCCCTGGTTGTCGTGCGTCCCTCCATCGTCGTTGGACATACAAGATTTGGTTGCGAACCGTCCGGCAGCATTTTCTGGTTATTCCGGATCATTGCACAGATGGAGGCCTTTACATGCAGGTTGTCGGATCATATCGACGTGATTTCGGCCGATGACTGTGCGGAGGCCATCCTCCTTCTCGCCTTCAAGCCCAAGCTTGCCTATAATCTTTACCATCTTTCGGCCGGCGTTTCCCGGGCGGAAACAGTGACCACACTCTATCCTCTGCTTCGAAGTTGTCGATCAGCAGCAGAGGCAGAATCTGCGCGTAAGCGCTACAGGTATATCGAGAAAATCGACCCTCGAATGCTGGCCAACAAAGTTCCAGGCATGGTTACAGGAGGCGGTGCACGTCTGGCGTTACGCGCCGTCCGACTGTACGCAAAGTTTGCCCAGATGGGATACGTATTTGATAATACCCGCCTGCGTAATGAAACCGGATTTGTGCCTTGCTCATTTGGAACCTACGTGCACCGTTGCATTGAAACATCACAGCGGGAATCGATCGTCGAACAGATGCGGTGGGACTATAGGTGATAACGTAGTGGCTTGAATTCGAAGCGGATCGCGCATATATTTTCTCGAAGTATCTGCCGTTGACGCACAGCTGAATGCAACGTGGCGTCCCTGCCCGCCCTCCGCAAGCGCTGGGCACCCGCTGCTGCCCGATACAGGTCTAAGGTACTTTCATCGTGAGCTCGCGGACGATCAACATGTGTCCACTATTTTTGAATCGCCCCCCACGACGTCCAACTCGGAGTAAGAAACTCCAGCCCCGCAGCGTCATCTCAAACCGATCGCCTTCGCGTGGGATGGCCGGTACCCTTCGGTGGAATATGCATCTTATTCGACAGAATCAGGGAAAGTTCTGATCCGAATAGAATATTTCTTATTTATCTGATGCGACAACAGCCCTATCCTTCCCCAAACTCGAACAGCATTTTCTCTTAGAGAAAGTCTGCAAAAGTCCTAGCGTTGACGGGTATGTGGACTACCCTGGCGGCAGAAGAATTTAAGAGACACCCTGCCGATTCGCCAATCCATTTTGTACCAGATCGGTCCCCAAAAAACGAGGTCATATGCGAGCCAGCATTAAACATGCCTATTTCCCGCACGTCGACGGCTTGCGCGCCATCGCCGTACTCGCTGTGGTGTTTTACCACTTGCATTCAGCGTGGGTACCTGGCGGATTTGCTGGCGTCGACATCTTCTTTGTAATCTCAGGTTTCATTGTCAGTGCGTCCGTCAGCACACTCAAGCGATCTCCGATCTGGAATTTCTTACCTTTTTTCTACGCACGCCGCATCCAGCGAATTGCGCCAGCACTGATTGTCTGTCTGCTCACGACAAATTTCATCGCGGCACTTCTGATCCCAATGTCGTGGTTGAGCAGCACCAATCAACAGACCAGCATCTATGCGTTCTTCGGCTTGAGCAACCTAATTCTTGCTCGAACCAACAACGACTATTTCTCGCCAGTTGGCGAGTTCAATCCATACATGCACACTTGGTCACTCAGCATCGAAGAGCAGTTCTATTTCGCTTTCCCGTTAATGTTCTTCGCATGGACATTTGCTGGCAAATGGCGGAACTTTACTGTCGCGCTGTTTGCAACGACGCTGGTGGCATCGCTCGGCTACTCGGCATGGATGGGTAACACAGACAAGATCACTGCCTTCTACATGATCACGAGCCGGTTCTGGCAACTCGCCGTGGGGGTCTTGCTGTTTCAGACGATGAATTTGCTGGGGCGCCGGTTCGACGTTGCCGATCAGACGTCGCCACGCTGGTACACTTGCGGCGCAATGGCGTCTATCGCGCTCATCGCATACTCGTTCGCAGCATCTCGGCCGGATCGACTCCCGTTCCCAGGTGCGCTACCCGCGGTAGTCGGAGCGACGGGGCTGCTTTTCTTCCTCCACGGCAAGAGTCACACAAACCCGGTGATGTGGGCGCTCGGGAGCCGCTCGATACTTTTCATCGGACGCATTTCGTACTCCCTGTATTTATGGCACTGGCCCATTTTTGTAATGTTTCGATGGACAATCGGACTGGATCGCGACTCCTACCGACTCGCCGCGCTTGCGATTGCCCTTGTACTTTCCGCACTGTCGTATTACTTCGTTGAAAAACCGTTCCGCAACCTGAAATTCCTCAGCAGTATGGCCAGACCTGCTGTCGTCATGATCGGATTTGCATTTATAGGAATGTGTGCGTGGTTTGGAATGCTCGTCAACGAAGCTCAGCCTAGAATATCATTGAGTACCGTCACTCGGCATGCTAACGACTGGTATCCGTATGGCGCTGATACCGATCCAGCTTACGCCGGCTGCACAATTGGAACAGAGAACACTCCGCTTGGGATGAGCTTTTCGACCACGTTCACCCGGCAGAACTGTACATCGGAGGCCGAGGCACCGCGTGTCTACGCGATCGGTGACTCCCACTCGATGGCCTATGTCGGCATGTACAAGGAGTATGTGATGAGAACCGGTTCAAGCCTGACAAGCTACGTCAACGGTGGATGCCCGTTCATCAGTCTGCAGCCAGGACGCGAGGCATCGGAACTGTGCCGTGCGAATTCGTCGGCTGCAGTCAACGACATGCTCGGCAGGCTCAAACCTGGCGACGTCGTGTTCTTGCCGTCGTTGCGCATGCCGCGCTTCGTCGATCAGTATTTCATTTTTCCTGAAAAGGAGACGATGGATCAGATCTTTGGGAACTCGGCAATCAAGGCACGCGCTGAGGCAATCATCGAGGGTAAGAAGGTTCTGGAGCGGTTAAGCGAGAAAGGTGCGGTCGTTGTAATCGAAGCTCCGAAGCCACTCTTCAAGGCACCTTTGTACCGGTGTGCCGAGTCGTATAACCGGTCGCTGCCAATCTGTCGCCCTGGCACTGAGATGAAGCGCTCGGCGCTGCTTGAATTGCGCAAGCCAATCATTGATTCCTTGCAAAGGCTTGCGGCGGCTGTGCCCAATACGCTGGTATGGGATCCATTTCCGCTCCTATGTCCACCGGCTTTGCAATGCAGCGGGTACTCGTCGGGCCATCCGCTCTTCTTCGACAGCGACCATATCAGCGGATATGGAGCACGCCTTGTGTATCCGGCATTCGAGGCATTCATCAAGAATGCCTCGAATGCCGCCACGCAATAATAACATTGTCGTATTGGGAGATAGGTTGCGAGTTGCCGACGCTGAGATAAGGAAAACTTTCCACGACACCAAGGGCGTATAGCCACCATCACGTACTATATGAACGCGTCCCGTTTGCAACAGTTTTCGTGTGTTCCGACAGACAAAGATGGGCTGCATCTCTATATCCGGCCTTCTCGCAGCCGGTACTACCGCTGCGGGCCCCTATGAAATCCGCTGACCCACACCTTATTCCCTTGGCGAGCCCGAAGCTCTTCACGTCATTCAGGTTTAGTGGGTCCCGGTCCTACGTGGCTTGTCATCACACTCGATTGCTGCGCAACCTTTCGACGTTCATCCCTGTGTTAAACGTTGATCTGCTACTTCGCGTAACCTGTTCAGGCTGGCTTCACGCTCACGTAGTCCTTTTGATACGTCCGATCATGGGCCAGTACGGCCCAGATCGTTCGTGCCATCTTGTTGGCCAGTGCGACGATCACTACGTTGCGCGGGCGGCGCCTGCTGATCTGCTCGACCCACGGGCTGGGCTCTTTCGCATGTGTCAGCACAGATCGCGCGCCATGAATCAGCAGCGTGCTGCAGATACGTGTCGCCGCGCTTCGATATGCCGTGCAGGTTCACCTTGCCACCCGAACCCGTCTGCTTCGGCACAAGCCCCGCCCATGCAGCGAACTCGCGCCCGGATTTGAACGCCTTCGCATTACCCATCATTGCAACGGCTGCCGTGGCCGTCCGCAGCCCAACGCCAGGAATTTCGCTGATCGCCTTCACCCCCGCGTCATCCTTCTTCCACTCGCGCATCCGGCGCTCGATCTGCGCAACCTGCTCATCGAGCTTCGCCAGATCGTTCCATTGCTCGCGCAGCGTCTCTATCAACACAGCAGGCAGACGCTCGGCGAGCCGACCCAGCGCATCCGGTATTTCCTTGTCCAGCTTCGCTCGCCCTTTGCTCATCACCTCGCCGTATTCCGTCAGCAATCCGCGCAGTCCATTGCTCTGCATCGTACGAAACTTGACCAGTTGCTGTCGCATCCTGTGCAGTGCTAGCATCGCCTGCTGCATCTCCGTCTTTACCGCCACCGGCTTGCCCGGCTGCTGTACTGCCAGCCAGATTGCTCGCGCATCCGCCGCGTTGTTCTTGTTTCTGATGTTGAACGCCTTGACGAACTCCGCGGGCATCAGCCTGACCTCATGCCCCATCTTCGTCAGTTGCCGGGCCCAATGGTGCGCACCACCACACGCTTCCATACCGATGAGACAACGAACCCGATTTGCGAAGAACTCCAGAAACTTCGCGCGTTTGAGCGGCTTGTTCACAGTTTCTCCGGTTTGCTGATCGACGTAGTGCACCTGAAACACCGACTTCGCAATATCCACACCCACTGCCGTACAATTCATTCGGATCCTCCGGTTGCCTGGAAAAACTTCGTATTTTCCATGTGGTGTCACGGATCGGCGTAATGAGGCCATTCTGGGATCGGCGTAATCGAGCCACTCTGCAGACTCGTTGTCACGCCGGGCCGTAGCCCGAAACGCATTTCGAATTTCCGTAACCCGGTACCTTCGGCATTTTTGTCCGGAGGGCCGATTAGTAACAGGAGGTTCGAAGTGTTTGAGTATGGACAGGTTCTGGCGCGCATGCGCCAGGGCGATTCCGACCGCGACATTGCCGGTGCACACCTGATGGGGCGCGGCAAGCTGAAGACCGTACGGCAGGTCGCGCTCGCTCACGGCTGGCTTGATCCCGGCCGCCCCTTGCCGGATGATGCTGAACTGGCCGGCATCTTTGGGCGAGATCCCAAGGTGCCACGCAGCCGCATCTCCACGCTCGAGCCATTTCGCGATCTGGTGCGAGGCTGGTTTAACGCCGACGTTCAGGGCACGACGATCCACAATGCGCTGAGACGCAGCCATGGCTATACGGGCAGCTATTCGGCGGTGCGCCGTATGCTGCTGAACCTGAAGTCCGAGCGCGGTGTTGCCTTTCGCCGTAAAGGAGCCGGGTGTTTTCGGCGTAATGGCGCCAGCGAAAGGCGCCTGATTCGGGGCTCGAACGGGGATCAAGAATCCTTGTTTTTACCTCCTTTCGCAAGTGCTGATTTGTTGCTCTCGGGCATCGGGCGTGGAACACGGTAGCTCTCGCCGTCGAGCACGACGCGGTACGCGGCATGTCGCAGGCGATCAAGCGTTGCGGCGCCGAGCATTTTGTTGGTCGCGAACGCATCACCCCATTCCGTAAAATCAAGATTGCTGGTCAGAACGGTCGATGTACGTTCGTACCGTTCGGCGATCAGATCGTGGAAGTCTTCATCTTCGGGCGTGCGCATGGGTTTCAGTCCGAAATCGTCAATGATGAGCAGTGGCACCTTGGCAAGCGCCTGGAAGCGCCGTTCGTAGGAGCCGACAGCCTGTGCGTTGCGCAGCGCGCCGAGAAGCCGGGTCTGGGTCATGAACAGGACATCGTGACCTTGCCGGGCGGCCGCATGGCCGAGTGCCTGCGCCAGATGGGACTTGCCCGTTCCACATGGACCGGCGATCAGCACGCTGACCTTCTCATCGATAAAGCGGCAGGTCGCCAGATCGTGAACGACAGCACGATTGAGATTCGGCAGGCGGTCGAAGTCGAAACCTTCCAGTGTCTTCTGGCCACGGAAGTTCGCGCGGCGCATGCGGGCGTCGAGCTTGCGATGATCGCGCCGTGCGATCTCGTCCTGGATGAGCAGCGTCAGGAAATCGGTATAGGCGAGCTTACGGTCGATGGCTTCACGGTTGCGTGCTTCGAGCGTGTCCAGGATGCCGGACAGTCGCAATTGCTTAAGGGAAGACGTGAGTTCGGGAATCGGATTCATGTTCAATGGATCAGGAGAGTCTGGGTATCGCGGCAGAAGCGGCCGCCGTGGGTGTAGGTGGTCGCGCCCGATTCAACGGGTTCGGTCGACAGCCAGGTCTGATCAAGGCCTTTCTGCAGGATCAGCTTGACGGCTTTGTAGCTTGGCGTGCCGAAGTGATTCGCACGACGGCAGGCCGCCTCCAGGCGAGACGCGCCGAACTGCTGGGCGAAGCGCAGCACGCCCTGTACGGCGCGCAGCTTGATGAGAACCTGATCGCCGAAGAGTGCGTGAACAAGCGCGTAGCAGGACGGCCCGATACGCTGCGCTTCTCTCAGGCACCATTGGGTATCGTGCAGTTGCCAGGCCTGTGCTGCTGGCGGCATGTGATCGGCCACCGTGCTACGCGTTCCTGGCGCAGTCTGGCGGACATGCGATGCCGACAGTTCGTGCTCGTAGTAGAGCTGCACCATGGTGGCGGTTGCCTTGAGCCACAGATCTTTACCGGCAAGCCGGAACGGCACGGAATAGTAGGCACGCTGGAACTGCACATGGGCGTCGCGATGGACCTTCACGCGCGCCCAGGTTGCCAGCTCGGGCGGCACATCGGGAAGCGGCAGCAACAGCGCCTGTTCGACGTATTCGAAACGCTTGAGCGGCACCTCGCGCGTCGTGCCATGCGTCCGGGTGCTGGCCTCGTGCATCACCCAGGCTTGCGCTTGCCGGTTGGCGTCATCAAGATCACGAAATTCGCGAAGAGGAAGGAAGCTCGACTTCACGTATTTGACGCCCGATTCGACAATTCCTTTTTTAGCCGGGTCCCTCGGCGGACATGGATCGACCTTGAACGAATACCCTTCGGCGCATTGCGCGTAGGCCCGCTGGACTTCGGGTTCGTAGATACAGGCCTTGACGATGGCACACTTGGGATTGTCGATGATGACGCGTGCGACCACGCCGTTGAACCACTCGAAGGCATGACGATGACACAGTAACCACGTGTCGACACTCTGGTCGCGGACAAATTCAACGTACTGATGCCTCGACCAGCACAGCGTCATCACGAAGAACCACGTCTTATGGATCTCGCCGGTGTGCGCGTCGGTGATGGTCGGACCTGCGCCGAAATCAACCTGTGCGGCATCCGCAGGTTTGAACTCCAGCCGCATCGGTACATCCGGCGTGAGATCCGACTTCAACTGCTGAAGCAGCCTGTATACGGATGAGTAGCTTCCCTCATAGCCGTGGTTGCGAACCAGCGCGCTGTGAATCGTCGTGCCGGGGACGCCCGCGTCGTGCCACTGGGCAATCTGTTCGCGCCACGGTTCGGCCGACGAGATACAGCTCGCCGGCAGGAACTCCTTGCGACTAAACGCTGTAGCGAGCTGCGCGTCATCCGGCAGAGCGTTGTCCGGAGAAAGCCACCCGCGCTCGGTTGCGATCTCCCGCACGGCTGCCAGCTTCTTACGGCCCATGATCTTCGACCGGTCGATATCCCGGTCGGAATCACCCTGGCGCATTCGCACCAGAACCTGTCGATATTGGTACATCTAGAACTTCCTCTTCAAGCCACCCTCCGGAGCAAATGCGTGCCGGGAGGGTAGCGGTTGGCGAAGTTCGAGCGCCCGACTCAGACGCCAGTGGCGCCTTTACGGCGAAAATCTACTGGCGCCTATACGCCGAAAGACTTGCGGCGCCTAAACGCCGAAAAGTCCCTGGCGCCTTTATGCCGAAAACGATTTGGCTCCTTAACGGCGAAAGTTCACAACGGCGGCCGCTTCGGCCGCGATCTCCATTCCCTTCTCCTGCATTGAACACCATGAATCCGAGTCCCGAACTGAATACGATCCTCAAGCAACTGCGCCTGACGGGCGTGCTCGACTCGCTCGAGCAGCGTAACCGCCAGGCTATCGACGGGCAACTCGCCTACACCGAGTTCCTCGCCATGCTGCTGCATGACGAGGTTGCACGGCGCGACCAGAAGAAGCTCGGCGCGCGTCTCCTGCGCGCTGGATTCGGGCTGCGCAAGACGCTGGAGACCTTCGACTTCGACAGGCTGCCGAAGCTCAATCGCGCCCACATCCACGACCTAGCCACCGGCCGCTACATCGACGAGAAGGTCGCGATCCTGATGGTCGGTCAAACCGGCGTGGGCAAGTCGCACATTGCGCAGGCCTTGAGCCACTGCGCCGCCCGTCAGGGCCGCGACGTGCTGTTCGTTACGCAAACCGATCTGCTCAAGAAGCTGCACGCAGCACGCGCCACAGGCCTGTACGAGCGCAAGTTCCAGCAGTTCGTGCGCGTGCCCCTGCTGATCGTCGATGACTTCGTACTCAAACCTCTTCGTGCGCCCCATGACGAAGACTTCCATGACCTGATCGCCGCCAGGTACGAGCGGGCAACCACGATTCTGACTTCAAATCTCGATCTCAGCGAATGGGGAGACGCATTGCCCGACAACCGCATCCTCGGCGCCGCCACCCTCGACCGGTTACGCCACGGCGCCTATCGCATCGTCATTGAGGGCGAGAGCTTCCGCAAGCCCAAACCCATGCCTGAAAACGGCGAAAACGTCGTTGCAAAATCCGGCAAAAAACCGCATTCTTGAGACCCTTCGAAATCGTGTTTCGGGGCCATTCTGAGTGGCCTCATTATGCCGATCATCCCCGGCTCGATTACGCTGATCCGTGACATGTGGGCACATTGATGCCGTTGGTCCGCGAGGATCCACCTTCCTTCTTCTCCCGCCTGGTTACCGGGTGGGACGCGTTCATTTCAATTCCATTGGTTCCCTCCGTAGGGAGCGCCCTTTTCGATTACCTGCATGAGGTCCGTCCCGCTTCAACCGATCGCCACATATTCCTGACGTTGCTCTCGCCTCATCAACAGCTATCACGTGCCGCAGTTTAATTGGTAGTGGCCCCGAGGCTCAGATCTCTCGGTCTGCAGATCCGGCATTGCGATCCCCACAGTCTTCGCCATGCCTGTGCTGCACGTCTGGTTTCGGAAGGCTGGTCCCTGAAGGAGATCGGGGACCATCTTGGTCATCGCGATTCAGAGTCGACACGTATATACGCGAAGGTGGACCTCAAGGGATTGCGGGAAGTTGCAGCGTTTGATCTCGGAGAATTGTCATGAGACTCCGTGAGCTTGTGGAAACCTACATCGCGTACAAACGCTCACTTGGCATGCGCTTTCGTACTGACGCAAACATCCTCCGGGCTTTTTGCCGTACGGTCGGCGACATTGGCGTTGATGACGTGACCGGAAGCGGCATATGCCTTCATCGCGGGACCGGACCCGTCACCGCGTCCTGGAGATGCAGGGCCTCAATGCTGGGAGGCCTCTACCGATACGCGCTGGCGCGTAGCTTCGCGATAATCTTTCCGCTGCCAACGTGCGAGCCGAAACTACCGCCGCCCGTCGCGCCATACGTCTATTCCGTCAGTGAGCTGGAACGGATGCTGACGGCAACAGATATGCTCAAGACACAGTGCTCACCGCTACAGGCAGCAAGTATGCGAACACTGCTGCTATTGCTCTATGGCTCCGGCATGCGTATCAGCGAAGCCCTGAAGCTGACGTTGCATGACGTCGATCTGTTGCAGCAACCGGTGACAGTTCGCGAAACCAAGTTCTTCAAGACACGCCTGGCACCTATCGGACCTCGCCTGTGCAAGGTGCTTGCCGATTATGAGTGTCGACGTCGTTGCCTTCCGTTGCCAGACGGCGAGAACTCTGCATTCTTTGCATCTCGGACCGGCAGGCACTGGCAAGTCCAGAGTGTCAGACTGAACTTCCGCCGGCTGCGCCGCGTTGCCGGCTTACGACGTGAAGACAGTACGGGCCAGCAGCCGAGAATTCACGATCTGCGCCACACGGCAGCAGTACATCGCCTTGTCTACTGGTATCGCGCTGACCTCGATGTACAACGTCTCCTGCCGCAACTGGCGACATATCTGGGGCACGTCCACATCAGATCTACTCAGCGGTATTTGACCATGACCGCCGATTTGCTGCGCGAGGCGAATCTGCGCTTCGAGCAGTATGCAACGCCGGAGATTCGCCATGAATGACAGATCATTGATCGGGCCGCGGATCCGTCGTTTCCTTCTGGAGTATCTCGTTATCGAACGCAACCTTGCGCGCAATACGCAGACAGGCTATCGGGATACATTGGTCCTACTACTACCTTTCCTCAGCAAGGAGTTGAAGAAGTCAGTCGACCGCTTCACCATCGACGATCTATCGCCTGCCTGCGTGCGTCGCGTCCTGCAATATATTGAAAACGAACGGGGATGTAGCGGAGCGACCCGTAATCTCCGTCTTGCCACTATCCACTCCTTCGCCACGTTCATCGGCATGCACAATCCGGAGCATGTGGCCTGGTGCGCACAGATGCGCGTGATTCCGTTCAGGAAAACGGCGAAATCAAGTTTGAGTTATCTGGACAAACCCGAAATTGATGCGTTGTTGAACACACCTGACCTGCGTAAACCACAGGGAAAGCGCGACTACACCCTGCTGCTGTTTCTCTATAATACCGGGGCTAGGGTAGATGAAGCAGTCCATCTAACGATTGCCGATATTACTTGGGGAAATTCACCCGCAGTACGTCTGGTCGGCAAAGGAAGCAAGGTCCGTTGGTGTCCGCTCTGGAAGCGTACCGCCGATAGCCTGAAATCATTGACCTCCGGACGCACAGGTGAGGACGCTGTGTTTCTAAATCGCCTTGATCGCCCCCTAACCCGGTTCGGAATTTATGGCCTCATTAATCGTATCGTAGTGCAAGCCAGCAAGACCCTGCCGTCGCTCGCCGCAAAGCGGATCAGCCCGCACCGCATAAGGCACACGTGTGCGGTTCATCTGCTGAGAGCCGGCGTGGACATCAATACCATTCGTGCGTGGCTCGGGCACGTGTCCCTCGACACTACAAACATTTATGCAGAAGCAGATCTGGAGATGAAAGCAAAAGCATTGGCCCACTGCGACTTGCCAGCACCTCGGGACAAGCAGCTCTGGCACAGCGATCCTGGGTTAATCGGCTTTCTCCGGGCACTGTGATCTTCCCCTTGCCGCTCTCAAATTATGTTGCCGCGTCATGCGGCAACATAATTTCTATCTCTCGTCTGCGCCTGTGGCCGTAACATAAGCTCGGGCGAAACATGATCGCCGAAATGTTTTGCATAACATTTTGGCGAACTGGTGAACCTGTACCGCGTCGTGCAGAACCACGTCGAAGAGTTTGTGCGGCAGTTCAAGTGGGCGATTTCGAGCCGGGACGTGTTCAGGTGGCACCAACTCACGCTCCCCGAAACCCTCACCGATATGCAGCGCGCAGCACGTTTCTACTACTTGCAGCATCATGCGTTCGGCACCGCAACGACGACGCCCGCAATCAACCTGCTGCGTATCGAGGAGACGCTGTCGGCCGCGCATCTGAGACTCACGGGCGCGCATATCGAACATCTGCCGTGGCACAAGTGCGTGCGGCGCTACGACCGCCCACATACGTTCACTTTCTGCGATCCGCCGTACTGGCAGGTCGAAGGGTACGGGGTGCCTTCGGGATCGAGGAATACGAGCAGCTTGCCGCCTGGATGGGCCTGTGCCAGGGCAAGGTGATGGTGAGCCTGAACGACCATCCGGACATGCGGCGTATGTTCGCAAACCACACCATGCTGTCCGTCGATGTGCACTACGACGTGGGCAACCGCAATGGGCAGGCGCAGGGCGCACGTGAACTGGTGATCGCAAACTGGCCCATCGGTACGGCGACGGCGGGACTGTTCTGAAGGGTAACGGGCTGGCCGGGCAATTTTCCACCGTCCCCACGACGACCTGCAGGTTTTCCAGCAAGGTCTTGTATGCCTGCAGGTTGATATGACTTCCCGTGTCAACTGGATCGGTTTTGGTGTTTTGGATGTTTGAATTTCCTGAGGGCGACGTAGCAGTAAATCTCGACGGTGGATCAAGCTGATATCCGCGGATTGGCTACCGCATTACAGGTGTCCGCCCAATGAGCCTTCCGCTACCTACCACCGCAAGTCGGATAAGATCCGTTGCCTAACCTGCCCGCGGATTACTCGTGTGCCGGGCTACGTCGCCCTCAGGAAACTCCTCGGGGTGTGGTTACGTTGGATGCAGGCCTACTGTATTTCTCCCCGTTATGTCGTCTGTGTCTCGCGGGGTATGGCGAGCGACAACGACAGCCGGCAGATGTCCCATATGAACCCACTGAGTTCGCGGGCCACTGCAACTACCGCGATATTTTTCTGCTTGCCGCGCGCTACGAGTTTGCGATAGCGACGGCACAAGCGCACCTGCGCGTCCCAAGCACGGTCCACGATGGGTTTCGGGATGCCTTCGTGCCGGCGCTGGATCTCGGGGCTTACGCGGGCCGGGTGCCGGTAACTCCATGCAGCTTCGACTAGCAGTTTTCTCGCATAGCTATTGCCGCATTTAGTGATGCTGCCCTGACGGCGCTTGTCACCCGATGAGTGCTCAGATGGCGTCACCCCTAGCCATGCCATCAACTGGCGGGGATGCGCGAAGCGCGAAAGGTCGCCCAACTCGGCGAGCATGCCCACTGCTGTGGTGAACTGTATGCCGCGCATTGCCTGCAGGCCTAGGACGACCGGATAGAAGCGCCAGTTGACGACCGCCTCACGCAGCGCGGACTCAAGCCGGTCACATTGTGCGAGCCGGTCCTCGATCGCGCGACGCTGTTCTTCGAATGCAAACTGCTGCCACGCACTTGCGAAGCTATATGCGCTCAGCCAGCGCCGGTGCGCTGGCCCCCAGTCAGCACAGCCGGTATAGCGCACGTCGTGAGAAAGCAGAAAGGCCTTCACCCGTTGCCGCGCACGCTTCAAATCGTCTTTGGCAATCACCCATGCGCGCGCCAGATCCCTAAACGCTTCATCCTCGACGCCGGGCACGTACACTGCCGACAGGTCACCCGCACGCAATGATCGAACGAGCTTAACGGCATCACGCCGGTCAGTCTTAATGCGCTCACCCGGCTTCCTGGGAATCAGCGACGGCGCGCTCACCATGCACTCGAAACCTCTCTGGACAAGCTGCCGGTACAGCCCATATCCGCAGGGGCCTGCCTCGTAGACGACGTTAGCGCATCGCGCTTTAGATTGCAGTCGCTTGCACAAACGGTCCACGTCAGCCTGCGTAGTACCGATCTTGCCGAGCAATTCAACCTCGCCCGTTCCGATGGCGTAGGCTGCCGTGATCGAGTCCTTATGAACATCGAGACCTACGTAAAGCGTACTATCGTGTTCCATGCTGGCCTCCGCTTCGGAAATCACCGGGTGCGGCACGTCCGCACCGTGCGGCTCTGACAGCAATGCTAACCCGCGTTTGATTCCCCTTCGACAGGCCAGCCACTGCCTCCAAGGAAGTCATACTGACTACCCGGCCGCAAAGGGCAGGAAAAGATGCGAATACTAAAAAAAGGACTCGCGCCGGTCAAGGTGCGAGTCCCAACGGGGTTCCTAGCTATGATGCACGGGCGCGACCTGAAGGAGAGAGACACGCCGCGTGTAAAGTTAATTATGGACAGCCCCGTGAGCAGCGATATGGGAAATATCCTGGCGCAGGCTTCTGCGCGGTATGGCACCCCAGTATCGGGGATTTTGGCCGCCGGGATGGACGCAGCCCTAGGCAAGCTGATGACCAGCCCGAACGATCATCCGGACATGCGGCGGATCTTTGCGGACCGCGCGATGCTGCCAGTCGATGTCCACGACGAGGTGGGCAAGCGCAGCGGCCATGCGCAGGCCGCGCGCGAATTCGAGATCGCCAATTGGGAGTCAGGCACCCTGACAGGAGGACTCTTTTATGCGCGACTCACCACGATCCAGCGCAATCGAAGGGGATTGACCGCGCCCTATAATGTAGGCTTACTTCATTCGAACGAAAGGGTCTGCCTGATGCCAAACAGATATGCCGCTGAGCGCGGTATTCCGACTGTTCCCGCCTGCAGAAAATCAAACATCCAGCTTCGTTTTGATGGTCGCTTCCTGTTCATGATCGGACCTGCGGGGCGAGCATACGCTGCCGTTTCTGGCCGCCCGACCAGCTCCGGCGGCTTTGATTACTCCCCGGCTCGCCAACGCGAGAGCCGCGAAGGTCCGATTCCTCCCGGCCGGTACTGGATTCAGCCTTCGCAGATGTGGACGAATCACTGGTACAACGTCGCGCCACGCGCGGCATGGGGGGATCACCGGATCACCATTCATGTGTTCCCGGGAACCGAGACCTATGGGCGTGGTGGATTCTTTCTTCACGGCGGCACCCACCCGGGGAGCGCGGGTTGTATAAATCTCCACGGACGAATGGAAAACCTTGTCCGCGATTTACAAACTGCAACCGTTGCATCGCCAGATTGCTACATTCTGCTAACGGTGGAGTACTAACATGGCGAAAAATCGATCCGTGCGTATCGCCTTGGGGGTAGCCTGGCTCGGTCTCACGGTTTTGATTGTCTGGTTTAACGTGATCAATATCGAGGAGGCCTTTGGCAGCGGACCACCGTACTATGGGCAAACAACGAACATGGACAAATGGTTTGACCCACTACCCATGCTCGCAGTAGTTGATGTCCTCGGGATTCTGGTCACGTTCGCATACATCTATTTTTTGACCTGGAAGAAGTGAGTGCTACCGACCACGCTAGAGAGCGCCTTCACGGCGCTTTTTTAACTTTTGTTTCCGACAAATCGGCCGCGCATTCTCGACAAATCGATTTCGCTTTTACACTCGGTTGCGCTTCTCGAAGTACCAGCCTCTCGCCCGGCTTCGTGGCTCTTGATCCACCGCCACAACTGGGGTTTGCATTGACACCAGCTTCGCGAGCCATCCGGGCCACCGACACGCTTGGCAGCAGGCAAGCCTCAATCAGCCGAAACCGGTCATGCTGGTCAAAGCGCCGTTTACCATCGACGCCAACACTCACGATCTTCAGGGGCAGGAAATCGAGATTGCTTTCGCTCATAGGAGTATGTCCACTGAAAAAACAGTGGGCACATCCTGCGCCTATTCAGGACCGGATTCCACGTGCGGGGAATTTAGCGGATACGCTAATGCTCATCGGCAGCATCGACGCATCGTCAGTGCTCCGCAACGAGCCTGTCAGCGCCGGCACTGACGCTGCGGCCCGGGCCTGTGCTTCGAGATACCGTCGACGCCACTTGAACAACATGTCGTCGTTCAGCCTATGTTGCCGGGCGATCTGCGCCACGCACGCGCCGGGCTTCAGCATCATATCGATGATCGACTGCCAGAACTCCGACGTAAAGCTCGGCCGTTTCGGTGCCGCAGTTACCACTTCGCCAAGTTCGTCCACTTTAGACTCCTCCAATTATTCTGGCGGACTCTATGCTGGCCAGTGCTTGTCACACCTTCAAGACAGCACTCATTGAATGCTTACGACTTACCTACAAACTGACGTTGACTTCCTACCCCTGCGGGTAATCGGCAAATCGGCCGACGGCAAGAACCGTTATGAGCGGATGGATGGCAAACGCAAGCTGATCGAGGCTTGCGAGAAGCCCGGAGCCTCAGTGACCGGATTGGCACTGAATGCCGGCGTGAATGCCAACCAGCTTCGCAAATGGACATTAACCTAGCGCGCACAAAGACACATCCCCGACGTACACGGCAGTCGGCACCAGCCAATGCGCCGACATTCGTTCCTGCTCTGGAAATATGTGATGCTGAGCCTGTGCACTTGCCGTCCAGGCCGGCGCTGGGCCAGTTGCGGTGCGGCGTGAGCCGATGCGATGTAAGCGTCTGGCCATCCCGTCTTGAGTTACGCTGAAGGTCTTGGGAGCATCGTATCCACTTAAATTGGTGGACACGTGAACACTATCGAAGAAGAAACACCACTTGGCCGTCGTCGACGCCGGCGCTATAGCGTCGAGTTCAAGGCCCAGGTGGTGGCGGCTTGCCAGGGCCCCGGGGTGTCGCTCGCGGCCATCGCGTTGCACCACAAGCTGAACGCGAATCTGCTGCGACGTTGGGTAGAACAGGCCGAAACGAACGATTGCGTGCTGGTGGCGCGTAGCGACATGGCGGCGCCGTCGCCACCGGCACCGTCATTTGTGCCGTTGCCGCTTGAGACGAGAAGCGCGCGTCCGGCTGAGATCCGCATCGAAGTTCGTCGCGCAGACCACTCGATTACGGTTAGCTGGCCAGCATCAGAGGCAGCGCAATGCGCTGCCTGGCTGCGAGAGTGGCTCGCATGATCCGAATGAGGCATGGCTGGCAGTCGACCCGCTCGACATGCGTGCCGGGTTCGACACGGCGCTGGCGCGGGTGGTCAAGGTGTTCGGCGCCGCGCATCCACACCATGCCTACCTGTTCGCGAACCGGCGGGCCAATCGCCTGAAGGTGCTGGTTCACGACGGCATCGGAATCTGGCTGGCAGCGCGACGGCTGAACGAGGGGCAATTCGTCTGGCCGTACGCGGGCAGCGAACCAAAGCAGCACGCACTCACGCAGGAGCAGCTCGCGGGTCTTGTGGTCGGTTTGCCGTGGCAGCGCATCGGCCCGAACGGTGTGATCCGCGTCGTGTGAGGCCGCCCGGGACGTAAACTGTTGCGCTTCCAGGGTGCCAGGGGTTCTGGCAGACTGATCTCCATGAACCTGCCCGCGGACCTCAACGCCCTCAGCCCGGAACAGTTGCGCACGCTCGCTGCGCAGCTGATTGTCCAGGTGCAGGACAGAGAGCGGGAGATTGGGGAGAAGACGCGAGAGGCCGAAGAGAACGTACGCGAGCTCCAGTACCGACAGACGCGTATCGAGCAACTGAGCCACGAGATCTCCATCCTCAAGCGCCAGCAGTTTGGCCGGCGCAGCGAACAGTTCAGCAGCGAGCAGATGAGCCTGCTGGAAGAAGCAAGCGACGCGGATCTGGCCGCCATCGAACTGGAACTCGAGCAGCTTCAGCCGCAAGCCATGGTCGGCCAGTCGCCCCAGCAACCGAAGCGCGCATTACTGCCGGCGCAACTGCCGCGCAAAGAGATCCACCACGAACCGGATAGGACCGTCTGTCAATGTGGCTGCGAGCGCGTGCGTATCGGCGAAGATATCAGCGAGAAGCTGAACTACACGCCGGGCGTGTTCACGGTTGAGCGGCATATCCGTGGCAAGTGGGTATGCAAGCACTGCGAAACGCTGATCCAGGCACCGGTTCCCGCGCACGTCATCGACAAGGGAATTCCGACCAAGGGACTGCTCGCCTCTCTGCTGGTCGCCAAATACGCAGACCACCTTCCCCTATACCGTCAGGAGCAGATCTTTGGACGGGCGGGCCTGGCAATACCGCGATCGACACTGGGTGCCTGGGTCGGCACGTGCGGTGCACAGTTGCAACCACTGGTCGATGCTCTACATCAGGAACTCCTGCAGCAGAGTGTGCTTCACGCGGATGAGACGCCGGTGCAGATGCTCAGTCCCGGTAAAGGGAAGACACACCGGGCATATCTGTGGGCGTATACGCCCACGCACTTCAGTGCGTTGCGTGCTGTGATCTACGACTTCGCCGTCAGCCGCGCAGGCGAGCACGCCCGTACATTCCTCGCCGACTGGCAGGGCAAGCTGGTGTGCGACGACTACGGCGGGTACAAGGCTTCATTCCAGAAGGGCATTACTGAAATCGGATGTGCTGCACACGCGCGGCGCAAGTTCTTCGACCTGCATGCAAATCACAGCAGCCAGCTTGCCGGACAGGCCATGCCGTTCTTCGCCGCGCTTTACGATATCGAACGCGACGCCGCTGTGCTGGATGCCGAAGAACGGCGCAAGCTTCGGCAGAGCCGGGCCAAGCCGGTGTGCGATGCACTGCATGAATGGATGATGGCGCAACGCAAGCTGGTTTCGGAAGGTTCAGCGATTGCGAAAGCGTTGGACTATAGTCTCAAGCGTTGGGAGGCGCTTACGCGTTATCTCGACGACGGGCACGTGCCTATCGACAATAATTGGGTAGAAAACCAGATCCGTCCATGGGACATCGGAAGGGCCAACTGGTTGTTCGCCGGCTCGCTTCGAGCAGGTCAACGCGCTGCCGCCATCATGAGCCTGATACGGTCTGCACAACTTAACGGACATGACCCGCACGCCTATCTGAAGGACATCCTCACGCGGCTGCCGACCCATAAGGCGAGCGAGATCTCTGCATTGCTGCCACATCGCTGGCGCCCGACTGTGACCGTCGCCTAGCGCAATCCGTCAAGACGGGTTTGCTGTGCGCTTACGATGCGATCCTCGCAACGCCCACCGTTGCCTTCACGGCTGGTAATGCAGCTGCCCAACGGGGTAAGTCTTGAACTTGAATGTGCGCAACAGAACGCGGCACTGCTCAGGGCGATGATCGACGCGTTAAGGAGTCGCAGATGCTGCGCTTCGCCGATGACCTGCACGCAGCATCGATGATTTGGTCATGCGATTGTCCCTTTGCCGACGCCGTCCTTGAAGGACGCGTCATCCAGCGCGTACGCAGCTACTTCACCAGTTCCGCTTTGAGTACGCCATGGGCCAGAATGAACAGGCTGCGGATAATCGTTTCGTGCGAGACCTGCATGGTTTTGTCATAGGGATACTGCAGTTTCAACCAACCTGCGATCTGCTGTGGCGCCTATTTCAGTTTCAGCTTACTGGCGACTAATCGACACAGTTTGCCGGACGGCCAAGCGGCACGGTTTGGTCGCTTCGCCAATTCCCAAACTCTCGCATCTGCTGACGTTACCCTGTATCAGCTCGACCCACTGCGGCGCATGACTTCACAGATGATCGTCGATGGAGAGCGACCGAGGCTGCGCACGATCTGGCGGATTGAAACGCCGGCATGGAGCCGCGCGAAATCTCCTCCCGCTCGGTAAGCGATGGTGCCCGAGGCGACCGATTCCATATCGTTGGCGTGTGCCGCCGTTCGGTCGAACGAACGAACGCGTGAATCGATGCTGCATGCTTGCCCTGCGAGCTGGCCGATATTGCCTAGCAACTCACCATCTTTACCACAACATCGCCTTTTGGCCGGCGGATGGCCCACACCGCGTATTCTTGTTCACCCACCTTACATCCTAGGACGACATTAAACCAGAAGGTGTTGCGATGACGAGTTGAACCCGTCACCGCTTTTTTAACACGTCGCGCTCCATAATGACCACCGCCAGTTCACGCTTGACCCTCGACAACTCTGCCTTCAGTCGCAGCATACCGTCGACCAAGATCGCGTCACTGCCTGCTCACGAAACTCCTTGCATAGCTTCCTTTTGAGGCTCAATTCAGGGGCCCTCCGCTTCCGCTATTTTATGAAACGTTGGCCTCTGCTTTTTTCAGTCTACCCCACAATTGCTAGGGCAGCTCTTTATTCAGGCCCCTGCATTCACCCGGCGACACGGGCAGCCTCCTCCGCTTCCGTAGGGACAACTTCGACAGGCGACTTCTTCTTGTCAAATTCTCACGTAATGTGGTCCCGGACACGCCGATATTCTCAATTAATGTGGACACCGCAAACACTGATGTAACCGATTCCCACGATTTGTGTTACCGGACCGCTGCTCGTAGCCATCATCCCGACTGCGCTCCGGCATTCATGTTATGTGAACATCTCGCCGACCAGACTGCGCCCGTCCCCCTGCCTCCCTACTGCGATGAGCGGCAACCTGATCAAGCGCCCAATTCATGGCAATTGTTTTCGCCTCCGCCTCGGCAAGACAGCGAGGACCGATAAGTCCGGAGCGAGCAATGCGATTTCCGTCATAGCGCACCTCCGCCGAGGCGCGATACATTGCATTACCAACAGGTTCCACAACAATGCGTATCACATACCGCGCTTGGTAGTTGATTTCTATACCCGGCGGCGAACTCTTCAGGCCGTATGGCCGATAGACGCGGCTGTTGTTAAGTGCAGGAACTCCCCATGCCGCGACGCCCGGTTCTTCATTTCCCCGTTTGGCGCTTTCGGCATTGCCTGGTCTGTTGTGGTCTCCCACACGTTGCCCATTCTCTGGCGAAGAAGTCGACGGCGGGTTTGTTGCCGTATCGTGACAAAACCTGATCCGCTCTGCATACCCTTCACCTAGGGTCCGGCCATTTTTCTCCAATCTATGAAAGACTTTTTCAAGCACTCCGTCCTTTCGCCATTTTCCGTATTGCCTGCGCACAGTCGGAACCGACGGATAGCGCAGCGGTAAATCGGACCAAGGTTCTCCGGTTGTGAATATCCATACGAGTGCATTGACAATCCGACGAACATCCGCGTTCGGTCTACCGCGTCGATTAGCATGTCGCTCGAAGCAATCGACAAGCGGCGCGATCAGGGCCCACTCGTCATCACACAACTCTAAGTAGTCCATGGATTCTCTCCTTATCCTCGAAATTCCTCTCAGCGAGAAACTCTTCTCGCTATCCAGAGCACTCGTCTGGATTTGTGAAGATGCCATGTGCTCTAGATCGTCTAGTGTTACCTTGCGCAGATATCGCGGCTCGTCCGGACTCAGAACACACGCCCTAGCTGTCTCTTCGTCTAACTAGCAGATTTTCCGCCCCCCGCAGGGACAGGAAGTCAAAGTCAGTTTGTAGATCAGTCGTAAGTTGCATCCGCAATATGGTTGGCTGCGGACTCAATCTTGCTCCTTCCCCCGTTCCAGACGAACCGGAAATACCGCTTACGAATAACCACTGCCATCTACTGCGATCGAACAACCATCCTGCTTAATGCGCGAATCCCTGCTGGTAGAGAGCAGCGTTTACTATCCTTCCTTCGTCCTCGTCGTTTGCGCACGCGCGTCTACGTCGCAGTCGACAACGCCTCGCATCGCCTCATCGCCGAACTAAAGAAAACTCTCGCCGCGCAAGTCCGGTAGAAACAGGACCAGGATGAGAACGCCCCAAACGCACCACTCCCCTTAATTTGTACCCACGGAGGTTTTATTTGGCATCGCTTTCGGGGAATTTGCAATCCATGGGGCAAGGCCAAATTCGGTTAATAGATGACAACCGGCTTTGATCGAGGCTCCTGGAGCCGCCTGAGTGCATTGTCGCCAACGCCAGATGACCTTCCAGTGACAGACTTCGTGCCTTCTCAACCACAATGGCATCAACAAATATGTTTGCCAGCCCTGCTGATGGCCGAGCGTACTTTTCCTCCCATTGGACAAATCAATGGGATGCAAGTCTTTCTCTATCGCTGGTCATCAACTCTGTAATATCCTTACCCTTAACCTCTAAAAGTAAGAGTTCAATCCTACCGTCATCTGCTTCGGCCCCGACGGAGCCTAGGACATCCTTCAAATCATGTGCACTTGGCTCGGTGTTACCGCCCTTTGCATGTGCGCTGACGGGATTTGCTGCGAGTCCCAAGGCCAGGCTGAAAAGCAAGCTAATACATGGCTTAAGTAAAAATCGAAATCTTCGTTTCATTGTGGTTGCCCTCCAATGATTATCGTCTCGGACAGCGTGAAACGGGTATTCCCTCCCTGGCGCCGAATTACCTTCATCATGCATTGCATCCCTAGGATGTACCAATGATCGAGTGGCGTGTGGACATATTACGTTTTCACGGTATTGGTTGAACCTCGGCATGAACGGCTCCATTGCTGTCTTCGGCAGCCCCGGCTTCAAATTGGCCGCCTATTGAACATGCTCTGACGACGGCATTTTGTCCGCCTGCCGGTGTGCCATCGTCAGCGGCGGCGAGGCTACCGGATGCCACATGAATAGGGTGAACAGTTCCGGCCGCGGTCTCATAGTTACCCACCATTGTGCCGTTGTTACCAAGACCGGCGATCGTGCCATGACTCGCACCCGGAGGCAGAGTAATTGGCAGCGCGTTGATATTGCCATCTGCGGGATCCCAGATGGCGGGTTCGTACATGCCCGCATGCGACTGGCTACCTAGGAACTTCACCGCCACCAGCCCCGTGTCATTCAGTGCAGTCCCGCCGGTACGCAAGGCTTGATTGCCATTGACTGTTTGAAGCACCATTGATCCTGAACCGCCCACGCCCCATACAGCAGCCCAATGTGTGTCGATTCCGTAGATACACTCCCCGAGAATTGACCCAGCAAGGTCAATCTGGTCGATACGACAGTAGCTTGCGCCGTTCGGCACGGGCAGCGCCGAATAAGGACCCGAAAGCGACATCCATAACACAGCTGTATTTCGTCCACCGCTGCCCCCACCACCTGGACAGTTCCCCACGACAGAAGGTGCCTTCGCATCATTGATATCTATTGGTATGCAGTTGGCCTGCGGTACCAGCAGAGGTGCGCCCAACGGCGTAGCACCATTGCCGTCGGCAGTCCAGAATACCGGTAATCCCGTACCGTTGCCGTCCACACTCTCGCCAATTACGATGCCCTGCAGATTGCCCCCCGTTGCACGAGTCTTGACGCCTCCACCAATGATTCCCAATAGCCCGGCATAGGGCCTCAACTGTATGGGGGCACCCGGCGAACCCGAGAACCAAGACACGGCCTGAAATACATTATTGGCGTCCCGGCAGGCGCCTACAATGGTTTCCCGGCCCACTGCTGCATTATTAGTCATGTTGACCGAGCAGGGTACACCGCCTGCCGTACCCGGTAGCGATGCCAATTGGATAGCGGCTCCCGAAATTACAACGAAGGCCACTGACATATTTGAAATCTTGCAGTTCTCGACCACCGTGCCGACATCATTGACATCGGCGGCAACACATTGACTCACGCTGGGCGGATTATCATCCGTCCACGCGTAGGTCCGCAGCGGTATAAAATTAACCACTACCAGAATAATCATTCTGCCATTTTTAAGGTAACGTTTCATTTTAAGCTGTCCGCGTTGCCCCTGATATTTGTCATATGCATCCATTCTGGTGCACAGCCAGAAATGCCTCGACACATCATTTGAGATGAAAATCCGGGAGAAATTATTTTGCCTTTCTTACATTTACACTTCGATTATGATTTTTCCATCCCAATCATTGAGCAGACAATTATCAATCTGACACGGAGTGAGTATAGGAAATATCTTTAAAAATTCCAGAATTAATTTACGGAAAGCATTTTTTAATTAAGACTTACGCAAACCACCTCGGGCCGACGGGTTGTTTTTTCGAGTCCGGAAGGTAGTCGCACACGGGGCATCTGAAGATGCCCCACCACTATCCTCACAAATTGGAAATCTGACCAGCCAAGCCCGGCATGATTCCCGCCCCCAGTCGCTTCCATGATCCGGGGCCCCCGGGTCTAGTCGGTAGCTGGTGATCGCTAATAGGGGCTCGGCCGAATGATCTTGGGGCAGTCTGTAACGTGAATGCCGGGACTTGCCGCCCGATGTTGCAGGCAAATCCGCTCAACGTGCAAAAACCTCGATGCAAGAGAACCAACGACATAGCTCCGTCGATGTATTCGTCGGCGTCGATGTCGGCAAGGGCCGCCATCATGTCGTCGCCCTCGATCGGACCGGAAAGCGCCTTACGATAAGGCGCGTCCAAACGATGAGACCAAACTGCGCGCCCTCATCACCGAACTCAAGACGTCCGGCCAACTTCTATTCGTCGTCGACCAGCCCGCCACCATCGGTGCGCTATCGCTGGTAGTCGCCCATGATGAAGGTGTTCTGGTCGCATATCTACCGGGTCTGGCTATGCGCCGCAACGCTGATCTGCACGCTGGTGAAGCCAAGACCGATGCCCGCGATGCCGCCATCATTGCTGAAGCCGCGCGCTCAATGCCGCATACGCTGCGCTCACTTCGACTGGCTGACGAACCACTCGCCGAACTCACCATGCTGTGCGACTTCGACGACGATCTCGCCGCACAGATCACGCAGACCAGCAACCGCATTCGCGGCCTGCTTACCCAAGATTCATCCCGCGCTGAAACGAGTTCTGGGGCCGCGCCTCGACCATCCGGCCGTGCTCGATCTGCTTGAGCGGTAACCGTCGCCAGCCAAGCTTGCCGCGACCAGCGAGAAAACACTCGCCAACCGCCTCACCAAACTTGCACCTCACATGGGCAAAAACCTGGCTGCCGAAATCGTTCAGGCGCTCAGCGAACAGGCTGTGGTCGTACCCGGTACCCGGGCAGCAACCATCGTCATGCCGCGTCTGGCCCAACAGCTCGCGTCTTTGCGCAAACAACGCGACGAGGTTGAACGCCTGGTGCACGCACACCCTCTTTGGCCGATCCTGACCAGCATGCCGGGTCGGCATCAGGACCGCCACCAGACGCCTCACGAAGTCGCTCACAAAGCCTTCGCATCGGCTGCGCATCTCGCCGCCTACGCCGGCCTCGCCCCGTTGCCGACGCTCGGGCTCGTCCATCCGTGGCGAACACCCGTCCAGACGGGGTAACAAGGTACTCAAGAGAGCGCTATTCCTCCCGGCCTTCGCTGCCCTGCGGGACCTAATCTCAAGAGAACTATTACGCGCGCAAGGTCCAGCTCACAATCAGGCGCTCATCGCTCTCGCTCGACGACGCTGCGACGTGCTGCGCGACGGCACCCTCTACCAACCAAAATCCGCCCCAAACGCTTGACGAAGCACATAGCCCCCCTGAGCCGGCAGGTTGATCATTGACCAAGGCACGCCCTCCTCGCCCCAAAAAAGGAAAAAACAAGCAATCGAATCAGTCTTCCAGAATAGACAAGTGCCCTCCGAACTCGAGCCTTGGATCATATTCCGCATCACCGTTTAACGCCTGGGTGCGCACACTAGCGCCAAGCCAGTCGCGCACTTCGAAGGATTTCATCCAGCTAGGCTATACGGAAATTTCCATCTCCATGGTCGCAGCGATCGTCTCCCCCATATCACCTTTGCAGCGAATATGTAGTACGACAGGACACTGGACGCCGCAACACATTCAACCAGAAACGAGAGCGAGTCCGATGCCGGCACAAGCCGCGATGCGTCGAGGTCGACTCGCACGACCGTGTAGTCGACTTCCCTGTCCAGAATGTGATGCAGCAGACGGCTCCTCACCTGCGAAACGGTATCTGCCAGTATCGCTACTGGCCAGGCTGGGTACCCCGAGAAATGCCCTGCGAACCGGCTCGCGGACAGAGGGCGGCTATGAGCTGTAAGCGACAGTCCGTGTGGCAGATCGAAATCCAGAGAAATTGGCTCGCAGTATGGGGAGCTGACGGGACACTCAACGGGAGCAGCCTGGTATTGCTTGAAGACACGAGCAAAGACTGACTCTTGCAGCGCCTGGTATTCACAGCGCAAATGCGCAAAAGGGGCGTCGTCGGATGCCGTCGCCTGCGCGATCAGCATTCGTCCATCCTGGTGGAGGACCTCCGCAACTCCGTGATATGCCTCATCAGTCTTCAGCGGACGAGCGTTGCGCAGGAATTTGAGGCACGCTTTGGTCGCGAGATAATAGGTACGCTTCGCAGGGCGCCCCGCCACGGCAGCGCAGGAACCGAGAATCGCCAGATGACGGCCGATCTCGGCGGAGGAAACGGGGCCACGCTCATAACCGATCTGCTGTTCCGGAGTAAAGATACCTTGGACCGCCGTTGCACCTCTTTCTTTCAGAGCGCTAAATGCGAAATATGGCGGCTGAACGGCGATACGTTCACAAACCGTAGGGATATCGAGATTCCGCATGGTGATTTTCCTCTATAGTGGGGTTCGAATACCGTTAGGCCGAATTCCCCCACTTCGAAACAGATTTGAGCCACACCCGCATTCCTCGTCCACTGCGGTGCAGTGACAACGTAGGCGGGCCCCTTACGCAATCAATCCGTAGCCTCCGCTCCCGACTTTTACACCCGCAGCCCCCGCTACCCACCGTCGAAATCCTGAATACAATCCGTGCTTCTCGCGTAACGTAGTCGTCTTCGCCTTACCCAATGCAAGCGAAGCCACGCATCAATACCAAGCTATCCGTATGTATTTGATATTTCACGCTGGCATGCCCCTCCGACTAAAAGTCATTGCAAATAAAGATTCGGGCGTTCGACACAAGTAATAAATAGCCAGCAGTCGCCCGACACCGGGCTCACAGGACATATAGATGTGCCAGCACTTATTGACATGGTGAATACTACGTTTAACAATTTCTTGCACCACCTATCAATTTGGGTAGGTAGAACAATAGAGGTTCAGTTACATTACCGTCAGGTTGATGTGTCGCGAATGGCGGAAAGAAACCGACACTAGACGACGGCATCGATCAGGAACGGGAAATGGTTCCTATTCTGTGGGTGCGTAAACCCTAACCGCAGATTTTTGCCGAAGTCTTTAAATATATTAGCGGGTGCTCGACCGGGCAGACAATGTCAGAAGATATATCCTCCACTCCCGAGCAAGGGGATGATTCTTCGGGACGAAATGAACAGACACTGTGCGTATTTCGGGGATGGTAAACAGACGTTTCGACGAAGCTGAACAGATTGGAAGGCGGTGTTGCGTAGTGCATGGATTGCATGCGTGAGTGTTCGGACTCAGGCAACGGTGTCGTCGGGTTTGTTCTTTTTGCGCATGGATTCTCCCTTCAAAGGAAGCTTGTGTGCCTGATGAACAAGGCGATCGAGAATGGCATCGGCGAGCGTGGGCTCCTGCAACCAGGCATGCCAGTATTCAAGTGGCAACTGGCTGGTGATGATTGTCGATCCGGTGCCGACGCGATCGTCGAGCGCTTCAATCAGGTCGTTACGAGCGCCCTGATCGAGATCCTGCAGCCCCCAGTCGTCCAGCAGGAGGACGTCCATCTTTGCAAGTTGCGCCAGTCGTCGGGTAAAGCTGCCGTCGCCGTGCACAATCTTCAGTTCTTCGAACAGGCGGGCAACTCGTAGATAGACTGTTCGGCACACCTGTTGGGCAAGCGTACAGGCAACCCACGTTATTCCTGCGCCGGGTGGACCGCTCTATATGACGTTCTGCGCATTGCGAATCCAGTCGCAACCGGCGAGCGTGGCGACGACACGCTAATCAAATCCGCGGCTCTGACGATATTCAATGTCTTCGCTGCAGGCCTGCGGGTTCTTCAGTTTCGCCGTTTTCATCAAGCGTTCGAGGCGCCGCCGCGCCACGTGAGTTCACGCTTGACGACGATACCGAAGCGTTTTTCGAATGACGGGCTCGAACTGGCGGTCAGTGAGGCCTGCTCCTCGAGGGCGCGGGCCATGCCATCGAGTTTGAGCGCTTTGAGTTGGGAGAGGGTTTACTGCATTAACATCGAGACCTCCTGAGGTCAGTGAAAGTAGTCAGATCCGTGCACGTTTTCATGTTCGGGAGATTGCCCTGAGGTGAGCGGTAACGGGAGCGCTAGCTGCCGGTCAAGGCCTGATTTGAGGATCGACAGGACGGAGCGACGTGTCGGCGAGCCGATGACGAGTGCCCGCTGGCAGGCGGTTTCGAGCCTCTCCATGCCGTACTTTCGTGCAAGGCTAAGCAGTCCCAGGCAATCCCGGTAACTCATCTCGGGGTGCGGCCAGTTGGTCAGCAGGTGGTTGACGATCGTCTCGGCGCCAAGACCAATTGAGCCCCCCAGTTAAGAAGGCGACCGGGCGTCCATTCCATGTGGGCGCGATGGGCCGCTGGCATGTGCTCAGGCAGCGTGGTGTGCTTGCTCTTGAGACGACTGCGCGCGTGCGCGGCGACGAGCTTGCCTCCATGCAGGACCTCGACGCGGTAATCGATGTTGACGCGACACTCCTAGAACGAGGCGATTTCATACCGACGGGATGGCAACGCGCGTAATGCCGGTTGATCCAGTCGTTCGAACCATTGACGACGATTACCCTTGAGCTTGCTGAACGGGCGCTGGCTCAGATTGGTGATGAGCTTGCCGATGGTCCGGCTCAGTTCGGCGACGCTGAAGAGCGATGATTGCGCAGCCGGGCGAGAATCCATCGCTCCACGATCTGCACGCCGACTTCGACCTTTGCCTTGTCCCGTGGCTTATGCGGGCGTGCCGGTAGCATTACGGTTGCGCAGTGATTCACGAAGTCCTGCGCGGTTCTGCCAAGCCCCGGCTCGTACCGATCCGGCTTTGCAATCAGCGCCCGAGGATTGTCCGGCACGAGCATCTCCGGAACCCCGCCGTAGAATTCCATCGCGTCGATCAACCCGCCAATCCAGTCCCGGGTTGTCTCCGAGCGCGTCGCGCATGCATACGTGTAGTTCGACGCGCCGAGCACGGCAACGAAGATATGGGCGTCAAACGCGACACCGCCGGTGCGATCGAGGATCGGCATGGGCTGTCCGGCGAAATCGGCGAACAGCTTCTCGCCCGCGCGGTGCTGCTGGCGCATCGAGCACTTGAGCGTCCGCACATAGTCCTTGTAGCGCCGCCAGAACTGCGTATAGCCGTACGTGCGTTCACCAGCATGGGATCCGACGTATTCTTCCCGGAGCAACTGCAGGGTCACGCCCTTACGTCGCAGCTCCCGGTGAATCACGCCGCAATCACGCTCGATACGTTTCGTCGAAACTGGAGACGCCGCAGGCAGTAGCCCTCGCCGCTCGAGCTCCACATCTTCCATCTGCTCCACTATTGCCCAGTCAAGGCTGACCCCGGGCCGCACCCTGTATCTGCCGGTACGTAAGATTACACGCCCATTTCAGGTGAAGCACTTCCTTGATTCTGCGCATGATTGTCCGGTGAGCCGGCATCGCCAAGTTCTCCCAAAGGGAGCTACGTTAATGCCAGCGGATTGGTCCATACGCAGCACTGCCAACCTGAAACCGACGGTCCGCTTCACTCCACTGAACGCTGAATTCGGAAATCCGAACAACCATTTCGGCAAGCCGAACAGCCCTTTCGGAATACCGGCGTTCTTGTCCGGCTTTAACCGAAACGCGTGTTCGTCATCCAGCGAAAACCGTATTCGGCTTCGCCGAAATACGCACAAAGGCGCCTCTGCGAGATCGTGCCCTAATGAATGTCTGGTTCTGTGGGCCGGCAGGTCTCGGTCAAGCGCTTCGACTCGACCTCCTTGCGTGTGGGCTGGCAGCCGGCGATTTCCGTCAGGAACCATTCGAGATGCGTTGATGCGGGCAATGTCACGCGTCAGCGTGCGCCCTGTACGGTAGTAGCCGGCGCTCCCGCACGGCAATCACCCGCCCTTCCGTCACCTCACGCTTGAGGATCGTTACAAAGTCCGGCCATTGCTGAAAGTAGCTGCGGTGTGCCAGACAATGGTCAAACAGAAAACGAACAAGTGATTCGCGTTCGGTGGTGTGTCCTGGCAGATCCGGATTGTTCCACACCGGGTTGAACGATCGAAGAAACACCTGATTGTCCAGTTCGACCCGTCTACGCTCCTGTTCAGATGCAAATGCCAGCATCCTGCCGTCTTTCGCCCGAAATTCACTGGTTCCGTACAGTAACCAGGTTTCGAACTGATCGGCATGGACACGGGTCGGAAATGAAATCACGTAAATCTCCAGTAAGCGATCCGGGAACATCGTACGCGCGCCAATGAAATTTACGCGCTGGCGCACGGAGGTACGCGCTCGCAAAAGTACCCTGCTATTTAGAAAAGAATTTCAAAAATTCGTGTTCTGAATGTCTCGAATTTCCTACCGTCTACGGACGACTAACACTGAGAATGCGCACAATACCAAAGCGACCTGCCACGGCCTGCCGCAACCCGCCATGCGCAATGGAGACTCGCCAATATCCAGATTCGTGGTCAAGCGATTTTTCCGCCGGCTCTACCAATCGGTTTTGTGCTGACGCAGCGATGTCCGGCAATCACACAAGTACTCAATGCCACCATATCAAGGTTGTTACCCCATGCAGTTGCGCTTGAGTGGCTTGACGCTCCTCACATAAGCGTCAGGCGGCTTCAATGGCACGAATGTGAAAGGATTTTGTGATCGCCCAAGGCACTTTCAAGGTTTTCGATGCGATTCTCCAGCCTCCTTACTCTGTTCTCAAGGTTAGATTCCGCAGTATCCCCTCGTATCCAAGCATTCAGAATCAGGAGCACCGCACGTATTGCGCACCAACAGCCCATCAATTCCAACGTGGAAGTTGTGCGTTCCGTCAATCTCAAGGTTGAAAACATTTACAGATTCGCACAGGTCATCGAGTGTTCTGACTCGAAAGATTGGCACCGCAGCGCTGGCTGCAACAGGTCACCTTCACCAAGACCGGATGCGACCGTCCATCGCGCCGACAGGATGACAATGCGCCACCGAAACGTCGCTCGTCCTTTGCGCGTGAGGCTAATCGATGAAAAAAGGACGGGAGAGTCTTCCGCGGCATATTTGAACGCGTTAGGCCGCGCAACGGGACGCCTGATCGCCCAGCGCTCAGGCTGCGACTCATGGGCGTAGGGCCGGCTCGTCCTGCGACGACAGCAGAGTCTGTCCAGATGTTTCGAACTTCATGATGCTGCTCACCGCAGATCGCATCTCGAACTCTACTATCAACGCATGAACACCAGAAATCCTCGTCAACGGGTCGTATTTCTGCCAGCCAGTTGGCTGGGGAATGCACCGGCCGCCCCTGATCCGGCAGAACATGAACGAATGAATGTTCACCGCGCTTGCCCTGTCGTTGATGTTGCCTTTGCGGTTCTCACCAATGCGCACATTTCTCGACCAAACGGAAAACTGGTTCGGGACACTACCCGCCGTACAGTACATCAGTGCATTGAGAACCACATATCCGCCAAGATCGGATGCGGACATCAGCACTTTCTCAGCGGTAATTGATAAAACTTCAGCGCAGATGCCACCTCATCACCGATCAGAAACTGCCGCACCGGCCAAATAATGGATAACAGGAATCGCTCATACAACGCCGCGGTCAAGTACGCCTGACAACAAGATCGCCAACATCATGCAGAAGCGGCAAACAGTCCATCAATCGGGCGATCGGCCTGTCCAACGACTACGCATAGTCGAAAGCCCGACGCCTGCACAATCAGGTCGCCATTATCGAGTCGACTACCAGCAAGGGCAACGGGGCGACCTGCCCATTGCAGCGCTGAGCCGGCGCCATTCACAATGGTCGCTCTTGAACCATCAGCATATTCAACATGATCGCCAACGCATGCCACAGGGCGCCCTTCCAGCAATAGATGTGCACTTGTCCGATCGCAGACTACCGTCCCGCCCGCCAGGGTCTTCGCTCCATCCGTGACAACCAGGTACCGCGCCCGGATATCCCCGTTTGCAGAAATTACCTCGTCGCGCGGCACCGTCGGCCCAGCCTGCACGTCACGCTCTGACTGACCGTTCATGGCTACCTCACGGCCACTGCCGTTACACTGGACATCAGCGCGGCACCACAGGATGTGTGATCCCCCGCAAAGGCGACCTGACTGCCCCCCAGTGTCAGCAGATCCGATCCCTCTGCAATGGTGCAGGTCGCTCCCGGATGCGTACCGCAACTGCATACATCGCCCACTCGCGCAAGCCGTTTTCCATCAAGCGTAGCGGGGCCGCTCGCGCCAGTTACTACGCAACCTTCTTCTGTCATATCACCGTCGACAATTACACATCGCATCTGGACTACTCCTGTTTGATTTGCGGTCCTTTTATCACGCATAGCAGACGTGGGATGTCCGCCTTATACTGCCCCGGTCGAATCGGCACCAATCAGTGTGCCAGGAACCGACAGGAGGACACTTTGCGCGAGCATGCCCCCGTATCAGGTCCCTTCAGGCTGACTGGATCACCACATTGCCACGCAGATTGATCGTTCCATCTGGCAGCATTTCGATTTCGGAGGCGCCGCACGCCAAGCGCAATCGAACTCCTGCGGTCATTTCGTACAGCCCGATCACGTTCGTAACCTTTGCGCCACCCACCTGCTCAACGCGTCCCGTGCCAATCACCTCTTCAACTGCACCCGCGACTATTAACGCATGAGCCCCCCCTACCACTACCACGTAGCCGCCGCCAGCGATCAGGGCCTTTGCAAGCCCCACGAGTTCGCCGGATATCTCTGCAACCTGCGCGATCAGCTTGCCCCCGATTACAACGGCTTCGCTCTCGCCCACATTCTTGCTGCGGTTCGCGCCGATCGTTACCGACTCATCAGCGCCAACCGTACGCCGACGATTTTGTCCAACATCATGTGTCTCGTCGCGTTCAACCTCAGTGCGCTGATCACGTTCGGCGTGGATCCAGAGTTCTTCTTCCCCAAGCTTGTCCTCAAACCGGATCGCATTGGCATTGTCATAACCTCCGCCGCGAGTCGAGCGCGACAGTACTCCGCTTTGCGTGGCGTTTGCCGGCAAAGGCCACGGCGGAACGCTTACGCCATTGAATACCCGTCCAGTAATGATCGGTCTGTCAGGATCGCCATTCTCGAAGTCGACGATGACCTCGGAACCGATGCGAGGAATATGGATACTGCCGTAACTATTCCCTGCCCAGGCATGAGATACCCGTATCCAGCACGACGCATTCTCGCCGCGGTTCGACGCACGATCCCAGTGGAACCGGATCTTGACGCGTCCATACTGGTCGGTCCAGACTTCCTGCCCTGACGGACCTGTCACAATCGCTGTCTGGGGGCCGCTCGTTCTGGGTTTGGCCACTGTCCTGCACGGCCTGAATGCCACGCTCGACGGCTGCACAACAAATTTGCTCCGGATCTCAAAGTTAGCCGAACCACTAGTCTGTGCGATTTCCGTTGCGCTCAAGGTCGCCTTGAGGACAAGATATTCCGCGTTGCTCTGCGCCACGGGATGATCCAGCAACCGTACCATCTTTCCGCAAACGACCTCGCGCAGGTTGCCCTCCCCACAGGCACGTGCACCATACGCATATAACTCTTCCATGCGAAGTCGGGCCATACGCTGCCCCTCGGGCAACGTCGTGTAATCGCCCGGCCATTCGTACTTTTCAAACCCGTTTTGAACCGTATCCTGCGGCTCGGCGACCACTGCCTGCAAGCGGGCTGCGGGCTTCGTGAAGTCAAAATCATCCGTTCTCCACTGTCCTGGCTGCAAGCTTCTGAGCGACTCGAATGCATGAACGTACGGTCTATCAGTCCCGTAGCCCTGCGGATGATAGTAGATATCCCGACAGGTTTGAGCACCCTGCGGCATATGTGCTTCCATGTGATCAGCCAACACCAGGCGATGAATGCCATTGGCATGCTCGAAGAACCAGTAGATGCCATTCTCCTGCATCAGGCGCTGGATAAACGCAAAATCCGTCTCGCCGTACTGGACCTGATATTCCAGCGCAGGATACTGTCCCGAGAGTCGCCGTTCATACGAGTACGCATAGCCGGCAAGTACCTCATCGACAATCTCGACCACGGTCCTCATCTGGAAAATCCGGTAGTTCGAGCATTGGTCCGCGAGAAACAGCCACGGCCGCAGACAAACCCGGTATAGCCCCTGCCGGCCCATATACCCCATCGACCGTGCGTCTGCGACGAGGCCGCTGATCTGCCTGACATCGCTGGAACTATCAGTGCCCGACTGTGCGCGATCCAGCGCGATCGACACAGTCAGTTCCTTGCCGATCATCGAAGCCAGATCCAGACTGGCCGCCTCTACCCGCGACATCCCCCCGGGCTCGGACAACGACAGCAAATCCAGCGTGTACTCGTACAGTTCCGAGAGTGACTCCTGACCCTGGATCCCCCCCAGTTTCATGACCGGCATCCCATCGAGATCATTGGGTAGGGCGGCACCGCTCACCGACAAGGTGCGCTCCGCGCGAAATATCTGCATGAAAAAAAGCTCCTGGTAGCAAACCAAAGAGCGGAGCGCACCCTCCCTAACCAGAGCAGCTCCGACAACCCGATAAACCGGGCATTCACTACACCCGGCTACGCGATCACCCAGTCGTTAACTTAACGATAAATCAGACTTTTCCGTCAGACGCAAAAGTAACTCTGGCGGAATCAGATCAATCAGTTCCACATAGGATTTTCCGATGCATTGCTGCGCGTAACGGAGTAACAAAACAACCGGACTACCCGGTTCGTGATGCGCGAACCACGCACGAACCTCCTCAATCTGCCGACCTGCCGCGTCCCGATCACTCAACTGCATGGCGTCATCGCCGCGCGACCTGATCCGTGTTTGGGCTTGATCGCGGTTGCCCGGCGTGTAAGCGTCCGCCCGTCCATCGGCCATCGCGCCCCTATCCGGTTCCTGCTGCGCCATATTTTCGCCAGATGTGCAGATGCCGTCGAGCCAATTCAGTATGCGCACGAGGGGCAACAAGTTTGGCCCGTCTGCTCCCAGTTGCACATCTGCCCACGCTTCAATCGCGGTAAGTGCTGTTGTCGCCTGCCTGATGGCGCTGACAAACTGCGGCCGCCGGGGAGGTAACTCATCCAGATACTGCCTGACCGTCTCAATCGACGGCCCGTCACCTGCATCCGGTTGTGTGAAGGCGAACTCAATGTCCCGCACCTGCACCCGTGCAGCCGCGCTCTCCATCAAGTCAACCTGTCGCAGATCACCCAGCAATCCGTCGGGATCGACCAGCGCTTCCAGCGAGTTTCGGCGAATCTCCCTGGAGAGGCTGGGGTCCGTATCCGCATCAACGCGCGGATGAATGTCGGTGGGGAAAAGTTTAAGCCACCCGGCCAGCACGCACAGCGATTCGGCAAACCCCATCAACCCCGCCAGGTGTGTGCGACCTCGTGCGAACAGTACCGCAAGGCGGATATCCCTGCTGCGCTCCATCAATCGACTGCAATCGCGGTCAATTTCACTCCAGCTCACCGGCTCCGGCATGCCAACAAACTCACCATACTGCGCCTCCAGCCGTGGCTCCACTCTCGCACATAACAGGACAAATTCTGGGTCATATTCCAAGTCCTGCCCACATGGTAAGGTATCACTGACCGGGCTCATCCACTTTGACACTATCGGTAGCATCTGTACCGGTGTGTCCAATCTGCTTTTCATCGCGTTCAAGAGAGATACCTCCGGTCAACAAACGCTTGGAGTAACATAAAGTTCAGGCTCGAAGCACAGGGAACTGGCCAATTCGCCGGCGCAGCAGTCTCCAAGCCAGCTTGACCAGCCCAGACATTGAGCATCACTCAGAATAGTGGCGGGTGCGTCTTCCGCACGAATCTGCAATTCCAGCTCCCACACGAACTCGTATCCCACAAATGTGCGAACCCACTCCACGAGCGCGGGAAGAAACACGCCACCGGGAATAAAACTCAGATAGGCCTGCAGATCGAGTGGTCCCAATACGATCCGAAACCGGTGCTGCCTGTCCGCGACAGACTCACCCAGCATGGCGCCACGGCCCATAATTGACGCATCGCCTGCGGCAGAAAGGTTTCCGCGCTCAGTCGACTCCAGTTCGATCCAGCGAAATACATGCTCGTGTACTTGCACCGGCACGTTGAAATAGTGACTGAGCATCGCACGTAATCCCTCTGGATTACGTGCATGGCGTACAAGATGCGACGCGGCAGCCAGCCGCGCATGACGCGGCAATGGGCTACTATCCATCCCCAGCAGGTCGTGTCCGATCAGGCTGGCAATGTAGAATGAGAAATGTTCGTTGGCGACACGATCAAGCCCAACTGTCGCTTCGGCGGATGCCCAGGCCCGATAGAATAGCGAGAGATATCGATGGTGGAACATGTCCAGAAAATCTGTCAGCGTCGTATCGCCTTCCTGCCTGAGCCGGTTGTAAGCGATCTCCGTTACATGGAACGGCAACGCGCCATGTGGCCCGAACATCCCCAACCCCTTCAGACTCACCCGTAGCCGCCCCTGCTCGTATGTAATGCCAGCCAGCTCGCTGGACGCGAACTCGAGGCCGGGCTGCTGCCCCAACCTGACAGGTTCGTGCGGTCGCTCAGCGTAACCGAGCGACTCGTGGGCCATGCATGCGTCCATGCGCCTGAGCAATGCCAGAAATCCGTACTCCCATGGATTGGCACATACCTGATCAATCCATTTTTCATCGGACTCGCGTTTGTCTTGCCTCACGGATACCTTTGCGTGCTGGAACTGCGTCATATCACACCTCGGGTGCCTTGCCGCACTGGCCAACGTGCAATCAGTCCGCGTTGCTCCGAGTGCAACTCCGTTTGCGTAAAGCAATTAATCGATACATGGCGCGCGAGCCAACGTTCCATGACAAACCCGAACAGATAGGGACTGCCTCCCGAGAAACCGGATTCGTCAATCGTCAGGCAACACTCGATGCCCCGCCCGAACATAAGTGGACCATCGCCAGGGAGCTTGCGCGTCACAGATCGGGTACTGACCGCAATCAAACTGGCGATCTGACGCTCAATGCGAGAATCATGACCCGGCTGAAAGAGCCTGAGCATCTCTCTTAACCCGGCACCTGTACCGTTCTCATCCATCTGATCGAGAGGTAAATGATTGAAATCGAGTTGCCGGATCAGCCTCCATGACGCCTCTCCTTGTGCATACGGTGCCAACGGGGCGGTCGGTCCATGCACAAACACGATACGCTCCACGGGAGCCGAACATGTAGTCGACAGATCGCCCACGCCTTGCCGCCGGACAAACAGTGGCAGGTCCCGGTTCGTGACCAGCGCATCAGCGCAAAGGTACCGGATATCCTCGGCATAGGGAGCATCGTACTGGTCAACCAAGGACACAAAGGTTTCCGTGCCAACATAGGGTGTGCGCGGCCCCCCCCGTCTCGCAGACTCAGACAACAGGCGAGGCTCGCGCCTGAGCGAAAAGTACCGCCCGTAGTCACCCCCATCGCGTGCCACAGTCTCAAACAGGGGGCGAAACTCCAACTCGCCAGCACCGTCGGCGCGTTGCGCCGATACGGTACGCACCGAATGAATCTCATAGTCAAGCGGTGCCAGCCGGGCGGGCACCAGGTGAAATTCCTCCTGCGAGTGCGGCGTTTCCAGACGATCAGTGCGTCGTGGAAAGAGATTGATAACCGGTGTGCAGAATAGCGCAAAGTTCGATGCATCTACACGAGCAGCCAATTCATCAATCGGCCTGTCCAGCAGCACGATGATCTCGCACTCCGTGCTGCTGATCTGCCTGATCCCTGGCCCAAGTCCGGTGAGGGTAAAAAAGAGAAACCGTCCGGGACAGGCAAAGAATTCATGCAACAGATTATGGCCATGAAACCCGGCAGCGCGCAGCGGCAGCAGTGCCTGGTCCGGCTCGAACCCCTCGTGCACTACTGTCTGCCCCTCCACAGTGTGCACAATTGCCGACGCCTCGCCAGACTGACGGGGTGCGTATATGACGGACCCAACGCTTGCAGTATGCAACAGTTCAAAAAGTTGCGAGCCCAGCGTTTCGTCCCCCATCAGATACACAGGCAGTCGCTCCAGCGTGGCTATCTCGTCAAGCCGTGTCGCGTTAATGCTGCGCAAGCGCAACCGAAGTGCTCCGCGTATCCTGGCCACCTGCGGAACATGGCGTGCCAGATCTGGCAGATCATGGAGCATGCCACTCAGACGGGCTTCACTGATTTCCAGCGGCCAGACTGTGACAGGTTGACTGCTGCGGAACTGACATGCTGTTCTGCCGTTGTCCGCCACGTCCGTCAGGAATGCTGTGTCACGCTCCAGCGTGAAGCCCCCCGCCAGATTGCCTTCGCTAGCACTGGGATAAAGACGCACCACGCCCATCGACGGTGTTGGCGCAAGATAGTTAGGGTACAACGCCTCAAGCAACTGGCTGGTGAATCGAGGAAACTGTGCGTCAAGCTTAATGCGCGTGCGTGCGGTGAGGAAGCAGAATGATTCGATCAGACGTTCCACATAAGGATCATCAATTTCGTCACGACGCATGCCAAGGCGCGCCGCCACCTTTGGATGGGACTGCGCGAACTCATCTGCCAGTTCACGCATGTAGGCAAGTTCCTGATTGTAATAGTCGAGTAGTTGCGGATCCATGCTATTCCTGTTGCCGGGGTCAGTCAGACTTCGCTAGTCCGCGGATCCTCAAAGCGGATTTTCCCGGTCTCGATGCTGATCACACTGTGTGCCCGAAATTCCAGAGGATACGTCGGTGTACGGATCAATCCGCTCACCTCGAAGATAATCACATTGTAATTTCCCAATTCACTCTCGTCTTGCATTGGAATAATTTCGAGTGTATTTGGCATCAACCTTGGTTCAAACTCGACAATGGCCCGCCGGATAACATGCTCGATCTCCGGCCAGCCCCTGGATGCCGCGAACACCCCCGCCAGAGACGGAACGCCGTAGTTAAGGCTTGAACTCCCCGCATAAGCAAAGCGGGCACGATCAATATTCCTGTCCAGATTCGTTGCATTCAGTAAAAATGTGAGATCCCGCATGATGATGTCCCGTAGCCGCGTTCCACCCACCCGATATTCGCTGGGTGCCCCACATGCAGACACACTGACCGCTGCATCTTCACGCAACCGGTCAATAAGCGTGGGTATTGCCCGTGTATCGCCAATTCGTCCCACCTGACCACTTACGACATGAGGGGCGTTGCGGATATCCCTTGAATTTCGCATCGAATAACCTCCGTCTATCGACGCCGCGCAGGCAGATCGACGAGCATCGGCCCGTCGACAGATGGCGTCAGATGTCCTTGCTGTACCAGATTGACAACCCCAACGGTTGGCCATACTAGCGGCTGCCAGTGCACCGGCCTTTCGGGCGCAAAGATCTCCAGAATTTCCCCCGCCGTCTCGACTTTTTCGATATGAAAAATAGCTTCATCAAACAGACCGAGCACATTACAGCCTCGCAATGCATGGTCGTCTAGCGATATCGAGCCAGGCGAACAGACCTCGTTATGATCGGATGAGACGCTATGCCATTTTCTCTCAAGCGATACGCCAGGAAAATCCTCCAATGCCTGCCAGTACTGAGCATTAAGATCTGCCACCAAAGTCTCTGCGTTGAGTGCGAGTGGCGAATCAGATATCCCATCACGATCTGGAAGCGGCTGGCGGGCCGCATGACGAAAACGGTCGGCCTCTGCATTAACCACAGCATCGTGCATTGCTGGCCGCGGCGATACTTCTCGCTGCCCAATGGCACTTTTCACAACGTCACAAGGTGCCACCCCAGCACGGTCACAAGGCAACCTTTCATCAGGGCTTGACAACCATTGCGAGAAAACTCTCAAGATCATGATGGTCAGCATTCCTATATCAAAATACGAAATGAGAATCAGAGGCGATGCTATCCCATAGTCATGCGGTATTTGTGCGTCACGATGACACGCACTCCATCTCATCTGCCGCCGTCACACTGTGCGCTTGACACCGAGCAAGCATCGCCTTTTGAGATAACCAACGAGGTTCAACAGACTTGAACATATCATCGATGTCTTTTACGATTCAGCCACCGTTCAGTCTGCGTCGCACACCCTGATCAACCGTCTGAAACTGCATGAGACGAACCAGAATCATCTCGCCTGTTTTGTCATGCTAATTATTTTTGGTACGCCACTGAGGATGCTGCATGCAAAACCAGTTCGCGCATGAATTTACTTCATCTCAACGTTCACGCCCTCTATGCCACCCGCTATGCTTCAGGGGCTCAATCAGATGACCATCTCAAGAGAAACATTGTTCGGAAAGCTCGGAAAAACGCCGTACGCCAGCATCGAGTCTGCCGTTGAATTGTGCAGAGCCCGGGGAAACCCATATATCGAAATCGCACACTGGTTGCTTCAAATGCTGCAGGTTACGCGCTCCGACCTGATCGAAATAATCCGTTATGCAGAGCTTGACTATACGCGCGTCGATCGAGAGTTACGCAATTCCATTGACAGGTTCCCGCGTGGCTCAGCCTCTGTTCAAGATTTTTCCTGGGATATTGAACTAGTCATTGAGCGCGCATGGGTTATTGCTACGCTATCGCATCAGGACACCCGCATCCGGGGTGCGTGGTTGATCTGTGCTCTAACCAGCACGCCCGAACTATCTCGCGTGCTACGCGCTGTCAGCCCGACACTCTCCAGACTCTGCGACACCGATCTGGACAGTGCAGTTGTGAACTGGATCAGCCAGTCCAATGAGACCAGCGAGCACGCCAACGACGGCAGCGGTCAGCCTGACAAAAAACTGAATCTCAATCTGCTGTCCCCTGAGCCAGCATGGCAAACCACCATCGACCAATACTGCGTGGATCTCACCGAGCAGGCTCGCCTTGGAAAGATCGATCCGGTCATCGGTCGTCAGATCGATATTCGCGCACTAACGGATGTGCTGCTTCGCCGCAAGCAGAACAACCCATTGCTCACCGGTGAGGCCGGTGTAGGCAAAACTGCCATCGTCGAAGGGCTAGCCTTGGCCATTGCGTCCGGTCGTATCCCTGAGGCGCTCGCTCACGCGAGTCTGATGAGTCTGGATGTAGGTGCACTGATCGCCGGTGCAGGCATGAAAGGCGAATTCGAGGCTCGCCTGAAGGCTGTCATCGAAGCCATCACGTGTTCTGATACCCCGGTGATCCTGTTTATCGATGAGATCCATACGCTCATTGGAGCCGGCGGGCAAGCCGGTACCGGCGATGCAGCAAATCTGCTCAAGCCCGCTCTCGCCCGCGGAACGCTTCGCACCATTGGCGCCACCACGTGGTCTGAATACAAACGCTACATCGAAAAGGATCCTGCGCTTACTCGCCGCTTTCAGATGCTTCAGATCCGCGAGCCATCTGAGTCCGTTGCCGTCGACATGGTTCGCTCGCTTGCCTCTCGATTTGGCGAACACCACGGCGTAACCATCCGGGACGAAGCGATTCATGCGGCGGTTAAACTATCTCATCGCTATATCCCTTCACGCCAGTTACCCGACAAAGCCATCAGCCTGCTTGATACGGCCTGCGCGAGGGTGGCCCTGTCGCTGAAGGCTGAGCCAACCGAACTGGCCATCGGGCGCGAGCAACTCACGTCTGCACGTACCACACGGGATTTGCTGGAACAGCATCTATGTCTGGGCTTTGACGTTACTGAATCACTTGACCAGGCCCATGCGCGGGTCACGATACTTGAAGGGCGGTGCGGCGAAATAGAAACCTCCTGGCGCCAGCAGCGCCAGCAAGCGCAAATTCTGCTGGCACAACGTGAGCGCGTGCTGCGCGCTCTGCCGCAAGGGAATTGTACAGAGGAGACGCCAGAAGCATCTGGCGCGCAGGTATCCGATAACACACTGGTGCTCACCGAAGTAGACGAAACCGTAGTTGCACAGGTGGTATCTGACCTGACCGGAGTGCCAGCAGGACGCCTCACCAGCAACGAAATTGACCGGGTTCGCACACTCGCCCAGACGCTAGCGGCACGTGTCATCGGGCAGAACGCCGCACTGGATCAGATTAGCGAAAAAATTCGCACTGCCCGTGCGGGACTTGGCGCACCAGACAAACCAGCAGGTGTATTTCTCCTCGTTGGCCCATCTGGTGTTGGCAAAACCGAAACTGCGTTGGCACTCGCCGAGGCATTGTATGGCGGAGACCAGAATCTGGTTGTCGTGAACATGAGCGAATACCAGGAGGCCCACTCGGTGTCGGGCCTCAAAGGCGCCCCCCCTGGGTATGTCGGCTTTGGAGAAGGAGGGGTACTGACGGAAGCTGTACGACGCCAGCCTTGGAGTGTTGTGCTACTCGACGAGATCGACAAGGCTCATCGTGATGTATGGGAAATCTTCTACCAGGTTTTCGACAAAGGTTACATGGAAGATGCAGACGGCCGGTATATCGATTTCCGCCACACCGTCATCCTGATGGCCAGCAATGTGGGCGCGTCCGTCCTCACGCACGCCAGAGGCGACGCCGATGACATACCGCAGAGTGCGTTACATCACGAGCTCAGGCAGGTCTTTGATGTCGCATTTCTCGGCCGCGTAACCGTTGTCCCCTATCACAGCCTGTTACCGGAGGCACTGGTGAGCATAGCCCAGTTGCATCTGCATCAAATAGGCACGCGCCTGCTTGAGAAACACGGCATCAAGCTGTGCGTCGACGACGGACTGGCTGACTATATTGCCGCGCACTCGCTCACCGGTCCCAATGGGGCTCGCGAAATAACCAGCTTTATCGAACAGCAGATTCTGCCGCAGCTATCGATATTGTGGCTCGACGCGCAGGCAGCACGCCAGCCACTTGAGCGGATTTCTATCACGGTCGTGGACGCCAGCCAGCCTCCTGCGCACGCCTTGAGCATTTATGTCACAGAACGCGCCACGGTGTCACCATCACTGAACATCGAGCATCCCCCCCTCGTATCCTGATATCGCCGGAGGAACCCTACTATGTCTGACAGCAGGAACTCACAGAAATTTATCGCGCGCAACCGAGCGCCACGAGTACAGATCGAATACGACGTGGAAGTCTATGGTTCGGAGAGGAAGGTTGAACTGCCTTTTGTTATGGGTGTTATGGCTGATCTGTCCGGACAGCAAACCGCTGAACGAATCGCGCCCGACACACGACGTTTTCTTGAGATTGATATCGACAACTTCGATGAGCGAATGATGGCCGTCGCGCCACGTGCGGCCTTTACCGTACGGAACACCATGACTGGTGAAGGCCAGTTGCCCGTGGACATGACCTTCGAGCGCATGGAGGATTTTTCGCCTGCGGCCATCGCCAGCAAGGTTCCGCCGCTTGCGAAACTGCTCGAAGCGCGTACCCAGTTAGCCAATCTGCTCACCTACATGGACGGCAAGGCCGGAGCCGAAGCGTTGGTCCATCAGTTGCTTAAAGACCCTGCGTTGCTCAGCACACTCGCCGCCGCACCAGAGACGGGTATATCGGCAGAAGCAGATGCCGCAGACGAATGGCACACCAATCCGCCGGATGACAACAAGCAGCCTAATCAGGAAACGGACCATGTCCAGCGCTGAAGCTCACCTGCCCCCTGTCGAGAATACTGTTCCCGCATACGCACCCTCGGAGTTCGAGCGGTTACTTGCGCATGAATTCCGCCCCAGGACAGAGCAGGCACGCTCAGCCGTTGAGCAGGCTGTGCAGACATTGGCTCAACAGGCGCTTGCTCAAAGCGTGGTCGTCGGCGGCGACGCGTATCAGAACATCGCGAGCATCATTGCCAGCATTGATGCCAGACTTTCTGAACAAATCAACGAAATTCTTCATCATAAACGGTATCAGAAGCTGGAGTCGGCGTGGCGTGGCCTCCATCACCTTGTATCCAATACGGAAACGGATGAACATCTGAAAATCCGGTTTCTCGATATTTCAAAAGACGAACTGCGACGCACGCTGCGACGCTACAAGGGCTATGCCTGGGATCAAAGCCCCCTGTTCAAGCAGATTTACGAAGAAGAGTATGGCCAGCTTGGCGGAGAACCTTACGGGTGTCTGATCGGCGATTATTATTTCGATCACACTCCAGCCGATGTCGACCTGCTTGGCTGTATCGGCAAGGTTGCCGCAGCGGCCCATGCGCCGTTCATTGCAGGCGCGGCCCCATCGGTGCTGCAAATGGAATCCTGGCAGGAACTGGCCAACCCGCGCGATTTGACCAGACTGTTCACGCAGAATCTGGAATACGCGACTTGGAATGCCATGCGAAGCACGGACGACTCGCGTTATGTCGGCTTGGTCATGCCTCGCTTCCTGGGCCGGTTGCCATATGGTATCCGCACCAACCCTGTCGACGAATTCGATTTCGAGGAAGTCACGAGTGGTTCTGATCACCAGCGCTACACATGGGTCAACGCCGCCTATGCCATGGGCGTCAACATCAATCGGTCGTTCAAGCTATATGGGTGGTGCTCATTGATCCGGGGGGTGGAATCGGGAGGCACGGTTGAAAACCTGCCCTGCCACACCTTTCCGACTGACGACGGCGGTGTGGACATGAAGTGTCCCACCGAGATCGCCATATCAGATCGCCGCGAAGCTGAACTCGCTAAAAATGGACTGATCCCGCTCGTCCATCGTAAAAACACCAACGACGCCACGTTCATTGGTGCCCCCTCGTTACACAGACCTGCCGAGTATCTTGACGCAGACGCGACCGCCAATGCCGCGCTCTCGGCACGGCTGCCCTATCTGTTTGCCTGCTCCCGTTTTGCCCATTACCTGAAATGTATCGTACGCGACAAAATCGGAACCTTCCAGGAGCGCGAGGACATGCAACGATGGCTGAACCAGTGGATCATGCACTATGTCGACGGAGATCCTGCCAACTCATCGCAAAAGACAAAAGCACGCCGTCCACTGGCTGCGGCCGAAGTGCAGATAGAAGACATTGAAGGCAACCCCGGCTACTACCGTGCCAAGGTCTTTCTACGCCCCCATTTTCAACTTGAAGGCTTGACCGTCTCGCTCAGACTGGTTGCACGACTGCCTTCGATCCGCAAGACAGGCTAGCAGCGTCGCAGACCCGGCTGTGTTACACCGGCAACCGTTTCCGGGCGGCAAACTGCCGCATAGTTATCAACCACATAGGAGTATTTATGGAACAAGTGAACGAAGGAACCCGCCGCCCCCTCACCAATCAGTCCAGCCAGGATATTTTCCTGAAACTTGAGGGGATCCAGGGTGAATCAAAGGACCACACTCACCGCGAAAAAATCGAGGTGCTCAGTTGGCGCTGGAAAATGTCCCAGGATTCATCCATGCACGTCGGCTCCGGGGGCGGCATTGGCAAAGCAACTGTTTACGACCTCGAAGTCGAGCATTACGTCGACCGCGCAAGCCCTACGCTCATGATCTGCAGTTTGACGGGCAAGCATATAAAGCAAGCGACTCTTGTCATGCGCAAAGCGGGAGGGTCACCGCACGAATATTCAAAGATCGTCATGGACGACGTGCTGATCACCGGCGTGCAAATGTCCTGCAACAGGACGGGAACCAACATCGTTGAAACATTTGGACTGTCCTTCGCCAAAGTCAGGCAGGAATACAACATCCAGCGCGCAGACGGCGGCAGCGAAGGTGTCGTGTCAGCCGGCTTTGACATCAAGGGCAACGCGCAACTCTAATCTCTTCACCTCAAAGGTTCTGTTGGACATCAAGTGGTGCCCAACAGGCCGTACTTTCCCTATGCGCCCGCCTTCCTCTGCGTTCCCCTACATCATGCACGACCTGAGGCTATTCGCCCGAATCATCGCCGTAGCGGCCAGCCTGGGTTGGCTTGTCGCTTGCACCGACACGCTACCCGAACCTCGCGAGCCCACTCACATTGTCCTGCACGTAAAGGCATCCCCATCGGTAAATCCGGATACGCATGACCGACCTGCACCGATTGTCATGCGACTCTATGAGTTAAAGTCAGATATGGCATTCAGCTCTGCCGATTTCTTTTCGATTCAGGACAAGGATCATTCTGTACTTGCGAATGATCTCCTCACGCGCGACGAATGGCTGCTACGCCCCGGGGAAGAGCGCACGATTGAGCGCGTCGTCAACCGCGCCACAACCAGTCTCGGATTCACAGCAGCCTATCGCAGTCTGTCTTCCTCGACATGGCGAGCCGTTACTCCTTTACCCGAAACACCGGCGCAGGCGTGGTATCACAGCCCTGCAGATATCGTGCTCGTCGTCGAACTAGGTCAGAACGCCATCCAGGTGCGGGCAGTCAGTCCGTGATGGAGTCCGCCCACCGCATCACGGGAGTCATATCGAATGAGTTGGAACAACAAAGTAGTCTGGAGCGAAGGGCTGTTCTTGCGCCCACAACTATTCCAGCAACAAGAGCGCTATCTGGAGCGGTACGTTCATACTCGCGCACTCGCCCTTTCTCCGTTTTTCTTTGGACTGAGTCAATACAGGATCGATACTGACGCACTGGCCATCGGCAAAATTATTCTCAGTTCTGCCAGCGGTGTCTTCCCTGACGGCACACCCTTCGATGCACCTGCCGATACGCCACCACCGCCACCACTGGCCATCCGCTCAACACATCTGGATCAGGTCATTTATCTTGCCACGCCTGCGAGGATCCCTAACGTCGAAGAAACGACGTTCAGAGACGCGCCTGATTCGTGCGCACGCTATGCGGTATTCGAAGAGGAAGTACGGGATTCGAATTCGACCGGGCAAGGACCCAGACTCATCCAGCTCTCACGAATACGTCTGCGTCTGATCACGGAAGATGAACTGGGTGATAGCTGGCTCAGCCTGGCGCTCGCACGTATCAAGGCGATTCGCCCCGATAACATGGTCCAGCTGGACGATGCCCTGATTCCCCCGGTGACTGGCTACGGCGTCAGCCCGCTGCTCAACGCCTGGCTCGTACGTATCCATGAACTCACCGGCATGCGCGCCAATGCACTATCGGAGCGATTGACCGGCCCAGGCAGCCGGCTTGCAAAAACAGCGGAAGTCTCCGACTATCTCCTACTGCAGACACTGAACCGGTATGAACCTCGTCTGCGCCATCTCAGAACGGTACCCACCGCCAGCCCCGAATGGCTCTACGAGGTGCTCGTCGAAATGATGGGCGAACTGTCAACGTGGCTGCGTACCGATACTCGCCGGCCTATCGACACTTATCTGCCTTATCAGCACGGCACACCACATCTGTGCCTCAAACCCATTGTGGAGGATATCCAGCGCCTGCTCAATCTGGTCCTTGTCCGGAGCGCGCAGGCCATTACCTTGGTTGATCTCGGACACGGCATGCGTAACGCCGCGCTGGACCCTGCGGAAATAGCCGGATTCAGCACCCTGGTTTTTGCCATTCAAGCCGATATGGCTCCCGAGACACTCATGCAGCAATTTATCGTGCAAGCAAAGGCTGGACCTTCAGAGAAGCTGCCCGACCTGGTTCGCGGTCATCTGCCTGGCATCCCCCTGCAAATGCTTCCCGTGCCGCCCCGTCAGATCCCGTTCTCGGCCGGGCATCTGTATTTTGAGATCACCCGAGCTGGTCGCCTTTGGGACGAAGTCGCGCAACATGGCGGACTCGCACTGCATGTGGCAGGTGAATTTCCCGGCCTGAACCTGCAACTCTGGGGTATTCGCGCCTGACGGCGCGCCAAGCGCCAGTTGGCGTTCGGCAGGCAGTGTGCATCGGATTTTCCCTGCGATAGCTGCGGGCATACAGACAGCACGCACCGCCAATCTGCGCGGCACGCCTCAATCCACGTGGACCCATGGATCACTCGTCATCACCACTCTCTCCTGGCGCCGGCCCCTTATCAGAGCCAGATGCCCTCGTGAACAGCGTCGCACGCCTGACTTCCGCACAATTCAACGCGCGGCTGGCCGCCATATCAGATGCTGAAAACCCCTTACTGGAGGCTGCACGGCCATTGCTGCGTGCACTTGCCGATATGCCTATGCAACTGTCCGCTCCCACCATTGCCTTACTCCACCACCTCCTTGAACAGGAACTGATCAGCTTCCAGAAACTATGTGAGCATGCTCACATCCGCCGCGATCACGTAGTGGGTGCCCGCTATTGCCTATGTACTGCGCTGGACGAAGCCGCCATGCAAACCGAGTGGGGACGCAGCGAGGACACTGGCGTCGAATGGATTACCAACGGGTTAGCCACACGCTTTCACGAAGATCGGCACGGCGGCGACAAAATCTATCTGCTGGTTGGGCGACTACTGGGTGACGCCCGCGAGCATCTGAACCTGCTGGAGGTGATCTACCGTATTCTGAGCCTGGGATTCGAAGGCCGATATAGGTACGAGGTGAACGGCCATCGCAAACATGAATCGATCCGTCAGCGTCTGTATGACGAGATCGCTACGCAGCGTGGCACATCTGCCGCGCTGCTGCTGTCCGACGTGCCGCAACTGCCCGCAACACGGGAACGGACGCATGCCTGGCGCCCGATGTTGCTAGGCGGCATGCTCGCCATTCTCATCGTCTGTGCCTGTTTTGCCATGTACCGGTTCAGACTAACGACCCGAACCGCACAGCTACAGGCGCGCATTGCGGCCATCGACAACATCACGACCGTCGTGCGCATGCCTGCGCCCGTCTCCTCACTGCGGCTAAAGCAGCTGCTGGCCAACGAAATCACCGCAGGTATGCTCAGCGTCGACGAAGATGATCACCACAGCACCGTTACCTTCCACGGCGATGCCATGTTTGCGCCGGGCGCAATCGACATCCACGCAAACGTCCGCGCCGTGATTATTCGGGTTGGACAGGAAACGCTTAAAGTGCCCGGGCAAGTCACCGTTACGGGTTTCACCGACAGTCAACCCATCCGGACCCGCCGCTTCGCGTCCAACGACGCGCTTTCGCTCGCCCGCGCCGTCCAGGTCGCCCAGGTAATGCAATCAGCTAACGTACCACCCGCCAGGATAAAAACGATCGGCCTGGGCGCTGCACACCCCATCGGCGACAACAGTAACGCGCAGGGACGTGTCCTGAACCGCCGCGTCGACGTGACGATTACGTGGTAAATCACCCTGGCATTCCAACGTCCATCATGTACAAGCTCATCGCCCTTCTGCGTCCGCGCTATGCTCGCCTGCTGCTATTGACGATATGCTCACTGGTTAGCTGGTTTGGCGGCCCCCTGATCGGTTTCGGTGACACTGTGCCCCTCGCATCGCCCGTCGCACGTGGCGTGCTCGTCTCGGTCCTGTGCGCTGTCGTATTGCTTCCCAAAGGGCGCAGCATGATCATCACAACGCTCGTCGTCATGACGTGCATGGCGCTCTGGTACGTCCTGCCCATGATCACATTCAGGCATACCACGCCTCTTGCGTCCATACCCATCCGGCTTACCCTGATCGGCACGCTTCTGGTCCTCGGACTGAGCTACTGGCTTGTGCGCTATGGGTTGACGAGCGGGACTGTTCGGCGCTATCTGGAGCGCCTCGATGCAAAGCATGCCACCAGAGATACATCGCACGTCGATTTGTTCATCCAGCACGCCTTGACCCAAATCCGCGCACGCTATGCGAACCGGAACGGCAGGTCAGGATTCGCAACACGCCTTGTACATCGGCACCGACCGGTGCTTGCTGTGCCGTGGTATCTGCTGATCGGCGCAAGCGGTTCTGGAAGAAAGTCTGCCATCCGTGCGAGTGGACTGGATATGTCGGTCATTCAGCCTGCGCGCGCGCACAGCGGCCACGCACCGGCCCAATGGTGGCTCTCCGACACGGCAATTATTATCATCCCGCATGGATTCGACGCCCCCGCTGCGCACAGTGCCCCCCTAGAGGGTCAACAGGACGCAAACGATTCAGCGCATGCAGGGCCGGAAAGTATGGTCCCCCAGGAAGGCGGAACATCGTATGTGCACGGAGCGGTCCCGCACGCGCCGGACAGTGCGATGCGCGCACAATCACTCAACGATGCCGATGACGGCGTCATCGAACGGAAGGATTTTCTGAAGGCGTTGCACCGTATCCGGCCAGCGCCAGCCATCAACGGTGCCATTCTCATCGCCGACGTGACGCGCCTGGCGAACACCGAGGTTGGCACGCGTGCCGCGCAAGTGCAAGCCATGCGCATATGGCTAAACGAGATCCGGCGTACGCTCGATGTGCACTGTCCGATCTATATTCTTGTAACCCGGGTCGATATGCTCACGGGTTTCTCGCAATATTTCAGTTCACTGAACCAGGATGAGCGCAAGCAGCCATGGGGCATCGTATTGCCTCACGACGGTGACTTCCCCCAGGCACAGGCCATCCAGCAGTCCTGCCAGACGCAGTTACTGGATCTGGCTGCCGCCGTGGCCTCCGGGGTTAATGTTCGCCTCCGTGACGAATCCGATCTGACCAGGCGGCGTATGCTCGCCGCCTTTGCCGAAGAATTCAGTGCACTCATTGAACCGTTGCTCGATCTGACCGGAGAAATCCTTGCCGACAGCGACGCTCCGCACGTCTGTCCGCTGCTGCGCGGTATCTTTTTTTCCAGCGCCATGCAGAGTAATGACTCAATGCCGGTCCAGCGTGATGCACTCATCAATCAGTTGCACCGCCCACCTGCGCCTCGTCGGGTATTTGCTACTGTTCCAACTGAGCACTCCGGCTATTTTCTGCGCAACACACTGACAAAGATCATTACCGCGGAAGGGCATCTGGCACACCGCGCCTCTGTCGGGCACCGTCCCCTAAGTCGGCTCGCCCCGGCTCCATTGATATTGGTTCTGCTGCTCCTAGGCGCACTCGCGGTCGGTCAGTACCTGAGTTTCAGGAACAACGCAAACTATCTGGAAGCAGTTGCCGTGAAAACGGAAACCCTTCGCACCGACGTCTCGCGGACATTCGGGACGACTGAAACCGAGCAGATCCACCGGATACTGACGGCCACACTGGACCTCCCGCGCATTGCCACCCTGGATCCGCTTCATCCTGACCTGCTATGGCGTATGGGGCTATATACCGGGCAGAGCCTGGTCAGATCGGCCCACCGTACCTATGCGAGACTCTCAGAAAAGTTGCTACTACCCGCCATTGTCCGTCGTATTGAGCACGGACTATCGCTGGCACTCGAGCACGGCGATATCGAAAACACGTATAGCACCCTCCGTGTCTACCTGATGCTGTACGACCCGGCACACTTCGACCCCGATGAGGTACAAGCGTGGGTTGGCCAAAGTCAGACGCCGCTTGGATCCCAACTGCCTGTATTCGATCAGTCACTGGAATACCACGTACGCAGGCTGTTGGCTTCTCCTGTTCACCCAGCAAGTGCACGCAACGACAGACTTGTCGAACAGGCGCGCATCCTCCTGCGCGTAAAGGATCCTGTGCGGCGGCTTTATGAGCAGGCACGTGCCTCCATGGCACCTCATGCACCTGCGCCTTTTACGCTCGAACGTGTTGCCGGCCCTGATGCTTCCGGCTGGTTCTCCCGACATAGTCAGGCACCATTGTCAGATGGCGTGCCAGGTTTGTTTACGTATCGGGGATACTGGAGCGTATTTACCCGCGACCTGCCCGCTTTCGTTGAACGGCATCGTATCGATGAACGCTGGCTTCTGGGCGCATCGTCTGTGCTCTCCGACGAAAAGTCATCTACCGACACGGCGTCTACCGACAGACTGGTTGAATCCCTCCGCACCCTCTATCTGGACGAGTACGTCCAACAATGGGACGCATTTCTGGACGATATCCGACTGGCAAACACAACGGGCCTGCCAGCCCTGGTGCAACAGCTACGTGCGCTCAACACCCCCGAGCAGCCTCTTGAGCACCTGCTACATGCCGTTGTACATGAAACTACGCTCGCGGCAGGAATGCCAGAATCGCCGATGTCCGAGCCACATACGGAAGGTATCGCGACGCGCCATCCTGAACAGGAAATCGTCGACCGTCATTTTGCGGACTTGCGAAAACTGGATCCTCAGCCTGTCAGTCACACTGACACATCCCATACCAACACAGCAAGCTCGCGACCGGACGTCGCCATCAGTCTATCCATGCTGCTGTCCCAATGGCAGGACATATTGAATGCCGCGAATACGGCACTCAGTAACAATAGCATGCCCGCCGTAGATGAACGGCTTCAACTCCTCAGGTCCGCGCCGGAGACGCTTCCGGCCCCTCTCAGGAACATACTGTCTGAACTCGCTGTACGGGGTTCCCGCGAAATCAGCTTCGCAGCAGGCGCGCTACTTGCCCAGCAGGCGCACAATACGCTAGGCAATCGATGCGAACTCGCCGTCGGTGGCAACTATCCGTTCTCGCCAAACAGCCAACGTGATCTGCCATTTGAGGATTTCGCGAAAGTCTTCGCCTACGGTGGGCTGCTTGACGAAGTCTTCACCCGTACCCTCGCACCCTATGTCGATACGCTCTCACATCCTTGGAGGTACAAGTCCTTTGGGGCCACCGGTGTCACACTACCCGGCCCAGACCTTGAACCTTTCCAGCATGCGCGACTTATTCGTAACCTGTTCTTCTCGGACCAGAAGGCTCCGGCGTGGAATATCGAGCTTCAGGTACCAGAACTCGATCCGAACATCATAAGCCTTACGATGGACGTTGACGGACAGGAAACAGTCTATGCGCACGGCCCCGTTACACCATTTCACACCACATGGCCAGGTCCCCATGGCGGCGCTTATATGCATCTGATCGCACGTCTGGCGAATCAATCCGATTCGGTCACCGTTGCGGCGGACGGCCAATGGGCCCCCATGCGGGTGCTGCAGCAAGCTCGCGCAACCCGTCCGGGTACGCTAGGGCATATGCTCGCGACGTTCGTCGCTGACGGTCATGACGCCGTACTGGACATCTCCGGCCCCCTGACCTCCCGTGTATTGCAGACCTTCCGGTGCCCCACCTTCACTACCAATGTGATTTTCCCCAGCCTGCCAGATAGCGGTCCACCACCCGGTCTACCCCAAGCATGGACAACACCGGTAATGCCACCGCGCCATGATGAATGAAATGAATACGGGCAACACTCATGAAACGAGAGGAAGTGGACTTTCAGGAGAGTGGACGTCGCCACGACCGTGCCTCGGCATCTCACCCCTTCGCGACGTCAAGGGTCCGCTTCGTCAAGCTCCGCTTGCCCTTGGTAACCGTCCGACCCCGACCGTATAGACGCCTGATGAAGGCGAAGCCATGCTTTCCCGGGGCACAAATGTGACTGTGTCCACAAAGGAATCATGGACACAGTGACTGAATTCTCCGAAGTCAAAGCCGCCCGGAAGTATCGCCGGCGTAACGTAGACGAGAAACGCCAGATCGTCGAAGAGACGTTATCCAGTGGACGTTCGGTGGCGGAGATTGCACGCAGTCACGAATTGAACGCGAATCAACTGTTCGACTGGCGCAAGCAGTATCTGGATGGACGACTTGGCGTGAACGGTCGCGAATGCGCGTTGCTGCCGGTTACCGTGAATGAGACCGGTGACAGCGGCGTGGCCGAACCGGCAGCATCTACGCCTTCGGCACCGGCGCCCGGCAAGATACGCATCCAGTTGCCACGAGGCGAGATACACGTTGAAGGGAGCGTCAATCCCGACACGCTGCGCGTGGTGATCCAGTGCCTGAGCCGTAAGCGGCTCGCGCCGACCGTCGTAGGCGGTGACTGAGATAAACACCAAAGTAATGTCCATCATTCCAATTTGATGGGCACCACTTTGTCACAGTCTGAAGAGAAGAAGCCGGGTACCCGAGCGGGGCGCCCGAATTACGCCCGGGAGCTTCGTGATCGACTGGCGGCTGCGGCTTGCGAGCCTGGCGTTTCAGTCTCGAAACTGGCCCGCGAGAACGGCATCAATGCGAACATGCTGTTCACCTGGCGGCGGCGTTATCTGGCCGAGCAGCAAGCTCAGTCTGCAGGGCTCATTCCGGTTGTACTTGTAGACGACACGCGAGCGGAGGTCGGGGCATCATCTTCGGTTGAGCCACAAGCGCAGGACACGAGGCCTGCATTAGCTGCCGGCACGATCGAGATCCGGATCGGCCGTGCGGTGGTTAAGGTGGACGGTCTGGTCGATGCCGACATGTTGCGAATTGTGCTGGGTAGTCTGCGCTCATGATTTCCCTGCCGGCAGGCACGCGCATCTGGATCGCTGCGGGCGTGACCGATATGCGATGTGGGTTTCAGGGGCTGGCCGCGAAGGTGCAAACAGCGCTTGATGAGAATCCACTGGGCGGCAACGTCTACATCTTCCGGGGCCGCCGGGGTGACCTGGTGAAGATTCTTTGGGCAACGGAGGACGGAATCTGGCTTCTCGCGAAGCGCCTTGAACGAGGCCGTTTTATCTGGCCCCAAGCCGACGGTGGCAAGGTCCATCTGAGCTCTGCACAACTGTCGATGCTCCTCGAGGGCATCGACTGGAGACAGCCCCGTCGCACCGCCGCATTATCGATGTTGTAAACCGCGCGACAGACTCGTAAACTACGACGCATGTCGAACGGCGCCGATCTTCCTGACGATGTCGAACTCCTGAAGGCCTTGCTGGTCGAGGCCCGTAGTCTGCTTGCCGAGCGGGATGTCGAGATCGAGCAGCTCAAGGCCCAGATCGATAAGCTCAGGCGCATGCAGTTCGGTCGCAAGTCCGAGCAGTTGCAGCGGCAGATCGAGACGCTCGAGACTCAACTCGAGGATCTGGCCGCTGGGCGCGGCGTTGCGGATGTGCAGCGTGCGCAGGGCTGCGGCGCAAATGCATCCACCTCGACTGCGACGACGGACGCAGCGGCATCGAGGCAAGCGCTTCCCGCGCATTTGCCGCGCGAGGATCATGTACTTGAGCCCGAATCAAGTTGCCCGGACTGCGGTCAACCCATGCGGGTACTCGGCGAGGACGTGTCCGAACAACTCGCCCGGGTCGCAGCGGCGTTCAAGGTCATTCGCACGGTCCGGCGCAAACTGGTTTGCCCATGCTGCAGCACTATCACCCAGCCGCTGATGCCCGGCCTGCCGATCGAGCGGAGCATCGCCCATCCAAGCTTGCTGGCGGACATCCTCGTCTCGAAGTATGCAGACCACCAGCCGTTGTACCGGCAATCGGCGATCGCGGCGCGCGACGGCGTCATGCTCGATCGGGCCAGTATGGGCCGCTGGGTCGGCCAATGCGAGGCATTGTGCGCACCGCTAACAGAGGCGCTGCGCCGTTATACGGTGGCCGCCACCAAGCTGCACGCGGATGACACGCCGATCCCGGTGCTCTCACCGGGCAACAGGAAGACCCGGACCGGGCGGCTGTGGGTCTACGTGCGCGACGATCATCGCTCTGGTTCGACGCAACCGGCTTCGGTCTGGTTCGCATACTCGCCGAACAGACAGGGCATCCACCCTCAAACCCATCTCGCCAGCTTCAAGGGGATCCTGCAAGCAGACGCTTACGCAGGCTTCGACGAGCTGTTCCGCGACGGCTCGATACGCGAGGCGGCATGCCATGCCCACGCCAGGAGAAAGTTCTACGACATCCATGTGCGAACGCCGTCCGACACGACGCAAAAGGCGCTCGAATATATAGGCGGTCTCTATGACATCGAGGCATCCATTCGCGGCAAGCCTGCGGCCGAACGGCTGCGAATACGCCAGGAGAAAGCCAGACCCCTGCTTCAAATCTACGAAGCGTGGCTCAGGGCAAAGCTCGAAACGTTGTCTTCGAAGTCCGATACAGCCAAGGCGATCAACTACTCGCTGAACCAGTGGAGCGCACTGACACTGTATTGCGAAGACGGTACGCTCGAGATCGACAACAACATCGCGGAGAACGCGCTGCGTTGCGTGAGCCTGGGCCGGAAGAATTTCCTGTTCGCCGGTTCCGACAGCGGCGGTGAACGGGCAGCCGCAATGTACGCGCTGATCGGCACTTGCGCACTGAACGGCATCGATCCGCGCGCCTATCTGGACTACGTGCTAACGCACATCGCTGATCACAAGATCAATCGCATCGACGAGCTTCTACCGTGGCGCGTGGCCGACAAGCTGCACACACCTGGCAGCCCGCCGACTTCCCCTACCTGACCGGGCAACTCCGAATCACCATCATCCCTTACGTGCACGCGCGTGGACGAATGGCCTAGGTGAGCCGCTTACCCTGAGCCGATGATTGGTCCGCTCGCAAACACACGCATCTGGGTTGCCGCCGGATTTACGGATATGCGATGTGGCTTCGACGGCCTGGCCGCGAAGGTGCAGACCGTGCTGGCGAAGGATCCATTCTCTGGTCACATCTTCGTGTTCAGGGGCAAACGTGGCGACCTCATCAAGTGCCTGTACTGGCGCGACGGTGGTCTGTGCCTGTTCGCCAAACGCCTGGAGCGTGGGCGCTTTGCGTGGCCTCGTGCTGACGGTGGTGTTGTTTCGCTGACCAGCGCTCAACTCGGCCTCCTACTGGAAGGATTCGACTGGCGACAGCCTGTCGATGCAGCGCGCCCCTGCAGCGCTTTGTAAACGTATGTGACAACGCAGGCGTAGCGCAATGCACACGCGTAAACTCCCTGCATGGCATCCAGCGACGCTACGTTTCCAGACGATATCGAGGCCTTGAAGGCTCTCCTGCTCGCGCGTGAGACTGCGTTACGTGAGCGCGAAGGCGAGCTTACGGATCTGCGCGACACTGTAACGACGCTCCAGAAGACACTCTCCGACCGGGCACTCGAGATCGAGCACCTGAAGCTGTGGATCGCGAAACTCCAGCGCATGCAGTTCGGGCGCAAGTCGGAGAAGATTGATCGCCAGATCGAGCAACTGGAATTGCGTCTCGAAGATCTGCAGGCCGACGATGGGGCGGCGACGGTCGACGCACCAGCAAGGCCCCGCTCTGAGGCCGGCAAGTCGACGGGGCGCAAGCCACTGCCGGAACATCTGCATCGTGAGGAGGTTGTACATCAGCCCGAGGACACGTGCTGTCCGCAATGCGGCGGCGAACTTGGCGACCTCGGCGAGGACGTTTCCGAGCAACTCGAGTATGTGCCGGGGAATTGGCGAGTGATTCGTCACCGCCGACTCAAGAAGGCCTGTACCTGTTGCGACTGCATCGTGCAGGCGGCTGCGCCCAATCGGCCAATCGATCGCGGCATGCCCGGTCCCGGGTTGCTCGCGCATGTTCTGGTCGCCAAATTCTGTGACCACCTTCCCTTATACCGACAGTCAGTGATCTATGCGCGCGACGGCGTGGAACTCAGCCGTTCGACACTCGCGGACTGGGTCGGCCAGAGCAGTGCGTTGCTCCGGCCACTCGTAGAGGTCGTTCGCCGGTATGTGATGGCCGCCTCGAAGATTCACGCGGATGACACGCCGGTACCTGTGCTCGAACCCGGCAATGGCAAGACCCGTACCGCACGGCTCTGGACGTACGTTCGGGATGACCGGCCGGCTGGCTCGAAGGACGCGCCAGCGGTTTGGTTCGCATACAGTCCCACACGGGCTGGTGAATATCCACAGACCCACCTGAAGGACTTCAGGGGAACGTTGCAGGCCGATGCGTTCGCGGGGTACAACGCGATCTACGAAGGTGATGATGTGCGCGAGGCTGCATGCATGGCGCACGCGCGTCGCAAATTCCACGATCTGTTCGTCGCACGCAGGAACGAGGTTAACACTGAAGCGTTGCGCCGGATCGGCGAGCTGTACGCAATTGAGGCCGCGATTCGCGGCAAGCCACCGGACGAACGAAGACGTGTCAGGCAGGAGCAGGCGCGTCCGCTGCTCGATGCCTTCGAGATCTGGCTGCGCTCGACATTGGGTACGGTGTCGCAGAAAGGCGATACCGCCAAAGCCATCAACTACGCGCTGAATCAGTGGGCAGCGCTCACGCTGTACGTCGATGACGGCGCCGTGGAAATCGATAACAACGCAGCCGAACGCGCTTTACGTGCCGTCGCTCTCGGCAGAAAAAACTTCCTGCACTTCGGTTCCGACAGTGGCGGCGAACGCGGCGCCGCTATCTACACCCTGGTTGGTACCGCCAAACTGAATGGCCTTGATCCCGAGGCCTACCTGCGCCACGTCATCGCTCGCATCGCCGAGCATCCCGTCAATCGCGTCGACGAGCTGTTGCCATGGGTCGTCGCCGATCAGCTTCACCACGACGTCGCCTGAACTCAACGCGCTGCGTTCAACTGTTCGATATCAACATGCTGTCAAGAACGGTAGTGGTCGGACGGTTACTGCCCTTGACCCAACTACGAAATTTTTCGTCAAACGACCTTCGATGATGCCATGTGAAACCTGCCTCGCTCAGTCCATGAAACCATCGTCTTTGTTTACGGCTTTGCCAGTTCGGCCAGGCAGGCTTTTTTAACGCCCTGCAACGAGGGGACACGGACCTTGCTCAAGGCTGCCCGGGCGTCCTTGATGTAGGCGGGAATGTCTTTCACTGTATCTTCGATGAAGGGCGCAGAGCAGACGCGACTAACCCCTAGCACCGGCCCATTATTCGGATCGATGGCCAACAGAACAGCCTTGGCATTTTTAGGGAGGGCGTAGGCCAGTCCAATTCCGAGCTCCTCCGAATATCCAGCGTCCGTCCCTTCTGCCAGCTTTGGTACGAGCGCAACCCATGCAGCGCTCCCTGCCTCGATATAGGCAAGAACGCTGTCCCACTCTGACTCTAACATTTTGTGCACTGTCGCCTTTGCGCCTTCATTGTCAAGTTGTCTGGCTAAAGCGGCAGGGTTTAACGATGTGCTTGCATTTGCCATCGAGCAAGCCAAGGCGAGTACAAGGGCGAACCTGGCTGCACGTTTCATTGAATTACCTCCAACCGATGATCGCCGCGCACCCGTGTGCGATGACGAATTTGAACACCGATACCGTTGCTGGCATCTTCGCCGTCAACAAAATCCACTACGGCACTGATCCAACGCTTACCATGTACCCAGTTCACTCACGTTTTCTCAACATACCCAGCCGATGCACAGCCTCCGATACGCTCACACCATCGGTCATCGCCAGCGTCACTGCACTTTCACGAAATCCCTTATTCCTTCATTTTACGGAATGTTGGCATCCACTTTTTGCAACTCACCTCAGCTCATTCAATTCGCCCGATCCTGTAGCCCACGCCGCGCACATTGCGAATTGCCTCTGCACCCAGCTTGCGGCGTAGGTTACAGACGTGCACCTGGATTGTGTTACTCTCAATTTCCTCGTTCCAGCCATACAGGCGCTCCTCGAACTGTTCGCGCGTGACGACCACGCCTGGATCACGCATCAGTTCTTCGAGTAGCGCGAACTCCCGCGCCGTGAGGGCGATTTCCCTGCGACGCAGCCAGCACCGATGCTTGGCTGGATCCAGTCGCAATGCGCCAGCGGCAAGCGGGATCCAAGCGCGACCTGCCTGTCGCCGATTCATGGCACGAATCCGCGCCAGCAGCTCCATGAACGCGAACGGCTTGACAAGATAATCGTCAGCGCCGCCGTCGAGTCCGGCAACGCAGTCCGAAACACCGTCTCGCGCCGAGATGATGATCACGGGCGTTGCATCATTGCGTTGCCGCAATCCGGCAAGCAGCGCCATCCCGTCCTGGTTTGGCAAGACTGGATCCAGCACGACCAGTCCGTAAGGCGTGGTGCGCAATGCGAGTGCAGCAGCGTTGCAGTCCTGCACCCAGTCAACGGCAAACCCTTCCCGGCGCAAGTCGAGTCGTAGCCCATTACCACTCAACGGATTATCCTCAACCAGCAGTATTCGCATTCCGCCACATCCTTTTCCCCCGCTTCTCCAACAAGAAGCGACAAGCGTGCCCGCGTTTTTACGTTCTTCATTACACGACATAAGTCACCCCATTTGCGCAAGGTGACAGTGCCCTCTTTATTCCGATTATCTCTCCCGCCACGATCACAGCAAGATAGATCCTGTGTGGCGGGCAAGCACGGAATTTCCACCATTCAACAAAATAGCGCGTACCGCGCGACCGCCCTGCGCGCAAGCCGATGCTCATGCCCGTCATCGTCACTCCATTGATCCCGCGAGTCGCACCTGCAAAAGCACCCGATTGGCTCGCGTGTTACACGAATTTGCGTCGAGCCATGCGCCCAAAACCGCTGCCTGCACATCTGTTCCAAGCGATCCTTGCGCCAACATGTCCGCAAGTGCATGAACACACACACAGAATTTGTCAGTCACCGTTTGCGATAGCCTCAACTGTCGCCTGATCATGTGGTACACATTGCCGCTGCATCCACCGTAAGCACGCCTAGTAATCTGCAGTTGCCGGTCGGGTGGCATTATCCGTTCGTTCAGGTGGCGGTCAAGTCATCTAGGCTGACGCTCCTGAAAATATCGCCAGTGCTCCGGACCAGTAATTGAACGACTTGAAAAGCAACGTAAAATTACCCGCCCCTAGCTCAATTCGCACAAAGAAGCAGCCCCTAGTTCCCGTGTCGTCGCCCCATATATGGCCGTCGTCGCATTCACGGACAAGTACTAGCGAGTGGCAAGTGCATCGGACAGTCCGGCCTCGGGATCCATGCTTTCTCCCTCAGAAGCTCGGAAAAGGAATACTTCCGCGTGCCGGGAAAATCTCAAGGCACGCGCGACGCATCCTGCTTCTGAGCCACATTATTCCGTCAAGGGTGTGCGGCCGTAGGCAATCCTGCGTGAATGATAACGGCCGCGACAAGAAGCGCTGCAACAATAATTGCCAGTCTCAAGATGACACTTGAAGTGCTCGGAAGCGGATCCAGTTTTCCGTGGCTGGTATGGCGGTCCAAGTCCCTCTTCTTCAAGCCGATAATGAGTATTCCGGCCAGTACGAGACTCGTGGTGACCACCGCAAGACGCCCTACTAACAACATTCCCATATCACCCTTTGAGATTGATTTGTGACCACACCTCCAGACATTCCTTCACACTTGAATAAGGAATCGGTCCTGCACGCGAACTCACATCGCCCCAGAGAACTACTTCGACAAACCAGCGATTGTCGGCCACCGTTCTTCTTGGGTCGCCTTCCTTACCCAGCAAGACAGACTCGATCCGCGCCCATACCTCATTGCTCAGTAATGTTCGAACCATCTTGACCTGTTCGTGCAAAAGACAAGATGCAAACACATTTCATCGAATGCAAACAGACCCTAGGGGTCACGGACGTGATACTACGGCCCTCGCGCTCAAGAGACCCTGCCATAAGGCGACGCTCACGGCCCGCCGCCATGTTCGGGCATTTTTCACCGGACACTCATTGCTCGTCATCCAGACAATGAGGAAATCTGACCAAGCAGATTGGTCACTTCCGACACGCAATATTAAAAAACAGCCCGTTGTGAGGCTTCTCACCGAATGATGCCAACCACAATGGATGCACAGAAAGTGAAGCCAAGCAGACACATGTAACCACAGCCAACCAATAGATACTTAAAGATCGTCAAGCGCCAACTCTGAGAATAGATCCGCTTCTGCATTATCAACAAATAGATCACCACCCATGCAGCCATGCTCCACTCAATCCAGGATAGCATTTCGCTCAGCCCCTGCGACTCAGCCCAAACCTTGCATATGGCCACTATCATTTCCACACATAGCACGAAAAACAGGAAAGCGTGACTATGCAGCGCGATGATCACATGCTCCACGTAGAACCAACGACGCGTGGGTACATAAACCAGCTTCAACAGCAAAGCAAAGACTGGGATCATCAGGAACATAGCCAGTGGCAGCGCGCCAAACAGGCCGGCATGAAAGCGCCTCATGGCATCTTCGCCCTCGACACCTCCGCGCTGGATAGCCACTAGATTATCCTTCAGATTAGTCAACCCCCGACTAAGATGCATACTGACGAGGCTAGGTAGCCAGTTAATATTCGCCACCCAAGGAAGAAGCCATTGACCGACATGAGTCCCCTCTACGTCAGCGCCGCCTCCGCTAGCGGACTCCGCGCGTTTGACAGACAAAGCTGCCGCCGCCCCTGCTCCGCTGATCACGGCAATGCGCGCTGCGGCAAGATCACGAAGATCCCTTTCAAGGACGCCCAGATCTTGGTCAGCCACATGAAGGCCGGGTTTGTGCAACTCGGCCAGATGCCGGTCTAGCACTTGCTGCACCTCGGCGGGTGTTCGCAGGTCGTCAAAGGAGAGCTTGGCAAGAGACTGTGTATGAATATGCGTCGAAAACCACCCCCCGATTTGCTGCCTGCCGAGCACGTCAAGGCCGATATGGGCCAGAAAAAAAGCGAAAAGGCTCAATATAAACACCAAGCGGAATGGCGCTATATAGGGCTGGCGACGACCGGCAAGGTATTCACGTGTCAGCAAACCAGGCTTGATCAACAGCAAGGATATGGTGCGAAAGATGCGTTCATCCACGTGCCAGACCGTATCCAGCACATCTTCTACCATGTGCATCATGGACCGGTGTATAGACCGCGCGAGTTGACCGCATTCATGGCAAAATTTTCCAACTAGTGGCGAACCACAGTTGGCGCAATCCATTCCGTCGTGCGATACACATCCTTCCTTCATAACCCATGCTCCCGCCAAAGGAATCGGCCCCACTGTGATCAAGATGAGCCCTATTCTGTACGATGCCCCTCTCAAACTCTAAAGGAATTCCCGCGCCTGACACAATGAGAGCAGTCTCGGATAGAGGTGGCGCCGGGAATTCGGACAGGTCGGTAAGTGGAACGGTCGGGGCCTGATCTGGTCATCGAGAGAAACCTGAAGATGTCAAAAAGAAGCCGCCAATTGCATAACTCGGCAACCAAGGCAAAGATCGCGCTGGCAGCCCTGAAGGAAGACGAGACGCTGGCAGAGTTGCCGCAGCAGTACGACGTTCATCCGAACCAGATCACGAACGGGAGGAAACAGTTGCAGAAGCGTGTGGCGGAAGTGTTCGAGACTGGCAAAGCGATCTCCGGCGAGCCCCCCATAGACATCAAGGTGCTCCGCACGAAGATCGGACAACTGACGCTGGAGAACGATTTTTTAGAAGTATCCGTCAGCGGAACCCGTTAGGGTAGTTTTGCGCGGCTAAATGTCGACGATCTTTCGTAATAGAGAGTACGAAACGCGCCAGTGACCATCAGTGTCGTTGACGGCAATAGAGGCGGTCTTGGCAACGCCTGCTCCCGCAATTAGCGACCTACCTAGACACAAGATACCATCGATGCCGCACGCTGAACTGATACACGGATACGGATCCGATTTTCAAGCGATTTTTTTGCGAGCACTGATTGCCAAGTATTTTTGGGAGGGCTTTCCTTTCGTCGGGACCTGCTCCTGATCAACCTGCGAAATTTGATCAGTCATCTACCATTATTTTAATTGTCAACCATCAACCGAGAAGTCAGCATCCAGAGTTGCCGCATTTTCAATGCGGACAATTGATGCCGCCCACAAGTTCATTTTCAGAATGAAGCATCACAAACTACTTGTGGACGACATCAGCATCAGTTCCGGGGGGGAGGCGCGATAACGATCACGTTATGATCATCACTACCACTCCCACCGACCATGATAGTGGTGTGGATAGTAAATTTACCAGTACTTTTTACCCATATTACTGGCGACTGCGCACCCTTGAGACCCACCGGCACATCCGCAGACACCGGGTCAGTTGCCGCAGGCCCAAAATGAGCGCCAGCAGTGTCATTTTGTAGAGTAAACTTGACTCTTACGCCGCTGGTGATTTCAACGTTATTGATCGCAAAGACTTTTGCACGATAAACGCCCAGTTCCCCATCTCCAGTATCCCACTGCGTTACCGGACGATCAAATGATATCTTTGTCGCTACAGATGGCTCAGAAACTTCGACTTTCAGGTTGGCACCCGGTGAGCCACTGTCGCCCGGCCCATATGCTTCGATCCGGAAACTACCAGTTCGTGAAGCGACAACAATATCTGGAACGGTGACCGTGCCGCTTACATCCGTTGTGACGTCCATATCAGCGCCGCGCGTCGCGCTGAAAAAAGCGAGCGGATCAGTTTCATTTGGCGAATCGTGCAAGGGAAGCAAACTGAGCTTGACAGGCAGATACGGCGCGCGCCTTGTCTTATTCGGATCCCTGTATGCTGTTACGATCCAGCGATTCTGAATAGCCTCGTCTTTTGCAATCGTATCTGACGACGGATTGAATTCAAGGATGGCCGCGCCATACACGACAATATTTTTAGTGGTATTAACCGTGTCAGGGTAGTCAGCATCCCAAGCCTTCAACGTGTAGCTTCCCGGCTGCGTGCCCGCCCACATTACTTCCTTGGATGTCGCTATATGGGAAGAGCCGATAGTTTCCACCGGCGTAGCGCTTTCCAGTAGGTCGTTGTTCTGCCTAAAACCCGGACTCTTTCGACTACTCCACGGAGAGACGGACATGCCGACCTTGCGCTGCCCCCCTGCGTTACGAACGTGAACTTGCACTGCTCCGAACTGCATGGAGGGAGCCACATCGGGAAAATCGGTTAGAAATTCAATCACCTCACCATCAGCGGGAAGCGCAATTTTCACGTCGCATATCCATGAACCGCACTGGGCGCCCTTGATATCCTTATCAGATCCCTTGAAGGCAAGTACATACTCACCCGCTACGGTAAGCGGAAAATCAACTTTGCGCGTTGTCCACCCCGCACCTGCGAGGTCCTTGATATCTGTCCACGACGAATCTTGTCCTTTCTTAACCAAACTGACACTAAAAGTTCCATCTGCCTGGCTGCATGTTTGCCAGTGACTACGCGCGCTCTTGAACGACAATCGATACGTACCCATCTCCGTGATGGAAATGACTTGTTCAATTTGCCCGCCAGTACTTCCATTCAGACCGCACGCTCTTCCGCTATCTGGAAGCGCGAGTTTGCAATCTACAATGAACTCTTTTCCTTCAATCTCCACATTATCTTGCACCACCGACCAACCCGTTGACCATTGATCTCCTTTTTTGAGAGGGTTGAAATTTTTTTCATCAATTAAATGAGACAAACGCCAATCCGAAAAATCCCCATCTTTGACCAGAGAATCCACAAGGCCAAATTTCACCAGTTTTTCCGAAGTACTCATTTCATGCTCCGTCAAAAAAATAGAAGACCATCCACCATATCCTGTGCCACACTTCCAAATATGACGTGAGACAGCGATTTAAACTGAAAACCGCGCCCTCCCGCACTCAACCTTCAGGACCGATTGATTATTCCATATTGGATTTTTCAATGAGATCACACCCTGCAATATGCAACTTAATAAAACTTCGCACCATCAGGACTTTTATTTATTTTTTAACGCACAACAAAATAGACCGTGCCCCGCTATAATTAATGGCCCACTCTCCACATTTGGATTACCCACCACCCCATCATAACTCGCCGACAATTTTTACGTACGGGGCATTTTTTCTAACAGCAGCCATAAAAATCCCTCTCGCATGAAAAATAAAACCATGCTCAAACTACCAACCCCGTTCGTTATTTGACCGTTAATCCCATTTTTAAAATTACACTGGTCGTCCCCAATGCTATTTGAAATAGCGACGACCTAGGCGCCACTCCATTGGCACAAAAAATATAAAAGGGTTGACCAACATCAGTCGACAAAATAAAATTCTGGCCTAGCTTATTGGCATCCTGTACTTGTCCGAAGTTGAACTGAATGTCTGACAGAAAATTCACAATTTCCAGTGCACAGTAGAGGTTATTCCAACTACCTCCATCTCCAGATGTCACCGTGACAGAACACTGTTGATAACGCCCCTTCTGGATTTCGATTTCTTTTGAATTTGGTTTTACGGCGAGCGTGAAATTACCCTTCGGTGCTATCGACAAACCAGTGAAGATTTGACTGACTGCATTGCATGTCGCCTTAACGTTGATGTCGCGTAATGAGCCCGTCCCGGGTATCAATTGCACCGATAGCTGTCCGTTGTTGTCGGTCAAATTTGTGGATGAGAGAAAACTTACCGCACCAGGAGGAATCGAGTCCCACGCCACGCTCGCACCTTTGACAAGCGCATGATTTCCGTCTCTCGCTTCAACGATTAGCGATAGCGGAAAAGTCCGATCAGCTATACAGCAGGTCTGATTCTTTCCTTGCAAGATGTTCAGTTCCTTGACCCGTGTTGTCGGATCCACACTGCTGCTCGTGCTCAGATTGAAGTCGGCCCTTACGGTATCGTGATCAGGGAGTGTAGCGACAACGGTAGGTGGTGTCACGCTTATCGACGCCACGGCGCGAGCGTTCACTTCAGCGAAGCCCCCTCCCGAGGTTGTTGAATGAACCTCTGTCGTCCATACTGATGGTGACGTCGGCGAACTAATCTGTAGCGCTTGACGGGCCGCCTGTTCCACAGTGAATTTAACATCCACGCCATCCGTCGCTTTGCCATCCGCATCAAGTACTATGACGCGGAGAGGTAAAAAATTTTCGCCCACCCGAATCGACTGATTATCAGTCTTGTCGAGAGGAGACAGGGTCCATATACCATTATTCTGAAAGGGTTCCATCACACACTCCATCTTTTGATTACCAGTGAAAAGCACTAGCATCCTTCTATACAAACGCGTCCTACTGTAAGAAATTCGTGTGTTCGATTGCCCCTCCATACGACATGTGCTGGGCTGTTATGGCCTTATGAAACCAATCCGTCCACTCCCACATCTCGCCCGAGACTCAGAGAATATTCAAAGTCGGCGAGCTATGTCCTATTGGGCTTGCCAACGCGACCGATCGCTACATAGGCCTTTGGCCTTCAGCTTGTGCCATTGACTTCCTACTTTACGTGAGCCTGTCAGATCGGCCTCCCGCTCGCATAACTCACGTGATATGGCCATTCAGCTAACACCGCACAGTCTGCCCGCGCCGTTCTGTTCACCATGCGACGGCCATCACGATCATGGCTCTTCATCCCGGTCCACAGACATGCCTCTTCCGCGTGCGTTAGCGTTGCGCCGACACTACGGATCAACAACATGCACAGATACGTGGTTCTTTGGCTAATCCTTCGTTGAACTTGATCGGATATCGCAAAAACAGTGGTTACCATCAGCTAACCCGCACCGGAAATATTACTGATCACGCCCGCCCTCCGATCCGTCGTCAAGCGCGTCAATCTATGCCGGTTCTCGTACCACCTCGCAGTACTGGAGTCTGCATCCGTGCGACCCGTTGGTCAGCATCGTGCGGAGCTTCATCACCGGCTCGTACACCCAACGCAACTCATCGTTCATGTGGCACTGCCAGTCAGACACTCTCGCGGGGATATCGACAGTCTTAGCGGATCGGCCAGCTAATCCATCCTCGCCAGTTGCGGGTCTCGATAGAAGAAGCGCCGTCACACGGTTCGCAAAGTGCTCATGGACGGCAGCTCCGGCGTTCTTATCACTGTGGTACATCGAGAGAACATGAGAGCAATATCTGCGCTGACAACTTTAGAGCTCACCGCCACATCTCCACCCGGGTTGGGAAACTGCGTACTTCTCGCGCAATCATGTCACGCTCCCGCAAAAAGCCACCTTTCCACTTTCTCACGTTAGGGTACCCGCTCCGTTTCTGAAAAGTATTCTTAGAGGGCATACCCGGAAATCCGGATCTTGCCCCCTAGTCAGCTAGAATCGACAGCACTACGCCGAGCGGTTCAGAGTAATGGTCTTTTGCACATACTGCGCCTCTCCATCGTTAATGCTAACTATTAGCGACGATGTTACCGGGGCATCCCCCACCACATAGACATAAGTTGTACCCGCAACTAGCGCTGTATCACCTAAAACCACCGTCCCATTCGAATCAGTTGACAGACGAACCATACTCTTGAGGGCAACAGGATTTTTGTCCGAGTCTTTAAAAGGATTTTTGTCCTTGTCTGCAAAAAAGATCGCGTTGGAATCTGCTGACAAATGGAATGTTACAAGCTCATCAGCCACGACATCGGTCCCAGCTTTGACTGTAACTGTGATTTTCCGCATCAGCAATGATCCCTTCTTCGCCAAATCTAAGGTTGGAGCAGACACCGTCAAACTGTCAGGCCAAGGGGTAATCTTCCGTTTAAGGATTAGAGTTTTGCCACCTGCCGTTGCCGTGATATCCGCCTCTCCGGCCGTTGCACCGGCGTACAATTCGGCTGTCACGGTGCCATTTGGATCCGTTGAAGGCGATGTACTATTGGGGCCGGTAGTACTGTTAAAGTGCAGCACTCCAGGTCCCGCAGCCCCGTTAAGATTCACAGGAATTCCCGAAGCCGGCGGAGCAACAATCAGTTTTACAGCTGATGCAAATTTCTGACCAGGATGCGCCGTTTCCATCGGATCGTTACCCGTCAGACCGGTAATCGCCGGGCCGACCGTGCCATGAAAAATTTGCTGCTCCGGAATGTGGTTTTGCGCGGAAGCCAGAATATAGAAATCTCCCGTGGCGGCACCGGCAACCAGATCAGTAATATCGTACGTCCCGGTCGTGGATGTAATAATCTCTGGCGCTTTGCTTCCTCCGATCGTCGCAAGATCACCTGTTTCAACAAGACGCAGCAGGATATGCGCTTTGTCGACAGCATTCCCGCCGTTCTTTACGGTGAGTGTTATTTTGGCGAATGGTTTCCCATTCTCAGCATAGAGTGATGATGGATCACAGGTTAATGTCCACTTGTCACCACTGACTGGATTCCACCCTGCTGAACGCAAGGTCCATATGCTACCTTTTCGGGACGACACGGCACTATCCGCGACAAGGATCTGATCCACGCTCTTAAGATATGCCAGTGCCTGAGGCGCACCTTTGTCAAGCGCACTAGGAATGTCGTATTCACCCAGTACCAAACCGTTGGGCAAACATTCAACCAGTCGCCCCTTGAGGGCAGTATCGCCGCTATAGGCAATCCAGATGTGATCATTAGCATCCACCAGAATATCCGCGACATCACGCCGGGCGGTTTCAAGCGTCGCAACGATCCCCGGTTCCGGAGCACCGGTGTCAGCCTTATCAATCCGGACAATTTGTGATCCTGCGGTAATAGCCCATACTGTCTTACCATCTGACCTGCTTGCCACAGCCTTAACCGGTTCGTCTGTTGTCAGAATAGATTTGACGGTCGGCGTCGAAGCATAGTCGCAGTAACCAAGCGATCCGGGTGTCTGCGGGCTTGCAAGGTTTGATGTGCCGTACCAGATTCGTTTGTTTGCGGGCGTGGTCAATCGACTGATAGCAGGTATGTCTGCAGGAGACGTCACCGCCACCGTGCTTGTGTCAACCGAGAGGAGTTTGCCATTCTGATGATCCGCAATCCACAGCTTTTTCTGCGAATTATCGATCTTGATATCGTTGGCACCACCACCGCCAGCAGAAGAAAGATCAAGACTGCTAACTTTGTTCACAGCGGGATCGAAATAGTACAAGTTGGAATCTTGATCATTGTTCACCCAAACCCGCTTGACCACACTTGCTTCCTCCTGCAGCGCAATTGCACTACAAGCATATGTGACGGTTGTTGGCACGTCGGTCAGTGGCGCGGCGGTAGCCGTCCAACTAGTTGTGTTGTCCGGCGTAGATACATCGATTTTGTAAACCCACGGCTTGGAATCCTGTCGATTATCCACGACCCAAAGGGCCTTCTCGCCCGATTCGACCGCCATGCCATATAGCGAAGTCGAAGCGTCTCCCTTGGTATCCAGATTGAACGTTTTCTCAAGAATTGGTGTCAGTTGCACGATGCTCACGTTATTCTCCTACAATTGAAATTGGATTTCCTAGTGGACAAGTCAAGAAGTGCCACAGCGGCTTGCCTTCATACGCACAACAGGTGTACACGATTGCCCGCAAACCGTCGCGTGCGTACAAACAACCGAAATCGCCGACCGTAACACTTCAATATTGCGAGTACTGCACTTATACCCATCAAGAGATGGGTGATCGCGGATGCAGAGATCATGCAGATGAAAACCCCATACAGCGCTTCCTGCCCCTAGGCATCGAGTGACTCCGCATGACAATCCATCGCAATCAGTAAAGCAACTATCAACAGTGTCACCTTCGGGATCGAATTACCGGATTGCCACCCGATAATTTAATGACCACATTCCTCTATCTTTGCTTGCCAACCGCGTGTTTATGCCGCCGTCTAGATATCCTGATCTTGCCCTACGACACGGCCGCTTCGGCAATCGTATGGTAGTAGCCCATCGTCACGTTCACCCACTTACGACTGGAGTCAAGCACAGACGGCCCTCGTTGGTCGTGGTCATTACCACCGCGACCTAGTTGGCCGGCTGCGTCAATACCCCACGTGTAGAGCCGATTCAAGCTATCAATTGCTGCACTGCCCTTGTAGTTTGCGGCGATCCGGATAAATTTCGTCCCGGGCAACAACTTCACCGGATCCAGATAACTACCCGGGTCTTTCGAAAAATGACTATATTCGTTATTTCCCCATCCCCACAATTCGCCATCAGAGTCAATTGCCAGACAATGCTCTCGGCCCATAGCGATCTGCGCCCAGCTCACCGGTCCGTTTTGACCTTGGATCGAAATTGGGCTTGGATTGCGTAGCCACTTGTCACCACTTTCATCTTGACGAGGAATGGCTCTCTGGTGCGCAAGCCCCCACATATACAGCTCCCCCGCCTCTGAAATCGCTGCAGCCCGCTCATACGTCAACGCAACAAATTTAAAGCGAGTTTCACCCAGCCCGGTAATCAATTGAGGTGTGGCTAATCTTGTGCCTTGGTCTGCCCCGGTTCCGAGAATTGCATATTCGTTGTTACCCCACGTATAGACTTTACCGTCTGTGCCGATTGCTATCGATGCTCTGGACGCCGCGTCCTGGCTCGCACCAGCCGCAATGAACTTGAATGTAAGATTAGTACTAATCTTGCGGAAAGTCCTGAGCTCGCCGGGCGACCCGGAACCGCAAATACGCTCATCGTTAAGTCCGCATGCCCAAAGATGCCCCTTATCATCCAAGGCTAGGGAGTGCACCCGAGAGTTACTCGCCATCACAATACTATTTACATTCGTCTCGAAGGAGCAAGGTTTGATCGCATTTAGGTGTCCCGAAACGCCAGTTCCTGTTTCGCCGTAATCGTTTGCCCCCCATGCATGTAACTGTCCTTTAGAATCCAGCACAAAATGAGTAAGCCCACCGTCCGATACGGCATGCCAATTAGACTCGGATACATCAGTGATTTGGTTGAGGTACGCATTGCTCAGATTCTGGTAGGCATCCGGAGCACCACACGCATACAGCGTATGGTTGCCGGTCACGACGCCGCCATGAACGAATGTATATGTCACACTATCAGAAGAATGGGGGATACCTCCGCGCGTCACGACGTATCTCAGTTTCACCTGCGTATGAGTCTTCCACTCTGCAATTTGAGTCGCTGAGAGCGAATAGAGATCCTCACCGGTTTGCGCTGTAATCGAGATCGGTCCTACCTCGCTCCCACTATCCAGCGTCCAGAAAAGTTGTACCGTATCGTCTTGGCGCATGTCCGGTTTGTATGAAAACAGGATTTGGACATTGGTGGCCGCATCCAGATCAAACTGATGACCAGCGGCACCTTGGCCATCGACCTTGACCTCGGGAGGCGGACATTTCCACTCTCCCGTCGAATCTAGAAATCCATCAAGTTTGTATCTCTGGCTTACAGTTTTTTTCTGAGGCTCATATCCCAGATAATCTTTCGTCGTACCATCAGGATGCGTATAGATCGCAAATACCCCCGCTTCGCGCCCCTGATCGTACGCTTTCTGCAAAAGATCCACTGGCACCAGCACTTGATAAAACGCAGGCGCCGTTTGCAAGATGTCTTGCTCGCCAACAGCCACCGCATTCAAAAATGGAGATTGACCCGGTGAAGAAATACCATATGCCCAGTAAAAAGTGAGCATGCCGCCCACCTCAAATGGTTGCCCCCCTGGCACCCTGATATGCAAAACGCTTTCACCATTTTGCACGGCCAACACTTTGGTAATAGTGTCAGTCAATGGATCAAATTTATCAACTGCGGGGTTACTCCAACCCGAAAATACTGAAATCATCGAAACCTCCTTTTGCTACCTAGTTGAACAGGGTATCCCTTTTCACCCACCAACTTCCATCAGTAGGTTTTCATTTTCCTCAACTGTCTAAGCGCCGTGATTGATCTTCGTTGCCCACTTCCAGACAGAAAACATGTCTCAAGACGACCTGCCAGTCAATTTCGTGATAACCAAGTTAGCCTTCAGGCTGGCGTTTATTTCACCATTGATATCGGAGACCGGCATTCAGAAAATAGGGCTGACGCATCTTGTGCCCTTCAGCATACGAATAATCTATGTGCGTACTGAAATGCTTACCCATTTGCACATCGACACCGAGCCCAAGCTCAAGCCGTGATCCGGAAAGATCATTGTTAAACGAATGGCCATTAACAGAAACCGCATTGCCCTTGACAAATTCGTGGACCACTGCAACTCTCAGATAAGGTTGAGCGCTATCCCCCCGGGCGTTGTGAAAATCTTTCCCGAGTTGAACACCCATTGCAGCCTGCAGGGAACGGGGGCCATCATTATTGGCCGACATGCCATTGTTGAGCGAAAGATTTGAACCAGTCATATGCAACGCAGATACTTGCGCATAAGGCTGAACAAACGACTCATAGGGCATATTGAAACGCCGCCCACCCTCCAGAGACATGCCGATGCCGCTACTGCTTGTTGAACCGCGTGCCGCACCGCCATTTAGAGTTACAGCTTGCGCCTGGTCAATATATCGATTGAAATTGATCAAGCCATGCAGATAATATCCCGCATCATTCAACCAGGCAGCATAAGTGCCAATCGAATACGCATCTACTGTCCCGTTTGCGCCAGCATGATCATCAAGCGATGAACGACTATAATTAAATACTCCACCCACAAATATTTTTCCACCGAGCGCGTCAAATGCTTTGTCAGCGCCGAGCGCGACACCAGACTGATTTTGATCATAGGCATGACCAGTCGCACTACTGACATCCATTTCGCTACCGTATGGCCGAACCCAAACCCCCCCCTTATCCTGAACGAACCCTAATTCTCCGAGCCTTTCGCGCAATGTGATCGTCTGGCCATACCAGATAGTAGGCGCAACACCCAGAGTGTTGATGATCGTATCGGCGAACGGCGTTGGAGTTGATGTTTGTTGCAATACCCAACTGTTGCTCTCGGTCTTCACAAGTCGGTATTGGAATGTACCGCGGTTAACCCGCTGATCCGGGCTGTCCAGAGTAAAACCTGCCGCTCCTCCCCCTGTTTCCACGACTGTCAGCGGACGCCCCTTACCCCCAAGATCTGCCCCCGAATCATTGATATGCACCAGATATTGACCTGTTGCCACCCCCGTTACATTAAGCAGATCCCCTGCAGGATTGGCTTGAAGAAGGCTGGTGCCGAAATCAAATTGACCACCTTTACCACCCTGATCATCCAAGCTTTCGACAGTCAACGTGTGGAATGCATTTCCCTGCCCACCAAGATCCACCGTCCCACCGTTCATTGACAGATTATTGACTGTCGAATTTCCGCTCATGGTCCACTTGGCCCCGCCATCGATCGTAGCGCGCGTAACAGCCCCCATCATCCCAGTCAACGCCGCCCCCGAATGCAAGTTCACTTCAGTCATGCCCTGATTAATGACATTACCCGATAACGCACTATCCGCAATATTCAGGTGCAATGAACTGCCCGCATCCGTTATGGCGAGATTGCCATCTCCGGCATGAACAGTCGAATTATTCTGAAAAGTCACCGTATTATCTGTGTTAGCGGTGGAAATAATGGCCGCGCCAGCAGAACTACTCAACTTGGCATGATCAAATACTACCGATGCGCTGGCGTTCTGGGTCCCAAAGTTATCAAATGTAGAATCGTGCATGAAGGCAACGCCATACTGCCCGCCAGTTAACGACGAGTCGGCTATCAACCCAGTCACGCTATTGCTGTCACGCCTCGACACCACCAGAAGTGCGGCGCTACTATCTCCATCTGCCACGACATTCGCGCCCGAATCGATTGTCAGTCGGCTGACTTCCGGCAGCGCCGGCACATCAGGCGGGGTGCTAACCAAAACGACCCCAGCACTATTAACAACAGGCGAATCAAACACGTCGGACAGTCCACGCGCGCCCGTTGAATGAATTTTTCCGCCGTGGACCTCCGCAGAAGAACCCGAATCGACAAAAAGTCCCGCCGCCCCGCCGCTAATCGCAGCCCCCCCATAAATCTTCACGGTCGCGCCATTCAGTTCGCGCACCCCCACATCCCCGCCAGTCACCTGTGATCCGTTGATATCCCCCGTCACAGAAAGCCCTTGCAAATCAATTCCAACGTGATCAGCCTCAACGACCGTGCGCTGCGTTGATGTTAGCGCCCCCCCGTCTTCTACGGCCACGCCATTTTGCCCATCGCCATTCGCGTTGATGTGCACATTATCCAGAGTGACTACCCCACCTGCAATTGAGTCAATTTCGCCGTTCACCACGGCCGGGGCGCCACTCCCAAGCGTTCCGAGATTAAATTGCGCCCCTGTGCCAGACCCCACCCAATTACCGGTTGCAATTGCGCCGGAGATGAGATTTAAGGTCCCGGACAAATCGAGGGTATTAGAAGCAGAGGAATCCCCAATGGAAACACCGGAATCGACATTGAGCACGCTACCGTTCGTGACTGTAAATGAGTCCGTTGTTGAGGCGGCAATGTCATGTGAACCACCATCATTGAAAACTTGTGTGGCTGCGGGAGACCGCACGGCATAAGTCAATATTGCGACAGCAACCATAGCGGCAACCTGACGGCGCTTAGGACCATTCTTGAGTGCATAAGCGGGAGCGGTAAAATACGAGCGTTTGATCATATGGAGTCTATTTCATGAGTATTTACAATTCTGCTCATGGTGATGGGTATACGACATCAACACAATCAGAGTGGTCTTACTCCACTCTGCTCATGGTGACGTCACGAAAGGTTTTACGCTACTTGATGGTCCGGAGTGGACGCCCCACTTCACACTTCTGACACAGATCCCCATAGCGATTTAGCAACAGGTCATATTGCCTATCGCTTTCATCCACCGATGATCGGTCTCGCTACCCCGCCATCATCAGCCTTCGTCAGGTGATTTGCGCGAAGTGGCTTCGCCACTTCTCCTCCTAAATGTGGAGATGGTTCGCATCAAACTCTGAGCGGCGAAATAGCTCAGCCTATAGGATTCATCACTCACTTAACCACATCAGATGGAATGAAATATTCCCACCCTTTATTTACAAATTCAGTAGTCCTCAATCTGTATTCCCAACCAAATGATGTAACCATGATAGAAGTATCGATGGCAGATCTTCAAGATAAGAAATTCACTTACCTGATTTTGATCCCGCAGCTGGATTTTTGACTATGCACAACAAGGAACTGGGCACGCCGCCCGCGGCGTGTCACTGACCGGCGTTACATAGCCATTCCGGGATCGGCGTATAGGCCCCGATGTAGAACGCGATTCGTACTTCCCAGATGGGCACATTTCGTTCTTTCTGAACGGAATGTGCCCATGACCAACCGGAGGTTCGAATTGTTTGAGTACCGTCAAGTCCTTGCCCGCATGCTGCAAGACGATTCCGACATCGGGCATAGCGGCCTGGATGGGTCGCAAGAAGTTGGCCGCAGTTCGTCGTATGGCTGAATCCCGGGCAGCCGTTGCCTGATGATACAGTGATTGTCGGCGTGTTTGGCCGCACTCCACATTTGCCGAGCACATGCGCGTCCACGCTCGAGCCGTTTCGTGAGCAGATCCGTGACTGGCATGACGCCGGCGTTCAGGACACAACGATTCACCACGCGCTGAAACGCAACCATGGCTACACCGGCAGCTACTCGGCGGTGTGCCGTATCCTGCTGGGCCTGAGGGCCGAACGCGGCGTGCCGGCCACAACGATCCTTGAGTTTGCGCCAGCGGAGGTCGCACAGGTCGACTTCGGCGCCGGGCCGGTACTGGCACATGAATCGGGCGCACAGATCAAGACGTGGTTCTTCGTCATGACCCTCTGCTGGTCGCGGCACCAGTATGTCGAGCTCGTGCTCGACCAGACCGTCGAGACATGGCTGGCCTGCCACCGTCGCGCCTTCGAGTGGCTCGGTGGCTGCCCGGGTCGCGTCATCATCGACAACGCGAAGTGTGCAATCACCTGAGCCTGCATGTACAGCCCGGAGGTCCAGCGCTCGTACGCCGCGCTCGCTGAAGGATATGGCTTCCGGGTCTCGACCCGCAGAAGAAGGCAATCGTTGAGGCGGGCGTCAAGTATGTCAAGTAATCCTTTGTGCCACTGCGCACGTTCCGCGACCTGACCGATGCCAACCGGCAAGCAAATATCTCACACCAAAGCGAACAACGCTGTGGGGTAGCGGCCAGCATTACTACTCGATACCCTATCGATACGCGCGCGAACAGGTCGATGTACGCGCCACGATTAACACAGTCGAGATATTCCACCGCGGCCAACGCATTGCGGCCCACGGCAAGAGCACCTGCAGTCGTTTCCACACCACCATCGACACGCACATGCCACCGGAACACCAAACAGTCGTGAAGGGCCGTGATCCTCAGTTGCTGAGCGACTGGGCCGCCGATATCGGCCCACACACCGCTGCCGTTATTCAGCATCCGCAGCAGGGGTACCACCTGCCTGGGCGTGCTGCGCCAAGACAAGGACTAACGGCGCGACCGGCTTGAGGCTGCCAGCCGTCGCGCCATCGATCTGAAAGCGCCGAACTACAAGTTCATTGCCTCGACGCTGAAGAACAGTCTGGTTCGGACGCCAGAACCGGCTGCCACCCAAGCCGATCTGCCGCTCGTGCACGCTAACGCGCGCGGGCCGTCCCACTATCACTGAAAGGAAATCGTCACCATACGGCATCTCCGACCGTCGACAAACTGCATGCGCTGCGCATGTCCGGCATGGCCTCCGCCCTCACCGAACAGCAGGCCTTGGACGGCATTGACCGGCCTCGAGGAACCTCTCGGACTGCTGGTCGAACGTGAAGCCATCGAACGGGAATCGCGGCAAACTGCGCCGCGCTAGGTCGAAGTTCTCCGCTGCATCTCCTGAGGACATCGATTACCGCACCGTGCACGGGTTGGATCGGACGCTCACCGCTCGACTGCTGACCTGTGAGTTGATTCGGGAGCGCCAGAATCTGATCCTAGTCGCTCCGGCAGGGCTTGGCAAGAGCTGGCGGGGATGCACCTTTGCCGTTCAAGCCTGTCGGCAAGACCTCTCCGCCTGCCGAAGCTCAACGAAGAGCTGGCCATCGCGCACGGCAGCGGCTGCTACGCACGCTGGCTCGTGCAACTCGCCAAGACGGACCTCGTATTCCTCGACGACTCCACGCGACGCGATCTGCTCGAAGTCTTCGATGACCGGCACGGCAACCGTTCCACGCTGGCGACCAGCCAACTGTTACGGGTTCAGCTTCGTAAAATCTGTAACGCGATGAACAACTTTATGCGGAGTTGGAGTTCGTCAGTACGAACCCCGTTGCCCTCAGCGCCCAGTGGCTTTCCGTCTATGCATAATCGTGATGTCTTCGTTAGCCGTATCGGCGAAAACAGGAAAAGATTATGCTTACAAAGTGCTTCGAATCTCAACAGAGAATGGATAAGCTTTCTGGGAGTGCAGGAAGCTACCTGCTTGATGGGTTTGCGGCAAAGTTATCGCCGATGGACATTAGAGAATGCGAATACGTCCTAGATGAGGTATATAACAATCAATCCAGTGATCAGAAATACAATAGTCAGGGTTAATGCCACCATGAGCAGAATATTCAATTCGCGCAATTGACTAACGGCCTCATCGTTGGTCTGCGGGGACAGCTTCGCACGCTCTATCGCGCACAGTTGGTCGGTTGAAAGCATGTGGTTTCCGTTACTACATAGGTAGATAACCTAGTTTGTCGCAACCCACGCGCAAACACCATGAGACCTGTCTCAGCGAAAGATATTCGCGCCTATGACTGGCTGCCGATGGCGCAGGAGAGCGACAAGGTCGTTACGACGGCAAGCTATCCGGCGGTGCAGCACCACATTCATGACATAAAACCATTCGATCGATCGCAACCTATAATAACAATTACAATCAGCAACAAATCTTGCGCGCACAGCGCATTTTTGCTGCTCGCGACCACAGGGCGGTCTGTGTAAGGATTGCTGTTATCGAAACGACACCCGGAAAATATGCTGGTCGACTACAGGTGCCTCCCGATCCAGCGCCCTCTAGCGGCAGATATAAACACCTAGCGGCGGCGTTCCACGAGGCCGCATTACCGCCCAGCGTCAGACTCGTTATCCGAACGTGCCCATGCTGGCTACACTTACGAGCAGCGCCACCCACAGCCTGCATTATCGCCCGCGCGCAGCCACAAGTTGCTCATCAGTTACAGAAACAGGTTACGCCAGCCAACTATCGCACCCCTCTAAAATCGACTTCTTGGCGAGCGAAACAGATGGCTTCTGCGCCGTTTCCCCACAACTTTGGCAATGCAGACAATTAGTATCAGCATCGCCAGCCCTGCGAGTGGAACGAACCAGAACCGAACCGCCAAGGTTACGCCTGATAGCGTAATTGCAGAAGAAGATGCGTGAGCGCCAAACGTCAACATAGCCGATGATGTGGCGGGTGTCGCGAGAGCAACAGGCGGCGAAGCAACTCTTGTCTCGGAGGTAACAATACCGTTCACGGTACGCACGCTCTGCGCATTTACGGGTGTAGAGACAACTAGCCCACACAACACAAATACGCACACCATGCAAATCGCAAACGCACATATCGCTCCAGATTTCAACTCCAACTCCTCATGTCGTCGCAACAACAGCATGCGCGACGGCCCTCCAGACCAGCCAGTCGTGTGAAGTGCAGCCTTCATTCCTACGTTACCCCACAACATCGCTGTCGCAATTAAGATGGCCGCAATAACAAACATAAGCACCTGAATCTTCACTTTCCACTTACCTCCCTAATTAGGGAAAATTATTCGCCCTCGATCGCATTTTTGCCATAGGAGCATTCCCAGAGCAACACGCACGGCCAACGACTACGCGCCATGCTTTCCGCGGCAGCCCGTCTGCTGCGCATCGACCTTCGGTATGCTCGCGCATGCGGTGCAGATAGATCTGGTGAGGCAGAAGGTGCATCGAAACTCCGGCCAGATACAAGAAATGAGAATGCCAATGCTCTTGGTCCAGCCAGGCATATCTTCATTGTTTGACCGCGGCAGGACTATTTGTGCGCGTAAGTACACAGCGCAACGTCGCCGCTTTTCGCGTAATATTCGCCAGCGGCGCATCAATGGCGCTACACCCCAACCCACCCGATAAAAGTTCGTGCCGGATCGACCACGCGTGAACACTCACGGTAACATCCACAACCCGCTGAGCCCCCTCGCTTTCAAGCGTTGATCCGTCAAAATGTGCCAGACCGCCACGTGCGGGCAACTCCACAATCGCATGCCCGAGAGCAGTGCGGACAGATCGAACGCTTGCCTTTTTCACACTATAGTAGGTCGCATATGCAACAATGTGAACGCCAGCATCGTTCAGATAGGTGGCGGCCGGCCTCGATATCCGAACCTCGATATCCAATGCGGGAATTCTCACAGAGGCTGCATACGCCCCAAAGGGCTGCATAATCAGGGTCAAGGCGAATCCGTACATTCGCACCATCCGGGTCAAATCGCGACGCAAGCGGCTTGTGGAGAAAAAAAACATAGTGACCGAGCAAAACAAATGTGAAGACCTGCTGTCCATGGAACCACCTTATGGAAGCCAGTACTCAAACGACTGAAAAATGAATGAACCACCAGGAAGGACGCGTCGAGATACCGTGTAAGCATCGCTTTACAGAAGAGTAACCCACCTTTTATGAAGTGAATCCCCCGACGACCGGAGGAGAAAACACCTCAGCAACACGCGACTCCGACGCGTAGATGATCTACCTCATTCGCGAGGATAGTCACGGCATTCGCGTTCGTATATAGGAAACCTCTCTGAATCAGAAAACAGCACTACTGCCGAGATGCTCCAGAAAAACATCGCAAGGTAATGTTTGCGCCGGTAGCAATGCTGCATCACATCATGCACAAGAGCATTCTGATTGCAATGCTGCAGGAATAACCCCTAGGATACGAGCCGTTGACATATCGGAGTTAGCCAACAATAGCAAGTCCGCTGCTTCTTTTCCTCCGAAGTCGCCTTTCCGTCAAGCTCGAATACCGCGCCTGACCGTCGTAATCGGCACGCGATCTCGCTCCAGCAGATCAGATCACTGCGAATTACCAGACCAGTCATGTGCCCTTTCTCTAGGAGTTCATTGTGCCATCCGTCAACTGGGCCGACATTGCTGCTTGGCCCGCTCTTCAGACAAGCGCCGCCCGATTCGGTAGCGCGAGCCTTATCCTGTTCATTGGCTGGAAACTGTCGAGTCTGTGCGCACGCGGTGTGCGCAAGGGCGCCCTGCGCGTACACGGCGATGCGACGTTGGCCCCTGCATTAGGACATGCCACACTCTGGGGAGTGAGGATTCTAGTTGTTGTCGCTGTGCTTGGACAGATCGGCATACAAACGGCCAGCGTGCTCACCGTAATCGGTGCAGCCGGACTGGCCATTGGCCTAGCGCTCCAAGGGACACTTCAGAACATTGCCGCTGGCATTATGCTGCTATTGTTACGTCCCACGCATGTGGGTGATCTGATCGAATGTGACGGACTTTCTGGATTCGGAACCACGGAGGAAATCGGGCTGTTCTCTACACGTATCAGACGCGCGGACGGCATCTGCGTATTGATACCAAACAGCAAGTTGTGGTCGGGTTCCGTTGTCAATTACTCGCGCAATCCGCAGCGACGCATCGAATTTGTTGTAGGCATCCGGTATGGCGATAATGTCGCCGCAGCACTTGACGCACTGAGAACTATGGTCTGCTCACATCGTCGTGTCCTTCAGGATCCGGAGCCCATATCGGTTGTGACTGAATATGCAGAGAGCTCAGTCAATCTACTTGTGCGCGCATGGGTACTAACGCCAGATTATTGGCCCACAAAATGGGCACTGCTGTTGGATGTACAAACTATCCTGTCTGCTGCGAACTGCTCGATGGCATTCCCTGTACGCGATGTCCAACTCACCATCGTGCCATCCACTCATCCAGCCTCAACCACCCCCTTCAACTCCGATCTTGGAGCAACGCCCCCCGAAAAGCCGTCGCAGTCGGCGTCGACCGGACATTGAGATCGGGGACGGTTTCTGTTCGGATTGCAAAGCCTCTCAGTTGGGGCCATGGAGAGCCTAGCGAGCCCTCCATGGCGTGACATTCACAGATCCAACAGCCGGGCGACATCGCAGCCCCCTTTCGATGAACTCTGTGAAAAAGATCGCCATCAATATCGACCTACCCTATATGCTTGCCTACTATGCGCGTCGTACAAATAACACCCTACACGAACAAGCATTGGTTGAACAAGGGCACACTGACGCTTTGATTTCATAGACGGGCCGCTGGCACATTTTGAGTACAACCATACGCACAACGGCCTTGCACAGACCAAGCACCGATGCGTCCCAAATCTGCTCGCACCGACAAGCGACGACGGCCAATCGCGGCGCTTCCCACGCTGGCCAGTTATCGGTGCATGGTTACATAAGCGCGAAGAAGGCATAACAGGAATTTACATCAAGGACGCCGGCGGACTTGGCCACAAAACCGCTATGCGTGGCGTTTGAAGCTGCGGTGCTTGAAATGACCGCGGCGTATATGGCGCGTGTGACCGACCCTTGAATGCCCGGCAGAGCGCGGCGCGGACACGGCGATGCGTGAATTGTGCGCACTGTTGCTCACGGGATCTGCGCTGTATGCTACTGGAACAACATCGGCTGTTTGGGCGTACCCAGATGGGATAGCCATAAAAAAAATGGCGCCAGTGACACCGACCAAACCTAGTTTTGCGAGAAAATTCATTCTGAACTCCTTGATGCTTCTTTAGTTAAAGTGGAACTCTCGGCACCTGAGAGCCCATCAAATCCTGATCACGGAACCGCGTACGAAGTGCCGGCCGCCACGGCAGACAGCCCTGCACGCACAAATACCGACTCCCTAGGCGCCGTCGTCGCCACAGGCACCAGAATTTACGACATGAACAGCAGCGACAGCACTGCACCTGCTGTTCATCGACGCCCCTTTTGCCCCACTGGCGGCAGACGCCGCGACAAGGACAGCATCTCTCTCGAGGGTCCGGCTCATCATATCGAGTACAGCGATGCTGGCCGCGCCAACGACCAGCGCCACGGCGAACCCGGAAAGGATCCACGTGCGCTGCGCCTTTATCATGAGCCGCCCATACCACTGGATAACGATCATTAGCATTGCAGGAAAAACCATCAAGACACCTCTGTCTTACAGTGAATCACAGCCACGAAACCCTGCCCGCATGCGCCTCCGCGCAACCACACACCAATGCAGCCAAAGAACGCAAGCACGGGCCAGGACGGGATCCACGGTGGTACACCCTCCCTACTTTTGTGGACACCGCATCCCAAGTCGACATCACGAATCCCGATACGGCACTGACGGCTTCGGAGTCGAAAATGCTGTGCACTCGTCGCAGGGAGCCCGCCGCGGTCCGGCAACCTGCGCAACAACACTGCGATTGACAGCATCATGGCTAGAGCAACCAGTGCAACGAATGCCAGAAGACAAACCGCACGACTCGAAATCCGCTCCATTCCCCCGTATGGATGCAGGAGGACACGGCAATCTGTCCGCAAACCACCTCGTGCACCGCAGGACTAACCGATGCACGATACCGTTCCATATGAGCAGCACCGTCACGGTCATGAGTGCAGCGGCCTGCAGCAATATCCAGAGACGCATCAAACTCTCCTTGTGAATAGCTGTCGACTACAGTATTGGCAATCCGTCATGAGTCGTCCATGGGAGAGCTCCCATGGACGACTCATGACACAATGTCGCGCATGCATCAACCCGTTTGCATCTTGTTCAACCCGCCCTTGGCACGCATATCTATCGATAGCATATCGAAATTCTTTGCCGCCCAAATTAGCGGTTTGGGATCACGTTGCCTCTCGTCGCATCATGAGTAAGGGATGCGCCCCAGCCCAGTGAAGTGCCCTCCCTGTGCCATGGACATTCCCGCCGATGCATTTTCCACAGCGAGTTGCGTCCGTCGGCCTCCCTTCCTGAACGGGATGAAGGTTGATCGTGCTGGCGGGGTCTTATTTCCGTCCCCTGCCGCCTATCCCATTACTGGCGTTCCAGTAATCCAGTATTCGTCGAGCAATGGGCGCTGCGATCCTCGCACCAAAGCCACCGTTTTCAACGATCAGCGCGAGCGCGATTTTCGGTTGCTCGGCTGGCGCGAACGCGATGAACAGCGCGTGGTCGCGCAGACGCTCGGCGATCGCATGCCCCTTGTAGTTGGCGCCTTGCAACGAAAACACTTGTGTCGTGCCGGTCTTGGCAGCCGCCAGATACGGTGTCCCGGCGAACACCTTCGACGCCGTACCGTTGGTCACGACGCCTTCCATTGCGCGCTTGATGATGTCGATGTCGGATTGCTTCACGGCGATCTTGTCGCTCGGATCGCGCACGACCGGGCGCGTGTCTTTCGTAATCGGATTCTCGATGTCGCGCACCAGGTGCGGCTTCATCACGATGCCGTTGTTCGCGAGCGTGGCCGTGGCGTGGGCGAGTTGCAGAATGGTGAACGAGTTATAGCCCTGGCCGATGCCCAGACTGATCGTTTCGCCTTCATACCAGCGCTGCTGCTCGGGCTTGCGGTACGCCTTGCGTTTCCATTCCGTGGACGGCAGGATGCCGCGCGCTTCGCCCGAAATGTCGATGCCCGTGATCTGGCCGAAGCCCCACGGCTTCATGAAATTGGCGATCGCGTTGACGCCGAGATCGTGGGCGAGCATGTAGAAATACGTGTCGTTCGACACCACGATCGCACGGTTCATGTCGACCCAGCCCTGGCCCGAGCGCACGTCGTTACGGAACGTATGGCCGCCGAACGTGTACGAGCCCGGATCCTGGAAGCCCCAGCCCGGCGTGCGCTTATGCAGCGTCAGCGCGGCGAGCGCCATGAACGGCTTGTAGGTCGAGCCCGGCGGATAGGTGCCGTGCAGCGGACGGTTCAACAGCGGATGGTCGGGCGAGTTATTGAGCTCGTCCCAGGTCTGCTGATCGATACCGTCGACAAACGAATTCGGATCGAAGCTCGGCGCCGACACGAACGCGAGCACGTCGCCGGTTGCCGGTTCGATCGCGACCAGCGCTCCGCGGCGCCCCGCAAACGCCTGTTCGGCGACCTGCTGGAGGCCGATGTCGATCGACAGTTCGAGGTTGTTGCCCGGCGTTGCCTGCGTGCGCGACAGCGTGCGCACGGGCCGGCCGCCCGCGGTCACTTCGACTTCCTCAAAACCGGTCTGGCCGTGCAGTTCCGTCTCGTAGCTCTGCTCGACGCCGATCTTGCCGATGTAGTCGGTGCCCTTGTAGTTGTTCGCGTCGAGGCGTGGATCGTAGTGGTCCGGATCGCTGTCGTTCTGATCGCTGGCGTCGTCGATACGATCCTGATCGCGCTGCGAAATCCGGCCGATATAGCCGATCACGTGCGCCGCCGTGGGTCCAAGCGGGTATTGGCGGAACAGGCGCGCACACACTTCGACGCCTGGAAAGCGGAAGCGCCGCGCGGTGAAGCGTGCGACTTCGTCGTCGGTGAGGCGGGTGCGGATCGGCAGGCTCTCGAAGTTCTTCGAGTATTCCTGCAGTTTCTTGAAGCGGCGGCGGTCGCGTGCGTCGATCGAGACCACAGTGGCCAGGTTGTCGATCACGTTTTCGAGCGTGTCGTTCAGCTTCGACGGGGTGATTTCGAGCGTATACGCCGAATAGTTCTTGGCCAGCACCACGCCGTTACGGTCGGTGATGATGCCCCGGTTCGGCACGACCGGCATGAAAAAAATACGGTTTCCATCAGCCTGCCGCGAGTACTTGCCGAAGTGCCAGACCTGCAGGGACAGGAGGCGGAAGCCAAGCAGGCCAAAGCTAAGGAACACGACCAGACATCCCGCTACGGCTCGCTGGCGGAAATGCCTCAACGCCAGCCTACTTTCACTGCTCCCTGCTAACATTCCGCATCCGTGACAGGCCGAGATATGACTTGGAGATGCATCCATCTCCTTGCGTCAGGTCACGACGATTGCATACCGAAATAAACCTTTCTCTGCCCCCTGCGGGATCGCCACGCAACAACAGGCATGATGCCGTCCTGCCGGAAAGAAAGCGCAGCCCAATGCTCTAACACCCTCTGCCGCGACACCACAATCCGGCCACATTCCAGCAGTGCATTAATGTTTGTTTTACCAAGAGTGGTAGCGTCTACCGAAGTGTGGGACTGAAGCCCGATTCCACTCACTCTTCTGCGATGCGGTTAGAGGCAGATCGAAAAGATACGTCAGTAATTGTAGGAGGTAACCGCGGTCGCAACCATGGGAAACGTCTCACCCCATCACCCGCGAATGGATGAAGCGCTGTCCGCAGGCGCATGAGCCGGGGCAGTCCATATCCGACGCGTTTTCACGCGATTGTGAGCCCCGGAAGAAACACGCCCCGCAGGAGGGGTGACTGCCGACGGACGACATGCTACCGGAATGGTTGATGATTCACGAAAGACCATCGATTTGAACGAAACACGAGTTCGCACTATTGAGCAGGTGCGCGCTATTCCCGAAGGCACAGAAGCACTCGAGTTTGTTGCACCAGCGGACACCGACCGACACGCGCTGCCCCTGGATTGCACAGGTACTGGGTCGGCAGCACTATCGCCAGATGAAGCGCGCCAGCCAGAGGGCTGGTATTACGCTATCCGCGCTGCATCAGCGGGTTCAGCCGCGCCTATAACCCGTGCACACTGCTGAGCGCGATCTGGATGCGCCGCACGACGACGAGCGTGACAGTCGCCCTAACCCGGTGTACGTACCGGGCGCACTCAAGCCCATCCTCGGCGCGCGCCTTCCGCGCATCAGCGCATTACCAGGAAAGGTTCGTCAGTGCGCTAACGGCAACCCGCCAGACCCGATGCCGAATACAGTGCTCACGCTCGTACCCCAAGCCACCCAGAAAAGCCGGGCCCCACTTCCATCTCGCGTACAAACTCGCTTGATGCAGTGAGACTTAAGTTGAGAGCGGTGCGGTGCGAACCAGATTACTACTTTATCGTTAGCATCCACGGCCCCGAAGCGATCTATGGAAGTCTAGAAACGAAACAAGAATAAAGCACGACGATTTGGAATCCTTTTTATTATGCACCTGCCCCTTCTGTCCGTCGGCCTGCTAATCCATGGGTCAGCGACAAGAGTCTTCCCATATCCGGATATGCAATACGCATGGCATATTGATCCGGCTAGATGGACAATCTTGGTAAACCATCCACAAGCACCGCAATGATCATGAAAGAGGTTGTCCGGTTGAATCAACCGATCAGGCCATGGGCCATTAATTTCGCGCAAGATACGGAAGCGTCTTCGTCGTACTGGCATAGGCGCTTGTTGAAGACTGGCCGCAGCCATATCAGGAAATATCAGGTTCGTGTTGGGCTTGCTCTTCAGAATGCTCGCACCAGTCCTACGCCCCGATTGAAAGCCCTGCGTTGGGCATATCAGGGGAAATCGGGCTGCTTCACCCGAATGGAGGGTCCGTGCGTCTACCCGTGTACTGAAACGCCGCAGCAAGACACGACCATCGAGTGGGTGAGTCAGGATTGCAGGCAACTACCTGGCGGTTCGGGCACGTGCATATCGCTACCGGCTTGAAACATCCGAATGATAGCGGGCGGCACGGCCGTCGGGCTGAGGAATTGAATGAACTCGCATGCTGACCGTTGTGCTCCGCCCATTGTTCATGAACTTGCTCCGATGATTGCGCTCGGGCTGAGCGGTCCCTTTGCCGGTAGCGCTATCGCCATTCTGGAGCAAGCACTCAATCTGGATCCGGTGGGTGCAAACAATGTCCAGGTTCGTCTACACAACATCTGGCATGCAACGGAATCCGCTACGCTCGAGCAACTGCTCGCACTCACAGAGGCCGAGCACAAGTATTGCGCTCAGATGGCCAAGATCGGATTCGCGGACGCAAAGGCGCTGGCAGCTGCCTGTAACAAGCTTAAGCCTCGTCGAAATAGTCGGCCCGGTCAGCGCGGCAGGCGCGATGCGCCCCTGATCATCGGCATTATTTCGCTCGTCTGCTTCGGCGGAACGATCGCGGCGGCACTCGCGGGCGCTTACGGACTGATGGTCGGCGGCGTCAGTATCAGGGACACCGCGGTCGCCGAGATCGTCTCGGGACTGGGTGGCACGATCTTGGGTTACACCAGTGCCAACGCCCAACAGGTATTGAGTTTCTACTTCAATGCCCGCCCGGGCCAGACAAAGCCCGCCCCCGAGGAGTGAGGGCACTGCCACATTGGCGAGATGTTTGCACGGCATAAAGTGACGACAAAAAATCGATTTATCGCTGCCATCGGTTTCCGGCGGTGGTCATCCGCCATACGATACGTTGGCTCGCCCTGCACAGCCTGAGCGACAGTGAGGCATCGCTCGTGACGCTCAGCTACGAGACGATTTGCGCTGACGCGGGGAGTTCGACGCGAGCTTTGCAGGCAACTGGCCGGGTAGCATCGGACACGTCGGGCGGATTGCGGCGAGAAACTGGTTCTGCAGGAGTTCGCAGTTCTGAAGTCGTCGCCATCAAACTGCCCACACTCCTGACGATTTGGCTCGTGATCATAAATCCGGGTAGCCAATCACAATCGGACAGGCGATTTTTTTGTCTTGGAGGCTTGGCTCCGAAGTTTCTAAGATAGTCGTATCGCAAAGCGAAGCCTGGAGGCGAGCGGAGTGTTGATGGGCATCTCTATTCGCGCAAGGAATCACTGATGAGCGGACACATACGGGGCCACAATCTCGTCGGGCCACTGTGAGGAGGACGTGATGGCTGTGGGGCATTGCGGGGCTAGCTGCACGGCTGGCTATCGGCGTGGGCACGTCCGGACCGGTGCTCACGACATCCACGGCGGAGATATCGCTCGCTGCGGTGTGCACTCTGGCAGCCACAATCAGATCAGTCTCGGGCGGCCCCCATGGTCGGTACGGCGAGTGTGTTAGCGGATGTGACAATTATCTTTGGGAGCAAACATGGACAGAATCCAGTTTATGCATGCGGTCGCTGTCGCGCCCGAGTCAGTTGACCGCTGGTATGAGCCCGTCATGATGGCGCTGGCAGAATTCGCAATCAACACGCCTGCTCGTCAGGCCGCATTCCTTGCCCAGGTCGGACACGAATCGGCGGGTTTCACTCAACTCGTCGAGTCGTTCAACTACCGCCCCGAGGCGCTAGCAATCTTCTCGCGCATTCCAGCCTCCATGCGCACTCAATTAGGGCGCCATCCACATGAACGGATGGTGCCGCTTGCTCGACAAATGACGATTGCAAATCTCGCGTATGGAGGACGTTACGGCAACCGCGATGAGACCTCAGGAGATGGTTGGCGCTATCGCGGGCGCGGTCTGAAGCAGATCACCTTTGCCGAGAATTACCGTATGTGTGGCGCAGCTCTCGGAGTCGACCTGCTCGCACACCCGGAGCAACTCGCGCAGGATGAGATTCTCGCGGCGCGCTCGGCTGCATGGTTCTGGTCAGCGCGCGGCTGTAATGACCTTGCCGATCGCAACGATTTTCCCGGAACCACACGTGTTGTCAACGGACCGGCGATGGCTGGACATGAGCACCGACTAGCGCGCTGGGAAATTGCCCGGAAGGCGTTGCTTGCGTAAGGCAACATGATGAGGTGAAAAATGCCGTGGCGTCGGGATCGGACTTCGAGCCTGCTAAACGTTACAGCAATCCGGACGTGATCGGCCACAGTTACCATGAGGCCGCTTGGAGTGGGACATGCTTGCCACTGTGATACTACCCTATAAATTGCTGGTATTGGCCGCTGGCGCGGTGGGAGCGGTTGTACCTGCTGCTCTGCAGAAAAGCATGTCACGCCGAGAACGCCTGATCATGGTTTTTGTTGGTTGTGCAGCAGCTACCTTTATCGCACCAGCCATTAATGCACACTGGCTACCAGATGCTGATGTGCGGTTGGGAGCTGGCGTGAGTTTCTGCGTAGGCCTATTCGGCATGACACTGGTTGAGATGGCCTTACGCCTTGTCAGACGGCGCGGTCAGTGGTTTCTAGACCGTGCCGTAGACCGTGTGATCGGGAGAAGCGATTGATGATTTACACAGCTATCACGCTTGATGTTGTGTTGACTCTGTGCGGTGCGTGGCTGATGGCCACGCCAGGGCGAGGGTTGGGTAGCCGATTGATTATGGCAATGATCATGGCCGGACAGTTTACCGATCTGGCAGGGCTACTCTGGTATGGCAAGATCGACGTTTGGCCGGGCGAACTGCTGGGTAATGCCGGAATAACTTTGTTACTGGCACAACTTGCTGCGCTAGACTGGAAGTCCCGCAGTCAGCGGGAAGCGCCGTTATCATGAAGTGTATGATTCACCTCGGCGGCTCTTGCATCCTGCGTCAGTCCAAATATTCGGCCGCTTTTTTGGGGTGTAGCTGAACTATTCGAGCCGGGATACCTACTACCGTCACGTCAGGGGGCACGTCAGATGTCACCACCGCGTTCGCTCCAATCTTCGCGTTGCGCCCGATGGCCACCGGTCCCAATATGCACGCGCCGGCCCCGATCAGAACATTGTCCCCAATCACCGGCGCACCTGGTTGACCACGCCCGCCAATCACCACATGGGGTGCAATAACGATATCGTTACCTAGCACCGCCTGCCGGTGCACAACGATTCCGAGCCCCTGATAACCGAATACCACGTTGCGCCCAATCGTTACAGAAGGGGGCAAGGACACCGAAAAAACAACCCTGTTGAAAACCTTCAAAATCCACGGCAAAAAAGGAATACGCAAGCAATGGAGGAAATGTGCTATCCGAAAGATATACAGCATGAAACCCATCCTGTTTAAAAATGATACGGAAAGAAAAACCGCCACGGCACCGGCCTCTTCCCTGACACTTAGTGTCGCTGAACCGTTAGCGCCTTACCCAGCATCAGTGCAAACTTGCTGTTGGTAACCAGATAGCGACGCCACATCCGGCGTGGTTCCTGCAGAACCCGAAAGAGCCACTCCATCCCCGCCCGCTGCATCCAGCGAGGCGCCCGGTTGACCTTGCCGGCCACGACATCGAATGTACCGCCAACCCCCATCACGAAGTCGACACCGAGCGAGGCCTTCCAGCGTTCAATGAAGTTTTCCTTGGTCGGAGACGTGATCGCCACGAAAAGCAATCGCGCGCCCGACTCACGAATCCTGTCGACCACCAACCATTGGTCGCCGCCAAAATAGCCGTGGTGGTAGCCTGCAATCTGGAGCCTCGGATAGCGGATTGCACATATCGTCGCCACCCGTGCAACAACTTCGTCGGCAGCGCCAAGCAGATACACCGGCCACCCCAAGCTAGCCGCTTCCGTCAACAAGCGGTCGAACAGATCCACACCCGCGACGCGCTCCGGCACCGCATGGCCGAGCATCCGCGCAGCCCAAACCACGCCCATCCCGTCGACACTGATCAGGTCGCAGGATCGAACCGAGTGCGCGAGTTGCATGTCCGATTGCATATGCACAAGCTTTGCTACATTGACAGCAACGTGTTGCGTAAACTGCTTCGTGACGATTCGCGTTGAAATCTCGGCAACGGTTTCCTCCATTGTCGCCGCATCCATTGGACATCCGAATAATTCAATGCGCTTCATAAAACCACTCTGTATGTTCTTTGAATTCCACGCGCCGGGACTTCGTCGTGGACATTACACTCATTTCTTCGAGACCGACACCGGCCCAAAAAACAACGTAATGTCGGTGACGTCCGACGGCGAAGTGGTCCATCCAGCCTTGTACAATCCCATCTTGAGATACGCGTCCTGCACGCCCATATAGGCGTTCGCTACTCCTTGCGACGCAAACACCGAGTGCCCGTCTTTCCACAATTGGGTCGAAGCGTGATGTCCGGAATCGTCGGCGACATAGCGCAGCGCCCAATTGACCCATTTACCCTCGTCGGCGTCGGCACAACATAGCCATTTCCCCGCAGAAACGATCCTCGCATCGCCCCCCCCGCGCTCGGAAACAGCGTACCGGTTACCTTGCAGGCTCAATGCGATCGTTGGCCCTCCTGTCCACTCTCCCTGGTGAACCTGTGTAATGATGAGCGCCTGCTTCGTGTCGAATGCGAATCCAGCCGGGATAAAAGTGCTCCATCTGACCAGATAGTCCGGGCCTTGCGAAAAACTCACCGCTTTTGGGAAGATCAGCTCTGCACGGGGAACGCCGTTCGCAATCTTCGAAAAGTCCTCGGCTTTGGACATATGAACGCGAATGGCTTTTCTTCCTGCCACCAACGGATCGTCAACTACCGCAATATTGCCAGGATTCGCCTGAACGCCGATGCCCGCTCCAATGCCATCGGCCCAGGTCGCCGAGAACAACAGGTCGTATGTACTCGCCAATGCGGTCATTTGCGGGTCGGTCCAAATAACGCCCAAGTCCTGCGCACTAGCCAAGCTAAAAATGCTTCCTAGCAGGAAGATAAATTTCCATCGATGCACCGGTATCCCGCTCATATACGTTCCTCTCCCTTTGATTCGCACACCGTCCGATAGCATTGAACGTATTGATCGATGACCGTCTCCACCGAGTAGCGACTCAACGCTCGCGAAACAGCGGCCTCCCCCATCGCGCGCACGATGTCGGGACGTTCCATCAAATACCGGATTCTGCCTGCGAGCGCACGCACGTCCTTGCAACGAACGAGATAGCCGGTGACACCGTCCTCGACCAGATCGAGGAAACCGCCTACTTGCGTGCCGATGACTGGCCGCCCGATGAACATCGCCTCAAGTGTCGAGATGCCGAACGATTCAAAATGGCTCGGCATGCAAAACAGAACAGCGTCGCGATAGAACGCGAGTTTTTCATCACCCTGCAGCCAGCCGACGAAACGGACCTGCTCACTCACGCCGTAGCGGATCGCTGCGCGTGTCCATTTATCCATGTCTCCCGTACCCGCCAGCCGCAGTTGAAAGTTCACTCCCTGATGACTCAATAACGCCGTCGCCCTCAACATGTCGTCGATCCCTTTTCCTTCTGTCAATCTACCGACGAAGGCGACGTACGGTGCGATGCCCGTATTCTTCGAATACGAACCTTCACGTAGCGCCGCGCCCGCCATCGCTTCAGCGCCATGCGCGGTGTTTCCGATCACGTACAGGCCGTGCGCACCGCCTCGATGCTCCTCAAGTTCGGCGGCAATTGCTGATGAAACTGCCACTACGACATCCGCGGCACGAATAAAGCGCGACGCCGCCTGACGTACAACGGTCCCGCTACTGCTCCAGAAATGCTGGAAGTTCCCCGCGTGCAGATGAAAAATCGTCTTCTTGCCGACAAGCGTGGCGAGAACGTACAGGATGAATTTTCGGTAAAACGATCCACGGACCGACACATGAAAGTGAACCAGGTCGACGCCCTTGAACACCGCAATCAGAAAGCGCGGAATATCGAGCAGCAGAAAGCACAGCAACGATCTCACGCTCTGGAACCCATTCGTTTCGAAGATAGTCAAGGTAATGGCTTCTTGCAAGAACCGACTTTGCTGCGTACCGAGTTCCGCGAGAACAGACGCAATACCGCCTCGCTGCCCCCGCCCCGGTCCTACATGCAGAACCCGTATCAGTGATGCCGCATGTCGCGTGTTCGCATCAAAGTCATTGCACTTACTCATCGCTGACCTCCCTCGTTGAGGATCGGCGCTCTGCCGCAGCACGCTTGACGAGTACGGCGATCATAGCCAGATATGGGCTAACGATCGCGGACACGAGTACGTGTCCTGCTGTGCAAGCCGTGGCCATTAAAACGAAAAAAAACCACTTGCCAAACCGAGGTACTGCGCCGGCCTCGCCATAGAGGAAGGCTTTGCCCACGCTCCACAAATAGATGGCGCAAACCGGCAAACCCATCGCCAGTACCAAGTCCGGCACGTCGATCTCAACCAGATAGCGCACGACCGGATAGCCGCCAGTCAACAGCGCTACGTAGTCGTCCTTTGCCAGCCCGCCCCATACGTTCGAGAATTTGATGTCACGTCCTGACAGGACCGTAGAGAGCATGCCTGCGCCGCCGGCGCGGTCATGCTGATACATGAAGTATTGCAGACTGAGCTGGACGGCTCTCCTCACGCTCGGCACCGACAGGTAGACGGCGAGTGCGATACCGGCCAGCACTCCGGCGACAGCCAACGCGCGAATCGTCGCCTGCAGAATCCGATGCCGGCAATAAAGATATGAACACGTCATCGCAATGACTCCAGCCATAGCGGCCTTCGTGCCTACCAGGAGCGAAGCCAGCACGATACTGCCCACCAGCACACGACGCCATGCCGACCAGCCCGACGTCAACGCGCTGAGCAGGCCATAGCCGAGCCCCGCGATCATCAATGCCGAGGCTTCGTTCTGCGCATACACGATGCCTTTGTAGCCAGAACGAATCTGGGTGTTAGCCCAGTAACTGCGAAAGATGTCGATCGAAAACACCGCCCCCGCGATAATCGATAACGCGTAGGCCAGCAGGGTGAAGCGCATGATCGGTTCGAGTTCATCGAGTTGCCGGTTGCTCATCCCAGAAAGGGCCGCGAAGCACACAAAAAAGGAGAACACCTTGAGAACGAAAACAGCCTGCAGGGCAAACTCGGCGCTCGACATATCGCCGAACGCGTAGGTCACGGCCGACGCAACAATCGCGACCATCGCCAACAGCGCGGTGCGCCAACTCGACAGCCTCACCCTGCCGCTCGTCAACAGGACAATGAACAGTCCGATCACCATGCCCCCTCGCACGAACAACGAGTAACGTGCGTCGCCGCTGGCAGCGTCGAGCCCGTGCACGGCCCTGACTGACAGGAAATCCGCGAACGGAGACAGCGCGAGGCCAACGGCAAATATTGCCCATCGCAGCGAGATGGGTGCCCATTGCGTCGGCTTGCACACGCTCGCGCCGCTTTGCCCCCCGTGCCGGTGCATCGGTATCACGTCACTCATGGTGTGCCCTTCCGGCCTCACCTAGCGATGACAGCCGACGCCATGCGACAGCACTCCACCTGACCGCGGTTCGCACGAGGCGCAGCGGCCAGAGTGCAGCTTCATGCAACGACGTTCGTGAGTTCGTGCGCGCTTTACGCTCCCGCTCGATACTGCTAGGCAGTCGCTCGAAGTCTTCCCATACCGCATAGGGGCGCAATTCGAGCACGCGAGAACCTCCGTGATCCCGGTGCCATGGCCAGTCATCGAGCAATGCGCCGATTGGCCCGTCGGCGTAGGCAAGTGCCTGACGAGCCGCCTGTACGGATATCCAGTAGCCTACCGCCCCTGACGTCCACTGCTTGAACGGAATGCCGATCCGCAATCCGGCTACCGTCGCGACCTGCTTGAGCGGCTCGTTGAAGTAGGTCCAGGATGACGCCGCGCGCCGCAACTTGGATCGTCCGAGCAACACAATGTCGGCATGGCTCGATAGTTCGGTCTCGCTCGCCCGCAACACGCGATCGAAAAACGCAGGTTCCAGAACCGCGTCGTCTTCCAGAACCACCGCGGCGTGGCCAGTATCCACAATCGTGCGCCACACCGAACGATGACTCATGAAGCACGCCACCTCCGCGTGAGTCATTGAACGGCCGTAGCGCTCGCGCGCCACGCCGTCGTCACAGGAGGCATGCAGTTCGGCTTCGGTGAGCGCTTGCGCATCGACGGCGTCCTTGATGCGGAATACCGCGCCATGGTCCGTCAACACCTTGGAGATCGCGTCGCGACGTCCCGAATGCGGTAGCGATATAACGTGAATAGGAACTCTGCTTTCCATCATCGATTCAACAATTGAGCAAAGTGATTGCGCAACGATGGTTTGCTCAAAATCATCGCCACATAAATAACAAGTATCGCCATCTCAGCGAGAAGAAACGACGCCGCAGCGCCATCAGCACCAAACCGTGGGGTCAAGACGATCGCCAGCGCAACGTTCAGCACGCCCGCCGCCAGCATGATCATTGAACGCGTGCGTGCGCTTCCGAACGGCACGAGCACCTGCAATCCGAGGAAGTACGCGAGATTGCCAAAAACGGTGGCGAAACAAAGTAGCTTCAACACCGACGAGGCGCCCTGGAAGCCGGCGCCCAGCACGAATGTCGAAAGCGGAGCGGACAGATAAATAAAGGCGAGCGCACCAGCAACCGTGGTCGAAAATGTGGCTGCGGCGCCAATGACCGTAAGCCGGGCAGCGGCACGGGATTGCGTGCTGAACAGCGCTGTGACACGTGGGTAGCACACCGTCGTGATCTGTGCCGGGACCATGTTGCCCGCGGTCTTCAACTTGTCGGCCGCGATGTAGATACCGACCTGATAGGGCGTCGTCATCGACGCAAGAATCACCGCGTTCGTCACGCTAAACAGGCTCACCGACGCGGACGACACGAACATGTCGGCGCCTTCCCGAATACGCAGCCAAACCGAGCTAGCCGACGCGCAGGGGCGGCGCAATACGCCGAGACGCCATACGGCAATCAGTGAAAAAAATCCCGTGAAGATCGCGCTCCCCCCCTGGATTCCCGCTGCAATTGCGACGTCGCTACTACGATGCACAAAAACGAATGTCAGCGGCAACGTCAAAAATCGTCCGGTCAGCGCGACGGCGGAAAAGACGGAGAACCGTTCCAATCCCTGTAACAGCCAGTTCAACGTAAAAACATTGCCGATCACAGTCAGCCAGGCAGCGAGCACCACCGGGCAGACCAAAGCGAGCTTGCTGTCGAAGCGCGCGATGACCAGCAGGATAACGAACGAGATCGCGCAAAGACAACCTTTGGCGATCATCGTCGACCAGACGAGTTCGTTAAGAAGACCAGGCTGGCCCCGACGTTCGACGACTGCCTTGGGACCGCTGAGAAAAAACCCCCACTCGGTCACCAGCATGCCGTAAGTGGCAATCGCCGTCGCGTAGCCAAGCACGCCGAAATGCGCCGCACCGAGCACGCGTGTCAAGTACGGAAAGGTCGCCAACGGCACGATGTAATTGCCCACCTGCCAGACCATCATGGCCAGGAAATTCGTGCGAAGACGCGACGCCTTCGTGGCAGAGCCGACGCGCGTAGCCGTTTGCTCTCTCGCGAAGGGCCCCGACGTTGACGTATCGAGCGGGCGCGGTCGGTCACGCATGCGCCAGCACCCCACGCGTATCGATCACGACTTTCGCCTGGAATTTCACGGGGTCCACGCGCCGAAACTGCGCATGGTCGACCAGAATGACGATGATGTCTGCTTCCAGCAGTGCTTCGCTCAATTCGCAGAGCCGGACCTTGCCGTCGAGCGCTTCCGGCAACGTTCTGACATTCGGCTCCACGACTATCACCTGCCCGGCGAATCGCCCGGCGAGTTCGTCTGCAATTTCGAGCGCCGGACTTTCGCGCAGGTCGTCGATATTCGCTTTGAAAGCCAGTCCGAGACACGCGATCACCGGATCCTTGAAGCGCCTCGCCGCGCGCTCGACACGATCGATCACATAGCCTGGCTTATCGTCATTGACCGTTCGCGCAGTGCGAATCAGTCGCGCCTGTTCTGGCGCGGAGTCCACAATGAACCAAGGGTCAACGGCGATACAGTGACCACCTACACCCGGTCCCGGCTGCAAAATGCTAACGCGTGGATGCCGGTTGGCGAGACGGATCAACTCCCACACGTTAATATCGAGTTTGTCGCAGATGATCGAGAGTTCGTTGGCGAACGCAATGTTGACGTCGCGGAATGAGTTCTCCGTGAGCTTGCACATTTCGGCCGTACGGGCGTCCGTCAGAATGCAGTCGCCACGCACGAAGCTTTGATAGAGCTCGCGTGCCAACTCACTGCATCGTGGCGTCATGCCGCCAATTACACGGTCATTTTCGACCAGCTCCCGAATCACGTGACCGGGGAGCACACGTTCAGGGCAATGCGCAACGCGGATGTCCGATTGCTCGCCCGCTAGTTGCGGGAATGTAAGATCGGGCCGAAGGTCCGCCATCCAAGCTGCCATCTGCTCGGTGGTGCCGACCGGCGAAGTAGATTCGAGCACAACCAGATCACCTTTCTTGAGCACCGGTGCGATCGCCCGGCTCGCTGCCTCGATGAACCGGAGATCCGGCTTATAGCCGTCCGAAAACGGTGTCGGCACAGCAATCAGGAACGCGTCCGCCGGTTCGGGCGTGATCGTGGCGCGCAAATATCCCTGCGTCACCGCCGCGTGCACCAGCATGTCAAGCTCCGGCTCAACGATATGAATTGCACCGCGGTTGATTGTGTCGACCGCGTGCTGGCTGATGTCCACACCGATGACTCGTTTGCGCCTCGCCGCGAATGCGGCTGCTGTTGGAAGTCCTATGTAGCCGAGTCCGACCACCGAAACAGTTTCAAAATCCATATTCGTTATATCCGTAAACAGGTTGTATTCGCTCAGATCGCCAGCGCCGGACCGAAATCATCTTCAAGTAACGCCTTCGCAATGCGCGCGCAGGCATATCCATCGCCATATGGGTTACCGCGCACGCTCATCGCTCTGTAAATGCTTGCTTTGCATAGCAACTCAGATACACCATCGACAATCCTATGCACGTCCGTTCCCACAAGTTTCACTACCCCGGCATCGACCGCCTCCTGACGCTCAGTGGTCTCGCGCATCACCAGCACGGGCTTGCCAAGCGAAGGCGCCTCTTCCTGAATTCCACCGGAGTCGGTCAGAATCAGATACGCGCGATCCATCAGGCAAACGAAGGGGAGATAGTCGAGCGGTTCGATCAGATGGACGTTCGCAATACCGGTCAGAATCCGGTTCACCGGTTCGCGCACACCCGGATTGAGGTGAACCGGGTAGACGATGTCGACATCCGGATACGCGCGCGCGAGTTGCGCCAGCGCGGAACAGATGCGCTCGAACCCACCGCCGAAGCTCTCGCGGCGGTGTCCGGTGACCAGGATCAAACGGCGGTTCGGCGCGAGTGCCGGGAGGAGTTGCTCGGCTTCCTCACGTAGTCGGGCATCGCCCGCGAGCCGCTCGCGCACGTGCAGCAACGCGTCGATCACCGTATTGCCGGTTACGAGGATGCGCTCATCCGGCACGTTCTCGGCGAGCAGGTTCTGTCGGGAGCGCTCGGTAGGCGCGAAGTGTTTCTCGGCCAGAACGCCGGTCAGTCTACGGTTCGCTTCCTCGGGCCACGGCGATTGAAGATCACCGGTTCGCAACCCGGCCTCGACATGCCCGACTGGAATGCGCTGATAAAAAGCAGCGAGACTGGCAGCCAGCGTAGTCGAGGTATCGCCATGCACCAGCATCAGATCCGGCCTGCAGTCCTTCAAAACATCTCGCATGCCCAGCATGATCGAACTCGTAATGTCAAATAAGTCCTGATTTCGTTTCATCACGTTCAGATCAAAATGCGGACGAATCTGAAACAGCCTCAACACCTGATCAAGCATTTCCCGGTGCTGTCCGGTCACACACACAAAGCAGGCGATTCCTTCAGTGCTCTTGAGTTGCCGGACGAGCGGCGCCATCTTGATGGCCTCGGGACGGGTTCCGAAGGTGACCAATATCTTCCTGTTCATAAGCGAGCCATGTACTGATAGCGCACCCGCAAGCAACGCGGTGCGAAGTTCGTGAATGACGCCTTCCGGTACCAAGGTTGTTTCACATTACCCATCAAGAGGTCTTCTCGGCTTCATACTCAGAGAACGCACCATACGCGCTCGCTCGTTGAGGGACGTCGTTCAACAAGATGCCGTCGACTATGCTGCCCGCGCTGCTCAACTGACGCGTGCTTTCCTGAAGTTCAGCCGACGTGTGGCGACCGTGACGGACCACGAGCAAAGTCAGCCCTGCGTGCCTGGCGATCAGCACCGGGTCGGTCACAGCAAGGACTGGCGGCGAATCGATGATCACCACGTCGTATTGCTTGCTGAACGCCGCCAGCAAATTCCCGAACGCCTCACTCATCAACATCTCGGCCGGACTGGAAGCAGCGCTACCGCTCATCAGCACGTCAAGGTTGGGCAAGGCCTGACAGTGGACCGCTCCACGGGGATCCGCCCCGCAGATCACATCGGAAAGGCCCGGCTTGCGCGGCAGCGCGAAATGCTTGTGAATATCGCCTCGGCGCATGTCCGAGTCGATCAGCAGCACGCGTTTGCCGCCAGCCGATAGCACCGCGGACAAATTCACCGAGAGGAACGACTTGCCGATACCCGGCCGCGGCCCAGTCAGCATCACGATGTTGTTGTCCGATTTGAGCAGGCCGAGTTGCAATACCGTTCTCAAACTGCGAATGCCTTCCACCGCGATGTCATGAGGATGGACAGCAGCAAGCACGCTCGACCCCGAACCACCACTACGTTCCGATGATCTCAATGCGCGCTGTCGCGCGCTGCGCGAGACGATCGCGTACACCGGCACACCGACTGCATCTTCGATTTCCGAGGGGGTCTCGAGTCCACGATTGAGCGTATAGCGAACAAATGCGATTGAGCATCCGAGCAGCAATCCGATGACGCCCGAGAGCGCGACCACCAGGATTTTCCTCGGCTTGACGGGCGCTTCGGCCGCCTCCGCGTAATCGACCGTATGTACGTTGCCCAACTGCCCTGCTTTCAGCACGCGCAATTGTTGCGTGCTGTCGAGCAGCTTCGTGTACAGATCCGTGTCGACTCGCACATCACGCATTAGTCGCAGTGCCTGCTGCTGCACGTTCGGCAACGCCGTGATCTTTTGATTGAAGCCACCCTGCTGTTGGTGTAGTTCACGGATCTGGGCGTCGATTGCCTGCACGGACGGGTGCTCTGGGGTATACCGCTGCGCGAGTGCCGCCCGTTGCTCCTGCAACTCGATCAACCGGGTCTTGCTATCGACGATAGATTGCAACAGCAGCTTGCCTTCAGCCTCCAGATCCACAGTGCCGTTTTCCGCACGGAACGCGTTGTACCTCGCCTCAGCCTGGTCAAGGTCGGACCGCAGTTGAGGCAGTTGCTCGCTGAGAAACCGCAGCATCTGCGCCGCCTGCGCGGACTTGCGGTCCACGTTTCGCTGAACGTAAATGTTCGCGACACGGTTCACGGTCTCCGCCGTACGGATCGCGTCTTCGCCGTACAGCGCGATAGAAATCATGCCAGACGGCTTCGCCTTCTCGTTGATGTCAAGCGCGTTTTGCAAATCGACAGTCGTGAGTTGCGTCGAGGCACGTTTCAGGTCGAACGACGTGCCCACACGTGCAACCATACGATCCACGCTCAATTGGATCTGGCCGTACTGTGTCGTTCCCTGCGCAGCGACGCCAACCCGGCCGCGCAATACGACACGGCCGTCCGGATCGCGTAACTCCAAGGTCTGCCCCTCACCAACGACCAATCTGAAGGTCTGGTTATAAAGCGCGGCGGGAACGTCGAATTGCGCGACGGCCAGACTCTCGCCACCCCAGGCAAAGGGGCTCATTCCCATTACGGAACTCGCGGGGCTGTCCGGGGCGGCGTACCGTGCGATCAACGCGCCGATCAGCGGAAGACGGTGTGGCAAGGCCTTCACGTCAAGGTGCAAGCCTCGAACGGTTTCTTCAATCACCATCCGCGAGCGGATCAGTTCGATTTCGGCCTCCGCCGTCGCCTTGCTCTGGAACATTGACGCGAGATCGCCTAGCTTGTCATTGAGCGTCCCACTGCTCGCGTCGTCGTCGATTTGAATCATCACATCGGCCTTGTACATCGGCGTGCCGATGAATGCATAGGCAACGCCGAGAAGCAGAACCACCGCTGTGGTCACGGCGATCAAAAACCGGTTCTCGACAAGCAGCGCCATGACTTCGGACAGTGCGATTTCTTTGTCGCCCGGGGTGCCGGGCGAGCGTTCCTGATGAAGTAATTTCATGACTCAGTGAACCAGCCTTGCAATGTCTGTGCACCACTTCGAAACACAGTGTTCGATTTGCGCAAAAGCGAGTTCAAAAATGGCACGATTACGTTGATACGGATCCACGATGTCGATTTGCTCGTGTTCGCCCAGACGGAAAACCTTGCCCCTTGCAAACGGGAAGTGATTGAAGACCAGCGTGCGCTGTGCATTCGTCATGGTCAGGATCAGGTCTGCCTCGTCCACATGTTCGTTGCTGAGCGCCTGCGCTACATGGCAGCTGATGTCCATACCACGCCCACGCGCGATCTCCACCGCAAGCGGATCGGCATGCCTGCCAACCAGCGCCCGCGTACCGGCAGACCGAACGGCAAGGGACGGCAACCCCCGCTCGAGAAACGCCTGCGCAATCGGACTCCGGCAAATATTACCTTCACACACCATCAGAACTCCGATCATTTCGCGATCACCCCCGCCGTCAACCCGGTGCTAATCAGTGGCATCAACAAGCTCAACACGCGATTGAAGCGAACGAGACCACTGCCGTCCACGTACACGACGTCTTTCGGCTGCAAATCGAAATCCTTGGCGAGCAGCATCGCGACCGGCGAACGGCCATCGAGGTGAAATACCTGCGGCGTCCCGCTCAGGGAACCGCGAATCACGAACATTTGCGCGGCGTCAGCTGTAGAGGCATTCACGCTACCCGCCTGCGACAATGCGTCCGCGAGCGTAATGCGGCCGGTTCTGCGCGGAATCGCCAACACCGGCTTGTTCACTTCGCCCATCACGTAAACGTCGTTTTCGTCGCGCGAGACGACGCGAAGCAAATCGCCCGGTTTCAGATAAAGCCACGACGGACTCACGCCCTGAGCCAACAACTGCGTCAGGTTCACGCGATATGACTGGCCGTGCCGCACCAGCACAAGGTCGCTCTGGTCGGCCGTTTCACTGAATCCGCCCGCACGGCCGATTGCTTCGTAAAGTGACATGGGCACGTCATTGACAGCCAACGCGCCAGCACTATGCACTTCACCATCGACATACACCTGTTGCGCGCGATAAGAAGCCATCCGCACTGTCACCTGTGGTTTGACGAAGTACTTCGCGAGCGCAGCGCTCAAGTGCTGCTGTATCTCCTCAGTACGCAGTCCCGCCACGTGCAACGCGCCCGCATACGGAAAGGTCAGACTGCCGTTCTGATCGACGACGAATCCGGCAAGCGGGTCACCCGGCCGTACCGACGACTGCGTTTGCGCGGAACCCAGCGCCGCTGCAAACTCCGGATGGTCCCAGACGACGATTTGCAGCACATCGCCGGGGCCGACGGCATAAGCCTGCGGCGCTCCGGACAGCAACTGCGAGATCTCAAGTTGCTGTTGCTGACGGTTTTGAGCGAGGCGCAAGATCAGCGCCGCATCAACTTCCGTAATCGCGATATCCGGCGTGCCACGTGCTGCATCGCCCCTCTCGCTCGCCACAGTCGTGCTGGCTTCTCCGGCGGAACCCGAAGCGCCTGATACGTCCTGCATCCGGGACGTTTCCATCCGCATGCCCGGCGCCACCGCGCACGCGCTGGTCAGCAGTGTCACCGCTGCCATGAGTGCTCCGAGCCAATACGCCGGCCGGTTCTGATTTACCGCTGACATCGTGTTCAACCCATTCAAACGAGCGCGCAGTAGCGCCGCCCCGCTGCCCGGTCCCGGGCAGACATGATTCATGTTCCATTAGGATATGTGCCCCGTGATACGCCGTATTCCTTCGCGGAAAGAATGTCTTCACAGAACATCAGAAAAACCACGCATCAATACGCATTCCGATGCAGCCCCCCCTTCACCACCGTCGCAAGAACAATGCGCATATCCAACCCGAACGACCAATTCCTTAGGTAATACAGATCATGCTCGATACGTTCACGCATCTTTTCGATTCGATCTGTCTCCCCGCGAAATCCATTCACTTGTGCCCATCCGGTTATTCCCGGCTTGATCCGGTAACGATGGATATAGCCGTCGACAATCATGCGGTACAGATGGTCGTGTTCGATCGCGTGCGGCCGCGGCCCCACTACCGACATCTCGCCGCGCAGCACGTTCAGAAACTGCGGCAACTCGTCGAGACTCGTACGGCGCAAAAATGCGCCGACACGCGTGATGCGCGGATCCCCGCGAGTAGCCTGGCAAATCACGCCGGCCTGCTCCGTATGGACACGCATCGAGCGGAATTTATAGATTCGAAAAACGCGTCCGTCCATACCCCTGCGCCGCTGAGTAAACAACACCGGCCCCTTCGAAGTCAATTTGACAGCCACGGCGATCGACAATATTACCGGCGACAACACGAGCAGGATCGCAGCGGCAAACAGCCGATCGAATATCGCCTTCAGAATCAGGGCGTACGGTGTCATTGGCGAGGCCATCAGATTGATAGCAGGCACGCCGATTAGATCGACAACATTACGCTCGAACATCGCGATGCCGCGCATATCGGGAATGAAGCGCAAATTGACCAAGTCGCCACTAAATTCGTCGAGGACACGCAACACCGTTTGCTCTTCGGACATCGAAAGCGCGAGCCACACCTCCTCGATATGTTCACGGCGTACCCAAGCCGCAAATTCGTGCAGATTACCGAATGAGGGCAATCCAGAAAAATCGGGTTCGCTACCGTGCCGCGTGTTGAACGTGGCAACTGCTCGAAAGCCCGCACCAGGCGAATCCACGATGTTGGCGATTACGCTGTCACGATGCGCACCGGCACCCATCACGGCCACCATGCGTAAGTTGCGCCCAGCGCGCCTCATCCGGGCGAGCACAACATACGCGATCAGCCGCGACATGACGAGCGCAACTGCGGTCGACACGGTCCAACTCACGCACCAGATCCGCGACACTAACGCAGTACGGTGAAGCAGAAACATCAATGCAAGACCACAGGCCTGCACAGCGATCCAGCCGAACACAGTGTTCACACTCATACGCCATTTCGAGCGGCCGCGCCACGAATCGTAAATACCGAACCATGGCAACACAAAAATTGCGAACGTCATGCAGAACGCGACATCAACGATCGAGAACCCGGCGCTGGACCTCGTAAAGCGCGAAGCCAGAGCCGCGCCCAGCGCAATTAACATCGCATCGAGCAGGCGCGCCAGCACGCCCTCCAAATCAATCCTTGACTTCATAGTCACCGTCACCAACGTCCCAAAATCCGCTCGAAATACTGCGGCATTCCCCTATTCAGGCACCTCACCAAACACGAATGCAACACACCACCTCACACCCATGCATCCCCCTCAGCCGAACCGGCGATACGACTATTCAGGGATGTCGAAACGTTCCAGTCTGTCCTGAGCCAGAAATCGGTAGGCACTGCCATCTCGACCCAACCGCCGCACGCCCCAAAAATGCGCGCCGATGGACTCCCGACAGCTGCTCTCCAACAGGACCAACCTAACCATCGGTTCAGGTGCTTACCACCCAGATCTCCGTCGCTCGCGCCACTTTCTCTCGCCATGCCAAAAGCAGGAGTGAGCGACAAAACTCGGAACTTGCAACCCACTCGGACACAGCCTGTGCGCAATGGAACGCAACGAATGAGGAATTGTCGCCACCGCAAACCGCCATCACGACGAACATCCGGCGGGATACCGGCCCGAAGCGGGCAGTACGACATTTAGAGAACCGATCGCTGGCGGGGATGCTCGCAAAATCCCAGGATCATTCAGTCTGAAAAAATCTTCTATCGAGAAGCCCGGCGAAAGGCAAAACCCCTCACCCAATCGTTGACCGCAACTCTTCCGTGCACAGCGTGCTCTTGCACCCACCACCACCGGCCGCAATCACAGTGAACATCGCGGATGTCCGCCCTCACCACCCACGCATAACACCGCGGTCAGCCGATCAAGTGTTTGCCGACCCGAAATGCTTTTGATCCTATTCAGCAGCCTGAAGCCGCCGCGCCTTCCCTCCTGAAGGGAGCCTTTATATTCTCGACGGTCTGGCAACCCTTTCCTATGGGAGGAGTCTTGCACCGCTGTGCGGCACGATGTCCCAACGCGCCGCACGTGGGCGTATCTTTACAGGATGGTTGATCGGACAGGTCAGACGGCGGACTTCATACTACGGGCAAAGCGCGATGCGAAAGTAACCAAAGCCTTTATCAGCAATACCGTCAAACAAATGAAAGTCAAGGCTCTACTACTCACGATTCGATCCTCCTGGCATCTGAACAACTCGGCCAAAACGGACCATCGCAACGCCATGGCCAGAACGAACGTCACGCTCGACCTTGAACGTTTCAGGAGCCCAGCCCTCCGATTTCAGGGGCCAAGTTGACGCAGCGCATTCCAAAGGGCAATTTGATCTTGCCCGCTGCGACTCAAAGATACGACTGCTCTCGCCGCCTAGTATGCCCCCGCCTATTTAATGCGATATCCTATCTATATTGAGTCATCCTGCCCCATTTCCCCCATGAACCGGTACTGACTGCGGATTCCAGATTGAGCTTTCAGGGAGTCGTTAGCACCCAGCAGCAAGGCTTGGCTATGGGATATATCCGAATTGTGTCGGGCTTGTCTCCGGAACACATCAAACACGTCGTCGGCTATTGCGCCGCCCCACTAGGCATTCGTACTATCTCCGCAGAGAATGGAAAATTTGTGCGAGCAGTACGCAGGGACATACGGCGACTGCGCTCGCCTGATCGAATGGAGAGTGGTGTGAACAATACGAGATATCTGGTGGTACTGTGCGCGTTGACCGCCCTACTCACTGGCTGCGGCAAGCCGCCAGCGCGGGAAACCACGTCAAGCACATCAATCTGGGCCGGAGTGTCGACACCGGTGGCCGTAGGCGAAGGCGCGCCCCACGGAGCGACAGGTAAGCCGCGCCACAACTACGTGTTCGATGGCGGACACGGAAAATACGGCTATCCTCAGCCCATCAGCGAGGACGATGCGCAGCAGGGGCGACTTTCTGGCGCGCTATTACTGGTGCGGTACATGGGGCAGCACGGCGGCATGCATACGTTCCAGGTCGATGCAGACGAAAATTTCAGTGAGTTGACACGCATTGAGTGCGCCACGCCATGTGATTCCGTGAAAGAGGACAGCATATCTGATGGCCATGTCGTTCACTCGGAAACCATGGCGCTAGTCGAGGGGACTGTGCTGGCCGCGATGTTTGAGGATGCTGGCAACGAGGTCCTCACACCATACATGGCGACAACCGACTCTGGTTCCCCGGGGCATCAGTTTTCCGCTGTTACTGACCGGGATGGCGGAGCTGGCGAGATAGGTAACTCCGATGATTGAGTTACAACGCAAATCTTACGCGGACACCACCACGAGGCGGCTGGCATGCTGGGGGGCACTCGCTGCACTGGCTTGGCTGTCCGTGCGCAGGCACTATGCCCTGCCGCGATAGACACGATTCGGCATACCGCCTGTCGGCAACGTGACATTCGCGGCGTGTCCTCACACGAGCGCGAGAGTCGGTCGTCTTGCAGTCGATGCCCGTAAACAGCAGAGTCTTGCTCTGGCTTTTTTCGTCTCATTGGAAAAAGACAATGTCTCAACACAAAGCCCCGGACAGCCGGTTATCCGATGCAATCCTGCGGATCATGAAACCGTTGAATATCTACACCGTTCAACACCTTGCGCCGCACCTGTCTGCTTTCGTGCCTTCAAATCTCGATATCCGCACAGCTCTCAACAGTCTTATCCATGAAGGGAAAGTCGAAGTGGCCGGCTTCTTCATGAGAAGCGCCACTTACCGCTTGAGTGCAGGCAACGCCGCAGAGCGTCGCGAAGAATTGGTTGGCTATACCGAATCACTCGCACGCAGATCGGCACTGGCGATGCTTGTCCGTCGCAAATAATCGTTGCCTCACTATCCAGGATAGGAGACGTGACTCGTGAACACATCTTCCTTGAACTTATCTACGATGCCCTGAGGTAGGCGAAAAAAGTGGAGACCAACGTTTCGTAAAATGGACGAAACGGAGAACACAATGCACAATGAATCGAGAACCCAAAGCGAGCGACACGAACGAGTGTCACGAACAGACATTGACGACCGTGGGTTACCAGCGAGTATGGTAAAGCACTGCCAACTCTTGGTTGACGTCATGAGAGGATGAGGCAAACTCGCCATCAGCCTATAGCGAGACTCTCTCTGCAAGCGATCAATGTCCGCGCTCTTTCGCCGGAATTGAGGCTAGGCCATTCCGGTGTTCACCTATTTGTCGGCAATGAGCATCAACCTGCTCAAGCGCCCAATTCATGGCAATTGCTTGCGCTTTCGTCTCGGCAGGACAACAAGAGCCGATGAGTCCCGAGCGGGCAATACGGTTTCCGTCGTATAGCACCTCCGCCGAGGCGCGATACATAGAATTTGCAACGGGCTCCACAATGACACGTATAACATACCTCTCCCGGAAATCGATTTCTATCCCCGGAGGCGAACTCTTCAAGCCGTATGGCCGATAGACCCGGCCGTGGGCAAGTGCAAGAACTCCCCATGCCGCGACGATATCGGGTTCCTCACCTCGCCCTTTGAAGTTTTCGGTATTACCTGACTCTTCGAGGTCTGCCACGGGTTGACTATTTCCAAGCGAAGAAACCGGATCAGGCCGGTTCGTGACCCTATCGTGACCTAGTCTGATCCGCTCCGCATACCCATCAGCCAGCGGATGACCATTTTTCTCCAATATATGAAAAATTCTTTCAAGCACGCCGTCCTGTTGCCATTTTCCAAATCGTCTGCGGACAGTCGGAACCGACGGATAGCGCAACGGTAATTCTGACCAAGGTTGTCCGGTAGTGAATATCCAGATGACCGCATTGACAATTCGACGAACATCCACGTTCGGCCTGCCTCGTCGATTTGCATGTTGCTCAAAACAATTGACAAGCGGCTCGACCAAGGCCCACTCGTCATCGCGCAATTCTATGTGGTCCATCGATTCTCTCAATACAGGACGGTAAGAGTGTTTAAAGTCCGCTCCAGCTTGCGGGGGAACTGCTTTCATATCATTCTCCATAACAATTTGGACAACGAAATATTTTCCTGTTCGCTCCATGGGCATCGCTCGGGCGCCACGCGTTCCTTTGGGGCGACTGGTGCACTGACGACATCATTCATGCGCCCACGAGATTCACCGTCTCGTTGTTCTTCCCAAGTACGCTGAAAACCCACGCCATACGTCTGCACCATGGGTTCCAGCGGCAAAGAATTTCCCGCGATTCGATAATATGGGTTTTGTGTTAATGGCTTGTACAATCACAAACGTCGTCATTCCATGCACGGTAGTTATGTTGCCAACCCAGTTCATGAGCGACCGGGCCGGCACACAGGAAACAGCAAAAAATCCAGTAGGCATAATGCTCGCATCCTTGAACATGAAAAACAGACGGAACCTCAAAGACCCAGAACAGCCAAGTTTAAATGCAGTCTGCATTAAATTTGATATGCGCGATGAATCAGGCTCCAATCGCTCTTAATGCATATTCGATCCCCAAGCAAATTCGTACACAGACGGCCCCCGGCATGATGAGCGAGCGCCCGTCTCCCGGATTCACATCAGGGGATTTATCACCACAGGCATTTACTTCAGTAGTTCGCCCAGCGCGGTACGTCGGGGGCCGGCGCGAGAGCTGCAGGTAGCGTCGCTGATAGTGTCAGATAACAGCCCAAATAATTAGGTATCCTAATAAATCACTCCAACATAATTTCTATCGCCCCAAGGATCTGGATAGATTGCGCACCATAATCTATCTATATGCCCGGCAAATAGAAGGGTCGGCACAATTCTCGCACCACACCGCCGTTTCGCCGTTCACAAATCGTAGATCCTCTACCGGCTCATGGCTCCGTGGAAAACCGGCGCATTGCGGCCGAAGAAATTTGTCCCCAGAAGAAAACGCCGAACATTCGTAATTGCAGTTCGCCAGCCCATATGATCGGGACTACATGTATCAAGTCCCGCGACTTCGACATCAATACCGTCCATGTTTAAGGCGAGTCCGATTCATCAGGATGCTCTCATGAAATTGAGTTCGCATCAATATTTATTTTGTCTCGCGCAAAATATAGGATTGATGCGAGAAATTTTCGCGTATGATAAGCGCTACATTGTGTAACCCCAAGCAAACAAGAAGGCGTGAAGTGGCGCAAAACATCAGAAATATGGCGGAATTTTCCCAACTTACCGGTATTTCCCGGCCTACCATCGCGAAGTATTTCGATGACCCTGAGAGCGTTCGCCCGTCGATACGCCAGCAGATCGAAGCAGCTCTGGAACGTACCGATTACAGGCCGAACCTGTTCGCGGTCAACATGAAGAAAAAGCGTCCCAAGCTCCTCGGCGTAATCGTGCCGGACACGGGGGACACGTTTTTCACGGAGTTGGTCCGACGAATCGAGCTTCGCTGCATAGAACTGGGATATCTGGCTCTTGTTCTTTCATCTCACGGTGACGAAAAAACTGAAGCGAAGTCCTTACAGACATTTATGTCCCTACCGATTGCAGGCGCGATCGCGGCCCCCCTTGGGGAACGTTCGGACCTGAATCTGTTTCGTCGTCTCCGGGCGAAAATGCCCATCGTTTTTCTTGATTCGCGACTCGACGTCGATGCACCATTCGTCGGCACCGACAACGGTCAGACGATATCAACAATTACCGAATATCTTTACCGCACGGGAAGCCCACCAACCTATTTCGACATGCCTGCTGTGAACCACAATGCCACGGAACGCAGGCAAGCGTACGTCCGCGTAATGCGTGCGCTTGGCTTGACGCCAGAGATTGTAGATATTGGCCCCAATAATTGGCGCTTCGAGGACATAGCGTTTGATCGAACGCTCGCACTGCTGGATGGCAGTGGCTTTCCCACGCAGACGATCCTGTGCGCCAACGATCGCTGTGCGGTTGGCGTGATGGCCGCGGCCTTTCAGCGAGGGCGGCGCGTAGGTCGTGGAGAAAATTGCGATCTCAGGGTAGCCGGTCACGATGACCAGCCTTCCAGCAGGTTTGGCTGTCCGCCGCTCACGACTGTTGCGCAGGATTTCGATCTGCTCGCCAGGTTAAGTGTGGACCAGTTGCTAGACGAAGTTGCGCTTGACAGGAAAGACCCGGATCCCGCGCATCCTCCTGGAACCTGGTTGCCAGGCAAACTGGTCATGCGGGGGTCCGCCTGAAGGGATTGATTCATGGTGACGTGGCGCAGGAAATGGGGTCGCAGGTCGCGGTTGACACAAACACACTGCAACGACCAAACAACAAACCACACAACTTCCACGTCGCACAAAAGAAACCTGCATAGTGCCTATGCCTGATTTCAGAGGGATTTTCCCAGCCCAGTTGCTTTAAGCGCTCCAGGTCGCATAACTGTCCCTATGATTTATAACAACAATATTGAAAAAACAGAGAGCGAATTCGCGAATTTCCCTGCGGCAGCTTCCGCTCAACAGAACTGTCACGCGGGCGGCTCGAACTCATTTCGGCCTTCCTGCGCTCACTGTGCTACCGGTAATGGCGACTTTGCATCACTTTCGATGAACCGTTTCAGCTGTTCCCATGCGGCGGCGTAACGGTGCGCCGGAATCGATATCAATTGTCGGTCATGCAACGCGAGTATCGACTCGATGGCCCCACACTCGTCCTCCGCCAACGCCCATCCCCGGTGCTGCTCTGCATGGGTTGCGTAGCATTCGAGAGCGCATTCAGCTTCCCGAAAGAAGTCGACATGCTCACCCGCTCCCCCGTCGCGTAGGAACCATGCGAGATACACAGCTTTCAGAAGGCAACTCATCTGGTCAACGTTGCCGTTACCAGTGCGCATGGCTGCCAATGCGAGGTGATTCTCGAGCGAAACAGCGCGCATCTTTGCGGTTGGCAACGGCAGTAGCATGTCACGTGTAACCGGCTTTCGGGCGAACTTGCGTGTGGCGGAACGGGGCATGGAAGTCAGTCAGGAGAACGAGTGCGGGAAACTGGAAGTGGAACTCCGCCGACGATAATGCAACAAATCGCACGTGTCTATATTCGATTCTGAAAGGATCCCGCTCCTTGCCGGTGATCCACGCAGGTTCGCACCCCGGTCCGCTCCATGTCCGTTCATTCACCGGGTCCCGATACTTCTACTTCGCCCCGGGGGCACGCCGGACAGGGCGGCCGCTGTTTCCGAATCCCAGTTTACGCCCACGACCGGTAGCTCAGGTCATGCCAGGACGATTGCGAGAATCATCATAATTCTAAAAGTTATAGGTTAAAAAATATGACTGATTTCTGACATAGAAAGTTGAATGCCAAAATCACAGCACCTTTCATCGAAGGCATAGTGAAAGATATTCCAGCCTACATTAAGCGCGCCAGGGCAGCCGTAATCGAGGTCCGTGCCGCATCTCATCGTTGCAGAACGTCAAAAAAACCTGCCTGTCGGCGCTAGCGAGATCGCAAGCAAAACGAAGTTCAATCCGATGCCATTCAAGATATCCGGATAGTTGCCGATAAGTACGTCTTGTGCGGCTTGTTCTCGAGTCGCGTGTGTGTGTTGACCGCAGCCTGTCCGGGGCGGTCCTTTTTCCCACGAAGATCTGCTCGAATCATGACGGGAATGCGAAAATGATCGACCGGCCGCTCGCAGCCGAACTGGGTGCCAGAAAGGCGACATTGAGGCAGGAGCGTGAGACCGTACTTCGCCGCCTGCGCGCAACGATAATGGCCTAGCCATTGAGGCAAACGGGCCGGGACCATACAGGCGCATTTTGTATCACACCAGACCGGTCAATCAGGATGAAGCGCGCACTCCAGTCGCAAGTGGAGCAGACGCGACGATCCGCCGGCAGGGATCTAAGGTAAGCGCTGTATCGTTTCCAGATTGCCAATGAGCGCCGTAAACTCGTATATTCTGGCAATCGTCGCAACACACCGACACAGCCTCCCTCAGGCTCCACCATTTTTTGGACACCTCAGAGAAGGTGGAGTTTTTTTGCGGTCACCTCAGCGACCGCTTTTTTGCGCGTGGTCATGCCCTTACCCGACCGGGCTCGGACTGATTTGAATGGGAAGTCAATGGTCGGGGGCCGGTGCTGTTGACGACGATGCCTGCCCGTCAATCAGGACGTTCGTCGGCTCCTGGCGACCACAGATACGGGAAGTAGCGGATCGTATAGGCAGCGAAGGTGCCAATCCAGCATGCGCCGGCAACATCGAGCCAAACCATGTATGGTACACTGGGGAGAAGCGGCCCGAATACACGGGAAACTGCCGCGCCGATCACCAGCCAATAGCACGCCTGCTCCCACCCTCCCGCGGCGAGCTTGCGCCCCGTATGTCCGAGTGCCGTGCGCGTGATCATCGCGACGACCGCCCCGCCGATGGCGCCGACCGCCAACGCATGGACGGCGAGCGAATGCGGCACGACACCGGCCGCAGACAAGCCCAGCATCGCGAAGCCAACCGGAATCCATAGGCAGGACGCGTGCAGGATCCACACGATTGGCCGGTTACCCACGCGCCAAGACCGCCAACTCGCGATCCGGACTGCATGCAGGAGCGCGGTCACGCATGCGGCACCGGTCACGACCGCTGCAGACGCGCCGAACGCATCCGCAAACAGCGTCAGCATGACAAAGGGCGCGGCCATTGCGTCGACGGCGCGAAAGCGCCGCATGGCGAAACCGGGAATTGCATTCACCGTGAACATCGGCACGATGCGCCCGGTGATGACCACAACGAAAAACACGATGACGCCCGTCGCCGCATACGCGGTGTGCAGCGCGAGGTCAGAACGGCCGATCATGACCGAGACATGGAACATGACGTTCAGGCCACCGAGCAATGCAAGCTCGACCGGGAGAAAGACGTTGAGCCGGCTCCGAACGGAAATCAGCACGCGCAACAGCACGAAGGCTGTGGCCGGCAGGAACAGCGAATCGACCACCGCGCCGGCCCACTCCGGCCCTGACCAGATGAGCACCCGCCCCACCGCCCACAGTAGCCACAACGCACCGAGAGGGGCACCCTGCAACGTGTCGCGCGAAGTCCACGCGCGCACAGCAGTCAGCAGAAAGCCGACGACGATCGCCGCGACGAAGCCGAAGATCATTTCATGCACGTGCCAGATCAGGCCCGCCATGGCTGCGTCGCGTCCAGCATATGGCCAACCGTGCAACGCCGCCAGCCAGAACGCAAGCGCGATACTCGCGAACAATGCGCCGCCGAGATAGAACGGCCGCATCCCGAGTTGCAGGACCGGTAGCGCGACGTGTGCTGACGACGGCTTCATCGGTTCGCGGATATTCATACCGATCTCCTAGAATAAATGGACAGCCACGCTCATCGTAGACCCGTGCGAGTCGCACACGGCTAGTGCCCTTGCGGTCCGCGGTGGCATCATGCGAGTAATGACTACCGTCAACGTCGCGTGGCATGAATATGTTGGCGCTGCGATGCAGGTGACTGCGACAGAATGCGCGTCGCAAACCCTGTCGGGAACGCCTGCGCATGAATCACGCGCAGCGTCGATTGATCTCACCCGTTCCTGCGAGCCCGTGAGTCGAGTCTATGAACGGCATTGACCTACCGTCTCTATCCGAGCTAACGACCCGCGGCACACCGCTCTGGTGTCTGCGCCACCATTACAGCACCATGAAGGGGATGGACGCCGGAATCCATCATGAGGCGGCCACCGCTTGAGGTCATCAGTCTTTACGGGTGGAGCTACTGCCCGGAAAGTCGTGAAGGTGGGCCCTCAATCAGCCGGACGAGTTTGGTGCGACAATTTTTACATCGCCCATGAAGTATGAGGTCGCCTCTACCCATGCGGGCGCTGGTAACAATGATGGTTACTGCTTTACAACAGGAAGTGCACTGCACGCCTGTCAGAAGCTTGCGTTGTGTGCGTGTGGCTATCGCATCCCAGAAACGTTGAGCCGTCGCCGAGAATTTATTCATACATTCTGGTTTCCAGTGTTAGAGGGTGCGTCAGGTGCAAAACCTGCACAAGGCATCGGGCTGTGAAAGCATTACACAATCGGTATCCGCAGAATCTTCGCTGCTGAATCCGGACTGGCATCGGCTGCGCTGGAAGCTATGGCTGGCTGTGTGCCCCGCACACATCGCCTACAGAAGACTTCGCGGTTTTGTGATGGAAAAGTTGCTCACCGATGCGAGTAGCCATATGCGCGACGGTATTGCCCAAGGTATCCGGCCTGCCGTGGCGAACACTCCGGCGGGCATCGTCAAACCATTTTCAACAACGCTCTTCAGTGCCGAACCTCCGTCACGTACCACGCGAAGCACTCAACCAGTTGCACAGGAATGCAAAGTACATTTCTTCTGAGACTCGCGTACTCATATAAATGATACTCCACCGGTCGACGCGGAATGAGCGCACTACCTCAACGGACGGTACGCGAACTAACTGTCTGGCGATCACCGGAGCGAGCCCGGCCGTGCGGGCGACAGTAATATCGCGAGTCACGCAGTCGCAGGGCCCCGCGAGACAGGTAGAACAGATCAGGGCCAGCGCTAGGGCGGCAAAAGGCATCCGGTACATTATCACGCCGCAGTTTGCCGACCGGCTCTGGCGCGCACGTCGGCGGCAGTGGCGATGGTTAGCGCGATGAAGCGTTCCGGCAGTTCGCTGTACGTGCGCTCAAACGGCAGATAAAGGCGCGCGATCCATTGTTCGCAATCCTTGCGGGCCGCGTATGGACGAAGCATTTTGCCGTCCGATGTAAGTTTGTCAAAGCACAACACGCCCTTGTACGGGTAAGGCATGACGACTTCCTCGAAGCGAGCATGCATCATGTGATTGATTTCGTCGTCGGAGTACCCCGAATGGCTTGACGTGTCGGCTTCATGGATTGCGGCCTTGCGCCCCCCCGGTCAGATCGCACCGTTCGATTTCCTGCTCATCGAAGACGACTTCCTTCGCGACGTAGGGCGACCGCGCGATACCAGAGCGAACCATCGTTATCAAGCTGGATTGCAACGATGGTGCGCGTGCCGACGCCCGTACAGCACCACCGCCGAAAAATTCGAGACCGATATGAAGGTCGGCATCTTTCATTCATTCAGTTTCCATAGAGCGAACCGATGCCGCCGATGAGCGCCACATGATAGATCTGGTTGTTCATCTGGCACCTCTGCCTTTGACCGAAGCCACACAGCGTATATGAACGGTAGTGAGCGAACTTAACCTGCCACTCCAAGTCGGATCGTACGCGATCAGAAAGCAGGATAGCCTGTCATACCTCAAAACTTGCGATGCTGGAGCCTGTTTCGAGACTTTTCCCAAGTCCGTTGTCGTGAAAATACGCCTAGTCTTGTCCTCTACTCTACATCTGGAGAATCTGCGTGGCGACCATGGAGCGCACCGCTATTTCGCACACTCCCAAAGTGCTTGCGACCAGCGAACTCGTGGCCTGTTACGTACCTCTGCCCGAACCTGAATGGGCAAAGCGCAATCTTCCATTCGACGGAGCCATCGGAAATGCCAGCATCGTGATGTCGGGGAGCCCGCGCGCGACCTCAGCCTCGGCCTGCGCCAGCGCACTGGTTGCCGGATCGCGCGCACCAAGCCACGCGCGAAGTTTCCGTACCGACACGGCCTTACGGAACCGTTCGCCGGTGGGCCGCACTGCATCGCCGGCCTCGGAGAGCATCGGCCGCACGGCGGAACAGATCTGTTCGGGGGTAACGGCGGCCGGACGGGGCATGCAGGACTCTTGGTGGCGAAAAGAGCGATTTCGGCCATGCGACGAAACGTTGACCTCCACTTTTTTCTGCCTACCTCAGTGAATGGGCGGCTGCTCGATGCCGTCAATGATGGATGAGTCCATAGGACCATCTGAATACCAGAATTTTCCCATTCCCCTGAGCGTGCCGACGCGATATTCTAGCAACCGGGCATGTGTGGTGCGGCGCCTTGAACGTCCCGCCGTGTTTGCGTGCGGCGCGCTACACATGTCCACCCCAATCACCAGAACCCACAGTACCTCGCTTCCGGCAGGGCAACGCTTCTTCTTGCCCCCAAGAATGCTCCGCTGGCCGCAACCTCGAAACCAGAAGATATGCCAGTTGATGTGCATCAAGTCTGGCGGCTGCTCCTGTTGCAGTTTCGCAGACTCGCGAATAGATTGTCCTGCGTGGAGCGTTGTCGTCTGGCCTTGCGCAATGCACGGCCACGCTTGGCAGGCGCAACGTGCGACATACGCTTCACACTCGCATCCTGAACTGCCCCATGACGAAATTCGGACTGTATCAGTCTCAGGCGAATACGTTTTTTCTCACGTAATTCCTGCATTGAATCACTATCCTAATCTGCGACAAACATTAGTCGCGATGCTCATTGCCTGCGGTCGTACGCCGGATTACGCTTGCGGCCAGCGTAGATCCTCAATCACCTGTGGTAGCGTGGCAAGCGGTCGCCGGTTCGGCTGACACGGCGAGCATCCTCTGGGGCTACGCGTACCCTTGTGTAGAAGTAAACTTTGACCTCATCCGCTTGACCTGCGCATGATGTTTTTTTGGAAGCGTCATTACGGGAAATTGTGCTGTTCATGGCACTACGCGCACGAGAATGCAATCGCACTTCAGTACTGGCAAGCGTTTTTTGGATGCCAGCCCCATATTTCTGATAGCGTGTGTCCCTCACCGATCCAACTGGCCGCCCGGCCGTATCGCATTCCGCACCGCAAGTGCGGCGCGAAAGTTCAATAGACCCTTCATGATGAAAAACAGACACTACTTTCTGCTCGGTGCTGCCGCATTACTGGCCGCCTGCTCCGCTATTCCGGTTCGACATGATGCGCAAATGGTGCGCCTGACCAACACCGAGCCGACCGGTTGCAAGTTTCTTGGCGATGTCACGGGCGGTCAGGGTAATTTCCTGACCGGCGATTTTACTTCCAACACCGCACTGGAGACGGGCGCACGTAACGACATCAAGAACAAGGCTTCCGCGATGGGTGGCAACGTCGTATACCTGCTCACTCAGCGAGCCGGGCAAAGCGGCGGCATTCATAACGGCAGCGGACATGCTGCACAGACCAACGTCACTCTGACCGGCAACGTCTACACGTGCCCCTGACTGGCTCAGGCCAGTCGCATGCCGTGTTGTGACTGGCATCGACACTGCTATAACACGCGCGGCACGTCAGTCTCCAACCTCAGAAACGACTGGACAGACATGACCCTTATCGGAAAATCAATCAGCCTCGCGCTCACCTCACTCCTCCTGATGCTGGGCGCGTGCGGCCACGGGTTCGGAGGCCACCCCGCGTCGACACAGAGTCGAGACTCGGTGGCCAGCCAGACCATTCCATTTGATCGGCTTGACTTCCCGCAATACCATTTCTTCGCCAGCGCATGGGACGACTCAAGGCAACCGGTCAGGTGTGCGCTGATACGTACGCCGTCCGAATGGCGGGCCATCATGCACCCGGCGCCCGTCATGTTCTGGTCGCAGCCGCGATTTGCTCTTCCGGACGCGTTCTATGACAGCCAGCAGATCCTGCTGGTTGCGCGCGTCACGCCGGCGGACACTGACGATGCACGCGTGCTGGACATTCACAGCGTGACGTTGCACGAGGGCACGCTGAACGTGGATTACCAGTATCGGGAGCCGTTAGAGACAGCTGGATTTATGGTCACGAACAGTTTGCTCGTTGCCATCCCCCGATTGAAGACGCCTCTGGCACGCATCCAATTCATCGAAAACGGTCGTACCGTATGTTCGCTCACGCCGGCAATCTGACTGATGGCTGTGGTGCATCACGTGCGGGTTCCTGACGGCGGCCGTCACTTACAGACCGGGGGAAATCGCGCCGTTGCGGCTGAATCGCGGCACAGGGCGCGGGGTACTCTATTCCGGACTATCGCAAGCGCACAAAGAATCCTATGATCAATCTGACAGATACGGCATGGCCCGTTCTGGAGTACCGATTGATGTCAAAACCAGCTACTCAACGCAACTCTGTTGCAGGAGTTCGACATGAAGAAAATCCGCAAGGCATTCGCCTTGATTCTGCTGATCGGCGTTTGCGGCGGAGCCACCAGTGCCTATGCCGACACTTTCGACGGTCTCGACAGTTTGGCCGGCGCAGCAGTTGATAGCATTCTGGGGACAGTTTTTGCTGGCATGGAAAACATTTTCGGGTAACCGTATTTATCTGGACATTAGCGCAGCGCGACAATGACCACATGGCCTTGCCGCGTTGCGCTTCGCTTGCCCCGATCGTCATTCAGTTCGCTCCACCTATTTGAGCCTCTCTGAGGCTCCACACCCAAAGCCCGATGCGGTACTGCTCCGACACTTACGGGGGGCGGTATTCAGAAGGGAACCATGACACGCCCGGGACTCACCCGACTGGACGCCACAAGCGGCCACGCTCGCCCATCGCTTGCAAATGGCTCTCCGTTCGGTGCGCTTAAATTACCGCTTACCTCCAGATCGTCATCACCATCATGCCTCATGCGCACACGGCATGGGAGCGGCCCTCTCGAGGCGCTTACGTCCATTATTGTGTCCGCGATTTTGGATTGCGAACGCAATAATGAGCCCATTCATCGGTCATGGCCACGTGTGGAATATTTCGCGCTAACGACTCACGAAGTCCTGTGTGATAAGACTGAGCAACCGGCATGACCGTTGTCACACGGAATGTGGGCGATTTTGTCCGAACGGGTGTTGACCTTCTCAACCCATGGGCACCGGATAAGAATACACTATGACTGAGCCGAAGTCGGCAAAGCCCCATATGAGGAGAACAGAGGACGTCGCTATTGAAAACCCGTCTGGCCGCGACGGACGAGAAGTTGGTAGCCTTGAAGGACGCGCGCAAGGCCGCTGATAAAGCGCGTCGCAAAACTGTGAAGGAAAGCCGGGCCGATCGCGAACGTAACCCAGGCTGGTTGGCGAGGTAGTCCTTCACCGAGTTGCTTGCGGCGCAGTACCACCTCGCCTTATCAGATGCTTTCCGGCTGTCCCTCAGGCCCTTGAGTCGCTGATCGGTCGCAGCCAGACGATCTTTAAGCGTGGCCACAGATTTCAATGTTATGGGCGCGGCGCCAGAAGCGGCGCATCATGCTCCGTATTCGGCTGTTTGATGCCGCCACCGAACTCGGGGCGGCCCTGTTCGTACAATGCAACGAGGCGTTCCAGTGGAGCGGTTCGCGCGAAACGCCTCAACTGCGCGCGGTACTCGCGATCCCTCGTAGTTGCTTCGATCTGCCTCTCCAATTCTTGACGCACGCGCTGTTCACGTTCGGCAATAAAGGACATCAGCACGCGCGCGTACAGCGACTCCTTGTCGGAGATCACCATGTACTCATTCATCAAGTCGACGAGTTCATTCATGCTTTCTTGCGGTCGTCCGTGGCTGCTGGGCCACACGGTATAAAGGAACCTGACAAGTTGCCCCCCCTAGAATGGAGAATCGCAGCGGCGAGATGGCCAGGATGAGTAGCCAAATACTAAGTGGCCAATTTATGAGAAATTGTACAGGAATACGAATCATATGCCGAATGGAAAACGCCTTGTAATCACCCGTCTAGTTGCAACGCTGATCTCTGCCGCGCCGCTAGCCCCTGTATAAGCGTGAACACGATAACTGTTCAAGGACCGCCAATTTTCTTCGAAACAACATACACGTCGACACCGCTCATGGAGCACTCGGACGACGAAGATTCGCTTGCCGTGATGACTTCGATTGTGCGGCCCGACTTCTCGTAGAACGTAATGTCGTACACGTCGCGATACAGGTCCTTGCCGATCTTCTGGGAGGCAAGACGCACGCTGCGGGTTTTCGATTCATCAAGCTGATCAGGGGCAGTGATACCGGCGTTTTTGAGATGAACCTGTGCCATATTCATGGGCCAACTTACGCATTGAGAAGGCGATGACGCAAGGCACAGAGCAGGCACAGCCAGCGTGAAAGCGGCAACAAACGTGATGGCCTTCATTGCTTCACCATGAGCGTTCTATCGCCACTTGTCCATACCTGACGACGGACAGTGAGGTTCTGGACAATACAGCAGTCCGATGCCTGACCAAGATGATGCACGCTGTCACCGCGCATCATAAAGCCCGAGCGGCCAAAAGTACGCGGCCCAGCTTGCGAAGTAAGCTTCATCGAGTAGACGCCCGTGAGTGGATGCGTGAAGGGCGCGCTGATTATATAAGTGCCTCGCGGGATAGGTCCGATACTTTCCTGTGTCTGCGCCATCGGGTTGTTCTTTCCCACATCACGGCCAGAGTAACCGATTCCTTTGAAAGATCCGTCGTGCAAGAGACGACCAGTATTCTGGCTGTACGTCCACGGCATTATTCGCATCCTCACAAGTTGGGTATGTGTTGTTTATTCAGGTGAAAAATCATATAGCGGGCATCCGTTGTTCCTACCTTAAAAAGACAAGCCCTATCCGCATTTCTCCACACATAACAACAGATCACTTTTAGCGACCATCGTACTCTGACCAGTACCGATCGGAGTACGATGGCGCATGAAAATGAGGCAAACGTCCACCGTCGACCGGATGAGCAAGATGACAACGGGGGGGAACGTGTCCGGTCGAGAACAGTTTAAAAAATGACCCACCCCGGCTGGGAGCGGGTCCAAACGCCGGCTCTCAGACCAAGAAGCCACGTTGCTGCAAATCCATCCGGGATCATGGAGTGACAGCAGCTAGGATGTATTGGGCCATCGTTAAAATCACGAGGATATGGGAAACATCTGATTTTGATCGTTTGAGGATCGGAATAGGCAGGGCTTTCGCATGAATTGTTAAAGCACCATGAGCCCTACCAGCCAATGATCTGAGCGCGATAGCGATCACAGGAGGCGGCTTTAAGTCGACGTAGTTTGAGGCTGTTTTTTGTCTGCGTATCGCGCCTGAACAGATTCATTGCTATACGCCGCAGGATGGCAAAGTTCTGCGAGGCGTTGTCGATTCGCGCCCGGCACTGGTCTTCGCCGAATGTCATATCGAGCACCCAGTGTGAGCTGTTCTCGATGGCCCAGTGTGCACGTACCGCGTGTGCGATGTGTGTCGCGTTGGGCGGCAGGCTGGACACATAGAAGCGGCGCTCGGTTGCCACGTTGTCGCCGATTTCACGCGTGGACTCGATCATCACAATCGAGCGCATCCCAGGCCAGGGTTCGGGCTCAAACTGCAGGTCGGCCAGGATGTCGGTGGCAAGGCAGCGGCGCGTCTCAATGCGCCCGTGGCCTTTCTCGACTTCGCAGTGCTCGCTTACGGTGGCGAGTTTCCGGTAGCCGTCATGGAACCTGTCAACGGCCTCGAGCGCGGTGCGCATGCGTGCCAGCAGCGTGGGCAGGTTGCCCTTCACGGCCAGCACATAGTGGGCGCCGGCCTCAGGAATCCGTGTGGCGATGTTACGCTGGCAACCCATCGCGTCGATCGTCACGATCGCGCCCCTGAGCAGCAGGGCGTCAGGCAGTTCAGGTATCGCAGTTATTCCGTTGGACCTGTCGGCGGTACGCACCTGGCCGAGCACGGCACCCAGGCCACTGCCATAGGCCGAAACCAGATGGATGGCACGTTCGCCGCGCTGATGCGAGCCGCGTACAGTCTTGCCGTCGATAGCGACAATCTGCCCGGCCAGCGCCGGACACAGGGTGCTCATCCAGCGGATGAAGCAGGCTTCGAACTGCCGGGAGTTCAGGGCGGCAAAGACCCGCCCGAAGGTGTCGTGAGACGGAATGCCGTGCACCAGCGGGATATGGCGACGCAGCCAGTCGAGTTTCGTCTCGCCCCATACCTGAATACCGAGCCAACTGTCGGCCCCCGGGAGGATCGCGCATAACGCCACCACCAGCATCTCCGACAGATTGTGCGCCGGCGTTCGGCTACGCGGGTCTCGCAGATCACCAAACGCCTGCTCGATACTCAGGATACCTTGTTCTTCTTCCATCACTTCTGTCGCAAAAAGACAGAAGTAAACCCTCAATTACACACGGTTTTGTAAACCATTGATTGTTAACGGCCCTTCATGCGAAAGCCCTGTCGGAATAGGGGTCCGGGGAGCAATGGAACGGCCAATCGGCTTAAGCCACACGTATCACCCGTGCCGGTCGGAGTCTTCCATACGAGCCTCATTCTGCGAGAAGATGTTCTACGCCAGAACCCCCGAACCGTCCCTTGCTCCCAAGACTCGCCTGATCTGCGTTATCGCGACAGAGCCGTTCAATTCACAGACTCAAAAAATCCGATACATCACTTCGTCCGTAATATCTGGCGTACTGAGATGAAGGAAAAAGAAGGGTGCGGATTGGTATTGTTCCTTGCTCAGTGTCGGAAAAGAAACAGTGCCCTGTCCGTTGGTAACCCGAGTCTGCTCACCGACCACAGAGCCGTGGCGACCAATGAGTCGCCACGTCACATTCTTGCCAGCAGCCGGTATACCCTCACGCCGATAACGAACCTCAAGGTGTGCGGCGTCGCCCAGCTCCGCGGGAGATAACGGGGGCGAGATCAGTTCCAGGACCGCGTCGTCGACCGTGATCAAAAATTCAACCATTGGGTACGGTGCCATTGTAATGGAGATCCAGGCAGGCCCACTTTGAAGGGTCGTCTGAAACGTCAGACTCCCTATACCTGTTTTAGCGTCTGGCGTATTGTCCGGGGAGAGGATTTTGATAACGTCAGGAGTGGCCGTTGCGATTTTTGCGGGATGCACAGGAAGAGGGTTCCCTGGACTTTCTCCTAGCGGATGTTGCGGAAACAGCCGGTACTGCAAGGTGTATTCCGATCCGGTACAAAAGCGTAAGGGGACGACTGGCCTATCTAACATAGTGTTTAGCGACAACGTCAAAGCAAAGTCCACCGTCGGGGAGGCTAGGACGTAGGTGCGCTTCAAATGATGATCCTTTTCCAGGGTCATTGTCAGGCTACTGCCGCCCACGTTCAGCGGCAACAATCGGCCATCTAGTTCCCAGAACGCTACCTCTCCGGGCTGACGCGCGTGCGGTTCGGCGGGAGCCTTATAGTTGATGCTGCAGACCGTGCCGGATTTTACGGTGCTGGCAGGGGCCACCTCGATCGTCCCCTCATCGCTCTCACAGGTCAGGGTACAGTTGACCGAAGAGCTTTCCTTGAACACCGCCGTAATCGTCTGGGCCGCGTCAACAATCAGGTCGACGACCGGCATGCCACCCAGCAGCACGTCCCCACGACGCCACTGGACAAACTCGTACCCTGCCCGAGGAATGGCGGTAAGACGGATGGTGTCATATGGGCCGTACGGCCCGAGCCGGTCGGGCAGCACCGTGCCTCCCAGTTCGGGGGCTACCTCCGTATCCACCGCAAGGACCGCCGTTGCGGGTGCCGGATGGCTTCTGTATCGGGCCACTTCACGGGTGCTGAGGCGGAAGAGTCGGGCAGCATCTGCCGCATCGGGTTGTCCAACGGCGATGCCGGTAGGCTGACCGAACGATGTCCCTTCTGGGGTCGAGTACGTCGGGATCATTGCATACTCGATCTTGGGAATACCCCGCTGGAGCGTTACCATACTGTTCCTTTCGTAACCCATTATGGTGGTAAATTCCTGATTTTCAGGCACATACCCCCTGGCAAAGTCATATTGCCGTTCCCTTCCCCCTGCATCAGAGTGGGGAGTCCAGCGATCATGAGCCCCACCCAGCAAATGGCCAAGTTCGTGTGCAACAACCCATGATTGCGGCAGGTGCGACGACCTCGCACACACGAAAAGTGCATGGTCCAATCCGGAAGCGAGGTGGCTGACCGGGTGGGGGATCGCACTGGCTAGGCCTTCCAGCGGTTCGCCCGACGGCGCATCAGGCGCAAGCATCATGAGGATGTCTGCGTTATGTGTCTCACGCAGCGTCTTGAGCCTATCAATTGCCTCCTTTAACCAGTCAGGTGGTTTGACATCCCGGGCGGCGCTGATCAGGTCGGATAACTGATCCGCCGTGCTGCCCGGCAACGCGCACGCTTCATGCTGCAGTACAACCTGTGCGGGGATTGCGCTGTTGGCAAACACCAGATTGACCCCGGATTGCAATTCGGCAATCAAGGCGTCCAGGAGAGCCGGACTATAGTGGCTAAACATATGGTCCGGATAAACCACCAGGAGGTGAAGCTTTGCCGTATCTTGATCTGCCTGGAAGGGGTTCTCTACCGGGTTTTCCTCTCCGGAAAACCGGCTTGGGGCCACCGATCGTTGACTGATGGGCATGCGTTCAATATGGACACTCTCCGATACTCCCGGCCGCACGTGATAGACCAGCCCCTTCAGATATAGGGTTCCGGATATCACCGTCGATCCGGGGGTATCCAGTCCACCGATCCCCAAATTCGCGCAGATCCCGGGATCCCTTGGGTCTGCCCCAATCCATGCCATCACACCTGGTTTGAGGTGCTCCACTCGAACCGTGTGTAGGTTGATTAAATCCCTTGGGAGCCCGAGCCCATCCAGATGTAATGTCACGGCAGGAAGTGCAACAGCTGTAGGATCGCGCAGCAATTGAAGGGCTGGCGTGTCGATGTGCATAGTTAACCGCCCGTCTAACGGGAGGCGTTCGGCTGGCTTGCCCGAACGGTGGGTGAAGAAACTGGGTTGAGACATGGTGAACTCCAATGCTGAGGGGGCAGACAGGTTCGAGTACAAATTTAGCCGTGCAGAGGGGGGGTTCCGAACGTGCCGAGCCGCTCATGCCGAAAGCACGGCGTTCCCGATTGTAGGCATAGTTTGATCTTTGAGGCGCAGACGGCTGTCAACGTCGGACGTAATCTCGGTCTAGCCACGAGATGGCTAGACCTCTCGTGGCTAGGGCGACAGAACCCGATTTTTTCATGTACCTTTCCTGGTTATTGAAGAAACCTGCCTACGATTCTTCGTGGCCACCGGTGAGCGGTCGTAGCTCGCCACACGCGACAGCTTCCGGCACCGAAAACGAGTAGCGCCCAAGCATGTTGATATGCTCATGGCCGAACGGTGACAGCCGCGCTTCGTCTTCTGGCCTCATCGGGTAGCCCTCGCTGCGCAACTGCGCCAGCACCGCGTCCATGTACAGCGTGTTCCACAGCACGATCATGTTCACGACCAGACCGAGCGCGCTCAACTGTCTTCCTGCCCTTCGCGGTAGCGCTGGAACAGCTTGCCACGCTTGCCGTGGAAGACCTCGCGCGCCAAACCGGGAGCTAACGAAGATAACAGCGAAAACCATCATAAGCCTAGAAGTTATCAGTAAAGCTGGATGTGGCGAATTTTGGGCATAAAGAGATAATTGCTGATCTCGGCCAGGATCGCCGCGCCCCGCTCCAAGTTTCATCTAATAATCAGTGCCCCTCAAAATAACATCGAGCTCAAAGGGCGTCATTGCGCAGAAGATCGCCTTTTTCATCTGCTGCGGTGCAAACGTAAGCGTCATTTCGTGGCCGCACGGACAGAGCTGAAGCCGGTGTCCAAAGTGATGTCCGTTACTTCAAGTGGTGGGGACTACTTTGGACACACGGAATGCGCGACCATCGAATCGTAAAGGCCGACCGAACTACACACCGGAGTATCGACGGCAAGTTGCCGTCGCGGCGTGCGAGCCGGGTATCTCGGTGGCCAAGCTCGCACAGGCGCACGGATTGAATCCCAATATGGTGTTCAAGTGGCGCCGGCAACTGCGGGCGGGCCTTTTTGAAGATGTGGCGCACAGCACAGCGGTGTTGCTGCCCGTAGCGCTACCTGATGCACCGACCGGCGAGACCGCAGAACCGGCGTCGCTCGCTCTACAGCCTGTCCAGCCACATCGCGAGAGCGTACCGGCAGCGTCAGGCATCGAGATCGAACTGAACGGTGGCCGTGTACGCGTCACGGGCATGATCGACCCCGTGCAGTTGCGCCTCGTGCTGCGCTGCCTGATACCAGCATGATCGCCGCTAGGCGGTACCCGCGTGTGGCTGGCAGCGGGCGTTACCGATATGCACCGTGGCATGGATGGACTTGCCGCGCTGGTGCAGTCAGCACTCGGTCGTGATCCCTTCTCGGGGCACGTCTTCCTGTTTCGTGGGCGTCGCGGCGACCTCATCAAGATTTTATGGTGGAGCGGCGACGGCATGAACCTGTACGCGAAACGACTCGAGCGTGGACGCTTCGTGTGGCCGCAGTCGGATTCGGGAACAGTCCATCTGTCAGCCGTCCAACTGTCGATGCTGCTCGAGGGGATTGACTGGCGGCATCCCGAGCGGACGTGGCAACCGACGCACGCAGCATAAGGCAGGGTGCGGGAACCCACAAGCGCGTGGCCTTCATTTACACTGGCATGCATGCCAGCCATCTGCCCGATGACATCGCCGCTCTCAGGCGCATCGTTGCCTCGCGCGACGAGACCATCGCGCAATTGCTGGCCGATATCTCGCGCCTGAGGCGATAGCAGTATGGCCGTTCATCGGAGCGCATGACAGAACTGATGGACCAACTGCAGCTCGCGCTCGGTGAGCTGTCTGTTCATGAGCCTGATATGGCCGCACCGGCGAAGGCGCCTGATGCCGACGCGACTGCGGATACGTCGGCCACTACGAACCTTGTCCCACTGCGCCGCAAGTCACGGGACTTCCCTGTCCATCTTCCCCGCGAAACGGTTGTGCATGCGCCGTCAAACTGCGGATGCCCGGATGCGTACGCTGGGCGAAGACGTCTCCGAGGTGCTCGACTATGTGCCCGGCTACTTCAAGGTACTGCGTCACGTACGTCCGAAGCTGAGCTGCCCGTGCTGTGCCGCAGTAGTACAGGAGCCGGCGCCTTCGCGGCCGATAGCACGCTCGATGGCGGGTGCGGGGCTGCTCGCACAGTTCGTCGTCGCAAAGTACGCTGACCATATGCCGCTATACCGGCAGGCCGGCATCTATCGGCGCGCGGGCATCGAACTGGACCGGGCAACACTGGCTTCGTGAGTGTGTGAAGCGGCAGCGCTGCTGCAACCCCTGTCCGACACACTCGGTGGTTACGTGCGCACCGCAGACAGGATCCATACCGACACGCCCGTGCTGGGGCGTGGCAAGGCACGCACGGCGCGCCTGTGGACCTATGTGCGGGATGACCGCCCGGCAGGGAGCCGCGCGCCACCAGCAGTCTGGTACAGGTACTCACCCGACCGCAAAGGTGAGCGACCTCGGGAGCATCTGGCGGGCTCCTGCAGGCAGATGCCTTCAGCGGGTATGACACGCTGTATCGTGACGGCACGGTCATCGAGGCCGGGCGCTGGGCGCATGCGCGGCGCAAGTTCTACGACCTGTACAAGCTGGACAGTTCGCCAATTGCCGAGGAAGCACTGCGCCGCATTGGGGCGCTGTATGCTGTTGAACGCGAGGTTCGCGGCCAGACGCCGGACGAGCGTCTGTCTGCGCGTCAGTTGCGCTCGACCCCATTGCTCGCTCAACTGAAGACTTGGCTCGAACACACGCTGTCACATGTATCAGTGAAGTCGGGGCTGGCGAAGGCGATCAGATACTCGCTGGGGCACTGGCATGCACTTACGCGCTACTGCGAAGACGGGCGCGTCGAGGTGGACAACAATACGGCGGAGCGCGCGATCAGGCCGCTCGTTCTCGGCAGGCGCAATTACCTGTTCGCAGGCTCCGACGGCGGTGGCCAAAGCGCGGCGGTGATCTATAGCCTCATCGGTACGGCGCGCCTGAACGGCATCGAGCCGTTTGCCTACCTGCGCACGGTGTTTGAGCGCATCGCCGATCATCCCATCAACCGCATCGACGAGTTGCTGCCGTGGCACCTGATGCCGGCTGCACAAATCGAGCAGCAAGCCGCCTGACAATCAATCCGATGGTCCAACCCCGCAAACCTGCCGTGCACCTGGTCAAGGCGCTAGTGCCCGATTACGTACTGCGCGTTGAACTGAAGTACATCAAGCCGGTGATCTGGCGACGAATCATCGTTCCCGGCTCGGTCAGGCTGGGCAAGCTGCATGTTGTGCTGCAACTGGCCATGGGCTGGGACGGCGGGCACCTGCACGAGTTCGTCTTCGGCGAAAGCAACTATGGTGAACCGGATGACTTCGGATTCCAGAGCGATCCGCCGATGCTCAATGAGGCAAGGGTGACGCTGGCGAAGGCGCTGGGCGGGCTGAAGTCATTCACCTACATCTACGACTACGGTGACAACTGACAGCATCGGATCAAGGTCGAGAAGGCTCTGGTGCCTGATCCAGACATGCGCCGGCCGCTGTGCCTGGACGGGCGGAATGCGTGTCCACCGGAAGACGTCGGTGGAGTGCCTGGATATGCCGACTTCCTCGAAGCGATCACCGATCCGACGCACGAGAAGCACGACCACTTCCTCGAGTGGTGTGGTGGCAGCTTCGATCCCGAAGCCTTCGATCTCGTGCTCGCGAATCAGTTGCTCTCAGAGGTCAAGTTCTGATAGTCAAGACGGCCCCGGATTGACGCTTACACTCATTAACGGTGCGCACAGTGTTCTGACGCACGCGAAAGATCCCGGCCCTTGGGTCGGGCAGATGAAGAAGCGACGACCGACGAACGTGATTGTTGTTGCGTTGGCCAACAAGATGGCAAGAACGATCTGGGCCGTGTTGGCCCATGATCGGCAGTATCAAAAAGGCTACGTGAGCGTGAAGCTGGCTTGAGCGGTCAGCGCCGTATAGTTGATGAATAACCGTTTTAACACGGGGTGAACGTCGAAAGGCTGCGCAGCAATCGAGTGTGATGACAAGCCAGGTAGGACCGGGGCCCGCGGCGGCTGTACCGTCTGCATCAAGGCCGGATATAGAGCTGCAGCCCATCCTGTCTATCAGAACACGCGAAAACTGTTGCAAACGGGACGCGTTCATATAAAACGGTATGAAAATTGAACTGATGGATTCGAGCAAAAAGCTCGCAGAACAACCTCAGCAGGAATGGTTCGGCGACAGCGCTCCTGGCTTATACACGGCGTTGTTTGCCGGCAATGACATGTCTTTACAGCATGAGCGCGACGGTCACTTTCACCTTTACTACCCTGGTTACGCCGCGCACGACTTCGCGAGCGCAGAGGCTGCGAAGAAAGCGGCGCCGGAGTTTGCTCGACGAGTGCTGGCGCGACCGAGCGACATGATTGCGGACTGATCGGAAAACAGATGATTGTTGAACAGACCACGGAACTGGCTGAGACGATGTGCTTGGCACGGCAGGTGTCGCTCATTGTGTTCGCGCTGATGATTGTGGGGACAGCAATGCTTGCCTTCAGCGAGAACGTTCACTTGCGGCTGATTGGGGCACTGGGTGTGGGAATTGGCATTGGTGTGCTGGCCGCTTCGAAACTGGCGTTGTGGAAAGCGTAGGGCCAGGAAAAGCCATGTCACCTGCACTCGCAGATTTCCCGGCAACGATGCTTCAACATGCCGCGCGGAACAAGCGCATGTCCGGAAACAGATTGCGACCTGGCTGCGGTGGTCGAGCTGCGGTTGCGCCTCGAAGTTGAAAAAGCACGCGCCAGCGTCATCGTGTCGGCCGAGCCTGCCCAGCGTGAACAACACGGACTGACGGCGCGTACGTTGTAGCAGGGACACGGCATCTGCCTGCAGGTGTCGTGCCTGGCATGCCCTGATTGCGCAAGGTGTATCGAATTGTTTCCCGCAGCGCCAGCGCTGCGGGATCCTCCGTATTCCTAATATAGATACAACAAATTACGAAAGAGCGAATAATGTCTCCGTCCGGTTTCGTGCACCGTCGAGGAACCGGGCACGATCCAGCTCACACGACGTCGGAGACCTGATCGAAGCGCAGCAGACGGCCGCTCGGCTGCTGCGTGAACGGGCTCATGCAGATGTACCCGGCGCTTTGAACATAGGTGTCCTCGGTCACCATGTATCGCGGCCGGCGCACGTCTTCGTCTTCAATACCTCGACCGTGTTGGCGAAAGTGGAAAGTGTTGACGCGCGAACGGTGCATGACCTTCGGGGTTTCGTGTTTCTGGCGCAAGTCCGACAAGGTGTCTTTACTACCAAGTAGTAGGCACATCCTCCTCATCCTCCTCCTCATACTCGATCCAATCACCTTGCCATACAAAAGCATGCTGACGAATCAGGGCAGCGGGATCTCCGCCGCTCACCATATGGGCTCCTGTTTTCGTCGTTCCATTGATGGTTCGCGTCATAAGCACCGAACAATCCGGATTGATCGTATAGGTACCGGAAATGGCTGCTGTCGTGGATCCACTGGGGCTGGATTTCTTTTCTGTACCGGAAAGAGCGCCGTTGTTAAAAACCTCGGACACAACACCCGAGACCGGATTGCCGACGTTGTCGTGGCCTCGCTCGATTCCGTTGGTTACAATACCATTCAGCGAAAATCCACTGCCGCATGCGTTGGTCCCTGCTGGATCGACGGTACGCACCATCTGCAGGGATTCGTCATGGCCGGAGTCAGCATCCAGTACCTCCCCACTGTGAGCAAGTCCATTCGCGTCTACATCGTTCACTTCAAGAGTGAACATGAAAACCTGGCCGTTCAGTGTCAGGCTGAGCGTTCCATTATTGCAATCGCTAACAGAATAGGTACCTGCACTCTTGTTGACGATACCAGTATCCTGCACGCCAGAGTTGGTCGCCTGAAACAATCGCGCTGAAGTAATGTTGCCGTTACCATCAGCTACGATATAGCCGGTCGACGACACGGTCGAATGAGCTAGGCAGATACCACCAAGTATGCAAACGTTATACATATCACCCTGGCCGGACAGGACGTATTTTCCGTTCAGGCTCGCATTACCGCACGTCTGAGCCCAGGCAGGGCCGATAAATGAGGAAAGAAATATCGCAAGAACGATAGAAAACATCCGTTTCATTGAAACCTCCATTTTTACGATAAAACTTCATAGCCATTTAGAAAAATGACGCAGGCAGGGGTAGCCTCAGGATTCGTTTTTTGCGCACGTTAGCGGGCCGCCGAGCCTTACCGTGTAAGGCTCGGACTAACGCCGGTCTCGGCAATCTGGATGCCAGTTGACGCAACGCCGTTGATTCAATTAATTGTGCGGTTAGCTACGTTTTCGTCCGTTTCCTGACGGCACCCCTATACGCTGGAACCGTCTCCAGCATATGTCGCGGCCTCGGTCGAAGCCAGGAAAACAATTCGTCGCCACAATTATGATTGTGTTCAGCGAGACGGTCGATACTGCGTGTTGCCTTTCGCCGTAAAGGGGCCGGGTGTTTTCGGCATAATGGCGCCAGCGAAAGGCGTTTGATCCGGAGATCAGGAATCCTTGTTTTTACCTCCTTTCGCAAGTGCTGATTTTGGCCAGATAGTGTATGTCGAGCGTGACTGGTGACACTTTCCGGCGTTTGAAACGCATTCTGAATATCTGTCTCCAGATTGTCATTTGATTTATCCGGTAGTTATCCTAACATGATATTTCATCCCTGAACCCGGTCTGTTTGTCTCCTGGATAGAGAGGATGTGGCATTGCTCCTGCAGCATCGTTGATGTTGACCCGGCTTGAATTTTCCGCGAAAAGCGCCAGGAGAAATTCATGTCATACACACGCCTGCTTCGATGGGTCGTCGCTGCGATCCTTTGTCCGATCCTGTCTCCTGCCTGGAGCGCTCAACCGTACTATCTCGCGCTGGGTGATTCGCTCGCAAAAGGTGAGCAATGGAGTCCAACTGGCGAAGTCTATTATCAAGGGTATGCGGAGGACCTGGCGCCGGCGATCAACATGCGACTCGAGAATCTCGGCTGTGGCGGGGAGACGAGTGCCACCATGGTCAACGGAGGCCTGTGTACCTACGCCGGTTATCCTTCCCAACTGGCGGCGGCAGAAGCTTTCGTTCGCCAGAACGCGGGCAATATCGGCCTTGTCACGATCGACATTGGCGCCGACGATTACAGTAGCTGTTTGCAGATCAATCTCGACTTTGCCACCTGCCTGGTCGGCAAGACGACACAGGTCGTTGCTGATCTGCAGACGATCCTGAGCGGCTTGCGGGCAGCGGGCGGCAGCGCCTTGCACATTGTCGCAGTCAATTACTACGATCCCTATCTTGCATACTGGCTGCAAGGTGCAACGGGGCAGCTGGAGGCTAGCGCCACGCTCACCGCAATCACGGCATTCAACGTCGCGGAGGCCGCCCAGTACGCGCTCAACGGCGTGTTCGTTGCCGATGTCGCGACCGCCTTCCAGTCCCTGAACGTGGTTCCAACGTCATATGCTGACCGGCAGGTTCCGACCAATGTCGCGGTTATCTGTCGCGACACATGGATGTGCACTCACGGGAACATCCATGCGAATACCACCGGTTACCAGCTCATTGCCTCAACTATCCGTGGACTGCTCAAGGGTATTGGGTGGGCGGATTCGACATCACCGGAATCCGCAACATCATGAACGGATCTGCTGAAGATCGTGCCCGGGACAGGTCGCGTCAGGCAGCGCGGTCGGATCCAGATAGTGCCAGATTATCTGACGCAGAGCGGGCTGAAATTATTCAGCAACTTGTTCAGTTAATGCGCGATTATGGTCTTACAGTTAAAGATCTTGCGGAAGACAACGGCCAGCACGCGCAACGCAAGCGTCAGTATCAGAATCCCGTGCGCTGATACGGGTGCCCGGCCTATCAGGCAGCCCGCCCACATGACTGAAGGTGATTCACTATCTGGCCGATATAATTTCAAACTGCCTACGCAATTGAAAAATCCGCGTCCCGTCGGTTTGCGAGGTCTCATGATGAAACGAAAACTGCTGTCGTCCAGCCTCATCGTCGCCTTGACGTTCGGCTTGCCTCTACAGCTCGCGAGCGCTGCCACCTACTCGAACGGCACCGCGACCACCACGTTCACCGTCACGCTTACGCTAAACGCCAACTGCTCGATCAGCGCGAACCCGCTGAACTTCGGCAGCAACGGCGTGCTGGCCACCGCGATCAACCAGCAGAGCACGCTCGCCGTGACCTGCACCAACACCACGCCGTACAACGTCGGCCTTGACGCCGGCACGGTCACCGGCTCCACCGTGACGAGCCGCCTGATGGCCGGCACGGCCACCGGCAATACCGCCACCACCGTCGGGTTCCAGCTGTACCAGGATGCCGGCCACACGACCCTGTGGGGCAACACGCAGGGCACCAATACGGCCAGCGGCACCGGTACCGGCTCGGCGCAATCGATCGTCGTGTACGGCCAGGTGCCGGCGCAGACTACCCCGAAACCTGATACCTATCAGACCACCGTCACCGCCACGGTCTACTTTTGAGACGGTCTGCAAGACTACGGTCCGCAACCACGCGCGTCGCGAGCGTCATTGGCGCGCCTCACCGGCTACTGACAGCCGCCGCATTCGCATGGTGTCTGACGGCACCGCTCGCGCAAGCCGCGACGCTGCAGATTTCGCCGGTGATGGTCGATATGCCCGCTGACGCCAATGCGACCGGCATCACGCTGAAGAACCCCGGCGAGAAACCGCTGTTCGTCCAGGTGCGCGTGTTCCGCTGGGATCAGGCAAACGGCGAAGACACGCTCACGCCCACGCAGGACCTGGTAGCAAGCCCGCCGCTGATCCAGATCGCCGCGCATGCCGATCAACTCGTGCGGCTGGTTCGAACGATTACGCAGCCGTCGACCGCCGAGCAGGGCTATCGCGTGCTGATCGACGAGTTGCCCGAGCCCGATGCAGCGCCCACTAGCGGCGTGACAATCCGTCTGCGCTACTCGGTGCCGGTGTTCGTCGAGCCGCCCGCCGACATCGGCCTGCCGAAGCTGTCCTGGCACCTGTCGCGCGGCCCGCAAAGCTGGCTGCTGCGCGTCGGCAACGCGGGCAAAAAGCGCGCGCAGATCGCCGCCGTGGAATTGATCGACCAGGCAGGCAACACCTATGTGGTCAACAAAGGGCTGCTTGGCTACGCGCTGGCCGGACGCGAACGGCAGTGGCCGGTGACGTTGCCGGACAACGCCACCCGGAACGGTCCGCTGAAGGTGCGCGCCGCGATCAATTCACTGCCGGCCGAAGCGACGGTCAATGGCGAGTGAGCGCACGAGGGAACACGGGCCAACACACGTGCTGACGCCAGGCAATCGATGAGAACGACACGACGGCGAAAACGTCATGGATGGAGACTGCAGGTCTTTGCCCTCGCGGCGACGCTGGCCATGCTGAGCGCGACTCAGGCCGGCGCACAGGCGCCGCTGCGATTCGCCGATACGGGCGTCGATGTGCGCGCGCCCGCCGATGCGCCCATCGACAGGAGTGTCAGCCCAGGCGTCAGCATGGGCGCGGACTCGAACACGGATTCGAACACGAGCACCGGTTCGAGCGCCGCGCCGGAGTCCAGCCAGCGCGCAGCGGCGAAGCCCACGCCGGACAACGCCGCAGGCCGTGATCTATATCTGGAAGTCATGCTCAACGGTCAGCGCACTTCGCTGATCACGCACTTTCGCGAAGTCGGCGGGCGGCTCAGCGCCACGGGAAAGGACCTGAGCGAAGTCGGCATCGCTACCGACAAGCTCGGCGCCGCCGACACCGCTTCGATCGAACTCGACCAGATCCCAGGCCTGCATTACCAATACGACGCTTCGCATCAAACCATCGACCTGCAGGTGCCCGACGCGATCCGCAAGCCGTACACCTTCGATACACGTGAGCTGACGCGAACGCCGAATGCCGCCGCGTCGCGCGGTTTTCTGATCAACTACGACGCGTTCGCGCAAACCGACACCAACGCGCAGTTCGCATTGTGGAGCGAGGAGCGCTACTTCGACCCGGCCGGCGTGCTGAGCAATACCGGCATCGCGTATCTATACCGCGACCTGCATCGCTATGTGCGCTACGACACCTCGTGGAGCACCTCGAATCCGGCCACGCTCAGTACCACGCAGTTCGGCGACACCATTTCGTCTTCGCTCGACTGGAGCCGCTCGATCCGCATCGGCGGCTTCCAGTGGCGCAGCAACTTCGCTTTGCGGCCCGACCTCGTGACGTTCCCCGTGCAGGCATTCGCGGGCTCCGCGGTCGTGCCTTCGGCGGTGGATCTCTATATCAACAACGTGCGTCAATTCAGCGGCAACGTGCCGAGCGGGCCGTTCATCGTCAACAACGTGCCGGGCATCACCGGCGCGGGCGAAGCGACCGTGATCACGCATGACGCGCTCGGCCGCACCATCTCGACTACGCTGCCGCTCTACGTCGATACGCGCATGCTGGCGGCGGGTCTGTCGAGCTATTCGTTCGAAGTGGGTTTTCTGCGCCGCGCGTATGGCATCGATTCGTTTTCCTACGATCCGCGCCCAGCGGTCAGCGCCACCGCGCGGCGCGGCATGAGCGACACGCTTACGCTCGAAGGACACGCGGAAGCCACCGGCGGCCTCGTCAATGCGGGTGCCGGCGCGCTGGTACGCATGGGCATGGCGGGCGTGATCAACGGCTCATTGTCCGCGAGCGCGGGCAAGCTGAACGGCACCCAGGTCGGCCTCGGCTATCAGTTGATCGAACCGCACTTCTCGATCGATGCGCAAACGCTGCGCGCCTACGGCAACTACGGCGACCTCGCCGCGCGCGACGGCACGCCGGTGCCCACGGCCACCGACCGCGTGACGCTCGCGCTGCCCCTCTTCAGCCGCCAGACCGTGTCGCTCAGCTACATCGGTTATCGGTTTCCCGGCATTCCGGCCTCGCGGATCGGTTCGCTGTCGTACACGCTGAACTTCGGCAATCTGGCCTCGCTCACGCTCAGCACGTACAACGACTTTCTGCAGCACAACTCGCGCGGGGTGTTTCTGACCGCGAGCTTCGGCCTCGGCAACAACACCGCGATCAACGCGAGTGTCGGCCGTCAGAACGGCCAGTCCACCTACAACCTCAATGCGCAGCGGCCACCTGATTATTCCGGTGGTTGGGGCTGGGGCGTGCAGGCGGGCGGCTCGGGCGCGGTGCCGTACCGCCAGGCGCAGGCGCAGTATCTCGGCAACTACGGCGAGGTGACGGCGCTCGCGCAGGACATCGACCGGCACGCGAACGCCTCGCTCGACGTGACCGGCGCGATCGTGCTGATGGACCACAGCATCCAGCCGGCGCGGCGTATCGACGACGGCTTCGCGCTGGTGTCCACCGACGGCGTCGCGGGCGTGCCGGTACTGCACGAAAATCGCGTGATCGGCACGACCGACCGCAATGGCCATTTGCTGATACCCGATCTGAACGCATATCAGCACAACCAGGTCGCGATCGACAGCATGAATCTGCCCGCCGACGCACGTATCGCCACGACCTCGATGGACCTCGTGCCGGAGTCGCGCGCGGGCGTCCTCGCAAACTTCCGCGTGTCGCGTTACAGCGCCGCCTCGGTGATTCTGCGCGGCGCCGACGGCAAGCTGCTGCCGCCAGGCACGCGCGTGCATCACGTCGAAAGCGGAAGCGATACGATCGTCGGCTATGACGGTCTGACCTTCGTCGAGAATCTGCAGCGCGACAACCATCTCGAGATCGACAACGGCGACGCGCATTGCAGCGTCGAATTCACCTACCAGCGACCCGCCGACGGCTCGCTGCCGACGCTCGGACCGTTGACCTGCGGCGGCAATGCGGCGGTCCCCGCGTCGCCGGCAACAGGAGCGGCGCGATGAAGCGGCTCCTTCTGCTCATGACGCTATGCGCGCTGCTCGGCGTGTTGCCGCAGCGTGCAAGTGCGCAAACCTGTTCGGCGAGTCCGTCGGCGCTGAGTTTCGGCAACGTCAGTCCGATCGGCATGAGTGCGGTGGCCGCAACCGGCACTGTCGGCATTTCGTGCACATGGCCCGCGATTACGCTGACGCCGAGCGTCCAGGTGTGCCTGAACATGGGCGGCACGACGCCGCGCTATCTGGCGATCGGCGCCAACCAGTTGCAGTACAACCTGTATCAGGACGCTGCGCATTCGCTCGCGTGGGGTTCGACCGCGCTCGGCACAACGCCGATTTCGGTGGTTCTCAACAAGCCATTGACCGGCAATACCGCGACGACATCGGTCAATTTCTACGGCCAGATCACGGCCAGCCAGCCGACCGTGCCGACTTCCGGCAACGCCAACACCGTGTATTCGCAGACCTTGAGCCAGACTTCGCTCACCTACGGGTTTTTTCTGCTGGTCACGCCCGGCTGCGCCGCACTGACGACAAGCGCCGGCAGCTTCGGCTTCACGGCCAGCGCGACAGTGGTGAACAACTGCCTGATCAGCGCGACGAACATGGCGTTCACGTCGACTGGCGTGCTGAGTTCGGCATTGAACGCGACTGGCGCGATCACGGCCCGTTGCACGAACGGCGACGCGTACGAGATCGCGCTCAGCAGCGGCGTGAGCGGCAATGTCGCGGCACGCCAGATGCAGCGCTCGGGCGGCGGTGGCGCGGTGAACTATCAGCTTTATACGGACGCCGCCCACACGAGCGCATGGGGTGACGGAACGGCGGGTACGACGATGGCCACCGGCACGGGCAGCGGCAATGCGGTGTCGATCACGGTATATGGCCGGGTGCCTGCGCAAACGACGCCGATGCCCGGCAGCTACAGCGATACGATTACCGCGACGATCAGTTTTTGATCTTTGGGCCGGAAAATCGACAGCCGGCAGCCGCAGTGCCGCGCGGATAAACGGCGATTTCTAGAAGTTGACGGTCCAGACCGTTTGCTGGGCGTCGTGGGTGGCGACGAATTCCACCGGCTGTGCCTGAGCCCGGCCTGCGTCGCCCGGCACGGTGGGATCGAATGCGGCTTGGGAAACCTGGAACGGCGCCCCGTGCAGACAGGCAACCGCCGGTTGATTGGCAACGGTAATCGCCGCGTCCACCGACTGGATCACGCAGGTTTCCTGCACAGTCAGGCTTACCGGAATCGAGGCCAGCCCCGCCGGCAATGCTTCTGAGGCTGGCGTTGCCAGCAGGATCGCCACTAGCGTGGCGGCTACGTTGCGCGACATCATGATGGCTCGGAATCGGCTCGCGGCACGAGTATGGATTCCGGTCTTTTCGGCATTTCATGCAGGAAACTTTAGGCTCGGTTCGCCATCTTCGCGGGTGGCGTATGGGTGAAGGATTTCGCCGTCCGGTGCAAGTCGACGTAGCGATCGATTCCATTGACGCAGGAAGAACAACGCAGGTCTCGTCTCGTTCTGGCAGCACGGGATCACTTGATGCACGAAGTAAGCATCGTCGAGATCAGCGTCGCGCCACATGAGGTCCGGTGGCCGTTGAGCGCGACGGCGCGTCCCTCGGTGTGCAGGTACGGGTGCCCCTCGACGATCACGCAGTCCTCGTGTCCCGGCATCGGACACGTGCAGCGATCGCCCACGCGCGCGACGCCGCGATCCATGACCTTTGACAGTTCGCTGCCCGTGACCACTACGCCACCGTGACTTGTTTTATCGCCCACGCGGATAACGCCTTGCATTGTGTTGCTCCATTCCGAACAGAATAAAAAACGATCCCCAGCACAGCGCCTAGTTCCGTCTGCCTTTCGCCAGCAGGGTAAAGGGGTCCTTCCAGTGCACCGACTGTGCGGCCAGCGTCGCGGCATCGGGCGGACTCACCATCATGATGCTCGCGATGCCGTTCGGGCTGCGGCTTACCGTTGCACTGGCCCCGCCGTCGAAGTAGCTGCCAATCAGACCCAGCCCGAGCTGGACCATCTGCGAACTGACACCGGTATTGCCGATCCGGTAGCCGATGTCGTAGCCTTCCCGGACATCGCTCAGATCCAGACCGGCTGCATTGCTCATCAGCGCCTGGCTGAGCGGGATGACCCATTCGCGATCGCCCGTGGTGTCGTAGAAGATCCGTTGGGGTTTTTCTCCTTCGGGCAGTGTCGCCAAGGCCTGCCCCCAGCCCGTCTTTAGTGCTGCGGCCTGCGCGGTGGTTTTGAGCAGGTGGCCATCCGCGCCCGTCAGCTTCACTTCGACCGGACGGTGCAGGTAGCCCAGCAACAGCGCACTGTCAAACCTGTCAACCTGCCAGGTCGTCCAGCGCACGGGGATGTACGGCGACGGCGTGAAGTGTCCGGGGCCCTTGTTGTTGATCGTCTTCCAGAACCCCGGGAGCTGCTTTTGCCACCAGTTTGAGGACATCGTTCCCGGCGACATCGGATGGTCATAGCCCATGTCCTTGACCTGGTTCTTGTAGAAGGCATCGAAGCCGTCTGGCCCCTGACCATCATTTTTTTCCCAGTAGAAGTCCCACAGTTTCGAGACATCGTATTGCGTGGTATCCATGTTGACCGCATCAGTCTGTTCAACGACGAATGGCCGGATCAACCGGTCGACGCGGTCGGTACGCGTCACCAGCATGGCCATCATGCTGTCGGGCATGGCCGGGACGAACTGGCCACCGGGCAACAGACCTGATCCCGGTGCTCTCATCATGTCCCGGGTCATCGATCCGTCGATGCTGAACACGATCGCCGCCGGCGCATCCGGATGCGTGTCGAAAAAATCAAACAGTCTCTTCACCATGGCCGGGCCATCATCGGTGTTGGCGTCCGCTTCCCACAGGAACAGCGTCACACCCAGACTCGCCTGCTGTCTTGCATCGGAGATGAACGCTGCGGCCCTGAAGCTGTTCAACGTGTCCTTCGGTGGCTGCCACACGATCACCGGAATCGGCCAGTACTCCACAGCAAACCGCGCCGCACCCTTCATGGCGAGACCGGTCGTGACTGTTGTGTAGGTGAGGCGGATGTCTGCGCTGTTGGGATAATCCGCCGGATTCTGCGACAGGTACGATGCGTGGGTGTCGGCCTTCTTCTGGATGGCCTCCCAGATTTCGCTGCTGAACAGATCGCCCACACATACGCCGAGGCCGCGGACTTCCAGGACGTACTTCTCGCCGGTCTGGGCCAGCATCGCCTGCACTTCGGCGCTGGATTTCGTCTGCACCGTGCCCGCCGGCATGGCCCACGGAGTACCCGCCTCGCTGTGCGAAGCGCGATGCATCCAGGCAGTGCTTGCACTCCATACGACGAGCGCAGCGCCGGCCAGCATCAGCAACCCTGCGATGAGTCGACTGCCCATGTTTGCAGTGTTCACGCCTGGGACCTGTGAGTTGGAATGGGCTCCGATCATGACATACGCGACCCATGCGAGTGCAGCTATCGCGAACACGATGACATACGGCCTGACGCGTGGTCTGCTCCTCATCATCACCGGAGCCCTCCGAGATCGACCTTTGACGTCAACGGAACCGGTGGCGGATTATCCCGTTGCGCGTAGGTCTCGCTGGTCACCAGCGGCGGCATGGTTTTTAACGGAACAACGGACTCGTCAGGAAAGATGCCTTTCTGATAGTACGTGGCTGTTGCCTCAATGAGGTTTTTTGTCCTCTCGTTCAATCGTCCGTAGTTCGGATTGGCTTGAAGTGGCGTCATCGCCGCTGTCGTGAGCCGCCAGTCCGCCATACGAATGAGCAGATCGCGCCAGTCGGGATCATCGAGACTGACGGCCTGCCCAATGGCCACATCCATCGCGGTGACCCATCGATGATTCTCCGGGCTGTTGAGAATCGCCGAGTGGTAGCTGTTGTCGTCATAAGCGTGCGGATCGGTCTTCATCCGCTCACGTGCCTCGTCCGGCGTTTCTTCCCGCTCCACTGTAAAACCCGGAATACCCAGGCGGGGCACGATCCGCCAGTTCTGCGACTGGCGGTCGACGGGTCTGTTCGCGTTGAATGCGTTCCTGTACCCGCCAAGGTCCAGCGGCGGCAACAGCGTGTGTTCCACCGTCTTCCAGACCAGTTGCGCATCCTGGTTGCCCAGCGCCACATCCATCGACACATCATCCGGTGCAAATTTGCCGGCCTGATCGGCATGTCCGGGCCGGGGGGCGCCGCGCACCACCTCGCCACCGTACAGGTCGGGCTCGTGCTGCGGCTTCAGTGCCTCACCGTTGATCAGGCGCATTTCATGGCGTTCATGCGGCGCCTGCAGGAATGTCCCTACCACGCCAGCGACGCCCGTATCCGGCCCGGGCAACAGCCGTTCAAGGGGCTCGCGAACCGGAACGTGCGCCTCCGGCATTCCGACCGGCACCTTTTTGCGCTTCCCGTCGCCGTGATCACGCTCCATAAGTGTCCACATGCGCTGGAAGAAGCGTTTGTCCTTCAGCTCGTTCATTGCCTGGAGCTTATTGCGGGACTTCGGCGTTTCGATCTCGTCGGGGATGCCGAAGGTGCCAATACCGCGGATATCCCTCATTCCGGTGGCGGTGTCCTCCGGACAGAAATACAGGTAGACCTTGCCGCGGTTGTCGCGTTCGTCGAAGCTGATCCAGGTTTTGCCATCCTTGTCGCGGCGTTTGCCGTGCTCCGGCGTCCAGTCGTGCCCCGCACGGCCTCGCTGCCACTCATGTGACACCGTCAGGTGATCGAGCAGCGGGATGGGGTAAGGTGATTGCGTGACTTCGTGGACGATGTCCATCAGGGTCTTCAGCCGGGCCCGCGCAGTCTGCTTGCTGCCATGGGTTTCCTGCACGCTGTACGGGCTGTCCACCATGATCAGGCAGTCGGCGCACCGCTCGCCGCGCTGGGCCAGGATCGCCTGGGCCAGCAGCGCAATGAGGGTTCCCTGGCTGTGCCCCATGATCGTGATGGTTTCATGTTCGGGAATGATGCATGCCTGCTTCGCGGCATCAGACGCCTCGATCGTGCGGATGGTGCTGATCAGTGCTGCGAGGCGCTCGGCGGCCAGCACGAAATAGCGCCGCTGCGGCCCATCGGCGATGTATGTATAGTTTCCGGTCGCCCCGGTGTAGGTGAGGGCTTCTCCCACTGCCGGCGCCCTGAATCCCGCGCCGTACATGTCTGGAATGTTGTTGGTCGCATTGCCGAAGAAACCCCCGGCCTTCGCAAAATGCGCGTCAAGCCGGTTGCCCTGGCGGTCCTGATACTGGCCCCGCGTCATCAGGTTGCCGTCCTGATCGGCCGTGCGGCTCCTGACTTCGCCCGGCGCGTTGACCTTGGCGATCTCGTTGCTGGCCGCCCTGTAACCCCAGTAGAACGGCAGGAACACGCTGCGCGTCGTGCTGGCAACTTCACTGCGCATATAAAGATAGGTGTCGGGATCATTGAGAATATCGTCCTGGACGCCTTTGAGGCCTTTTTTTGCCTTCTCCGCGCGATATGCCTGGCCATACTCACCCGGCGTCAGATCAACCCGCGAGAGCCGCTCGTTGAGCCCCTGGCAGAGGCCTTTCTCGACGTTTTCATAGGCGGCGCCGGGATCGTTGACACCGTGAATGTAGATCACGACGCCGGGCAGATCGGCGGGGATCTCCACCTGGCGGTCACCAGGCCGGTTGGGAATCGTGAGCGCCTGCGCCGAGGCGATGATGTGATGAGTCTGGCGGGTATTGGTCATGGGAGATCGGGGATGAGGGTCGTCATGGCCCGCAATGGCACACCAAGGCAGCGCTCACAGTCTGTGTTTCAGGATGTCGACGCTGACGATGCGCATCACGTCATCCTTCGACAGGTCGGTCAGTCCGTGCGCGTCGGCCATCCCTTCGACCACGCGCCCATCATCCAGTGTGATCCGGTACGACCGGCTGACCGCAGGCACCGGACCTTTTTCTGTATCGTTGGGGTAGTGCAACCGGAAACGCTGATCGGTAGGCGCATTGGCAAACCCCGGCCGGTCGACGTGGTCGGTCGACGGACCACTCCAGAGATGCGAGGCCGCAAGGATCTTCGCGTCGCCGTTCGTACCCAGCGTGATGCCGTTGCCGATCAGGAGGTAGCTGCCATCTTCGGCCACCAGGCGCACCTTTTTGCCGGAGATCACCACTTCGTCTTCGTTGGCGAGGATGTGCACCGCCTTCTGTGCAGTGACGCTCAGCGTGTCGTGCTGCGCCTGCAGCGTGAAGGGGCCTTCGCCGGCGGTCGCCCGGATGCCGACACCGCGCGAGAAGAACTGCATGCCCTGGCCCGCTGTTGCATCCAGCCGCTGGCCGCTCATGAGTTGCAGGTGATGCTGGGCGACCTGATCGATGTTGCCGCCGGCGTAGATCAGGTGCGTTTTCGGGGTGAGGATGAGCGAGCCTGCTGCGGCGCCGAATGCCATGATCCCGTGCGTAGCGTCATGTGTATTGCCCTGGGTGTCTGCCGGCGCGGCGGTGCCGGACGTGTTGTCCGCTTCCAGGTTCTTCAGCAGCGCAGCCAGCTGGTTCTGCGCGGTCACGTCGCCCGCACGGCCACCGTGCAGGCCAACATAGTCACCGAGTGCCCTGAAGAGCTCCGTGCATTCGCCGAGCAGCTGGCCCAGTTCCTGGCGATCGAGCTGGTGACCCGCCGCTTTGTTGCGGGCGAAGGTCGTGAGCATCATGCCGATCGCTGCGCGCATCACCGCGACACCGTCGGTGCGCAGTTCGGCCCCTTCGCCGCGCTTTTCTCCGTGTCCATCCGCGCGCGGATGCGTCAGAAAACCCAGGTTCAACTCGCTCGCCGCATGGTCGCTCGCGAGTTGCGCGCTGATCTCGCCCGGCGAGTCGTCAAAGCGCAACTGGTTGGCGCGCCGGCCTTTGACTTCCTTTGTCTTCCTGCCTGACAGGTACCGGTTGCCGGGCAGCCCGCCGGTATGACTGAAGGTCGCGGGCCTGTTCGGTCCGTTGTGCAGCACGCCCGAAACGAACATTCGGTCCGGATCGCCACCGACGAAATCCAGCATGACCTCCATCCCGACGCGGGGCAACACATCGTCGCCGTAGCCCGGCCCCGCCCAGGCACTGCTCACGCGCACGAATGTGCTGTCGGCGTCGGTGCCGCGTGTGCCCGCGCCCTGGGCATGCGCATGGTCGTCCGGGTCCAGCCCCTGAAGCTGGACCTTGATGCGACCATATTCATCGCAATACACCTCTTCGTCTTTCGGCCCGACCACGATGGCCGTGAGCGGGTGGACCCGCGGCAGATCGACTCTCGGGTCATAGGCCGGCTTGAGCGGCACGTCGCGCTTTACGCACGTGAAGGTGTTTTCGTAACGGGATTCAATGATGTCATCAGTCGCCGCACTTCCAGGCTGATCCTGCCGGAACCGCGCACCGGACGCCCAGCGGCTCGCCGCGAACAGCGCCTGCGCGTGTTCGTTGAGCGCCTTCGGCAGACTGTTCTCGCCGGTATGGTGCAGGCGAGTCACGACGAACTGCCGGTCCTGCGGCGGCTGGCTGTCGAGCTCAGGGTGATCGCTCAATCCGAACCAGTGGCCGACCGCGAGATCGCGTACGCTGCCGGCGCCGTCAATACGCGCGGCCCGCATCTCGTGAGCAAGAATGCGGGCACGGCCAAGACGATGATAGTCGGCCCACGAATCGCCCGCGTGGGGTACATCAATCACGGCATCGCGCAGAAGGCGGCCCAGATCGTTGCCGGCTTCGCCCTGGTCGATCAAAGTGGTCTCGTCGGCCTGCGCCATCTGGCCGGACTTGTAGTCCCAGCTCACACGCCGCACCTGGCCCGGCACGAGTTCACGCGACGCCGACCAAAGCGTGACCGAATCACGCTCTTCAGTGGCGGCGTCCCGGTGATAGCGCACGGTCCCCGTCGTCGACTCCCGCAGTTTCATCGCATCGTCGAACAGCACCAACGTGTGAACCGGCAAGCTGTTCCTGCGATTGTCCATGGCCTGTGTTCGCGCGCCGGCCGCGACAAACCACGCAATGCCGTCGCGCCGGCACAACCGCCGGATGAAGTCCGCATCGGACTCCTGGAACTGGACCGTCTGCTCGCGTGCGGGGTACCGGGCACGATCCAGACCCGACAGGTCGAAATCAAAGGCTCGCCCGAGTGTCGGGCTCTTCTGCTGCCATTCCCGCAACAGGGTTTCCAGAATGTCGGGCAGGCTCTTCTGCCGGAAAATCCGCGTACTGGTCCGGCGCTCCAGCACCGACAGGGCGTCGCGGATGGTCAGCTGGTACGTTGCCAACGAGCCATCCGATTCGCCCGCGCGTGCATGCGTAACGATTCCGCAGATCGAATGCAGCCCCCCCCGGTCGGTGACCAGTTGCACGCCAACGGGCAGGCCGATGAAGGTCGTGAGCGGAAGCCCCGCGCACGAGGACAGACACGTGATGTGGCCTTCGATCCCCGTGCACAGGCCTTCGCTGATGTCGAGCCGTTGCGGGATCAGCACCCGTTCGAGCGAGCGGTGGGGGCTGTGGGTATGGCCAGTCTCGCCCCAGTTCAGGCGAAAAGGCCGGTTGGCCTCACTCAGCGCCAGTGAAGCAAACGCGCCCGGCAGGTCGTTAGGATTCAAGTTATCGGTTCTCTCTGCGGCACAACGAATACTCCCGCTACCAAGACCATTGGGCAGTGGTGTGCTATTTGAGCGCAGCCCGACCGGCAGGGAAATGGGATTCGTCTGAAATAGCCCGCGGACTGATTTCGCGCAAGGCGATTGCAGCACCGATCGCGCCTCGCATACTGCGCTGATTCGATGCGCACAAAAAAAACTCATCCACCCGTCAGGATGAATGAGGCCAAAGTCGTGTCTACGCAAGGGTGCGCGTAGCGCCCTCCGCTGCGTGTCGTGTCAGCCAGATCCCAGCACACACCGTTTCCCATGTCCCAACAGATGGTCGAGGGCCTACGCTGGCCGCAAGCATAGGTCGTCGCACGAACGCAGGCAACGGACATCGTGATTGCGCCTGTCGCAGATTAAGATAGTGGCCTGATACAGAGGTGGCCTCACTCGTTCGGACAGTCTTCTGATATTTTCAAGTGGAACGTCTGGGGCTGTCATGCTGCCAACTTCATTGCAGGCAGCATTGCGAAGTATGCAGGTATTAAGTACAAAAAATGGCCGCATCAGCTTGTGACTGATGCGACCCGGATGTCATCGCGAAGGGATAATCATGAGACAGGTGTGAAGCGTACGTCGCACGTAGGCTTTCCAACCATGACCCTGCATTGCGCAAGACTGGACGACGACGCTTCACATTGGGCAATCTATTCGTGACTACGCGAAACCGCAACCGGAGCAATCACAGGACTTGATGCACATCAACTGATCCGGCGATTGCGACACACGAAGCATTCGTGGAGACGAGTACCGGCGGGTGATCCGGTGCGATGACTAACCGGATCTGAACGAGCGGATCGATGCACTATTTGAGGAAATCCAAGATGCGGCCGACACTGGTTGGAGTACGATAGTTGCCGGAAGTGATGCGAGCAAAATGTCTGATTTTCTGTAACTGGCAGGCGACCCCGCTTCGCGATCAGCTGCCAATGCTCCCGCCTGCCGACCAACGTCGTGTCGCCTTCGATCCGGTGCCGCTGTCGACCCCATTCAAGCGTTATTAGCGCGAGGATAATCAGCAGGCGCTGGCCATGTGCGCGAAGATATCACCTGTCATCCATTTTCCCGGGCACGGCGCAATAAGATGGGGCGAACGAACTGAGTGAAGATCGGGGCAGGCGAAGCTCAACGCGGCAAAGCCATGTGATCGTGGTCGCGCTGCGCTAACGTCCAAGTAGATACCTTTACCCGATAATGAACTGACCCCGCAAAGTTGGACACTTCTGCAGGGAGTCTTGTGGGCAAGTATTCGGAAGGGACAAAGCTCGCGGTCGTCAAGGATTATTGACCGGGAACGGCGAGGCTCAAAGTCGTTGCTCGCCGCCATGATGTGGATGTTACGTCGCTACGCAAATGGGTGGCGGGTTATCGTTCGCATGGTGTGCTACAGGTGTCAGGAAAAAAGCGCGGACCACCTACTGCTTAAAATTCAAGCTGTAGGTGTTGCGACGCATGCGTAACGAGGGCCTTTCCTATCGGCAGGCCGCCGCGCTGTTTGATATTCGCAACGTCAATATCGTCGCTAGGTGGGAGCCCAACTACGATCAGGGCGGACTGGAAGCATTGTCTCCGCTCGCTTCCTTACGCCGCAAGAAGATGACAAAGCACCAGACCACAGAATCTCCGAAATCATCAAAGGGCGCCGCTAGTCGCACTCGCGACGAATTGATAAAGGAACTGGACAACCCCGCATGGAGAATGCCTATCTAAAGAAGCTCAATGCCTTTGTTCAAACGAGCGCGCAGCACTTTCTATTATCAACAGAAGGCGCTGCATGTGGCCGACAAGTATGCTGCCCTCAAGACTCGAATCAAGACAATCGGCAATGTCCCACTGACAGTTGAAGGTTGGGACGGCGGGTGCAACATAGATTAGGTAACCTTCCGATTATAGTCAATGTTCGATTTCGAGGGCGGATGCTTCAAGGCTGCCGCGTGTATCCAGAGCTCGCTCACGCCAAAGCTTTTCCGGAAGTGCTTCTCTCAATCCTGCTGCTGCCCAGCGCACTGCCATGTTGGCATCACGATAGCGCTTCACACGCCCCGTGCCATTCGGGTTCTCGATGAGGTTAATCGTCGACAGGCCCACCTCGTTCACCGTGAACGTCGCCTCCAGCCCTTCGAGCAGCGCGGCCGAGGCATCCGAGTGGCCGGACTGGAGTCACGCCGCGTGAGTCCTGAGCTTGGTCATTCCGTCCTTAGCCGACAGCTTGTAAGCCGCTTTCATGACCGCCGCGGTTTGCGAGATGCATTCTTTCTGCTGGCGATCGAGGACGTCTCGCAACTTGTGCGCGCGACAGCGCTGCACGCGGGCACGCTCGCTGACAAGCTCCTCTATCGCAGAACGCAGCGCCTTGAGCCGTCGATCACGAACAAGTACTCCAAGTCCGTGGACAAGCCGCGATCGAGCAACCCGCGCAACAGATCCGACTACCGAGGCGTTCTCGCTCGAGCCGCTCACGAGCCCCATCAAATGTTTCTTGCCAGCATTGTCCACGCCGATGGCGGCGACAATGATGCCATCTAGGTAGAGGGCCAAGAAGTCGTACTCGTCGAAGCGCCTGCCCATCAGTTCGGTGAATGCAGTCTTGCTGGCCTAGATGAACTCGCACGAGACGCTGCTCTTGGAGATGCCGACCGTGCCAACCATCTCGGGCGGCATCTTGGCATATTTGCGCGTCGACACGCCCGTGACCATGATGTCGTGCCCGCTCGGCGAGCCGCGGATCTTGGCTCAACTGCTTGTAGGTGGGTTGGCACTTCACCGCCGCTTCGACGCTGCAGGCGTGGCCGCTCGATGCTCAATTTGCGCTCGTCCATCACGATCTGGCCGCGCTGTGAGCCGTGCCAATGAATCTCGCCATCCTTGCAGCCCGGGCGCTTGCCACCGGCAACAAGGTGAACGACGGCTTCTTGGTGCCATTGCCGTCAGTGCGCAAGTGATCTTGCCCGACAGCCCGGCGATGGTTTGTAGCAGTTCTTCGGGCTCGCGAGAACTCGCTTGCGCATCCAGCGACCACGATTGCGAGCGACCGGGACGCGCTCCAACGCAGGTCTGTGATTACACCTTGAGACTGTCGTCCAACATGATGATCCTGATACTTGAGAGGAGACGGGCCACTATTTCGACTCCGACCGAAGGAATCGGCCGGCTCGCCAACAACTACAGCTTCAGTTGGCGCCTAGATCTTGCCGACCAGTTCGAGCGACGGGGTCAGCGTCTTCGCGCCTTCCTTCCACTTGGCCGGGCAGACCTGCCCTGGGTTATTGGCGACAAATTGCGCGGCCTTCAGCTTGCGCAGTGTTTCCGACACGTCACGGGCGATCGCGTTGTCATGGACTTCCAGCGTCTTGATTACGCCTTGCGGATTGACGATGAAGGTGCCGCGCAACGCCAGGCCTTCTTCTGGGATATACACGTCGAAAGCATTAGTCAGTTGGTGGGTCGGGTCACCGACCAGCGGGAATTTCGCCTTGCCGACCGCTTCCGACATTTCGTGCCATATCTTGTGCGAGAAGTGCGAGTCCGTCGTAACAACGTAGACTTCTGCGCCCGCCTTCTGGAACTCGGCGTAGTTTTCGGCCGCATCCTCGACTTCAGTCGGACAGTTGAAGGTGAACGCTGCCGGCATAAAAATCACGACCGACCATTTTCCCAGAAGCGACTGCTCCGTTACCTCAACGAACGTGCCGTTGTGGAATGCCTGTGCTTTGAACGGTTGGACTTGGGTGTTGATAAGCGACATAACGTTTCCTATAAGCTTAGGGTAGTTGCGAAAAGATGCCATTGTGTAAGCAGGTGCAATACCGCATTATATCTTTCAAATGCGCAGTTGATAAATCCGATGCATTTTAATGCGCCTCATAGCCAGAATTTATTAAGCAGGAGACCACTGGCGGCGGAGCGAATGCCAGACTGCGGCACGCAATACCACGCCGCATACGTACTAGGGAAATTTCTTCAGATTTGCGTTTATCAATAGGCCTTTTCCTAATCGCGTATTCCTCGGCATCTGAATTTGACAATTTTCAATTAAAAGGCAAATCACATATCAAGAAGGAGGCCCAAGCTTCAAGGCGGGGCGGCCGTTTCGTACCGGTGCGCGACGGCCGAAGAAGGAGAGGCGCACGGATTGATCAATTCAAGACTATTCTGATAGCCCCAATGAGCCTGAATCACCTACTCATTATTATTAGCGCTGCTTACCCGGGTGCCTCCAGCAGACATACTGTCTTTACTGTTAGTCAGTATATCGCGACTTCGCGTTACAAGCCCGCGCATGTGATAGCTCGGAGTTTTTATGAAAACTCGTCGTGACTTTGCTATCTTTCAGCGTCATTTTTTTCCCGCCGTTGCCAAGGTGGAGGATAACTATCCGGCATCTGACAGAAAGCGCAACGAGACGTATATCCCTCAAAACTGCGAGAGGGCAAGCGCTCTCTAATCCCACACCGTCGGCAACGAATTGCTGCAGCGCCAATATGTCACCGGTGAGCACAAGACCAGAATCCGGCCTTGCAGATCACGGCACTCAGGAAAGCCGGATGCAGGAATACCTGTGACGACGATCAGTGAGCGTCGAGCCCTTAGTATTGCGAGCGGGAGACACCTCGGTCGTCTGGAAACTAGGTCGCTTGGGGCCCCCAAGGTGGTGGTTGATTGGGGAATGAACTGGAACACACAGGGCGAATTTCGAGAGTCTGACTGAGGCCTTTCATCAAGACCGGTCCTGCACCGATCGCGCGGCGCAACCGGATCGGTTTGCGCTGCCGCAAGTTCCATCGGCCACATCGGTGGACACAAAACGCCGCAAGATCACATGCACGAACGAGGAAACTACTATCCAGTGATTTGGTGCCGCGCCAAAGCCCTAACCGAATGCCATTATTCGGCTCACCCCACATTAACGATCGTGCGCCCTCGCGAAGTAGCGACGGGCACATTCTGCCTGCCACGCAGCGGCAAACCAATTTGTGCATCGGCTAGGTCAATTGTCCTTGCCGCGTTGAATAACCCATCGATCGAGCAGCTTTCCCGCCGCTTCGCGCCCACCGAGGCCAAACGACAATGCGACAGCAACAGCGATCGCACCGAGGACGAGGCCGAACGCGAGCTGCACGATTTCGTTGGCGATGCCCATCGCGCGCAGGCTCATCGCGAACACAAGACCCAGAATCGCGAACTGCGCGATACGGGACAGCAGACCGCTGCAATCGTGATCCACCTGATGTATCACCCTGCGCGCGAGACGCGCGAGCCACAAGCCGATTACGAGAATGACACTGCCCATCAGGATGCGCGCACCGAACTCAATAAACAGCGTGACGACGTCGCGCACCTGCGTGAAGCCGAGTCGATTCGCGGCCTCGACGGTGGCAAACAGCATTGCGAAGAAGACCATGAGTCGGTCCGCCAACACAGACGGCTGCAGCATGCCCGAGAACACCCGCTCGACGCCGAGCAAGACGGGGAGTCCGTCGACACCCGCCGCGACCAGCAGCTTCCGCACGAGTACCGCAATGAAACGTGCAACGTAGTACGTGATCAGCAAGATCACGACAGCCGCGACAATATTAGGCACGGCGCTCAGGAACTGGTTGAGCAGGTTGGTGGCTGGGCTTGAGATAGCATTGATCTTCAGCGCATCGAGCGCGGAGATCAGCGTGGGCACGAACACGAAGATGTAGACCACGGTGCCGACGAGGTTTGACAGCCTTACCGGCGTCGGACTGTCAATACTCTGGGTGAACCTGTCGGCGCCCGCCGCGACGAGCAGGTTGGTGACAAGCCCGCGCAGGATTTTCGCGAGCAGCCAGCCGACGAATCCGATCACGGCTGCAGCGAAGATGTTTGGCACGATCGCGAGGATCTTGTCGACCATCCCTTGCACGGGGGAAAGCAACCCGTTCAGATCCAACGCGGCGAGGATCGCCGGGATGAACATCAGGATCGCGAGCCAGAAGAGCACGTCGCCGAGATGCGCGCTCATCGGCCGCATCCCTGCCCTCTCGGCAAGCTTGTCATCGACCTTGCTAGCCTTGAGCGCCTTGTCGGCGAGGCCGCGCAGGAGCGACGCAATCAGCCATGAGATGAGCGTGAGCACACCACCGCCGATCAGGTTCGGCAAATAGTTGAGGATCTTCGCGACGAGCAGTGAGAACGGATTCGACACCGCGTACAGGTTCAGGACATTGAAAATCCCGACTGCGGTGACGAGCAGGATAAGCCAGAACAGGCCACCCGAGATGACGTTCTCGACCTGGGTACCCTGGCCCGTGCTTTCAGCGATGCGGCGGTCGACTTTCATCGCCGCGAGCAGCTTGCGCATGCAAGCCCGGACGACCACCGCGATCAACCAGCCGACGATCAGGATGCCAAGCGCGCCGGCGATCTTCGGCAGATAGACTCCCAAGGTATTTTGCAGCGACGTCAAGAAGCTGGATATGTCCATGTGTTCTCTCCAGAAGGCATGCTGCCCGCGACTGGTTACACCAGTAGGTGTGCACAGGAGGGCGTAACCCGTACGATAACCCACAGGAGCTTCCATTGAATCTAGGAACATTCCCATTGGCGTACGGATGTCCCCTCCCTATCCAGGGCCTTCGCATGAAGGGCCGTTAACAATCAATGGCTTACAAAACCGTGTGTAATTGAGGGTTTACTTCTGTCTTTTTGCGACAGAAGTGATGGAAGAAGAACAAGGTATCCTGAGTATATCGAGCAGGCGTTTGGTGATCTGCGAGACCCGCGTAGCCGAACGCCGGCGCACAATCTGTCGGAGATGCTGGTGGTGGCGTTATGCGCGATCCTCCCGGGGGCCGACAGTTGGCTCGGTATTCAGGTATGGGGCGAGACGAAACTCGACTGGCTGCGTCGCCATATCCCGCTGGTGCACGGCATTCCGTCTCACGACACCTTCGGGCGGGTCTTTGCCGCCCTGAACTCCCGGCAGTTCGAAGCCTGCTTCATCCGCTGGATGAGCACCCTGTGTCCGGCGCTGGCCGGGCAGATTGTCGCTATCGACGGCAAGACTGTACGCGGCTCGCATCAGCGCGGCGAACGTGCCATCCATCTGGTTTCGGCCTATGGCAGTGGCCTGGGTGCCGTGCTCGGCCAGGTGCGTACCGCCGACAGGTCCAACGGAATAACTGCGATACCTGAACTGCCTGACGCCCTGCTGCTCAGGGGCGCGATCGTGACGATCGACGCGATGGGTTGCCAGCGTAACATCGCCACACGGATTCCTGAGGCCGGCGCCCACTATGTGCTGGCCGTGAAGGGCAACCTGCCCACGCTGCTGGCACGCATGCGCACCGCGCTCGAGGCCGTTGACAGGTTCCATGACGGCTACCGGAAACTCGCCACCGTAAGCGAGCACTGCGAAGTCGAGAAAGGCCACGGGCGCATTGAGACGCGCCGCTGCCTTGCCACCGACATCCTGGCCGACCTGCAGTTTGAGCCCGAACCCTGGCCTGGGATGCGCTCGATTGTGATGATCGGGTCCACGCGTGAAATCGGCGACAACGCGGCAACCGGGCGCCGCTTCGTTGTGTCCAGCCTGCCGCCCAACGCGACACACATCGCACCCGCGGTACGTGCACACTGGGCCATCGGGAACAGCTCACACTGGGTGCTCGATATGACATTCGGCGAAGACCAGTGCCGGGCGCGAATCGACAACGCCTCGCAGAACTTTGCCATCCTGCGGCGTATAGCAATGAATCTGCTCAGGTGCGATACGCGGACAAAAAACAGCCTCAAACTACGTCGACTTAAAGCCGCCTCCTGTGATCGCTATCGCGCTCAGATCATTGGCTGGCAGGGCTCCTGGTGCTTTAACAATTCATGCGAAAGCCCTGAGCGGCACTGTAGATATCTACAGTCAATCGCATGCGGATGGCGGCCTGCAATCAGGCAAACAGTTGCGATTTCCCCCCTCTGTTCCGGATATTGCAGTCCCCGTCATGAGCTATTCTGAATGCCTCTCAGGTTCTGGCGGGTTGCCTCGGACTGTCGTCCAGAACATTCAGCCGGCGCGTCCGCAAGGACGCACCGGCGTTTCTTTTTTTAGGTACCGTTGCTCTGTGTCGGTTCGGGTAGACTGGTCAGCAAGTCCTCATAGCCCTTTTCCCGATCAACTACTCAGAAGCGAGCCTTCCCTGCCCAACGCTGACACACGCACAGTTAGTCTGATGTCGCACGATGGCGCATTTTATGTTCCCCAATCCATTCAAGGGCTCGCCATCTGGCGGGCCTTTTGGGGGTATTTCAACAGCCTGCTAACCAGTAAGCCTGATGTTAGGAGATTTGCGCCATCACTGACTGCGACACCGCCATTACAAGCTGGATCTGTCAATTACATCTGCACCGATATTCGAGCCTGCATATCTAGGACAGACGGTATGCCAGTAGCTAAATCCTTCTGCACAGTATTGCAAACTCTCGCCCCATGTCCGGATATCCCCGCTTGATAGCCTGACCATTCGCTCAAGGGACTGAACAGATTTGTTATGGATAACAATCAGCTTGATGCGTGCCTCGTGCACACCACATCCGTTGATTTGCGAGCATACATTGACGAGATTGATCCAGTTTGTATCCTTCGAGAAACTCACCAGTTCATTTGCAATCCCGACAATCCTGCAGGCGACGCGTACCATGCCTCTTATCGCTCTTGAGTCTGACAGCTTTGTGCCCGCAAAGGTTTCAAGGAGCTGGGCGGTTGGTATCATGCCGATCGTGATCATTCTCCTGTTCAGGTATTTTCCGAATCCGCCTGTAACCGCATTTCCGACGCTCCTGCGCTCCAGGTCCGCCGTCCTGACCCATATTCGCATGCTCTCCGCCAGCCGGTCGAAGAATTCCTGGGAGTCGTTCCTGTCGCGCAGATCCGAAACGATATTCCGCCATGCAAGCATGTAGCCGTTTTCCCTGAATGGGCCAGGAAGAACTGAACATGAAAATATCCTGTGAAGGGCTTTTCCGACCTCCTTCAGGTTTTCGTGCTTTTCAACCACAAAGTCATCCCAAAGAAGCCAGAGCGTAATGTATTTCGCGTACAGCAGGGTATCCTCATAGGCGCCATTGGGATATGAAAATCCAGCGTATTTTCCGACATCCATATTCTTTACACGATCAAGTTTCTCCCTGTCGTCGAGCAGCCCCCATTCATGCATCCATGCAATCACTTCGTTTTCCAACACTCCGGAATAAGGCGACTGTCTTACATGTATTAGAACCATGGGTGGCAGTTCCGGGTGGGGAAAACTGTCCGCACTGCCTGTGCTGGCCGGCTTTTCCATCGACCTCTCCTTCATCTTCAATCACATCCCGAAGGTCCCCGACACCATGACGGATCAGCCGGGCATATATTGACCAGGGCGTCCGACCCATGCGCCGCGAGAGCTTTCGGGCGTCCATGTCACCCTGTCCGGCGTCAAGGTGATGCACGTTCAGCAGAAGGGTGACAAAGGAGAAGGAAATTGCGCCGCCTTCTGCCGCGAATCCTCAATCACTGATAATGGAAGCAATCCACATCATGCCGGACGCTTTCCCCTTACTCCGACACAGTCGCATCAACCCTGTTGTGTTTCCCTGAATATCGATCTGGCGTGCTGGTATCGCTGACTTCTGGTTTGCCAGACCCACGTCGTCATGATGCCCCACTCGACCGCCTGAACAAATATCCCGGTCGCCCGGAAGGCGGGCGTGCCATGCCGGCCTGCGCATCTGTTCTTCAGTGCTCCCGACAACGTCACGAAGTGCTCCATCAGATCCCGCAAGATCATCATGATTGCCTCCACCACTTCGCCAAGTGTCAGCGCTGGATAATTCAACATCAGAACCACAACGAAGTTGGATTGGGACTGATGCGTCACAAATTCCTTCTCAAAAGAGATCAGATCGTTAGAGAGGCCTCCAATGAGTGCACACAGCCAACACAAATTTCGCACGTCACTGGCCAGACAGTACTCAGTCAGTGTCGACCAGTCCAGGTATTCATCCCGGGAGAATTCGAAATGCGCCAATGTATAGTACAGCCCGGACTGGTGCGGGCTGTTTTGCAGGTAGGTGAACACGTCCGGAACCTGCCCCAGGTTTTCTGCATTGATATTTCCGCAGGAACGTTGCACATGTCCGATCCACATCTCCAGAAATCTGGAAAACCACGTTGGGTGTCCGGACAGTGCCTGCATCTCCAGCAGCATTTCGACACAGGCTTTATCGATCAGGGGGGCATCTGGTGCCACCTTCATGGCCCTGGATATCTCAACAATATGTTCACGCAGAGCCATCGCATTGGCCTGCCCGGCCGGGCTCATTGTGGGTGCCCACTCCCGCCCGATAGAATCGTTCAGGTACCAATCCACGGACAGACATTTTGCAACTGCGATAAACCTGTCTTCCCCGGCTTCCGGGTGAAGAAATGCTGCAATGTCGTGACAATGCTCTGAAATACCGGGAATCCATATACCATGACTTTCCGACCATGCCTGAATCTTCAGGTTTATCGATTCCCCAACCGGATTTGGATGCAGATCGCGACAGTATTCGTTAATACTGAAGCCCGGATAGTCGAATGCCTCCCTGAAGCAGAATACATTTCCCCGCATGGAGAGGGTTGCATATTCGCTCCTGATCTGCTGCAGTCGTGCGATATCCGCAGCCTCAAAGGTCCGTCCGCCGTCGGGATTGCGTTCCGTCAGGATTTCCCATGGTTGAGCCGAAACTGTTGATACGGCGTTCGCGATCTTTGTAGCAAGATCAATCGATGCCCTTGCTGGGTCCATGGCGACTGCCTCCATGAGAGTTACACAACAGAATTGATATTGGACTGGCCATTTACCCCTCCATCCTATGTGAACAGGTGATCCTCATGGGGGGTAATGTCGATGCGTTCAGATAGCCCGGGCAAAACCTGGCACGTTGACGTGCTCGCGTATCGCTTCAATATCGCCTCAGCAATGCCTTTCGAATGCAAGCCGCACAGAGCGAGCAATTGCGCGAGATCGCCGTGGCAAAGGAAACGGTCGGGAAGACCCAGCCGTAGTACGGGATTGGGCTTAATAACCCCACTTTCAAGGAGGGCTTCCACACAGGCCGAACCGGCGCCGCCCATGATGCAGCCTTCCTCGACGGTCACGAGGTAGTCGTGTGCTTCGGCTAGCTGTTTCACGAGGTCCGAGTCGAGCGGCTTCACGAAGCGCATGTTCGCCACCGTGGCGTCCAGTTGCTCGGCCGCCGCCAGCGACGGCGCGACCATCGTACCGAAAGCCAGGATCGCAATCCGCTTGCCGGCCGGTTGCGACGTTTCACGACGGATCTCGCCCTTGCCGAGCGGCAGCGCCGTCATTTGCTTGACCGTTGCCACGCCCGTGCCGGCGCCGCGAGGATAGCGCACCGCCGTCGGATTCGGCTGCTGCAATGCCGTGTACAGCATCTGACGGCATTCGTTTTCGTCCGATGCCGCCATCACCGTCATGTTCGGAATGCAGCGCAGGAACGCCAGATCGTAAGCGCCCGCGTGCGTTGCGCCGTCCGCGCCGACCAGACCCGCGCGGTCGATGGCGAACACCACCGGCAGGTTTTGCAGCGCGACGTCGTGGATCAGCTGGTCATAAGCACGTTGCAGGAAGGTCGAGTAGATCGCGACCACCGGCTTCATGCCGTCCGCGGCCAGGCCGCCGGCGAACGTCACCGCATGCTGCTCGGCAATGCCGACGTCGAAGTAGCGATCCGGGAAGCGCTTCTCGAACTCGACCATGCCCGAGCCTTCACGCATGGCCGGCGTGATACCGATCACGCGATGGTCCAGCTCGGCCGCGTCGCACAGCCATTCGCCGAACACCTGCGTGTAGGTCTTCTTCGACGGCGTGGTGGCGGGCTTGATGCCCTCGGCCGGATTGAACTTGCCCGGGCCGTGGTACAGCACGGGATCGGCTTCGGCCAGCTTGTAGCCCTGGCCCTTCTTCGTGACGACGTGCACGAATTGCGGACCGCGCAGTTCCTTGATGTTCTGCAGCGTCGGGATCAGAGAATCGAGGTCGTGACCGTCGATCGGGCCGATGTAGTTGAAACCGAACTCTTCGAACAGCGTGGCCGGCACGATCATGCCCTTCGCGTGCTCTTCGAGCTTGCGGGCCAGATCGAGCATAGGCGGCGCGACGCGCAGCACGCGTTCCACACCCGCACGCGCGGCAGCGTAGAAACGGCCCGACATCAGACGCGCCAGATGGCGATTCAGCGCGCCGACCGGCGGCGAAATCGACATGTCGTTGTCGTTGAGGATGACCAGCAGCGGCACGTCGTCTTCGACACCGGCGTTGTTCATTGCCTCGAAGGCCATGCCGGCCGTCATCGCGCCGTCGCCGATCACGGCGATGCCCATGCGGTTCTCGCCCTGCAGCTTGCTGGCAACGGCCATGCCGAGCGCAGCCGAGATCGAGGTGCTGGAGTGCGCGGTGCCGAAGGTGTCGTATTCCGACTCGTCACGCTTCGGGAATCCCGAGATGCCGCCCAGTTGACGCAGCGTGTGCATCTTGTCGCGGCGGCCCGTCAGGATCTTGTGCGGGTAGGTTTGATGGCCGACGTCCCATACGATCCGGTCACGTGGCGTGTCGAACACATAGTGCAGAGCAATGGTCAACTCGACCGTGCCGAGATTGGACGAAAGATGGCCGCCCGTCTGCGATACGCTGTCGAGCACGAAGGCACGCAACTCGTCTGCAAGCGGTTGCAATTGGCGGCGATCGAGGCGGCGCAGGGCAGCCGGGTCGTCGATGGTTTTCAGCAAGTCGTACATCGTCGTCACTTCTGTCCCGACAACCGTCAGGCAGTCCGGGCTTCAAGCGGATTGTTACCGCTGGTGATCCGTAGCGGTGTTCACGGCAACCGCTATTACACCGAACGGACACCCGCCGGACCTAGCTGATCCGGTTCACCGCAAAACTGGCCAGCTCCGCGAGCTGCATCGCAGGTGGCCCCAGGGGCTGCAAGGCCGCAAGCGCATCCTGATGCAGCCTCATGGCAAACCTTCGCGCATCTTCCAGCCCCATCACCGAAACACAGGTCGGCTTGCCGGCCTGAGCGTCCTTTCCCGTGGTTTTTCCCAATGCTGGTGAATCCGTGGTGACATCGAGGATGTCGTCGACTACCTGAAAGGAAAGGCCAACCGCGAAACCATACCGGTCCAGAGACTCATACAACGCGGCATGGCCCTGGTCGTCCGGCACACTGCATAGTGCGCCCATTCGTACCGCCGCCCGGATAACGGCACCGGTCTTCATGCGATGCATCTGGACAAGTTGTGGCAAGCTCATGCTCTGCCCCACGTGGGCCAGGTCGATCATCTGCCCTCCCGCCGCACCTGTTGCTCCAATTGCCCGGGCAAGCTCGCGTGCCAGAATCACACGATATCTGGATGCGACATCCACTTCCATAAGGGTCAGGAATGCCTGGGTCTGAAGCGCATCCCCAACGAGAATGGCGGTTGCTTCACCGAACTGCACATGCACGGTTGGTTTGCCGCGTCGCAACACATCATTGTCCATTGCAGGCAGGTCATCGTGGACCAGCGTGCACGCGTGGATCATCTCGATGGCGGCCCCCAGATCATCGAGTACCATCAGCGGAGCAGCATGCAGTGCCCCGGCCGCATGGCACAACATTGCGCGGATACGCTTTCCACCGCCAAGTGTTGCGTAATGCATGGCCTCGGCAAGTCCAGATGCCGGACCGTCACAAACAGGAAGCCGGCGTAACAAGGCTCGCTCGACTCGAACCGCGGTAGCCATCATCCACTCTGGCATTTCCGGGCTGACCGGATTCGCTGGTGTCGTTTGTGCGTGGGACTCGTCCATAACCCGTCGCCCTGCCCGTGACGTGAAAACTTCATAACATTATAGAAAACGGGTTTGAAACCGGGAAGGTAACAATCGATAAAAGCGAAGCCGACCTGGCGGCACACGAAGACACTAACGCCACCCGTGGTATTTCAACGGCCTGTTAGCGTACGTAATGTGATGGTCACCCTCGCCCCGTGAGTGCGCCAGGCTTGCGACGTCAATTCTCGACTGGAGACCATCATGCAAGACGTGACGCTGGTTGGCATCGATCTGGGCAAGCACAGTTTTCATCTGCATGGACAAGACGGGAAAGGAAAGGCAGTGTTTCGCAATAAGCTGGTGCGCAAACAGTCGATCGAATTTTTCGCCACGTTCCACGCATGCATGGCGGTGATGGAAACCTGCGCGGGTTCGCATCACATGGCACGCAAGCTGGCCTCGTTCGGGCATCAGGTCAAACTCATTTTGCCCCAGTTCGTGCGGCCCTTCGTCAAGAGCAATAAAACCGATTTCGTGGATGCTGAAGCGATCTGCGAAGCGGCTTCCCGTCCTGCCATGCGGTTTGTAACGCCGAAGACGGAATCGCAGCAAACCCTTTCGGCTCTGCATCGCGTTCGTGACTCGATGGTGCGGGACCGCACGATGCTGACGCAGCGGCATTCAAACGTCGTTGCCTGCGCACTGGCCAATAAGCTGGCCCGAACGAAGTGGGCAATCATGGCTCGCAATACCGTGTTTGACGCTGGGTCGGCTGACTCTCCGGCTTGACCGAGCGGTTCTACTCTCACTTTACGAATCACCCAACTGGTTTTACGACGACTGAAAATTGATGACGTGAATGGCACAGTGGCCTGCCAGCAAACCGGATCAAGAAACAAGTCTTCGAGATCGTGTCCGTTTTTAGGACCGTCAGGCGCAAATCTCATCGTGGCACGGAGGGCTATCCCCAAAACGACGCCGAATTAGATTTACGCAAGCCAACAACGACATCGACAAGCGGTCTTACAAAAATGGGGAAACCATAGATTCTTGAGGGCACCCCGATTCAGACGGGCTGGATCAGGCGTTATCCCGCGCGGAGGAGGTCACCGTTGACGTGTACCCGCTGCCCCGCGTAAACGGAGGGTTGTGTCGGATACGTCAGAATTCGGGACGAGCCGTCTTCCATCTGCAGATGGACTCGCCACACCGTGCTGGAGCGGATCCGGTTTTCGGCCATGTTGCCGCCGAATGCGCCAGCCAGACCGCCCACGATTGTGGCCGCCATCTTGCCTCGTCCGTTACCGAACTGGTGTCCAGCCAAGGCGCCCGCTGCTGCGCCACCGATTGCGCCCAGCCCGGTCGACGACGGCTCGACCTGAACGGGCTCAACCGACGTCACATAGCCAGCGTAAGGATCAACTGGGGGTGATGCCGGTGGGCGGCGAGCGGCTGAGTGGTGTGGAGCGGGTGCCGCATCACGATGATGTGCAGAAGTACGAAGCCGTTCCTGTACCGGACGAATGGAGGGCGAAGACTCAGATGCAACAACTGGATTCGCGACAGTCGCTGTGCTGGCCATAGCAGATATTGCCGACGCTGGCGGGATGGCCAGATTGCTGGCTGATGGAACTACAGCGAATGAAGGTCTCGCGGGTAACAGCCCGGTCAGCGCACCTATGCCGACAAGGCTGACCAGAATCACCGAGCCCGCAGCGACTGCGAGTAATGGATGCAAGCGGGGGCGGGACGGGTCTAGCGTACGAGCGGGAAGTGGATCTGCCATCAAATACTCTTGAATCTCAAATGTGGACTACAGGAAGCCGAAAGAGCGGACGTATTTATACGCAACCCGCAATCATCGAGCAATAAGATATATCCCAATGCCACGGTTCCGCGCATGGAAGGGTAGGGCTTTCGCATGAAGGGCCGATAACAATCAATGGTTTACAAAACCGTGTGTAATTGAGGGTTTACTTCTGTCTTTTTGTAACAGAAGTGATGAAAGAAGAACAAGGTATCCTGAGTACCGAGCAGGCGTTTGGTGATCTGCGAGACCCGCGTAGCCGAATGCCGGCGCACAATCTGTCTGAGATGCTGGTGATGGCGTTATGCGCGATCCTCCCGGGGGCCGACAGTTGGCACGGTATTCAGGTATGGGGCGAGACGAAACTCGACTGGCTGCGAGGCCATATCCCGCTGGTGCACGGCATTCCGTCGCACGACACTTTCGGGCGGGTCTTTGCTGCCCTGAACTCCCGGCAGTTCGATGCCTGCTTCATCCGCTGGATGAGCACCCTGTGTCCGGCGCTGGCCGGATAGATTGTGGCTATCGACGGCAAGACTGTACGCGGCTCGCATCAGCGCGGCGAACATGCCATCCATCTGGTTTCGGCCTATGGCAGTGGCCTGGGTGCCGTGCTCGGCCAGGTGCGTACCGCCGACAAGTCCAACGAAATAACAGCGATTGCTGGGATCGCTATCGCGCTCAGATCATTGGCTGGTAAGGCTCCCGGAGATTTGCAATTCGTGCGAAAAACCTGTTGCGAGCAATCGCATGAAGCCCTGCCACAGAACGTCGAGCCACAAGGCTCGGCTCACGCAGGTTACGCGAGCGAGGTCAGGAGTAACCTACCTCCGGAATGCATTCGTATTTTCAGGGCACAGGCAATCATGGGTGGCACTCCATGAGTGCCACAAGGAACGTCCCGAGCGCAATCGCGCATTAGCAGCCCAGAACAATGATGCACAGATATACATCAAGGTCGGCGACGACCCTGGTTGCGGTTTCTCAGACTGACGGATAGATTGTCTGTTGTGAAGCGTTGTCGTCCAGCCTTGTGCAATACAAGGCCTTGCCTGGAAGGCGCGACGTACGCGTCACACCTGCCTCACGATTTTCTCCCTTCGCGATGAAATCTAGGCCGTATCCGTAGGCACGGATACGGCTTTTTTCGTGGTGCAACCCTGATGTACAGGCCGCTGCTTTGATCTGCGACAGATCTGGCGACGATGTCCGTTGCCAGTATCCGCGAGCCGACCTATGCTTGCGGCCAGCGTAGATCCTCCATGGGAAACAGTGTGCCGGGTTATGGCTGACATAGCATGCTGCGGGGGACTCTACGCGCCCCTTGTGTAGAAACGACCTTGACCTCATTTGCCTGAACGGCGAATGAGGTTTTTTGTGCGCATCGATTCAACGCAGTATGCGAGTCGCGGTCGGCGTCGTAGTCACCTCGCGCGAATATTGGGAGGAGCGGTCAACTCAAGATCATTCTGATGGCTTCCGCGTACCCGAATGGCATATCGTTATGCGCACATAGGGCTCGCGGTCTGGATTTTCCCAGACAGGCTTCATCTTTTCTCTTCACTGCTGCGGGTTATATCGCGACAGCGTGCTACCGGCCATCACAACGTACATGGCTCAAGGTTCTCATGAAAAAAATCGTCACGGTCCTATTATCCCTCAGCGTCATTCTTCCCACGGTAGCCAAGGCCGCGAATGACTATCAGACATCCGACAGAAAGCTCAACGAAACGTACAGCGCGCTGCTCAAGAAGGTCAGCCCTCAAGGCGGGATCAGATTGCGCCAAGCTGAGCAGGCGTGGATAGCTTATCGCGATGCGCAGTGCACTTTTCTGACCTTTCAATCTGGCGGATACAGCGCAGAACCGCAGGCTCGGGCACAATGTCTGACCCGGCTGACCCGACTCCAGACTTGGCTTCTTGATGAACAGTTGCATTGCAAGGAAGGCGATATCGGTTGTGGCCAACAGTAAACTGTTGCAACGATACGCGTACTTCATGCCCCATTACGCTCAGAGGTGCCGCCGCGCGGGGCGAAGCTAGGTGCAGCGCCTTATCCGGACGCCCTCTCCCAGCACCTGCTGCGTTGCTCGTCGTTATGTTAACGGCGCTCAATGATATGGTTCGCTCTATTCCGAATGCAGGCCCGCTCGGCGCGTGTACACTTGCGGCGCAGCGTGTGACGCATGCCGTTCCAATCGACGACGGGCAGGTGGCCGTCAGCCGCACCATCAGCACTGGCGAGCTCGAATGCAAAAAATCGTCTTTTCTGTTGAGCGGGCAGCGAAATCCGCTCGCCCGCATCCAATGCAGCCTATGTCGCCGTGATCTGCCATGACGCCTGAAAATGAGCATCGACCAAGCCCGCTACCGAACGCTGAGGCAACCGGCAATAAGAGCAGTCGCCTTATCGGGAGTCTGCGCCTTCAACACGGCGCACGCTTACTGAGCACCAGTCTTTCAGATCACCCTCAACCAGCGAGAGCCCGCCTGAGCGAAGTAGTGTAGCCAGCCTCCATTTACAGAATGTGCTACTCTGCCCAGTGGCCGCCATGGCACGCCCGAGAACATTGGAAAGCGGAATCGGCGCGGGTGAGGCAAGCGAGAGCAGATGAGCATCGTAATGATCGATGGGGCATTCCAGCAGCCGGCCATTATCCCAGATCCGAACCCCTTCTCCGCGATCCCGCAACTCGATCCATTCGGTGGCCAGTCGCACACGCTCCTCATGCGTGACTCGCGAACGCTGTTCGAAGCGTGAGCGCAGACGCTCGGTCGGAACCAAGGCAACCGGTGCGTGAATGCAACAACGGGCAGCCTCGGTCACGTCCTGTATGCTGACGATCACTTCCGAGATGGGTACCGTGGCTCCCATCAGCCACCAGTGCGTACGGCGGCGCAGTGCCTGCTCTGTCGGATGAGACCCTGCCCAGATAACAATCTCCGTGGCGCCCGTCGCAATCCGCGACAGCGCATCGCTGGCCCCGCAGAATTCGGCGCGCCAGTCGATCGGTGGATTCAGGCCCTCCAGTTCAAAAAATTCCGTCCAGAAAGCAACGCGAGCATCGGGTGATGGCGAATCGACGTCTGCCAGAGGCCCGATTGCACAGTTGTCCGCAATCTCGAACACATCGTCGCCCACCGCCTCCCTGACTCGTTCCGCTGCTGTCCCGCCCTGACATACGTGACGTACCGATTTCATTTGCCATTCCAAGATTTGACTGACGGCATCCCTCCATCAAGGTGAGTGCCGGGGGCGGTTATATGTGGTCTCACTCGCGCAGCCTTTACCCGCATCGCATTCTTAATTTGACATTCTGTCGGCCGGCGGGATGTCGCGTCTAGACCCAGATCAAGAAAAAAGCAGTCCCTGAATAAGAAACAGGCCCATTTGCGAGGATCTGTACCGCCATTGTGCCGTTGCGCGATCTGACCGCGCAACTTTCCGAACACGTCGGCCTGCGTCGTTCGATCGAGAAAAAACTGCAGCATTCGCACGAGGCGCTCAAACCATGCCGCACTGCCACCAGCGAGCTGCTCGAACACAAAGCACATCGGCACGAGCAGCAGGTCCAGCACCTGCAGGCTAAACTGCGCCAGGTGAACCAGACGCTGGTCGTCAGGCAGAACGAAATCACCCAGTTGAACAGGAACAAAGCGCGACTCGTCGCCGAAACCGGTGTCGCGACCAGGTACGATGCGCTGCAGATAACGGCGAGGACTCAGGCGACTGAACTGACGCAGGTGCGCGAGGCACGTGAATCGCTGGGCGCCGCCCTGACGAAGCTCACGGCGCGGTTCGACGCGCAGCAGCAGTTACTTTGGAACTATCGCATCGTCTTCGAGGACGAGCGCTTCCACAAGCCAGAACCGATACCCGAGAACGGCGAAATCGCCGTTGCAAAATCCAGCAAAAAACCGCATCCTTGAGGCCGTTCGAGTCCGCGTTTGACCCCATTTTCAATGGGCGCCATAACGACGATCCGTGGCATCGCTTCAGGGTCGCCCAGTTTTGACAGCCGGAATTCTTCAATTATTCAAACAATATGACCGTCAATCGGGGAAACCTTTACGAGGTCAACAAAGATGAAAAGAAGAATGACGAGCGTGGTTCTCAAGCCTACCCTGCTTGCTGCATCCGTTCTGCTGTTAGTCGGCGCATCGTACAAAAATGCACAGGCCTATCCAGCATGGACGCCCGATACCTACTACTCCGCTGGGACAATCGTCACCTATAACGGCCAGAATTATCAGGCAATCCTGAATCAGACCGATTATTCGAGTTCCGGCTGGAATCCAACGGTGTCAAGTCTATGGACACCGGTCGGGGCGAATTCAAGCGGCGGCAGCACGTCCACTACGTCGCCTCCCACATCGACCAGTTCATCCAGCAGTTGCCCTGCCAGTTGGAATGCGAGCGCGGCCTATACCGGCGGCAGCATCGTGACCTACAACGGCATCGAGTACAAGGCGAACTGGTGGACCCAAGGCCAGAATCCAGCGTCCTACAACGGCGGCTCCGGAAGCGGTCAGCCGTGGACCGTGATCGGTAACTGCGCCGGGGCGACTCCGACTCCGACTCCGACTCCGACTCCGACTCCGACTCCGACTCCGACTCCGACTCCGACTCCGACTCCAACTCCAACTCCAACTCCAACTCCAACTCCGGGGAGCTGGACGGGCGGATCAGTGCCCGGTTGGCCTTCCTACGTCGCGATGGGCGCAATCGGTGGTCCCAACATCACACCGCCAACGGCCACCTCGACGGGCGGCAATGACGACTTCGGTGGCAAGCCTGTCGACGTCGCTTTCAAATACGCGGGCGTGAACGGAAATGGAGATCCGGGCGTCATCGATCCGCCGACTAACGCCTGGAGGATGACCAACGACTTCAATGTGCTTGCCCCGATCAACCAGCATCCGACCCGCGTTGCAATCGTCGAATACACCGCGCAGATGAGCGGCGGCGCCAACTTCGACGATTTCACCAACGGCGTGGCGGGCCAGAGCTCCGGCAACCCGACGGCGACCTATCTGATGGGACGTCACTTCGCCAGTCTTGCGGCCGACGCGATCATGCTGCAGAGCTTCCCAGTGACGTACCAAGGGAAAAGCTACTACGGTTCGCTACTGATGAACCCCGACCTGCTGGGCGCGATGCAGCAAAACGGCTATGCAGGCGTCGCTGATTCGGCGTTGCCTGCCGGTGCCGTCAACAAGGCCGTCGCACAGGCGATGTGTCTGATGACGACGAGCCGCAGTTACACGAACACGTCGAACCCCAATGGTGCGGGTTCCGCACCCTATCTCGGCAAAACCTACACAGGTACGCCGGTGCAAATCCTGCGCAACATGCTGGCGGACGGTTACCCCGAGTGGAGCATTGACGGTTCGAACGATCCGTTCTGGAATTCAGGCGGGAACAATGCGACCTCGGCCGGCGCCTATAGCCAGGTGGGTACCTGGTTCAATGCCTGCGTGAACAACCCTGTGTACGACACGAACACGTACCCCACACCGACGTTTCCGGCCGGATTTGGAGGCTGGGTGCAGGCGAACAACTGGCTGATCCGTACGCTCGCCCCGAAGGGGACGGTAACGTTCGGCTGGCAGGACAATATGTGGGCCACAGGCACGGGCTTCTGGCTGCATCAGAACCTGACTGCCGCGCAGATTGCATCGACCTATTCGACGCCTGTGTCGAACTGGCTGAACAGCAATGCGCCTGCTGCGATCAGCATGTCGAACGCGGTTGGTCCCGACTTCATCCTGTTCGACCGCTATGAAATGGACGACAGCGCGGCACCAGGCGCCGCGACGCTCTACAACGCACGATCGTGGGATAACTACCTGAGCGCAGTGGGGCAGCTTAGCCAGGCGAACAGCAATATTCCGGTCATGCTGTGGCAGATTCCCGGCTCGCACATTCCGAATACGGTCGAGAAGAATCCGGAACTGTTCCAGGGCACGGCGGGTTCGTACGTCTTCAGCACGGCACCCGTCTACTTCTTCGGCGACAGCAATCTCACCGCAAATCTCGACAACATCATCAAGGGGGCTGCAAGTAGTTCGAACACGAATACGTCGGTCGGAAATTACGCGGCGTCATGCGGAGCGACTGCGTATAACTGTCTGACGTCGAACTCGACCTACCAGCAATATCTGCTCGAGTACAAAAGCAAGCCGAACAACTACAACTGGAGCGCCGACAATGGCAAGCTGGCTCTTGCAGCAGGCAACAACGTGTTTGCGATCCTGTGGGGTGGCGGCAATACCACCAACGTGATCAGGAATTTCAGCAACACCGACGATCACGGGTGGCTCGCGAGCAAGCTGATCAACTATTACGCGAAGCCGACGCCAGTCGTTCTGCATTGAACCGGGACCGAGCCAAACAGAGTCGCGATGACCGCGGCTGATTATTAGAGGAGTTAGCGGTAATTTCACCCGCGTCTCGCGGGGCCAGTCGAAAAGGGTCAAACTGCGTCCGCAGACAACCACATTGCGGACGCAACCTATGACTGAGCCTGACGACTGACTCTGACTTTCTGCCCCTTCGGGTGATGTGGACTTCCGCGGACGGCAAGAACCGGTACGACCCCGTGGGCAAACGCAAACTGATCGAGGCATGCCAGAAGCCGGGCACCCAAGGCTGGCGTGAATGCGAGCCAGCTTCGCAAATGGATCAGCCTGGAGCGGGTGAAGACGCGCCGTGCACGGCAGTTGCCGCCTGTGGGGATCGCTGAAGCAGGCAAGCATTCACGGCCAACGCTTTGCGGAGCGTCGCGAAGCAATAGACGAGGTGAGACTGGTTGAGCGTCTACAATCATGGGCGTCTGCACTCGACGTTGAACTTCGTCAGTCCGATACAATTTGAACAAAACTGGCACGCCACCCAGCGAAAGCAAGCGGCATAATAAACTCTCGATTAGCGGATACGAAATTCGCGGGCAACGTCACTCTTCCTTTCCAGCGTTGTTGATACGATACCACTTCAGTTCAACAAACTTGAGCGTCTTGCCCTTGGCCGCAGCCTGGTACAGGTAGGGCGTGGATGCATCGAATTCCTTCTCGATGGTCATTGCCGAATGTACGCGCCGGCCGGTGATCCTGCCGTTGCTGCCGCCCACTGGCAGATTCAGGCCGTGCAGGAAACCCACGACCGCGATGCCTCCCTCTCGTCTCTGAACAGTGGACGAACCCCTAATATCGGGGCCACCATCGTCTTTCACCCGTCGATATGCTGGATTTTCCATCTGTTCTCCTCTGTACTGGATAAGCCGGATAGCCATAAGCGCAAGGCTGCAGGCCCACGCTGGATAGCTGCATCGGGCGGGATGAAACCATGATCCATCCCGATCATGCAAGGAGCGCATTTTTTGCGCTAAATCAGACCCAGCCGAGCCGGTGGTTGATCTGCGTGGCTTCGTGACGAGCGACGGATGGCTCAGATTGTCGCGCACGAAGCACAGATCGATCTGCTGGTCGCTCATGTACGAGCCGGCGGTACGGCGCACCCAGTGGGCTGATGCGCTGGCGATCTGATCGGCCTGCGCGTGCCGTTCCGACCCGCGTGCGCGCAGCCTTGCGGCTGCCAGTGCAAAGGCCCCCTTGACGATCAGGTGGATCGCGCCGCGCGAGAGCGACTTCTCCTGTCCGATGAGCAGCGGCCGCGGTACAGCAAGAGTGGCAGACCGTTCGCCCGACGGTAGCGGGCTCGTTCTGCAATCAGTTCGTCGGTGGCAGACGCACAAGGCGGATTCGATTCCCTTTGCCGAGCACCTCAATCCGCTCAACGCCAGCGGCATCGCGCCGGCAGAAGACCGCTCCCATGCGCTGAGTGCCCTCTCAATTTAGAACGAGTTGCGAAGAGCATCGCCGATATGGCTTGCAGGTACGGCGATCGGTCGCGGCGACGTCGCGGACCTGCCTTTACCCGGCACGAAGTCTTGCTCATCGACGCGCCGAGCCGCTCCCGGTTGATAGTGGGAAAAATCTCTGCAAGAACATTCTTATTGATAATGCTTGCATTGACATCCAGTATTTCTGTAATACGTGCTGTAACGAGAGCATTTACCCGCATCAATGTTAAACCTGCAGCCTTGAATCTTCGACACGGAAACAAAATGAGCGCAATGCATAAATTTGTCGCACTTTCATTATCTGTCATGATATTTGGCATAATGAGCGATCACGCTATATCCAGAGAATCCGTCACCACTGCTAATGCACAGCGAGGTAAAGCTATATCTTATGAGGTAGCGATCACTTCGAAGTTATTTGGGAATGTGCACGAAATCCGAAAGGGTTCGTTAGAAACGTCCGGCACATCGCCAGCAAGCTGGAAGCCAGATGTGTTAGATGTAAGTGTCATACCGCCCGGCGGCCCGGTATATTTGCCATCGGGCTGTTCCGTAACACGGTTACGTCGAAATAACCACGCGCAATTGCTTGGGCGAGCCATTATTGAGTTTACCTCGATAGAGAAGGAACCCGGAAGCGCGCGCGTGATAGTACGACTTGATCGTTGGCGTCCGATTGTCGAAAGAACGCGCGGCAAATGCCCTCGAGAGGAACACACCGGCCAGATAGTAAATATAGCTACGATGCCTGTCGATGGTAGAACAATTTCGAGAGAATTAAGCGATGGAGACACACTGGCTGTCAAGATAAATGCGCAATAACTACGCACACACGTTGCTTGGCCGTTATCCTAGCCTTCCCTGTTCGGAAAAAATCTGCGGTTAGGGGCCATGCCAGAACCGATGCAGATCGGGCGTGTATCCTGTGGGTTCCAGCAGCGCCTTTCCGGAGATACCTTTTGCTTCGAGTTGGCGCACGCGCTGGTCGATCGCGGCGGCGATGCGGTGTTCGTCGACGAATTTGCGTTCCTGACCGGAGGACACCTAGATCTGCCATGTGGCCACGCCCGTGGCGGGCGTTTCTACGATTTTCGCATAGCGATAGAAACCACCGAACTCCTGCCCGAGAAGGTTGATGGCAGGGTTGTTGAGACTTTGCATCAGGCGGTGGAAAACGGACATGTGATCGACCATCGCTGCGAGAATTTCGGTCTCATCCAGTTCTGTCGCTTCGAAATACTGCATCTGCGCATCGACGCGCGCTGCGATCTCGCGCAGCTCAAGCGTGATAGATGCGGTCGCGGCCTGTTGTCGGCGTTTTGCTTCGCCCATGTCGGTACTCCCGTGTGATACAGACTTTATCTGATGCACCGGCGACGATGCGAACGTCATCGACGCCGCTCAAAGCTGCTATGCCTGCGGGGAAGCCTGATCCTGCTCCACCATGCCGGATCGGCATAATACTCGGCTAGGGCGTCGATATCCAAGCGTGCGCCGCCTAGCGTAAATTCAAATGGGCCGAACAGGTTGATTTGTTGCCTGGCGACGGACAAAATCCACTTGCGAAGCTGGTTGGCATTTACGCTGGCCTTGAGTGCTAGCCCGACCACGGAGGCGCCGGGTTCCTGGCACGCTTCGATCAGATTGCGCTTGCTATCCCGGTCGTACCTGTTCTTGCCGACAACCGTTTACCCGAAAGGGCCGGAAGTCAAAGTCAGTTTGTAGGTCAACCATAAGCTGCGTCCGTAGTATCTAGTTGCGGACGTAATCTTGTTCCCTCTCATCTTCCGCTTCCAGATGAGTCGGAACTACCGCTTACCAATTTCCATTGGCCTCGAACGAGGCAACTCACATCGTCAACAAGCAGCGTGAACTACTACAAGGTCCGCATCAATCGACCGGTAGCGGTGCAATCGAGCTTAGGTTTGATGGTCATTGTGTATGCCGCATCGGATCGAATAGTGATTGGAATCGTGTAGGTTCCCCCGGCTGCGGGGACAATTCTCCGAAACGAAAAAACGATACATCTTGCTCCGGCGACATCGGGACGCCACTGAACTCAAGACTCAATCTGCCGGCCAATCCGGTGATCGGTGCGCCAGAGGTATCTTTTGCCATGAGAGTCAATAGAACGGGCTCAAAATTCCGTCGACGCGGACAATTGACTTTATATTGTTTGAATAATTGGAAAATTCCGGCAGTCAAAACTGGGCGACGCGTTGATGCGGTGTCACAGATCGTCTGTCGTGGCGCCAGTTGAACGTGGTGTCGAACGCGGATTCGAACAGCCTCAAGGATGCGGTTTTTTACTGGATCTTGCAACGGCGATTTCGCCATTGTCGGACATCGGTTCTGGCTTGCGGAAGCGCGCGCTCTCGAAGACGATGCGATAGTCCTCAGGCAACTGCTGCTGCGCGTTGAACTGCGCCACGAGCTTCGCCAGTCCGGCCTGCCGACTAGGACACATGGGTGAAAATGAAGTGCAACAGAATATAGCAGGCCTTGCTGGCGACCATCCCGCCGCGTTTACGCGTCCAGCGACGCGAGTCGCCTAGCCTAGTATACGAACGATACGAATACGCGTACGTATCAGCGCACGGGATTCTGATACTGACGCTTGCGTTGCGCGTGCTGGCCGTTGTCTTCCGCAAAATCCTTAACTGTAAGACCATAGTCGCGCATTAACTGAACAAGTTGCTGAATAATTTCAGCCCGCTCTGCGTCAGATAATCTGGCACTATCTGGATCCGACCGCGCTGCCTGACGCGACCTGTCCCGGGCACGATCACCAGCAGATCCGTTCATGATGTCGAATCGGCCCTACCCCTGAGCAACCCTCGGATAGTTGAGGCAATGAGATGGTAACCGGTGGTATTCGCATGGATGTTCCCCTGAGCGCACATCCATGTGTCGCGACAGATAACAGCGACATTGGTCGGAACCTGCCGGTCGTCATATGACGTTGGAACCACGTTCAGGGACTGGAAGGCGGTCGAGACATCGGCAACGAACACACCGTTGAGCACGTACTGGGCGGCCTCCGCGACGTTGAATGCCGTAATCGCGGTGAGCATAGCGCTAGCCTCCAGTTGCCCGGTTACCCCTTGCAGCCAGTATGCAAGATAGGGATCGTAGTAATTGACTGCGACAATGTGCAAGGCGCTGCCGCCCGCTGCCCGCAAGCCACTCAGGATCGTCTGCAGATCAGCAACGACCTGTGCCGTCTTGCCGACCAGGCAGGTAGCAAAGTCGAGATTGATCTGCAGACAGCGGCTGTAATCGTCGGCGCCAATGTCGATCGTGACAAGGCCGATATTGCCCGCGTTCTGGCGAATGAAAGCTTCTGCCGCTGCCAGTTGGGAAGGATAGCCGGCGTAGGAACACAGGCCTCCGTTGACCGTGGTGGCACTCGTCTCCCCGCCACAGCCGAGATTCTCGAGTCGAATGTTGATCGCCGGCGCCAGATCCTCCGCATACCCTTGATAATAAACTTCGCCAGTTGGGCTCCATTGCTCACCTTTTGCGAGCGAATCACCCAGCGCGAGATAGTACGGTTGAGCGCTCCAGGCAGGAGACAGGATCTGACAGAGGATCGCAGCGACGGCCCATCGAAGCAGGCGTAGATATGACACGAGCGATTGCCCGAAACCTTGGCTGGATTGCACTTCGTCGTATTCTCCGTGCTTATGCTTGTCGTAAGCGTCCGAACGAGGCCGTAGCTCATGGAGTTGGCGTACGGGACGAAAACAGCTATTGAATGGGGCTGACTTTCGCGGCGGTGGGCAGATGCGGCGCGACGTTCCAAGGCAGCAACTCGTCGATGCGGTTGACCTGGTGATCGGAAATGCGCTCGATGACGTAGGCGAGATACGCTTCGGGATCCAGACCGTTCAGGCGTGCGGTGCCAATCAGGCTGTACATCGCGGCAGCCCGCTCGCTTCCTGCGTAGGAGCCGGCGAACAGATAGTTGCGGCGCCCCAAGGCGACCCCATGCAACGCACGCTCGGCAATGAGGTTGTCGATTTCCGCACGGCCGTCGTCGAAGTAGCGCACGAGCGCCAGCCAGCGATTCAGCGCGTACTGGATCGCCTTTGTCGTGTCGGACTTTGCCGAGAGCCTGGTGAGCGTCGCCTCGAACCAGCGTTTCAGGTCCTAGAGCAGTGGCACCGCCTGCGCCTGGCGCACGCACCGACGTTCGTCCAGCGGCTTGCCGCGTATCTGTGCCTCGATCGCGTAGAGCGCGCCGATGCGGTGCAGAGCCTCTTCGGTCAGCGCGTTGGGCCGCACGGCATGCAGATCGTGGATTTTTCTCCTCGCGGGCGCCCAGCAGGCAGTTTCCTGAATCTGCCCATGACGATACAGTTCCTGGAAGCCAGAGAACCCATCGGCCTGAAGCAGGCCATTGAACTTCGCCAGATGCCGCTGCGGATGTTCGCCAGTGCGGTTAGGGGAGAAGGCGAACCAGACTGCTGGCGGTTCTTTCGATGCGCTGTTGCGATCGTCGCGCACGTACACCCAAAGGTATCCTGTCTTCGTCTTGCCATTGCCCGGCGCGAGTACCGGCAGCGGTGTATCGTCCGCGTGCACCTTGGTGCCGCCAAGCGCGTAGCGGCGCACTGCGTCGACCAGTGGATTGAGCAGCCAGGTCAGGCTGACCAGCCAGTGTCCCATCATGCCCGGTTCGATCGGCACACCGTCGTGCGCGTACATAATCGACTGCCGGTAGAACGGAAGGTGGTACGCAAACTTCGCCGCAACGATGTGAGCCAGCAGCCCCGGACCCGGCAGGCCTCGTTCGATGGGGCGGCTGGGTGCGGCGGCCTGAACGATGCACTCGCAGCACAAACAGGCCTGCTTCGGGCAACGATGACGGATGACACGGAAGTGTGCGCGCACGTATTCGAGCTGTTCGGAGACATCTTCGCCCAGTGGTTTGAGGCCAGTCGAACCCCTCAAGAAGCAGCGACAGTTGTGCGCTTGTGAGTGCCACGGCACCGCCGTCGGCACGAGGCCAGGCGAAACGAAACGCCCCTTCTCAAGACGTTTTGCAAGCAGGCATAGGCCGCCGTCACTCCAGTACAAAGCCTTCAGCAGATCGCCACGTTTGCCTCGGAAGAGGAACACGTGGCCCGAGAACGGATATGCGTCGCGCCACATATCCGTTCTTATGTGGCATAGCGAAATATGTAGCCGCTGACCGCGAATAGGCGGGTTGCCCGAGATTCCGCGGCTCCCGTATCCGCGGTCGACGACACATAACGCTACAGATTCTCGAGTAGACTCAAGACGGCATCCTTCGGCCGAAACCGATGACTGGCGACCGCTTGAATATCTGCCTTATCCAGTCCACGTCTCATCATTTCGACATCTGCTGTGGCGTAGCGGTGCGTAGTAGTAACCTGGGCGTGTCCGAGCCAAGCCTGGATTGTAAGAAGGTCAACTCCTGATTGAAGCAGCATCATTGCGAGCGAGTGTCGAAACACGTGCGGTGAGATTTCCTTGCACGCGAGCTCAGGCATTTGTATGGAAGCTGCTTCTGCGGCACGACGTACGATGTGGGTAGCGCCGAAACGCGTTAGCCGCTCGCCGCGCACGCCAGCGAATAGTGGCATCGCCTCATGATGGCCAACGCCATTCTCGCGCAGCAAATTGTCGATTGCTGCAACGAGGTCACCGGCCAAGGAAATCACGCGTTGCTTACGCCCTTTACCGTGAAGCGTGACGTGCGACCGTACCCCGTCCAGCAACAGGTCGGACGCGTCTACACCGAGCGCCTCTGAGATTCTGGCACCGGTGCGGGCAAGGAACAACAGCAGAACGCGGTCGCGCCGGCCACACTGTGTGCACCTGTTCGGCGCATTGATGAGTGCGTCGAGTTCGACCCGGGACAGATATCGGGGGTTGGACAGATCCGACTTCTTGATTGGAATCGAAAGCACACGTTGAGCGACACCAAGCGAGCGGGATCACGAGTCGAAACATGACGGAAGAACGAACGTATCGCCGTGAGACGAGAGTTACGAGTATGCACACAGTTGCCGCGTGAGCGTTCCAGATGGTCCAGGTACGCCAGGATCATGTCGCGGTCGAGGTCGTCAACCGCCAGAGCGCTTGGCTTCTTGCCAGTTCGCTCTGAAGCGAAGAGGACAAGCAGTCGGAGAGCGTCCCGGTACGCAGCAACAGTGGCCGGCGTCGCGTTACGCTGCTGCATCAGTCGCTCGCGAAAGAAGGACTCGAAGTGCCTTGCGAGTGAGGGTTGACCGTTCATGCCAAACCTTCTGTGCTGAAAACATTGTCTGCGACCAGACCCAGCAGTTCTGGCGTAGCGGTAATGTAGTAGGCGGTATCACTGTACCGGTTATGCCCCAAGTAAGTCGCCAGCATCGGCAGCATCGACTGAACATCGACCTTCTGTCGGTGCCAGTGAGCAAGGCGAGTGATGGCGAATCGATGGCGTAGATCGTGAGGCCGCACGGACTTGGTTCCGGGCCTGTTCAGGCCAGCGAGTTTACAAGCCTGTTGGAAACCGTAGTGCAGACCGGCCGGGGACAATTGGGTACCGCGCGTGCTGACAAAAAAAGCAGAACTCGCTTGTACCGGAAAGACGAGGTCACGATACCTTGCATAGGCTTGCAGGGCCACCAGGGTAGTGGTATGTACGGGAACCAGTCGGTCCTTCCGGAACTTGGTCTTGCGGAATTGCAAGATACCTGTGGCCAGGTCAACATCAGCGCGGTCGAGACGCAGGGCTTCGCCCGAACGTAGTCCGGTGCTCGCTAGGAGACCGATCACTGTAGCTAGTGTTTGGCCCCGCAATGGCTGGACGATCGATAGCCGCATGCTTGCGTTCATCAGGGAGCGTAGTTCGTCTTCGCTCAAGATCCGCGGCGGCGGAATGTGGCGCGATCTAGGCAAGGCACGGCTATCGAAGGCCCCAGTACAAGGGTCGAACGCTGCGTAGTATTCCGCAAAGCGTCGAACTACTGCGTAGCTAATAGCCCTGCCGTTCGGCGTGAGATTGCTTGCCATGACGAAGTCCACCGCTAACGCTTGAGATAGCGGACCTTCCGAATGGCTTGAGCGAACGTAGCGGAGAAATGAGCGAAGCGTCGCGGCCTGTTTGCGAAACAGATAGCCCAGCGCTCGCTGAAGTGCAATGTAGTTCTCCGTTCCCGCGGTCAACGCAGTCAAGAACGTGTTCATGACGCACCTCCGGGAAACGGCAATGGAACGTCCGCAAGTTGGGGTACAGCGACCTTGACGTAGAAGGACGTGCTATCGATGTTCCGATGACCCAGTAGATCGGCAATCTCCTCGATTGGTCGTCGCTTCTCAACCAGTCGTGTCGCGAGGCTGTGGCGTAGAAGATGTGCACCACAACGTTGAGCGTGGAGTCCCGCGCGCTCAAGCCGGAAACGCACAATGCGCGAGATGCTGCTGTGAGGGAACGAGCGCACTGGCGGAACGCACGAAAGAAACACCCGGCGGTTGGCGGTTGGCGGTCGCGCGTGAAGAACGTATTTAGCGAGGGCTTCACCTGTTTCCGGGAGCAGCGGCGCGACACGTCGTGACGTCCCTTGGTGTGACGCAGTAGAAGCTCTCCGTTGCGCCACCGTATGTCGTCTAGCTCAAGTTCACGGAGTTCCCTGTTGCGCATGCCTGTCGTGGCCAACAACAGCATTATTGCTCGATCACGTATACCCGATGGCGTCGTGCTCTCGATGCTATCGATCGCACGACGCACGTCTTCCCAAGGAAGTCGCGCCGGGAGATGAGCGTGGCGCCAACACGGTGTCTTGGGTACGAAATGCGCCAAGTCATCGGTGTTGAGACTCTCCCGGTAAATGTAGTGCAGAAAAGAGCGCATGTGAGAGGTGGTCGATGATCGGGCGCTGTCGGTTCGGCACCCGGATAGCAGATCGCGCGTCATGACTAAAACGTGTTTAGCGCCCAGCATGGCGAGGGGCATGCCGAGTAGATGTTGCCTCTGCCAGGCAAGCATCCGCCGGGCTGTCAGCGCGAGCCCTTCACAAGTCTTAGGATGCAAACCACGAACGACGCGCAGATGCTGCATGTACGCGGTCAGCAACGGGCGGTCCCGATCCTCTTGGGGCGGCTCAGTTGAAAATCGCTCCGGAAAGCATCTGGCTGCAAAACAGAGCGCTGCGTGTGTGGCCCAACGGGCCGCTGTCGTCGGTCGTGCCTGTAGATAGCGATCGACGATCCGAGGTGGGATCGGCATCGACCTGCGGCAACCACATTCGGTTGCGTAAGTGCTGAACCGTGCGATGCGCGCCAGATACAGCTTCGCAGAATCACGTTTGTACCCTGCGTTTAATAGGCTGGCAGCAATGCGATCGATCTCATTGCCGAGCGCACCGCTGCGAAATCGCGCAATTACTCCGGTGTACTTGAAATATAGCTCTAGCATGATCACTCCTTCCGTGACAGCCCAGGGACAATCCCTGGCACGGAGAGAGTGAAATCCAAATCTTATGTGGCGGCAAATTGCTAAACAGCCGGTGAAGCCCGGGGGCGTTTGCAAGTTACGCCACATACCAAAATTCGCCACATAAGAAGGGATCGCGTTCGAGTACCGTTTGCACCTTCACTGCGAGCGAATTGAAGCCGGACCTCATGTCCGTTACGCCGGCAGCGACCCAGATCCTCGTATTCGCAGGCAGGCCGATCATCGCAGACAGTCGCGCAGGAACTGCTCGGCGCGATCCATTGACAGGCCGCGAATACGCACGCGCCGTTTGCCAATCTCGAGTTCAACGTCGCAACCGGCGGGCACTGCTCCACATGCTTGTGTGCCGCGCTCGGCTCCGGCATCAATGACTTTGACCGGCAGCAGTTCGGTAACTGATGACATCGGAACCGACTCCGTCGGCAGCTTTGCCTTTGCCTGCGCGTCACGATAACGCCGACGCCATTTGAAGACCATGTTGTCGTTCAGATCGTGCTCGCGGGCAATTCGCGCTACCGACGCCCCTAGCTGCATCATCATTTCCACGATCATCTGCCGGAACTCCGCTGAAAAGTTTGGCCGCTTCGGCCCGGCTGTCACAGTGTGTTCAGTATTGTCCAATTTCGCGTCCGCAAAAGTTATCGCGGACGCTATCCTGTGCTCCTATCAGCATGTCTTCAAGACGGCCTTGATCTGATGCTTACTGCTTGTCCACTTTGCCGCCCTTAACAAAAGTGCCTAACACTATCTAGCATTCATTGCTGTACGCCTGCATATAGGGCACTATTAAACTTCATATCGAATAATTCATCGTAGTCCGTCTGCAATACATCTGAAGTTACCCGCTCCGATTTACGACTCACCTCCCCTCCTATTAAGGCCTCGACCAACGCATAGGGGTTAGTTGCCCCCACGCTCCTCGTGCCTGCCTCGATCCCGGCGGATACCGTGTGTGCATCGAGTTGTGGTAGGTACACGTGCATCCCCACGACAACGAGGGCAATGTTCAAAGCACCCTTGGCGTGTCTCATGCCTACTCCTCCTGGTTGCTAAATGCCGCGACATATAGCCGAGAACAAATATGATCAACAACTTCTTTACTGCGATCCCAAGGCAAGACTGGCCGGCAAGCCAATACAAGGCCTAAGTAAAATCGAAACCTTCGCTTCGTTGTCGTTGCCGTCTTGGAAATCAAGCATCTTCACCACCAGACCAATGGATCAATATCCTGTTCCGTTGACATCAACATGCTACGCGAACGACATCGCCCGCAACCAATTCCAGATATGTATTACGGGATCAGTTGTTTCTCGACCTGCTTGTCTTCACTGCTGCTACTTTCCCCCGTTATTACCTCATTAATCCCGCCTATGGAGCACGCGGTCGCGACAGCATTTGGACCACCAGCCGGTGAACCATCATCGATCGCTGTCAGGCTACCCGGTTCAACGTGGAACGGATGTATATCCCCCGCCGCCGTCTCGAAGTTCCCTACCGCCTTGCCGTTACTGCCGATGCATCTGACGGTGCCGTGGATAGCCCCGCCTGGCAGGGTAATCGACGACGCATTGCTCGTGGCAGGATTCCACAGCGCAGGCTCATAGAATCCCGCCTGCCCGCTACCAGCCAGGAAATTCACCGCGACCAGCCCCGCATCGCTTAGGTCCGCATCGCTTAGGTCCGCACCGCGCGTACGCAACGCCTGGCCTCCATTGACCGTCAGCAGCACCGTTGGCCCTGTACCGCCCGGACCCCATACAACTGCGCGGTGGGTATCCGTTCCATAGATGCATTCGCCGAGAATCTGGTTATGGATGTTGATCCGGCTAACGTTGCAATAGCTCGCGCCGCCCGGCACGGGAAACGCTGCATACGCCGCCCCCAAGGTTGGCCAGAATACGGCCACGTTCTTGCCACCTCCACCACCGCCCGCCGGACAGTTGCCCACGACCGAAGGTGTCTGCGCATCGTTGATATCCGCCGGGACACAGTTTGCCTGCGGGGCAAGCAGTGGCACGTTCAGGGGCGTGGCCGCTCCTGAGTTGGGTGCCCAGTACACGGGCAATCCTGAGCCGTTACCGTCGACGCTTTCGCCAATCACCACGCCCTGCACATTGACACCGGTTGCACCGGTCCTCACCCCCCCACCAATGATACCCAGCAGGCCGGAAAACGGCATCAGTTGGGTGGGCGAGCCCGGTGAACCCGAGTTCCAGGATACAGCCTGGAATACGTTGTTCGCGTCCCGGCACGCACCCACTACCGTCTCCTGTCCCTGGGCCGCGTTGTTGATCATGTTGACTGAACAGGGCACACTGCCAGCGGTAGCTGGTAGCGCAGCCAACTGGGTGGTCGCCCCTCCGACTGTCACGAAGGGCACGGAAGCGTTCGAGACCTTGCAGTTCTCCACCACCGTGCCAACATCATTCACATCGGCTGCGGCACACTGACTGGCGCTGGCGGGATTTTCGTCCGTCCAGGCATACGCGCAAGGCACATCCATACCAACGAGTACGACACCGGATACAGCGCAAACCAACAGGAAAAAGGAGCGAATCGGTTTCATTACTTCCTCACATAAAAAGTGACCTCAACCGGTCACCCTAGCGAATTAAATTTCCATTTCCCCGATCCATGTAATTATCTAATCTACCTGCATTGAAATGGCGTTACCGGAATTCCGTCCGCGTTGAATATGATATTTTTATGAAACGGTCGGGTCTGGAGGGATGGTTTCCCGTACGCTCAGGGGAAGGCACCCATGTCTTGTTCACGAACTGCCGATGGATGCGTCGATAGAGTTTCAATCCCGTGCGCATGGCAATATGAAGTACACAAGGAACTGATTTTAAAAATCTTATCGGAAGTATAGGAACGACATAGAAAGATTCAAGGGCCGCAAACAGAAAATGTTATTCTTGGGAGGCTGTTCCGCATCAATGTGGACGATGACCCGACTTCGGAAAATGATGAACGATGCGCTCACGCGCGCCGCCGACCGTGCCCTGTTTGATCTGGACAGGCTTCGCCGTCAGAAAAAGGCGCCCCACCTGTAATGAACAAGGTCCGCGGGACTCGTGCGCCATGCCTGTTCGCCGCCTCGAGCGCTGTATGCATATGGAGGGGAGCGCATGAATCCGGACACCCTGAAATGTCCTTACTGTCAGACCAGCGTGAGGCGTGACACACATGTCTGCCCCGGCTGTCAGGCATTTTTGCGCTATGGGGCACCCGATGCGGCGTATGGGCTCGCGGTAATAGCAGGCGCCGCCGCCGGTTTCATTTCCGACATGAAACTGCCGTCGTCGCTGGCCTGGATCAGCTGGCCAGTGGGGTTGATGGTGCTGGCCGGCGCCGGGGTTCTGATCCGCAGGCTGTACCGGCATCACGTCGAGATCAGACGGGCCGGAGAAACGTGGCGTTGAGAACGCTTGTCCGGTACCACGAGACGCTTCAGCGCTCGATGTCTGGGTCACAAGTCGGGTGAGTCGTCGCCGGCGCTGTGCTCGTCATTGCCCGGACGGTCAAGCTCACCAGCCAGAATCACGCGTTCGTCCATCTCGTCGCGTGAGAACTCGCGATTCTGCTTCTGCCCCTTCTCAAGGTATTCCTTGATACCGTCGTAGTGGCCGCTGATCCGGATCAGCATGAGCCCGACTCCAGGGAAACCGGTATCGCGAGCCGCCGTTCCACCATCGCATGCGGCACCCTAGGTCAAAATAGGTACGGGCCGTCAGGGCGTGACGTACGCGCTCGAGTGCCAGCCGGGCTGACCCGCAGTGGTCACGCGTAAGCACATCGCGCCAACCGTCAACAGTCGCAAGGTGTTGCAGGGTTTCGTTCGACTACGGCCCAGATCGCCTTCTGCACGTCGCTCATATCAGTCGACCCTGCGAGCGTTACCTTCAGATACCGGGAAATCATCTGCAACTGGTCGACCAGTTGCTCGTAAGTCGCCTCGGACAGCTTGCCGCGCACGTGCTCCGAGTTCGCCCGGTGGGCGATCTGGCTAAGGTTGTTGCTGGTCTTGTTGAAAACGTACAGCAGACGCTTGCGGTCGGCGCTCGCCTCCGGCTGCGCGACGATCTGCGTGCGGTTGGCCAGCACCGCCTGCCGGAAAAACTCGGACTGGCTCAGGCCCCCTTCCACTTTTCTGGACATGCCTCTCCTCTTTTTCCTATGGCCGCTCACGCGTACGCGCCGTCTTTTCTGTATGACGGATATGACTGGCAAGCAGATGAACATGGCTTAGCCACGCAACCACCACCTCCGCAAGCACGGCACAGCCCACTGCCACCAGCGCCACATACCAGTTGCCCGCGTGCAGCCCCCACGCCAGGCCCACGACAAACACGATCCACGCAAGTACCTCGATCCCCGTCCGCCACCATGGATGAACCCCTCCGGATCTTGAACGCACGAACACCCAAATACTGGCCGGGACCACCACAAACAGCATAACCAGTGTGACTGCGATCATCGTTTGAGCCCTCTGTTACGCTATTCGATATTCGATGTCCTGGCCACGTCGCGGCCCGCTCAACACCTGCCACGGAACACTTCGGCGGCACCACACTTCCACGCTGCGTAGCTGCGGGGGTTAATGAGGAGATGGCCCCCCAACCTCCTCTGAGCCTAGTAAGCTACTCGCCTGTAACCCTCTTCTGGAGACTCCGAGATGCAGGACCCTAGTAGGTATCGACCTGGACAAACATTCGTTTCATGTGCACGGTCAAGACAAGATCGGCAAAGAAGTCTTCAGAAAGAAATTCAACCGCAAACAACTCATCGAGTTTGTTGCCCGCATCCAACCTTGCACCATCGTTATGGAAGCGTGCACGGGGTCTCATTTCATGGCTCGCGAGCTCGTCAGCTTCGGGCATCAAGTGAAACTCATTGCACCTCAGTTCGTCTGAACGTAGACGAGTTTTTGAGCCCGGTGACACCAGCAGCGTGACGATCAACGCTCGCCCCGTGGCTCGCTGACATCCAGAAACTGCGGGCGGCCGGCTGTTCCTTCAAACAGGTCCGGGCCCTCCTTTCTGCAAACAACGTGCTCATTTCGCTGTCCGGACTGGCAAAGTTTGTCACCACTCAGACACTCCAGTAGCTCGCAAAGCGTCCGGACGACACGGCAACAGCGACCGAAACTGCCCCGCCATCAGCAGCAACCGGTGCCAGAACACGCAAAACACGCGAACATTTGGCCGCCGAAAATCCCGACCGCTTCAGCCAAACAGTCCGCGAACTTTTTGCCCGCCGGTACAGCAATAACACGCCGGGATCGCTCGCGCAGCAACTGGCCGCGCGCGCGGCAAAAAAGGGAGCACTGGCGCCTGACAGAATTTTGACAATGACGCGGTCGCCCTGCAGAATCAAAGTCCCCCTTTTATTACGCGATCTCCGTATGGCCGCCATCAACCTGTCCACAGCCACCAGCGAGCTTCCGGCACTCACCCACGCGACGCACCGAAACCGCCATGCTCGCCACGCTGATCAATGCGGCGATCGTCAGCGGCGTGACCCGCAAGGAATTGCTGGAGCGGCTACATCGGAACGACTTCCGATGGACATGGCTACCTTTGATAACGCCCTCTATCGCATCCGTAAGCGGCTCGGCAAGATTGCGCCTCGACTGATCGCGCCAATACGCAGCACGCGGGCACCGGCAACCGATCACCCAGCGTCGCCCCATCCGCTCACCGCTGAGGCTCCGGCGGCTGAAACCGTGCCGGCCTCCGCGACAAGCACCGTCAGGGCATACAGGACACGACGGCAGATTGCCGACGAAAACCCCGATCTATCGAGCCAGGCAGTCCGCGATCTGTTCGCGAAGCAGTACAGCGAAAATGCACCGGGATCTCTGGCGCAGCAACTGGCCGCACTCGCTGCAAGGAAGGGGGTTAAGCCGCCGTCACCTCGCTCAACAGCTCCGGGCGCCGCAGCAGTTTCACTAGGGTCTCGCCCGTCTCGTACCGCGAAAACGCGCCCATCCCATTAATGCCGTTTCCAGAACAATTTCCCAAAGCCCGCCGCCAATATCTTGCCCGGACACCTAACGGCAGGCGCCCGCCTGATGAGGCTATGCCTGCTTGTTGAATAACTCGGCGGCCGGCCCGATGCGTACCACTTCATCCACCCCGGAGCAGGACGCGCGGCGACATACAACATTCGCAGTCATCGCGGATAATGATACCGCCATGGAGGTTGCCACATGCTGCTGCATACGATTTATCTGATCGCGATCGTGGCTGAAGCCATCTCGGGTGCGATCATGGGTATGAAACGGAAGATGGACCTGTTTGGCATCGGCGTGGTCGGCACAGTGACGGCGTTGGGAGGCGGTTCCGTGCGCGACGTGCTGCTCGGCACACGGCCGCTTGCCTGGATTGCCCATCCTGAGTACCTAATGCTCACGCTTGTCGCCGCGCTGTGCACACCCCTCTTTGCCCGTCATCTGCATCATCTGCGCGCAGTGTTTCTTGCGGTCGACGCGCTCGGCCTGGTAGCCTTCACCATCATCGGTTGCAAGGTCGCCCTCGCCGGGCAGTTCCCTCTGGCGATTGCAGTAATGGCTGGCCTGATAACCGGCGTGTGCGGCGGTTTGCTACGCGACATCATCTGCAACGAAATTCCGCTGGTATTGCGCCGGGAACTGTACGCCTGCGTGGCGTTGCTGACCGCCGTGCTCTATCTGGGCCTGCTGGAACTGCGCATGGCGCCCGCCAGCGCGACTGGGGTCGCGCTCGGATGCGGTTTCGCGCTACGACTGCTTGCCATTCGGTTTCACTGGGGGTTGCCGGTCATCCGTGCTGACAACCTGCGCGGCTTCGACGAGCCAGACCGGGATTAGCAACAATGCCGTTCCGGACCACATCCAGCGACGCCTGCTGAGACTGGCATGACCTTCCCGTTGCACTCGCCTAGGTCATCGTGACTCCACAGCTCCGCAGGGCACGCATCTTCCCCACCGCCTGAAACAGTTCGGTCGCCTTGACCCGGTCGAGGGTAAACGCTCAAGCAGCACCGTAGCGCAAGTCGTTGATGGCGAGACGCCGAAGGCTAGCGAATCGGATTGACTCGTGCGGAGGCTGGCAGCAAAGGTGCGACGTTCCACGATAGCAGTTCGTCGACGCGGTTAACCGGCAATACGCTCGATGACATGGCGGAGATACGCTTTGGGGTCGATACCGTTCATGCGCGCCGAGCCGATGAGGCTGCACATCGCAGCGGCACGTTCACCGCCCGAGTCGGCACCGGCGAATAGATAGTTGTGCCTACCGAAGACGACCCCGCGCAGCGCCTGCTCGGCGGGCAAGTTGTCGATCCCGGCCTGACCATCGTTGCAGTAATAGGCGAGCGCAGGCCAGCGATTCAGCGCGTACTGAATCGCTTTGGTGGTGTCCGACTTCGCGGCGAGCGTGAGCTGCGTCGCCTCGAACCACCGCTTCATGTCTGCAAGCAAGCGCACGGCCTGCGCCTGGCGCACGCGTTGGCGTTCCTCCGGTGGCTTACCGCGGATGTGTTCCTCGATACGATAGAGCGCTCCTATGCTTCGGTGGTAACCGGCGACGGGCGGATCGCGTGCAGACTCGTGCGCCTTTCGACGCGCGCGCGCCATGCAAGCAGCGTCCTGAATCCGGCGCTTCGGTACAGCTCTGCGTAGCCGACGAACGCATCCGCCTGCAGCACGCCAGTGAAGTCGGCGAGGTGTTGTTGAGGATGTTCGCCACGTCGATCTGGCGTGTAGGCGAACCAAGCCGCCGGCGCTTCGGTTGAGCCGCTGGGCCGGTCATCGCGCACATACACCCACAGACGGCCCGTCTTCGTCCCCCATTGCCCCACCGGTAGTGGCGTGTCGTCCGCGTGCACCTTGGTGCCACCAAGCGCATAGCGGCGCACGGCGCCGACCAGCGGATTGAGCAGCCAGGTCAGACTCCCTAACCAGTGGCCTATGGTCCCCGGTTCGATCTCGATACCGTCGCGCGCGTACATGACTGACTAGCGGTAGAAGGGGATGTGGTACGCGAACTTCGACGTGGTGATGGGCGCGAGCAGGGCCGGGCCTAGCCACCACAGGCGGAGCAGGCCCTATCGTCAACAGGCAGATGAATGCGCTCTTCGCGCTCGAGGTGATCAGGTAGTGGTTTGCGAGCGGTGTTCTCGCGAGGTTGCCCCCCTTCCTGGGCTCGGCAGCGGCGATGGCGCTTTCGTCGGCCTGCAGGTCGGCCACGCAGGCGTCTCGCTCCTGTACCAGCGCGAGTACGATTGCCTTCGGGGCATCGATGTCGTCTGGCAGCGTGGTCGCGATGAGTTCCATCGCAGCAATTTACGGGCCAAGACCTCCGGAGAGCTTGATGCCAGACAGGGCGTCTACAACGCGCTGCGAGGTCGTGCTGCATCGACCGGTTGCCACCAGGCGAATCCCTCAAGAAGGAGCGACAGTTGCACGGTCGCGGGCGCTACGACACCGCCGTCGGCACGAGGCCATGCAAAACACCCCTTCTCAAGACGCTTTGCAAGCAGGCAGCCATCGTTCCAGTACAAAGCCTTCAGCAGATCACCACGTTTACCGCGAAAGAGGAACATTGGCCCCGAGTATGGATCGCGTTCGAGCACCGTTTGCACCTTCACTGCGAGCGAATTGAAGCTGGATCTCATGTCCGTTACACCGGCAGCGATCCAGATACGCGTTCCAGGTGATGAACCGATCATTGCGCCAGACTCTGAATAATGACACGTAAAACGGATGCGCTGGCATCGCTACGCACTAATACGCGCGCACGTTTGAACTCAGATTCAATGACGCTCCCGCTACAGGCCGTGGGGAGCACCCGCTGCGATGGTTCGTAAATGATCACAGGCAGCATGACGCGCTACTGCGTGTCCGGCACTGCCGGGACCGAACTCCGTTGCTCTGCTCGGTATTTGCTGCGCCACTTGAACACCAGAGAACACCAGATTGGCGTTCAATCCATGTTCGAGTGCAACGCGCGACGCCGACGCACCACGCCGCATCGTCTTCTCGACTATCTCGCGCCTGAACTCGCACGAGAAATTCGGCCGTTTGCCGACCGGCAGCACAGGCCCCACGTCACTGTCAGATTTGTCCAATTTAACTCCCACCATAACTTGGTGGACACCATCCAGGACGATTGCCGCCAAATTCGCGAGACAGGGCACATTAGATGCTTACGGACAACCATCAGGATGTGTTTTTTATCTCGCGCTGAATCGAAACGATCGCCAACAGTTGCGTGTCGGTCGGTTGACTGCCTGCATGGACGTAAAGAGATGCCTATAGGCCGTTCGCAAGGTTCATGGTTGATGTCAAACGAGTGAATTGACTCGACGCGCCAAAAGCCCGGATAGGCGTTTCACTAAAGAGCGCGGATTGGACGACCCTCGCGCCACCCATGGTGCCTGTAATGAAGCGTTGGGTCCGCACCCGACTCTCGGACATCGGGATTGGCGCGGAGATACTGTTCAGGATCAAAATCAGGCGGAAATTCGAGTGGCTCCAGAGGATCCAACTCACTGCTCTGCCCGGATGGGCGAGGCGTTGGTCCGTTGTTCGCCGATCTAGCCAGTAGCTCTTCAAGCTTACGGCGCAGACGCCAAAATGGAACTCCGGGTGTCGCATTGCTAGCCGCGCGCTCCATGCGCAGCCAACTTTTCGCGATATGGTTCTTGTCGTGTGAACGTCTCAACGTGACGAAAAATTCGATGTCGTTCCAGGCCGTGTCATGGAAATCTTCACACGCAAGATCGAGTAGGCCCAGTTCGCACAGATCGCTCATCAGGCGGGCAAATGACCTCGGTATGAAAGCCCAGCAATGGACGTCATGGTATGTCCCATTTTCGAAAGCGTCGCGCGCGAGCCAAATGCCGCCGTCCGACGTATGTTGTCGCTTGACGGTCTGGGCATCGATTCGTCCGCGCCATGCGTCTGCGGTATTGATATCCGCGGCGCTCAGGCAATAGTCGATCAATGAATAAGGCTGCGGGACCCGTGCGCGAGTAACGTAGCTCGCGAGGACTTCTTGCAGCTTCGTTTCTTTGCGGAAATAGTCGAATGTGAAGCGCCGGTCGGGAACGGCGAGGCGAATCTCGCCAGTAGGCCTCAGCACCGCCGCCAATTCTCTCAACCAGGTAACCAGATCGGGGACATGTTCTACGACATGTGAGGCCACAACGTAGTCGAAGTATTTACCGCCGACAGCTTCATGAAGAGAATTTCTCCCCCAAATGGCGTCGACATCGACAATCTCCTGAAGCTTGACGTGAGGGTCGTCTTTGTATTTCTGGCGCAGTCCCACCGTGTCCGTATGATCTACGTAAACGACGTTCGCACCGTTTTCGCGACGAACGATTGGCCAGCAGAGAGCACCTATTTCAATACCAATACTATCCTTGATGCTGAGTCCGCGCAGCACCCGCTGTCGACGCGCCTCTCGGGGATCAAGGGTGGCAACTTCATCGCGATTCTTCTGCATGTTGTCTCTCGTAAAGGACCAACTGACGTTGCCCGTGAATTTCGTATCCGCTAACCGAGCGTTTATTATGCTGCCTGCTTTCGCTAGGCGGCGTGCCAGTTTTGTTCAAATTGCTCCACGCTTTGCCATCGAGTGCGCCTCGCAGACGTTCATAGAGCGATTTCAGGGTCTCGTACAACTTTTGTGTCCTAGCTGGAAGTCGGCTCTGAACAATCCGCTTCCCAAGCTGCCGACGTCACGCCATCAGCGCCCTAGTCGGGTCAAGAAACCCCTCATCCTATTACTACTGCACAAGCGCCGCGAGTCGTGCGCACAGTGCGTTCATGCCCAGCCTCTGTGTGTGATCAGCAAGATACCCCGCGCGATCGCCTCAACACTCGCCGGAAGGAAACCGCCCCATTCGCGCTCGAAATACCGGATCGCCGACTGGTAGCCGCGTCGGGTGTTCTCTCGTGTGGCGGCTTCAACGTAGCGATCGATACCAACTACGGAAGAAAAACCGGGAGGGTTGCATTCTGGCAGCACGGGATCACTCAGTACCCGAAGAAAGCATCGTCGAGTTCTGCATCGCACTGCACGAAGTCCGGTGGCCATTGAGGGCGATCACACGCTCCCTAGGTCTGCGGGCACGGATGTCACGTCTATCGTTTCGGATTTTATACAGCGGACATTTACCAAAGAGCCACAACGCTCTGCACCCGCAAGGTTTTAAAGGATTGTTTTTCTGATTTTTCGATTGCCTTGGCTTCAGAAAAAATATCAATTTCGTCAGCGTTGATTTCCACGCCCCCTCCCGAAGGAAAATTCAATAACAACCTTGCCTTCCCTCTGAAATATACCCTTGTTTTTTCAGCATTCGTCTCTTGCTGCTCCGCCGAAATCTCTATTTTCGATGACACGGGAACTTCGAAAGAAGTCACGACTTTACCATTATTAATGACAGATATTTTTTCAGGCAACTCATTCGCCATGGCAGACATACCAAACAAAAATAAACATATAGCCAATGATTTTTTTAGGATGCTCATTTTCTCACCATCAATATTAATCAAACTCAATGCTTCAACACATGCCGCGGATTTTATGCTCGACGTGAACAACCTGACATCCTTTCAACGGCAGTCTGTTATATTATTTCCGTTAGAATACGCATACTGTCGAGTACTAGGCTATGCCGCCCTCAGGAAACCCCTCAATCTCTGTCAGTCTGTTGTGCAGTAAGGTTCTCCATTCTTGCCGCTCGCGCGGCAGGTGATACAGCCAAGGTCGTCCAGTCGCCCGATGTCCCAGATGCAACGTTAGCCGTCCATCTTCGGCGTCCACCGGCTGACGCGCATTGACTCTCAAGCCCCATGGTATCTGCCTGTTCCCCATACTGATCGAGCATCAGCCGACGGACACGCTCGACATAGCCAGCCTCCCGGATAGCCGAATGGATTCCCGTTTTTTCGGCAAGAGCCTAGCTGTATTCAACGTCACCTAGAAATCCCAAGGTCCGCATGCGTTGGAGAATATAACGTTGCAGCTGCGTCGCACGATCCGGATTGTAGGCCACTGGTGCCTTGGGCAACCCCGCGAGCATCAACCTGAGCAACGGTCAATTGATCCAGCGTCTTGCCAGAATAGATCGACGCGGCTATCGCAAATCCGTAAGCATGTTCACCCAGTTCGATAGACACCGAGAGGCCGACCAACCCGGACACCAAGGCCGCGCGGAAACGCACAAAAACAATTGCGGTGACATTACAAAGATTGCGGCAGGCTGACCTGAAGCGGACGCTCGCCGCCAAGGCAGAACAATGGAGCCGATGGGGACGCGCTGTGTTACACCATTGGTCTGTTCCGATAGGTGACAATAGGCGCATGGCGCTCCCGGTAACAGATTTCCCCTGAAACCATTCACAAGACATCGGCCAAGCTCCTGCCTCAATCATTAGAACAGGGCGATGTTCCTGGATACCAGATCGTAACGCAATCAGAACAGTCTTGCGTTACGCCAAGCGCAAGCCCTGTAGCCCAGGGCTTTCGCATGAAGGGCCGTTAACAATCAATGGTTTACAAAACCGTGTGTAATTGAGGGTTTACTTCTGTCTTTTTGCGACAGAAGTGATGGAAGAAGAACAAGGTATCCTGAGTATCGAGCAGGCGTTTGGTGATCTGCGAGACCCGCGTAGCCGAACGCCGGCGCACAATCTGTCGGAGATGCTGGTGGTGGCGTTATGCGCGATCCTCTCGGGGGCCGACAGTTGGCTCGGTATTCAGGTATGGGGCGAGACGAAACTCGACTGGCTGCGCAGCCATATCCCGCTGGTGCACGGCATTCCGTCTCACGACACCTTCGGGCGGGTCTTTGCCGCCCTGAACTCCCGGCAGTTCGAAGCCTGCTTCATCCGCTGGATGAGCACCCTGTGTCCGGCGCTGGCCGGGCAGATTGTCGCTATCGACGGCAAGACTGTACGCGGCTCGCATCAGCGCGGCGAACGTGCCATCCATCTGGTTTCGGCCTATGGCACTGGCCTGGGTGCCGTGCTCGGTCAGGTACGCACCGCCGACAGGTCCAACGAAATAACAGCGATACCTGAACTGCTTGACGCCCTGCTGCTCAAGGGCGCGATCGTGACGATCGACGCGATGGGTTGCCAGCGTAACATCGCCACACGGATTCTTGAGGCCGGCGCCCACTATGTGCTGGCCGTGAAGGGAAACCAGCCCACGCTGCTGGCACGCATGCGCACCGCGCTCGAGGCCGTTGACAGGTTCCATGACGGCTACCGGAAACTCGCCACCGTAAGCGAGCACTGCGAAGTCGAGAAAGGCCACGGGCGCATCGAGACGCGCCGCTGCCTTGCCACCGACATCCTGGCCGACCTGCAGTTTGAGCCCGAACTCTGGCCCGGGATGCGCTCGATTGTGATGATCGAGTCCACGCGTGAAATCGGCGACAACGTGGCAACCGAGCGCCGCTTCTATGTGTCCAGCCTGCCGCCCAACGCGACACACATCGCACACGCGGTACGTGCACACTGGGCCATCGGGAACAGCTCACACTGGGTGCTCGATATGACATTCGGCGAAGACCAGTGCCGGGCGCGAATCGACAACGCCTCGCAGAACTTTGCCATCCTGCGGCGTATAGCAATGAATCTGTTCAGGCGCGATACGCAGACAAAAAACAGCCTCAAACTACGTCGACTTAAAGCCGCCTCCTGTGATCGCTATCGCGCTCAGATCATTGGCTGGTAGGGCTCATGGTGCTTTAACAATTCATGCGAAAGCCCTGGCCCTGTAGCGCTGTCCAATGCAGGGCCTTCGCACGAATCCCTATTTATGTGGCCGCGCCGACCAATTGCGAACGCGAAATTGGACAATACTGAACACACTGTGACAGCCGAGCCGAAGCGGCCAAACTTCTCTGCGGATTTCCAGCGGATAACCGTGGAGATGACGTTGCAGCCTTGGGGCGCCATGAGAGCCGCCCAATCGCCCGGAATGCCGCGGACCACGGGCCATGCTGCGATTGCTCCCCATACAACTGGAGCAGCCAGAAGCACGCCGACGAGCAGCACATCGAACCACGTAAAATTAAAGCCACCTATCACCACTCCTCCTCACTGATGCACGACCGCTGCAGCGCCAGCGGTAACGAGGCCGAGGCTCGCTCCTGGCTGCGCGGAATCAAACGCATCCGTCTCGCAGATCGCGCCTCAGTATCTTGCCAATATTGCTCTTCGGCAGCGCGTCCCTGAATTCGACAAGTTTCGGGCGCTTGTACCCGGTGAACCGTTCCTTGCACCAGTCGAGCAGATCGGCATCGGTCAGCGCTCCGTCTTTACGGATCACGCGGATCTTCACCGCCTCCCCAGAGTGCCGATCGGGAACACCGACAGCCATCGCCTCGAACACGCGAGGATGTTGCGCCACCACATCCTCGATCTCGTTCGGATAAACGTTGAAGCCCGGGACGAGAATCATGTCTTTTTTTCGATCGACAATTTTCATGAGACCGGTTTCGTTCATCACGACGATATCGCCCGACTTGAAGAAGCCGTCGAACGTCATCACCTTCGCCGTCTCGTCGCGGCGCATCCAGTATCCCGCCATCATCTGCGGCCCGCGAATGCAGAGTTGGCCTGGCTGGCCAAGGCCACGTTCGTTGCCGTCGTCATCGCGAATTGACACCTCCGTGGACGGCAGCGGCAAACCGATTGACCGCTATACACCGTGGACACGGGCGAGTTGCACGTCACGCACGCCGAAGTCTCCGTGAGCCCATAACCCTCGATGACCGCCACACCAGTCTTTTCGAACCACCGTTTCGCGACCCACGACCGCGAAAAGCTGCGAGAAGTCCAGTTTGCCGAAGTCTGAATGTTCGAGCATCGTGTTGTAGAGCGTATTCACCGTAGGGAACATGGTGATGCGGTAGCCGCGCAGCGCTTTGATCATGCCCGCCATGTCACGCGGACTCGGAATCAGCACGGCCTGGCCGCCCGTACGGATCGCGAGCCGCGCGCAAACGGTGGGCGCGAACACGTGATAGAGCGGCAAGGCCGCGACAGTCGTGCCGCCGGTAAATTGAAGAAACGCGATGCGTCGGGGCCCAGCTTCGCGGGCGTGAACGACCACTGGGTGCCTTCGGCAAGCGCTACCTTGAACGTCGTATGGCCGGGCAGATGCCACGCGGGCACCATCTTTTTCACACGCCGAACCAGGAGATTCACAATCAGGCCCTTCGCGCCGAGCAGGTCACCCATCGACGCAACCACAATATGCCTGACCGAGGTGTTCTGCACGACAGCTTGCAGCGTCACCGCGAAGTTCTCCAGCAGGACGATCACCTCCGCGCCGCTATCCTTGAGCTGATGCTCCAACTCACGCGGTGTATAAAACGGATTCACATTCATGACCGCGTAGCCCGCGCGCAGAATGCGCCACGAGCGTGACAGGATATTGCAGCACGTTGGGCATCATGATCGCTACGCGCGTGCCACGAGTAAGGCCATTTGATTGCAGTCACGCGGCAAGCCGCCGCGAAAGCCTGTCCAGTTGCGTATAGCTGATCGACTTGCCCATACAGGCGAACGCCGGCTTCGGACCATGCTTGCGGAAGCTCTCTTCGAACAGATCGCCAATCGACGCATAACGCGTCATGTCGATTTCAGCCGGCACGCCCGCCGGGTAGGATTTGAGCCAGTTTCTGTTCATATTGTCGTTCGATCCTACGGTGGAGGTTTCGAAGGTCGCCCGCGGGTGCATGTCGATTGTGGCGGTGCGTGTGTTCAAGACTGCGCGCCGCGCAGGTTATGCACGATCTGCTGCAGGCGTTGCAACGAAGCCTCCGCCGCAGTCAACGGTTCGCCCACGGCGAGCGTGAGGTGACTCATAACACCGCGGCGCAGCGGGCGCGGTACGCGTGCATGGGAGTCGCGCGAGAATACTCTGCCTCAGAGGCCGCGCGGCGCCATCGCGCACGACTCGCACCGGCGTGCGGCGCAGGATTTCCGGACACCATGGCGAAACGCGTTCATCTCGCCTGTGCGGGTCAGCTTACCTTCCGGAAAGATGCAGACGAGTTCGCCCTGCGCGAGTGCCTCTGCACAGCGTTCATAGGCACATTCGAGCAGCGCGGCCTTCATGAGCGGGGGCAATCAGGATCGCCTTCACGTGGCGGAAGAGCCACCCTGCCAACGGCGAACGGAAGATGCGGTGGTCCATCATGAATCGGATCGGACGCGGGCTCTCCGCCATGATCACAATTGCGTCGAAGAAACTCACGTGATTGCACACGAGCACGGCCGCGCTCCTTTCCGGAACGCGCTGCGTATTCACGAGACGAATGCAGTAAAATGGTGTGCATAAGCAGCCACGCGACGAAGCGCAGCATGAATTCCGGCACGAGCGAGTAAATGTACACAGCAACGACGATATTCAGAAAACCAGTCGCCAGATAGAGACCTGGAATCCCTACACCCGCGGCCCCGAGTGCGATGCCCATGTGCGCCGACGCAATCATGAATAACGCGTTGAGAATGTTGTTTGCAGCGATGATGCGGGCGCGATGGCTCGCCTTGCAGCGGCTCCGAATCAGCGCATAGAGCCGCACGCTATATAAGCCCCCGAACATCGCGAGCAGGGACAGATCGCCAAGCACTCGCCAGTGCATTGGCATGGCCAGAAACTCGCTAACGCCCTGCAGATGCGTCATAGCGGGCAACGTGCGGCTCGCAAAGAACAGATCGATGGCGAAAACGCTCACGCCGATCAAGCCCAAGGGCACGAGGCCGATTTCGATGCGGCCGCGCGACAGCCGCCCGCAGAGCAGCGAACCGAGTCCAATACTCGCCGAGAACGTTGCAAGGAGCACCATCACAACATCGGGGTTCGCGAAACCGACGAACGACGCAAGAAATGTCGCGCCCACGAACCACAGCCACGAAATGCCGAGCAGGCCGAGGAACACGGTACAGTCTTCACGCGCCGCCTTGAGATTACACCACGTTTCGCTGAGAGAATTCCAGTTGATTGGCAAATCTGGCTGCGGCGCAGGAGAGCGGGGCACGCGCGACAAAACGCAACGACCCAGGATTGCGATTGCGACATAGAGCCCCGCAAGCACCGTCTCGCCATGCGCGCCCATCACCGCCGCAGCACCGCCCACCAGGGTGCCGATGAGGGTCGCGACGAACGTGCCCATCTCCGCCAATCCATTCCCGCCCACGAGTTCGGCTTCCGCCAGATGCTGCGGCGGATACACATACCTCACCGGTCCGAACAAGGTGGAATGGATGCCCATCAGGAACGTGCACATGTAAAGCACGTGACGCACTATGCAACAGGAAGCCCGCGGCACCTACGAGCATCGCCAGGATTTCGAACGTCTTGACGAAACGCGTGAGCGCCGCCTTGTCAAAACGATCGGCAATCTGGCCAGACGTTGCTGGGAGCAGCACGAACGCAGCCGTCCTGGCATCAACGCCCGAAAAGCGCGTGGCCTCGAAGGTCACCAGCGACGTGAAGCCGATCTTGAACGCGTTGTCGTTCAGCGCACCGAGGAACCGCGTCCAGAAAAACGGCGCGAAGCGCCGCTCGCGCCGCAAGGCAAACTGCGGCGATGACGCTGGGTTGGAACGATTTTCACGGGTTTCGAGAATAGTCAGGGGAGCTCGATATCTCCGGGTTAGATTGAGTGGCGGGCGATTATGGCTTCGAATATCTGCAAGCGTGTACTTCTATATCAAGAGGTGACTAGAATGACACCGTGAGTATCGTTTTTTATACCAACCCAATGAGCGAAACCGCCCAGCTAGTTGAAACTCTGAGCTGCTTGAGGCCATTCATCCGTCGCTCGTTGCACACTTCCAGTCGGCGCTGCTCGCGCGCTTCCAGACGCTCGTCTACCGACCGCTCGAAGCCGCCGCGCTCGCGTCGATTGTCCGCCTGAAGGTTGCGAAGGTCGCCGAACGTCTGCGTCGTCAGTACGACATCGCGCTCACCTCGGATGACGCGTCGACAGACTCGCTCGCGCAGTTGTGTCTTGCACGCGAGTCTGGCGCACGCAACGTCGACGCGTTCCTGAACCAGCGCATCCTTCCGACTGTGTCGCGCGAACTACTCTCCCGGATGGAGGAGGATTCCGTGCCAGCCGGAATTCACCTGTCGATGTCGCCGGAAGGCAGTCTCGCGACCGATTTTGTCGATTCCCGCGACGTGCCAGCAGTGGCCTACGCGACCGCAGTCCATCCAGTTGCCGCCAGCATCTAAAGGGACCTGACGATGCCCGCCGGCCCTTCCCTGTACGACATGCTGCTCGGCCACATCGGCAGTGAACCGCTCAGCGCCCACGACGACAGGACACTCGAGATCCTGAGCGTTCAGCAGAATATCCGCCGTATCCTCAATACGCGCGCGGGGGCGCTCAAGCAACTGCTCGATTTCGGTCTGCCGGATCTTACGAACATCTTCAACGCTCTGCCTGCGTCGTCGCATCTCCTGAAAAAGGAGATGGAAGCCACGCTGCTGAAATACGAGCGGCGCATTCGTGCGATCGATGTCGACATTATCGAAAATGACGATCCCAGCGTCGTGGTGAGCTACGAGATGACCTGTCATCTGAAGAAGGCGAGGCTCGTGCGGTTCGGCACGTATTTTGAGCCGCCGGGCCGCATGCGCATCGAGCGGCGGGTAACAGTGAAGGACGACAATTCCTGATTTGCGGGAGGTGGTCGGCCGAGATTCGCCAGAATCCCGGCAATCCATTGCGTTTAATCTGACTTCTTTCCTTAGATGCCTCGCTCCGTTACAAGCAAGCCTAGCCACAAACCGCTCACGCGCTAGCCGCACTGCGGCCCTTGCCAGTCGCCCCATCAACCAGCACTCCACGCGTGGCGCTGGTGATATTAAGTCGGGTCACCCGATCAGCTTGCCCCCTCGGGTACTTACGGCACCGGGCGTGAATGCCTCCGCCCAACCGGCTCTTCCGCCGAAACCTGTCCCCGCGACAACCGCCAGCGTAGAAGGAGCCGCGTGTACTTACGCGCAATCCGTTCGAGGCAATGGCCGCTCGACGACGGGCGGCCACCCATCATATTGCTGGCGTGAACGAACAGACGGCACGACCGTTTTCGATGAACTGAATGCGCGCCGGAGCAACATCCAATCTGGGGATCGCCACGAGCAGACTGTTCGTAATCATGAAACCTGCCATCGCTAACGGCGCCCGATACTGGTAATCCACGCTCAGAACGCCCTCATGCAATGCCACGTTGTTAATGTCCAGCGCGCGAGCATCGTCAGTGGCTGCCGGCGTGACGCGCGCAACCAGCAGGATCTGCTGACGCTCGAAGAACGCGTCCGGAGGAGCAAATTGCTGCGGCACACGGAACATGACAGGCGCGGGTTGCATGATGGCCTGCCATTCGGACGGCGTACGTATCAGCACACAGCGAACCGGCTGCCTTGAGTCGTCCCATGCGCTAACGAAGGAATGGTATTGCGAGAGATCAAGCCGCTCAAACGCAATCGCCCGGCTGGCCAACGCGTCCCGCCCGCGGGTCAACGCGGCGTGCCCCCGGAACCGGTGAACGCACGCGCCCAGCATCAGGAGGATCGAGGTGCGCGCGAAGCTGATTGATTTTCCGATAAGGGTCATGCTTGCCTGTTTCCCGGTCGCACCCACAGTCAAGAGGCAGCGCTGGGCAGAAAAGAAATGTGCATTTTTCACGAGCAAGGATTGATTTAGTACTCCTGTCACGCGCGCGACCGGCATGCCGCCAAGGCACCACCGCATCACCCGAAAAGCTGAACCTAGCAGCTTGGCGTTCGCATGCTCGTGCGCGTAGCGCATGAACAGCGCATATTCAGGTGTGATGTGAACAAAAATCCGGCATCCACCCGTCCGGGTGAAAAAACGGCAAAGTTACTTCTACACAAGGGTGGGCGTAGAGTCCTCCGCTGCGCGCCGCGTCAGCCCTAACCCGGCACACACCGCTTCCCATCCCCAACAGATGGTCGAGGACCTACGCTGGTCGCAAGTATAGGTCGACGCGCAAACAGCAGGCAACGGACATTGTGACTGCGTCTGTCGCAGGTCAAGATAGTGGCCTGCGACAGGCGTTACATGCGAAAAAAGGCCGTATCAGCTTGTGACCGATACGGCCCGGATTGCATCGTGAAGAGAGATCATGAGGCAAGTGTGAAGCGTACGTCGCGCCTTCCAAGCATGACCCTGCATTGCGCAAGGCCGAACGACGACACTCCACGCTGGGAAATCTATCCGTGAATATGCGAAACCGCAACCGGCGCCGCCACCAGACTTGATGTATGTCAATTAGCACCCCTTCCGCGCCCGATGATTATGACATTCGAAGCATTCGTTGAGACACGAAGAGGCGGCAGCCTCGCCGGAAGCTGCTCAATGAGGGGACTCCCGGTTCTTTCTAGTGGCGGAGGTGGGGCCATGTGCGGCGCGCCGCCCGCAAACACGGCGGGATTTCCGGAGCGTCACACCAGGCCACACATGCCCGGCAACACGAATATCGCTTCGGCACGCTCAAGGGACAGAATAAAAACATTGGGATCGCCGGATCTGGCCGAGACAGCAGCAGCGCTAATCTTCGCCGCGCTGATCTGGCGCAGGAAACCCGCACGCAGGCGAAGCTGATCCGCGCGAAGTGCGCTCAAATAGGCAGACGGTAACGGACCAGACATGCATCATCGCCCCTGCAATCCGCTGGGAACTGCTCATGCAGCGCGCGCTGCGACGGGCCAGCCCTGCTGTTACACAGATGCCCCCATGTAGTTCATCTGCGCGAAGTGGCACACTGGGCGCCCGCGCCTGACGATGTGATCGCGGTGGCATAGCTAGTGTATGAGCTGACTACTACGGTTTCGCCAGACGCGCAAAGTCGAGCGCTTTGCGCGTCTGGCGAAACCGTCGACCATCCCGCAGATGGTCTAGGCAGCGGAGTTGATCCCGAATCGGGCGATCATCGTGGTGCGCGGTCCAGTATTTACCGCGACGTACCTGCAGGAGAAGCGCGCACTACCGACGTGCTGACGCAGGCCGACTTGCGCCCGGTGGCCGAAGTGCGAGCAATCATGGACGATTATTTCTGGCGGTACCCTGAGTTGACCGGATGTTGATGAGCGGATACCAAAGCCTGATTGGCGCTTTCGAGCGCCTCCATGGCTGGTTGTCCTGTTGTCGGGAACGATTGACCGGCTTTTTTGAACTTCTTTATCTGATGATGCGATGAACAGACTGAGCCTTGGAACAAGATGGATAACCCGTGTGCGAAACGGTGGCTACGCGATGCTCGCCTGCCTGGTTGCCGGGAGCAGCATAAGCATGACGGCGGAAGGCACGACACCCGTCGACCGCGCTCCCGCCACTTATAGCCTTCCGGCTCTGGACATACAGGTTTAGCTCTCCCGGTCGGCCGCGAGACTATTGATGCGCCGCCACGAGCGGATCGCGGTGTATGCATCATGGTACGGCACGCCGCTCTCTTCGGCACACAGGGAAGCGGACGAGGCTGGACGCATCGACCTGGGTCACGCAACAGTCGAATTACCGGCGAAGGGTGGTGCGGCGCATCTCGCATCATCGAACGTGAATGCAACGCGTCTGCGTTGGGTATCGGGGCCGCCAGGCGTGAACGTGAACGTCTCGTCTGCGCGCCGGCACTGGCCGGACAACATCCTGTCGTGCGATTTCGTTGACGGCCCGCTGGCCGATGTCGCGCGGCGAACCGTACCGCTGCATTGCACCCTGATCACCGAACGTCGATTGACCCGTCTGGTTGATCATTAATCAGTGCTCACCCACTTTGCCACAAGACGGGGAAAAACATGCAATCGAACCCGCTTTCCAGCACAGTCGTTGCCCTGTGTGTCTGGGCTTATTGCACTTCTGCTGGCCGCATCGCCCACTCAATTGGCACGAATTTCCTGTCAGTTTGCAACAACGACTTCGGAGCATGTCTGGATATGTGTAAAACGTACCATAAGCGGAGAGTTATCAGTCAAACAGAACGACGACGGCCCGAGTCGGATGGTGCACGGGGGCGCTCCATTGCGCCTCGCAGGCGCATCCTTTGGAATCAGTATTGTCGTAAGGTGGAAATGATGAAATCGCATTCAGCACGATTAGCCACGCTCAACACGTTGCGAGTTGGGTGGTCAGCGCCTCACCGCTCCCTGGGCGAAGGCTTGGTTAATCCGGAAAGGCCGCGTCGCTAAAATATATTCCCGCGACCGGCCTGCCTTAAAGCTTGGGACGAACTTGACGCCGGTGCGACCCATTTATCCTCGCGTCACCATGAGAGCCTGGTCCGGCGCATAAGCGTGCCGGCCAGCAGTTCCCCGCATAGGCTACACGCGGGTAGCCAACCTGTTTGAAGGATATGGAATGACTCAAACCGCTCATCGTTTCTTGCCTGGCGGAAGGAAGCTTTTGGCATTGACAATTCAGCTAATTGAACTTGCGGTCCTCAGTGCGATTAACATCGCAATAATTTTCTCGCTAACAGGCGTCCTTAATCACATGCTGCGTATATTTGGACTCACCCAGTCCGGCATGATAACCATGGCTTCATTGATGATAACGGTCATGCTGGTCTGGTGGTGTAACCGCCACTATGTGTTGTGGCGAGTGCGCAAAAAAAAGGCGCAGAAAATGATATGACCTTCCCTCACCCGTGAGCGTGGGGAACGCTGAAGAAAAGATGGATCCTCACAGGCTGACGGCATCAGAGTGTCTAGGGAGACTCTTCAGCACACAGGAATGCAGTGCGCTAGCGGAATGATTCGCGTCATGACGCTACGCGGTCGTTTGAGTGACGTGGTGTTCCATTTTTTTGCATCATTCTGGGTATCAGATTTTTCCCATTTCCTCAAGCGTGTCGACGCAATACAATTGTTAACGGGCATGTGTAGTGCGGCGTTCTGGAAATCCCGCAATGTTTTCGCGCGCCGTGTTCCATGTGCCCGCCACCAGACCCCGCAATGAGCGGCCATCCGCTAGATGTGGCGTGTTTTCGCCTGTTTTCACAAATGCTCCGTGTGCCGCACGGCGCCCCGGACCACGCTCATTGAGCGCGGAAGGCGCACTGCCCGACATGTACTATGCCCCACAAGCATGTCGATTGCGATACACGTCATGAAGATAGATTGGCTGCCGTGACGGCATAGCCGTGCGAGCCTGACTGATGCAGGCAACTGATTGTCAGTCTCGAAGGTGTATGCAAAAGTCCCGACGGCGAAATCATGTTGGCGACGCTGGACGATAACGGCGAGTTCGTTGCCGAATGCGCAATCATTCCGCACACGATCTGGCCAAGCCCGAAACAAGGGCTGATCTCTCATCCACTCCCCCTCTCTGACGCGGACCGGGGCGATGCGCGGCAAGCTCAACTGCACGACCTTGGCCTTGCGTGAAAGCAGGAGAATCCAGGAAGCAGGTGCAGATGAAATAAAGGAAGATGACTTATGTACTTATCAAAGACGACGTTACTCATCCTGTTGGGGTTAGCCGTCGGAATTCTCCATGCAGCCCCTTCTTGGAGCGAGCCATGCAAGGTCACCTTCCATGATTTCGTGGTAGATCGTGACCCCAAAGGCTACCCTGTAAACAGAGCCACGTTGACGGTGACGGGTTACGATGTTTGCCTCAGGAGGGATGGTTCACACGTTAGCACCAAAGAACGCCCCTTCGATACAGAGGTTCTTCTCAAGCATACCCACATCGACGTGGAGGATCTGGTTACCCACAAGCATAGTTACGTACAAACGCCGACCTCCATAGCCATCAGCCGCAAACGCCACCTGGCTGAACTGTCCAATAACTATCTCGCTCAGAACATCGAACTGCCGATTGAGGTGAAAGGCAGCAAGGTCATCGTTAAGGTAACCCAGCCCCCCAGGCGGATCTTCGGTGATCCAGTAGCGCCGGCCTACAGCTTGCGGCTGGGCTCTGAATTGATTATCGACGCCCCAAACTAGCCGAAGATGCCCCGCGCACATCTCATCCGGGGTTCCCGACGGATTGCAGGCATGGCGATGCCTAGAGACGGCAGAATGTCTGGCTTCCCTCCGTCCACCTTGGCTAGCCCGCCTTGCTATAAAAAAAACCGGCGCATGCGCCGGCTGAAAGTTCGGCCGTTTTCGAGGCGAGGCCGAACCTGAGAGGATTTCATCGTACACCACGGCGTTATTTCCGATCGCTGAAACAGACGTGTCAATTGCCCTCTATTCATTTCTGATGCCCGGGCGCACACGTTGTTCGCGCTGGGCCAGTTTGCTGGGCACAAAGCTAACCTAGATCGCCACAACGGAGCGTTTCGCAAGGTTACGACAGGGGATAAGCCCTATCAGCTTATTCGGCATTGAGGGTATCGGAGCAGCCGCTCATTCACCTCTGTCAATTCCAATGCTAGGGGATTGAAAGATCCGCCGAGCCGGCCGATTATTTCGTCGCGATATTGACTGCGACGATCCGCAAGCGTTCTGCACAGTTCGGCGTAACCCCTCGGTCCACCACAGTCTTCTGGCGGACAGGCATTGTTACCGGACACGCAGCGTGGATATCGCACTTTCGCGCTGGCGGGCAGTGCCTTTTCGATCACCACCGCATGTTCCCAGTTGTCGCCGAAGTCGTACACATACCGCAGCGTGTCGCCCGGCTGGCATATCGCTGGGAGTGTTGCCGAGGAGTTGCAGCGCCCTCCGAAAACGGAATCGTCCTGGAAGGCGTAGAGGTGAGTCTGCTGCCAGCCCATGGCAGCCTGAATGATCTGATGCAGTTGTGAAAGGGTGACAGATGCGTGCGTGTCAATGAGGCGCCAGACTGTGGGCTTCACATGCAGCAGTTCGATCCTGATCCGCCAGATGGGCATGTTTTTCGTTGTCATCGCTTTCAGTCGAAGTAGCGCAGCGCGCGGCCCCCGCCACGCGCTCGATACATTATCCTTCGGTAAGCGAGGACATGAGCTTCGAGGGGGCGGTTATGTGTGGTCTCACTCGCGCAACCCGCCTCGGCTCATGAAACGATATTGTGTCGGCAGGCATGAAGTCGCGCTTCGACCCAGATCAAAACAAGGCACCCCCTTGACTGAGAAAAAACCCATTTGTGCGGATATTTACTGCCGCTGTGCCGGTGAGTGTGTCGACGACGCTCTCACGTTGGATAATTGACCATCTCTCGCTGCGCCTGCAACTGGATGAGGCCACTGCCGCCTCCGTAAGCGGGCAGTCCGCACATGTGCACGCAGAACGCGTTGCCGCAGCGCGAGCCTGATGCCGAGCGCCTCATACAACTGGTGCGCGATCTGGACGAACGCCCCAGCGAGCACGAAGATTTTCGAAACCTGCTCGAAGAGAAAGGCCTGCACACGCCACGCTCGAGCATTACCGCACCGCGGGGCAAGACGCGTTGCGTTAAACGTGCATAGCGGTGTCTGTGGCACCGGAACCCGTACCCATCCGGATACCCTCGCAGCACAACGGGAAATCATCATCTGTTTCATTGCGCCACACAGTTCCTGGATCCCTAGCGCTGCAGCGATTGCCGCAAGCTCGCATTCGAGAGCTCTGTCACATTAAATTATTCGCGCAAGGGTACCGGTCATCTTCAGCAAAATATCCGGGCAAAACCCTCGCCCCCCCACGGGGGCCAGCACTCACACAGGGTTTTCCAGACAGAGCGCGCAAAATCTCGGCCTACTGCATCGACCTGGCATAGCCGAGGATCCTGTCGCAGACCCGCCTAGTGAGTTGCTGCCTGACGCCGCCGCCGCCGAGCCTCAGCTTCTGGCCGTCTCCTGTGTCGACGACACCGTTGGCTCCATCGTTGTAGCTGCTGTCGGATTTCGATACCCCTCCTGGCAGCCTGCTCATCAGCGAATCTCTGACCGACGACGCGCTGCTGCCACCGAGGTAGTTATTCCTGATGCAGAATTGCAGCACACCAGCGGTATTGCTGCTGTTGCCGGGCGTCACCGGGCTACCGGACAGCGCGTTACCAAGGCTACCCATACCCGCGCCGGCCAAGTTGCCAAGGCCCGTCGTCGGACTGTTACTGCCTTGGCTGAGCAGGTTGCCGAATTGGGCGTGCGCCGCCGAAAACGGGATCCACAGTCCGATAAGGGTTGTCGCAACTACGATGCAATGCATGTGTACTTTCATGGATTCTTCCAGTCGGTGTCGGTTTCCTGTTGCTAGGTCAGAAATTGAGGGGCCAGAGAGGACCAAGGCCGATTAGCGCGCGGCAAGAGCGCACCGGCCCGCATGCCTGACTCCCTGTCGGGACAGGCCTGCGCCACCTCAGGCACCAATGCGCCGTTAGCGACCGCCATGGTTATGATCGTTGTTGCAATGCACGTTGTTGCGGTGATCGTGCCAGCCCCTATCATCGGGATACCTACGCATCCAGTCGTCGCGTGCCCAGTAACGGTGACCGTCATAATACCGGCCACCATGCCATCCAACTGTCATTCCGGCAGACGCAGGCACAACGGCCGCCGGGGATGGGACGATGCAACCAGTGAGACCGATCGCGAGGCTAGCAAGTAACGCAGTCGCGATGAGAATTTTCATACTTGCCACCTGAAAGGTTTCGAAATTGACGGTGGATGTCTGCCCTCCAGACGGGACACACAGGCGTGCCTGCCGACGCCTGTCAGGATGACTATGATGTTTAACAGTCAGGATTTTCACTCTTCTTACACCAGAGACAGTGTGCCCAAGAGAGGGGCCACCCGTACGATAACCTACAGGAGCACCCCGTGAATCTAGGAACATTCCCATTGGCGTACGGATATCCCTTCCCTATCCGCTGCGCGATGTATCACGAAAACCACTGACGGCGAACGAGTAATGTGCCGTGCCGGAAACAGTGCGAAGCACCGGGAATCTGGTGAGCGGTCCGCATCACGGAAACACTGAACGCAGCCTCATCCTGCTCAAGGTATAGTGGGCACAACCAGGTCCAGTAGAAACTGCCCACCCAGGTAACTGCCGCAATGCTTCGCTCGATCCCTGCTGCGTGTCGCCAGTCTGGAAACGGGAACCGCCAAATATTTCCAGAAGCAACAACGACTTCGCCCCGCGTAACAGCGTCTGCAATGTTTCACTCCCGCGCTCAGACAGGAACTACAGCAACCCGCCGAAAAATGGGACACGAGAGACGTGAGTCCGAAAAAGCGCGCGCTGAAAAAGATCGAAGCAAGTACCGCGCGTCGTCACATTGCCTCTGAGCACATGATACCGCCCCACCTGCGAGACAGGGCTCCCGCCGCGAACCGCTGGCGCACACCGCGAAGCGACTCACTGGCTGAATCCGTCCTCGACGCTGCCAACGCTTCAGCGATCAACGGTCGCGCCTCCCGCTCATATCAGCGTTGGATCGCATTAGAAATGACCCGCCCATCTCGCACAGACGCCAACTTCAACGGAACACGACGCAAAGCCCCCCCCTTGCCGGACACGCTACAACACCAAACATAAATAATTAGCAAGGGCAAAACATAGAGTGGCAGCTATCATTGGACAGCGTTACGTCGAGACCTTTCCCATAGCCTGCCGACTTTTCCTATGGCCAAATGGCAGTATCAAATATGGCTAGCAGCAAGACACAATGGCTCAGAAGGCATCTGACGGAGTCTGATTCGCGTTGTCGTCGGTGCGAAGTGCGACTGGACTAGGCCAGCACTGACAGGATGATCTGCGAGCGTTTTGGGTCATGAAAGCATCGCATGTACCGCTGGCGCTCCCGCTTGGGCCGATGACTGATACCCGCGCTGTTGTTGGCACGTGCTTCGCGTTCGCCTGTTCCGGATTTTCTGCCGTGGCTGCCGGATAGCTACACAGTTGTGTCAGTAACGAATTTTGATGAAGCGTTACTTGCGGTTGAGTCAACACTGATGCTGCGCGAAGTCGTGGCCATTTGTGAGTAGCATTACTAACCAAGAACGAAGATGAAAAATACCTTGAACGTCGTTCGATTTGGGCTGAACCTCTGCACATGCAGCCTGTTGGCAGGCCTTCTGTCTATCAGCGGATGTGTTCAGCCAGACAGAAACGAAAGCGCCCCGGCGGCGCCTAGCGTGGCCGCCTCTGCATCCATTGCCCCGGTTGCCTTATCGCCTGCTTCATCGGCAGGTCATACGACAGGCGGTCCGGTCAAAAAATTCTATATTGGGAATTGGGAGCCTGTCAGCAATGTCTGGCAAGGCATGGGAAATCTTCGCGTCGATAGGCAGGGCGGATTCCGCTGGCATCAGTGCAACACCACTTACGTGGAAGAACGCGCGATACCCCCGGGGTCAGGCGCGATGCTGGTACTCAGTCCGGATAGCAACTGTCGGCTGGATGACATGCTACACACACGGGTATTGTTTGTGCGCGTAGCAAATCAACTGTCGCCTTGTGACGTGAGGGTGGCGGTTTATGCCAGCGATGCTGACATGCATGATGACCGTCCGTCCGCAGAAGGGATTTACTCCCGTCGCCAATGTGGGCCAACGCCGTGATCAAACAATCGGGTGACGTGCAAGAATGCTTGGCGCTTTTTTGCCGTGTCATGCTAATACTCGCTCTGCTTGTAGCGACATGCCTGTGTCCGCGCTTATGGCGCGTACGGCCTGTCCCTGTGAGGCAACCATGAAGCTCTGTTGGGCGTGCCGGGCGACAGTCTTCCTCGCTGGATGCGTGCTTTCCCGACGCATAGAAAACCTAGCACGAGCTGGGTCGAATGGATGAACAATAAACTCAGCCTGTCACTGATTCGCGAGGAACGCGACGGTCGACTTGAGAAGGCGCTCGCGACACACTGGTCAGGATATCGAAACGTCGTACGTGTTGATCGCTCGCACGGCCGTGGACACGACTTGAATCCGAATCAGCGCCCTTTAATAAACTGCCGCTAGGGTGGGGTGACGTCCACGCCGTGCAAACTCACGCAGCCAGACAAGAATGCCATGCAGAAGAATCTCACACGGACTTGCACCCTACGGGCTGTGATTGGCCTGCTGGGCCTGCTGATCATGCATCCAGCGTTCGCTGAAGGGTCGTCAAACTATGATGACTGCATGCTCATTGGATTGCGCGACGCTCGCAATCAGATTGCATCGAACTATATACAGCGGTCATGCTACGCACTGTATCGGAATAGCGAAATGCTGCTGCCGAGGGAGAGGGCTTACTATGAATGCATTCTGCAAAACATGCCCGGTACCAGAGAGCAGTTCGCGATAATGCGTATAAATGAGATCTGCGCTCGACGGGGGCAGTTGTAGATCCACCTGATGCTCGGGCGGCATGAATTCATTCGACGTGACCTCATCCTGAAGCCGTACCACTGGGACGAATGCTGCCGGCTCAACCTCGGTTGCGCTTCCCGTAGTACCAACCTCCTGTCCGGCTTCTCGGCTCTTGATCCACCGCCACAACTGGGTTTGCATTGGTGCCAGCTTTACGAGCCATGGGGGCTACCGACACGCTTGGCAGCAGGCAGGCTTCAATCCACCGAGGCTTGTCATGCTGGGCAGAGCGACGTTTGCCATCGACGCCAACACTCACGGCCTTCAAGGACGGGAAATCGAGATTGCTTTCGCTCATAGGAATATGCCCACTGAAAAAACAGTGCGCACATCCTGCGCCTGTTCAGGAAAGGATTCCATGTGGGGGGAATTTAGTGCGTACTGACATTCGAACTGGCGGGGGAAATGAGCGGCTGCTCGATATCCTCAATGCCGGATAAGTCCTAGGGCTTGGAGATCGGCGCGGTCACACGCCGGCTTATGACCTTACGCAAAAGCTGGTTGTAGCATTGTGCGCCATCCTGTCGGGTTCGGATGGTTAGGTACTAGGTATGTGGGAGGAAAACGGGACTGGCTACTCCGCCCTACTCCCTTGGAACAGCGCGTCCCCTCGCACGACACCTTTGGCCGCGTGTTCGCGACACTCGCGACCCGCAGCAGTTTGAGGCGTGCTCATCCTGTGGATAAGCCACCTGTTCCTGACTCTAGCCGTTCAGATGGTAATCATCAACGACAACCCCGCACACGGCTCGCACCAGGGCGGCCACCGCGCGATTCATCTGGCGGGATTGCTTATGGCAGCGGCCTCGGGATAGTGCTCGGACAGGTAGGCACGGCTGGGAAGTCCAACGAAGTGCAGCAATGCCTGAACTGTTTGATGCCCTGCTGCTCAGGGGCACCATCGCGACGATCGATCCGATGGGTTGCCAGCGTGACATCGCCACACGGATGATTGAAATTGTATGCCCCGAGATCCTGATCAGGCGGTGCGCCACCTGTTTTTGCGGAGCGATCTGGACAATTGGGTGTAGGCTACCTGAATGACGGATCTGATACCATCCGACCGTCATTTAACTAACAAACTTGGAGTCCGACATGGATATCAACTGGAGCGCCATGTTTGATATGGTCATCTCGCCGTTGCTGATGCTTGTCGCGCTGTTTGGCGGTGGCATGCTTCTGATGAAACTGGGCGAGAAGATCATCAAGCGTATCCGCAAGTCGTAATCAATTGGCCGCGCGAAGGTGGCAGTACTTGCCGCCGACATACGCGTAGGCCTGCAGCTGGCCGCTGCCACGCTTCGCGAAGCCAAGCCACCCGGAATCCAACTTATCTTTGACATCCGGTCTGCTCATTCCCGTCACGCCGTAACCGACCGTCTGGTTGCTTTCGTCGACCAGCACAACAAGCGTTTCAGGTTGCGCAAAGCGAGTTGCAATCGCCCAGCCTCTGGCTGTGCGCCCGATCTCATCCGCTCCTGCTCCATCAAGGAAGCCCACACAGAGCGCATCGTTGCGTAGCGCCGGGTCGTACTTGACGACACCCGCGTCGTGAAGCCAGCCTGAGGCATACGGACCGATATTCATGGCCGAGGCGAAATCAGCCTGATTCAGGAACCGGTCATGCGCGATAAGCGGGAATATCTTGCTGGACAGTGCGGGGTGGTCAAAGCCGATCTTCTGGCCAAGCACTGCGAGCTTCCAGTCGTAGATGGCTCCCCTCACGAAATGCGGCATGAGCTCGATGTGGCCCAGTGCCACTGCCTGAAGCGGAACCAGACAGGTCGCAAAGATGGCTACTGCCGATGCAACGAGAACACGCCGGTTCGGAAGAACTTCCAGCAACAACATCGCAAGAACCACGCAGCCGAGCAAAGCTGGAGTCGTGTAGCGGCTATCGTGAGCCGCGTCAAAGCCGATCATCCAACGACCGTGCGAGACGCCGATAGCGGATGCGATGACGAACCCATAGCTTGCAATCAGGAACGACCGGTACGGTGTGACGGCCCGGGTCACGAATAGCCACAGAATCACGCTGGCGGCTATTGCAAACAGGATCAGCCCGAATATGCCTGCCGTCAGATTACTGCCGCCTAGATAGGAAACCGGGTTGCCAAGGAAGACGAAGAAGAACCGCAGCGCGCGCATATGCTCGCCGGCCATCGCTGGCGGAACTGGCAGGAGGTTAGTTTTGAGTCCACGCAGATAGATCTCGGCAGCAATGGCGCCGACGGCACCCACAGTCACGATCTCACGCGGCCTGCGCCTGAGAAGCACACCCTGAATCGCCATCACAAACAGCGCGGCGAGGCCGTTCGCCATACTGAGGATGGATAGAAACGCAAACAGGATCGCAACGGGTAACCGACGCTCAGCGCGGTCAACTCTCGAAAACTGCGCGAAGCCGAGCATCGCAAAGAGGTAGACGGAAATGAACTGGCTCTGGAAACCGGAGGTGAAGTTCTCGTACTGCAGCCACGAGAACATGAGACCGACCGTCATGAAGGCCACAAACCAGCGATTCTCCCGGTCTCCATCTCTCCGCTGCTCATAGATCAGGGCCACGCACAGCATGACCATGAGGACGGAAACCGTGATGACCGAAAACAGGTTCAGTCCACCAAAAACCTTGTAGTCCAGCCAGAACAGCACGCGTGAGAATACGATCCGGTGTTCCATCTGCGGATCCCACCACGCCCGGTACCCACCGTCGTACAGCGCGTGGATGAATCCAATGTAGGCGTCCCATTGGTCCTCGAAGGGAATCGGAGAGAAATAGCGGACAATCCCCTCGATCGTGGTGACAACCATGACGATGGCGACAAGCAGCATCCAGCCGGGCAGTATCTTTCTCAATTTCCCCTCATCTCGCGCATGTTGAACCGCAAGATGATAGCAAACCAGCGGCAGGCCGTGATATTGCAGTACGCTGCGAGCGTGCTGATAGCGAATGCTGCCTAGGCCTCCAGATAGTAGGTAGTGGTGGCGGTGATATTCTGAAGTAGCATCGGAATCGCGGCACCCGTCGTTATTGAACTGCCGCCACCGGGAGCGCTCACCAGAAACAGATTGCCAACGTTCAATGTTGCGCTGGTCTTGCCCGCGCTACCGGAAATATAGGTGAGCGTTGTCGTCGCCCCAGCCGTTAAGTCGAGCACGCCGACGATGAACCAGTCGCCCGCCGTCAACGAAATCGATGTGACGTTGGCCGCCACGTTATTCGACAGGAAAACGACTGAATCGGATGCAATCGTGCCTGAGATGCATTGACCTGCAATCCCAGCCGCAGCAATAGCGCCGGTCGCGATGCTGTTGATACCGTCAGACATCGTGACAGCGCCGGTCGAGTTCGACACCGAGACCGGCGAATCGACAAAAGCTCCCCCTACATATCGATCAAGAGAGAATATATTGCTTGCGCCCAATGCATTGCTCCAATCCCAAGCTGCAGTTTTATGGTTATAGAATGAAAGAGTAGCCTTATTGCTTCCACTCGTATCGCTGATCAGAATTTGGGCATTCGAATATGCAGATATTATGAGCCCTGTGAACGTCGCCCCCGCCAGCGCAGCGAATCCCGATCCGCCACATGTGAATCCGGTTCCGCTAGTCCAGTTAAGCGCACTCATCGAAGTCGGGCAGTTCGGTATTGCAAAATGCTGTCGGCGATGCGCTCGAAGCAGTCACATTCACAACGACAGTATTCTCAACCTGCGCTGCAAGTGATGTTGCCGTCAGGTTGCTCCATGCTGGAGCAGTCGATGAGCCCGTCGAGTCAATCGCTTTCCCGCTGGTCGATCCAGCCGGATTGAAAAGCTGTATCGGTGAAAGCGTGGTAGCAAGAAAACTACCGGCGACGCAAAGCGCCGCGATAAATGCAATCAGTCGTTTCATGTCCATTCCTTATTGGGAGCCGCCGCCGACGGTACTTCCGGTACCGGCGTTCTGCACGTTCGTGTTGTTTACTGTGTACGCGTTTGACAATCATTAGTCCGTCCTGAACAATTCGTTTTGCCGACCACCGGCGTTATGGCGATGGGACCGCAGCAATGCGGCGATTAGAGCGTGTTAGGCACTTTGCGGGAGACCTGGTATCCTGGCGGAATGAAAAGAGCAGATCGCAAAGGGTATCCGACCGATGTGTCCGACGAAGAATGGAGCTTCGCAGCACCCTATCTGACGCTTACGGACGTCACCGCGCCGCAGCGCAAATACGAACTGCGTGACATGTTTGATGTATTGCGCTGGATGGCTCGGGCCGGCGCGCCGTGGAGGATGCTGCCCAATGATTTCCCGCCTTGAGAACTGGTTTATCAGCAGACTCAACGCTGGTTACAGGCAGGCTGTTTTGAGAACATGGTCTGTGATCTGCGCTCGATAATACGCGTGGCACAGGGACGGCAGGGACAGCCCAGCGCCGTCATCCTGGATGGCCGCACGATACAGTCGACTTGCGAGAGCGGCCCGCGTGCGGGCTATGACGGTTATAAGCGCAAGCGTGGCAGCAAGGTGCACATTGCGGTAGACACTTTGGGACAGTTGCTGGCGGTACATGTGACACCGGCCAGCGAACAGGAGCGCGCCCAGGTAGCGGAGCTTGCGCGTCAGATCCAGCAGGTAACGGGACACACGGTCAAAGTGGCATTTGCCGATCAAGGGTACACGGGCAAAGAGCCAGCGCAGGCCGCGCTCGATGAAGGTATTGAACTGCAGGTAATCAAACTGGAGGAAGCGAAAAAGGGTTTCGTGCTGCTGCCCCGGCGGTGGGTGATCGAGCGCAGCTTTGGCTGGCTCAACCGTTTCAGCCGTCTCGCACGTGATTAAGAACGGCTGCCCGAAACCCTTTCAGGACTTCATTTCGTGGTCTTCGCAATGCTCATGCTCGTTCACGCAGTGCCAGTACTTCAAAGTGCCTAACACGCTCTAAGCAACGCAGCCAGAATAAAGACGCAAAGAAGCCGTAGCTTCCTCAGGATCATCCGGAGGTTGTGGCCAGCACCGCGTGCATCGCATCGCCGAGCGCGCCTTTGAGCCAGTTCCTGTCGAGTTTCCCATCTGTCTTCATGTGACCAATGGCTGGCTCGATTGCGCTGCGCCGCCTGATCATCGCGAGTAGTCCGCGTGTGATGTCCCGCCGCAAGCCCGGATGGTAGATCTTCACGCCGTCGACCGCGACACCCTTGTATCCACGGTCGACGATGGCGACTTCCGGCGTGGCGTCGCACAGGATTGCCGCCTGTTCCAGCGCTTCAGCCAGCGTATGACCGTCGTACGGATTGCCCGGCATCGAGCACATGCCAACGACCAGTCCTTCCTTGTGAGTCGTCGTGATCAACACTTTCACGCCGAACTCGTACGGCTTGCGGGCCTTGCCCTTGGCCAGACACTCGACTTCCGGCGCGTGTAGCGCATAGAGCTTGTTCTTATCCTTCGGCTTCTGCGCCAAGATGCGCTTCGTGCGGCCAATCAGCTCCATCAACGCGGCACGGCCGGGGTCTGCCACCTAGGCGACCTGTCGCTCCACGTCGCGCATCACCCGTCCAACGCGCGAGCGCAGCGTGCACAGTGCTTTCCTCATGCGCTTGTACTGCTTCGCGTAAGCGTAGCGGCCAATCTGCAGTCCCAGACGCAGCGCCTCGCGGTTGTAGTTCTGCCGCAGCTTCAGGCCGTGCCGCTCTGCGGCCTTCAGCAGATGTTCGCGACACCACTCGAGCAGGCGTGAATCGGCTGGATGAGCGATCGCTTTTTCCATCACCGTTGTGTCGACGATCACCCGCTTCACGCTCGCGGCCTTGATCACGCCAGCACGTTTTGCTGCTTCGATCGTCTCGGCCAGCAACTCTTCAACGCCGGCCTCGCCCAGTCGTTTGCGCCAGCGCGTCAGGCTCGACGGGTCGATCGGCGGTTCGGTCTGCAAATAGGTTTTACCGGTGAACACCTGCCAGTAAGGGTTCTCCACCCATTGCCAGACAACCTCTTCGTCGGACAGATCGAATGTGTGCTGCAAATACAGCAACCCCGCAATCAGGCGCGGCGAGCTCGCCGGTCGACCTTTGCCCGACACGAAGCTCTCGCCCATCAACGCGCCCAGCCGCTCCCAGTTGATAAGGTCAGTCAGGCGCACCAGCGGATGCTTCAGGTTGATCTGTTCTCGCAGCGGATGCCGGAAGAAATCTTGTTCCGGCACAGGCGTCTTTGGCCCCATCTGCACCTCGTCGAAAAATGCAGGATTCTCGCGTTAATGTGCTAGGTTCCTGCAAATCTCACAACACCATTTCCGCTTCAAAGCTCCGTCGCACGAGGCCCTCCGGGTTATTCAAGGCGAACTCATTACCAGCCAGTTGCCAATCGAACACTGGCACGCGTGGCTGCAGGACCCAACACTCGCCGACACTATTCTCGACCGTCTCGTACATCAGGCACACAAGCTTCCATTGAAGGCGGAATCAATGCGCAAGAAGAACAAACCCGACGAGACCGTAACCTGATTCCGAACACTCACGGCTACGATCGATGCACTACGCCGCACTGCCCTCCGGCCTGTTCGGCGTCGCCGAAACGCCCGTTCGCCATCCCCGAAATCCGCAGTAAGATCGTTGGTTATGCAGCATCGCCACAAGATGCCGATACATAGCCCAATCAGGGTACAGTTAATACCGATGATTCGCGCTGAGGTGCATATTACAATGCACAAGACGCGCTCTTGATTCAACCCTATATTCCCACACCCACAGGGGCGCAGCTAGATTTGACGTGACACGCATGCTAGTTCATAGTTTCAGTCTAATTTTTGCGAGCCACGGACGATGACGACGATCTATGAGTTGATGTACATGCCGGGGCAAGAGCTCTCGGAACAGACGTTTTCACCGATGCGGATGAAAGACAACTCGCACGCTGCATGGCGCGAGTTTCGAGCCATGATCGACTTTTATCGACACGGGGAGCACCGCGGTCGTCGCTCAGGCATCTTCTCGCCGAAATTCGGACTAAAGACCAAAGTACCGGCCGGTGACTTCGTCGCTTTCTGTGAGTCTAATGCGACGGCCGATGTCTGTCTGATTAACCCATTCCCGCAAATTGCGTACTATTCGTACAACGTCTGGATGCAGGGCGAGATCAATCATCCCGGCCTCACCGAGCGCGCGCAGGACTTACTCAACGAATGCGGCATCAGATGGGATCTGGCGCGTGTACCACGCCACGATGCGCGCGTATTGTGCTATTCAAATTTCTGGGTCGGTAATGAGGCATTCTGGGAACGATATGTCGGTGCCGTGCTCAACCGGATAGCTCTGCATATCGAGAGCAACCCGCATAGCACCGCTGTGATCGCGGTGATGGGTGAAACGTGGCACACAGATGCCGCGCCATTCCTCCCGTTCATCATCGAACGCCTATTTAGCACGTTCCTGTCGCTCGAACCGTCAATCCATGTCGCGGTATATCCTTTGCCAGACGTTGCAACGTACTGCCTGACCGATTATGAGCGAGAGCTGGTGACCGGGATCGCGCCGATCATCGATGCGGCTGACGAAACATCGCACTTTACGCCTGACCTTGTGAAGATTCAGCATCTACTTTGCAGTCTCGGCGTGCGGTATGCGCGCGAGCATTTCGCATCAAACGTGCATCCCCATACCGGCAACACTGTTCAGACTTAAGCTCACCAGCGATATCCCAGATATAGCATGTGCGCGCCGTTGATCCCGCGGGGTACACCATTCCCTGTTCCGGCGAAGTGCGGCGGCGCATAGAGGTAGCTGTAGCCAAGCGAGAATGCACCCTTGGACACCGAGAGTCCGGCCACAGCACCCTGATGGGGCACGATCCGGGGCAACACCTGCCCAGTGCTACCAGCTGGACCGAACACGCCATTCTCGTTGGCGATGTAGGTCGAGCGCCACAGGCCAAAGTAGATCGCGGGACCTGCCGACGCACCGACCTCCCAGTCATTTCCGATGTTCCAGAACGCCTCGGCCGCCAGACTCACGGAGTGCGTGATGCCGCTCAAGATGAATGTGCGCATCTGACCGCAGTCATCTTGTTGTAACCGTCCGACCACTACCGTTCTTGACAGCATGTTGATATCGAACAGTTGAACGCAGCGCGTTGAGTTCAGGCGACGTCGTGGTGAAGCTGATCGGCGACGACCCATGGCAACAGCTCGTCGACGCGATTGACGGGATGCTCGGCGATGCGAGCGATGACGTGGCGCAGGTAGGCCTCGGGATCAAGGCCATTCAGTTTGGCGGTACCAACCAGGGTGTAGATAGCGGCGCCGCGTTCGCCGCCACTGTCGGAACCGAAGTGCAGGAAGTTTTTTCTGCCGAGAGCGACGGCACGTAAAGCGCGTTCGGCTGCGTTGTTATCGATTTCCACGGCGCCGTCATCGACGTACAGCGTGAGCGCTGCCCACTGATTCAGCGCGTAGTTGATGGCTTTGGCGGTATCGCCTTTCTGCGACACCGTACCCAATGTCGAGCGCAGCCAGATCTCGAAGGCATCGAGCAGCGGACGCGCCTGCTCCTGCCTGACACGTCTTCGTTCGTCCGGTGGCTTGCCGCGAATCGCGGCCTCAATTGCGTACAGCTCGCCGATCCGGCGCAACGCTTCAGTGTTAACCTCGTTCCTGCGTGCGACGAACAGATCGTGGAATTTGCGACGCGCGTGCGCCATGCATGCAGCCTCGCGCACATCATCACCTTCGTAGATCGCGTTGTACCCCGCGAACGCATCGGCCTGCAACGTTCCCCTGAAGTCCTTCAGGTGGGTCTGTGGATATTCACCAGCCCGTGTGGGACTGTATGCGAACCAAACCGCTGGCGCGTCCTTCGAGCCAGCCGGCCGGTCATCCCGAACGTACGTCCAGAGCCGTGCGGTACGGGTCTTGCCATTGCCGGGTTCGAGCACAGGTACCGGCGTGTCATCCGCGTGAATCTTCGAGGCGGCCATCACATACCGGCGAACGACCTCTACGAGTGGCCGGAGCAACGCACTGCTCTGGCCGACCCAGTCCGCGAGTGTCGAACGGCTGAGTTCCACGCCGTCGCGCGCATAGATCACTGACTGTCGGTATAAGGGAAGGTGGTCACAGAATTTGGCGACCAGAACATGCGCGAGCAACCCGGGACCGGGCATGCCGCGATCGATTGGCCGATTGGGCGCAGCCGCCTGCACGATGCAGTCGCAACAGGTACAGGCCTTCTTGAGTCGGCGGTGACGAATCACTCGCCAATTCCCCGGCACATACTCGAGTTGCTCGGAAACGTCCTCGCCGAGGTCGCCAAGTTCGCCGCCGCATTGCGGACAGCACGTGTCCTCGGGCTGATGTACAACCTCCTCACGATGCAGATGTTCCGGCAGTGGCTTGCGCCCCGTCGACTTGCCGGCCTCAGAGCGGGGCCTTGCTGGTGCGTCGACCGTCGCCGCCCCATCGTCGGCCTGCAGATCTTCGAGACGCAATTCCAGTTGCTCGATCTGGCGATCAATCTTCTCCGACTTGCGCCCGAACTGCATGCGCTGGAGTTTCGCGATCCACAGCTTCAGGTGCTCGATCTCGAGTGCCCGGTCGGAGAGTGTCTTCTGGAGCGTCGTTACAGTGTCGCGCAGATCCGTAAGCTCGCCTTCGCGCTCACGTAACGCAGTCTCACGCGCGAGCAGGAGAGCCTTCAAGGCCTCGATATCGTCTGGAAACGTAGCGTCGCTGGATGCCATGCAGGGAGTTTACGCGTGTGCATTGCGCTACGCCTGCGTTGTCACATACGTTTACAAAGCGCTGCAGGGGCGCGCTGCATCGACAGGCTGTCGCCAGTCGAATCCTTCCAGTAGGAGGCCGAGTTGAGCGCTGGTCAGCGAAACAACACCACCGTCAGCACGAGGCCACGCAAAGCGCCCACGCTCCAGGCGTTTGGCGAACAGGCACAGACCACCGTCGCGCCAGTACAGGCACTTGATGAGGTCGCCACGTTTGCCCCTGAACACGAAGATGTGACCAGAGAATGGATCCTTCGCCAGCACGGTCTGCACCTTCGCGGCCAGGCCGTCGAAGCCACATCGCATATCCGTAAATCCGGCGGCAACCCAGATGCGTGTGTTTGCGAGCGGACCAATCATCGGCTCAGGCACTGGATCACCACGCGCAGCGTGTCGGGATTGACGCTCCCTTCAACGTGTATCTCGCCTCGTGGCAACTGGATGCGTATCTTGCCGGGCGCCGGTGCCGAAGGCGTAGATGCTGCCGGTTCGGCCACGCCGCTGTCACCGGTCTCATTCACGGTAACCGGCAGCAACGCGCATTCGCGACCGTTCACGCCAAGTCGTCCATCCAGATACTGCTTGCGCCAGTCGAACAGTTGATTCGCGTTCAATTCGTGACTGCGTGCAATCTCCGCCACCGAACGTCCACTGGATAACGTCTCTTCGACGATCTGGCGTTTCTCGTCTACGTTACGCCGGCGATACTTCCGGGCGGCTTTGACTTCGGAGAATTCAGTCACTGTGTCCATGATTCCTTTGTGGACACAGTCACATTTGTGCCCCGGGAAAGCATGGCTTCGCCTTCATCAGGCGTCTATACGGTCGGGGTCGGACGGTTACATCTTGTTGGCCTGATCGCGTACAATAAACGGTGCGCGGCGCTTCGTCATGTCAAATCGCTAAATCAGTTCCTGTGTAAGCGTGGCCAGATCGCGCCCGCCTTGCATCGATCGCCATTGCATCCGTTTCCATCCCAGTCTTGCGGATGGTGGCTCGTTGGTCAGGGCTCATCGTGCGCAATGGCTGCCACTCGAATCTGATCTCCGGATCAAATTCGCCGAACTTCGATAACTGAACCAGATTCAGCACCATTTGACACGAATGGTGTATAGATTTCCTGGTTGGCCGACAAGAGGTTTGGCCGGGATACGTAAATATTCGCAGCTTCTGATATTTACGATTACCCTCAACGGGAAATTAGGCAAATCGCCATACAGACAACGGCGCCACCGCCATTTTTCAGGCGGGATCGCACGAGACGTGATACTTCCCAATTATGTTCAGTTTCGCTATCCAACAAAAACAGTGGCTTACATCTGGAATTTTTCAAAGCCAAGTTTGGTTTTAGTGCTATTTTACGGCACCTACAGCCGCAAACTTGACAACTATGTTTGGTTTCAAGCCCGCAACAAGGCCATGCATGAGGAAGAAGCAAGGGTAACTTTGACGACTTGGAGTTCCCGCAATCGCAGCCCGTGTAAGCGCCTCGTTTCGGGCGTACCCATTTCCACACAAAGACGCGACATGATGCGAGCCTGCCGTGGACATGGCGTTAGATCGTGTTCGAGTGGCGCGCAGTCTACCGTAGGGGGCGGCTTGGACAACCCGTATCAACACCATTATTTCTGTTCGGCTTCGCCGAAATACGCACTTTGCTCGTCCGTCTGTCGCAAACGATTATCCATTCGGGATGCTAAAACTATCGCTTACGATGGTTCGACTGCGGCTCCGACCACGAGCGAGAACGCGCGCCAGCGCACGTGGCGAGTCTGAAGGATGTGATCGAACCGTTCGCAAGTCAACTCGCACGACGGTATGGCGAACCATGAACGGTATTCAGGTGTCAGCGGGACGCGGTATCGCGCTCCGGATTTCCGACACCCAGCAGCGTGTAGCGGTCTTCGATGTCCCGCCTGAAAACCTCATCGGGTGTGGTCGACTCGACGAGTCGCGCATAGACGTGCTGGGGAACCTTGTTGTACCAAGCGAGAGTGCCGTTGGCAAACCCGATTTCGAGAACCTGGCCCTGATGCCGCAGGGCCACTTCGCTGACACGCTTCCCGTTAAGCCGGATCATCGGCGGCTCGACCTTCTGCTCAGGCAACGTGCCGTCGTCGCGCGAGGCCCCACCGCCAGCCGGGGGACGAGTCCAGTGTTCTGGCGGAAGGCCCATTTCCATGGCGGCTGAATCGGCGAATCCTTCGACGATGGCTCGGCCTGCGCGGCACAGAAAGGAAAAGAGCCAGTCGAGCAGGCGGGCAAAAATCATGATCATCTCCAGAAAATATTTAACCGTATTTAAAACTTTACGCGGCAATCTGTCATCGGAGAATAGTCTTGGTCGTCGAGGCTGACCTGAACGCGCGGGAGTTCCTGACCGAGATCAGCGCGCTGTCGCTGCAACTGCAGCGCGAGGCGCAGCGGAGAATCCTGTCGTGCTGGATTCACACAAACCACTTGCGTCGTCTGGCCGTCCAGACACGCGACCAAGTGCTCAAGCTGCAAAGGTTTCGCGCGTTTTTCAGTCGTGGGATGCAATGTGGCGATGCCCTTGAGGACCTTGCGCACGTATGGTGCATTGGTCGGGTCTGGAAACCCCTGATCCCGGTGCCACTGCGCGAACGCCGCGAGTCGCGTGCGCAACGTGTTCACGTCTAGCGTCTGTGCGTAGTCGGCGAGATGCTGCGCGATCGCATCAGCGCTCGAAATGCCGGATCACCCACTGGTAGCTGCGCCGGATGTTCTCACGCGTGGCGACTTCAATGTAACGGTCGATACCGATCACGGGAGAAAAACAGGGCGGATTGTGTTCAGTTTTGCACTTGACACGCCACTTAATTCAGGAAATCAGAATGTATGAATGAATTCTCGTCGACGGCCTAACGTTTCCGGGCATCGAGGCCCTGTGTTTCAGGGTATTCCACTCGACGGAGCCATCGCAAACGCTTTCCAGCGCGCAGCGATAGACATGGGAAAACTCTTGCTTGCGACGCGTGTCGTAGAAATGTTGCCGTGAGCTGAACTAAACTTGATTCGCCCGTCCATTACTTCGGAGGGCGTATAAGGCCATCTTTAATAGCGTCGCCAGCAAGAGGTATGACCGGGCTTCGTGAATATCCGAAGTCAAGATATTCACGAAGCGCGCTCGGCCCTCTACCACTCCGGACGAACCTTGCGCGGCAATCAGATAGGCGGAACCGATCAAATGAACTCCATACGTCATATTTGTCAGGGCGGAACTGCTGCTGAGCTGGTAAGAACGGTGGTAGGCGAAAATGTGATTGAAATTCGGGACGATTGTGCGATCGGACCCTTGACTGATGTTGATTCGTCTTCGACTGACGCACGCGTTGCTTTCTGGACCGAGCTTTTCGCTTTGGACGAGGAAATGCGATCAATGGACTGGTACGCCGAATTTTGCGTTGTTAACGAGGCTCTTGCGGATCTGGGGCGGGAAACGACCGAGGTCGTTATCTGGGCTGGATCACATCCAATTGAACAGACAATGCGTCGCCGCGTCCATTGGTGGCTGAAGGATTCTCCCGTGTTGATAACAGAAGTGCTGGTAGGCACTGAGGATGTGGCGAACCCGGATTGTTATATCCACGCCCCGATTGCGCGCGTTTCTATCGAGCGACTGCACGAATGCTTCGAAAGGCGATCATCATCAACGATTGAAGAGCGCAGGGAACTGGCGGCCGAATGGGCTGTGCTGCGGGAGATCGGATGCGGTGTCAGGGTATGGGAAGACGGACGTCTGTCTGAACGCCAGATTGACCACTATGATGCGAGCTTGCTGTCGCTTGTGGAAACCGAACCCGTCAGATTTGTGAAGGTTCTTGGCCAAGCCATAGCCGAAACGGGACGAGGCGACGCATTTTGCAAATGGCGCCTTGCAACGCTCCTCCAGGCGGGGGAAATATCATTGGTGCACGGCCGTTTCCACGACTGGCGTTCGGCAAGCGTGCGCCGAAGCAAGACCACGATACATCAATGATGTTTGCATGGATACCACCATGATACCGTCAGTTGCAGATAATGTGAGCACGCGGCAATGGAATGCAGGCATGGTGGTTTCGTTTGCAAGTCACTGCAAATGGTCAGTCTTTACTCCCTTGTAGTACTTTGACACTCCTTTCGTCAAACGCCCCCGTCAATATCAGCCGTTCGTCTGAAGGGCGTCTTTGTCTTTGCACAGAAACGCGCTTTTTTAGCCGCAGCAATACAGAGGTCCGCCCTGGCTTCAGGCGCTGAACGTCGCTCACCCGAGAGCAATTGTTACCGGTCCCGATTCTTCGTCACGTACCAAGCGAAGCACGCAGCCAGTTGCACAGGAATGCCTGATACATTTTTTAAAGCCCAGTTTCTGATCTCATCTTCCTCGTTGGGCCAGGCCATACCCGCCCATATGGTGAGGTAGCGACTCGAGAGCGGATCATCCGAATAGAAAAGAAATCCGCTTTCCGAGACTGGTGTACTCACATAAATGATGCTCCATTGGTCGAGGCGGAAAGAGCGCAGTACCTCAACGGACGGTACGCGCAGCAGCTGTCTGGTGATCGCAGGTGCAAGCACGGCCTTGCGGGCGGCGGTGATGTCACGATTCACGCTGTCGCAGGGTGCCGCGAGACAGGTTGAACAGATCAGTGCCATGGTGGCAAAAAGCATCCGGTACATGAATTACCCTGCAGTTAGCAGCTCGGTTCGCGCGCACGTCGGTAGCGGAGGCGATGGGCTCCGCGATGATGTCGGACGATTCACTGTTCGCCATCTTTGCGGGCTGCGTATGGGTGAAGAATTTCGCGCGTCCGGTGTAAGTCGACGTAGCGACCGATCCCGTTGACGGAGGAAGAACAACGCAGGTTGCGCTCCGGCAGCACGGGATCACTTGATGCACGAAGTAAGTATCGTCGAGATCAGCGTCGCGCCACATGAGGTTCGGTGGCCGTTGAGCGCGACGGCGCGTCCCTCGGTGTGCAGGTACGGGTGACCCTCGACGATCACGCATTCCTCGTGCCCGGGTATCGGGCACGTGCAGCGATCGCCCACGCGCGCGACACCGCGATCCATGACCTTTGATAGTTCGCTGCCCGTGACCACTACACCACCGTGACTTGTTTTATCGCCCACGCGGATAACGCCTTGCATTGTGCTGCTCCATTCAGATAAAAAATATCGATTCCTGGCAGAGTCCAGCTCCGCCTGCCTTTCGCCAGCAGGGTAAACGGTCCTTCCAGTGCACTGCCTGCCCAGCCAGCTTCGCGGCATCGGGCGGACTCACCATCATGATGCTCGCGGTGCCGTCCGGACTGCGACTGACCGTTGCGCTAGCCCCGCCGTCGAAGTAGCTACCAATCATGCTCAGTCCGAGCTGGCCCATCTGCGAACTGACACCGGCATTGCCGATCCGGTAACCAATGTCGTAGCCTTCGCGGACATCGCTCAGCTCCAGACCGGCTGCATTGCCCATCAGCGCTTGGGTAAGCGATCACCCATTCGCAATTACCGATGGTGTCGTAGAAGATCCGCTGGGGCTTTTCTCCTTCGGGCAGCGTCGCCAGTGCCTGCTCCCAGCCTGTCTTCAGTGGTCGCCCGTTTTCATCGGTGAGCCTCACCTCGACCGGACGGTGCATGTAACGGTCGAACTGCCAAGTCGTCCAGCGCACCCGCATGTACAGCGACGGCGTGAAGTGCCCCGGACCCTTGTTGCTGATCGTCTTCCAGAATGCGGGGGCCACAGCCGCCCTGTTGCGAGCGAAGGTCGTGAGAGCATCATGCCGATCGCTGCACGCACCACCGCGATGCCATCGGTGCGCAGTTCAGCCCCTTCGCCGCGCTTTTCTCCGTGTCCATCGGCGCTCGGATGCGTCAGAAAACCCAGATTCAGCTCGCTCGCTGCGTGATCGCTCGCGAGCTGATCCGCCCGGCGAGTCGTCAAAGCGCAACTGGTCCCCGCGCAGGCACCTGACCCCCTTCGTCTTCTTGTCAGACAGAGACCGGTTGACGGGCAACTCACCTGTATGACCGAAGGTCGCGGGCTTCTTCGGATCGCCGCGGACGAAATCCAGAATGACCTCCATTCCGGCCTGGGGCAGTGAACTGTCACCTTAGTCCAGCTCAGCCCAGACACTGCTCACACGTACGAATGCACTGTCGGCGTCGGTGCCCTGTGTACCCACCCCCTAGGCATACGTGTGACCGCCCGAATCCAGCACCTAAAGCTGGACCTTGATACAGCCGTTTCATCGCAATACGCATCTTCGTTTTTTGAGCCGACCACAATGGCGGTCAGCAGGTGAACCCGCGGCAGATCGACTCGCGGGTTGTAGGCGGGTCTGAGCGCCACACCGCGCTTTACGCACGTGAATGTGTTTTCGTAATGGCATGCAGCGGCATCGTCAGTAATCGCGCTCCCAAGCTGATGCTGCCGGAACCGCGCCCACGCGCGTTCGCTGAATGCCTTCGGCAGACTGTTCTCGCCGATATGGTGCAGGCGGGTCACGAAAAACTGCCCGTCCTGCGGCGACTGTCAGTCGAGCTCAGGGTAATCACTCAATCCAAACCAGTGGCCGACCGCGAGATCCCGTACGCTGCCGGCGCCATCAATACGCGCGGCGTTCATCTCGTGCGCAACTATGCGCGCACGGGAGAGGCGTTGATAGTCTGCCCACGAATCGCCCGCGCGTGCATGCGTGACATCCCATTGATCGGATGCAGCGCGCCCCGGTCGGTGACCAGTTGTACGCCAACTGGCCGGCCGATAAAGGCCGCGAGCGGCAAACCCGCGCGCGATGATAGGCACGTGGCCTTCGATACCGGTACACAGGCCCCCGTTGACGTCGAGCCGTTGCGAGATCAGCACCCACCCGAGCGTGTGGTGGGAACGGTGGACATCGCCAACGCCACCCCAGTTCAGGCGAAAGGGTCGACTGGCCTCACTCCGCGTTAGTAGAGCAAACGCACCCGGCAGATCGTTGGGATTCACTGGTTATCGGTTCCCTCTGAGACACAACGAAAACACCCGCTCCCAAATCGTCGGATAGTGGTCTACTATTTATAGCGCAACCCGACCAGCAGGGAAATGGGATTTGTCTGAGATTACCTGCGAACTGATTTCGCGCAAGGCGATTGCCTCACCAATCGCACCTCGCATACTGCGGCCGATGCGAAGCACACAAAAAAACCTCATCCACTCGTCAGAATGAATGAGGCCAAAGTCGTGTCTACACAAGGGGCGCGTAGAGTCCTCCGGTGCCTGCCATGTCAGCCATAACCCGGCACACACCGTGTCCCGTGTCCCAACAGGAAGTCAAAGACCTACGCTGGGCGCAAGGATAGTCCGACGCATGAACCTGGACAATGCGCATCGCGACTGTGCCTGTCGCAGATCAAGATAATGGCCTGATATGGGCATTCCGTACAAAAAAAGGCCGCATCAGCTTGTGACTGATACGACCCAGATCTCACCGTGAAAGAAAATCATGATGCAAGTGTGAAGCGTACGCTGCCCAAAGGCCTTCCAAGCGTGGCCCAGCATTGCGCAAGGCCGGGCGACAACGCTCCACACCGGACAATCTATTCGTGAGCAGGCGAAACCGCAACCGGTGTCGCCGTACCTGACGCAATTCAACTACGCGCATCTGCCGGTCCGGTGATTGCAGCACGCGAAGCATTCGTGGAGACGAGTCCGGCAGGTGATCCGATAGGATGACGAAGTGGATCTGAATGAGCAGTCGATGCACTAAATCCATGACGCGGCCGACCTGTCTGGATGGTGAGCAACTGCTCCATCAAGGGGATGGCGACCGGCCGACACAGGGCGGAGTGCAATGGTGACAGGAAGCAAAGCGGGCAAAGTGTCGGATTTTCTGCAATCGGCAGGACCGGTCTCGCTATCGCGATCAGCAACGAATGCGGTCGCTGTCAGCCAACATCGTATCGCCTTCGATTCGGTGCTGCTGCCGATCCTGTCCGGGCGCTATCAGCGCGAGGGCAATCAACAGGCACTGGCCATGCTCGCGAAGATCTCAGCCGTCGCCAAGCAAAGCAAAGCAAAGCAAAGCAAAGCATCCATTTTCCCGGACACGACACGTTTCGCGGCAATCTGAACCTCATAGATCCCGAAGTCCTGCTAGCCGACCTCGGCATCCTCTGACGCATTGTAAATTTAAAGCATTCTCAAAAGTATTAGGCTTTGGTTGTGGAGCCCCAGAGAGGCGCAAATAGATGGGGCGAACTAGGTGGCGATCGGGGCAAGCGAAGCGCAACGCGGCAAGGTCATGCGATCATTGTCGCGCTGCGCTAACGGCCAGATAAATTCCTTTATCCGATAATGCCTTCCACGCCTGCAAAAGCTGCTCCCAGAATGTTATCAGCCGCTGCGCGGACTGTGCCGAGCACACTGTCAAGACCGTCGAAAGTGTCGACATAAGCACTGGCGACTCCGCTGCAAACGCCGATCAGCAGCATCAAGGCTAATGCCTTATGGATTTTTCATGTCAAACCCTTGCAACAATGTTGTGTTGAGTAGCTGGTTTGACATCACTCTGTATTCCGAAGCGGAGTAATGCCGCATCTGTCAGAATGATCTAGGATGTCTTGTGCGCTCGCGGTAGTCCTGAATAGAGTCTAGGGCCCTCTGTGTAGCGAATCAGCCAACCCCATTCTGTATCCGGCAGTTGCCGTCAGGAACCTGCACGCCGACACACGGTGGCCATCCATCAGCTTGCCGATACAACCGAGCAGATGACACGACCGTTTTCGATGAGCTGGATACGCGCGGGAGGCGCCTTCAATTTCGGGATAGCCACGAGCAGGCTGTTTGTGACCAAGAAACCTGCGGTCGCTAACGGTGCCCGATACTGGTAATCCACGCTCAGAATGCCTTCGTGTAACGTCACGCGGCGAACGTCCTGCGAGCGTGCATCGCCAGTGGCTGCCGGCGTGACGCGTGCAACCAGCAGGATCTGCTGACGCTCAAAGAATGCATCCGGAGGGGCAAATCGTTGCTGCGGCCGGAACATCACAGGCGCCGGGTGCATGATGGCCTGCCATTCGGACGGCGTGCGCATCAGTTCGCACCTGACGGGTTGCCTTGAGTCGTCCCAGTAACTGACGAAGGAATGGTATTGCGAGGGATCAAGCCGTTCAAATGGAACAGTCTGGCTAGCCCCTCCTGCATCCCAGCTACGGATCGACGCAGAGTGCCCCGCGAACCCGTGGACGCACGCGCCCAGCATCAGGAGGAGTGAGGTAAGCGCGAGGCCGATTGATTTTCCGATAAGGGTCATGCCTGTCCGGTCGTTTCTGAGGTTGGAGACTGATGCGCTGTGCGTGTTATCGCGACAGCAGTGTCGATGCGCGTCACAACACGGCTGCGACCGGCCCCGCGACGTGTAGACGTTGCCGGTCAGGGTGACGTGTCTGTACGGCATTCTCGCCGCCGCTATGAAGGCCGCTGCCTTGCCCGGTTCGCTGGGTGAGCAGGACACGACGCTTCCACCCATCGGGCGAGCCCTGTTGGGTAGTCGTAAGGATTCCTATGGTCACGAACAGGTGCAACCCTGCCGGAAGCGGATCAGTAAGGATTCTGGTGGCGGGTCATGTGCAGCACGTCGCACGCAAACACGGCGGGAATTTTCAGAACGCCGCACCACACATGCCCAGCGATAAGAATATCGCGTCGGCAAGCCCGAGGGAATGGGAAAATTCTGGCACCCGGATGATGTCTGCGGACTGACTCATCCAGCATTGAGGGTATTGAGCAACCGCTCATTCACCTCTGCGCGTTCGAATGTCCGGGGATCGAAGGTCCACCGAGCCGGTTGATCAGCTCATCGCGACGGTGGCTACGTCGATCCGCAAGCGTTCGGAGCATATCTGCATAACCCCATGGCCCGCCGCAATCTTCTGGTGGACAGGCATTGTTACCGGACACGCAGCGTGGATATCGGATCTTTGCCCTTGCGGCCAGTGCTTTTTCGATCATCATCGCATGTTCCCAGTTGTCGCCGAAGTCGCACACATACTGCAGCGTGTCGCCTAGCTGGCATATCGCCGAGAGTGTTGCCGCGAAGTTGTACCGTCCTCCGAAAGCGAAATCGTCCCGGAAGGCGTAAAGGTGAGCCTGCTGCCAGCCCATGGTGATCTGAATGATCTCATGCAGGTGTGACAGGGTGACCGAAGCGTATGTATCGATACGACGCCAGACCGCTGGTTTCACATGCAATAGCACGATTCTGATCCGCCAGATTGGCGTGGCGTGTTGTCATCGCTTTCAGTCGATGCCGAACAGCGCGCGGCCCCCGCCACGCGCCTCGTCCTTCGGTGTTGCCTTAAATGCTTAAATGCATTTCGCCGTTTCAGTTGTCGGTTAAGTATGGTCTCACTCGCGTAACCAGCATTCGCAGTTTACCCATGGTTCGGCGCCGTGTCGGCAGGCAGGAGGCTGCACCTTGACCCAGATCAAAACAAAGCAACCTCTGGGCGAGAAACAGGCCGATTTGCGCGGATCTGTACCGCCATTGTGCCGTTGAGCGTGTCGACGACGGTCTCCCATTCGATAAACGGCCATTGTCCAATGGGAGAAACGCGTGACGTCGGGTCGCATTGATGCCGTCGGGCGGTACGCAGATACATAGCACGTACCACAGGACGACATTCGCAGGAGAACCATGGCGCGCGACGCACTGATTGCGCAAGGGCAGCACCCGTCGCTCGACGCGATACGTATCGCACTCGGCAATACAGGCTCAAGAACGACCATTCATCGTTATCTGAAAGGAACTGGCAGTTCAACTTGCCGCACGCTTGCATGAGGAAGTGCAGGCAGTGATCGAGGCACAGGTGGCCGATGCCCTGTGCAGCAGCACTAGGCTCATGCAGAGATCGCAAGCTTAACCAGCGACTTGGCAACGTTGCGCGCGCAACTGGATGACGCCAATGCCGCCGTCGCAAGCGAGCAGCCCGCACATGCACAAACGCAGAGCGTATTACAGCAGCAGCACGATCCTGATGTCGAGCGCCTCATGCAGCAAGTGCGCGATCTGACTGCGCGACTCTCCGAACACGACGGCTTGCGTCGTTCGATCGAGGAAAAACTGCAGCATTCGCACGAGGCGCTCGAGCACTACCGCACCGCCGCCTGGGAGCAGCGCGAACACGAAACACGCCGGCATGGGCAGCAGGTCCAGCACGAGCAGGCTGAACTGCGCCAGGTGAAGCAGACGCTGGTCGTCCGGCAGAACGAAATCACCCGGTTGAACAGGGACAACGCGCGACTCATCGCCGAAACCGGCGTCGCGACCAGGTATCTACGTGAGCAGCAGGCGCACAGCGAGCAGTTGCAGAATGCGTTGAACCAGGCGCTTGCCGACCACGCTCGCGCCGGGTACGATGCACTGCAAACAACGGCGAGGACTCAGGCGACTGAACTGACGCAGATGCGCGAGACACGTGAATCGCTGAGCGCAGCTCTGGTGAAGCTCACGGTGCAGTTCGACGCGTAGCAACAGTTTAGGGACTATCGCATCGTCTTCGAGCGCGAGCGCTTCCGCAAGCCAGAACCAATACCCGAGAACGGCGAAATCGCCGTTGCAAAATCCAGCAAAAAACCGCATCCTTGAGGCCGTTCGAATCCGCGCTTGACTCCAGTTCCAACTGGCGCCATGACGATGATCCGCGACACCGTTTTAGGGGCGCCCAGTTTTTTGACTACCGGAATTCTTCAATTATTCAAACAATATGACCGCCAATCGGGGAAACCTTTACGAGGTCAACGAAAATGAAAAGAAGAATGACGAGTGTGGTTCTGAAGCCCACCCTGCTTGCTGCATCCGTTCTACTGTTAATCGGCGCATCGTACAGGAATGCACAGGCCTATCCAGCATGGGGGCCCGATACCGACTACTCCGCTGGGACAATCGTCACCTATAACGGCCAGAACTATCAGGCAATCCTGAATCAGACCGATTATTCGAGTTCCGGCTGGAATCCAACGATGTCAAGTCTATGGACACCGGTCGGAGCGAGTTCAAGCGGCGGCGGCACGTCCACAACATCGCCTCCCACATCGACCGGTTTGTCCGGCAGTTGCCCTGCCAACTGGTGTGCGAGCACGGCCTATACTGAGGTATGAACGGGATATTATACTCGCCGCGGATTCTTCACCTCAGCTTCGATTCTCATGCAGGCGTCGTATGCCTCCTCCATGAGAAGATCTCGCTGCTTCCCTTGCCAATCATCGAAGGAAATGAGGGATGCCATCATTAGGCAACGGCGGGTGAAGTCGTCTTCCGACATAGCGAACGTGGGCGTTGACTCATTGATGTCCATATATAACTCCATTACTTGATCGATCAAGCGCAGTCTTTCAAGACCTCATGGCTTGGTTGATTGGGCATATTTAACTCCTTCCATGATGTGAAGGTAGCCTGGAAACGCGGATTGCTCCAAAATCTAGATAGCAGAGCTTGACGATACGCGAAAGCACAGCACTGCCCATGAAAGCTATCACATTCACGAGCAATGTGGGAAGTTGGTTCTATCTCAATAGTCAAGTCCGAACAATCCCAGGCGCCTTATGAAGCAAGGCTTTGCGATCTAAATGATGTTGAGGGAATTGCAGGAGGCAGGCATATTATTGAAATTTCCCAAAATCATGATGAAGCGCCACGCGCGGGCCAACTACTACCCCAACAACCTCAAGAGTGCTCAAAGCGCCCCTCGATCTCGACCATCGCCGCTTGCGGTGCATCCTCATAGCGTGTGGCAGTACAGCCTCCCGCGCAAACTAAGGCACACGACTGATTGGTCAACTCAAGTGCGATGCGCCGTCCCCGAAGGTACAGGGACAAATCCACTTTCGGCGTGAGAACATGCGCGATACGATATGCATCATCAGTAATCCGAAAAGGCTCATATCTGATTCTGGCGCCGACATGCTCGCAGAATCTCCCGAACGGCAAATCCGTCTCCCACACCCTGCAGGTTCTGCAGAACGCGCACATGATACGACTTTTCGCGAGGCAAGAGCAGCGCACGACTTCTATAAAGCGCTTCGCACGAGCGCCTGATCGCGTCAGACGCCATGCCGTTCTGGCTGCTCCTCAGCGATTGCAGGATACATTGATCGTAGCTCGGGTTGTCGGTGCCGAACGCCAGTGGCGAGACCAGCGTAATCAAGAGAAGCCGATAGACAAGGTTGCGCATGGATTCTGGGTGAAACGTAGATGGGTAACCAGACAATCCTTCATTTACACGAAACTTCATGTGAGAGGCCCTGCCCTCAAACGGCACGAAGTTAAGTGCGCTTGCGAACAGGGTATGAGCACGGGTGAACAAGTACGAGGTTTGAGGCTGATGGTAAAAGTGAAACCGACGTTGTTCGGGTTCGAGCATTGATCGCATTGATTTCATCCTCGGTCGGAGCAGTCGGTGCGCGACACCCGCCCCATACTTGCAGGCACACCGGGCGAGGATCATCGGGATACGATGCCTCCCAAGAGACCTCCAAGGAATCGCCTGATGGGAATTCCAAGACGAGGGAGTCTGCGACAAGCGGGACCAGATTGCCCGACGCGTCCAGAATATATGCCTTGATCCGCTTCGGATCGACCATATTTGCCACCAGTGGAAATAGGGATCGTGGTTACTGCCAAGCTGCTAGCAATTTCCAAGGCCATAAGCTATTCGACCATGTCTGGATCCCACTGGATATGGGAATCACCTCAAGTACAGCAGGAGTCCGAACGGCGCGCGTCAAGGTAGTTGCCACCTCATTCATGCAACCAAAGGCCGTTCCTGCGTGGCCGGCAAGCTGGGGGCGTTTGACGAAAGTAGCGGTTTTTTGCAAAAAACCGCACACGGACTATGAACTGCGCCTCGTCTATTTATTGTTAGAAGGCGCGGTGGCTTCTGGCAGCGTAGCTGAGTCCCCTCTGGTGCGTCTGGCAACTGTCGGATAGCCTGCACGAAAGATTAGCTCTGGTCGCGGTCAGTCGCACCTTTTGGTGAGCGTTTGTTGCTTCCCGCTGGAAAGATTTGTCTTGCATATGGCGTGACCGGGTCGGAGTCACCGCGCACATCGTGATACCCGAATCTGGAGGCTCATCGTGTCGCAGAAGCTACCTATGCTGGATCCGGTTGCCGCGTTCGTGGACGTCGGCAGCGAACACAAGCATGTTTCCATGGGCGGCAACAAGTCGGAAGTGTTCGGTGCCGTTACGTCACAGCCACACGCGTTGCGCGACTGACTGCTCGCACAAGGCGTACATTCGGTAACGACGGAAGCGACCGGCGTTTACTGGTTACAAGTTGTACGGTGTACTGGAAAGCGCAGCCTTGGAAGTCCGCATGGTCAATGGCAGGCAGACGCGCAATCTCCCAGGCAGGAAGACCGACATGGCCGATAGCCAGTGGGGAGCGACGCCGCACATGCACGGCCTCCTGCGCGCCGGATTCGTGCCGCCGACCGATATTCGCCAGCTACAGGACTACCTGCGCTTGCGCGCCGATCATGTAGGATCTGCGGCCGCCCGTGTGCAATTGATGCAAAAAGCCTTCGACCGCATGAATATCAAACTGCACGATGTCATATCCTCACTAACCGGTGTAAGCGGCCTGGCTGTGGCGCGTGTAATTGTCGCCGACGAGCGCCCCCCTGGGGTGCTGGTGGCGTTTTGCGACATCCAGTCCGTCGAAAAAAGGAACAGGCCGTCATCGAATCCCTACGTGGCACCTAGGCCGACGAGCACATCTTCGCGCCAAGCCAAGCATTGCAATCCTGAGACACTACCAGAAACTCATCGCCGATTGCGACAAGCGCATCACTGCGGCACTGGCATCACACGATGAGACACAGCCGCCGCTGCCTAGGCCCACCAAACAGACTGGCGTCAACGCCCTGGAAATTTCCTGGCTGCGCGAGATACTCGCACGGATGTGCGGTGGAGCCGATCTGACTAAGTTGCCCGCACTGTCCCAGTACGGCGTGCGACAACTTATCGGTGAAGTGGGCACCGATCTAAGCGTCTGGCCAACTGAAAAACACTTCACGTCCTTGGCGGGACTGGCCCCAGGCAGTGACGATATCAATAGTCCAGTAACCGGGCACCTCAACCCAAGGCGCTGTGCGGACGTGCTGACGTGTTCACCATCCGAACTCGGGCGGCTCGCCAAAACCCTTTTGCGCGATGCGCTTTTGAACAGCAGCGCGAGGGGAAGGCGAAAAGATAGCGCGATATGACGTCAAGCCGCGACGGCACGGTTGCTAGGGGCTAGCCAAGACTGAGGTCTGGTTTATCCAGAATGCCATCCATGAGCAGCGGGAGGTCGAGGTGTTCCGCTCAGGCGAAATCGCGATCGAAAACTGTGTGGCGCGAGCCGGATGTGGCAAGAGGTGGAGCCTGTCCGGAGATGATCGGAAAATTATCGAACGATTGCTGGCGCTAAACGATCGCTTCCTAGCGTCAATGCCGGCGCATAACCACCTGAACTCCTCAATAAACATCCCCTATTGCCCGGCGTTTACGGCGAGGTCACTTCCGAATGATTGCGACCACAAGAACGATGCCACCTATCAGTCCGACCACCAGGGCAATCCGGCCAACCCACAGCACGAAGCAATCGACATTTCTCTGCGAAGATGCAAACCGAAATAGCCATTTCATAATCGCCTCAGCCGGCTCGGACGTTGGATTCGAATAGCGAGTGCGGCCCTATAGGCCAGGTGGGTCTTTGTCTTCAGTCTGAGAATCGAGCCACGCTTTGGCAGCGAGCTTCCTATCCGCCGCATATTTCGCAACGGAAGCGTCGTCGATTTCGTAATCGCCGTTCTCAGTGGGAGTGCCGGTCAGAGCGCCACGCTCAACGAGAACCCGAACGTGCGGACGGCTTACGAAAAGGTACTTGGCTGCTTCCATAACGTTCATGTGCGCCTCATCGGTGTAGCATGTAGATGACGAATGCGACAGCGGACGCTATGCAAAGGACTGAGACGGTCCCGCCTAGCCAAATCGCGACGCGGTCAACGTTCTTCTGCGATGAGGCGAAGCGGAGGAGCCATTCTGAAAAAGGGTTGAGCCGCATCATCTTTTGTCTCGGTTGATTCGGATGCCGTATCGCTCGTCGTTACCGCGCATAAGAGTGCTTGGGTAGCGCGCCAGAGCAAAGTCCCGACCTTGACTTCCGCTGGAAATCGTCAGAAGCCACAGCGATTGCGTTCATTTGAAAATCTTGGGGGTCAGTATCACGAGAACGAGGACCACGGCGAGCAATGCGATGGCCCCGCCGAACCACTTCGCGACACCATCGATATTCTTCTGCGATGAAGCAAACCAGTCCCAAGCATAGACACAATCCATCGGCTCCGGGTCCTCGTCAATTAACGGGTGTGTCGAAAACGCGATACGTTTTTTGAACAGGCTTCGCGCAGGTTCCGGTATCTCCGGAAACCGCACATACGGGGTATTGCCAGAGGTGCGAACGGGAACTTCAAGTTGTTGGGGGCCAGGGGGCAACTCCTCCTTCCCTGTCAGCGCGACCGCAACTGCACGTGCTACCAGGTCCCATAGAGTCGAGGCGTAGCCTGGATAGTCGTGCAAGGAACCGCATATTTTCCCGTGCGGGTCCTCGCTCAGTTCGACCTTATAGTCTGCGAGGGAACCACTTTTAATTCGGCCAATCTTCGCCGTTGCCAATACCCGACTGCCGCTCTCGCGGCCGCCTGGCCATAATTCGACAGTTACTTTGAGCATCGACGCTGCCTCGGTCACATATTTCGGTTCAGGAATTTTCAAACCAGGAGCGCTATAGTTCGCGGATTCGACGTACCTAGCAAACTGGTTAGGAAAATTAGGTGTTACTGTCCTTGTGCACCTCGACAAGCCATTCCAGAATGCGTTGCTGTGCGCCTTTGTCACTGATGCCCAGCATCGAGTCCAGGAGCACGAAGTTTTGAGCCAGCTCACCAGGCTCCCGGCCAAAATGGTCGACGCCGTACACGGAATCATCGAGCGCCATCCAATGCTTCAAGCGCTTTCCGAACGCGTAGCAGATGATGATGTCGGTGCGGCCGGTGCCGTCTAGCAAATAGCTGAATCGGGGCTTCCTGCCTTGGGTGGTACCGACTACGCGTCGCGCCAGTTCCGCCGGCAGGTACGAAATCACCTTGTCCTCAGGCAGTTTCTGCAGCCACGACGTGGTCAGCACGATTTCTACGGACGGGTACGGTGCGAGCAAATCGACCAGAAGCTGGGCGAATTCGAATAGCGGCCGGCCAGTGTCCAGAGTAATCTGGCCAGCTTCATCGATGAGCCCGTGACCGGCGTGAAGTGTCCCGTCGTAATCGACGAATAGAATCGGCGTAGCCCTATCAAGTACAAGGCTCGTATTCGTGTTGCTCCTTGTGGCAGATGACCGGTTCATCGCAACGTCATACCAGTTAGCGCTATGGCCGACAGCCTGTAAAGCGTCTTCGGCGTCTCCCTTAGGCATCACCAGCATGGCAAGGCCAAACCCCGTCAGCACTTTGAACAGGCACTCGGTCCTGACCGATTTTCCATTCTCGATACGGATGAGTACGCCTGACGAGACACCAATCGAATCGGCGGCGTCGAGGACGTTGAGTTCGCAACTGATGCGCTTGTTCCGCAGGAGCCGTCCGAGCGTCTGCAGGTTGATCGCCAGTGGGTTGGGATTGGTGTCCGGCTGCGAAGAGGTGGCAGACATAGCGTCGACGTTTTCAGTGGCTAGTTCTCTGAGGCGTGCAGTCTCGGTAATTTTCACCAGCGCAGCACAGTTCGTAGACGCTGTGCGAGCCACGCCTGTTCGTCGGGCGATATCCAGCCCTTGCGCTCAACTGCCACCCGTGCACGTTCAAGTGTCTGGTCCGGCGAGTGCTGTGGGTGCGACGCCGCGTCTTTCCGAGCCACCGGAGCGAGCTGATTGACAAGGTCCTCGCAAATGAGCCAACGTTCGTACCGCTCCTCGTCCGTTTGCCCTACAACGTAGCACCCACCATGTAGCACGACGCCGAGTTTCGGCTGCATTCCTGACACCACTGCGGGCATCTTGTCGCGTGGAAAACCTTCGGGAACATCGTTGATTTCCATGTTCGCTCGCGTCTCACGATGGTCGTGCCGCCTTCATCCCCGGCCTCTCACCGGATGAGCCCAGATGCCCGGCAGCACCGAAGCGGACACGTCCAAATCTACGTCCAACGGAAAGTGCTTGAGCAGACCGGTCGCGACCGTTTGGACCTTGCCCGGGATCGTGACCTCGTCTGCTGCAGCGAGCATTCGCAAAAAGTCGCGCGTCTGCTCGACGGCTTTGGTGCGCTCGGTAGGTGTTGTCATTTCTGTCTTCCGGCAAGTAGCCATTCCGTTGCATCCGGTGTACGACACCACATCGTTGACCACGCACTATCGCCCCATACGTATCGGGCGTGTTCCGCCTAGGTATCCGGCCCACCCAGCCGGCAGACACGCCGATTGCGTCGCTTTTGTCGCGGCCGACGAAATGGACTGACTCTTCCGCCGTCTCAAGAATGCGCCATTGCAACGCGAAAACCGTAGGCTCATCGGTAGCCGATCCCACAGTCCAGATGGGCATCGCGATCTCCTGCCCAGACTCCGGAAAGCTGATGCACGGAGCGATTGGGATTTGACTTTTGCTCGTGCGAATTGCGTGCGTTTATACATACACACCAAGGCATATCGCAACTATAGATCTTCACTGAAAAAGTGCAAGGAGAATAGGCAGCAACGCCATCTCACGCCGCCGACGCCCCAACAAGAGCCGCTTCGTTCAGATCGGATGCGTCGAGAAAAAGTTGAGTTCCATTGAAGCGACAGACAGCAGCGCATTGGAAAAACAGCGCAGCCGAAAACATGCCATCGTCTATCTGAGTCGCAAGCGCCTCAGGTGGCAGGTTGACACCTATCTCGCCAAGACGACGGGAGAGCTTGCCCCAGTCAAGCCAGGGGTGCAGCGCCAATTCACCCTTCATTAATGCTGCCGCGCGCACCTCCCAAGGTGACTCGTCGCTTAGTGCGCGGGACCAATGCTCAGGGTACTCGCCGTGTGAAGCCATCAAAGCCTGAAGGAAAAAAGTGAAGCGAAAAGTTCCCCGCTGCACCTTCCCTTCTACAGAACGTGCAGACTCAGAGAGGCCCAACTTAGTTAACTCGTCTGCGAGTTGCGCGTAACTGACATCTCGTCGCGTCAGTGCAACGCGTACGGCGCGTGAGGCCAATCTGGCCCACGCGACATCGATGCTATCGCTAATTTTCCCTTGAAATTGTGCTGCCATGTACTATTTTCAGTGTGTAGAAACGCACGCGGTTCGCGCATAAGCCAAACATCGACACGAGAGCGAACCGAACGCAACGACCGCCTATTCTAAATCCGCCCCGCCGACCCCGTCCGGGGCGCTCCTCATTCGCGGCCCCTCAAGATACGCCTCGCAATGAATTCTGTGCTTTATCTGGGCGTGGAAGGCGTTCTGTTTACGTGGCGAGTGTCTTTTGCCTCGCCGCGTCACAAATCGGAGCGTCCGCCGCATCCGGGCATCCTGCTGCCCTCCATCATCACTGCCGTGCTGGAACATCCTGATATCGAGATTGTGCTCAATAGCTGGTGGGTCGCGGACTACGGTTACCGCAGGATAGTTCAGCTACTGCCCAGTGAAATAGCGCGCAGGACCATCGGCGCAACCATGCCGGGAAACCGGACGCACCGACGCCCAGCCGAACCACGAACTCGCGCGGATATTTTGCGCCTGGATATTGCCAGGCGAAACCCGCAGCACATGACGATTGTTGATGCGTTCCAGAGCGCAATCCCTTTCGAATACATGTCGCGAGCCGTCGCTGTATCAGGGAAACCGCGCTCAAACGCGAACGGTTTCCGCTCAGAACTCTGCCGCCTGCTCACCTCAGACTAGGCGTCACCTTGCAGCAGGCACCCACTGATGGATTAACGATGATGAACATCTACCCGAACTTCGACGGAGCCCTGCATTCTGATCAGGCCTTGTACGACAGTGATTGCATGCGGGCACCGTATGTAGGATTGCCGACAGTGACCCCAGAAAAATACGCTAAATTGAGAATAGCCCCAGTTCCCAGTCGATTTTCTGCACCAGCCGCAAACACTGGACCTATCAACGAACTGTCGCATTATCTGGCTCGCCTCGACCGTTTCCAGCAGTCAATCTGGCGCAGCGAGAGAAAAAAGGAGCCGCCCCTGACTCGACTTGGTGGAGCCAATTCGCGACCTGGTCGCGCAGATAAGTTACCAATACAACGGACGCATAACATCGTCGTGCCGCGTGAAATATCAACAGAATCATTTTGCGCAGGACGCGCGAGACGAATAGCACTTGCGAAAACGCAGGCGAATCAGGTAGGATAAAAAGAGAAACTTATATCTAACCACGAAATACTGCGTTTGTCAAGCGAGCGGTGCAAATACATCGCAGATATCCTTGACTGCTTAAATGGATGACTTGATGGAATAACAGAGGAAATTTAATCCCAGAACCACAACACTGGGTAGAACGGTCGTGTCAGGGATTGCGCCCCTGACACGCCGTATTTTGGTGGTGCACCCCAAAAGGGGCTCACGCGCCCTAACACGCGCGTAGGTTCTCACAATGGGTGCGCCGTGTCAACACACGCCTGTACAAAGGCAAACGAAAGGCAACCCATGAGAAAGAAGAAAACATCGGCGCGGTGCGGTTTCGAGCCCAAACCTTTGCGTCACCTCGATCTGACTGGAAAACCGCCCCCAGTACCGCAGCCGGCGCTGGTTGGCCCCCCAAGGCCGCCGACCCTTAATCCATGCAACGCGAGGTGCCACTCTCCACTAAGCCGGCCGTGCAGGGCAGCAGCAACTACCTCACTCTCCTCCACTGGCGGTGCGGAAACCGGTGCTCAGCACGAAGTGCCGCTCATCTGCCGCAACCCCGAGTTGCTTCGCCCTGCATTGTTGCACCGGGCTCCGCGCCGCAGCGGGAAGGAGGAAGCATGAGCAGGCGCGCGCAAACACCCAGCGGCACTGACGTCACTGTATTTGGCGACCTCCCCGGCGACAACGACAACCCGTTACTGGAGAGCGTACCTACCGTGCGAACGCTATCGATAGCGATGCGCCTCATTGTGGTACAGGAAACGCAGAACGTCATAGGCTGGTCCGTACAGGAGCTGACCGCGCACGAGGCTGCCAACTCTTTCGCCAGCGACGCGACACGCGCAAGCCTCTGCATCAACGCCATCACGCAGGTTCGCACGTCATACCGGGACCATTCAATCCGCGCAAATCACTTCCTGCACCGCAGCCTCGACGAGCGCAGACATGCGATGGTCTCCCGGTTCAGCATCGCACCGAGAGCAAAGCCCCGGGGTATCGCGGTTGCGCCCCCTCCCGGAACAGGCCGCAGAAGGCTGGCAGACATGGTGGCGTCGGCGCTCGGCAGCGAACCTCACGTCACGCGGACAGCGGCCGACACGAGCTTTACCGAATACTTTCAGCGCCCCGTCCTGCGGATGGCATGGCGCATCGACGGCAAGCTCTCAGGATTCACAAAAGAGTTCATTGCCGCGTTCGACGCGGCATTTCAAACCAGGTATGTGAGCGATACGCGTACTCCGCTCGTCCGTGAACGCAACATCGTCCCCGCGGTATGTCCGCTAGACAACAGGGATCTTCAAACCTGCAATGCTCCAGAATCTGCCCATGCCGCGACTGGGGCCGGGAACAATCCCAAAGCAGCGTCCACGCGCAGCTTCCGGCCTCGGAACGTCACCGGGCACGGGAACAAAGATCGCCTGGCAGGCCTAGGAGATGATAAATGAGCGCTTCCAACTTCCTCCCATCCACCAATGAGCCTAATCGCGATTTAATACTGCCGGACGATAGCAACCCGCTTCTCGCTAGCGTGCCACCCGTGCCAACACTTCGTGAAGCAATGCAGCTCACCGAACTTATTGATACCTACGAGGGCACTCCAATCTCATCTGGCGAAGAAATCACACAGCGGGTATCCAATGTCGCCGTCACAAATGCGGCTCGGGCCCGAACCGTAATGACCGTGCTGGAGCAGGTACGAAGCTCTTATCTTGACCGTGACCTGCGGGACCAAACGTACGTAAACTTCACGTTTACAGCAAACCTTGCCTTGCACAGGAAGCGCGACCGCCGAGGGTATGAGTTTCCGCTGGTATTTGGAATCGCGCCAAAAGCACGCCCCCGTGGAATCCTCGTCGCCGCGCCCCTGCGGATGGGTCGGCGCAGCCTCGCCATGACGATCGAATCGCTCTTTCGTCGCGAAGCCATCCCTATCAGAATTCCAGGTACCCGCTCTGGAGATTCGCGGTACCTGCAATTGCCAGTAATCCGCATCCAATGGCCAATAGATGGAAAGATACACGGCCTGGCGCGAAACTTCGTGGGGGCGTTTGATACCATCATGGGGACGGACTATGCACGACGTAGCCATACGCCATTCTTTCGCGACCGCGACATCATCCCTGCGTTGTCAGCGTTATCCATCGCAGCCAATCTCGGGCTTCTTATTGTCGAGCGGATCAACACGCTGGATGCGAGCACGCGTGCCGCGGAAACGACCTGGGATGGTCTGGCTCAACTCACCCGCATGACTGGAGTCCCGGTCCTGTGCCTCACAACCCCTGGGGCGGCCATCGCCGGACTGTCCAGGCTGCCCGGAGCACTCGGAGACCTGGCGCCTACCGGCGTCATTGAGATCCTTCCGTCGGCGAGTTACAAGGAGAAGCATTGGATCGACGTCTGTCGGTCGTTATACGATGCTACGGTGGGTTCGATCCGCCAGGACTCAATGCCCGATTGGCTGCCTGAGGCGGCGTATGAGTTGGCGCTCGGATACCCCGGGGTTCTGGCAAAAGCGCTGTCGTACATCGCGCTGGAACTGAACGCGCTGAAACTTGCAGCGTTCACGACAGACGTCTTTGTCACTTACGGAAAGAAGGCGCTCGCGCTTGATCAGAGCCATCTCAACGCGGTCAAGAGGATTCGTATGGGCGGCGGCGAGTTCACCCGCGCCAGTCTCTTCCGTTATGGCGACTGGTTGTCCTTCAGTCACCTCACATCGCTGCCACTCGGCGCCGAAATGGTTTAAGGAGCACAGCATGCTTAAGACCATGTTTCCGGCCGCACCACATGAGACCGCCTTCAGTCTGACCGTGACGCTAGCCGGCACCACGTATGACCCCGACATTCGCACTGTCGTCGCCATGGCATTCCGCCACGCAACGCCATTGCTACATACCGCCGCCTGTAGGCTGCAGCGCTTCTGTGAAATGTCGAACTACGTCTACGGTGGGCCACATGAAGTACTCATGGAACGAACGCTCTACCCACTCTACCTCTCCTGCTTGCCGACTTCGATGGGAGACAGGCTGGAGACGCAAGTCTGCTTTTCCAATGAAAACCGACTCTGCTGCCCCGCCCTGCCTTTGCCTACGCAGGGCGCAAACCGGTATGGCCTTGAATGCAAGGAGTGCAGTCGCATATCATTACGGGAAACAGGCCGCCGATGTTCTTTTACCGTTCACTGCATCCCCCTGCTGACAAGATGCCCGATACACGGCTGTATGTTCACTCTCGCTGATGAGTGTAGTACGTACGAAATCAGCATGCGAACGTCATACGGCTTATCCAGGTACAGAAACAGTCACCGCCTGGGAGAAATACTCTTTGGGCTCTCGCAAAGCACTCACAGCCAGTCTGCAACCGATCAAACAAAAATACTGCTACAGCAGCGTGGGTATATTCCAGAGCACGGTCGACATCGAGCCAAAGAGTTTTCAAAGGATTTTCTCAGTGCGCTATCAGGAGGCTTTGAAGATGAGCGACTCAACGTCTGGATCCATTCAGCCGGGATGTTGCCGCAGGCGCTGCGCTCATTGAGACTTCCCGAACGACCGGCTCATCCAGTCGCGATTGCATTGCTGCAACTGGCTCTCGAATCCGTTGAATATTCTCCTCCACTCACCGCCCATAAACAGGATCGGTCGCCAGGCAATAAAACTAGCACACTACGCCCCGGAAAAGATCGCCTGGAAGAGAAGAAAAGGCTATGGCTGGTGCACCTTTCGAATCATAAGGACTGCACGCGAAACCAGGCCCGGCTTCTGGCTGCAGCTTTATGGTCGTGGTTGTACGCTCACGATCCCGCGTGGCTCGAACAGCACCAGCGTGCGCCCCTGCCACGAACCTACCGCCGGCCAGGAATACAGGCGACCGAAAACATCCGCGCCCGTATAACCGCCAGCTTGCGCTCATCAGGTGACACAAAACTGCTGACACGCCCGAGATGGCGATACCGGGCAAGGATTAACTGCGGTTTGCCCGAACGGGTCTTCGATCGTCTCGTCACGCAACGCCCGTAGCTAGATAGTTCGTCAAGGATGAAGCAATCATATCAGTGCACTGCGCTGAGGCATTGGCACGTTCCTGCCCGATTTCTCTGAATGGATCAATCGCAATCGTGAACAACCAACCCAACACAAAGCTCCAACCTTATTTCTCCCTCTCATCCATTTGTCCCGGAGAAGCTTTTTCCGGTTATCTGGCGAGGCACCGATACATGACGCCGACCTATATCTGCAAAGAGGTCAGCGGCTTGAACAAGTCACCATCATGGATCTTCCCCACCAATCTTGCCAGGTACATTGAACTTCTAGGAGATCGGGTGGGTTCCGAAAATGATGTTCTCGCGAACAACACGTTGCTTCCCGGATATACCCGATTTCTTTTCCGAAGCGCGCGTGAGCAATTGCGACAACGACATCTCACGGAATCGCAATGGTCTTCGGCAACCGAATTAGGCATGACACGCATGTCTCGCCCCATCTGGAATCCCGCAGTATGCATGATATGCCTGCAAGATGATTTGACGCCGAATGGCACGCCATTCTGGCGTCGGGATTTTCTTTTTTCCCATACCCGCTTCTGCCCTCGACACGAAACTCCACTTTATGAGATGTGTGGCGCCTGCACGCACTCCTCACGGGTATCTGACGTTATAACTTCGCCGCTGGACAGTTGCATCTGTGGAAACCCGCTTAAAGCACGCACGCATACCTTGTCCGAACGCGCTCAGGAGATCGAGCTAGACATTGCGCGAGGATGGTCCACGCTGCTCGACAGCTCCTTTTGTCCTCGAATGCGTGGCATCCAGTTCGCGGACCTGCTGCATCAGGTGGCACGGGCACATGGGTTGATCTGGCGCGGCCGGATTCAACGTCGAAAGTATCAGGCATTGGTTTCCGATTCCGCAAAAGCAGAAGTCATCATGAGTCTGCGCATCCCCGTTAGCGGTCCGCTCATACACCGAGCGCTCGCGGGATTCGAATGTCCACGCAACCCATTTGTCTCCATCTTCATGCTTGTGGCCCTGTTTGGCAGTTGGGCAACGGCGGAGGCGGCTATCAGAGCCTACAAGTCCACATCTATCAATCCCCATGTACCTTTTGATGACGCGCAGCCCTGCGCGCCGCGAAGGAGATCGTCATATAACCACGTGCAGAGTATGGCAAAGTCAATCGCCCTGCTTCCCGAAGCCGGCCACCTATATAGCGAAATAAAAGAAGCTAATCCTCACCTTAGTCACAGCGAAGTCGTAAAAACCCTCCCCATGAGGTACCGTCGCGCAGCGACCAGGGAAAGCCTCGCAATGCATGGAGTGGATCTCGTCCCTGCGCGAAAAGGAGACGAATATCGTCACGCAGTGGACGAATCCCTAGCGTCCCACATTGAACGTAGGAAACTTGAATTCGTTGAGAAAAACGTCCCCTTTGTCATATCTTCTTCCCGGCTACTATCTGGCCACCCACGTGTGTCCCAAAGGACAGCAGTTCTGGCGAATTTTCCGAAGGCCGCCGCAGCACTCGAACGATGTGTCGAAACAAATGAGCAGCACTATCGGCGCCTCATCAAGACCGCCATACGGTCCGGAGCACTGGAGGGGCTTACTCCAGCAAGCGAACACATCGTTGACGAAATGGATCTGCGTCGACTGAATCTGCTCTGGGCACGGGTGAACCGCGACGATGAGACAAGAACGCCCTCCGGCGTCCAGCAAGCGGCCACGCACTCGTCTGCCAGTGTCCCACCTGGCAGGGCACACGATGGCGGGCTTCCCGATGACCTGTTCGGAACCACAAGCGAACCCGACGATGCCGAGATGCCGCGTTCCTGGGCTCAACCTGTCAGCAGGCCCCAGACAACACCCACTGCGTTACCCTTCTCCCTCCCCAACACGCCATACGTGCGAACGGATGATGTGCGTCCCAAGCCACCCTCCCCGCCGCGGGTTCGCGTTCCTCACCGCTCCCAGATTCGATCGACTCCGCCCTCTTTCTCCTTGCCTCCCATCCATCCTGACGAGCCGCTCTCTGGCTATCTAGCCCGCAGTTGCTACATAAAAAAGACATCATTCTGTATGGCTGTGACGGGATCTTACACCCTGCCGTCGTGGATTGTTCCCTCCCAGATCGAGGAGTGTGTTCGTCGCCTGGGCGATTGTGTTGGCTCTGTGGACGATGTCCTGAACAGGAATACCCTTTTTCCAGGGTACGTCCGATTTGTTTCGTCACACGCCGCAGATACCCTACGTCACCGACACCTTGTTGGGCCACAGTTCGCCGCGCCTTTTTGTATGAGCCCTGTACGCGGCGTACACGGCCACGCATGGAAACCAGCCATTTGCCTTTCCTGCCTGGACGAAGATCTTGGCCGAACGGGTACCCCGTTCTGGCGTCGAGAATTCCTTTTCACGGCCGTGCGATTTTGCGCCCGCCATGAAACACCTCTTTATGAGTTTTGCAGTGCCTGCGCGCATGCCCCGCGCGCGTCAATCGCCTATGCTGCGCCGCAGGGCATCTGCAATTGCGGAGGCCCGCTGCAAGCGCGCGAGCAGGCCATTTCAGAAATTGGTCGGGAAATCGAACTCGACATGGCACGGGCATGGTCCACTTTGTTAGATCACAAGTTCGCTCCTGAAATCCGGGGGCCGCATCTATCAAAACTGCTCCTTCGAGCAGCAAGTGAAAACGGCCTGGTGAATGACGGGCGGATCGAACTAAACAGATACCAGGATTTGATCTCCAACCCGGACCAGGTTGAAATAGCAATGAGGCTAGGGGCGTTCACGGGTTCATCACTCATTCAAGACGCCCTATCGGGCAAAGAATGTCCGAGAAATCCCTTTGTCACAATCTTCATGTTGAACACCCTCTTCGGTAGCTGGAAGGCTGCCAGGTCAGCAATTACATCGCAAGAAAAAGAAGAGAAACCTCGTGAAATCATAGTCAGCACGAGTGTCATTGGCGAGGCTGATCCGACACGCAAAAGAAAGAGCGATACTGCAAGACAACGTGCTAAAGCCTTAGCCCGACTGCCTGAGACCACTCGCCTTTATAACGCCGAACGCGAGGCGAATCCACATCTATCTCATTCTCAAATCGTAGAACGGCTGCCAGCGACGTGTCGCAAAGCAGCAACTCGCGACAATTTGCGACAGCATGGTGCCGACCTGGCACCGGCACGCATCGGCGCCGAATATCGTCTAAAAGTCGGCAAGTCCCTCGCGTCAACGATAGAGCGCCGTTGGAAAACGTTCATTGATATGGAGGTCCAATTCCGGATATCCATGTTCCGGCTATTGGAAGGTCTGCCAACCGAGCATTACCAAGGCCTCGCGGAAAAATTTCCAGACGCGGCTGTCGCGGCAGAAAGGTTCGCGGAGACATGGGAAGCATTTTTCAGAAGAGTCGTAAAGTCCGCAATTAGAGCGGGAAAGTTGGCCGAGTTCGCGCCAGAAGATGAACACACCATCGAAGAGATGGAGATCTCCAAGGTCAAGCAACTCTGGAAACGAGTACGGAGAAATCGTGAAAATTCTTGAGCTTCCGCTTCCTTTCGTCACACCAAGACACGTCGCATTGCCGTTTCGCGATGCGTTCGGCGTCCCACACGGTGACCGTTACCTGCCGATGCGTGACGCATCGGAAATGAATATCGCGACGAGAGCGAGCTTCGGTGCCCTAAAGTTCAAACGGCCACATCAGGCACTTGCCCTGAACGAGATGAGGCCTCTTTATGCTTTCAGCTTCAACCCGTACGTCATTGACATCCGAGATCAGTATCCCGTCTACGATCAAAAGAAATACAACGAGGCGAGGATGCACGGTCGGCCAATGTCTGCGGAGGACGTGATGACATTGGACATCATTCTGACACTTGTCCTGCCGCCGGACTATCGTCTGCATTACCACGCAGTTTCCATCAAGGACGGGGCCGCTGAGTTCGACGATGCTACAAAGTCAAGACTACAAAACGAAGAAAAGAAAATCAAGGCTCGCGGCTGGACCTATGAACTACTTAGGGGCAACCAGTTCGACGTGCTGACCTGGGGGAACCACGCGGTAATGAAAACCTGGATCACAAATGTCGACGTCTGGCGCCACTACGACGAGGCAGCTACCTTCGCGCGCCGATTGCTCATCTGCTCCACTCGCGGAACGCTCGACGACATCATGAACCGGCATGCCAGACATCTGGGCATATCCCTTGACTGGTGCTACGAACTGTTCGCCGTCGCCACATGCTTTGGTTTCCTGTATCCCGACCAGCGGGAGCCCCTGCGTACGGATAAGCCGTTGCATCTGCTATGGAGAACGTGATGGCAAAGGCACATGTTTATGGAACGATCGCGCCAATTGTGGCCGATGAGGCGCTGGTCTCTCACCTGAGGGAACTTCAATACAACGAATGGCCCGCAGGGCTTGAACGCTTCAAGGCCTTCGCGTTGTCAGATGCGCCAGAGGATGCGATCCACATCGCTGTAGCCTGGAATCCGGCAACTCGCGCGCTGTATGTCCAGAAGAGGCAGAGCAACGAGGATGTACCGACGTCCCGCATGCCGATCAAGGTCTCCGTGGACGACAACCTGATATCGCGCGTGAAGCCTGTTGTCGGCTCAACACTTCCCAAGTGTATGCAAAAACCGCTCACCGAAGTGGAACCAGGCATGCTTAAGGGCCTAGATCAGCGCATGATGCTTATCAATGCACTAGTCATGGTTGATACCGTTGGCAGAAGCAAAGAGTCAGATTTCATCATCGACGACAACATCTTCTTTGACCCCGAATACAGGAACGATCGCATCCGGAAAATGCAGGCGGAGCTGGGCAAAGGCAAAGCCTTCCGTTCCAAGATGAACCTGCTGCTAACGAGGTTCATCTGGTACGGAGGCGGCCGGCGCTCGATGCTCGCCCTCACGCCGGAACAGGGGGGACCGGGAGCCAAGCGGCTGGCACCTGCCTGCAAGCCGGGCCGGCTATCTCACAAGGAGATGATGAATCGCGCTCGCGCCACCATGAATGGAAAGAAGACCTTCAGACGGGGCAGGCGCACCAGCAAAAATGACATCGAGAACATGACTGATTCGCTCACGAAGGAATGGGCGGGTGAGAAGGTAAGTCTGGCGACAACCCATCAGCGCATGATCGAGGAGCACTATCCCGATGTCCCCATCGAACAGGCACCCAGTTATGGCCAGTTGAAGTACCAGTTCGAAGATATCGTGGTCGCCAATAATCTGCGCGAAAAACGCTATGGATCAAAAGCGATGGCGCAGTACTTCGGACCGCGTACCGGAAGCTCGAGTGACCTGACACAGGGTGTGCTGGAAATTCTGGATACCGACGGTTTCAGGCCGAAGCTCCCTATCGGAGCACTCGTAGCGGGAAAACTTCAACCGGTCGAAATATGGATCATCTTTGCAGTATCCCGTCTCTCAGGCGCGATCCTCGGATATGAAATCACGCTCGACAGAGAGCGTGGCATAGCGTACCAGCGATGCCTCGCATGCTGCCTGCTTCCGAAGGACGAGCGCGTGGAAGCTCTTGGCCTACAACCGCTCAAAGGTCTCCTGCACGGAAACATCGATGGCATATTTACGGACAACGGCCCGGGGAAATCCAGAGCTGTGCGCAAGACCATCGATCAGAACCTTGGCGGGATCATGTTTAACCCGCCTGGTGAGCGAGGGGATCTGAAACCCTTCGTCGAGCGCCTGCACGAAACCATGATAACAATCATGGCCGAAGAGATTGCGGCGGCGTACACACGCCGCACCGACCGTCTCGAGAGAATCAAGCGTCGCATCCGTCGTATGAAGAAGCCCATCCCACTGGATAACTTTGAGCGCTTTCTGCTCAAGGCAATCAGCCACCTCAACTTGACGTCCAACAAGCGAAAGCTGCGCACGAAGGAAATGTATGATGCAGGAGTCGGGATCACTCCCGCTGCCATCCACACCTATCAACAAGCGCAGCGACGTGGCGAAGCAGCTCGCGTGAGAAGCCCGCAGGAGGTCTTCGACATCTTCTTGCCGTGGGATCGCGCTACCTGCAACCAGGGGATCGTGCTGTACAAGCAGGCCACATACTCGTCAGACGAATCAAAAGAGCTCGCCAGGCTGCACTCATTGGCTCCGAGCAATGACAAGTCTTTCAAGGTTGAAGTCAAGCGGATCGCCCGGTTATCCGACAAATTACTTTGCCGCGACGCAGTCGGCAACGTATTCGACCTTGAGATGACTGACGCAGACAAGCGACGCTTCGGGAGGGTCAGCTGGAAGGCGATGGAACTTGCACTGCTCGACGAGTCGCTACAAGAATCCAACCTGAAAAAACCTCGCGCCAAGTCCGCTGGCCAGCTTAAAAGCACAAGACAGGAAGAACTTGATGCGATCGAAAAGGGGCGTGGCAATGCCTTTGCAGGCGCGGTAGGCCGAACCACGAAGATAGCCCGGCAGAACGGTGCCGCACTTCGCGAAAACGACTTTGCGCAGGCACACCGTGCTGCTTACGGGCTGCGGCCCTCCAACGCGGCTCCCACTCCTGATCCGGCCACCATCAACGTCTGGGAGACAGAGCAAGTCGATGCGGAGGATCCTCTGGTGCTGGCGGCATTGAAAGCCGAGGAGGAGTTCCGGCGAACAGGATAAAGCTGCTGGCGTTGTACCGCGACCGCCCCCTTGCAGGGCCGACCGTTGGCGGTCGCGATTTCTCTTGAGGTTCCCCAAGGTCCCACTCGATAAGCAAACCTGGATAGATTTGACCCAGCGTCGGAAACTCGGAGATTGCTGCCTAAGACGCCTGGGTGAATCAAATACTATTGATCAATAGTCGTGAGTCCACGACCACCCACCATATCAGCTGATTGCACTCCTTCAGCATCTTGCCGAATCTTCAACCCGTTCTTCGCCCACATAAAACGCCGAATAACCGGAAGTCACGAGATTGTAAAAAAGCCAAATCCTGATCGGATTTGACCAACTCAGCTACCGCGCTCGGCGATGGATTTAGCTTGCGCGGCTTAGAGTCCCGCCCAGAGTCAGACCAGCGCGGCATCTGTATCACAATCTAATTGCCGGTGCAGATCAGTTCGCGAGAACACGAACGCAGATCGAGAAACGTGCAACATTGCTCGGCATGATACATGTTGCGCAGCCCAAAAAGCCCTGTGGGACGGGAGTCTCCAGTGTGTATCACAAAGTTTTCGCCCAGATGTACCACGAACTAATTGACCACGATAGCGGCTCATATCGGAGAACGTATCGCCCGGATGGTCGATTGCCGCCACCACGAAGCCAGCATCGGCAAGCGTCTCGGCAAGATCATGGTGGCCAAGGTACGAGCCACCGTGGCCATGCGAAATCACAACCAAGGGTAGCTTTTCACCGACAGTCGGACAGTTTCGCCGCCCGTTCAGGATATATGGTCCGATAGGCACGTCTAGTGCGGCCTCGGCGCATGGCGTCCACACCATCGCTTTTAACGCGGGGCCATTAGCGTCAGACGGAATTTGAAGGACCTGTATTCCGGCGGCATGTGCGATCGCGCTGGACAGGCAAAATAACAGGGTCGATATTAATGCTTTCATGAGGTGCGGTAATTTCGACATCGGTTGGTGTCCGTTCGCTTTGCGGCGATTATCTCCTAATCGCCGATGATGTCGTTCATTGCCAGAACGGCCGCGAAACCGCATATCTACGAATCGATGCTACCGAGGCTCAAAGAGGACATGAATCGATTGGGTCCTGTTGAAAGTGTCCGGTTTGTAGGTGTTGGCAACCAAGGTTGGGACATATATCAGGTTATACACGATTCGGGATCGTCCACCTGGCGCATTCACCTCGCAGACAACGGCATTATCGATGGCTTGCTGGTGCAAGCAGGCCCCTGAATCGGTTCTGGAATCGAACAGGCTGAAACAGCCACAGGACGTACCACATCAACAAGCGGCAACTACAGGTCAATGACCAGTTCGTCAGAGTTTGCCCGCGACACGCAGATCATCAGCGATTTGCCGCACGTCTGCTCGTGTTCACTCAACACGTAGTCGCGGTGCTCGACCTCACCCGATAACACCGCCACCTCGCAACTGCGGCACAGTCCTTCCCGGCACGAAAACGGCGGACAGACGCCGTGACGTTCGAGGCTCTCCAGAATCGACTCGTCGGGTTCGACCACACATCGCATTCCGAGCCTTGCAAGCACAATCGTGAATGCCCGCTCGCGCCTATCGGCGACTTGCACCGGAGACGCGGTAAACCGCTCGAAATGCAGATTCTCGCGTGGTATGCCGGACTGCTGGCCGTGATGCGATACGGCGTCCATCAGTCCACCCGGTCCGCAACAATAGATGTGCTCGCCAGGTTTTACGTCGCTCATCAAGGTTTGTATTTCAGGCGCCCCACTGGTTAATTCGTCGTTGGCGTGCACATAAACCTTGCCAGCGAATGCGCGTAATTCGTCGAGGTATGCCGCGCACATCCGCGACCGCACGCAATAATGCAATTGCCAGGGTACGGCATGGCGGACACACCATCGGATCATGCTAAGGATAGGCGTGATGCCTATCCCGCCTGCAATGAAGCGATGAGATGTCGCCTCGCGTGACAGACCGAACAACGTGCGCGGCTCGCTGATCGTCAGCAAGTCGCCTTCCCGAAGCGACGTGTGCAGATAACTCGATCCGCCGCGCGACGTCGCGGACAGGCTCACGCCAAGACGATAACGGTCTGTTTCCACTGCATCGTTGCAGAGCGAATACTGTCGCGTGAGACCGCCGGCCAGATGAACATCGATATGCGCGCCGGGCTCGAACGGAGCAAGCGCCGCGCCGTCTGCGGCCTGCAATTCGATCCCCAGTATCCCTTCCGCCTCGCGCTTCAGTTGCGTTACTTTCACCTGGATCATCTCAGGCTCCTTGCACTGCTTCCGGTATCTGCTGTTTCTCTTCCTCAAGACGTTGATTGACGGCCCAGCGAAACTGGGACAGTGCGGCGTCGATACCGAACGGCATCATCCTGAAGTCAGGGTTCAGTGCGAGATTTTTCTGCTGAGCGGTGATGATGTCCCGGTCCTCGTCGAATGCATCGACAACCGCCTGATGGATCGCCCGCGTGACGTCGGGCTGATCAATCGCAAAGTTGTGCGGATGACCGAAGAAGTAGTGCGTGGAGTTTTCCGTTTCGGGCGTGAGTGCCTGGCAGCCACGGAATTCCGCTGCGTCGACACGCGCACCTTCTTGCGCGCCGGTACCGACCGGCGCCATGCCGGAATCCATTCGCAGAATCGCCGGAATCGTGAAGTCGTAGACATTCCAACGGTCCACCTTGCCAGGCCAGTTCTTGACGGCGGCGGCGAACGGAGGCGCATCCGTGTTCAACGTCCAGCGCGTGATGCGAACGCCGCCGTCGATCCGCTCAACTTTGGGCTGTACCTTTGCATAGTCTTCGGGGCCGCCCAGCGTGGTGGGATGCACGAACGGCAGATGCGAGAAGTCCAGCAGGTTGTCGCAGATCAGCAGGTAATTCACGTCGTAGTGAATGTAACCAGGCAAGCTGCGCCACTGCGGATCGTCGAGCCAATGGGTGTCGGGAATCGTCGCCGGATCGGCCAGCGAAGGATCGCCCGTCCAGATCCAGATCCAGCGGTGCCGCTCGACAACCGGGAATGTTCGAACTTTCGCTTGCGGCGGAATGCGCTGCTGAGCCGGCGCTTCAACACATGCCCCGGTGCTGTCGAATTTCAGGCCGTGATACATGCAGCGGACGCAATCGCCCTCGCGCCGCCCAACCGACAGTGGCGCGCCGCGATGACAACAACGATCCTCGAGCGCAACGACGCCGCCGCCTTCCTCGCGATACAGCAAAACCGGGATACCGGTAATGACGCGAGCGAACAGCGCTTCGCTTTCCACCTCATGCGACCAGGCGGCTACGTACCACGTATTCCTGATAAACATCCTTGTCTCCATCATGTGGGTGCGGCCTATCGTTGGCACGCTTGACCTCAAGATAGATTCGGCACCATCATGCGTCAAGCCAATGGGACTAATGCAAGGAATGCACGCTGTGCATATACGTGATCTCGATCTGAATCTGCTCGTGGTGTTCGATGCGCTGCTTCGCGAACGAAGCGTGACGCGAGCGGCATCCGAAGTGGGGCTGTCACAGGGCGCAATGAGCCATGCGTTGAATCGGCTGCGGGCGTTTTTTGAGGACCCTCTGTTCGTCAAGACGCCATCGGGCATGGAGCCGACGCCAAAAGCCACCATGCTTGGCGTCTCGATCGTTGAAGTCATGACGACCTTGCGTCAGGACGTCGTCTCGCAGGCGCGCTTTGATCCTTCGACAGCGCGGCGCACCTTCGTTCTCTGCATGACGGACATGGGCGAACTCGTCTTTCTGCCACCGCTCATCCGGCGGTTGCGCGAGGAGGCGCCGAACTGCACGTTGCGATCCGTACAAGTTCCGATCGAGCAGATCGAGGGGCTGCTTGCGTCTGGAGAAGTGGATCTCGCGTTGGGGTCGATCCGTGCCGCGCCCGATGATCTCTACCAGCAACAACTCTTTTTGCACTCTTTCGTCACGATGGTGAGCGTGCGAAACAAGGAGGTCGGCAAATCGATTACGCGTGAACAGTTCGAAACGATGCCGCAGATTGTCGTTTCACTGACTGGGCGCGCGGGTGCGGCTTATGACAGTGCGTTCGACGAGTACGGCATCCATCGAAATGTTTATCTGACGACGCCGCACTTCCTCGTCGTACCGCTATTGATCGACGAACATCCTGAACTGATTGCCACGGTGCCGCTGGAGCTTGGGAACGTATTCGCCAAGCTTGGGACCGTTAAGATTGTCCCGCCGCCGGTGCCGCTTCCACCGTTTGCACTTCGCCAGCTCTGGCATCCCCGATTTCACGACGAACCGGCCAATATCTGGCTCCGGCAACTCATCAAGCGCACGTTCGAGCGCTATCCCGACTTACCGGCAAGATAGCGGTCCCGTTCTGTTCAGCCCCGCCCCCCACGGCGACCCGCTCAGGCCGCGCCTGTCGTAAGGACAATCTTTCCAAAGTGTGTGCCGGAGTCGATCAGCTCGTGAGCGCTGCGGGCGTCGGCAAGTGCAAAGGTCTTGTAGACGACCGGCTTGATCTTGCCGCTCTCGATGTGCGGCCACACATGCTGCTCGAGTTCATGAACGATGGTCGCCTTATCCGCGGATGTGCGCGATCGCAATGTCGAGCCCATATGTGTCAGACGTTTTGTCAGCATCGGCACGAGGTTAAGCTCCTTCGCCGGCCCCTTGATCACGCCTACCTGGAGGATCCGTCCGTCCATGGCTGCGGCGTCGTAATTTCTGGCCACGTAGTCGCCGGCAATGATGTCGAGGATTACGTCGACGCCTCTTCCATCGGTAAACCGCTTCGTTTCAGCGACGAAATCTTCCTCGCGGTATTCGATCGCGAGATCCGCGCCGAGCGCGAGGCTGGCCTCCCGATGCGCCTGCGAGCCGACGGTCGTGATGATTTTCGCCGCACCGAACGCCTTCGCCAGCATGGTCGCCGTCGTGCCGATACCTGACGCGCCGCCATGGATCAACACCGATTCGCCGGCAACCAGCTTGCCGCGTTGGAACAGATTCAGCCACACCGTCATGAACGTTTCAGGCATAGCGCCCGCTTCGACCAGCGTCAGGCCTTTAGGGATATGCATTGTGTTGCAGGCATGCGCAACGGCATATTCCGCGTAGCCGCCGCCGGGAATCAATGCACACACCAGTTCGCCGATCCGGAATTGAGACACGTCGGCGCCAACGGCAACCACTTCACCTGCCACTTCCAGCCCTGGAATGTCCGAAGCGCCGGGGGGCGGATCGTACAACCCTTTGCGCTGGAAAACGTCTGGGCCGTTCACGGCAGCCGCGTGGATGCGGATCAGCACCTGGTCGGCGGCCGGCATCGGCACTGGGCGCGTAGCCGGCACCAGGACCTCAGGACCGCCGGGCTGTTTGATCTCAATGGCCGTCATGGTCGACGGCACACGATAAGTTGAAGCAGACATGGATACCACTCCTTCGATTGATGAGGCTCGATTGATCCGGTCGGATCACTTGGCGAGGAACTCTTGCGTTCAGTATAGGCATCGACATTGATGAATAAACGCAGCATTATTCATGTGGTGAGATGCAAATTTGCATCAGGAGGGTGGCACGATGAACTGGGACGACGCGCGGGTGTTTCTGGCGGTGGAGCGCGAGAAAACGCTCCGTGGAGCGGCCAGAACGCTCAATCTCGATCAGGCGACGGTCGGCAGGCGGATTGCGGCGCTGGAGCACGCCCTGCGTGCAACGCTTTTTCTGCGCACCTCTGAGGGTTACACGCTGACTGCCGCAGGCGAGGCCGCGCTGAGATCGGCGGAGAAAATGGAACACTCCGCACATGAACTCGTCAGACGAACTCAAGGCACCGATACGCGGCTTGCGGGGGATGTAAGAGTCACCAGCACCGACTCGATCGCGCTCGATTTCCTGCTTCCCGCCATCGAACGCCTGCATGCCGCGCATCCCGAAGTGCGCGTCCTGCTGGACACGTCGACGCGCATGCTCAATCTGGCAAAGCGTGAAGCGGACATTGCTGTCCGGTCAGTCAGGCCGGACAATCCCGATCTTGTCGCGCGGCGTCTGGCTCGCTGGCCCATGGCGCTCTTTGCATCGAGTGCCTATCTCGAGCAGCACGGCCATCCTGCCACTGGCTCTGCATTCGCGGGCCACGATCTTGTCGTCTATCAGGGAAACTGGACTGGTAATCGCTCACCGACTCTTGCCGGCGAACCGATTCACGCGGGTCGCATCGTGTCGACTTTCAATTCCAGCCTCATGCTGCGTACGGCGGTAAAGGCCGGCATCGGCATCGGTGAACTTCCGATACATCTGGCGGAACACGACGGCCTCGTGCAGATCTGGCCGGCACCCGCGCGTGGGGCGGTCTACGAGATCTGGCTCGTGACGCATCAGGACCTTCGGCATACCGCACGCATCACAGCAATGATCGACGGCATCGTCTCCGCGTTCGAAGATCACACAACCCTCACGAAATAGTCGTGCACGATGTCGTGCTGGCGAGCGCATACCTTCAGATCTTCGCCGCACTTCAACTCACTCACGAGTGACGCGTCTGCTGATGCAATGAATGAATTGAAGTTGACTGCGCAAGTCCTACCTAGTCTCGATCAAAGCGATCTCAATGGTACGTCATCGTAGACGACTGCAGCCTGGTCAGCACGCCGCGTTTGAATCGGAACCAGCCTTGCGAACCCTGCATCACGACTTCATCGCCTTGCCAGAAAACGCGCTTGATCGTCATACGCTTATCCGAACGCTGGACAAGTGGCGGATAGCGGTGAAAGTCATAAAGCGCTGAACCGGGGAAGAGATGAAGGTCCGTCTAGTCCCGATACCCGGGATCTCTCCGGTCCAGCTTGCGTCTGAGTGCTTCGAACTCAACCGTCCCTTCCGGCATGCGCTGCATGCCCTGGAATTCACCGAGATCGTTGCGCGATCGGACCGCCACCGGCGCGCTGATCAGGTTCGGCGTGCCGCAGGCCGCGGCATCCACCTGAATCTGACACGCCCGCTCCAGCCGGTATAGCCGCAGAAAACATTCCGGCACCGATGCGCCTGTCACCAGCAAACCATGATTGCGCAAGATCAGTGCTTTCGCCGAGCCGAGCGAGCGCACAATACGATCGCGCTCGTCAAGATAAAGCGACGCACCCTCGTAATCGTGATAGCCGATGTTCTCGTAGAACACGGTCGAAAACATCGAAATCGGCAGCAAGCCTTCCTTGATCGCGGCGATCGCCATGCCCGCGCGCGAATGGATATGCATCACGACCAGGTTGCGCTCGTCGTGCATCATATGGATCGCCGAATGGATCACGAAGCCCGCGTAGTTCACCGAGCTGTTCGCGCCCGACACCGCGTTGCCGTCCATATCGATCTTCACCAGGCTCGACGCCGTGACCTCGTCGTAGTTCTCGCCGAACGCGTTGATCAGGAAATGATTCTCTGGACCGGGAATGCGTGCGGTCAGGTGGCCGTAGATCTGCTCGGTCCAGCCGAAGTAATCGACCAGCCGGTATGCGGCCGCCAGTTCGACGCGCAGCGTGCGCTCCGCGTCGCTCGTGCCGTGCGCGTTGTCTCGCGTCAGTGGCAAATCATCCATCGTCGTCATCGGACTCGCAGACATATTCTCGCCTCCACCAAAATTGCGCCATCGTGGCCGCGCGTCACCCCGCTTTTCATCACACGGCGCGTTGCTCGACAGCGTGCTCGGCGCCGTGCCCTGCATCGCTCGACTCGTCGTCGCCGATCGGTGCATTGAGCCGGCGATCCTTCGTATCAGGTAAGCCGAAGGCCGCTACCAGCACGGCCAATGCGAGCAAGCTGACCGGATACCACAGTCCGAAATACACGCCGCCATTGGCCGCCACCATCGCGAAGGCGACGCTCGGCATGAAGCCGCCGAACCACCCCGCGCCGATGTTGTACGGCAGCGAAATCGCGGTATAGCGGATGCGCGTCGGGAACAGTTCGGTCATCCAGGCGCCGGCTGGCGTGTAGATCATCGCCAGCAGCGAAAGCAGATACGTCATGATGCAAATCAGCACGCCGCGATGCACGTGCGCCGGATCGGCCAGCGCCGGATAGCCGTTCGCCGCCAGCGCCTTCTGAACGTCCGCCTGGAATTGCTTTTCCCGCGCGGCGAAGGCGGCTTTCGGCATGCCGGTACCGTCGAACGCCTGGAGCTTCGTATTGCCAATTTGTAGCGACGCCATCGAACCAGCCGGCAATGTCTGGTTCTCGTACGACACCATCCGGCTCGCCAGATAGCCCTTCGCGATATCGCATGAAGAACTCAGCGCCGCCGCACTCACCGGATTGAACTGCAACGAACAATTGGCGGGATCGGCGGACACGACGACCGGCGCGGCGCGTTGCGCAGCTTCGAGCGCTTCATTGCCGTAGTGCGTCATCAAACGGAACGCCGGTTGCAACGTCAGAGCCGCGAGCAGCGTACCGATCAGAAAGACCGGTTTGCGACCCAACTTATCGGTCAGCCAGCCGCACACGATATACATCGGAATGCTCATTAACAACGAAGGCAGCATCACCCAGTTGATCGTGACCGGATCGATGCCGAGCGTGCGCGCCATGAAGAACTGTGAATAGAACTCGGACGTATAGGCGATCACACCGATCGCGGTATTGACACCGCAGGTCAGCAGAATGGCCGTGCGCAGATAACGCCATTCTCCGAATGCTTCGCGCACGGGCCGCCGCTTGTCGCGCGCAGCCGCTTTCATCTCTTCGAATACCGGCGATTCCTTCAGCTTCAAACGCAGCCACATCGAAATCCCGAACAGCACGATCGAGGCGAGAAACGGAATCCGCCACGCCCAGTCCGCCAATGCGCTTTCACCGGAAATCGTGCGAGTCACCAGCGTAGCCGACAACGCGAGAATGATCCCGGCCGGCGTCATTGCGCTCAGCCACGAGGTATCCTTGCCGCGCTTGGCCGGCTCGGAATGTTCGGCCACATAGACAAGCGCGCCGCCATATTCGCCGCCGACGGCAAGACCCTGCAGCACCCGCAGCACGATCAGCGTGGCAGGCGCATAGATGCCCCATGTTGCGTAGTTGGGCAGCAAGCCGACGAGAAACGTGGGCAGTGCCATCAGCATGATCGTCGCGACGAACGTGCGCTTGCGCCCGACCAGGTCGCCGATCATCCCGAACACGAGCGAGCCGAACGGCCGCGCGACGAAGCCCGCCGAGAACGTCAGCAGCGCGAAGATGAATGCTGCCGTCTCATTAACGCCGGAGAAAAACTGCTTCGCAATGACCGGCGCGAGTGCGCCATAAAGCAGAAAGTCGTACCACTCGAATGCCGTGCCGAGTGACGAACTTATGATCACCTTCCATCTTTCCCTGCCGGTGAAATCGGCGCGGGGGGATGCTGTACCCATGTGTCGTCGTCTCCGTATTGCCGGACACTCGCGGTGCCACGCCGCTGTGGCATGGCACCGCTCTGCCGGTATTTTTTCATCGCCTGTCTTTCGAACGCCGGCATGTCATGCCTGCCGCCCGATGCGCTCCGGCGCTGCCTCTTTATCTACCGCACGGTTTGTTAGTGCCCGAGCTTATAGACTCGCGTCGCGGTGTCGTGAAAAAGTGCCGCTTTTTCGCTTGCTGAAGCGCCTGAGGCGATCCGCTTATACGCGTTCCACATCACCGGATAGCTGCACATGCCCTTGTCGACCGGCGAATTGGTTTCGAACATACAGCGCTCAGCGCCGAAGCGTTCGATACACGCATCCATATACGGCCGCCACGCATTCGCCAATTCGCCGGACGAAGGCGGCAACGGCTCGCGGTGAAATTCGAAACCAGCGATCGCCATCGCAAGGCCGCCGAGCTTCACATACGCATTCGGGCACTGCGCGAGTTCGTCGATCGCCGCGAGCCATTCGCGGAACACTTCATCGCGGCGCCCGTGGTATGGACCGACGCCGAGCGGCCCGCCCAGATGGTTCATCACGATCGGAAGCTCCGGAAAGGCCCGCGCGAGGCTCGCCAGTTCCTTGATCTGCGTGTGATACAGCCACGCGTCGAAGCACAGGTTGAACGCACCGAGCCGGCCTACGCCACGGCGGAACGTAGCGTCGTTCATCAGGAACAGCGGAGGCGGTGTCAGCAGGCTCGCCTGGAACGACTCGTGACGCGCGACGATATGACGGATGCTGCGAAATCTGCCGCCGCCGGCATCGACATGCGCCTGCAGCACGGCGTCGACTTCGTCGCCCAAGGTCAGATCCGCATAGCCGACGATGCCCGCACAGACCCGCGTATTCACGCCGCGCCGCGCGGCTTCGTCGGCCACCGAGGCGACGAACTCAGTCTCGCCGACTGGCTTGAATGCATCCGGCCCGTCGTCGCGATAGGCATAACCACATTGCACGTAGACAGTGGCGGTGATGTTGTGGCCCGAACTGGTGTCGGCCAGCAGTTCGTCAAGCAGATATCCACCGTCGCGATCCCACAGATGGTGATGCGGATCGACAATCGGCAGGTCGGGTTCGATGATGTCTTCGCGCAGACGGTCCAGCCACGCGGGGTTCAACTGAACATGCTTGAAAACGGGAAGCTCGTTAGTCGACATGGGAAGTCCTCGAAAGCGTCGTGTGTCCTTGGGGTTCAGCCCGCGATCACCGGCTGATCGCCGACGATCGTCGTGCGGTGCATCACGCGCCGCTCGGTCGGCTCGAACGAAGTCACCTGATGCATCGTGCAACGGTTGTCCCACAGCACCACGTCGTCCGTCTCCCAGCGATGCGAGTAGACGAATTGCGGCCGCCCGGCGAATGCCGCGAGTTCCGCGATCAGCGCACGCGCCTCGTCGCGCGGCATGCCTTGTACGTCTTCGTTGTAGATCGGGCTGATATAGAGCGACTTGCGCCCGGTCACCGGATGTTTGCGCACCATCGGTTGCCACACCGGCGGCATCGCGGCGCGTTCCGCGTCGGTGAGCGGCTTGAGCTTGTTCTGTTTTTGCAGAAACTCGAAGTCGTGCAGAGCGCGGCGCCCTTCGACCTGTTTCTTCAGCGCGCCGGGCAGCGCATCGTAGACGGCGTACATGTTGGTGAACTGCGTCTCACCGCCGGTGCGGCTCACTTCGATCCCGTGCAGCAGCGCGCCGGTGCACGGCACGGCGCGATAGCTGCTGTCCGTGTGCCAGAACTGCGCGAGCGACACTTGCCGCGCGGTGGGATGATCAGGCGGCATCAGCGTGCCTTCCTCATCCACATTCGACACACGGAAGATTTCGCGCACGCGCTTCGAGCGGATGATGTCCTGATGGAAAATCTCCGGCTCGCCGAAGCTGCGCGTGAACTCCACATGCTGCTGGTCGTCCACGTGCTGCTCGGGGAACACCAGCACGAGATGCTCCATCCAGATATCGTGCAATTCCTGATAAGCGGCAGGGTCCAGCCGATGGCGCATATCGACGCCCAGCACTTCGGCGCCCAGCGCGTCGCCGAGCTTGCGGACCTTGAATCGATTGGCGGTACGGGTGACGGTGGAAGCATTCACGGCTTGAACTGACATGGTCTATGTCTCCTTAATTGGGTGGATGGTTCTCGTTCTAGTCGGCGAACGAGAAGCCCATCGCACGCGTGTAGTAGTAGATGCCGCCGTCCTGCACGATCAGGAACATCGCACGCTGATCGCCTTCGTTGTGATGTGAATGCACGGCCACCGGCGGCGTGATCGTAGTCGCCCATTGCGACCACGCCTTGCGTTTGCCGTCGATCATCGAGAAGCAGCCGTCGCCGCGAATGATCAGAGCGACCGCCATCGAGTTATGCCGGTGCGGACGTTGCGCGACACCCGGCGGCAACGAGTTCATCGCGACGGTGAGCGTCGGCAGCACGTTGCGAATCGCCTCCTGACGCTCCGACGAAAAAATCAGCGCCGAGCCCGCAATATCCTGGCCACGGCCGACGTCATAGATCAGCTCGATCTGGCGTTCGATTTCATCGGCCGGATAATGCACGACCGGGGTCGGCGCATCGCCGCCGACCGGTGCGCGCAGATGTTCGAACGCGAGTTGCGGCTCGTTCGTGACGATCCACAGCACGGCGTCGGCGCCTGGCGCCGCCCGATAATGATGCGCGATGCCGCCGGGCAGCACGAACACGTCGCCCGGATTCCAGTCGACCTGTTCGTCGCCGCAGATTGTCTGACCACTGCCGACCATCACATAGACGATCACGCCGCTCGCCGCGAAATCGGTATTCAGCGATTCACCGGCACGAATGCGCGCGTAGCGCACCAGCGAAAGCGGCGTGGTAGCCGGCACGGGAATCTGCAACTGCGCCGACAGATCGCAGTCGATCAGACCGGTCGGCGTATCGGGATTCAACGCGCGCGCCGGTTCGGCGGTGAAAGCATGGTCCGGCACGGGCGGCAGCTGGATATTGAACGCGTTGCCCGTGTTGAAATAACGCGCGGTGCGTTGCGCGGCGGTTTTCGGCGCGGCGGCGCGCTGCGCCGGCAAATCCGCGATCGACCGCGTGGGAGCGGCTGTTGACATGTCTTCCTCCAGTTTCATCAGCTTTTTCCGGCCGCGCGGCGGCGGACGGGCTTCTATCGTTGTGCCTTCACGTTAAGCGCCTGCGTGGTTCGGGTCAAACGGGAAGTTCTTGTCGATACTCATCACTTCCCCTTATCGAAGCCGCAGCAAAACGCGCTCACGCCGCCACCGGCTACTTAACCGCCAGTAACGCAACCGCCATCGCCTTGAGCTCCTTGCGCAGCACCTTGCCAGTCGGCGTGGCCGGCAGTTCGCTACAGATCTCGATGCGGTCGGGCGCCTTGTAACTCGATGCAAGCGCCCGGCAATGCGCGCGCAACTCCTCGCTCGTCACGGTCGCGCCCGGCGCCTTCACGACGAACGCGACGATCATCTCGCCACGCTCCGCATCGGGCACGCCGGCTGCTCCGGCGAGCGCGACGCCTTCGTGCTGCCGCAGAATTTCTTCCACCTCGGCAGGTGCGACGTTGATGCCGGCACGCTTGATCATCTCCGTGTTACGCCCGATGAACTGCAGGCTGCCGTCTTCCGCGATGCGGCCAATGTCGCCGGTTTGCAGATAGCCGTCCGCGGTCCGGCATTCCGCGTTCAGCGTTTCGCTCTTGCCGGTGTAGCCGGGCGTGACGCGCCCCGCCACCTCGATCATGCCGGGTTCCCCCTGCGCGACCGGCACGCCGCTTTCGGCATCGACGATGCGCAGCCGCACACCGGGCAACGGCGGCCCCTGACAGTGCTTGCGCTCGTCGAGCGGCGTGTGGTGCCACGTTACACAGCAGTTGCCGTACGTCTCGGTCTGCCCGTACACATTGCAGATTTCGCGGATGCCGAGCACATCAGCCGCCGTCGCGATGTCCTGCGCGCTGCCGATCGTGAGGCCGGTGCGCAGGCTGCGCGTGCGTTCGCGCGAGAACGACGGGTGCGTGACCAGCGCGGTGGTCGCCGCCGGCAGCGTGTACAACGCGGTGCATCGATGCCGCTCGATCAGATCGAGCGCGCCGGCCGGCTCGAAACGGCTTTGCAGCACCAGTGTCGCGCCGTGCGTGAAGGTCGCGCACATTGCGTTCGCCGAGCCGTACGACCAGAAAAGCGGCAGGCTCAGCAGCACGCGATCGTTGCGGGTATACCCCTGCCGCTCGCCGATATTGAAGCCGTTCTCGATCACATTGCCATGGGTCAGCCGAACTGCTTTCGGGAACGAAGTCGAGCCGGACGTGTAGAGAATGAATGCGTCGTCAGCCGCGCAGGCGCCGTCGCCGGGCGGCGGAAGCGTATCGAGCGGCGCGGCGCGGCGGCAGAGTTCGGCGTACTGCGAGGCACCCGCGAAGCCATCGCCGCCCACACAGACAAGCTGTTGCAACGCGGGATAAGTGGCGCAGAGCGCACTGCCGGAACGCACGTCGGCCTGCTCAGGAATCAGCGCGGCAAGATCGGCCGCGTAGTTCTGGTCACCGAAACGCTCAAGCGTAAACAACACTTTCAGACTCGCGTCGCGCAGCAGGAAATCCAGTTCAGCGCGTTTGGACCACGTACTGACTGGGACCACTACCGCACCGAGCAGCGCTGCGCCCAAGCAGATCTCGATCCACTCGACCCGGTTGCTGAGCAGCAGCCCGACACGGTCGCCCCGCGCCACGCCGAACGATTGCAGGCAAGCCGCGACGCGCCGTGCGCGGATTTCGAGTTCACGCCAGCTGACGTGCTCGTCGTTTGCGATCACCGCGGGCTGGTCCGGCGACTGGGCCGCCATTTCGCAGAGAAGATCGAACAGGTTTCTGCTTAAAGGTGCTCGCATCATAAAACTCATGTGATGAAGTGATTGCCGTTGTGAACGCATCCTGCCGATGCTCACGCTTCGATACCGTGGCGACTTATGAGCCCACGCCGGCGCCAGACGCCGCGCCCACCGCATTCAGGTCTTCGCGATAGGTTTCCCGCGACTTCAGCGCGACAACAAAACTGACGACACAGAACAACGCGCCGAACGCGATCACGTACTGCGCGTGCGGCACGCCGCCACCCGCGGCCAGCAGCGCCCCGCCGATCAGCGGCGTGAAGCCGCCGCCCAACGCACCCGCCAGCTGATAACCGAGCGACGCACCGGTGAAGCGTGTACTCGTCGTGAAGAGTTCCGTGATGAAGGCGCCGAGCGGGCCGAACATAAAACCGTGCGCGAGGCCGGCCAGTGCGAAACCAAGCACCAGCATGCCGCTGTCGTGCAGCGTCGCGAGATACATCAGCGCGGAAATGTTGGTCGCCATCAGCACCGCAGCGACCATGAACACCGGCCGCCGCCCGACCTTGTCGGACAGCCAGCCGCCGCAGAACATGCCGATCACCTGGCAGAGCGCCGCGGTGGTCGCCGCATTGAGCGCAATGACACGCGGGAAGCCGGCTTGCACCGCATAGGCGATGCTGAACGGGCTGATCAAGGCGCTGATCACAAACGGTCCCGACACCATCAACGCGGCCTGCAGCACCTGGCGCCATTGCGTGTGCAACACCTGGGCGAGCGGCAGACGTGGCGCCTTGCGCAGCGCTTCGTCCTTGCGTTTCTGCTCGAGGAACACCGGGCTCTCCGAAATGCCGAGGCGCATCCACAAGCCGATCGCAATCAGCAGCACCGCGCCGAGAAACGGCAGACGCCAGCCCCAGGACAGCAGCTGCGCTTCCGGCAAGCGCGACACGAGTCCGAACGCAGCCGTGCCGAGCAGCAGTCCCGAACACTGGCCCATGCCGATCACGCAACTCCACAAGCCACGCTTGCCTGGCCCTGCGTGTTCCAGCGTCATCAACAGACCGCCGCCCCATTCACCGGCCACCGCGAGGCCCTGCAGCATGCGCAGCGCCATCAGCAACAACGGCGCCCACAGACCGATCTGCGCGTAAGTGGGCATGATGCCGACCAGCATCGTCGCAACACCCATCAGCACGATGCTCGAGATCAGCATCTTCTTGCGGCCGATGCGATCGCCAAAATGACCGTAGATCACGCCGCCGAGCGGCCGGACCAGATAGCCGATCGCGATCGTCGCAAACGCAACCAGGGTGCCGCCGGTCGAACCCAGTTCCGGGAAAAACAGCACGTTGAACACCGACGCGCTGGCAATGCTGTAAATAAAGAAGTCGAACCATTCGACCGTGCTGCCCACATAACTCGACATGACGACCCGAATGCCCAGGCGGCGTTTGGCGCTGGCTGAAGATTCATCGGCCGGCGCCGCATAACCTGCCTGCAACGTGTGCTCACTGCTGTTCGCTGACATGACGCTCTCCTCGACATTCCTGCAAAAGCCGCGGCTGCCGAACTTTAGGTTCACGCCGCCGCGCGGATGGTTGGCACTCAGAACTTGTGGCGGATCGCGACGCGCGCGAGATACTGGTTGACACTGCTCGACGCGGCCATCGGATAGATTCGCGCGGTCTGTGCATCGCCTGCTGCGCGTTGATAGACGCCCATCAGATACACGTCGGTGCGTTTCGACAGGAAGTAGTCGAGCACCAGGTTGAACTGATGCCAGCGCGGTTGCTGGTCCGTCAGGTCGACGTTGCCGCGCGTGAACGTATAAGCGCCGCTCAGCCGCAGAAACGGCGTGAAGTAATACGAACCGTCGAATTCGAAATTATCGAAGCGCACGTTCGAGGTCGGCATCTCGTACAGCACATGCGAATACACAATCCCGAACATCGCGCCGCCCACGGTGTAGGTGCCCGCCGCCGAGGCGATCCATTCATTCTGCACGCTGCCGGCAACGAAGGTATTGGCCAGCGCCGCATAGTCGGACGTGGTGCCGCTGCCCGACCCGCCGACCGCGCCGTTGGTGCCGACGCCAGGATGATCGAGCTTGATCACGCCCGCGCCTAGCACCACCGCGCCATTCGCGTAACCGGCGCCGACGCTCCATGCGCTGTTCTGGTTGAAGCCGCCGGCCGTATTGCTGAACGCGTACATGGCTTCCGCAGACGCGCCGCCAAAGGTAGGCGTCTTGTACTTGATCGTGTTGTTGACGCGGTACGTGTCCTGCAGATTGTCGTTATCGAGCGGATGGCCGCCGTATGCGCCCATGAACGCAACGAGGCTGATCGGTTGCACGTAGTCGACTACCGGATCGTACTGACGTCCCATCGTCAACGTGCCGTAGTTCGAGGCAAGCCCGACATACGCTTGCCGGCCAAAAAGCCGGCTGCCCTGGCTCATCGTGCCATTGTTGATGTCGAAACCGCTTTCGAGCCGGAACACCGCTTTCAGGCCACCGCCCAGATCTTCCGTGCCGGACACACCCCAACGGCTGCCTTGCATCACACTGCTCGCCGCCGTGTAGTTGCGATGGCCACCCTGATTACTGTTGAATGTCAGACCTTCGTCGATCAGGCCGTACAGCGTCACGCTACTTTGCGCGTACACCGTACAGACCGGACTCGCCAGCAGTGCCGCCAGCAAAAACTTTTTCATTGCGTCGTCTCCATGATTTTTTTTGTGTAGCCAAGCTTGACGGGCGCACGAAACCCTGCCGCCGCGCAGGACGCGGCGATGCGTTTCGCACGCGAGTCAATGAATCATTCAGGCGATGCGGCTGCGCGACGAGCCGAACGTCCGTCGCGGCAGCGCCGCTATCGCCATGGGTCGATCATTCAGGCTCGAAGCGGAAGTCGAGCACGTCGCCGGTGCGATCTTCGGAGAAGCGAGTCATTACGCGGCGGCCGATTTTCAGCTCTTTCGCGGCGGCATCGCCATCGCTCAGATCGACGCCGGTAAAGAAGCCGCCAATCGACGTGTCGGCGCCATCCAGTTGTACATAACCGAATGCATACGGCGGATCGGGCAGGTTCTGGAACGGCTCATAGACGATCGTGAAGCCCGTGATCGTGCCACCGGGACCGACTTCGACCCACTCGGTGGTCGGCTTGAGCGTCTGGTCGGAAAACGCGCGCGGCGGCACCAGCACCTTGCCGGATTCCGCGCAGCGGCGACCGTAGATTTTCGCGTTGTCGCGAATCTGCACGTAGAACCAGCTGGCGGTTTCGCCGAGCGCGTGGTCGTAGGTGATGTTCCAGTTCTCTTTGCGTCGCAAAAGTTCTGTTGCCATGTTCGTATCTCCTCTCAAGCCTCAATGACCATCGTGCCGAAAATCTGGTGGTCGCCGCCGTTGCCGCTCGCGACGCCGCGTTTTGCCCCCGCTGCCTGATGGCCGCCGGCCCTGCCCCATACCTGCAATGCGACTTCGGCGGCGCGCACCATCGCCGTGACCGCGATCGCGTTTGTGCAGAGCGTGCCGCCCGATGGATTCACCGGCACCTTGCCGCCGAGTTCGAAGTAGCCTTCGCGCATCAGTTGCACCGACTCGCCTCGCTCGCACAACCTCGCGGCGTCGATCGAATGAAACTCGGTGTTGCTGAACGGCGAGTAAAGTTCGGCGACGTCGATCTGCGTGCGCGGATCCGTGATCCCGGCCATCTGATAGGCGCGATCGAATGCACGGCCCAGCGCAAACGCATCGGCGTGATCGGCGATCGGGTTCGACGCCATCCGGTCGCCGAGCCAGTAGGTCTCCGCGCAATGCGCGAGCCCTGTGATCCACACCGCGTCGAGACGGTTCTCGCGGATATAACGCTCGGAGGCCAGCACCATCGCGGCGCCGCCGCTCGATTGCGGGCAGCAGTCCATCAGCTTGATCGGCCACGAGATGCAGCGCGAGGTCATCACGTCCTCGATGCTCACCTGTTTGCGCAAATGAGCATTCGGATTGAGCGACGCGTGCCGGCGGTTCTTCACCGTGACGCGCGCCATGTCTTCCTGCGTCATCCCGTAGTGCTTCATGTAGCGCACCGCCGACATCGCCAGCATGTTGATCGTGCCGAGCGGCAGCTGACGTTCGTACGACGGATCCCAGATCTTGTTGAGCACAGTTTGGGAATCGCCGCATTCGCCGACCTTGTCCGCGCCGGCGGTCAAGACGACGTCGCAGGCGCCCGACGCCACGTGGTAATAAGCGGAGATCACGCTCGAAATGCCGGTGGCGCCGCCCGTGTTGATGCGCAGGAACGGCTTGTTGCGTGCGCCCACCGCATCGACGCCAAGACGCTCCGCATTGCCGATGCCGACCATCGCATCGGGCGACAGCGAATAGACGATCGCCTCGATCTGCTCGAAGTCGAGCTTCGCATCCGCCATCGCGAGCACGACCGCCTCGCGAACCAGATCCGGATAACTGGCATCGTCGCGGCGTGGCTTGAATGCCGATTGCCCGATGCCGATAATGCCGACGCGTTCCTGTCTCATGCCGCTCCTCCCTGTTCACGGCCGAGCACGATCGCCGCCTGATATTGCATTGCAAAGCCGCTTGCCGCATGCGCGAGGCCACAGCGCACGTCGTCGATCTGATGTTCGCCCGAGCGGCCGCGCACCTGATTGGCCACCTCGGCGATACGGATCAAACCGTTGCAGAACACGGGGTTGTGCGTGAGCACGCCGCCCGACGGATTGACCGGCAGCGCGCCGCCGCGCTGGAATTTGCCCGCGCGAATCTGCTCGGCCCACTGCTCGCGTGCACACAGTCCGAGCGCCTCATAGGCGAGCAACTCCGTGTAAGGCGTCGCGTCGGTCACCTCGGCAACGTCGAACTCGGCGGCCGGATTCGTGATGCCGGCTGCCTTGTAAGCCTGCTGCGACGCGCTTTCGAGCGCCGGCGCACGGCCCAGTTCGCGATCGCCGAGGAAACCGGTTTCCGTCGCCCAGCCCATGCCGCGCACCCACGCGACATCCACGATCCCGCGTTCTTCGATGAATTCCGGCGACGCCAGAATCATGGCCACACTGCCTGTCACCGGCTGCGAGGTCATCGATGGCGCAAGTGGCCAGCGCGCGAGCCCTGCTGCCGGCCGCGTCGTCGGTCGGGCCTGTTCACCGTGATGACGGTTCTTCGCCGCGACGCGCGCCGCAAGATCACGCACGCCGGACACTTGCGCTTCGAGCGTGGCGGCCTGCAACGCATGCGCGGAGAGTTCGTCGAGCGGCAGGATGCGATGGAAGTACGGATCGGTGCCGAGCCGTTCGGCTTCCGGGAGCGACGATGCCTCGGTCGGGCTCCACGACACCACCAGTTGCGTGCGATAGTGGCCCGATGCGACACGCAGCGCGCCCATCACGAATGCGTGCTCGGAAGCGGAAGGTGTCGACAGGATGTCGCGATCGACGCCACCCACCGGCCCGGAGGCCATCATGACCGAGATCGCGCGACCGTCGAACTGATCGTTCGAAGCGACCACGATGCCGTCGATGTCGTCGATCGTGAGACCGGCATCGGCGAGCGCCATCTGCACGGTGTCGTACATCATCTCTTCGAGCGAACGGTCCTGTCCCCCGATGACCGGGCGTATCGCGCAGCCGATGACGCCAGGCTGAACCTTGTAAGTCATATGAGAGTCCCTCTGGTTGATATCAAACAGTCGACCGGTGCCCTTCGAAGCAAGCCGCGAATGCCGGATCGGCAGTCGTCTTCGAGGGGCCGCGCACGGCGGGTGGCGCGCCGTCGATCCACGCGGGAAACAACACCTGTAAATCGTGATGCGGACCGAGGCGCAACAGATTGCGCGCGACGTGATGCGGCGCTTCGACGGCCTCGCTCAAATCGAGCACCCGCGTTACGCAGCAATCCGCCGCAGCGAAGCGGTCGATGCATTCGGCGGCGCTCAAGGTCGCGAAGAATGCTTCGAGCTCGCCGATCAGTTCGGTTTGCGGCAACGCGTCTTGATGCCGCGCCAGCCATGCCGGTTGATGTGCGGCCTCGCAGAACGCCCGCCAGAATTTCGGCTCGACCGCGCCGAGCACCACATGTCGCGCATCGCGCGTCCGGTACACGCGGTAGTACGCCGCACCGCCGTTCAGATAGGTTTCGTCCGTCTGCGGCGCGACACCTGTGGCGCCGAGGCCCGCCAGCGCAAACTGCTGCAGCAGCATCGGCGTATCGGCGAGCGCCAGATCGATGAAGCAGCCGGCGCCATCCGCGTCACGCCGATGCAACGCACCGAGAATCGCGATCGTTGCGAACAGTGCGCCGCTGACGTCGGTAATCGGCGGATCGAAATACCGCGGTGGGTTGCCGTTGCGATGCAAGACGCCGGAGGCCGCCAGATAGTTGGCGTCGTGTCCGGCCTCGTGCGCGGCGGGACTGCGTTGACCGTAGCCGGTGAGCGCGCAATAGACGAGCCGCGGATTGCGTTCGGCGAGCGTCGCGTAGTCGAGACGAAGCCGCTTCATCACACCGGGACGAAAGCCTTCGATCACGACGTCGGCCTCGTCGACGAGCCTCAGGAATGTGGCGACGCCTTGCGGCGATTTCAGGTCGAGCCGGCAGATCGTCTTGCCCGCGTTGATCGATGCATGAAACACGGGGATGCCGGCGTCGTCGCGCGGACCCAGCTCGCGCATGCCGTCACCGCTGGGCGGCTCGATCTTGATGACCTGCGCGCCCATATCGGCGAACAGCAACCCGGCGAGCGGACCAGGAATGTAGGCGGAGACGTCGAGTACCCGTACACCCTGCATGAATGAATTGAAGCGGGACATTCGCGCGCTCCGTCACAGCACGGCCGTCGGCGCGAGCGGACTGCCCGTCGCACCGACGATCGGCAGCGCGCTCGCCATCAGCAGGAACGTGCTGCGCTTGCGCGACGCAATCTCTTTCAGGCTCAGACCTTCGAGCAGCGGCACACCATAGTCGCGAATCAATCGCTGATGTACCGGGAACACCTGGCCTGCGGGAAACGGCAACACTTCGATTGCGTAGTTATCCGCACCGATCACCGCGACGTCACGTTGCGCGAGCCATAACGCCGCTTCCACGTCGATGCCCGGCTCGATATCGAATGAGATGTCCGTCACGTCCGCCTGGCCTTCGAGCCAGCCCGTGCGGATCAGCACCGCATCGCCGCGGCCGATCTCGATGTCGGCGGCCCCTGCGGCTTCAAGAAGATCGGCGCGGCTGATCGAGTAGTTCGGCGCAAGCGGCTTGCCGCGCAATTGCACGAAATCGAGCAGTACGGCACGTGTGACGATCGGCGGCATCTTGTCGACACCGAGCCGGGCGGCACCCGTCGTGCTGCGAACCGTGTTGCCGGAAAAGCCGTTGTAGAGTTCATCGTCGTACCATGCGTGGCACAACGCGTCGATGTGCGTACCGATATGCAAAGGCATCACGACGCTATCTTCGGAGAACTGGAATCCACCCGGACGGCGACCGCCAGCGGCATAATCACCGCCATCGCGATTCATGAAATGCTGCAGGCCACAACGGTGTTTCGGACCGGGCGTCTTCGCCGAAAGTGGTTGCGCGAGACTCACCACTTCGCCGGATTTCACGAGCGACACAGCGCGCCGCACTTCTTCCGGTCCGATCAGATTGAGTGCGCCGCGCTCATCCTCCGCGCCCCAGCGCTGCCATGCTTCTTTCATGTCCCGTTCGCCTTTGAATTTGACGTAGTCCGGTAATGTCGTCGTGTCGCTGCACAACGCTGTCTCCGTGAACACACGTTAAAAGGCTGACCCTATGAGGGTCAAACGGGAAGTTCTTGTCGATATCGATAAGTTTTGGCGTGACTACGCCGTAAGCGCGCAGCGGCGGGGCCTGGCTGCTTGCGACAGTTGGTGTTCAAAGGAAAGGGATCAGGGACAACCCTGTGCGGTGCGAGTACGTTGTTGCGCCGCGGCAGATGGGGTTTCAGGAAACGTGCGGACGTCCTGGTGAAATTCGCGGCTGATGCGCGAACGGCCGCTACGCCTACTGCATATCGATATTTGGCAAACGCGTGACGTCGACGACGATCTGGGCGATGTCGGCCACCGCGGGATCGATGCTTTCAGCACGCGTGGCGACGAAAAATGGCAGCGGCCGCAGTGGCGGATTGGCCGTCACCACACGCAGCGTGCCGGCTTTGATGTCGGCGGCGACGAGTTCGAACGGCATCATACAGATACAGATGCCGGCTCGCACCACGTTGAGCATCGTCGAAAGACTGTTGCAGTAGTTGATCGTGGTGGGCGTGGCAACTCCGTCGGCAAACCAGCCTTGCATGACCGCGAAAGTGCGCGCATCGCGCGATAAGGAAATGATCGGCAGCGCAGCCAGATCGCGAGGGCGCGCGCTGGTCAGATCGCCGAGCAGCGCCGGCGCGCCGACCCATACGAAGTTCATCGCGCCGATCGGCACGAGCTTGGTGTCCGGGTCGTCGACCGGGCCGCCCACCACCGCGATATCGATCAAACCTCGTTCCAGTTTGCTCAGCAAGTTCGCGTTCAGATTCACGTCGAATTCCACATCGAGGCCCGGATAGCGCTCCTTCAGGCGGTTGATGATGGTGATTAGCGAACGCATCGCGATGACCTCGCCGACGCCGATACGCACCAACCCCTGCCCGACCACGAGTTTGCCCGCCGCGACCCGCAGACGTGCCGCTTCGGCCACCACACGCTCTGCATGCGAGAGCAACTCACGGCCCTTGAGCGTCAACGTGACGGTGCGGCCGATACGCTCGAACAGCAGCACATCGAGCTCACTTTCGAGTTCACGAATCCGTGAGGACACGTTGGCCTGCGACGTATGAAGATATTCGCCGGCGGCCGCAAAGGTGCCCAGCCGGGTGATCCAGTAGAACGTCTCGAGCTGCTGTATGTTCATCGACCGCTGTCTCCTCGTGATTGACGCCCGCGCTTTCATTCGGGCGAAAGCGCCGTCCGCGCGTATCAAGCGGCATGATGCACCAACTGAAGGAAGTGGGAAGATCGAGCGAAGGCAGTGTTTTCCCGTAAGTGCCGTAAGCGATGTCGTACTGGCGAGCGTAGGCCTTCAGATCTTCGCCGCACATCAACTCACTCACGAGTGATGCGTCTGCTGATGCAATGAGTGAATTGAAGTTGACTGCGCAAGTCCTACCTAGTCTCGATCAAAGCGATCTCAATGGTACGTCATCGTAGACGACTGCAGCCTGGTCAGCACGCCGCGTTTGAATCGGAACCAGCCTTGCGAACCCTGCATCACGACTTCATCGCCTTGCCAGAAAACGCGCTTGACCGTCATACGCTTATCCGAACGCTGGACAAGTGGCGGATAGTGGTGAAAGTCATAAAGCACCGGACCGGAATCGGTCTGCACGAGCATGCGCGTGACGATGTCATTGGTGTCGTCGACGTCATCGAAATGCGTGAGCGTGCTCGCGCTGAAGCGGTCGAAAATTTCCTTGTCGAGCCGCCCCACGAAATCGCGGTCAACGCGCTCGAATTGCAGTTTTCCCGAGGGCGTGGCGAGCGGGCCGGACGCGCTGCTTTGAGCATGAACGCAAGTCGCGAAAGAGATAGCTGCGATCGCAGCGAGGAATAGTCGTTTCATGTTTCCTTTTAAATTCAGCGGTGTCTCCGACGACGGAGCACAACCCGCAATCGCTCCTTGGGAACATTGTCGTCAATTTTGGTCGGCACGTCGATTAGAACTCTAGCGACTTCTCTCAAGCAATAAGACTCGCAAGATCGTCCCACGCGAAGACGATGTTTTGCGATCGCCAGATCGGTCCCGGATCGACGTACTCTCCTGCTGGGCGGCCATTAAGCGCTTCATAAAAGGCGATCGCAGGCTCATTTCCCTTGACGACACTTAAAGCCGCTCCTTGATAGTGCATTTTTCTCAAATGAATCGCGAGTTGTACGAGCAACTCGCGGCCAATGCCGCGGCGTTTAAAGTCGGGATCGACATAAAGGAATTTGATCTCGCCGCGACCATCGAATATCAACTCCGAGGGTCCACCAGCAGCGCCGATTCCAACGATTCTATTGTCGATCTCGGCAATGAGCACAATCTGATGGCTGTCATTCGAAGACAGCTTTTCCTTCCACTGCTTGCCGCGACGTTGCTCATCGAGGGCGGCATAGGCTTCCGCTGGCGCAAGATTCCGGTAAGTGTGTCTCCAGACCTTTACATGAAAATCGGCGATCAATTGCGCATCTTCAATATTTGCGGACCTGATGGATATTCCCGTCATTTAAGGCTCTCTTGAGTGCGGAATTGCGCTGGTGAGCGCGGATGCGTACAAGGAATTGTCAACGATTGGAGCGGCAATGTCGAACGGCCGAAAGTGTCCGCACCCAGCCAAATGATTCCGTTTGCCTAAACACGCAGTGGGAGGGCCGTAGCAAAAAAATCCGTCGCGCGACGCACGCGTGCCGGTACAAACCGACGTTTGGGCCAGATGAGGCTGATGTCTCTGACCTCGTTTATAAATTCGCCGAGAACCGAGATCACGTCCGGATGCCGGAGTTCATCGGCAAGAGAGACCTTGGCGAACAGACCAATTCCAACACCGGCCAGAACACCCGCCCGGATCGTTTCGACACTGTTGGACGAAAGGTTTCCGCGAACGGGCACGCTGAATCGTCCTTCCGGTCCTACAAACGGCCAATTCGCCGACTCCACCAGGCCGCCATATAAAAGGCAATTGTGATCGACAAGCTCGGCAGGAGTCTTTGGTATTCCGTGTTGCTTGAAGTAACTGCGGGAACCGACGCATACGAGAGGGGTGCCGGCCACACGCCTGACAACCGCATCAAGATCGTTGACAGGGCCTACCCGGATCGCCAGATCGATCCGGTCTTCCACCATATCTCGTACGAAGTCCGAAAGAACAAGATCGACCTGAAGACCGGGATTGAGCGACAACAGCTCCGGTATGAGTGGAAGGATGTGAAGGCGGCCGAAAGTAGCGGATACGGCGATGCGGATCAGACCGGAGGCATTCAGCGTGCTGCTTGTCAGTTCGCTGTCGGCTTCATCCATCTCGTCAACGAGCGGTTTTGTCCGGTCGTAGTATCTCTGGCCCTGGTCCGTCAGGGTCACGCTGCGCGTGCTTCGATTGAATAGCATCACGCCGAGGCGCTTTTCCAGCGCGCCGACCGCCTTGCTGACGGCGGACTGCGAATCGCCGGTCCTACGCGCCGCGGCGGAGAAGCCGCCCGCTTCGACGACGGCGATAAAGGCGTTCAACTCCTGAAACCGATCCATTGCATTGCCCTCCTTTGATCCATTCCCTTGAAGAATAGATCTTATGAGAAATCTGCGGATTATCATTCCCGGCGACGGCAATTACGATGAACCTGTCATTCACGAACAGGCAGAAGGTCTCCATGCCCACTCTCGCAGGCAAGATTGCCGTCATTAGCGGCGGAACGACCGGTATCGGTTTGGCGACCGCCCAGCGGTTTGTCGCCGAAGGTGCTCACGTTTTTATTTTCGGCCGCCGGCAAGCACAGCTCGACGAGGCCGCCAAACTGATCGGACACAACGTCACCGCTATCAAGGCCGACGCTGCAAACCTCGACGACCTCGACCGTGTCGCTGCAGCGGTCAGAGACAAAAAGGGTGTTGTCGACATCATTGTGTCGAACGCGGGCTTTACGGAGCAGGCTTCGATCGACACCCTCACGCCCGAACATTTCGACAAGGCGTTCAACCTCATGGCCCGCGGCCCCGTCTTCCTGGTGCAGAAGCTGCTGCCGCTGATGACAGGTGGTGGATCGATCGTTCTGGTTTCGTCGGCCATGCATGTCATGGGCATTCCTGGCCACACCGCCTACGCGGCGACCAAGGCCGCGTTGCGTTCCTATGCCCGCACCTGGGCTGCGGAGTTCAAGGATCGCGGCATTCGCGTCAACATGCTCAGCCCTGGCGTAACCGACACCCCGATTCTCGACTCCCAGTCGGCGGCACGCGAGGATCTGGTGGCCATGTACCAGAGCATGGTCCCGCTCGGTCGACTCGCTCAGGCCGAGGAGATTGCCAACGCTGCGCTCTTCCTGGCGTCCGACCAGAGTTCGTACGTGACGGGAGCGGATCTGATGGCCGATGGTGGTATCGGCCAGGTCTGATAGCCGAGGGTCGCCGACCGGCCACGAAGGCTGCGAATGCCGCAAGGTGATCGTCTATCGGGTTTTTAGCTCGATTTGCGCATGTTGGTTCGTTGCAGACGATCATCCAATGAGTGACCCGTATCGGTGAGTCACGTGTCGCCGGTGGGAACGATTCCTGCCTCCTCTACCATCAGGATCACCGTTTTCTCGGGCGCTCGCGGACGATGCAACAGACCTTTACGTACAACAAACGCCTGTCCCGGCCTCAAATCCACGACCCGATCCTCAAGATCAATCAGGAAGTGCCCACTCACTACATAAAAAAATTCGTCCTCTGCTTCATGCTTGTGCCAATGATATTCGCCCTGCACGACACCCAGCCGGACGACTGACTGGTTCACCTGACATAGCGTCTGGTTGTACCAGCGATGGTTGTTTGCCGCGACGAGCGCAGGCACGTCAATGATTTCGCCGAAGGCGTGGAGGACGTTAAGGCGGGTCAGATACGGAAAGGCATCGGTGCTCACAGTGATCTCCTTGAACGTCGGTTCGTGTCGAACCTGCGAGCAACTCTAAGCGGTAACCGTTCAGTGGGTCTTGTACCGGACCGTCAACCTTTGGTACGGGAGCGATCTTCAAGCAACTGCGCGCGGTACGCGCCTGGCGTCAGTCCCATCCGGCGCCGAAAGACGCGCGTAAAGTGGCTTTGATCCGCGAAACCGGCGGCCTCCGCGATGGCTGCGAGCGAATGGCGCCCACTGGTCAATTGGGCGCGTGCGAAATCGAGCCGAAGCTGGCGCACGTATTCTCCGACGGTACAGCCAAAGTGCTTACGGAATTCGCGCGCGAGGTGGTCGGCGGAAACATGGCTGTCTGCAGCGATTTCATCCAGCGTCAGCGCCTCACGAAAGCGATCGTGCAGTAATGCTTCCACCCGACCAAGCCATCGACGTGATCCGCCAACCGTTGCAGCATGCGGCACGGACCGTTCGCAGGCCGCGAGAAGTTCGAGTACCAGCCCTTCGACGGCCAGCGAGGTAGCCGAATCCTGCTCACGGCACTCGCGGACCAGACGGCGCATGAACGACAGCGGAGCTCCGCTGGCAAAGTCATCTGGACGATCGAGAATCCGCGTCCGGCCACCCAGCCGCTGCAGCCACAAGGACGAAAATTCGACATGAAGTGCCTTGCCGCCGGCCCCGTACCAACAATTTGCATGCGGCACGCCCGCGGGAAAAAGCGTCAGTGACATCGGTCCGTCTTCGCCGTGGCGTGCCGGCCAGGATCGTGTGCCGCGGCCGTCCAGCACGAAACAGAAAAACGGATTGATATGTTCGTGCTGCGGGATGATCAGATCCGTTGCGAAATGGGTCTCCACGACTGAGATACCGTCATCCCCGTACTGCAAGGTGGTGGTGCCGAAGTAGTCACCCGGTTCAAGTACCCGTAGCATGGGACTGCTCCCAAAGAGACGTTGCAGTCGATTTTACACACCTCTATGGAATCGTTTGATGGGTGGTAATGGGCAGAACTTCAGCCCCTCGAACAACATCGCGATCGCCCCTTTATGGCCGGAGCCGGCAGCCTACTGACGAAGCTGGCCATGCAAATCCTGAACTTGCTCCGGATTTCCGTATTCCCCCCGGCTCGGATCGTCGGGTATGGTGAAAGCGGCCGCTGCCGGACACATTTTTTTCAGGCGGCCCACAATATTCCCATTCCTGAAACGTCTTCAGACGCATGGAACCGCCACCCACCCCGGACACGATGACCGATCGAGACAGCGACATCACCGCGACCGTGGTGCGTGAGCGCACGAGGCTCGTCAATTTTATCCGGCGCCGCATCCGCGATCCGAACGACGCCGAGGACATCCTGCAGGATGTTTTCCACGAATTCGTGCAGGCTTACCGCCTTCCCGCGCCGATTGAACAAGCGAGCGCGTGGCTGTTCCGTGCCGCACGCAACCGCATCATCGACCGTTTTCGCAAGAAGAAAGAGCAGCCGTTACCGGACCTGCCACAGGATGAGGATGACGACGGCAGTGAGTATCGCCTCGATCTCGCCCTGCCGGCGCACGATGCAGGTCCTGAAGCGCTCTACGCTCGCACTGTATTGCTCAAGGCCTTGCAGGATGCGCTCGACGATTTACCGCCCAATCAGCGCGAAGTGTTTATCGCGCACGAGCTGGAGGGGCGGTCCTTCAAGGACATGGCGGCGGAAAGCGGCGTCACGCTCAATACGCTGCTCGCGCGCAAACGCTATGCGGTTTTGCATCTGCGCGCCCGATTACAGGCCATTTATGACGAACTGGATATTTAGAGGAGTCGACGGATGAATTATCGAATCAGATGTGCGGGTAAAGCGCTGCTCGTGGTGGTCGGCATAGCCGTGCTCGGGTGCGCAGTCATGATTCTATGGAACTGGGTCATGCCGGCGTTATTCGTTGGCGCCCGTACGATCGATTTCGCGCATGCACTCGGCTTGCTGGTTTTGAGCCGCATCCTGTTTGGCGGATTCCGCGGACACGGCGGCTGGCGCGGGCGGCGGCACTGGCGCAAATGGGATGCCATGACGCCGGAAGAGCGGGAACAATTCAAGGCAGCAGGATGGTCACGTCCCACTCGGCCCACGGAAGAGTGAGCAAGCGCAAAAATTGAAGACCGGCTACAACCGGAACACGTTACCCGGGAGGACGTATGACATTAACTGCCACCATGCTTCTGCGGCGGCTTCACCAGCAGAGTCAGACAGAAGTGATAGCCCGTGCACGGGCACAGTTCCAGGGATCGAGCGAGGAGTTCCTGACACTCGCGGAGGAATACGACACGCTCGCACCTCGACTGCGCGGACGGTTTCTCGAAACGCTCGGATTATCGAGTGAAGATTTCGAATCCTCGCAAGGCACGCCTCTGTCGTTAGCCGTGTCTGCCGAGACAGGACGATTTTTGAGCAACATGGTGCTTTCGCACAAACCGGCTCGAATTCTCGAACTCGGCAGTTCCTGCGGCGTGTCCACGCTGTATTTCGCCGAAGCTCTTCGCACGTTGGGCCAGGGCACGGTTGTAGCGACCGAACTCGACCCTGCGAAGTGCGTACAACTTCGAACGCATGTCAGAACAGCGGGCGTAGGCGCCTACGTCGACCTTCGGGAGGGCGATGTCTTTCAGACCGTTTCCGAACTGGATGGCACGTTCGACATGGTGTTTATCGACGTATGGGCCAGCACGTATCTGGATCTGTTCAAGCGGATCGAACACCTGTTACACCCGGGATCCATCGTTCTCGCCGATAACATGTACACCGCCGAGGACGCCGTTCGGCCATACAAGCAGTACCTTGACGACAATCCGCGCTTTTCAAGCACGACGCTGGACTTTGAATCGGGAGTCGAATTTACAGTCGTCGTTTCTTAAGCTGACGTGAAGTATCATTTCCCCGATAGCGAAGCGTCGTTTTGGCAATAGACGCCTCGCTGCGTTCGACGTTCTCTGGTTGTGACTACGAACCGCGTGTCGAAGTAAAGGAGATGGGTCAATGGAGACAATCGCGCCGGCGCAAACCGCGCTTGTCGTCATGCATTATCAGACTGACATTCTTGGGCTCTTTCCATCGGTCGCGCCGGTCTTGCTTGCCAATACGCGCAAGCTATGCGACGCGGCGCGGGCCAAAGGCGTCAGCGTCTATTTCGCCAACCTCCGGTTCAGTCCTGGTTATCCGGAAGTCAGCCCATTGAACAGGAATGGGCAGGGAATCAAACAGCTTGGCCTCTTTGTCAACGACCGGATCGCGCCGGAGTTGGACCAGCAGGACAGTGAACCGGTCATCATCGCGCATCGCGCCAGCGTGTTCTTCGGCACCGATCTGCAGTCACGGCTTGTCGCACAGGGTATCGACTCGCTGATTATGGTCGGCATTGCGTCGACCGGTGTCGTGCTGTCGTCGGTCGCGTATGCGAGCGACGCGGACTTCCGCCTGTACACGGTCAAGGATTGCTGTTACGACCCGGATCAGGTGGTACACGAACATCTGTTCTCCACCGCATTCGATTCGCGCACCACCGTGCTGTCGCTCGCGGACGCCTTGCTGCTACTCGCCTAGACGTTCGACGTTCAGCAGAAGAAGCTGTGCGCCACACTACCGTAAAGCGTGTCCTTTCGATGTTCCCCGGCTAATTGGATCGCGTGAATCCTATCGGGACACGCGCGCTCGTTATATTCCATGTGATATAACGAAACCGGCATGTGCAAACGGCATCTGCCGGTACCCGGGAGCGCGATGTTCATCCGTCAACTTCATTATCTGGTTACGCTTGCAAAAGAGCAGCACTTCGCCAAGGCTGCTGAACTGAGCCATGTCTCGCAACCTGCGCTGTCCTCGGCGATCCGAAGCCTTGAGGCAGAGTTGGGGCTGGTCATCGTAAGGCGCGGCAGGCGTTTCATCGGCTTCACAGAGGAAGGCGAACGGGTGCTCGGATGGGCCCGCCAGACGCTCGCCGCGCTCGAAAATATGCGGCAGGACGCATCGGCCGCCCAGGTGCGGCTGACCGGCACGATCCGCATTGGCGTCATTCCAACGACGATGCCCATTGTCGGCTTGCTGCTAGGAGCGTGCCGATCGGATCACCCCGCGATCCGATATTCCGCCCGCTCGCTTAGTGCGGACACGATCCTTCGCCAGTTGGACGACTATGAACTCGATATCGGGTTCACGTATCTGGATGATCGCGTCCAGGCTGGGTTTGCGGTTCTTCCACTGTATCGCGAGCGTTATTTTCTGCTCTCCCCTCCTGACTCGCCCGCCCGGCCGGAACGGAACCGTTGGGACGCGCTCGGCGAACTGCCGTTCTGCCTGCTGGGCACCACGATGCAGAACCGCCAGGTCATCAACGCCGCATTTCGCAGCGCGGGCGTTCAACCCACCGTCGTGCTCGAAACAGATTCCTTACTCGCGCTGTATTCGAACGTTCAGCATGCCGGCCTATACAGCATCCTGCCGCACAGCCTGTTAAGCGTGCTCGACGCTCGGACCCGCGTCAACGCAACACCGTTGCTGCCTGAACTGACACGCGAGATCGGCCTGATCACGCGCAATTCTCCGTCCATGCCACCGCTGGCGGCGGCGATGTGGAGCGCGGCAGAACGGCTCGATCTGCAGCACTCGTTCGATGCATTGCTGAACAACGCGGACATCGCTGCGCCGCAATAGCGGGCGTTTGATAAGCAGCGGTTATCAGTCAATCCGTCCAAACGATTGGACCCGGCCCACATCCCTCAAAGACACTGTGCCCATCGATGCCACGCATCGACCCGGCCGGCAACGGTATGACGCCGGATCACTATTGCATTGAGCGGAGCGAGACAACATGGCCAAGGTTCTTTGTGTGCTGTATGACGATCCGGTTGACGGTATGCCGAAGCGGTATGCGCGCGACACCATTCCTGAAATCACCCATTATCCCGACGGGCAAACCACGCCGACCCCTGAAGCGATCGATTTCACGCCGGGTCATCTGCTCGGCTGCGTGTCGGGCGAACTCGGACTGCGCAAATATCTTGAATCGAACGATCACCAGCTGGTCGTGACTTCGAGTAAAGATGGTGCTGACAGCGTGCTCGACCGGGAACTGCACGACGCCGAAATCGTCATCTCGCAACCGTTCTGGCCCGCCTATATGACCGCCGAACGTATCGCGAAGGCACCCAAGCTCAAAATGATCGTCACCGCGGGGATCGGCTCGGACCACACCGATCTGCAGGCGGCGATGGATCGCGGCATCACGGTGGCCGAAGTCACCTATTGCAATAGCAATAGCGTGGCCGAACACGTCGTGATGACGACGCTTGCCCTGGTGCGCAACTATCTCCCTTCGTACGACTGGGTTATCAAAGGCGGCTGGAACATCGCCGATTGCGTCGAACGTTCTTACGACCTCGAGGGAATGCACGTGGGCACCGTCGCCGCCGGCCGTATCGGTCTGCGCGTACTCCGTCTGCTCAAGCCCTATGACGTCAAGCTGCACTATCTGGATCGTCATCGCCTGCCGGAGTCGGTCGAGAAGGAACTCAACCTTACCCACCACACCAGCCTGGAGAGCCTGACCAAAGTGTGCGACGTCGTGACACTGAACTGTCCGCTGCATCCCGAGACGGAGCACATGATCAATGCGCGGACGCTTGCAAATTTCAAGCGTGGCGCTTATCTGATCAATACGGCACGTGGCAAGTTGTGCGACCGCGATGCCATCGCCGCCGCGCTGAAAAGCGGTCAGTTGGCGGGCTATGGCGGCGACGTGTGGTTCCCTCAGCCCGCACCGGCCGACCACCCGTGGCGCAGCATGCCACACCATGGCATGACGCCCCACATCTCCGGCACCAGCCTGTCGGCACAGGCTCGCTATGCCGCCGGCACCCGCGAAATCCTCGAGTGCTTCTTCGAAGGCAGGCCGATCCGCAATGAATACCTGATCGTGCAAGGCGGCAAACTTGCCGGCGTCGGCGCGCACTCGTATAGCGCGGGCAACGCGACGAAGGGCTCGGAAGAAGCTGCCCGCTTCAAGGCAAGCTGATCCTGCCTATGTCGTCTCCGTCCGCCGCTCCCTCTGGCGTCAACGGGGCCTCGACGCGACGCGTCCGGGCCGGCAGCATCATGCTCGCCGGCCTGGGTGCGTTCGCAGCCCTGGCTTTCGTCGGCATGCTGGCCCAGAAAACCTCGCAACCGTGGATCCTCGGCTCGTTCGGGGCGACCTGCGTACTGCTATTCGGTTTTCCGGCCAGCCCGTTTTCACAACCGCGCAACATCATCGGAGGTCACGTTCTGACATCGCTGGTCGGTTTGGTGTTTCTTCATCTATTCGGTCCTGGATATCTGCCAATGGCCGCGGCCGCCGCATGCGCAACGATGCTGATGATGCTTACGCGCACCGTCCATCCACCGGCCGGTAGCAATCCAATCATCATCTTCCTGGCTCAGCCAGGCTGGTCTTTCTTGCTGTTGCCAACGCTCTTTGGGGCCGGCGCGCTGGCTTTGATTGGCTGGATGTACTGGGCGATAGTTAAACGTGGCTCGTGGCCAACGCCGCCGACGTGACTCCGCGGTCCGCCAGTGTGTACCATATGTTTCCCAGCAGCGACCTGTCCGCCTAACCAGCCGATTCACCGAATTCTCGCCATGCCCGCCGTCAAGACGCACTTTCAGGATCTGCCTGTCGCCCTCGACCCGGCCCGGCGGCTCGAAATCGCGCACCAGCGTTTCGACGTTTGCGCGCTGCCCATCCAGCAGCAGCTCCTCGCATGGTGCGATCCCTGATCGGCCCTTCATGGCCGACTGCTGCCTATGGGGCAGTAGCCGCAAAGCTGCCGTTCAACTAAATGAGCAACTCACTGATCGCCCGCTTCCGGTGAACATTGGGAACAGCGCCCCCCGCCCTGAGGTGCCGCTCACGTGCCGGCTCCTGTCACAGTCGTCTGGCATGATGCATGGGTCGCCTGTTCGGCGCGTACTGGGCCCAGGCCGGGTAAAAAAACTGCCTCCGCGAATTTTGCCCGGATAGCCTATGTGCAAGCCGCACCGCGCGCTTGCAGCAGATCCACTGGACAACGAGGAATCGAGTACATGAGCTTCGTGCACTTTATTGGCGGCGAAAAAGGCGGAGTGGGAAAATCGCTCGTCGCCCGCGTTCTGGCGCAGTACTTCATCGACCGCAATCTGCCGTTTCTTGGCTTCGACACGGACCGCTCGCACGGAGCGCTGCTGCGCTATTACGCCGATTTCACAGCGCCAGCCACGCTCGACGACCACGACAGTCTCGACCCGGTCATCGAGCATGCGCTCGCACAGCCCGAACGCCGCATCCTTGTCGACCTCGCGGCGCAGACCCAGCAATCGGTCTCGACGTGGTTCGACGACTCCGACGTGCTCGGTATAGCGCAGGAAAACGGCATTGCACTCACATGGTGGCAGGTCATGGACGCGGGCCGCGATTCGGTCGACCTGTTGCAACAATGGCTCGATCAGTTCGGCGGCAAGTTGCCCCTGGTGATCGTGCTGAACGAAATCCGGGGCGAGCGCTTCGAATTACTGGAAGCCTCAGGCCAACGTCAGCGCGCGGAAGCGCTTGGTGCAAAGATCGTTTCGCTGCGCCATCTTCCCGACACGACGATGCAGAAAATCGACCAGAAGAATTCGAGCTTCTGGGCCGCGGTACATCATCCGGATCGCGCGAGTACGGGTCTTGGCATGCTTGAACGCCAACGGGTCAAGGTCTGGCTCAGCCGCGTTTATGAGGAAATCGACAAGGTCGCGCCCTAACCGGCAAGCGGCCAGAACTGATTCGCGAACCACATGGGCGATGCCGGGCGCAGGATGCCCAGCGAAGCGCATCTCATCGCCCGGGGTCAAGATACGAACCCCGGCGCCGGCGATCACGAAGAAGCCGCCCCCTCTGCACGCTCGGGTGCGGCTTGATCGCTAATGCGCCAGTGCTCGTATTCCGTCCAGTAGTTTGCCGATCTCCGGCTCGGTGGTCAGGTAGCTGACCGAGGCACGCGCGATCTGCTTAAGTCCTCTGAATTCCATATCCAGCGGCGTGTAGCCGACGCCATTGCTACCGATCGAGACACCTTGAGCCGCAAGACTGCGCTGCACCGATACGGCGTCCAACCCCGCCACGTTGAATGCCACCAGGCCGGATCGTTCCACGCCTTGATCGAGCACCGTCACACCCGGAATGTCGGCCAGTTGCATACGCAACGTCTGTGCGATGCCGTCGATCCGCGCGCGGATAGTGTCGATCCCGATCTCCAGGGCTTCCTGCAACGCATTGGCAAGTCCGCAGCGCAGCGCCAGCGACGCTTCCGCCGATTCGAACCGCGCAGCATCGTTTCGCAAGACGGGTTCGCCGTTCACATCCAGCGGCGCGGACCACGTGTCGACGAACGCCGGCGTCAAACGGGATAGAAAATCCTGTCTGACATACAACAGGCCCGTGCCTCTCGGACCACGCAGTGCTTTACGGCCCGCACCGCTCAGAACATCGCAACCCACCTCGACTACGTCGACAGGAAGTTGACCCACTGCCTGCGCGGCGTCGATGAAGTACGGGATGCCGTGACGGCGCGCGACCTGCCCGATCGCCGCGGCCGGATTGATGAGGCCGCCGTTCGCCGGCAGCCAGGTTAGCGCAATCAGACGCACCCGATCGTCGAGCATCGCTTCCAGCGCGCGGGGATCCACTGCACCACTGGAGTCCGACGGAATGTCCTCTATCGACACACCGGCGCGCTGCGCCAAGAGGCGCATGCTGGCCAGATTGCCGCCCCATTCGTGGCGCCCGACCAGAATGCGTTCGCCGGATCGCCAAGGTCCCAATGCGGCGAATGCGGCGCTCCAACCGGGCGAATTGCCGGTGGTCAACGCAATCTCGGTCGGCCGGGCGTTCAGCAATTGCGCCGCGAGCAGACGCGCGCGCTCAGTCTGCTCGCGTCCGGCTACGCCGGCTTCCATCGGTCCCGCGGTGGCTTCGCGCCAAAGATGAGCGTGTATCGCCTCCAGCGTGGCCGAAGACGGCAGCGAGGCGCCGGCGTGGTTGAAATGGGTGGTGCTTTGCACGCCAGGCGTGCGGGCACGCAGCGCATCTACGGCAGCAGGCGAGAGAGGAGAAGGCATAGTTGTTCCAATAACGTGATCAGCCACGAAGCGCGCGTGGACTGAAGCGAACCTGCTGGCCGGCGCGGCGTGCAGCATCGATCAACGCCACGCTGGCAGGCGAGTCCGAGCGAGGAAACGCGTAGAAACGTGCAACCGGCAACGCGGGCAATCCTTGTTTGCGACCCAACTGGCACAAGCCTTCGACTCGCTGACTATCGGCGATGACCGTAACAGCAAAACCCGAGCGTGCCGCCGACAGGCAGCCTGCCATGCTGCTGCTCTCGAACACCAGCCGCCACGCCCGGCCCGCCTTGTTCAATGCTGTAATCGCCGACTCCCGATAGATGCAAGGATCGGGAAACACGGCCAGCGGCAGCGGCTGGTCAGGATCCAGTGGCTGATCCTCCGAAAACACCCAGATTAGCGGCTCTTCCCACAACAGCTCGCCGCCTTTTTCGACGCGGCTGCATTGCTTGCCGAACACAAGATCCAGACGCCCGCGCTCTTGCTGGCGTAATAGATCGGCGGTGACGCCGACTTTCAGATCGATCGTCGCCCCAGGATGCCATTGGCGAAAACGCTGCAATACCTTGGGCAGCCAGGTTCCAGCAAAGTCTTCCGATGCACCGACCCGCAGCAGCCCGCGCAGCGGCGCGCCGCGCAGTTTCGCGCGGACCTCGCGCTCCAGATCCAGGATATTGCGGCCATAGGCGTACAAGGTGTCGCCGCCCTGCGTCAACTCAAGGCGGCGAGTCGTGCGTGTCAACAGACTAACCCCGACGATCTGTTCCAGACGCTTGATATGCCCGCTCACAGCCGACGGTGTCAACGCCAGACGCTCGGCAGCCGTGGCAAAGCTGCCGCTATCCACAACTTCGATAAAGGTGCGCAGTAACACGGTATCGAGCGGAACACCGTCGGCGGTGGCCAGAATGTCCATCAAATCATTCGACACGAAAAATTATCAATGAGCAATGATTATTCACCAATCAAAACGAGAAGTCGAGCTATCGTGGTACATCCCTGTTTGCACGAGGAAAACCATGAATACCTACCGTCACGCCGTTACTGAGCGGCTCGACATCGCCTATCTCGAATGGAATCCACAGGGGTCGCACACGGCGGTGCTGCTGCATGGCTGGCCGGACAGCCCGCAGTGCTGGAAGAGCGTAGCGCCCATACTGGCCGGCTCGGGTTACCGCGTGCTCGCGCCGGCGCTGCGAGGCTTCGCGCCCACCCGGTTCCGCGATACGGCCACACCTAGAAGTGGTCAGTTGTCCGCACTGGGCCGCGATCTGCTGGATTTCCTCGACGTGCTGGGTCTGGAGCGGCCGGTTTTAGTCGGCCACGATTGGGGCGCACGCGCGGTCGCAAATGCTTGCGGCTTGCGAAACGGCGTGGCTTCACATCTGGCGATGCTATCGGTGGGATACGGCACCAACGCTCCGGACCAGTTGCTGACCCTGCAGCAGGCGCGCAATTACTGGTACCACTGGTTTATGGCCACGCCGCGGGGCGAGCGCGTAGTGCGGGACGAACGTAAAACCTTCGCCCGACAGATGTGGGACACCTGGGCGCCGGCCGGCTGGTATGCGGAAGCCGACTTCGACGAGGCAGCGCAGGCATTCGAGGGCGACGATTGGGCCGAGATCGTGCTCCATTCCTACCGCCACCGTTGGGGCTTTGTCGACGGCGATCCTGCCTATGCCGAGGACGAGGCGCGTCTGAATCCCGCACCGAGGTTATCGGTTGCAACGCTGGTGCTGCACGGCGGGGCGGACACCTGCAACCATCCCGATAGTTCCAGTGGACGGGAGGCTTTCTTCCTCGGGCGCTATGAGCGAAAGGTGCTCGATGGAGTGGGACACTTCCCGCAGCGCGAAGCGCCGCAGGAAGTTGCCGATGCCATTCTGCAGTTCTGTCGATACGACTGAGCAGAAGTTTGCCGTTTGGGGCCGACGTTGCGGACGTTCGCATATCGACATCGCATGCACTAACCGGTAACCATCGTGAACGTCGAGAACACCCGAATCGGATTGGAAAAGCGGACACTCAACGTCCAGGCTAAGGCCGCGGCCCGCCAGGGACGTCGGCCTTCAGCGAGTGGTTAGGCGCCCGTGTGCCCCTGGCGTCGTAGGACGACATGCGTGGCCTTCTCCGACGCTACGAATTCAACGCATTCGTATCCCAGAGCCCGCAAGTCGATCCCTCCGAACAGCGATTCTCCCCGGCCGAGCAGGACCGGCGAGATAGCAAAGTGCAGTTCATCAATGAGGCCTTCACGGAGATACTGCCGGATTGTGTCCGGCCCACCGCCGATCCGCACGTCCATTCCGGCAGCGGCCTCGCGTGCACGGTCGAGCGCCTCGCGAATGCCTCCTGTTATGAAGTGGAACGTCGTGCCGCCTTCCATCTCGATGGGGGGACGAGCATGATGGGTCAAGATGAAGACTGGAACGTGATACGGTGGGTTGTCTCCCCACCAGCCTTTCCAGTTTGTATCCGGCCAGTCCCCACGAATGGGTCCGAACATGTTCCGCCCAAGAATCCAGGCCCCAACATTCTGAAAGCCACGGGCGGCGAAATCATCGTCAACCCCGGTCGTACCGCCGTCCTTGCCGAACAAGGCCCGCTGGAACGTGCGTGTTGGGACAAGCCATTGGTGCAGTTCCGTCCCGCCAACACCGAGCGGATTGTTGATGTCCTGATCCGGGCCTGCTCCGTATCCGTCGAGCGAGATGGTGAAGCCAGCAACGCGAACTCGTGTCATCGTTTGCCTCCGTTTAGACGCCTAGCGTAGTGTGGACAGAAAATCCGCATGGTTTGCCGGAACTACGCGAAATATTCTGGCAGCAGATTTTTTCTTAATCCTATGTCTTTAAGAGAAATTTTCTGAGTTTGTAAGCTGGCATACAGCAGCACACATCCGCCCAGACACTGCCAGTCGTTCGTCTTGCCGGGTAATAGACTAGCGTCCCAGCCAGAACGAACCAAGGCGGTAAGAGGCAATTCCTACGCCAATCGGAAATTCCACAACACATCGAGTACGTGTTGCGTGGAACGTTCGACGTACCCCGCACGATGTGCAACGCCAAGGCGACGCCACAACGCAGGGCGCAGCGGACGCATGGCAATGCGCGGGTCGGGCAATGGCGTAGTGGCCTCATGCGGCAGCAGCGCTGCGCCGTAACCTGCCGCGACCAGACTCTTGATTGCGTCGTTGTAGTTGAGCTGAATGCGCGGTGCAGGATGGTGACCGCCAGCCGCAAACCACTCCGCGGTCAGACGCGAGAGACGCGTAGTGGTGTCATTGAGAATGAGAGGCCGGGCAGCGAGCCACTCAGGCGTGATACGAGCCGGACACCGCCAATGTGCCGGCACGAAGGCCATGACGGGGTCGCGACGCCAGGGCTTGATGACGAGTCCGGCCACCGGGGACTGAGGCAGCGCAACCAGCCCGACATCCAGCGTTCCGTCGGCCAGCCGGGTTAGCGTTTCGTGCGAAGTGAGTACCGCAACCTGAATGTCGATAGCAGGATGGTGTTGGCGCAGCACCTCGAGCGCTTGCGGCAACAGGTGCGCGATCGCGCCGGTCGATGCCCCGAGCCGCACGCGTCCGGCGAGCCCTTGCACCTGCCGATGAACGTCGTCCAACGCCTGCTCCGCGTCGGCCAGCAGTCGACGCGCGCGCCCTATCAACAACTCGCCTATCGCCGACGGCCGGACATGTCCGCGCTTCCGTGACAGGAGCGGGGCTCCAATACGGTCTTCCAGTTCAGCGATGTGCAGGCTGACCGTTGGCGGCGCCAGGTGCAGCGCACGCGCCGCGTCGGCGAATGAGCCGCGGTCGGCAATAGCGACCAGGGTGCGCAGGCGGTCCAGGCTGATCTCTCGCATGTCGGCGTCCAGATTCAGAAAAGCTGAATGTTAGCGTTATGAAATTCAACTTCACTATTCTAGCGGTGCACGGAAGATAGGGGCTCACACTATTTGTTATGACCCAGTCACCGGAGTATTTCGCACATGAGCTCTCCCGTTGTTTTTATCGACGGCGACCAAGGCACTACCGGGTTGCAAATCCATGAACGGCTTCGCGACCGGAGCGACCTGAAGCTATTTACGCTTCCCGCTGCGGACCGCAAGGATCCGAAGCGCCGCGCCGAGGCCATCAACGCTTGCGACATCGCTATCCTCTGCCTACCCGACAACGCCGCGCGAGAGGCGATGGATACCATCGTCAATCCTGCCGTCAGGGTAATCGACGCAAGTTCCGCCCACCGCACGCAGCCGGACTGGACATACGGTTTTCCGGAGATGACGCCGGGACAGGCGGAACGCATCGCGAATGCACGCCGGGTCACCAATCCTGGTTGCTATCCGACCGGTGCGATTGGCCTGCTGCGTCCCCTGCTACAGGCTGGGCTCATACCAGACAGCTATCCGATCAGCATTCATGCGGTGTCCGGCTACTCCGGACGCGGGCGTGCCGGCGTGGAGGAACATGAGGGGCAAGGTGCCGCCAATGCGCCTTCATACCAGGTCTATGGTCTGGAACTCGCGCACAAGCACACCCCGGAGATCCAGCAGCACGCCGGGCTCGCGCAACGCCCCATCTTCGTCCCTTCGTATGGTGCGTTCCGCCAGGGCATTGTATTGACCGTGCCCTTGGCGTTGCGGCTGCTGGCGCCTGACGTGGATGGCTCCGCGTTACATGCATGCCTAGCCCGGCACTATGCCGAGGCGGCCCACGTGCATGTTTTGCCGCTGCAGGAGTCGTGTGCGTTAAAGCACCTGGATCCGCAAGTGCTGAACGGTACGAACGACATGCGCTTGAGCGTATTTCCCAACGTGGAACACGGGCACGTGCTGCTAGCCGCGGTTTTCGATAATCTTGGCAAAGGTGCATCCGGCGCTGCGGTTCAGAACCTGAACCTGATGCTCGATCCAGGCTTCCGCACTATCCCGGGTTAGCTCGGTGCTTTCGAACTAAACCGCGCGTTGCGTCTTCTGTGGCCGGTCATTGTCTGACGATGATCGGCAAAACTCTCGAACGCAGAATCGACCGACATGGGAAAAGTCGTTAGAGCCCGAAAATTATTCAGGGCGGCCATGTCGGCGTGGAAACCGATTCTGGAGCGAACGCGTAGTTCATACCCTGCCATCTGAAGAAGCGTATTCCAATCCCGATCGAAACAAGAAACACGACTACCGCCGCCACAAGGAGAACCCTGGTTCCTCGACCCATGTCAGTTGCCCTCAATCCGCCCTGCATTTCGCACTCTTGATGTCGTCACTTATAGCTACATGACGCAGGTGAATGCATTGTCGACGATTCAGGCAGCGGTGTTGAATAGCTGAAACTGGCCGCACGCTGTCCCATGCCGAACTTCCGTATCAGACCTTCCAGTTCTCCAGCACAACAGGAAATCACGCCAGGCACCGCGCATTCAATTTGCGGCCGACTCCTGTCGTATCACTCAGCATGGCTAACTGGTCGCACGCGCTCAGTGATGAGCCGATAGAAGTTCTCAAACTCCTGATCGCTGCGGAACCGGTATCGTTGAAATCCATAAGGCCGCCCCTGGAACGTGAAACCGACCGTCTCCAGCGCCTTGCGGGAATAGTTCCCGCGCCGTGTCGGCGAAGACGGCTGGTAGCGCCGCAGATTGCTGATCGCGGGGTACGGAATCATCGTCGGCGGCTTTGACAGGATTGGCGGCTCGACGATGGTTAGTCCCTGCGCTGTCATCAGAATTCGACGCGCAAGCCACGGTCCTAAAAAGCACCAGCCGAAACAGGCGACGGCGATCGCTGCAAAAATCAGCCCATACAATACTTCTCGCGTCCGGTAACTCACACCCGCCGCATGCCACGCCCAACCCGTGTTTCCGATCCATGGCTTCCCCCCGTGCGCCAGCATGTACGTCGCCCCCAATGCACTAAGGACGCCTATCAGCGCGCCGAGCCAGAATCGGCCGATCAACGGGAATTCAGTCACTGGTGTTTTATCGTTTTCCATATGCCCTGTATTTTTTATCGACGAACGATCGACAGCACGTGGCCCACGAAGGACCGTCGCGCGCCTTGGCGCGGTTATTCGCGGGCCACTCGTAAGCTAGTACCTACTGTCTCGAGCACACCGCGCTGCGCGTCGGCATCGCCTCTACTTCGACGCGTTGACCATTGACCTGAATGTCTCGAAGCCGCGGTTCAACGAGCTGAAAAGTCCCCTTCGTCAAGGCATCACGAACGGCAGCGCAGTCCGGTGCGATCGAAAACTTGCCCACCAGTTGCCAATCTCCATCGCCGGCCTGATCAAACACGTAGCCAATATTTCCGCTGTTCGGGAAGAGCACAACGTTAGATTTGTGATCGCCGGTCAGGTCGACGAGGTAAGCGTCGCACTTCACCGCGCCAAAGTTCAAGCAAGCGGGGAGCATCCACTTCTGCTCGACCTGCTTCCAGTCCTTCGAGAGAAACGACGCCGGAACCGGCTGCCCGGGCGTGCGCGACACGATGTTGAGGGCGAGTGTCGCGGCATCCGGATTGGCTGCGCCCAAAACGCCTTGAACGGGCTGACGTGCGGCCTGCGTGCTCAGTTCACGAACGGTCGCGGCATTCGCTACGCTGGTCTCCCCCTGCAGGCGCGCGAGTGCCTGCAATCCGTATCTCGCGGATCTGTACCGCAAGAAGCTGTAATCGAATTTCTCGGGTGCAACCTTGCTCGCAAGGAGACGGTCGACCTGGCTGTTCACCGACAGACGTGCCGGATCGGCCAACGGCGTGAATACCGCAACGAGGACAGCGACCGATACCCACGCCGTGATCACGTTCACGGGCGCGATCCTCGCGAGGGTGTCGGTGCGAGCAAGCGCCGCCCACGTATAGCCGATGGCATAGAAGTAAGCCACGAACGTTCCTGCACACGCCAAAATGCGGTGCGGCGTGAACCCATACTGCTCGATCCGCAGCGCGAGCGCGTAGGTTGCAAGTATCACCAGCACGGGAAGCATCAGACATGAAATTCTCATGCAGACACGCAGTACTCGCGGTGCGGGATCGGACCCTGGGCCGCCCTTGAAAACAGCGTTCACGAGAATAATTTTTAACGCCGCGACGCCGAGCAGGATCCACGTAGCAGACCGTGTGGCCCATAGCAATCCGAGTCCGGTGAACGGCAGGGAGGCGAGGAATCCGCCGACAATGACAACGAGGACCAGGAGCAACCACGAGAGCAGCGACAAGGCAAGCGTGCGCGAGCCCCGGATGATGTCCGGCCTTACATCGGTGATGTGCAGGGCTGACGCAAACGCCATCGCGCTCACGGGAATGTTGAACCACGATTCGCGCAGGAGTTGCTCGAGAAAATGCAACTTCAGCAACAGGAAAAGCGCGGCGCCCAGCCAGAGCACGAGAAAGAGCGCACAGACGAACAACCCTGACAGGCAAACCTGAAGCCCAAGTTTCCAGCTAAGTTCGAAGTACGATTCGTAGGGGGCGAACCACGACCTTGCAGCCTCGCCAGCGAGAATGAGGCAATACGCGATAAATACAATCTCGCCGCTGTAGAAGGTCACGGCCATTGACGGCAGTGGAACCCCGGCGTGGCCGAATGCTTGCACTCCGGCAAGCTCAGCGCCTGCCGATCGCCATGCGTCGTGATAGCCAAGGATTGCCACCACCGCGGCGAGCACGGCGGCCCACATCGCGAGCCGGGTCCCCCTCATTCGTTGCAGCCCCACGATGAACACGGGCGGGATGAGTAGGGTGACAAGAAGCAATGGGAAAAACAGAAGCGGGATCGTTGCGATGCCGCTGCGATTATGCGCAGCGTTCAAGAGCACATACAGTACCAATCCCTGGAAAATGCCGATGAGGACCCGTGGCGCGAAGAGATCCCGACCTGGAGCAGCCTGCAGCGTCCCCTGCTGATTATTGTGCATCCCCAACCCCCGTTCTCTCGAATATATTTTCTTTTACGGCCGCGCCGGCCTGATCTCGCACGCAAACGCCGTGTTCGAGTTCAAAGCCATTATATGCGACCGATCTGGGCCCCAGTGCCGGGGAGTAGACCTCCCACGGACCCGCCTCGCTCACTGACACATTTTGTGCGCCGCACCCAAAGTGCGAGCAAAAAGTATCAGCGGCTTCCGCCTTTTGCAGTGGCTGGGCATTGGCCGCGACCACTACAGTTCTCCTCACCGTACGCTTGCTCTGCTCCCAATCGCAGCGCCCGTATGGCGATACCAAAGAACATTCCAAAAGCGGAGACGAGCGTGAAACCCACTCAATTACTGACAGCTTGCGCGTTCCTGAGCGCAAGTTTTCCGATGCTGGCGACGGCACAGACCTGCAACGTGCCCGTGCTCAAGGTGCTGGCCCAGAAGAGCCTCGGCCTGACTGTCATGGAGAAGTCGCTGCCCGACTATGAAAAACGCAGCGGCACCAAGATTGAAATCAATTACTTTGGTGAGAACGATCGTCGTTCGAAATCACGACTCGACGCGTCGACGGGTGCCGGTTCCTATCAGATCTATTACGTCGATGAGGCGAACGTCGCCGAGTTCGCATCGGCTGGTTGGGTCGTACCGCTGCTGAAGTACTACCCGAAAGACGCCGACTACGACGACTTCCTGCCTGGCCGCCGCGCAGTGGCAAGCTATAAAGGCGTCGCGTATTTCGCTCCGCTGATCGGCGGCGGCGACTTCCTGTTCTACCGTCGTGACCTTCTTGAGAAAGCGCATCTCCCGGTGCCGAAAACGCTCGACGAACTCGTTGCGGACATCAAGAAGCTCAACGCCCCGCCCAACATGTACGGCTGGGTTGCACGCGGCCAGCGCGGCTCGGGCATGAACGTGTGGCGCTGGGCGCCGTTCATGCTCGCCGAGGGCGGCACATGGACCGACAAGAGCCAGGCGCCGGATTTCAATTCGCCGGCCGCGGTGAAGGCCACCCTACTGTATCGGGACCTCTTCAAATACGCGCCCCCGGGCGCGGCGACGTACGACTGGAGCAATGCGCTCGAAGCGTTCCGTTCCGGCAAGGTCGCGTTCATGATCGAATCGACGCCGTTCGCCGACTGGATGGAAGATCCCACCAAGTCTAGTGTCGCGGACAAGGTGGGATACGTCAGGCCGCCTGCACCGTTGCCGTCCGCTGCCTACGGTCACGGCCTCGCAATTTCTTCCGTCGGCGCCAAGGATGAATGCACGCGTCAGGCCGCAGGCAAGTTCATTGCCTGGGCGACGGGCAAGGATCAGGAACAGGCCCGCCTTCGCGACAACGTTTTTAGCGACTACAACCGCTCGAGCACGATCAAGAGCGATTACTTCCAGAAACACGTCAAACCGCAGATTCTCGCCGGCCTGAACGACACCAACCCCGTAACGAAGGTCACGATCTGGTCGAGCCCGCAGTGGCCGGACATCGGCGACAACCTCGGTATCGCGCTGGAGGAAGTGTTCACGGGTACGCAGCCGGACGTTCAGGCGACGTTGAACGACGCCGTTCAATACGCTCAGGATGCGATGGAACACGGCGCGAAGAAGTAGCGTGGGCGCCCCTTGCTGCACGCGGTGTGCACCAGGGGGCAACGCAGATCCAGTCGAGGTCTCACGCGAACACCAGGTTCGCGGACTCTACGCTGTTGGAGAAGTCAATGTTCAATCGGGGCAAAACCAGCCTTCCGTTCGTATTTCTTGGACCGCCGCTTGCCGTGATGGCGCTCCTCGGTCTGGTTCCTACCATCGCGGCAATCAACCTCGCGCTGAAGAATCGCGTGCTGCGCTACCCGGACAGCGAGTATGTCTGGCTGCGCAATTTTTCCCGGTTGTTCTCGGACAGGCGGTTCCTCAATTCCATCGAGGTGTCGGCGATCTGGGAATTCGTCACGGTGGTCGGCGCAGTCGCGGTCGGCGTGCTGATCGCGATCTATCTGTTCGAGCAGATCCATGGCCGGATGCGTAGCGTCATTTCGCTGTTGCTGATCGTGCCGGTGCTGCTACCGCGCGTGTCGGCGGCCTTCATCTGGAAGTTCATGTATTCGCCGCTCACGGGCATTCTTAGCTGGTTTCTGGGTCTGCTGGGCATCGACAACACGGCGTTTCTATCCGATCCGCACCTGGCGCTGTACGCGGTGGCGCTCGTCGACATCTGGCAGTGGGGGCTGTTCTTCGCGGTCGTCGTATTGAAACTGCTCGAGACGCTGCCGCCCGAACCACTCGAGGCCGCCCGGCTGGACTATGCGCGCACGTGGCAGGTCTACGCGTATATCGCGCTGCCGATGCTCAAGGTGCCAATCATGAGCCTCGTGTTCATCAAGATGGTCGAATCGCTGCGCTCGTTCGATCTGGTCTATGTGATGACTAAAGGCGGCCCTGGGATCACGACTGAAACCCTCGATATGTACGCGTATTCGCAAGGCATCGGCTTGTCCGGCAAGGTCTCCTACGCGTCGAGCATGGCGGTGTTGATGATGGTTGCGACCACGCTGATTTTCACTTTCATCTGGAAGCGGGTGAACAAATGGGAAGACTGATTTCGCGCAGCGCCGCATGGTCGTTCGGCGCTGCGCTCGCCATCGTGGCCGTGTTTCCGATCTTCTGGGCATTTCTCAACTCGCTGAAAAACCTGCTCGACATCGTCACGCCGACGCCGCGCTTCATCTTTACGCCGACACTCGACAACTACCGGCAGGTCGTGTCGAGCCCCGAGGTTCTCATCGGACTCGCCAACAGTCTTTCTATCGTCGGTTGTGCGGTCTTGCTGGGCGCGCTGCTCGGCGTACCCGCGGCTTATGTGATCGCGCGCTATCACGTGCCGGGCAAGCGCGACATCCAGTTCTTTCTATTGTCGCTGCGGTTCCTGCCACCGGTCGCGGTCGCTATCCCCTTGATCGCGATCTGGGTCGATCTTGGGTTGTACGACACGAAGCTCTCGATGGTGGTGACCTATCTGCTGGTCACGTTGTCGACCATCACCTGGTTGTCCATTCCGGTGTTCCAGCGTCTGCCACGCGAAGTCGAAGAAGCCGCCACGCTGGACGGCTACGGCCCGTACGGCGTGTTCTGGCGCATTGCGTTGCCGATCAGCGCCACCACGCTGATGGGAGGCATCGTATTCAGCTTCGTGCTGGTCTGGAATGAACTGATGATCGCACTCGCGTTGACGTCGTCGAGAAGCGCGACGCTGCCGGTGGTTGCCTCCGCGTTCACTTCGCTCGGGCAGGAGGTGCCGTGGGGCGTGATCAACGCGTCCACGGTCCTGCTCGCGCTTCCTCCGATTATTTTCGTCGGCGTGCTGAGCCGGCTGTTGAATTCAATGCTCAAAGGCAAGTAAGGAGATCGTTTTGAAAGCCCTCGTACTCGAAGAAGCGCGTCAACTCGCGCTGCGCGATATCGACTTGCCGCTCGAAGTCGGTCCTCGCGACGTCAAGATCAAGATTCATACGGTTGGCGTGTGCGGTAGCGACATCCATTACTACACGCACGGACGCATCGGACCGTTCAAGGTCGACGCACCGATGGTGCTCGGTCACGAAGCATCCGGCACGGTGGTCGAAACCGGCAGCGAGGTCACGCATCTGCGTGTAGGCGACCGCGTTTGCATGGAGCCGGGCATTCCGCAATTCGACTCACCGGCGACGATGCGCGGCCTGTACAACCTGGACCCTGCCGTGCGCTTCTGGGCCACGCCGCCCATTCACGGTTGCCTGACGCCTTATGTCGTGCATCCGGCGGCGTTCACCTTCCGGCTTCCCGACAATGTGTCCTTCGCGGAGGGCGCGATTGTCGAACCGCTATCCATCGGGCTGCAGGCCGCCAAGAAGGCCGCGATGAAACCCGGCGATGTCGCGGTTGTAATCGGTGCTGGGACGATCGGCGCGATGACCGCCTTGGCGGCATTGGCGGGCGGCGCATCGCGTGTCATTCTGGCCGACATGGTCAAGGAAAAACTGGCGCTCTTTGCCGGCAATCCGGCGGTGACAACCGTGAATGTGCGCGAGCAACGTCTCACCGATGTCGTCCGTGAAGTCACCACGGGTTGGGGTGCCGACGTCGTATTCGAAGCGAGCGGCAGCACGAAAGTCTACGACGACCTGTTCGACCTGCTCTGCCCAGGTGGCTGCGCGGTGCTCGTCGGCATGCCGGTCGACCGCGTGCCGCTCGACGTCGTCGCCATGCAGGCGAAGGAAGCGCGCCTCGAATCGGTGTTCCGCTACGCGAATGTGTTCCCGCGCGCGCTGGCGCTGATCAGCTCGGGCATGATCGACGTGAAGCCATTCATCTCGCGCAAGTTCGCGTTCGCCGACGGCCTCAAGGCGTTCGAAGAGGCCGCAGCAGGCCGCCCGAACGATGTCAAAATCCAGATCGAGATGGACTGAACCATGGCCAAAATCGTCTGCAGAGGTCTCACGAAACGTTACGACGGCGGGCCGCCGGTGCTGCACCCACTCGATATGGAAATTACCAACGGCGAGTTCGTGGTGCTGCTCGGCCCATCCGGATGTGGCAAGTCCACGATGCTTCGCATGATTGCGGGTCTCGAAGGTATTACCGGCGGCGACCTGGCAATCGGCGACACCATCGTGAACGACTTGCCGGCACGCGAGCGTAACGTCGCGATGGTGTTCCAGAACTACGCCCTGTATCCGCACATGACGGTGTATGACAACGTCGCGTTTGGTTTGCGTCGATTGAAGGTACCGGCTGCGGAGATCGATCGTCGCGTGCGCGAAGTCGCTGCGATGCTGAACCTCGACGCGCTGCTCGATCGCAAACCGCGCGCCATGTCCGGCGGCCAGCAGCAGCGCGCTGCGATCGCCCGGGCGATGATCAAGACACCCGAGGTATTCCTCTTCGATGAGCCGCTGTCCAACCTCGACGCAAAACTGCGAGCCCAGTTACGAGGCGATATCAAGCGGCTACATCTGCGCCTGAAGACCACGACGGTATATGTGACCCACGACCAGCTCGAGGCCATGACGCTCGCCGACCGCGTGATCCTGATGCGAGGTGGGCGGATCGAGCAGGCCGGCACGCCATCCGATCTCTACCATTTCCCGCATACGCTGTTCGCCGCGGGGTTCATCGGCACGCCCGCCATGAATTTCCTGTCCGGGACGGTCGAGCGAACGGGTGAAGCCTGCTTCGTGCAGGTGCAGAACCAGCGCTGGGCGCTCGCCGGGCCACGTTTCGCAGGACTGCAGGCCGGTCAGGCGGTGAAGCTGGCGATCCGGCCGAACTATCTGAAGGTGGCGTCTGCGGACGACGAGGCTGGCTCGCTAAAACTTCGCGGCAAAGTGGAGCTGATCGAACTGCTGGGTGCGGAGGCGCTGGTCACGTTCGAATTCGCCGGCGAACGCCTGGCCGCCCTGGTGCCGGCGGATGACCTGCCCGAACTGGATAGCGTGGTAACGTTTCAGTTCAAAACCGCTGATCTGCACGTTTTTGACGCCCAGACGGAGCAAAACGTTTCATTGCCCGTTTCCCAGGGCAGCAGAACAACACTCGCCGGCCCGCCACATCAAGGCGCGAGCGTGCAGGGAGCGGCTTTGCATTAACACAAGAAGACGCGGCGTCGAGACAGCCGGGAAGGAGAAGCGGTATGAATCCAGATCTGGAGTTGGTGCACACGCGACGGGACGAGTCGTTCCGTGCCTGGGTGCATGACTATCCGCATACGGTGGCGAAATGGCACTTTCATCCGGAGTATGAGATTCACGTCATCCGGGCGTCGACCGGCAAGTTTTTTGTCGGCGATTTCATCGGCGATTTCGCGCCGGGCAACCTGGTGATCACCGGACCGAATTTGCCGCACAACTGGATCAGCGAAGTCGGCGAGCGCGACACCGTGCCGTCACGCGACGTGGTTCTCCAGTTTTCGCGTGACGCGGTTGAACGCATGGCGGCCGCGTTCACCGAATTGCACCCGATCGTCGGCCTCGTCGACGATGCGGCACGCGGCATCCAGTTTCCGGATGCGGTGGGTCTGGCCATTGCGCCCATGATGCTGGAGCTTGCGGTTTCACACGGTTGCCGCCGCGTCGAATTGTTGATGGCGATCTTCGACAGGTTGTCGTCATGCACCGAGCGCACCCTGCTGGCTGGACCCGCATACGACGTCAACGCGCATCGCTACATGCAGTCCACGATCAACCAGGTGCTCTCGTACATTCAACAGAACCTCCCGGGCACCTTGCGCGAAGCGGATGTCGCCGAGCTTGCCGGCATGAGCGTCAGCACATTCACACGCTTTTTCCGGCGACACACCGGGTGCACGTTTGTGCAGTACCAGAACCGGCTGCGGATCAACGAAGCGTGTGAACTGCTGATGTGTTCGACGCTCAGCGTGACGGAGATCTGCTACCGCGTTGGCTTCAACAATCTGTCGAACTTCAATCGTCAATTCCTTTCAACGAAGGCGATGCCGCCATCGAAGTTTCGCGCGCTGCATCAGCTTAACGAACACATGATCGCGGCTTGACGTTTTGCTTCGGCAAGACGAGCCCGCCGCAAAAACCAGGACGACACTCTTGACCTTCCTTGGAATCGACCTTGGGACCTCCGAGGTAAAAGCGTTACTCACAGACGACGAATCGCACACGATCGCCACCGGCAGTGCACGGCTCGAAGTCGAGAAAATTCATCCTCACTGGTCCGAACAGAGTCCGCAGGCGTGGTGGCACGCCACACTGGATGCCATCGCGCAGGTACGGGCATCGAATCCCGCGGGCTTTTCGGCGCTACGCGGGATTGGGTTATCCGGACAGATGCACGGCGCGACCCTGCTCGATCGCACCGGACAGGTGTTACGCCCGGCGATCCTGTGGAACGACACCCGGGCGTTTGCCGAATGTGTGGAGCTCGAAGCGCTGGTTCCGGAGTCGCGCTCGATTACCGGCAACCTGGCGATGCCGGGTTTCACCGCACCGAAACTGCTCTGGCTGTCTAAATACGAACCGGCCGTGTTCCGCGCTGCGCACAAGGTCCTGTTGCCGAAGGATTACGTCGCGTGGCGGCTAACGGGCGAGTTCGTCTCCGACATGTCCGATGCGTCGGGCACGCTGTGGCTCGATGTAGCGAAGCGTGACTGGTCGGACAGGATGCTCTCCGCGACCGGTCTTTCGCGTGAGCATATGCCGCGGCTGGTGGAAGGTAGCGAGGCGGCGGCACAGTTGAACGAATCATTGCGGCGCGAATGGGGTATTGCTGACCCTGTGCTTTTGTGTGGTGGTGCGGGTGATAACGCGGCCAGTGCGATCGGTATGGGTGTCGCCGAGGCCGGTAGTGCGTTTCTGTCGTTGGGTACGTCTGGTGTGCTGTTTGCCGGGACAGACAGGTTTGCGCCGAATCCCGCGCAAGCGGTGCATGCGTTTTGCCATTGCTTGCCGGATCGGTGGCATCAGATGAGTGTGATCCTGTCGGCGGCTTCGAGTCTCGCGTGGTTGTCGGAGGTGCTTAAGAAGGACGTCGCCGAGCTTGCGGGTTTGGCTGAGAAAGCGGATGTGCGAGACGCGCCGCTGTTTCTGCCGTATCTGAGCGGCGAGCGTACACCTCACAATGATGCAAATGCTAAGGGTGTGTTTTGGGGACTAACGGGTGCTCACGGTGAAGCCGAGCTTGCGTATAGCGTGATGGAAGGTGTGGCTTTTGCGATGGCCGATGGTTACGCGGCGCTACAAGGTGCCGGGACGACGTTGGAGACGGCGTCCTTTATTGGCGGTGGGTCGCGTAGCCGGTTCTGGGCGAAGCTTTGTGCAACGGCGACCGGGGTTGCGATGCGCCGTCATGATGGTGGAGATGTCGGTGCCGCTTTGGGTGCGGCGCGGCTTGCGCGGTTGGCGGTGACGGGGGAGAACGTTGCGGAGGTGTGCGCGGCTCCGGCAACGATTGAGGTATGTGAGCCGGATGCAGGGCAGCGAGCGATGATCGGGGATCGGCTTGCGCGGTATCGCAGGATATATGGAGCGCTTAGGGACGAGTTTTCCAGGTGAATGATGGCTATCTGCGGTTGACGCAGACGTTGGAGCGTCCGCGTCACTCTGTGGATGAACGGCCGAGGATGGCCGTTCACGGCGGTACTGAGACGGAGGAGGATCGTCTCAGTGCGTGGATCTTTGAGCAATTCAGATGCACCACCCTGCCACCTGGCGGCCTTTCCTTATCGCGCCTGGTGTGGCGTGACAATGTGCTGCTGTCATGCGTCGACTATTCATCGAGGGAAGCCCAGCCGTCGGCAGCACTTTGTCCTTCATTAAAACCGGGTGCCTTCGCAATCGGCAGCATTCCCTCGACCGATTTGATCACCTCGCCAATGCACCCTGGGCAGCGACTGGCCCAGTATGATGGCAATAGCATCACCGCACATGCAGGCTAGGAGCCCGTGCACCGCATGTGCCCGGCGAAGCCCAAAGCATCACGCCATTCAACCGATCTATCGCGCGAGATCGCGCCACTCCGAGGAGTTACCCATGCCGCTCGCCTCCGCCACTGCTCGTCTTTCCGCCGACGCGCCCGACTACGTCGTCGCCATCGAGGCTGGCCGCCACCCGCTGACGGGCGACGAAGGCCCCCACGAAGGCGGCCAGGATCGCGGCCCCGCGCCATTCGCGTTCGTGCTGTCCGGGCTTGCCGCGTGCACAGCCGCCACGCTGCGCATGTACATGCAGCGCAAGACGTGGCCGGCCGCCACGATCGCCGTTGAGGTCAGCCTGCATGCTGATCACGACGGGAACCAGTACATCCGTCGCGGTGTGGCGGTCGAAGGACCGCTCGAAGAGGCGCAACGCGCGCGCCTTGCCGAAATCTGCGAAAAGACGCCGGTCACGCTCTTCATCAAGCGAGGCACGCGCATCGACACGACGCTGCGCATTGCATGACGCAAGCGCAGTGCCACTGCTCGTCGAAAATACCGCGCCTGTATTTCTTCGCGGGCTTATATCAATTCACGCGGGTGACGCTGGGACATCCGCCAACGGGGGCTTACTGCTTCGCCAACGCGAATGCATAAAGCTTGTGGTTATCACCGGCATACGGCAGCCCGAGAACCTTGGTGTGATAGCCGGAGCCCCAGTAAACCGTTCCGTCGACGATCGCCGCACCGGACACGACCGCGCCGCCGCTCTCGAAGCTCCACTTTATTTCGCCGGAGGCGGCATCGAGCGCATACATGTTCGCGCCACTACCTGCGAGCGAGCCAGCATAAACGATGCCGTTAGCTTCGGACATGGCCATGGTGTCCATCATGTCCTGCGGATCGGCAGTGCGCCAGAGCACCTTGCCCGTTGCGGCATCAACCGCTGCCCACACGCCGCCCTTGGTCGTCGTCTTGCCCGGCGGCGAGTTGACGGAGATGGGCTCGTGATTCAGGTTGCCGATCGACACATAGATACGCTTGCCGTCGGCGGCCGTGCCCCACAGCATGCCACCCAGCAGACTGCCGGGACCGACCTGGGTATGCCATACGACCTTGCCCGTCTTCGGATCGAGTGCCCAATAGACGCCGCTCTTCGCGCCGGCGCCAAGCAGCGTGCGCTTGTGGCCGGCGACGGTCGCCGTATAGAGGTTAGGCCCCGAACCGAAGTCGTAATCCGGGCCATCGTCGTGGTCATAGTTCGTCGACATGTCGGCTGCCAGCGTGCGGGTGGCCCACGCGATCTTGCCCGTCTTCAGGTTGAGCGCAACGAAACTGTCGATGTGATTGGTCGCCACGTCCGACTTGCAATTGCTTTGCCCCGGATATCGGCAAACACCCTCCGGCACGGAAAAATTGTTGCCGGTCGTGACGTACAGCAGGCCCGTCCGATGATCGACGACGGGTGTGTTGCCCCAGACCGAACCGCCCGTATAGCCCTCGGGCACCATGTATGTTTTCCACAGCAGTTTGCCCGTGGTCGCGTCGAGCGACACGACGCTCCCGCGATACGTGGGCTTGTCCTTGAGCGCCTCGGCCCGCGACGATACCCCCACATAGATCACGCCGTCGTCGATGACAGGCGAGCTGGTGATGATGGCGCTCGGGTCCGTTTCCACCTGGGTGCGCCACAGCGGCGAACCGTCTTCGGCCTTGATGCCCAACATGTAAGCGCCAGTTGGATTGTTGGCAACCTGCGTGCCCTGGCCAATCACGAGCATCCCCTTCCAGTATGCGGGGCTGGTGCGCGATGCGTCGTTGGGAATCTCGCTATAGTCGCTTACCTTCTTGTGCCATTTCACCTGTCCGCTTGCGGCATCGACGGCCCACAGCGAGCCGCCGAAGTCCGGCACATAGACAACCCCATCGACCACCGTCGGCGTGGCGGAAACGTTTCCATCCGTCTCGACCGACCAGCGCGGCGCAAGCTTCGCCACATTGTCCGGCCGAATCGTGTGCTCGCCCTGCGCGCTACGCGTGTTGTGCAGATTCTGTCCGCCCATCGGCCAAGCCCCCGTGCCTTGCGCCACGGCGGAAGACGCGGGTATGACGCCCGCCGTCAGCGCAACGGCTGCCACGATTGCCGGAATGCGCCAGCGCAGTTGCGAAGGCCGATGAGCGCCTTTTCGATTGAACGCCTGTTCCATTTCCTTCTCCGAGAGACGTTTGACTGCATTAGCTATTCACGAGCGACATCGTGACTTCAAAGCCTGGACTAAATTCGTTAAAACAGTATAGGACGCAGTAGCGGGAATCCGGTCGCATCGCGTACGCGACCAGGTTGCCATACGTGTCAGTCATCTTCTTCATCGGGCACCTCGGCTCGTGCGATGAGTGAAGACTAGAAATTGGACGGCTGCCACGGTAGATCGTCCGGCCGTACACAGTGTTCTATCGAAGGAACGATCAACGTGCGGCCCTCAGCCGGTCATTCCATGACGAAACATCACTCGTCTTTCTGTATGTGTTCCGCGAAATAGTCGATCAACAGACGCACGGCGGGCAATAGACCCCTGCGTGACGGAAAGACGGCATGAACCAGCCCCCCTTTGGGTCGCCAGCCCGGCATCACGTCGACCAGCGTCCCTTTTGCGAGCGCATCCTCGACGACCATGTACGGCAACTGCACGACGCCCACGCCTTTCATGCCCGCCTGCCGAAGCGCGGTCATGTCGTCGGTGATGTAGCGCGGCGCATGACTTACGCGCGCTTCTGTTCCGTCCGGGCCGACGAGGGCCCACACATGATCGCGCTGCGGCCCCCAATCGAGGCTCGGCATGCCCACCAGATCCGCCGGATACGCGATTTGCCCGTGCCGCTCCACGAACCCAGGCGCTGCAACCAGACGCTGCGGACTCCCGGACAGCACACGCATGACGAGGCCGCTATCTTCGAGCGGCGGGAAGCGAACGCGCAGCGCGAGATCGAGACCTTCGCCAAGCACGTCGACCCGGCGATTCGTTGCGTCGAGAAGAATCTGCACCTTCGGGTATTGCGTCATGAAGTCGGCGACCAGATTGCCGATGCGGTACGCGAGTAGCGTCGTGGGGCAACTCATTCGCACCACGCCTTGAGGTTCGGACAACCTGCGCTCCATCACCTCGCGGGCGGCATCGGCTTCCACGAGCACCGCGACACAGCGTTCGTAGAACTCCCGTCCTGTCTCCGTCATCGAGAAATGTCGCGTGGACCGGTTGAGCAGACGAACGCCATATCTCGCTTCGAGTTCTGCGATGCGGCGGCTCAGCTTGGACTTGGGCATGTTGAGCGCCCGCCCCGCCTGCGTGAAGCCGTGGTTGTCGACCACTTTCACGAAATAGTAGATGTCGTTCAGGTCGTCCATGACTGTTCCTTCGGCAGAACAATAACGGCATCTTAGAGCATTGAAGCGCACGCGGGATCGTCATTGTTCCGCTCATAGAACACAGTCGGCTTTTTTCTGGGGCTGGAGGCCGGTTCGCCGACCGCATAGCATTGCCGTTGCATGCAGATCGGATGCATCACGCGTCGATCACCGGGATCCCCTTCCACTTACCGCAGTGCTTCGGAGACAAACATGGCAAGCGAACCGATTCGCGACCCCGCGAACGATCATCTTCTGACGCCGCAGAACGCGGCATTCATCGTCATCGATTACCAGCCGGTCCAGGTGAATTCCATCGCATCGATGGATCGTCAGCTGCTGATCAACAACATCGTGGGCGCCGCGAAGGCGGCAATTGCATACAAGCTGCCAATCGTCCATTCGACGGTCAACGTGAAAACCGGTCTCAACAAGCCGCCCATCCCGCAACTGCGCGCGGCGCTTGGCGACTATCCGACTTACGATCGCACCAGCATCAACTCGTGGGAAGACGTCGAATTCCGCAAGGCGGTCGAAGCAACCGGTCGCAAGAAGTTGATCATGACGGCGCTCTGGACGGAGGCCTGCCTGACCTTCCCCGCGCTCGATGCGCTGGCGGCGGGCTACGACGTCTATGTGGTCGTCGATGCTGTCGGCGGCACCTCCGTCGCTGCGCACGAGGCCGCGTTGCGCCGTATCGAACAGGCGGGCGGCAAGATGATCAGTGTCGCCCAGCTGTTCTGCGAGCTGCAGCGCGACTGGGCACGCGGCGAGACCGTCCCCGCGTTCATCGACCTGTTCATCCAGACGGGCGGCACGGCCGGCATTCAGTTCTCATACGACAAGGACTGACGTGTCACGCGCGCGGCCGGTTGCGGCACCCCGTCCGCGCGCATCCGCACGAAGGAAGCGATTCCCATGAAGAAACAGGCCGCGTCGACACGCCTGGCGGGCTGCGCGATCGCGGCACTTTTCCACGCCGACGTGTACGCCCAGAGCAGTGTTGCATTGCAAGGCATGATCGACGGCGGGGTCACCTATGTGAACAACCAGCATGGCCGCGCAGTCACGCTGTTCGACAGCGGGATCTTTGCACCCAACACGTTGACGTTCGATGGAAGCGAGGATCTCGGCGGCGGCACGAAGGCCGTATTCAATCTGACCTCGCAGTTCGATCTCGGCAGCGGCGCAACCATCCCGGGGGCGGCCCAGATTTTCAATCGAACGGCCTACGTGGGTTTGTCCGATGAGCGGCTCGGCGCCGTCACGTTGGGCAACCAGTACGACTTCATGTTCGACACGTTGACGCTCGGTCTATTCGACGGCGCGTTCCTGTTCGGCGGCCTTTATGACTTTCGCCAGGGACCATTCAGCGCGCTGGGCGTGCCGAACAATCCGACCGGCTCGTTCGATTTCGACCGCCTCGCCGGCGCAACGCGCGTGGCGAACGCGCTCAAGTATCGCAGTCCATCCTTTGCAGGATTCAGTGTTGGCGCGCTGTATGGTTTTGGCGGCGTTGCCGGTTCGTTTTCCGCCAATTCGACTATCAGCGCGGGCATGAACTACGACAACGGCCCGCTTGGCGCCGGGGTCGCCTACACCGAGGCCAGATATCCCGAACTGGGTAACGGTCATGACGGAATCCGCAACGTTGGAGCCGGCGCGCATTACCGGTTCGGCAACGTGCTCGGCATGCTGCTGTACACGAACACGAAGAATACGGCGAGCGGAGCAAAGATCGACGTCTACAAGGCGGGCACGTACTGGACAATCTCAACGGCCTGGTCGGCAGGACTCGACTATCAGTACATGAAGGGAAACGATGTGCTCGATAACAATAAGGCGCACCAGATCACCGCCGCGGTGCAGTACCACTTTTCGAAGCGGACGATGGCGTATGTCGAGACCGTCTATCAACGTGCCAGCGGCGACTCCGCAACGACGCAAGCATGGATCAATGGACTGCTTCAACCGGGCGCGGCCGCCAGCAACCGTTCACAGACGCTCGCACGCATCGGCTTGCAGACGAAGTTCTGACAACGGCGCGGTGCGCTTCGCACCGTTTCATCGTTCTATCAATGAGACACAGAAGGCAGCGCTCTGCCTCTACCGCTGCCATCGTCCCGTGACTACTCTGTATTCATGCAAACGAGGCCACTGGCCTTTCAACAGGAATATCGACGATGAAGAAGATTCTCGGCACTTACGGTAACGCCAACTCACATTGGGTCGGCGACGGCTTTCCGGTACGCACGCTGTTCTCGCATCACACGATGGGCCCCCATCTGAGCCCGTTCCTGATGCTCGACTACGCGGGCCCGAAGCACTTTGCACCGACGGCGCGCCGTCAGGGTGTCGGACAGCACCCGCACCGTGGCTTCGAAACCGTGACCATCGTGTATCAAGGCGAACTGGAGCACCTCGATTCGACGGGCAGCGGCGGCAAGATCGGTCCCGGCGACGTGCAGTGGATGACAGCGGGCGCGGGAATCCTGCATGAGGAATTCCATTCGCGCGCGTTCGCGAAGACAGGCGGGACGCTCGAGATGGTCCAGCTTTGGGTCAATCTTCCCGCGAAAGACAAGATGGCTGCGCCTGGCTATCAGAGCATCGTGGCGGGCGAGATTCCGTCCGTCGAGCTGCCGGAAGGCGCCGGACTTGTGCGGGTGATCGCAGGCAACTACGCGGGCAACGACGGGCCGGCGCACACCTTCACGCCGATGGACGTCTGGGATGTGAGGCTCAACGCAGGACGTGGCGCAACGCTGACGCTGCCGGCGGGCAGGACGCTCGCGCTCGTCGTGCTGCGCGGCCAGGTGCGGGTCAATGGCGACGAGCGGGTCGTCAGCGACGCGCAACTGGTTCTGCTCGAGCAGGAAGGCACTGACGTTCATCTCGATGCCATCAGCGATGCAACCGTGCTGGTGTTGAGCGGCGAGCCCATCGACGAACCCGTTGCCGCGCATGGTCCCTTTGTGATGAACACGACCGAAGAGATTCGCCAAGCGGTAGAGGACTTCAACGGTGGGCGTTTTGGATCGATGGCTGCGACGAACCAGCGGACCATAACGCACTAGGCGTTGCCAAAGTATTGGCCCATCCCGGGCATTGAGCGTGCTTAGCTGGTGGAAAATCCGAAGGTGGCGCGCCGCGCAAGAACATGAGCCGTCAACGGCGTCGCTGATCGATCCAATTTCGACCATGACGGGCTCCTGTTCGAGTGGAGCGGCCACCTGAATGACCATGCGAACGCTCTGTCGAGCGGCCGCTCCTGGGCAAAGCCGGGTTGGGCTTCTACCGCGGCCTCAGAACTTGTGTACCAGGCCGACCCCGATGCCGCGCGTGTCGGTACCGGGAGTGACAGCAAGGCCCGAATAGGCGGTGCCGGAGAGCGTGTATGGCGCCTGATTCCTGTTCTGGATAAAGCCGGCCGCTGTATAGAGCTCGGTCGATTTAGACAGCGAGTACTCGAAAAGCAGGCCCAATTGCTGCGCATTGTTGCCCGCACCCGTGCGGTCGTACAGGTAACCGTACATCAGCGAAAGCAAAGCAAACGGCGAGAGCTGATACGAATCCGATATCTGGTAGACATCGTGCTGCTTGTATTTCGGCGTATTGGTCAGGTTCTCCGTGTGATAGGCCAGCCAGATGCGGTTCGCACCGATCGCATACGACGCCCCCGCGTTGAACACGCTAAAGACCGCGCCAGGACCAGCGGCGGCACCGCCCGCCAATGTATAGCTGCCACCCGCTCCAACGCCAGGCTCGTCTCCCCGCTCATAGCCGGCCGCCACATTCAATGGCCCGTTGATGTACTGGACGACAACGTTGTAGAACCCTATACCGTTGCCCGACCCGGTCGTCGAATCGCGCAATGCCACCATGAATTTGGCATTCAGCCCATCAAACGTGGGCGTGTAGTAGGAAATACCATTGTTCGCGCGGATGATCAGGCCGTTGAAATTATTCATGGGCGACGCGATGCTTTTAACCCAGGACGGATCCATTGCCGCCTGCAGGACGTCGTATTGCGGCGAATTCTGCAAGCCGAAGCGGACCTCGCCGAATCCGCCGGACAGGCCGACGTACGCCAGACGATTAAAGGCTTCGGCCGAGTTTGTTGCCGCACCTGTCTGACCGGAGAAGGCTTGCTCCAACTGGAAATTGACGTGCAGGCCGCCGCCGATATCCTCGCTGCCCTTAAAACCGTAACGTGTCGCGAAGAGCCCGCCGGGTACCGCACGGACCGCCGAATTGTTGCCGCTCGAACTTTGATAGACAAAACCGTTGTCTATCACGCCATAGAGTGTGACCGTTGACTGCGCGAACGCGGTAGAAGCGGACGCGCAGGACAAGACTGCGCCGGATGCGAGAGTGATCAACCTTTTCATGCGAGAACTCCACTTTTATCCGCATCGGAATGCCGATGCTTTTATAGATTTATTTAGTTTGTATAACTAATATAAATGCAAAATTTGGAGAATATCGATCGTACCGATGCGTTGAGATACGCCGCGGTCCTGGTGATAGTGGGGCGGTTTCGGGGCGTCCGTTGGATTGTTGTTTTTCAGATCGGAAGCCGGTAATGGCGGGGCAAACTAGCGGCCTTAAGTAGTTCCGGTGCTCAAGGTTATCTCCTTTGACTGATTGTATTTTTTGCGTGGCCGATGTCGATTTCGCGGAAAAACGTATCGAACATCATTGCGCAAGATTAATCGCGCGGGAGGCAATGGGTCCATGTATAAAACTTAGATTGGGTGGCATTTTTTTACTTGCAACCGGGCTGGGTAAACCAGTAACGACCGGGCGAACCGTGCGCAGGTTCGCGGACGGTCTATGCGTGCAAAACGGATTCGCGGTTCGCGGCCCCAGCTATTTTGTGTGATGGGAACTTGCCTAGAGCGCCTCGGGATGTACGGATGGCGTCAGCTGTGATCGGCGGCACGCGACCCATAAGGGACCTTCGGTTTCCCCCAGAGCGGTCGTTCGGCATAGTCGATTCCATGCTAACTAGCGATCTGCGCGGCTACGGTGTCCGTCACGAATTCCCCGCCATTGGACACCTGAGAAGCCAGACGGGCTGGAGCAGATATTCGAACGCCCCCATCAAAGTCCCCAAGTCATAGATGCATCGCAGCTATTGCCTCGCAATTTAGCAACGATTGACTTCAGCGGATACCGCCTGCAGATGGGTAGTCAGGGGTATCGGCAATTGAGGTGTCGATGCCTTGCCACCTGAAGTAGTAAACGCCAATGACAATGCATATCACGCAGATCGCCAATGCTGCTCCGATCATTTTCTTAGTTGGACGACTCATGAATCGAGCTCCATAGTTAGCCCTGGTAGCAGTCGCATTGTCGCCAAGTCAGGTGCAATGGTCCAGCGCTCGCGAGCGACCGCTTTGTAGAAAGTCGAGCGTCTCAAGTAGGTCGGCTACGGAAGTTCGGCGCAGGTCGGTGGCCAGCCTCGTCGGCGGTGGTTATTTGTCTCAGTGCGACCCTAATCTACCCTTTCCTGGAGGGGTCGTGAACGTCCCCAATGGGTCCGATGCGGGCCCTTCAGGCTCCATGTAAGAGCCGCTCAGCAATGTTCCCTTGAACAGTCAGTAGATTGCGCTGTTTTGCGCAAATGCGCGCTCTACAAGGCACCAAGGGGGATTTTCAGATAACGCGTGCCGTTGTCTTCCGGTTCAGGCAATGAGCCTGCACGAATGTTGACCTGGACAGCCGGAAGAATGAGCGTAGGCATGTCAAGCGTCCGGTCGCGTGCAGTGCGCATCGCGACGAACGTATCTTCCGAGTTGCCATCATGCAGATGAATATTGCCTTTGCGCTGTTCAGCCACTGTGGTTTGCCATTGTGGTTGACGCGACTGTGGCGGGTAATCGTGACACATATAAAGCCGGGTCTCGTCAGGCAACGACAGCAGCTTACGTGCTGAGCGATAAAGCATATGCGCATCACCACCCGGAAAATCACACCTTGCGCTACCTACGTCCGGCATGAACATCGTGTCGCCGACAAAAACCGCGTCTCCGATCTGATACGCCACGTCAGCCGGCGTATGCCCTGGCGCATGTATAGCATGCGCACTCAGCTCGCCGATCTGGAACGTCTCGCCAGCGGTGAACAGATGATCGAACTGCTGACCATCGTCCGGCACGTGCGCACCCAGGTTGAAGACGCGCTTGAATACACCCTGCACTGCGCGAATGCTCTCGCCGATGGCAATCCTTCCTCCCAGTCGCGTCTTCAGATATTGCGCTGCCGACAGATGGTCCGCGTGGGCATGCGTTTCCAGCAGCCATTCGACACGTAACCCATGTGCCCGCACAAATTCCACGACCTTGTCGGCCGATTGAGTCGAGATACGGCCGGCCTTCGGGTCGTAGTCGAGCACCGAATCGATCACGGCACACGCAGAGCCATCGCCAGCGTGAACGGCATAGGTAACGGTGCAGGTGGTCCGATCAAAGAACGCTTCTACCAGTGGCTTCATCGCGTGTTCCAGTCAGTACATTGAAAAATAATATATATTTTAATATAATGATGGTCAACCTGATTGTCAGGTAAAAGGACGCCGATCAATGGGCACACCGTTATCTCCCGCCGCGCTCGACTCGCTGCGGCAATCCGCGACGAAATGCTGCGCCCTCCTCAAAGCCATGGCGCAGGAAGACCGTCTGCTGCTGTTGTGCCAACTGATCGAAGGCGAACATAACGTTGGAGAACTGGAAGAGGCGGTCGGCCTTCATCAACCGAGCCTTTCGCAACATCTTGGCGTGCTGCGCGAAGAAGGCCTTGTCAGTACGCGGCGAGAGGGAAAGTACATGTACTACAGTCTCGCGAGCGCCGAAGTCTTAAGCATCATGGAGACGTTGTCGAACCTCTATTGCGGCAAAGTCAAAGGACGCCGGAAATGAGCATCGACCTTGCTCACTTCACGCCGCTTCCCGCACTCGCCGGCGGCGTGCTGATCGGTCTCGCGGCAATGCTGCTTGTGCTCGGGAACGGCCGTATCGCCGGCATCAGCGGGATTCTTGGCGGCCTGCTCGACACAACATCCAGCGATCATGCCTGGCGCGCAGCATTCGTGCTTGGGCTCTTTGCCGCGCCCTGGATATTCAAGCTTTTCACGGCACTGCCGGTCGTCGCGATTACGTCATCGCCGCCTGTGCTCGTTGTGGCCGGTCTGCTCGTTGGCATCGGCACCCGCTATGCGTCCGGTTGCACCAGTGGTCACGGCGTATGCGGCCTTTCACGCGGTTCGGTCCGCTCGCTTGCGGCCACCGCGACGTTCATGGCAATAGGCTTTTTGACCGTTTTCGTTACCCGCCATCTGCTGGGGCTTTGACATGCTGATTCTCAACGCGCTGCTGGCCGGTCTGATATTCGCCACGGGACTGATCGTTTCCGGCATGGCCAACCCTGCGAAGGTGCTGGGTTTTCTCGATATCGCGGGTAACTGGGACCCGTCACTGGTCTTCGTCATGGCCGGCGCGATCGCAGTTGGCAGTGTCGGCTTCGCGATAGCACGCAGGCTCAAGCGGAGCCTGTTCAACGCACCCATGTCGCTGCCGACCGCGACGCACATTGACCGCCGCCTGCTTGCTGGTAGCGCCATGTTCGGTGCCGGCTGGGGCCTGGCAGGATTCTGCCCGGGACCGGCTCTCGTGAGCGCCGGAAGCGGTGAGTTTAAAGCGATGCTGTTCGTCATCGCCATGCTCGTCGGCATGAAGATTTTCGCGTTGGTCGAACAACGCGTTACCCAAACCAACTGACCGTAACCTCGCACACGTTCGTGTGTGCGGCCGCCCGATGAGTTGAACGCAGAACGTTACGGCGGTCGTCTCATATTCGCCCAAACCCGGACGGCCAAGAAACTTGTCTGAGTGGCTGAAACTGGCCGCACTGAGCCTGACGACGACTCGCTCAGGTCGACCCGAAGCGGACCTTGCAATTCGCTCCAAACTGACGCCACTTCGCTACAGCGACCAATGCTTCATTTCTCAGTCTCAACTTAGGGTGCGAGTTCGAAATTCACGTTAATGACACCGCCTTCAGTCGATATCGACTTGGTCTCGTGTGGCGCTGGCCCCTGTTCCTGGCATGATAGGATGCTTTCCGTTTCATACGACTGTCGACGGCAAAGGTTGTCAATGGACACTTCGCTTAGGCCATCTGCACGAATGAAGGTTAGGCCGCTTATCCCAACCTTACCCGCGTTTTCGCCTGGAATGAATATGGCGAGGTAAGTGCCAAAGGGCTGCCAATTGCACCTGCCCGGTTTGTATCGGTCAAGATAGAATCTGACTGAAAATTCACGATCCCCCTTCGGCACCCGAACATAATCATCAGTAGTCTCCGCAATGTCCGGCGCGCCCGCAATGCGCCCCCAAATTGTTTGGGACTGGCACTCCCGATTTGTAGTCCCATAGGCGACGCCAAGCCATAATTCCAGGTCAGAAGCCTTTTGACCACGGATGACAAGAATGTGCTGAGGAGAAGGATTATTCGTGGGCCGATCAAAGGATCTATTTTGTTGACCTTCAACGTGCGATTGGAACTGCGTGGGCGCTGCCGTGCATTGCGCGGATACCAATGCTGCTAATGCAAACAAGACAGCGCTGCATTTAATTTGTCTCAGGTTCACGGCAAAGCCCCCAGGGTTGTGAAACCAACGTGGCCGGAATACTACACCGCACGGATCGAGCGTCTTCTGTAGGAAAGCGAACGTGCTTTTTACACGAGCTTATCTAACTCCATCGTTAATGCAGCCAGCCGCTTCTGGCCGCGCACGCGCCCTATGCCGAATGGATAAAACGGCTCGCGATAGATCAGTCTCGGCGACGTGGAATCTCAGGTGCCACCAATCGGTGACTGTTGCCCCATCCTTTCAAATACTGCCTATGGGTAGTTTGAAGCGGAAAATTCCACTGCAACGGACCAGATAGGTCAGTGCCATTTGCCAGTTGTGCCTGTTCGATCCTCCGGTATGCCTCGCATATCATGCTCTCTTCTGAAAATCGCTTACGATAGTCACCAGCCACTGCGGCGTCAGCCGACGTGTATCTGTTCCGACTTTTATCACCCAGGAAATGGGCTATGTGCAGATTCGATCTGCCAGCAATTCGATGAGTGACACCATACAAGCGCCTCTTTCCATCCTCTTCGTCGACGACGACGAGATGTCGCGCAACCACTTCGCACGCGCAATCCGTGAAGACTACTGTGTGCGTATCGCCCAAAGCGTAGACGAGGCAGTAACCGTGCTGCATGAGCACGCAGCGGAGATTGCCGTACTGGTGACTGATTTCCGCATGCCGGGGCGCCGTGGGGATGATCTGCTGCGTCAGGTCGCGCGGGAGTATCCGCAGATCGTGCGGATACTGGTGACCGCCTATGCCGACAAAGACATGCTGTTGCAAACGGTCAATACCGGTGACGTATTCCGCATCCTCGAAAAGCCGCTTCGGGTCGAAACGGTGCGCGAGGTCTTGCGGGAGGCAACCGCACGCTATACCGAGCGGGAAACGCGTCAACAGCGCCTATTGGCCATGGATGAGACGCTTGCTTTCCTCGCCCATGAACTGAATACGCCCTTGGCAACGATCTCGCTTTTTGCACGTGCAGTCGAAACCGACGTTGCTGAGCAATACGATCCGGAGCGTCAAAGGGCGATCGGCCAGGCGGCAATGTCGATGCAGAACAACGCGCAATACTGTCTGACGCTGATCTCATCTTTCTGGGCGGCCGTACACAGGAACGGAGGCCAGCCGTTCGCATCGGGCGCTGGAACGCGTAAGGTCAAGGCGGCACAATTGATCACTACGTTGCTCGATACCTATCCGTTTACCGCCTCGCAGGGCGACTGGATACAGGTCGACGTGCAAGGGGATTTCGTCGTGCACTCAATGCCAAATTGCGTCGCACTCGTACTCTCTTCGCTATTGTCCAACGCGTTGCGTGCGCTCGACGGTACAACCGCGCCTTCGTTGCGCTTCGAGGTCGTGGATACCCCCGAACCTGAGATCCGCATTCGCGACAACGGCCCAGGGATTGCACCAGAGGTCAAGGCGCGTCTGTTGCAGGACCCCGTCACGACCTACGCAGGGTCGGGCGGCCACGGCATGGGCATGATCTTCTGCAACCGCATCATGCAATCTTTAGGTGGACGCCTCGGAATCGAATCCACCTTGGGTGCGGGTACCACAGTAACGATGAGTTTTCCCCGCTTCAGAAGCTGAACGCGCATCGCAGATGCTGAAGATCCACCCGACGGCTACCCACCGCTCAGCACGTCCCGATGATCGCGACGTGCGTTCGCCGAAGCGAAATACGTTTGCAGCGCGTCGGCTGAGCGCTCGCCCAACATGCAAATCCATTCAAGCCAGTCCGGCTCTAAAGGCCATTCGCCTCCAACCACACGCGGATAAATCTGCCTCGTGAACTGGTACAGCGCCTTTGCCCCGATATTGCCGCTGATGCCAAGAAGGCGGTGCAATGCATCGTGTGTCGATTCGAGGTCGCGAGCCGTCACACTGGCTGGGAGTCGCGCCACGAGCAAGCGAATCTGTTCGATGCCGTTAAGAAACGACTGATCCAGCAAATCAAGCGTCACCAGCTCTTCGAGATGTTTCTCGTCGAGCAAGCTCGCTTCAGGGACGGTCGCGAGCTTTCCGGTCGAGCCAGCCGAGGTTTGCGATAAATCCGCCTTCGCTGAAGCAGCCAATGCACGTTGCTGGGCAAATTGTCTTGCAAGCGAGGCATACAGGGAACTGACCTGCACCGGTTTGATCATGACCTCGTTCATTCCCGCAGCAAGGCATGCCTGCACGGCGTCCATATCGGATTGGCTGGTCAAGGCAATGATGGGGACTTTGGCATACGAGTCGGCACGATTGCGAATCAACGCCGTCACTTCCACTCCGCCCATACCTGGCATATTCAGATCCATCACGATGGCATCAATGGCGTCGTTCTCCTCCAGTCCGGCCAGCACAGCCTGCCCATGTTCGGCCTCGACGACGCTTGCGCCGCATCGCTCCAGATAGCCTTTGGCAACCAGCCTGCTGTAGGTGTCGTCGTCCGCCACCAGGATAGTTTTGCCAGCGAACCCGTCGAATCGCTCGGTCAGATGATGCCGGCTACCGTTTTCGAAGAGTGTCTGCAGGGTGCTGATCAATTCCACGACGCTGCAGGATTTGCTGATGAGTTCGTCCATGCCGGCTCGCCGCGCGAGAACGCGCGCCACATTGCTGGGCTCTACCGTATAGGCGACGATCAGAACATTCCAGTTGGGATCCTGATGACCGGCGCGGATTCTTTCGCTGGTCGTGTAGCCATCCAGAACCGGCATGTTGATGTCCATCAGCACAAGATCCCACGGTACTGCCTGTCGAAGCATGCGCAGCGCCGTCTCGCCGTTTGCCGCCTCGTTTACGTCCGCACCCACCTTCGAGAGCGCGCGACGGATTCTCGCCCGTTGGCCGGCATCGTCGTCGACAATGAGAATGCGCTTCCCGTTGAGAAATGGCGTGGCGCGTTCAAAGATCCTGTGCTCATGGTCCACGACTTCGCTTTCCTGAACGGCCGGAAATTGCAGTGTGAATTGGGTGAATTTCCCGACTTCCGACCGGCAACTGACGGTGCCGCCGAAAGCGCGCATCGCGCGCTGGCAATAGGCCAGTCCTAACCCTGTGCCCGCCGAATTTCCCGCTGTACGGAAGGGCTCAAACAGATGCGGCAGGATGTCCGGCGAAATCCCTGGGCCCGTGTCGTGAACGATAACCGACTGCCGGTCGATCGTGAGTGTGAGCGTTGCCGAAGGATGCGTGGCAATGTGGTGGAGCGCGTTCTTGATCAGATTGAACAGGGTGAAAAGATAGACGGTCTCGTCGACTTTGAAAGTGAAATCTTCCAGCACCACGAGTCTGACCTTGCTACGCTCTCTTTCATCGCCGAAGCCGTATTCGTCCAGCGCTTTACGTGTGGTATTCGCCGCACTCAGGTAGGCGAGGTAATCTGAGCGAATAGGTTTCGCGCCGACCTCGTCCAGCGTCATCGCGATGATGCGCAGGCCTCGCTCAATCGATAATTGGCCGTGGGCGACATGACGATAAAGCAGCGCTGCATTGTCGTGGGCCAACGCCGGCGACCGGTCGGATTCCGCCGTTCCAGGCAGCGCTTCTTCCACGCGATCAAGAACGTGTTTCAGCTGGCTGAGGGGATTACGCATTTCATGGGCGATCGAGCCCGCGAGGGCCTGCAAAGCCCGGTTTCGTTCGACAAAGATGCGCCCTTTGCTGATCGCATAGCTAAAGGCCATGCTGCACAGGACGACGACGGGCAACACGGCGAGATCCGACTGGTTGGCCGCGCTTAGAACGATCGGAGCCGGTGAGGTAACCACCGCGGCCAGCGTGCCGGAAAAAATACCGATCCCTATGCAGGCCATCAGTAAAAGCGGGTTATCGATGCACAGCGCCATGATGAAAAGCATCATGACCTCGGTCATCATCCACATAGTGGAGAATGAATTCCTGATCGCGAGGAATGTACAAACAAATGGCAATACGTAGATCAGGCAGCAATGCCAGTAGATCAGCAGGTAATTGTTAAATCGCTTGGGCCAGCGTGCCTGAAAAATCAAGGGAATACAGATAACCGCAGCACTCAACCGGAGGAAAAGGTTGTCGTACGGCTGCGGCAGGACATAGGTCCAGACGACGTAGTAAATGGGGTGGCACAGGAGGCCCAGTATGCCCCCCCATCGAATTGCAAGCCTGCTTCGTTCCAGCAAATCCCGCATGCTCTCGCGCGGCATCACCATCTGGCCTCCAATGACGTTCACGACCCCATCAGTTCGTGCTTGCCACGACGTTGGGTATTTAGAGCGATCGTCGAACCGTCTTTGCCGTGAAAAGGTCCGACCGAAAACCCGTACTTCTTCAGGAGACCGTGAGTATATGAAACGGACCACACAGGAGGGCTGCCGATGATGAAATCGGAAACGATGCCTTCCTGCCAGGCTGCGTAGCCTTCGGCGAAACAGGTATAGCAGTCGCGGGTGGTCGGCAATCTGAATGGGAATACGGTGTTGAGTCCGGCAGGACCACGTGCGAAGCACTCAATATATAGCGTGTGGGCCCGTGACGCGAGTTCAGCTTCAACGCTCGCTGCCCGGGGATGAGAATCGTCTATCCAGAACTGCGCCCGTTTGAGGTCGGAAGACGTGAGGTAAGGAACGCTGGTACTGCTGGCCAGGATTGCACCATCGAACTGCGGCAACGGCGTGTCTGGACCGAAGGTGTGTACCGAGACCCGGGTGCGTCCCAGCAGATCGGTTGCCAGCAGTTCCTTTGCCTGCTCCGCGAGCAGGTTCACCTTGTCCGGTAAATCGATCAGAACAAGCTCCTTCGGTGCATCTTTGTACAGCAGGTACTTAGCCACCGTGGTGCCGAGCCGGCCAGCGGCCCCGAATAGAGCGAGCTTCGTCTGGTTGAATTCGAGAGCGAGTTCGTTGCAGCAGTGGATGGCCCAGTCTTTCAGCATCGCCGCGGTGGCGGCATGCCCCGTGGTGATATGGGGCGGCTTTGTATGCCGGGGGAGTGCGCCATACTTGCAGGCGTAGGGCGTGGAGGCGCCCATCGCCACCATGCTCAATCCCGCCTGCCTTGCCAGTTCCAGCGCAGGAAAGAATTGCGTCTCCCGAAATCGCTTGATACCGCGTGGGCTTCCAAGCCACAACTCGAGGGGAACCGGACATGCAATATTGGCCCCGATGACCTGGGATCCCGAATAGATAGGTGATGCGATAAAAGGCTTTGCATTCCACAGCTCTTCTTCGAATAACGCATGTCTGTGCTTCACATTGTGAAATGAAAATGAAAGCGTATCCCAGTCCGTCGCGTGAAACAGAAATCCGATGCCGCCTTGACCGGCGGGAAGGTTGTCCCGTATTTCCTCGGGATGAATGGCGTGTTTGAGCGTCAAGGGCGCACTGTTGGAGGGCAGGCTTAGATTGGCCTGCTCACCGAAACCAGTCGAGATTTCCTTGTGAAAAGACGTTCTCATTTGTTTTCCTCTAGGTTGAATCAACGCTGAATGGCCAGCGCAGCGTCGCAAGTCAGGATTGACCGACGATCCGTCAACTCTAGAGAAATCCGGCACGGTGTGTCCGTCTGTTCGGTCGCATCGCAAAGTTTGCACGATTGGCCGGAAACCATAGTTGGGACATAAGCACAGGGCTGCCACGAGGCCCGCGTCGATAACATTCAGGGTATCGAACGTACCGGTAGGAGAAGTTGCCTTGTCAGGCGAATGCGACGTTGGAACAATGCCTGTGAGTTAGCGGGCCGAACCACGGGCGCCGAAGCGACAAATCTGACATGAACACTCTAACGAAGGTATGCGGCAAATTACTTGCTCGTATTCCTTTCCGGCGTACAGGACGTCGGCAGCTTGTTGTTTGCCGACGCAGATCCAACAAGTCCGGCTGAGATCGACCCTCAAGCGACATGCGGTTTTCCGGGAAGCGGCCATTCGAGCTACACGACACCGCGTCCCATCAACTCAAAGCAAGTCGATACAGGCAACTTTATGCCTATACGCTTTTCCAGGCCGCGGCCAATTCACGAGCAAAGTCGCTATAAGAACGGGGCGAATGACCGAGTAGTCCTGTTAGTTTCTCGATCTCAGCCGCGCTCGCGATAGCACCATCCGTCTGATAGCGGCGCATCATGATTGCGATATCGTAGGCGCGCGAATTCGGAATGAACGCTCTGAGACGCTGTTCGAACGTTACGAGATCGTCATCGCCATAGGCAATCGGACGACCAAGTTGCTCGGACCACACTGCGGCAATGGCCGGTCCCGTCAGCACATCAGGCCCGACGAGCGCGTATGTTTCGCGCGGCAACGACGTTGCGGATTGCTCACGACGAAGAAGCTCCTTCGCCGCCGCCTCGCCAATGTCGCGTGTATCGACCAGACATAGCCCTGCTCGACCAAGCGGCATTCCGTACACCCCGTGAGTCAGCAGCGCGTCCTTCTGCTGCGCATCGTTCTGGAAGAAGTAGCACGGCCGAAGAATGGTAGCGGGCAAGTCGTAGACCTCGATCATGCGTTCGATTACGACTTTACTCGCGAAATGCGGCACGTCGGCGTAATGCTCGCCCTTGAATACTGACAAGTAAACGATCCCCTTGACCTTGGCGTCACGGGCGACGTTCAAGGTCAGCATCGCCTTGCTCAATTCATCCGCCGTGTTACTGACCACCAGGAAAAGCGTGCTCACGCCGTTCATTGCGGCACGGATGCTGTCCACGTCGTCGAGATCGCCCTGGACAGCAGTTATGCCAGCCGGAAGTTTCGCCTTATCCGGGGAGCGCGTCAGTGCGCGAACATCTGCATCGCATCCATCTAGAAAATGAAGCACCTGGCTTCCAACCGTGCCAGTAGCTCCGGTGATTAGAATAGTCATGTCTATCTCTTTGCTGTTGAGAGGGTGAGTGTTTCTGTCCGTTACCGTAGGGCCTCGATGCGGGCTTCCCCTGCCTTCAGCGCAGTGGTCGACGTGTGGACGGAGTAACGGCCGAGAACGGAGCGAGGAAGCGGTGGACGTCCCGAACCCTCCGTCTGCGTGACTTGTGACATGGCATTTCTCCTCGAATTCTTGCATTCTGAACCGAGGACTTCCATCAAAGAAGCCACTTATATTTGATCCGAACCATCACTATAATTAATGGATGATTGAAAGCGTCTCGATCGACCAATTGCGGATGTTTGTCGCAGCCGCCGATGCCGGCAGTTTCTCCGCTGCTGCCCGGCGGCTGAATCGCGCGCAATCCGCGATCAGCCAGGCCATCGCTGCTCTGGAAACATCATTGGGGATTTCACTGTTCGACCGATCCGAGCGCTTTCCCAAACTCACGCCCGAGGGCTCCAAACTTCTGGCGACGGCACGCGGTATCGTGCGTGATACCGATGGCCTCAAGGCGCATGCCCGAAACCTCGCGGGTGGACTGGAGCCTGAACTTGCGATCGTCCTCGACACGATGTTCCCCCAGTCTCTGCTGACCACGATTGCACAGGGATGGGCCGCCGAGTTTCCAGAGACGCCGTTGCGCGTTCATTTCGAAGCATTGGGTGCCGTTGCCCAGGCGGTGCTCGATCACCGAAGCAGCATCGGTGTGATTGGAACGCTCCAGACGGTTCCACCCGATCTCTCCAGGGAGTGGGTGTTCGATCTGCCGCTGGTCACTGTCGTGGCACCCTCACACCCCCTGGCAAGTGCAATTGGCGCGATCAAGCCCGAACAGGCAGAGCGGCATGTCCAAATCGTACTGACGGATCGATCCGCACTCAGTGCCGGTCAGGAGTTCGGCGTGTTCGGCCGACAGGCCTGGCGCGTCACGGAGCTTTCGACAAAACACGCATTCCTGTGCGCGGGACTCGGCTGGGGAAACATGCCGTATCCGTCTGTCGCCGACGATGTCGCTGCGGGACGGCTCGTGATCATTAAACTCGAAGGCATCCCCTCAGGTTATGGATTGCCCATGTCAGTGGTCTACCGTTCGGACAGCCCACCGGGATTGGCAGGCCGCTGGATGATCGACCACATGCGATCGATCATGCTCGCGCACCACAGCGGTAGCGCATCCCGGAAACGTTGAAGCCCGCCGCGCAATGCGGCAGGCTTGCATAGCAAGGATCGCGGCTGGCCGGACGCTGCGCTGCGACCGATCTAGCTGGCGCTATCGGGGGTGAACGCCGCGACGATGCGTGACCCGTCGAAATACTCACGGTAAAAGGCGATCTTCCCGTTCTCGGCCCGAAGATACAGGATGTAGTCCTGGCTATAGGTCTTGCCGGTCGGAATCACAGTCGCCTTCGCGGCGAACTCCGCGATAGCGGCGTCTTCACCCTCGATGCGATAGATCTTCTTCACCTCGATATTGAAGTCGCTGAACTGCGAGAAAAAGCCGCTGACGCTCTGCGCGATTGCGTCGATACCTTTCAAGACGCTCGGGACGTGCGAGGGCGCATAGGGCATTTCCAGCACCGCGTCGGGGGCGAACAGCTTGCGCCAAGCCTGCGGGTCAGACTTGATGGTCCGGAAATGCTCGTTGAGGAGTTCGGGAGCGTTCATGGTTTTCTTTCTCCAGTTAAGCCGAAGTGGACGTTGAGCGGGCCGAGCTGAGCAAGCTGGCAAGTTGGTCGCGCCGCAGCCAGGCAATGGCTGCGCTCAGTACGAGCAGGACGAAGGCCGGAGCAGGATTGCCGCCGATCCGCAGAAGGTGGACGCAAATCGCGCACGCCATCGTGACCGCCAGCAGCACGCCACCGAACGGTGCTGTCCGAGGTAGTAGGACCATGATCCCGCCAGCTACCTCGACGATGCCCGTCACGTAACGGAACCATTGGCCAACGCCGATGTGGTCGAAGATCTGGACCATCATCGGTGCACTGGCGAGCTTCGCGCTACCGGCCCCGATGAAGGCGGCCGCGACCAGAATCTGAAGCGTCCAGAGGGTGATTGTTTTGCCGCGAGAGCGGGTTTGTGAGGTGGTCTTCATAAGAAACTCCGTAGGTTCACGGAGCATTCTCTAACCACAGGGAGTATCGAAGAAGCCTTTAATATTTGATGCTATCCATCACATTTCATGATGGGCTTCCTTCCGTGGATGAAAGGAATTCAATCAAATATCGGCCTAGGCCACCCTTCGCGCATCACGAAGCCATAGCGGGTATTTTCTGATTGGTTGACGTGAGTTTGAATCGCAGCTAGCGCGTCAAGTGAAAGCGAGCGGGCCTGATGTTCTGCCGGCGATTGTCGCCGAACTAGACGGCAGAGTTGAACGTCTCTTCCTGGCCGAACCAAGACGAATAGCGACTGCCGCAGTTCAAGCGAATCCAGCCTGCAATCATGTCTGAATCGGCAGACAACCGAGCGCGTCGCGTTAGCAAGAAACGTTGTGGCTTGGACCACACTCTTCCATTGCCACCACTGCTACCGGCCAAGCGTCGACCCGCCGGTCAATTGCATCGATAAATCGATGCGACAACCTTCGTCATGCGATCGGTCTCCGCGGCCTGACAGGCGGCAACGCAGCCAGCCTCAAATGCTCAATACCCGCCGCAATCGCAAGCGTCGACTGCTGCCCGTCACGCATGCGAACGCTAATCGTCCGGTCACGCTCATCGCGCGAACCCACCACGACAAAAATCGGCACCTGCTTTTCGCGAGCATCGACGATCTTCTTCTCCAGCCGCTCCGGCCGGCTATCGATCAGCGCTCGTATGCCGGCTTCATCAAGCGCCTGCATCACCTCATGCGCATAGCCCGCGTTCGCGTCACTGATCGTCGCCACCACAACCTGTTCCGGCGCGAGCCATACCGGCAACCATCCTTCGTGATGTTCAAGCAGCATCGCGATGAAACGCTCCATACTGCCGAGCACAGCGTGATGAATCATAACCGGCCGCTCACGTTCGTTTCGCTCATTGACGAACTCCGCGTCGAGCCGCTCGGGCAGCACGAAATCGAGCTGAATCGTGCCGCATTGCCAACTGCGTTGACGGCTGTCCGTCAGGTGAAACTCCAGTTTCGGGCCGTAAAAAGCGCCCTCTCCTTCGAGCACGTCGAATTCGAGGGCCGCCGCACGCGCGGCATTGGCAAGTGCCTCTTCCGCGCGATCCCACGTTTGATCGTCGCCCGCTCGCATCGCGGGCCGCGTGGCTAACGCGACCTTGAAATCGGGAAATCCGAGGTCCGCATAAACAGCACGTAACAGCGAACAGAAGCGGCCGACCTCGGCTTCGATATGCGCCTCCGTGCAGAACACATGCGCGTCGTCCTGCACGAAAGAGCGCGTACGCTTGAGCCCTTCAAGCGATCCCGAAGGTTCATCACGATGACACGCGCCGAACTCGCTATACCGAACCGGTAACTCGCGATACGACCGCACGCGCTGATTGAACACCTGCACATGACACGGACAACTCATCGGTTTCAAACACAGCGCGCGTCCTTCCTCCGCGTCGGCCAGCGAATACATCGCCGCGCCGAACTTCTCCCAATGCCCGCTTTTCTCCCACAGCGAACGCGCCAGCAATTGCGGCGTACGAATCTCACGAAAGCCCGCGCGCCGCATACGGGCGCGAATGTAATCTTCCAGCACGCGATACAACTCCCAGCCGCGCGGGTGCCAGAAAACCATGCCGGCGCCTTCTTCCTGCTGGTGGAAGAGGTCGAGTTTGTTGCCCAATACACGATGATCGATGTCGTTCACGATGACGCTCCGTTTGGTTTGATATTGCGGATACTGTGAATTAGTGCCGCAAACGGAGGTCCAGAAATGCCAAAGGCCCCGTCCGTTTCCGGCGGGGCCTTTGGTGGTCTGCCACTGCTTCCTGCTTCTAGCGTGCGCAACCTCCAGACGACCCGCCTGTGAAGGTGGTCGTCGTGGTGGTGACGGCAGCGAAGGGAATCGAGTGGAAGTCCATGGATCGACAGTAAGCGATTTTGCGAGGGGACGTCAATCGTAATTTCGACGAACCCAGGTGCGCGCTGTTATTGCTGACGCAGCCGACGCATCTTCGTTAAACTTCGATCCACTATCCAACTCGCCGAGCACCTCATCTTGACCATCCACATCCGCCCCGCCCACGCGCCCGACGCCGCCTTGATTCTCCGCTTCATCACCGAACTCGCTGTGTATGAAAAGGCGGAGCAGGAAGTTGTCGCTACCGTTAGCGATATCGAAACGAGCCTGTTCTCCACCACGTCCACCGCGAAGGCTTTGATCTGCGAAATGAACGGCGAGCCGATTGGCTTCTGCGTTTACTTCTTTTCTTATTCGACGTGGCTCGGCAAACAAGGGCTTTATCTGGAAGACCTGTACATATCGCCGACCTCGCGCGGCAGTGGCGCGGGCAAACAGATGCTTCGCCACCTCGCACAAATTGCATGCGAAACAGGCTGTGGGCGCTTCGAATGGAGCGTGCTCGACTGGAACGAACCGGCAATCGGTTTCTACGAATCGATCGGCGCGAGCGCGCAAAGCGAATGGGTTCGCTACCGACTCGCAGGCGATGCACTCAAGGCGTTTGCCGATGGCAAGGTATGAGACACGCTTGCTCCCGAACAGAAACGCAGCCGGCTAATCCGTGATACGCGCCTTGTTTGTTTGCAGCAAGAACCGCCTGCGCAGCCCAACGGCCGAGCAGGTGTTCGCCGCGTGGCCTAACGTCGAAACCGACTCGGCCGGACTGGGTGCGGATGCCGACGTGCCGCTTTCGCCCGAACAGCTTCGCTGGGCCGACATCGTCTTCGTCATGGAGAAGGCGCATCGAGCGAGGCTATCGGCAAAATTCCGCGCGTGTCTGAATGGCAAAAAAGTGATCTGCCTCGACATCCCCGACGATTATGCGTTCATGCAGCCCGAGCTCGTCGCGCTGCTGGAACAGAAAGCCGGCAAGTTTCTGCGGCAGAAATAGCGGGCGCAGCGAGTGGGTGCTGCGAGCACTCACGCAATGCCGGCGCGCCGCCACAGACCAATCAATCTGCCGCGCCGTTCACTACCGGGTCAACCTCAAACGCATCGCCGGTGGCAAAGAAGGTCCCGCCCGCCACGTAATGGCACGTGCGCAGATTGGGGTCATCGCCGAAATGCCAGCGATTGTTCGAATACACGCGACTGTCCGCGTATGCAGCGACCACTTCGCCGATGATCAGATCGTGTCGCTGGCTATCGTCCGGAATGACCTTGCATTCCATCCACGTGATGCAGCCGGCAAGCATCGGTACATCGATTTCCTGTGCGGGAAACGTCTCGAGGCCGAAGGCGGAAAACTTGTCGAGTTCAGCGCCGGCATTCGAGCCCACCGCCAGCGTCTGCGCGGCAAACCCGCGGCTCGGCAATTGCAGTCCGAACACGCCGCTCGCTTCGATCAGTTGCCGCGTGAGCGTACGGCTGTCCACTACCACCACGACTTTCGGCGGAGTGAAATCGAGCGGCATGGCCCACGATGCCGCCATCACGTTCGAGCGGCCGCCGTGCGCGCTGGTGATGATCGTGACGGGGCCATGATTCAGTAACTGCGTGGCCCGCGACAAGGCGACGGGTTCCCGGGTAACTTTCATACGTGTTTTCCGCTTCGAATGGATCAAGCAGATTGTAGCGGGGACACGCAAAGCGGGTGCGACGCACACTTGTGCGCCGTTTCCAGGAGAGAATGCAAAACCGCCGTAAACCGCTGGAGAAATCGTGCGCATCGTCTGCTTGCATACCGCCGACAGCAATATCGCCTTGTTCGACGCAGCCGCCCGTGCCGCGGGATTCGAGGCGCTCGAACTGACCCATGTGGTCCGGGCCGACTTGCTCGCCGCCGCTGAGCAGGCCGGCGGCTTGACCGAGGCAATCGCAGCGCAAACCCGCGAGGCGCTCCTCGCGCTGAGGGACAACGCGGACGCCGTATTGCTCAACTGTTCGACGCTCGGCCCATCCGTGGACGACACGCTCGCCGCGCAAGCCGCACCGGTGCCCATTTTGCGGGCCGACGCCGCGTTGGCGCAGCGCGCGGTGGAAGGCGGCGGCAAGGTGGTCGTGCTATGTACCGTATTCACGACACTCGTCCCGACCACCAACTTGTTCGCGCACGCCGCCGCGCGTACCGCCGCGGAAGTCGAAGTTCAGTTGGTTAACGGCGCGTGGGAACGTTTCAGAGCCGACGACGCAGCGGGCTATCTGTCCACGATCGCCGCGGCTGCGAATAAAGCCTACGAAAGCGGCGCGGACGTTGTGGTGTTCGCTCAAACATCGATGGCCGGCGCGGCCTTGTTGGTCACGAGCGCGGCGAAACCGCTGACGCCGCCGGCCATCGCCCTCGCCGCTGCAGTCCAGGCGGCCAGACTCACAGCCTGATCTAAGGCGCAGGGTTCGCCGAATAGATCGTCAAGTGAGATTTGCTGCGCCGGTACGCCGGCTTCGCGTATCGGCTCTGCAGGCAGACATCGCAGGGCGGCAACCGAAAAGCCGCCGCCCCGGCATTCTGTCAGTCAATGCGGGGCTTTACCGTTCGGCAACGCGTCCAGCGGTTTGTGCTGTTCCTCGCCGAGTCCCGGGAAAAATGCGTTCCATGCGGCGCGCACACCCTGAGCCGCAGTGGCCTCCGCGGCGATCGATCCGGTTTCACCTTCGGCCGTTTTCGCTGGGTCGGCGGACAGGCCACGCCAGTGTGTGAAGACCAGCAACGGTTTCTCGGTCCATATCCCGTCGCCGTACTTCGCAAATGCCGTGTCCCCGCTCGTCAACTGCACTTCGTACCAGCCTTCACGGACGGGCGTGTGAGCGGCAAGCTCAAACCACTCAGTCGGTTCGATTTCCTTCATGTCGTCTCCGGTCGGATAGATCGTCATAGATAACCACAACAAAGGCATTCTTCATGCCCGAGCCAGCAGCGGCGCGGCAGGCGCGCGCCGCCTGTCGCGCGATATTGCACGGCTGCGCGCTGGGCATGACCTGCGGGCGATTCGTCGACGTCGCGTATTTCCAAATCGCCGCGCATAAACGACACGATAGCGCGACATGGGTCACGCGGACAAACGCAAAAACTTACACGGCGTGTCCGGCGGCCGCCAAGCTTACCGACCGCTACCCGACTCGCTCGCCATCTCGCGTATCAGCTCGGCCAGAACGCGGACAGCGAGCGTCAGTTGCCCGGCCGACGTGCTGCCGTAACCGATCACCAAACCATTCGTTTCCTCGCGCTGCTGCAACGCAAAACCCGATAACGCACGCGGGTTGAGCCGCCTCGCGAGCGCGCGTTCGGCGAGGGTCCGATCGGAAATGTGCGGCGGCAGGCGAAGTGTCAGATGCATGCCGCAATTGCCACCCAGAATCTGCGACGGCGCGAAATGCGCGGTAAGCGCATCGCGCAACGCCTGCTGGCGCTCGCGATACAAGCGCCGCATGCGGCCCAGATGCCGCCCAAACTCGCCACTGTCGATGAAATGCGCCAGCGCCAGCTGCTCCAGCCGATGCCCGCCGCGCAGCATTTCCTGCAACGCGACAGCCGTGTGCGCAGCGATTGCCCGCGGCAGCACCACGAAGCCGATGCGCAGCGCCGGAAACATCGTTTTGCTGAAAGATCCGACGTACAACACCGGGGCATCCTCGACCAATCCTTGCATGCTGGCGATCGGCTCGCCGGTATGGCGGAATTCGCCGTCGTAGTCGTCCTCGATCAGCCAGGCGCCGCAGCGGCGCGCTTGCGCGATCAGCTCCAGGCGGCGCGCCACCGACAACACCGAACCGGTCGGATACTGATGCGCGGGGGACGTGTAGATCAGCTTCGGCGTGTGCGTGCGCCACGCGTCGGGCGGCACGGCGATGCCCTCGGGATCGACCGGTATCGGCACCATGTTCAGGTCGCCGAGGTTGAACGCGGCCTTGGCGCCGCGATAGCCCGGATCCTCGACCCACGCGACGTCGCCAGGATTGGTGAACAGCCGCACGCAGAGGTTCAGCGCTTCCTGCGCGCCTTCGGTGATCACCACCTGCGAGCCCCCGCAGCGCACGCCGCGCGCCATACGCAAATGGGCGGCGATCGCGTCGCGCAGCGCCGGTTCGCCCGCCGGCGAGCCGTAGCCAAGCGCGAGGGGCAACGCGTGCTCCATCGAACGTTCTAGTGCGCGCCGCCACGCAGCCAGTGGAAAGCGGTCCAGCGCGGGCGTGCCCGGTGTGAGCGGCAAGGTGCTGTCGGCGTGGGTGCGAGTCTCCGCGAACTGCTCGACGCGCGCCGCGTAGCTGACTTCCAGCGCGGCCGACGGCGTCTGCGGTTCGCCCCGTGCGGCGGGGCTGGAAAGCGGACTGACGCGCGTGCCCTGTTTGTCGGCCACCACATAGCCGACGGCGGCCAGATGCTCGTAAGCGATCACGACCGTGTTGCGCGACACGCCCATTTCGGCCGCCAGCAGGCGCGACGAAGGCAGCAGCGACCCCGCCGGCAAACGCCCGGCAAGAATCGCCTGCTGCAAACGCTCAGTCAGTTGCTTCTGCAGCGGCGCGGCCTTTTCGCCGTTGCCGGCTGCAGCCGTGGCGGCCGGGTGGGTAAGCGGACCAATGATCTCGATCATCTCGACTGGATCTATCAAATACCGTTCTCGTGGATCTTTTTAACATACCACGTTTGCCGTATTGTTCTCCATAACGGACGACCATCCACGACTAACAGGAGAGCACGCATGGAACCCACACGTAACGCATTCGAGCAGCCGATCGGCGCGCCCGTCCCGGGCTGGAAAGGCGCCCAGGCGCCCGGCCGCGCGCCGCTGGTGGGCCGCTATTGCCGGATCGAGCCGGTGGACGTCGAGCGCCATGCGGCCGACCTGTACGAGGCCTACAGTGCGGCGCCCGACGCCCGCGACTGGACCTATCTGAATGTCGGGCCGTTCGAGAGCCTGGCCGCGTATCGCGAGCATCTGACGCGCATGGCCGCATCGCCTGATCCGCTGCACCACGCGGTGATCGATCTGGCGACCGGCAAGGCCGTCGGCACGCTCGCGCTGATGCGGATCGACCGCGTGAGCGGCGTGATCGAAGTCGGGCACGTCACCTATTCGCAGCGCCTGAAGCGCACGCGCGTCGCTACCGACGCCATGTTCCTGCTGATGAACTACGTGTTCGACGACCTCGGCTATCGCCGCTTCGAATGGAAGTGCGATTCGCTGAATGAACCGTCGCGCACGGCCGCGTTGCGTTATGGCTTCACGTTCGAAGGGATCTTCCGCCAGGCGATCGTGTATCACGAACGCAATCGCGATACCGCGTGGTTTTCGATCATCGACAGTGAATGGCCTGCGTTGCGTCCGAGCTATGTGCGCTGGCTCGATGCCGGCAACTTCGATGCACAGGGCAAGCAGATCGAGCGGCTAGTGAACCTGATTGCGCAGCAACGGGCCGCAGCAAACGAAAAGTGACGATGTGCCGCGCGAGCGATCAGGCAGCGCCTGCCGCTCGCCGCAGCATGATGGTCGGATTGCCTTTGTATGTCGTGCGAAGCTGTTCGCGGTATCCGCACTTGTACGCGACATTTAGCGACGGCTGGTTTTCCGGCGCGATGATGCAGGCAGTCTCGCCATCCGGCCAATGCGCATCGGCCCACGCGAGTGCGGCGCGCACCGCTTCAGTTGCGTAGCCGCGGTTGTGCACGGCGGGGTCGAGTGCCCAGCCGATTTCAGGCGTATTCACCAAAGAAGGCTCGATCTCGCGGTGGTAGTCGGCGAAGCCGACTTCGCCCAGGAAACGGCCACCCTCTTTTTCCCGCACCACCCAGTAGCCGTATCCCAGCATCGCCCAATGTCCGGCGTAGCGCAGCAGACGTGCCCAGACTTCTTCACGCGTGAACGGCTTGCCGCCGATGTAGCGGATCACCTCGGAATCGGACCACATCGCATAGCTCTCGAGGAAGTCGTCGCGCGTATGCGGACGCATGATCAGGCGGTCGGTGGTGAGGAGCGTGGGGCGGGTGGGCATGGGCGGGCTGGTGGTGGGCGTGGTGGCTCGAAAAATCGTGTGTTCGATGATTGCAGATTTTAGCAATGTCGCCGTCGCCTCGTCGCGCAAAATGCGGCTCGCATGGGAAAGCTTAGCAACAATGCAAAACTCTTCCATTCATAACGTTCTCCTACTACATACCATTATTATGTTTCCCTAAATAATGGTATGTTTACGGTCCTCTTCTTACAGAGGCTGACATGCCTCGGTTGAGAACAGTTCAATCAAAATAGTCCGCAACAGCTTCCCGCAAGTCTTCGTCTTGCAGGGAACATCTGCTTGCAGACAATACGCTGGGGGCCAAGCACCGAGATGATCGTCGAAAAACACTCCATTGAGATTCTGGATCGTTATAGCGACGTTGCTCCGTTTGTAGATTCAGTCAACGAGGCAGCAGACAGCGATAAAAATGCACTTGGATTCTTCCCATCACGCGTCTTTGAGGACTTCGCCCGAAAGGAGCAACTCTTCGTAGCAGTTGAACGTCATGCAACGGGCATGTCATATGCCGGCCACTTGCTGTTTGAAGCCAGACATCCGAAGGGGCGGGTCCGGCAGATTTTCGTCGCACCGGCACTCCGAAAGCATGGAATAGCGACTCGCCTACTGCAGCACCTCAAGAAACATCTGACAGACCACGCTTTCATTTCCATGTATGCACGGGTGGCGGAAGATCTCACTCAGGCCAATAAGTTCTGGGAAGAGCAAGGTTTCTATGTTCAGAGCATCGCAAAAGGTGGCGAAACAAGAAATCGAACGATCGTCGTTCGCAGTCACGAGCTCGATACGCCGCAATTGTTCGCGCCAAGCGGGCTTAGCGCCGCCGACCCCCTAGGTTTGAACTCGACATACGGCGCATCGACTCCACTCTTCCTGCTAGACCTGAACGTACTGTTCGACCTTGGTCCGCGCAGACGCAGAAACGAAGAAATCCTTGATCTGTTCCGGATTGAAAGAAGCGGTTCTTGCCAGTTGGCCTTGAGCACAGAGATCACGGCTGAACTCGCCCGAACAGCAAGCGTTGGCGTGACGGATCCGATGCTGGCGTATGCTCGCATATTCCCCTCGTTTCCTACCCCCAGTACAGAAGAGTGGGATGCACTCAAGCCGGAATTGGCGTCCATCGTATTCCCGGACCGCTATCGAGCCGATGCATTGAGCAGCAATGACCTTTCCGATCTAAGACATTTGGCCACCGCTATCCAGAATGGGCTCACCGGTCTGATCACAAACGATTCGTCGATACTCAACGCGGCCGCAAGGCTATACGACAAATGTGGAATCCAGGTCATTTCGCCGGGTGCTTTTGAAGACTTGAACGCTGGCGAAACAAGAGAAGAGGTGTTTCAGACCCGAGGAAGTGATGCCCTCTCGTTCGCCCCCGTTTCGCAGGCCGACGAAGCCGAAGTCCATCGGCTTTTATCCCGGCTTGGAATCCCGGTCGCTGCTATCGTCACCGCGTGGGCCGCAATCGACTCGAATGAGAGAGTCTGCAACCGTCACGGTGTCTGGTCTGACGGCGTTCTGGTCGGATATCTGATGTGGCCCAGGACAATGGCTGGCGTCGATCTGAACGCGCGCGTGGCCGTCGATGAAACCCAGCCCGGTGCGATACATGCCGCACGCCTCCTGCTTGGGTACCTGATAGAGCAAGCCACGATAGAGGGCATGTCGCAAATCAGACTGACATTTCCTGCACAGCAAGCCCAAATCCGCGAGGTAGCGTCTGCGCTAGGGTTTGGCGGATTGACGGGCCAGACATCGCTAGCCAAGATTGCCGTTGGACGCGTCGTTACCACATCTAATTGGGCTGACTGCAAGGACCATCTTTTCCGGGTAGCACGCGTGCGCCTGCCCGACGCTCCACCGGTTTATCGGGACGTCGACCAGCAGATTCGCCTCGTCAGGCCTGATGGAAACGTGGGGCATGTCTCCTTGATGACCCTGGAAACGCTGCTCTCGCCAGCACTATTTTGTCTCCCCGGACGAGTGGCTGTGATTTCGCCGGTGCGACACAAGTTTGCCGAAGACTTACTGGCACACTCACCCCAGAAAAGCCTCCTTCCGCATGCCCGAGCCAGACTATACAAAGAGCGTCACTATTTGAGCGGGATGGCGACGCTTAGGCACTTTAAGCGTGGTAACCTGATCTTATTCTACGAATCCGCGAAGAATAAAGGTCTCGGCGCCATTGTCGCGATCGCACGCGTGCAGCGCGCGTATTTGAAATCCCAAGAAGCAATGGAAAATTCGGACCTCGACCCATCAGTTCTCGATTCAGCGGGACTCGAAGCGATTGGTCGATCCAAGACGAAAACCGTGACGGTGTTCGACAACATTATCTGCCTTGAACGTCCAGTTCCGCTCGCCACGCTGCAGCGGTTGGGTTGCGGCCGTCCGCAAGACCTGCTTACCACGCATGCCATCAATAACGCACAGCTTCAAGGAATCCTCCAGCAAGGGTTTGGCTATGGAACATCCGGAACATGTACTCATTTCGCTTGAAGAGCGGCATGCCGAAAACATACTTGCGGGTACCAAGCATGTGGAACTTCGGCGCCGTGCAATGAACGTGAAAACGGGTACCGTCGTATGGATTTATGTGAAGTTGCCCGTTGGTCGTGTGATCGGTTGCGCCACGGTGAGTGCTGCCCATTCGCTTGCCCCTGCTACCCTATGGCGGCGATTTGCGAATGTGTGCGGCATCACCCGGCGCGAATTCTTTGACTACTTCGAAGGGCGATCAAAGGGCTTTGCCTTGGGCCTGCACGAACCGCAGCGACTCTCTGGGAGCATTTCTCTGACGGAACTGAGAGAAGTATCGGCGGGTTTTCAGCCTCCACAGTTTTTCATTCGCATTGCACCTGACAGCCCCCTCCTTCACGCCATCGAGGGCAAGCGCGTGTAGGTATAACTTTCTGCAGACAACGCCTCGAGCAGGACACCATGCGCTATCCTGCCGGCCTGGAAGACTCCGCGGACGCCACGGACCGCTGAGCGGATCCATGACTCAGCCCCCTCACGCCAACTCAAGAAACCGCGCCAGACACGGATTGCGATTAGCCGGAGACCACGCCAACACCTGCTCGATCAGCGGCGCATCGACCAGCGGCCGGAACACCACCCCCGCGAGTTGCGCCTTGCGCATCGAAGCCGGCACCAACGCCACGCCCACGCCTTCATCGACAAGACTGAGCACGGTCTGCTGCAACTGCACTTCAAAGCGGATATCCGGTTCGAAGCCGCCCGAGCGGCAATGTTCGAGGATAGTCGCGCGCAAAGTGGGGGCGACATCTTCAGACGCCAGCACGAACGGTTCACCCGCCAGTTGCGCGATTTTCAACCGCCGCGCGCGTGCCCGCGGATGGCTGCGCGACAACGCCACGCACAGCGGTTCGCGGAGGATCGTCCGCGTGGCGATGCCCTTGTCGGGCACGTTCGGAAACATGATCGCCGCGTCGATCTGACCGGCCAGCACTTGCGCGGCCAGATCGTTCGAGACGACCTCGCGCAAATTCAATGCGACCTCGGGAAACGCAGCGCCGAAAACGCGCGCGTAGCCGGGCACGACGTTGTACGCGGCGCACATCGTGAAGCCGATCGTGAGCTTGCCGGCGTCGCCATGCGCCGCGGCTTGCGCATTGCTGACCGCCTGTTCCACCGAGGCGAGGATCGCCTTCGCATCGACGTAAAAGCGCTCGCCTGCCGCAGTCAGCGTGACGCTGCGCGGACTCCGTTCGAGCAGCGTCACGCCCAGGCTCCCCTCCAGTGCGGCCAGTTGCCGGCTCAATGGCGGCTGCGACAGATTCAGGCGTGCCGCCGCGCGGCCAAAATGGCGCATCTCGGCGAGTGTCACGAAGTAGCGTAGCGGCTTGATATCGATCACGACGCCCTCAGGCTGAATGACGATGCAAAAAAGGTATTGCTGGAGGCAAAAAACAGTATTGGATTGTATCAACGCAAGCCACTACGCTGGCGCATCGTTTTGTCCGCCCACACCTTGTGTACCGATGTTAGCCACTCTTGAGATTCTGCTTCCCGTATTCGGCCTGATTTTCGCGGGCTTCGCCTGCCGCCGCCGCGGCGTGCTCGGACCGAACTCCGCGTCCGAACTGAACCGCTTCGTGGTCTGGCTGGCGCTGCCGGCTCTGCTGTTCGACACGATGGCGCACGCCACGTGGCTGCAGCTTTATCAGCCGGCCTTCGTCGCGGCGTTTTCGATCGGCTGCATCGGCGTATTTCTGCCAATTCTCGTCATGCGCATGGTAAGCGGCCGGCATCTGGCCGACGCGAGCGTCGACGCGATTGCGGCCTCGTATCCGAACACCGGTTACATCGGCTTTCCGCTCGGCGTGATCGCGTTCGGCTCGGCCAGCCTGACGCCGACCACGATCGCCACGATACTCGTCGCATGCGTGCTTTTTGCGCTTGCCATCGTGCTGATCGAAGTCGGCTTGCAGACCGAACGCACGCCGCACAAGCTGGGCTTGAAAGTGCTGGGTTCGCTGGCGCGCAATCCGCTGATCGTGTCGCCGATTGCAGGCGTGTTGTTCGCGAGCACCCACGTCGCGTTGCCGCAAAGCGCGGAGACCTTTCTGAAGCTGTTGAGCGGCGCCGCCAGTCCCTGCGCACTGGTGAGCCTCGGCTTGTTCCTTGCGGAAAAGCGTCCATCCGAAGCCGGCGAGCGCGGCATCTCGCTGCTGCTGACCGGCGTCAAGCTGCTGGTCCAACCGGCGCTGACCTGGTGGCTCGCGGCGCGAGTATTCGGGCTCTCGCCCGCGCTGGTGGAGATGGCCGTCGTGCTGGCGGCGCTGCCCACCGGTACCGGCCCGTTCATGCTCGCCGAGTTCTACGAGCGTGAGGCGCACATCACGTCGCGCACGATTTTGCTATCGACGGTGGGGTCGGTCGCGACCCTGTCGTTGCTGTTGCTGGTGATGGGACATCGCACGTAAGCAGCGCGGCGCGCTGTAGCTCTTAAACGCTTTCAGCGCAGTTGCGCGTGTCTTGTCTGTGAAACGGCGTCGCTGCCGCACAGCAGCCGACTGCTCATCCGGTCGCGAAACGCGAGAATATCCGCCGCCCCACGCCTCGCGCTATGCTTCGCACACGGACCATCAAGGTCCGCAATCTCCATGCGCGACCGCGAACCGCAAACCGAACCGCCGTGCCCAAAGCCCGCCCACCCGAACTCCGCGACGACGACAACGCCCGCTCGCTAGCGCGGCGCTACCCGCGCGGGCTGCGCATCGACCCGCATTCGCACACGTGGGCGCAGGTGCTGTATGCGGTATCGGGCGTGATGTGGGTGGAAACCGGCCGCGAAGCGCTGGTCGTGCCGCCGCAGCGAGCGGTCTGGCTGCCCGCCGGCACGGTCCACTCCATCCACATGATGAGCGAAGTGGAGATGCGCAATATCTATCTGCACGAGCGCAACGTCGGCCATCTGAGCCGGCACAGCGACGTGTTCGAGATCAACGGACTGCTGCGCGAACTCATCACATCGATTGCGGAATACGAGCACACCCACGCTCGCGACGAAACCTATCTCGAAGCCGCGTATCGTCTCGCGATGCTGGAGCTGGGGCACGCACCGCGCTCGTCGCTGCGCATCGCGCTGCCCGATGCATCGGACCGGCGGCTCGATGCGTTATGCCGCGCGGTGATCGACAACCCGTCGAACGCGATCAGCTTCGAGCAGCACGCGGCATCAGCCGGCGCGAGCGTGCGCACGCTGGCCCGCCTCTTCACGCGTGAGCTGGGGATGGGCTTTGCCGAATGGCGGCGCCAGGTGCAACTGGCGGTGGCCATGTCAGGCCTCGCCGAGGGACGCCCGGTCAGCAGCATCGCGCACTCGCTGGGTTTCCGGCCGAGCAGCTTCAGCGACATGTTCCGGCGCGAGTTAGGTGCGCCGCCGACCGGCTTCGATCCGAGCGCCACGCTGAGCGAAGCCGCTTCTGACGTTTCGCCAGAGCTAGCGCAAGACAAGCCGTCCGCTGGCAGGTGAGCCCTTCGCGCTGACGACCAAACCGCTCCCAGCGCGATCCGTAGGCTAATCCACAGCATGTCTTGTCCGAAATTCGAAAGCTTTTGTCTCAACGCCTTTGTACCGGCCATCTAGACTATGTTCACTGGCTGCACGACGCGGCGAACGACCCGACAGGAGCGATACGCAATGAAAGCGATTCAGTTCAAGACTTTTGGCAATCCCGAGGTGCTCGAATACGTCGATCTGCCGACGCCCCAAGCCGACGCGGACAGCGCCGTCGTGCAGATCAAGGCGGCCTCCGTGAATCCGAGCGACGTCAAGAACGTGTCCGGCCATTTCGGCCATACGACCCTGCCGCGCACGCCCGGCCGTGATTTCAGCGGCGTCGTGGTGGACGGCCCGCAGGCATGGTTCGGCGCCGAAGTCTGGGGCACCGGCGGCGACATCGGCTTCACGCGCGACGGCACACACGCCGAGTTCATCAGGATTCCGCTCACCGCCCTGTCGCGCAAGCCGGCCACGCTCAGCCACCTGGAGGCCGCCGCGATCGGCGTGAACTTCGTGGTCGCGTGGCTCGGCACGGTCGAGTACGCGCATCTGCAAGCGGGTGAGACGATTGCCGTAATTGGCGCGGGCGGCGGAGTCGGCGGCGCGGTGGTGCAGATCGCGAAAGCGCGGGGCGCCCGCGTGATCGCCATCGACCGTCATCCGCTTTCCGCCGATACGCCCGCAGGCCGGTTAATCGACGACTACGTTCCGTTCGACGAGAACGTGACCGCCGGCCTGAAGGCATTGACCGGCGGCGGCGCGGACGTGGTGTACGACTCGGTCGGCGGTGTCGCATTCGAAACCGCACTGAGTCTCGCAAAGCGCCGCGGCCGGGTGCTGGAAATCAGCGCCACGGGCAAGCGCCGCGTGGAATTCGACGTGATCGACTTCTATCACAACGAAACGCAACTGCTCGGCGTGGATAGCGCCAAGCTGGGCGTCGCCGAATCGGCGCCGTTGATGACCGCACTGGTGGAAGGCTTCGAAAGCGGCAAGCTGCAAGGGCCGGCGATCGCTCAGGCATTCCCGCTCGAACGGGCACGCGAAGCCTACGAGGCGGTGGCCGCCGGCACGCGCGGCCGTGTCGTCATCACGATGTAATGGCCAAAACGACCGGCGGGCGTGGCTGCCCGCATTTCAGATGGGTACGACAAACATGAAAGCGTATTTGATCTCGCTCGTTGCCGGCGTCGTGGTCGGTTTGGTCTACAGCGTGATGCAGGTGAAATCGCCCGCGCCGCCCACAGTCGCGCTGGTCGGGTTGCTCGGCATGCTCGCCGGCGAGCACGTGATCCCGTTCGTACGGACATGGCTGATCGCCGGCATTCATTGACGTCTTTCAGTCGATGTCTGTCATCGGCATCTCTTCGCGCCGATAGCTTTTCCGTCACCGGGCGCCGCACGCTAAGATGGAGGCCGCCGGGCTGCGCTTGCAGCATCGCCCACGCATGTGCCACCGCCATGCGCGCCGCCCGGAAGACCACAAGAAAAGCTTCGCTCGGAGAATCGGATGTCTGAAGAATATGAAGTGCATGGTCCGCACGACCATGCCGTTGAACACGCCGGCCACCACGACGCCGACCCCTTCGCGAGCCGCATGGCCGTGATGACGGCGATCCTCGCGACGATCGGCGCACTGTGCGCCTACCAGAGCGGCAACAGCGAAAACCTGGCGCTGTACTACAAGAACGAAGCGGCCATCAAGAAGACCGAAGCGTCGAATCAATGGAATTATTACCAGGCCAAGGGCGAGAAGGAGAATCTCGCGGAACTCGGCGCGGCGCTGTCGCCCGGCAATGCCGATGCACACGCGAAGTTCCTCGCCGACGTCGACAAATACAAGCAGCAGAAAGAGCCGATCCGCGCGAAGGCTGAAGCGATCGAAAAAGAAGTCGTGGACAACGACGCTAAAAGTGAAGCGCTGCTGCACGGGCATCATCGCTGGGCCCAGGCCACCACCTTGATTCAGGTCGCGATCGCCCTGTGCGCGATCACCTTGCTGACCCGCAAGAAATGGCTGCGCAATCTGTCGTTCGGCGTTGCGGCTGCGGGCGTGGTCACGGCTGCTGTGGCATTCTTTTCGGCTTGATAGCGTGAGCGATGCAGGGAGCACAGGGAGCGGTTGCGCTACGCCTTGTCGCATGAATGAATTAAGGAGCAGGGTGTGATTGATGGGTCCGCAGTTCTAGGCGTTTTCTCGGTCTACATTGCCGGCGTGGTGATCCCCGGCCCGAACTTCGTCGCGGTTGCGCACAAAGCCGCGTCGGCAACGCGCATCGAGGCGCTCGCGATGGTCGCCGGCATTGTGCTCGTCAATCTGTTCTGGGCGAGCTGCGCGATTCTCGGCGTCGGTATCGTGTTCGCCGCGTTCCCGTGGCTCGCGCTCGCGGTGAAGATCGCCGGCGCTGCTTACCTGATCTGGTTCGGCGGACGCCTCATCGCGAATGCATCCGCGAGTCAATCCACGCAAAGGGTGCAGGCTCCGGCAGGCGGGTTTCGGCAAGCATTCGCACAGGGCTTCGCGACCAACATCGCGAATCCAAAGTCGATGGCGTTCTTTGCCGCCGTGTTCTCGTCCGCCGCGCCGCCCCATGTGAACGTGGGGACATTTACCGCCATGCTCGGCGTGGTGTTCGTCGTGGCGAGCAGTTGGTATGGCTTCGTCGCGCTGACGTTGTCGCATACGCTGATTGCTTCGGCGTACCGGCGTGCCAAGGCGTGGATCGATCGCGTGTGCGGCGGCCTGATTGTGGCGCTGGGTGTGCGTCAGTTGATCCGATAATTTGCGTACTGTTCAATGCGCGATGCCACGAGCAGCACGCTCGAGCAACAGTTCTCGCTCGCGCGCATTGCGCGTCATCGCGGCCGCGCGTTCGAATTCGGCGCGCGCTTCTTCCACCCGGCCGAGTTTCTCCAGCAGATCGCCACGCACGCTCGGCAGCCAGTGATAGTTGGCGAGCGCGGCATCGGCTGCTAGCGCATCGACGATTTCCAGACCGGCGGCCGGGCCGAATGCCATGCCGACCGCCACCGCCCGGTTCAGCTCGACCACCGGCGAAGGCGCCACTTCCGCGAGTGCGTCGTACAGCGCGACGATCTGCGCCCAGTCGGTCTCTTCAGCACGGCGGGCGCGCGCGTGACACGCTGCCAGCGCCGCCTGCAATGCATACGGGCCGCTGGCGCCGCCCAACGCATGCGACGTGCCGAGCGCCGCCAGCCCGCGACGGATCAGCAACGGGTCCCAGCGGCTGCGGTCCTGATCGAGCAACAGCACCGGCCGGCCTTCAGCATCCGTGCGCGCGTGCGTGCGCGACGCCTGGATTTCCATCAACGCGACGAGCCCATGCACTTCGCTCTCATCCGGCACGAGTCCGCTCAGCACCCGCCCAAGCCGCAGCGCTTCCTCGCACAACGCCGGCCGCATCCAGTCATCGCCGCCAGTGGCCGAATAGCCTTCGTTGAAAATCAGATAGATCACCTGCAGTACCGACGCGAGCCGCGGCGCACGCGCGTCCGCCTGCGGCACCTCGAACGGCACCTTGGCCGCCGACAGCGTGCGCTTGGCCCGCACGATGCGTTGCGCGATAGTCGGCTCGGGCACGAGGAACGCGCGGGCGATTTCGTCCGTGGTGAGGCCGCCGAGCAGGCGCAGCGTCAGCGCGACGCGCGCGTCGGTGGACAACACCGGATGGCACGCCGTGAACACCAGCCGCAGCAGATCGTCGCCGATATCGTCGGCACGCGCGGCATCGAGGGTATCGACGAAATCCGGCACGAGGTGCGCCTCCTGTGCGTCGAGATCGTGGCCCAGTTCCTCGCGCTTGCGAGCATGCAGCGCTTCCTGCCGCAAGCGGTCGAGGGCGCGGTTCTTCGCGGTCGCCATCAGCCACGCTCCCGGATTGTCGGGTACGCCCGCGTCCGGCCAATGCTCCAGCGCCGCGACCAGCGCGTCCTGCGCCAGCTCTTCGGCAAGCCCCACGTCGCGCACGATCCGTGCGACGTGGGCGATGACCTTGGCGGATTCGATCCGCCAGACTGCCTCGATGGCACGATGGGTGGCCGGTGTAGTCACAGGATCAGCCCGCTGCCCTGGCGTTCGGGTCCATGTAGATCAGCTCCCAGATGTGGCCATCGATATCTTCAAAGCCATGCCCGTACATGAAACCATAGTCCTGCGGCGCGCGCGGCACCGTGCCGCCGGCGGCGAGCGCCTTCGCGACCAGCGCGTCCACCTCGCCCCGGCTCTCGCACGACAGACCTAGCAACGCTTCGGTGCTTTCCTTCGGATTGCAAAGCGACTTGCGCGTGAAGGATTTGAACAGGTCCTTGACCAGCAGCATCGCGAAGAGATTCTCGCCGAGGATCAGACACGCGGCCTGCTCGTTGGTGAATTGCGGCTCGAAGCTGAAACCGATCGTGTGGAAGAATTCCTTCGACCGTGCGAGGTTCTCGACGGCGAGATTGACGTAGATCTGCTTATGCATGATGAAATCCATGGGTCCAGTTATGTGCTCGCTGGGGCGGCGCGTTGCGCCGCAGTGTGCCGCCCACGCAGCGATCCCACGTGTTCAGCTCGCCTCGGCAAGCGTTTTCAGGTTGCTTAGTCCGTCTTCGAAATCCTTGCCGACCATCTTGTCCATGCTGACGAACACCTGCATCAGCTTCGACAGAAACGGCGCAGGCCCATGCATCGCCCACGTGACTTGCGTTGCGCCCGCCTCGGGCTTCAACTCGAATTCGGCCATGTTGTGCGCTTCGAACGGCTTGAGGAAATCGAGCTGCATCGTCACGCTCGACGGCGCCGTCGTATCCACGATCTCCATCTGCCCCACGCCGATCTTTTCGCTTTGCCACGCATAACGCGCGCCTTTGCCGCTTGACGTGCCGCTATAGGTGCCTTGCGTCGCGGGATCTTTGCGCAGGAACGGATTCCAGCGATTGAATTGATGCATGTCGTCGATCAACGCGTAGATCCGCTCAGGCGGCGCTGCAATGCGCACGCTGCGTTCAATGCGAAAGTTATCGGGCCGCGTCGCCGCATAAATGAATAGCAGCGCTAGCGCCGCGACGACGACAATCAGAATGGTTTTGAGCATGACAAGTCCTTGCGATGTAGCCGGATCGACGCCTCGTTCGGCGCTCGGATCGGCCTCGGGGTCAATGTTTGGCGGCGTCCAGTTTGTGGAAACGGTCCAGTTCCGGACCCGGCTCGAAATCCTCGAGTTCGTAAAGTTGCCGCACTTCGATTTCGCCATCGGCCTGCTCGCCGAACGGCGCTGGAAACCGCCGCACCCATTCCATGGCTTCTTCGCGGGAACGAACCTGAATCAGCGTGTAGCCGGCGATCAGTTCCTTGGTTTCCGCGAACGGACCGTCGATCACCGTGCGCTTGCCGCCGCTGTAATGGATGCGCCAGCCTTTCGAACTCGGTTGCAGGCCGGTTGCGTCGAGCAGCACGCCGGCTTTGGCCAGTTCTTCGTGGTAGGTGCCCATCGCAGCCATCAGAGCTTCGTCCGGCGGACTGCCGGCTTCGCTGACGGCAGTCGCCTTCACTATGATCATGAATCGCATCGCGATCGCTCCTTGGGTGGTGTGTGGTGAGTGGCGAGCCGTTATCTGTTTGCTGGCTTCTTACTCACACGACGAGCGATACGCAACCGGATCGACATATTTGTCGCAGGTTTAGGGAAAACCCCAGGCAATTAGCCGCGACGGTGCGAACCCGCTTATAGGAAACACGGCCCGAGCTTGCGGACTTCGACGGTGCACCACGAGGCCGCCGGGCAGGCTTGCGCGATCGCCACCGCTTCTTCGCGAGTTTCGCAATCGAGCAGGTAGAAGCCGCCGATCATTTCCTTGGCTTCGGCGAATGGGCCGTCGAGCAATTTCGGCTGTCCGTCGCGCACCTGCACGCGCACGGCGTCGCTCGTGGAGGTCAATGCTTCGGCGGCGATCAGCTTGCCGCGCTCCTTGAGGCCGGCGGCGAAACGCACCATCTGGTCGTAGAGCTCGCGCCCGGCCTGCTCGCCGCGTTCGATGCGCTGATTCGGGGGTTCGACGATAAGCAGCATGTAGGACATGACGTCTCCGATTTATCGCGCCGTGGACGTGAACGCCAGGCGGGCGTACGACGGCAAAAACGCGCTTGCAGTTAGGGGAGAAAGGCAGTCTAGCAAGCACGGATGACTCCAGCAAACCCGTTTCACCGCCCCAGTGCCGATGGCGCGCAAGCCCTACGGACACTCGTAATACGAACGCGGCATGTGGATTGCTGCTCTGCTGGTATCGACACACGTCCGAGGTGACATCATGCGAAATCGATCTGGTCTGGGCATCATCGCAATGTTATTGGCGCTGGTGACACTCACCACCGGCTGCACGCTTGGCGGTGCGGCGGCGGGCGGCGTTATCGGCAACGAGGCGACCAATCACAGCGCGATCGGCACGGTCGGCGGCGCGGTAGCCGGTGGCATTATCGGGCACGAGTTGGGCAAGTAATGGGCAAGTAAGCGACGCGTCGCCGTGGCCTTTGTCTTGATCCAGCAGAGCGATTGTGGCGGCCGCAGTCCGCGTACCACGATATTACGAAGTACAACGATTAGATTGGGGCGAGCCAGGGTGGCTGCGCTATACTCGCTCCATGGATACGAACCCGACCTCGCTGAATCTGCATCGTTGGTGGCACGCCTGACCTGAGCGGCCCGATCCTCTTCGACCATCGAAATCGTGATGCCGCCAGTCCTGGCGGCATTTTTTTGTGCGTGCCGATGACTGGTGGTGTTGCAAACACGGATATTTGACCATGTCGCACGCAGCCAGATCTGAGAAGCAACCTGTCATCCTCACAGGCGACCGCACCACCGGCCCGCTTCACCTGGGCCACTACATCGGCTCGTTGCGCTCGCGCGTGCAGCTCCAGCACGAAGCGCAGCAATTCCTCCTGCTTGCCGACGCGCAGGCCATGACCGACAACGTCGGCCGGCACCAGAAGGTCACCGAAAACGTCATCGAGGTGGCGCTCGACTATCTTGCCGTCGGCATCGATCCGGCCAAGTCGACAATCCTTATCCAGTCACAGGTGCCGGAGCTGGCGGAACTGTCGCAGTATCTGCTCAATCTCGTGACGGTCGCGCGCCTCGAACGCAACCCGACCATCAAGGCGGAAATCGTGCTTCGCGGTTTCGAGCGGGATATCCCCGCCGGCTTCCTGACCTATCCCGTCAGCCAGGCTGCCGACATCACCGCGTTCAAGGCGACGCACGTGCCCGTCGGCGACGACCAGTTGCCGATGATTGAACAAACCAACGAACTGGTGCGCCGTTTCAACAACACGGTCGACAAGCCGGTGCTGGTGGAATGCGAAGCGGTGCTCTCGCACGTGGCGCGGCTGCCGGGCATCGATGGCAAAGCCAAGATGAGTAAATCACTGGGTAATGCGATTACGCTGGGTGCGAGTCCGGACGAAATCACCAAGGCCGTGAATAACATGTACACCGACCCTAACCATCTGCGCGTCAACGACCCAGGTCAGGTTGAAGGCAACGTTGTGTTCGCGTTCCTCGACGCGTTCGAACCGGACGTGCCGATGGTCGACGAACTCAAAGCGCACTACCGCCGTGGCGGTCTTGGCGACAGCGTGGTCAAGCGCGCGCTCAACGAACGTTTGCAGGCGATGCTCGCCCCCATTCGGGAGCGCCGCCGCGAGTTGGCAACTGATCGTGCTGAGGTGCTGAATGTGCTGCGCCGCGGAACCATGCGCGCGCGGGAAGTGGCAGGGGCGACGATGTCGGAGGTGAGAGGCGCGCTCGGTTTGAATTACTTTCAGAGCTGAGCGGCCGACAGTCTTCGGCTCTCACTTCTCCTTGCGCGCGTGATGTGAACGCCGGATCCCATTCCGGTGGTGACTCTGCTATTCGTTCATCCGGTAGAACCGGCCTCAGCCCACGCCTTGAAACAATTCAAGCGTGCGCGTGTCTCCCGCTCGTACCAGAGGCCGGCAATCGGTTCCATCACCCAGCGCAGCCAATTCGGCGACGTCCTGAAGTTATAGGTGAACGTTACACCGCAGTGCGTGGGGGAGATCTGCCGGAATTTCCATCCGCCGCTGAAGCTGGCCAGCAGACGTGGCCCTTCAACCATCGAGACCGCCGCCACGTGCGGCGGCTGGAACGACACATAGCGCGACACCATAACCAGACCACCGGCACTTTCGATGTATTCGTCGACTCCGACCGCGGGCACCGCCGCCCCATTCAGTAATTCCGAGCGGGATGCAAACGGGTCCCACTCTCGTCGGCGGGAGTAGTCCTGAGAAAGCGCGAAGAGCCAATCGACGCTTCCCGACACCATTGTGCTGACAGAAAATTTCATTGCAGTTTCTGGACGCTCGCAATAGCAGGCCGGCCAATACTAATACCAGTCGCGTCTGACGCAGATAACACCTCCCGGCGTGCCACAGCGGCTTTCATCTCACGGGCAGAAGCGACCGGGCCTGCTCAAGCAGCGCGTGTGACGCCGGAAATTCATTACGCCCCGCCATGGTAAGCGCAGCCTTCGCAGTAAGCGCGAACAACTCGTCGTTGGACGTTACGGCCATCTCCAAACCAGAACCAACCTGATCGTATCGGCGGAAAAACGCGAGCATCTCGGACGCATCGGATCGGCGGTCTTGAGGGCCGCCCTTGGCCAGAAGCTCGGCGGCGGCTGCCAGTTGTCGAGTGGCCGCAAGGAAATCAGAACGCTCCATGACATTGACCTCCTTCGTCGTCGCCAGATGTTCCTGGAGTGTAGCGCAGGTCTTTGGCAACCCCAGGGATACAGCGCGCGGGCGCTAAAGGGAGGCGATTCGGCCGCCTGGCGACTCACGACGCCCACACGCGCCAAGCCGTGAAAGGCTCGCATTGGGTGTTAACATATGTTGTTGTTAATTTTGATATGGCAACATATGTATCAGGCCGGACGTCAATTCGACCTATAGTTCCGCCGAAACCGATAGGAGATTGTCATGAAACACGCGTCGCTACTGGCTCTCGCAGCTTTTGCGATTTTCTCGCAAGCCGTCCCGGCCCAGGAAGCACAACCGACCTTGGCGAAAGTTCAGAGCGTGAACCTGATTGCAATCGGGCACAGGGAAACGTCTGTGCCGTTCTCCTATGTCGATGCCAATAACCAGGTCATCGGATTCTCCCAGGACCTGTGCAACAAGATTATCGATGCGGTCAAAGCAAAGACGGGGCATCCGGACCTGCGCGTCCGCTTCATCCCTGTCACCTCGCAGAACCGGATTCCGCTGGTTCAGAACGGCACCGTCGACCTTGAGTGCGGCGTCACGACCAACCTGACTTCGCGGCAAAATCAGGTTGCGTTTTCCGATACGTTCTTTGTCGCCACGACACGTCTGCTTACGCGCAAAGACTCCGGAATCAAGGATTTCTCCGATCTCGCCGGGAAAACCGTGGTGACCAATCAGGGCACGACGTCTGAACGCCTCCTCAGGAAGATGAACGAGGAGAAGAAGATGAACATGCAGATCATCAGCGCGAAAGACTACGGCGAAGGCCGTGTCACGCTCGAAACGGGGCGTGCGGTCGCCTACATGATGGACGACGTCCTGCTTGCCGGCGCACGTTCGCTGACCGCGCAGCCGGCCGACTGGGTTATCGTGGGCACGCCTCAGTCCTCGGAAGCGTACGGTTTCATGCTTCGCAAGAATGATCCCGAGTTCAAGAAGCTGGTTGACGACGCAATGACCGGCGTGATGAAAAGCGGCGAGATCAAAACCTTGTACGACAAGTGGTTTATGAAGCCCGTGCCGCCGAAAAACATCAACTTCGATTTCCCGATGAGCGACGAAATGCACAAGCTCTATGCGTCACCGAACGACAAGGCTTTTGATTAGGGAGATGAACGTTGAAATAGCGAAACGCCCCATGAAGGGGCGTTTTTCGTCTCAGCGGGTTCGCGTAACGTCGAGCGTTCCCGAAACAGAAATCCGACGCGGGTTTTAAACCACCGCTTCGACGATCGCCTGCGTATGGGCGGACCTCATCAGCCCTTCGATCATCTTCGCTTCCGCGTTCGCGATTTCGCTCAACGATGCGACGGACAGTTGCCCGTCCAGAATCGCCAGCCCGGTGCAAAGACGGGCGTATTCGCTGTCGTCGAGAATCCATGCGCCGTCGTGATGCTCACGTGCGTCGAGCTGCACCATCGCCGCATGGGCGCTTTCGATGTCGGCAAGCACGTCTTCGCCAAGACCCAGACGCGCCAACTCCTGCGACACCAGCAAATGCCGGCTCAGGGTCAGGTGCAAATCCCGCGAGCCTTGCCCGCGCCGGAATGCATCGAGGGCGGTGTAGCACTGCAGGAGCATCGCCGCGGTGACGGGCTCGTGGGCGGTGCGGCTATAGGTCAATGCCCGCAACAACGGGGACATGGCCGGCTGGGTGTGCTTGCGAACTCGCGATTTACTGGACATATCGATTCAACCTCCTTCGCTAACTCTCGGCTTTGCCACCGAATGCTGTGCTCTCCGGTGGCAAACGCCGCCGATGCGCCGGCGGCTTGACAGGCCCTTAACGTGAGTCTGTGTAAGCATCATGGCAAGCAACTATTAAGACAAACTTAAACAAACCAAAGTCTCAATTGCGTGACATCTCGCTACGCCAGAGCAGATTTTCCGCCGTGACGCATTCGACATGCAACGCTGTCATATAAGTTCAGACCGGCCAAATACAAGCCGCACGTATTGTACGGACGAAAAAAAACCCTGTTCCCGCAAGGGAACAGGGCCAGACAGGATGGAAGAACCGTACAGGCGCGTGGATGCTTGCCGGCCTTATAACCATCACAAACTAACAAAGCTGTTGCTTCCTGAACTGCTACTGCTACTACTGCTATTTCTACGGCTACTACCACTGCTGTCGCTACTACTGCGTTACAGCTCGGTCCCTCGTATTCAACCTCACCTCGCTGCAACCCCCTGCTGATTCACGCGCATGATTACTCTGATTGCGCGCTGTTGCATTGCTTCGACTTCCTACTGCTTTACTGCCCTGCCACGTGGGACAACCGCGGCAAACTGCCATCAACGGTACGGTTCAAAACAACGCGGGGGAAGACCGCGTCGATGGGCTCGGTGACTTGTCGCTCCATGGAAAACAGTTTATGTGAGCACGCCCGAATGCAATTGCGCGAAAGGAGGGGAATTGGCAGGTTAGTTCGCCGAATCGGCACGGCGTGGCGATTTCTTCAGACTTGAGCCGGAAAAAAATACATGTGGCGACACATCATCCGGCCCGATTACTCCGTCTCACAGCGCCCACGTGTAGGGCCGAGTAATGAAGCTGGCAGGCCGACGCATAGGCGTGTAGTGCGCGTGGCGTGGTAAAAAAGCACTGCAGGCGCGACAATTCACAACCCTTCTTTCTAGCCGCCCGCGCACAGGAAACGTCACCCGCATGTCTGCTCAAGAACCTTCGCTCACCCTGCGTCCGGCGCTAGCGGCGGACGAGCCCTTTCTGTTCGAATTGCGCAAGGCCACCATGACGGAGCACCTGGCGCGTGCCGGCGAATCGACTGACGATGCCGAGCATCTCGCGCGTCTGCAGTACCGTTACGACGCGGCGCAGGTGATTTGTATCGACGGCACGCCGGCCGGTTTGCTGAAAGCGCATCTCACCGAGAACGAATGGTTCGTCGTGCAGTTGCAGATCGCGCCGGCGCATCAAGGGCGCGGCATCGGCGAGCGGGCGCTGCGCACGGTCTTGCTGGCCGCGCAGGCCGACGCGTTGCCGGTTGCGCTAAAGGTGCTCAAAGGCAATCCCGCCAGGCGCCTGTACGAACGCCTCGGCTTCGAGATCGTCGGCGAAGATGAAATCCAGTTTCATATGAGACGCGTGCCGCACGCGTCGGCGGAAACTCAAGCAGAATGAATGTCCGATCACCGCTGATACAGAGCGACACGCAATGGACCCTGCTATGACTTTTCGCGACACCTCGGCAATCGCAAGCTGGCACGCTCACATTTACTTCGATTCAGGCAGCCGCGACGCCGCGTGGTCCTTTCGCGAGCAGATCGAAGCACATTGGGACGGCAAACTGCAAATGGGTCGCTTTCACGAGCGCCCCGTCGGGCCGCATCCGATGTGGTCGTATCAGCTCGCATTCACGCAAGAGCAGTTCGCAGAGCTCGTCGGTTGGCTCACGCTGAATCACGGCGCACTCGACATTTTTCTCCATCCGAATACCGGCGACGCCTTGCGCGACCACCGTGATGCAGCGGTGTGGATCGGTCATTCACACGACCTGGTGCTGAGCGCCTTGAACTGACCGATGCCGGCGCGTGCCCGATTGCCCGATTGCCCGATTGCCCGGTCAGATATTCGAATACGAACTGCACCAGCCGCGTGCGGCGACCTGCTTGTCGCCGAATAATGTGCAGCCGCCGTAGGCGTCGGTGGTCTTGCCCTGAAACAGCGAGCAGTTACCGCAGGTTTGTCCCGCGACGTAGTCAGGGAATTTTGCCTTGTCGACCTTCGATGCGTCTTCTTTGTAGCCGAGGGCTTGCGCCTTCGGATCGGCTTCGCTCAGTGTGTTCGCGGGGTCGGCGGCAAACGCGGTGCGGGACAGCAGGAGCGATGAGCTCACGCCCACGCTCAGCATCAGAAAATTGCGGCGCGAAGTTTTCATAGTGGTCCGATGGGGAGTAATGACGCTCGTCAATCGATAAACCGCGTGAACCGTTCAACCGGTTCCCGGTCGGTCCTCAGCGTATTGACCTGGGCATTTTCGTCGGCGAAACCGAGCGACATGCCGCACACCAGTTGCTCCTCAGGCGGCAGCCCGAGATGCTCGGCAATCACGCGATGAAACGGCGTGAACGCTGCCTGCGGACAGGTGTCGAGGCCACGGCCGCGCGCCGCCGTCATGATGGCTTGCAGGAACATGCCGTAGTCGAGCCAGCTACCGCGCTCCATCACCCGCTCGATCGTGAAGAACAAGCCGACCGGTGCGCCGAAGAAGCGGTAGTTCTGCGCGTGCTGTTCGTGCATCCGCGCCTTGTCGCCTTTCTGGATGCCCAGCAGGCCGTACAGATCCCAGCCGATCTTGCGGCGGCGGTCGATATAGGGCGACACCCATTCATGCGGGTAGTAGCAATATTCTTCCTGATACAGCGCGTCGCGCTGCGGGTCGTCATGTGCCGCGACCAGAGCCTGCGACAGGCGCGCCAGAGACTCGCCCGTCACCACGTACACTTTCCACGGCTGGGTATTGGTGCCGGAGGGCGCACGGCTGGCGGCTTCGAGAATCGCTTCGATATCGGTGCGCGCAACCGACGTGGGCAGAAAGGCGCGAATCGAGCGCCGCGACATGAGTGCGGCGTCGACAGGGTTGGCAGGTGTGGTCATCGGCGGAATCCCGGCAGGGCCAACAGTTTGGCGGTCTGCGAAGATTCTAGCGCGAGCGGTGGGTTTTCCGCTTGCAGGCTTGCAGCATGCGCGGGCAAAGCGATCTTGGGCGAGCGCCCCTATTCCGCTTCAACCACGCCGGGCCCGCAGCGTTTCTACATCAACCCCATGCAGACGGCGGCGACGATCGACCCGATCACCAGCACCGCGCCAACCGTTTTGCGTTTGTTCAGCTCTGTCCACAGCAGGACACCGGTGAGCGACAACAGAATGATGCTGCCCGCCAGCGTATCGATCAACAGCACCCAGCCGACGCTCAAGCCGACGCCCTTGTGCAGATTTGTCAGCGTCGCGAGAAAGGAGTTCTCGCTGCGCTTGACCGTCACGTAACCGTTGCCGACCCAATACTCGGCGGACGTGTTTTCATGCGGCGACGCGAAGCTGAGCTGCCAGTGCTCGGGCTGGATCACACTGCGCTCGCCCCACGCAACCGGATGCGCGGGTTCTTTCTGCACGCGTCCCGGGTTGCCCGCCAGGCTGAGTTCGTGCTTGAGCCATTTGCTTAACTCACGCGGCGTCTGCGGCGCCGGTTGCGGCAGCGGCACCTGCACGACCGACACCTGCGGCTCGCCGGTCGACACTTTGAGCGGCCCGCCGCGATGATTCAGAAAAAAGCCCGTGGTGCCGAACAGCAGACCCAAGGCCGCGCCCCACAAACCGATCCAGCCATGGACCTTGCGCAACCATTTGACGAAGGTCGCGCGGCGCGAACGCTGCTGCCGTGCCTTCAGTTCGCCGCGATCGAGCCGCTGCGGTTCGACCGCCTCGGCGTCGACGGTCTCATCCGGTCGGAATTCAATAGCCTCGGGTACGCTCACGTTTCGCTCCAGGTGCGCAACAGGTTGTGATAGCAGCCGACCAGACTGCGGCGCGCAGCGTCGTCGGCATGTGTGGCGTTCAAACGCTGAATCGCCGTGTCCATATCGAATAGCAAAGCGCGCTGCGTGTCGCTGCGCACAAGGCTTTGCACCCAGAAGAAGCTGGCGAGGCGCGCGCCGCGTGTAACCGGTGTCACCTGATGCAGACTGGTGGCCGGATAGACAATCATGTCCCCCGCCGGCAGCTTGACCTGTTGCACGCCGTAGGTGTCTTCAACAACGAGTTCACCGCCGTCGTATTCGGACGGTTCGGAGATGAACAGCGTCACCGAGACGTCCGTGCGCAGCTTCACGCCATTGGGCAGCACACGCACCGCACCGTCGACGTGACTGCCGAACTCCATGCCGCCTTCGTACCGATTGAAGAGCGGCGGATAAACCTGGTTCGGCAACGCCGCGCTGATGAACAGCGGATTGCGCTCGATCGACGCGAGAATCACGTCGCCGAGCTCACGGGCGAGCGGCGAATGCTCGGCGATCTGCTGATTGCGTTTGACCGGCGCGCCCTGATAACCGGCAGTCGCGCGGCCGTCTACCCACACGTCGCCGGCGCTGTCGAGCCGCTCGCGCAGAAAGCGCAATTGCTCAGCGTTCAGTACATTCGGAATGTGCAGCAGCATCTTGAGTTTCCCTGGCCTCGTTCAGTCGGCCTGCCGTTTGCGAGAGCAGCAAGCCTACCGTATCAATGCGGCACGCTTCAGAACCGGTAGTCGAACGTCGCCAGCAACGTACGTCCGATGCCCGGCACGGAACGGCCACCGTCCGATTGAATAAGCGCGTCGTAGTACATCTTGTTGGTGAGGTTCAGCAGATTCAGACGGACGTCGTATTTCTTCGCGTGATAGGCCGCAGTCGCGTCCCAGCGCGTGTAGCCCGGCACCTGCACGTAGTTCGTATTCGACGCGTAGCGCGGCGACATATAGGTCGGGCCGCCGCCGATTTCCCAGTGCGGCGTGATCGCGTACGTGCTCCAGAGCGTCAGCGTGTTACGCGGCGTGTTGGCCGGCACGTGCCCTTGCGTCCCGTCGAGCGCCTTCAGAACGATGGCGTCCATGTACGTATAGCCGCCAAAAATCTGCCACTTGTCGGTGATGTGACCGGTCATGCCGGCCTGGAATCCGTCGACGCGGATGTCGCCGTCGAGTTCATATTCGGTCGGCGAAACCTGCGTGCGGGCGTTGGTCATTTCCTCGCGGAAGAACGCGGACGTCACCGAGATATTGCCGCCCAGCAGATCCCACTTGCCGCCCACCTCGTATGATTTGGTCGACTCGGGCGCCAGGTTCTGCGTCAGATTGGTCACCGTCAAGGCTTCGAGCGACGGATCGAACGACGTGCCGTACGACACGTAGTACGACTGCCAGTCGGACGGCTGATAGATCACGCCCGCGCGCACGCTGGTAAAGAAGTTGGTTTGGCTTGCGTAAAGCGGCGCCGTGATCGTGTTGTGAATCTGCGCCTGAAAGCGGTCCCAACGCAGGCCACCGATCACCTTCCAGTGTTGACCGAGCGACACCGTGTCGTTGACGTAGCCGGCGATTTCGTTCGACCCGGAATCGGCATAGTTGCCGACCGTCGTGGTCACGCCCGCGGGCGACGACAGATACGCCGGGTTCACCATCGAAACGACGGGTAAATTGTTGCGCGTGTACGCCTGGTTCGAGTAACTGTCGTGCCCAAGCTCGACGCCGGCGATCAGGTCATGCTTGATCGGACCGGTGTCGAACTTGTATTCGACCATCGTGTCGTTGTACAGCGAATGGTTTTCGATCACACGGTCGTGGCTCTGCAACTTGATGAACAGTTGCGACGGCGACAACGTCGTAAAGTTGCCGTTGGTCAGCGCCGTGCTGGTGGCGAGCGGCCCCGTCAATACCGCTTGCGGCGCGGTTTCGCGTGCATCGGTCAGCGAATGCGAGAACTGCGTCTGGTTGCTCAGCGTGAGACTGTCGGAGAACTTGTGCTTGATCGCGGCGGTGAAGGTTTGCACGTCCTGGATCGTGCGGTCGGTGGTCAAGCCATAAAAGGTGTTCTTCGGCACCGGCGACGGATGTCCGTTCAACGCCTGCACGCCGTAGTCGGGCATGTCGTAGTTGTGCTGGATCAGCGCGGAAATCGTCACTTCGGTTGGCGTGCCGATGCCGAAGCGCACTTCCGGCGCGATGCCGTAGTCCTTGTTCTTCATCTCGTCGCGCGTCGAACCGAGACTTTGGCCGAATGCATTCAGACGGATCGCCGAGGTGTCGGTCAGCTTGTGATTCACGTCGACGGTGCTGCGATAGCGATCGTCGGTGCCGACCATGGTCGAGACTTCCGCCGAGTCGGTCAGGTTCGCTTTCTTGCTGACCTGGTTGATCACGCCACCCGTCGAACCACGGCCGAACAGCATCGACGAAGGACCGTACAGCACCTCGAGTTCTTCCAGATCGAAAGTGTCGCGATAGTACTGATTGCGATCGCGGAAGCCGTCCAGATAGATGTCGTTCTGCGCGGTGAAGCCGCGCAGGTTGATGTTGTTACCGATCTGGCCGCCTTCGGCGCCGCCGATCGTCACGCCCGGCGCATTGCGCAGCGCGTCCTGGAACGACGTGGCGCCTTGCGAGGCGAGCACCGACTTGTTGATGACGGTGACGGTTTGCGGAATATCGCGCAACGCGGTGGGCGTCTTCGCACCGACGTTCGAACGTTCCGCCTGGAAGTCCTGTTGTTCTGCTTGCCCCGCGACGCCGATGGTCGGCAAGGTCGCGTTATCGGTTGCCGCGCTCGTCGCCGCGTCTTGAGCCGATGGCTGCGACGCGGCTTGCGGCGCGGTCTGTGCTACGGCAGGCGTGGCGAAGGGGACGGCAAAAGCTAACGCTAACGCAGTCGCAAGCGGCGTGTGATTGAACATGGGAAATCCCGTCGGAAGTGCGCTTGCCAACTCCGCATGCTCGGCATGGGATCGATGACAAAGTCGCAACTGGCTGGCTGCCTGTCTCCTGCTTGAAGCGAAGACGACGGGATGGCTGGCTGGTGGTTAAATGAGAATCGCTATCATTCCATATGCATAAAGACGCATCAATCGCACGAAACCTTACCTGGCGTAATCTATTTATTTCTGTTTTTTACTATCGTATGGAATATGTAATTTCAAATGTCTCGTCGCCAGCTATACATTACGCATTTGTAATATTTAGTCGCCCACGGCAAGACGATTTTGGCTATTCGTTAGATAAATAAGCTCACGCGCGTATCTCAGAGATAAGCGCCTAAACTTCTGCCAATTGGCGATTAAACCGACGTCACGCCTCAAGTCATGTACACCGGCTGCACGTGCTTTTCCCTCGCGCGTCTATAAATTGAGCAGCACGACAAACTTTCTAAATACTGACGGTTTGTCAAACCTGCATGCGCCCGCGACCGAACACGAAATCGCCACACCGTTTATCCTTTTTGCAACACCGCATCCCGCAACTGTTCCGTCCATCTTCGGAGTTGACCATGCAATACCGCAAATTCGGCCACACCGGCCTGACCGTTTCGCGCCTGTGTCTGGGGACGATGACCTTCGGCCTGCAGACTGAAGAAGACGTTTCGCATCGCATCCTCGACACGGCGGCGGATGCCGGCGTGAACTTCATCGATACCGCCAATGTTTATCCGCTCGGCGGCGGCGAGAGTATCGCGGGACGCACGGAGGAAATCGTCGGACGGTGGCTGAAGGGCAAACGCGACCGGTTCATTCTGGCGACGAAGGCCGTGGGCAAGATGGGGCCGTCCGCATGGGATCAAGGCGCATCGCGCAAGCATCTGCTGGACGCCGTCGATGCATCGCTGCGGCGGCTCGGCACGGATTACGTGGACCTCTACCAGCTCCATTCCGACGATGCGAACACCCCGCTCGATGAAACGTTGGAGGCGCTGGACGTGATCGTCCGCTCGGGGAAGGTGCGCTATATCGGCGTGTCGAATTTCCTCGCCTATCGGCTGGCGCGAGCGTTGGGTCGCGCTGACGTATTGCGCGTGTCGCGGTTCGTATCCGTGCAGCCGCGGTACAACTTGTTGTTCAGGCAGATCGAGCGGGAGTTGTTGCCTTTGGCGGCCGAAGAGCAGTTAGCCGTGATGCCTTATAACCCGCTGGCGGGTGGCTTGCTGACGGGCAAGCATCGGATGGATGCCGCGCCGGCGGCCGGGCGCTTTACCGATGTTGTCGGAAAGGCCGGGGCGATGTATCAGGAGCGGTACTGGCATAAGCGCGAGTTCGAAACGATCGAGAAGTTGAAGGCGATCGCCGCGCCGACCGGCGAGCCGTTGACTCGGGTTTCTGTGGCGTGGGTGTTGGCGAATCCGCTGATTACGTCGGCGATTATCGGCGCCAGTCGCGTTGAGCAGTTGAGCGATACGCTCGCGGCTTCAGAGCTTGTGCTCGATGCAGACGTCAAGACGCAGCTTGATGAAGCGAGTTTTGAATATCGGTGGGGTGACGCGGCGAGGTAATGCGTTTGGATTAATTCGACGGCGGCAGCGCTTACCCGGCCGCCGCCGTCAAAAGCGGAAAAATCACCGTCCGTATCGCAGCACCGTACTGGTGGCCGCAAGCACATGATCCTTCATCGCGGCCAGCAAGGCGTCCCGTGTCAGTCCTGCCGGCAACGCGTCGGGCGCTAGATCAAGCGCATAGATCTGCGCGACATAATGATGCGGCACATCCCCAACCGGCGGGCAGGGTCCGTAATATCCGGGGCCGCCAGTCCGGTTCGTGCCGGCCACACTACCGGCCGGCGGCGTAGCACCGGCACCCAGTCCGGTAGTGGAAGGCGCGACGCCATATAGCACCCAGTGCACGATCCCCAGTCCCTTAGCGCCATCCGGGTCGAAAATAGTAACCGCGTAACTCTTCGTGCCGGCCGGCGCATTTCGCCATTGCAGAGCCGGCGACACATTCCCGCCGCCGCAATTATTCGCGCTGGCCGCATGGCTCGAATCCAGCGTGCCGCCGTCGGCCAACCCTGGCGACGACACCGCGAATCCATCCGCCGCGCGGGCCGTGGCCGCAGAAAAAGTCAGCACCGCAAACAGGCCGACGTATAACAGGCGTCGTGCAACGCCGGCGTTTTCGCTTCGAGTCATCGTGAGTCGCCCCCGGGACTAAGTTAGCTAACCTGAAAAAGACCGTAGCGCAGCAACCGCGCGCCACGGCCATTGATGGCAAACGCCTCGACCGGGTGCTTTATTCCGCCGACGAGCAACGAATCCATCAGCCGATCACGTATCACTTGAACGGGCCGGTCCGCTTATTGGCCTCCGGCAACTGCCGCGTCTCGCGAAAAGACTTCGGATGCCAGAGGCGTGCGCCGCCTTCGATCCCTGCATCGTTCGATACCGTCGCGACGTTCGCGGGCAACTTGAACGTCAGCCGCGCCGCGTTGCCACCGCCAATCCACAGCTTGTCGTAGTTCACCAGCGAATCGAGAATGCCGATTATCTTCTCGACCCGGCGATTCCAGCGCTTGTTTCCTGCCTTGGCGCGTGCCGCGTCGCCAATGTACTCGTCGTACGCCACGCCCTTCTTGCTCACCGGATGATGCGCAAGCTCGAGGTGCGGCATCAACTCGCCATCGCGGAACAGCGCCGTGCCCGCGCCCGTGCCGAGCGTCAGCACGAGCTCGATCCCATGGCCTTCGATCGCGGCAAAGCCCTGCATCTCCGCATCGTTGATCATCCGCACCGGCAGGCCGCCAAGGCGCTGCGCCAGCGAATCCGCGAGCGGAATGTCGTGCCAGCCTTCAACGCCAAAGTGCGGCGCCGTCAGAATGCGGTTGTTACGCACCACGCCAGGAAAGCCGATCGACATCAGCGTGGCCGGCTCCTTTTTGACGAGCGGCTCGACCAGCTTCGCCAATGCATCCACCAGTTGATCCGGCGTGCACGGATGCGGCGTCGCCACGCGCAAACGCTCGGTTTTCATCTGTCCGTCTGCATCGATGATCGCGGCTTTCAGGCCAGTGCCACCGACATCGATCGCCAGAATCCGCTCAGCATTGCTTTTTACTTTCGTCTTACGTGTGGCCACGGTGTCCCCCGATTGTGTTGGTGCATCTCATGGAGTTACTTCTTTTCGACTGCATTCTTTTGCAAAGGCCGCCATGCGTGGCCGTTGCGTGCGAGCAGCGCGTCGGCTTCCGCGGGACCTTCGCTGCCGGCGGCGTAGCCGCATACGGGTATCGCGCCGCCGGTCTTCGGGTGCAGCACATCGTCGACCGCGGCCCAGCTCGTTTCAATGCTGTCGGCACGCTGGAACAATGTCTCGTCGCCCAGCATGCAGTCGTACAGCAAAGTCTCATAGCCGACGTTGGCCTGGTCAGCGAAGAAGTCCGCATAGTCGAACGATGATTGCACCGCGCCGATCTGCATCACCGGCCCCGGCGTTTTCACATTGAAGTCGAAACTCGTGCCGTGCGCGGGATCGATGCGCAAGGTCAGCACATTCGGCGTCAGCGCGTCGACCGGCGTATCGCGGAACAGCCGGAACGGCACCGGCTTCAGTTGCACGGAGATCTCCGTGCGGCGCGCGGCGAGCCGCTTACCGGTGCGCAAATAGAACGGCACGCCGGCCCACCGCCAGTTCTCCACATACACGCGGGCGGCGGCGTAGGTTTCGGTTGTGCTGCCCGGTGCGACGTCCGGTTCCTCGCGATAGCCGACGCCCGCCGGACCCTTTGCGTATTGACCGAAAACGACGTCGTCGGCGGTCAACGGCTGGATCGCGTCGAAGATTTCGGCTTTCTTGTCGCGCACGGCTTCGGCATCGAACGAATTGGGCGGCTCCATGGCGACCATGCCGAGCAACTGGAACAGGTGGTTCGGCAGCATGTCGCGGAACGCGCCGGTCTGCTCGTAGAACTTGCCGCGCCCTTCCACGCCGATCGTTTCGGCCGCGGTGATCTGTACGCTGTCGATATATTCGCGCCGCCAGATCGGTTCGAACAACGCATTCGCAAAACGCACCGCGAGAATGCTCTGCACAGTGTCCTTGCCGAGAAAGTGATCGATGCGATACACCTGCGACTCGTTCGCGTACGAGAGAATGTGTGCGTTCAGATCGCGCGCCGAAGCGAGATCGGTGCCGAACGGTTTCTCGATCACGATGCGGCGGAAGCTACCCTCGCCTTCTTTCAGCAAGCCCGCCTTACCGAGATGCTCGACGATCGGTTTAAAAAAATGCGAACTCACCGCCAGGTAAAAAATGACGTTGCCACCCGGCGACTGATCGAGCTTTTGCTTGAGCTTCGTGAAGGTGTCGTCGGTTTCGAATTCGCCAGCCATGTATTCGAGCCGTTGTGCGACCCAGTCCCACGCTTTGTCGTCGAGCTTGCCGGCGTGGAAGGTGCTGGCTTTGTCGGCGGCGAACTGTTGCAGCGAATTGTGCAAGTCTTCGCGCCATACGCTCGTCTCACGTTCGCCATGATTCACACCGATGATCTTCATGCCGTCGTCGAGCAGGCCGTCCACAGCAAGGTTGTACAGCGCGGGCATCAGCAGCCGCTTGGTCAGGTCACCGCCCGCGCCGAAGATCACCAGCGTGCAAGGTGGCGTGGGCCGCTTGCCGGCCGGCGACGGCGGCGCATCATGCGGACTCGCGCTGACTTTGCAACTGGGCTCGCGGCTGGCGGAGGTTGGGGTGTTCGGAGTAGTCGACATGGGATTCGCTTAAGGAAGCCAATGGAACGGACGTGGCGGTACATAAAAGACCACGCTTGAACCCACACAGTTCAAAAACAAGCACTAAACCTGCCGCCCCGCGCGCTGTATGGCTTATGTAACTTCGCGCGGTTGGGTCGCTAGTTGCTACCTCGCTACCTGGCCACCGCTCGCTACTTGGTCACCGCCGTTGTCAGCGCAGGCGCGGGTTCGGGCGCGGACTCGGGCGGGCATGCCGGCGCCGGCGCGGAAGTCGACATAGGAATGGGCGCCTGCTCCGGCTCGCCTGTCAGCGGCACATTACCGGACGCAGCCATCGCCCGCGGTTGCAGGAGCAACGCCACCAGCCCGGTCCAGCCGGTTTGATGCGACGCGCCCACGCCACGCCCGTTGTCGCCATGGAAATACTCATGGAACAGCACGAGATCGCGCGAACGCGGGTCGGCTTGCAATAGCGGATACGCGCCCATCGCCGGACGTTCGCCGTCTTTGTCCTTCAGGAACAGGGTCGTCGTGCGGCGCGCCAGGTCGTCGCCGATTTCGCTGAGCGAGAGCTTTTGTCCTGAGCCGGTCGGATACTCAACGCGAAAATCGTCGCCGTAGTAGCGATGAAATTCGTACAGCGATTCGATCAGCAGATAGTTCACCGGCATCCACACCGGACCGCGCCAGTTCGAATTACCGCCGAACACGCGCGTATCGGATTCGGCCGGCAAATACTTCACGGTCACGCTGGTGCCGTTGTGGTTGAACACGAACGGATTGTCGCGATGGAAGCGCGACAGCGCCCGCACGCCGTGATCGGAGAGAAATTCGCTTTCGTCGAGCGCACGGCGCAGCAACGCTTTCATCCGATGCCCACGCAATAGCGAGAGCAGAAGCGCATTGCCTTTGCCGGGTTCATTCCAGCGCGAGACCAGCTTCGCCAGATCGGGCCGATGTTCGAGGAACCAGATGAGCCGCTCGCGCAGACCCGGCAAGTGACCATGCAGACGCTCTTCGAGCACGTGCACCGCGAACAGCGGAATCAGGCCGACAATCGAGCGCAGGCGCATCGGGATATTGCTGCCGTCGGGCAGGCGCAGTTTGTCGTAGAAGAATTCGTCTTCGCTGTCCCATAGACCGGTATCGCAGCCGTCATCGCAACTCACAGCTTCGGCGATATACAGAAAGTGCTCGAAAAACTTCACGCCGATATCGACGAACACGTGGTTTGCATACGCGAGTTCGAGCGCGATCCGCATCAGGTCGAGCGCATACGCGGCCATCCATGCGGTACCGTCGGCCTGATCGATATGACCGCCGGTCGGCAACGGCGACGAACGGTCGAAGATGCCGACGTTGTCCAACCCGAGAAAGCCGCCCTGAAAAACGTTGCGGCCGTCCGCATCCTTGCGGTTCACCCACCACGTGAAATTCAGCAACAGCTTGTGAAAGACGAGTTCCAGAAAATCGCGATCCGCCTTGCCGGTGAGCGCACGGTCGATTTCATAGACGCGCCACGCGGCCCAGGCATGCACCGGCGGATTCGCGTCGCCGAGCGCCCATTCGTAGGCGGGCAGTTGGCCGTTCGGATGCTGATAGCGGTCCTTCACCAATAGCAGCAATTGACGTTTGGCAAACGCGGGATCGATCAGCGCGAACGCGGCCGCATGAAACGCCAGGTCCCATGACGCGTACCACGGGTATTCCCACTTGTCGGGCATCGACACGATGTCCGCATTGCACAGATGCCGCCACTCCGAATTACGGCCGCGTTTGCGGGACTCAGGCGGTTTGGGTTGCAGCGGATCGCCGTCGAGCCAGCGTTGCACGTCGTACTGGTAGTACTGCTTGGACCACAGCATGCCGGCGAGCGCCTGACGCTGCACGAGGCGCGCGTCGGGATCGACGATTTCGTGTTGCAGCGCGCCATAGAACTCATCGGCCTCGGCGATACGATGAGCGAACACCGCATCGGCATCGAGTTGCACATCATCGGGGCTCGACTGCGGACGCCAGCGCATATACACCACGGCGCGTCCATGCGGACCGAGTTCGATCGACGCGTGCGCGGCCGCCTTGGTGCCGGCGTCGCGGCGTACGGCCTGTTCATCGCCGTGTACGAGGTAATTGTTGAAGCCGTCCTTGAACGGCCCGGGACCGTCCATGTTGAACAGGCGCTTGACGTTGGTGTCGTTTTCGCAAAACAGCCAGGCCATCTGCGGCACGTCTTTCGACCACGCTGTCACGACAATCGGCTCATGCCCGTGCTGCTTGCCGACCACATGGATTTCACCGTTGTGGTCCCGGCCGGCCACAAGCGACGGTTTGTCCTTGTTCTCTTTCCACGACCACGAATTGCGCGCCCAGATCTGCGGGAGCACGTCGAGCGACGCCGCCTCGTCCGCGCGATTCTCGATAGTCACGCGCATCAGGATGTCGTCGGGCGCATGCTTCGCGTATTCGACCTGCACGTCGAAGTAACGGCAATCGTCGAATACGCCCGTGTCGAGGATCTCGTATTCCGGCATGTCGCCGCCACGCCGCGCGTTTTCCTGCACCAGATCGTCGTACGGAAACGCGGCATGCGGGTACTTGTAGAGCATCCGCATGTACGAATGCGTAGGCGTACCGTCGACGTAGAAGTACAGCTCCTTCACGTCCTCGCCATGATTGCCCTGCGCGTTGGTGAGACCGAACAGACGTTCCTTCAGGATCGCGTCCTTGCGGTTCCACAGCGCGAGCGACACGCACCAGCTGAGTTTGTCGTCGCCGAAACCCGCGATGCCGTCTTCGCCCCAACGGTAGGCGCGGCTGCGCGCATGGTCGTGTGGAAAATTGTCCCAGGCGGTGCCGTCCGGACTGTAATCCTCGCGCACCGTGCCCCACTGACGCTCGCTGAGATACGGCCCCCAACGCTGCCAATGGGCGCAATCGGCGGAGTGCAGGCGTGAACCTTCAATAGTGGCGAGCAGATTGGCAGCGCGCAGCGGTGGCATGACTACGTCCTTGCGTCGGACCTGGCGGCGGGACTCACATCGTAGCGCGGTTTAAGCGGCGACGGACGCCCACCGGGCAAGCAGGTTTTCAATGCGTAGCAACTCTCCCAGCGACCACGCCTGAAACGGCGTGCCGGCGGGCGTGTGCGGCGCGTCGCCATCGGCGATCTCGGAGAGATGGTCGAGGCCGGCGTGATCGAGATGCGCGTATAGAGGGTCGAGGAAGCGCGCTTTGGCTTGTGCACGGGCATCCGCTTCGGCGCCGTGAACCCGCAGCCATGCTTCGACGAACGGTCCCAACAGCCACGGCCAGACCGTCCCCTGATGATAGGCGCCATCGCGTTCCAGCGGCGAACCGCCGTAGTGCCCGCGGTAGGCCGGATCAGACGGGGCGAGCGTTCGGAGGCCGAGCGGCGTGAGCAACTGCGCTTCGACCTGATCGACCACCGCGCGCGCCGCCGCGCCTTCGAGTAGCGGAAACGGCAAGCCGCCTACGGCGAAGATCTGATTCGGACGAATCGAGCGATCCACTGCGCCTTTGACAAAATCCACGTCGACGGTGTCGACCAGCGCTTGCGTCGACGGATCGGTAAAGCGGTCATGAAACGCTTGCAACGCGCGCTCCGCAGGCTGCCGCCACTGCGGATTCCACATTGCTGCAATGCGCAATGCGTTGATCCAGAGCGCCTGCACTTCCACGGGTTTGCCGATGCGCGGCGTGACCACCCAGTCGCCGACCTTGGCATCCATCCACGTGAGCTGCACGCCGGGGGTGCCGGCGTTCAGGAGGCCATCGTCGGTGGATGCCTTGATATTGAAGCGCGTGCCGTTCGTGTAGCCGGTGAGGATGGTTTCCACGGCTTGTTGCAGGCGTGTTCGGGTCTCGGCCTTTGCGTGGTTCGTCGCCAGATAATCGTGAACGGCGATGATGAACCACAGCGATGCATCGACGGAGTTGTATTCGGGTGTGTCGCCGTAGTCGGGGAAACGGTTCGGCAGCATGCCTTCGGATAACGTGCCCGACCATTCGAGCAGGATCGCTTCGGCTTCGGCGAGGCGGCCCGTTGCGATCAGCAGGCCGCGCATGGCGATGAACGTGTCGCGGCCCCAGTCGGTAAACCAGGGGAAGCCGGCGAGGATCGTGCGGCCTTCGTTACGCACTGCGACGTAGGCGTCGGCGGAACGCTGCAGGCGCGAGCCGAGTGCGCTGCGGCGTTGTTGTTCGATGCGCGCGAGGTTGGTTGCGTGGGTAGCGGGTTGTGTACTTGCCGACGACGGCACAATCGACGCACTAAAGATCATCACCGCTTCGCCATCGGCGAGATTGAAGCTGAACACACCGGGCGTGGCGAGGTCCTCGCTGAAATCGAGACCACGCTCGCGCTCGCGAACGTAGCAGAAGTTTCGATACCAATCAGGTGCGTGCGTGTAGATGCCATTAGTCGCTGCGTTGATGACCGGCAGATCGCCGTAGGGCTGCCAGCTCACACATGCCTGATCGCCACTTATCTGCGCGTTGAAGTTGAACGCCGAATTTTCATGGTGCAGCGCGTGATAATCGCGACCTGAGAGCAAAGGCCTCACCTTCAGATTGAACACACCCGCGCCAGATGCCGCGTCTGCACCCTCCAGCCGCCAGCGCAGAACCGTTTCGCGCGTCGCCTTGCTCACGAATACATCGGCCGTCAGTGTCTTCTGCGAATCGAGTTGGACACGCCATGTCGGCCATGGCTCCGTGTTGAACCCGAGGAGACTCGCGGTCAGATCCGGATAGATCACGTCCGGCACGTATCGCTGCATGCTCAATGGATAACGCTTGCCACCCGCCTCAAGCCAGGCTTCAACACCGTTGACGAGCACCACACGCCCGCCGGGCGCGCGCGTGGCCGTGAGCAGCAACGCGTGATAGCGGCGCGTGCGCAGCGTGCCGACGGTTCCCGATGCGAAGCCGCCAAATCCGTCTGCTTCGAGCCATTCGTCTTCGAGACGTGTGACGTCGAAAGGTCTTTCGATGCGTGTCATGAATTTACCGCAGTACGCAAAGCCGCCAATCTTTCGGTGTGCCTGGGCTTCAACCGTATGGCACTGACATGACCATTCTCCTGCTTACCGCTTTCCATCGTCTTTCGAAAAACTGACATTACGACGCAAATTAAACCACTCGCAAACGTTTCACAATTATTTCTTGAAAGGATTGGAGACTGCATCCGCCATCACGAAACTGGATGCGGACATGAGAACAAATGCAAGCCTCGCTTTCACCGTTCTTGTTGCACTCGCAGTTTTCACGTTAAGCGGTTGTGGCGCGGACGACTCCGCGTCAGCACCCTCATCGCCGAGCGTCGCCAGTCACGATACCGCGCAGAACGCTGCCATCAAGCCGCTGCCCGGCATGCCTGACGCATCGGCGCCACTCGCAGCCGGCCCGGCCGCAGCATCCGACGCGATCACACAGAACATGCAAGCCAGTCTCGCCGCCGACAGCCAGCAAGTCGCGCCCGTGATGCATTACGCACCGGGCGACAACGCTAGCAGCAACTAACCCGATTCCACCGGCGCGCGCGAGGCGCGCTATTCTTCCCCAACGCAGAGGGTGATATTCGATGACATCAAATAGCCGTCGCCGTTTCCTGCAGACAGTGGCTTCATCCGCCGGCGCTGCTGCCGCGCTGACCGCCCTGCCCGAGTCCATTCGCAACGCGCTTGCCGTGCCCGCGTTTTCGCGCACCGGCACGATCCGCGATGTCGAGCACATCGTCGTATTCATGCAGGAGAACCGTTCGTTCGACCACTACTTCGGCCATATGCGCGGCGTACGTGGTTACAACGACCGCTTCCCGATTCCGCTGCCGGGCGGCCAGCAGCCCGTGTGGTATCAGCCGTCGAAGGAAAATGCGGCACAACCCGTGCTGCCGTTCCACCTGAACACGCTGACGACCAGCGCACAGTGCATCGGCGATCTCGACCACACGTGGTACGCGACGCACTATGCGATCAACAACGGCGCGTACAACCAGTGGCCCCAGTACAAGACCGACATGACGATGGGCTACTACCTGCGTAGCGACATTCCGTTCCACTACGCACTGGCCGACGCCTTCACCGTTTGCGACGCTTACTTCTGTTCGCTGCCGGGACCGACGCACCCGAACCGCTCGTATCTGATGACCGGCATGGTGGACCCGACCGGCACGATGGGCGGCCCGCTGCTCGACAACAACGATTTCGTCGACGGCGACGGTCCGCCGAATTATCAGTTGCTCTCGTGGACCACCTACCCGGAACGTCTGCAAGCTGCGGGCATTACGTGGCAGATCTACCAGCAAGGTCTCACAGGCGCGGACCCGTTGAACGGCAACTACGGCACCAATGTGCTGCAGAACTTCGCGAACTTCATCAACGCGCAGCCGGGCAGCCCGCTGTACGAGCGCGCGCAAACGGTGCGTACGATCGCCGACCTGAAGAACGACGTGCTCGCCGGCAACCTGCCGCAGGTATCGTGGCTGTGCCCGCCTGCTGCTTACTCGGAACATCCGAGCTATACGCCCGCTTACGGCGCCGAATACACGTCGCAGATTCTCGATGCGTTGACGTCGAATCCGGAAGTGTGGAGCAAGACCGTACTGTTCATCATGTACGACGAGAACGACGGCTTCTTCGACCACTACGTGCCGCCCCAACCGGCAACGACGCCGGCACAAGGCCAGTCGACTGTCAGCGTAGCCGGCGAAATCCACAACGTGGTGAACCCACAGCGCGGCGGCACGTACACTGCGGACGGCTTGCCGTACGGCCTCGGCCCGCGCGTGCCGATGACGATCGTGTCGCCGTGGAGCAAGGGTGGCTTTGTGTGCTCGCAGGTGTTCGATCACACCTCGGTGATCCGCTTTATCGAAACGCGCTTTGGTGTTTATGAGCCGAACATCACGGCGTGGCGCCGCGCGGTGTGCGGCGATCTGACAACCGCGTTCGACTTCCGCACGCCGGACGCCACCGTGCCGTCGCTTCCGGACACGAGCAACTATCAGCAGATCGCCAACGAGTGTACGTCGCAGCCGAAACCCACGGTGCCCGCCACGCCGGTCGCATTCGATCCGCAGGAATCGGGAATCCGTTTTGCCCGCGCGCTGCCGTATGAGCTGCATGTGAACGGCCACGCGGATGTGAGCAAGAACACGTTCGAGATCATGCTCGCCAACAGCGGCGAACAGGGTGCGCATTTCTACGTGTACTCGGCGAATCGTACGGATGGTCCGTGGCGTTATACCGTCGAGGCGGGCAAGTCGCTCAGCGAAACTTTCGATCTGACGGCGACGAAGGGCGTGTATACGTTCGAAGTGTTCGGGCCGAATGGTTTCGTACGCAAGTTCGCGGGTAACACGCAACAGGCCGCCGCGCAGACCGCCCAGGCTGCGGGTTGGCACGGCAACGGTAAGCCTGCACAGCCGGAAATCAAGGTGCAATACGATGTTGCGAACGGAAATGTGTTTTTGAAGTTCAGCAACAAGGGCGGAGGTATTGCACGGTTGACGGTGACCGATAACGCGTATGGTGCACGGACGCGTCCGGTGCTGGTGCCGGCGGGCTCGCATATCGAAGAGGCCTGGGTGCTGGCGTCGAGCCATCACTGGTATGACTTGACGGTGACGAGTAACGATGACGCCAGCTTCTCGCGTCGCGTGGCTGGGCACGTTGAGAATGGCCGGCCGAGTATTAGCGATCCGGCGGCGGTGGCGCCGGTGTTGGTAGTGAGTTAAGCGCGGGTGATGCGCGCTGGGCTTCGGTTGGGTGGCTGTTATTTGGGTTGCTTGATCGAAGCTCAGTGGCGTGAGGTTGATGAGCAGCAGAAAAATGCTTGCTTGGCGGAGGCTGGGCTTCCGTTGAATGACTGCGCTAACGAGGCGCGTGATCGAAGCTCAGCCGCGCAACGTGATCGCGGCGAAGAACAATAGAACGATCTTAGGCCGAACGGCTAAAGCTAGATAGTTAGCTTAACAAAGTGAATTTTAAGAGAAGGGCGCACTTATAATTTCGTGGTCGTCAAAACAATGATGACCGGGTGTGAGAGCCCGACCGCCTATGCCCAATCAACCTGCTACGCAGGTCGTTTGCCTCTGCGCGTCCGTTCAACGGGCGGGTCGCGGCGAGGGAGCCGCAAGGCTCGCCGGTTTGGGCTGGCACCGGTCTCTCAACCTCGCTACGTGCCCGCCCACCCGTTTGCAGCGAGTGTCGGGCGATTTCGAGAATCCACCGGAAATCGCGCCATGAGTCAACCCGCTGAAGCTTCATTCATGAACCCACGCCTGTCGGCAAAGCCCGCTGAATATAAGCGTCTTGCCGCAGAGGTACTGGAAGCAACCCGCATGTATGTGGAACGGCTTTCGTCGCTGGCTATGCTGGCGAGAACGCTGCGTAAAGGTATCGCAATGAACCATTGCGACCGTCGCGACCAGATGTTGCTTGCAGAGCTGTTGGAGCGCACAGCGCATCAGTACGAAACCGAGGCGAACCTCGAGCGAGGAAAAATGTCGGTCGTGATGGCCGATGCGGAGGAAGCGGAATCGAATGCTGCGCGCCGCAGGAAAGGAATGGGTGAATCAGCAGCGCCGCGCACGCGAACGCGCTTGAAGGTCGGCGCTGACGTTACCGCATCGGCGTAACTCACGGCTACGCTCTGCACGAATTGACGGATAGCGTTACAGTGAATCTCCGCAACTGCTTGCCAATGGAGACACCATGGACCGCGAAGCATTCACTGAAAGCCTGACGAAAGACGGATTCCCTGAAGCCGTCGTTGTAACGCGAGAAGCGAACATCGAGATGGATGTACACGAACATTCATTCGAAGCGAAAGCGCTGATTCTTGAAGGCGAGTTGCACATACGCGTGGACGACGTGGTGCAAGCATATAAAGTCGGCGACGTCTTCCATTTGCCTGCAAACAAACCGCATGCGGAACGGTATGGCCCGAATGGGGTGACGTATCTGGTGGGACGGAAGTAGGAAGGCGGGCGGCGTGGTCCGACGCAACAGCAAAGCTAACGATGCGGCTACGGTAAGCCGACTCCAGTGTGGTTGCAAAACGGCGCAACCCCGTGTCAGACACGCCTGACTCTCTCAGCGGAATGCGCTCCGTACGCAGGTTCCACGAGTCAAGGCGTCCCACCCGAATCCTCACGCCCCCAACAAAACCCCCGTCCTAAAAGCCCGCGCCCCAGTCACCCGCCCCAACGGCGCCCCAGCCGTCACAAACCGAATCGCCCGTCGCATATAAAACACACCTTCCGTGCTACTCGACAACGTAGTCGTCTCATCAGTCAACGGATCAACAATATCGAACAGCGCCTGCCCAACTCGAATCGTGTCCCCGATCTTCGCCCGATGAATCAGAATCCCGCTAACAGGTGCATAAAACTGCTCGCTCCCAGCGAGCGGCGTCGCGGGCAACAACAACTCGGGCAAAGGCTTCGCATCGAGCTTGATGGCCTTGCGCCAAGCCAGGTAATCAATCAACGCGTCCGCATCTTCCTGCGCGACTTCATAAGAAACATCCCGCTGCCCACGGCACTCCACCGTCACAGCAATCGTCCCATTAGGCACCGGCTTATCCGCAGGCATTTCCTGCTGCAACCTCCACCACAACAAGCTATGTGTCTCATCGAACGACTCACCGCCCGAGTTAGTCGCCAGCAACGAAGCCTGCGCGCCCAGATACCGTGACAGCGGTTCAAACTCAGGCCACGCAGCCTCGCTGGTATAGAGATGCATCGCCGCTTCCAGCGAGCAATGCAGATCGATCACCACATCCGCATCGAAAGAAAGCTTCAGCAACGCCAATTGCAGCGACTCGAACTCAGTCAACGGTTTCTGTTCAGCCAACTCGGCAGCGATCAACTCGCGAACAATCCGCCGATTCTCCGCCGCATCAGAGCCCAACGCCTCCTTGGCACGCGCCACCAGCTTCGAAAGCTGCAGGAAGTGTCGATTGAAGTTCTTGCCGCTGCCCAGATCGAAGCGCCCGAGAAACTGCCCAAGCACGTACTGCCCGAGTCCGACAGGATTCGCCACCGGCACCAGCACGATTTCGGCATTCAGCGCACCCTGCTTCTCCAGTTCGAGCAATCGACGCTTAAGCAACACCGTCGTCAACATCGCCGGCGTTTCATCAGCATGCAGCGACGACTGGATATAGATCTTTTGACCACTATCCGCAGGGCCAAAATGAAACGACACCAGTTCGCGGTGCGTGCCGATAGCCGGCGAGAGAAGCGGAATCGATTGCTTGTTCATGAGAGCAGGAAGTCTGTAAAAGAGAGGTAAAACGAAAAATCAATTGCCGTACGGGTCGAAGTCAAAGTACTTCTTCGCAATCTGCGCGTATGTACCGTCCTTGCGCATCGAAGCAATCGCCTCGTTAATGGACGCCTGCACCGCAGTCTCATCCTTGCGCAGGCCGATACCCACGCCACGATCGCCCATCGAAAGCGGCTCGCCGACAAATGCAAAGCCCTTGCCCGCCGGCGTACGCAAAAAGCCGTAGTCGGCTTCGACGGAACCAAGCAACGCGCCATCGAGACGACCGTTCTCCAAGTCGGCGAACACCTCCTCCTGACTCTTGTACGCGACCACATGCACACCAATCGGTGCCCAATTCTTTAACGCATAACTTTCGAACTGCGTCCCCGATTGCACGCCGATCTGCTTACCAGCCAACGCATTCAACCCACCCGCGAGCGCCGACCCTTGACGCGCAATCAGCCGCGATTTGAACTGAAACAGCTTCGACGAAAACAGGATCTGCTGCTCGCGCTTCTCCGTGATCGCCATCGACGAAAGAATCGCGTCGATCTTGCGCGCCTGCAGCGCCGGAATCATCCCCGAGAACTCGAGTTCGACCCACTGGCAATGCGCATGGATGCGCCGGCAGATTTCGTTGCCGAGATCGACGTCGAAACCTTTGAAGCTGCCGTCGGGCGCCTTGGAGTCCATCGGCGGATAGGTCGGATCGATACCGAGGCGCAGCGTGGCGGGGTCGGCGGCAAACGCACCACTGCTGAAAGCCAGCGCGGCGCTCAAGATCATCAGCGAGATTTTCATGGGAGGCGGGTGTGGGTTGGGCGGATGACTACATCGCGATCCTATGCCGTCGCCGCGCCTCAAAGAAGCCCCGAAAGTAATATCATGATCACTTTTACCGATCACTGAGATTCTTCATGGCGTTGACGATCTCCCAGTTGCGCGCGTTCACCGCCATTGCCGAGCACGGCAGCATCCGCGCGGCGTCGCGGGCGCTCGGCATTGCCCAGAGCGGCGTCACGCAGCAGTTGCAAAACCTCGAATCGATGCTGGGCGCGACCCTATTCACCCGCACGAACCGCGGAATCACGCTGACCGAGCTTGGCCAGCGCCTGTTGCAGCGCGCCGGCGCGATTCTCGGGGAATGCGAGCGCGCTGAGCAGGAGGTGCAGCAACTGCGTGGCGATTACACGGGCGAGGTCACGTTCGGCATGACGACCGAGCCGCTTATCGACGCCTTCGTGCCGGTGCTGATGGAATTCCGCGCGCGCTTTGAGCGGGTCGCGGTGCATCTGCGCACCGGCACCTCGCGGATGATGATCTCGCGGATTCGCGAAGGCACGCTCGATTTCGCCGTCGCGCTGGTGTCGAAACATACCGACACGGCCGATCTGTCCGTGACGCCGCTCTATCCGTCCGATCCGGTGGTCGTTTGCCGCCGCGGTCATCCGAAAGCCGGTGCGACCTCGCTTGCCGAACTCGTCGATTGCACCTGGGTGGCCACGCGCTCGCCGAATCTCACCGACGATCCGCAACTCAACCGCCTGAACTATCTGTTCGAGAGCCACGGTTTGCCGCCGCCGAAAATCGTCGCGACCGTTGAAGGCTTGTACGAGACGTTGCATCTGGTTGGCGCAACGGACTGTCTGTCGCTGGAGTCATCGATTGTCGCGAAGCGCGGGCCGTTTGCGAGCACGCTTGCAGCGATCGAGGTGCGCGAGCGCGCGGTCGAACAGAACGTGTGTTTGTTGCAGCGCGCGGCGATTCCCATCACGCCCGCCGCGCAGGAACTCGCTACGATGATTGCGTCGTACACGCGCACGGTGCGGGCGCGATAAGGCCAGGCCCGCCGGAATCACTCCACCGTTTCGAGTGCGATCAACTCCTCGATGGTTTGGCGACGCCGGATCAAACGCGGCTTGCCGCTCTCCAGCAACACCTCAGGCGCCAGCGGCCGGCTGTTGTAGTTCGATGACATCGATGCACCGTACGCCCCCGCGTCGTGAAACACGATGAAGTCCCCCACTTCCGGCGTCTGCATCGTGCGGCTCGTGACGATACCGCCCGCCGCCTGGGTGAACACATCGCCCGCTTCGCACAACGGCCCGGCCACCGCGAAAGCATCACGCGGCGCGACGCTCGGCATGCCATTGCTTTTCACTACCGTCATCTCATGATGGCTGCCGTAAAACGACGGTCTCATCAGATCGTTGAAACCCGCGTCCACCAGGGCGAACTGACGGTTCGGCCGCCGGTTCAGTGCGTGCACCTCGGCAACCAGCACGCCGGCTTCGGCGACGAGAAAGCGCCCCGGCTCGATTTCCAGTCTCACGCGATGTCCGAGATGCGCTTCGATCTGCCGCCGCGCGGTGTCCCAAAGACGGAAATAATGCTCGACGTCGATCCGCGGTTCGCCTTCGCTGTATGGCACCGATAAACCGCCACCCGCCGAAATCGCTTCGATATCGTGACCTAGGCCTTGCACGGCTTCGACCATCGCATCGCACACACGCGATAGATGCGTGTAGTCGACGCCAGAGCCGATATGCATGTGCAATCCGACCAGCTTCAGGCCGTAGCGGCGCACGATGGCTATTGCCAGCGGCACGTCGTCGAGCCAGATGCCGTGCTTGCTATGTTCGCCGCCCGTGTTGGTTTTGTTGCTGTGTCCGTGGCCGAAACCGGGATTGATCCGCAGCCACACACGGTGACCTTCAGGCGCGTGCTGCCCCACGCGCTCAAGCATATCGAGCGAGCCGGCGTTGACCGTGATGCGATGTTCAAGCACGGTGGCGAGCGTCGTGTGATCGATAAGATCCGCTGTGAAAACCACGCCCTCGGGGTCGCCATCCGGCGTAAAACCTGCTGCGAGACTACGCGCGATTTCGCCTGAAGACACCGCGTCGACCATAACGCCTTCGTCTCGCATGAGCTTCAGGATGTGGACGTTCGAACACGCCTTTTGCGCATAGCGGATCACGTCGAAGCTGCGTAATTCGGCAATACGTTGGCGGATCACGTCGGCGTCGTAGACCCAAAGGGGTGTGCCGTGCTGTTGCGCGAGTTCGACGAGTTGTTGTGGGTTAAAAGTGGTCACGATTCGCGGTTTCTATATCGAAGCATTAGTGTGAAACACATAATGCTTAAAACCGTTCATTCAGTAAAATACCTATTCTTTGCCAACTCATTCATTCCTGATATAGGTACCATGGCGCTCACTCATCGACACATCGAAGTCTTCCGCGCGTTGATGACGGCAGGCAGCGTCACCAAAGCGGCCGAGATGCTCTTCACCTCGCAACCCACGGTGAGCCGCGAACTTGCGCGCATGGAGCAGAGCATCGGTTTTGCCTTGTTCGAACGTGTGCACGGTCGATTGCGGCCAACCATGTCCGCGTTGACACTGTTCGATGAAATCAAGCGCGCGTATATCGGACTAGAACGGGTGGCGTCCACCGCAGCAAGCTTGCGCGAATTCCAGGGCGGCCAGCTTTCCATCATCGCGTTGCCCGCGTTTTCGCACTCGATCCTGCCGGGAGCATCGAAACGCTTTCACTCCGAGCAGCCCGGCGTCAGCCTCTCAATAGCGACGCAGGAATCGCCGTTCCTCGAAGAATGGCTGACCGCGCAGCGCTACGACCTCGGCTTAACCGAACACGGCGCGCCGCCGGCTGGAACACGCCTCACGCCCTTGCTCGAAGTGGACGAAGTCTGCGTACTGCCCGACGGGCATCCGTTGCTCGCGAAGCGCGTGATCGAGTTGAAGGATTTCGCGAATCAGCCGTTCGTCAGCCTGTCGTCGAACGATCCCTATCGGATTCAGATCGACGAAGCCTTCACGCAAGCCGGCATTGCGCGCCGCCAGATCATCGAGACGCCCACCGCCGTCTCCGTTTGCAGTTTCGTGCGGCAAGGCCTCGGCGTGGCCATCGTCAATCCGCTTACCGCGTTGGATTTCGCGGGCCGTGACCTGCATATCCGCCCACTCGGCATGTCGCTGCCGTTTCGGGTGAGCGTGGTTCATCCGGAGCATCGTCCGAGCCATCCGCTGGCTGGCGCGTTCGTTGAAGCGCTGCAAAGCGAAGCCGACTCGCTACGGCTACAACTAAAAACCCACACAAAACGTAAGCAGCATTAAAGGCGCTGTTCGGTCGGCGCGGATTTTCCGGCTTAAAACTCGACCAGCGCGAAATCTTCCTTGCCCACGTCGCACAGTGGGCAGCGCCAGTCGGCCGGGACGTCCGCCCAGCGGGTGCCGGGCGCAATGCCTTCTTCCGGCAAGCCGGCGGCTTCGTCGTAGATCCAGCCGCAGATCACGCAGACCCATTGTTTGAAGTCGTCCGCGGATGCGGCACTTTCCAGCGCTGCGTGCGGTGCAGCGACCGCTTGCGACGCCGGCGTCTCATCCAGACTCACCACCAACGGCGCAACCGTCCCTACATTGCTTTCAGCAAGGCGTGCCTGCAGGCTTTCCAGCAGCCGTTGCGCCTCGACCTGCGTCAAATCGATCCAGTACGGATCGCCGGCGCCGTCGTTGAGCCGCTCGGGTGAAAACTGGATTTCTACGGCTACGCCCTTCTTGTACATGGCAAATCGAAATATCGAAGAAGCCGGCGGCGAGCGCCGGCATAGGGTCGGATGCGTGAAGCGAAGGCTTCCCGGCAGGCTTAGGCGAACTGGTTCAGCACGATGGCTGCGATCAGTCCAGCGGCGCCGATGAGGCCCAGCAATTGCAGCAGAGTGAGGGATTTACGGGGTGCGGAGGGGATGTGTTGCGTAGTCACGGGGCGTTCTTAGAGATCGGAAAAAGCGAAATGGTACACGGGTATGAGGCCGGCGCATCTCGATTGGCGCAAACCCGCGTGTGTTAGATGCCATTATCGCTGCTCGATCGGCCTGGATTCCCTACCGGGTGGAGATGGATTAATTCCCCACCGGGCGGAAAATCAGGTGTTCGACAACGGATTGCCATGACGCGAATCCCAGAAGCGGATTACCGCGCCGCCGCCCGTGCCGGCGCCCACCACCTTATCCGGCGCGCCGCTCTCGCGCAGCAGGGCGCGTAGTTCGTTGATGACCGGAAACACCTCGTGATTCCAGTCCGCGCCCTGCGAATCGTGCGCGCGTTGTTCAGCTTCGACGATCTCGCGATCTTCCTTGAAGATGCGCTCGGTGAACCATACGAGCAGCGGCCAGGCGAGATTCAGCACGCCCGGAATACCCGGTTTGCGAATCGACAGCAGCCCAAACGTGCGGTTCGTACGCTGCTCGCGATCGAGCGGCACGTAGACAATCCACAAATCCATCACCAGCGTCTGATCGGACGTGCGGATCTGCAGCGTCTGATACGGATACTCGGTGCGGATCGTCATCACGTCCTTGTCGTTGTCGCCGCCGGTCTTGCGGCTCTGGCCGAACACGATCGCCTCGCCGATCGGCTGCTGGCCGGCCATGCGGGCAAACGTGTAATCGACTTCGACCCAGCCTTCGCCGCGCCGCCGCCCCAGCGAGCGCGCGCGCATCTGACCCATTTGCCGGCGATGCAGAAACTGATGGTTCATATCCATCAGGTTCTCGTGCATGAACGAATAATGGCAATTCACCGGACGGCCGAAACGGCGCGTCTTGTACTTCTTGTCCGATACGGAGCCGAACGCGGGCAGCGGCCGTTCTTCGGCCAACGCAGCATTGCCGGGAAACACGAAAATCAGGCCTTCGACTTCGCGGCACGGATAAGAACGCACGCCGTTCGGCAGACGATCGCGGCCCAGATAGGGCACGTCGATACACGCGCCCGAACAGTCGTAGGTCCAGCCGTGATAGCCGCAACGAATCGATTCGCCGTCCACCACGCCCTGATGCAACGGCACCTGACGATGCGCGCAACGATCTTCGAGCGCGAACACCTTGCCGGACTCCGTACGCGCCAGCACGATCGGGTCGCCCGCGAACGTCACACCATGCGTCTTGCCCCGCTTCACTTCATGCGACCACGCCAGCGGATACCAGTAATCCGCGTGAATACCGACGCGGCGCAGATCGCGCACCGGGGCGCCGTTGGCGGCCTGATCCGGCGCGTGTGCATTCGCGGCTGTTGAGGTGTGGGTTTGCGCGGCTGCATGAGCAGGTGACGCATCGACCGGCGCATCGACGGTGTCTTGTTCGAGCGGGGGAACAGCATGCATAGGTGGAGCCTCCGTGCACGAGCGGATAGAAGGTTGGCGCCCTGCATTTTGCAGGCCGACATCGTTGCACAGTCTACTCGAACCTGCAGGGGCACGGTTCCATCCGCCGAACGCCACTCCCCATTGCGCCGCCAATAGGCACAGTGGGGAATGGCGCGCTGCATGCGTCAGATAAGGTGGACCGCCCGCTAGTTTTCGTCGTGCGTCACAAGCCCGGAGCGGCGTTGCACGCCCCACGAACGGCCGCCACGCAGGAAATGCAGCCAACCGAGCAGAGCGCCGACATGACGCACCAGCTGAAACGTAAACGGCTCGGAGATCGCCGCGAGCATCGCCATCCACAAACTGGCGCGGGTGCGCTCGCCGGTCCAACGGCGGTACAGATGGATGCACCAGAGATAAAACGCGAGATCGATCGCCGTTTTGAGGCCGATCACGCTGAAAATCGACACGACGATCGCGCCATGTCCACCGAACAGAAAGCCGAGCAGCAGCGCGAAGGCGGTCAATCCGTAGATCGGCTGCATCGTATCGATGGCCTTGACCGGCAGCATCAGCATGCCCATCGTGCCGTAACGCGGGTTGCCGGTCATGTCGCGATTCCAGTACTGCGTTTGCAGGAAGCCCGCAAACCAGCGGCGACGTTGCCGCAGGAAACTGCCAAGGTTGTCCGGCGCATCGGTATGCGCATGGGCATTGCCCACCACGCGCACGTCCCAGCCGAGACCATGGTCGACCGAATAGCGGCGCAGCCGATGAATCAGTTCGTAGTCTTCGACCAGACACTGCGGATCGAAGCCGCCCACGTCCACCAGCGCGTCGCGCTTGAACGACGCGAAGGCGCCTGAAATCAGCAGCAGACTGTCGGCGCGCATCCACGCAAAACGGGCGATGAAGTTGCGCATGTACTCGTAGGTCTGGAACCACTGGAACACGCGGCCCGACACCGATTTGCCGCACACCGGCACCAGAATGCCGGCTGCCGCGACCAGCTTCGGTTCGCTCGCGAAGGCGGCGCGCATCGCGTAGGTGGCGTCGTCGTCGAGCAAGGTGTCGGCGTCGACGGTCATGACGGTGTCGGTGGTCATGAGCGTGATGGCTGCGTTCAGCGCACGGGCCTTGCCACCGTGCGGCACGCGCAGCCAGTACAGATTCGGGTACAGCGAACTCGGCGCGCTCAGCACGCCGTCGGCTACGGCAACCAGGCCGAAGCGTTCGGTGAGCAGCGCCTGGGTGGTGTCGGTGGAGCCGTCGTCGGCAATTACAATCTGCGCGGGACCATGCGTCTGACGCAGCAGCGCGGCGAGCGTGACCGGCAACACCGCCGCCTCGTTATGCGAGGCAACGATCACACCCATGCTCGGCAAGCTGCGCGCATCGAAGTCGGGCTCGAGCGGCGGCGTGGGCCGCATCAGCGGCAGCGTTTTCCACGTGACGAAGGCGAGCAGCAACGTGTCGTACACGACATACGCAATCCCCGTCGACCACGCCACCACACCTTGCAGAAAGAAGGCGCGGGCGAACAGCAACAGCCACAACACGACGACGCTGAAATGAATCAGCGTGCTCAGCAGCGTAGTGGGACGCGGCAGAATGCGCGGCGATGCAAGGGCAAGCGCCTGTTCCAGAGTTTTCTTCAAAATGACTGCTGAGTCCGTCGAAGGTGCGGTTATTAGAGGGAAAGCCATGTAATGGTGCTTACGGCACCATGCGTTTCAGAACCGACTTGCGATCGATCCATTGATGCTTCAACGCACCGCCGATATGCATTGCCAGCAACGCATACAGCGCGTAGCCGAGCCATGTATGCAAGGCGCCGAAGCGGTCGTGCAAGGTTTCCTTGAGCGTGGGATCGAGATTCATCACATAGCCGATGCGCGGCCAGGGGAACAGGTTGAACAGGCGCATCGGATGCGTGGCTGCGTCTTTCCAGGCGGAATCGTGCAGCCAGCCGGACAGCGGCAGCGCAATCATTAGCAGATACAGCAGGAAATGGGCGACATGCGCGGCGATCTTCTCCCATGACGGAAACTCGCGCGGCAACGGCGGCGGCTTGTGCGATACGCGCCACAAGATACGCATCAGCGCGAGACCGAGCACCGTGATGCCGATCGACTTGTGGGTATCGACCACCGGACGCACCCAATCGTCGGGCCATGATTCCGCAGTCAGGCCAAGGACGACATTGACGATCATCAGCAGCGCGATCAGCCAGTGCAGCGTTATCGCCGTGCGGGTATAGCGCGACGGCAGCGGCGTGCCGGTCGAATCGGTCAGGGAGTCGGCGTGAGTATTCATCGGTCGTTCCGTCTGCAAATGGATTTCTTGCGAAAGCTGTTTGAAAATGCAGCCATACCGCAGCTCTGTCTGCGCGCGCCGACGGTATGAAGCAAACGCATTAGTGTGACGTTTTATTCCACCAGGCGCTGAGCGATGTGTTTCAGATTATTTCGACAGCACATGGCATGGATCGCCCGAGATGCGTTGAGCGCGCATGCCGCCGGGCGCTGCGCGATCAACACGATCAACATGATCAACGCGGCCAACTCGATCCGCTCGTCGAGCCGGCACGGCGCAAGGTGGGATCACGCCTGGAGCGCCGCGGCAACCCGAGTCCGCAAAGTCGGCAGCACCTCGGCTTCGAACCACGGATTGCGCTTGAACCACGCGATATTGCGCGGCGATGGATGCGGAAGCGGCATCACGTTGGGGCCATATTCCCGCCAACGCAGCAGCGTATCGGTTAGCGTCGGCCCGAACGCGTCACCGAGACCATAACGCTGCGCGTATTGGCCAATCAGCACCGTGAGACGCACCTCGCGCAATTCGGCGAGCAAGGCCTGATGCCAGTGCGCGGCGCATTCGGGCCGCGGCGGCAGATCGCCGCTCGCGCCTTTGCCCGGGAAGCAGAACCCCATCGGCACGAGTGCAAATTTCGAGGCGTCGTAGAAGGTCTCGTCGGAAACCTCGAGCCACTTGCGCAAACGTGCACCGCTCGCGTCGCTCCATGGAATGCCCGAAGCATGCACACGCGCACCGGGCGCCTGCCCGATGATCAGAATGCGCGAGCCGGCAGACGCCGCCACGACCGGCCGCGGCGCATGGGGCAGAACCGGCGCGCACACCGTACAGGCGCGAATGTCGCGCAATAGCGTGGTCAGTAAAATGGGTTTCCTTACGTTCATACCATGGCGCGGATCAAGATTCGGTTTAGCGCTTTGCAAACCGGTAGTGTCCCACGCCCCACTCGTTCCCGTTCGCGTCATCAAACAAGTCGGCCGCGGCCATGTGGAACATTCGCCACCTTGAAGCCACACGGATGAAGCGGTAATGAACGTATTACGTTCTGCGGGGCCGGATCGATGCGCACGAGCGGAATTGTGTGCTTACCGAAGTTAGGCATCCGTGCCTCGATAGCGGTATCGTGTCGGCAACGTCCGCCTCCACCGAATTTCCCGCTCATGCCGACCCGCTTCAACGCCGCCTTCACCGCGCTGCTCGCCGCCGCCCTGTTCGGCGCGACCACTCCGCTCGCCAAGGCGCTGCTCGGCTCGCTATCGCCGTTTCTGCTCGCCGGACTGTTCTACCTCGGCAGCGGCATCGGCCTTGCCGTCGTGATCCTGGCGCGCCGGCTGAACGGCCGCGCGCACGGGCAGCCAGCCAGTCACAACCGTTTCCCGTTGCGCGAGGTGCCGTGGCTCGCCGGCGCAATCGTGGCCGGCGGCGTCCTGGGGCCTGCGCTGCTGATGCTCGGTCTGAAGACGACGCCGGCCGCCATCGGTTCGCTGCTGCTGAATCTCGAAGGCGTATTCACCGCGCTGATCGCATGGATCGTGTTTCGCGAAAACGTCGATATTCAGGTGTTTCTGGGCATGGCCGCGATCGTCGCGGGCGGCGTAGCGTTGTCGTGGGCACCAGGACAACCGGGCGCGACTGGCCTTGCGGCCGGCACGCTGCTGCTGGTCGGCGCCTGCGCATGCTGGGCCGTCGACAACAATCTCACCCGTAAGGTGTCGACTCACGACGCCATGTTCATTGCCTGCATAAAAGGACTCGTGGCCGGTTCGGTCAACGTGGCGCTCGCGCTCATCCTCGGCGCCGCCTGGCCGAAGGCCGCGACCGTCGCGCTCGCCATGCTGACGGGTTTCGCGGGCTACGGCGTGAGTCTCGTGCTGTTCGTCGTCGCGCTGCGCAACCTCGGCACCGCGCGAACCGGCGCCTATTTCTCGGTTGCGCCGCTATTTGGCGTGACCTTGTCGTGGTTGCTGTGGCCGGAAATGCCGCCGCTGCTGTTCTGGGTGGCCGCTGCCCTGATGACACTCGGTGTCTGGCTGCACATCCGCGAACGTCACGAGCATCCGCACACGCATGCGCCGCTTGACCACACGCATCGTCACCGGCACGACGCGCATCACCAGCACGAGCACGATTTCGCATGGGACGGCGACGAGCCGCACACCCATCCCCACTCTCATGCGCCGATTACGCATGCGCACGCGCATTTCCCGGATATTCATCACCGGCATACGCATTGATTTCCTGCGGCATCGCGTGTAAGGGCAGTTTGCCGCAGTGCAAGACAAAAATCTCTGTGGAACGGTTCACGTGATAGATCGATTCAATTGGCATCGCGGCCAATCGCATCCTGTAATGAAACTCCTGTCGTGCGTGCCTGTTCCTTGCAGTTCCCCTACCCACCCCGCTGTCCCCGGAGAGACCCATGTCCCAACCCGAGCCTAATATCGACGAAGTGGTGAGAAGCATCGCAGAGGAAACCGACACGCCCGCGGAAACGGTTTCGAAGATGTATGCAGACACACTCGCCGACTATCGGCACGAAGCGCGTGTGTTCGACTACGTGCCGCTGTTCGCCGCGAAGAAAGTACGCGACAAGCTGCGTCATCCGTCGAACCACCAACATTGATACGGCGGCGCGCGGAGACCACCGCCTTGCCTGACAGCACGATGAATCGACCCCGCTGACTCGCGTGGCGATTCGCTAGAACACATACTGATTTATTTTTCCCACTGCTAGACTCTGACCCGGATACACCGACTCGGGGGAAGATGGCATGCGGGTAACAATCGTAGGCGCCGGCATTGCCGGCTTGAGCACCGCATGGTCGCTCACCAGGCTCGGGCATGACATCACGCTGATCGAGCAGGGCTCGATTCCGAATCCCCTCGCCGCTTCGGGCGACCGGCATCGAATGATCCGTCGTGCTTATGGTGATGCCGACGGTTACGCACGCACCATCGCCGAGGCATTCGATAGTTGGGACCTGCTGTGGAATGACCTGGGTGTATCCCACTATGCGAACTGCGGCGTACTGGGCATTTCGCAGCACGCAGGCGACGGCGCCGAACGCTTCCGCGCCGGCCTCGACCGGATGAAATTCGACTATGAACGGTTCGACCCGCGCGAAGCGGCCGAGCGTTATCCGTTTCTCGACCCCGCCACGTTTCGCTACGCCTATCTCGACCAGGATGGCGGCGCGCTGTTTAGCGAACGCATTGCACGCGACATGAAAGCATGGCTCAAAATGCGTGGCGCCGAGATTCGCACGCATACCAAGGTACTCGCCGTCGATGCGCGCGCGGCCTCCGTGCGGCTCGACGACGACACGCTTATCGCCGCCGACCGGCTCGTGGTCGCCGCCGGCGCGTGGACGCTGCAACTGTTCCCCGCGCTCGCCGAAAATCTGATGACTTATCGCAACGCGGTCGCGTATATGGAGCCGCCTGCGGATCTGGAAGACGCCTGGTCGAATGCGCCCGCTATCGTCGATATCGGCGGCGATAGCGACGGTTATGTGTTGCCGCCGATTGAAGGCGTCGGTCTGAAGTTCGGCGCCGGCGTGCACAAATCCAGTGCACCGGATCCTGACGCCAATCGTGTCGCGGCGCCTGGAGAAGGCGATCGTCTGCGCCGGTTGTTTTCACCGCCGTTCAGCCGCATCGACGAATATACGGTGTCCGAAGTCAAAACCTGCGCCTACACGTTCACAGCGGACAAACGCTTTTTTTCGAAACGCATCGGCAACACGCTGGTGGTGTCGGCATGCTCGGGCCACGGCTATAAATTCGGCGCGGCCGTCGGAAACCGGATCGCGCAAGCACTGGAAAGCGATGACGACGCCATGCTCGCGCGTTGGCTCAGGGCGGAAACGGTCTAGCCGGCTTTCTTCACAACAATAAGACGCTCGCGGTCCAGCCCACGCACCACGGCGGCAAGCCGTGCCACCAACGCGTCTGCTTCAAGCGGTTTGATCCCCGCGTAGCCGAGCATAAAACCGTTGTAGCGCGCGGCGTCTTTAGACGGTGCCTGACAAAAAGCGCTTAACGGCGCGATACGCAAACCGTGCTCGCGCGTCGCCGCGCTCACGTCCTGGTCGCGCAGCGGCACATCCAGCCGCACCGTCAGATGCATGCCGCCGCCGTCGGACGAAACCGTCACCAGGTCGCCCATATGCCGCTCGATCGCGCTCACCAATGCGGTGCGGCGCTGCTGATAGAGACGCCGCATGCGCCGCAGATGCCGCGCATATTTCCCACTGTCGATGAAATCCGCCAAGGCGATCTGTTCCGCCACGCGCCCTTGTCGGGCGATCTCGCTGAGTGCCTCGTCAATGTCGGCGACGAGATGCGCCGGCACGACCATGAAGCCCATGCGCAGCGCCGGGAACATCGTCTTGCTGAAAGTGCCGAGGTAAATCACCGGCGTGTCGGCCGCGAGGCCCTGGATCGACGGCAACGGCGGACCGCTGTGGCGCAGCTCGCTGTCGTAGTCGTCCTCGATGATCCACGCGCCGCGCGCTACCGCGTTCTCGATGATCGACCAGCGCCGTTCCAGACTCAGCACACTGCCGAGCGGATATTGGTGCGAGGGCGTGATGTACATCAGGCGTGGCGGCGTCTGTTCCCAGTGATCGGGCGTCGGCGCCATGCCGGCGGCATCGACGGGAATCGGCACCAGGTGCAAACCAGCGGCCTGAAACGCAGCCTTCGCGCCGTGGTAGCCGGGGTCCTCGACCCAGACGCTGTCGCCGGGATCGGCCAGCATGCAGGCGCATAGATCGAGACTCGCCTGCGTGCCTGAAGTGACGAACACTTGCTCCGCGGAACACCGCACCCCGCGCGACACGCGAACGTATTCCGCTATCGAGCGGCGCAGTGCGGGGTGCCCGGCATTATTGCCGTAGCCGAGTTCGCCCGGCTCGACCGAGCGCCATGCGCGCTCCATTGAGGCACGCCATTGTGCAAGCGGGAATTCGTCGAGTGCGGGCACGCCGGGACGAAACGGCGTGGGGTCGTCGGGACTCGCGCGTTCACGCGGCAAATCGGCGACGCGGCGCGACAGGCGGTTTTCGGGCGTCTGCACGCTGCCGCCTGCTGTGGCGAGTGACGTGCCCGAGCCGCTCACCATACTGACAATGGAGCCATGCCGGCTCGCCGTGATGAAGCCCTCGTCGGTGAGCCGTTCGTATGCGTAGAGCACCGAGTTGCGCGCAATGCCCAACTGTTCGGCAAGCGCTCGCGTAGCGAGAAGACGGCTGCCGTGGCGGATATCGCCATCGAGAATCGCGCGGCGCAAACTCTCGTAGAGCAGGTCCTGCTGCGTGAGCTTGCGACCACCCATTGCGCGCTCGACGTTCGACATCAACAGGCCGTAGTCCAATTCGTGGCTCCAAATTCTGGTCGCATTGTGGAACTAACAATGGTGCCACAAATTTCTTATGCTGACGGTTCCAGAGTCGCCACCCATGAATATCGCAAGAGGGGCCGCTACCATGAACACGCATGCACGCCGCGCTGTGACCGTCCGCCTGGGCTACAGCGTCGCGGTGAAGTGGTGCGTGGCGCTCGCTTGCATGGCTTATGCCTATGACGCGCTCGACCCCGCTGCAACCGCGCGGGCAAGACTGGATGGCTGCGTAAAAGAAAGTCTCGGGCAACGCGGTAATGCGGCAGACGCAGCCGTCGCAACAGCCGCCAGCAAAGAAGATCGTGAGCAGGCGTTCAGCGCCGCCGTCTACGCTTGCTCGACTCAGCCCTAGCAATGGCGGTCACTCGCCCGCGACCCTAACCCAACAAGGAGCCACACCCATGTCCGATTCGATTCAAATCCGCCCCGTCACGCCAGCCGACTTCGACGCCTGGCTGCCGCTGTGGGACGCCTACAACGCGTTCTACGGCCGCTCGGGCGAAACGGCATTGCCGCGCGAGATCACGCAGGTTACGTGGGGACGTTTCTTCGACAGCTACGAACCGATGCATGCGTTTGTCGCCGAACGCAACGGCCAGTTGCTCGGCCTCGTGCACTTCCTGTATCACCGTCACACCACCATGGTGGCGCCGACCTGCTATCTGCAAGATATCTACACGCTGGAGTCGGAGCGCGGCAAAGGCGTCGGCCGTGCGCTGATCGAAGCGGTATATGCGCGGGCCAAGGCCGACGGTTTGCAGCGGGTCTACTGGCAGACGCATGAGACGAATCACACGGCGATGAAGCTGTACGACAAGGTCGCGGAGCACTCCGGCTTCGTGGTGTACCGCAAGGCGCTGTAACGTCGAGCCACGCGCCCGCCCGGCAGGCGTTCGACCTCCCTCCTCGCGCCGCCAGCCACGGGCGGCGCGCCGCATTCGCATGCCTGGCCGTCTTCCCGGCCGCCATGTGAATCGCATCTCTTGCACCGATTCGGTTCGCAGCCGCTCCCCGCGCCGCTCAAGTTTGCATGCGGCCTGCCGTTATCGCCATTGGACGGAGCGCCATCTGGCTCCCACGCGACCTTGGGCGATCTCCTCACGGAGGGCCGCAAAACGAATCGGAAACTGTACATGCCTTCGATCATCGGCATCGATCTTGGAACCACACATAGTCTTGCCGCGGTCTGGCACGACAACAAGGCTGTCCTCATCCCGAATGCATTGGGCGACGTGCTGACGCCGTCGTGTGTCTCTATCGACGACGACGGCTCGATCCTCGTCGGCCGCCCCGCTCACGATCGCTTGCATACGCACCCCGAACGCACCGCCGCGAACTTCAAACGCTACATGGGCACGAATCGCAACGTGTCGCTCGGCGCACAGACACTGCGTCCGGAGGAGCTGTCTTCGCTTGTGCTCAAATCGTTGAAAGCCGATGCCGAGGCGTTTCTCGGCGACGCGGTACGCGACGCCGTAATCGCCGTGCCCGCCTATTTCAGCGACGCGCAACGCAAAGCCACGCGCATCGCCGGCGAACTGGCCGGCCTCAACGTGCTGCGCCTCGTCAACGAACCCACCGCGGCGTCGCTCGCATACGGCGTGCATCAGCGCGACAGCGAACGCAAGTTCCTGATCTTCGATCTGGGCGGCGGCACCTTCGACGTCTCCGTGCTCGACTTCTTCGACGGTGTCATGGAAGTGCGCGCCAGCACCGGCGACAATTTTCTGGGCGGCGAAGATTTCACCGAGGCGCTTGTCGAGTTGTTTTGCCAGCGCAATAACCTTCGCGTCAAATCGCTCACGCCGGTTGCCGCGCAACGTCTGCATCAGCAAGCCGAACGTGCGAAACGTCTGCTCACGCAAAGCGGCGCTGGGAGCGTCACGCTCAAACTCACGGTCGGCGATGAAGAGCACGCACTCGAACTCGACGCGGCTGCCGCGGAACAGACCTGCGAGCACCTGCTGCAACGGTTGCGCAAACCGGTCGAGCGTGCGTTGCGCGATTCGAAGATCGCCGTCGATGCACTCGACGAAATCATCCTCATCGGCGGCGCCTCGCGTATGCCGATGGTGCGCAAGCTGGTCTCGAAGATGTTCGGCCGTTTGCCCGCCGCCAATCTGAACCCGGACGAAGTCGTGGCGCTCGGCGCCGCCGTGCAGGCCGGGCTCGTCACGCGGGACGCAGGGCTCGAGGAAATGGTGCTGACCGACGTCGCACCGTATAGCCTCGGCATCGATACCGCAATGCAGGTGGGCGCCAATCAATACGTGCCGGGACACTTTCTGCCGATCATCGAGCGCAACACGATCGTGCCGGTGAGCCGCATGCAGCGCATTTTCACGGTGAGCGATCGTCAGCAGATGCTGAGCATCAAGGTGTTTCAGGGCGAAGCGCGTTTGACCGTCGACAACGTGCCGCTCGGCGAATTCACGCTCGACGTGCCTGTCAAACCGGCCGGTCAGGCAGGCGCGGATGTCCGGTTTACCTACGACATCAACGGCGTCCTGGAAGTGGAAGCCACGGCCTTTCCCGGCGGTGTGAAACGTGCGATGGTGATCGAAGAAAATCCCGGCGTGCTGACGCCGGAAGAAATTAGCGCACGCCTCGCCGCATTGAGCGCTTTGAAGATTCATCCGCGCGATCAGTTGGAGAATCGCACGCTGCTCACGCGTGCCGACCGCGTTTATGAGGAAACACTGGGCGAGCATCGGCAGTATCTGGCCGCACATATCGCGCGCTTCCAGTCGCTGCTCGAACGGCAGAACGCCGACGAAATCGCGCATGTGCGCAGCGAACTGAGCGCGCTGCTGGATCGCTTCGATGTGCATGTGACGTACTGATCGGCTATGGATACGACTTCTGCTTATCACTGGCCGTGGGACGTGCTCGGCATTGCGGCGAACGCCGACGAACGCACCGTGCGCCGCGCCTATGCGCGTCTTTTGAAACAGCAACGCCCGGATGAAGACGCCGAGGCGTTTCAGCGGCTGCGGTATGCGTATGAGTCTGCTTTGCAGATGGCGAGCCAGGGCGCGACGGAGAAGATAGGTGAGGCGTCGGTGCCAACGCCTGGATCGACGCCTGGCCCGGTAGCGGCGCCGGTTTCGCGTACGACACCCGCCGCGCAAAAGACGCCGCAACCATCCGGCTTCATTGAGGCGCAGCCTGAAGCGCAGCCTCGCGAACCCAACGCCTTCGAAAACGCCGTTCAACTCTGGCAAGACTTCGCCGCACAACGCGATCAGCTCCAATCGCGCCGTGCCCTGCAGGATCTGTTCGCCGCCATCGTCAACATCCAGACGCGCGACGAACTCGAATGGCAGGCGCTGGTTCATTGCCTGAACGAGGATGCGCCGGCCACGCTGCGCATGAACTTGAGCGCGGTCCTCGGATGGCGGGACAACGCCGCCCATCTGCGAAGGCGCAACGCTGCCATCGCGACCCTCGCGCTAGACCGCGTGTTCGCCGACGAAGACTACAACTCGCTGCGACTGCGCTTCACGAATGCAATGGCACTGCTCGAAGGGCCTCAACCGCTGTTGGCGGCCGGTGCACACGCCCTGCTTCGTGCAGGCGTGCGGACCGAGATGGAACAGCTGCTGACTGCGCTTGGCCGCTATCATCCGAATGTCGTTCGCCTGCGGCTCGACAGCGAGAAGCTCGAATTCTGGACTCGTTGCCTGACGTTCCGGATTGGCGTGGGCCGGTTGTTCGGTCCGGCGCTCGCGCTGAGCGCCTGGTGTGGTTTGCTGTTCGCGAATGCGTCGATGAACCTGAATAGCGATCGATGGTTCGATCAATGGACGCCCGTTCAATGGGCCGTGCTGCTGGCCACCTTGATGGTGACATTGGTCACCAACGCGGCGACGACCGTCCTGCTATCCGAATCGCAGCAACAGCGACTGCGGGCGCTGCGCTCGATGGGCTGGCTGCGTTATGGCTGGATTCCGGTGTGGCTTGGCGCGACTGCCGCCTCGTTGTGCGACGACGGCAGCGGGCGCTCGACCTCGATCGCAATGGGAACACTCGGCCTCTGCACGATATGGGCCGCGTTGATCTACGGATGGCCGCGCATCAAGCCGCTTGTGATACTGGCCGCAGTCGGTGCGATTGGATTTGGCTTCACCGGTCATTGGTTCGCCACCGATCCTCGAGCGTGGTCAATGCCATTCGCGCACGGGGTGCTGTTCGCTTTCTTTTTCTCTTTCGCGCAACAGGAGTGCCGCGGCTGGCTTGCACGCCGTCCGCGCCTCGCGTGGTTCGGGGCGGCGATGTGGTTGACGGGCTTCGTCGCATTGATCGTTCTGCTATTGCAACGGGACGAACGTTCGACGCAATTCGCGTGGGCGCTCTTCACGGTCATGGCCGCGACGGGTGGCGTGCTGGCGACGACGCGTTGGAACGATCTGCGTCGGGCCGTACCGGGGTTTTTCCGCGGCTATGTTCACCTCGTCTGGTTCGCGCTGGCACTTTCCAAGCCGGCCATTATCGCTTGTGTGAGTGCGGGGTTGATGAGTGTCTGGATTATTGAGGAGCTGAAGCTGCGGCGCTTACCGCGGCGAACGGCGCCTTAAAGGTCGCCTCTAATGAGGCCGTCAAAAAACAAAGGGCGCACCACCCAGTGCGCCCTTCGTCTCCCTGCTATCGCGGTACTTCTACATCAACCGCCCACCAAACTCATCACACGCTAAAAGAACCTCAAGCCTCAAGCTGTTCCAGCACCTTCCCCTTGGTTTCGATTCCCAGAAAGTGCACCGCGATTGCCGCAATGAACGGCACAGCCGCGAGAATATAAAACGCCACTTGCAGATTGCCGCCGATCATCGTCTTCGACACGATTGCCGGTGCGAAAATCGCCGCCACCTTCAGCCACGCGCCGCCCACACCGCAGCCCATTGCACGGATGCTGGTCGGATAGAGCTCTGGCGTGTACACATAAGCCGTGATGAAGCCGCAAGCGAGGAAGCCGAGCGAAAACGCGCAGCACGTCGCCACCACATACACTGACGAATTGTGGAACACGCCTGCCAGCAGCAATGACAGCGCGCACGCCACAAACGACAAATTGATGATCGGCTTACGCCCCACCTTGTCGACCAGCAACGCACAGGTCAACGAACCCACCACGCCCAGCACCGAAGCCGCCACCGCCAGATTCAACGCCAGTTGCAGCGGCGCGTGATAAACCGTGCGATAGATCGTCGGCAACCAGGTCGACAGGCCATACTGGATGAAGCCGCAGGTGATCCACAGCATCGCCACCGCCATCGTGCGCTTCAGATACGCCGGACCGAACAGATCGCTCATACGGCGCTTCGGATGGCGATTAGCCATTGCTTCGAACTCAGCCGAATTCGCGGGCACAGGCAGCGGACCTTTCACCGCGCGTTCGAAAGCGTGCACGGCAACATCGGCGTCGGCCATCCGTTCGCGTTCGGCCAACCAACGCGGCGACTCCGGCACCAGCTTGCGCAGCACGAAGAACAGAATCAACGGCATGCCGCCGATAAAGTACATCGCCTGCCAGCCGAAGCGCGGCACGATCCACGCACCCAATGCGTTCGAAGCGAGCAGACCAACCGGAAACACGATCTCATACAACAGCACGAAACGGCCACGCCCATGTGCGCGACTAATCTCGTTGATATAGGTCGCGGCCACCGGCAATTCGCCGCCGAGCCCCAAGCCCTGAATCACGCGCAACACGACAAACGCGGCGAAGGTCGGCGCAAAACCGCACGCAATGCTCGTAATGCCGATGATCCCCGAGCTCAACGCAATCGCCTTCACCCGCCCCTTGCGCTCCGCATACCACGGGAACACGAACGCGCCGATCAACTGCCCGACCGAACCGGAGCCGATCAGAAAGCCGATTTCCCACGGCGTCAGATGCCATTTCGCGATCAGGATCGGCAGCGTGGCCGCGATCGCGATTACGTCGAAACCGTCGAAGAACGTCGCGAGACCGATCAGTATGCGCGCGCGCACCTGCATCGCATTCTTCGGCAAACGCTCGAGACGCGCGATGATCGAGCCCCGGGTCACGGGGCCTGAGACACCGGCGCTGCTGCGGTCCCCCATGGTGTTGTCGATGGTTCTCATGCCGTGGTGCCGTCCATAGGTGGGGTTAGGCAAGCGCCGTTGAGGCGTCGGTCAGGGTGGCAAGGTCGATCGTCCGGCCCTGGTTCATCCATTTGCGCGAGAGCTTCAGCTCGCGTGGCGTGTTGATGGCGATCACGCCGCGAATCGCGCCGTCTTCCAGATGGAAAAGCGTGGCGCGTTTGCCCGGCAAATCACCGCGCACCGCGAGTTGCGCATCGCCCGGAATGTCGCCGAGAATTTGCAGATTGATGTCGTATTGATCGGACCAGAACCACGGAATATCCGCGTAGGGTTCGAAGGTGCCGAGCAAGGCTTTCGCCACCGAGATCGCCTGGTTCTGCGCGTTGGCCCACGATTCGAGCCGCACGCGGCGCTTCAACCACGCGCTCGGATGATTCGCAACGTCGCCGCAAGCGAAGATGCGCGGGTCGTCGGTCGCGCCGAAATGATCGACGACGATGCCGTCTTCCACCTTGATACCCGCGGCTTCAGCCAATGCCGTGTGCGGCGCGAGGCCGATACCGGCGACGGCGAAGTCGGCGTCCAGAGTGGAACCGTCGGCAAACGTTGCGCGGATAACGTTGGCGTCGTTCGGATGATCCGCGATCGACACGAGCGATGCGTTCAAACGCACGTCCACGCCATTCGCGCGATGCAGTTGCAGCAGGAAATCCGACACCATCGGCGGCAACGAGCGAGCGCACAGACGCGGCGCGCCTTCCACTATCGCCGCTCCAACGCCGAGTTTACGGGCGGTGGCCGCGACTTCGAGACCGATCCAGCCGCCGCCGACTACCAGCACGCGCTTGCTTGCGCGCAGCCGTTCGCCGAGCGCAATGGCTTCGTCGAGCGTACGCAGATAGGTGATGTGCGAGGTCTTCACCAACGCATCCGGCAAGCGGCGCGCGGCACCACCCGTGGCGATCACGAGACGGTCGTATTGCACTTCACGGCCCGACTGCGTGCGCACGATACGCTGTTCACGATCAATCGACGTCGCGCAGTCCGGCTGCCATGCCTCCACGTTCAACGCGTCGAAATCGTCGGGTTTAACAAGCCGCACGGTTTCGATATCTGCCTCACCGGCGAGCACGGCCTTCGACAACGGCGGACGCTCGTACGGCAGATGAATCTCATCGGCGATCATCACGAGGCGGCCGTCGAAGCCCTCTTTGCGCAATGTCTTCACGACCCAACCCGCTGCCTGCCCCCCACCGATCACGACAATCGTGCGCGGCGCTTCGAGTCCGGCATGCGCGGCTTGCGCCTTTTCAGCAGCAGCGTCAGTCATTTTTCCGCTCCGTCATGAACTTGCCTTCCGGCGCCTTCGCGTTTTTCTGGCGACGTGTATTGCCGTCGATGCCACCGTCGATCGCCCATTCGGCGAAGACGGTCGGACCCGGCTCGAAGTCGCGTGGCTGCCATTCGGGCGTGAGTTGATCTTCGTCGGCGTAGTACTCGATCAGGCCGCCAGCCGGATTCTGGAAGTACCAGAAGTACGCCGACGACACCGGATGACGTCCCGGACCGAGTTGCGTATCCCAACCGCAACGGCTGATATGCATGCCGCCGCCGAACACTTCGTGGATATCGCGCACGGTGAACGCCACGTGATTGAGACCACGCTTACCGCCCGGCAAGGCCAGCAGGAAAATATCGTGGTGGCCACCGTGCGGCGCGCAGCGCATGAACGCACCGCGGCCCGGATAACGGTCCGACATTTCGAAGCCGAGCAGTTCCTGGTAGAACTTTTCCTGTTCCGCGAGTTGATTCGTGAAGAACACGACGTGACCCACTTCAACCGGTTCAGCACGCTCGTAAATCGGCGACGGTTGATCGACGCGCAGCGTTTGGCCCCACACGTTCGAGGGCGACCCGTGGATATCCAAAGCACGCTTGCGCGTTACTTCAACGCGAATCGCCATGCCGTTCGGATCGATGCAGCCCACAGCGTCTTCCGTTTCGAAGTGGCCCGGCTGACCCGCAAAGCGGCCGCGCAGTTCGTCGAGTTCCGCTTTCGTGGCTACGCCCCACGTCACTTCACGCAGGGTCGGACCTTCTTCGAAAGCGGGCGGCAGCGACGGGTCGTTTGCGTCGACCACAAGAATCGTGCAACCGTTCAGCGTTTCGAAGCGTGCGTGTGTTTCGTCGTGCGCGACTTCCTTCAGGCCCCAATCCGCGAAAAACCGCCGACAGGTGGCAAGATCCGTCACGCCGTAAATAATCTGTTCAATGCCGAGAATCGTCATCACGTGCCTCTTGCGTATTTCGCGTATTAGTTCGCCCACGCCAGCGGCGCGTCGTTCAAGCCCCAGTAGAGGCTCTTCTGCTGCATGTATTCGCGGATGCCGAGACGGCCTTTCTCGCGTCCCATGCCGCTCTCTTTCCAGCCGCTGAACGGCGTCGAGATCGAGAACAGCTTGTAGGTGTTGATCCACACGGTGCCGGCTTCGAGCGCGCGGGCGATCCTGTAGGCGCGTTTGTAGTCGCGCGTCCAGATGCCGGCGGCAAGGCCGAACACACTGTTGTTGGCTTCTTTCAGGAGCGATGCTTCGTCGTCGAACGGCATTGCGACCAGCACCGGGCCGAAGATTTCTTCCTGGCAGATGCGGGCGTCGTTCGTAAGACCTTCGAGTATCGTCGGTTGAAAGTAGGTGCCTTGTTCGCGGCCGTCGCCCACCGGACGTTCGCCGCCGCACAGCAGGCGGCCGCCTTCCTCCAGACCCAATGCAACGTAACGTTCGACCGTTTCGCGATGTGCCGCGGTAATCAGTGGACCCATCTGCGTTTCGGCACGCGACGGATCGCCGACGCGCAACTTGCGTGCGCCTTCCGCGAGACGCTTCATGAACGCGTCGTAAATCGAGCGCTGCACGAACAGCCGCGAGCCCGCGATACACGCTTCGCCCGACGAACTGAAAATGCCGTACAGCACGCCGTTCACGGCGTGATCGAGATCGGCGTCGTCGAATACGATGGTCGGCGATTTACCGCCGAGTTCCAGTGACACCGGCATCAGCTTGTCCGCAGCGATGCGCGCGATGCCGCGGCCCACTTCGGTGCCGCCCGTGAACGAGACTTTCTTCACCAGCGGATGGCGCACCAGCACGTCTCCGATTACCGAACCTTTGCCGGGCACCACACTTAAGACTCCCTTCGGCACACCGGCTTCTTCGCAGATGCGCGCCAGCGCCAAAGAGACCAAAGGCGTCACTTCCGCGGGCTTCAACACCACTGCATTGCCACCAGCCAGCGCCGGAGCCAGCTTCTGCGCGTCAGAAGCAATCGGCGAATTCCACGGCGTAATCGCCGCGATCACACCGATCGGCTCGTAAATGCTCATCGTCAGATAATCACCGCGCGAGGGCGTGACTTCTTCGTCGAGTGTTTCCAGGCAGGCCGCGAAATAGCGGAAGGTGTTGGCGGCGCTCGCCACCAGTACGCGCGTTTCGCCAATCGGCTTGCCGTTGTCGCGGCGCTGCAATTGCGCAAGCGCTTCGTGACGCGCCATGATCAGATCGGCGATGCGGTACAGAATCAGCGCGCGCTGATGCGGCTTCAAGCCCGACCAATCCGCGCGGCGCCATGCGATATCCGCGGCTTCTACCGCGTCGCGGGCGTCGTCGGCATTGGCCGTCGAGATTTCCATGTTGACCGACTGATCCGCCGGATACAGGCTTTTGTACGGGTTGCCACGCCCTTGCCGCCATTCGCCGCCGATGAAAATGTCGCCGTTGGGCACGAGGCTGGTATCGAAGTGAGTCATGTCGGTCGTTCCAGATTGCTTCAGCTAATCAGCTAATGGCTTAAATCACGCAGCGTGCCGCGCGATTGCGCAACGCACGGATCGCGCTGAACGCGGTCAATGCAGACGTCTTGGGGTTATCCGGCAGCGGTTTGCCGCACATTTCCAGCGACATCTCGCCGAATGCGCCGCGTGCCACGATTCGATGCACGTTGCGCGACACGTTCGGGTCGGCGATCAGGCGTACCGTGGTGTGGTCCAGGCCGAGGCCGGCCAGCGCGATCGTCGCGGCGACGTTGGCGTTCTTCGGATACAACCGCGCTGCTTCACGCGCGCTGCCTTCGAAGATCACGCGCTCTTCGGTCAGCGCGTGCAGATCGCACATCTGTTCCGCGGGCGTGCCGAGCCAGCCGGTGGGCGGCTTGCGGCCCGTATACAGCACTTCGTCAAGGCCGCCGAGCTTCGCTGCAGCCAACGCATCCACGCCGCCGATCGCGCCCGAGAGCAGCGTCAACGTCGCGTCGCCTTCATCGGCGGCAGCGGACAGCGCGTCGAGCAGCATCATGTCGGAGAGCGCGCCGATCGACGCGACCGCGCAATCCGTGCCGGCTTTCAGCAACGGCACCACGTGATCGACCAGGGCGCTGTGCCCCGCGCATTCCAGCGCGAAATGCGGCTGGCTGCTCAACGCGGACACGGAGGCCACCACGTCGACCGACGCACCCACCACGTCACGCACCGACGCCATATGACGTTCCGGCACGATCACGTGCGACACGCGTACGGTCGGATCCGACTCGACCGAGCGATACACCGCCTGGCCGATCGCGCCGAAGCCGATCATCGCGACGTCGACGGGTGCGTGATGCCCCGCGTAGCCGGTCTCACGCATGTTCCGGCTCCTTTTCCTTGACCGGCGGGCCCGCGAACGCGGTAGCGAACGAGCCGACCGACAGCATGTCCACTTCGACCAGCACCGGACCGGTCTTCGCCATGCCTTCACGGATGATCTCCTCGGCCTGGTCGAGCGATTTGATGCGGTAGTGCGTGAGCTTCAGGCTCTCGCAGAACTGCGCGAAATCCGGCTGGTGCAGATCGACGTAGCAGCGGCGGCCGCCGTATTGCGCGTCCTGAATGTTGCGGATCACGCCGTAGCACTGATCGTTCATCAAAACGATCATGACATTGGCGTTTTCCTGCACGGCCGTTGCGAGTTCGCCGACGTTCACCATCAGGCCGCCATCGCCGACCAGGCACACGGTCTTCGCGGCATTGCCCGCGAGTGCCGCGCCGATCCCCATCTGCATGCCCTGGCCGATGCCGCCGCCGAGTGCATGAACGCCCGCGCGCGGCGAGAAGATCTTCAGCATGCGGTTACCCCACGTGCTGTTCGAAATCGTGACGTCGCGCACCCAGTTGTAGTCGCGGCCCACTGCCTGCTGCAGGGCGTCGACGAGGCGCTTGTACGGGCCGAGACCCTTGCCCACATCGGCGACGGCGCTTTCGCGTGCGGCGGCCAGGTCCTGAGCGAATGTCGGATCGACCTTCAGGCGCCCTTCGAGCAGCGTCGCGAGTTCTTCGAGTACGGCCGATGCATCGCCGTGAATGAACATGTCGTTGCGATAACCGCGGTTGTCGGCAAGCGCGTCAGCGTCGACGCGATACAGCGGCTGGGGCAACGCCAGCTTGTACTTCAGCGTTTCATTGCCACGCAGACGCGAACCGACCACCACCAACGCATCGCACGTCTTGTAGAAGCTTTCGACAGCGGCATGCACGTTGAACGCACCGAGCGTCGCGGGATGATCTTCCGGCAGCACGCCACGGCCCTGCACGCTGGTCACCACACCGAAGCCCAACGCCACGAGACGTTCAACCGCGGCACGTGCATGACGCGTGCCGCCGCCGAGCCACAACAGCGGACGCTTCGCATTCGCCAGTTGATCCGCGAGTTGCACGACACGCTGGCTGCAATGCGTAAGCGTGGTGACATGAGGCGCGGCCAGATCGGCGGGCCATTCGACTTCGGCAGCTTGAATGTCGATCGGAATTTCAACGCTGACCGGGCCGCTCGGCGCGGTTTGCGCGACACGTACGGCTTCGCGGATCGTCGGCAACGCGGTTTCGACCGAACGCACGCGGAACGCGGCCTTCGAGATCGACGACAGCATCGACAGTTGATCCGGCGCTTCGTGGATATACGCGAGGTCCTTGTCGAGATACTCAGTTTCGATCTGACCGGTGACGTGCAGCAACGCGGTGCCTGCGGTCAGTGCTTCGACCATCGCGCCCGCTGCGTTGCCCGCTGCGGTGCCCGTGCTGGTGAACGCGACACCGAGGCCGCCGGAGACACGTGCCAGTCCGTCGGCCATGTTCACCGCGCCCGCTTCGCCACGTGCGCCGACGTAGCGAATCTTGCCGCGGTTGTGGATCGCGTCGAGAATCGGCATGTTGTGGATCGAGATCACGCCGAATGCGGTTTGAACGCCGCATTGCTCGAGAAAAGCGGCGATCAGTTCGCCAACGGTGGTTTTGTTAGACATGTCGTGCAACGCCTCCAGAAACATCGATGTGACTGCCCGTCGTATAGGACGACAGCGTCGTAGCCAGATAAAAGAGCGCTTGAGCGGCTTCTTCGGGTTTGCCGAAGCGGCCTAGCGGAATGTTTTTCTTGCGCGCCAGTTCGGCGGTCCAGTCTTCCCAGCTCTGGCCCGGTTGTGCTTCTTTCGCGTAACGGCGGCGCCACTGACCCGATTCGACGATGCCGATCAGAATCGAATTCACGCGGATACGTTGCGGCGCGAGTTCGACCGCGAGTGACTTAATGAGGCTCAACACGCCGGCACGTGCCGACGAAGTCGCCACCATGTGCGGCTCGGGTTGCAACGCAAGCAGCGAGTTCACGCAAACCACTGCCGGATTTGCAGCATCGCGCAGCATCGGCAGGAACGCGCGGGTCGGGCGAATCACGCTGAAGTACTTCAGGTCGAGTTCTTCGCGCCAGGCGTCGTCGGTGGTGTCGGCGAACGTCGACACGCGGCCCTGGCCGGCGTTGTTCACCAGCATGTCGGTACGGCCGAAACGCCCTTGCACCGCTTGCGCGAAGGCCGCGACTTCGCTCGCATCTAGCACGTCGCAGGTTTGCGCCAGCAGTTGCGCTTGAGGAAACTGCGCCTTCAGCGCGGTTTCCGCTTGCGCGAGACGCTCCGTGTCGCGTCCGCAGATCGCAACCGAGGCGCCTGCCCGCAGAAACAGTTCGGCGGTTGCAAGGCCGATGCCGGACGAACCGCCCGTCACCACCGCCACCTGTCCGGTCAAGTCGATTTGAATCATTTGAGCCCCAATGCCTTCATGTATTTCGCGCCTGCGTCCGGGCCACCCTTCGGCCGATAGTTGAGCCGCTGCGAGAGTTCGTCGGCCGCGCGGCGGACCTTGTCGATCAGGCCGCTGTCGAGCAGCGAAGCGTCGATCTCATGACGCGGAATCGTCGTCGTAATCACGGCGACAATGCGGCCCGTGTCGTTGCGCACCGGCGCGCTCACCACCGAAATGCCGCGTTCGAACGACGACTCGCTGATCGCGAAACCGCGCCGTGCGTCGTCGCGAATGCGCTCGTACAGATCGTCGACGGTGGCGGGCGTCTGTTTCGTGAAGCGTTCGAGTTCCGGCTCGGGATAGAGCTTCTTCAAGTCGTCGAGCGTCATGTCGCCCATCAGTACCTGGCCGTGCGTCGTCGCATAGGCAGGCAGGCGGGTGCCGACATTCACCTTCACCGAGCTGAAAATCGGCGCATGGCTTTGTGCCTTGGCAACGAATACGACATCACGTCCGTCGCGAATCACAATGTGACTCGTCAAACCCGTGTCGTCGCGCAGCGCTTCGATGATCGGCAAACCGAGGTCGGTCAATTCGAGCGAGCTCAGATATTCGAAACCGAGCCGCAGCACCGCGACACCGAGGCGATAGTTGCGGTCCTTGTCGGCGCGCTCGAGAAAGCCGAGCGATTCGAGTGTTTGCAGCAGACGGAACACCGTCGTGCGGGGAATCTTCAGGCGCTTCGATAATTCCGGTGCGCCGAGAACCGGCTCGCGCGGCGAGAACTCCGTCAGAATCTTCAGACCGCGCTCCAGACCCGGTACGCGATAGCTGATATCGCTGCTGGTGTCTGCGTCGTTGCGGTCGGCGTCCGCGTCGCGCTCGGCGCTAACCATGTCATGCGTGTCGGACGTCATTCATTGGCTCCGTTGTCTGTCGCTCGCGCGGCAGAACGTGTCGATGATCGCGGTGTACGCGGCAGGTGCTTCGATATAACCGGCATGTCCGGCGCGTGGCACAACCTGCAGTTTGGTGCCCGCGGCCAGTGCGAGCCGCTCGCAGGCTTCGGGCGTCGTAATGGTGTCTTCAGCGCCGACCGCGACGTTGACGCGGCCTGTGTAGCGCGCGAGATCGCGGGCAAGATCGGCGTTGGCCAGAAGATGCGTCGCTTGCGCGTAGCCATGTGGGATCACGCGCGACATGTTCCAGCGCACCCATTCGCGGGCTTCGTTGCTCGCATAGGCGGACAACATATTGGCGCTGCGTTTTTCGGCGAGACCCTGCGGACCCAGCTCTTTCAGCATGGCAAGACGTTGATCGCGTTTCGTTTCGCGCACTTCCGCTGCGGAAGCGCCGTAACCGCCAGCCGGCGACAACAACAGCAAGCCGGTCACGCGCTGTGGATTCGTCACAGCAAACGCACCCGCGATAATCGCGCCAAGCGAATGACCGAGCAGCACGCAGCGTTCAATACCGAGTGCGTCGAGCCACTCTTTCAATACCGTCGCGTAGTCGCTTGCAGTGGGCGAATCGGCTTCTACTGGCGTCGATGCGCCATACCCCGGCGCATCCCACGCCAGCACACGGCGCGCTTCGCTCATCGCCTCAAACTGCTGTACCCACGAAGCCGCGCCCGAACCGATACCGTGAAGCAGCACCAAAGGCAGCGCTTCACTTTCGGCGCTATCCGCGTCGCGATAGCTCACCGCGCGTTGCGATGCCAGCCAGATCTGCTGCGCCGGGAAGCGTGCAAGGCGCGCTTCGAGCGTAGCGTTCTGATCGGCGGTAGCGGACGGGACTGCGGACATGATTTCCTTCGTGGGCGTTTTTAAAGCAATGCCTGTGTTTAAAGGCTTAGCGCTTGAGCTTGGCCAACGGCGAATCCGGCGGATACGTCGGCGTAATCGGCTTGGCTGCGCCGAGCATCACGCACATCAACGCGTCTTCTTCGCCGATATTCACTTCCGTGCGATACACGCCCGGCGGCACCGAAATCAGATCGCGCTCGCCCAGCACGGCTTCCCACGTTTCGCCGTCTTTCTCGCAGATCACTTTCATCTTGCCGCGCAGCACGAAGAAAATTTCTTCGACATCCATATGGATATGGCTCGGGCCGATGTTGCCGGCCGGGATCACCATCGTCGAAAACGTGAAGCCGCCGGCAGGCACCGTATTCATGTCTTTCGCGACGCCCGTGCCGCCCGTGCCGACATAACGCATTTGCGCGCGGCGATATTTCGGGTCGTAGTCGGCCTGGAACTTCAGCGCGTCCCAGTCATAGCGACGCGTTTCCAGGCGCGCGACGCGGCTGTCCAGCCATTGTGCAAAGCTCGCGTCCGCAGGTTGTTCCCACGATTTGCGTTCGAGTTCGGCGTCCGCCATCTCTTTCTCCTTTCGATTCGACAAGATCAATTCATCACGAAGCCGCCGTTGACCGGCAACAACTGGCCGGTCACGAAGCGCGCGGCATCGGACAACAGGAACAGCACCGGCCCGGTGACGTCGTCGGGCACTTGTGCGCGCGTGAGCGCGCGGCCTTGCAGGTAATACTGGTGACGCTCGGCAGGCACGTAGGCGGTGGCCTCGACTTCGGTAAGACCCGGCGCGATGGCGTTAACCGTCACGTGATGCGCACCGAATTCGCGGGCCAGCGAGCGGGTCATCGAGATCACGGCGCCTTTGCTCGCGACATAGGCAAGCAGCTTCGGCGCGCCCCACATCGCCGTATCCGACGCGATGTTGACGATGCTGCCGCGGCCCGAGTCGCGCAGATACGGCAGCGCGGCGGTGCTCATCAGCCACGTGCCGCGCACGTTGACGTTCATCACGGCGTCCCACGTGTCGACCGACAACTCGTCGGCGAACTTGCCGCCCGAGTTGGTGATCGCCGCGTTGTTGATCAGCGCGTCGAGACCACCGAGTTGCGTTGCGGCCTGATCGGCGAATTGCCTGATGCTGGCAGGGTCGGCGAGATCGAGCGGCAGATACGTCACCGCATGACCTTGCTCGACCAACGATGCAGCAAGCGCACGGCCTTCGTCATGCAACACGTCGCCGAACACGACTTGCGCACCGGCTTGAACCAGCGAGCGGACGAACGCTGCACCTAGGCCGCGCGCGCCGCCCGTCACGAGGACGCGCCGGCCTTGGAGTGCAGGCAATGCCGGAAGCGCTTCGTTATGCATGGCTGTGGCCTGCTGCTTCAGTTTGCGCAGTGCCGGCTTGAGCCGCTTGAGCGTGAAAAGCATCCAGTTCAGCGAAGTGCTGTTGCGCGCGCTGACGGAACATGCGGCGCACACGCGTCATGCCGACGTCGTGCTGATAGAGGAACTCGTGCTCGCGTGCATTCGGCGCCATGCTTTCGAGAACATAGCGGTCCTGTTCCAGCACGGCCCAGTGCAGACCTTCCAGGCGGTTGCGATACATGAAACGCCATGCGTCGCGCTGCCAGCCCGACACCTTGCGTGTGCGCCAGAAGTAAACCTGGCAATTGTTCTCGTCGACCGGCGTAGCAAAGCCGATGATCCCGAAGTTGCCGCCCGGGCCGAACTTCTTCTTGTACGGAATCGCGAGGCGCATCCACAACGCGCCGGTTTCGCCCAGTTCGACCCAGTCGAAATTCACGTCACGTTGACCGACCTTCTCGAACATCAGACCCGTTTCGGTCTTGCGCACACGCATGTCGGCCTGCTTGTCGCCCTCGGCCATCGAATGCGACGTCGCGTGCAGATACGCGCCGTGCATCGGGTCCATCACGTTGTCGATCGCGTACTGGTAATTGCACTTCCAGTTCGACATGCACAGGAAGTTCGCGTACTCGTCGCCCACCAGTTCTTCCGGCAGCACGAGCGGCGTAGGTTCTTTATGAGCGTCGTCGCCGAACCACAGGAAGATCGCGCCGGCGTGCTCTTCGACCGGATACGACTTCACGCACTTCTGGCCTTCCAGCGGGCAGGCCGACACCGCCGGCACCTTGACGACCGTGCCGCCGCCGTCGATCTCAATGCCGTGATACCAGCACGCGACGCTGCCGCCGAGGTTCCAGCCGAGCGAGAGACGCGCGCCACGGTGCGGGCAGCGATCTTCCAGCGCGCGGACTTGGCCTTCCTTGTCGCGCCACAGCACGATCTGATCGCCGAGGCGCGTGACGCCGATCGGCGCGTCGCCAACTTGCCAGCTCGGTGCAACGGGATACCAGTAATTACGCAGGCCTTTGTTCAGATACGACTGGATCGGATCGGCCGCGGCTTGTGTCGTTGTAGTGGGGGACGTCATGAAGAGACTCCGGATACGAAAGCGATGAGGCGTGTTCGGGAAAGTGCGCTTATTCGGCGAGCAGGCGGAATTCGGCGGCGAGACGGTCGGCATCCCACGTGTTGCCTTCCGGGGTGCGGAAGCCCACGCGATTCAACCCGTCAACGACTTCCTGCAACTCATTCGCGCCGGCTTCGAAAACTTTTTCGAGCGCATCGCCGAAGTCGTTTTCGTATTGGGTCGGCTCGGCTTTACGTGTTTGCCAGATGAAGTTTTCGGTCTCGCCCGGCTTTTCGATCACACCCTTGCCGGCGACGTTGTTCGGCTGCGGCGCGAGCCACGGCTTCAGGAAGGGATTGAAGTTCACGGTTTGCTCTCGCATGTCATTCCACCTTGATCTGGATTTCTTCGCCGGCGAGGCGTACCGAGTACATCTTCAGGTCGCGGCCACCGGGCTCTTTCAGACATTTGCCGGTCGGGATATGGAACACGGCTTCGTGCAGCGGGCATTCGACGGTGTCGCCGTCGACAAAGCCCTGCGTCAGCAACGCGTACGCATGGGGGCAGACGTTTTCCAGCGCGTACAGCGCATCGCCCACCTTGTAGATGCCGATTTCGGTGCCGTCGAGTTTGAACTCGAGCGGCGCGTCTTCGGACAGGTCGCCGGCATGGCCGGCGCAGCGCCATTGTTCACTCATTTCTCGCTTTCTCCTGAAGCCTTATGTTCCATACAAGGAACATCAGTTCGTGTATGGATAATTATAGGAGTGACGTTGGCCAGAGAAAATAAAAATCTGGGCTGGTAGGGGAAAACACCGACTGTCGCGTTCACAACACAGCTTTGCGTGAACTGACATGAATGGCCTTTTTTGCTCAAGAGCCTTTACAGGCTTGAGTTTCCACATAATTTTCAGACGAATGCCAAAGCCCTGATGCGGGTTTGTACGGGGTCCGAAAATTTATTTTGACCACTTCCAGACTCACTATAATTTTCCATAGGCGATACAGACGCCCATAGGTGGAACATAAAGCGGTGCGGTTTTGGCGCATAAACCCGAAGCTGCATTCATCCCAAAGCAAGGATCAGGGACGACGAAATCGGCGCGAGCTATCCGTCGTGTGATCAGGAGAACCAACGGTGAAGCACATCATTGCGGCGGCCGGCTTGACGGCAATCTGCGCGACGACTGGCGCATGGGCACAGAGCAGCGTGACGCTATACGGCAGCCTGGATGCCGGTATTGCATACATCAGCAATGCGGGCGGCCATTCGAAGTGGATCGAAGAACAAGGCAACATGCAGCCGGACCGCTGGGGCCTGAAGGGCGTCGAGGATCTGGGCGGTGGACTGAAGACGGTTTTCCAACTGGAAAACGGCTTCTACACGAACACAGGCGCGTTCGCCAAAGCCGGAACGCTGTTCAATCGCCAGGCGTTCGTGGGCTTAAGCTCGGACCAGATCGGCACGGTGACGCTAGGTCATCAGACACCGTTCAGCTTCGACGTGCTGGACCCGTTTAGCACCGCTTATCTGGCCGCGAGCTGGTACGCGTTCCATCCGGGCAACATCGACGAACTCGCCGACACCGGCGTGGTGCCGTTCGACAACTCGGTGAAGTTCCGCTCGGCGAGTTTCGCCGGCTTCTCGGTCGGCGCGATGATGGGTCTCGGCAACACGACCAATTTCTCGACCGGCAAGACACTGAGCTTTGCGCTTAGCTATGCGAACGGTCCGTTCAAGGCCGGTGCGACCTATGCGAACGAGCACAATCGCACGCCGTCGATCGTGACGACGGGCATCACCAGCTTCCAGGGCGTCGCTGCAGCGAACTACACGGCGGACAAGGTCGAGAACATGGGCGCGGGCGCGTCATATCAGTTCGGCAAACTGCTGGTGCACGGTTTGTACACGCGTGTGAAGCTGGAATCGTCCGGCCATTCGGACACGTACCAGAGCTACGACGTGGGCGCGAATTATCAGTTCACGCCGTTCAACACCGTCGCGGGTGGTGCCGCGACAACCACAATGGCCGGCCATCGCTGGACGCAGTTCGAGATCGGCGATATCTACGCGCTGTCGAAGTCGACGCAGTTGTATGTGAATGCGCTGTATGAGCGTGCGGGCTCCAATACGGACGCCGCGTTCTTTACGGCAGGGGTGTCGAGCGGCCGGAACCAGACGATTTTCCTGACGGGTATTCACCACTCGTTCTGATGTCGGGCACGCCGGTATAGATACTGGCGCTGCAATGCAAACGGCCCGGCTGCTTGTGCAGCCGGGCCGTTTTACATGAGCCAAAACAGAAGCCGGATCAGCTCGCCGCAACCGGTCTGCGACGCGCTTGAGCCGCAGTCGGATCATCCGGCCGCGGACGGTAGCTCAGACGCTCGGACAATTCGAGCGCCGCCTGGCAAACCGCGATGATGAGCGGCTCGCGTTCTTCCGCTTCGCCGATATCCGAACGCGGAATGGTGACCGTCAACGCGGCCGTGATCTTGCCGCTTTGATCGCGCACCGGCGCGCTCACCACCGAGATCCCTCTTTCAAAAGACGCTTCGCTCAACGCGTAGCCGAGCGCCGCGCTTTCGCGCACTCTTCCATACAGCTCTTCGACAGTCGCCGGCGTGCGTTCGGTAAAACGTTCGAGTTGCGGTTCGGGGTACAACTGACGCAATGCTTCGAAACTCAAATCGCCCATCAGCACCTGGCCATGCACCGTGGCATGCGCGGGCAGACGCGTCCCGACGTGCACCTTCACCGAACTGAACATCGGCTCATGGGTTTGCGCTTTGGCGACGAACACCACGTCGCGCTGATCGCGGATCAGCAGATGCGTGCTGAGGCCGGTCGCGTCGCGCAAACGTTCGAGAATCGGCGTGCCGACGTCGGTCAGTTCGAGCGAACTCAAGTATTCGAAGCCAAGCCGCAGCACCGCAACGCTCAAACGGAAATAACGGTCGCCATTCACGCGCTCGAGAAAACCTAAAGCCTCGAGCGTTTGCAGTAGACGAAATGTGGTGGTGCGTGGAATGCCGATGCGCTTCGACAATTCGGGCGCACCGAGAATCGGCTCGCGGGCGCTGAATTCGGCGAGGATGCGCAGGCCGCGTTCCAGCCCCGGCACGAGATAAGTCGATCCGCCGGTGCTCTCTTCATCGGTGGAATCGGTTGAATCGGCGTTGTCCGCGTGGGACAACGCCGCATCGTTCTGCGACGTCGAGGCCAACGCGCCGCGTGGTCTCGCGTGCTTGCGTCCCGCTCCTGTGTGCTCTTCTTTTGCCATCTTGGCTGCCGTCTTTGCCGTTGTCTCTACTGTTCATCGGGTACAGATCAACATGATAGCGCGAAGCACACGGTGGTCATTTTCGTTTCGCGCGGTGCTATCCTTTGATGCGGTTCATTGCGCGAGGTCTCCGCACCGCGCTTTCGTTCCCGTCAGGTGTCCGGAGGCCACGCCCATGTCCGAATCCGTCCAGGTTCAAGTTGCCGACTCGCATCTTCATCCGGGCAGCGCAGTGCCTATCTCTGAACCCGGTGCCGCGCGCACGCCGCCCCGAGCGGTCGCCAAAGGCTGTTGAGCGCTCGTCACGCTAAATCGAAACCTACCGATGACAGACAACGACTCCCCCCTCCCGCCGAACCCCGACAACGCCCCCGACGATCCTGAGCGCCGCCGTGTCCTGACCGGGCTCGCGGCAGTCGGAATCGGGCTCGCCCTAACCGGTTGCAAAACCGGGCAAAGTGCCGCGAGCGACGCGGCGCCGCGCAGTGCCGCCGACTTGCGGCTCGACGCCGCGCTACACGACCAGGTCAGGCAAATCGTGGTGATTTATGCAGAGAACCGCAGCTTCGCGAACCTGTACGGCAACTTTCCCGGCGTCCAGCATCCACTCGACGCGGTCAGCGCCGAGCGTTATCTGCAACTCGATCGCGACGGCAAGACGCCGCTGCCACGTCTGCCCGCCATCTGGGGCGGCCTCGTGCCACAAGCGCAGGAAGTGGACGGCAAGCGCTACATGATTGGCCAGAAAGATATCGGCAACCTTCGCAACGGCCCCTTCCATATCACCGACGCGCAGGGCGCGGCGTTGCCGAACGGCGTGATCACGCGCGATCTGGTACATCGCTTCTATCAGAACCAGATGCAGATCAACGCCGGGCGCAACGATCAGTTCGCCGCCTGGGGCGATTCCGGCGGCCTGGTGATGGGCCACTACCGCAACTCCGCCGACACGCTGCGTCTGTGGAATCTCGCGCAGCAATACACGCTGTGCGACAACTTTTTCATGGCGGCCTTCGGCGGCTCGTGGCTGAACCATATCTTTCTGATCTCGGCGCAGGCGCCGTTCTATCCCGACATCCACAATAGTCCGGCGAAGAAGATGGTCTCGGTTGTCGAAGGCGACGATCCGACCGGCATCCGGCTGAAACTGGCGGCCGACTCGCCCGCGTCCGCGCTCGACGGTCCGCCGAAATTCGTCAACGACGGCGCATTTACCGCCGACGGTTACGCCGTCAACACAATGGCGCCGCCGTATCAGCCGAGCAACGTGCGGCCGGCCGAAGGCGGCAATCCCGCGTTCGCCGACCTGTCGAATCCGCGCGTGCTGCCGCCGCAAAACTTCGCGACGATCGGCGACCGTCTGACGGACAAGGGCGTCGACTGGGCGTGGTACAGCGGTGCGTGGCAGTACGCGCTGGAACATCAGGACACGGGCGCGGTGCCTGACTTCCAGTACCACCACCAGCCGTTCAACTACTTCACCAATTACGCGCCAGGCACAGCGGCGCGGCGCAAGTATCTGCGCGATGCGGGGCTCGGCAACGACGCGTCCACCAACCGCCTGCTTGCCGATATCGACGCGGGCCGTTTGCCGGCTGTCACGTTCTACAAGCCGCAGGGCGACCTGAATATGCATGCGGGATATGCGGACGTCGCATCGGGCGACCGTCACATCTCGACTGTGATCGAGCATATTCAGCGCGGCCCGCAGTGGGCCAATACGGTCGTGGTCGTCACGGTGGATGAAAACGGCGGCTGGTGGGATCCGGTCTCGCCGCCGAAGGGCGACCGTTGGGGGCCGGGATCGCGGATTCCCGCGTTGGTGATTTCTCCGTTGGCGAAGAAGGGGTATGTCGATCACACGGTGTACGACACCAATTCGATTCTTCGCCTGATTAGCCGGGTGCACGGGCTGGCGCCGCTGGATGGGATCGTCGCACGAGATCGGGCGTTTGCGCAAAATGGCCTGGCGCCGCTTGGAGATTTGACCGGGACGCTGGATCTGGCCTGAACCGGAGCCTAACCTGCTGAGCCGTGCGCGCCACGCACCGGTTTTTTCGTGCCGGATCGTCGTACCTTTTGCCTTGCATAACACGCGTCGCGGCATAGACTGTTAAAGCAATATTTTGCAATTCGTACGGAACTGCCATGCGCCTGACCATCCTCATCAACGGTTCCGATCCCACCGTCAATCACGATTACGCTGTGTTATGGCTCGACACCGAAGAACACCGGTGGTCGAGAGAAGCGCATCAAGGGATCGATCTGCCCCCGTGGGGCGAGTTACACGACGACAATGGCGTGACCACGCTCTGTGCGCCGAGCGCGGATGCGCCGCTGTGCACACTGCGCGGCTTGCACGTCGATCGCAAACAACACGTAAGCGCGGCACAAGGCGCCGCAGCGTGGACAGCCTTGCCCACGCATGCGCCGACCAGCGGCTTCTGGCGTCTGCAAGCCGTCGACCGCCAGAACGTGCACGCCGAAAATAGCGTTTTCGGCAATTAGGTTCCGGCGCTTTTTCGCCAGTCGAAATTTCTACTCATCCGAACCGCACTGCCTGAGTGCAGACACGGACGCGGGCGCGTTCGTGTGCGGATTTGACCGTCAATGCGCATCGCGTATTCAACTTTGCGCGTTTAAGCCGTTCTTAAGTTTGCGTGAGTAGAGTTTGAATTCCACGCATTAGGGTCGCCGCAAGGCGGCCCGTTTTTTTTGGTGCAGGGCTTTTTGCCGTGCACCGTGCGCCGGGCGCTTCTTCCGCTTCTTCCGCTTCTTCCGCTTCTTCCGCTTCTTCCGCTTCTTCCGCTTCTTCCGCTTCTTCCGCTTCTTCCGCTTCTTCCGCTTCTTTCGCTCGAAGTATTTTCATCGTCGCGGATGCCGCGCAAAAGCCATTTTTTTCTCCATGTTTTCCTGCGTTCTGCGTCGCTCGATACGGGCTTGCGACGCTATACTTGCGCCCCCATCCCTCGACTGACTGACACATGAAGAAGTGGTTTGCCTGTCTGTTGTTCGCCGTTGCCGCTCAAGCGAGCGCGGCGCCTTCCTGCACCCAGTTCACCCCGAATGCGCAATGGCCGGTTCTGACCAATAAGAAGATGGCGCCGAAAACGCGCATGCTTTGCTATAGCGATTTCGCGGTGCTGCATTCGGGTATCACGCATGGTCCGCTGTGGTCCGCCGAGCATCTGACGCGCGACCATATCGACGCCGCGAAAGACATGGTGCGCACCAACAAATTCTTCGAAGACGCGCGTTTGCCGGACGGCGAAGGCGCGACACTCGCGGACTATAAGCGCAGCGGCTTCGATCGCGGCCACATGAGTCCGGCGGGCAATCGCTGGAATCAGGAAGCGATGGCACAATCGTTTTCGCTGGCGAACGTCGTGCCGCAAAATCGCGAAAACAATCAGCGCTTGTGGGCACGTATCGAAACATCGGTGCGAAAGATCGCGATGTCGTACGACGATACCTATGTCGTCACCGGGCCGATTTTCAGCGGCCAGCAATTGCAGACCATCGGACCGACGCGCGTCTTCGTGCCGACGCAATTGTTCAAGGTGGTCTACGTGCCGTCACGGCAGATGGCGTTCGCGGTGATCGTAGACAATGTCTCGACCAACCGTTACGACATCAGGACGATTCACGAACTCGAGGCAGCATCGGGCATCCGTTTTCCGGGTATTCCGGAGAATCTCAAAGATCAGCGACCGGGAGGACTAAAAGGTGTTTAAACCCTATTCGAACGATGACGACGTGCTCAACATCCAGGGCGATGCACTCACCGTCAGCAACGGCACGACGCGCGTAGTGCTGAACGGCACGCTGGAGTTGACTCAGGACCAGCGCGGGCTGAAGGCGGCGCTGGCACTGAAGGAAGCAATCGACGCAGTAGTGGCCGCGCTACAGGCGCAGACCAATTTGCCGGCCAAGGTGAAGGACGAGCCGGATGCAAAGCCGGGTGTCGTGCAGAACCCGTTTCAATAGCGCGCTCGGGAATCGCCAGAGCACGCGGGTGTGGATTCTTTTCGTTGCGCCTGTCGCTCGACAGGCGCACGCCTCATGTCAAACCGGGCCTGATGTAGCCAATCCGCGGAAACAGCACGGGATGAATCAGGACCCCGATATGTATCCGCCGTTACGTTTTGTCACCAGAACACCGTCAACTGCTGTCTTCCCGCCAACGTTAAACCGGCAGCGCTGAAACATTTCAGCCGCGACACAAAGAACAACCGGTTTAACCAGGAGTTACATCATGAAGACGCTTTTCGCTGCTCTCGCTTCCGCTCTCGTCGTGTCGACCGCATTTGCTCAAACCGCAGCGCCGTCGGCCGCGCAACCCGCGCAAACGCAACCCGCCGGCCAGGCGAATCTGAAGGCGAGCACCGCCGTGCAAACCGGCGCCACGGATGAAGGCTCCGCCACGACGAAAGCGCCGACCAAGGCCGCGACGAAGGCGCATGTGAAAAAGACTTCTGCCAGCAACCACGCGGCAAAGACCCATAAGGCCACCAAGAAGACCACCGTCGATACAAGCGCAAGCAAGAACAAGACGGAGAGCGCGAAAGAGGCCAGCAATGCCCCGGCAAAAGCCGACGGCGCAAAGACCGACACGACGAAAACGCAATAACACGTGATCGGCTTTCGGCACACACTGGCCAGGCATGCGTAGTTAATCGAAGCCAAACGGTGCCGTTCAGGGAGGGCGAGTCTGATGACTCGCCTTTTTTTATGGGCGCGTCGCATGAACCTGGTTGAAGCTCACGCAAAGTTAAATTGCCAGCAGGGCTTCTGATCCCATTCGAGCAACGCGTCGAGCCTGGTTCGCATAATTTTTCAGCGGACACCTCAATTTTTGCACTGCGTTTACTCGCACAAGCCTAAGCTCGAACTGTCCTGATCAACCATGGCGTCAACGAACGCCGCATTAAATGGCTCTCACGCAATCGCAATCAATCGACAACCTCGAAACGCGACCGCTTAGCGCGCCGCCGGTCCAACACAACAATGTCATCCCTTTCCCCGCGGCTCGTGCCCGCTTGCAAGTTACCCTGCCCCATCCCGCGCACGATCTTCCCGGCACCCAGCTCCGCACACTGCTTCATTCGCCGCTCGGCGTGTATGTGGTCAGCACGGAGGCCGTGCGCGAAGAAGTGCGCGTGCAACTCGACATTGCAGTCGACGACCTCGACTTCACCTTGCATACGCTGGTCTCGACATTGCCCGCAGCACTGATCGGACCATTGAAGCGCCATCATGCCGTCGCAAAGACGCGTTAATCATGTTTTCAGGTATCCGGTTGCCGATCGTCACTCCGTTTCGTCATGGCGAAGTCGGCGCGCAGGTTTTGCAACCTGTCGCTCGGTGCCGAGACGCTCGACCAGTAGTGCCGAAACGATGAGCTAACGCGAGAGAAGTCGAGCAGGTCCGAGAAAGAATGCCGACTGAGCTTCGGCAGTTTTGGGTACCACGGCAAGCGAGACGACGATCGCTGCGAGCAGATGCGTGGCCGCGCGTGACCTCAGCGCGACCCAGTTCCTTCAATCCGTAGCGGGATTCAGATCGGCCAGCGCGCTGAGCTTTTGCACATCGGTAATTTCGATTTCCGCATAGCCCAGCTTCAGCGCACCCTGCGTTTCGAACTGCTTGAGCACCTGATTGATTGTCTGCCGCGACAAAGCCAGCATCATCGCCAGATCCTCCTGCGGCACTTTGAGGACACGCCGCAATGCGCCGGCTTCGCCGTAGCCGCCTGCCATCAACAACAGGCGACGCGCCACGCGCTGCGCGGCGGGAAGCAACGCGGCTTCTTCAATGGCGTCGAAAGCGAGGCGCAGCTTCTGCGTCAACAGCAAACCGAAGGCGTGCCAATACTCGGGCGTGCGCTCGAGCAGCACGGCAAGCGCGGTGCGCGGCACATGAAACAGCTCGGAATCACGCTCGGCATACGCATCATGGGTTCGCGGCCGATTGTCGAACAGCGCGATCTCGCCGAACCAGTTAACCGGCTCGATGACCGCAAGCAACGCTTCCTTGCCGGCCGAACTCGCCGCACCGATTCGCACCAGACCGTCGAGCACACAATAGAGGCCATCGTCGGAATCGCCGCGCGTGAAGAGACGCTCGCCCGCCGCCAGGCGCTCGACACGCCCCGCTTCGATCAACTGCGCCCGCATGGCAGCAGGCGCCGAGCGAAACCATGCGCTGCGCTCGAGCAGGTGACCAAGCTCATTCGATGAAAAACTTGCAGTCATAGGACGGCATCCGTGCCCGATTGTCGGCTACCCGATGGTTTCAAATTCCGCTGACCGCGATTATGCTGACTTTGATCGAGGAGCGGCATACATGAGAACGCTGACGCAACAACTGACGCAATACGCGGCCTACCACCGCGACCGGCGCAATATCGCCACGCATTTCATCGGCATTCCGATGATCGTGCTGGCGCTGGCGGTGTTGTTGAGCCGGCCCGCTTTGAGCCCCGGCGCACTGCCATTTGCGTTGCCGTTTACCTTGTCGCCTGCGTGGGTATTGTTCGTCGCTGCGACCGTCTATTACCTCGTGCTCGACGTGCCGCTCGGCGTGATGATGGCCGTGATATCCGTATTGTGCGTCGCGTGCGGACAATGGCTCGCCGCGCAAACTACCTTCACCTGGCTCGCCTCGGGCATCGGACTTTTCGTCGTCGGCTGGGTGTTTCAGTTTATCGGCCACGTGGCGTACGAACATCGCAAGCCGGCATTTGTCGACGACGTAGTCGGTCTGCTGATCGGGCCGCTATTCGTCCTCGCTGAAGCGTTGTTCGGTTTCGGCTGGCGGCCGGCGCTGCGCGAAGCGATCGAAGCGCAAGTCGGCGCGACGCGTATCAATGCGGATCGCGCGGCAGCGCATCGCTGAATCGCGGCGGCTGATTCGGCGGCTCAAGTTCAACGCTGCACGCCGCCGTCCCCGACCCTGCTCCGTCACTCGCGACGCAGCCGGTGTGGCTCAAGCAACGCACTTCACCGCGGCGCAAGCCGAACGAGCCGCACGCTGTGCAATGCCGTCAGCGCAACCGCAATCCAGATCGGAATATATGTGGCTAACTGCGCGGCACTCAGCACCTCGCCGAGCAAGGTGATCGAGACCAGCACCAGCAGCACCGGCTCGACATAGCCGAGGATGCCGAACAATGCGACCGGCAACAAACGGCTCGCCTTCAGATACGAAGCCAGCGCAATGGTGCTGAGCGCGCCGAGTCCCGGCAACAGCAGACACCACATATCGATACGTCCGCCGATCATTGTCAGCGAACCGCCGACGACGATGAACACAGCCGCCGCCGGCAACAGCAGCGTCATTTCTACCGTGAACATCGCCAGCGAATCCTGATTGATTTTGCGGCGCAGCACGAAATACGGCGGATAGCCCAGTGCGACCAGCACGGTCGGCCACGAAAACGCACCCGTCATCCACAGTTCATGCCCCACGCCCAAAGCAGCACAGATAACCGCTAGCCACTGCAAACCGTCGAGGCGCTCGCGATAGTAGAAGCGCCCCACCAGCACCATGACCATCGGCAGCAGAAAATAGCCGAGCGAGACTTCAAGCATGCGTCCATGCAGCGGCGCCCAGAGAAACACCCATAGCTGCGCGCCCAGCAGAACCGCGCTGACGACCATCGCCACGCCGAGCGTCGGCTCCGTCACCATGCGGTAAAGAAGTTGCCTGAGAATCGGCAGACGTTTGCGCAACGCGATCAGCAATAGCGCCCCGGGCACGGTCCACACGATACGCCACGCGAAAATGTCGAGGCCGCTCAACGGCGCAAGCAGCCTGGCGTAAGCGGACAGTAAAGCAAACATCGCCGACGCGCCGACCGACAACGCGATACCGCGCTTTGGGTCATACTGGTTCATTGCCCGGCCCGTGGCGCAATCATCCCGGCATACGGCGTGGATGCGCAAACCGGTTCAGATACTGGTGTGTGCGGCGCAGCATGCCGTTGCGCGCCTCGAGTTGTTGTCATTGGAAGTGAAGTCTCACAAGCAGGCAGTGCGGATCAAGCGCTGCATTTTTATCGTGGATAGGCGATGCAAGCGGGCATTCTAGACGGGTTCCCCGTCAACGTGCCCGCGCGTTCCTTGCAGTAAGCAGCAATTTTTCCCGTGCGCATCACGCGCTGATGCACTAGAACATAACTTCACGCGCGACAGGCGGACCCGTAGCTTCCGCACCGGCAACTTCTCGCGCAACTGCTCAAGCTCGAATCTTGCTAAGAAGTGTGGCAACACGATTTGCGCCGCGATCCGGGACATCCTGGACCACCGTCGCAACCGTCATCTGCAACAGCAACGAGCCGGGCCGGCACCGGCAGTCCAGGCGGACCGAGCCAGCCCTTCTTTCCCACGGCACGCAGCAACTGCGTTTCATTGCACCTGCCGTTACCCGGCCAGCAATCCTGCTCATCGAATGTGACTACTGGAGCCAGCATGACCCAGCCAGCCCTATCGCACGACGCATCGCCCGATCTGCAACGCGCTACTTTCGCCGCCGACGTTCGCGCCGGACTCATGCACGCGCCGCAGAAGGAACTGCCCTCGAAGTATCTGTATGACGAAGTCGGTTCCGCGCTCTTCGAAGTGATCACGGTACTGCCCGAATACGGCGTGACGCGCGCCGAGGAGAACCTGCTCACGAAGCACGCAGTGGACATCGTCGCGCACTTGCCGCACGACGTGACCGTCGCCGAACTGGGCAGCGGCAGCGGTCGCAAGACGCGGCGCATTCTGGAGGCGCTGTGTAAAAAACGCCCCACGTCTTACTTCCCGATTGAAATTTCGCGCAGCGCATTGCAGTTATGCAGGCGCGAACTTGGCGACATCGAGCGTATTTCGATTGTCGGTTATGAACGCGATTACCTGGCCGGACTCGCCGAAGTGAGCAAGGATCGCGCGGCGGGTGAGCGGTTACTCGTACTGTTTCTTGGCAGTACGATCGGCAATTTCGGCAGACTCGCGGCGACGCGTTTCCTGCGCGATATCCGCAACATGCTCGCACCCGGCGACGCGTTGCTGCTCGGCACGGATCTGATCAAGCCGACGCCGGTACTCGTGGCCGCCTACGATGACGCGGTCGGCGTGACTGCATCGTTCAATCTGAATCTGCTCGCGCGCATTAATCGTGAGCTCGACGGCGATTTTCCGCTCGATGCATTCGAGCACGTCGCGCGCTTCAATCCGGACGCGCGCAGCATCGAGATGCATCTGCGGGCGAAACGCGATATCACCGCGCACGTGGGCGCCGCGCAATTGACGGTCTCGCTCAAAGCAGGTGAAACGATCTGGACCGAGAGCAGCCACAAATACCGCGCTGACGAGGTGCCCGCGATCGCCGACGATGCGGGCTTCGTGTGCAGCCATCAGTGGATCGAAGATGGATGGGGGTTCGCCGAGAGCTTGCTGGTGGCGCGCTAGGCGCAAAGCGTTATCGGCTGACCAAGCGGACAAACGAGACTCGCAAACTGCAAGGCGGCGCGCTATCGAGGTGATGGCGCGCCGCCTTTGTTTCGTGTGAAGCTTGCGGACTCAGTGCTGCTCGAACCGCTCGTAACGCTTTTCGGTCGCGCGCTCTTCACCGGTCACTTCGGTCACGCGCGCCGCCGGCGGCCCATGACGCAGCCACGACAGCATCCGGTCGACCTGGTTGGCCGAGCCCTGCAACATGGCTTCGACGGAGCCGTCGTCGAGATTCGCCACCCAACCTTTGATACCGAGCGCGTGGGCCTGCCGCACGGTGGCGTGGCGAAAGCCGACGCCCTGCACGGTGCCGCGCACTCGCACGTAATACGTTTCGATCCGCTGATCCAGATCCGGGGCCATGCCGTCCTCGCTTGACAATCTTTCAAGCCGGCATTCTAGCCGCGTCGCGACGAGAATGCTCGGCCATCCCTGAACTCACCTGGGCAGCCCGGCGCGACACACGGCGCGCGCGACACGTACAATCCGTCGACTGTCACGCAGGGAATCAAACAGAATGACCGAACAGAATCGCGATCTCGTGCTCGTGACCGGCGCATCCGGCTTCGTCGGCTCGTCGGTGGCGCGCATCGCGCAACAGAAGGGTTTCAAGGTGCGCGTGCTGGTGCGCGCCACCAGTCCGCGCAAAAACGTCGAGGCGCTGGATGCGGAAATCGTCGTCGGCGATATGCGCGACGAAGCGTCGATGCGCAACGCGCTGCGCGGCGTGCGCTACCTGCTGCACGTGGCGGCAGACTACCGCCTGTGGGCGCCGGACCCGAGCGAAATCGAGCGCTCGAATCTCGAAGGCACCGAGGCGACCATGCGCGCGGCGTTGAAGGAAGGCGTCGAACGCATCGTCTACACGAGCAGCGTGGCGACGCTGAAAGTCACCAGTTCCGGCCAGTCCGCCGACGAAACCTCGCCGCTCAAAGCCGATCAGGCGATCGGCGTGTACAAGCGCAGCAAGGTGCTGGCCGAACGCGCGGTGGAGCGCATGATCGCCGAAGACGGCCTGCCGGCCGTGATCGTCAATCCGTCCACGCCGATCGGTCCGCGCGACGTCAAGCCGACGCCGACCGGACGCATCATCGTCGAAGCGGCGCTCGGCAAGATTCCCGCATTCGTCGACACGGGACTGAACCTCGTGCACGTGGACGACGTGGCCGCCGGCCATTTTCTCGCGCTCGAACGCGGCAAGATCGGCGAGCGCTACATTCTCGGCGGCGAAAATCTGCCGCTGCAGCAAATGCTCGCGGATATCGCGGCGCTGACCGGCCGCAAGGCGCCGACGCTGAGTTTGCCGCGCTGGCCGCTTTATCCGCTCGCCGCGGGCGCGGAAGCCGTCGCCAAGATCACGAAGCGTGAACCGTTCCTCACCGTCGACGGTCTGAAGATGTCGAAGAACAAGATGTACTTCACGTCGGCGAAGGCGGAACGCGAGCTCGGCTATCGCGCGCGACCCTATCGCGAGGGTTTGAGCGATGCGATCGACTGGTTCCGGCAAGCCGGGTATTTGAAGCTCTGACGCGGGCAGGACAAGCGGCACCGTCCCGCGCGGGCTGTATTACCCAAAGTCGTGCAGGCTGCGCTGGCCCGCGCAAGCGTCATCACCCAGGCCGCGCAAGCTACGCCGCGCCGGACAGCATCGGTGCGGCCTGCATGCACTTTGTTACAACGTCACTGTGTTTGCGACAGGTAAAAGCCTACGCGCAGCAGGTAAAATCGTGGGTCTTACCAGAGAAACCTCGCATGAATCTTCACGAACAGCTCGGCGCCCTGGAAACAGGCGTCGATCAGCTCATCCAGGCTGTCGTGGCCCCGCAGGCCAAAAACATCACCGAGACACCCGCAGAGGCAGCAGCGCAGGAAGCGCCGGCGGCAAACCACGTCTCGTCCGAAACGAAAGCGGAACGCGTCGAAACTGAAGGCACGGTAGCCGTAGCGGAACAAACGCCGGTGGCCGCTGAAGCGCCGGACGCGGAACCCGTCGCCCCCGTGCCGCCCACGCTCGAAATCAATCGCCCGGCGCAGAACGAGATCACGATGACGATCGGCGGCCAGACGGTCGCGCTGCGTGCTGAGCAGATCGGGCAACTGATCGAGGAATTGTCGAACGCGCGCGCCTCGATGACGCCGGAACCGCCGCCGGGCATCCCGCCGGGCTGGCGCTTCGTATCCACGAAGAATCCCGTCATGGCCGTGCAGAAGCAGTCGAATGGCGACCGTCTGCTGGTCATGCGCCATACCGGTCACGGCTGGGTGCCGTTCACGTTCTCGCCCGACATGGTGATCCAGATGTACATGATGCTCACCAAGGGCTGATGGAAAGATCGAGTCATGGTCGATGTAAAAAAAGCGGCGCCTGAGCGCCGCTTTTTTTGTCCGATGAATCTCTGGACCTGCGCGTCCTAACGCTCCTGCACCGGCGCCTGCACGCGCGCCTTCCATTGCCCGCCCTTACCGCGCCAGTAACGCACCGCCGACGCAAACGTCGCGCCCACATAGAACAGCGCCACCAGCGGCAGAAACGGCGCCCACAGCGGCGAACGGCGGTAGTAGCCAAGCATCGGCGCATACGCGCAGCACATGAGCGCCCACGCCAGCCATGCGGGCCAGCCCAACGGACCGAGCACCAGCGCGGCTACCGGCGGCATCAGGTAAATGATCGTCATACCCAGCAGCGTGCCCGCCAGCAGCAGCGGCGAGTAGCGCAACTGCGTAAAAGCCGTGCGCGCGATCATGTTCCAGATCTCACGCCAGCTATCGTAAGGACGCAGTGACACGCTGCGCGCCGCCACATCCAGACGAATCGCATGACGCCCTGTGCCGCGATGCTTGATGCGCGCAGCGAGGCTGCAATCGTCGATCAGCTCGGCGCGAATCGACTCGATACCGCCGGCCTCTTCGAGCGCGCTGCGCCGGACCAGCATGCAGCCGCCCGCCGCCGCTGCCGTGCGGTTGCGCGGGTTATTGACCCACGAGAACGGATACAGCTTGGCGAAGAAGAACACGAAGGCCGGAATCAGCGCCTTCTCCCAGAACGAATCGCAGCGCAGACGGACCATCAGCGAAACGAGATCGCGCTTTTCCGCATCCGCACGCGCGACGAGTTGTGTGACGGCGTCCGCGGGATGGCCGATGTCGGCGTCGGTCAGCAACAGAAACTCCGCGGGCAGGCCGAGCGTGCGCACTGCCTCGATACCTTGCGACTGCGCCCACACCTTGCCCGACCAGCCCGGCGGCAGCGGCTTCGCGCTCAGCACCGTCAGGCGATCCGGGCATTGCAGTTGCAATGCGGCCGCGCGGGCGGCGTCGGCGGTGCCGTCGGTGCTGTGGTCGTCGACGACGATCACGTGGAATTCGCCCGGATAGTCCTGCTCGAGCAAGCTGGTGACCGCTTCGGCGATCACGTCGACTTCATTGCGCGCCGGCACCACGGCGGCGACCGCCGGCCAGCTTTCGCGCGGTTCGGGCGCGAGCGGTGCGGCCGGACGCGCCCGCCAGAAACCGCCGCGCGCAAACAGCAACACGCACCAGATCAGCAGGGAAAGACACGAAAGAAGAAACAGAACCACCGCCATTAAGCATTACCCTCGAGTGAACCCGCTTGCACGCCGACGCGCCGCGACAGGCGCATCACCACAGTGCGTACCGCGACAACGCACCAGTCAAAAGTGTTGAGCACCGGCCGCTCGCGAAATACGTCATAACCGGCCGTTTCGATCCGCTCGAGGATGCGCAGGCCGGCGTGAATGGCGCCGCACAACCCGATCCCCAAACGCCCGGGGATCCGCAACGCGAGCGGCAGTTTATACTGTGCAACCACGCTGGCAAGCTTGCCGAACGGGAGCGGATGCACCGGCGCCGCTGCGTTACCGCGCCGAGGCCGGCGCGGAAGTCGGCGAGCTATGAAACCATTCTGTAATGCGGCCGCAAACGCGCGCCGCGGGACCACGTAGTTTAAGGGTTCCGCCAAACCGGTGCAGCGCGTAATCCTTACCACCTGCGCATTACAGCATGCGCCATGAATGCGGCGTTCGGCGGCGGACCCGCGGCGCGGCGGCGTCCCAACACCTGGGCAGGCGCGCCAGAGCAAAGCCGGCCTGATAGCGTTAGAATGCGCGTTTGGTTTTGCTGTACCGGCCTGGTCGCCGGGGCTCAAGACGTCAACTAAATAGATGGTCGCGGCGATAAAGTCATAGTTACCGGCTTCTTCGAAACCCGCGTCAGTCGGAGTTCGCCAATTTATGCGAGTCATCCTTGCTCAACCCCGCGGCTTTTGTGCGGGTGTTGTTCGTGCGATCGAGATCGTCGACCGCGCGTTGCAGCAGCACGGCGCGCCCGTGTATGTTCGCCACGAGATTGTTCACAATCGCCACGTGGTGGACAATCTGCGCCAGAAAGGCGCGCGCTTCGTCGAAGAACTCGACGAGGTGCCGCAAGGCGCCGTGGCGATTTTCAGCGCGCATGGTGTCGCTCAGACTGTCGAGCGTGACGCGGAGCAGCGCGGCCTGGACGTGCTCGACGCGACCTGCCCGCTCGTGACCAAAGTTCACGTGCAAGGGCGCCAATATGTGGCGGCGGGTCGTACCCTGATCCTGATCGGCCATGCGGGCCATCCGGAAGTGGAAGGCACAATCGGCCAGATTCCCGGCGCGGTGCTGCTGGTGCAGAGCGAGGCCGAGGTCGCCCATCTGGACCTGCCGCTCGATACGCCGCTCGCGTATGTCACGCAGACCACGCTGTCGGTGGACGACACACGTGGCATTATCGACGCCTTGCTGCGCCGTTTTACCGACATCGTCGGTCCTGACACGCGTGACATCTGCTACGCCACGCAAAACCGTCAGGCGGCGGTGCGCGAACTGAGCAAAGAGGTCGACGTGTTGCTGGTGGTAGGTGCAACCAACAGTTCCAACTCGAACCGGCTGCGCGAGATCGGCAGCGAAAGCGGCGTGAAGAGTTATCTCGTCGCCGACGGTTCGGAAGTGAAGCCGGAGTGGTTTGCGAATGTGCAGACTGTCGGCATCACGGCCGGTGCTTCGGCACCGGAAGAGATGGTGAAGAACGTAATCGATGCGCTGCGCGCATTGGGGCCCGTCGATGTCACGACGATGGCGGGCCGTGAAGAGAAAGTCGAATTCAAGTTGCCATCGAAACTGATGCAACCACTCGCTGCACGCGAAGTTTAAGGAGGACGTCTTGTCTATTCCGCTGCTACAGAAAGTCCGGGTCGGCGCATACATCATGCGTCAGCACCTTTCGCGCAACAAACGCTACCCGCTCGCGTTGATGCTGGAGCCGCTGTTCCGCTGCAATCTCGCCTGCAATGGCTGCGGCAAGATCGATTATCCGGATCCCATCCTGAATCAGCGTCTGTCGCTCGAAGAATGCCTTGGCGCAGTCGACGAATGCGGCGCACCGGTTGTTTCGATTGCAGGCGGCGAGCCGCTGCTGCACAAGGAAATGCCGCAGATCGTGAAGGGCATCATCGCGCGCAAGAAGTTCGTGTACCTGTGCACGAATGCGCTGCTGATGGAAAAGAAAATGGACGACTACGAGCCGAATCCGTATTTCGTCTGGTCGGTTCACCTGGACGGCGACGAGCAGGCGCACGATCACTCGGTGTCGCAGGAAGGCGTGTACGTCAAGGCCGTCGCCGCGATCAAGGAAGCGAAGCGCCGTGGTTTCCGCGTGAACATCAACTGCACGCTGTTCAACGACGCCGTGCCGGAACGCGTTGCCGCATTCTTCGACACGCTCGGCCCGATGGGTGTGGACGGCATCACCGTCTCGCCGGGTTATGCGTATGAGCGCGCGCCGGATCAGCAGCACTTCCTGAACCGCGACAAGACCAAGCATCTGTTCCGCGAAATTTTCAAGCGCGGCAACAATGGCAAAAACTGGTCGTTCAGCCAGTCCGCGATGTTCCTGGACTTCCTCGCCGGCAATCAGACCTACGAATGCACGCCGTGGGGCAACCCGGCGCGTACCGTGTTCGGCTGGCAGAAGCCGTGCTACCTGGTCGGCGAAGGCTACGTGAAGACCTTCAAGGAACTGATGGAAACCACGGAGTGGGAGAAATACGGTACGGGTAACTATGAGAAGTGCGCGGATTGCATGGTGCACTGCGGCTTCGAAGCGACCGCCGTGATGGATACGGTGGCGCACCCGTTGAAGGCGTTGAAGGTCAGCCTGCGCGGCCCGAAGACTTCCGGCGCCTTCACCAAGGATATTGCTTTGGACAAGCAGCGTCCCGCCGAGTACGTGTTCTCGCGTCACGTCGAGATCAAGCTCGAAGAGATCGGACGTGCGGGTAAGGGCAAGAAGGTGCAGACGGCGGCTTCCGCTTCCGCACACTAAGCTGTCAATCATCGGGGCGGTTTTGCCCGCCCCATGATGCGCATGTTTTGTATAAAAAAGCGCGGTGGCAATCAGGCCACCGCGCTTTTTCTTTTTGCTTTCTCTTCTGCGTTATTTCAGCCCGCGCTTCGTGCGTTATGCGCGGTCAGGAACTTGATCAGCCCATCGACGCCGCCTTTGGACAGCTGATCGGCAAACTGCGTCTGATAGACCTGAATCAGCCAGGCCCCCATCATGTTGATGTCGTAAATCTTCCAGCCGGATGCGCCTTTAGTCAGGCGGTAATCGATCGCATCGTCCCCGCCGTTGCTGATCACGTGTGACTGCACAACGATGTCCTTGGCGCCGGCCGGTACGCTGACCGGCAGGAACTTGAACTTCACGTCCTGATCGCGCAGCTGCGACAGCGAAGAGGCGTAGGTACGCACCAGCAGCAGCGTAAATTGCTCATATAACTGCTTCTGCTGCTCCGGAGTCGCCGTACTCCATGCCTTCCCTACCGCGATCCGCGTGGTCCGTTGAAAATCGGTAGCCGGCACAAAGCGCGTCTGAACCAGTTCGGTAATCTTCGCCATATCGCCGCCGCGCGCCTGCGGATCGGCCTTCATCGCGGTAACCGTGCCTTCGACGGCACTCTTCACCAGCGCATCAGGTGCGCTTTGTGCATATGCCGCAGTGGTCACCACGGCCGCAGCCAGAAAAGCAGACAGATAACGTTTCATACGCTCGCCAAAACCCCAAGAAGTAAGCGCCGGCGGGCTCATGAGCTCGCGGCGAAAGCTGGATAGACCAGTATACCGATATTGCGTTCCCGCCCCCGGCCGCGCCGCCCGGGAAGCGTCCTTGCTGCTGAAGTGGAGCCGAGTCGCTCCGGCTCTGTATACTTGTGCACTTTCGTCAAAAACACCGTCCGTGATAAGGCCACCCCCGCCTACATGCTGAAGTCATCTATTGTTCGTCTCGTCGCCTATTCGGTGCGCCATCCGTTACGGATCATCGCCCTGTCGCTTGTGCTCGCCGTTTTGAGCGGTTTCTACGTTGTCAATCACTTCAAGATCAACACCGATATCAGCAAGCTCATCGAGACCGACAAGCAATGGTCGTCGCTCGAAAATGCCATGGACAAGGCCTTCCCGGATCGCGGTCAAACCGTGCTGGTGGTGGTCGAAGCCCGTGCCCCCGAGTTTGCCGACGCCGCTGCCAATGCCCTGACGGCCGCGCTCAAAGCCGATCCGAAGGAGTTCGTCGCGGTTTCGCAGCCCGCCGGCGGCCCGTTCTTCGAACACAACGGCCTGCTGTTCCCGTCAACCGATGAGGTGATGTCGACCACCTCGCAGCTCGTCCAGTCGCGCCCGCTCGTCAATGCCCTCGCGCACGATCCGAGCCTGACCGGCCTCGCCGGCACGCTCACCACGAGCCTGTTGCTGCCGCTGCAACTGGGTCAGGTGAAGCTGGCCGACATGAGCCATCTGCTGTCGCAAAGCGCCGCCACGCTCGATCGCGTGCTGGCCGGTCAGCCGGCGGCGTTCTCGTGGCGTGCGCTGGTCGACAAGAGCGCCGCTGCGGAACCGGCGCGTGCCTTCGTCACGGTGCAGCCGGTCGTGAACTACGACGCGCTGGAGCCGGGCGCGACGGCCTCGAAAGCGATCCGCGACACCGCCGCCTCGCTGCACCTCGATACGCGTTATGGCGCCACGGTCCGCCTGACCGGCGAACAGCCTCTCGCGGACGAAGAATTCGCGTCGGTCCAGGACGGCGCCGTGCTCAACGGCATCGGCACCTTCATCGTCGTGCTGATCATTCTGTGGCTGGCGCTGCGTTCGGGCCGCATGATCGTCGCGGTGTTCATCACGCTGTTCGTCGGGCTCGCGATCACCGCGGCGCTCGGCCTGCTGCTGGTGGGTGCGCTCAACATGATTTCGGTCGCCTTCATGGTGCTGTTCGTCGGGCTCGGGGTCGATTTCGGCGTGCAGTTCGGCGTCAAATATCGTGAGGAACGCAATCGCGACGACCGTCTTTCCGCCGCCCTCATGCACACCGCGCACAGCATCGGCGTGCCGCTGACGCTCGCTGCCGTAGCGGTCGCGCTGAGCTTCTTCTCGTTCCTGCCCACGGCTTACCTCGGCGTGTCGGAATTGGGCGAGATCGCCGGCGTCGGCATGTTCGTCGCGTACTTCACCAACATGACGCTGCTGCCGGCACTCCTGAAAGTCTTCAACCCGCCGGTCGAAGCCGTGTCGCCCGGCTTCAAACAACTCGCGCCCGTCGACGATTACCTCGATCGGAACCGTAAGCCGGTGCTGATCGGCACGCTCATCGTCGTGATCGGCGCCACGCCGTTACTCACGCATTTGCGTTTCGACTTCAATCCGCTGCATCTGAAGGACCCGCACACGGAATCGATGGCGACGCTGCTGTCGCTGAAGGATTCGCCGGAAGCAGCGGTCAACAACGTGAATGTGCTGGCGCCCACGCTTGCCGATGCGGACCAGAAGGCCGCGCGTCTGCGCACGCTGCCGGAAGTGGGCCGCGTCACGACACTGGATAGCTTCGTTCCGGCCGAGCAGCAGCAAAAGCTGATGCTGGTAGCCAGCGCCGCGCAGCAACTGTTGCCCGCGCTGCAGCAACAGCCCGCGCCTCAAGCCACGGACGCGATACGCGTCGCCGCTTTGAAGCGCGCGTCGAATCAGCTCTCGCTCGCTGCTGACGACCATCCGGGTCCGGGCGCCGCCGAAGCCAAACATCTGTCCGCCACGCTGCAAAAGCTGGCTGCCGCCGACACCGCCACGCGCGACCGCGCCGAAACCGCGATGTCCGAGCCGCTGCGCATCGCGCTGAAGCAACTCGCGGATCTGCTGCAGCCCACCGAGATTACGCGCGACAACCTGCCCAAGGAGATCTCCGCGAGCTGGGTCTCGAAGGACGGCCACGCACTCGTCGACATCGCGCCGAAGATCAAACCCGGCGCCGATCCGAACGACGACGCGACGCTCGCCGGCTTTGTGCACGCGGTGAAGAAAGCCGAACCGGACGCGATCGGCGGCCCGATTTCGATCCTGCATTCCGCGGACACGATCATCAAGGCGTTCCTGCAGGCCGCCGGCTATGCGTTGTTATCGATTGCAATCTTGCTGTGGATCGCGCTGCGGCGATTCAGCGATATGCTACGCACGCTGGTTCCGCTGCTGGTGTCGGCGCTGGTGACGTTGGAATTGTGCGTGGTGTTCGGCATGCCGCTGAACTTCGCGAACATCATTGCGTTGCCGCTGATGCTGGGCGTCGGCGTAGCATTCAAGATTTACTTCGTGATGGCATGGCGCCACGGCCAGACCAGCCTTTTGCAGTCGAGCCTCACGCACGCCGTGCTGTTCAGCGCGGCGACCACGGCGACGGCGTTCGGCAGCCTCTGGCTCTCGCACCATCCGGGGACGTCGAGTATGGGACGTTTGCTGGCACTCTCGTTGTTTTGCACGCTGATCGGCGCGGTGGTGTTCCAACCCGTGCTGATGGGCAAGCCGCGCCAACGTCGCGCGAAGCACAAAGGAATTTAAGTATGAAGCTGCAAACCACCGTGCTGGCGCTGGTCGCCACCGGTCTGATCTCCGGCTGCGCGACCGGCCCCGACCGCAAACCGGGCGACCCGTTCGAGCCGGCGAACCGCGTGATTTTCAATTTCAACGATGGTGTGGACCGCTTCGTTGCCGCCCCGGTTGCCAAGGGTTACCAGAAGGTGACACCGCAGCCCTTGCGTACAGCGGTGAGCAACTTCTTCTCGAATCTGGGCGATCTGACCAACGCCGCCAACAACCTGCTGCAGTTGAAGATCACCGACGCGACCGAAGACTTCGTGCGTTTCGCGTTCAACTCGACCTTTGGACTCGGCGGCTTGCTCGACTGGGCAACGCCGGCCGGTTTGCCGAAGCACCATCAGGATTTCGGATTGACGCTGGGCCACTGGGGCATCCCGTCGGGCCCGTACCTGGTCCTGCCGCTGTTTGGTCCGAGCACGGTGCGTGACAGCATGGGTCTGGTGGTGGACGTGAAGTTCAACCCGCTGAACTACATCGAGCCGGCGGTACGCAATCCGCTATACGTGTTGCAGTTCGTGAGTGTGCGCTCCGACCTGCTGGGTGCGACCGACCTGCTGCAACAGGCCGCGCTGGACAAATATTCGTTCGTTCGCGACGCTTATACGCAGCAGCGTAAAGCGCGCCTGCGCGGCACCAACGACAACGCCGCACCGCTCCCGAACTACGACGACCAGGGCGGCGACTCCGGCGCCGCACCCGCCAACGGCGCATCAGGCGCGGCGGCAGGCTTGCCGAATTCCGCGGACCCGGGCGACACGGCGGAAGCCCCGAACGCGGCATCAGGAAGCGCCACAGCCGCCCCGGCAGGCGTACCGAACTACACGGATCCCGGCGAGACGCCAAACACCCCAGCGGCGACGCCTGCCGCAGCATCGGCACCGCAAACTGCACCTACGGACAAGAAATCCCAGGAAGCAGTCCCGGCGCCCCAATAAGGAACGGGCACCCGGCGCGCGCAACGCGCGCCGGAAGAATGACTGCCTTGTCACCGAGGCTGAATGCGCGAGAACACAGATTCCAGATGCACCACTACCGCGACTGTGCGGGGGACCCGCTTAAGAGCTGGCGGTGTGAGCCGCTTTCTTTGCTTATCTTTCTTTGCGGCGGCAAAGAAAGTAAGTGCCGCCCCGCACAGGGGCGAACGCTAATAGACCAATAAGAAAAGAAAAAACCACCACCACAGACAAACGAACAACAGCCCCCAAACAGACAAACAAAATCAGGAAAAAAACCAAACCCTTCAACCAACCCCCAACCGAAAAACCCCCGCCTCGCCCATAGCATGCCGCGCCTGCACCAGCGAAGTCCGCGCCGCCCGCGCATCGACCGCAACCTGAATCAGCGCCCCCAACTGCGACGGCTGCCGCAACAGCTCCCGCAAAATCGGCCCCAGCGCCGTGGTGCCATCGTCCTGCAAACCAGCGGTAGCAGCAGACGGCAACGTCCGCCAAGCCGGATCGACAATCGCGCGGCACACCGCAAACGGCAAACCATGCGCGGCGGCTGTCGCACCGGCAATATGCGACTCCATATCAACCGCCAAAGCGCCTGTCGAGCGATGCAATGCACGCTTGTCGTCGGCGGTCACTAAAGGCGCGGTCACAGCCGCCATCAAACCGCGACGGAGCCGCGCCACCAGCGGCCCAGTCGCAAGGGCAGCAGCGAGCCTGTCAGCCCACGGCCGATCGGTCTCGAGCCGCCCAAACGGCCCCTCGACGGCTTCCGCGACGATCAGCGTGCCCGGCTCCAGATCAGGCGCCAAACCGCCCGCCGTCCCAAAACTGACGATCCCCGAACAGCCGCGCGAAACCGCCGCACTCAACGCCCGCTCCAGCAAATCGGCGCGCGCCGCGTAGACCACCTCGACGCCCTTGCCGCGCGCGATGCGCGCTTCGAACGCCATACCCGTCACCACGATCACCGGCAAAGTACTGCGGCCAGCGTCGGTTGACAGCGTTGTCGAAAACGTCATCCGTTACATCCCGACCGCAACGCGCGTCAGCCCGTTGCGTTTCAAATGACGGAAGCGCGCCAGCGCCCACAACGGGAAGAACTTGCGATAGCCGTGGTAACGCAGATAGAACACGCGCGGGAAACCGGTCGCCGTGAAGCGCGTTTCGTCCCACAGGCCGTGCTCGCGCTGCTCACGCTGCAAATACGCGACGCCGCGCGCCACCGCCTCGTGATTCACTTCGCCCGCCGCCATCAGGCCCATCAGCGCCCATGCGGTTTGCGACGCCGTACTCGGCGCGCGCTCGTAGCCGCGATAGTCGAGTTTGTAGCTTTCGCCGCCTTCGCCCCAGCCGCCGTCCTCGTTCTGGATCGACAGGAGCCACTGTGCGGCGCGCTTCATGCGCGGGTCGTCGTGCGGCAAGCCTGCGGCATTCAACGAACACAGCGCGGTCCACGTGCCGTAGATGTAGTTCAGGCCCCAGCGGCCATACCAGCTACCGTCCGATTCCTGTTCCTTCAGCATGTAGTCGAACGCACGCTGCGCCGGCTCGCTGCCCGGCGGAAACTCGCCGAGTTGCGCAAGCATCGACAGGCAGCGGCCCGACACATCCGCGGTCGGCGGATCGAGCAAGGCGCCATGGTCGGAGAACGGAATGTTATTCAGGTAGTACTGCGTGTTTTCCGGTTCGAACGCGCCCCAGCCGCCATCGCTGCTTTGCATGCCGACCACCCATTCGCGCGCCCGCGCAATGGCTTCGCGATCGACATCCGATTGCGTCAGCGCCGCCGAGCGTTGCATCGCCATCGCGACCACCGCCGTATCGTCGACGTCGGGGTAGTGCGCGTTGTTGTACTGGAACGCCCAGCCGCCAGGCCGCACGTTCGGACGGCGCGAGATCCAGTCGCCGCGCACGTCGAGAATCTGCAGCGGACGCAGCCAGGCAAGCCCGCGTTCGGCCGCCTGTTCGGCATGCGCTTCGCCGGTTTCGAGCAGCGCATGCGCCACGAGCGAGGTGTCCCACACCGGCGACAGGCACGGCTGGCAATATGCTTCGTCATCCTTGATGACGAGCAGCTTTTCGATCGATTGACGAGCGATTGCGCGGTTCGGATGATCGGCCGGATAACCGAGCACGTCGTACATCATCACCGAGTTGGCCATCGCCGGGAAAATCGCGCCGAGGCCATCTTCGCCATTCAGCCGTTCGTCGACGAACTTCACCGCTTCACGCACCGAACGCTCGCGCGTCGCCTGCGGGAACAGGCCGTCGATGGTACGCAGCACGACGTCCACGCCGCGGAAGAAACGGAACCAGCCGAGATGCTGATGCGGCGCCCGATCGCGCATGCCGGTATTGACCGGCGCGCCGCGGAACAACTCGTCGATCCGCACACGGCGCGGATTGCGCGCCACCGGCCGCTTTGCGTTCAGCACCAGCAACGGCACGATCACAGTACGCGCCCAGTACGACACCTTCGACAGATGAAACGGGAACCACTGCGGCAACAGCATGATTTCCACGGGCATCATCGGCACGGCGCGCCAGGACACCACGCCGAACAGCGCGAGCAGAATCCGCGTGAACACGTTCACCGTTTCCGCGCCGCCGTTCGCGAGGATCGCTTCGCGCGCGCGGGCCATGTGCTCGGCTTCCGGCGAGTCGCCGATCATCTTCAGTGCGAAATACGCCTTCACGCTGGCGCTGATGTCGAGCGCGCCGTCGGTGAAGAGCGGCCAGCCGCCGTCCGCCAGCTGGATGCGGCGCAGATAGCGGCCGATCTTCTGCTCCAGTTCCACGTTCGGCGTTTCGCCGAGATAGTGGACCAGCAACACGTATTCGGCGGGAATCGTCGCGTCGGCTTCGAGTTCGTAGACCCAGTGACCGTCCGGCTTCTGCACGGCGAGGATCGCGTCGGTGGCGCGCGTGATCGCGGCGTCGAGCGACGGGTCGGAAGCCTGCGTTGCAGCGACGGGCGCAGCGTTCGCCGCTGTCGGCGCCGCATCGGCGAATTCAGGCAGGACGGCGTCCAGCGGCTGGGCTTGAGATAAGTCGTTCATCGGCGTTCCATCGGTTGATTCAGCAGCGTGTCCGCGGCCTTCTGGCCGGAGCGGATCGCGCCTTCAATCGTCGCGGGCAGGCCGGTGGCCGTCCAGTCGCCCGCGAGCATCAAATTGTTCCAGCGAGTGCGCGTGCCGGGGCGCAGCGTTTCCTGATCCGGCAACGCGGCGAACGTCGCGCGCTTTTCCATCACGACCTGCCAGGCCGGCATCGGCTCGGCCGGCAGATTGGCAATCTGCGCCACTTCGGCCCAGACGGTTTTCGCGAGCGCTTCATGCGGTGTGTCGAGCAGGCGCTCAGCGGCGTTGATCGTAACGGACACGCGACCCTCGAAGGCGAGCAGCCAATCGGCTGTCGCATTGAGCAGTCCCGTGACCGGCGCCATACCGAACGGCGGCTCGACTGCGAAATGCACGTTGACGGTCGCCGCGAAGCGACTCGGCGAGCGCATGCCGGGCACGAACGTCTGTGCGACGTCCGGCGGCACCGCGAGCACCACGGCCTGGTTGGCTTCGAGCGCGATGCGTTCGTCCGCGAAATTCAGCGCCGTCACACGACCCGGGCCGGTGTCGGCAAACTCCATGTCCTTCAGGCGCGAGCCGAGCCGGATTGCCGCGCCACCATGTTGCAGCAGACGCAGCGCCGGGTCGACAAAAGCACTGCCCAGGCCGTTGCGCGCCACCAGCGGCCGGCACGCCAGCCCTCCGGCAACGAGCGTTTCCCGGACCATCGCGCTCGTCAACTCCGCCGACGCTTCACGCGGCTCGACGTTGAGCATGGCGAGAAACAGCGGCCGCAGCAGCCGGTCCCACAGCGGACCATTGCAGCGCATGGTCTGCGCCACACTACGTCCGGGCTTGGCGAACAGCAGCGGCACCAGCGCCAGATAGTCGCTCGGGCCAGTATTCGGCACGCGGACGTTCGGGTCGAAGATCCACCACGGCAGACGCCCCGGCGACATGCGCACCGTCCAGCGCGCCCGCGTCGCCAGATCCACGAACGGATACTCGGGCTGCGCCGGGCCGGCCAGTTCGTCGGCGGCGCCGATCGCGCGCAAATAGTTGAGCGTGGCGAAATTGCCGGACAGCACCAAGTGATTGCCGCTGTCGATCGTCGCGCCCAGCTTGGGGTCGTAGTACGAACGGCAACGGCCGCCCGCCTGGGGCGCCGCCTCATGCAGCACGACTTGCGCACCGCGGCGCTGCAATTGCACTGCGGCGGCCAGGCCGGCGAGGCCGGCGCCGATCACATGGATGAGCTTGGGCATCAGCTCAAAAGAGCGCGTAACGCGCGACGATCCACAGCAGGCGCAGTTTCGGCTTGCTGACCTTCGTACGCGGAATGTCGAAACCGCGGTCGAGCGTGCGGTCGAGCAGCACGCGATAAACGCCCGACATGATGCGCGGCGCACGCACGTGGTTGCGCGGCTCGCGGTCCATGATCGCGTCGGAGGCGGCGAAATGCTGCCTGGCACGCTCGACGAGCGTGGCGCAGACGCGCGGCAGCGACGGGTCGTCAGCGATCTGCATCGGGTTCGTCACGGCGATGCCTTCGCGCGCCAGCAATTCGTGCGGCAGGTAGCAGCGGTTGATACCGGCATCTTCGTCGATATCGCGCAGGATGTTGGTCAATTGCAGCGCGCGGCCCAGATGGTGCGCGAGCAAACGGCCCGGCTCTTCCTGCATCCCGAATATCCTCACCGATAGACGGCCCGCCGCACTGGCGACACGGTCGCAGTACAGGTCGAGGGTGGCTTCGTCGGGTGCGCAGATGTCCTCGGCGGCGTCCATCGCCATACCGTCGATCATCGCGTGAAAATCTTCGCGTTGCAGATGAAACGTATGAATGTGCCGCGTCAGCGCGCGCAAGGAAGCGCGCGGTGCGCCGGCGTAGCACGCGTCGATGTCGGCGCGCCAGCGCTCGAGCGCGGCGTCGCGTTCGGTGCGCGGCAGGTCGCTGTCGGCGATATCGTCGACAGCGCGGCAGAACGCGTAGACCTGATACATCGCGTCGCGCTGCGCGGCCGGCAGGATACGCATCGCGAGATAAAACGAGCTGCCGGACGTGGCGGCAGCGGCGTCGATTTCTGTATCGTCCACGACAAGATTGGAAACAGCCAAGACGATCTCCGCTGGAGGCGCCCGCTGAAAGGCGTTCAAGAAGTTTTAATGCTTATCCGCAGGACAAGCGGCCCGCGCGCGCGGACACGCGCGAAACACCCGGCAGGGATGCCGGAAACGGCGAAAAGTATAACAACCTTTGTGAGATGTCGCAGTCCGGGGGCGAATAAGGGGCCGGAAGAAGGGCCTTGGCGCTTCGCGAGAAGGGCTCAGGCAAACGCGACCGAGCGGTTGCGCCCCTGCCGCTTCGCGCTATACAGCGCCGCGTCGGCTTCGTTGATGAGCACGTCGTACGCCGGCACACCCACGCGCGCCGCCGCACCGCCGACGCTGGCGGTCACCGGCACGCTCGTGCCCTGCACGTCGACCGGCGTGTCGGCGATCGTGTGACGAATCTTTTCCGCGACGCGCATGGCGTCTTCGAGCGGCGTGCACGGCAACAGCAAGGCAAACTCCTCGCCGCCGAAGCGCCCGAAGGTGTCCTGTGCCCGCACCACCTCGGCGACCCGCTGCGCCATCACGCGCAACACCGTATCGCCGACGCCATGACCGAACTGGTCGTTGATTTTCTTGAAGTGATCGAGATCGAACAGCAGCACGGACATCTCGCCGCCGTAGCGCTGCCAGCGCGTGTATTCGTCGCGCAGGCGCGCTTCGAAGTAACGCCGGTTGGCAATCCCCGTCAGACCGTCGCGGTCCGCGTATTCCTGCAGCTTGGCGACCGCTTCTTCACGTTCGCGCTGCACGATGCTGACATGCGTGACGTCGGAGATGGTCACGCATACGGCCACCACTTCGCGATCGCGCATCAGCGGCATGAACGTGCAGTCCTGCTGCATGAAATCGACGCCGCCGGTAATCGGCCGGTCGTGATCGAACTTGAAGAGGTACGGGCGCTGCTCCCACGAACTGAACGCGAAACTGCCGAGCTGAAACACGCTTTCGATCTTGCGCGACAGCCACACGCGCGGCAATTCCGGAAAATGCGCGAAAAGCGATTTGCCGACCACCTGCTCCGCCGACAAGCCGCTGTGGTCCTGCATGAAGCGGTTCCACATGAGCACGCGCATGTCCCGATCAAGCACGAAGATACCGAAACCGACACGCTCGACAACCAGATCGCTCAACGACTCCACAGGCACATTCATAGACTGGACAACAGCTCGTCGAGCGCCTCGTTCATATGCCGGATCGATTCTTCGGCCATCAGCATCACAAGGTGCGCGCGGAAGCTCTGGTCTTCGAGCGCGAAATTGACTTCGACCAGCAGCGCGACTTCCCATTGCAGCACGCCGGGCTGGAACACTTCGTCGAGCGTCATCGCCTCGCCGAGCAGACCCGGCGCGGAGAAGACCGGCGTGCGGCCGAGCTGGTCGAGAATGCACGAGACACACGCGCCCGTCAGCACGTTCGCGACGTCGAACACGAGTTCCTGCTGGCTTACCGCCTCGTAGCTCGAGCGCGAATACGGATCGCTGACGAGCGAACACAACTGGTCGATGCTGTCGCTGCGGCAAATCACCAGCGCTTCGCCCTTGATGTCGGAACGAAAACCCTGGCGTACCGCGCTCACCGTGTCCTCGATCCCGGTCATCTCGCGCAGCGCCTCAGCCGCCTCGCTCACCGCCACCACCTTCACGCGCGGCACCGACAATTCGATGAACGCATCGAGCAGGCGCGCGAGACGCGTCGCGGCCTGGCCCATCGCCAGATTGGCGACCTCTTGCAGCGCGTCGCGCCGGTCTTCGGTGAGGACTGGCTCAGACATACAACCCGTACTCCTTGAGGATGGGTAGTACCGCCTCGGGCGTCACGGGCTTGGCGATGAATGCGGCCGCGCCGAGCGCGCGCACGCGCGACTGGGCCATCGGCTGAACATCGGCGGAGACGACGATAACGAAGGTGTTCAGGTCCTCATGCTGCAAAGCTTCCAGCACCTGATAGCCGGTCATGTCCGGCATCGTCAGGTCGAGGAACATCACCGACGCTTTGCCTTCGCGATACAGGCCGAGCGCTTCGCGCCCGTTCGTGGCGTAGGACACGTCGACATCCCAGTCCGGCGGCAATGCCTTGGTGAGCACCTTGCGGGCAAGCAACGAATCGTCGGCGATCACAATAGGCAAAGGCATGGGCGGGTGGGTAAGCGAAAGTAGCTCTTGCGCGTTAACGGCGGGTAGAGTGGGTTTCTTTAGCGCGCGGTCTTTCGACCGGCAGTAAAGCGGACTGAAGCTTGCGAGAATGCAGCTTGCAAACGAGCGGGGAAAACGCGCGGCGAGGCGCTTTTGACTGAACCCGTGGGCGCGCATGGATGCGTGCAAGCACGGTGGACGACGGCTATGACCGGCATGTTCGAAGCCTACCCCGTAGATGAATCCGCGCAGACGGATCGGGCTGGTTCCCTTGCCGCGCGCCTGTTTCCGCGAGCGCCCTCGGTCACGCGTTGTGCGCGTTGTCTGGCGGCCCTCACGGCAGATGCATCCGAACATGGCGGACACATTATTTATGGTGGCATCGATTTTCGAAGCAAAACGGCGGAAAGGCAACTCGCCAATTTGGCATTGGTTAAAGAGATTTTCCCATTAAATGCTATTTTTAAAAATGTTTTTGTAGATTCAGAGAGCTTTCTTTTGCATTTATACTTTTGTGTACGTTTGCGCTTCTCGATTTGTCACTGATTCAAATGGTCGACAAATCAGGGGCCGACCATTTGTCACAGTAACAACTACTACTGCCGCTGCATGTCTATGCTTTCTGTATGAAGCTGACTTCCGTCCCGAACGACTTTAGCGTTACCAACCATGACACCAGACCGGTTCGACCCGCCCGAAGCGAGCCGTCCTCCCGCTAGCCGCCAGGACGAGGCGCGCTTCCCGGCCGTGCCGGAACAGAATTTCCACGTCCGGCGCATCACGCTGATCGCGCTGCTGGTTGCGGCCATCGTGCTGCCTTGCGTGTACGTCGCGGCGATGGCGTTCAGCGATCTGCGCACGCGCATGGCCGACGCGACCGACGTGACGCTGCGCACCGTGCGCGTGGCGGAAGAACACGCGCTGAAAGTGTTCGATATGAACGAGACGCTCGACTCGCGCATCGTCGATCTGACACAGGGCCTGGACGACAACGGCGTTCGCGCTCAGGAAGGCGAGATTCACGAGAAGCTGCGCACCATGGGCGGCGGCTACCCACAGGTGGCGGCCGTTTCGATTTTCGGCCGTGAGGGCGCCCTGCTCGCCACCAGCCGTTTTTATCCCGCGCCGGTGTTGTCGATTGCCGATCGCGAGGATTTCATCGGCATTCGCGATGGCAAAGGTCTCGAGCATGTCTCGAAGGTGATGACGGGACATGTCGTGGGCGAGCAGGTGTTCAACACCGGCGTGGAGCGGCTCGCCGACGACGGCTCGTTTGCCGGGGTCGTTTCCGTGGCACTGCGGCCCAGCTATTTCGATGCGTTCTACCGGGAATTGCTCGGCGGCAGCGATAGCACGCCGGTGGCCATGAGCCTGCTGCGCACTGACGGCGCGGTCCTCGCGCACTATCCGCGCCGCCCGCGCGAGCCGATGGCCATGGCGCCGGCTTCGCCACTAGCCGAAGCGCTCGCGCAAGGCCGGCGAGCCGGCGTCGTACGGATGCATTCCGACCTCGACGACGACAATGTGATCCTCGCATTCCGCCGCGTCGGCGCCTATCCGGTGTACGTGTCGTGCGGCTACCGCACCTCGGCGATCTGGGCCGCGTGGTACCGGCACCTGAGCGTGCTGATCCTGTCGATGTTCACGCCGTCCATCGTGTTGTGGTGCGTGATCTGGCTGTCGCTGCGGCGCCTTGGCGCCGAAGAGGAAGCGTGGGAGCGCTGGCAGGCCGAAGCTTCGATGCGCCGCTCAATCGAATCCGCGTATCGCCAGTCGCGCAAGATGGAGGCGCTCGGCAATCTGGTGGGCAGCGTGGCACACGATTTCAACAATCTGCTCATGATCGTGTCGGCCAACGTGCAGATCGCGCGGCGGCGCGGCACACCGGGGTTGGACCGCGAGTTGTCGGCGATGGAGCGGGCGCTCAAGGGCGGCCAGTCGCTGACGCGGCAATTGCTCGGCGTCGCACGCAAGCAGCCGTTGCGCAACGAGACACTGGCGCTCGAACGCTGGCTGCCGGCGTGCCGCGAATTGCTGCGTGCCTCGCTCGGCGCGAAGATCTCGCTGGTGATGGATATCGGCGTCGATATCTGGCCGATGCGGGTCGACGTCGCCGAACTCGAACTGGCGCTGATCAACATCGCGGTGAACGCGCGCGACGCCATGCCCAACGGCGGGCGTTTCACCGTGCGGGCCGCCAATATCAATTTCCGCCACGAAGACGGCTTCCCGTTGACCGGCGACTTTGTGCAACTCTCGCTCGAAGACACCGGCGGCGGCATGCCGCCTGAAGTGCTCGCACGCGCCTTCGAACCGCTCTTCACCACGAAGCCGAAAGGCATGGGCACGGGTCTCGGGCTGCCGCAGGTTTTCGCCTTCTGCGAGCGCTCCGGCGGCCTTGCCGCGATCGACAGCGCAATCGGCGCGGGCACCTCCGTGCGCCTCTATCTGCCCCGAGCCACGGCCGCGCCCGAAACCGAGTCGCCGGCTGAGCCAGGCGTCGAGGAAAGCGGCGTGCCACACGGTCTGCGCATCCTGCTGGTCGAGGACAACGACGAAGTCGCCGCGGGCACCGAGGCCCTGTTGCAGATGATGGGCCACCAGGTCACGTGTGTATTCAATGCCGATACCGCGCTGTGCCTGTTCGACGACGCTCACGCGAGGCAGGCGCGCACCGGCGAGCCGCTGCCGTTCGATCTGGTGCTGTCGGACATCCACATGCCCGGCACGATGAACGGCATCGACCTCGCTGAAGCCGTGCAGGCCTTCGACACCCGGCTGCCGGTCATTCTGGTCACCGGCTACGCGGAAGAACTCGACCGTGCGCGGCATGTGGATGTGCGCGTATTGTCCAAGCCTTTCGATATCGCGTTGCTGGAAAAACTCCTGCAAACGATCCAGCGCGAACTGGCGCAGACGGGCGCCGATCCGGCCGCGGCCACCCACCCGGCCGGCTGAAGCCTGCTGCTCCGGCGTCGCCGTCAATTACCGGCGATTGTAAAAAGGCGCGGCCTCGCATGCCGTTTCTCCATGGCCGAATCGCCGCAAGCTGGCCACCGCAGGCGTACGCGCGCAGGATGCCGCCCCGGCATGATCGTTGCGACGTTTTCAGGGAGGAAGGCCGGCGCGCCGTAACGCCGTCCGTTCCGCCTTATACGTGGGGAGACTGCCATGCGCCACACCGTGATTGGTTTATTCGACAGCTATTCTCAAGCGGAAGTCGCGCGCGATACGCTTGTGCAGACCGGTTTTGCACGTGAAACGATCGAGTTGCAGGCAAACCCGGAACCCTCCGCCGGCTCCGCAACCGATGAGGTTGCCAGCTCCGGCGTGCTCGCCAATATCGAACGCTTTCTGTCGAGCCTGTTTGCGACCGGATCGCGAGCGCCGGATACGGCGCGCTATGCCGAAGCCGTGCGCCGCGGCGCCGTGCTGGTGTGCGTGAACGCGGCCAGCGAATCGCATGCGGAACTCGCGCGCAATACCTTGAAGAGGCTGGGCGCGACCGATATCGGCGAACGCTCGCCTGATTGGGACGCACAGCCGGAATCGAGCCGCGATCATTCGATACTCGACGAACTCGGCATCGGCGCCGTGATGCCCGGCACGCCGCATACCGCGAGCGTAGCAACGCCGGGGTCAACAACCACGCGGCCTGCAACGCCGGCCGATCCACGCTATCCGCCGCCGCTCATGGGCACCGACGCCGAGCCGTTCGTCCCGCCGCCGCTATCCGAGCGGCCGGTGCGCGACCCAGTCAACGAGCCGGTCACCGATCCGCTGGTCGGCGACGCGGGACGTACCGCGATCGCTGCCGGTTCGATGCCGGGATCGGGCGCGATCTTGCAGCCGTCGGAAGTCGTCTCCGAAGCGGCGCAGCCGACCGCAGGTTTAAGTGGGCAGATTCCGAACGAGTATCTGGAATACGAAGAGGATTTCCGCACGCACTTCGACGAGCAATACGCAGCCGAGGACTCGCGCTACGAAGATTACGTGCCGGCCTATCGCTACGGCGCGGAGATCGGCCGGGACGCGCGTTATCGCGACCAGCCGTGGGACGACGTCGAGCCGGAGGCCCGGCGCCATTGGGAATCCACCTCGCCGGACAGCACGTGGGAGCGCTTCAAGCTCGCCGTGCGTCACGGCTGGGAACGGGTAACCGGACATCACCACGTATAGGCAGATGCGGCGGCAGCGCCGACGTGCCATGAACTCGCGGCAACGGCGGCGCTTCCCCGGTGAGACGTCTACGGAGTACGCGAAGCCGCCGTCAGGCAGCGGTCTGACGTTTGACCCACGCGACGTAGCGGTCGACGAAAGTCTGCAAAAACTTGCGCGTGCCGTCGTTCACGATCTCGCCTTTCTCGTTGATGACCGCCGGGTCGTGCTTGATGAACACTTCAGGTTGGCCGAGTGTGGCGACATCGAGATACGCCAGCACATTGCGCAGATGCTGTTGCGCCAGCGCCGTGCCGGTCGCGCCGAGCGAGGTGCCGATCACGGCGCCTGGCTTGTTTCCCCACGAATTGGTACCCCACGGCCGTGAGCCCCAGTCGAGCGCGTTCTTCAGAACGCCCGGCATGGAGCGGTTGTACTCGGGCGTGACGAACAGAAGGCCATCCGCGGCTTCGATGCGCTGCTTCAGGTGTTTGGCGACTTCGGGATAGTCGGCGTCGTAGTCCTGGCTATAGAGCGGCAAGGAGCCGATATCGAGGAATTCGAATGTGAAGTCGGCGGGCGCGAGGGAAATCACGGCTTGCGCCAATTGGCGGTTAAACGACTCGCGGCGCAGGCTGCCGACGACAACTGCGATGTGATAGGCCATGTTCGCTTCCTTGAGGTGAGGCGCTTGACGCGCGAAAGGGTACGAACTGTCCATCATAGGCAAAAGCGGCGCGGGATGACGGCGGGGAGTTCAAAAACTTCCCCACTTTCGGCGGCGCACATTCAGGCCTTGAAAATACGGCCGGTGGATAACCGGGTAGCGCCTAAAGTTATCCACAGATTTACTGAATAACCTTGTGGATAACTGGTACTTTTGCCTTGTCAATCAAGCATGCTTTCGGCCTAGGACGTTTTTAGGCAAACGGACATTCTCCGCTGCCCTGGCGGATGAAAATCCAGCCGTGCAGCAGAGATGGGAGCATTCATTCCGGAACGGCGATGTCGCCATCCACAAGCTGCCAGCCGTAGGTCTCGGCAAACACCTGGGCCTCGTCGGCGTTTTCAAAAAACGGCATGTCCGCGTGGCCCTGAAAGGGGTAGATCACGCGCTCATCGCTCAAGCGGACCACTTTCAGCGTGGGCACCGTCCCGCTGGATGTTCGACGCGACGACACCACGACCTGATAGTTCGCGCGGCCGGTGAGCGGCGTGGAATCCGCGCCCTGCGCGCGCCTGGAAACGTGACTTGCCATCGGTGCTCGCATCAAAGCCCGGCGATCGACTGGCCAGCTACCATGCCGTCGATCAACCGTTCCGCGTAACTTGCCGACGCAATGCGCGCGTCGCCGGCCGCGCCAAACGGAGAACGGCTCGGCACGCGAAATACGCGGCTGGAGGTCAAGGTGTCGTCCGAGCCGCGCCGGCAGATTCGCACGGCGGCGTCGAAGCCCGCATCGTAGTGGCGGGCGCCATCGGGAGAGCGCGGCTGGTGCGGATAAACCAGTGGATAAATCTCGAGGCCCCGGTAACTTCTGATCGTATTGCTCATGGTGATCGTCTCCGATGAAGGATTCCGCTTGAAACGTGTGGCTGTCTGCCCAGAGTGAGGCCGGACGAATCGCTGCGTTTCAGCGAAAACAAGTGTTGATCAACGATGCGCGTATTAGGCGGCCGCGCCTGTCAGGCCACGCCGACGACACCGTAAAGCGTTGTAGAAGGAAAGGACCCCGTTCGATTCAGGGCGCGGTGATGAGAGGCTAATGCCTGAGAGACTACGCAAGACGCGCAGGAGAGCTGCAAGCTGTTGGCTCACTGTAACACGTTAGAAGAGCGAGCATTAGGCGCATTTGCGTGCCGGGCGCGAGTGTTGCTTTAGCGTGCCGGGTATGGTTTGCGGCTTTCTGTTTTGTGATGCTCATACGCCGATGGGATGGGCCCGCCGCCACATTCCGCAGACACATTCGACGTGATTCAAACAACGTGTCGGATCAAGTCCGATCAAATGCAAAAAAGGGCGCCTTTATCAGCGCCCTTCTTGATTTCGACAATTCGTCTTGTCGGCAGACTTGTGCCGGACATGCTTCCGGCTGCGTCCACCAGACGATTAGTTGCCGAAGAACACGTTGCAATACGAAGCCGGGCCATTGCATTGAGCCGGCGCAGCGGCTTGAGCTGCGCCCGAAGCTGCTGCAAACAGGGCGACGGAAGCGATCAGGGCGGTAAGAATGCGTTTCATGGTGCTACTCCTCTTCAGCATTTGGTTTGCGATCTGGTGCGATCGATGGAGTGAAGAATAGCGATTCAGTGTCCGCATAAAAACACCGAAGACGAGAAGACTTTTTTTCAAATAATGAAATAATCCGGATGCGTGTTTAGGGCGAGTCTGAGAGGTATGCGGCTGCACGCCTCACTCACCTACTCACAGGTTGCAGTTCGTCACCACCGCCTTGATTTCATTTTGCGCAATAATGTTTTTTGCTGTCATAAAGCTTGCTGTGGCACGACTAAAGTCATCAGGTCATCGCTGCTGGCGGGCACATGTTCAATACCGATTCGCTTGCGCAGGAACGTGCGGGAGAATGGCGCACACGTCCAGGAAGTGCGCAAGGAGACCCCCTCACCTATGAACCACAGCGATTCAGGAGAAAACGTGCGGCAACGGCCGGCGCGGCGACGGAGCGTGCCATGGCGCAAGTAAGCGGGCCGGCGCTCGACGATCCCGTCTATCTGACGCAACTGCGGCGCGACCTGTTGCGCTTCGCCCGTTTGCAACTCCGCGATGCCGCTGCCGCCGAAGACGCGGTCCAGGAGGCACTGGCCGCCGCCTGGACACAGGCCGACCGGTTTGCCGCGCAGTCAGAGCACAAGACATGGGTGTTCGGCATCCTGCGGCACAAGCTCGTCGACACCTTGCGCGCCCGGCAGCGCACGGTGAACCTGTCGGCGCTCGAATCCGAAATCGACGGCGAAGCGCTGCTCGATCGCGAGCTCTTCAAGGACAACGGCCACTGGTCGCGCGAGAGCAAGCCACAGCCCTGGCCGACGCCGGAAACCGCACTGCGTCAACAGCAATTCTGGACCTTGTTCGAGATGTGTCTGGAACACTTGCCCGAGCACATCGGGCGTGTGTTCATGATGCGCGAATTCCTCGATCTCGATACTGAAGCGATCTGCGCCGAACTGCAGATGACCGCCAATCACTGCAGCGTGCTGATCTACCGCGCGCGGCTGCGCTTGCGCACTTGCCTGAGCGAAAAGGGCCTATCCAGGGAGGATGCGAATGGGGAAGTGTAAGAACATCACGCGTCTGTTGTCGGACGCGCTCGACCGCCGTTTGACGACCGGCGAATGGGTCGCGATCCGGCTGCATCTGCCGACTTGCAGCGGCTGCCGCAATTACCGCAAACAGATCCGTCTGCTGCGCGTGGCGGCGCACACGGCGAGCGGAATTGCGACGCCGGGGGCGAATGGCAGCGACGATTGATGCGCGGCGTCCGGGCTTTGGCGGGGCTCTGAACTGCGGGAGTGGAGCAGCGGCGTTGAGTTGCGGCGTTGAGTTGCGGCGTCGAGTTGCGACGTTGAGTTGCGACGTTGAGTTGCGACGTTGAGTTGCGACGTTGAGTTGCGACGTTGAGTTGCGACGTTGAGTTGCGACGTTGAGTTGCGACGTTGAGTTGCGACGTTGAGTTGTGGCGTCGAGGGCCGCGGCGAACGGCGGCGGTATTGAACGCTTCCTCGACTGTTGACTCTGTTTAGCGCTCCCCGGGCGGCGTGTTTCGATAGCGTTCGAAGAAGCTTGCGTGCGACGCTTCATCAATGGCAACGGGATGCACTTCGGCGCGAGCCGGATGCTTGACCAACTGCGCCCGCGTGCGGATCGGCCGATGCTGGAAATTGCCGCCGCAGTTCGGACACACGTTGCGCAGCGTGCTGAGCGCACACACTTCACAGAAGGTGCATTCGTACGTGCAGATCATCGCGTCGGGCGCGTTCGGCGGCAGTGATTTACCGCATCCTTCGCAGGACGGTCTCAGTTCAAGCATGGTGCCTCTCCGCGTTGGCAGGGAACGAGGTGCGGGAGCGCACCTCGCATGTCCGTATCGAAGCAGTGTAAGCGGACAGGGATATGAGGAATTGACGGTTGAGCATCAATTCCTGCCACTGCTTGCGGTTCCTGGGCCGCGGTCAGGTCAGGTCAGGTCAGCAGGGTCCACAACGCGAACGTCAATACAAGGCCGACGACGGATACGATCGTCTGCAGCACCGACCAGACCAGAACCGTCTGCTTCAATTGCAACCCGAAGTATTCGCGCACCATCCAGAAGCCCGCGTCATTCACGTGGCAAAAGAACACGGAACCCGCGCCGATCGCGAGTGCCATCAGCGAATTGTGAGTCGTGCTGAGGCCCGCCACGACCGGCGCGACAATACCGGCAGTCGTGGTGGTGGCAACCGTCGCGGAACCGGTGGCCTGCCGCAGCGCGACGGCAATCAGCCACGCCAGCAGAATCAGCGGCATGTGCGCACCAATGGCGATCTTGCCGATCGTCGTGCTGATGCCGGCCACCACCAGCGCCTGCTTGAGGCCCCCACCTGCGCCGATGGTCAGCAACAGCGCGGCGATCGGCGGCAAGCTCTTGCGCAGAATGCCGCCGACCCGGTCGCGCGCCATGCCACGCGACCAGCCCAGCGCAACCACGGCGAACAGCACGGTGAGGCCGAGCGCAACCAACGGCTCACCCAGGAAATTGAGTGCGTTGAAGAGAAAGGTTTCCGGTTGAAGCAGAAGTTTGGCGACCGTGCGGCCCAGCATCAACACGACCGGCAACAGGATCGTGATGAGCGAGACCGCGAAACTCGGCGGTTCACCGGTATCCTGGTACGCGGTGAAAAGCTTGCCCATTTCTTCCGGCTCGACCACGTGCATCCGTTTCGACAACCAGATGCCGTAGACCGGGCCCGCGAGGATAACCGCCGGAATTGCGACAATCAGGCCGAGACCCAGCGTCAGACCGAGATCGGCATGCAACGCGCTCACCGCGATCAGCGGGCCCGGATGCGGCGGCAGCAGCGCATGCAACGTGGTCATGCCCGCGAGCGCGGGAATCGCAATCCGCAGGATCGGCTGCTGCGAGCGGCGTGCCATCACGAAGATGATCGGCACCATCATCACCAGACCGACTTCAAAGAAAAGCGGTAAGCCGACGATGATCGCCACCAGCGCCATCATCCACGGCAGCGTGCGCGGCGTGGAGTGTTTGAGGATGGTCGAGACGAGCCGGTCGGCAGCGCCCGATTCGGCCATCAGCGCACCGAGCATCGCGCCAAGCGCAATGATGATGCCGACGTCGCCGAGCAACGCACCGGCGCCTTTGCTGAATGCGCTGGCGACCGCTTCCAGCGGCAGTCCGGCCGAAAAGCCCGCCGCGAACGTGCCGACCAGAATCGACAGAAACGGCGCGAGCTTCAGCACGCTGATAAAAACGATGATCAGTGCGAGCCCGAGCACGCACGACAAAATCAGTTGAGTGTCGTGGGATGACCACGGCGCGAGTGTTGTCGTCAGATGCACGATGTCCCTTTTTCGGTTGACGCAGCCGCGACTACGCGCGGATGACGGATTGTAGCGGGGCAAGGTGACTTGACGCAGTCAGACGCGCAGCGAGGAACCTCGGACGTATCCCGTCCCTTCCGGCGTGATTTGCTTATGCGAATTTATCGGTTCGTCCAGGCTGGCAGACGAATTATCGTCTGCAGCTAATCGGTCCGTTTTGCGTCCGTCTTTTTAACGAGCACTTTTATGTCCCGTCATCCGCTGCTCAACCGCCGCGCGTTTATTGCCGGCGTGGGCGCCTCGCTGGCCGCTGCGGCCTTGCCCGTTGTCTCTACATCAGTCTTCGCCGCGGATGCGCATCCGAAGGAATTTCGTATCGGTTATCAGAAAGCGGCCAATACGCTCGTATTGCTGAAGGCGCACGGCACGCTCGAAAAACGGCTCGCGCCGCTCGGCATCACGGTCAAGTGGACGGAGTTTCCCGCCGGGCCGCAGCTGCTCGAAGGGTTGAATGTCGGCGCGATCGACTTCGGTTATGTCGGCGAGGCGCCGCCGGTATTCGCGCAGGCGGCGGGCGCGAACTTCGTCTACACCGCTTATGAAATTCCGACGCCGCATGCCGAAGGCATCCTCGTGCATCAGGACGCGCCGATCAAAACGCTGGCCGATCTGAAGGGCAAAAAGATCGCGCTCAACAAAGGCTCGGACGTTCACTGGTTTCTGGTCGCCGCGTTGCAGAAGAGCGGCGTGAAGTACAGCGACATCCAGCCCGTTTTTCTGGCGCCCGCCGATGCACGGGCGGCCTTCGAACGCGGTGCGATCGACGCATGGGCGATCTGGGATCCGTTCCTCGAGGCGGCAAAACGCCAGTCCAATGCCCGCTTGCTCGCCGACGCCGAAGGTATCGTAAGTCACCATCAATTCTTCCTGAGCGCGCGACCGTTTGCGCAGCAAAACGGCGACGTGCTCGCGATCATGATGGACGAGGTAAGCAAAGAAGGCACGTGGGTACGCGGCCACTACAGCGAAGCTGCCGCTCAACTCGCACCGATTCAAGGGCTCGACGCGGGCGTGATCGAAGCGGGCTTGCGGCACTACGCGCACATCTACAAGCCCATCGACGCAGCCGTGCTTGCAGAACAACAGCGTATTGCCGACACATTCAGCGAATTGCGCATCATCCCGACAAGGATCGTGACGAAGGATGCTGCGTTGCCTGCCAAGGCTTAGGTTACTTAGGCCGTGTTGTTCGACGCTTAGGCGAATAGTGCTCCGACATTTTCCGGCGGGCGGCCAATCACGGCCCGTCCGTTTCGCACGACAATCGGTCGTTGCAGGAGAATGGGATGCTTCGCCAATGCTTCGTATAACTGAGCGTCGCCTAACGTGACGTCGGAAAGTCCGAGTGCTTTGTATTCAGCTTCGGTGTCGCGGATCATCTCGCGGACTGTGCAGCCTAGCTGCGCGTTGAGTTGCTTTAACTGTGCGACCGTGAGCGGCTGCTTCAGGTATTCGACGATTTCCGTTGCTTCGTTTGCGCTGTTGTAGGTGGAGACGATCAGGTCGCAGGTGGCTCGCGATTTTGAACAGCGGGGGTTGTGGTAGATGGTGATCATGGGCGTTTAGATGGGCGTTGCCTGTTTCGGGTTGCGGGGAGTCTTGGAGGGGATTTTAGCGGGTGCTGAGGATCGGGTGAGGTGATGAGTGACGCTGAGCGATCGGGGGGTTGTTTGGTCGGGGACGCGGTTTGTCTGTTGGTGATGATGTCGTTCGATTTATGCGCATAAAGCGTCGGTTGGGGATTGTCATTGCGTGCCCTTAGGGTGGTGTGCGTGGCTCCGGAGGACGCTTCGATTCGTATTGGGTGCTCGTCTTTGATGGTATGAGCGCTGTGCTTCTTGCGCCATCGCCATCGCCATCGCCATCGCCATCGCCATCGCCATCGCCATCGCCATCGCCATCGTCCCAGTCCCAGTCCCAGTCCCAGTCCCAGTCCCAGTCCCAGTCCCAGTCCCAGTCCCAGTCCCAGTCCCAGTCCCAGTCCCAGTCCCAGTCCCAGTCCCAGTCCCAGTCCCAGTCCCAGTCCCAGTCCCAGTCCCAGTCCCAGATGCCGTGCCGTGCCGTGCCGTGCCGTGCCGTGCCGTGCCGTGCCGTGCCGTGCCGTGCCGTGCCGTGCCGGTAGGATCATGCGGCGATCTGCCCGGTTAAACCAAGCAGTAGCGACGACTCGATCCGTGAGTGGCGCCCAAGAAGTTTATGCGCATAAAGTCATCGACTCGAGATGAATCACGGCACGATCCAGATAGGCGTAGCCCCTTCACGAACCTATAACCTCGCCATGCCAAAGTGACACGGTCAAACGAGGCAACGACAAGTCCGCGCTGACTGGTACTCCCGGCTATGTCCAATGGCGACACCCCATGTCACGTTGGATCGTCTGGCTGCTTCACACCTTTCGCTATCCTCATTCCGGTTGATATATCCCAGACGCCATCCCCGCGTTGCCGCCGCGGATAGCGTTTCCGGTCGCCACGCTGTAGCACCCCGCGCAACCGTCTTTATGCGCATAAACCTATCCCGAACGGCTAATTCTTCTCGCGTTTACACAAAAACGATTGAAATGCGAATTCATCCAGGTAAAATCCATTTGCGTCTAAAAAGAGGAGGTGAAGATTGGCAGCAGAAATCATCGCGGTAACTCAGCAGAAGGGTGGAGTCGGGAAGAGCACAATCGCGATGCACCTCGGCGCTGCGTTCCATGAGAAAGGCAAGCGCGTCCTCGTCGTAGACGCAGATGGTCAAAACACACTGATCCACTGGGCCAGTGCATCATCAGACGGCGACACCGGCATCCCCTTTCCGGTAGTCAACCTCTCCGAAGCCGGCAGCCAGATCCATCGCGAGATCAAGAAATTCGTGGCTGACTACGACATCATCGTCGTCGACTGCCCGCCCTCCATCACCGAGAAAGTGTCCGGCGTCGTGCTGCTCGCGGCGAGCGTCGCGATTATGCCGACGTCGTCGTCGCCCGCCGACTATTGGTCGAGCGTCGGACTGGTGAAGCTCGTACAGCAAGCCCAGGTAATGAACGAAGACCTGCGCGCAGTCTTTCTGCTGAATAAGACCGAAGAGAAACGGATGCTGACGCGTGAACTGAAGCGCGCGTTGGAAGAGCTCGGTTTCCCACTGCTCAAGACTCAAATCCCAACGCGTGAAGCCTATAAGCAGGCGATGGCGTTAGGGCAGACAGTGCTTCAGATGAACGATCGCGGCGCCAAGCTCGCCGCCATCGAAGTACGGGCGTGCGCCAACGAGATCGCAGCCCTGCTCCCCTGAATTTATGCGCATAAAGGACCCTGAATGAAACCCTCCCAATTCGCCAAAGGCTTTCAAGCACGTCCTGATACGACCAGCAGCGAAAAGCGAACCGCTCTCGACCGCTTGAATGCGATCGACGGTTTGGTTAAGAACGGCGCCAAGACTGGCGACATACCGAGCCGCACCGTCCAGTCAGTCATGTCGCAGGACACCCCGGAAGCGGACGCCGCCGAGATCGCCAACGAGTCGGCGAACTACCGTGCATGGCGGCTCGAACATGCCTATCGGCCGGGCCAGGTCGTCGAACTCGCACTCAAAACGATCAAGCCGAGCCCGTTCAATCCGCGCCATTTCTATCTGAAGCCGTCGATTGCCGACCTTGCCGTCAATCTGGCCAAGCAGGGCCAGCAGCAGGCGATCCACGTCATTCCCGATTACGACAATCCCGGCACCTACTTCGTCAGCGACGGTGGCCGGCGTGTGCGTGCGCTTAAAGAAGCGAACAAGGAATCGGTTAAGGCGATCGTCATCGATCTGCCGATCGGCATCCAAAGCTATAAGCTCGGCTACGACCTCAACGTCCAGCGCGATTCGCAGACGGTGTTCGACAACGCCGTCGTCTGGAGACGCTTTCTCGACGAGCAGCATTTCCAGAGCCAGAAGGAACTCGCCGAGCATCTCGGACTGGACGAGTCGACCGTGGCGGTCGCCTTGTCGATTGCGAAGCTTCCCGAGGCGGTCATGCATGAAATGGTCGCGCGGCCCGACCGCTTCGGCTCGAACATGGCCTATCAGGTGGGCCGTTATCACTCGGCCCGCGGCGCCGACGCTACGCTGCGCCTGATCAACAAGATCCTCTCGGACGACCTGAGCACGCGACAAGTCGCGGACATCGTGAAGGGCAGGGCAAGCACACAGGAAAGCACCAAGCCGGCAGGTCGGCAGCGCTATGCACAGCGTCTGGAAATCAAGCTTGGCGGTGTCTCCGTCGGCGATCTGAAATCATATGGGGACGATCGGATCGAACTGCGCCTGAAGGGTCTCACGCGTGAAAAGCGCGACGACATTCTTCGTCAGATTGAAAAGATGCTGAAGTAACAGCGGGGAAAGTATCCGCAGGAAAAGAAACGGCGGCACACTCACGTGTGCCGCCGTTTTTCCTGAAGCGATCTTGATGGCTAAGCCGCGCGCGATTGGCTCAGCGTGAAGGCGAGCAGGTCGCCGTCGGTGGGTTGGCCCCACGTTTTGCGAGCCAGCCAATCGAAGAACGCCGTTTCGACGATCTTCGATTCCAGTCCACGACGGCGCCAGTCGTCCCGCATGTGCGTGCCGAGATCCGGCAACTCGTCGTCCTCAAACGACTTCCGCGCAATCTCCCGTTCCGACTCACCTTGTTCTTCATAAAGCTCGCGCGCTTCCTTGCGACGAACCGCCGAGTACTCGCCAAGCAGACGCGCTTTCAGGTCGTCCGCCGGCGCAGCGACCGCGGCTTTGCCACCACTACCGGACGGCAGTACTTCGACCGGCGGCGCATAGCCTTTCTTCAACGCATCCTTGAACAGCGCCGGCGCGCTACGCACAGCGGGCAAAGACGTGCTGCGCATGCGTTGTTCGGTCATCTGCAAAGCGGCGCGAATCCGGTTTTCTTCGCTATCGGCGTAGAGCGTTTGCGCTTCTTTCAACGGAATACCGATCTTCACCATCCGGTCGACCAGGGTGCTGTCGAACACATTCGGGTGTTCGTCGAGTGCAAGCATGGGCTGCTTGCGCTCGGTCACGCGGAACTGGATCTCGGCGACACGCCGTCCTTCCCGGTGCTCGATCAATTCGACGAAGATATTGGTGACCGCATTCACTTCGGCGATAGCCGGCCGCAGGTAATCACGCTTGAAGTATTTGTACTCGCGCTTCGCCTCGTCGCCCGCCTCGGTATCAGGCGTGCCGGAGAGGATAGGGCGCCACCATTCCCATGATTCGCGCATCGTCAGATGGCTCGGGTTGGTCAGGTAGCGAACGCAAATCTCGTAAAGCGCGAGACCCGCGCTACTGCGCAACTGGCTCTGGAATTGCAGACTCAGCCGTGCATACTGAACCGGATCGAGCAGCTTCTTCTTGATCTTCGGCGCGAACGAGAACTCCACCCAGACGCGGCGGGTGGTGGGGTCTTCGAGAATTTCCGCATCGGCAATCAGCGTGGAAATACCCCATTTCCGGCCCGGCTTCTGGCTGGACGTGCCGGTACTCCATTCAACCTGCACCGACACCATGCGCCGCAGGTGCTCTTTCACGAGTGCGGTGTCGTTCGAATCGAAAGCCGAATTGGCGACGATGTCGGACAGCAAGGCCCGATAAGTGTCGCCAGACTCGTCAGCTTGCTGGGCGACGGCGAGGAGCACGTTGAACAGCTTACGGGTGAGGAGCGTGATCTTGCCGCTCTTAGGCTGGATGGCGATCGCCTCTACGGCCTTGCGCAATTCGGCCGAACTCGGGCTGACTACGTCTGTCTTCTTCGCGCGCTTCGTGGCCAT